>NZ_AP039366.1:2190000-3213183 GCF_055385905.1 Desulfovibrio sp. GTC20076 | reverse complement strand
CGTGTCCCTGCGTCCACACATCGCACAGGCCATCGGTAAATGCCTGCGCCCTGTGCCGGGCGCGATGGCGGGCATTGACCTCGGCCAGCCCCGCCCCCCTGATGTGGGCCGCAACATCGGGATGTTCAAGCAGAAATCTGATGCGAAACTCGGCATCCCCCACGTCGCCGGGGGCATAGCCCACAAGATGCTCGCCGTCTACAAAAAGGTCGGCCAGGCCGTGCCCCACACGGGGCGTCACCAGGCAGCCACCGCAACCGAGCGCCTCAAAAACCCTGAAATTCAGATCCCCGTGCTCGCAGTGATTCAGCAGCACGCGCCCCTGGGGGAAAAGCTGCCTGTAGTTGCCCCGGGCAATGTGCAAGCCGGAGATCCGCTCCCCCAGGCGGCGCATAAAATCCGCGCGCAGGGGCATCTCCGGCGAAACTGTCCCGACAAAAAGGCAGTCCCACAAATACCGGGCATCGGCATCGGGCTGATCCCGCTCATGAGCAAAAGGCGGCGACCACCACACACGTTCCTGCTCTAAAAAAGGACCGGAAAAACGCGCAAGATGGTCGCGCAACGACACAAGGCATATATCAAAGGCCTGGGCATAAAAGGGCTGCCAGCTATGGATATGCGAGTCAACGCTGTAATGAACTGTCAGACAGGGAAAATTCTCCACCCCGAGCACGAATGGCGGCCGGCTTTTGTCAGCCACAACGAGCACATCCGGCACAAAACCGGCAAGGCGTACCAGATCATGCCAGCCGAACACGCAACTGGCATCAAAGTTGTGCAGGGCCACATCCTGCCAGCCGCAGGCGCGCAGCTCCGCACCGAAAAAGGGGCTGCCCAGCCACAAAAGTTTTTGCATGATCCCCCGGCAGTTGTCAAAAAAGTCTTTTGCATGCCGACAGTTGCCAACAGTGCCAAGATACAATAGGTTTGAAACCTAGCCTTGACGCCCTGCGGCGTCAAGATACGAGACTGCAACATGTTTCTGAATGCCCGTCGCCTACGCCTTTTCGCGCGCATATTTCTGGCGCTTTTTCTCCTGCTGTCGGCGTTGACGGCGGGGGCCTTTTACCTGTTGCAGCGCAACCCCCAGGCCCTTGCCGGGCATTTTATCAAGGAACTGAGCGCCCGCACCGGCCTGCATATCACCGTAGACGCCGTCAATGTGGCTCTTTTTCCCGTTCCCGCACTGGCCGTAAGCACGCTGGCCGTCACGGGCGAAAACTGGCAGTTTACCACCGCCTACGCCACCCTCAGACCCGATTTCGCCGCTCTTGTGCAGGGCCGTCTGGAGCCTCGCAACATATCCCTGCTGCGTCCCCGTCTCAGCGGCGCTGTTGCCGTTTCTCTCAGCCCGGATATGGACATCAAGGCTCTGCTGGGCAGCGGCGGCGCACAGGACAGCCTTTTGCCCGGCCGTTGCCGCTTGACTGTGCAGCAAGGGGATGTGCGCGTTCAGGGCGCAGAAAATTCCAGCCTCACCATTGAAGGCATGCAGTGCGATCTGGAGGCAAAGCCCGGCGACAGCATAAGCGGCAGCCTCGGCTGGGCATCGGCCGCCCTTGTGCCGCCTGACGGCCAGCCGATACTTCTGGACAGCCTGTATCTTGACGGCAAAGGCAGCCTTAAAGACATGCTCGCGCAGCCGCGCCTTGCCGCCAGCGGAGTGCTGCGTGCGCCCCAGTGGCTGCCCGAGATGAAATTCTCCCTCAAGCTTTCTCCCGCCAGCGTGCTCCCCGGCAGTGTTCTTCCCGGCAAGCAGGGGCTCAACCTCACTGCCGACCTTGAAGGCAGCGTCAGCAAGGACGACACCGCCCTGCCCTTCCGTTTTATGGGCGGCGCGAGCTGGCGGCAGGCCGATCCGCGCAGGGTGGACCTGGAAAAGCTGCGCCTCACCTTCGGGCCTGACGATGTCAGCTTCAACGGTGCGCTGACCATAAACGAAAGCAGCGCGCCGTCCCTGGCGGGCCGTCTGCAACTGCACCGCGCAAGCCTCACCCGCTGGCTGGGCTTTGCCCGAAATCTGGCCCCCGGGCTGCAAATTGCCCTGGACGAGCTCAGCGACGGCCTGCTGGTCTTTGACCTGGATGCAGCGGGCCTGCGAGTGCCGCATATTGAAGTGACGGCGGCGGGCAGCCGCTTTACGGGCAGCGGCGGCGTGGCGGACTGGGGCAAGCCCGAAGTGGCGCTGGACCTCGTTTCGGACAATGTGAACCTTGGCCGCGCCATCCCCGAAGCCGTGGGTGACCTGCCCGCAGAGCCGCAGTTCGGCCACGGGCCGTTCACGCCCATGCCCGGAGCCCCTCTCATGCCCGGTGAGACCGGTGTGGACTACAACATACGGCTGGCCGCCAAAAAAGTGGTGTACGGCAGCATTGTCATTGATGAGGCCCTGGTGGTCATCCGCCAGGGTCTGCTGGACGCCAAAACCCGCCTTGAAGACACACTGCTGCTGGTAGAAGGCAAACTGTACGGGGGCAGCGTCAAGGGTGAGACCATTCTTGGCGGCGATAAAAGCACCCCCTACTCCATACGCCTGCGCGCCCGCGACGTGAACGGCGCGGCCCTGGCCAATGACCTCAAAGTCATGCCTGTGGGCAGTGGCCGTCTGCGGGCGGATGTGGACGTCATGAGTCAGGGCCGTGAGCTGGATGTTTTTTTGGGAAAACTGCGAGGCAGTGTGACGGCCCGCGCTGAAAACGGTTTTTTACGGCCGCCGCCGCGCATCAGCGGAGGCAAAAAATCTTCTCTGGCCTTCTCGCTTCTGGATGTCGGGCTCAAGGTACGCACCGCGGCCTGGGACGGCGAGCGCCTCGGCCTTGAAGGCCAGTGGACAGCCGCACTGGCCGCGCAAGGGCTGAACGCCTCCACCGACATCAACGGCAGACTGTGGTTCAGCGGCGATGGGGCAGACGGCGGGCAGATGGACTTTACAAACCTGCCCGGCTCCTTTTCCCTGCGTATGGATGCGGAGCGGTCCCTCAAGCCGGACGGCCTGCACGTGCAGACATCGGGCCGCTTCAGCGGCCAGTCCAACCGCAATGAACTTTCCGTGTCCGAAGCTCACATCAATGTTCTCGGTGTGGAGGCACACGGGCAGGCGAGCCTTGCCTCCGGCAAGGACGGTCCCTTCTGGCAGGGCAAACTTTCTGCCTACAGCCCGGACATCGCCCGAACCCTGCGCATGGCAGGCATGGGCAGGCTAAGCGTTCCGCCGTCCCTGAACCGGATAGAGGTGGAAGCGCGCTTCAGGGGCACCCCCGACACTCTCACCCTGCGTGAAATACGTGCCAAAACAGACCAGAGCGTCATTACCGGCACCCTGAATGTCGACTGGCGCGAGCAGCCCGCCCTGAATTTCAAGCTCAACGCCGACCAGATCAATCTTGACCGCTACATGAGCACAGCCCCTGCGGGCAAAAGCAAGGCAGGCAGCAAGGAATGGGACTTCCGCTTCATGCGGGCCTTTCGCGCACAAGGCGAAATGAGCGTAACCAGGCTAACGGTCATGCGCTTTACGGTGCAGAATCTGCGCAGCCGTTATAAACTGGAAAACGGGCGGCTCACGTCCGATTCCATAACCGGCCAGTTTTACGGCGCGCCCATCATAAGCAAGGGAACCATCACCTTCAACAAGGGCCTCAGTTTCAGCAACAGCCTCACGATCAACAACTTTGACCTTACCGAAGCCAGCAACGCCCGGGGCGGCAGCGCAGCACTCAGGGGCAAAGGCTCTGTCCACTCTGAAATCCACGCCAGCCTCACCGGCCCCGACCAGCTCCCCGCCCTGCTCAACGGCAAATGGCGGGTCGAGGTGCTCAACGGCTCGTTTCAGCACAGAACCCCGGAAGGCAAGCTCAAGGGCAAACCCACCCCCATTACCGCATCAGGAGCGTCAGGCAGCATTACCAACGGCGTGGCGCGAAGTAGTGATTTTTATCTCAAAGGGTCTGGCCTTCAGGTCAACGGCGGCGGCTGGATAGACTTTAACAGCGAAACACTGGACTGCAACTTTAACGTCAGTATGAAGAACGTGCCGGACTTTCCCCTGCGCCTGTACGGCAGCCTAGACAATACCAAGACATCCATCGGCGCGGGTACGCTCATACTGAACACGCTTGGCGACATTACCAAGGGCTTTGTGGACGTTCTCGGTGGTATAGTTGAAGGAACCTGGAAACTTTTTCGCTGACAGATGACAAGATTTCGCAACGTAAAACACAGGTATTTTGTCGACCATTCTTCCTGCCTCCCGTTGACAGGAGCGGCTTTAGGGTCTAGGTTGGCGATGTGTTCTTTTTTGCACAATCAAAATTGCGGTTCCGCCAAGGAGAGTGACGGTGAACATTCTGATTTTCGGCCCCAACGGCAGCGGCAAAGGCACTCAAGGCGATCTTATCAAGCAGAAGTACAATCTCGCCCACATCGAATCCGGCGCCATCTTCCGTGAACACATCGGCGGCGGTACGGAACTGGGCAAGAAAGCCAAGGCCTATATTGACCGTGGCGACCTTGTGCCCGACGAAATCACCATTCCTATGGTTCTTGAAACCCTGAAGACCAAAGGCCAGCACGGCTGGCTGCTGGATGGTTTTCCCCGCAATATGGTGCAGGCCGAAAAACTGTGGGAAGCCCTGCAGAAAGAAGGCATGCGCCTTGACTACGTGGTAGAAATCCTGCTGCCCCGCGAAACGGCAAAAAACCGTATCATGGGCCGCCGCCTGTGCAAGAACAACAATAACCACCCCAACAATATTTTCATTGAGGCCATCAAGCCCAATGGCGATGTCTGTCGCGTCTGTGGCGGTACCCTTTCGAGCCGGTCCGATGACCAGGACGAAACCGCCATCAACAAGCGCCACGATATTTACTACAACACCACCGATGGAACCCTGGCCGCCGCCTATTTCTTCAAAAAGCTGGCTGATCAGGGCAAAACCAAATACATTGAGCTTAACGGCGAAGGCAGCATCGAATCCATCAAGGAAACCCTGCTGTCCAAGCTGGCCTAACGGCCTTTCCGGCACGGGCTGCGAGCTGGTTTCACTGAAAAGCAGCCTGTGCAAAACCCGCCCCGATGACCACAAAAAAAGATTCCCGCAGACCATGCGGGAATCTTTTTTCTGTCACAACGCAAATCCGGCATATGGGCAAAGCCTTTGCGCGGCGCGGCACAGCGCTGCTGCCGCGCCAGCAGTTTTTACCGCTGCCTGCCCGCCACGCGGCTTCCAGCAGGACCGGCCGGTCCGCAACTCTTGCCCCCGGCGGCAAGCTGCGCTACTACTCGCCAATGAGCAATACACAAAACAATACATTTACCCAGAGCGCTTCCGGCATGCTGGATGAGGTGATGGGCATGCCTGGTACCCGTGCCGCAGACGTGGCCCTGGCCTTTGTACGCCCCGGCGCCCGGGAATGTTACGCCGGGGACAGTAAGGACTTTCTTGCTCCGGCCACCAGCCGGTCTGCCGGTTTCGACCTGCGGGCCTGCCTTGACACGGCCGAGGCGGTCATTGCCCCCGGGCAGCGCCTCAAGGTCGGCACGGGCATTGCCGTGCAGCCGCAGGCCGCAGACGTGGCGGGCTTTGTTTATTCCCGCAGCGGCCTTGGCGCGCGTGACGGCCTGACCGTGGCTCAGGGCGTGGGGGTCATTGACCCTGACTATACCGGAGAAATTCTGGTGGTTCTTCTGAACACCTCCGGGCAGGAGCGTCGCATCGCCAATGGCGAGCGCGTGGCCCAGCTCATCTTTCAGCCCTTTATACGCCCCCGCTGGCGCGAGGTGGAGGAACTGGCCCCCACCGGGCGTGGTTCCGGCGGCTTCGGGCACACAGGGCGCTGACAGCGCCGCGCCCCTGCGGCGCGTCCAAACCAACCATCTGTTTATCGAGAAAAGGAGTCCGTCCATGTCACAAGCCTTTGCTGCCGTCAAAGCCGGGGAAGAAAGCCTGCTCTGCCGTTCTTACAGCCGCTATCCCGTGGCCGTGGTCCGAGGCAAGGGCGCGCGATTGTGGGATGTGGACGGCAAGGAATATGTCGACCTGCTGGCGGGCATTGCCGTTACGACCCTCGGACACTGCAACGACGAAGTAAACGCCGCTCTGGCCGCACAGGCCGAAAAACTCTGGCATGTGAGCAATCTCTTCTATCAGGAAGAGCAGCTTGAGCTGGCGCGCCTGCTTTTGTCCACCAGCCATCACAATAAGGCTTTTTTCTGCAACTCCGGGGCCGAGGCCAACGAGGCATGCATCAAGCTGGCGCGCCGCTACATGCGCAAGATCAGGCAGCGCGATGCCTATGAAATCATCACCCTGAACGGCTGTTTCCACGGGCGCACACTGGGCGCGCTTGCCGCTACAGGACGTGAAAACCTCAGCGACGGCTTCACCCCCCTGCCTGAAGGATTCAGGCAGGTTCCGGCCAATGATCTGGACGCCATGAGCGCGGCCATCACTCCGGCCACTGCCGCGGTTCTGGTGGAAGTGGTACAGGGTGAAGGCGGCATTGTCCCCCTGTCCGGCGACTATCTGCGGCAGCTTGAGGCCCTGTGCCGCCAGCGCGGCGTGCTCTTCATGTGTGATGAAGTCCAGGCGGGACTTGGCCGCACCGGCACATTCTGGGCCTTTCAGAATCACGGGCTGACGCCTGACGCCATCAGCGTCGCCAAGGCCCTTGCCAATGGCCTGCCCATGGGAGCCATGCTGGCTACAGACGAGGTCGCCGCAGGTTTTGAGGCGGGAAGCCATGCCACCACGTTCGGCGGCGGCGCTCTGGTCTCCGGCGTGGCGACCAGGGTAGTTGAAATCCTGCTGCGCGACAGGCTGACCGAACGCGCCGCCCAGCTGGGCGCGCACATGAAGCACACCCTCGCAGACATGCAGGAACGCCTGCCCGGAAAAATTGTCGAAGTGCGGGGCATGGGCCTTATGCTGGGCATCGAGCTTGCCGTGGACGGCAAGGCCGTGTGGGACGAATTGCTGCACCGGGGCTATATCTGCAACCTGAGCCACGGCACGACCCTTCGCCTTCTGCCGCCCCTGAATATTGACCAGGCTGACCTGGATGGCTTTCTGACGACGCTTGAAGACATCCTGCGGAATTTTACCGCCTGAAAAGCACCGCAGGGGCTTTACAGACAGATCATTGTAGACTAAATAGTCTGCGTTGAAAATCAGGTACGACTATTACGGCAACCCCGCTTCGGCGGGGTTGCCGCTTACTTTGACAAGGAGAAAGCATATGGACGTTTTTGACCAAGCTACGGAACTGGAGCGTCTGGACCGTGAATCGGCCCTCATGCGCGCCCGCGCCGCCATTGACCGTGGAGGACCGGAAATCATCGACGGCGTGGCCTGCTGCCGCGACTGCGGCGACCCCATCCCCCAGAAACGCCTTGAGGCCCTGCCGGGCGTAGGCTTGTGCCGCACCTGCCAGGAAGAACGCGAAAGCGGCAACTAAGCCGCTCCCTCCCCCACATACAGGCGGGGCGCAAGCCTGCGCCGCTGTTTTTCCGGCTACCGCCGGGTCTTGACGCTTGCCCGTTGCCCCAGAACAGCCACCAGCCGCATCGCGCATTCCGTCTTGCCATTACGCTCGGCGGCGTCATGAACGGCGCACCGGCCGACACGCTTTCGCCAGCCAGCGGCCGCCTGCTCTGCCCCCTGCATACCCCTGCCCTGCCCACGAAAAAGATATATACCTTTGCAACAAAAAAATGTGAGCGTGCCCCTGCTTCAGGGGGCACGCTCACAGCAGAATTTTTTACCCGGCGCTTGCCGGCGCTAGTTCCAGATAAAATGCAGCAACCAGTAAGAGATAAAGCCGATGCCGCCCGCGGCGGGCAGGGTAAGCACCCAGGCAGTGACCAGGCTTCCGGCCACATTCCAGCGCACCGCAGAAAGACGCTTGGTGGAACCGACGCCAAAAATGCATGCGGAAATGGTGTGGGTGGTACTTACGGGAGCGCCCAGCATGGAGGCTCCCGTAATGACCAGCGCCGCCGAAGTCTCAGCGGCAAAGCCGTGCACCGGTTCCAGCTTGAAAATGCGATGGCCCATAGTTTTCACGATCTTCCAGCCGCCCACAGCGGTTCCCAGGGCCATGGCCCCGGCGCAGGAAAGCTTGACCCACAACGGCACTTCCACAACATCAATCTTGCCGAAAATAAGCAGGGCCAGGGTAATGATGCCCATGGTTTTCTGGGCATCGTTGAGGCCGTGGCTGGTAGCCATAAAGGCTGCTGACACAAGCTGCAACCGCCGGAAAACGCCGTTGACCTTACGCCGGTGCATGCGGGCGCAAGTCCAGAAGATGATCCACATAATCAGGTAACCCACCAGAAAACCGGCCAGAGGCGAGGCTATCAGCGGGATAAGCACCTTGTCCACAATGCCCCCGCCGTTGAGCGCGCTAAAACCGGCATCGGCCACTGCCGCACCGATCAGCCCGCCAATAAGGGCGTGGGAAGAAGAAGAGGGAATGCCGAAATACCAGGTTATGCAGTTCCAGCTTATGGCCCCCACCAGCGCAGCCAGCACAAGCACATGGCTGCCCTCGACCACATGGGGCAGCACGATGCCGCTGCCCAGCGTCTTGGCGACTTCCGTTCCAAGCAGAGCGCCGCCCAGATTCAGCAGGGCGGCGGCTCCCACGGCAAAACGCGGCGTGACCACCTTGGTGGATACCACGGTGGCGATGGCGTTGGCGCAGTCGTGAGCGCCGTTGGTAAAGTCGAATATCAGGGCCACCAGCACGATGAGCGCCAGCAGCACAGGAATATCAAACATTTTTCAGCACCGCTTCCTCGATGGTTTCCGCCAGCGCATTGACCTGTTCAAGCAGGATGCTCATGCGCTCGTACGCCTGGCTCCATTTGAGCGTCCGCATGATCTGCGGCACGGTGATTTCCTGCTGTTCGTCAAGCAGTTCCGCCAGCCCCACGGCCAGCAGCATGTCACATTCGCCCCGCAAGTTGCGAAAAGCGCGGGTTTTATGACAATCGCGCCGGTGTGCCAGCCCTTCGAGCATAAGGCGGCTCAGGTCCAGCATGGCGCTGATGGTGCGGGCCATTTGCAGAGCGGGAAAACGTATGCCGGTGAATTCAAAAATATGCAGGCGGGTGCTGAGACTGTGCAGGCAGTCCATGCATTCTTCCTGCTCCTGATTGATGCGCAGGATGTCTTCACGGTCGATGGGGGTGATGAACGTTTGCGAAAGATCCCGGATTATCTGACTGTGCAGAACATCCGCCTCTTCTTCAAGAAAAGCGATTTCTTTATGCACGCGGTCCATATTGGCCACGTCTTCAAGCATTTCAACCAGCAGCCCCGCCATGCGGCGCAGAAGGCCGTTCTGCTCCTCCAGCATGGCGAAAAACGGTGCGGATTTGGGCAACAACGCAGGGAACATCCTCGCTCCTTGGGCGGTATCAGCTTACATGGGTCCTTGCCACGCGCCATACCGGTTGACGTTCCGGCGGTCGCCCAATCATGTGGGCCGCCGTCTTTCTACCCGGCAAATGTATACTCACAGAGGGGATGTGCCAAGACTTCCTGGCCCGGACAAATAAAACTTTTATTTTCTATAAATATATCACCTTTAATTTCAACATATTGGATGTATTATTTTTATAGAAAAAAAACTGTTTAAACACTCAACTCCTATGTCCCCGAAGGCTCCCTGCCGGTCAAAATTCCGGCCAGCCAGTCCCTTGCGGCCTTCATGCAGCCAGAGGGCAGAAGCCAGGGGAGATCGTCTGTCACTGCCGCACCGGGCAGGCGCAGGCCGCCATGATGCAAAAAAAATCCTGCGCCATCACACAAAGGAGAAAAAACACGAAGACTCGGCATATTGGCATCTTCGGTATTGCCACTGGAGAACGTCAAAGGCAGAGCTTCGGCAAGGCCGCCACTGGCCGCCACATGTTCTTCCGGCTCCGCATACAGGCTGTCCCCCCACAGAGGATGTCCCAGACCAGCCGCATGCGCGCGTATCTGATGGCGCGCCCCCCTGCGTATGCGGCAGGCCGCCAGCGTGAGCCCGGCGGCGGGAACCGGCAGCCCCCCTGCTTCCGGCGTGACAACAGGGGCATCGTTTTCAGGCGCTCCGCCCCCTGCAGGCCCAAGCAACGCCTGCAGGGCCTGTACAGACACGTCGCCGGGCCTCCAGACATGCAGGGGCCAAAACTCCGTCCAGCGCGTATGGTGCGCGAGTGCGGGCAGCACACGGCTCTTGCGCCTTTTGCTGACGTCCAGCTCCTGCCGTGCCACAACAGGGCCGGAAAGCACGCCCGAAAGCAGGGCCACATAGCGTTTTTCACACAGCCCGGCCGCTTCTGCGGCACGAAAATCTTCAGCGGCGGAGGTCGAAAGCGCCGCGCACAAAAGGCCTGAAGTGCCGAAATCCAGACGTTGCATCAAAGTGAGCGCTGCCAGATCGAACTCATTGCCGCTGCCGCTTTTTTCAGTCCACCGCACGGCAAGGGCCGGAGCCAGAGCCTCCACACTCACACCGGAAATACCCGCCAGAGAGGCGCTGTGCATACGCGCGGGCTTACTGAAAAAACAATACTCTCCCTGCCTGCCGAGCATACGCAGCCCGCAGGCGGCAACAGCAGAGCCGCAAGAAAACGCCGTGCCGGAAACCTCGCGGCCCAAGGCCACCTTTTTTTTTCGTGCTTCCGCATTGTGCAGGCGCACCACATCCCCCTGGCGCATGCGGCGCGAAGCTTTTGCGGCGCGGCCGTTTACCGATACGCCACCATTTTCAGCGCAGCGCCTGCGCCCACGCAAGCCCATATGCGGCAAAAGATGTTCCAGAGCCTGATCAAGCCGCAAACCTGCATGCTGATGGTCCACACAAAATTCCTGCGTGGCCGCGGCAATGGGATCTTCGCCGGCTGCGTCCGGGGATGCACCGGCGGCTATGGGAGGAGGCAAGGCAGAAAGTGCGGCAGGAGCATCCGCCGCGGTTTGCCCGGCAGGCAGGCTTTCCATTGCGGACCACGCTGTCAGCTCACAACCGGCAACAGCTTCGCTGGCATGCCGGTTTGTGCGGCTCCGGCAGACGTCATCCCGCCTCTTGCTGTCATGCCCTTTGCCGCCATGTCGGTTCGCGCAAAATTTTTTGTGCACGGACTTCATTCATATCTCCGCAGCATTGCCGGGCAAAAGCTCAAAAAGCGCGCGCGCTGTCAGTACCGGATCATGATGCTGCGGATCGTTCTCATACACCAGGGGGCGATCGATCAGGCGTACGCCCATATCCTCCACGGCGCGCTGCACTTCAGGACCAAGCCCGCCCTCATAGCGCCCGTGGCGCGAATCCGCCAGCACATAATGGAGAAGCTGCCCGGTAGCCGCGTCGGGGGCGTCTTCACGCAGGTGCCGTAAAATCATGGCTGCCTGCCCGGCAATACCAAGGCCGGACAGCTCGGCATCACCGCCGGAATTGGGAATAAAAATCTTGGGGCATCGGGCATCGGCCACTGTACGCCCCACGCCCTGAGGCAGGAGGTTTGCAAGCACACTGGTATAGAAACTGCCCATCGGGTAGCATATGGCCCCCGCCGAACCAAGGTATACGCTGGATGCCGGAGCCAGCGGCGGGCGGCAGGCGGTGGCGGCAAGCTGGGAGCAGTCGCTGGTATCCAGCCTTTCCGGCTCATGTACCGTAAGAAAAAGCCGCTTCACGGGCCGGGGAAGATTTTTGAACCTGTGCTGGCCCACAAGAATAGAACCGTCATCCAGCTCAGCCGCCAGATGCAGGCTTTCGTTCACAATGGGGCGCACCACGCCCCGTGTTTGCAGCAGACGGCTGAAAAAGGCCAGCACCGGCCCGAAATCACGTTTGTGGTGCAGATACCCGCCTGCCAGTACAAGATTGCCAAAACAGGCCCGGTACGGGTCAAAATCCGGCGGCATGCGCTGCAGAAAAAAATTCAGATGCAGACGCAGGGCATCGGCAAACACGCCGGGCATGCCCGCCCATACGGGATGCCCGGCCCGGCCCGTCTCCACAAGCTGCCGCCGCAGAATATGGGCAGGGTCTTTGCCCCCAGTAGCGCTTCCTTCGCCTCCCGCCGAAAACTCCTTGCGTGAAGGCAGGCGCCCGGCGCAGAAGTCCAGCACGGCCGCAGGCACCACAGAGCTGTCGGCAAGTGCCAGCAGACGATTGCGGATATCGCCCATGGCGGGCATGGCAAAAGCCTGGCGCAATGCCGCCGAACTGCCGCCGGAATCAAAGGTGGTAACCAGATGAACGGAATTGTGGGTATGCCTGGTCAGTTCGCGGCTCAGGGCACGCAAGGCGGTGCCGCCGGTAAAAAAGGTCAGGCGCGGCCCCAGGGCCGGAAAGGCCGGGTGGGCCGGAAGACCGCTCACGCACCGCCTCCGCAACTCACGGCAGGCCAACTGGCAGGCCTGGCAGCAGGAATGAGGCCAAGCTCGCACATACGGATAAAGATAAGCCGGCCTATCCAGGCATCGGTGGCGGCGTAGGCGATCTGCCGGGCGCTAAGCTCGGGCAGGCTCCAGTTTGAGCACTGGGACCCCTTGGAAACGCGCCAGCCAAAAAAATTGGCCGCCAGTGTGCGCAACCCCTGGCTGGGCAGCTTGTGCGCACGGGCAACGCCGCCGAGATCCACCAGCCCCGCAGGCTCAAAATCGTGCAGTTTTGCCAGGTCGCGCATGTCATCCCGAATGCCCACGCCCGCCTTGACCTGCACGGGATTGGCGAGCAGGTCCGCCAGGTGCGGCCCGAAGGGCAACCAGGACAACTGGATAAGATAGACAGCCCGGGCCGTTGCCAGCTGGATGAGCGCGGGCGAATTGCGCCTGCCCTTGCGGAAGGACGGACGTGTTTCGGTATCAAAACCCAGAATGCTTTCCTCACGCAACAGGGGCAGCGCAGCCTGCCAGTCCGCCTCGCTGCGTACCACATGCACCGGCCCCTCGTAGTGACACAGGGGCAAGGCGTTTATCTCTTCGCTGCTCAGGCGGCGGCGCAGAACATCCATATCCATAAATTACTTACCAGACTACTTGCCGATACAAAATTGAGAAAAAACCCTGTCCAGCACCTCAGCAGGGCTGCTCAGGCCTGTTACCTCCGCCAGATGGGCGGCAGCCACGTCCAGGCGCACGGCGCAACAGTCATACGACCGCCCGGCATCCACATCTTCCCGCAGGGCCGCCAGTTCGGCCAGGGCCGCTTCCAGTGCCATGCTTTGCCGCGCATTGGGAGCAAGCCCCTCTTCTGCGGCGGCTCCCCCGCCGCCGGCCAGCAGCAGGGCGCGCAAGCTTTCGGCCATGTCCTCCACCTGTGTATCGGAAAAAGCGCTTGTTGTGCAACAGGTTTGCCCCTGAATCCAGCGAGGCGGAAAAACCGAAGGCGTGCACAGATCGCATTTGTTCCATACAACCAGCACAGGTGTAGCACCGGCAAGCTCCAGAACTTCCCGGGCAGCGGGGTCAGGGCAGGTCGCGGCAGCGGCTCCGGCTTCTCCCAACACGCCGCCGTCAAGCACCAAAACAACAGCATCGGCTTCAGCCAGTTTTTGCCTGCTGCGCTCAACGCCCATTTCTTCAATACTTTCTGCAGCTTTGCGCAAGCCGGCAGTATCTGTCAGCCGCACGGGCAGGCCGCCAAGATCGCAGGCTTCTTCAAGAAAGTCCCGCGTTGTACCGGGAATATCGGTAACCAGGGCGCGGTTGCGCCCAAGCAGCGCGTTCATGAGACTGGACTTGCCCGCATTGACCGCCCCGGCCAGCACAACCACAGCACCCTGCTGCATGACCCGCGCCCTGCGGCTGCCCTGAAGCAGATGACGCAAGGCCGAAGCCACTTTTTCCACAGCCGCGCTGAACGTGGGCGCATCCATGCCTTCCACTTCGTCCTCGGGAAAATCCACGGCCACGCAGACCTGCATGCGCAGGTCTTCAAGCTCGCGGCGCAGAGTCTCCGTCCGGCGGGCCAGCAGCCCGTCCAGCCGGTTCAGGCCGTAACGCAGGGCTTCGCGCGAAGGCGCGGCAATCAGCTCGGCCACAGCTTCAGCCTGGCTCAGGTCCATACGCCCGTTGATAAAGGCACGACGCGAAAATTCGCCCTGCTGCGCCTGACGCGCCCCGAGACGCAAGGCAGCCTCAAGCACTGACTGCACAATAAACGGGCCGCCATGACAATGTATTTCAGCCACATCTTCGCCGGTAAAACTGCGCGGACCGGGCATAAAGACAGCAAGCACGTCATCCAGGTTTTCCCCGTTCCAGTCCACGACACGTCCCCTGTGCAGAAACCAGGGGCGAAAGTTTTCAAACTTCGGCGACATGGGCAAAAACATGCGCGCGAGCGTCTGCTTGGCTTCGGGGCCGGAAATACGCACAATGCCGACCCCGCCGGATCCGGGGGGCGTGGCAATGGCTGCTATGGTGTCGTTGGTGCTCATGATGTCGTACTGCCCCGCTGATCGCCGGGCGTGCCGCCGTGCGCGGCGTGAAAGTTCAAAAAATGCGGCCTCCGCCTTTCGCGCAGGGCGAAAAAAGTGAGAGCCGCAATAACTCGGCGTACGGAAATGCTTTTTACGGCAAATTCCGGGGCAGCATACCCGGTACTGCCCTCACAGTCCATACGAAAGCACTTCGCAGGTCGGCTTGTACGCCGGAACAGATCCGGAATAGGCCCGGAACAGGTGCAAGATCAGCCTCAGGCAGGTCTGGATGACAGATACATTTCCGCCATGTCTGTAAGGGGAACCACAGGCACAACGCTGCACGCGGCCAGTCGCGCCTGCATGGCAAACGTAACAAACAGTCCTGTGCCCCTCAAGGGCGCAACAGATGCTTGAGCGTCGTGCCGCACGACCGCCGGGCGAGAATGCTGCCTTGAAGCCGCGGCGTGTCTGCCAGCGCAGACGGCGAAAGAGTCTGCTGCCTCAATGCCACATGCCCTTGGCGCAGGTTTGCGGCAGATGAATTTTACCACCCCGCGACTGCACCCTGAAACGCTGAAGGGCATTGAAAAATGAGAATACGATCTGTCAAAGGCAAGACGTTCCGACAACCATGAGCGTATAAAATACAGAACATGCAGTGCCTGAGCGCGGGCCGCAAGCAACAAAACATGGGCAGTTTTTCAGAAAAATGACGCCGTGCACTGCTCATTGCGGTCTGCACAGGCAGCACCCGCATCAAAAGCGCTACGGCGCGGACTTTTTACTGATCCGCGCCGTACTGTAGCGTGTTGCCGGGGCAATACGTTAATTTTTTTCGGTCTTTCTGCGCAGTATCACTACCCGCTTCAGGGGGCCGTCGCCCGTGCTGCGCGTCTGCACGTCGGTCGCGTCCTGGAGGCAGACATGCACAATGCGGCGGTGATAGGAAGACAGGGGACGCGTGGAATAGGAGCGGCCGCTCTGGCGTACCTTGTCGGCCAGGGCAAGAGCCATCTCACGCAGCCGCTCATCCTGACGCCGACGATATTCACCGGCATCAAGCTGTACACGCACAGCGGCGTTCATACCTCGCGACACAATACGAGAAATCATGTACTGGAGCGCGGCCAGAGTCTGGCCTTCGCGGCCGATGAGCAAACCGGAATCTTCTTCACTTTCAATGCCCACCTGCACCCTGCCGCCAGCCACTGCTACTTCAAGCTGTACGGCTTCGCCCACGATGGGGCGCACCAGGCTGCGCACGGTTTCGTGCACAAGGGCCATAAGCTGCTCCTGATCAAGCTGCTCCAGAGGAGTGACGGGCAACCCTTCAGCCGCTTCTTCAAAATCGTCATCCAGCATATCCGCAGTTCCGGGGCGGGCTTGCCGTACAGCATCGCGTCCGCCTTCCTTCGCGGCGTTGCGGTTGTCGCGGGCGTCGCGCCCCTCGCGGGGGTCGCTCCTGCGGCCGCGGCCTTCGCCGCGCTTGCCGTTTTCGGCATGCCCGTTCTGACCACGCCCGGACGCCCTGTCGGACTTTTCGCCGTTCTTTCCTGCGCCGGCGGTCTTTTCCGCGGTTTTTTCGCTGCTGCACGCGCAGCTCTCGTCAGCGGGCTTTACAGTGCCGTTTTTGCGCGCCCCCTTGTCGTCATTACGCGGGGTACTCTTCTCGCTGCTGCGTCCGGTATTTTTTTCATGCTTTTTTTCGGGTTTCTGGCTGGCGCTTCCGGCAGAACGTTCTGCATCACGGGGGCTTTCACTCCGCCCAGCAGCGACGTCCGCGGCACCTTCAGTTCCTGCCGCTGCTTCTTCCTGACCGGCCTTGCGGCCGCGGGCGCGGTCATGACGTTTTTCCTGCCGAGGGGCAGAAGACGGAGATTCTTCACGCTGCCGCGAAGCCCGGGCCTTGCCGTCCGCGTCTGCAACAGACTGGTTTGCGGTTTCAGCGGGAACATCGGCGGGGGGGGCGGCCTGCCCCCCTTTGCGTCCCAATATGTTTTCAACAGCCTCGCGCAGCTGCACCCGGCGGGCGCGAACTTTGGCCTTACGCGCCCCGACGATGCCGAAGATGCCGGATTTTGAATCCTGCACGATCTCGATTTCCAGTTTTTCACGCGCCGTGTTGAAGTAGCCGCAGGCTTCCTCTATGGCGCTGTCCAGGTCTTTGCCCTGGAATTCCTTGAACCCTTCCATAATCATCCTCGTTCCAATAGGTATCGCAAGCCGTCGCTGCGGCTATTTCGCGGCGGCGTTGGCCTTGAACTTCCGGATCATCATCTGCTGCTGGGCTATGGAAAGCACGTTGTTGACCAGCCAGTACAGCACCAGACCCGAAGGGAAGTTCAGGAAAAGCGCCGTAAAGATAAGGGGAAGAAACATCATGATCTTCTGCTGCGTGGGATCTGTGGCCGGGGGGCTCATCCGCTGCTGCAAAAACATGGTCAGGCCCATGATCACGGGCGTAATGTACAGGGGATCCTTGGTGGACAGGTCAGCCAGCCACAGGATGTCCGTTCCGGGCAGATAGGTGATAAAGGGCGCATGACGCAGCTCGATGGATGTGAGCAGGGCCTGGTACAGGCCAAAGAATACGGGCAACTGGATGAGGATGGGCACACAGCCGCTGGCGGGGTTGACGCCATAGGTCTTGTAGAGGGCCATGACCTCTTTGTTCATCTGTTCCTTGTTGTCCTTGAACTTTTCACGAATCTCCATCATGTGCGGCTGGAGCTTCTTCATCTTTTCCATAGAGGCGTAGCTCTTGGCCGTCAGGGGCCAGAAGGCGGCCTTGATGAGCACGGTCAGCAGAATGATTGCCAGACCCCAGTTGTGCACATACTTGTGGAAAAATTCCAGCAGCCACAGAAGGCCCTTGGCAATGATGTGGAAAAAGCCCAGATCAACGCTCTTGGCAAGCTGGGGCGAAACGGCCTGCAGTTCGGAGCGCACCTTGGGACCAACCCAGTAGGAAACAGAAAGCTCTTTTTCCTGTCCGGGGCCGAGCAGGGTTTCCTGCTCTTCCACGGCGGTGCGGTACACGTTCTGCTGCATTACGCCCTTGACGGTCACGTTATTCACATCGCCGGGCAGCACGGCCGCAAGAAAATACGTGCTCATGGCCCCGGCCCAGTAAATTTTACCCACAGCCTGCACACCGGTGCTTTCAAGGGTACTGGCCGAGCTTTCTTCCTTGAGGCTGCCGTCGTTGTCCCACGCCACGCGCATGGCGTCGTAGCGGTCGCCGGCGGCATTGCTGGCATCAGCGGCCACAGTATAGCTCACACGCACACTGCGGGCCTGCTGGGTCTGGTTCACCACACGGATTTTTTCGCGGATAAGATAGTTGGTGGCGCTGAAGGTCATTTCGCGCACCACACGCAGGTTGTCCACTTCGCCCACGAGGCGCAGCGTTCCCTGCTGGCCCTGTTCAAGAGCAAGCCCGTTCTCGCCGGTGTCCATAGACCACTGGCCCGTACTCCATGAGGGCTGGCTGTTGATGACAAGCCCCAGAGGAGCCACCTGGGCGCTCTTGGGATCAACCATGTTCACCTGGGGCGAGTCGGCCGCAAGGCCTACCTGGTATTTTTTCAGCTTGAACGACCGCAGCGCGCCGCCGCCACTGTAGACCACGGCTTCGTAAAGAGGGGTGTCCACAGTAAGGTCGCGCCCGGGCGCTGGCGTAAAGACGGGCAGGCTGGCCTGTGCGGGCGCGGCCTGCGTCTGGGCCTGCGGCTGCGGATGGGCGGCCTGCTGGTCCTGGCTTTGCTGCGCCACCGGGGCAGGCCGGGTGGCCCAGCCCATATACTCGGCCAGATAGCCCCAGCCAACAATGACAATAAGACAAAGAACAATGGCAATGAGAAGATTTTTACCGTCTTGCATGAGGGCGCTCACTCCTGGGACAATGGCGGAACGTCACGGCGACGTCGTGATGGTGGAACAGGGTCATAACCCGAACCGCCCCAAGGGTGACAGCGGGCCAGACGCTTGAGCGCCAGCCAGCCGCCCCGCAACACGCCGTGGGTCATTACGGCTTCGGCGGCATAGGCGGAACAGGTAGGATAATAACGGCAGGCAGGGGGCAGCACAGGCGAGATGCAACGCTGGTAAACGCGTATGGGAAAAACGCAGATCACGCGCAACATGTGGCTCATGGCAGACCATCCAATGCCGAAGAGCCCGGCAGATGCCGGGCCATACGCCGCAACAGGGGCAAAAGCTCAGCAGCCACACGGGCATAATCCAGTGCGGCTTCTCCAGCATGCTTTTTTGCTACGGTAACAATATCGGCCTCCACGGGCAGCTCCTCTCTGTGCAGGCGGTAAAATTCCCGCAAGAGTCTCTTGACGCGATTGCGCACCACAGCCTTACCCACCTTGCGGGAAACGGCCATGCCGGTACGCACGCGAAGACCGGGACAAGCCCGCGGCAACACGAATACAAGGAAGTGCTCGGTGTGGTAGCGCCTGCCCCGCTCGTAACAGGCTGTAAACTCCACCCGGCGGCGGATGCGCAACTGTCGGGGCAGGAGGTACCGGCGCATGAAAGCTCCCTAATGACGAACGGGGGCAGTCCCCCCGTTCAACTAGGCGCTCAGGCGTTTACGGCCCTTGGCACGACGACGGCGCAGCACCGCGCGCCCCCCGGGGGTGGCCATACGGGCGCGAAAGCCGTGAGTGCGTGCCCTTCTGATTTTGCTCGGCTGATATGTTCTTTTCATGGCTGACTCCTTAAAATTTCCGGTAGGGCCAAATGCCGGACCGGGGATTTTCGGCACGCAGGGCTTAGCGGTGATGAGGCCGTCAGCCGCCTTGGCGGGCAGGGACGGCAAGGCCCTGGCGTTAAAATATGGAAGAAGCTACATACACGCCCGCAGCCCCCCCGTCAAGCGCGGACTGGGCCAATCCTTTCGGGGTTACGCCCGTAAAGACCGCCGTGTACGGCAAATACCGCGGCTCAAACACCGGAATAAATTTACTGCGCCATTCCCCTACGCCACAGGGCAGCACCTCACGCGAGGAAAACAGACGGGAGGAAAAAACCCCTGACAGATCGAATCCGCGCCATTTCATTGCCCTTGCAGTCGTTTTTTGAAAACCGCATTCTTGAGCAGGGCTTCGATACCCGCAGAAGGAGCGCCCTCTTCCGCCAGCTTACTTCGTACAGGCATGGTCCGGCAACAGGGAAGGCGTATTTCCGCTGCCCTGCATCTGCTCAGGGAAGAGGCGCACGAACAGGGGCCGCCCCGGAAGATCCGTTGGATGGCGGCAGCAGGTCGTCTGCTGAAAGCGAGGGGACGGGCGGAGGCGGCAACACGCCTTGCGGGGCAGCCCCCGCGGTATCCCGCGCCACGCCGGAACCTCCCTGGCTCAAAGCACCGGCAGCCGCGCCAGACCCGCTGAGTACTCCAGGCAGGGAAGAAGGCGGGGTTGCAGGTACGGCGGCCTTTTCCGGAACAGTCGCTCCCGGTGCCGCATGACCGGAAATTCCGGCTCCTGCGGGGGTCTTGTCCGCTTTCTCCACGCCGGGCAGCACCGTGCCATTGCCCGCCCTGCTCCCGGTTACGGCAGCACTGCGCTGTGCGGCACTGCTGTTTTGCGTGGCCTGGGGCCTGGGCGTGGCATCAGGCGCAAGAGCGGGGGTACCGGGGGCAACGCCATTGCCAGGCCGGTCCGCTGCCGCGCTGCCCACCCGGGCATCTGTGGCGGCCTTGCCGCTGCCGGAAGCAGACGGCGCGGTGAGCGCAGGGCTTACAGAAGCGGGCTTCTGCCCTGTCACACGGGGAATGGTCGTATCGGCCTTTCTGGCAGTGCCGCCTGTCCTGGCAGCGGAACGCGAAGCTCCGCGCATGGGCATCAGCGGCGCACCGGGATCGATGACCACACTGTGGGGGGCCGTCTTGGCTCCGGCACGGCTTTTACCGACGGACTTGCCGCCAGTCTGCCCTTGGGGCGACGGCATCAGATCGGGTACGGCTGCAGGATCTGCAAAGCTTGCCCCGGCCATGCGCAACTGCCGTGGCTGCATCAAGGTGTTCCAGTAAAGGCGAGCACCACCGTGCCGCACCCAGGCCTCGTTCAGGTTGGCCCCGCCATCCGGCAGCGTTGGCGGCGGAGAAGAAGGCAGGTGAACAGTTTCCGCAGCCGCGGCCGGTGTGACAGAAAACATGAAGGCGGCGCACAGGCACAAAAAAGCCGTTCCCACGGGTACGGCCCGTGAAGCGCAAAGCGCCGCTGTTTTTTTGCATAACGTCATGAGCATGATACCACCTCTACAACGCTTATCGGACGGCCGTACATCGTCTTTAGGGTACGCTCCATCAGGAGCAGCAGGTCATGCCTCCCCGCCTGACGTTGTGCCGGCCGCCGGGGCGCAGGCACTGAAACCCGAAAACCGGCATACTGCGGCAGTGCGGCACAAGAGCCACCACGCCCTGCTGGCAGAGGAGCATAATGCGGCCTGTCTGTGCATTACGATACACCCACGCCCTGCCGCAAGAGATCTTTACGCTTTTGCCTCTGCCTGCCTTGACAGGTCGCCGCCGCTTAGGCACATTTTCAAAAAAATTCCCCATCAGGAGTCGAAATGTCCGCGCCCTCCCCTGCCGACGCCCCGCCTGCCATGTCTGGCCCAACCAGGCCATCTCCCTGCATAATCCTCATCGGCATGGCCGGAGCGGGCAAATCCACCGTGGGCGAAGCACTGGCCCGCACGCTTGGCTGGGCCTTTATGGACAGCGATCATCTTATTGAAGCCGTGTATGCCGCCCGCCTGCAAGATGTTACCGATGCGCTCGGCAAGTCTGCGTTTCTGGATGTGGAGTCCAGCGTTGTCAGCGCCATAAAGGCCAATCGCACGGTTATTGCCACAGGCGGCAGTGTTGTTTACCGCGAGCAGACCATGCGACACCTGGCCTCACTGGGACCGCTGGTTTACCTGGATGTGCCTTTTACCGTGGTGGAAGAACGTATTGCCCGGAATCCGCAACGTGGCCTCGCCATTGCCCCCGGCCAGACCCTGCGCGACATTTTTCAGGAGCGGGAAGAGCTGTACACCCGCTACGCCACATTGCGCTGTCCCGCTGCAGACAAAAATCCACAACAGTGTGTGAACTGGATAGTGCAGCAACTGCCCGCTGAAGTGACCATGCCTGACAGGCCGTAACAGCCGCATGCCACGGGACCATACCGTTGCCGTGGCTTTTTTCAACAGCGGCCCTGCCTTTTCCCTTCCGGCCGAAGCCCTACGCAGCAGGCGGCACGCTGTTTCACGCTTCACGTTTCACGCACACGGGGCGTCATATAAAAAAGCGGGGCCGAAGCCCCGCCAGAAAAACATCTCGCTGCGATATCAAGCAAAAAAACATTACCAAGACTGCTCATGAGCATGCGCCCGCTGTGGAAGGTACAGCTTCAGCCGTTGCCCAGAGGTCTTGTGGAAAAGACCGCAGCGCTGTTTATTTGCGTGATCAAGCGCCGTGTGCACGTGCTTCAAATCTTGCGAATAAACATTTTCAAGGCGAACCCACCCCAGAGCAGATCAATCCTGAAATACTTCACATTTCAAAATTGTCATTCTGCCGAAAAATGCAACGCTCGGCAGAACCTGCGCCGTGTTACAGTGCGCTGTACTCTCGTGCAGTGGTGGCGCATATAAATTTTTCAAGTAAATGCGCTAGTACTGCCAGCTCTTGCCATCGTAGCGGATAAGCTCGTTAATCCTGCGGGCCTTGACCTGCTGGCAGGCGGCGGCAAGCGCAGCCTGGCGGCTGGCGCCACGGCACTCAAAAACATTTTCCTTGTAGCGGACAAAGCCCACATACTGCCCGGAAGCCCCGGGGCGCAGCTCTGTGACAACACTGTCCTCATCCACGGCAACATAGCTGGCCACAAATTCCTTGCCGTCCTGCCGTACATCCTTTTTGGATTTGGACGGCACAACGGTCCGGCCAGCCTGGGCAACCAGCTTGCGGCCGACCACATCCAGTTCGGCGGCAATCTGGGCTTCAGTTTTAGCCCCCCTGGCGGCGGGCTGTTTCTTTTCCGCAGGTTTAGCAGCTTTTTTGTCGGCCTTGGCGGGAGCCGTTTTTTCCGGCGCGGGCGCAGGCTCGGCAGCCGGTTCGGGCTGGGCGGGCGTTACCACCGCCTCAGTGGAAGAAGAGTCGCCACCAAACCAGGCGCAACCACCTGTGGTCAATCCGAAGATCAGCAAAAATGCCCAAAATATTTGCTTGCGCATAGCACCTCACACATTAAAGCCGGGCGGCATAGGCCACCCGGCTTTTGCATGTTATTCCACTGAAACCCGCCCTTCGATTATTCGAAGGAGATTTCGGTGCGCCGGTTCATGGCGCGACCTTCAGCGGTTTCGTTGTTGTACTTGAAGGACTTGCCGCGACCGATGGCGGTCATGCGGCTGGCGGGGATGCCCTGCTTCACAAGATAGTTCTTCACGCTGTTGGCGCGTTCCTGCGAAAGCTTCATGTTGTAGGCGTCAGAGCCGATCCAGTCGGTCCAGCCAGCGAGCACAACGCGCTTGTTGGGGTTGGCCTTGATGAGACCGGCGGCTTCGTTCAGGATGCCCATGGCCTTACCGTCAAGGGCATAGGAGTTGAAAGCGAAGTGCACGCCACGCAGCACGATCACGTCTTCATCCTGGCAGAACACGGACAGAACGAAGCGCTCAAGAGCGGCATCGCTGGTGGCCAGTTCTTCACCACGCACCACGATGGTGGCGGGGTTCAGGGCAGCAACCTGCTTGATGGTTTCTTCGCCGTTCTTGCTGTCGGCAAAGGAGATGATGTGGACAACCAGGTTACGCTGGCTGGCATACATCTGACGGGCCACTTCCACCAGATCGGCGCCACGGTTGTTGTCGCCGTCGGTCACGAGGATAACGGCGGCGTCGCGCTTCATGCTGGAGAGGAAAGGCTCATAAGCCTGCAGGCCGGTGCCCATGCTGGTCATACGACCGAAGATCTGGAAGTCGGAGCGCAGCTTTTTGATGCCGGCAGCCATGGTGTTGCGATCCCAGGGGCCCTGGGCAACGATAACGCCGTTGGGCGAAATGGTGTGCAGGCCACCATTGTAGTCCAGAGCGGGAATAGCGGCATTGATGCGCTGCAGCACATTTTTGGCCACGATGATCTTGTCCTGCTTCAGCTGGGCATTTTTCATCATCATGGAGCCGGAATAGTCTACAACGAAGTCAAAGCTGTTGATTTTCTTGGTGCAGGCCGGAGCGGCCGCGGCGGCCACAGCATAGCTCAAAATAAGAGCAGCGGCCAGAACAAGAAGACGAAACGATTTCATACTGCCTCCCAAACGTTGATAAGTTCGTCGAGTTACCGTCAATAACAGTAATTCGCGGTGTGCCCGCCACGTTGCCAACTCACTAGCAGGAAATACCTTTGGAGGCGGCAACTGCCTTTTACATAACCGTCTTCATGAAAAACCGCAAGTTTTAAATAGGAAATACTCTTCAATAACCAGACAAGGCATCCATTGTCCCAACATCTCCTGAAGGCCATATCCGCCTGAAAACACCGCAGTTACGGCTGCTGGACAGCGCCCCGGCCCTGAGGCATACTTATGTCAGGAGCCAAGGAATATCTCTATGTCAACATTCATGTTTTCCAAATGGAGCCCCGGCGGCAACACCACCCTCCTGTTTCCGGAGCACGGCCTTGTTCCCGTGCAGCAGGCAAACCTTGCCCGCCAGGCCCTGGATCCCTCTGTGCTCGGCGGTGAACAGGCAGGCTTTGTAGATCTTCAGGCCCACAGCCTGCGCATGGCGGGCGGCGAGTTTTGCGTCAATGCCAGCCGTGCCGTGGGCGCGCTGCTGGCCTGTAAAGAAGAACGCACCCAAAACGCAGCTGCGCCCCCAACCCCGGAACAGGCGGCACAAGCCGCCCGGCAGTACGAGATCAGCGTCTCCGGCTGGCAAAGCCCGGTGCGGCTGCTCGTGCGCGGGAGAAGCCCCCTGTGGCAGGTAGAGGCCGTGCTGCGGCTGCCCGACGTTTTTATGGAGTGCCTGACCAACGGCATCTGCCTGGTGCGGCTGCCCGGCATCTGCCATCTGCTGCTGGATGCGCGCACCCACGGCCACCCCGAAGACTGCCACGCCGCTGCCGCCCTGCTGCGCGAACGCTACAATCTGGAGCAGGAAGAAGCCGTGGGCGTCATCTGGTGGCAGGTGCTGCAGGGGCAGCTTGATATGCTGCCTCTTGTGCATGTGCGCGACACCCGCACCGATTATCTGGAAAGCGCCTGCGGCTCCGGCGCTCTGGCCCTGGCCCTGAGCCGCGCCAAAAATAACGGCGGCAAACATTTTTCCATCATGCAGCCTGGCGGTTCTCCGCTGGAGGTGCGTCTTTTCAGCGAAGACGGAACCGCCATGGCGGGCATAAACGGCCCGGTAGCCCTGGTTGCCGATGGGCAGGTGTGGTTGCCCGGCGGCGTCATCTGAGTATGGCCGCAAAGCTGCGCGAAGGATTCACCACCGGCTCGGCAGCCACGGGCGCAGCCCTGGCCGCCCTGCACCTGCTGCGCTCCGGCTCTGCACCCGACCATGTGGATGTGCCGCTGCCGCCCTTTGCTGCACAGTCGGCTCCCGAATGTCCGGGCAGCCCCGTAGCGGACGCGGAGGCAGAACAGGTTTCCAGCCACCGCGCAGACACGGGCGCCTACCAGCATGCCGGGCAGGCAGCCCAAAAGAAGACCTTGGAACATCCGGCCCCGGCGGAGCATGATGCACAGAAGCCCGGCAGCGCCACGCAAGACCTGCGTCCCAGAGGCTGGCTGCGTCTTGCGGTGGCGGCCTGTGCCCCCGGCCCGGCCCCCGAACTGGCCGCGTTTGCCGGATTTTCCGCCGGACTGCCGCCGGATGCTGACAAAGTAGATGCCGTCGGATCAGGTACAGCCCGCGCCCCGCTGCGGCTGGCACACGCCTCTATCCGCAAAGACGGCGGCGATGACCCGGATGCCACATCTGGAGCACTCGTTACGGCCACTGTAATTATGGAAGGCCCCTGGCAGACGGACAGCCTTGCACCCGATCCCGGCGGAATGGCGCACGATTCAACATGCCCGGCCCAGGAGCCATCTGCCGACCCCGTCCCGATGCCTCTGAGCACGGGATTGCGTATTACTATTGAAGGCGGTCCGGGGGTGGGGCGCATAACTCTGCCCGGCCTGCCAGTACCCGTGGGTGAAGCGGCCATCAATCCCGTGCCTCGCCAGCAGATCGCCTTTGCCCTGCGTCATGCTGTTGCGTCCGCTTGGTCCCCATGCCCGCCCTTGCGCGTGATTATCAGCGTTCCCGAAGGCGAACGACTGGCCCGGCAGACATTCAACCCACGGCTGGGCATTGTAGGCGGTATTTCCATTCTGGGTACGCAGGGCACTGTGCGCCCATACAGCCACAAAGCCTGGAAAGCCACCATCGAGCAGGGCCTGGCCGTGGCTGCGGCCACAGGCTGCCGGTCCATTGCCCTGACCACGGGCAGGCGCTCCGAACGCCTGCTCATGGAGCGCTACCCCCACATGCCGCAACAGTGCTTCATACAGGTAGCTGACTTTGCAGCTTTTTCCTTGCAGGCCGCCGGAGCCGGAAATTTTGACAATCTTGTGTGGGGCTGTTTTTTCGGCAAGCTGGTCAAGCTGGCCCAGGGGCATGCCTACACCCACGCCCGCCACGCGGATCTGGACATGGCGGGCCTTGCCCGCGTATGTGAACAGTACGGCGCACACTGCGCGGGGCAGGTAAAAAACTGCGTCACCGCCGCCCACGCCCTGGAGCTGCTTTTGCAGGACAGGGCCGGATCAGACGTTATACGGCAGGTGGCCGCCAAAGCCGCTGCAGTGGCGGCAAAATTTGCGGGACACCCCGTGCGGCTGCACCTTTTTCACACCGACGGCAGGGAATTACTGGCATTATGAAAAATCAGGTTGCACTGCCCGGCATTGCCGTGCCCTCCCCCACACCGAGCGAAGACGCGAGCCGGACTGCAGCGACTGGCCCCCCGGAGACGCGTGAGGCCCTGTCCACCGCGGAACATGCCGTCCCTTCTGCCGTTACGGACGCAGCAGCGCAGGTTACCGCCGCCCGCGACACGGCCGGCACAGCACGCGATACTCCCGCAGAGGCCCCCTCTGACAACGGCCAGCCCCCGGCAGACGATGCCCCCGCGGAAGCCCCGGCACTTGTGGCCGCACCGTCACAGTCCAGGCAGAAAAACCCGGTGGAAAGCAACCCCGTTGCCTCCAGGGCTGTAAAAAAACGGCGCAAGCCGGCACAACAGCCGCCGCAGGAGCAAACCCCACCCGCCCAGCCGGACGATTGGCCGCCCATGTCTGAAATTCTGCAATCCTGCTTTGTTTTTGAGCCTACTACAGCGCAGCCCAGCCCCATCACGGTACTTGGCCTGGACTGCGGGCGCCCGCGTGGACTTGCGTCCCTGACAGCCGAGCAGAAATTGCTGTTGCACAAGGCCGATGTGATCTGCGGCGGCCGCCAGATACTGCACGACCTGACGGGGCATGCCCCCGAAGATGGACCGGGCGGCACAGCCCCCGGCCCAGATGGCGAAGCAGCCAGACAGGAAACGCTCAACGCCCGCCTGCTGCCCCTGAGTACGCCGCTGGAACCCGTCATCACCCGCCTGAGCCAGATGCGCGCCGCCGGTGAACGTGTCATCATGCTGGCCGACGGCGACCCCCTGCTTTTCGGCATCGGGGGAACACTTGTGCGCCTTCTCGGGCAGGATGCCGTAGAGCTTGTGCCTGCGGTCAGCTCTCTGCAACAGGCCTGCGCCCGCCTGGCCTTGCCCTGGCACAGGGTGATCTGCCTGTCGCTGCACGGACGCGATGACCTTGGGCCGCTCAATGCGGCTGTAAGCAAAAATGCACCGCTCTGCGTACTTACCGACGCCCGCATGTCGCCGGACGTGCTGGCCCGCCACCTGCTGGACCGGGGGGTGGACTGGTTCACCGTGCATGTTTTCGAGCGCATGGGCGCGCCGGACGAACAAGGCAGTCACCTGAGTATGGCTCAGGCCGCCGGAGGTGTTTTTGGCCCGGCCTGCACCCTTGTGCTTGTTCCCGGCGACGCGCCCCGCCGCGCGCGGCTCGGCCTCAACGCCGGAGAACTGGCTGTGGACAGGGGGCTGATCAGCAAAAAACCCGTGCGCGCAGCTGCTCTGGCTCTTCTGCAGATAGAGCCGCACCATGTGGTGTGGGATGTCGGTTCCGGCTCCGGAGCCGTGGCCCTTGAAGCCACGGTACTGGCGCACGAAGGCCGCGTGGTGGCGGTTGAGCGCTCTGTGGGCCGCGCCATGAGCATCCAGGAAAACCGCCGCCGCTTTGGCGCGGCCACTCTGGATGTACGCCTGGGGCAGGCCCCGGAGTGCCTGCCCTCGCTGCCCGATCCGCACCGTGTTTTTGTCGGCGGCGGGCTTTCCGGCGAAGATGGAGAAGACATCCTGGGGCATGTCTGCCTGCGCCTGCCCCCTGGCGGGCGCGTGGTGGCAAGCTGCGTTCTGCTGGACACCCTATGCCTGTGCCGCCGCTTTTTTGAACGCCTCGGCTGGCCGGTGGAGATCAGTCAGATTCAGGCTTCCGAAGGCAAGGAACTGGGCGGCGATGTGCATCTGGCCGCCATGAATCCCGTATTTCTGCTGGCGGCCCAAAAACCGGCCCCGGAGAGCACCGGCCGCGCCGGTCAGGGGGCGCGCTCATGAGACGCATCCCGAGCAGCGGCAACAGCACACCCGGCAGACAACAGACAGCAGGCGCCATGACTACCTGCAAACATGACGAAAAGAATACGGCCCATATGACGGACGCAGCCGCAGGGCATGCTCCCGGCCAGACGCCGGCCATAAACTCCGGCAGCACTCCCGGCCTGGTCAGCTTTGTCGGGGCCGGCCCCGGCGATCCGGAACTTTTGACGCTCAAGGGGCGCAAGGCCATTGAAGAGGCCGCCCTGGTGCTTTATGCAGGTTCGCTGGTTCCGCCGCAGGTGGTGGCCTGCGCGGCCCCCGATGTGCCTGTGGTGGACTCCGCCCCCCTGAGCCTTGAAGAATGCCACGCGCTGGTGCGCCGCACAGCCCTTGAAGGCGGTACGGTGGCGCGTGTGCACACGGGCGATCCTGCCCTGTACGGCACGTTGCGCGAACAGACGCGCCTGCTGGATGCAGACGGCATCCCCTGGCGCGTCATACCGGGCGTCACCGCGGCCTGTGCAGCGGCGGCCGCCGCAGGCGTAACCTTTACCGTACCTGAAGTCACCCAGAGCCTCGTCATCACCCGGATGGAAGGACGCACCCCCGTGCCGGAACGCGAAGCCGTACGCCGCCTTGCCGCTCACGGCACGTCCATGGCCATATACCTGTCGGCAGCATCCAGCGAGGCGTTGCAGGCCGACCTGCTGTGCCACATGCCGCCTGAAACACCGGTGCTGTGCGCTTGCCGCGTGGGCTGGCCGGACCAGCGCCTCATATGGGCCACCGCCGGAACCCTGGCCCGATGCGTTGCGGAGCACGGCCTGACCAGACAGACGGTTTTTCTGATACTGCCGGGGCAGAATGCGCCGGATACATGCTCGCAGCTCTACGCTTCCGGCTTCAGTCACGGCTACAGGCAGGCCAGAAAAAACTGAACCTTGCAGTCCGGCCCCGACAGACAGGTAAATGCGGGCGATACGTTCAGCCGCCCGCCGTGCAGACGGCCCGCCCGAACACACTGAAAACATTTCATATGGCAGCTGCCCTGGACTGCACCCCGGGCAGCTGCCACAACAAGCTCTTTCCATTGCCCGCAGTTTCGCTGCGGTTAACTATCCCCCTGCTGTACAGGGTACCTCCCCCAGCCCTTTGCCAACGCTTTGGCCGGTTTTTTTGCGCCTGCTCCTGCGCAAGCAGATGCCCTGATTTTTCCCCAATCATATCCCACGTAACTGCACGCGCTCTATTCTGTTTATATCCTGATAATTATGCAGAGCGTGATACTGTTGCGGTTTTTGTTCTTTTGGCGTTTATCTTATATTGTGTGGCAAAGCATGTTTTACAATGTATCAATTGTTCACATGAAGCCGTCAGTTTGATACTTTTTTCACAACATAGTTTATATTTTTCTATTCTCCATCTTTTTACCCCTTTAACAACTTCAAAAAGGACTTACTACTTTATAGCAACATTCACTACGTTGTGCATGCAAACCTTTAACCAAAGGAAGCGTCATGAAAAAAACCGACCTGCAGGATAGATATTCTCTCTTCATTGATGGCGAATGGAAGGAGGCCTCTGACGGAGGAACCTTCGAATCCCTTTGCCCGGCCAATGGCGAACGCCTGGCAACCTGCGCCGAAGCCACCAGGGAAGATGTGGACGCGGCCGTCAAGGCCGCCACAACGGCGTGGGCAAGCTGGAAAAATACAGATGCCGCCGAACGTGCCGACCTGCTCATGAAAATAGCGGATATCATCGACGCCAACAAAGAACATCTTGCCTTGGTGGAAACACTGGATAACGGCAAACCCATCCGCGAAACCGCAAATGTGGACATTCCCTTTGCCGCCGATCATTTCCGCTATTTTGCGGGTGTTCTGCGCTCTGAGGAAGGTTCGGCCACCATGCTTGACAAAAACACGCTTTCGCTGGTTCTGCGCGAACCCATCGGCGTGGTAGGCCAGATTGTGCCGTGGAACTTTCCCTTTCTCATGGCCGCATGGAAACTGGCCCCCGTGCTTGCCGCAGGCTGCTGCACCGTGTTCAAGCCATCCAACCACACCTCGCTTTCCGTCCTGGAGCTGGCGCGCCTTATCAACGGAGTGCTGCCCAAGGGCGTGTTCAACGTGATCACCGGGCGCGGCTCGCGCTCCGGCCAGTATATCCTCGAGCACCCCGGCTTCAACAAGCTGGCCTTTACCGGTTCCACCGATGTGGGACGCAGCGTGGGCATGGCCGCGGCCAAACGCCTGATCCCCTCCACCCTGGAGCTTGGCGGCAAGTCGGCCAATATCTTTTTCCCCGACTGCCAGTGGGACCTTGCCATGGACGGGCTGCAAATGGGCATCCTGTTCAACCAGGGGCAGGTATGCTGCGCCGGTTCGCGCGTTTTTGTGCATGAAGACATTTACGACAGGTTTGTGGCCGAAGCCGTGGAACGCTTCAACCGCGTCAAGGTGGGCCTGCCCTGGGAAGCGGACACCCAGATGGGTTCGCAGATATACGAATCGCACCTCAAGGCCATTCTGCTTTGCATTGAGCAGGCCAAGGGCGAAGGGGCCACAGTGCTTTGCGGCGGCGAGCGCGTCACGTCGGGCGATCTGGACAGAGGGTGCTTTATGCGCCCCACCCTGCTCGGCAACGTCACCAACGACATGCGCGTTGCGCGGGATGAAATCTTCGGTCCCGTTGCCGTCATCATCAAGTTCAAGACTGAAGAAGAAGTGGTCCGTATGGCCAATGACAGCGTCTACGGCCTTGGCGGCGGTGTATGGACGCGTGACATCAACCGCGCCATCCGCGTAAGCCGCGCCATTGAAACAGGCCGCATGTGGGTGAACACCTACAACAGCATCCCGGCGGGCGCTCCCTTTGGCGGCTACAAGAAATCGGGCATCGGGCGCGAGACGCACAAGACCATCCTTGAACACTACACCCAGCAGAAAAACATCATCATCAACCTGTCAGAAGCCCCCACCGGCTTTTACCCCTAGGGACTGATGCCTGCCTGTGTGGTGCGGAAGCTGCTGTGCATCCGCGCCACACAGGCACAAGGAACAGACCGCTACCGCAATGCCTGCACAGGCACGGCAAAGAGCCGGGCGAACCGGCAACGGCAAAAATCCCGGGGCTTCGCAATACGGCAGCCGCGCAACATATTTTGCTTCCGGCACAAAACAGGAAACACTGTAAGCCACACTGTGCCTGCCATAAAAGCATGCCAGGCATGTCCCGCCCGGCAACCGAAAAACGGCATCGCCCCGGGACACGGTGAACGGTTTCCCGGGCAGCATTCTCCACATCCGCCCGCGGCGGCCGCTGCCATAAGCGTCAGGCAGTCCGGCAGCCAAGCCCCTTCTACCGGACGCCTGATCCGGTTGCCGCGGGCGGGCACACCGGCGCATGCGGGAACAACGCTCCGCAATCCGTTATAGGGCATGCGCCGAAACAGAAAGAGGAGGGCCCCCACGGCCCTCCTCTTCGCATGAGTGGAGAATTTCTTATGGACTGCGAACCTGCCACGCTCCCGTTCATGTCACGGAAAAGTGATGCTTTTCGTGTTTACAAAGACAGTGTGGCATTGTGCCGCCTGTCCGGTATGCGTGGTTAGAGCAAATCAGCATGGAACCTGTTTTATCTGACCCGTGCGTTTTTTGGGTAATCCGCACGGCGAAACAGCCCCGGGCAAGCCCTGCCTGCCCTCAGGCGGCTGTTTCAGGCTTTCTGCGCTCTAGAGCAGTTCAACTTTGAAAAAGCTGGAATGCCCTGCGTGGATTTAAAAAATCCGCGCCGCAAAATGATTGCAAGGTGAATCTGATTCGCCGTCAAGCAACCATTTCAAGCGTTACGTGCTCTAATGGTCCACGGCGTTTCCCGCTGGGCCAACGCCGATTATTGTTGAGGCGCGTCCGGCACGCGCTGCACTAGGGCCAAAGCCAGCAGCGCGGGCGATATGGCGTGCCTTTGCAAAGGGTTGCGCAGCTGACGCCGCACAAAGCCCGCCATGTCCATAGCCATATCCGCGTCGGTGATGGCCGCGCGGCTGGCCTTCTTGTTTTCTTCCAGTACGGCAAGGTACCGCTGTATCACGGCAAGGTCGTGCTCTTCAGGCGCGAGCCTTTCCGGCGGTCCGGCTTCCGACAGGAATGTGTCAGTGATGCGTTGCGACATGACCATTCCTCCCTGAATGGATCACTGCTTCCCTGCATCCGGGGGGCTGGTTCGCCTTTTTGTGTCTGTACACGGTCTCCCCTTCCCCACTCATCACCAACCCTATCGGAATGCGCGGCAAAAACCTTTAGAGTTTCTGACCGGGAAAAAGCAGCACGAACGCCCGAAACGTCAACATACGTGGTAACAGCATAAATATATTGCGTTTGCACAAGTACACCAGTACATCAAAACACGTTTTCCTGCAGACCGGTAAAGCGGGTTCAAGACAAGCCGCCCTGCCGCCGCTCCACCCCGCGCCGTACCGCGTCAGCGACTGCCTCGCCCGGGGCTGGTCCGGGGGCCATTTATACGCGCCCCGCGCTTGCATGGGCGCGTATTCGCAGATACCATAGCGCACCAAGCCAGAAGAGGAGAGTCTATGCCAACACCCATACTGCACAAGGAAAGCCTGATCCCGGGCAAAACCAGCAAGATGGTGCTTGATGCGCCGCAAATTGCCCGCAAGGCCCGGCCCGGCCACTTTGTCATGCTGCGGATGACCCCCACGGGCGAACGCATTCCCCTGACCATTGCAGATACCGATGCCGAAAAAGGCACCATTACCATCGTGTATCTGGTCATGGGCAAAAGCACTGCCATTCTCGAAGAACTTGATACCGGCGACTCCATTCTTGATGTCTGCGGCCCACTGGGCCACCCCACCCACATTGAAAAAAAAGGCACTGTCATCTGTGTAGGCGGCGGCACGGGCATTGCCGCCATGCACCACATTGCCAAGGGGCATGCGCGTGCCGGCAACAGGGTGGTGGGCATCATCGGCGCACGCAGCAAGGACCTGCTGCTTTTTGAAAAAGAACTGAAACTTTTTGTGGACGAGCTGCTCATCTCTACCGATGACGGCAGTTACGGTCACAAGGGCCTTGTAACCGACCTTCTGCGTGACAGGCTTGAAAAAGACAAGAGCGTCTTTGAAGTGGTGGCAGTCGGCCCTGTGCCGATGATGGCCGCCGTGGCCGAAACCACGCGCTCTTTTGGCGTAAAAACCACTGTCAGCCTCAACCCCATCATGGTTGACGGCATCGGCATGTGCGGCGCCTGCCGCGTCAGCGTGGGCGGCAAAACCAAGTTTGCCTGTGTGGACGGCCCCGAATTTGACGGGCATGAAGTGGACTTTCCCGAACTGCGCCGCCGCCTGGCTGCCTACCGCGAACAGGAAAAGGTCTCCATCGACGATTATCAGCTGAGGATTGCTCATGGAAACTAAAACCCAAAAAAAGAAACCCATCGCTCCCAGGGTGGACATGCCCTGCCAGCCCGCCGAGGTGCGCCGCGCCAACTTCGATGAAGTGGCCCTGGGCTACACCAAGGAAATGGCCATTGAAGAAGCCCGGCGCTGCCTGCAGTGCAAAAAGCCCTTCTGCGTCAGCGGCTGCCCTGTGGAAGTGCCCATCCGCGACTTTATCCGTGAAGTGGCCCTGGGCAATATGGATGCGGCCTACCGCATCATCAAGAGCACCAACAGCCTGCCCGCCGTGTGCGGCCGCGTTTGCCCGCAGGAACATCAGTGCGAAGGCAAGTGCGTCCTCAAGGCCAAGGGCCAGCCTGTAGCTATCGGCCGCCTTGAGCGCTTTGTGGCCGACACCTATATAGCGACCACAGCCTGCGAGCAGGTTACCGGAACCAACGCCTGCGCCCTGCCCAGAGGCGACCTCAAGGTGGCCTGCATCGGCTCCGGCCCCTCATCCCTCACCTGTGCGGGCGTCTGCGCCGCCGCAGGCATCAAGGTAGACGTATACGAAGCCCTGCACGAGGCCGGTGGGGTGCTCATCTATGGCATTCCGGCGTTCCGTCTGCCCAAGAACGTGGTCGCCACAGAAATTGACGGCCTGCGCCAGTCTGGTGTGGACTTTCACCTGAACGCCGTTGGCGGCCGTACCGTGGACGTGGACGAACTGCTTGAAAGCCATCATGCCGTCTTTATCGGCGTGGGTGCTGGCCTGCCCGTATTCCTGGGCGTGCCGGGAGAAAATCTTGTGGGCGTATTCTCGGCCAATGAGTATCTTACCCGCGTAAACCTCGGCCGGGCCTACGACTTTCCCGGTCAGGACACCCCGGCCTTTCCCGGTAAAAACGTCACCGTGTTCGGCGCGGGCAACGTAGCTATGGACGCGGCGCGCACAGCCCTGCGCATGGGCGCGGAAAGCGTGCACATTGTCTACCGCCGCACCAGGGACGAAATGCCCGCCCGCCTTGAAGAAATAGAACATGCCGAAGAAGAGGGCGTACAGTTTGCCATGCTTTCCGCGCCGGTGTGCTTTAACGGCGACAGCGAAATGCGCCTCACCTCCGTTACCCTGCAAAAAATGGAACTGGGCGAACCAGACGCCTCCGGCCGCCGCCGCCCCGTTGCCATTGAAGGCGAAGTGTACGACCTGCCCACCGACCTCGCCATTGTGGCTCTGGGCACACGCTCCAATCCCATACTTCTGGAAGCCACACCCAAGCTCAAGCTGAACAAGTGGGGCTATATCGAGGCCAATGAAGAAACAGGCGAAACATCCATACCCAACGTCTTTGCCGGCGGCGACATCGTTACCGGCGCGGCCACCGTCATCCTTGCCATGGGCGCGGGGCGCAAGGCCGGACAGGAAATCGTAAGGCGCCTGCTGAAGTAGCCCGAGACACTGCGCTCAAACATCCGCGGGGGAGAAAGCTTCCACTGTCTGCGCGCGCCTCCGGGTTGCGGCAAGACAGGAAAAGGCTTTCTCCCCCGGTTTTTTCCGGACGGCATGCCGGCGCAGCCCGGCGGCACAGGCCGTCACATCTTGCCAGCCGGGACTTTCAGGGTCATACTGGTCATAATAACAACCCTCCCCGCCAATGGGGCCGGAACCATCCCGGAGCACTCAGGAATACCCGTCATGATCCTTGCAGACCTGCACACCCATACCAAATACTCGCACGGCGGCAACAGCCCGGCTGAAATGCACGCGGCTGCACAGGCCAGGGGCATTGAACTTATCGGCTTTACCGAACATTCTCCCCGGCCGGTGGGCTTTGACTACACGCACGAATACCGCGACAGGCTCACCCGCCACCTGCCGGACTACGCCAGCGAGGTGCTGGCCCTCAAGGCGGCCAATGCGGACGGCCCCTGCCGGGTGCTTTTCGGCATGGAGATGGACTGGCTGGAAGGGCAGACAGACTTTACCCGTGCCTCCAGCACAGCCTACGATTTTGATTACCTGCTCGGCAGCGTGCATTTTATCGGGCGCTGGGGTTTTGACGACGGCGCCGACCCGTGGAGGGCCATGTCGCAGGAAGAGTGCGAAGTACAGTATACGCACTATTTTGAAGCCTGGGAGGCCATGCTGGCCTCGGGGCTGTTCAATATCGCGGCGCACCCGGACCTTATCAAGATTTTTTCCGTAGAGCAGTTTCACATCTGGCTGCACAAGCCGCAAAGCCGGGAACTTGTACGCCGGGGGCTGATCGCCCTGCGCAAGTCTGGAATGAGTATGGAAATCTCATCCGCCGGTATACGCAAGGCATGCCGCGAAATCTATCCCGCGCCACCCATCATGGTCATGGCTGCGGAAATGGAGCTGCCCATAAGCTTCGCCTCGGACGCTCACGTTACCGATGACGTAGGCTACGGCTTCGCCCGTCTTGCCTCTTACGCCAGCGCCTTCGGTTTCAGGGAGTACACGGTTTTCGACCGTGGGCGGCGCAGCGTCCACCCCTTTTAACGTCTGCCGGATCACGAACGCGCAGCCTTGCCGCATCAGGGTATGCAGGCCGCGGCGCGCCCGGCATATGCAGAATAAAGACGGCAGCAGGAATATCTATGTCAGAACCGCTTGTGACCATTGAAAATCTGAGCCTTTTTCTGCCCGGTGAAGCCAGCCGGCGCTTTGTACTGCATCACATAGACTGGCAGATTGAACGCGGCCGCCACTGCGCTCTGCTGGGGGCCAACGGTTCGGGCAAGTCCACCCTGCTGCGCCTGCTGCGCGGCGAACTGTGGCCCGCCGAAGGGCATATCTGGTGGCATACGCCTGACGGGCGCGAAGAATCCCCTCTGGCCGGGCGGTCCATGACAGCCCTGGTATCACCGGCGCAACAGGAAAACTATCAGCGCCAGGCGTGGGACCTTACCGGACTCGACATCCTGCTCACAGGCTTTGAAGACACCCCCCTGGTGTACAGTGACGGCGGCAGCCAGGCCCAGGCCCGCAAGGACGCCGCCGTACACATGGCTGCCCGCCTTGAGGCCGAAGGCCTACTCGACAGGACCATGCCCACCCTTTCCCAGGGGCAATTGCGCCTGCTGCTTCTGGGCCGGGCGCTGCTGCGTGCGCCCTCCCTGCTGCTGCTGGACGAGTGCGCCGATGGACTGGACGCCCGCCACCGCCAGATTTTTTTTGACGTACTCGAAGAATGCGCGCTGCGCAGCACCATCGTCATGACGGCCCACCGTCCCGGCCAGATTCCCGACTGGTGTGCGGAACGGCGCTACATACGCCGGGGGCGCCTGCATACAGCGCCGCCGGGGCAGCCGGAGGCCGCTACGGCCAACGGAGTGGAAAACCCCGTCGTCGCGGCGACAGGGCAGAAGCTTCAGGGACCAGCGGGCAAGGACGGACCGGTCCCCCCCCTGCTGGACCTGGAAAATGTCACGGTGTTCATCGACAGGCAGGAAGTGCTGCGCCATATCGACTGGAGCATGCATCAGGGCGAACACTGGCGTATCAGCGGAGCCAACGGCTCGGGCAAGTCCACCCTGCTGCGCCTGCTGGCCGGAGACGAATTCGCCGCTGCCGATGGCAGGCTGGAACGCTGGCTGCCCCGGCAGGGCGGGGCAGTACACACCCTTGCCGAAGTACGCAAGGGCATACGGCTTGTTTCCGACCTTTCCCAGGCGCTGTACGGCTATTCCCTCACGGCCCATGATATGGTCTGCACGGGCTTTGACAACAGCATAGGCGTGTACCGCAAGTTCAGCGCTGTGGAAAAAGCCGAGGCCCTGCGCCGCATGGAAGAAATGTTTCCCGAAGAAAGCCCGCAAGGTGTGGCGGATATCGGCCATCTGTCCATCCGCCGCCTGTCCACAGGGCAGTTGCGCCGCCTCTTTCTGGCGCGCGCCTTGGTGGGCGAGCCGGACATCCTGCTGCTGGACGAACCGTGCTCGGGGCTGGACGCCGCAAGCCGCGCCCGCTATCTCGGCCTGCTTGACCTGCTGGCGGCCCGTGGCCTGCACATGGTTTTTGTTTCCCATCACGGTGAGGATGCCCCCCTGTGCATCAACCGCGAGGCACATATGGAAGACGGACAGTTGCGCGTTGTCATGTAAAACCGCAGCCGGTTCCAGAAACAGAAAATCCCGCTTATGGCGGGATTTTCTGTATAAACGGCACGTAAAAAACTCTCGAAATGCTTATTCCCCGCCGCCTTCGCCGGAGCTGCCTTCCCCCTTGCCCAGACGGGAGCGCAGCACTTCGATAACCACAGGCAGCACGGATACAATAACAATACCATAAACGATAATGCTGAAATTCTGGCGCACCCACTCAAGGTTGCCCAGAAAAAACCCTGCGGAAACGAGACTGCCCACCCACAGGATGCACCCGGTCACGTTAAAGAAAAAAAACGTACGGGGATGCATGAGGGCGATGCCCGCCACAAAAGGCGCAAAAGTGCGCACAATAGGTACAAAACGCGCCAGCACAATGGCCTTGCCGCCGTGGCGTTCGTAAAAATGGTGGGCCTTGAGCAGATGTTCTTTCTTGATGAAGCGACTGTCCCGCGAAAAGATGGCCGGGCCTACATGGCGGCCAATGCAGTAGTTGACGGCATCCCCCAGAATGCCCGCCGCCAGCAGCACCAGCATCACTTCAGCATAGCCCATAAGGCCCGTTCCGGCCACCACGCCTGCAGCAAACAGCAGGGAATCACCGGGTAAAAACGGCGTGACCACAAGCCCTGTTTCGCAAAAAACAATAATAAACAGTATGGCGTAAATCCAAAGGCCATACTGTTCAACCAGTTCAAAAAGATGCACATCAATGTGCAGCACAAAGTCAATAAAATAACTTACCATATCCATACGTTCATATGCTCCCGGCCCGTATCGTGGCGGCATGAACCCGCCCGAACGCCCTTGTACCCCAAGCCCGCTTGTGGCACAACACAGGCATGCGACAGAAATTTTCCGTACTGCTGCCCCTCTGCCTCGGCATTTTGCTGCTCTCCTTTTCCAACGCCCGAGCCGACTTTTATCAGGTGGGTTTTCGCACACTTGGGCAATGGGATGCCGAAAACGGCCTGCGGCTGGACGTGAACCTCTGGTATCCTTCGGTGCGCCCCCCGCGCGACATCCAGTACGGCCCCTGGGAAATTTCAGCCGCCCGTGGGGGCAAGCCCGTGGAAGGACGCTTTCCGCTCATTCTGCTCTCACACGATACGGCGGGATCGCGCTTTTCCTATCACGACACTGCCGCATGGCTGGCAGCCTGCGGCTTTGTAGTGGCGGCTCCCACGCATCCCGGCGACAATATGGACAACATGGATCTGCTCCTGACCTGGGGACAACTGGAAAGCAGGGTACGGGAGCTTTCGGGCCTTATCACCTTTTTGCTGAACGATGTGGAAGCCGAGCCTACCATCGACCATGAGCGCATCGGCGTTCTGGGCTTTGGCGCAGGCGGCACGGCAGCGCTTCTTCTGGGCGGCGCACTCCCCGGCTGCGAAGGCTGGAAAGACTACTGCGCGCAGGCAGGCAGGCACGACATGTATTGCAATATCTGGGCGCAGAACCGCATGGACGGACTCTGCCGCAGCCTGCCCCTGACAAAAAGCCCTGCCGATACGCGCATCAAGGCAGTGGCGGCAGTGGCTCCCGGTTTCGGCATGCTCTTCGGGCGGGATTCATTCCGCTGGTTTTACCCGCCCCTGCTGCTTGTGGCCGCTTCAGGCGACAGCCTGAACAAAACCGCTCTGCATGCCCGCAAGATTTATGAATGCACAGGCAAAAAAGCCCGCTGGCTGGTTCTGGACAAGGCCGATGCCGGCGCGCTCATGGCCCCCTGCCCTCCCGCCCTGGCCGAAGAGCTGCCGGAACTCTGCCACTCAGTGAACGAAAAAGACAGGGAAGCCGTACACAAAAGCATGTTCGCCGCATTGAGCGACTTTTTTCTGCACTATCTTGGCAGTGGTAAAAACCTGCCCCGCATTCCCGCCCCGCCGGACCTTAGCCCGCCCTTGCCGCCCAAACAGGAAAGCGCCCCGGCGCCAGCACAACCGGTAAAACGCAAACGGTCGCAGTAATACGCTTTTTTCGCGACAAGCGATGTTCATACGGCCCATATCCTTGACAATTGTGCCGCCCCTTACTAAAGCTCTTTAAAGTGTGCTCGTTTTGGCGTCACGCATTCACGAATGGTAAAATCATCAGCTTGACTGTCTGGCCACACTGGATGTTACGGCATGTGTAAAACCACCCGGCAATGTTTTGCAATGCTGCCGCCGGCAGACAGGCAAACATTGCCGTAATGCAAGTTTTTGCACGAAACGGCCTTGTTTGCGCTGCATCGCAGCTTTTTCAGAGCAATGGAAATATGGACGGCATGAAGCTACTGCCCCTTTGTATTCTGTGCCTCGCGCTCGCGATCGGGTCCACCCCGTATGCCGCACAGCCGACGCCAGCTCCCAAAGACACGGCCGAGGTTGAAAACGCCTGGGTTGTCATGCCTGCCGGGGCCAGATCGGCATTTATGGGCATACATGGCGGCACCATGCCTGTCAGCCTGCTGGTCTATGGCGACGGTTCATCACTGGTGACCTTTGTGGGCCGCACGGGCAACGACTTTCTTGATATGCTGCGGCGTACGGACCTGCCCGTACCAAGCCTGCTCAACGCCACAGCACATAACGGAACCAGCGGCGGCGTGCTGCCCTCAGGCAAATCCAGCGTACTTATGGCAGGCAACCCCAACAGCAGTATGCCCGTCCTTAATGTTACAGGAGAAAGACTATCCCACATGGACATGGCCCCGGGGCAATTGCAGCCCTTTGGCCTGTCGGACAAGCCTTTATCCATTGAGGGGGAGGTCAGCAGGCCGCCCCACCTTTCTCCCGCCAAGCAGTACCGGCTGTTTTTTCAGCCCCAATACCTGCAGCCCCGCCGTCCTGTACGCTGACGGCAATCACGCGCCCCACGAACCCTTGCCGGCTTTGTAGCCATTCTTTTTTTATTTCTATCCCTTCCGTCGCGGGAACTATGGAGCAGAATACCTACCCTTATAGAATAATTTATAATCTATAGAAATTATGCTAAAATAATCCAGAATAACCAGCCAGAGGAGCCGACTATGCCACTTTCCAGTCATCACAAGGCAATGGAAAGATTGTATACAGCCAGTATATCGCAAGCCTCGTCCCGACCTGCGCAAAAGCTTTTTTCACAGGGTCTGAAGCACCTTCTGGAAAACAGCCCGGCCTTTGACGCCTGCGTAGGCGAGGATAATCCCTTTTACCAGGAATTTGTTCTGCAACTTCAAACCAACATCTGCCTGGAAGAAGACTGCCTGAGCCTTTTTGAGTGTCTGGCAATTTTTTTCCGCCTGCGCCAGATGGCCGCCAACGGGGTTCCGCTTGACGGCATTGAACGCAAGGTGCTTCATTTCTTTGAAACCTGCGGAGAATGGCAACCCCAAGACCCCACCATCGTCAGTTTCTGGTACTGGTGGCGCATCCCCCTGCAGGCGACCCATTAACAAGTGTAACCCCGGACCGACTGCTGACGGGCAAAAACATATCCAGTACGTGATTTTCCCATTGCCCGGCAGGCATTGAACGGCCCAAAGCTGCGGACAGCCCGCAGACCCCAGTATATCTTCGTGCGGCTCTTTTACGGATATTTCCCGTTCCCCGGCGCCGGCAGCCCTTCCCCCTTGCGGGACCTCTCCATACGTTTCACCGCCGGAATCCGACAGTTTTTTGAGCCGCCAGCCGACCGGCATCACACCAAAACAAAAACGCCGCTTGGATCAGCAAGCGGCGTTTTTGTTTTTACCTGTTTATCGGAAGGGCTTATTTTTTCAGATTGTCGGCCAGCAATTCCGAAATGTGGTCGACCTTGATCTTCAGCCCCTGCTTTTCAGCGCCGCCGCGCAGCTGCATGACGCAGCCGGGGCAGTCCACCACCAGGCGGTCGGCTCCGGTGGCCTTCATATTGTTGATTTTCTTTTCCAGAAGCTGCGCCGATATTTCGGGGAACTTCACGGAGTAGCTGCCGCCAAAGCCGCAGCAGACTTCTTCTTCCTCGCAGGGTACGTATTCCGCCGCGTCAGCGATAAGCTCACGGGGGGCCTTTTTCACGCCCAGGCCACGACAGAGGTGGCACGAAGCATGATAGGTGACCTTCTGCCCGGACTTGTGGAAGTCTTCGGGCTTGAGGCCCAGCACGTCATGCACAAAAGAGCTGAAATCAATGACCTTGGCCGCAAAGGCCTGACCTTCCACCACTGCGTAATCCTTGTCCAGGATCTGCGGATAATGATGTTTGAGGTGGCCGGCGCAGCTTGCGCAGAGCGTGATGATGTAGTCATAGTTGCCGCCGCGGAAAGCCGCGATGTTCTGCTTGGCCACATCAATGGAGGTTTTGCGCTGTCCCATCATTTCCAGGGGCAGGCCGCAGCAGGACTGGTCCATGGGGAATTCCACCGCCACATTTTTGGCGGCAAGAATTTTCACGCAGGCTTCCAGCTGCTCGGGGTAGATGAAGTCCTGGGCGCAGCCGCTGAAGATGGCCACACGCATGGTGGGATTCTGCACCCTGGGCGCAATTTCGGGCCAGCGGTCACGGAAGGACTTGTTGGCGATGGCGGGCAGCGCCTTGAAGTTGTGCTTGCCCATAAATATTGAGGGCAGGTGACGCTGGAACTGCGTTCCGCGGGTAAAGGGCTTCTGGGCAAAGCTGGCGAACTTGAGCAGCCGGTGGAAGAGCTTGCGGTTCTTCATGACGGCCGACAGCAGGTTGGCTTCAATGGGAGCGCCCTGCTCTTCATTGAGACGCGCGCGGATTTCGCGGATGAGGCGCGGCAGCTCGATGCCGCCGGCGCACACATTGGCGCAGGATTCGCATCCCATGCAGTTCTGGCTCAGAATGCGCGCGCGGTCTTTACCGTGGAAGAAGTAGGTAAGAATAAGGCCAATGGCGCCAATGTAGATGTAGCCCATCTTGTGGCCGCCCACCAGGCGGTACACGGGGCAGACGTTGGCGCAGGCGCCGCAGCGCACGCAGCGGAAGATCTGCTTGAACAGCGGATCCTTGGCAATCTCGGTACGCCCGTTGTCCAGAAAGACCACATGCATGATCTTTTTATCGTCCGCATTGGCCGCGCAGGGACCCGCGCCGCACATCCAGGTGACGTAGGAGGTGATGCGCTGGGCAGTGGCGTTGCGGGGCAGCACCAGCAGGGCCGTAAGGGCGTCGTCCAGCTTGGCAACGAGCTTGTCCAGACCGGCAATGGCCACATGCACGCGCGGCAGTGTGGTGACCATGCGGGCGTTGCCCTCGTTGGTCACGGTGGACACCGAGCCGTTTTCGGCCACGGCGAAGTTACAGCCGCTGATGCCCATATCCGCGGCAATGAACTTGCGGCGCAGCTGCACACGGGCCACCTTGACCAGGTGCTGCACGTCCGAATCCTGCTTTACGCCGGTGGCCTTGGTGAAGTCATCGGCCACCTGATAGCGTGAAAGATGGATGGCGGGCATGACCATGTGGGAAGGGCCTTCGTGCCGCAACTGGATGATCCATTCGCCAAGGTCGGTTTCATCCACAATGAGGCCCTGGGCCTCAAGGGCAGGATTAAGCTCGATTTCTTCAGCCGTCATCGACTTGGACTTCACTACGCGCTTGACGTTGTTTTCCCTGGCAATGCGCGAAATGATCTCGTTGGCTTCGGCAGCCGTAGCGGCGCGGTGCACATGCACACCACGCTTTTCAGCTTCGGCCTTGAACTGGGTGTACAGTTCTTCCATATGCTGACAGGCGTAGTCCTTGGCATCGGCCACCTGGGCAATGAGGGCGCGTTCGTCCACTTCTTTGAACACGGCTTCGCGGTTGGCGCGATAGGCCACGGCAAAGGTGTCGAGGGTGCGACGCAAAAATTCGTCGTTCAGGGCTTCGTCCAGTTCCTTGTGGTAACCGGAGCTGCTTTTAAGGGCGTCATGCATGGGTTAGTCCTCCAGAAGAATGATGTGGAGTTCCAGCGGGCCATGTACGCCCACGGCAGCCACACGTTCGATATCAGCCGTGCGGCTGGGACCCGTCACCAGAGTGGTGTAGGTGGCCGGGGCCGAGTTCATGCGCTCACGCAAAAACTGGGCAATGGACGGCAGATCGGGATAAATGTCGGACTTGCGCAAAAGAATCATGGACACTTCAGAAATCATGCCCGCCAGGCGCACGTCTTCCTTGTCGGTATCCAGCATGCAGGTGGCGCTGGCCGCCACACCGACAATACCTGTGGAAAGCCCCACATCGATACCGGCAAGATAGTTGCGCAGCCCTTCGCGAATGCAGAGAAAACCCTTTTCGTCGCAGGCGGCGGCCAGGGTGGCGAAGTCCGCATCGTTGAGTTCAGGGGCTGCGATAACACGCTGCACCCGGGTAGGCACGTTGTTGGGGCTCAAGGGGCCTTGCGCGGTGCCAGGCTCATCAGCCAGAATTTCAGCAGGAGCCTTGCTGGCGCACACGTCCACAACATATTGCAGGGCCGCGGCCATGGTGGGCACTTCCTGCACCACTGCGCTGACCGCCGCGGCCTTGGCGGCGAAGGCTTCGACCAGTTCCTGGTTCACAGGGGGCATAGGATTCTCCTTTCGGTCATCATGATTACGCGGCCATGCCGCGCCGCTCCGGCGGGAAATTTCCCGCCGGAGCGGCCGTTCTTATTTCAGGCTTTCAGCGTATATTTCAACGGTATGTTTGACGCGCACACGGTCCTTGTTGTGCGAGAGCACGTCTTCAAGCTGCATCATGCAGGCAGGGCAGCCTGCGGCAACAATCTCGGCCCCGGAGGACACCACATTGTCGCGCTTGCGCTGGCCGATCTTGCGCGAATAGTCATAGTGGAAGAGGTTGAACGAGCCGCCGCAGCCGCAGCAACGGTCAGCTTCGGCCATTTCCACCACCTTGTAGGCGGGGTTGGCCGCCATGACAGCACGGGGCTGGCCCACAACACCCAGCGATTTTTTGAGATGGCAGGAGTCGTGATAGGTCACGGTCGTGGCGTTGCCCGCCGGAGCTTCGGCAGGTTGCACCTTGAGCACATCCACAAGAAAGGCGTTGATGTCCATAGCCTTGGCAGCAAGCTGCTCGGCCTTGCGCAGTTCCGCGGCGCCAAGGCGCCCGGCGTAGCGGGGCCACAGTTCCTTGACAGTAGAAGTACAGGAACCGCAGGGGCTGAGAATGTAGTCAAAATCCGCACCGTCGAGGGCGCGCAGGTTGACCTTCATCTGTTTGACCATGCCCTCGGCATCGCCGGAGGACAGGGCAGGAATGCCGCAGCAGGTCAGGCCCTTGGGCATAAAGACCGCCACGTTGTGATGGCGCAGCACCTTGAGGCAGGCTTCAGCCATATCAGTATACATCTTGTCGCCCATGCAGCCCGGATAAAAGGCCACCTTGATGCCGCCGGCCGGGCGGCGTTCGTCAAGCGCGCCGTAGCGAGCGTGCAGGGGCTTTTTGGCCAGGGGGCGCATATGGCGGTCGCCCAGCATGAAGTTCAGCATGGGCGCGCACACCGTACCCTGAGCCGAACCCGTGCTGCGGAAGATCAGCCCCTGAACAGGAGCACCCATGCGCATGGCGAGGTTAAACACGCCGGGCTGCGGCAGCACTGCGCGGAAGATCATTTTTTTGACCGGATGCAGACCCAGATAGGCGTTGACGATTTCCCGCGCTTCCATAAACACGTCCATAATCTGGACGCCGGGCGGGCAGGACGCCTGGCAGGAGCCGCACAGAAGGCAGCGGCCCAGCTTGTCGGCCACGGCTTCGGGGTCCTGGATCATTTCATGGGCCAGATTGTCGATAAGCGCCAGCTTGCCGCGCGCCACGTCGGCCTCCATACCGGAAGCGCCGAACATGGGGCACACGGCCTGGCACATGCCGCATTTCATGCAGGCCGTGACTTTGTCGTCCAGCGCCATAAGGCGCTGGGCCAGTTCGTGCAGATTACTCATGTAAGGCTCCTAGATTCCCACCAGCTTGGTGGCGTTGAACAGGCCCTTGGGGTCAAGGGCGCGACGCAGCCGCTGAGAGAACAGAATGGTGCCGCGCGAGGTTTCTTTTTCCATCCACTTGGCCTTGGCCGTGCCGATGCCGTGCTCACCCGAAAGCGTGCCGTGCAGCTTGAGGGCCACATCGAACATTTCGTCAATGGCCTCTTCCACTCGGTGGAACTCGTCCTTGTCGCGCTTGTCGCACAGGAAGGTGGGGTGCAGGTTGCCGTCGCCGGCATGGCCGAACGTGCCCACTTCAACCTTGTACTTGGCGGCGATTTCGTTAACGGCCTTCATCATGGCAGGAATCTGCGAACGCGGCACGGTGGCGTCTTCAAGCACGGTAGTGGGACGGCAGCGGGCCAGCACGGGCAGAGCCATGCGGCGGGCTTCCCACAGTTTGAATTTTTCGTCGGCGTCCTTGGGCACATGCACGGCGGTGGCGCGGTTGGCCTTGAGCACACGCTCCACAGCTTCGGCGTCGTCCGCGACCTGGGCGGGGTGGCCGTCCACCTCGATGAGCAGGATGGCTCCGGCTTCGCGCGGCAGACCGGCCTTGGTGAAGTCGTCCACGCGCACAATGGTATTGTTGTCAAGGAACTCAAGCGTACAGGGCACAACGTGGGCGGCAATAATGCCAGCCACGGCTTCGGCGGCGTCCTGCACATTTTCAAACACGGCCATCAGGGCCTTGGAGGCCTTCGGCGGGGGCACAAGCTTGAGAATGGCCTGGGAAATAATGCCCAGCGTACCTTCAGACTGCACCATCATGCCGGCCAGGTTGTAGCCCGTAACGCACTTGACCGTGCGCGAACCGGACTTGACCATCTCGCCGGTGGCGTCAAAAAATTCGATGCCCATGAGATAGTCTTTGGTGACGCCGTACTTGAGGCCGCGCAGGCCGCCGGCGTTTTCAGCAATATTGCCGCCAATGGTCGATACGGCCTGAGAACCCGGGTCCGGGGGATAGAACAGATTTTTCTTGGCCACTTCGGCGGCGAACTGGGCAGTGATCACGCCCGGCTCCACCACGGCATAAAGGTCGTCGGAGTTGATCTCAAGAATGCGGTTGAGTCCGGTGGTCAGAATAACCACAGAGTCGGAATTGTCGGGGATGGTGCCGCCGGAGAGGTTGGTTCCCGCGCCGCGTACAGTCATGGGCAGACCGTTGTCATACAGCTTTTTGACACATGCTCCCAGCTGCTCGGCAGTGGTCGGACGCAGCACAAGCGCAGGCACCACGGGGGTCAGCACTGCCGAGTCATACGAATAGCTCTGCCGGTCAGCTTCGGAGCTGAACACGTTTTCCTTGCCGATGAGATCTTCAAAATCCCTGATCAACGCCTGGCTTGCCATGTGGCCTCCTTAGAACATCTGTAATGGTGGAGGGCGCAGCCCGCGCGCCCCACGCGCCAGCCCGGACATGCCGGGCACATGTGCGGCCGGTTGACCGGCCGGTCAGCTTTTCTACAAGAATAAAGTCATATATCTGCGTTTGCCAGCCTTGCATAGGGGATAAGCCCAAAAACTTTGGTATCACTATCAGACATCAACTGTATTCTCCCCGGTCTCGCGAAAACAAGTTCGTGAAAAATCAGCAACAACCGGAAATAAAAATATTTTTGCAAGATAATTTTACTGGGCAGAAAAAAGAACGGAAAAAATTTCACCGAATTTCACGGAATGACAACCGGCAGCCGTGGCGCTTCCGGCAGTACAGACGTGCAGTCCCGCCGGCAGGGATCGGGCATGGCGACACAACAGCAAATTCAGATCCACATCTCCGGCACAGGCGGATAGTTGCACCAGTACAGCAGTTGTCAGGCGCGCCGTCCTTAACGGTAAAACACATGGTCTGCGGCGCAGGCGTATGCGGCTGCCAGAGCACAAACGCATCGTATTGTGTACCCGCCACAAAAACAGAGATACCGTCATTTTTGAATGCACATTTTAAGATCGCCTTACTCCAGATAGATAAGACCGGAAGGGGTCGCGTCAATGCGGCCGCCAGACCCAGAAGGGCCGAAAAAACGCGGCCAGGCGCGAAACAATGCAACCTGACCGCGTGCAACTGTACTACAGGCTCTCCATCCGGAGTGGCTCAACCCCTGGCCTTCATACGAGCCAGACGGGCGTTAAGAAGACTGTTTTCTTTCCAAAGGCGCCGGTTTTCTTCACTCAGCTCCCTGCGTTCGTCTTCCAGGCGCTCAAGCCGCTCCTCAAGTCTGCGGCAACGCGCGCATTCCTGCTGGATCATTTTTCCGTCCGGAACGAACGCAATTCCGTTCTGTGGCATGGATGAAGGTGCAACAACCCCCATCATACCCGGCAGGGTCAACGTACCGCCTGCCAGTAGCTTTCCCGGCCCGACAGGCCCTTCTTCATCCGATGCAGCCGGGGCGCCTGTACCGAGTAGAAGCCATTCAACAGACACACCGGTTTCCTGGCATATTTTCAGAATAATATCACTGTTTGGCAGATTTTCATCACGCTCATATCCACCGAGTGATCCCTTGCTGACGCCGATTTTTGCTGCAAAAACTTCCTGCGACAATGCTCCTCGCACGAAACGGATGCGAGATCCAAGCGTTTTCATAAGTAATACTATCCCAATGCCCAATCAACTCCGCACCGTCCTGTAAGATCAAAATATTGCTCACAATCTGAACAGATAGATGAAATTTTAATTCATAATCAATATTCAGGTTGAAATGGCTGAGATTTTGATCTAATAATGCAGTTGGGCGGTTAAGGTTCACGTTTTAGCAGACCAACCATATCCGCCTAATCCGGGGAAAGCAATATTTTCAGCGGCACCATTCACGGATTGCTTTCCCCGCTCCATGCAGAGGACAGGCCACTTTTACGGCCCTGATGGTGACTTTTTAAGGAGGAAGCTCATGATTTTGTCCAAAAACGCGATTGGTAACCTGATTAACAGGTATAAGGCGGTATTGGGGAAATGCCGCCAGATCAACACCTTCGGCTCGCTGGCACTGGCAGCGGCCCTGACCCTGGGCAGCACCGGGCTGGCTATGGCGGCAGACTGGGATGGAGGCAACCTGACCGTAGGCTCCGGCGGGGACCAGACAAGCCTTGCAGTGAATTCTGACGCGGTAGCACTTACAGGAACCCTGACCATCACTGACGGCGGCACGGTCACCGTGAACATCCCCGGGAGCATTTCGGCCGGAGATGGCGCTACCCCTTCCAACGGCAAACTGCTGGTAACGGGCGGCACTTTGAACGTCAACGGCTATTCGGATTCCCGCGACCTGCAGATCACGGGCGGAACCGTCAACATCAACGGCACAAACGGTAACGGCTGGCGCGAAAACGGCCTTGGCGGCTATGCTGAAACGACCGATGAAAACGATGCCGCCATTTCTACCGGCCTGCCCACCCTTGTTTCCGGCCCCAATACGGTGGTCAACATCACCTCGGCCAATCTTTTTGGAGGCGCGGCAGCTGACTTTGCGACAGCTCAACTGAAAATTGCCGACGGCGCGACCGTCAACCTTATGGGCCTGTCCCCGGACGAAAACCATACAAAAGATTTTGATGATGCAGGAATGCTTTTTACCGGCAAGGGTGCGGCCTCTCTTGACAAAGACAGCGCCAACCTGCTGATCACCGGCGACAGCACCAGAATCAACGTTGCTCAGGGCAATCACGGTGTATTCAATGCCGGCGTTACCCACATCACAGACGGCGCAACCGTTGATGTGCAAGGCGGTCTTCTGCTGACAGGCTTTCTTAACACGCCCCCATCTGAACCGGGCAAAACTGTCACCGGCGCCATGCCTGGCGCTCTGGATGGATACACTAGGGTTGCTGATGGCGGCAGCGTTATGGTCGGCGACAAGGGGCATCTTTTCCTGAACAAGGGCATGACCCTGGATGTGGCTGCCGATGGCGTGCTGGACAACGGCGGCAAGGTCAACCTTTATGCTGACTCTACACTTGCCTACAGCGCTGGCGGCGACCACAAGCTGACGGGCATTGTAGCCAACGCAGGCACGCTTTCGGTGACTGACGCCCATCTTGACCTGACCGGAGCCGAGCTTGAAAAATTCAGCGGCACTGCCGGAGCCATCGCTGTCGAGCGTGTTCAGGATGCTACTAGCAACCAGATGGCCCGTGCGGACATGACTGACGCCCAGCTTGCCGGCTGGCTTGAAAAAGACGGGTCCGTAACCGTCCAAGGTACCGCTGCGCGGCACGCCCGCCTGCATCTGGGCGAAAATGCCACTGTGGATGCCGCAAGCATTACCGGCGGCTCCGCGGCCGTAACCGGCAAGGTCACTCTTTTGGGCGAAGGCAGCATTCAGGCGCAAAACATAAAGCTGACCGGCGATGCACTCGCCATTGACAGCACCGGGTCCCAGGGCAACCGCATCAAGGCCAACAGCCTTGCCCTTACGCCGGATACTCCGGATGCGGACTTTACGCTTGCGTCCGGCGAGCTTTTTCTCAAGGGCGAGGCAGGCTCCGCGCTCGGCTTCGCGGGCAGCGAAGGCAAGGGCCTGCAAATAGCCGACAAGGGCATACTGAAGCTTGGCGAGGATGCAAATCCCGGCGGCGACATCAATGCCAACGTTACGAGCGAGGGCGTAGTTGACGTTGCCCAGGGCAAGTGGACGCTGGCCGCAGGCAAGACGCTGGATATCCAGGATGGCAGCCTCACCGTTGGCGGCGGACACGATGGGCGCTCTGCCGAACTGAACATCCAGGGCGACCTGAAGAGCAGCGCAGAGGGTGATGTCGGCCACGACAACGGCGTCAACGTCATGAATAACGGCGTATTGTCAGGCGATGCCGAAAAATTTGTCACATACACAGACGACGTTGCTGCCATCGCAGCGGGCCTCGAAAAAATACATGTGGCCAATGGCGGTACGCTGCGGCTTGACGGGCTGGAAAGCGTCAATACCCAGCAGATGCAGAGCACAAAAACCGGCCTGCTGACTGCGGGCAGCAGCGGCCTTATCAGCTATGGCGCCGCCGCCATAGAAATATCAGACGCCGACAAGGGAACCAGCGACGGTAGCATCACAGGTGCCGCGGCAGAAGCCACCAGCGCAGTGCTGGCCGGTATAAATGCGGAATATGCCAGCACAGGCGACGCCATCACCGTGGGCGGCGGCTTCGGCGTTGATGCTCTTGTCGTTACGGGCAACACCGGCGATGTCGCTGCCGCCATCAACGGCAACCTTACCCTGCTTGGCAATGGCGGCCAGTTGATCATCGCTGAAGGCGATGCGGCCACCAATGTCAGCATCGCTGCCGGAAAAAACCTCAACCTTGGCTCCACGGGCGCGCCATCCAACGGCGGCACACTTAACGGCAACGTGGAGCTGGCCGGAGCTGGCTCTGCCCTTAATGTCGCTGCCGCAGACTATACTGTGGGCGACATCACTGCTGGCGCTGCCGATACCGGCAATGTGAACGTCAGTGCTGGCGGGGGCCTTACTGCCGGGGCTATCGGCACTGCCACCGAGGCGGTCAGCAGCGTTAGCGCCGACAAGGGCGCTCTTGCGGCAACGTCCATTGATGCGGGAACCGTAACCGCGGATAACGGCGGCACGATATTGTCCACGGGCAACATCACTGCCGGCGGCGTGAACGTGAATAACGGCAGCACTGTCGCTTCTGCTAAGACCCTTAATACCAGCACGGTACTTGTTACCGATGGCAGCATCGAGGCCAAGACGCTTACGGCCTCCGCAGATGTGACGGTTGCCAACGGCAAACTGCTTGCCACCGGCACCGTTACTGACGCCAGTACGGTGGCAGGCAACCTTACCCTGACCGACAGCGAAGCCGCTCTCGGCGACATGGCTGTAACCGGCACTGCCGCCATTACCGGCAGCAACATTGTGGCCCAGAGCCTTGCAGTGGATGGCGCAGTCAACGTCACCGGCGGCAGCCTTGTGGCTGAAAGCCTTGCTGTGGCCGATGACGCCGCCTTCATTGACGGCGCGCAGGTCAAGGCCGACAAGCTGACCGGAGCATCGGGCAAAACCATTGCTGTCGGCGACGCCGATGATACAAAGGGCGGCACGACCCTCACCGTGGGCAGCCTGAATCTGGCCGGCGGCAATCTCTATGTGGACCCTGCCTGGGGCCTGGCCTCAAGCAACGTGGCTGTAGGCGGCTTTACGGGCGCAACAGCCGCTGATGTCGAAATCAACGGCAACGTGGGCGTGGGCATGAACTCTATGGCTGCCATCGGCACCACCAACATGGGCTGGCTTGCCGGACAGGTACAGGAGGCCACCAACGGCGCGGGCCTGACAGAAAACGGCGTGGACTCCGCCCTGGGCATCTACAGTGCCCAGGTGCTTGACGGCGCTCACGGCATTATTGTGGACGGCACAAAAACAACCGCGGACTTTACCGCCACCCCGCCGGCCGCCAATCATCTTGATTTCTCCGGCAAGTCCCTTCTGGTGGTTACCGCTGCCGCTGCCGTCACCCCTGACGGAGCCATCAGCAGCAACACCGCAGGCGGCACAGCCAATATCGGCGATGGCGCAAAACTGCGTATTACTGATGCCAAAGTGGGTCAGGACTATACTGTGCTCGGCACCAATATAGACACAATCACCCTTGGCACTGACGGAACAGGCTGGACAGGTTCCAACTTCATCACTGACTCGCGCATGATCAACGGTTCGTTTGATGCCGCCACCGGCGTGCTGAGCACGGGGCTCAATTCTGCCGCCAACGTTTACCCCAAGCTTGACGGCGACCTTGTAAAGGTACTGGACAATGCCTACACCGCCGACCATGTCGGTCCCGCACATGTGGACTCCGACGTGAAGGGCGTGCGCTTCCTGTCCCGTGCCACCAGCGACAACTTCATCGGCAATGATGCCAATCTGGCCGCCAAAACCATTGAAAGCGCCGCCCGCATAGCCGTAGCCGGGGCAGTACCGCAAATGACAATGGCCGCCAACAATGCGGCGGGCGCTGCCATTACCCAGCGCACCAGCATTGCCCAGCCTGACGGCAACGGCATGCAGTCCGTTTCGCTCAACAAGGCGGAAGGCGCGGCCAAAAACGGCATGGCCCTGTGGATCATGCCCCTGTACCAGAGCCAGAATGCCTGGAATATGGAAGCCGGAGACAGCTACGACCTCAAGTGGCACGGTGGTCTTGGCGGTGTGGCCCTTGGCAGCGACTATACCTTTGATAACGCCCTGCGCGCGGGCATAGCCTTCAATATCGGCGGGGGTTACGCCGAAGGCGAAGGCGACCTGGCAAAAACCACCAACAGCTTCAGCTTCTGGGGCCTTGGCGCGTACGCCGGATGGGCGAAGGAAAACGTCGGCCTCACTGCCGACGTCAACTACACCAGCACCTATAACAAGGTGAAGCAGGAACTGCCCGGAGCCATGCAGATGCGCGACCTCAAGAGCGACATCACGGCATACGCCCTGAGCACCGGCCTGCGTGCCGAATACAAGCTCAATACCCAGTATGTGGACATCATCCCCCACCTGGGCGTGCGCTACATGTACGTGAGCACCGACTCCTACGACGTGAAGAGCAACGGCACCGTCATGCGCGGAGATGAAATGAACCAGAATATCTGGACATTCCCCATCGGCGTGACCTTCAGCAAGCAGGTTGAAACCGGCAACGGCTGGTACGTGAAGCCCAACCTTGACCTCGGCATCATTCCCGCCACCGGCGATATTGAAGCCAGGAGCAAGATCCGCTTTACCGGAACCGGCACCAAGGCCGAGCTGGACACCCATACAATGGATTACATGAGCTATACAGGCGGCCTTGGTCTTGACTTCGGCAATGACAACCTGAGCCTTGGCGTGAACTACAACATACAGGCCTCTGAGCACAGCACCTCGCACGGCGTGTTCGGCACTGTCCGTTACGAGTTCTAGGGACACGCTGATTTATTCCGTTTGGCGGCGTTGCTTTACTTTTTTGAAACAGCCAAGGACGGAAGAGTCCACTCCTGCTTCAAAAAAGATCGCGCCTTGCCAAACGAAACAACTGCGCGTTTCCAGGAGGCCCTTTAACCAGTAACGCAAATCAGACCATAAACATCCGATGCGGGGCGGCTTACGCCGCCCCGCTACATTTGCAATCACCACAAGCGCCCATACGGCTTGTGCGGCCGTCCACGCCCTGCCCTTCCTTGGGCGCGGACGGCTTTTCTTGCCAAGGTACTTTTATGACAAAGCAAATACGTTTTGCAGCCCTGGGGCTGCTCTGCATCCTCCTCACAGGATGCCTTAACTTCAGTGATCCGCCCAAGGTCGGGATAGTGGATGTGGACCGCGTATTGCGCGAATCCCGCGCGGCCCATGCCGCCACCAGACATCTTGAGGCCGTCCGCCAGCGCCTGGATGCAGGCTGGAGCGAACTGCAAAAAACTTACGCCGCCGCATCGCCGAAAGAGCGTGAACAGGCGCTGGTTCAGGGTCTGCGCGCCCTGCGCCGCCAGATGGCGCTGGAAGAAGCAGCGGCCAGACAGGTCGTTGTCAACCACATGCTGGCAGAAACGGCCCGCTGGCGCGAAAGCTACAAGGCACAGATGGTGCTGGCCCGCAACGGCCTGCTGGACGCTGCACCCGGCATGGATATTACCGGAACCATCATGGAGGGCATGAATCTGCATGAGCCAGCATTTGCAGCGCTGCCCACGGTGCACATCGAAGGCGGCGACAGTGCCACAGGAAAAAAGCCGGCCGCCCCTGCTCCGTCCGGCAAACAGCGCCCACCCGCGGAAGCCACGCCAGGCTCCAAGAAAAAATAATTGCGATATAGATCCGTTGATGTTTGAAATATTCTGACTGTCTTTTTTGAAACGCCTGCCCGACGGGCGGCAGAGGGAGGCTGTCAAGGGCTGCACGGCTTGTGCGGCGGGAGCTTCCTCGCTTCGCCCGGCGGTCTCCCTGCACACTGCGATAGCAGCCAGCCGCAGCGCTGCCCTGCCTGGCTGCTACCGCGGCTGGAGGTCATCAGTGCACGCGCAATACGCTGACTGAAACGCGCCGGCCCAACAAAACAAGAAGTCAAAAAGCGCGGCCCCTTTTTCAGCAACTGAAAAAGGGGCCGCGCAAAAGCCGATGCAGGCTCTCGCCGTTCAGGCACAAAAAAGTTGCTATTCCGCGGGAGCGGCTTCGCTTTTTTCTGCCTGCCCGCTCTCGCCAACGGGTTTCAGGCTGTGCATGTATATCTGCTGCGGGCCGTCAGAGCATTGGGGAACCTGAAGGCCAACGCGCTCGCGCGAATTGATGACAATCGGCCCGGCCAGATTGAGCGCTGCTTCGCCGGGCTGCCCGGCGGGAATGGTGACCGTTACCAGAACCGCGGCTTCGTCCAGGTCGGAGATGCGCAGAAGCTGCTTTTCGGCTTCGCCCATGGCAGGCGCATACGCACTTTTTTCCATAAAACTGTACGGATCAGCCACCAGCAGCCCCACCACGGGATTGCTCATGCTTTGCAGGATAAGCAGGGGAGCTTCGGGCCGTATCTGCAGCAGAATGAAATCCCGTTCATTTTCAAAACCGGCCAGCCCGCGCGGAAAGTGTACAACCTTGTCGGCATCGACACTCCGGCGGCCAAGGCGGGTATCGATTTCTATTTCTTTGTTTCGTGCCATAATTCAGCAGCCACCATAAGGTCGTTGTTACTGGTTTCAAGGGCGCGGCGGTTTTCCTCCACAACCCGTTTATACACTTCCTCGCGGTAAACGGTTGTGTCGCCCGGCACTTCAAGGCCAAGCTTGACCTGTTTGCCCTGCATACCCAGAACGGTTATGCGTATGTTTTCGCCGAGATACAGGCTTTCACCCGGGCGGCGCGTCAGTATAAGCATAGATGCTACCTGTTATATGTACTTGGCAAGACTCATCTGCATGATCATAGAAGAAGACTGAAGCACCGTCTGGTACGTCAACTGCTGCCGCGTAAGCTTTGCCAGCAGCTCTGTCAGGTCGATGTCCTCGGTATAGCTCAATCGTTCTTCCTGGTCCAGCTTTTGAAAGCTGAGCACGTCCTGAGCCATGCTGACGCGGTTTTCCAGCCCGCCGATGCGGGCTTCGTACGCAAGGATGTGGGCATGCGCCTGCTCTATGGCGGCCAGGCTTTTCTGGCAGCCTTCCTGATTATTGTTTTCACAGTAGGCAATGAATTCGCCCACCACGTCAAAAAGGTTCTGGCCGCCCTCAAGCGACGGCTGCCCCTGATAGTACCCCCCGAAAATATCCTTGCCCACGTTGTTCACAGAGATGTAGGTTCCCTGCATTATTTCCAGGTTCAGGTTGGCGCGCGAGGGATGGATGAGCACCTGCGTGCCTGCGTCAATGACGCTTGTGGGCGGATTAGTGGCTGTGGCGTCCATATCCATGTAGCCGCCCGGCACCGGCAGGCGCACAGTGCCGCCCCCCGTGGTCTGGCCCGAAGCCGTGACCCAGGTGCCGCCGTTATCCAGGCTGTAAGAATAGTTGAACGCCGTGCCGGTGGAGTTCAGGTCCACGGTATTGTCCATACGCACCAGCACGTTATTGCCGAAGGCTCCGTTGGCCGACGTTTTCAGCCCGGCGGGACCGCCCATGACGGTCATTTCCGGCGGCGGATCGTTGTCATCCCCTTGGTAGACGGCCGTAGGCCGTATATAGACGAGCGTACCGTTTTTGGCCCCGGGGCCGAGGCTTGTATCCGCCGCGCTGACGGCCATATCCTGATCCATAGTGATGGTCACGCCATCGGCCACCAGGGTGCGGCTGCCGGCGGGTACGGTACTTGTGGTCCAGGTGTCGCCGCCGTCCTTGGACCAGCGGTAGGTCAGCGTGTCCGTTCCCAGGGTGCCGTCATCCGTGAACTGGATCATCATGGAGGTATTGCTTGCTCCATCAATGGAATAATGCCCCTGGCTGATCTCGTTGTTCCACGTGTCATCCCAACAGGTCAGGGCCAGGCTCTGCTCATAGGCGTTCAGGTCATACCGCTGCCCGGCAAAGATGCTCTTGCCGTTGAACTGCGTATTGGACAGGTTGAGAATCTGGCCGAAAATTTCACGCGCTTCCTGGGCAATGAGCTTGCGCTGATCAGCCGTGGTGCCGGTGGCAGCCTGTTCCATGCGGCTCTTGAGGCTGATGATGGCATTGCTCAACTGGGTTCCCAGTACGTTATCCGTCAGTTCAAGCCAGCCCTTGGCCGTATCGCAATTGGACTGATACTGCTTGGTGGCGCTGATATCATCCCTGGTCATGAGCACACGGTACATGCCCGCAGGGTCATCGGACGGGCGGTTGATCTTTTTTTGCGTCGAGCCTTGTTCGTTACTTTCCATATATGCAGAAAGGCTCTTCTGCATCTGCCCCACCATGGTATTGTACATGGAGCTTTGTGTTACACGAATGGACATGGCAACTCCTTGAGCATATTCTCGCCGGAAAAACACGTGTCCGATTATTTAAAGCGCCCCTGTACAGCCACGGACAGGCCTGACGGCATTGCGCCTGGGAATGGTTACGCTTGAAGCTATCGTTTAACGGCCGCCCACATGCGCACGACTGAGGGTTCCGCAGATCCCTACTGCTTGAGACCCAGCAGGGTCTGCAGCATCTGGTCAGCGGTGGTGATAAGCTTGGCCGCCGCCGTATAGGAATGCTGAAATTTTATGAGGTTGGACATTTCCTCATCCAGGTTCACCCCTGTCACCGAGGTCACGCGGTCTTCAAGGTCGGTGGCAAGGGCCTTGTGGTATTCGGCATTGGTTTTGGCAAGCCTTTTGTCAGCGCCCACGGTGGTCACCAGAGTCGCGTAGTATTCGCCGATGCTCTGGTTGCTCACGGTCTTCCAGGTGGTGGAAACCGTCACTTTTTTGCTGGCAAGCTCACCTATGGCCGTGGCTGTGACGTTATCGCCCTTGTTGGCCTGGTTCTGCCCGTTCACGGCCCCGGCGGCGATCAGGTTGACATTGCTGTGCAGCTGGCTGCTCACCGCCATGTTGGTGGCGCTGTCGCCCGTAAAAAACGTATTGATGCCAAGCGCAGCCATAAGCCCCGTGCTGTCCACCCCCATAGCAAAGCTGACGTTGCAGGCCGGGTTGGCCTCTATGAGCAGCTTGCCATCCTGAATGGTCGCCTTGAGCATGTTGAGTCCGGGCGCGCTGGCATCGGGAAAGCTGCTGTTGATGACGTTGCACACGTCCTGCAGGGTGTGATGGGCCGGATCGAAATTCACGGTTCCGGGAGGCGTGATGGAACTGAAGTCCAACGTATTGCTTCCGGTATCAGTGTTGCGGAACTCCCCGGTAGTCTTGTCGTAAAAAAAGATGTTTACGTTGCCGCTTTGCAGCCTGTCCGCATAGGGCATGATGGCCTGGGGCGAACCAAGGGGCTGCTGCGTGCTCTGCACCTTTTGCGAACCCTGGGCATAGTTCAGCATTTCCGTGCCGGTCCCCTGGCTGTGCAGGCGGTTGACCTCCCAGATAAGGGACGAGGCCACGGCATTAAGCTCATCAAGGTAACGGCCGCAGTTGTCATCACGCACGGTAAAGTACGAAGTCAGCTTGCCGCCGGTAACGCGGTTCTTGTTTTCCGAACCGTCAAAAAATGTCTGGGGCGTGACATTCTGCGGCCCGCGCGTCGGCTCTATCCAGTACAGGCCACTCATGGGCACGATGTCGAACTGGTCGCCCACGGTAAAATTGTCTGTGGCGGTGAAGGAAATCTTGAGATTCTTTACCTGTACGGGATCCACCTTGCCGTCACCATCAGTATCGGTGATCTCAAAGCGCATTTCCTTGCCGTTTTCATCACGCAGCCAGGTTTTGCCGCCGTCGAGCGACACACGAAAGCTGGGCGGCGGCACATCACCCGCCTTGCCGCCGGTGACGATATCCACAGTATATTCGTGGTTATCCGTACCTTGAAACTCGATGGAGCCTTTATAGGCCGATCCGACGCTCAGATGACTTTCTGAGCGCGGTCCCATCACCTCAAGCACATTGACGTTCTGCCCCTGCACCAGCGGCTGCCCGGTGGTGAGCTGCACGGTGAAGTTGCCCTTGCCGTTGTCGATGGTCTCCACATCCACAAGGCTCGCCAGTTCGCGCACCATCTGGTCGCGCTGGTCAAGCAGCGCGTTGGGATTGCTCACGCCGTCAACAGTATTGGTGGTGATCTGCCTGTTAAGGTCGGCAATGCCCCGGGACAGGGCATTGATGCGGTCCACAGACTGCTTGATGGATACATCCATCTCGTTCTGTATGGCCTTGAGCCCGGCGGCAGTGCTGCTGAACATGTCGCTCAGGTTGTCGGCCTGAGAAAGCAGGCTTTCGCGGTAGGCGTTATCGTCCGGCAACTGGGTGAGATCTTGCCACCCCTTGAAAAATTTATCCAACGACGAGCTTATGCCCGCCCGGTTGGATTCGTTGAACAGGTTTTCCACTGAAGAGAGGATCATGTCCTGCTCTTTCCAGCGGGAAGAATTGGTGGACTGCCGCACGTAGGAGCGCTCAAGAAAGGCGTCAAAAAAGCGCATGATCTGCTGGGCATTGACGCCAAGACTTTCGCCGCCCGGCTTGGCGGTGATGGTTCCGGCGTCACGCTGGTCCACATACCGGCGGGAATAGCCCTCGGTATCGGCATTGGCAATATTGCTGCCGGTAACCGATATCCACGCCTGTGAGGCCCCAAGAGCCGTCTTGCCGATATTGAGCAGACCGTTAAGCATGACCTAGAGCCTCCCTGAGATAAGCGCCGCCTCGGGATGATGCTGCACACGCATGCCGCCGCGGCGGCCGTAGGTTTCCGCCTTGGGGGGCATGGCCTGACTTGTGAGCGCCTGGAGCGTGCGGCTGCTCTGATCAAGCAGCGCCAGTGAAAGCTGGCTGTTACGCGTGGCCTGGCGCGCCACGCCCTGTTCGGCCTTGTCTATGGCGCGCAGAAGCTCCAGCAGCGCACCGCCCTCTTCTGCAGACAACGAACCGGCGTATTCCGCCACGCGCACTCCTGCCAGCGTCGTGATGACCGTGGCTTTTTCCGCCGCAAGCTGGCGTATAAGCTCCTGAATGGAAAACTCCAGCGCCACCACCGCATCAGTGTTGCGGTCGAGCAGTGCGGTATATTCCTCTTCCATAAGCGCGCACAGCAGGGACAGGGCCTTGCTCTGACGTATCAGGGATGTGTGGATTATCGTATACATGGTCAACCTCACTGGGCGGCCGGACTTCGACGCTGCGGGCAGAATCTGCCGCCTCGTCAAGGATCAAGCAATTTCCGTGCCTCGCCGACTGCCGGTCTGAACCGCTGTGAAAGGCAGAGCGGTTGTGGCGGCGCGGAGCTACAATACAGGGCTGCCCGCCGCAGAATCTGCCGCATGGCCTGCCGTATTCGCGGCTGCCACGCCACAGGCTACGGCCAGGGGCGTGGGCACAGCAGGCATCAGCGCCGTAAATCCGTAGCCGTCAGCGGCGGGATGCCGTAACTCTCCATTCCCTGTCGGGCCTGCTGCGCGGAAGGGGCAGAGACCGCCATGCCCGGTTGTGCCGCAAGCGCCTGGCCTGTCATGGCGCCTGCCTGACCACCCGCCGACGCACCTGTCGCGCCCACGGGCGCGCCTTGCCCCTGTGCAGCCGGAGCAGGAACCGTCAACGGCTGCTGCGCGGCCTGCTGTAAGCCCGGCTGTGAAGCCTGTTGCGCATGATAGGCGGCCAGCCCGGCTCCCGCCCGGCTGTTGGGGCCAACGGCATCCGCGCTGAGACTGCGCAGAATGGCGCTGCCGGATGTCTTACGCTTGCTGGGCGGAACGTTGGTGGTATAGCGCACCTTTTGTATGTGCGGCTCCGCCTGCGCGGCGGCTTCCTGCGCTTCATGGCTGGAATCGTGCACGGAAACGCCGGGAACCGACGGTCCGGGCGTCACTATACCGCCTGCCGGGGCAGCCTGGGGAGGCCGAGGAACAGGAGAGCCGGTTTGTGGAATGGTCTGCGGCATGGGCTGCCCGACGGCATGGCCGGAAATTTGCCCTGGCGTCTGGCCTGCGGCATGGGCTGCGGTATTACCTGGCTGGGCATACATGGCCGCCTGCATGGCTGCGGGCGCCCCCATGTTCTGTGCCATAAGCATCTGCATATCTCCGGCGGCCGCCTGCTGCGCTGTCATGGCTTGCCCGGCCTGCGTGGTTTGCCCGGTGAGCGGCGGAATGCCTCCCATATGTCCGGCAGGCCCGCCGGAAGGAACAGCGTGGGGCACCTGCTGCGGCTGCGCAAGATGTGTACGGGGCAGCACCCCGCGCGAACCAAGCTTGCTGCCCGCCTCAAAGCGGGCGGCGCGGGCCAGATGCAGGCCTGTATTCATATTGGGCGGTGTGTGCTGCGTTTTGTCCTGCGCGGCATCCTGCCGGGCGCGCAGGGCGGCAAGCACCTGCTCCACCTCGGGCGGACCTGCCGCCTGGGCAGCCTGCGAAGCGGGCAAACCGGCAGCTCCGGCGCTTTCGGCCGAAGCCGTGCCACCGGGTAATACCTGGATATGTCCGGACTCGCCCACGTCCTGTACAGGAGCTATTCCGTCATATACTGAAGGAATGGGCGCGCCGCCACGCATGGCGCTGTGCCCCGCTCCGCCGCCGGACGCTGACCTGCCGCCCGGGGCATCTGCCCCGGCGCTTTCGTCATTGCTTCCCGCGGGCAGTATGGATGCTGCCTGGGGCGTAAAGCCCGAGGGTGCGCCGCCCACAGAAGACGCCGTGCTGCGGCTGGCCGAAACAAGATTGCGAGAAAGCTGGGCGTACATCATGTCCGCAAGGCCGATGCCGCCCGCAGCCGTCATGGATTTTGCCAGCTCCTGATCATACATGCTCTGCCAGAACTGCTCTTCGCGACCTTGCAGCATATTGGTCTTGGGCAGGGTATTGCGCATCTCCTGCCACATTTTCTGGATAAAGATGGACTCAAAGCCCTCGCAGGCCTCGCGCAGTTTTTTTTCTTTTTCCGCTTCCGTCATTTTTTTGCCGTTGAGATTGCCAATGCCCGCCAGGCGGGACTGGAACTCACGGCGCGATACTTCCGCCGCTCCGGCTTCATGCGGCACAAGGCCGGTGGTCAGGGGAGAGGTCATTTATATCACCTCCAGTTCCGCCAGCAGCGCACCGGAAACCTGCATGGTGCGCAGAATGGATATGAGGTCGCGCGGGGTGGCCCCGATGGAGTTGAGACCGTCCACCAGTTCCTGCAGGGTGGCCCCTTCGATGATGACAAGATGGCGGTTTTCTTCGCGCACATTGGTTTCCGTGGTGGGCGTCACCACGGTCTGCCCCTGCGAGAAGGGACCAGGCTGCGATACCTGCTCGCCCTCCTGCACGGTGATCTGCAAATTACCGTGCGCCACGGCGGTGCGGGTAATGCGCACATCACGCCCAAGCACCACAGTGCCGGTTTTTTCGTCCACTACCACCTTGGCCGCGGTGTCGGGGCTTACGTCCAGATTTTCGATGGAGGCCATGAGAGGCACCATGTTGTTGCGGTACTGCGCCGGGATGTCCATAGTGATGGACATGTCGTCTATGGCGCGGGCAAAGGGACCGCCCATGGCGCCGTTGACGCGCTCGGCGATCTGCTGGGCCGTGCTGAAGTCGGCCGTGCGCAGATGCAGGGTGAGTTTGTCCTGCTGGTTGAACTCAAACGGAATGCCCCGCTCCACAATGCCCCCGCCGGGAATAATGCCCACGGTGGAAATGTTCTTGCTGACGCTGGCCGCCCTGCCCTGACTGGAAAACCCGCCCACGGTCAGCGACCCCTGGGCGAGGGTGTATATCTTGCCGTCCACGCCCTTGAGGGCCGTTTGCAGCAGCACGCCGCCCAAAAGCGATGTGGCGTCGCCCACAGAAGACACGGTGACGTCAAGGCGCGTACCCGGCTTGGCGGATACAGGCATGCGGGCCGTCACCATCACAGAGGCCACGTTTTTGGTCTTGAGCGCCGAAGAATCCACGCCGATACCCATGCGGTCCATCATGTTTTTCATGGAACTCAGGGTAAAAACAGCATCCTTCTTGTCTCCCGTGCCTGCCAGCCCCACCACAAGGCCGTAACCGATAAGCTGGTTGTCACGCACACCAGAAAAAGAGGCTATATCCTTGATACGCACGGCCTGCGCGGGCAAGACCATGCTCAGCAGCAGGGCCGCCGTAAATATCCATAAAACGGGATGGCGCAAAATCGTCAATTTCATGGCGCTGTCTCCTTGCCGGAATACCGGCACAGCCGTCATTGCAGAAAGCGTGCCGAAAATGACAAACGGGGCGCCGTGAGGAGTTGGGAAAAGACAGGGCAAAAGAAAGTGCGACATCCCGCCCAAAGCACGTATGATAATGTGGAAAAGGCCGCCCCTGACGGGGCGGCCCTCATATATTCCGGGCAGAAAGCCCGTTGGCGTAACGCATCTTCAGAAAAGTCAAGCCAGGCGGTATTGGCCCAGGCTTGCCCTTGCAGCCGCACAGCCTGTAAAAATCCCGGCACGGCGTCAGTCTGGCCGGATGAGCTGCAAGGCTTGGCGCCATCACCTGTAACGCTTCTGAAAGCCGGAGCGGGGCAAGAAATGCTGCAACCGTCAGGGCAATCCTGAAACAGCATTGCCCTGAAACAGGACAGCTTTGAAATATTCATATTTCAGAGCTGTCGTTCTGCCGGAAATACAGTTTTCGGCAAAACTCACATCATGTTACGGCGCGTTGCACTCTCATGCGGTGTTGGTGCAGCCAATTTTTTCAAAGGTAAATTTGCGCTAAATGCGGAACAGTCCCGGTTCCTCACGAACAAGGCTGGACGCAATAAGGCGGCTGTCGGGTTTGTAGGTTCCGTTGGCGACCTGGATGCGCAGGGTTTCAACCTTTTCGGCGCGCACATCCGGGGCACTCTGGGCCGCGCGGCGGGCTTCGGTCATGAGCAGGGCATCCTGCGAAACACTGACCGTATCTCCCTGCCCGGCTTCTTCGCCGGCGGTTCCGGCGCGCTGCCGTGCGCGCGCATCGCTTCTGGCCGCGGCGTTCTTTTCCAGACCGGTCGCATAAGGATCAAAAAAACTGTTCGGCGTATTCTTTATTTCCATACACTTTACTCCACTGGCGGCACATTCGGGCCGCCTCGTGCAATCAGCCGCGCTGATCCGGTTCGCGTGGCGGCTCTTCAAGCATGCTCTTGTCTACCTGCTCACGAATGATGCGCCACAAGGCATGCCGGGTGTTGCGCTGCACGTCTTCTGACAGGGGCTCCATACCATCCGGCCCCTCGCCCACAATGTGCAGCCTCTGACCGGGCGGATAGGTAAAAAACACCTCTTGCCCCACTTCCTTGCCCAGTTCCTTACGGATATTTTCTACCACGGGGTTGTCGCTGCCGGTGAATATAAGTGTTTCGTACAGTTCGCGGGCGACTTTTTCCACACAGGCCCGCCTGTGGGCGGCGGGGTCCGGGTCATGCGGGTCTTCACCCAGCACAAGGCGCCTGCGCACACGAAAACGCGCAAGACGCCGGGCAGCCAGCAATTGCTGCTCGTACCCCTGAAGCATCATGCGCAGTTTTGCAGAGTTGGCGTCGGGCATGCACGTATCCGTCCTTGCTGTCTGTTCGGACGGGCCTGAAAAAACTTTAGACTTTTCTGCCCCGAACATTTCGGGCATTTTTCCCGGTTACGGCGACAAAACAGGGGCAATGGCACATGCAGGCGGCCGCCGTGGAAACCCCAGTGCCCCCGGCTGTCCCCGGGCTTTACAGAAAAGACCACCGCCCTGCGGCTGCGCTGCCCGGCTCACAATACCCATCGAAAAATTATGGATGCAAAATGCTCGACTCTCAGAGCATGCAGCGCCTGAAGTGGCTGCCTGACGGCGAATCATCGCTGCTGTCTCCGTCCGCAACGTCCTTTTTCCGTGACGGCCGAGGCAAGTTCGCCTTGCAGGCATTTCGCGGTGCGAATTTTTTACAACTCCACGCAGGCGTTTCAATTTTTCAAGACTGAACCGCCCGAGCGCGTCAATTGCGGTTGCGGGCCAGCACACAGCCCACAGCCAGCAGGTTGAGCACACCAAAAACAATCAGGTCCAGATGCATGCTCTTCATGAAGGCGTCCACCGTGTCCGGTCCCGCAGGCCTGTCGCCGAGAAAAAATCCGAGCGTCAGGGTAATGACCGCCATATTCACAAGCTGCCCGGCCGTGCGCACCGCGCCGGTAAGGCCCGAGGCCTGTCCCACGTGTTCCGGCCCGGCGCTCTCCAGAATGATGGTGGTATTGGGCAGGGCAAAAAGGCTTATGCCCACGCCAAGCAACCCCTGGGCCGTCAGCAGTACGCCGATGGGCGAGTCCACCTCAAGAAAGGCCGAAACCAGCAACCCCAGGCCGCACAGCCCCACCCCCACGGCGCTCACATGGCCGGGATTGAACCTGAGGCACAGGCGGGCGGCCACGGGCGTAGTCAGCGCCTGCACCACAGACTGAAGGGCAAGAAACATTCCGGCCTGCTGCACCGTCATGCCCAGGCCAAATTGCAGATAGAGGCTGAAGAAAAAAAGTATGCCGAAAAATGAGCTGTAGTTGATGAAGGCCGCCAGTGATGAAAGGGCAAAAACCCTGTTGCGGGCCAGCATACGGACATCAAGGATGGGAAACTCGCTGCGCAGCTCCTTGATGCAGAAAATGACCATAAGCACCACAAAAGCGCCCAGCAGACAGCCCGCCATGACAGGATATGCCGCCAGTTCCGACGAGCCGAAGGTAAGTGCCGTCATGGCCAGCCCGTAGATAAAACAGCCCGTCCAGTCAAAGGGCCGTCCCTTGGCGGTACGCCAGTCCAGTTTGACGAAATATTTCATGAGCAGCAGAACGCCCACAGAGGTCAGGGCGTTGCCCCAGAAAAGCCAGCGCCAGCCAAGCCAGCCTGCCACAAAACCAGCTACGGGCGGGCCGCAGGCGATACCCGCGTACACGGCTGCACCGCTGTAGCCAAGGTAGATGGGGCGCTTTTCTGCCGGCGCGGCCGAGGCCAGCAGCGCCAGCCCGCAGGCGTTGAACATGGCCCCGCCCATCCCCTGCACAAGGCGCAGGCCCAGAAAGAACTCCACTGAAGTGACAAAGCCCAGTAACGCCCCGCTAATCCCGAAAATAACCGTACCCAGAATAAAAATGCGCCGGTAGCCCCAGATATCGCCAAGGCTGCCGCTGGCAAGCTGAAAAACCGCCAGCCCCATGGCGTAAAAAGCGCCCATAAGCCCCAGTTCTCGCACACTGGCATTGAGGCTTTCGCCAATGGGCGGCAAAACAGCGTTCACGCCCGCCATCATGAAAGGCATGCAGAACAGGGAGGTACAAACCGCAATCAGCAGCCAGCCATGGCCTTTTTCGATGGATGAAGACATAGCGGCACACTAGCGCCGGGTACGGGCAAGGTCAATACGGCCGGGGCATCTGGGCCGAAGCACGCAGGGCTGCCCTCCCGGCAAGAAGCACGCGGGGCCGACCTTACCCACGCGGGCGCGAGCGCATCAGGCCGCAGGCAGATTCACATCAGGCCCAAGCAGGCCGGATTCCTGCGCGAGGCGCAAACACATGTCGGCCTTGTTCAGGGTGTACAGGTGGACCCCTGGGGCACCGTTATCCAGCAAAAAGCGTATCTGGCGCACGGCAAATTCCAGCCCCACCTCGCGCACGGCCTCTACCCCGCCCTTTTCATCAGCCTTTTCAAGATCAAGGTAGAGCTTGCCGGGAATATTGGCCCCGCACAACGCAAGCACCCGCCGTAGCGAGGCAAAGCTCTGTATGGGCAGAATGCCCGGAATAACAGGCGTGTGGATGCCCTGACCGCGCAGATGCTCCAGCAGGTCGGCATATTCGCGGGCATCGAAAAAAAGCTGGGTCACGGCAAAATCAGCGCCGCTGCGCATTTTATCGGCGGTATGGCGACGGTCCTGCGAAATGGAAGTAGACTCGGGATGCGGCGCGGGATAAGCCGCCACGCCAATGCCCATATAGGGCTGCTGCCGACGGGCAAACGTCACCAGATCAGATGCGTGCCGGAAGCGGCCGCTGTTCCAGTCCCACTCTTCTCCGGCGGGCGGGTCACCACGAAGAGCCAGCACGTTGTCCACACCAGCGGCCCTCAGTTCGGAAAGATAGGTCGAGATGCTCTCGGGGTCGGCCCCCACACAGGTCAGGTGGGCCATAGTGTTCAGACCGCGCCGCGCAAGCTCGGCCGTCACGGCCAGTGTGTTGCGCTGCTTGCCGCCTCCCGCGCCGTAAGTTACGGAAGCAAACAGGGGAGCCAGGGGGCGCAGCTGCTCAACAGTTTCAAAAAAGGCGGGCAGATTGGCCTCATCCGCCGGAGGAAAGAACTCCAGCGAAAAAAAAGGCTTTTGGGCGGCGCGGATGCTGTCTCCGATATGCATGCGGCAACTCCTTGTGGCAGCAGGGTGCGACCCATACGGGTGCGAATCTATTTTATGTTTATATCAAGATAAATTGATATGTCAAGAAAAAAAGCCCCACGCCCTTGCCAAATGCCACACTTGGTCGTAATGCAGGTGCAAGAGTGCCTGCGCCGCGGGCCTTACCGGCCGCAGATCGGAAAAAACCACTACTATTCCGAAATATTGCAACATACAGCAGGCCGTAGGCAACATGCCGCTCCGGCAACCGCCCCGACAGCGGCGGCGCCATGCCGGCAGATGCACAACCAGGGCGTACAGCCATGATGCATAGCCATGACGCACAGAACTGACCTTTATATTGCCGGGCAACCTGCGCCCGCCATTGCAGCCGACAGGCGCGACACGGGAACGGGCTGCGCCCGCAGATGGCTCCGCGCCGCAGGCAGTTTCCTGGCAAACTGCCTGTTTATCTGCTGTCTGGCGACCTTTTGGCAGGCAGCCGAGGCAGCCACTGTCCATTCGCCGTCCCGGCCCGGCGCCCACCCCGCCATTATCCCCGCCGCCGTGACAATGGACGCGTCCACCGCTTCCATCGTCGGAGCAGCCGACCTTTCCGGCGAACCCACCGGCAATCCCCAGCCCCCCACTCCGGGCGTGGCAGCACAGACACCTTCCGCCGCCGGGGTTGATGAACTGGGCAAGCCCGCGTGGCGGCAGCTGGAACCCGGCCTTGACTTCGGCGAATTTCAACTGACTGACAGCGAAGCCCTGCTGACAGCCCTGCGTATTGATCCGGCCCACTTTGACTTCATCCTCTGCGCCCGCTCGCAGGACGGCGGCAATCTGCGCCCGCTGAACCAGTGGGCCGAGCAGTATGGCCTTACCGCCGCCATCAATGCCAGCATGTACCTGCCGGACGGCATCACAAGCACGGGCTACATGCGCCAGAACGGGCACCACAATAACAAGCGTGTAGTGCAACGCTTCGGCGCTTTTTTCGTGGCCGGACCGGACAGCCCGGATCTGCCGGGAGCCGCCATTGTAGACCGCGATGACCCGCAATGGGAACAGCGCATCGGCCAGTATCGCCTTGTCATACAAAATTACCGCATGACCAGCGCCGACAGGCGCATCCTGTGGTCGCCCGGCGGCCCGCACTACTCCATTTCCGCAGTGGCGCAGGACGGTGATGGACGCATCCTCTTTCTGCACTGCCGCCAGCCTGTGGAGGCCTACGCTTTTGCCCAGCAGCTGCTGCATTTGCCCCTTAACGTGCGCACCGTCATGTATGTGGAAGGCGGCGGCCAGGCCGGACTGCTGGTACGCTCAGCCGACTGGAAACATGAGCTTGCGGGGCTGAGCGCCGCCGGACTGCTGGTCACTGGCGACCTGCGCGCCCAGTTGCCCAACGTACTGGGAGCCGTGCGCAAAACCACCGCAAAAGACGAGTCCGCCACGCCGCCCGCCGCAGACACGCCAGTGGATGCCCCTGCCGCCACGGCCCCGCCCGCCCGTTCAGAAAGCCCTGACCCTGCAGAAGAGGGACAGGAGTCGCCCGCCCCCCTCCCTTCCCCCGAAGAATCTGCCGGGCAGAAGGCTCCGCCGCAAACGGAAAACCATTAGAACATTTTTCCTTTGTCAGTGCCCTGCCGCCTGCCCGGGCAGGCGACCGCTGCCAACGGCGTAAGCGCATTTTTTTGAGCTGTTACATGCCATCCTGAATGCCGCAAAAACTTTGTGGGCATATATTGGCAAAGCCGTAATGCCCTAGTCATAGCCGAAATAAAATGGCATAGTGGAGATTGTCTGACCGGAAAAGCTTTGCGGCTCACTCCGCACCCTGATTATTGATAATAATTATTGATTCTCATAAAAAAGACTTTACTTTGGTCAGGACTTCTTACACAATAATTATCGGTATCCGGGGCTACAGGGCATCCGCGCAAGTGCGTGCCTACCGCCCGGGCTGCCCCGGCGGCAACCTAAATCAAGGCCCATGCCGGCCAAAAAGCAAGTGAGGAAACCATGCCCAAGCATCTGGAAGTTTATAAGTGCACTCATTGCGGTAATATTGTTGAAGTGCTGCATGGCGGCGGCGCCGAACTCGTGTGCTGTGGCGAGCCGATGAAGCACATGGTTGAAGGCTCCACCGACGGCGCGATGGAAAAGCACGTGCCCGTTATCGAAAAAGTGGACGGCGGCTACCTCATCAAGGTGGGCAGCGTGCCTCATCCCATGGAAGAAAAACACTGGATTGAATGGATCGAACTGCTGGCCGACGGCAGAAGCTACACCAAGTTCCTCAAGCCCGGCGATGCGCCCGAGGCTTTCTTTGCCATTGACGCCTCCAAGGTGACCGCCCGCGAATACTGCAATCTGCACGGGCACTGGAAGGCTGAAAACTAGATCCGCCGCAAGGCGCATTACAGAAGAGGCGCGGAAGCTCCGCGCCATCTCCCAAGGAGGATTCCCCAATGCAGAAGTATGTTTGCAATGTCTGTGGCTACGAATATGATCCCGCCGAGCACGACAACGTGCCCTTTGACCAGCTGCCCGACGACTGGTGCTGCCCCGTGTGCGGGGTGAGCAAAGACCAGTTCAGCCCGGCCTAACTTCGGTCTTTTCCTGCATTTTTCCCCGCTTTGCCGCTACTTACGGCAAAGCGGGGCTTTTCGTAAAGGGGAAGACCAAACACTTCGGAGAATATATAGATGCAACCTGTTGAAATCAAAAAAGACATCTACTGGATAGGCTATGTAGACTACGACCACCGGGACTTCCACGGCTACTCCCGTTCCCCGGACGGCTCCACCTATAACGCCTACCTCATCAAAGACGAAAAAAATGTCCTTATGGACACGGTATCCTCAGGCTGCGAAGGCACGCTTCTGTGCCGCATGGCCAAGGTTCTGGAACCAGAAAAGGTCGACTATATCGTCTGCAACCATATGGAGCTTGACCACGCGGGCGCCCTTGAAGCCATCGTGGAACGCTGCAAGCCCGAAAAAATTTTCGTGTCGCAGGCGGGCCTCAAGTCCATGGCAGGTTATTTTTCCTGCAAGGACTGGCCCGTGCAGGCCGTCAAAAGCGGCGACAGCATCAGCATAGGCAAGCGCACCATAGTTTTTCAGGAAACGCGCATGCTGCACTGGCCCGACAGCATGGTCTCGTATATTCCTGAAGAAAGGCTGCTCATCAGCAATGACATCTTCGGCCAGAATATCGCCAGCTCCGCGCGTTTTGTAGACGACTTTGATGATGACGGCGAATATCTGCGCCGCGTCAAGGAATACTACTATAATATCGTGCTGCCCTACTCGCCCATGGTGCTCAAGGCCCTGCCCATCGTGGAGCAGCTGGACATCGACATGATTGCCCCCGACCACGGCCTCATTCACCGTGGCGAAAAGGCCGTGCGCCGCATTATCGATCTGTACCGCACCATGGCCGAACAAAAGCCGCAGCAGCGCGCCCTCATTTTTTACGACACCATGTGGCAGTCCACTGAATCCATGGCCTATGCCGCATGCAGCGGGCTGGAAGAAAACGGCGTGCCCACGCGCATCATGTCGGTCAAAAGCAATCACCACAGCGCCATCATGACCGAACTGGCCGACTGCGGCGCGGTACTGGCCGGTTCGCCCACCCACAACAATACGGTGCTGCCCCTGGTCGCCGCCCAGCTCACCTACATGAAGGGCCTGCGCCCCCTGAACCGCGTAGGGGCCGCCTTCGGCTCGTTCGGCTGGTCCGGCGAAGCGCCCAGGCAGCTGCACGAACACCTGGCAGGCATGCACATGGTCATGCCCGTGGAACCGGTCAAGTGCAACTGGCGGCCCGACCGCGATGTGCTCAAGGCCTGCCACGACATGGGCAAAACTGTGGCCGAAACACTGAAAAAGAAGTGCCAGGAAGGATAGCCCAAAGCTTTTCCTGCAACAGAAAAGCGGCGGAAGTGCATACTTCCGCCGCTTTCATTTTTCAGAACAGCTTCACTTCAGGCCTGTTGTCTGCGGCGTGCAAGCCCAGGTTGTACGCCCCGCAGTGAGTGCCTTGAACACATCAAGAGTCCGTACACTCAGGACTGCAAGCCCCTGAAACAGGCTGAAGCTGCAAGGCCCAGCACCAGTGGGCAGCTGACATGCAGCCTACGGATGACACTTGGACTTGGCGCAACCGGTAAGGTCTTTCTTGAGCTCGGGCTTTTCAGCCACCACCTTGCTGTGACAGGCAAGGCAGCTCGTATGCTTGAGTTCGCCCTTGGCGTGAACGACGTAGTACAGGCTCTTTTCGCCCTTTTTGGCGGTCAGATCGTCATGGCAGCCGGAGCTGCCGCATTTGGCATAGCTTTCCTTGCCGTCCACCAGGTGGTGGCAGGTCACGCATTCCACTTTTTCGTGGGGAGCGTGGGGGAACATGACTGTCTTTTGCGAGCCTTTGACTTCGACAGGCTTGTCAGGCACGGCAGGCGCGGCCCAGGCGCTCACGGCAAGAAGCAGGGCCAGCATACAGGTAAGAGCAAGAGTTTTTTTCACAGCGGTCCTCCAAGGTAAAAAAACAACACATGAGAATTTTTGCAAGCTTACGGCCAGCATGGCAACGTGTCAATGGGAAGCCCGAAACACATTTTCAAGTCATTTACACTGTCATAAACGTCTTTTACGTGCATATCCCCTGGGTGTAAGCATATACGACCCAACAGATCTGCTTTCATTGTTGCCGATAATCAGCAAAGAAAGCATATCCACCTGTGCGGCATCAAAGGCATCCAGTCTGTGCACGCTCACACTCTGTCCAGGCCTGTATGCCTGCCGCACCAGCCCCACAGGGCATTCCCCCGCGCGAAAACGGCGGGCCAGTTCCAGCGCATGGTCCAGATGGCCGGGGCGCCCCCTGGAGCGCGGATTGTAGATAACGCACACAAAATCCGCCTCCAGAGCCGCGGTAAGCCTTTTAACAATGGTTTCCCACGGCGTCAGCAGATCGCTCAGGCTCACGCAGGCAAAATCATGCGTCAGGGGTGCGCCCAGCAGAGCCGCAGCCGCGCATACCGCGGGAACGCCCGGAACCACACCAAAGGGGACCGTATCGGCCAGGCCTCGCAGTTCAAGTATTTCCAGGGCAAGGCCCGCCATGGCGTAGATACCGGGGTCGCCCGAGCAGACAAGGGCCGTGGGCCGACCGGCCAGGGCCGCATCCACAGCGGCCGCGCAGCGCTCTGTTTCGTGGCGCATGCCGGTGCTTATCAGCTCTTTGCCCTCCAGCAATTCGGGGGGAACCATATCCATGTACAGGTGATAGCCCACCACACAACTGGCCTGGGCCAGCACTGCGCGGGCCTGCGGCGTGAGGCATTGAGCGTCGCCGGGGCCAAGGCCGACAACATGAAGACTGGCGGCTTGCGTCATATCTGTTCTTCTTTTTTGTTGTTTTCACCGTTTGCGGCCTTGTCCGGCTCCTGCTCGAGGGCCAGGGCCACAGCTACGGTCAACTGCGACTGAAAAATGGTTTTGGGCAACAGCAGGCGGGCCTCGCTGCAGCCCGAATCCTTACGGGCCGCCAGCAGGGCCGCGGCCTCGCACACGCTGAAAGGGGGCAGCCCGAAACGCCGCCCTGCCGCTGCTGATGGGTGCGGCACCGGACAACGGGCCAAACGGGCAGCGTCAAATCCCTTGAGCGGCACGCCAAGACGAAAGGCAAGTTCCTGCAGGGCGGGTTCCTGCAATTTTTCCGTCACCGTGCCCAGAGCGGCCACGGCCTGCATCTCAAGATCGTGCGTTGCAAAAAGCTCTTCAAAAGCCTCGAGCGCAGCACCCAGCGAAAGGCCTTTGCGGCAGCCAAGCCCCACATACAGACGCGGTACAGCCACACGCATGAGGCCTTCACAAGGGGAAAGCCGCCGCCAGTGCGCGGCCAGAAGGGGCGGAGCATCGGCTTCACGCTTTCCGGCCAGCAGCGACAGGGGCGGAACAACGCTTTCATCACGGCAGGGCAAGGCCTGCAGCGCAGGATGCGCGGGCACAGCCCCGCAGGGATTCCAGACCTGCAGGCTTTCGCCTTCCAGCAGGGCCGCCTGTGCGCGCGGTAACTGGCCCCAGTCTACAATGCGCAGCCCAGCCTCACGCAACAGCAGATCCAGAGCCAGGGCGTGGCCCGCAGGCAAAGCCCTCCCTGCCGCTTCTGCTTCTGCATGCCCGTGCCCTGTTGCGGAAAGGCTCCCCTCTTCTATAGAAACATCGGACGCTGTAGTGATGACGGGAGTGGCCCGCAACAGAAGCGCCACATGGCGGGCCAGATGGTTGCCCCCACCCCAGTGACCGGAAATCAGACTGATGACGTAGTTGCCGGCGGCGTCCAGCACTAGAACCGGCGGATCCTGACTTTTGTGCGTCAGCAGAGGGGCCAGGGCGCGCACGGCAATACCGGCAGCCCCGATGAAGATATGCGCGCCGTGCTGCCGGTAGGCGGTGGAAAGAAAGTCGCCAAGCCTCGTAAAAGGCTGCGCATCGGGCGGGCAAAAGCGTTGCGGCGTAAAAATACGGCAATGCTCCAGACGGCCGCCCCCCGGCGCAGTCCAGGGCTGGCTTGCAAGCAGAGCCTTGAGCCGCCGGGCAAGGGGCAGTGCGGAAAGGCTCAGGACATAACAGGCCAGAGAATCTTTTTCAAAAACAGGATGCAAGCAAACCTCCGGCGGCCTTTCGCCGCGCGTGGCCTGAAAAAAGAATAAAGAACTATGTGAATTAAATATAAATCCACAGAATCATGCAAAAGCACTGCCGCAGTTTTTTTAAAGCCCTTCTGACAGCAGAGTGTGCGCAAAAGCCTGCGACAAAATGGGGTTTTGCCTTCAGGTGAATGCATACGCGCACCCTCCTGTTGCCAAAACCCCATTTTTCCTATCCGTATACAGCGGCTCTGTGCAAAGCGGCCATATAAAAGCAGACCCTAGAACATCACCTTGCGGGCCGCATCCAGGGCGCGGTTGAAGTCTTCATCCGTGTGGGCGAAAGAAACCATGCCGGTCTCATAACCCGAAGGTGCAAGGTAGATACCCTGAGCGCGCATCTGCTTGTAAAAACTTGTAAAGAGCTTTTGGTCGCACTTTTGCGCATCGGCAAAGTCCGTCACTTCATGTTCGCTGAAATAGGGGCAGAACATGGAAGCCAGCGTGGGCATCTGCAGTGGTACGCCCTTGGCGGCAATGATGTCGCGCATGCTGTAGGCAAAAGCGCGGGTACGGTTTTCAAGGCCGTCATAGTCTGCCTTTCTGAGAATGCCCAGTGTGGCAAGACCGGCAGCCATGGCCAGCGGATTGCCCGAAAGGGTCCCCGCCTGGTACACGCCGCCCCGGGGAGCGATCAGTTCCATGTAGCGGCGTTTGCCGCCAAAGGCTCCCACAGGCAGGCCGCCACCGATGATCTTGCCGAAGGTGGTGAGGTCGGGGTCGACCTTGAAGCGCGCCTGCGCCCCGCCGAAGGCCGCGCGAAAGCCCGTGATGACCTCGTCAAAGATAAGCAGGCTTTCATACTGGTCGCATATGGCGCGCAGACCTTCAAGAAAGCCGGGCTTGGGCAGCACAAGGCCCATATTGGCCGCCACAGGCTCCACAATAATGGCGGCAATGCTTTCGCCGTGACGGGCAAAGCATTCCTTGACGGCTTCCAGATCGTTATACGGGGCAAGCAGGGTATCCGCCACCACGGCGGCGGGTACGCCCGGCGTGCCGGGGATGGAAAACGTGGCAAGTCCCGAACCGGCGGCAGCCAGAAAAGGATCGGCATGTCCGTGATAGCAGCCCACAAATTTGAGAACCTTGTCACGCCGGGTGGCGGCGCGAGCCAGGCGCAGGGCGCTCATGGTGGCCTCGGTGCCCGAGTTGACCATACGCACCATCTCAAGGCTGGGCATGGCGGCCACCACGGCCTCGGCCAGCAGCACCTCATCAGGGCAGGGGGCGCCGTAACTGGTGCCGCGATGGGCGGCATCGCAAACGGCACGCGTGACGGAAGGTTCGTCATGCCCAAGAATCATAGGACCCCAGGAAAGCACAAAGTCAATGTACTGCCGCCCGTCCACATCCGTAAGATGACAGCCGTGTGCCTCGGCAATAAACAGAGGCTGGCTGTCCACATTGTGGCAGGCACGCACGGGGCTGTTGACGCCACCGGGTATGACAGCCTGGGCTTTTTCAAAAAGCTGGCGCGAAACAGTGTCCATTCTGGCTCCTTTATAACATTTTGTGCTTGCGGCTGCTGCGTGGCGGCCAATGTTGCCTGCCTGCGCGGGCCGTAAATGCCGTCGCGCTGTGAACAGGGGCGCTATTTCATTTTTGATGAATATTTTCAGCAACAAAATGCTAGGTAAAATACGTCATGGAAGTTTTTTTCAGTTCCTTGAGGCTGCGCAGGATGGCGTGCTCTTTCAGGGAAGTCGTGCGCTTGACGTCCTCAACAACGCCCAGGCATTCAGCCTCGCTGCGGCCGTGTATCATGGTGTACATCTCGTAGGGCCAGTCAGGGGCGGAGCTGGGGCGATAATAGACGTGCGAAATATGGCTGTGCTCTGCCGCCTTGCGGCCGCAATCATCCACCTGGTCGGGCGTGACCTTCCACGCGACCATGGCGTTGTGGGTCCAACCTGTTTTCTGGTGCTTGATGCTCGCCCCGAAGCGACGGATGGCCCCGGACGCCTTGAGGCGGCCAAGCAGTTCAAGCACCTGCGCTTCTGTCATGCCCGCCTGCTCTGCCAGATCGGCATAGGGGGTCAGGCTGTCGGGCAGGTTGGCCTGCACAATGCGCAGAACGGCTTGTTCCTCTGGGCTGAATTGATGGCTCATGGGTTCTCCGAATAGACAAAGAAGATGCCGCGGGCAACAGCACGCGGCAAGCGGCCATGCCCCAAGGCATGGCGCAGGCCGGAAGCCCGGCCCGGGGAACGCCCCGGGCCGGGATAAAAAACCGCATTATCAGCGCGTAAACGAACGGGCAAACAGATTCTGAATGGCTACGCGGCCGTTATCTTCAAGAAAGCGCGTACCCGTCGCAGCAAAATGGGCCTGCTCAATGGCGGGATTTTCCACCTGCACCCATTTATCTTTACGCCAGTCAAACCAGGCGTTTTTAGCCTGATCAAAAACCAGCAGGGGTTTGTTGCATATTTTGGCGAATTCCGCCCCCCAGCCCGTGCCGCCCTTGACCGTGCCGTCGGGCTGGATGGCTCCGACCACTATGATCTGGTCGCCACTGCTGACCTGCCAGCAGATGGACTGCAGCACCTTGCGAAACAGGGGGGCGCGCGTGTACTCACGGCTCATGAGGCGCGACACATAAGTAAGACTCACATCTTTAAGGGCCAGCTCTTCAGACGTAAGAACACGCACCCCACGGGTGCGCTCCATCTGATGCCCCTCAAAACTGTAATTCACTTCCTCCATGCCCCAGCTTTCAGCCAGAGCGCCGAAGAACTGTTCTGTACCGGCGGCGCCGCCGCTGTAAAGCACACATTGGTTGGGGTTGAGCATGCTGCCTCCTCAAGGATTGTTGCGCCGGGCAAGTTGTGGATAGTGGTCTGTGTATCCGGCAGAAGCGTCATGGTCATCATTGCAAAAATTACAGCGCTCGGCAAGGCTGGCCGGATAAAGAAATGGCTGGCAAAAGCCGCCTGGCCGCAAAATATTTTTCCGGTGAAACCCGGCAGGGGTATCGCGCCACAGCCCGGACCATACGGGCGGACTGTCCCGCAACGAAAAGCGGCAGGCACTTCGGCGCAGGCAGGCCAAAAGACGGCAAGGGGCAAAAGACAAGCAAGAGAGGGAAACGGAGAATGGAAGGAAAGGACAGCAGCAAACCGTGTTGTGCTACCCCTGTCGCGCGGGCGGACAAGCGGACAGGCGGGCAGTGCAAACGCAGCCAGCCTTGCGAAGGCAAACACTCAAAACCTGCACTGCGCCGCGCAGTAGCTGCCGGAAAAAGGCAATGCTGGGGCTGTCTGAAGTGCTTCGGCTGTCTGAAGCGCGCTGCGTCTTTTGGACAGGCAGCGCGTGTAACTGTCAGGGGGCTTCAAGACAAACAGCACGAAAACGCAAGCGCAGGTAGCTCTGGCTGCCTGCGCTCATGTGGAGCGGGCTGGCTAAACCCGTGAAGGGGCACACCGTTCAGGGAGTTGCCTGCCCGCCACAGTCAAATAAACTGTGCCGCACCGCCGTTTTTACGCCACAAGGCGCAGTGCCTGTGCGGGGTTAAAAACGCAACGAACAAAAAACGCCCCAAAAAGCGAGGGGCGTTATGTTGCTGCTGAACCCTAGTAGCGGGGCTGACGAGGAGCCCTGGGTTTGGCTTCGTTGACGCGAAGCGTGCGACCGCCGAAGCTGAAGTTGTCAAGAGCTTCAATGGCGGAGTCGGCTTCGCCGTCTTCCATTTCCACAAAGCCGAAGCCGCGGGCACGGCCGGTATCCCTGTCGCTGACAAGTTTCACAGACAGAACGTTGCCGTATTCGGCAAAAAGATCCTGAACCTGTTCTTCCGTAGCAGACCAGGGAAGGTTCCCGACATAGATGGACTTGGACATGAAACACCCTCTCAAAAAAAACAATCTTCCCGCGCTTACACCCGATAAAACGTATTACCGGTACGCGGCCCATGCAAATCACAGAAACACGCTTTGACGAGCTTGTCAACGAAAGTACTAAAAAAAGTTGGCATTGCGCGCTTTTTGCGTGATAAAAACATGTGACGCAATGAAATAACTGGATGTTTTAATCAAAAGATGTTCAATACCTTCAAAATGTTATATGCCTACAGCGCCAGCATATCACCAGCCATCCATCTGCACAGCAAAGAGACGGTGCATCAAAATCAGAGCATTTACATGGGACAGGCAGGCTCTTGTGCAGTGAAGATGCGGACTGTTTGACCACACAATCATGTTACACGTCCGTACAACAGATATAAAAATAAAGGTCTTACGTGTGAAAATATGCGCAATCAACGTCGGATAAAAACAAAAACAATGCCATTGCCAGGTCCAACAACGTAAAAAACCGCTGTATTTTCCGTTTTCATTATAGGATATCGTATGCACGAAAAAATGGATATTTTTTATCTGACCTAAAAAAACGGCGAACATTTACAGAACTATTTACCCGACTGCGTCACGTGTGCATACACCTGCGGATAAAAAATGGCGGTGCATCAAAGGCCCCTGCACGGGCTGGCTGTTGCATATATTTCTTCTCCATCGCAGGGTGGCGGCGCAACAGCGCCCGCCGTGAAACACGCAGAGCACTGAAACCACCGCCGAGCCGAAGCGTTGGGGAATGCCCTGCGCTGTACCGGATGCGCGGGTGGCCCCTTACGTATGCCCATCGTGGATGTTTCGATATGCGCAGGGACTCTGTGTTCCGCCTGCAACAGTCCGTCGCGACGCGGATGATGGGGCGGTCACATCCCCCTGGGGACGCCCACGTGGCTGCAGATGTGCGGCATGGGGCCGCTCAAGGTATCGTGCCCCTGACCTGGCTGGGAGTTCTCATGATTTGGCACGAAAGACCTGAAACAGTGCGAGGGCTGAGAAGACCAGTGAAAGACAAAAAACAGCGTGCCGGAGGGCACGCTGCTGCGGGAACGACTATGAACCGCTTTCAGAAGGCGGCGGCGACCAGTCCGGAGCCATGTCTTCAAAAGATGTGTAAGGCGACATGTACATAAGCTCTGCCACCCCCACAGGCCCGTTACGCTGCTTGCCGATAATGATTTCGGCCACGCCCTGGGGAGGGCGCTCGGCGGGTTTGACGAATTTATAGACGTCGTCCCGGTAGACAAACATGATAACGTCCGCATCCTGCTCAATGGCGCCGGATTCGCGCAGGTCGGAGAGCATGGGGCGTTTATCGCTGCGCTCTTCCACCTTTCTGTTCAACTGCGAAAGGGCCACCACAGGCACATGCATTTCCTTGGCAAGCCCTTTAAGGGAACGGGAAATATCTGAAATTTCCAGTTCGCGCGAGTCAGTGCGGCGGCTGGTGCGCATGAGCTGCAGGTAGTCAACCACCACCATGCCAAGCCCCTTGTCCGCCTTGAGCCGCCGGGCGCGGGCGCGCAACTCCAGCGTGGTCAGAGCCGGGGTATCGTCAATAAAAATGGGTGCGCGGGCCACAACGTCGGCTGCGGCGTACAGGCGCTGCCAGTCATCGTCGGTGAGCAGCGACGGACGGCGCAGCTTGGAAAGGTCCACCTTGCCCCACACGGCCAGCATGCGCTGCATGAGCTGTTCCTTGCTCATTTCAAGCGAAAAGACGGCCACGGGAACATTCTGGCGCACGGCGGCGTGCAGGGCCATGCACATCGAGAAGGCCGTTTTACCCATACTGGGGCGGGCCGCCACAATGATGAGGTCCGAAGGCTGAAGCCCGGCAGTCAGCTTGTCCAGCCGGGTATAGCCGGTGGTGACGCCGGTGATTACGTCCTTGGCGTCGGCCAGCCGGGAAAGGTTGTCAAAAACCCTGTCCAGCAGTTCACGGGTGGGGGTAAAATCGCGCCCGGAAGTGCGCTGCGAAATGGCAAAAACCGCCTGCTCGGATTCGTCCAGCAGGGTTCCCACCTCAAGAGAGGCGTCATAGCAGTTGGTGATGATGCCGGAGCATGCTTCGATAAGACCGCGTTGCAGGGCCTTGTCGCGCACGATGGTAGCATAATATTCGGCGTTGGCACCGGAGACTACGGCCTGGGCAAGGTCGCCAAGGTATACGGCCCCGCCCGCTTCTTCCAGAGCGTTGCGGCTTTTCAGCATTTCTGCTGTGGAGAGCAGGTCTATGGGAGCGGATTTGCGGTACAGTTCAAGAAAGGCGCCGTAAATTGTGGCATGGGTCGGCACATAAAAATCTTCGGCAGCCAGTTGGTCCACAATGGCGTGCATGAGCTGGGGACGCATGAGCACGCCACCGAGCACAGCCTGCTCCGCCTCCACACTGTGGGGCGGCACGCGGCGCAAAAGATCCGCCTCGGCCCTGTCTGCGGCACTGCCCTGCCGGGCCTTGAACGAACCTTGACCCGACTGGCCGCCACGACCGCCGCGCCCGGAAGCACCGTTCTGCCCAAAAGGCGCGCCCCCGGCCTCGGGGCCGGGGGCGGAGCCATGATCACTGTGGGAAACCACTACATCCCCTATTCAGCGGCCTCAGCTTCTTCAGCGGGAGCTTCAGGAGCAGGCTCTTCTTCAAAGGACTGATGGTCGGACACAACCTTCACCGGCACCAGCGCAATAACGCTGGGGTGCAGGCGCACACGCACGGGGTGTTCGCCCAGGGTGCGGATGGGAGCGTCCATAAGAATGCGGCGGCGGTCAACATCCACACCAAGGGCCGCGATGGCGTCGCCGATGATGGTGGTGGTGACGGAGCCGTACAGCTTGTCGTTGTCGCCCACGTGCATGGTGATAACCACGTCAAGGGCTTCAAGACGGGCCTGCATGTCCTGGGCTTCAGCGCGCAGGGCATCCATATGGGCCTGCAGTTTTTTGCGTTCCTGTTCAAAAACTTTCAGGTTGGCCTGCGAGGCCACCATAGCCAGACCCTGGGGCAGCAGAAAGTTGCGGCCATAACCGGGCTTGACATCAACCACATCGCCAAGGCTGCCGAGATTTTCCACGTCGGCGCGAAGTATCAGTTTCATGTGCGCCTCCTTAGATGCTGCTCTTTTTCTGGACGCCGGAATCGTGCGTCGCGGTGTAAATGAGCAGGGCCATCTGACGGGCGCGCTTGATTTCGCGGGTCAGCAGGCGCTGGTGATGCGCGCAGGTACCGGTGATGCGGCGGGCAATGATCTTGCCGCGCTCGGTGATGAAATCACGCAGGATGTCAGGGCGCTTGTAGTTCAGGGGCAGGTCCTTGTCTGCGCAGAAACGGCAGAACTTGCGGCGCGGGGCAAATTTTTTCTTGAAGGCCATTTTACGCAACCTCCCCGGCCACTTCGTCGGCCAGCTTGACGGTCACAAACTTGAAGACGCCGTCGGTCATGCGAATGTTGCGTTCCAGTTCGGCCACCAGAGGAGCCGGGCCCTGGTACACCAGACGCACGTAGTAACCGCGCATCAGCTTGCGCACCGGGTAGGCGAGGTCACGCATACCCCAGTTGTCCACTTCTTCCATAACGCCCTTTTCACGCTCGATAATACCGGTGAACGTGCTGACCACGCCCTCGCGGTTTTCGGCGGAAAGCTCCGGTGAAAGGAGCAGCAGGGTTTCAAATTTCCGCATTGTGTTTCTCCTTGTGGATTGACAGCCCGCACACACAGGTACGGGCAAGGAACGTGTTGTATACTGCCCGCCATGCGCCCTGTCAAGGAGCAATGCGCCCACGCGCCATGCTGCAAAAACATACCCCGGGGCATGTCGCCCTTTTGCCGCGGTGCCGGCGTCCGCCACGGCATCAGGGCAGGTGCGCGGGTTTTTCGGCCAGCAGGCTGTAGTCGTTGGCGATCCAGTCATTGATGGACTGTACGCCTTCATCCCCCACCCTGGCCCACGCGCCCTGCCCGTCACTGTCTGTCAGCCACACCTGTATAAAGCGCAACCGCAGGGCAAGCCGCCGCATGGTGGCGCTGTAAAGCCCCTCCACGCACTGACAGACCACCGGGGCCACACAACGCTTGCGCCCCGGCCTGTTGAGCACAACGCAAAGCAGCATCTGCGTGCCGGAAAGCCTGTGGTAACGGTCTGCTTCTTCCACATCGCCCATTTCAAGACGCGCCCCGCCTGCGGAGATATTAACCAGCCGAAGCTGCCCGGGGCTGTCTTCGCGAAAAGTAAAATCAGGGCCCCCCAGGTCGCGCCAATGGGCGGGCAGCCTGCCCCGAAGCCACAGGTCTACGGAACGCACCATACCTGCCGACGGAAAGATCCGCTCGTGCTTGCGCAGCTCCCGCTGCACATAGGCCTCGGGCCTGCTGATCTCGATTTCGCACTGCCGGCTTTCCGGGTCCACATGGTTATGGATAATGTGTGTCTTACACAAAAATCCCTGACGGGCTTCAACGGCCGACATCTTGAAGGTATGTACAAGCAGTGCGCGCGGCAGATTGAAATGGATGAGGCACTGCTCGCCATTAAGCGCATCGGGCAAAAAATTGACACTGCACACAAGCAGCACACTGGACCGCCGCATTTTGCGTATGCGGCAGTACACGTTGTCCATCTGACGATTGCGATTGATAAAGAGAATTTCTACACAAACCTGATGCGCAAAGGCCGCGTCAAGTACAGCTCCTATAGAGGGCTTCTTGACGGCCGTGTGGCCCAGAGCATGCCTGAAACGGTTGAAGAAAAGCATTTCCTGCCTCTTGCGGGGCTGCCCCCTTTTTCGTGTCTGGAAGCGCAAGACAGAACAGATAGCTCTACCGATAATAGATTCATTTATTCCGGCATACGATCTTTGTCAAACATCCATCCGGCATGTCCGGCGGGCGTCATGCATTGCAGGCCGGGCACACGCAGGACTGCTTGCATCCCGGCCCGCTTGCATATACTGTGCGCGGCATGTCCGATACCATTTTTACCATAGAGCATACCGACGGGGCCGCCCGCGCAGGAACCCTGCGCACGGCACACGGCACGATTCCCACACCTATCTTCATGCCCGTGGGCACAGTAGGCTCGGTCAAGGCCATTGCTCCTGACGACCTGGCCGCCATCGGCGCGCCCGTGATACTCGGCAATACCTACCATCTGTACCTGCGCCCCGGCGACGAACTGGTGGCCCGGCGCGGCGGCCTGCACAAGTTCGCCTCCTGGCCCGGCTCCATTCTTACCGACAGCGGCGGTTTTCAGGTCTTCAGCCTCAGCTCGCTGCGCAAAATCCGTGAAGAAGGGGTGGAGTTCCGCTCGCACCTTGACGGTTCCCGTCATCTGTTCACGCCTGAAAAGGTGTTGCAGATACAGCGCAACCTCAACTCCGACATCATGATGGTGCTTGATGAGTGCGTGCCGTATGGCGCGGACTATGACTATACCGAAAAATCACTGGCTCTCACCACACGGTGGGCACTGCGCGCCCGGGCGGCCTACCCGGCAGGCACGGCGCACAACCTGCTTTTTGCCATCACTCAGGGCGGCTTTCATAAAGACCTGCGCACGCGCTCGGTGGAAGAGCTGTGCGGCCTTGACTTTGACGGCTTTGCCATCGGCGGCCTTTCGGTGGGCGAACCCAAAGACCAGATGTATGACCTGCTCTATCACACCGCCCCCCAGCTGCCCGGCAACAAACCCCGCTATCTTATGGGAGTGGGTACGCCGCTTGATATCGCCAACGGCATCAACGCCGGGGTGGACATGTTCGACTGCGTGCTGCCCACCCGCAACGCGCGCAACGGCACGCTCTATACCTCACAGGGAAAAATAAACATCAGGCGCAGGCAGTTTGCCGAAGACGACGGCCCCCTGGACCCCAACTGCCGCTGCTACACCTGCCGCAACTTTTCGCGCGCCTACCTGCGTCATCTGTATGCCAGCCAGGAGCTGCTTTCTTTTCGCCTCAACTCGCTGCACAATCTCACGTACTTTCTCGATCTGGCCCGCAATGCGCGCCAGGCCATCATTGAAGGCCGATACGCCGCCTTTCTTGCAGGCATTGAGGCTCTCTATCCCGATGAGGCGGCAAGAGCCGCTGCCGGAGCATAGAGCAGTTTCAAAGTGAAAATGCTTTGGCGTATGCTCGCGCAGACGCCCGCCGTGGAGGCACAGGCACAATGTAGTTACGCTGTTACGCGCAGAGCGAACGTGCCTTACTTTGAAAATGTACATTCTCAAAGGCAAGAGGCCAGAGAGCCTGCGGGCAAAGGCGTTATCCAGATCAACTGAAGCCCGTTCCGGCTCAGGCGGAGTGTTTGCAGCACTTGCCCGAGCCGGAACGGTTTTTTTTGTCAGCGGGTGCAGCCGTCCCACCGCCGTAAAAAAGCAAGGCCCGGAAAGGGCAAATCCCGCAGGTGGCAGGGCAAAACAATCTATGACGGCCGGGGCATTGCCGCCTTTGCCCCCTGCCCCTTCCTGTGGCATACTGCCCGCGAACATCCGCCAGCCGCGCCAGCGCGCCGAAAACGGGCGGGACAAGCCAGTACGAGGTTCGCATGCAAGCCAGCCACAGGTATTCCCTTACCCTTTCCACTGCCAGCAACCCGCTGAGCCTGCGGGGCATGGTCACAAGCCCCCACTACCTGGCCTCCCAGGCGGGGCGCGACATCCTGCGCGCGGGCGGCACCGCCGTGGATGCGGCCATTGCCGCAGCCGCAGTGCTTTCTGTGGTCTATCCCCACATGTGTGGCATTGGCGGCGATAACTTCTGGCTCATATATGATGCGGCTTCGCAACAGCTGCGCGCGCTCAACGGCAGCGGCCGCGCCGCGCGGGCAGCCAGCGCAGGCCTGTACGCCGAACGCGGGCACAAGGCCGTACCCACGCGCGGGGCGCTGGCAGCCGTTACTGTTCCCGGCGCGGTGTCGGGCTGGGCCGCCGCCTTTGATCACAGCAAAAAGCATATGGCTTCGCCCCTGGCCTGGGGAGATCTGCTGGAATCCGCCCGCGAGCATGCCGAAAGCGGCTTTGCCGTGTCACACTCCCTGGCGGGCAGCCTGACGCTTGTAAGCAGCGGCAAACCCAACTACAGCCTGAACGACTGCCCCGAGTTTCGCGAGCTTTTCTTTACGCCTGAGGGGCATGCCCCGACATTCGCCTCCGTTCTGCGACAGCCGCACCTTGCCCGCACCCTCGGCCGCCTGGCTGCCGAAGGACCTGAGGATTTTTACTGCGGCGTGACAGCCCGGGCCATTGTGGCCGCCATGCAACGCCACGGCGGGCTGCTCTCACAGGAAGACCTGAGCAGCCACACGGCCGACTGGGCCGAGCCGCTGCGCGTGGACTACCGGGGCTACACGGCCTGCACACCACCACCCAACTGCCAGGGACTGGCAACACTTGAGATACTTAACATCCTCAACCAGATGGATGTCGCGGCCCTGGGCGAAGGCACGGCCGACTACTATCATGTCATGGCCGAGGCCACGCGCGAAGCCTTTATTGACCGCCAGCACTACCTCACGGATCCGGACTTTGCCGACATCCCCACTGCCAGGCTGCTTTCACCGGCGCATGCACGGCAACAGGCGGCACGTATCCGCATGGACAAAAGCGCCGGTCCCCTGCCCCCATTGCCTCCTGGCGGCGACACCATCTGGCTTGGCGTGGTGGACGCGGCCGGCAATGCCGTGTCGCTCATCCAGAGCATTTACCACGAGTTCGGCTCGGGCATTGTGGCGCACGACGCTGGTTTTGTGCTGCAAAACCGGGGCTGCGCCTTTGCCCTTGAGCCGGGGCATGTCAACAGCCTTCAGCCGGGCAAGCGTACCCTGCACACCCTCACGCCGGCCATGCTTCTCAAGGACGGCAGACCCCACCTTGTTTACGGCAGCATGGGCGGCGACGGGCAACCCCAGACCATTGCGGCCATGACCACCCGTATGGTGGATTTCGGCATGGAGCCGCAGGACGCCGTGAACGCGCCGCGCTGGCTGCTGGGCCGGAGTTGGGGAGCGGAATCCAACGACCTGAAGCTTGAGGGACGCATCCCAGAAGATGTGGCGCGGGACCTGGAACAACGGGGACATGCAGTGCGGCGCATCGCGGACTTTACAGAAATGGTGGGGCATGCCGGGGCCATTATGCGGCGGCCGGGCGATGTTTGGCAGGGCGCCACAGACCCGCGCGGCGACGGCCAGGCAGCAGCGCTGTAGCAGGCCTGCCGGGCGCTGCGTCAAATGCGGACCTGGGCGACAAGCGTATACAGCGGCACGAAACCTGCCCGGCTCTCCATGCCCGTGCAACATGGGGGGGGCAGCCGTAGGGCCGCACGGCGTGAAAAACATCAGACTGAAGGCCCCGGACACGTGAATGTCCGGGGCCTTCAGTCTTGTAACATATGATTCTGCAAGCAGCGTTTAGCTGATCCAGCTCCCGAGGGCATCCACAATCTTGCGGGCCTGTTCTGCGCTGGATATGGTGAATTTGGACTGCTGGCGGTATTCACCGCCGGATTTCTTGTAACGCCGGATAACATACATGTCCGGCCCGAAATCATCTTTTTCCGGCTGCCATTGCTGGTAGCGGAAAAGAATGGTCGTCCACAGCCCCTTGCTCAGTACAACCTTGTCCAGTTCGTTTATAATGATCTGGCCGTTTTCTTCATACTGTACGGTAAGATCGTCAATAGTCTCGTTCAAAATATCTCTCCCTGCGGAGCCTCATGGCCGCCCCCCGATGGAGCGGAATCTATCCGGCGTAATTCGCCAGCATGCCTTTGACGTTTTCAGGTAGCTCGGGCGTCTTGACCACCATTTCCGTAGGGCCGGGGCCGTACGCACTGGCGACAATCGCCCCGGAGGCGGACAGGGCCATCATGCGTTCGGCCATGGTCAGCTCTCTGCCCGAAGCTATCTTGTTGCCGAGAATACCCAGAACATTTTCACTGATGCTCAGCGGGCTGACAGTGTTGAACTTCATAGTATGCTGCCTCCTTTAATTTCTGATAGGCAAGGCTACAATTTTCGCCGCCATCCCGCAAGGGGGCCAGACTGCGGCGCAGCATCACAAAACCCCGTGCGGAGCGCTCCCCGCAGAAAAACGGCGACACGGAAGGCACAGCAGCAGGGATCACTGCCGCAGCAGCATGAGGGCGTAACGCTCCACCGGGGCAAAATCGTCGGTCAGGGGCAGTGTAGCAAAATCCAGCGGCCCTGTGTACCTTGTAGCCAGCATCATTTCCACAGGCTTCTGCTCCGTGAGCTGTACCTGTGTGCTCCCAGCGGCCAGCGGTGCGGCCCTGTCTCTTTTTTCAGGAAAAGCCGCCACCATAAGGTTCTGCACCTCGCCGGGCCTGTCGGGACGCGACACGCAGTATACCTGCACCTCTGCGAATGATGTGGACAATGCCTTGAAAATACTCTGAAACAGGCGGCCATCCTCTCCTTCCACGGCAGAAATGACGTTCATGAGCACGGCGCCGCCCGGGGCCACGGCCCGCCGCAAAGCCCGCGCCGCCTCTACCGTTCCCATCTGAAAGGGAACCGCATAGTGCGAGTTGAACACATCCACAAAAACCAGGTCAAAACGCCCGTCCTGCCTGTTCAGAAAGGCACGGGCGTCTTCGTGGCGTACCGAAAGGCGCGCGTCGTCGCCCAGGGCAAACCAGCGCCGGGCCACGTCAGTCATGGCCGGATCTATTTCCACAACAGTCATGCGCACATCTTCGGGGGCAGCCAGGGCCGATTTGCCCGCCAGAATCCATTTGGGCACGGAATAGCCCCCGCCGCCCAGCATCAGTATGGAGCGGGCATGAGGCACAAAGTAGGGACCCAGAGCATAAAACCGCGTATACTGAAAATAAAGCTCGTCCGGTGCGTCAAGATACATGCCCGACTGGCTGTACCCCGGGTCCGTAGCCATGAGCCGCACGGCGCGGCCGCCCTCGCCCCAGTCCGTGCCTTCGTAAACGCGGATGCTGTTATAGGGGCTTTCCACAAGATGCATGCTGCCTCTGTCTTCGCGCCAGTTTCCGTACATGCCGTTGATCGCGGTTCCCAAAATGCAGAGGGCCAGCAGGGCTGCCCTGCCCTTGGCCCCGCCCGGCGCATTGCACAATGAAAGGGCCAGCATGCAGACAGCCACCCCCCACAAGATGGACGAGCTGCCAAAAAACGATATGAGCACAAACCCGCCCAGAAAGGTTCCCAGAATGCTGCCCGCCGTGGAAAGGGCGTACAACCGCCCTACCGTGGCCCCGGACGTGTCCAGGCTGCCGATGCGCAAACGGATGGCGTAGGGGCTGACCATGCCGAAAAAAAAGGCGGGCAAGGCGAAGATTCCCACAGCGGCGGCAACAGCGGCCACATACAGATTGCCGATGCCCTCGGTCACCCACTGGCCCACCAGCGGATGACACAGGGCCGTAAGCGCGCTGCCCGCCCCGGCTCCGGCCAGGGCAAGGGCAAGCCCCCTGCGGGAAAGATGCCTGTCGGCCATACGGCCGCCAGCCCAGGCCCCCAGCGCCAGACAGGCGAGCACCACGCCGATGAGGCTGGTCCAGACAATGGCTGATGTGCCCACATAAGGGGCCAGCACGCGCGCGCCCACCATTTCCAGCACCATGACCAGGGCGCCGCTAAAAAAAACCGTCAGTTCCAGCATGGCACTCCTTTCCGGCTTCTTGCTCCGGGACAAGACCCAATGAAAAAATGCTGTCTCAGAAACAGAACGTCTGACCTCCTGCAGCAATGTGCAGAACCGCTACGGCATCCGGCCGGAAAACCGGGCAGGGCCGCTACCCGGGGGAAAAATCTGCGCGCTCACGCCGCACGGCAAAAAAATCACGCAACAGCGTCGCGCACTCTTCGCCGCGCACGCCCCCCATGTGCCACAGGCTGTGATTGGCGCTCTGGGCGTCAAAATATTCCGCGCGGGAAACAACGGCGCCGGCCAGATCGTCCGCTGCACCGTAAACAAGCCCGGCCAGCCGGGCATGGATGCAGGCCGCCGCGCACATGGCGCACGGCTCCAGGGTAACCACCAGTACGCAGCCGCCAAGCCGGTAATTGCCAAGCATCTGACCCGCGCAGCGTAACGCCAGTATTTCGGCATGGGCCGTGGGATCGCTCAGGGCCACCGGGGCATTGCCCTCTTCGGCCAGCACCCTGCCGTCAGGCGCAACCAGCACTGCCCCCACGGGAACTTCCCCCAGGGCGGCAGCGTGGCGCGCCCGGTCAAGGGCGCGATCCATGAGGCATTCCCATGTGTGACCGGGCGGGGCCGCTGGCACCGGCCCGGCAGGTGCAAAAGCGCGAAATCCCCCGCCCCGGAGGCGTGACCCGCCGGGGAAGGGGAAAGAAGCGTCCGGCACATCACGCCACATGCGGTATCCTAAAGGATGACAATCTTGCGCAGATGGTTGACCACTTCTTCCGGCGTATCACATACGGTAATAAGCCGGTCTATTTCCTTCTCGTTAATAAAGCCGCGCCCGGCCATGTTCTTGCGCAGCCATTCCACCATGCCGCTCCAGAAGCTGGAGTCATACAGCACTATGGGAAAGGGGCGCGTACGGCCGGTCTGGGCCAGAACAAAAGCTTCAGAAAGTTCGTCAATGGTTCCCATACCGCCAGGCATGACCACATACGCCATGGCGTATTTGACGAACATGAATTTGCGGATGAAGAAGTAGCGGAAATTACAGCGGGTTTTAACGTACTGGTTGCAACCCTGCTCGTGCGGCAGATGGATGTGCAGCCCGACAGACTCGCCCCCGGCCTCGCTTGCGCCCTTGTTGGCCGCCTCCATAACGCCGGGACCGCCGCCGGTGATGATGCCGAAACCAGCATCTACCAGAAGTTTGGCGATTTTTTCCGCATCCTTGTATTCCTGCGTTTCGGCGGTGCTGCGTGCAGAGCCGAAAATGGAGATGCAGTTGACCTTGAGCGCATTGAGGGTGTCCAGGGCTTCTACCATTTCGGCCATGATGCGGAAGGTACGCCAGGATTCAGTGGTCACGGAGGCGAGATCGTCCACGATATTCTGTTGCAGTTCAGGCATGGATACTCCTTTTGTATCTTCCGGTATTCCGGGCAGCGGGGCTTGCGGCCGGTTAGCCGCCCGGGGCGGAAGCGCATGAATGTACCCTGCCGCCCGCAGGCGGCAGCAGTGTAATCAGGGTCGCAGTATATGTGTCCCGTTGCGTAAAGGCAATGCGAAGCTTTACCGCGCAACAGGCGAACAGGGAGGACAGCTTGACGCTACGCGCCCCAAACGGCTATGGAAAAAAGTCCTGCGCGGCGTGTCGCAACACACGACCGCGCCGAAGGCGTTTACCGTTCGCGCCCGGGCATTATGGACCGCGCGCAGTCCAAACGCATCTCCATGCTTGAAAACAGCGTTGCCAAGGCGGAAAAACGGACGCGCAAAAGCCCGCCTGCCGCCTCGGTATATCCGGCGGCCTTTTGCCGCCAACTCTTACCGGAGGCCATGATGAAGGTCCAATTTCTGGGCGCGGCGCAAACCGTGACCGGTTCCTGCTACATGATTGAAGCATGCGGCAAGCGTTTCTGCATTGACTGCGGCATGCATCAGGGCAACAAGGCCATTGACGCCCGCAACCGCGAAATCGAAGTCTACCGGCCCACAGACATTGACTTTGTGCTTATTACCCACGCGCATATAGACCATTCGGGCCTTTTGCCCCGGATCGTGCGCGACGGCTTCAACAATCCCGTATACTGCACCAAGGCCACCAGCGAACTGCTGGACCTCATGCTGCAGGACAGCGCCCACATTCAGGAAATGGAAGCACAGTGGGAAGCCAAAAAATACATGCGCCGGGGCCTTAAAAATCCCCCTGCCGCCCTCTATACCGTCGAGGATGCGCAAAAGGCCGTATCGCTTTTTTCCGCTGTGGACTACCATAAAACTTTTGAGCCTGCTCCTGGCATCCGCGTCACGTACTATGATGCGGGGCATATTCTTGGTTCCGGCTCGGTGCGCATCGAGGCCGATGAAGACGACAAAACCACAAGCCTCATCTTTTCCGGCGACATAGGCCGCCCGCAGGCCCTCATTGTGCGCAGCCCAGAAAGCCCGCCACAGGCTGACTATGTGTTTATGGAGTCCACCTACGGCGACCGCGACCATAAAAACGAAGAAACCAGCGACCAGGAACTGGCCGAAGCCATCGCCTACAGCTACGGCAAGGGCGAAAAGGTCATTATTCCGGCCTTTGCCGTGGAGCGCACCCAGGAAGTGCTGTACTGCCTGCACACGCTGAGCAAGCAGGGCAAACTGCCCGAAGACATGCCCGTGTACGTGGACAGCCCCCTGGCCATCCGCGCCACAGAAGTTTTTGAGCGCAACCGGGAACTTTTTGACGACGCCGCGCAAAAACTGCTCAATAACGGCGACAATCCCTTTGCGCTGCCCAACCTGCGCTACACCCTGTCTGTGGCGGAATCCCAGGCCATCAACGACTACAAGGGACCGGCCATTGTCATTTCCGCCAGCGGCATGTGCAATGCGGGCCGCGTGCGCCATCACCTGCGCCATAATATCTGGAAGCCCGGCGCGAGCATCGTCTTTGTGGGCTATCAGGCCGTGGGTACGCCCGGGCGCAAAATTGTTGAAAAAGCCAAGAAAATAACCCTGTTCGGCGAAGATATGGACGTGGCGGCCCGCATTTTCACCATTAACGGCTTTTCAGGGCATGCCGGGCAGAGCCAGCTCCTGGACTGGCTGGCCCCCCTGGCCCACAACTGTGCCCAGGTAGTACTGACCCACGGCGAAATCAAGGCACAGGAAACACTGGCCGGTCTTATCCGCCAGCGCTTCGGCCTCAAGCCGCGTATTGCCGCCTACCTTGAAGAGATGGTGCTGGACGGCTGCGAGGTTACCGCCACCGTTACCCACGAAACCAAAGCCCATCCCAGGGTCGACTGGGGCTTTCTTACCGGCGAAGTGGAACGCAAGTGGGATATGTTCAAGGGCAAGCTGGCTGATGTTGAAGCCCGCCCCTGGGTGGAACAGACCGACCTGCAGGAAGCCCTGGAAAAAATGGACTATGCCCTCACGCGCCTTATTTCGCGCATGTAGGAGAATGAAAACACCATGCGCATCATAGCGGGCCGCCTTGGCGGCCGTATTCTGAAGACTGTAGAGGGTGAAGGCTATCGCCCCGCCATGGGCAGAACCCGCGAGGCCCTCTTTTCAATGCTTGCCGCCCGTGGACTGATATGGTCCACGGCGCGGGTGCTGGACCTTTTTGCGGGCAGCGGCAGCCTTGCCTTTGAGTCCATCAGCCGGGGCGCCCCGCATGCCCTGCTGGTGGAAAGCTCAACCGCAGCCATGCGCTGCCTTCAGGCCAATGTGGAAAACCTCGGCGTACAGGTCGAGGCCGGACTTGTGAAAGACGATGTGCTCAAAGTGCTCAAGCGGCCGCCGCAGGAGCCATACAACCTTGTTTTTATGGACCCGCCCTATCGCAAAAAACTGGCGGAACCAGCCTTGCGCCTTCTGGCAGCCCATGGCTGGCTTGCGCCCGGAGCCTTTGTGACGGCGGAAATTGAAAAGGAGGCGCGCTTTGCCGTGCCGCAGGGCTTCACCCTGGAAACCGACAGGCTGCTGGGCCAGACCCGCATCTGTATCTGGATAGCATCATGAGAGTAGCCATGTACCCCGGCACCTTCGACCCGCTGACCAATGGTCATCTCAGCCTTATCCGGCGCGGGTGCGAAGTTTTTGACCAGATTATCGTGGCCGTGGCCGACAATACGCCCAAGCGCCCCCTGTTCAGCCACGAAGAACGTGTGAACATGGCCCGCGAGGCCCTCAAAGACGAGCCGCGCGCCCGGGTGGAACCGTTTTCTGGTCTGACGGTGGAATACGCCGCTCAGCGCGGGGCCTGCGCCCTGCTGCGCGGGCTGCGCGCCGCCTCTGATTTTGAATATGAATTCCAGCTGGCCCTCATGAACCGCCGCTTGCAACGCCACATCCAGACGGTTTTTCTCATGACCGACTATCAGTGGCTGTTCATAAGCTCCACCATCGTCAAGGCCGCTGCCAGCCACGGTGCAGACATCAAGGGCCTTGTACCCGAAAACGTGCGCCTGGCCCTTCTGGAAAAATACGAAAAAGGCGAGGTCGCCAAGGGCACCCCATGCCTTGCTCCGCCACACGGCGGATTCCGCACCTCCTGAAGCGATACCCCCATGCCAAGCAACAGCATCTTCGGCGGGGCGGCACAGGCCGCTCCGCCATCCGAAGCACTGCCCGTCATCTGTCTTGCCGGCCCTACAGGCTCAGGTAAAACAGCCGCAGCCCTTGCCGTGGCCGAGGCTCTTGGCGGTGAAGTCATCAATGCGGACTCGCGCCAGGTATATGCCGATTTTCCCCGCATCACGGCTCAACCCTCTGCCGAGGAACTGGCCTGCTGCCCGCACCATCTGTATGGCTTTCTGCCCACAGCGCAAAAAATCAGTGCCGGGCGATGGGCTGCGCAGGCCCAGGCCACAGCGCGGCAGATTCTTTCAAGAGGCAAAATCCCCCTGCTGGTGGGCGGCACGGGGCTTTACTTCCAGACCCTGCTGCACGGCACGGCCGAAATCCCCCCGGTGGATCCGGCCCTCACCGCGGCCCTCACCGCCCGCCTGGAAGACGTCGGTTCGCAGGCCATGCACGCCGAACTGGCCCGCGTGGACCCGGACTACGCAACCCGCATACATCCTAACGACAGGCAGCGCATCGTGCGCGCCCTTGAGGTGCATGCGGCCACAGGCAAGCCCTTCACCTGGTGGCACAAGCACGCCATGAGCCGCCCGCCCTGCAACGGACCGCTGCTTGTGCTGGATGCCCCCCTGCCCTGGCTGGAGCCGCGCCTTGCCCGCCGTCTGGACATGATGCTTGAATCCGGCGCTATGGATGAAGCTGCAGCAGCACTCAGGAATTGTGATGATGACGATGCCCCCGGCTGGACGGGCATCGGCTGCGCAGAGGCCCTCGCCTTTCTGCGGGGCCGCCTGGGTTTTGACGCATGCCGCGATCTCTGGCTGCGCAACACGCGGGCGTACGCCAAGCGCCAGCTCACCTGGTTTCGCGCGCGGCCCGAGGCCGTGTGGCTGCCCCTCGACAATGTGGATGCCGTAGTCAAGGCCGCGGGGGTGCGCCTGCCAGCGGGGGTGTGACGCCCGCCGCGCAGGCGGCCCAAATAAGAAATAAAGAAAAAGCCCCCGCGCCCGCAGGGCGATAAAAATCCCCTCTCAAAGGACAAGCCATTCCCCTGCCCCAGCAACCCCGCAGGGCGACAAAACCCCATCCCGAAGAGCAGCCTTTTCTCTCACCGCAAATGCATCCACTACACACCGCGCAAACAATGCCGATGATGGCCGCATCCGCACCCCTGCGCGACGAGCGCCCGAACTCACTTGTTCAGTGTAAGAAACTCGTGTTCATCAGGATCGTAATATTCCATTTCGCCGGACTCGATGTGATAGAGCCAGCCGTGGATATGCAGCGTACCCTTGTTTACCTTGCGTCTGACATAGGGATAGGTGAGCAGGTTTTCGATCTGGAATATGATGGAAAGTTTTTCGGTCAGGCGCAGCAGTTTTTCCCTGTCGGCATTTTTGCCCAGGGCCAGCAGGGCAAGGTCCTTGGCTTTCTTGCCGAGGGACAGCCATTTTTTCGTATGGATAAGCTGCTTGCCGTTGATGTCTTTGTACAGCGCCTCAATGGCGCCACAGTGGGTATGCCCGCAGATGATTATTTCCGAGATGTTCAGCGTGGTGACCGCGTATTCAATGCCGGAAGCCGTCGCGTGATAATCTTCGTCCGGCTTATAGGGAGCTACAAAGTTGCCCACATTGCGCAAGACAAAAAGCTGCCCCGGAGGCGCGTTGGTTATGAGGGAGGGAATAACCCGGGAGTCGGCGCAACCGATAAAAAGCGCCTTGGGGTGCTGCCCGCTGCTGACCAGATCCAGAAGCTGGGATTCATTTTTTCTGAAATAATTTTTCTGAAACAGCTCGTTGCCCTGTAACAGGCTTTCAACATTCTTCATCAACGATCCTCCGTTGGGGTTACGCAGCCCTTCATTCCACAGCCATTCAGGCGGCAGGCGCACCCCGTGGATGCCGTCCTCTGCGGAAAGACGGCACGGCCCGTAAAGGGGGGGGCGCATTCCCCGGCAGGGCCGGGGTATCATCACGCTGCTTCCAAATCATCTTGGCACGTAGAGCATCTTTATCTGTAGGTCAAGCGCAAAGCGCACACATCGTCCTTTTCAGGCCACATTCCATAAAATTTTTACTTTTATCTGCCCGCGCCGGAGCATGTGCCAGTTATGCACAACGTGGAGAAACAAATAAAAGCATTGGCGCGAACCGCCAAAATAAAAACCTATTTTTTAATGAAATATTTCTCAATCTCCTTGTTTTTCCAAGCATGAGAAGCCGTTCCAAGTCTCTGACCTCCTTGACGAGTCTTGCAGCCTGCGATACCGTTGCAATATCTGCGTGTTTGCCCCCCGCAGGGATCGGCGGGGCCGGAGGATCCCGCCACCCTTGAGTGGCGGGCTTGGGGTAATGTCTGAATGCAAAAGGACAAGCACATGAGGAACGGCACATCACTGCTTCTGCTGGCGGCTATAGCCCTGGCTGGCGCGGCGTGTCTCACGGCGATGGGAGGCACGGCCAAGGCCGCAGCCCTGGAGCCAACAGACAGCGGCGCGCCATCGGCTATAGTCATGTTTCCGGTCGGCGAAAAGCCCAATCCCAAGGGCGCGGCCATGAAACCCGTGGTTTTCAACCATCTTATCCACGAAAAGAAGATTGACAACTGCGAGACCTGTCACCACACGGGCGATCCGGTGTCCTGTAGCACCTGTCACACGGTAGAAGGCAAGGCCGAGGGCAATTACATCACCCTTGACCGCGCCATGCATGCCACCAATATCGCCAAACGCGCCAAGGGCAACACGCCCGTCAGCTGCGTGAGCTGTCACGAACAGCAAACCAAAGAGCGGCGCGAATGCGCGGGTTGTCACGCCATTGTCACGCCCAAGCGTGACGAGGCATGGTGCGCCACCTGCCACAACATCACGCCTTCAATGACGCCCGAACAGATGCAGAAGGGCATTAACGGCACCCTGCTGCCCGGCGATAACGAAGCTCTGGCGGCAGAAACCGTGCTGGCCCAGAAGACCGTTGAGCCTGTTTCCCCCATGCTGGCCCCCTACAAGGTGGTCATTGATGCCCTGGCTGACAAGTACGAGCCGAGCAACTTTACCCACCGCCGCCACCTCACGTCTCTTATGGAAAGAATCAAGGACGACAAGCTGGCCCAGGCTTTCCACAACAAGCCTGAAATCCTGTGCGCTACCTGCCACCACAGAAGCCCGCTTTCCCTTACGCCTCCCAAGTGCGGCAGCTGCCACACCAAGGAGATCGACAAGGCCAATCCCGGTCGTCCCAACCTTATGGCCGCCTACCATCTGCAGTGCATGGGTTGCCACAAGGGCATGGATGTCGCGCGTCCTCGTGACACCGACTGCACCACTTGCCATAAGGCTGCGCCCAAGAGCGCCGACTAGCATGGAGTAAGATATGAAACGCAGAACATTTCTGACCATTCTGGGAAGCGCGGGCGTGGTCTCGGCCCTTGGCTCAGCCAAGGTGGCCCAGGCCGGCCCCCATACCTTCCCATATTACGCAGACAGTTACGGGGTGCTGCACGACACCACCCGTTGCATCGGTTGCCGCAAGTGTGAAGAGGCCTGCAACAAGGTCAACCACCTGCCCAAACCCAAAAAACCCTTCAGCGACCTTACGGTGTGCGACACGCACCGCCGCACGGGCGAATATGAATGGACCGTGGTGAACAAGTACAAGGTCAACGGCAAGGACGTATTCCGCAAGCTGCAGTGCTTTCACTGCAACGACCCGGCCTGCGCTTCCGCCTGCTTTGCCAAGTGCTTTACCAAGCAGCCCAACGGCGCTGTTCACTACGAAGGCTCACAGTGCGTGGGCTGCCGTTACTGCATGGTCGCCTGCCCCTTCTATGTTCCCGGCTTCCAGTACGATGAGGCCTTTGACCCCCTCGTGCAAAAGTGCACCTTCTGCGAGCCGCTGCTCAAGGAAGGCAAGCTGCCCGGCTGTGTGCAGGCCTGCCCCAAGGACGCCCTCACCTTCGGCCGCCGCAGCGACCTGATCCGAGTGGCCCGCGCCCGCATTGCCGATAATCCCGGCAAGTACGTCAACTACCTCTATGGCGAGTTTGACGCAGGCGGCACTGCCTGGATGGTGCTCAGCCCCGCAGTGGGACAGGCAGCCGCGGCTGTTCCGGCGGATGATGCTCCGCTGGCTGGCGATGAACTGAAGCAGCTCGGCCTTGATACCCATCTCGGCAACCGCCCCATGGGCGAGCTGACCTACGGCGCTCTGGGCGCAGTGCCTATGATCGTGGCCTTCTGGCCCGTGCTCTTCGGCGGTGCTTACGCCATCAGCAAACGTCGCGAAGCCATGTACAAGGCTGAAACGGATGGCAAGGTCAAGGAGGCCCGTGAAGACGTGGCCGCCGCCGTTGACGCCGCCGTACGCAAAATTGAGGAAACCCAGGGGCCGGGCGCTGCCGATACGGCCCGCCGCGCCATGACAGAGGCCCTCAAGGCCCGCGAAACGGCGTGCACGGGGCACGGGGAGGATAAGTAAATGTCACAGCACAGCATCGTCATTCCCAGCAAGGGCAAGCTGTTTAACCTGGACGAGTTTCTCAAACCTACTCCGGGCAATATCATCACCGCCATCATCCTGACGGTGGGCCTGATAATTACCGTTATCCGCTTTACCATGGGCATCGGCTCGGTCACCAACCTGAGCAACACCCAGCCCTGGGGCCTTTGGATCGGCTTTGACCTGCTTTGCGGCGTGGCGCTGGCGGCAGGTGGCTACTTTACCACCGTGGCCTGCTACGTCATGGGCATGAAGCAGTTTCACTCCGCCGTGCGCCCGGCCATTACCACGGCCTTTCTCGGCTACGGTTTTGTGGTCGTGGCCCTTCTGTATGACCTGGGCCATCCACTGCGGCTGCCCTTCATGTTCTTCTTCCCGGGAACCACCTCGGTACTCTTTGAAGTGGGCCTGTGCGTGGCCACCTACGTTACGGTACTCTTCATCGAGTTTTCCGTGGCGCCTATGGAATGGCTGGCACAAAAGTTCCCCTGCCTTATCAAATGGCGCAGGCTCGTGGTGCACAGCACCATCGTGCTCACCATTTTTGGCGTTACCCTGTCCACCCTGCATCAGTCGTCACTGGGCGCGCTCTACCTGATTGCGCCTGAAAAACTGCACCCCCTGTGGTATTCGCCCTTCATGCCCATGTTTTTCTTCGTCAGCTCGATGGCTGCCGGAGCCTCCATGGTCATCTTTGAAGGCATATTTGCCCACAAGGGTCTGCACCATTACATGGACGAAACCCACCTGCGTGAATCTGACGGCGTGGTCCTCAGCTTTTCCCGCGCTGCTTCTTTCATCCTGTTCGCCTACTTCATGCTCAAGCTTATCGACATGCTTGTGCAGGCCAACCTGCCCTACGTTTTCTCGGGCTACGGGGCCTGGTGGCTGGTTGAAATGCTGGGCTTCGTGCTGTTGCCCGCCCTGCTCTATGCCAAGGGCGCACGCGACCGCAACCTGACCCTATGCCGTATTGCGTCGGCCAATACCGTGCTGGGCATCGTTCTGAACCGCTTCAACGTGTCCATGATCGCCTTCAACTACAACCTGCCCCCGGCGGAACGCTACTTCCCCAGCATTTGGGAAATATGCATTTCCATCTTTGTGGTAACGATGATCGTGACCGTGTACCGCTTTATCATCTACCACATGCCGGTGCTGTACGAACACCCCGACTTCAGGGATGAGCACTAGCCAACAGGGAGAGGAGAATACTATGGAATTCCATACTTTTTACGATTACTTCCTCTATACGAAGAGCTGGGCTTACGCCATGATGTTTGTGGTTCTGCCCCTCTATGTGGTGTACTGGAACTTTGTGCTGTTCCCCAAAAAAAAGGGACGCAACGGCTGCTCCAAGGGCCATTAGAGCATAACGCCTGCGTGCTTGCCTGACAGCGAACCATCACTGCTGTCTGCCTGCAGCTTCCTTTGCCGTAACGGTGAAGCAAGTGCGCCCCGCCAGCATTTCGCGGCGCGGATTTTTAAAAAATCCGCGCAGGGCGTTCCAGCTTTTTCAAAGTTGACTGCTCTAGAGTCTGCGACCCTGAAATGACAGTCTGAAACACGGGGGGCGGCGCCAATCGGTGTCGCCCCCCGTCCATTGACAAAGATTCTTTTTACAGCCACCCTTGCGCGCCATACCACCCATGTCGGGCATACAGGCAAGCCACTGCCCCTTTTGCCCGGCTCGAGCCGATTCGGACCGATTCGAACCGGAACCGGCCCGTCCGGCCATACAGGTCAATGATTCCGCAGCCCTGCGCGGCGCACACGAACCCTTGTGTGTGCAAAAAGCGCACAGCAGAACAATTGACGGCGCATTGCGCCTTGGGGTGGCTTGGGGTATACTTGACAGTGTGTGAAGTGGCTTCGGCGTTGCAATAACGCATACTTGCAGCCATGATCGGAGGCTTGACGTGCGGCGATTTTATCAAGAAAGCTGGCAGGGCATACCCTTTACGTCCTTTTCGCATATCTCCTTTTTCCATCTGGCGGAACCCAAGTTCTATGCGGTGTTCTACGAAGAGCTTTTTCGCCGCTACAAAAACTGGGACGATCTGCCCGCTGTCTGGCGCGAAAACAAACGCAAAGACGCCCGCTGGCTCATCGGCCAGTTGCGTGATCAGGTCGCCAGGGAAGCCCAGCCCCGCACAGAGCCTGTGCGTGTGCTGTCTATCGGCAGCGGCGTGGGCTATATGGAAAAAATCCTGCTGGAGGAAATGCCCGAGCTGGAGTTGCACGTCAACGAGCCGAGCACTGTCGGCATGAAATGGCTGCGCCAGCAGATTCCCAGCGAGCGCATCTATATCGGTCTGCCCCCGGCCTGCCTGCCGCCTGATGTCCACTATGACATGATCTATCTTTCCACTGTGGACTACGGCATTCCCACGCGCGAATTCACCTACCTGCTACAGGAACTGCGCGCCCAGCTGGCCCCCGGCGGAGAGATCATCCTGCTTTCGGCCTCCCTGCTGGAAGAGGATTCCTTTATCGGCAGCTTCGTCAACGCCATAAAGATTGTTATTCGCGGCTTCCTGCATTATCTGGGGATACGGCGTCAGCAATTCTGGGGCTGGCGGCGCACGCGCGATGAATACCGTCAGCTTTTCAAGCAGGCAGGGTGCACCCAGGTGCAGGACGGCTGGCTGCAGGACGGCTTTGAAACCTACTGGATTCGCGGAAAATAGTTTTCCATCACCGGGCTGAAAACGCCGGGCGCATGAACACGTGCAGCCTTTGCGCCTGAAGCCTGTACATCCGGCATTCCAGGTGCACAGCCTGCGCCCGCACAGGAGCCGCCAGTGGCGGCATTGCGGCGCAAGCCGGCACAGTGGCGTACCCAACGGATGTTTTTTTGACGCAACAAAGCCACAATGTTTGCGCAATACATAAAAACCCCCATCAGGTTACAGCGTTCAGCCTAGTGGCCTTTATATCGCTGTCTACTCTGATGGGGGCATATCACAATATCCGTACGGCCTTTTTATTCCGTTGTCGTGTCCTGGGGCCTGGGCGATCCCGCCCGTCATGCCCTTATATAGACTGTACGTTGGGAATACCGCTTCTCACAGGCAAAACACACCCGCTACGGCGTTTGACAACGCAAATACGTTGCGCCTGCTCGCGCAGCCGCCAAAGCATTTTCAAGTAAAAATGCTCTGGTTATGACGGCCATCCTGCCTCCACCCCGGCGCAGCGGCCGTACCAGACAATCTGGCGGTACAGTTCGGGCGAGGTATCCCCTTCGGTGCTGAAAAGCAAAATGCGGGAGGCTGCGTCCAGCCTCAAGGCCTGACGGACGTCCTGCATCTGCGGATTTTTCATGATCTGCTCGATGGCCCCCAGGGGAGCCGCCCCGGATTCGCCACTGCACACGGGGCTGTCGCCCGGCAGCGGTGCGGCAAGGATGCGCATGCCGTTGGCGGCCACCACATCGTGGCAGGATAGGCCACCCACGGCCCTATCGCGCAAAAGGGGCCAGCACAGGCTGCTCGGCTCACCGCAGGCAAGCCCTGCCATGATGGTTCGCATATGGCCGCTGACCGCGCGGGGAGCGCTGTTTCCGGCCATGAAGGAACGGAAAAAGCAGTCGGCAGCCTGCGGCTCCACAGTAATGACCTGCGGCGCGGCATCACCCCACACGGCAGCAAAATACCCAAGCACCGCCGCCGCAAAGGACCCCACCCCGGCCTGCAGAAAAATATGGGTCGGCGGGCGCAGTCCGCAATCCCGCCACTGTTCGTCTGCTTCCAGAGCCAGGGTCGTATACCCCTGCATGATCCAGAGCGGCACCTCTTCATACCCGTCCCAGGCCGTGTCCTGCACAAGCACGCCGTCCGTTTCCTGCGCGTGCTGCATGGCCAGACGCACGGTATCATCATAGTTGAGGTCGGTTATGGTGCATTGCGCTCCGGTCTTGCGGATGTTTTCAGCCCTGACCGGCGCGGAGCCTGCGGGCATGAAGACCGTGGCCCCCATGCCGAGCTGCTGGGCAGTCCAGGCTACGCCCCGGCCGTGATTGCCGTCAGTAGCCGTCACCAGGGTAATCTTTCCCAGCTGCTCATGCACCTCGGCGGAGCGCAGCAGTTGCGGGCTGACCCGGCTCATGGGCAAATCAAGCCGCCGGGCCAGATAACGCGCCACCGCGTAAGAACCGCCCAGCACCTTGAAAGCATTGAGGCCAAAGCGTTGCGACTCGTCCTTGACCAGAATTTCGCCAAGCCCCAGTTCATGAGCAAGATTTTTCAGTCGTACCAGCGGCGTGGGCGCATAGCGGTCAAAGCCCTGATGAAAGGCGCGGGCAACACGGGCAACTTCCGGCCCATAGACCTCAACATCCGCCGCATCGGCAGTGCCTGTGCACAGGCTGTTGGGACAATAGCTGACAGTATTCACGGCTGCTCTCCTGTAGGGCGTGGCTGCCCGATTGATATATACCGAGGCTTGTGTCCGGCAGCGGGCAGACCCGCCGCAGCATGGCGACAATATCTTCTGGACCAGTTTCGCGTTGAAACGCCCTGACAGCTGCGCGGGCAGACATATGCCACAAAAGTGCAGGACAGTTCCGCTACCGAAGGGCGTATGGATAAAGACCGCAACACATATGCTTGCCATGGCAAACGCGTAGTGAGTGTCTTCAAAAGAGAGTAGCAAGAAAGGCCCCTTATGCAAAAGGGGCCTTTTTCGCTCTTTTCATAAAACCTTGCGCTGCGCCTTGCAGGCCGCAGGGATTTTTGCCCTGTCTGAAAATGCCGCACTGCTTTCCGCGCCGGAAAGGCCTGTTCAGTTGGAATTGGCCGTGCGTACAAAAATATTATAGGCCTGACGACTTTCCTGGGCGGTATTGTTCAGTTCCTGCCGCACCGGGCTGTAAAAGCCTTCGTCCAGCCCCCGGGCCAGAAAAACCTCATACCGGGCAGCCTGTTTAAGAAAATCACGATAGGCCCGCTCCACCTCCGGGGCAGCCGGAAATGGCGGCTGCCCGGCCCGGCGCAGCCCGGCCTCAAGCCTGCTCCGCACCTGCCCGAGAGCCTGGCGGTCGGGTGTCTGGGCGGCCAGCAGCTCCGCCGCGGTGACGTACAGGCTGAAAATATTTCTGGCTTCCAGAATCTGCCGCCTGAGCGGATGCCCGTAAAGCAGCGCTTCTTCGGCTTTGACGGCCCGCTCCTCCACAAGGGCCAGATACCCGTCCCGGGCGGCCATAAAGCGCTCATGCCCCTTTTCCAGACTGGCCGCCAGGGCGCGGCCCTTCACGCCATCATCGCGGATATTTTCATCCCGCACATAGCGCCCCAGCGTCGCGTAGTCGGCCCGCATGCTCTGGATGCTCTTTTCCATATCTTCGACCCACTGGGAAAGGGCCGCGGCTGCATCCTCGCCGAACATATCCGCAGGAGCCGCCAGACGACGCGCAAGCACCTTGCCATCCCCGCCAGGCGCAGGACGCGGGGGCAACGTCCATTCCCGCAGGTAATGGCGCACATTTTCCAGCATAGCCTCAGCCTGGGCATAGTAGGGTTCGGCCAGAGTGGCCGCAGCCACGTTATAGAAAGCCACCAGGGCGTCGGCTTTTTCAAGCTCTTCCTGTGAGGGCGGCGGCCCCTGAACCTGCTCTTCATAGGGCAAGCGGTCCTGCGAAGCCCTGTCGGCCCCGGCGCGATCCGTTTCCGGCGCTTGCCGTGCCTGTTCCTTTGCTGCGGAAAAGGCGTCTTCATTGCCGCCGGAGTCGCAACCCGCAAGGAGCAGAGCCATAAGGCAGGCAAGCAGTATATATAATCTTTTTTTCATAGTTCAGACGCAAAAGCCCCACAGGCAACCTGCGGGGCGTGCTGTTATACGTTGCTCAGGCCGAGGCCACGCGGGCCGCAATCCAGTCATTGAGACCCGTAAGGTCTTCGGCCCAGGGGTAGGCGGTGTCCGAAGCCGGCTTGATATCCGGCCCCACGCCGTAAAAAAGTGTACCCACTTCTTCCGCTACATCGCGGTCTGTGGGGGCGTCTCCCACCATAAGCACATTTTCCGGGGCCAGGGGCAGGGAGGCCACAATCTGGGCCAGAAGCCGGGCCTTGGCCGGGGGAGAGCCGTGAATGGACGTAAAGTACTGATCCAGCCCGCGCTCGCGCAGCACAGCCTGCACTTCTTCATGGGGCGCACCGGAACAGACATAGAGGGGCAGCCTGCCCTTCCAGGTGTCCAGCACATCCTTGACGCCGGGAATAAGCGGGCAGCGGCGCACTTCGTCCAGGGCGTATTCTGCAAACAGGCGGCCCAGTCTTTCGGACTCGTCCTGCGTTATCTCACGGCCGAGCACTTCGTTGTAAAGCCATTCAAATTTCCTGTATCTGCTCACACCGCCGTGCAGGCTGTGGTACATGACAAAGCGGTCTTGCGCCTCCTGCCCGTAAGGCGCGGCAATGCGGGCAAAGGCGCGGGTTTTTACGGGCACACTGTCCAGTATGACACCGTCACAGTCAAAAACAATACATTGCAGTGACATAATTATCCTTTTCGGCATCCGGGCGTATGCCCTGAAGTGATCTTTTCCCGGCAGGCCGGATGTGTCTGCGCCTGTTTTCTGCAAGAGCTTTTGTACTTTCTTACAAGGTATTCACTAATCCCATTGGTGCAACTCCGGGGAATAGGGCTTTTTTATAGAAAGGTACTTGTGCCATGCCTTAACGGCCAAAACTATCTTTTGACGAAGCGCCCGCACAAAGGGACTTGGCGGCAACAGCCCTTACGCGATCTGGCCGCCCACAGGTTGTCCGCTCTGCCCGCGCATGCCGATGACACGGGCCGGAACCCCGCCCACTATGCTGAAGGGGGCCACATTGCGGGTAACCACGGCCCCCGCTCCCACCACCGCACCGCGCCCGATGCGCACATCGGGCGTAATGACGCAATTGGCCCCTATCCATACGTCTTCTTCAATAATGATCTCGCCCGGCACGTGCCCCTGATGCATCATGGGCACATCCTGACGGGCTATGCAGTGATTGGCCGCGCGTATGACCGTTCCCGGTCCCACGGCCGTGTGCGCGCCGATTTCAATGCGGCCCGCATCGGCCCCCACATGCACATAGGGCGACAGGGCCACGTTGTCGTGCAGCACCAGTTCGCCGTCTGTGGCAGTGATAAAGCAGCCGCGCCCAAGGCGTACGTTGCTGCCCAGGCACATACCCCGGCAGCCTGCAAGGCTCAGCCCCGTGCTGAAGCGCACCGAGCCGCAACGGGCAAAAAGCCAGCGCCAGCCTGCAAGCCGCAGGGCCAGCCCCACGGGCGTGGGTATCCAGCCGAGCAGGGCTATCCACAGCTCTTCCAGCGCAGCCCCGAGACGGCGGCGCCAGCCCGGAGCGCCATGTTCCGGCGCTGCGGTACCGGCGGATTCGGAGGGTACAGCAGGGCCGGCCTGTCCGGCCTGCCCCGCTTCTTGCGTCATGCCCGTTTTTTCGAGCGCAGCCATGATTATTTGCTATATTCCTTCATAAGGTCGTCACCTTCCATAAGGCGGCAAACGCGCACGAGGTCCTCGGGCGTGTCCACGCTCCAGGTGCGGCTGGCCGTGGGAACCATACGCACCTTTTCGCCGTATTCAAGGATACGCATCATGTCCACGGATTCGTAGATCTCCAGGGGGCTTTCTTCCATTTCGTTAAAGCGCAGCAGATAGTCGCGGCGAAAAGGAATGATGCAGACCTGTTTGCGCATGGGCACCTTGTCCGATCCCTTTTTGCGCGAAGGAATCGGCTCGCGCGAGAAGTAGAGGGCATCGTTGAACTTGTCCACCACCACCTTGACTTCATTGGGGTCTTCAAATTCTTCAAGGGTATCCATATCAGCCATGAGGTTGGTCACGTTGATGGACGGATCAGCCAGCATGGGGGCCACGGCGGCGTCGATCATCTCGGGCCGCACCATAGGCTCATCGCCCTGCACCATAACAACAATATCGGCCTTTTTGCCGGTGGCGGCCTCGATCTTGAGCAGGGCTTCGGCCGTGCGCGTAGAACAGCGCACATGATGATCGCCGGTCATGACGCAGGGCAGGCCCGCATCCTTGCAGTAATTTTCTATAATTTCATCGCAGGTGGCCACATAGGTGGAAGAAAGCGTTTTGCTCATGCCCGTGCGAAAGGCCACATGGCCCACCATGGGTACGTTGTGGATGAGGGCAAGCGGCTTGCCGGGATAACGGCTGGACCCCATACGCGCGGGAATAATGGCAATAATGTTCATACAGCGGCTCCTTATGGCCTCAAAATTTCAGAAATATTTTCAGCATGGCTCACCGTACAGGCGTTTTGGCGAGAAAGCCTGTACGAACGAAAGAAAAAAGCCGTGCGCAAACAGCGCCTAGTCGTCTGTAGCCACGAGATAGCCGCCCTCTGACTCCAGATCCGGATGCATTTCCTTATGCTCTTCTTCCATAACGCGCAGGATGCCCTGCCCGAGGTCCACGGTAAGCGGCGGCACCAGCTTGCGCCCCACCTTGGGCATGAAGGCATAGGGCGTTACCTGATAATGCCCGCTGTTGGGGTCGTTCTGGTAATTGATGACCAGTTCCTTGCCCAGCATTTCACCGATCATCTTGAACAGGTCGCCGACCCGCATGGGCTGGTTGCCGGAAATGATGATGTTCTGGTTTTCAAATTCCGGAGCCAGCACGGCCAGGGTGGCGGCGCTGGCATCATCCACATGCACATATTCGCGCAGGGCCGTAGGCGCGCCATAATAGGTAATACCGCCTGTGGAAAGAGCTTCGTACACAAAGCGGTTGATGGCGTTACGCCGGTCTGACCGGGGACCGTACAGCGAACCGTACCGCAGTATGGTGTAAGGCAGGTTGTGCATGGCCTGATAATTTTCAATATACAGCTCGCACGCCTGCTTGCTGCAACGATAAAAACCGCCCGACTTGCCGTACACGTACAGGGAACTGGCAAAGACATAGCGCTGTACCCCGGCCTGACGGCAGGCTTCGAGAATCATGACGTTGCCGAGCACATTGATGCGCGCTGTGTCCACCGGGCGGTTATTGGCTTCGCCGATGTCGGCTATACCCGCGTAGTTGAACACCATGTCTGCGCCTTCCACAGCCCTGCGCACGGTTTCTTCTTCAAGAATATTGCCCGTGAGCATGGCCTGATCAGGTCGCAGCCAGGGAGAGGGATGCAGATCAACAATTGTGACAGCATGCCCGGCATCAGAAAGCTTGTCGCAAATATGCGAACCCAGAAAGCCGGATCCGCCAAAAACGGTTATTTTCACAGTTATTCTCCCTGATCCGGCCGCTCAGCAGCATGCCAGAGAAAGACGGAATCAATGCCGTAGGCAATAAAACGGCTGCCTGCCGCGATCTGCCGCCCGAGTTCAACCGGGTCGGGCTGCACGATATGCAGTCCCATGCGGGCCTTGTGGCGCGCACAGGCGGCCGCGATGCGCTCCATAGCCGCCTTGAAGTCCTTATGGTCAAACTGCCCCGTAAGCCCCATGGAGCCGGAAAGGTCGTATGGACCGACCATTATGGCGTCCAGGCGCGGATGCGACAGGATGGCATCCAGGTTTTCCACAGCGCGGATATGCTCTATCTGCGCCACAAGAAATATTTCGGGCGCGAGGGAGCCGCGATACTCGTCAAAGCATTTGCCGAATGCATTGGCCCGGCAGAAGCCCACTCCCCTGTATTCACCGGCGGTTTCTCCGGCGGAACGCCAATGGTCCTGGCCGGGATAAACGGCCCAGTCAATGGCGCGGTCCAGTTGCTCACGGCTTTCAATCATGGGAAAAATCAGCCCTTGAGCACCCGCCTCCAGAGCGGACTTGATCTGGGTTTTCCCGGCTTCGGGCAGGCGGGCAAAGGGTGCAGCCCCACCGCATTCGATGGCCCGGAAGATGTCCGGCAGCCCGGTGCGGCCAAAGGAGCCGTGTTCCATATCCACAGCCACCCAGTCATAGCCCGCGCGAGCCATAAGCTCCGCCACATCCGCAGAAGGCAGCTGCAGCCATGTACCTACTGTGGCTTTGTCCGCAGCCAGAAGCGCGCGTATTTCATGTACGGTCATATCAAACGGCATGCCGCCGCAGGGTTGAGGTTACATCCGAACCACCAGTATACGCCCAGCCGCAGCGGCACGCAATACAGCCCAGAGGGGTCTGCTCCGGCCCTCCCATATTTGCAAGTAACGCCGGAACATGTATGTTTGCAGTGTGGACATATGCGATCTCGTCTGCCCCGGCCCACCTTTCCGTGGCAGGCCGGATTTGCAGCCCTGTTTCAACGCAGCCGGATGCGCTCCGGCGATTGGCCGCGAACCTGCCGCGTACGCCTTTCCGGCGGGCGCCCGCCCCTGCGGCCGCCAGAGCAACTTCAAGGCAAGATTGCCCGCAAGGAGGATATATGGCTCCCCAAAGCAATATCTACACGCAAACCGTGCCGTTGGGCGACGCGCTCGACAAGCTGCTCGGCGCCCTGGACACGGCCCGCGCCGCTGACGGCCAGAACCGGCTGCCGCAGCCTGTATCCTGCCCGACACAAGCTGCCGACGGGCGCGTGTTGAGTGAATTTGTCATTGCGGCCGCCGACGTTCCTCCTTCGCCCCTGGCCGCCGCGAAGGGATATGCTCTCAGGGCTGCGGACACCTATACCGCCGACAGCAACAATCCCGCTCTGCTGCAGGCGGGAAAAAACTGCTTTGCCGTCCGGCCCGGCGAGATTCTTCCCCCGGGCTGCGATGCCGTGGCCCTGCCGGTTCACGCTGCAGTGGACGGCAAGGGCGGCGTCAGTATTACGGCCCCCATGCTGCCGTGGCTGCATGTGCGCAGAGCCGGAGCGGACATGGCGGCAGGAGAAACCCTCTTCCCGCGCAATCACATCCTCCGCCCCGCGGATATGGGCGCGCTGCTGGCGGCGGGAGTTACCGAAGTTCAGGTGTGGGACCGCCTGCAACTGCACCTCGCGGCTGTGGCTGACCCTGCCCCAACGCCCGAAAAAAACGGGCCTGCCGTAACTGCCGCTGCGGACGGCATCATCCCGGCCCTGGCAGCCCTGGCTCAGGATATTGACTGTCACGTGCAAACAGCGCCCTGCCTGCCCGCCGATGCCGGTGCTGTGCGTGATTTTTTGCAGTCCGCCCTGAAGGCCGGGGCCCACGTCCTGCTGTTGTGCGCCACAGGTGATGACGCCCTGACGGCCGTACGCGACCTGATGGAACGTGAAGGAAGAATTGTGGCCCCCGCCATCGGCCTGCTGCCCGGGGCACCGGCCATGACGGCCGTATATGAAGGCAGGCCTGTCTTTTGCCTGCCGTGCTCGCCCGCAGGCAGTCTCACGGCTTTTGACGCATTGGTGGCCCCGGCCCTGCTGCTCATGTCGCGTCGCCCGGGCCTGTGTTATGCCAAAACACTTGCCGGCGATGCCGATGCTGCCGGAAAGCTGACGGCGGAGCTGGCGGCCAGTCTGCCCGCGCACCCCGGCCTTGATGTTTTTGCCCCCCTGGCCCTGGCGCGGGTCGCGGAAAAGACGGTAGCCATGCCCCTGCGAATGGGCGAGGGGCATAAAAGCGCGGTCCGGACTCAGGCGCTTGCCCACATCACGGCCAGCGGCAAGGGTATAGCCCTTGGCAGCACGGTGCGCGCCCGGCCCCTGCGCCCGGCCGACAGCCTGTACAACACGCTGTTCTGCGCCGGGGGCGATGATGTGGCGCTGGACCTGCTCGCCGACGGGTTATTGCGCCTGCCGCACGCCGTGCATCTTGTCTGCGCGGGCGCGGATGCCGCCGATGCCGTACAGGCCCTGAAAAACCGGCACTGCCATATGGCCGTGCTGCATATGGCTGACGACGACAAGGGCGGCTTCAACTTCGTCTTTGTGCAACAGCACTGGCCCGAGGGCAAGATTGCCCTGATCAATCTGGTTATCCGTCAGGTCGGGCTGGTGGTTCCTGCGGGCAATCCACGCGGACTCAAAAGCGTGGCCGACATTAAAAACATGAAGCTGCGCTGCGTTAACCGTCAGGCAGGTTCAAGCACCCGCATGCAGTTTGACGCCCTTTTGCGCCATGCCGGCATGACCCCGCAGGATGTTCCGGGCTATGAAAATGAGGTGGAAAGCCAGCTTGCCGTAGCCGCCGCCGTACTTACGGGAAAGGCCGACTGTGGTCCCGGCGTGGCGGCCGCAGCCAGAGCCGTGGGACTGGATTTTATACCCCTGGCGGGCGAGCGCTGGGACCTTGCCGTTCCCGAAGCATTCAGGGAGGATCCCCGAGTGGTCAGTGTAGAAAGCCTGCTGCAGAAACCGGAATTCAAAAAACGCCTTGAGGCCCTTGGCGGCTACAACACCCGTCTGACCGGGCAAAAACTTGAGCTTGGCGTCCGCCTTGGGGCGTGATAAGAAAAAGCCCCGCCGTCGGCAAACGGAGGGGCTGGGTATGGACCGGACTGCGGCAGATCAGTCCGGCCCTGGAGGAGGATGGGCAATTTCACATCATGGGGCGCAACGATTCAGTGTAAATTCTTGCCACAAGCTGGCGGGAAACACTGACCGGCGCTACCGAGAGCAGAAGACCCAGCGAAGGCGTCTGCTCGACGAAGTTGCAAAACTCTTCCACATCGAACTCCTGGACTCCCAAGTCCAGGAGTTTTTGCGTTATGCCCAAGCTGAATATCCAGCGTTCCACAGCCCGCGCCGCTTGGTCAGCTTCTTCGGGCATGCCCCGCAGGCCCGGGGCCACCGGCCCAAGCACATGCGCCAGCACATCGGGCTTGGCGGCGTAACATGCGCCAATCACAGCAGGCAGCAGAATGGCCAGACGCATGCCGTGAGGCAGATTTCGCAAGCGGCCCAAAGGCTGCTCCAGCGCGTGCGCCAGGTGCAGATGGCTGTTGTCAAAAGCCACCCCGGCCTGAAGGGCTGCCAGGCACAGCCCGTAACGGGCCTTGAGATTTTCCGGCTCATCCAGCGCCACCGGCAACCAGTGATGAACCAGGCGCACGGTTTCGCGGGCCAGCGTAACCGCCAGGGGGTTGGCTGCCGTGGCTGTGGCAGCTTCCACAACCCTGCAGAACGCATTTATGGACACATAGCGGCTCTGCTCTGCCGAAAGCCCGGTCATAAGGGCGGGGTCGTCAATGGCGTACCGGGGGTACATGCAGTCATGCCCCACAATGGACCTGTGGCTGCGCCCCGATACGGTGACCACGGCAAAACGGTTTACTTCACTGCCCGTGCCGTGGGTGAGATTGACGGCAACTAGAGGAAGGGCCTTCTGGGGCGTGAAGCGAAAACAAAAAAGATCTTCAGCGCTTTTACCAGGATTGGCCAGCAGTATGGCCGCACTCTTGCCACAGTCCAGAGGGCTGCCCCCGCCTATGGCAAGCACCGCTCCGGCATTGATGGCCCGCCCAAGGGCTGCGGCGTCATCCACAGTATCTGTGGTGGGGCTGGGGGTAACCCTGTTGTACAGGGCCAGCACAATGCCGTGCCTGAGGGCGGCGGCCTCGGCTTTATCCCACGCGCCCGAAGCACGGTAGGCATGCCCGCCGCAAACACAAAGAACTGCTGTTATCCCTTCGCTTTTCAACCTGCCCAGGATGGGGTCTATCTTGTCTATGGCTCCCACACCGAGGTAAGCAATGCCTTTTACCCGTACTTCGCGAACCATATTGTAATCGCAGCAGTCATCCCACATGGCAACCTCCCGCGATCACGCTGGGCTTTTATTGCGCTGCATCAAGCTAGAACGAATATAAGCTTAGGTCAAGGAGCTGCGCAATTTTTCACATAATTTTCGCGCAAATAATCCTATTGATAAAAAATTCACAACAGTGTAAATATAAAGATTATGCATTTTTTGTAATCTTTTGATGAACTTTTTTACGCCAACTCCCTGCCCCGTATCATCTTTTTTTCTCGACCTTTTTTTCTGCGCGCCGTGCGGCAAAATCTGCGCCAAATTCTCCAGAACAATATTCAAAAAACGCGTATCCCGCTACGCCGCCAACAAGCCCCATGCCCCGGCCATATCCTGCCCTCCAAAAAGCCGGATCAGCCAGCCCCGCACAATCTGCCGCACCCGCCTGCTCCCGGAATACCCGCGCAGCACGCCCTCTTCCCACTCTCCTGCGTTCGTCGGAACAGCAACATTTGCCCCGCCGGCCACATACGCCGCATTTCCGGCACATCCCCCCGCCCGCCCGCAGCTTGCCCACAGACCGGCCCGGCGGGACGGCATGGACACCCCAGGAGCCAACAGCCTGTGCCTGCGAAATACACAAGGCCCGGAGCCTTTCATGCTCCGGGCCTTTCTGCGCCAGTTGCCTGTGCGTTCACATGAACATGCGGGCAGCAGATTGCGCACAATAAAAACAGGGCTATTTGGGCACGGCCAGAATAACCTGCGAAGCCTTCACAATGGCCGTCACTTTTTTCCCGGCGGCCAGGGCCAGCTTTTCCACACTGCCCATGGTCACAATGGACGTAATGCCCGCGCCGCCGGGCAGGTCTACCTGCACTTCGGCGTTGACCGCACCGGGCGTGACCTTGCTGACAGTACCCGGAAACTGGTTGCGGGTGGAAAGAAGATAATTTTCGGCGTCATTCATCAGCAGCACAAAGCTCGCCTTGATCAGGGCCATCGCTTCAACACCGGGCTTGAGTCCAAGCTTGCGGGTGCTCACCTGGGTAATGGAAGCCACGATGGTAAGCCCGCCGTCAACGGCCAGCTCCACTTCGTCATTGACAGCACCGGAACGCACCGCCACCACTTTACCTTTGAAAACATTTCTCGCGCTGGTTTCCATAGTTTTATCCTCGTATGGGGTACTCTTTCACCCGTGACGGGCAAAAGCATGTTTTACATGTTGCCAGTATAGAGCAGGACAACACACAGCGCCACCATGACACGCTGAACAGCATAAACTGCAACAAAGGCTGCAATGACCGCCAGTTAGATCCACACGAACAGGAATCATTCCTGAAACGACAAAAAATAAAAAGATTCTCCGGCTGCGGAAGCAGACACACATCACACCGCCGCGCAATTTCTGCCATTGGCAGACGACATGCGGCGGAGATGGCTGCCGCGCTTCGCCTCTCACGCACGGCGCGAACTCTTTGCAAGCCAGCGGGGATGGTCGCAATACGGCACGCCCCAAAAAACCACAGGAATCCATACAGGAAAAGCCGGTCCAGGGACCGGCCTTTCATCATTTACGGCTTCTGCTCACATGGCCGACCGCTAAAAATATTGCCCGTGCAGATCGCAAGAGCGGCTTCAGCCAGCACGGCCGGCGTTCATGCAGGAGCGCAGCATGCCTCTGGTCCGACCTAAATATTTTCCGTTACCCAGTCCACCACCTGAGCCATGCGCTTGAGCGTATAACGCTGATGCGGATTTTTCTGGGCCAGATCTTCCAGCGTGCCGTCCAGCCGGTAGATGCGCCAGTCACCTTCGGGCAGCGCACCCTTTTCCATGCCCTCATTGATGGCGGTACGGGCCGCGCCGGGCGAACAGAAAAGCTCAAACTCCTGTACTCCGGGGTCAAGCACCACCTGCGAGCCGCTTGCAATGTCTACAATGTAATTGCCCGGAGCAAAAACATAGACAAAGGGGCAAGGCTCTGCCTGGAATTCCTGCTCCGGCTCGGGCGCCGGGCCAGCCTTGACGCAGGCCAGCAGGGGCAGGGCCAACAGTGTAACCAGCAAAAGGCGTGCTTGCATTGTCTACCTCAGTATGACGGGCGCTCGCGCCCGGTTATATGCCGCCTTTGGACGGACTGTCAGCGCCGGGAAGCAGCCATGGCCTGAAGCCTGCGGATACGCTCTTCCAGAGGCGGATGTGTGCTGAAAAGATTGGCCATGCTGCCATGGGCAAACATGGGGGACACAATGAACATCTGCTCGGTGCTGGGATTGCCTTCACGCATGGGTATGCGCCCGCTGGCCGCGCCCAGTTTGGCAAGGGCGCCTGCCAGGGCCAGGGGCTGCCCGCAAAGCTCCGCCCCGGTATCGTCGGCCAGATATTCGCGCGAGCGCGAAATGGCCATCTGCACCAGACCTGCAGCCATAGGGGCCAGCAGGGCCATCACCAGCGCCGCGATGGGGTTGACGCCGTTACCCTCGCTGTCGCGGTTGCCGCCGAAAATGGCCGTAAACTGAAAAATATTCGCCATGGTCACAATGGCGGAAGCCATCACCCCGGCAATGGTCTGGATAAGTATGTCGCGGTTGACGATATGCCCGATTTCATGCGCTACCACGCCGCGCAGCTCTTCGGGCGGCAACAGGCGCATAAGCCCTTCTGTAACGGCAACCACGGCATTTTCAGGATTACGCCCCGTGGCGAAAGCATTGGGGGCCTCTTCGGGAACCACGCAGACGCGGGGCTTGGGAATGCCCGCATTGTGCGACAGCTCTTCGACGATCCTGTGCAGGTATGGGGCTTCCTCCGGCGCGAGTTCACGCGCACGGTACATGGATAGCACGATCTTGTCCGAGTACCAGTAACTGCCCACGTTCATGATCAGGGCCATGCCAAAAGCGATGATGATGCCCGTGCGCCCGCCCAGCAGGCCGCCAAGCACAATGATGATCCCCGAAAGCAAACCCAGAAGAAGAACGGTCTTGATCTGGCTGGTCATGCAAACTCCTCACCTTGCGGAAATTATACAAACGCGTTTCACGGTGTATTGCCGGAAAATCCTCATGCCGCGCGCTGAAACGCCCTGACAGCATATAAGCATCGGGGCACGGCTGGCAAGAAGAGGCACCACGAAAAAGGCAGCAGGGACCGCACTGACCGCGCAACTGCCAGGCAACCGGATACCGCGGAAATAAAAAACGCCGCGCGGCCCCGGCGGGGGGCACTCCCCGGCAGCCCTTCTATTGCCGCCGGGCAGGCGGCCCGGCAACGATGATGAAAGCATTTCCAATGGCGGCTGTCTATATACCTGTTCCGCTTCCGTTGCGCGCCTGCCACCAGAGCTGGAAGACCAGCAGGGTCCAGAGCGGCTTGCGCAGGTCCGCCCTGCCCGAAACATGTTCGTCCACAAGGGCGCGCACGGCGGCAGGGTCAAAAATACCCTGCACCCTGAGGCTGTCTGCGCTGAGCAGGTCTTCCACAAGCGGCCGCATGCGTCCGCGCAGCCATTCAGCAACGGGAATCTGAAAACCCCGCTTGTTGCGATACAGTATCTCTCTGGGCAACAGGTCGGCAAACGCCCGCTTGAGCAGCCACTTGCGCTTGAAGCCGTGCAGTTTGCGGTCCACAGGCAGACGGGCGGCGAATTCGGCCACATCCCTGTCCAGAAACGGTGCGCGCACCTCAAGGCTGTGCAGCATGGAGCAACGGTCTACCTTGACCAGAATGTCATCCAGCATGAACTGGCGCACGTACACATGAAAGGCTCTCGCCAGCGGCGCGGCCGTGTTATGGGGCCAGTGCTCATACTGTTCGCACGTGGGCGCAAACAGGCGTTCCGGCGCAAGAAATCCCGGAGCCTGCGCCCTGAAGGAGCCGGACAATATCTCCGCCTGCATGTCGGGCGTAAAGGCCGTCAGCATGGTCTGCACCCGCTGCCAGGCCGGAGCCTGCGCGGCGCGCAAAAACGTGGCTACCGCAAGGCGCGGATTGATATATCCGGCGGACGACGGCAGGCGGCGGGCCAGAGGCTCCACAACCTTGCGCCGCAGCACGGCGGGCAAAGCGTTATACCACTCCGCCACCTTAAAGCCGATATAGTGCTCATACCCGGCCCACAGTTCGTCCGCGCCATCGCCCCCGAGCGCCACAGTGACCTTTTCGCGGGTCACGCCCGAAAGCAGCCAGGTGGGCGCAACCGAAGCGTCCGCCATGGGTACGTCCATTTTGCTGATGATGCCGGGCAGATTGTCGGCGCATTCTTCTGCCGAAAGTACGCGCTCGTGGTGGTCCGTGCCGAAGGTCCCGGCAACAATACGGGCATAGCGGGACTCGTCGTAGCTGGCCTCGGTAAAGCCTATGGAAAAGGTCTTTACCGGCGAGGACGACTGCCGGGCCATCAGCCCTGCCACAATGGACGAGTCAATGCCGCCCGAAAGAAAAACGCCCAGCGGCACATCGCTGACCATACGGCGGCGCACGGCCCGGGCCAGCAGAACCCGCAGCTCTTCGCAAAGTTCATCGGTGCTGCGGCGGTCGTTTTCGTCCGGCACGGGCATGTCCCAGTAACGGCCGGTGCGCAGGCTTCCGCCTTCAAGCACAAGCCAGTGCGCCGGGGGCAGGCTTTCCACCTCACCATACACCGTCTGCGGGGTCGGCACATATTCATAGGCCAGATAGCGCATGACGGCTTCGGGCCGCAGGGTCAGGTTCAGCCCGGCGCCCCGGCCGCGCAGTTGCTCAAGGGCCGTCAGCTCCGAGGCGAAATGCAGCCTGCCCTGCTGCACCGTATAAAAAAAGGGCTTCTTGCCGAAAGGATCACGCGCGCAAAAAAGGCGCTGCTCCACAGCATCCCACAGGGCAAAGGCAAACATGCCGTTAAAACGGGCAAGGCAGTCCACGCCCCACTGGCGGTAGCCCTCAAGGATGACCTCTGTATCCGAACTGGTCTGAAAGCACGCCCCGGCGCTGGAAAGCTCTTCTTTCAGTTCCGCAAAATTGTATATTTCACCATTGAAGACGATGGTATAACGCCCATCAACACTGTGCATGGGCTGACCGCCCGTGCCGAGGTCAATAATGGAGAGCCGCCTGTGCCCAAGGCAGACCGGGCCGTTCAGCCACTGCCCTTCGCCATCCGGTCCCCGGTGGGCGATGCGGTCGGTCATGGCCTGCACCCAGTGGCGGGCCTGGGGATCAAGGGGCGAAGCGTCCAATCGGCAGATACCGGCTATTCCACACATGATTCTTTCCAGCATTTGTAATTATTGGTAAATATGCGGGCCAAACGATCATTGTTGGCTTCAGGATCAAACATATGGGCTGCCAGCAACCGGCCGTTGCGGGCCAGGTGCGCCGCCAGGGCCGTGTCTCCGGCAAGCAGGGCAATGGCTTCGGCCAGGGCTTCGGCATCTCCCGGAGGCACGGCCAGACCTGTTTTGCCGTGCCGTACCACCTCGGGCAGGGCGTTGACCGTGGTGCTGACCACGGGCAAGCCGTAGGCCAGCGCCTCGATAACCGTATTGGGGATGCCGTCGCGGCGGCCCGAGGCGTGCACTACGCAGGGAGCGGCAAAAATATCATGCTCACCAAGAAGCCGGGGCAGTTCGTTATGCGAGATCAGACCGGGCATGGTCACATACCCTTCCAGTTTCAGCTCCTTGTACAGACGCATCAGTTCTGCCTGCATGCAGCCAAGGCCCATGGCCTTGCCGCCGCCGCCCGCCAGCGTCAGCCTGAAGTCCAGCCCCTGCCGGCGCAGAATGCCGCAGGCACGGAGCAGTACGTCAAAACCCTTGGTAACGTCAAAACGACCCAGGGCCAGCAAACGCACAGGCCGCGTCATGGGTTCGGGTACGGCTGAAGGCCGGGCTTCTTCCAGATGCGGCATCGCGCAGGCATAACCGTGCACACCGTCGCGTACGGGGGTGGCCGCAGACGCATCCTCAGCGGCCGATCCGCTCCTGCCGGGGGGTGGCGGCAGGGTCAGGCCGTTATAGACCAGTTCCACCTTGCCCTTGGCCTGTCCCCTGTCGAAATTCTCAATACGCCCCTTATCGGCGGCATTGTTGGCGCGCACAAGAAAGGCAGCCTCCAGCTTGTCACCAAGGTCCGGGTCGGCAGGCTCAAGGTTGTCGCCCCGCGCGCAGGTGGCAAAGGGCAGTCCGGCAAGGCTCCCGGCCACCCAGGCGGCAGTGGCTGTACCGCGCGGCCAGGGGGCATAAATCATGTCTATGCCTGCCTCCTTGAAACGGCGAGCCAGATAGACGCCGGCGCAAAAAGCCCAGAGATTTTCACCCAGGGTTTCAATGCAGCGCCAGCGGCGGAACATGGTGCGCCTGAAAAGCCGCCCCAGCCGCAAGGGATGTGCGACCATCTGGCGTAGCAGTTCACCCAGTATGGCCGGTAGCGCACGCGTACCCATAGTGATGGTTTCTCGCGCCGCACTGCGCATTTCCGTAGAACAGTGGCGCAGGTTGGGACCATACAGGCTGTAAACCGAAACGGGGAGGCGCTGACGCAGGCCCTGCACTTCACGGAATATAAAAGGCTGGGTGAAAAGTGGGTACCAGAGCAGCACACAGGCCACATGGGGCAGGCCGGGCGCAAATGGCGGCGAGGTGGGTTTTCCGCTTGTCGTGTCTTTTGTCATTACTTGCTCCTGAGCGTCTGCAAGGGGCAAATCCACAGGTTGTATTCCAGGGCATGCGCTTTGTTTCAAAGACAAAATGCCCTAAGGCCGCACATGATGCAACGCGCCGCGAGGCGGCGTTGATTCCGCCGGGAGCCACCTGAAAAATGGAATACGCCATTGAAACGCACAGCATGGCAGCGCTGTTCCGTTGTATGGCAACTGTGCGTGAACATTTTCCTGCCCGCAACAGTTTATGAAAAGCAGGCCCAGTCATTTGGACTGCCGTCTGCGGCCCGGTGCAGACTGCTGCTGTCCGGAGCAACTGGCCCCAGGGTTTCGCGCAGCTGTGCCATCGTCAGGCAACGCACGTTCCAGCGGGCCATGAGCCAGTCTGTCCAGGCCAGTATTTTGCCCATAAGCCTGTCCACAGCGGCGGCATCGGGCAGATGCGGCGCGCCGCCCGGCATCATTTCTGAAGAGTGCCACGTAAGGGACAACACCCGGCCGCCCCGTGCCACAAACAGCCTGGTTATGGCCTGCATGGCCCACAAGGGATGATAGACGGGCAAAAGACTCAGGGCGCCCCAGTTTTTGAATCCGGGACGCAGGCGCGGCGCAGCGCGGCCCAGCAGGCGGGGCAGGCACGGCAAAAGCGGGGTTACGCTGAGGGGAACTTCAAAAATCCGGCCCTCCGGCATGGATACCCAGTACGGATCGCGCGGTGCGCTAAAATGGTCCGGCCCGGCCTGCGGTGTGGCCCCGCAATGCAGCGGACGCACCGAGGCATCCACCAGGATACCGGCTTCAGCCAGCAACGGCCAGAGGGCGCGGTGCAGGTCCCAGCGCCCCATACGAAACGATGTCAGCGCTGCGCCCTGAAAATCCCGGCCGGCGGCCATGAGGCTTGCAAGCTTGGCAGCCATGAGAGGGCCGGGAACTGCGGCCGCGGGTACACTGGCGGCATTGTCGGCAAGGGCGGCGTCGGCCTCGGGTCCGTCAAGGGTCAGAGGCGGCGTGTTCCAGTGGTGCAGATGCGCGCCGATTTCCGCCCCGTACCTGTCGCGGGCATGAGCCAGAGCGCTGCGGGAAGCCGCATCGGCCAGCACACTGTGCGCACAGAACAGTGTGGGCCGCACCCCCCGTTCGCACAAGGGGGCAAGGCGCGTCAGACTGGCCGTATTGGCAGTGGAACAGCCCCGGCGGGCGTACTGCCCGCCGAACAGCCCTTCCTCTTCCACATCAAGGCTGACGGCAAGATAAAGATCCGGACGGCTCATGCGCCCTCTTCCGCCATGCCGGTTACGGCAAAGCTCCGGCCGGCTGCATCGTGACCATTGTCCCGTTTCCGGGCGGCGCGGGCGCATTCCGCTACATACAGGTCGTATACGGCCGTAATGTTGCGGGTGGGGTCAAAAAGGTTTTCCACCAGGGCGCGGCCCGCTTCGGCCATATCCAGCGCAGCCTGCCTGTCGGCAAGCATGCGGCGCACGGCCCCGGCCAGAGCGCGCGGATCGCGCTGCTGCACCAGCAGGCCGGTCTCACCATCAATGATCACCTCGGAAATACCGCACACATCGGTGGCAATAACCGGCATGCGGTGTGAAAGGGCCTCCATGATCACATTGGGGATGCCGTCGCGGTCGCCGTTGGTATGCACAACGCTGGGCATGACAAGCATGTCGTGATCCAGCATGAAGTCGCAGATTTTATCGTGGGGGATGAAGCCGGGCATGTCCACAAAACCGGCAAGCCCAAGCGCATCACGCATTTTTGTCAGCTTGCGCCGCCAGTTGCCGTCCCCCACAAGGGTCAGGGTCACCGGCACGTTTTCACGCCGCAGACGGGCCATGGTCGTGAGCAGTTCGGGAAAGCCCTTGGTACGGGCAAAGCGCCCCACGGCCAGCAGGCGGTACGGCGGCTGCATGGGCATGGCACACCGCCCGCGCGGGCGGAATGTGAGGCTGTTATAGATGGCGTGCACCTTGTCCCCGCCTTCGGGCGGGCAAAAGCTGCGCAGCCACTGCACGTTGGTGCGGTTATTGGTGCGGATGAAGAGCGCATCGCGCGATTTTTCCTGCAACAGGCCGTCTTCGGGATAGATATCACCCGCACGCCCCGTAAAGGCAAAAGGAATACCGGACATACGGGAGGCCACCCAGGCGGCAGTGGCAGGCCCGTTGGCCCAGGCCGCATGAATAAGCTGCACACCGTCCCGGCGACACTGCTCGGCCAGCAGAAAACCCGCCAGAAAACACCAGGTATTCTCGCCCACGGCCTCAAGGTTGCGCATGCGCCGGAAAAGCCCCTCGCGCATAAGCCCCCACACCTTGCCCGGCCGCTGTCGCAAGGCGCGCCAGAAAGCGGCCAGAACCCTGCCCGCAGCCCTGAAACCCATGCGCCGCACAGGGCCGTCATAATCGCGCATCTCTTCGCTGCAGCCCTTCAGGTTTTCACCGTACATACTGTAGGCATAGACCGGAAGGCCCCGCTGCCTGAGCTGCACAACCTCACGGAATATGAAGGTCTCCGAGGATAAGGGGAACCATAGAAGCACATAGGCGACAGCCGGAGGTGCTGCCGGCCGGCCGCGTTCCGCTCCCGCTTCTGTGGCATCGCCACTGGTAAAAGACATGTCGGTCTCCGCAGCAAACGAGAGCCGGGCCATAAGGCCCGGCCGGAGTGTTATTTTTTATTCGCCCAGGGATTCTTCGGCGTGGTCGTTTTTGTATTTTTCAACAATGGCCTGCGCCTTGGGAATCTCTTCTTTCACAGCATCGAGCGCCTTGCGGATATGCTCTTCCGTATGGGCGGCCGAAAGGAAGAAACGCAGCCGGTCTGTGCCTTCCTTGACGGCGGGGAAGGTGATGGGCATGACGTAGATGCCGCGCTTGAACAGGGCGTTGGACAGAAAACCCGCCACCATGGGGTCACCCACCATGACAGGTACAATGGCGTAGCCCTGGGCCGCGCCCGTATCAAGGCCGATGCTCGAAGCATACTCCACAAAAAACTTGGAAATCCGCTGCAGCTTGTGTACCCGTTCCGGTTCGCGCAGCATGATGTCCAGAGCCTTGTGGCAGGCCACGGCAATAACCGGGGGCATACCCACGCTGAACACAAAGCCCGGCGAACCATACTTGAGAAATTCCACCAGCTCATGCCGGCCGGCGATAAAACCGCCGCACCCGCACATGGACTTGGAGAGCGTGCTCATCCACATGTCCACTTCGTTGGCGTCAATGCCGAAGTGCTCGTGAGCGCCGCGCCCGGTTGCGCCCAGCACGCCCAGCGAGTGCGCCTCGTCCACCAGCAGCATGCAGTCGTACTGCTTTTTCAGCTGAATGATGCGGGGCAGGTCGGGAATGTTGCCGTCCATGCTGAACAGGCCTTCGGTAACGATAATGGCCCGTTTATGCTCTGCGCGCTTGGCCTTGAGAATCTCCTCAAGGGCATCGCAGTCGTTGTGATTATACGAGTAGCGCGCCGCATGGGACAGGCGTGCGCCCTGAATCAGCGAATTGTGGGCCAGACCGTCGTGAAAGATGGCGTCGCGGTGGCCAAGCAGAAAACCCAGAGTGGATACGTTGGTGGCGTGGCCGCTCACGTATACGATACTGTCTTCCACGCCGTACAGGTCAGCGAAGGCGCGCTCCAGCGCACGGTGGGGCGGGCGCTCGCCACCCACAAGACGGCTGGCTCCGGCAGAAGTGCCGTACACGGCGGCGGCCTCGGTGACGACCTCGGTTATTTCCGGATGGGCGTTGATATCCAGATAATCGTAGGTGGAAAAGTTCAGATATTCCTTGCCTTCAATGAGCGTTGTGGCCTTGGCCGCGCGCTCGTGGCAAAGAAAAAGAGGATTCTCCATCCCCATCTTGGCTCCCATCTCCACAAGCCGGTCAAAGGCGAGCTTGGAACGCATGCGGCTGAAACCGCCGGCGGAGCTTTCAGTAGCGGCAGCGGTTGTTGATGCCGCCTCTTTTCCGGCCTGACAGGAATGGTCTTTCTTCATGCCTTGTCCTCTTAATTTGTCCAAAAAACGCGCCTATCCGCACCCTGCGGCGAGCCGCCGGGCACAGAGCGCAACTTTGTAAGGATTTAGTATAGCCAAAGCGCGAAACTATGGCAAGTGCGGAATGACAAATACACAGCAGACCGCAAAACCGGCTTCCAGCAAGACTTCAGGGCACTGCGGCCGGTTTCCCGCGCGCATTTCCGGCGCATATTTACCGCTGCTCTTCTGGACAAGCACTGCGATATAACCTAACATAACGCCCTTAGCCGATCTGAGATCACGGTTCGGCCCCTTTTGACCAACCGCGCTCCACAGGCTTGAAACTTTATGCAGCAAGATCCTGCTCCTCAATACGGTAAAAACCGTACAGCGCAAAGCGCCGTTCTTTCCGGCGGGCTGCTCGTTGTGTCGCTTCCCGGCGCAACGTTTTCACGTCCCGGCTCCGAGGATTCCGGCCCTGCCCGGCAGTCTGCCCTTGCAGGGCAGGCCTGCGCCCAGACCATGGCCCGCCAGTGCTTTGACTGGCTCACCCATGCGGAAGATTCCGGCCCTGTCATGCTCTGGCTTTGCTGGAACGAGCAGAAAACCCCCACCCCGTTGGCCCAGCCTCTGGCGCTGGCCCTTGAAGGCCTGCAAAACCTCTGGCGCATCGGTCCGGTCCGGCTGCAGTGCGACCCCTTCGCCCCCGGCCTTGTGCAGGAGGCCGAAAAACTTTTGCGCCATATGCCGGAACAGGGAAGCGACGCCGTGGAAGCCCCTGGCGAAAGCGCCTCCGAAGCCCCGCCACAATGCCCTCTGGGAGTAGACCAGCCCCTATGGCCCCAGACAGGTCGCGTACCTACCATCCTTCTGCTGGACTTCACGGCTGATGAGGACAACAGGCTGCATTGCCAACCCCTGCTGCTGCGCCTGCCCACAATCACCCCGCCCTGCTGCGACACGCTTACGTGCCGCAAAAACCCGGCACGCGACACACCGGAGCAAACAGCGCCGGCGCACGCCGCCCCCGCGCTCCGCCAGCAGCCCGAAACAGACACGTCTGCCGCGCCCGACATGCCCGGCACATCCGGCGCCCATGCCGCGCCAGGCGAGATCATTCTTGACGGAGTGCGCTACGCGGAACTTCCCCAGGACGGCACAGTATGGCGCATAGGCGCCACCAGTCCCCTGTGGCGGCAGGAGCTGCTCGCCCTGCCGCGCAACCCCGATGCTGCCGCCCTTGCGGCCCTTGAGCCGCGCGGCCTGTGGCTGTCCCCTGCCCATACGCCGCCGCCCCTGGCCGTCATGTGCTGCGGGCTTGGTTCGGTCTGGCCGGGCATGGGCCGTGAGCTGTACGACAGTTTTCCTGTGGCGCGCGCGGCCATGGACCGCATCGCCGCCGTGGCGGACTGGGACGTGCTTGGCCTTATGGATGAAAAGGATGTGGAAAAGATCAGCCTCACCCGCTGGCAGTCACCCTACCTTTTCATGCTCGAATTTGCGCAGTGGAGCGTACTTTCCTCCTTGGGCCTGCGTCCCTCGCTCTTTTGCGGTCACAGCCTGGGCGAACTTATCGCCCTCTGCTTCAGCGGCATCTATTCGCCCGAAGTGGCCTGGTATATCCTGGACACGCGCGCAGTGCACATGGCCGAGCTGGAAGCCGCGGCCACGCGTGAGACAGGCATGATGGCCGTGCACGCCAGCGCGGAAATCGTGGAAGAAATCCGCGCCGCCTGGCCGACCTTGTATGTATCCAATTACAATACGCCCCAGCAATTCATCCTCAGCGGCCCGCGCGAGGCCCTGCAGGAAGCCCGCAAGAACCTGCGCAAGCGGCGCATACCGGCCATTGTGCTCAACGTAAGCCTGGCATTCCATCATCCGAGCATGCGCGTACTGCGCGATCTTTCGCTGCGCCGCCTCAATGCCCTTGAGATGCACGCTCCCAGCAGTCCCATGCTGAGCTGCATCACCACCGACTTCTACCCGGATGACCAGCCTTCCATCTGCCGCCACATCACCGACCTGGACGAAAATTCCGTTCGCTGGACCGAGTGTGTGCATGCCATGTGGGGCAGGGACGGTATCCGCCATTTTGTGGAGCTGGGTCCTCAGGATACCCTTTGCGGCCTTGCCCGAGACAATGAAGCCCGGGCCCTCTGCCTGTCGGCCGGACGCAAGGGCAAAGAAATTGAAGGGATGCGGCAGACGTGCGCCCGGCTCTACGCCCTCGGCCATCTGCGCGAAAGCGCCATCCGCGCGCGCTTCACCGCCATGCATGACGGCGAAGATGCCACAGATGCCGCGCGCATGCCGCTGCCCCACTGCGGCCTTGTGCCCGCCGGAACTCCTGACGCCGCCTGCCCCGTGGAGCACGGCGCGCAAGACACGCCATCCGCCGAACATGCGCTGCCGCCCGAAAGCCGGTCCGTTCCCCTTTCAGGAACCGAAGCAACGGCTGCCTCCGTTTCCGCCTCCGCGGCCCTGCCCGTGGTCATGGACGTGCTGGCGCGCGCCAGCGGGCGTCCTGTGGAAGATCTGCGTCCTGAAATGGACCTGCGCTATGATCTGGCCCTGCGCTCCAGCCGTTTTCCGCTCATTATCCAGGAAGTGGAAAAAGCGCTGGATATCACTGTCAATTTTGAAGACCTGCTCAAGGTTTCCACCATAGGCGATCTGGCGCGCATTCTGGGCGGTCACCCCCTTGCCGAAGGCAGGCAGGAACGCGCATCAACAGGCGCAAACCCTTCCCGTCGTGCAGCCCAGGCCTGCGCCTGCGCGCCCCTGTGCCGTTTTGCGCCCTTGCTACGGCATCAGCCGGAAGAAAGCGCCCGGGCCGAAGATGACGGAAGTCAGGCACAAGGTGCCCCTGCCCAACTGCCGCTGGATCCCTGCGGGCAGGGACTGCCCATACGCAAGGGCGACGTGCTGGCCCTGCTCTTTTTTGAACCCGATCTTTTGCCCGCGCTCATGAGCGGGCTCGCCCCGCTGGGCTGCGTGCTGGCCGTGCCGAAGGAGCAGCTTGAAGCCTGCGCTCCCCTGGTCAAGGCCGGCTCGCGCCTTGTGCCTCTTGACCTGCGTATACGCCTGCCGCAAAGCGCCACAGAAGCCTTGGCCCTGGCCGAAGAAGCCCGCATGGTTCTTGACGCGCTGGCCCACCGCGAAGGCCGCGTGGACGGCCTCATCTTCGCGCCCGCCGCCCTTGCGCAGCCGGCCGGAACAGCCCGCGGCCCGGCCTCTTCAGATGCCGGTTTCGCCGCCGCCCGCATGCCGGAGGTTCTGGAAGCTGCCATGCGCTCCGCCCTGGGGCATGGCTTGCGCTATGCCTGCCTGTGCAGCCTGCTTCTGCCCACGCAGGAAAACATGTATTGCGACGGCCCGCTGGAAAAGCGCCTTGACACTCTGGGACAGGAAGCGGGAGTAGCCGTACGCGCCGTACGCCTGCTTGAACGCGGCCTGCGAGCCGGGCTTAACGAGTGGGGCGACCTGCTGGCCCGCGAACTGCTGCGTGGCACAACGGAGCGTGTATTCTGGGCGCGGCACACCACCCTGCCGTGCAGCGATGAACCCGGCCGCCGGGGGGAGCATCCCTCTGCGAGCACCAGTCTGGCCATGGTCGAGCGGCCACGCTTCTACCCCCTGGTTTTTCCCGATCCGCACCCGCCATACCGCGGCACGGCCACACTGTTTCAGGGCGGCTGCCATTACTCCCGCTTTGCCGACACTGATCTGGCCCTGCATGGCGGCCAGCCTGGCAATGCCCTTGACGGAAACACTCCCTGGCTGCCGCCCGGCCGCGCTCTTGCGGCCCTGCTGGAAGCCTCCAGCCTGTGGCTGCCCTGGCTTACCGTAACCGGATTTTCAGACCTGCGCTTTCATGAACCGCCGCTGTTGCCGCCCGGCATCACACGCGAATGCCGCCTGACCGTGGAGGCCGAACCCTGGCTCATGCAGGACGGCGTCATGACCAGAATGTGCCGCGGCGAGCTGGCCGTACGCGAAATCACGGCCAACGGCAGGCATCTCGGCCAGTACACCCCTGTAGCCGGAGGCATGACCTTACTGGCTGCGGGCAGTGGGCAGGTGCCCCCCCTGTGGTCGCACGAGACCGGAATTTCCGGAAAAAACAGCGCTGCCGCAGTTCCCGGTCTGGACACCGAACTTTTTTATGAGGCCACCGGCCTTGGTGCGCCCTGGCGCATGTTACGAAATTTTTTGGTTTTACCAGAGCACAGATACGCGGCGCGCCTCAATCCGCCGCATGCGGCCATTGCCCCCGAGGGCAATAAAGGCTATGCTGATGTTCTGCATGTGGTGGAGGGAATGGTGCAGGCTGCCTGGCTGTCTATAGCCCAGGAAGCTGAACATGCCAGCGCGGGCATAACAGCAGTGGCCGATGCGGTACGCTGCTGGCGGCTGCACGCGGCTGGTTTTATCCGATTCGGGGCCGAAAGGGGCAAAGGGCCGTGGCATGTGGTGCTGCGCCGCTCCTGGTCGGATCCCCGACTGCTGCGTTTTGACGGCCAGGCCGTTGACGAGCGCGGCCGCGTCTTTCTCACCCTTCATCATCTGGAATTTGACCGGCGGGACCACGGACCCACCGCGCCTTAGCGCGTTCCCGCCGCAACAACCGTGACCATACCAACGCGCCGGGCGCGCGAGCCTGTAAAGGGTGCCAGATGCCGCATAACGCACGTACTTTCCTTCCAGCGCGGACCTATCTTCCGCTGCTGCTCGTTCTGACCCTTCTTTTCTCTGCCTGCGCCTCCAACAAGGCCGGACTCAAGTCGCCGGAACTCCCCGCCAGGCACTGGCTGGAAGAGGCTCCCGGGGTGCCGGTGGAAAACAAGGCCAAGCTCGAGGCTGCGGTTCCCAACCTTTATGATCCCGCCAAGGTCTTCACCTTTGAGGACTGCGTCTTTCTTACCATCCAGCAGTCGCCGCTTCTGGTCAACAGCGCGGTGGATCTGGAAATCAAGCGTGTTGCCCTTACCGACGCCGTGTGGAAATACCTGCCCGAACCACGCATGACCATGCAGGTTACCAACAACCTCACGCGCTACAACATGGACCACAAGGACACCCCCGGCGACTACGGGCGCGCCAAGTTTACCGTGGGCTTTCACGCTGCCTTTCCCAATCCTGTGGCCGCCTATTTTGAACATCAGGTGCAAAAGGCCATGGTCAATCTGGCCATCTCCACCCACCGCAAGGCCGTGGGCGAGGCTATCTACAAGATCGGTCAGGCCTACCTGCAGCTGCAGGCGCAGAAAAAAATCGTCAAAGCACAGAAAGATCTGCTGCCCATCGGCAAGGAACTGGTTTCCTACTGGCAGCAGGTGGAAGCCGTTGACGGCCGCCAGGGGGTTTCCCTCAATCTGGCAATGCAGCACCAGCGCGAGCTTGAGCTTATGCTGGAGCAGACCAAGATGAAAGAAACCATGCAGCTTACCCAGCTCAAGATCCTCGCGGGCGTGGACCCCCAGCAGCGTCTGGATGTGGACACCTCCAGCGCCGAAGAAATCCTGCGCGGTTTCAACGGGCGCAAACTCAAATGGGATGAACGCTGGACCACTACCGAAGACGACCTGCTGCTGCGCGGCCAGATCAAGCTCGGTGACTATAACATCATGGTTGCCTGGGCACAGTATATTCCCGACATGAGCATCGCCATCGACAAAAACCCGCCCGCCGGTCAGTATCAGCCGGCCAGCGGCAGTGAGGATACCTTCCTGCACCTGAACTTCAGCTTCCCCCTGCTGGACTGGGGGCGCCGTTACCGCGGTGTGCAGACTGCCCGCATGCAGAAGGCGCAGGCATTCCACGAAATGGCACGCAAGCGCACCGACTATTCCAACCGGTGGCTGCAGGCCGAACAGAGCGTGGCCCTGGCCGAAACCGAACTCAAGCTGGCACGTACGCGCTTTGACACAGCGGCCATGCAGTTCAAGGAAGCCCATATTTCTTTCAACGAAGGCATCGCCGAACTGCCCGCCGTGGCCGACAGGCAGGAAGCCATGGTGCAGGCCCAGGTGGCCCTTATCCGCGCCGAGCTGTCCTGCGAGCTGGCCCAGCTTGAATGGATGTATCTTTCCACGGCCCTTCAGGAACATTTCCTCGGCCTGCCCGCCAAAGAGGTGCTGTAATGCAACGCCTTGCCCGTCTACGCTTTTTCGCCGCGCCCGGCCTGTTTCTGACACTGGTCCTGCTGTGCAGCCTGGCATTCGCTGCCGCTGCCTCCGCGGCCGAAGGCGGCAAAAGCGGCGTGACCATCCTTACCGGCAAAGTGGTGACTACTGTTATGCGCGCCATACCCATGCCCTTTAACGGGGTGGTGGATGATGTGCTTGTCAAACCCGGCGAAGCCGTTGAAGAAAATGCCCCGCTCATGCGCTATCACCTGCACGAAGACGCCGAACGCGCCTTGCAGCGCGAAGTTATGCAGGGGCCCGGCACAGAAAGCCTCAAGAGCCAGGTGCTTGACCTTGAACGCAAACTGGCCGAAACCATCGCCCAGCGCAACAAGGCGCGTCAGCTTGCCGCCTCGGGCCTTGGCTCCCGTCAGGCTTCCGGCCGCCTTGAAGAAGACGTAACCTCTTTGCAGCGCCGTATCGAACTCACCACCACTACCATCAAAAAAGCTGAGAACAGCTTTGCCATTCGCCTCAAGGAACTGAGCAGCTATTTTGGTCAGGAAATCAGGGAGGGCGAAATCCTGCCTGAAACCCTCACCCTGACCTCCCCCATCAAGGGTTATGTGCTCTCGCTTGACGCCACCCTCAATCCCGGCACCCTGCTGCAGGCAGGGAGCATGCCCATCAGGGTAGGACAGCTTGACCCCGTGCTGATTCAGGTGCCTGTGTACGAGGCCGAAATCAGCGGCATTTCGGAAGGGGATAAGGTAGACGTGGAGATTCCCTCGCTCGGCAACAAGGTATTTCCCGGCAAGGTCAATGAAATATCCTGGGTTTCCAATGACATGAGTGTCTCAAATCCGTCCTATTACACGGTGGAGATCACTGTTCCCAACCCTGATCTGGAACTCAAGCCCGGCTTCAAGGCCGTTGTGCGTTTCGGGGGCGGCAGGTAAAGCCGAGGCATGAAGCTCAAAAGCATCCCCCGCAGGCTCGGGTACATTCTGGGTGCGCAATGGACGCGCGACCTGGCATGGACGGCCTTTACCATATTGCTGGCCCGCCGCAGCCCGGATATTATGGGTCAGATCGTGTTGGCCCTCACGTTTGGCTATCTGGTGAAAACCATTGCCGATGTAGGGCTTAACGATTTTCTGCTGTCCACCTTCGCCCGGCGTGAGGGCCGCCCCCGGGCGCTGCTCGGCGAGGTTACATGGCTCAAGCTTGTTGTGCTGGTGCTGGCGCTGGTCACCACATGGCTGGTGACAGGCTGGCAGAACTACAGCCCGGAACTGCGCCTCATCGTGCTCTGCATTGCTGCAGGCCTCGGCCTCGACGGCGTCAGCGACTCCTTTTTTGCCCTGTGCCAGGCCCGTGGGCGGCAGGATGTCGAAATGCGCATCCGTGTGCCGTCGGCCCTCATCGGCATCGGCTTTGGTATTGCCTGCGTGGTTATGGGCGCCCCGCCCATTGTCATCGCCTTGTACAAGCCCATCGAGTCCGTGCTCTGCATCATCTTCGCGCTGGTAGCGCTGGGGCGCAATCCCCTGACCGGCGTCGGCAAGGCCGGTATGCTTGACCTTGCACGCCAGATGAAACACGGCCTTATTTTTACCTGCATGGCCGCCTGCGCCATGTTCTACAACAAGATCAACGTTATTTTTCTCAAACAGTACGGCGGCAATGCCGATGTGGGCGGTTACGGCGTTGCCTGGGAAACCATTGAGGGGCTGTCGGTTCTGGTTTCCAGCGCCCTGCTGGGCAAGGTCATATTTCCCCTGCTGGCCAGGCACTGGCAGCAAGATCGGGCAGCCTTCAGCCAGCTGGCCGGCCAGACCGCCCGGACACTCTGGGCCGCAGCCCTGCCCATAATTTTTCTTATCTGTGTGGAAAGTGACCGTTTTTTGCCCTTCATCTACGGGCAGAACTATGAAAGCGCCGTCCGCGCCCAGCAACTGCTCACCCCGTGCCTGGCTACAGCCTTTCTGCACAATCTGGCAGCCTATGCCATGATAGGCATGCGCCGCCACCGGCTGCTGCTGGCCTTTTATGTGAGCGGACTTGTACTCAACATCATCTGCTGCTTTACGCTCATTCCGGCCATGCCGCTGGAAGGCGCTGCCCTGTCTCTGACCATCACCAAGGTGTGGGTCGCCATTCTGACGGTGGGTTTTTTCCAGTGGGCCGCCCGCCCAATGAGCGCAGGGCAATGGCTGCTTATGCTGGCGGCCATTATGGTGAGCCTGGCCCTGTGGTGGCTCACCGGCAAGATGGCCCCGCGCGAGGTGGCAGAACTTGTCGGGCTTGTTCCCCTGCTGGCCCTTTTCTGGCGCTGGCGGCCGCCGCCGCCCTTTGAAAAAAAGGCGGCCTGACCCGCCCATCCGCTTTCCGGCGCACCGTACGCCTGAACAACTCTGCCTGCACGGTTGCAACAAAGGACCATCGCAACAGCTGCCGCGCCGCCGGCATCGCTGCATCAAGCGGCGATTCCGGCATGGCGCTCTTCTCTTTTTCCCATTTCTGCCGGGCCGCGCGTTGACGCGAACATCTCGCTACGCGTACTATGTGTATATAATCCATAAAAAGACATGGCAAAGAATCTCTCAAGGGGCAGCATGGCAAAGGATTTTCTACCAGAACGCAGGCGCCTGCTCAAAGGGCTGACATCCGCCGCGGGAGTCGCCGGTCTCGGACTAGCAGGCTTTCAGCCCGCCCAGGCCATGGCCCTGCGGCTGTCTACCGATGATGTGGACTGCTGTACCATTATTGATGTGGACCGTTGCACCGGCTGCGGTGCGTGTGTCGCTGCCTGCCGGGAGCGCAACCTTGCCGGCCTGCCGCTACCGCAGAAACCCATCCCCCGCACGGTTCCCTCCTGGAAACCTGTCATCGACTGGTCTGACCGGCAGGATGTGACAAACCGCCTTACCCCGTACAACTGGCTGTACATCCAGTCCTGCACCCTTTCCGGCCGCCGGGAGGGACACAAGGTGTTCATGCCGCGACGCTGCCTGCATTGCCTCAATCCTCAATGTGTGAGCCTGTGCCCTTCCGGTGCGGCCCGGCAAAGCCCACAGGGGGCTGCATACATTGATGAATCCATGTGCCTGGGAGATGGCCCCTGCCATCGGGCCTGCCCCTGGGGCATTCCCCAGCGCCAGTCAGGCGTTGGCCCTTATCTCAAACTGGCACCCCGCTATATCGGTTATGGACTTGTATTCAAGTGCGATTATTGCCGGGACTTGCTGGCACAGGGGCAGCCGCCCGTTTGTGTGGCTGCCTGCCCGTCCGGAGCACAAAGCATCGGCCCGCGCAACAAAATGGTGAGCCGTGCAAAAGAAATGGCGAGCCTGCGGCGTGGAGAACTCTTCGGCCTTACGGAAAACGGCGGAACCAACACCATCTACGTTTCTTCCATCCCTTTCAGGGACATTGAAGCCGCCATGCTGCAGCAGGAACAGGTAGACTTTGGGCAGCCGAGCCTGCGCCCGGCCAGGGCCAGTATGGAGAAAGAAAACAGCCTGCTTGATATCGTGCTGGCGGCCCCCCTGGCCGGAGCCGCCCTTGCTTCATTGCGCCTGTGGCGCGACCGGAAAAAGGAGCGCAAGCCATGATGCGGTCGCAGCACCGGAACCGGAAGCTTTTTTCCGGCCTGTTTCATATCCTGTGGCCTGCAAGCCTGATGGCCGCAGTGCTTTCCGGCCTGGCCCATTTGCCTTTTGCCGTACGCTACGGCCTGGTGGACTGGGACAACCGGGCCTCCCTGTGGCACTACTATGCGGCTGCGGCCCTGCTCATGCTCAGCACCTACGCCGTCATCATCTGGTGGCGGCAGGGCCGGGGGTATCTGCGTCTCACCCTTGGGGGATGCCTGCGGGTGGTACTGCTCGGCGCCCTTATCCTCAGCGGCCTGACCCTGGTGCTGCACAATCTTCCGGACGTGGCTTTTTTTGGTAAAACCTATGCCGTGATCAAACTCTGCCACCTGTTTTGCGCCCTTATACTTGTGCCGGTTCTGCTGGTGCAGATAGGCCTGCGCCTGGCCGGACGCTCGCCCTGCCTCATACCTCGTGAGGCCTCGGCAGCACAAACCACGCAGCCCTCGCCACCACAGGATAATTGAAAGGCCTGGGGTGCGAGTACGCCCGGGCAATGGCGGCCCGAGCAATGAGGGAAAGGGCTTGTCTTCGGCAAGGAGGCTTGCTGATCAACGGGGAAAGGAGTTGTCCTGCGGCAGGTTCGTTATTTTCGGTCTTGCAACGGACCCGAATTTTTCATGCAAGGCGAAAGCGATGGATGGTATTGCGCGGCGCGCAGGGAGATCACCCGAGCGACCAGCGAGGGAAGCTCCCGCAGCAGAGGCCGCGCAGCCCTCGCGGAATTACGGAAGCAGGAAAACCCAACAGGATTGCCCGGAGTGAGCGCAGATGTAGCCTGGAGGGCTGATGGAATATGGAAAGCCCGGCGGGGGTGCTTCGGGGGGGGCTGCAAGGGGGGCCGAGAAGGGGGCGCAGCCCCATAACCGGCCCCGCCTTGCCGCACGCCGCGCAGGCGGCCAAAATAACAAACAAAGAAAAAGCCCTCGCGCACGCAGGGCGACAAAAAACCTATCTCAAAGAACAAGCTCTTTCCCACCCCAGCCTGTTACAGCGCAAAGCCGCCCAATGCATAGGCGCACCCCCGCAGGGCGGCAAAATTCCCATCCCAAAGGGCAAGCCTTCTCTCTTTCAATCCCTGCGGATCACGCAATACTGCCCGCCGCGAGGCGGCCCACCACCACCGCAGAGGCGTCCCTTATGAGCGGTAATCGGCGTTTTCCGTCACATACTCATGCCCAAGATCCGAAGCCTTGAACGTATACGAGCCGGATCCGCCGCCAAGATCAATATCCACCTGCACATCCTCACCCTTGAGCAGCTCGGTAAGCGCGGTTTCCTGGTCCTCATTGACCGGGCAGCCCTTGCGAAAGCGCTCAATGCCGCAGAGCTTCATACTCACCGCCGCCGGATCAAACCTGGCCCCGCTGTACCCCACGGCCGTCACGATACGGCCCCAGTTGGCGTCCCCGCCATAAATGGCCGTCTTGACCAGTTGCGAATGCCCCACGCTGCGGGCCACCAGCTCGGCATCAGCGTCGTTTGCCGCTCCGCTGACCGTAATATGAATAACCTTGCGCGCGCCTTCGCCGTCCTTGACCAGCATGTAAGAGACCTGCCCCAGAATGGCTGTAAGCGCCTCCTCGAGCAGGCCGATATCTTCCGGTCCCTGCGCAGCCACGCCCGAGGCTCCGTTGGCAAGGCCCAGAATGGTGTCGTTGGTGGAGGTGTCGCCGTCCACACTCACCCTGTTAAAGGTCTTGTTCACGGCGCGCCCAAACATGGCCTGCCAGGGTTCGGCGGCTACCTGCGCATCTGTCAGGGCCACGCAGAGCATGGTTGCCATGTTGGGGCAGATCATGCCGGCTCCCTTTGCCATAACCGTCAGGCGCACGGTTCCGCCGGCAAGCGCCACATCGCGCGTGGCAAACTTGGGAAAAGCGTCGGTAGTCATGAAAGAGCGGGTAAAACCCTCGGCATCGCGGCTGCCAAGGCTTTGCACCAGCGCAGGAACAGCATCAAGCCAAAGGTCCATCTTGAGATGCGCACCCACAACGCCCGTGGAAAGAGGCAGGATTTCATCCTGCCCAAGCCCGATAAGGCCAGCCACCATAGCCTGCGTGGCACGGCAGTTGGCAAGCCCCTCTTCGCCAGTGCAGGCATTGGCCTGCCCCGCATTGGCAAGCACGGCGCGTACTGCCCGCCCGCGCGCCAGAATCTCCTGGCAAACCAGCACGGGCGCAGCCTTGAAAAGATTTTGTGTAAACATGCCCGCCAGCACGGCGGGCGTGTCGGAAACAATGAGGCCCAGATCGTCGCGGCCTGCTTTCTTGAAGCTGGCTGCTGCGGCCCCGGCCCTGAACCCTTTGGGCAAATCATTCTGCATGGGTGCTCTCCTCAAAGTATGCCGTCGGCATCAGTGCCGGACGTCTGCACCAAAACCCCGGGCTACGCGCCATTGTGCTGTTTTCGCATGGCACAGGCACGTGCGCCCAGGAAGGAACCTTCCGGCTACTACGCCAGCCGCGTAACCTGTGCCGTTTTTTACAGCAATGCCCGCGGCGCTAAAAGCAAAGGGAAGGACCCCGCACCCGCGCGCCGGATATCCTTCCCCGGCCTTCGCTGCCAATGGGCGGCAGCAGCCTGCCCGTGACGCGAAGGACAAGGGCGGGCGCTCCGAGGAACGCCCGCCCGCATAATGCCTATGTCCTGCTTTTCTGAATTTCTTCAGAAATGGCCTGGGGCACTTTTTCGTAATGGTCAAACTGCATGGTGAAGGTGGCGCGGCCCTGAGTGCGCGAACGCAGGTCAGTGGCGTAGCCGAACATGGCGGACAGCGGCACCTGAGCGCGCACGCTCTGCGCACCGCCGGCGCGGGCTTCCATGCTCTGCACACGGCCGCGGCGGCCGTTGAGGTCACCCATGACGTCGCCGAGGTATTCCTCGGGCGTCACCACTTCCACGTCCATTATGGGTTCAAGCAGCACGGGGCTGGCCTTGTGCATGGCGTCCTTGATGGCCATGGAGCCTGCCACGTAGAAGGCCTGTTCCGACGAGTCCACTTCGTGGTAGGAACCGAAGACCAGATTGACCTTCACGTCCACCACGGGGAAACCGGCCAGAACACCGGACTTCAGGGCATCGTTGATACCCTTGTCCACCGGGGTGATGTATTCCTTGGGAATGACGCCGCCGGTGATGGAGTTGATGAACTCATAGCCATTGCCCGGGTTTGGCTCGATCTCGATAACAACGTGGCCGTACTGGCCGCGCCCGCCGGACTGCTTGGCGTGCTTGAGGTCGGACTTGGCGGGCTTGGAAATGGTTTCGCGATAGGCCACCTGAGGCTTGCCCACGTTGGCGTTCACGTTGAATTCACGGGTCAGGCGGTCAACGATGATTTCCAGATGCAGTTCGCCCATGCCGGCGATGAGGGTCTGGTTGGTTTCTTCGTCGCCCTTGACGCGGAAAGAGGGGTCTTCCTTGGCGAGCTTGTTGAGCGCGGCGGAAAGGGCGTCGCGGTCAGCCTTGGTCTTGGGCTCAATGGCCACTTCAATGACCGGCTCGGGAATATTCAGTGACTCCAGAATGACCGGGCGCTTTTCATCGCACAGGGTGTCGCCGGTGGCGGCGTTCTTGAGGCCCACAAGAGCCACAATGTCGCCCGCGCCGGCCCATTTCACGTCTTCACGCTTATTGGCGTGCATCTTGAGGATGCGGCCGATGCGCTCGCGCTTGCCGGTGTTGGAGTTGTACACCGTGCTGCCGGACTCAAGGAAGCCCGAGTAAATGCGGAAGAACGAAAGATGCCCGATGAAGGGGTCGGAGAACAGCTTGAACAGCAGGCCGGCCAGGGGTTCCTTGTCGGTGCAGTGGCATTCGATGATTTCATCTTCCTTGCCGGGCACATGACCGGGCATGGGCGGAATGTCCACAGGTGAAGGCAGATAGTCCACCACGGCGTCCAGCAGGGGCTGCACGCCCATGTTGCGGAAAGCCGAGCCGCACATGACAGGAACGATGGAGCGGGCAATGGTGGCCTTGCGGATGCAGGAAACTATTTCCTCTTCCGTAAGGGTTTCGCCGCTCAGGTACTTTTCGAGCAGTACTTCATCTTCTTCCGCCACGGCTTCAAGCAGTTCGTGCCGCTTTTCCTCAAAGAGGTCCTTCATGTCGGCGGGCACGTCTTCAACCAGAAATTCCTGACCCTTGCTGAGCTTGTCAAAGCGGATGGCCTTGCCGCGCACGAGGTCCACGACGCCTTCAAACTTGTCTTCAGCGCCGATGGGCAGTTCCAGCGGCACCGCCTTGGCGCCCAGGCGGTCATGGATCATGCCCACGCAGCGGAAGAAGTTGGCGCCGATGCGGTCCATCTTGTTCACAAAGCAGATGCGGGGCACACCGTAGTGGTCGGCCTGGCGCCACACGGTTTCAGACTGGGGTTCAACACCGGCCACGGCGTCAAACACGCAGATGGCGCCGTCAAGCACACGCAGCGAACGTTCCACTTCAATAGTGAAGTCAACGTGGCCCGGGGTGTCGATGATGTTGATGCGGCAGTCTTTCCAGAAGCAGGTGGTGGCAGCGGAGGTAATGGTGATGCCACGCTCCTGTTCCTGCTCCATCCAGTCCATGGTGGCCTGGCCTTCGTGCGTTTCGCCAATCTTGTGGCTCACGCCGGTATAGAAAAGAATGCGCTCGGTGGTGGTGGTTTTGCCGGCGTCAATATGGGCCATGATGCCGATATTGCGCTGTTTGTCTACAGGAACGGTGCGGGACACGGGGTTATCCTCCATACTGCGGATGCGGTGTGGTGTGGTGCAAAACCGACGCCGCTTCCTTACGGATGCGGCGTCGGGATACATTCATGAGAAAATCGGGACGGCCTCTTACCAGCGGTAATGAGAGAAGGCCTTGTTGGCATCAGCCATGCGGTGGGTGTCTTCGCGTTTTTTCACCGCGCCACCGCGCCCGTTGAAAGCATCCAGCAGTTCTGCGGAGAGTTTCGCGGTCATGCCTTTTTCGCCACGGGAACGGGCGTAGTTGATGAGCCAGCGGATAGACAGGGAAACCTGGCGTTCGGGACGCACTTCCATGGGAACCTGATAGGTAGCGCCGCCTACGCGACGGGCCTTGACTTCCATGTGGGGCTTCACGTTGTCCAGGGCCTTTTCAAAGGCGCGCATGGGTTCTTCACCGGTCTTTTCGGCCAGGTGCTCCAACGAGCTGTAGAAAATTTTTTCAGCGGCGCCCTTTTTGCCGTCATACATGAGCCGGTTCACGAACTTGGTGATGAGACGGCTGGAATAAATCGGATCGGGCAGCACTTCCCTTTTGGGAACAGGACCTTTACGGGGCATGGGGTTTCTCCTTCATGCGGGTTTTCGGCGTCACCAACCCCGCAACGCACCGGCGCTCGAAACAACGGGCGGCCAGGCGCGCCGCATGGCGCACGCCGTACAGATACAAAAGGCTACTTGGGACGCTTGGCGCCGTACTTGGAGCGGCTCTTGCGACGGTCGGCCACACCGGAGGTATCCAGGGTGCCGCGCACAATGTGGTAACGCACGCCGGGCAAGTCTTTTACACGGCCGCCGCGGATGATGACCACAGAGTGTTCCTGAAGGTTGTGGCCTTCGCCGGGGATGTACGCTGTCACTTCAATGCCGTTGGTCAGGCGCACACGGGCAACCTTACGCAGAGCGGAGTTAGGCTTTTTAGGGGTGGTGGTGTAAACGCGTGTGCACACGCCGCGGCGCTGCGGGCAGGCCTGCAGGGCGGGGGTCTTCTTGCGTTTCAGCACGGCCTTCCGCTCGATGCGGATAAGCTGGTTAATCGTGGGCATTCTTTCCCTCCATTTGGGATTTTTCAAAAACTAGACACCTGAAGAGGACAGGACATAGCTTACCTGTCAAAGGCTGTCAATAGCGCCCCCCCGGCGAAAAGCCGTGATCCGGGCATGAAAACACCGTCTGACGTCACGTCGGCAATGTCTTTTTACCGTATCATTGCGCCACGTTGCCCGCTCGTGATCAATGCGGCACGGAGCTGGAAAAAAAATTGATGACAAGCACGCCCACAACAATAAATCCAAGCCCTATGCAGGCCGCCATGTCAAGTTTTTGCCCGAAAAAAACAAGGCCGATGATAGAGACAATAACGATGCCCACGCCACTCCAGATGCCGTAGGAAACCCCCATGGGTATAACCTTGAGCACCAGTGACAGCAGGAAAAATGAAAAGCCGTAACCGACCAGGGCAGTCACAGTGGGGACAAGACGGCTCATGCCCTCGGACTGCTTGAGGCATGACGTGGCAATAACCTCAAGCAGAATGGCTCCGCCCAGTTGCAGATAGGCCAAGGTGGCGGGATGCATACTTTCCTCATACAGGCCGTCATAAGCGGCCACAACTAGAGCTTCAACATTGAGAAAGCGTACAAAGCCTGCATGCTCGCCCGGCACATGACCGCCAGAAAGGCGCTACGCCCCTGTGCGCCACGTGGCGGGATCTGCCCGGGCACCCGCAGAAGGCAGCATGAGGCAAAACAGCATAAAGGCATGGCGCGGGCATACTGTGCCACACGCCCGCGCCATGTCCTTCTATTCTTCGTTCAGGGCCTCGGCAAAACGGGTACGCAGAGCTTCCAGCTTGGCCTTGGCGTCCAGCAGCTTCCCGGCGCGCTCGCGCTCGCGCTCGACCACGTCGGCCGGGGCGCGGCTTATGAAGCTCTCGTTGCTGAGCTTCTTGTTCACGCCCACAATGTCTTTTTCAAGCTTGGCAAGTTCTTTGTCCAGCCGGGCCAGTTCGCCATTAAGGTCCACTGCCCCCCTGAGCGGCACAATGACCTGGCAACCTTCCACCACGGCCGAAGCCGAGGCCTTGGGCGCCTGTACGTCCGCTCCCACGGTGAGCTCTTCCAGACGGGCCAGGGTGAGCATGAGGTCGCGGTTTTCTTCCAGCAGGGCCTGCTGGGCCGCATCCACGGGATGCAAAAGCAGGCCTACGCGATGCGCGGGGCTGATGCCAAGCTCGGCCTTGATGGTACGCACGGCCACGATAATACCCTGAACAAGCTCCATGCGGGCAGCCTCGGCCGGGCGCACGCAGGCCGGGCGCAACGCGGGGTAAAGCTCACAGGCCAGGTCAGTGCTTTTTTCACCGGCAGGCACGGGCAGGGCCGCCCATATCTCGGCCGTGACAAAAGGCATGACCGGATGCAGCAGCAGCAGTATTTCCCGCAGGGCCAGCCACAGCACGTACTGGGCGGCAGCCTTGCGCTGCTCGTCTTCACTCTGCATGTCCGGCTTGACAAGCTCAAGATACCAGTCGCAAAACTCGTTCCAGAGAAACTTGTACCCAAGCTGGGCCGCATCGTTAAAGCGGTAGTCCTCAAGGGCCTGGTCCATGTCCTGCTTGACCATCTCAAGCCTGTGCAGCAGCCACTGATGGTGCAGCCCCTGTATGGCTGCAAGGTCCACGCGGGCCGGGGCCTCTTCGGGCAGGTTCATGAGAGTGAAACGCGCGGCATTCCAGAGCTTGTTGACAAAATGGCGGTAGCCTTCGATACGGTCTTCGGAAAGACGGATATCGCGCCCCATGGCGGCAAAGGCCGTCAACGTGAAGCGCAGGGCATCACAACCATACTTGTCTATCATTTCCAGCGGGTTGATGACATTGCCCGTGGATTTGGACATTTTGCGGCCGGATGCGTCACGCACCAGCGCGTGCAGGTACACGTCAGCAAAGGGCGGCTTGCCCATAAAGTGGATGCCCATCATCATCATGCGGGCCACCCAGAAAAACAGGATGTCAAAACCCGTTACCAGTACGGATGTGGGGTACCAGCGGTGCATCTCTCTGGTATCGGCAGGCCAGCCCATGGTCGAAAACGGCCAGAGCGCCGAAGAAAACCAGGTGTCCAGCACGTCCTCATCCTGCTTCAGGGCGGTGCTGCCGCAGTGGGGGCAGACGTCCGGGGCCTCTTCGGCCACGATAAGCTGGCTGCACGCCTCGCAGGTCCAGGCGGGGATGCGATGGCCCCACCATATCTGGCGGCTGATGCACCAGTCGCGGATATTGTCCAGCCAGTGATAATAGGTCTTGAGCCAGGATTCCGGCAAAATGCGGGTCATGCCTGGCACGGCGTCACGGGCAGCCGGGACCATCTTTGTGGCGGCCACGAACCACTGGGTGGAAACATGGGGTTCCACCACGGTGTGGCAGCGGTAGCAATGGCCCACGGCGTGTTCCAGTTCTTCCACGCCTTCGAGCTGTCCGGCGGCTTCAATGTCGGCCACGATTTTTTCGCGGCATGCCGCCTTTTCCAGCCCCTGATAGATTCCGGCTTCAGCCTTCATGATGCCGTTTTCGTCAATGGCCTGAATAAAGAGCAGATCGTGCTTCTTGCCCAGCATCCAGTCGTTGGGATCGTGGCAGGGCGTCACCTTGAGTGCGCCGGTGCCGAACTCGCGATCCACGTAGGCATCGGCAATGATGGGAATTTCGCGGCCCAGTACGGGAACCAGCGCCGTCTTGCCCACCATGTGGGCGTAGCGTTCATCCTCGGGATGCACGCAGATGGCCGTATCGCCGGGGATGGTTTCAGGCCTGGTGGTGGCGATGGTGATGGAGCCGGAGCCGTCCGCAAGGGCGTAGCGCACCTTCCAGAGCCTGTCCCTGCTCTGCTCGTGCTCGACCTCGTCATCGGCAAGCGCCGTATGGCATCGGGAGCACCAGTTGATGATATAATCGCCCTTATAGATAAGGCCGTCGTTGTACAGTTGCACAAAAACCTTGCGCACGGCGGCAGAAAGGCCTTCATCCATAGTGAAGCGCAGGCGCGACCAGTCCACCGAAGCGCCCATGGCGCGGATCTGGTCAAGGATGCGGTGGCCGTAGTCTTCACGCCATTCCCACACGCGGTCAATAAAAGCCTCGCGGCCCAGGTCCTTGCGGCCTTTGCCCTCAGCAGCCAAAGCACGCTCCACCACGTTCTGGGTGGCAATGCCCGCGTGGTCAGTACCGGGAACCCAAAGCACATTCTTGCCCTTCTGACGGGCGTGACGGCAGAGCACGTCAATGAGCGTCAGGTTGAGGGCGTGGCCGATGTGCAGCGCGCCGGTGACGTTGGGCGGCGGAATGACTATGGAAAAAGGTTCGCCAGGGGCATCCGGGTCGGGCGTGAAGGTTTTGTCTTCTTCCCAGTGCTTGCGCCACCGGGCTTCCACGTCATGGGGCTCGTAGCCCTTGGGTAGGGTATCCGCCATCTTGCATTCTCCGTAAAAGGCGGCAATAGTGCAGCATTATGCATGCCGCTCAGCCAATCTGTATTTTATGGGATTCGTCTCACATCTGGGGCCTCATGGCCTGGCGCGCCGTGCGCGCCATGGGACTGCCCTGCCGCCTGGTTAAGGGAAAAGAGATAGCTCAAGGCGCTCTTTTAGGCAAGCCGCACGGCGGCAATGCCCCTGACACTACGCAACCGCCCGCTCATACGGAAAAACAGCCGTCCGGGCGCGCCTCCCTGCTGCTGGTTCCCGGCGGCAACGCGCGCCTCAAGGCCGCCGGTCTGGGCGACAACGGCATACGGGCCGTGCGCCGCTGGATGGAAGAAGGCGGCAACTACCTGGGGTTCTGCGGCGGAGCAGGGCTGGCCCTGAGTCATGCAGCGCCGCAGCAGGGCCTGGGCATCTGCCCCTGGGGGCGGGCCACCTATCCAGAAAGGCTGCACCATCTTATTTCAGGCCATGCGCGGGTGCGCGTCTGCGATAACGGCGAATTTTCCTTCCGCCCACCACCACGCCCCAACAGCGTCTCCCCCAAAAAACAGCAGGCCGCAGCGGCCCCGGCAGCCAGAACCTGCCCCGGCGCGGGAAAAGCTGCGGGCAGGGTTTCCGCTCGCTGTCTACCCCTGTCCGCCGGAACGGAGCGCCCCCCAAGCCTGCCCGTGTGGTGGCCCGGGCGCTTTGCTGCCGAAGACAACAGTGGTGTGCATGTGCTGGCCTCCTATGATGCGCCCGATGCCGACTTCTGGCTGGCCGACCTGCCGCTGCAAAGCATACCGCCGCATATTTTCGGGCAGTGGCAGGAGCTTTACGGCGTGAACCTTCTGCCCGACTTTCTCAAGGGCCAGCCTCTCGTGGTCAGCGGCCGCCATGGCCGGGGAAACTATGTACTGAGCTATTCACATCTTGAAACACCGCACAGTCCCGATGCCAACGCATGGCTGGCCCAGCTGCTGCACCAGCTTACCGGCCTTGAGCCGGACAGGGCGGACGTACCCCTGTGGCAACTGCGCCACCCATGCCATGCCTGGCCCGAAGACAGCGCCCCCCTGCTGGACGCCCTGCGCCACATGCGCGACCTGCTGGATCTTGCCGTGGAGCACCATCTTTTTTTTGCACGCACCCACTGGCTGTGGGGCTGGCGCACGGGCCTGCCCGGCGCGGCGTGCAACAACCTGCATGCGGCCCTGTGCACGGCGGCCAGCCTCGAACCTTCTGCGACGGCCCTGGCCTACTGGCGCGTAGTGCGCCCACGTTTCAGCGATCTGGCAGACCGCTTCGCCGCCGGGGCCGAAGGGTATTTTCTGGCCTGCCGCCTGGCCGAAACCCTTTCGCCCAGCCTGCCGGACGCCGTGAACAGGCGCGGACTGGACTGTCAGCGGCAGGCGCTTTTCGGCCATCCCATGAGCGGCGGCGGCCTTATGGAAGAACTGCTGGATATTACGGAAGAACTGGTTTTTCTTTCGCAGGATTCGACTCCCTGCGACTTGCGGTAACAGGACAGCCCGCGTAAACAAAACGAAAAACAGCAGAAACAACATGCTTGCATTCGATCTGGGCCGCACAGGCTATGAAGACGCCTTTACCCTGCAAAAACAGGTACAGGCAATGGTACAGTCCGGCGGGGACGACATCCTGCTTCTTCTCGAGCACCCGCCCACCGTCAGCATCGGCAAAAATTCCGGTGCAGAGAATGTTCCGCCGCACCTGCAAGACATGTGGAACGGGCATGTGGACATTGTGCACAGCACCCGGGGCGGCAATGTGACCTGCCATTTTCCGGGCCAGCTTGTGGCCTATCCGGTTATCAGCCTGAAAAAGCGTTCCGGCGGCATCCGCGCCTATGTGCATGACCTTGAAGAAGCCGCCATACGCATGCTGGCCCGCTTTGGCGTAACGGCAGCACGCCGTCAGGGCTTTCCCGGCGTGTGGACGGGCGAAAGAAAGATCGCGTCGCTGGGCATCGCGGTGAGCCGCTACGTCACCATGCATGGCATGGCTCTCAACGTGGCGGAAGACCTGTCCCTGTTCAATATTATCTCGCCCTGCGGTCTGGAAGGCGTGGCCGCCACATCCATAGCGCGGGAAACCGCTGGCCCGGTTCCGGACATGCCCGCCGTAAAAACAGCTTTTCTCGAAGAATTTTACCATATTTTCCAGCCCGCCGGGGACCATGCCCAGCCTCTGCCCACCCTGCGGACCACCCAAGACCTCATGACACTGTTGCAAGACGCGCAAAGGACTGAAAAGTGACCTGCAAAACCTCCACATCCGGCTCCTGCGGCGACAGGCCGCAAAAAGCCATGCGCATGCCGCCCTGGCTGCGCCGACCACTGGCCTCGGACAAACGCTTTTTTTCCACCACCGGCCTTGTGGATGACCTGGGCCTTTTCACCGTCTGCAAGGCGGCCAACTGCCCCAACCGGCAGGAATGCTACTCCGCCGGAACAGCTACCTTTCTGATTCTGGGCGAAACCTGCACGCGAAACTGCCGCTTCTGTAACATCCACCCCGGTCAGACCGCTGCCCCCAGCCCCGATGAGCCGGAGCGCGTGGCCAAGGCCGCACGCACCCTGGGCCTGCGGCATATTGTCATCACCTCGGTCACGCGGGACGATCTGGAAGACGGCGGAGCCGGGCATTTTGCCCGCACCATCACCGCCGTGCGCATGGCGCTGCCCCAGAGCAGCATCGAGGTACTCATTCCCGATTTTCAGGGCAACGAACAGGCCCTGCGTACGGTTATGGACGCCGCCCCCCATGTGATCAACCACAATGTGGAAACCCATCCGGCGCTGTACAGCAGGGTGCGCCCGCAGGCCCGCTACGAGCAGAGCCTGGAACTGCTGCGCAGGGTACATGCTGCCGGGGGTACGGCCAAAAGCGGCCTTATGGTGGGCCTTGGCGAAACTGATGACCAGGTGCGCGAAGTCATCCGCGACCTGCACGCCGCAGGCTGCTCCATCATCACCATCGGCCAGTACCTGCCCCCCAGCAAGGAGCACCACCCCCTTGACCGCTATGTAACGCCGGAACAGTTTGAAGCCTATGCCGACTACGGAAAATCACTGGGCGTCAGGCACGTCTTTTCTGCCCCGCTGGTGCGCAGCAGCTACCAGGCGGGAAGTTTCGTGCAGCCCGGGGCGTAACACGCCGCGCATTGAAAACACGCACTCCCGCGCCGGAGCGGATTTTTTGCTGAAATAATGCCGCAACTCACCTGCGGGTAAAGTGTATCCACAAGTAAAGCCCCGGCCTTTTCCCGTGAAAGTCTACCTCGCGGGAAAGGGCCGGGGCTTCGCCTGTCGGAAAAACCCCTGTTTTTCAGGCTGTCTTCGCAGCGTTTGCACGTGCGCCTGCTAACGCATCGCAGCTTTGAGAACATGTATTCCCGGCATTGAAAACACGCTCGTTATGGCACTTAACCGCGCAGACAAATTGCTCTAAACCATGCCCAAGGTCTGAAACAGCCAGACAAAACCAGTGAGGGTCAGTATGCTCAGGCCGTTATTGACCACAGCAGTCAGGGCGGCTTCTTCCGGCACAGCGTTGTAAACCTGGGCCAGCACGCTGACCAGCAGGGCTGTAGCTGTAGCGCTGATAAGCACACCAATGGTCAGCCACAGGCCCGTAATGCCGAGCGCGTACATAATCCCCCAGCACAGCAGGGGGTGCAGCACAAGCTTGCACAGAGAAAACCATATCTGGCGCAGCAGCACTCCCCCCTGGGCGCGGCGTGTCGCCACGGCCAGTTTTTGCTGCAGATCCAGCCCGAGCGCCAGCAGCATGCAGGGGGCGGCGGTGTAGCCCACAAGGCTGATGGCACGGTCCAGCGGCTCCCACAGGCCAAGCCCGGTCAGGGAAAGCGCCCCCCCGGCCAGTGTAGCCAGCAGGATGGGATTACCCAGAATGAAGATACGCGCCACGCTGCCCGCAAAAACCAACGGATTACCGCCCTTCCAGGCCAGAGAGCCGGACAGGATGTCCAGCCGGGTCTGCGCCATGATCATGACCACATTGGGCGTGAGGATAGCCAGACCCGCAACCAGCATGGCCTCGCTGTTGCCCGGCCAGAGGTTTGACACAATGGGCAGCCCCACAAAGGCCGCGTTGCAGGCCGAGCAGGAAAGCCCGCTGATTACCGCCGGACCGGCCCCACGACGGCAAAACAGCCTGTCGCCCACATAGCCGAGCATGTAGACAATAACCTGAGAGCCGATAACGGCCAGCCAGAAGCCACCTCTGGCCAGGTCCTCCGGACTCGCTCCGGCCAGCAGGTGAAAAATGAGCAGGGGCAGGGCCAGCTTGAGCACATACACGCCGAGTACCGGCCCGGCGTTTTCGGGCAATACATCACGCGCCCTGAGCAGCACTCCGAGGGCGATAATGCAAAACACCGGAAAAACAGCAAAAAAAGCATGAAACATGGCAATTCTCAAGAACGGAAAAGGTGAAAAACACAAACGGCCGCACACTGTCGCGCGGCCGCATCATGACCCTGCGGGCCGCTGCTGTCCAGCACGCACAGCCGGAGCACAGTACACCCTGGCAGGATCGCGCCAGCGCTTACAGGATACCCCACGAGATGTTCAGAAAATGCCCGCGCGCACCCCTGAGGAGCCGATCACGCTGACGCCAGAAAAACAGCTACACGCACTGCTTCAGCCGTGGGGGGACAAAGACCTTTCGGCCGGACACCCGAAAATATTGCCATGAAGCATGTTGCGGTTCCGCCAGGGCGAGGCGGCACTGCGCGTGCAGGCCGGACAAAAAAACAAAAACCCCGCTGCTTGGAACGGGGTTTTTGAACAGTCATTATCCGGCCTTGGGCCGGCAATGGAAAGCGCGGTGCTCAGGTTATTTTTTGTCGGCCTTCGCAGCCTTGTCAGCCTTTGCGGCAGGCTTTTCAGCAGCTTTTTCAGCGGGCTTTTCGGCCTGTCCGGCGTCCTTGCCGGCTTCGGCTTCAGGGGCCTTTTCGGCCTCGGCCGCGGGCTTGAAGTCGACCTTCTGCTTGTCCATGGCCGTGATGATATCGTTGGTCACGTCAGCCTTGGGGTCAAAAGAAGCGGCAGCCTCGGAGCTGATGATGAGGGCGTAGCCCTTGTCGGCACGGTAAGCGTTGATGATGCGCTGCATGGTGTCATACAGCACGTTCACAACGTTCTGCTGCTCCACCTGCATGCGCTGCTGCGAGGCCATATATACGGTCTGCAGTTCTTTCTGTGCATCGGCGTCGTCGGCGTTCTGCTCCAGACGCTTCTGGATGTCGTTCAGCTGGGCCTGCATGTCGGCCTGCAGACTTTCAAGGTGCTTCACGCCGGCCTTGCCGGCTTCGCTGTCGCGCATGACGCGCGTCATATCAACGACCGCCAGTTTGGCCTGGGACGAGCCTTCACCCTGTTGGCAGGCAATAAGCATCAGGCTCAGCAGAAGGGCCAGCGGCATAAAATAACGGATACGCATGGTAATGAACACTCCTCTCAGAATTTCCGCGTGGCGTTGCACGGCCTGCGCGGCGTGTTGTCAATGGTGTACGTTGTTTTTACTGCCACCTCAACCGTTTTTTCCCGGCGGGCCTTGCTTTCTGTTCAAAAACATTGCCGCCGCCGCAAGCGCGCATCCATCCGCCCGCGCACCTCGCCACCGGGTGGCCTGCCGGAGGCCGCGCCCCGAAACATATCAATCTTACGATATATGTTTCAAGGTTCTTGAATACGCGCATCTGGGCCTGGCAACGAAAGCACCTGCCGCCGTCTTCATCCGCAAGCCCTTCGCCAACGGCCAAAGCCGGGCTACAACCTTGTGCCTGTCCCGCGCAGCAGCAGACAGGATTACGGCAAAACCCTTTATTGCAGCGCGGCGTAATGCCCTTTCATCCTGGCGACCTTGGCGACATAGGCGCGGGTTTCGGCCACGGGCAGGCGGATGGTCAGGTCTTCGTACAACTGTTCTGCTGTCAGGGCGTTAATGGCGTCAACAGCTTCTTCCGGACTGTTGCCGAAAAGCCGCAAAAAGCGGTTCGGCCCCATATTGTATGCGGCTACGGCACAGTATTCACGCGCCCTCGGGTCGTGCACCCCGGCGAAATACCGCGTGAGCAGAATGTGCAGATAGGTCGTACCGTAGCGGATATTTGTTTCCGGCACGCGCAGGTCTTCAAAGCTTACGTCGCCCGTGCGCCCGTACAGATAACGGTGCACCTCGCCCCCGGCCGTGTCCGGCAAAATCTGCATCAGGCCCATGGCCGACTTGTGGCTCACAAGGGTGGGGGAAAACGAGCTTTCGCTGTGGATAATGGCGTACACAAGTTCGGTGCTCAGATTATAGCGCCCGGCAAAGCTTTCCACTATCTGCTGGTAGCGCCGCGCCCTGGGCGGGAGCATATCGTTACCGTAAAAGGCATTGGCCGCAGACATACCCCTTGTACCGCCCTGCCCGGCGGTCTTGCCGGTACGCGGCGGCAGGGGGCTGTAGCCCTCAAGCAATGTTTCGGCAGCCAGCCAGCGCAGGGGCAGCCCCCTGGCGTCAACAGCGTCCCCGAAGCGCGAGGGCTGTACAGCCAGCAGCGGCGGCATGGAAAATCCATCAAGCGCCAGCAGAGAAGCCAACTGCCCCGTGCCTGCCGGAACCTGGCTGAAAAAACCGTCGCCGTCCTCTGTCTCAGCCCGTGACGAAGCATCGGCCAAAGACACCGGCGCCACCACGGGCGATGCCGCGCGGCGCAAGGACCACTGGCGCGAACCGTCGCCCTGCGGAACGATGGGAACAGGCATGTCTTCGGGCCGCAGGCTGACCACAACAGGGCTTGCGCGGCGGCGCACCTCATACCCTTCATGCTGCGGCACAAAACCCGCCAGCAAGCCCAGGAGCAGCAATGTACTGCCAAGGCAACCGGCAAGGATGGCAAGGGTTTTATGGCGCTTCATGAAAAATCCTCAAATCTGATGGCCTTGGCCTGTTCTTTGCCGACGCGCCGTCACACGACGCAGGCCGCACAACAACGCAACCGGGCAAAACGAGCGCTCCCGCCTCTTTGGCGCAGGCAGCGCGCGATGCGCACCACGGAGCGTGAAAAGCTTAATGCAAATTTGCTGCCATTAATAAAATAGCTTATGGTTCTAAAATATTACAGATAGTATCCGCAGCTGTCACGTGAGCGGGTCAAAATAATGAATGCCGTTGACCTGCCGTCCGTTCAGGACTATGCTGGCTACCCTGCGGCAAGTCCTGTTTTTACTCGACCGGCGCGGCTCTGCGCCTTACAGACCACAGACAGCCCCTGCCAGAAGTTTTCAGGCGGCTGCGGCTTGACAAGGCCGCAGCCTTCTGCATTTCCATGCAATGGAGCATATGGTGCCACAGCACACGAAAGAATATATCCGTGAGGAGATCATCCGCCTTTTAAAGTACGCCCCGCCGGAAATGCGCGTGGCCGTCCTGGGCCTTTTGCCTGCCGCCAGGAGAACGCTTAACCAGGGCTATCGCCCCTCGGTGCGCGGCGTTCCCCTGCGCAGCTGGCGCTGCCTTTTGCACCTGCTGTCTTCTGTTGCGTCCATGCAGAGCGATACGGAAATGCTGCTGCGCGTCTCAAGCGACCTGCTGGCCATTGCCGACCGCATGGCTCCTCCGGGCGAGGTACTGCGCCAGAGTGCCGAAATTCTTGTGCACGCCCTGCACGCCGAACTCTACGTCTGCCGCCTGCGCAACAAACAAGGAGAGTGGGTGGCGCGCTCGGCCAGCCATGTGAACGGCAAGGCCATCCCCATCGTGGCGCCCATGCTGGAAGAAGGCCTGCGAGAACACCCCGTGATGAACGCCATTCTTCAGGGGCACACCCGGTATGTGGTTTCCAACAATCTTCAGGCCATTGAAAAGGGCGGCGACTCCTTTGACTGCATGATTTACAAGGAAGGCTACCGCTCCCGCCTGGCATTTGTGCTGCGCGAACGCAACGACCGCCCGCCCTTCGGCCTTGTCATGCTCTATACCAAGCGTGAATACGGTTTTGAAAATTATGACGAGCGCTTTCTCGGCAAATGCGCCCGCCTTGTTTCGCTTACCGTGGGGCGCCGCATTGCCGTGGCCCGTGACGCGCTGGAAAAAGCCGCCGGGGCCATGGCCCACTACGGCAACAATGCCATCAACGTCATGCGCAACCAGGCCGAATACTGCGGCGAACTTGTCGAAGATATTGACGCAACCCAGGCTCGCGCCCTGCGCCTCACCCGCGAACTGATGGCGGAATTTCCCGAAAACACCCGGGGGCGCATCCTGGCCGAAGAGCTGGAAAGTGCCCTGGCCCGTGCCGACCTTACCGAGCTTGCGGGGCATCTGGGCGGAGTGCTTGAAGGCACGCGGCGCATGACCCGTATTATCAGTTCCCTCAAAAAATCCGTGGAGCGTCCGCGCCTTATGCATTACGCGCTGGGACATGATGTCCTGCGGCTGGAAGACGACGCGCCAAGGGAGGACTAGCATGCGCCTGTCGGCCATCTTTCCTTTTCTGTCCACACTCAAAACCTACTCGCCCCGGGACTTCAGGGCAGACATAACGGCCGCCCTTACCGTCACGCCCATGGCAGTGCCGCAGGCCATGGCCTATGCCATCATTGCCGGGGTTCATCCGCAATACGGCATCTACGCCTGCATGCTGCCGGTGGTCATGGCGGCCCTGTGGGGGTCTTCGCGCTTTATGGCCGCCGGCCCTACCAATGCCATCTCTATGGTACTTTTCTCCACTATGGCCACCATCAGCGTGGGCGGCACCCTCATCATCAACATGCCCGAAGAAATACGCATGACGTATATCTTCGGGCTGGCGCTTTTTTGCGGGCTGATACAGGTGGGCATGGGCCTTGCCAGACTGGGCGACCTTGCCAACTTTATCTCGCATTCCGTCATGGTGGCCTTTACCACGGGCGCGGCCCTGCTTATCGGCATGGGTCAGCTCAAAACGGTTTTCGGCATCCCCGGCCCCAAGAAAGCGGGATTTTTTCACCAGATGTTCGATGTGCTGCACGGCCTGCCCCAACTGAACGAATGGTGCGTGGGCCTGGCTGCCCTGACCATTGTGCTTGCGCTGGGCCTCAAACGCATTTCGCGGCGCTTTCCGTCCTCACTGGCGGCCCTGGCCCTGGTTACCGCAGTTTCGTGGTATCTTGAGGCAGACAAACACGGCGTACCGCTGGTGGGGGCCATTCCCAGCGTCATCCCGCCGCTGTCCATGCCTCCGGCTTTTGATCTTGCCGCCGTGCGCGACCTTTTCATGCCTGCGCTGGCCCTGGCCCTGCTGGGAACCGTAGAATCCCTGGCCATCGGCAAACAGCTCGCCAGCGTCAAGAACGACAACTTTGACGGCAGCCAGGAACTTATCGGGCAGGGGCTGGGCAATATGGCCGCGGGCATTACCTCCGGCATACCGGGCTGCGGCTCCTTTACACGCAGCGCCCTTATGGTCACCTCCGGCGGGCGCACCCGCATGGGCACGGTATTTTCCGGCCTGCTGGCCCTGCCCATGCTTTTTGCGCTGGCCCCGTTCATTGCATGGCTGCCCTTACCCGCGCTGGGCGGCATTCTGCTCATCATCGCCGCACAGATGATCGATATCGAGGCCATACGCCTGTGCCTGGTAGCTACGCGCATCGACAGGCTGGTGCTGTCCCTTACCTTTGCCTCCACACTTATCTTTGATCTTGAAAAAGCCATCTTCATCGGCGTGCTGCTGTCGCTGGTGCTTTTCATCTACAAAACAGCCCATCCCCGCGTACGCCGCCTGCGCCCCAATGATCCCCTGCTGCGCGAGGCCCCGGCGGACCGGCCCGACGGCATCGCCGTATATGTTGTTGAAGGCACACTCTTTTTCGGCGCCATCCACGAGCTTGAGCGCCAGCTTTATGAAGAAGATGACGAGCCGACACGCCTTGTGGTCCTGCACCTCACCCGCGTTTTCTGGCTGGATGCCTCGGGCGCGTACGCCCTTTCGCAGTTTGTGGAACGCTGCTACGCCCGCAGCATTCCCGTCATTCTGGTTGTGGGCAGCCGTTCCGTAAACAGGATACTTCAGCGCACGGGCATACTGGATTATCTGAGCAATGGCTTTGTGGCCGAAACCATCAACGAAGGGCTGCGGCAGGCTGCCCAGCTGCTGAGCCGCATTACCTGCCGCGACGGCCTGTGCACCTATCCCGTGCCGGGCATTGCGCCCCTTGCCGAAACCGCCGCCGCAACCTATGCCGGGGCCTTGCCGGAAAACGCCGCCGGCAAGGATGCAGATGAAGACGACACCCCGCCCCTGCTTGAAGCGACGGAAGCCGGAGCCGCCGCCAGCACCGCCCCCACGCAGATCGACCAGCTGCCCCTGGATATGGACCATCATGACGACGAAGAGCACGGCGAAGCTGGCGAAACTGATGGGACCGATGCAACAGGCCTGGAAAGCCGGACTGACTGCGACGGCAACGCTCACACAGCCTCCAGCGCTTCTGCCGCGAGCGCTTCCGGCCCGCGCTGCGAAGACTCCGCCCCGGCGGGCAAGGCCGTTCCTCTGCCCGATGATGCACCCCAGGGCAGCATTCTTATTGTCGGGCCGCGGCCCCCGGCAGAATTTCCCGGCGTGGATGACCTGCAAGGCCCCCCCATGCCCGAGGACGAACGCAAGGCCCCGTAACCCTGAACCAGCAACTGAAGCCAGCGTGTCGCCGTAACGGCGTATGCCCTTCTCCGCAGAAAAACCCGGCAGCCTTGAAGCTGCGGCGTACGCCGGCACGGTCCCGAACGCCGGCACGCCCTGCCGCAGCCGGGGCAGGACATCCGCGGGACGACACGCTTCTCCATAAAGGATCACCGTGAGCAAGGCCTTTTCCCTGCCCGTCTGCCCCTGTAACCCGGCAAGCCTGCCCATTGGTCGCGAACATCCCTGGCTGGCCCCGCTGGCGGGCTACAGCGACCTGCCTTTCAGGCTGCTCTGCCGCCAGTACGGAGCCGCCGTTTGCGTGACGGAAATGGTCAGCGCCAAGGGGCTGGTGTACCAAAGCCCCGGCACCAACGAGCTTCTGGCGAGCCTGCCCGAAGACCAACCGCTTGTTGTACAGCTTTTCGGAGCCGAAGCCCCGTTTCTTTCCCGCGCCGTCAGCCTGCTGCGCGATGCGGGCTACGGCTGGTTTGACCTCAACATGGGCTGTTCTGTGGCAAAAGTGCTGCGTCAGGGCGCGGGAGCGGCCATGCTTGGCGATACAGGCAATATTCTTGAAGTGGCCCGCGGCATGATCGCAGCCGCCGGCCCCGGCCGCGTGGGTTTCAAGCTGCGCCTCGGCCTTGACGACACGCGCCCGGTACTGCCTGACCTGGCCCTGCGGCTTGAAGACGCGGGTGCGGGCTGGCTTGTGCTGCATCCGCGCACGGCCCGTCAGGGTTTTGGCGGCACAGCACAGTGGGAAGCGCTGGCCGACCTTGCCCCGCGCCTGTCCATTCCCCTGCTGGCCAGCGGCGATCTTTTTTCCGCCGCCGAGGGTATGGCCTGCCTCGAACAGACCGGCGCTGCAGGCCTCATGTATGCGCGCGGGGCCATGTACAATCCCGCTATTTTCGCTGATCATGCCGCCCTGTGCGCAGGCGGCCATCCGCAGGCCCATGACGCAGCCTCGCTCAAGGCCATGATTTTGCGCCACATGGAACTTGCACGCCTGCACTGCCCCGGCAAGGCCGCGGTATGGAAGATGCGCAGCGTCGTGCCGCGCTACGTGCGCGCCCTGCCCGGCGCACGGGCCTTGCGGCAGGAACTGTGCCGCTGCTCCACCTGGGAAGAACTGACCGAAGCGCTGGACAGATGCCTGACGGTTTGAGACTCTGGCCGCCTGATACCGGGCAACCGCCCAGATGAGACGCAGGGCCGCGCCTGTAAGCGCGCACGCCCTCCAAGGAGAATATATGAACGTACGCCGTGCCAAAACAGCGGGCTTCTGCATGGGCGTGAGCCTCGCCCTGCAAAAACTCAATACCGCCCTGGAGCGCCGCGCCGGCCAGAGCGCGGGAGCGGGGCGCATATGCACGCTCGGCCCCATTATCCACAACCCGCAGGTACTGGCGGAGTATGAGACCCGTGGTGTGGTCTGCGTCAATGACCCGGCGCAGCTGCGCCAGGATGATGTGGCCGTCATACGCGCGCACGGCATCACCCGGCAGGTGGAACAGGCCGTATGCGCAAGCGGGGCCACCGTGGTGGACGCCACCTGCCCCAAGGTCAAAAAGGCGCAGCTTTCCATCGCCCGCGCCACATCGCAGGGGGCGACCCTGCTGCTTTTCGGCGAAGAAGATCACCCCGAGGTACGCGGCCTCATATCCTACGCCTGCGGCCCGGCCCACGTATTCGGCAATGCCGTAGAACTGGCGGCCCTGCCTCTTGACCCCGCGCAGCCCTACGTGCTGGCTTCGCAGACCACGCAGGACCGCGAAATATTTACTTCTATTCAGGAAAGCCTGAGCCGCGCCCTGGACGACCTCACGATTTTATCCACCATTTGCGATGCCACCCGCGAGCGGCAGGAAGAGGCCAGAAACATTGCCTCATCGGTAGATGTCATGGTAGTCGTTGGTGGACGACAGAGCGGCAATACCCGGCGACTTGCGGATGTGGCCGCACTGAACGGCATCGCCACCTATCATGTGGAGAGCGCCGAAGAGCTTGAACCGAAAAATTTTGCAAATAAACCCCGTGTGGGCCTTACGGCTGGCGCATCTACGCCGAAAAGCCTGATAGACGCCGCCGAAAAGTGGCTTTCTTCGCTATAACGTCCCGCACGCGCGACACGATTTTTGGGAGGCAGCATGTCCCAGACCAATATCCTGCTTGAAGCCGGCACCAATGAGCTGGAAGTGGTAGAATTTTATCTTGACGAATTCGTTCCACCTTCCACCGATGCGCCCCAGACGGACGAAAACGGCCAGCCCGTGGCCCCGGCCTCATACCGGGGGTATTATGGCGTCAACGTAGCCAAGGTGCTGGAGATCATCCGCATGCCCAAGGTTACGGAACTGCCCGAAGTGCAGCACCCCAGTGTACTCGGGGCTTTTAACCTGCGCTCCCGCATCATCCCCCTGGTGGACCTTGCCATGTGGCTCGGCAAAACGCATCCGGCCAATGAAGAGCAGCCCAAAACCATTGTGACGGAATTCAACAATGTCACCACGGCTTTTATGGTATCCGGCGTCAACCGTATCCACCGCATAAGCTGGGAGCAGGTTGAGCCGCCGAACAAATATGTGGCCGCCGTCTCCAACAATACGGTCATCGGCGTGGTCAAGCTTGAAGACCGCATCATTTTTCTGCTGGACCTGGAAAAGGTGGTGGCCAACCTCAATCCCAAGCTGGGCCTGCGCCTGGACGACCTTGGCGAAGACTGGACCAACAAGGGCTACCGTGCCCTTGTGGCTGACGACTCTGCCCTGGTACGCGAAATGCTGCGTGATCTTATGGAAAAAGCAGGCTTTACCGTTGAGGTTGTTTCCAACGGCCGCGCCGCATGGGAACGGCTTGAAGATATCAAGCAGCGCTGTGAAGACAGCGGCAGACCCGTTTCGGACTTTGTGCATGTGATGGTGTCGGACATTGAAATGCCGGTGATGGACGGTCTTAACCTCACCCACCGCATCAAGACCGACCATGTGCTCAACAAGCTGCCCGTGATACTGTTTTCTTCGCTCATCACGGACAAGCTGCGCCACAAGGGCGAAAGCGTGGGCGCGGATGACCAGATATCCAAGCCGGAAGTCACCCAGCTTGCCCGCCGCGCCATGGCCCTTATCAGGGCATGCGAAGAAGAGGCCGCAGCCCGTTAGCGCAATGTGACTGCAAGCTGCGCTGGCGGCTGTGCGGGCAGGCCCCGCCGCAAAGGCGCAAGCGCTTCAGCCGTTACCCGAAGGGTTTATGGCGAAGACAGCAGTGTTGATGATCGCGCTGGCAAACACCGCGGCAGGAGCCTGGCACATCGGGAATATATATTCTCAAATACCGGAGCTGCGGGCGCTGCGCGTCCACCACAACGGCAGGTGTACAAGGGTAGTGCGCACCGGCGGTAACACGTATTTTATTACAATAGCACAATAGCCGGCTCCGCACCCCGCCGGGCCAGCTCGACTCCGCAAGGGGAAAAATGTGAGGCGGAAAAATTCGGCAAAGGCAAGCCATGCCCGCTGCCACGATGTTCTGGCGAGCCTGCCCCGGGGCGGGGGCATCCACATGCCCGCAGACCTCTGGGCCTGCCTGCCGTCAGGTCCGCCGCCATGCCTGCCCGCTGCACCGCCTTCTCCGCACGACCACGGAGAAGATGCCGTCCGCAAAAACGGCGGGCAGACAGGCCGCCTTGCATGGCCGCATGCTGCCTGTTCCGGACAAACCGTGCTTTTTCACCGCGCCCGCGGGGTCCTGGGGCTGGCAGCCTCTCTGTTTCTGCACGCCATTTTTCTGTCGGCCCTGCTGGGCTTATCGTTCCAGGCGGTTCAGAATGCTCCCGGAAACGCCATTGCCGTGTCACTGATGCGCCTTGGCGCTGCCCCGGTTCCTGCCACAGGCACCACCGGGCTTCCTGCGGATGCTCCGCCGCCTCTCGCTGCTCCCGTGCAGCCGGAACCCGCCGCGGCCGAGCGGCAACCCGCAGCGCCCCCGCCGACGGCAGACACCCGGCCCAAAACGGTTTCGCCCCAAAAAACGGCGCTTGCATCCGCCGGCACAAATAAACGCACTACACCTCCATCCGCGCCTGAAAAACACCAATCCGCCACACCGCCCGCAGCCACGCCCGTGCAGGCTTCCACCGGCGGCGCTGCCGCAGACGCTTCAGCCTCCTCCGCCACTGACGCTGCCACAGCGGCAGGCGCTGACAAAGTGTACTCTCCCCGTCAGCTTGACCAGTCCCCCGCCGTGACCAAAGGAGTCAGGCCGGAGTACCCGCCTTCCGCCCGCAGCCGCAAGGTGGAGGGGCGCGTTATCGTGCGCATGGTGGTGGAGACCAACGGGCAGCCCGGACAGTGCAGCATCCACAGCGCCACCCCCCAGGGATATTTTGAAGAAGCCGCCCTGGACGCCGCCCGCCGCATGCGGTTCCGCCCCGGAACCAAAGCCGGTAAAGCCGTCCGCACGCTGGTACTGCTGCCCTTTGACTTCAGTCTCCGCTAAAAAATCTTTCAGGCGTTGACCGTAAACAGATTTGCTGACCGGGGCTTACGCAGCCCCGCGTATTTTCCTGCGCGTACGCAGCAACGCGCCGCTTTGCAAAAAATGCCGCGTCCACACTCCCGGGACAGCGCCGTCATGGGCCGGGTAACACAGATGGCGGCAAGCTGCCCATATTCTGCCGCGGCCCGCGGGTCCCTCCCCGCACAAAAACAGGCCCCGCCGCATTTGCAAAGGCCCGTTGCCGCATGTTATCCTGAAGCCAATAACTTCAGGGGGTACCACATGGCTGTAGTGCTGGGCACAGCCGGACATATCGACCACGGCAAAACCTCTCTGGTGCGCGCGCTCACGGGCATCAACTGCGACCGGCTGGAAGAGGAAAAACGCCGCGGCATCACCATTGAACTGGGCTTCGCCTGGGTGGACATGCCCAGTGGCGAACGTCTGGGTATTGTGGACGTGCCGGGCCACGAACGGTTCGTAAAAAATATGGTTGCCGGGGCTGCCGGGGTGGACTTTGTAATGCTGGTCATCGCGGCGGACGAGGGCGTCATGCCCCAGACCCGAGAACACCTTGAAATATGCTCTCTGCTCGGCATCCGGAACGGCTTTGTGGCCCTGACCAAGACAGACATGGTGGACGCCGACTGGCTTGAAATGGTCACCGAGGATGTGCGTGGTTTTCTGGCCGGAACCTTTCTTGAGGATGCGCCGGTTTTTCCTGTCTCGTCGGCAACGGGTGACGGGGTAGACGCGCTGCGCACCCATATTTTTCAACTGGCTGCCGACCTTCCCGCCCGGCGTCGTGTTGATATCTTCCGCCAGCCCGTGGACCGCGTGTTCAGCATGAAAGGCTACGGCACGGTTATCACGGGCACGGTCATTTCCGGCAGCGTCAAGGTCGGTGATGACCTCCGCTTCATGCCGCCCGGCACTCCCACCAGGGCGCGCGGCCTGCAGCGCCACGGAAAAAGCGTTGACGACGTGCCGGCCGGGCAGCGCTGCGCCACCAACGTTCAGGGGCTGGAGGTCGGTGATATCGAGCGCGGCCAGGTGCTGGCCCATCCCGATGAGCTTTTTCCGGCCCGGCGCTGGCTCATGCGCCTGACCTGCCTTTCCTCATCCCCGCGCGCCCTGCGCCAGCGGGTGGAGATACATTTTCACCACGGCACAAAAGAATGCGCGGCCCGCGTGGTTTTTTGGGACAGGGACAAGTTGGCCCCCGGCGAAACCGCACTGGCGGAAATCCGCTTCAAGGACGAAATGGTGGGTGTTTTCGGCGACCACTGCGTACTGCGCGCCTATTCTCCCCTGCGCACTGTGGCAGGCGGCCTGCTTTTAAGCCCCCTGCCGCCCGACCTGCGCCGCAAGGATCCGGACCTGCAAAACAAGCTGACCCTGCTGGAAAAACTGCCAGTTCTGGACAGAGAGACTGAATCCACCCCTGCCGGCAAGGCCGGGGCAAAAGCACGAGACGAAGCCCGGGCCGCCTTTATTGACACGGTGCTGGCCCTGCGCGGGACCACAGGCGCGGACGAAGCGCGCCTGCGTGTGCTTACGGGCTTTCCGCGGGCAGTGCTCGAATCGGGCCTGCAACTGCTTTCCACACGCGGCGCCGCTTTTTGCTGGGACAAGGAAGGACGCCTCTGGATAGGCAGGCAGGCGTTTGAAAGCCTGCAACAGGCCTGTCTTGAACGTGGGGCGGAACTGCACCACAAAGATCCCCTCAAGCCGGGCTTCACCCGGGGAGCACTATGCTCGGGCTGGAGCAAGGGCCTGCCGCAACGCCTTATCCAGCGCGTGCTGGACACGGCGCTCAAGCAGGGGCATCTTGCTCTTGAAGGCGAAGGATTGCGGCTGGCCGAGCACAAGGTCAGTCTTGCGGCGGATCAGGCGGGCCTGCGGCAGAAGCTGCTGGACGCCCACGCCGGAGCGGGCCTTGCCCCGCCCAACGCCAAGGACGTACTGGAAGAACTGGGCGTCAGCGCCAAGGAGGCCGCCCCCGTGCTGCGCCTTCTCTGCGAAGAAGGCGCGCTGGTCAAGATCAAGGACGGCCTTTACTATCACGGCCCGGCCCTGAACGATATCATGGAGCGTGTGCGCCGCTGGTTCGAGACCAACGACAATCTGGACGTGGGCGGCCTTAAAGAAATACTGGGGCTTTCGCGCAAGTATCTCATTGCCCTTCTGGAATATATGGACAATGAACGTATTACCGTGCGTGTGGGCGACCAGCGCCGCTACCGGGGGCGCTGAACGCCGGGCGGCCCGCAACGCGGAAGTGTCCTTGCCGTACCCCGGCGCAGGACGGACCAGGGCTGTCGCCAACACGGCAGACCTGCACATGACGCTGCGCAAACCCTGCGTAAGGGCGCGCTCCAGCCCCATGCGGGATATGCCCCGGCCGCAAACGGACGGCGCCGGGTGGCCGGTGTCTATCGCATCCGATGGTATCGTGTCAGATGCTATCATGCCAGCACGGCTGCAAGGCCTGCCGCAGACCATCTGAAAACCGCACAAAATATGGGCGACAGCCCCCTGTTTTTATTGCGGTGCATACATAGTGTACGTTAATAATGCTCATTTGCTCATAATACTCACAAGTAAGGAGCGCAGAAATGCCCGAAAAAATTCTGGTAGTGGGCGGTGTAGCCCTTGGTCCCAAGGCCGCGGCCCGTTGCAAGCGTCTCATGCCCGATGCGGAAATCACCCTGGTGGATGAAAACGTTTTCATTTCTTACGGCGGCTGCGGCATACCCTACTACGTCTCCGGCGAAATCCAGAATCTGGACGACCTGCGCTCCACTCCCTATCATACGGTGCGCGATGCCGATTTTTTCCGCGACATGAAGGGCATCACTGTCCGCACCCAGACCCGCGCCACTGCCATTGACCGGACGGCCAAAACCCTTGCCGTCAAAAACGTGGTTACCGGGCAGGAAGAAAAGCTGCCCTATGACAAGCTGGTACTCGCCACGGGTGCGACCCCGCGCGTGCCGCCCGTGGAAGGCAAGGACCTTGAAAATGTCCTCTCCCTCACCCGGCTGGAAGCCGCCGGAGCCATCCGCACAGCCTGCCAGGAAGGCAAAATCACCGAGGCCGTCATTGTGGGCGGCGGCTTTATCGGCCTTGAGGCCGCCGTGGCCCTGGCCGACATGTGGGGCGTCAAGTGCAGCGTGGTGGAAATGGTCGACCAGATACTGCCCGGCGTACTTTCGCATCCCGTGGCCCGCATGGCCGCCCACGACTGCGTGACCCATAACGTGAATGTCTACACCGGAGAAAAAGTCCTGCGCCTTGAAGGCAAGGACGGCAAGGTCTGCAAGGTCGTCACCGACAAACGCGAACTGGAAGCCCAGCTGGTGGTCTTTGCGGCGGGCTTCATCCCCAACGGGCAGCTTGCCGGGGATGCCGGGCTTGACGTGGCCCCCTTCGGCGCCATTGTGGTGGACCGGCACATGCGTACTTCTGACCCTGCCATCTATGCGGGCGGCGACTGCGTTGCCATCAAGAACATCATTACCGGCAAGCTGGGCTACCTGCCGCTGGGCAGCATGGCCAACCGCCAGGGGCGCGTCATCGGCACCAACCTTGCGGGCGGCGATGCCACATTCCCCGGCTATGTCGGCTCCTGGGCCGTGAAGCTCTTTGATCTTTCCTTCTGCGGCGTGGGCCTCACCGTTGAACGCGCCCGCGCAGAAGGTTTTGACGCCTTCAGCGTAAGTGTGGAGCAGTTTGACCACGCCCATTTTTATCCCGAAAAGGCCATGATGACGCTGGAACTTGTGGTAGACAAAGCCACAAGCCGCGTGCTCGGCATGCAGGGCGCCTGCGCTGACGGCGACTCCCTCAAGGCCCGCGTGGATGCCGTGGCTGCCGCGCTGCAGTACTCGCAACCCACGGTGGAAGATATTTCCAACCTTGAGGTGGCCTACGCCCCGCCCTTTGCCTCGGCTATGGATGTGGTCAACGTGGTGGGCAACGTGGCCGACAACGTGCTGGCCGGACGCTTTACCCCGGTGACCGCCGACCAGTTTATGGACATGTGGAAAAACCGCGAAAAAAATAACATGTTTTTCATTGATGCGCGCCCCGCTGCCGCCGGACGCGCCGTGCAGGAAAAACACCCGGACTGGCACGCCATACCGCTTGAAGAAGTGGCTGCCCGCATCAGCGAGGTTCCCAGGGACCGCCCCGTTGCCATCATCTGCAATACGGGCCTGCGCGCATACGACGGCCTGCTTGTGCTGGCCCGCCACGGCATCACCGATGTGGTCAATTCCACCGGCGGCATGCAGGCGGCCATCAAGATGGGCCTGTCGGTCTAGGGCAACTCAAGCTTGAAACTGCCCTGACGGCTGCGCGGGCAGGAGCAAGCGCAATCTGTTTGCGCGGTCAAACGCCGTAACGGGCGTGTACTACACGTTGAAAATATCTGTTCTCAAAATCGAAATACCCTGAAAAACAGATACACAAAAACCGCCGCCGGGTAACCCGGCGGCGGTTTTTCTTGGCTTTCACAATGCAGGGCGGGCAGACCGCGGCGTTTATTCCTGCGTAAAGCGGTGCAGGCGAACGGCCAGCGGCTGCATGCTGCTTCTGTTCATGGCTGCAACCACAAAGGCATAGTCCCTGGCCTGTCCGACAGGCGGGCAGGGACCGCGATAGTGGCGCGTCAGGCCACCTTCAGGTATAACGCCCGAACTGTCATTATCCCACAGGCCGCCGCCAAGGAAAAGCTCCTGGGCGTCGCCGGTGTATTCCACCAGGCGCACATCAAAATAATCCGTACCGTTGGGAGCCTGGAGCACCGTTATTTCAGGCGAAATACGCGAGCAGCGGTGAACGTCGCGCAGGTTTACCGTAAGGGTCATGCCGCTGGGTGCGGCTTCCGGCTCCTTGGTGGAGCAGGCGGGCAACAGCAGGGCCGCGCACAGCGCGGGCATCAGGACGCGCACGGCTTTGCCGAGAATATCAAAACGCATCAGAGCCTCCAAATGACAATTGCTTTATGCGGCTTTTGGAAGCATAACCAATAGTCATGGCGAATACAACAACCACTGGGAGTCGTTTTATGTCTATTCTTGCCGACAGTGTTACCGGCTACCTCGAACACGCATCGTGGATACGCCGCATGTTTGAAGCCGGAGGACATCTCAAGGCGCGTTACGGCGCGGACAAGGTGTATGATTTCAGCCTGGGCAACCCCGACCTGCCCGCCCCGCCCGCTGTGGCCGAAGGTTTGCGCGCCTTTGCCGCGCACGCTCACGAACCGTTTGCTTTCGGCTACATGCCCAACGGCGGCTTTGCCTGGGCCCGGGAAAAACTGGCTGACTACCTGAGCCGCGAGCAGGGCGTAGCCCTGACGGCTGAAGACGTGATTCTGGGCTGCGGCGCGGCTGGCGTACTCAACGCCTTTTTGCGCGCCGTGCTCAATCCCGGCGAAGAAATGCTGGCTTTTGCTCCCTATTTTGTGGAGTACGGCTTTTACGTGTCCAACCACGGTGGCGTCTTCAAGGCCGTGCAAAGCAAAAAAGACACCTTTGCGCCCGATCTGGACGCGCTGGAAGCCGCCATCAACGAAAAAACCCGCGTAGTGCTCATCAACTCGCCCCACAACCCCACGGGCGTAGTCTACAGGCGCAAGGAAATATCGGCCATTGCCGACCTGCTGCTCAACAAGAGCCAGGAATACGGCAAACCGATCTGGCTGGTGGCTGACGAGCCTTACCGCTTTCTGGCCTATGACGGCGTGGAAGTTCCCTCGGTGCTGCCTCTCTATCCTTATGCCATTGCCATCAGCTCTTTTTCAAAAAGCCTTTCCCTGCCGGGTGAACGCCTGGGCTATGCCGCTGTTTCGCCCAAGCTGCCCGCAGAAGAGAAAAAGCTGCTCATGGCCGCCCTTACCCTCACCACCCGAATTCTGGGCTTTGTCAATCCACCCGTGGTTGGTCAGCACATCATGGCCGCGGCCCTGGGCAGCCAGGTGGACCTTGAGGTCTACGCGGCCCGCCGCAAGGCCATGGCCGAGGTGCTTGAGCAGGCAGGCTACGAATTCCAGATGCCTTCGGGAGCCTTTTACTTCTTCCCCAAGGCTCCCGGCGGCGACGACGTGGCCTTTGTAAACGCCCTGCTTGAAGAGCGTGTGCTCGCCGTACCCGGCACCGGCTTCGGCTGCCCGGGCCATTTCCGCCTGGCCTTCTGCGTGGACGAAAGCGTTATCCGCAATGCGGCCGAAGGCTTTGCCAAAGCCCGCGCCACAGTAAAATAATATTGGCGCAAACACCTGTTCCGGCGACAGTGCCGCGCCCTGCTCGGCAAAGGCGTGGCACTGCCTGCCCGACCCGCATACCGGCCGGCACGCGCATACGCACCGCAAGTGCGTGAACCGTCCGCCCCTCACTGAAAGACCAATGAAAACGCCGTGCCAGACGCGCCGGGGCCGGATACAGCAACCGAACCGATGGAGCCTTTATGCCACACAGCATGCAAAACAGCGTATCCCGCCGTTTTCTCTGCGCCTTTGCCCTGCTCACCCTCGTCATGCTTGCGGCATTGCCCGCAGCCGCCCGGGATATAAGCGTGCAGGACGCGGCCGACCTGCTACAGAATCCGCCGCAGGGCCTGATTATTGTAGACGTGCGCACACCCGCCGAATTCCGTGAGGGACATCTGCCCGGCGCGGTGAACATAGATTACTTTGGCGGGCCGTTTGAAGCGCAGATTGCCAACCTGCCCAAGGATGCCCCGGTGCTGCTTTACTGCCGCACCGGCAATCGCTCCGCCGGAGCTTACAAAAGCATGCAAAAGGCGGGGATCGGGAATATTCTGCACATGAACGAAGGCATCAGCATCTGGCAACAGCGCGGACTGCCAGTAGAAAAATAGCTTTCACCAATCTGGCACGCTCTCTGCATTATTGGGGCGGGGAGGAATGTTTTTCCTCCACCGCCCCTATTTTTATGGAGGCCAGCGTGAATTCGTCACTTTATATAGGCGCTACGGGCATGAAGGGCTTGGCGGAGGGCATGAATGTCACCACCAACAACCTCGCCAACGTCAGCACCATCGGCTACAAGCAGCAAGGCATTCTCTTTTCCGATATTTTTTATGCCGAACAGGGCGGTATGGGAAACTGGTGGAATGCGCAGGATAACTCGCGCGTGGCGCTCGGCCAGGTGGGCATGGGCCTTCAGGTCGAATCTGTCCGCACGCTTTTCGGCCAGGGTGCGCTTGAATCCAGCAATACCGTCACAGACATGGCCATCAGTGGTAAAGGCTTTTTTCAGGTGACGGACGGCGTGGACCTCTACTATACCCGCGCCGGAGACTTTCGCCCCGACCGGGAAGGGGTTTTGCGTACGCCCTCGGGCCTGGCCCTCAACGGCTACAAATACAATGCCGACGGAAGCAAGGGCGGCCTGCAGCAGATCACCATAGACAAGTTTGCCACCATGCCCTCAAAAAGCACCACGTCTGTGGATATGCGCTTCAATCTAGGCCTGGAAACGCCGAACAGCACCGATGCGGCCAATCCCTACTTCAGCCTGCTGAACACCTACGACGCCAATGCTTCTCCGCCCCTTTCCAATCTGGCATACGGCTATGCCCAGAGCATCACCCTGTATGGCGAAAACGGCAACCAGCAACAGGCGACCATATACTTTGACGCCGCCCCCAGCGACCGCCCCGGCAGTGTGGTGCAATACCTCATATCCACAGGCAACACGCCGAGGGATGAAAACGGGCTTGCGCCCGGCACAGGCGCGCTGATGACCGGAACCCTCACTTTTGACGCCAAGGGGCAGCTGACCGACATGACGGCCTTTACCCCGTCTGCAGAAGGCAGCAAAGACCTGGCAGACTGGGCCCCCTCTGCCCTGTCGGATGGCGGCCTGCCGCAGATGACGGTCAACGGCGTAGCCACAACGGTGAACCTTGGCATCAGCGCCGCCGGGGGCTGGCAGAACGCACCGGCCAATGCGGCTGCCGTAGGCGCCAGCCAGAATGCCCTGGGCGGCATGGGGCAGGACGCCACCGTGGCCGTTGACGCCACAACCAACTACAAGGGATCGTCGCCCGTCACGCGGCGCAATAACCAGAACGGCTATCCCGAAGGTTTTTTGAGCAATATCAGCATTTCTGCCAACGGAGATGTGGTGGGGCTTTTTTCCAACAACCAGAGCATGGACCTGTGGCAGATCCCCGTATGCCGCTTTACAAGCGAAGACGGCCTGCGGCGCGAAGGGCACAACATGTTCAGCGCCACCGCGGATGCCGGACAGATGGACATGGGTGAGGCCGGAACCGAAAACTACGGCACCATACGCGCGTACAACATTGAAAATTCCAATGTGGATGTAGCCACGGAAATGGCCAACATGATCATTACCCAGCGCGGCTTCCAGTCCAACAGCAAAGTGGTCACCACTGCCGACCAGATGCTGCAGAAGGCCGTGGAACTGAAGCGCTAGGCCGCGCCGCCGGCATAACAGCACACTGTGCCGCCCGTGCCCTGAAAAACAGGATATTCCTTTATCTGAAGCCCAAAGGGGCGCGCAGCCGTGCTACGGCAGCGCGCCCCTTTCCGTGTACCGGACGTGCATTATGCAGAAGCCAGCCTAAAAAACTCCTCGGGCTGCAAAATCACCACCGCATTGCCCTCAAAGGGACCAAAAAGCCCTTCCTCTTCCTGCTGCTTCAGTACCTTGTACAAAGAAACGCGGTGTACCCCAAGCAGGCTTGCCATCTCCTGCCGCGAAATACCCAGGTTCGCCGTAAGGGGGTGACTGTCCGGCTCAAGATGCTGCGCCATAAACTTGCAGACCCGCACGAGCAGGTTATCCACGTACAGGGAAGAAGCCTGGTTGGACAGTATCCGCAGCTTGCGCGACATGGAGAGCAGCAGGTTGGACACAAGGTCAGGCCGCTCCCGGCTGATCACATCAAAGCTCTCTTTTGAAAAACCGTAAACCACGCAATCCGTGGCACACGTGAAAAAACTCTCCAAAGGCATGGGATCCAGAAAGGGCGTTTCGCCGAAAATGCAGCCCTCGTGAATGTACCAGAGAATTTTCTCCATACCTTCAAGGCTTTGATGCGTCAGCCTGACGCGACCTTTCTCTAAAAAATAAAGACGGTTGCGAAACTGCACTTCATGTCCCTTTGCCCAGGCAAAACGTCTGGCAAGATACAGTACCGACCGCCAGGGGGCGTTCATGCCCTTCATTTCTTTAAAGGCCCAGTTGCGACTGCCCTTGACGCCCTCGGCAACCATCTGTTTTTCCACGAAGTTACCTCCCAAAAGCAGCGGCCTTCATACAGCCCGCGCCATCCCGAAAAATTTATTGTGAAAAATGTTGCATACGGAACACGCCCCCAGACACCCTGCCGCTACCCTGATTCTGCAACACACAAAATTTTTATCCACATGGAGAAAAGGCGAACTGCCATTTCGCCTTTTGAAACATCAAGGAGGATACATCATGGGTCATCCGACAATTTACCCCACAGGAGTCACCCTGTTCAAGCCAGAAAAGTGCTGGGGAGGATTCACCATTTTTCAGGCTCAGGAAGTCGGTGCTGTTCTTATGGACATGAATGGCCGCGAGGTCAACGTCTGGAAAGGTGTTCACGGCATGCCAAACAAGATGCTTCCCGGCGGATATCTTGTTACCAGTCGTGGCCGCCGCAGTGGCAAATACAGTGTGCAGGACGGTCTTGACATTGTCCAGACCGACTGGGACGGCAATATTGTCTGGAAATTCGACCGCAACGAATTTATCGAAGATCCCGGCACCGAAGGCCGCTGGATGGCGCGCTATCATCACGACTTTCAGCGCGAAGGCAACCCTGTGGGTTATTTCACGCCCGGCATGGAGCCAAAGGCGCTGGAAGGCAATACCCTGGTGCTCTGCCACCGCAACGTCCGCAATACTGCCATCAGCGACAAGCTCCTGCTGGACGACCTTATTCTTGAAGTCGACTGGAACGGCGAAATCCTCTGGGAGTGGTGCTGCAACGAACACTTTGAAGAAATGGGCTTCAGGGAAGGCCCAAAAAACACCCTTGTGCGCAACCCCAACTACCGGCCCACGCAACCCGAAGGTATGGGCGACTGGATACATATCAACTCAATGTCCGCCCTTGGTCCCAACAAGTGGTACGATGCGGGTGACGAGCGCTTTCACCCCGACAACATCATTGTGGACGGGCGCGAGGCCAACATCATCTTCATCATCAGCAAAAAGACCGGCAAGATCACCTGGAAACTCGGACCGGACTACGACAGCTCGCCGGAACTCAGGGCCATCGGCTGGATCATCGGCCAGCACCATGCCCACATGATCCCCCGCGGACTGCCCGGCGAAGGCAACATCCTTATTTTTGACAACGGCGGATGGGGCGGCTACGACGTGCCCAATCCCGGCGCTCCCACTGGTGTCAAGGCAGCCCTGCGCGACCATTCGCGCGTGCTGGAAATAGACCCCGTGAGCCTCAAGATTGTCTGGCAGTATACGCCCAAAGAGGCGGGCTTTCTTGAGCCGATGGACAGCAACCGTTTCTACAGCCCCTTTATCAGTGGCATGCAGCGCCTGCCCAACGGCAATACCCTCATCACGGAGGGTTCGGACGGTCGCGTTTTCGAGGTCACGCCCGACCATGAAATCGTGTGGGAATTTATCTCGCCGTACTGGGGCAAGCATGTGCCTATGAACATGACCTACCGCGCCTACCGCGTGCCGTATGAATGGGTCCCCCAGGTGGAAAAACCCGTGGAGAGCGCCATTGCGCCCCTGGACGTGGCCACCTTCCGCGTACCCGGCGCAGCCGCGGCCGGAGACCGCGACAAAGAGGTCACCGTGGAAGGCTGCCAGCCCTATGAGGGCAGCAATGCCCTGTGTGTGGCCTCGGTGGAAGACCCCTCCGGCAACTGACCCTCCCTCCACATCCCGCCCCGGTTTGCCGGCCGGGGCGGGGCAAAGTCCGGATACCCCACGAGGACGCCATGCTTGTTAAAACTTCCGACCTTACACCGGCCATGCTGGCAAAATGGGCATTCAGCCTCATACTGCCGCTTGCCGTCTACTTCGTCATGCCCCGCAGCGAAGCCTTCACCGATCCCATGGCGGCATTTCTGGCCGTCACCCTGTGGGCTGTCATCGCCTGGGCTGTGGACAGCATGAACGAAGTGGCCGTAGGCATTGCCCTGCCCATACTGTACACCCTTTTTTGCGGCGTAAGCCAGAAGGTCGTTTACGGCCCGTGGCTTTCCGAAGTACCCATCATTGTCATAGGCGGATTCACGCTCGGCAAGATCATTCAGGAAACAGGCCTCGGCAAGCGCATCGCCCTCACCTGCGTCAAGCTGACAGGCGGCAGCTTTGCCGGAGCCTTGGCAGGCATGACACTGGCGGCAGCCATCATCTCTCCACTGGTTCCTTCCATCATGGGCAAGGCAGCCATCATCTGCGCGGTGGCCCTGTCCCTTTGCGATGCGCTGGACTTCAAGCCCAAAAGCCGCGAGGCCACGGCCGTGGTGCTGGCTGCCTGCCTGGCTGTCGGTTCCACAAAGCTTGCCTACCTCACGGGCGCGGGGGACCTTGTCATGGGCATGGGTCTTGTGGACAAGGTGATGGGAACCCAGACCACATGGATGGAATACGCCAGGTTCAACTTTATTCCGGCCATGCTGTACACGCTCATGTCTCTGAGCCTGGTGCTGCTCGTGCTGCGTACCAACGTCGACAAGGAAAGCCTCTGCCGGGCCGTGCGTGAAAAACATGCGGAACTTGGTGTAATGAGCGATGAGCAGCGCCGCGCCCTGGTGTTGCTGTGCGGCACGCTGGTGCTGCTTTCCACCGACACCCTGCACCATCTGAGCGCCGGAACCGTGCTTGTGCTCGTGACGGCCATATCTTTTTTGCCGGGCGTAAGCCTCATGAACGGCAAGCGCATAAGTGCCATCAATTTCGCGCCGCTCTTCTTCATCATGGGTTGCATGGCCATCGGCAGCACCGGGGGCTTCCTCAAGGTCACCCAATGGCTGGCGGGCCTTGTTCTGCCCCTGTTCAGCGAAACAGGAACAACCCTCGCCACCATCTGCTCGTATGTGGTGGGCGTGGCCATGAACTTTCTGCTTACGCCCCTGGCGGCTACCTCTACCCTTTCGGCCCCCATTACCGAGCTTGGCGTGCAGATGGGCATTGATCCCCGGCTGCTCTATTTCTCCTTCCAGTACGGCCTGGACAACCTGCTCTTCCCCTATGAATACGCGCTGTACCTCTATTTTTACAGCAGCGGCTATATCCGGTTCAAGGACATGCTTGTGGTCATGGCCCTGCGCATGATCCTGGCAGGCATTTTTGTGGCCGTCATCGCCATGCCCTACTGGCGCATGCTCGGCTAGACGGCGGGCAACACATTCTGTCAACAGACATATGGGGATTCTTCCGATGAAAAAACTGACAGGTTTTCTGCTGGCCGCCACTATACTGATGGGTGCGGCCACTCCGGGGCAGGCTGTGGAATTCAAGGTCAGAGGCAGCTGGCAATATGCCTTTGACTACATCCAGGGCGGCAGCTTTATGGGCAAAAACCGGCAGGGACAGCGCGAAATCGGGCAGCAGTGGGCTGCCGTACACCAAAAGAGAGACAATTTCGAGGCCATCCAGCGCCTACACCTGCAATTGCACGCTGTGGCATCTGAAAATCTTTCCGGCACGGTATTTTTTGAAATCGGCGAGCAGCGCTGGGGCATGGCCGCCCAGGGCGGCGCCCTCGGGGCTGACGGCGGCAACATGGTCAAGATCAAGCAGTCCTATCTTGACTGGCGCGTACCCGGCACCGGACTGAAGCTGCGCATGGGCCTGCAAGGCATGAAACTGCCCGGCTTCGCCATGGACAGCCCGGTGCTGCATGACGACCTCGCCGCGCTCAGCGCCGCATGGACCTTCAGCCCCAAGGTGACGGCAAGCGCTGCATGGATGCGCCTGCTTAACGACAACTGGCAGGGCGACGCCAGCCGGCCGGCAAACTTTATTGACAACTTCGACCTTGTTGCCCTTACCGTGCCGGTCACCCTTGACGGCCTGAAATTCACACCCTGGGCCATGGCCGGAGGCATGGGACCCAACAGCCTTATGCCCGCCACCGTTACGGGCATGCCCGGCGGCAGCAAAAAATTCACGCTCAACAATCCCATGGCAAGCACCCAGGGCATTGACGGCCTGCAACTGCGCGACGGCCTGTACCCGGCCGCATTCAGCACAAGGCGCACCGGCCCGTCCATCTGGGATGACGAGTACAGCACCCTCTACTGGGGAGGCATCACCGGAGACTGGACCGCCCTTGACCCCTTCCGCGTGCGCGCCGACTTTGTTTACGGCGGCGTCAAACGGCAGCATGAATACCTCAACCGCCAGGGCTGGTACGGCATGCTTGTTATGGAATACGCCACGGACTGGGGCCTGCCCGGCATCTACGGCTGGTATTTCAGCGGCGATGACGATAACCCCCATAACGGCTCGGAACGCCTGCCCTATATTGCCACCACCAACAATCTGCACAACTCCCTTTCCACCTTCGGCTACAGGGGCAATCCGTCCATGGGCGGAGCCAAGGGGGTGCTCGGCACCAACCCGAGCGGCACCTGGGGCATTGGCGCACGCGTCAAGGATCTGAGCTTTCTTGAAAACCTCCGTCATACCCTGCGCCTGAACTATTTCGGCGGAACAAACAGCCCGGAAATGGCAAAATACATCACCGGCCGCAAGGCAGAGGACGGGGCCGGCCGTCAGATCTACCGCAACAATACGGATTTCAACTCCTTCGGCACCTATCTGACCACCGAAGACAAAGGCATGGAAATCAACCTGGACAGCACGTTCAAGGTTACGGAAAATCTAAATTTCTTTGTCAATCTTGGCTACATACACCTTTGGCTCGATAAAGACGTGTGGGGCCGGTATCAGAACACCTCCGGCGACAGCCTCAATGTTGCCGATGCCTGGAAAGCGTCACTCACGGTCGTTTACTCCTTTTAGACAAACCGCCGGTTGCCGCGGGCAGCCGCGGGGCACCACCCGAAGCTCACACGGGTCGCCTGCTTGTGCAGCAGGCGACCCGTATTTCTTGCAGCCCGGCGGCTTCTTTTCCGCCCATGCACGTGCTCTGTTACAACGTCCGCGGAATAAAAATATCTCATAATAAATGCCATACGCAATTACATATACATTCCATTGCTGAAAGCCATGAAACCTTTTCTCCGGCACAGGTGGCCCATGTGCTGTCAAAATTAACCTTCACATGCTGTACAGGGCATGCGGAGCGCCATGCAGCCCGTGTGGCGGCTTCACATCAGCATTGCTCTTGGCTCTGTCATGCGTTATGCTGCGCCATATTTTTATCCGCAAAGATACCGTCTGCCGCGCCTCCCGCAGGCAGGCAATACGGAAACCGCAGGAACGGAGAGCCGGACAATGAATGCCGTAACAGCAGAAGCCAGCATTCCCGCAGCCACGCACGCTCCCGCCCCGGGCATCGGTCGGGACGGGGCAGACGCGCTCCTGTACGGTGTTGTGGGCTGGCCGCTGACGCAGAGCCTTTCTCCCCTGCTGCACAATACCGGCTTCAAGACTCTCGGCCTGCCCGATCTTTATCTGCGGTGGGAAGTACCGCCGCAGCGGCTGGCCGCATTTGTGGACAGCGTGCGCCTGCTCAACATCCGCGGCTGCTCCGTTACCATTCCGCACAAAGTTGCCCTGCTGCCCCTGCTGGATGAGGTCAGCCCTCTGGCCCGGCGTGTGGGCGCGGTCAACACCATCTACTGGCGTGGCGGTCTGCTTTACGGCGACAATACTGATGTCGCGGGGTTTATGGCCCCGCTGGCGCAGGAAGCGCTTGGCGGCGCGAATGTGCTTGTTCTGGGCGCAGGCGGCGCGGCCCGGGCCGTGGCGGCCGGCCTGACTGCCCTTGAGCCGGGCAGCAGGCCCGAAAATATTTATGTGGCTACACCCTCCGACCGTTCGCACCTGCCCCTGGCCGAAGAATTCGGCCTGAAGCCGCTGGACTGGAGCCGCCGCCACGATGTGCCGGCGCTTCTGGTCGTCAATACCACTCCCCTGGGCATGCGGGGCAAGGCCGAAGGCGAAAGCCCCTATTCATTTGAGACCACAGGTAAAAACCTGGGGCCACATGCTGCCGGGGCAACGGCCATTGCCTATGATATTGTATATAACCCGTTGAAAACACGCTTCTTGCAGGAGGCCGCCCGGGCGGGCAGACGCTGCCTGACGGGGCTGGACATGTTTTTCGGTCAGGGAGATGCCCAGTTCCGCCTGTGGACGGGCCAGCCCCTGCCCCTGAACGCGCGGCACGCGCTGGAGACCGCGCTGGCCGCAAGCTAGGGCATGGCGCCTCTAAGAGTACGGGGTCTCAACAGATTGCAGACGCCGCCACAGCGCTGAGCAGTACAAGTGCACTACGGTGCGCCGTTACCGCAATGCCTGCGGGCAACGGCCGAAGCTGCGCCACTCCTTCATGGCGGGCACCTGCGCACGCGACGCAACCGGGCCTGGGCGCAATGCAGCCTGGTTACGCCGCCGTTTCGCACAAAAGCCCTCTTGCGGCAACCCTCGCCGTTGCAACAACTGTCCGCCCGAACTCCCGGTGGACGCAAACGAGGTTCATATGCGCATACTGGTCCTGCATGGGGTCAACCTGAACATGTTCGGCAGGCGAGACCCGGCCCACTACGGCAGCGCCACCCTGGCCCAGATAGATGACGCCCTGGCGACTCTGGGCAAGGAACTTGGCGCTACGGTGGAAAGTTTTCAGACCAATCACGAAGGCGTCATGGTGGAGCGCATCCACAAGGCTGCGGATGAGGACGTACAGGCCGTCGTCGTCAATGCCGGAGCCTGGACGCATTACAGCCATGCCATTGCCGATGCCCTCGCCATACTGGAAATCCCCGTGGTCGAGGTGCACATGTCCAACGTGCATGCGCGAGAAAATTTCAGGCACCATTCCGTGCTGTCGTCCGTCTGCACAGGCAGCATCTGCGGCTTCGGGCCGTCGAGCTATCTTCTCGGGCTGCGTGCCGCGCTTGATGCGGCGGAGGCCTGCGCAGCCGGAAAGGTGCGAATCTGAAAGGTTCCACTGCCCTGGAACTAGCTTTTTGCGGTGTTCTGCGTTACTCCCTGAGACATTCTTGACTTGTCCAGGGTTCCCCCCAACAGCCTCTAACCAGAGAGTTCACATGAACGACGCCATCAATCTGAGCCGGATGCGCGACGCCGCCTTTACGGCGGAAGTGGAGGCGCTAAGCGGCCAAAATGTTTCAACCTGCTACCAGTGCGGCAACTGTACAGCCGGCTGCCCGGCAGGCTTAGTCTATGACCGGCAGGTCAGCCAGATCATGCGCGCCGTACAGCTTGGCCTCAGGGATGAAGTGCTGAATTCGCGCTCTATCTGGATGTGCCTTTCCTGCTCTACCTGTAGCCTTCGCTGTCCCAACAACATCGACGTTGCGGGCATAATGGAAACACTGCGCCACATGGCCCGCAAAGAAGGCCGCGTGACCGTGCCCAAGGTGGAAAAGTTCTGGTTTTCCTTCCTTGATACGGTGCGGGCCTTTGGCCGCACCTATGAAATCGGCACCATGGCCCTGTATATGATGCGCTCCATGCGCGTGTTCACTGACGTGGACCTCGCCCCGGAAGCTCTCAAAAAAGGCAAGCTGGGCCTCAAACCCCACGTTCTGCCCCAGGGAGCAGCCCCGGTTTCGCGCATTTTCCAGCGCTATAAAGAACGCGCCAAGCGCGAGGGGGTACGCCCATGAATTTTGCCTACTACCCCGGCTGCTCGGCCCGAGGCTCTTCCAAGGACTACGAAATGTCCACCCAGGCCGTGTGCAAGGCGCTGGACATGAACCTTGTGGATATTCCGGACTGGAACTGCTGTGGCTCCACCCCGGCCCACGCCGTGGATACCGAGCTTTCCGCGGCCCTGTGCGTGCGCAACCTCGACATTGCCGCCCAGCAGCAGGCCGAACTGCTGCTCACGCCCTGCCCGAGCTGCCTTTCCAATCTCAAGCTGGCCGCCAGACGTATGGAAGACCCCGCGTTTCGCCAACGTGTGGACGAACTGCTCGACGGCCCCTCGGCCAAGACCTTTCCGCCCGTGACCTCGGTCATGCAGGGCATTGCCGAAGCCTATGATATGGAAACCATCGCCGCCCGGGTGCGCAAAAACCTCAAGGGTCTCAGGCTGGCCGCCTATTACGGCTGCCTCATGAGCCGCCCCGCAGAGATCATGAACTTCGGCGATCCGGAAAATCCCACACTTATGGAAAGCATGCTCGCCGCCTGCGGCGCTGAAATGGTGGACTTTCCCCTCAAAACAGCCTGCTGTGGCGCGTCGTTCGGCATTCCCGAACGCGTGATGACGGCCCGCAATTCCGGGCGCATCCTCGACCTTGCCACGCAGCTTGGCGTGGATGCCGTCATCGTGGCCTGCCCGCTCTGCCAGATGAACCTTGATCTGCGCCAGCAGCAGGCATCCAAAGAAATGGGCACGGCCTTCCACCTGCCGGTGCTCTACTTCACCCAGATGATGGGCATAGCCTTTGGCCTTGACCACAAGGAACTGGGGCTTAACAAACTGCGCGTCAGCCCTGACGGCCTCATCCGCAAGCTGGACGAACTCCGGCGCAATTCCGCCGCCGCAGACAAGGCCGCTGAAGGAGGCAGGTCATGAGAATAGGCGTTTTCGTCTGCCATTGCGGCAGCAATATCGGCGGCACCGTTGACTGCGCCAAGGTGGCTGAGATTGCCCGCACCTACCCCGACGTGGTGTACGCCGACGACCCCATGTACACCTGTGCCGAACCCGGCCAGGCAGCCATTGAGGCAGCCATTCACGAGCACAAGCTTGACGGCGTTGTGGTGGCTTCCTGTTCGCCCCGCATGCACGAGCCGACCTTCCGCCGCACGGTGGAACGCGCGGGGCTCAACCGCTACATGCTCGAAATGGCGAATATTCGCGAGCATGTCTCGTGGATTGGCCGCGACAAGGAAGCCAATACCAACAAATCCGCCGAACTGGTCCTGCTGGCGGTTGAAAAGCTGCGCAACAACAAGCCGCTGCTCGCCAAAAGCTTTGACGTCAACAAGCGCGTGCTCGTCATCGGCGGCGGCGTGGCGGGCATTCAGGCCGCCCTTGACTGCGCCGACGGCGGCGTGCCCGTGGTGCTTGTGGAGCGTGATGCCACCATCGGCGGCAAAATGGCCAAGCTGGACAAGACCTTTCCCACGGTGGACTGCTCGGCCTGCATTCTCGGCCCCAAGATGGTCGACGTGGCCCAGCACTCCAACATCACGCTGTATGCTTATTCCGAGGTGGAAGACATCTCGGGCTATGTGGGCAACTTTACGGTGAAAATCCGCAAAAGGGCCACCTATGTGGACTGGAGCCTCTGCACCGGCTGCGGAGCCTGCACAGAAAAATGCCCCAGCAAAAAAACGCCTGACGCCTTTAACGAAGAGATCAGCAACACCACGGCCATCACCATTGCCTTTCCGCAGGCCATCCCCAAAAAGGCCGTCATCAACGCCGGGCACTGCCGCCAGTTCATCAAGGGCAAGTGCGGCGTATGCGCCAAAATATGCCCCACCGGGGCCATCAAGTATGACATGGAAGACGAGATCATAACCGAAGAGGTTGGCAGCATCGTGGCCGCCACCGGCTATGACCTCATGGACTGGACCGTGTACCAGGAATATGGCGGCGGCGCTTACCCCGACGTTATCACGTCCCTGCAGTACGAGCGGCTGCTCAATGCCTCCGGTCCCACTGCCGGGCATATCAAACGCCCCTCGGACGGCAAGGAACCAAAAAACATCGTTTTCGTGCAGTGTGTCGGCTCGCGCGACAAATCCATCGGGCGGCCCTACTGCTCCGGCTTCTGCTGCATGTATACGGCCAAGCAGGCCATCCTGACCAAGGACCACATCCCCGACTCCCAGTCCTATGTCTTCTATATGGACATCCGCGCCGCAGGCAAGATGTACGACGAGTTTACCCGCCGCACCATGGAAGAATACGGTACGGAATACATCCGCGGGCGCGTCTCGCAGATATACCCCGACGGTCAGGGCCAGCTCGTGGTTATGGGCGTAGACACGCTTATGGGGCAGGCCATTGAAATCAAGGCCGACCTTGTGGTTCTGGCTGTAGGCATCGAGGCCAGCAAGGGCGCACCTCAGCTGGCTGAAAAGCTGCGTATTTCATACGACAGCTACGGCTTTTTTATGGAAAGCCACGTCAAGCTCAAGCCTGTAGAAACCAATACCGCCGGTGTGTATCTGGCGGGCGTGTGCCAGGGGACCAAGGATATTCCCGCTTCCGTGGCCCAGGGTTCGGCTGCGGCCGCCAAGGTGCTGGCCCTCTTTGCCAAGGACAAGCTGGAAAGCGACCCGCAGATCGCCCAGGTGGACATGCGCCGCTGCGTCAACTGCGGCAAGTGCATCCAGTGCTGCCCCTTCGGAGCCATCAAGGAAGTGGAAGTCCGGGGCGAAGGTAAGGCCCAGGTTATTGAAACCGTGTGCCAGGGCTGCGGGCTTTGCACGGCCACCTGCCCCCAGGGGGCCATCCAGCTTTCACACGCCACAGACAACCAGATTCTTGCGGAGGTTAACGCGCTATGCCAGCTTTAGAAGGCAAAGAACTGCGGATTGTGGGTTTTCTCTGCAACTGGTGCTCCTATGGCGGCGCCGACACAGCCGGTGTGGCCCGCGCCACCCAGCCCACAGATCTGCGTATCATCCGCGTGCCCTGCTCGGGCCGCATAGACCCGCTGTTTATCGTCAAGGCCCTGCTGAACGGGGCGGACGGCGTGCTGGTTTCCGGCTGCCACCCCCGCGACTGCCACTATGCGGCAGGCAACTTCTATGCCCGCCGCCGTCTTGAAGTGCTCAAGCAGTTTCTGCCCGTGCTTGGCATTGACGACCGCCGCTTTGAATACACCTGGGTTTCGGCATCCGAAGGCCAGCGCTGGCAGCAGGTGGTCACGGTCTTCACCGACCGCATCCACAAGCTCGGCCCCGCGCCCCGCCTGGAAGATCCCGAGCCGCTGCTCAAGATCGCCGACATGGCGCTTACCTCCCTGCGGCCCTTGGGCACAGGGCAAAACGCCGCCCTTGGCGAACTCAAGGAAGCCATCAAGGCCAAACTGCCCGAGCTGGACTTTGTCATCGGCTGGGGCGAAGGCTACGATGCCGCCCATACCGTGCCCATCTTCATGAAAACTCCCGAAGATGTGGACAAGCTCGTGTGGGGTCCGCTCAACGTCAACAACCCGGCCGTCTACCTGCCATCATTCAAGGGCAAAAAAGTGGGCATTGTGGTCAAGGGCTGTGACTCGCGCTCTGTGGTGGAGCTGCTGCAGGAAAAGCTTATCCGCCGTGAAGACGTGACCATTTTCGCCATGCCCTGTGAGGGCACGCTGGATATGGCCCGCGTTACCCAGGAGCTTGGGCGCTACACCAGTATCGACAAGGTGGAATATGACGAGGCCGGGGTTACCATTACGGCCGACGGCAAGCCCCACCGCTTCTGCATGACCGACTACGCCCAGGGCAAGTGCTACGGCTGCACCACCCCCTCGGCCGTTCTTGCAGATACACGACTGGGTACACCTGCAAAGGTGGAAGCCGGCCCCCACACCCCGCCCGAACTGGCCCTGCTCGATTCCATGACGCTTGAAGAGCGCATGGCCTTCTGGCGCGGCCAGATGGAGCGCTGCCTGCGCTGCTACGCCTGCCGCAATGCCTGCCCCATGTGCGTCTGCCGCGACTTCTGCGTTTCAGACAGCCGCGACCCGCACTGGATGACGCAGGAAGACAGCGTGAAGGAAAAACTGTTCTTCCAGACCATACACGCCATGCACCTTGCCGGGCGCTGCACGGGCTGCGGCGAATGCCAGCGGGCCTGCCCCGTGGGCATTCCCATTCTGGCCCTGCGCCAGCAGATCGGCCGTGCTGTGGGCCAGCTCTTTGACGGCTACAAGGCGGGCCTCAATGCCGAAGCTGTGCCGCCGCTGCTGGGCTATGAAGTGGAAGAAAAGAACATCCATGAGAGGGACTGGAAATGAGCATGACCCGCTTTGTAACCCCCGACGGCCTGCCTGCCTTTCTGGCCTTTCTCTCGCAACAGGGTAACCGCGTGCTTGTTCCCGTGGAAAAGCCCGCGGCCAAACACTCCGTGGTCTTTGAAGCCTGGGAAGACGGCAAGCCCTTTACCCTTGCAAAAGCCACCGTGCCTGCCAAGGAGGCCGTGCTGCCCCAGTGTGAAACCCTGGTAAGCTACAAAAAAAGCAAAGACCCGGAAAATCCGGCCCGCATCTCCATACAGGTGGACGACACGCCGCAGGCCGAAGCCACCGTGGTTTTTGCCACCCGCCCCTGCGATGCGCGCGGCTACGCCATCCTTGACCGGCCCTACCTTAACGGTCCCTTTGCCGACCCCTATTACAGGGCCAGACGCGATGCTCTTACGGTCATCAGCCTTACCTGCAATTCGGGCTGCAATACCTGCTTCTGCCACTGGGTTGGCGGCGGCCCCACCTCGCCCGAAGGTTCGGACATTCTCATGACCGAAATCGAGGGCGGCTATGTGCTCCAGGCCATCACGCCCAAGGGCGAAGCGCTGCTTTCCGCCTCTTCGCTTGAAGACGGCGGCGACCGCTTCGGCAAGGTGGAGGAAGTACGCAAGGCGGCCTGGGCCAGCCTTGTGCCTGCCCCCAACATCAAAGAGGCCCCGCAAAAGCTGGCGGCCATGTTCACGGATGTGGAGTTCTGGCAAAACCAGACTGACCGCTGCCTGTCTTGCGGCGCCTGCACCTACTTCTGCCCCACCTGCTATTGCTTCAATATCACGGATGAAGGCGAAGGGCTGAGCGAAAAAGGCGGACGCCGCCTGCGCAGCTGGGACAACTGCATGTCATCCCTGTTCACGCGCGAGGCCAGCGGGCATAACCCCCGCACCACCAAGGCCCTGCGCATGCGCAACCGTGTTTCGCACAAGTACTCCACCTATCCTGAAAACTGGGGTTCGTTCTCCTGCAGCGGCTGTGGCCGGTGCATCAGCAACTGCCCCGTCTGTCTGGACATCCGCGCCATTGTGCTGGCAGCGCTGGAAGCCAAGCAAGACAAAGCCGAGTAGGAGCAGACATGGCAACCAAAAAAAATACCGCCCAGGCCAAGGGCGGCTCCAAGGCGGCCGCCCCCGCAGCCGCAGCCAAGGCCGCTGAAGTCCGGACCGAACAAAACGCTCCGGCTGCAGCCGCTGCCAAAACCGCACCCAAGGCTCCGGCCAAGGGCGGCATGCTGCGTGAAATAACGGCCCGTCCGCAACCCACGGGCAACCCCTATCTGCCTATGACCGCCACCGTGGCTGAAGTTATTCAGGAAACCGGCAATATCCGCACCCTGCGCGTGGTGCTGGACGATACCGAAACCATGAAGAATTTCGTTCACGAACCGGGGCAGGTGGGGCAACTTTCTGTTTTCGGCGCGGGCGAATCCACCTTTGTTATCAACTCGCCGCCGTCACAGAAAGACTATCTGCAATTCTCGGTCATGCAGGCCGGAGAAGTGACCGCAGCCATCCACCGCCTGTCGCCCGGCGACAAGGTCGGTGTACGTGCACCGCTGGGTAACTTCTTTCCCTACAACGACTGGAAGGGCAAAGACGTCTTCTTTGTGGGTGGCGGCATCGGCATGGCCCCCATCCGCACCATCATGCTGCACGTGCTGGAAAACAGGAAAGACTACGGCAAGGTGAGCCTGCTTTACGGCGCGCGCACCCCACGCGACATGGCCTTCAGCTACGAAGCAGAAGAATGGCTGCGCCGCGATGACCTGGACTGCACACTCTGCATCGATGCGCCCTTTGAGGGTTGGGAACACAAAGTGGGCCTCATCCCTAACGTGCTCACCGAACTGAACCCCGACCCCAAAAACTGCGTGGCCGTGCTCTGCGGGCCGCCCATCATGATCAAGTTTACCGTGCAGGCGCTGGAAAAGCTGAACTTCGCCCCGGAAAACATCGTGACCACACTGGAAAAGCGCATGAAATGCGGCATCGGCATCTGCGGACGCTGCAATATCGGCGGGCGCTACGTCTGTGTGGACGGCCCGGTGTTTACCTGGAAAGAACTTCAGGAACTGCCGCCGGAACTGTAGTTTCCTGCCAGTAATCCTTTTTTAATAATTCATTGCGAGAGAGGCCCCTTTTTGAAAAAAGGGGCCTCTCTCGCGCTCTCTCCACCAAAAACTTTTATAGGGCAATTTCACCCTGACATTACAGGGTAGCTGCACAGACCACCAGCGACCACGAACCTCGGCAACGTGTCGGCTTCGGTTCATTATAGCCCCCGCCAACAGCTTGCCCCCTGACCGGGAAACAGTACAGACATACCTTCGTTGCCTGCTGAACCCAAACCCAACGCCACACAAAGCCTACGGTTGAGGGGATTGCTCCGGATGCTTCGTGCCCGCCGGTATAGGCAGTAGCCGATCAAAGCTGATATCGCGGATGGCATTGCGCGGCGCGCAGGGAAATCACCCGAGCGAAGCGAGGGAAGCTCCCGAAGCAAAAGACGCGCAGCCCTCGCAAATACACGATAATTGAAAATCTGAAGGGGGGTGCTTCGGGGGGATGCAAGGGGGCCGAGAAGGGGGCGAAGCCCCATAACCGGCCCCGCCTTGCCGCACGCCGCGCAGGCGGCCAATAGAACAAAAGCTGAAAACCTCCCGTCCCGCAGGGCGAAAAACTCCCTTTCGAAGGGCAAGCTCATTCCTCGCATCGCCTGCCGCGCAGGCGGCCCAAGCAAAGCCAATTGGTAACACTCTTCCACACTTGCCGCACGCCGCGCAAACGCCTGACGCCAATAAAAGCATTGCGCCATACAATAACCGCTCTGGTATGAAGCCTCAGGCTATATGATAGCTCAGCCCGATGCCTGCAAGCCCGTGAATATCAAAAAGAAAGAAAATGACTGGCAACTTTTGCTGAAACATGTTCTCATACTAAAAAAGTATGTAACAGCCCCGCACGGACAAATGGAGAATACATGTTTCAGCACCGCCCTCAAAATCCCCGGTTCTCGCGCGCCCGTCATACCGGCAGGCCAGCCCCCAGAGCAATGGCAACCCAAACAGCAGCCCTGCCCACCCACAGCCGGTTGCAGGTCTTTTATTTCGCCCTCGGCATCTGCCTGCTTGCCGCCGCCTGTGTGCTCATGGCGGCTCCGGCCAAGGCCGGTCCTTTCGGCGGTCTTTTCAGCCGTGAAACAACAGTGGAAATACAGAATGAAGCCGTAAGTCTGCCCCTCGCCCAGATCAAAGAAAAGGCGTCTTTTTACAAAGTCAGCGTAGACGGAACCGACGTTGTTTTCTTTACCCTGCGTGACTCCGCAGGCAGGGTGCGGCTGGCACTGGACGCCTGTGACGCCTGCTGGCAGGCTGGCAAAGGCTATAAGCAGGCAGGGGACACAATGGTCTGCCAGAAATGCGGCATGGTCTTTCCCACCGAGCGCATCGGCATGCGCAAGGGCGGCTGCAATCCTCACCCTGTAAGTTTTACGGTTTCGGGAGATGCCGTTGTTATCCCGGCAGCGGAGCTGCGGGACGGCGTCAGATTTTTCAGGAGCCTGTAGCCTATGAACATCGTCACCATCCCCCTGCGCTGCCTGCGGCAGAAATGGGGGCGCTCCGCCGCCCTGCTCTCGGTTTTTCTTCTTGGCGTGGCTGCCATTACGGCACTCAACAATGTTTCTTCTTCCGTAGCCGAAGGCTTTGAAAAAAAGCTCAGCGCCTACGGGGCCAATATCGCCATCACGCCCAAGCGTGAAAGCCTGCAGATATCCTATGGCGGCATCCCGCTGGGCAACGCGCTGGTAGACAGCGGACACATCCCCCTGGCCGGAACACTGCGCGCCATCGCGGACATCCCTCTCAAGGACAGGATATCCGTTGTGGCCCCAAAGCTCGCCGGGCTGACCTCGTTTGCCGCACGGGCCGATGCCCCCGCCGCCCTTGTACCGCTTGTGGGCGTGGACTTTTCCAGCGAGCTTGATCTCAAGCAGTTCTGGCGCGTACAGGGGGCCATCCCCGGTATCGGGAACATGCATGCCCCGGATCCGCTCATGCGCCGCATGGAGCAAGAACACGCCCGCCACACAGCCACAACGGGCGCCGACGCAAAGCCTGCGGGCGTCATGACCGCAATGGCGGGCACCCCGCCTGAAGGGCATGGCATGTCCAGCCACGAAGAACACGCCGCAGACAGCCAGCCTCCCGCAGGAGCAGGCGGAACATTTTCTGCTGAACACCGCTTGCTGGCCGGGGCGTCTCTTGCACGGCGCCTGAACCTTGCCCCGGGGCAGACCGTTCTGCTCAGCGGCGAGCCTTTTCTGGTTGAGGGGGTGCTTCAGCCCACAGGCAGCGATGATGACAGCGTGCTTTTTGCGCCCATCGGCATGGCACAGCAGCTTTTCAATGCGCCCGATGCCGCCAGCTTTATCGAGGTGGCCGCGCTCTGCTCCGGTTGCCCCATTGAAGACATCGTGAGCGAACTGGAAGCCGCCCTGCCGGGGCAGGACATCCGCGCTCTGCGGCAGGTGGTGGCGCAGCGCATGTATTCCATATCCTTTGCCCAGAACATGGCCCTTGTGGTCACAGTGGTCATTCTTTTTTCCGCCTGTGTGATGGTGGTCATGTCCATGCTTGTTTCCGTCAACGAGCGGCGCAAAGAAATCGGCCTGCTCCGCGCTGTGGGTTTTTCTCGCCAGGCGGTCTTTTTTATTTTCGCGGCTGAAGCCCTCGTCATCGGTTTTCTGGCAGGCGCCTTCGGCTATACAGCCGGATATCTGGCAGGGGGCAAGGTTCTGGCCGCCATGCAGATTGAAGCCGCCGCCTATCCGGCCTTTTCCCTGACCGCCATGTTCGGCTACGGCCTGCTTGCCGGAAGCCTGGCGGTGCTTGCCGCCGCCTTTCCCGCCTGCAAGGCCGCCCGCGCCAATCCGGCGGCAGCGCTTACTTCGCTGTAGCCGCACAAGAGGATGAGTACATGCTTGAAGCAATTGACATAGTCAAATCATATAGCGCAGGCGGCGTGTCTGCCCCGGTGCTGCGCGGCGTGAACCTGCACATTGAGCAGGGAGAATTTGTAGCAGTCACAGGCCGTTCAGGTTCGGGTAAATCCACCCTGCTCAACGTGCTTTCCACCCTGACAGAGCCTGACAGCGGACAGGTGCTTTTTGAGGGGGCCGATTTGCGCGCCATGCGCGAAAAACAGCGTGACCATTTGCGTAACAGTGCCTTTGCCATGATTTTTCAGGCGCATCACCTTATGCCCTATCTTACGGTGATGGAAAATGTGCTGCTGCCCGGGGCCAACACCTTTCGCGGCATACCGGAAGAACTGCGTCGCAGGGCATCTGCCTGCCTGGAGCGGGTGGGGCTGGAACACAAAAAAGACAGCCTGCCCTCATCCCTTTCCGGTGGCGAACAGCAGCGTGTAGCCATTGCCCGCGGCCTTGCCGCCGCACCGCGTGTGCTTTTTGCCGACGAGCCTACCGGCAGCCTGGACATGGCTACCGGCGATGCCATCATGCAACTTTTGCAGGAGCTGAACAGCGAAGGCCTGACCATCGTCATGGTCACCCATAACCCGGACTATGCCGCGCTGGCCGGCCGCAGTGTGCACATGCTGGAAGGCAGTATGGGGCAGGCCCCCACACCGGCATTGGCAGTTGACAGACGCGCCCCTGTAGGTAATGGAAGAACTAGTCTTTCACCAAGGGAGTTTTCATGAAGAAAGTTCTTGTTCTCTGTTGCCTGCTGCTTGGCCTGCCTCTGGCGGCCCAGGCCGACAACGAAAAGATCGCCCCTGATGCCTTCATTTGTGCCGAGCTTGTGACCATCCCCATGACGGACGGCGGCCAGCCTCCCATTTTTGAGGCGTTGCAGGTCGATGGCTACGCCAGTGCCGGACTGGGCGATACCGTGGCCCACCCTGAAATTCTGGCTCCCATCCTTACGGAAGTGTATACCTATTGCCAGGCCAAACCCACCGACAAGGTGGCCGACGTATGGGCCAAGGTCCGCAAGGCACAGCCCACGCCCGGCAAGGGAACCTGGCAGGCGGATAAAACTACCTGCAAGGACTACAATGACGACCCTGACAACGGCAGCGGCTTTGTCATCTGGCTGGACGGGTACAACAGGGGCAAAAACAAAACCCAGGCCTCCATTCTGGAAAATGACGATACCCTCAAGGCATTTCTGGACGCCTGCGCCAAGCAGCCCGATGCCCTGATGCTGGACGTGCTGGCAAAAAGCGCCAAGTAGCCTCCGGCACACCGGAAACAGCGACAGTCCGCTTTCTCTCGGGAAAGCGGACTGTTTTTATCTGGCCGCCGGATGCCGGAGCCGCCGCAACTTCATGCCGCACCCTCGTACTGCTCCCGGCACAGTTGCAAGATGCGCAGCCCTGTCCAGCATGTATCGGGCTGTCAGTACGGACGCGAGTGGGCCTTGTGCAGCTGAAAGTCTTTCAGATACTGCGCGGCCACGTCTTCCGAGGTGATGAACAGCACATTCTCCGCATTTTTCTTGTCCACACCCTTGCGCAGGTTGTAGCTGCCTGTCTGCACTGTTTTTCCGTCATATATCATAACCTTGTTGTGCATGGTCTTGTGGTCACTATCCATATAAACGGCCGCTCCGGCATCCTTGAGCTGTCCTGCCAGATAGGGATTTTTGTCCTTGTTGCCCCCCTTGGCGTCAAGCACAGCCTCCACCTTTACGCCGCGTCCGGCGGCCCTGGTCAGGGCCTTGGCTATGCCAGGCTCAGAAAAATAGTAGGACAGGATGTGAATGGATTTTTCAGCCCTGTTAATATGATCGATGACCGCTTCCCGGATGCCTCCGTTCGGGGCAAAGTACGCCTTGGCCTCTGTCTGCGCGGCCCGGGCCGGACCTGCTGAGAACGCCAGAGCCAGAACAAGGGCAAGCAGCGGCAGGATTGATGTTTTTAACTTCATGAGACCTCCTGAAACAAATATCCAAACAGTTTTTCAACACCAGCGGCCAGAGGAGCAGAGGACGCCAGGCAACCGTATATGCCGTCCAGTAGACCCGGCAGACAAGACCGCTTTGACGCATGCTTCTCTTGCCTTCCCTGTAATGAGGTAGAACAAAATCGGTGGCCTTTCAAACCGGCATACGAGATGCAGGCCCATGCTGCCAGCCCGCCAAAACGGAATCTGGCTGCGGCGCTGGGCAAGTCGCTACGGCAGCGCGGCACGGGAATGCACTATCCGTCAACAGGCGAGAGGTGCAGCGTCTCCGTGGCTACACGCTCCAGAAACATCTGATCATGTTCAACCAGTACCATGCTCGGCTGATATTCCAGGATCAGGTTTTCTATCTGCACCCGTGAAATCACATCGATATAGTTCAGCGGCTCATCCCAAAGATACAAATGTGCCTCTTCGCAAAGACTTGCTGCAAGAAGCGCTTTCTTTTTCTGACCGGCGCTGAACCCGCTCATATCTGTACTAAACTGGCTTCGTTCAAAACCGAAGCGGTGCAGCACCGCCCGGAACAGGCTTTCATCAATACCCCGTTTACGGGTGAAGTCTTTCAGGCTCCCGGCCAGAAAGGAGGCATCCTGCGGGACGTAGGAGATGCGCAAACCGCCGGGAAGATACATGGTTCCCTGAAATTCCGTCAATTTCCGGGCCAAAAGCTTCAGCAACGTGGATTTTCCACTGCCGTTCCTACCGGACAGCGCCAAACGCTCTCCGCTCATGATGCTAAACGAAATCTTCCGCAGCACAGGCACATCGCCATAGCTGAAAGACAGGCTCCGGCACTCTGCAAGGCGCCTGCTGTGAAACGTCTGGAGCCGCATGGACAGTGGAGCATCATTCTCCAGGTTACGCAAAAGCTGTTTTTTTTCATCCGCAGCCTTACTGCGCCGGGATTCCACGGTTTTGGCCCGCTGCATCATCTTGGCCGCTTTGTGTCCAATAAACCCACGGTCCACCGGCCCATTGCCGAATTTGCCTTTTTCGGCCGCTCGCGACCAGTCGGCACTGCGCCTGGCACTTTCCTCCAGCCGTGCTATCTCTTTTTTGAGCCTGCTGTTGTTCGCCAGTTCCTGTTGATCCCGCCGTTCGCGATCAGTCTGCCACGAACTGAAGTTGCCGCGCTGTAGCTCTATTCCTGCACGGTTAATGGACAATACATGGTCAATGCAGCCGTCCAGAAGAACCCGGTCGTGCGAAACCAGGATAAAGCCTTTCTTGGCCTGCAAGTACGTTCCAACTATCCGGCGCGCCTTGATATCCAGATGACTGGTGGGCTCGTCAATAAGCAGAAAATTATTTCCTCGCAAAAACAGCGACGCCAGCAGAAGCTTGGTGGCTTCACCACCGCTTAGCGTCCGAAACGACCGTGTAAGTGCTTCAAGAGAAAGCTCCAGCAACGAGGCCTCTCGCTCCAGACGCCACTCCTCCAGGCCTGCACAGATGTTTCGAGCCACATCCAGACCGCTCTGTTCCGTATTTTTCACGGCAAAAGGAAAATAATCCATCTCCACCGGCGTATGAATAGAGCCGCGATGCGGGTATTCACCACACAGTAGCTTCAAAAACGTGGTTTTACCGCGTCCGTTTCTGCCGATCAGGCCAAGCTTCCAGCCCGTATCAAGCTGTAGTGATACGCTGTCAAAAACCTGCAATCCTCCGGGGTGGGCAAAATCAAGACTGGAAATACTGATCAAAGCCATACAGGAAACCTCCTGGGCGTCTGGCCTCCGTATTCACGAAGTGCGCATAAAAAAAGACTGCTGGAAATTTCCTTTCCGCAGTCTCCAAATGCACGTCTACATCCCATAAAGAATGGAGAACGCCAGAGGCAAACCCAGGTAAAGCGAAATTCCCGCATGCCGAAGAACCATCGGGGGCATCCATCCCCCGTGCTCTGCACGGCAAAACATCACAGCATGTTTTAGCGGGAATTCTTCATCTGGCCTGATCCTGTTGAGGTTTTAAAAAAGTGTTAGCAGTCGGTTATGTAGTGTCATTCACCGTTCGCGTCAAGCCGCCCCTGAGACTCGCCCACGAGTGGGCATTTTAACTGTGAAATGCATATTTCAAAGTTATTACAAATATCATTTTTAGATCAACAGGGCTTCCGCAGTATGCATCGCGAGCCTTACGCCACATGGTAATTAAAAATTCTTGGGGGGATGCAGAAGGGCCGCCTCGCAGGCGGCCCAATAAAAACACACGAGAACATTTGTAAGACAAACGGCTTTAGATATCCCTGTAGCGTCCGCCGTTGGCTGCGGAGCTGACCAGATGCGCATAGCGCCGCAGCACGGAATACGGGCTGCGTTTTTCCACCGGCTTGTGGACCGCGCGACGGCGCTCCAGTTCGGCTGCGTCCACCATCAGGTCAAGCTTGCGGCCGGGAATGTCGATATGGATCATATCGCCCTCCTGCACAAGGCCGATAATGCCACCGTCCGCCGCTTCGGGCGAAATATGCCCGATGGCCGCGCCGTTTGTTCCGCCTGAAAAACGACCGTCGGTCAGCAGGGCCACGTCTTTGCCGAGGCCCATGCCCGTGATGGCCGAAGTCGGCGAAAGCATTTCACGCATGCCGGGACCGCCTCTCGGCCCTTCGTAGCGGATAACCACGCCATCGCCAGGCTTGATCTTGCCGTCCAGAATGGCAGCCATGGCTTCTTCTTCAGATTCAAAAACCCGCGCCCGCACATCGCGGCACATCATTTCCGGGGCCACGGCGGACTGCTTGACCACAGCGCCGCCGGGGGCGAGGCTGCCGCGCAGTATGGCTATGCCGCCCTGTCGGGAATAGGGATTGTCCACGCTACGGATGACGTCTCCGTCCAGCACACGGGCGTTCATATCGCTCAGGTTTTCGCCCACGGTACGCCCGGTAACGGTCATACAGTCCTTGTTGATCAGGTTCAGCTTGTCCAGTTCGGTCATGACAGCGGGAATGCCGCCGGCATTGTCGAGGTCGACCATGTAGTGATGGCCCGCAGGGGAAAGCTTGCACAGGTTGGGGCTTTTGCGGCTCACCTCGTCAAAGATGTCCAGACCGAGATCAAGCCCGGCCTCGCCAAACACTGCGGGCAGGTGCAGCACCGTGTTGGTGGAGCAGCCCAGGGCCATGTCCACGGCAACGGCATTGGCTACCGCCTTGGGGGTCACGATGTCCAGCGGACGGATATTGCGCTTGAGCAGGTCCATAACGCGCATGCCCGCCGTCTTTGCCAGGCGGATGCGCGCCCCGCTTACGGCGGGGATGGTGCCGTTGCCGGGCAGGGCCACGCCTATGGTTTCTGCCAGACAATTCATGGAGTTGGCGGTAAACATGCCCGCACATGCGCCACAGCCGGGGCAGGCGCGCTCGGCCATGTATTCCAGTTCTTCTTCACTCATGACGCCGCTGCGCACCTTGCCCACGGCCTCAAAGACCGTGATAAGGTCGCCGCGCTCGCGCGGGCCGATATTGCCGGGCAGCATGGGACCGCCGGAAACCATGACCGAAGGGATATTCAGGCGCATCATGGCCATCAGCATACCGGGCACGCATTTATCGCAGTTGGGTATGAAAACCAGGGCGTCAAAAGCGTGACCGCGCGCCATAATTTCTACAGAATCAGCAATAAATTCGCGCGAGGGCAGTGAAAAACGCATGCCTTCATGATTCATGGCCAGGCCGTCGCAAACGGCAATGGCCGGGAACTGCAAGGGAGTGCCGCCAGCCATGCGCACCCCGGCTTTTACCGCGTCGGCCAGAGCATTAAGATGTAGATGGCCCGGCACAACCTCGCTGGCTGCGTTGACCACACCTACCAGCGGGCGGTCCATTTCTTCCCTGGTCAAGCCGAGTGCATAAAGCAGGGAACGGTGAGGGGCTTTTTCAAGGCCGGACTTCATTTTTTTGCTGCGGCTCTCATCCATGGCGGCATCCTTACGTTATAATAGCGGGTTTTCCCGCAGCCATGCACGGCGCGGGCAACTTTTTCATGGTACGGCAAAAGACTGTGTGCGTAAATACACGCCCGACAAGGCCGGGCGGCAGAACTCTTGCCCAGCGGCAACACGTCGGGAGTTTTTTTTCGCTGAAAGCCCATGCGCTCTTGAGAGCCGAAGGGAAGTGAGCTAGTTTCCGTGCATGCAAAGCTCCACTCCCACTCTGGCGCGCCGCTACATCTTCAAGCTTCTGGCCAATATCGCCACCGTGCCCGTTTATCTGGTCATGGAGGCTATACTGCCGCGCGCCCTGGGACCGCAGATGTACGGCAACTACAGCTTTGCCACCAACCTGTTCCAGCAGTTCACCGGCTTTCTGGATATGGGGACCTCCACCTGCTTTTACAACGCCCTGTCGCGCAGGCAGAACGAAACCGGGCTGGCGGCCTTTTACGCCCGGGTGACTGTACTTGTGATGGGCATAATTCTGCTGGCGGCCCTGGCCTTGCAGGCCCCCATTCTGGGCGACCTGCTCATGCCTGACGTCCCTTTGTGGCTGGCTCCTCTGGCGGCTCTGTGGGCTTTTCTTACCTGGTGGGGCCGGGTGCTGCGCTCAATGAACGATGCCGTGGGGGCCACCGTGGCGTCAGAAATGGTGCGCACCGTTGTCTCGCTCTTTATGGTGGCCCTGCTGGGCCTCATGTTCTGGCAGGACTGGCTGAACATACACACGCTTTTTGCCCAGCAGTATCTCATGCTCGGCCTTATGGCCCTCGGCTACTGGCTGGTAACGCGCCGCCACTGGCGCAGCCGCGAAGTAGCCGTGCGCTTCAGCCTGCCCGCAGGGCAGGGCAAGGCGTACAGCCGCGAATTTTTTACCTACAGCCACCCGCTTTTTATACAGGCGCTGCTTTCCTTCTTGCTGCTCACGGCCGAACGCTGGCTTTTGCAGTGGTTTGACGGCAGCGTACAGCAGGGCTTTTTTGCGTTGTCGCAAAAAGTCAGCATGGCCTGCTTTCTGTTCGTTTCAGCCATGACGCCCCTGATCATGCGCGAGCTGTCCATCGCCTGGGGACATAATGACCGCGAGGCCATGGGACGCCTGCTTACGCGCTTTGCCCCCCTGCTCTATGTGGTTGCGGCCTATTTTTCCTGCTTTACGCTTATGGAAGGCTCGGCGCTGGTAGATTTTTTCGGCGGTGCGGAGTTTGCCGCCGCCACCCTGCCCGTGCAGATCATGGCCCTGTATCCCCTGCACCAGGCTTACGGCCAGCTGGCGGGATCGGTCTTTCATGCCACCGGGCGCACCCGTGTGCTGCGTAACATGGCGGCCCTTGAATGCGTTTACGGCTTCACCGCCGCATGGTTTCTGCTGGCCCCGCCGGAGTATATGGGCCTGAACCTCGGCGCAGTGGGCCTGGCCATAAAAACCGTGGCGGTGCAGATCATTACCGTCAACGTCTACCTGTGGCTGGCATCGCGCTTTCTGCCCCTGAGTTTCTGGCGCAACCTGGCCCACCAGGTATGGAGCCTGGCCGTGCTGCTGGGGCTGGCCTGGCTTTGCCGTGAAGGTACACTCATGGCCGGCCTGGGCGATGTGGACACGTTCTCGCGCTTCTTCATATCCGGTGTGCTGTACAGCGTGGGCACGGTGCTGCTCTGCCTGAGCCTGCCCGCAGTACTTGGGCTATCGCGGCAGGACCTGCGTGAACTTGTGGCCCGCTTTAAAAAATCCCGGCAAAAATCCGCCTGAGCATCCTGAAATTTTTCATGCTGTCGGGCAGCCCCTGCGGCCAGTCTGCGGCAGACAGTTGCAGAATGCCGCTTCAAAAACCCGCTGTGCGGACAATGGAGCGGATTAACTTTGAAAAAGTATATTCTCAAAGAGTAAAACACTCCTGTTACGGCGCTTAACAGCGCAGATAAATGGTACTCACACCTGCACAGCGAAGACCTGCTCGCGCAGCCTTCAGGGCAATTTCAAAGTACAGGCACTCTGGTTTTACACGGCAAAAGGCCCCGCTGCATGCAGCGGAGCCTTTTGCGTTATACTTGGTGGAGCGCGGCTTCAGCCGTGCCCGCCCGTCCCGGTTCGTGCCGGTCTTTGTACGGCCCCGGGCAGGGCCTGGTCGGACAGTACAAAGAATACGGTTACGCGCCCGAGCGCAAACCCGCGATGAGTTTTTCAAGGTCACGGGCCTGCCGGGCCAGGTCCGCAATGGCAGCCGTGCACTGGCTCATGGCCTGATCTGTGGCGGCGGCAATGTCGCTGATAGAGTTGATGGCCCGGTTGATTTCCTCGGAGGTGGCGGACTGCTCCTCTGCCGCCGTGGCAATGGAGTGCACCTGGTCGCCGGCGTTTTCCACCATATGGACAACCTGGGCAATGGCTTCGCCCGAGCGATGGGCCAGGTCCGTGGCTTCGCCCACGCGCCTGCCCGCTTCTTCCATCTGGCTTACGGCCGCCGTTGTACCCTGCTGGATGCCGCCGATGGCCTGGCGCACCTCGGTAGTGGCCTGAGCCGTTTTTTCGGCCAGCTTGCGCACCTCGTCGGCAACCACGGCAAAGCCGCGTCCGGCTTCACCGGCGCGGGCAGCCTCAATGGCGGCATTGAGTGCCAGAAGGTTTGTCTGGTCGGCGATGTCGGAAATAACGCCCATGACGGTTCCAATGCCCTGCGCCTGGCGGCCGAGATCACTCATGATACCTGTCATGCGCGAAGCCTCTTCGTGGATGGACTGTACGGCAGCGGTCACCTGCGTGACCAGGTGTGCGCCGCTCTGCGCTTCCTGCTTGGCGGTATTGGCGCTTTGCGAGGTAGCTGCGGCATTTTTTGCCACTTCCATAATGGTTGCGTTCATTTCTTCAACCGCGGTGGCCGTCTGGTAAACGCGGGTGCTCTGCTCGCGCGCGCCCTGGCTGGAATAGTCGATCTGCTCTGAAAGACGCCGCGACGCCCCGGCCATTTCCTCCACCAGATGCGACGCTTCGGCAGCGGCTCTGGCTATGGTCTCGTTCTGCGCTTCGATGCGGCTTTTCTGATTGTATATCTCGGTCAGATCATTCCAGAAGGCAATGGACCCAAGAAGCGCACCGTCAAGATTGTAGAACGGCGTGGTGTGCACGGCGACGCGCAGCTTGCGGCCTGAGGGGGTCGTGTGGTCAAACTCCAGCGACAGACTTTTGCGCTCCATAATGGCCCGGTCTGACAGTGTTTCCCGCCCGGCATCATCGTAAAAAAACAAACCGGAACGCTGCCCGGTCCAGGAATCGCGCGGACCGGTTTTTTCGAGCAGGCGGCATATTTCGTCATTGACCCAGATCATGTTGAAATCCGGTCCCACAATACCGCAAGGAGTGGGAATACCGTCCAGCACGCCCTGAGAAAAGCCGAGACGCTGCTTGAGTTCTTCGACCATATCACGCAGATGACCGGCAAAAGCAGCCATTTCGGCCCTGAAACGGCCCTGCATTTCGGCCTTGAGGTCGCCGGAAGCCACTTTTTCGGTAAAACTGCTCAGCGCGCGCAGCGGCCTGAACACAAAATGCTGGTTGATATAGGTCAGCAACCCGGCCAGCAACGCGATGGCAGCCAGCCCTACCCCGCACAGAACCAGGCTCTGTTCCGTGGCGGGAGCCGCCAGTTCGGCGTCATAGGCGCTCATGCACACAAGCCAGCCCGTGGCCGGAATGGCCGCTACCGTCATGAATTTCTTTTCGCCTTCCCACGGGTACTCGATAACGCCCTTCTGGGCCTTCATGGCCCTGGCGATAAAATCTTCGCCCGAAAGGTCTTTCAACAGCAGCTTTTTGTTGGTGCCGTGGGCGATCAGCCGCCCCCTGGTATCCAGCGCAAAGCCGTAGCCACGCTGGCCCAGGCGTATGGGATCGATGGTCTTGGCGGTAAAGTCACTCCAGCGCGGGCATACGGACACAGCGCCGAGCAGGCTGCCGTCAGGGGCGTACACAGCCTTGGTCACCACATATACCAGCATAGTGGGGTCCGTGGTGGCCCCCATGACGCTGCCGCTGAAAGCCAGATCCTTACCGCTGAAAATGGCCTTGCTGTAGTCGCGGTCAAACCGGTCCCCGCCGGTCATGTCGGTCAGGGCGGCATTCAGCCCCGCCACAATGCGCCCCTTGACGTCAAAAACAAAAAAAGACCAGTACGAGGGAAAAGATTTCACATAGGTGTGCAACATCTGCTGCACTTCCTCCGCGGCCCGGGGCGAACCCGCGAGGGCCTCCCGCACGTGCTCCTGCCCCGCAAGAATGGTCGCCACGTCCACAGACTGCTCAATATAGTTCTGGGCAGACTGCGCCACAAGACGGGCCGTCTGGTCCAGGGCCTCGCTCTGGACTCCCGAAACCATACGGTACGAAGACAAGGAAACATATGCGACCAGAACCGCGATAATGATGAAAACGGATGCCGTTATGGAAACTGTGCATATGGTGTTGATGCGTATCTGTCGCATTATGCGCCCCCTGACGCTGAGGTGAACAAAGTCTTAGCCATGTATGACAGGCCCGGCTTGTTGACAACCATTTTTATTATGCAAAAACATATAATTCATGCCATTTCAGATACAGAACATCAGGCAAACGGCATTGCACAAGGCCATGCCGCTGGTCTCACATCCGGTATCCACCGGAAACCTGCACAGTATGAAACGAGGTAATGACTAGAATCGTTGCCCGCGGAAAAAACATTAGTACCTGTACCAAAATTCTCTAAGCCGCCTGCCCCGACCGCCCCGGATGAGGATTTTTTATGGCATTACGCGCCGTTTCATGATTATATGGGCTGGCTGGCAGAGACGGCCCAAGGGCAGCCCGTGAAGGCATTTAAACAGGAGGGTGGCATGAGTACACATGTAACGTGGGCACTGGTGGGCTTTGGCATCGCCCTGCTTTTTACCTGGGTGCACCATATGCTCAAAAAGCGGGGCTTCAAATTTTTTTGGTACCACCCGCTCTTCACAGGCCTGTTCCTGCTCTTCATCCTCTATCTGCTGGAACGCATCTTCGCTGATCTTTCGGATATTGAGGTACAGGAAAGCTGGAATATGCTGACCTATCTCGGCATTCCCCTGGCTGCTGCTGCCATATTCTTTCTGTACCGCAGCATCAAGGGCAAAAAGCGCGAATAGCCGCCCAAGGCGGCACACGACCATATATTTCACACGCCGGGCAATCGGCGGAATGGGAAACGCGGGTTTTATCCCGCGTTTCCTGCATTCCGGCATAGCGTTTGCAACAATATACATGACAACCATGACAGATCCGGGCAAGCGGCGAGGACGCCGCGCAGCACTGGCACGCGGCCCAATCCGTGGCAGCGACGGCAAGCAACCCGAAGCCCCTTACCATGTTTCGATCCTTGAACAAAAATAGCCGTCCCAACGAAAACATCCCCCCACAAAAAATCTCTCCCCCCATGCAGGCAAGAGTGCAGCCGCACCCTGTTTCACCTGGGTAGAATATATTCTACTTTTTAGTAGAAACTTATATATGCTTTTATATAAGCATATTATGCTACTTTTTTGCTTTTTTTATAAACATCTCCACATTTTTTTAGCCATATTTCTACATTATTGTATATTTTTACGACAGCCATACCAAAGGTTCATTAATGTAAACACTTAATAATTTTAGCTGGTTGTATAACCATACAATGAAAAACGCCTTCGTTTTCTTCTCCTACGCTCAAAAATTACAACCGGAAAAAATTAATAAAGTAAAATATAAGGTTATAGATACTAATTCAACATTTCACAAACAAGGCCGACCTGTCCATCAAAACACTTTCTTATATTTCGGAATAAAAAAAACTGCTGAATGTCAACTTTCGACCTTTCTGTAGAATTTTATCAGGCCAATTTGCCCCACGCTAGCTTTTTTACAAACCATGATGTAAATATATCTATCATTTCAGTCAGATCCCCGCTGTGGAACTTTTCTTGCTTAAGGAGCCTGCATGGGGCAAGCCCCTTCAATCCTGCACGTAAACCACCGGGAGGCTTTCATGAAGTTGTTCAAGTTGGTGACCGCCTGCGCCTTGTCGCTTTTTGTGGGACAGGCGGCCCTTGCGGCAGAAAAGCCCATCAAAATCGGCTTCCCCATCCCCCTTACGGGCGAAATCCCCAAGGTGGGCGAAGGCTCCAAGTTTGCGGCCGAAATGCTGAAAGAAGAAATCAACGCCAAGGGCGGACTCAAGGTGGGCGATAAATATTACCCCCTCGAATTCATTTATGAAGACAACGAATCCAAGCCCGAATCCGCGGTCAATGTCACCCTCAAGCTCATCGCGCGCGACAAGGTGCACGCCATTGTAGGCCCGCAGTCCTCACGTCAGGCCGTGCCTGCCGGGGGCGTCGCCAATGATGAAGAAGTCCCCCTGATCACCCCCTGGTCCACCAATCCCGACGCCACCAACGGCCGCCCCTGGGTTTTCCGCGGCGCGTTCCTTGATCCTTTCCAGGCGCCGGTGGCTGTAGACTTTGCCACCAAGCAGTTCAACGCCAAAAAAGCCGCCGTGCTTTTTGAAGTCTCCAACGATTACTCCAAGGGCCTTGCCGACAATTTTAAAGAGGCTTTTGAAAAAACACACGGTAAAGGCTCTGTAGTAGCCATGGAATCCCACGGTCCCAAGGACCAGGATTTTTCCGCCCAGTTGACCAAGATCATCGCAGCCAAGCCCGACTTTATCTTTGTGCCCGAAAATTACAGCTTTGCGGCCCTGATCGTGCCGCAGGCCCGCGACCTTGGCTATAAGGGACCTTTCATGGGCTCTGATGCCTGGGGTTCGGCAGAGTTGTTCAACCTTTGCGGCAAAGACTGCGTGGGACAGTATTTCTCCACCCACTATACGGCCGAAGGCGCAACGGGAAAAACGCGTGAATTCATCGACAAGTACAAGGCCAAGTACGGCTATGTGCCTGACGATGTGGCCGCCCTTACCTGGGACTCCATCAACATCGTTCTTCAGGCCATACAAAATGCCGGCAAGGTTGATCCGGACCTCAAAAAGCAGCGCAAGATCATCCGCGACAACATGGCTGCCATTGAAAACTTTGACGGCATCACCGGCAGCATGAAATTTGACGACAACGGCGACCCCATAAAGTGCGCGGTTATCGTCAAGGTAACTGACAGCGGCAGCTTCGCCTTTGTGGAGTCCGTCTGTCCCAAATAGCCAGACCTGCTGACAAGCCTGGGATGGCAGGCCGTGAGCGCCCGCGGGGGGCGGGCGCTCGCGGCACACACTGCCCGAGGGCCTCTACGGCACGGAAAGCGCGTACAGGCCAAGGCCTGTCCCCCTGCGCATCCGTAAGGCCGTACCCGGCCCCAACCGCTCATACCGAATCGGGTGCCCTATGGATTTCTTTTTGCAGCAGATGCTTAATGCCCTGCAATGGGGCAGTTTTTATGCGCTGATAGCCTTGGGCTATACCCTGGTGTACGGGGTGTTGCGCCTTATCAACTTCGCGCATGGCGATATTTTTATGGTAGGCGCGTACATCGCCTTTTTTGTTTCCACCTGGCTTATTTCCACAGACGGCATGGGCCTGCCCCAGCAGGCCGTATTGTGGCTGACCATTCCCCTGACCATGATACTTACCGCCTTTGTGGGCGTGACCATTGAGCGCGTGGCCTACCGCCCTCTGCGCCGCAAGGGTGCCCACCGCCTGTACGTGGTCATTACGGCCCTTATGTGCGGCCTTATTCTTGAAAACGGCAACCTGGCCCTGCTTGGAGCCACCAAACGCAAACTGCCAGAACTGGTAGACAAAACAGTCTATTCCTTCGGCCCTCTCGTGGTCACCAACCTGAAGCTCTGGGTTATTGTGGCCGCGATTCTCGTTTTTCTTGTTTTGCAAACCATCGTTACGCGCACCAAGGTGGGCATGGCCATGCGTGCCGTCTCCTGGGACCGTTTCGCCCTGCCGCTCATGGGCATCCCCCTGGACAGCGTCATTGTGGTCACCTTTATTCTCGGCTCCGGCATAGCGGGGCTTGGCGGCATGCTTTTCGCCATGTGCTACCCCACCCTTGAACCATACATGGGGGCCATGATCGGCTGGAAAGCCTTTATCGCCGCCGTGGTGGGCGGCATAGGCGACATACGCGGGGCCTTTGTGGGCGGCTTTTTGCTGGCCTTTGTGGAAATTATGGTGGTGGCATTTCTGCCTTCAACCTATATGGATCTATTTTCTTTCACCATTTTACTGCTCATTCTGTGGATGCGGCCCACAGGCATTTTCGGAACCCCCCAAACGACCAAAATATAGCCGGAGTCAGAGATGCTGCTCACCATTGTGCAAATAATACTCGCAATCTTCGCCCTGCTCTGCTTCGGTTATGCCATCAAACGTGTTGTCGTCTGCAAAAAAACCGACTGTCTGCTTTTTATGGTCGTGGGTGTGCTGCTCATCTGTGCGGAGCAGTTTTCGTGGATAGACGGTTACTGGCTGTCCGTGCTCAAGTTTATGGGCATCAACATTGTTTTTGCCGCCAGCCTCAACCTGGTTAACGGCTACATGGGCGAATTTTCTTGCGGGCATGCTGGTTTCATGTGTGTAGGAGCCTATGTGGGGGGGCTTATCTCCATCATCCTGTTCACCAGCAACAAGCTTGTGGGCGCGCCCCTGCTGCCGCCGGAACTGGCCCCCCTGCTTTTTCCGCTGGTCATTCTTGTGGCGGGCGGCGTGGCGGCCATATTCGGCCTGCTGGTAGCCCTGCCTTCGTTCAAGACGCGTGACGACTACCTTGCCATCATTACCATCGCGGCCAACTATATTATCATCGCCCTTATCATCAATATTGATGTGGTCGGCGGGCCGCGCGGCCTTTCCGGCATGCGCGGCGTGGTGCGCGCCATGGAAGGCGTGGCCGATCTGCCGTGGATGATGGTGTGGGTGGTACTGCTTGTGATGGCGTCCATCATGATGCTTTACCGGCTTGTGAACAGCACACTTGGCAAGGGGATTCCGGCCGTATGCCAGAATGAGGTTGCCGCAGAAATCATGAGTGTGAACACAAAAAAGGTAAAACTTGTGGCCTTTATGGTGTCCGCAGGCATAGCGGGCATGGCCGGCGCTGTTTACGCGCACATGTTCAGTTCCATCTACGCCAACAGCTTCGGCATCATGAAATCCACCGAAGCAATGGTTATGGTTTATCTGGGCGGCATGGGTTCCCTTTCCGGCTCGGTGCTGGCGGCCATATTTTTTACCCTGCTTATCGAGATACTGCGCTTCGCCCTGCCTGCCCTGAGCGACCTCCTGCATCATCTGCCCTTTGTTCCCGACAGCTTCATGATCAGTCAGGAATGGAAATGGGTGCTTATTCCCCTCATCCTTATCCTGCTCATGCAGTTTCGCCCTGAAGGACTGCTGGGCAACCGCGAGCTTACCCAGGTCTTTCCCCGGCTGAAAAAACTGCTTGCCCCGGCTCGCGTGGAATAGGCCGTGCGGCGTTACGCTTGTGCGGCCAGGTATTCAATGACTGACAACGTACTGGGGGCGAACCTTGGCACTGCTTGAAATGAAAGACGTAACACAGCGCTTCGGCGGTCTTATCGCGCTGTCATGCTTCAACATACAGATCGAGGACCACAGCCTCACGGGGCTTATCGGTCCCAACGGCGCGGGAAAAACCACGGTATTCAACCTGGCTTCACATTTTTACCACGCTACCGAGGGCGAAATCACCTTTGACGGCCACAAGTACCGGCCCAAGCTTGCGCCCCATGAAGTGACCACGCTGGGCATGGCGCGCACCTTTCAGAACATCCGCCTGTGGCCCGGCATGACGGTGCTGGACAATATCTGCGTGTCGCAATACAGCCGCCTGGGCTACGGCCTGCTGGACGCATGGTTCAACACGGGCCGCTACGGGCGCGAAGAAAAGCGCATCAAGAAAAAGGCAGCGGAAATTCTGGAAATTATGGAGCTGGGGCATGTGGCAGAGGAACTGCCCAAAAACCTTCCCTACGGCCTGCAACGCCGTGTGGAACTGGCCCGCGCCCTTTCCACCGATCCCAAGCTGCTCTTGCTGGACGAGCCGGCGGCAGGGCTCAACTCGTCTGATGTGGACGGCCTGATCAAGCATATCGGCTGGATTTACGACCAGTTCAAAATCGCCATATGGATGATCGAGCACCAGATGAAGGTGGTCATGTCGCTTTGCCGGCATATTACCGTGGTGGAATTCGGCCAGACCATCGCCAGCGGCACGCCGCAGGAAATCCAGAACAATCCCGATGTCATCAAGGCCTATCTGGGCGACGAGAACGTGTAGGGGGCATCATGCTGCTTGAAGTGGAAAATCTCTATGCGGGCTACGGCAAGATAGAAGCCTTGCACGGTATCTCCTTTCATGTGAACGAGGGCGAAATAGTCACCCTCATCGGGGCCAACGGGGCGGGAAAATCCACCACGCTCAAGGCGGTCATGCGTCTGCCCCCGCCGGAATCCCCCTCGGTGTTCAGCGGCGACATCCGCTTCAAGGGAGAGTCCATACTCAAAACTGAGCCGCACAACGTGGTGGCGCGCCTCAAAATGGACCTTGTACCCGAGGGCAGGCATATTTTCGGTAACCTCACCGTGCGTGAAAACCTCAAACTTGCCACCTGGACCCGCAAGGACGGCGGCGTAGAAAAAGACATGGACAGGGTTTTTGATCTTTTTCCCCGTCTTAAAGAGCGCATACACCAGCGCAGCGACACGCTTTCCGGCGGCGAGCAGCAGATGCTGGCCGTGGGCCGGGCGCTGATGACAAGCTGCTCCGTCATCCTGCTGGACGAGCCGTCCATGGGGCTTTCGCCCCTGCTCATGTACGACATGTTCCGCACCTTCAAAAAGCTCAACAGCGAAGGACTCACCGTCATTGTGGTAGAGCAGAACGCCCGCCTGGCCCTGCAGGTGGCTGACCGTGGCTATGTACTGGATACCGGGGGCATTGTGGCCCAGGGAACCGCCGCGGAACTGGCGGATACGCCGGAAATAAAGGCCGCCTACCTGGGCGCATAGCTGTTTCGCACCAACGGTAAAGGCGCCTCCGCCTTGTTGAGGCACATCAGCGGGCGACCAAAACCGGAACTGCCGGAAAAGCAAAAGAACCGTTACAGCGCACCTGCGCAGATTCCATAAAAAGCATGATTCTCCGGCATGGCCTGTCGTCACACCGGGAGATCATGCTTTTTCCGCCCCCGACCGGGGTGTGGGCAGGGGCCATGCCTTGCGGGGCCTGTGCCCATATGTGCCGGGCGGCGGCATGACGCCCCGTGTGGTTCCGGCCTGTAAAAGTCCGGGCATGGCGCTTTTCGTATACAGAAAGAACGTAAAGGAGTATGCTGGCTCCACCGGGCCCCCCGGAAAACCGGAGAAACCAAGGAGAACGCATGAGCCAAGAGCAATCCGCCAATCCCGCCCTGGGCCAGCTTACCCAGTGGTTTCGCCAGCGCCATACCCAGGTCATGCAGGCCGAAGCGCAGGCCCTGCAATATCTTGACGCCAATGATACCCCCGGCCATAATGCCGCCATGCGCCAAAAGGCCGAACTGCTGGCATCAATGGCCGACGATGCCAAACCCATGCTGGAGTTTCTGCCCGGCGAGTTGCGCTTCAACGTGGCCCTGGCGCTGGAAAATTTTTCAGCCGGCGCACGCACGGCCCTGCGGCTTGGCTCCATCTTTTATATGGGCGCGCTGCTTTACCCGGATGATCACCGCAAAGGTGAGCCGGACAACCTGATCCTGTGTATCGAACGCATGGAAAAGGAAGGCGCGGACTTCCGCCAGAGCTAGCGCCGCGCCCGCGACACACGCTGCGCAAAAATAACGCGAGCGGCATGGCATTAATGTGCTTGCCAACGCTTTTTACGAGCTTATCTACCAATAACGGGCCGCCGTGCGGCGTGCCTGTTCCGCCCCGCAAGGGGCATGGCACCGCCCGGCATGAGGCCGCGCGGCATCAGTAATCTCAAGGAGAATCTCATGACGCGCACCCTGAATCTGCCCGATATTCCGGCCCTGCTCAAACTATCCCTGCTGCCCCTGCTGGCCGCCATTGTCCTTATGGCATCTCCGGCACAGGCCATGCCCGGCATGGGCGGAGGAGCCGGTATGGGCGACAAGTTCGACCAGATGGATACCAACAAGGACGGCAAGGTCAGCCGTGAAGAGTTCAAGGCGCTTTTCCCCAACATGCGCGATGAAGCCTTTGTTGCCATTGACCAGGATGGCGACGGCTTTATCTCCATTGATGAATGGAACGCCTTTATGAAAGACCACTCTTCCGGCATGCGTCCCAACCGTGGCATGGGCGGTGGTCCCATGGGTGCGCCCGGTGATCCGATGATGCCCAACCCGGGCAACCCTGATCTGCCGCTGGTTACGCCGCCCAATGGCAACTAAACGCTCCGGTCCGGCACTTTCCGCGCCCCGGCCTCCCGCAGGGAATGCCGGGGCCGCTTCCGTCTCCGGCCCTGACAGCCTGCATCGGCAGCCTCTTTTTGTCCCTATGAGCGTGGAAGAAATGCACGCCCTCGGCTGGGACTGTCTGGATGTGCTCTTTGTCACCGGCGATGCCTATGTGGACCATTCCTCTTTTGGCAGCGTACTGCTGGCCCGCTGGCTCATCCACCACGGCTTTCGCGCCGGCATTGTGGCCCAGCCCCGCTGGGACAAGCCGGATGACCTGCTGGTTATGGGCAGGCCGCGCCTGTTCGCCGGAATCAGCGCGGGCGCGCTGGACTCCCTGCTGGCTCACTACACCGCCTTTCGCAAAAAGCGGCATGACGATGCCTATACCCCGGGCGGCAAAGCCGGAGCGCGGCCCAACCGGGCCTGTCTCGTTTATGCCAACCTGGCCCGCAGGGCTTTTCCGGGCCTGCCGCTGGCCCTTGGCGGCATAGAGGCCAGCCTGCGCCGGGTGAGCCACTATGATTTCTGGACAGACTCCCTGCGCAAACCCATACTTATGGATGCCAAGGCTGACCTGCTTATCTGGGGCATGGGTGAATACGCCACGCTTGAATATGCCCGGCGGCTTCATAAAGCTGAAGATACGCGCGGCATCCCCGGCACAGCCTGGCTCGACAGGCTCGAGCAGACGCCGGAAGGCCCCCGGCCAGCCGGCCTGCCGCCGGAGCTGGCCCAAACCCCGGCCGTGCCACTGCCGTCCCATGAAGACATCCTGGCCGATCCCGTACAACTGCTTGTCATGACCCAGGCCCTGGAGCGCCAGGTACACAGGCTGGACGCCTGGGCTTTTCAGCCCGTGGGCGACCGCGCCCTTGTGCTGGCCCGCCCCGCGCCCCCCCTGACAACAGAAGAAATGGATGCACTGTACGAAATTCCCTTTACCCGGCGGCCCCACCCAAGTTACCGCGAACCCATACCAGCGGCAGAAATGATGCGCACCAGCATTACCAGCCACAGGGGCTGCGGCGGTGGCTGCTCTTTCTGCTCACTGGCCCTGCACCAGGGGCGCCGCATCAGCTCGCGTTCCGAAGACTCCATTCTGGCCGAAGCCCGCAGGCTCGGACAGGAAAACATGGAGCGCGGCAAGGGGCCGGTAGCCATATCAGACGTAGGCGGTCCCACAGCCAACATGTGGCAGGGCTACTGCGCCCTGGACCGCATGCATGAGCGCGGGTCCGCAAACCGCACGAATCCCGCGCCGGCCCAACCCCGTTCACAGGCCGGGGCGGAGGAGCGCAATACAAGCCGCTGCCGCCGCACGAGCTGCTGTTATCCCACAATCTGCAAGTTTTTCACCACGCCGCAGGGCAAACATGTGGGTCTGCTGCGCAGTGTGGCCGCCCTGCCCGAAGTCAAACAGGCCCGTATTGCCAGCGGTGTCCGGGCCGACCTGGCCTTGCGTGATGCCGCCGCCCTGGCTGCCTATACGGGCGAATTCACGGGCGGGCAGCTCAAGGTGGCCCCAGAGCATTGCGCCCCCGGCGTATTGAGCCTCATGCGCAAGCCGCCGCTGGAAGTTTTTGAAGCCTTTCTGGCAAGCTTTATTCGCCAGAGCAAGGCGGCAGGCCGCGAACAGTATGTTGTCCCCTACCTTCTCAGCGGTTTTCCCGGCTGCACGGATAACGATATGCGCACTCTCGCGAACTGGCTGCGTGAGCGCAACTGGAATCCCCGCCAGACCCAGTGCTTTATCCCCACGCCCGGAACCATAGCCACTGCCATGTTTTATTGCGGTAAAAATGAAGCCGGAGAAGACATTTACGTAGCCCGCACCGATGCCCAGCGCCTGCGGCAGCACGGCATCCTCATGCCTGGACGCAGCAGCGCCGAGGGCAGAAGGCAGGGCAGGCCAAACAGACCAGACAGGCAGGGCAAAAAAGCTGCTGCGGAAAAGGACGCTACAGCGGGCAAACGTACTGCCCCGGGGCGGGAGCACGGCGAAAAACGCCACAACGGCAACAAGACGGAACACACGGCGGGCAGCGGCCGCAGCCGGGGAACAAACCGGCCCGACCACCCCGCAAGGCCAGACCGTTCCAGGCGCACGGCAGAGCAACATCCGCCTCGCGAAGCAGAACGCGCAAGAGATGGAAAAACCGGCCGGGGCAGTGACCGCGGCCCCAAAACAGCAGAACTTCCCGTCCCCGGACGCCGAGCCTGAACACAGGAGAACAGTCATGCCCAACATGCTTGAAGACAGGCTCACCCGGCTGGAAGAGCTGACATTTTTTCAGGAAGAACGCATCGAAAAACTGGACGCCGCCCTCACGGCGCAGCAGACGCAGCTTGATGCAGTGGAAAGGGAGCTGGCCGATGCCCGCCTTGTTATCCGCTCCCTGCGTGACAAGCTGGCCCAACAGCCGGAAAATACATTGCCGCCCCATTTTATGCCGGAGCGCTGGTAAGAACGACTGCCAGGAAAAAACATGATAAGAGCCGCCACGCCACAGGACGAAGCCGCCATACGGCAATGCGCCCGTCTGGCCTATGAGGGCTATACCCCGCTCATGGGCCGCGAGCCTGCCCCCATGACGGCCGACTTCGCCGCGCAGATCGCGGCCGGACTGACGCATGTCTATCTGGGAGAAGACAACAGGGTACAGGGCTATATTGTTTTCTATCCCCAGGGCGACCACATGTTGCTGGAAAGCGTGGCCGTGCTGCCCCAAGCCGCAGGCCGGGGCATGGGCAAGGCGCTTATTGCCTTCTGCGAGAATGAAGCCCGGCGGCTTGGCCTCGATGCGGTGCGCCTGTACACCAACGAAAAGATGACTGCCAATCTCTCCATCTACCTCCGCCTGGGCTATACGGAAACCGGCCGCCGCATTGAAGATGGCTTTAAACGGGTCTTCTTTGAAAAGCTCCTGGTCTAGATGTAAAGTGTCAACACGCTGTTCACCCTTCCCTCACTCGGTTTGCTGTTGTCTGGTAACTCCAGCTTTACCGATTTGGGGAGGGTGAACAACCTATTGGAACATTACATCTAGAGCAGATCAACTTTGGAAAGCTTCACATCTCAAGGTTGTCGCTCTGCCGCAAAGTGCAGTTTCCGACAGAATCCACGCCGCGTTACGATGCGCTGTACTCCCGTGCAGCGTTACCGCATGTAATTTTTTTCAAAAGTACCGTGCGCTAAACGGATAAGGCCGGTTTCGGCACGCTCTGCCCGGCCGGGCCGGTAAACTGGCACGATGCTATGGCGGCTCTCTGGCAAGCGCCCGCCACACAGCCCCCCCAGGCAAAGGCACTGAGAGCATTGCCAATAACAGCTCAAAAAATCCCGCCCCTCGGTTGAGAGGCGGGATTTTTCATATACTGTTCACTGCGGCTCAGAGCATATCACGCTGAGCTGTCTGACGACGGTGCACCCGAATTTTTTGACCTGCTTCCCAACCCGCCTCGCGGCAGGGGGAAGGTCCGGCATACCGGGCGGGCTTCGCCCTGCGGTTGCGGTCTTTTATAATAAACCGCTGGCAGCTGCTCTAGAAACCAAAGCCGTCGGAGTTGGCGCCGGAAGCACCAAAGCCGAAATCGTCAGGTACGGCGCTTTCTTCCACGGCTTCAGCAACGGCCTCGTCGCCGGAAGCGGCAAGAGCGGCTCCGGCGCCGCCAGCCATAACCATGCCCTTGAGGCCGTCCTTGATGGCGTCTTTGATATTCACAAGCAGGTCGTCATGATTGATGGCAACCTTGCCCTGGAATTCAGCCACCTGGCGGCGCAGGCCGCCCATATCAGCATTCATGGCCTTGATCTTGGCTTCCAGCTCATCCACTTTTTTGGACAGGGCCTCGGCGCGGGCTTCGGCAGGCTCAAGAACGCGCACGCGCTCTTCAAGAGCGGTGGCAGCCGCGGTCTGCGCGGCCAGACTGTCATATGTTTCGCCAAGGTAATCAACAACATGGTCAACCATAGCCTTGGTATGACCATCCATGGCGGGCAGAGAAACATTATCACCAAGCAGGCTTCTGCCGTTATTCACAAAAGCGTCCCAGGACTGTCCTTCTTTCCATTCCAGTTCTGCAAACTTGGGATAGCAGCGGGCCAGCCAGGTGGCGGCAAAAGGCCCCACGGCCCTGGCGCAGGTATCACAGACGATGGTACGCCCGGCCACAAAGCCGGCAATTTCCTTCACGTCCACGCCTTCCTTACCCACCACGAGGGCAAGCACGGACTCCACAGGAAAAACTTTGCGAGATGTATCGGACATGGCGGCCTCCTCCTCGGAGATCGTAATTTTATTCAATAAAACTTTAATGCCAACAGTGCACACTCTGTCGGCGTTCCCGGCGGCTGACCGCCGGGAACGCCGCGCCAACTAGCTTCTGCCGTACATGCGGGCGTACAGCAGGGCCGCCGTGCGGTAGACAAAGTGCCCGAGTTTGGACCAGGGCAGATAGGCAAAGAGCATCCACACAAAAACTAGGTGCAGGTAGTACACCAGGAAGGCGGGCACAATGGTGTCCGCCAGGCGGAAGCACTGTGCCAGCACACCGGTAACTGCCACCAGCCAGATGATGCCCAGCAGGTACCAGTCGTACCAGTTGGATCCCTGGAACCTGGGGTTCAGGCGCAGACGGCGCACCGTAAGAAAGCCCAGACCCAGCAGCAGCATGAGCGCGCCGATGTTGGCAAGAATTTTTACCGGGAAGGTCAACGGCATGGGCGTTTCAAAATGGATGATGGGTATCACCTTGCCGCCCCAGTGGGCGAAAGCCACTATGGCGGTTACGCAGGCCAGGATCACAAAGCTCCACACCAGCAGAAAGTGTCCGTACTTACGGCTGGGGGTATCCTTGCCCGTGGCGGGGCCGGTTTCGCAGTCATCGAACTTGCGGTGCGTGATGACTTCATCCCACAGCACGTCCCACAAATGCCATATCCAACATTTTGTTTTGCCGATGACGGTCGTTGTGCCTTCAGGCCTGAAGAGCGCCCACAGTTTCATGACGCCGCGCGCCAGAATGAAGAGTGCGCCAAAGAACGTCAGTATGAAGATGGGGTCGATGGTATAATCGCCGTAGAATATCTGACCGAACACAATACGGCCATCGGCAGCGCGGGGGAACCACTGGCCACCGTTGAAGCCGGCGCGGATCCACCACACCACAAGCCATATGACAGCAGGAATGCCGAAGAGAATGGGCAGGCCCGAAGGTTTGCTCATCCACTTGCCCACTACCGTGGGTTCGGTCAGGTCCTTGTAAATGACGTTACGCGCCGCGCCCATAAGATCAGCGGGTTTGGCTCCGCGCGGGCACAGGTCAGAGCAGTTGCCGCAGTTGTGGCAAAGCCACAGGTCGATATCTCCACGCAGTTTGTCCTTGAGGCCCCAGGAGGCCCACACCATTTCCTTGCGCGGATAAGGCGCATTGGCAGGAGACAGTGGGCATGCCACCGAGCATGTGGCGCACTGGTAACACTTCTTGAGGGAATCGCCCCCCGCCTCTTCCAGCGCCCTGACAAACTCCAGATCAGGTTTGATGGTAATTTGTGCCATTGCTGCCTTCCTCCTACATGCCCTTGAACGGGTTGGGGCCCATGGCCACGATGCGATCCACAAAGCCGTCAATTATGACGGGAACCTTGTCGTACTCGTCAATGGCCACTTCAAGCAGTTCCACACGCTCAGGTTCCACGCCCAGACGGTTGAGCGTCTCGGCGATATTTTCCTTACGCTTGGCGCAGATTTCCGAACCTTTCACAAAGTGGCACTGGTAGTCATCGCCATACTTGCAGCCCAGCAGCATCACGCCGTCATAGCCTTTGCTCATGGCGTCAGACACCCAGATGGCGTTGACCGAACCAAGGCAGCGCACAGGAATGATGCGGCAATAGGGGCTCCAGGGCTTGTGGCGCTCACCGGCCATATCAAGGGCAGGATAGGCGTCGTTTTCGCAGGCCAGAATGAGCACACGGGGGCCTTCTTTCTTGAAGTCCTTGGGCACCTGCACTTCACGGATCATGGAGCCGATCTGGTCAATATTGTAGTTGGCGAAGGAGATGACGCGCTCGGGGCATGCGCCGAAACAGGTACCGCAGCGGCGGCAGCGCGTGGGATTGAGCCGGGGAGTTCCCTTTTCGTCGTCGTCCAGAGCGCCGAAGGGGCATTCTTCCGTGCAGCGTTTGCACTGGGTGCAGCGCACCATATTGAACAGGGGGTAGGAAAGGTCCCCCGAACGCGGATGCACAGACACACCGTGGCTGGATGCCTCGATGCACTGCACGGCCTTGAGCACCGCGCCCTTGGCGTCTTCTTCGCAGGCGTCCATGGTCAGGGGCTGACGCACGCAGCCAGCCGCATACACGCCGGTGCGGCGCGTTTCGTAGGGGAAGCAGATATAGTTTGAGTCGGCAAAGCCGTCAAACAGCTGCAAGTCCGGAAAGTCCGGCCCCTGGCGGTAGTCAAAGTGGATGGTCACGTCCTTGGCCGTAGTGGGCACAAGGCCCGTGGGCAGAACAACCATGTCCACATCAAGGTCAAAGTCCATGCCGAGCAGGGTGTTTTTGCACTCCACAACCATGTGGCCGCCCGCTTCGCGGATGTCGGTCACATCGGCCTTTGTCATCATGACGCCCAGGCGCTCCTGCATTTTTTTGTAGAAGCGTTCGAGAATGCCGGGAACGGTCATATCCTTGTACAGGATAAAGGCCTGGCAGGCATCATTGGTCTTCTCACAGACCGTGTTGGCAAGGCGCAGCATACCCACGCTGTTGACAGCGTTGGAGTAGGACAGGTGCCGAAGGCTTTCGAGGTCTTCTTTCACAAAAACCTCTTCCCCTTCCTCCGTATCGGCAGCAGCGGCCTCGGCGGGCTTTTCATCTCCGGCGGCCGCATTTTCCCCGGCAGCCTGGGCCACGGCCTGCTCGGCCATCGTGGTATCAAGCACAAAGGCGATGCGGTTGGCCTTCACCTGGTCGGCCACCAGCATTTTACCGAACGTGGCGGCATCCACCACCATGGGGCTTTTGCCAAGACCCATGGGAGCCAGGTATTTCTGGTCAAGGGCAACCCAGCCCGTAGCCAGCACCACCGCGCCCACTTCCACTTCCACAGGGCCGGAAGCCGTAGCAATAACGGCCTTGAATTCGCCGGGCTGGCCTTCCAGCTTTTCCATGCGGGAATTCATGTAGACCTTGATCTTGGGATTGCCCGTAACTTCACTGACCTTGGCCGCAAGATTTGTGGGCTGCTTGTCCGTCCAGGGAGAAACCAGGGGAGAAGCCATGGGAATATTGTTGGCAGCGCCGCCGAGCCTTTCGGCTTTTTCTATCAGCACCACTTCATAACCCGTGGCCGCAGCTTCCAGGGCCGCCGTAAGGCCGGTCCAGCCGCCGCCGATCACCAGAATGCGCTGCACACCCGTTACCGAAGCGGCTTCGGGGGCTTCGCTCTTCTGCAGTTTCACCACGCCCATATTCACGTAGTCGTGGGCCATGAGGGTCAGCAGTTCGGGCGCGCTGGCAGAATCAACGGGCGTTCTGTCCGGATTCTTGTAGGCCTGCACGCACTGCTCACGCAGGTTCACATGTTCCACCTGCACGGGTAGACGGTACAGTTCGCCGTCCACACGCGGGGAAGCGCCGCACAGCAGCACGCCGTCCAGGCCCTGGGCCTCGATATCGGCCCGAATTTCATCCACGGCCAATGCCAGCACGGGAACTACCTTGACCACGGCAGTGAGATCTCCCCACTTTGCCGAGGTCTGCGCGGCAAGCGCCTCTACATCGAGGCCGCCGCCAATGTTCTGCTGGTCAAAATAGACGCCAATCTTACCGGACATGCCGCCTACCTCCCTTTCACCGTTTGTACCGCCTTCAGGGCGGCGGCTGTACCGGACTGAGCCGAGCGCATCACATCCAGGGGCATGCGCGCGCAACCGGCGGCAAAGATACCGGCTTCCTCGCCGCCCGCCACAAAGCCTTCTTCGTCAAGAGGCAGAGGCAGAGGCGCGTCTTCGCCGGCCAAAGAGGGCTGCATGCCCGTGGCCAGCACCACAAGGTCATAATCAAGGGTGAGCTTTTCGCCGCTTACGGCGTCTTCTGCCGTCAGGCGCACCTTGTCGCCCTCGGCCTGCACCACATCGGCGACCTTGCCCTTGACAAAATGCACGTTGGGCATGGCCTTGACTTTTTCAAGTACTTTCACGTAGCGGCCAGGAGCGCGCATATCAATATAATATACTGTAATCTGCGTATCGGGATTCTGCTCGGCAATGTACTGGCACTGCTTGAGCGTGGCCATACAGCAGATGTATGAACAGTAGTTCAGATGATTCTGATCACGCGAACCGGCGCACTGGACAAAAGCCACGCGGTGAGGCCTGCGGCCGTCCGTGGGGCGCGTGATGCGTCCGGCAGTGGGACCACAGGGCGAGGCGAGACGCTCCATCTGCATGTTGGAAATGCAGTTTTTCACGTTGCCTGCACCAAGGTTGCTCAACCGGGTGACATCATATGGCTTCCAGCCGGTGGCAATAACCACGGCACCCACGCCCAGTTCGATTTCGCGGGGGGCCTCGGTCACATCCAGAAACTGGTTGCCCGCCACACGGGCCTTGTCGGCCTTGGAAAGTGTCTGCTTATCCAGAGTGTAGCGGCTGGGGAAGGCAAAAGGCATGGCCTTGTACAAGCCCTTGCGCTTTGACAGCCCAAAATCGAATTCACTGGGGCTTTCGCCGTCAAGGCTGGAAGCCAGCAGGCTGAAATCCACGTTATGGGGCGCCGTGTGGCGCGGCTGGATGCGCACCTTGACGGTATAGTCACCCTTGACCCCGCTGAAGCCCACAACTTCGGCCTGGGTAAAGAACTTCACACGCGGATTTTTCCTGATGCGCTGGAACTGGATTTCCAAGCCGCAGGAGGGGGGACAGAGTTTGGGAAAATATTTATTGAGCTGAGCCACGCGGCCCCCAAGCCAGGGCGACTTTTCGACGATATAGACATCGTGACCCAGTTCCGCCGCTTCAATGGCGGCTGTAAGGCCTGCAAAGCCGCCGCCCACGACGAGAATGGCATTGGACATCCTGGATATCCTCCTGCGTTGTTGCATAGCGGCTGAAGAAGTGACAACGCCCCTCGCCGCGGAAAAAAGGAGTGGCCGCATCCGGCCAAACCTTACGGGCATCGGCTCGCGCCAACTGCCGACGGCCGGCCACAGTTTCCGAATGTGGCGGCCCGGAACCGTACCCGGTTGCCCTAAGACTTTGCCTCACCATCATAGCCGGAGTTTTTCCGGCGGCGGCGAACCGCCTGACGGGGACATACAAACCGCATGCTGAGCATCTGCGCGGCGGGCAAGGCGCATTCCGCGCCCTTTCGCCTGTTGCACCCACTGGCCGTAGCAGAGCGTACAGCCAAGGGGGGCGGCCTTGCGGCCGCCCCTTTTGTGCTACATGCCGCCGACTAGTCGGGGATGATCTGGTAGTAAGGCTTCTTGAAGATCTTGGTCTCGCCGGTGGCGGGATCGTACTTGGAGTTCACGAAGCACTTCCACTTGGTGTCGTCCAGGGCCATGAAGTCCGCGCGATAGTAGAAGCCGGGGTAACGGGATTCTTCGCGGAAGGAGATGTGCTGCATGTGCAGACGCACCGTCCACAGGCGATGATAGTTTTCCCAGCAGCGCAGAAGTTCGTGCAGGTCACGGGAGGCCAGCTTGAGGGAGTCTTCTTCCATCATGGCAAGCAGGTTGAAGCCCGTGTCGAGCAGAGCCTTGGAGGTGGTGTAGTAGGTGCTCACGCCGCCGCCGTATTCGTCGGTGCACTTCACAAGACGCATCATGAAGTTCTTGGGCGTGATGTAGTTGGGGTTCACCACAGGGTCGGTGGAGGCGTCCTTGCCGGCCATGAAGTTGTAGTACGGACGGTAGATGAGCTTCTTCAGTTCATCGGCGGTTTCCTTGAACTCGGGCTTGAAGTCCTTGTGGTCAAGGCACCAGCGCACCATCTGCTTGCCGGCGATACGGCCTTCAGCATGCGAACCGGAAGAGAACTTGTGGCCGGAAGCGCCCACGCCGTCGGCGCAGGTAAACAGGCCCTCAACGGTGGTCATGCGGTTGTAGACCTTGCCGTTGGCCGCACGCACCTTATAGTCTTCAGGCACCCATTCTTCGTCGGGACCGGACACCCAGATGCCGCAGCAACCGGAGTGGGAACCGAGCAGATAGGGTTCGGTGGGCATGATTTCGGAACCGCGCTCTTCAGGGGCGGTATTGGTGCAGGCCCACAGGTTGGCCTGGCCAACGCACATGTCGAGGAAGTCTTCCCAGGCTTCGGACTCAAGTTCCTTCTGCTGTTCTTCGTTCAACGTGGCGAAGGTGGTCTGCAGGGCGGTCTTGGTGTCCATATAGATGGGGCCGCGGCCTTCGCGCATTTCGCGAAGCATCATGTGGTTACGCAGGCAGGTCGGGATGACATGGCCCTTGGCGTAGCCGCGGTCTTCGTAGGGCTTCAGCATGGCACGGTTGGTCACGCAGTAGTCTTCGCCCTTGCTGTTGGTGGCTTTGGCCTTGAAGAGCAGGAACCACGCGCCCACGGGGCCGTAACCGTCCTTGAAGCGGGCGGGCACGAAGCGGTTTTCCATCATGGTCATTTCAGCGCCGACCTGGGCACACATGGTGTAGGTGGAGCCGGCGTTCCATACGGGATACCAGGCGCGACCCATGCCTTCACCGGTGGAACGGGGGCGGTACACGTTCACCGCGCCGCCGGCGGCCACCATGATGGTGTTGGCTTTGAAGATGTGCACTTCGTTGGCGCGCAGGTTAAAGCCCACGGCGCCCGCGATGCGGTTGGGAGTATTTTTGTCGAGCAGCAGCTTCACGATAAAGATGCGCTCCATGATGCGGTCTTCACCCAGGGCATTCTTGGCAGCTTCGGCCACGATGCACTTGTAGGATTCACCGTTGATCATGATCTGCCAACGGCCGGAACGCACGGGGGCGTCGCCCTTGCGCAGGCTTTTGCCGGCGGCCTTGGCGGCGGCGCCGTTCATGTTGTGGCCGTCTTCACCCTTGATCCAGCAGGGCAGGCCCCAGTCTTCAAACAGGTGCACGGAGTCGTCAACGTGGCGGCCGCAGTCGAAGATAAGGTCTTCGCGCACGAGGCCCATAAGGTCGGTGCGGACCATGCGCACGTAGTCGTCGGCGCTGTTTTCACCCAGATAGGTGTTGATGGCGGAAAGGCCCTGGGCCACGGCGCCGGAGCGCTCGAGGGAAGCCTTGTCGCAAAGCAGAATTTTCAGGCCGTGCTTTTCGCCCCAGCGGACAGCTTCAAAAGCGGTGCCGCAGGATCCCATGCCGCCGCCCACGATGAGCAGGTCAACCGCATGTTCTTTAACTTCGGGTTCGGCAATGGCTACGCCCTTTATCGCTTCCTTTACGGGAATCATAGGCATAATGGTATCTCCTTATCGCACTAGCGGTTGCAAAGACCTAACGGCCGTGTTCCATGCAAGTAAGAACCTTGTCGGCTTCCAGCATTTCAAACTTCTTGCCGAGAGCTTCCTTGGGGGTAACCAGGGCCTTTTCGGTGAACAGAAGTTCGTCTTCGATGTTGCCGCCTTCGGGGAAACCTTCAAAAGGCTTGATGGAACCTTCCGGAGTGGTGCGAATGGGGAACTTGAAACGCTTTACATTGCCGTTACGGAACTGAACCGTCCACATAATGGAGTCTGCCGACCGCATGGGGATACAGGTTCCGCCCATGGGAGCGAAGTCAGCGTAGGGGCGGGCCGTAATGGCGCCCTGGGGGCAGATCTTCACGCAGGAATAGCATTCCCAGCAGGCGTCGGGTTCCTGGTTGTAGGCCTTCATTTCCTCGGGATCGAGGATCATGAGGTCGTTGGGGCAAATGTACATGCAAGCCGTCTTTTCGCCACCCTTGCAGCCGTCACATTTGGACGGATCGACATAAGTCGGCATACGTATCCTCCAACTCAGTAAAAGTGTTTGAAAAACCCGCCGGGTTCGGCGTGGCGCGACGGGAAAGACCGACACGCCGGGGTTAGCCGAGCGCCTTCGCTTAAACGTTTGGGCGAATGGCTTGCGCAATTAGTAACAAGCACTTGGCGTCCGAGTCAAGCCCCCTCTGCAAAATTTCGTGGAAACATTACATCGTCGAACAGGCTTTTCCAATAAAATTCAGCTAGATAAGGTTCTTGTGAAAAAAGTTCTAATCCCCTATTCAAACCTTCCCCAAACAGAGTCCTCGCGAGCATACCCTTGCAAGAGAAGTCATTTCAAGCTAACACGTTTGCGCAGAGAAAGAAAGACTGTGGCGCAGATTTGCTGCGTATTTGCAGCAAACCCCTGCAATTCCACACAACGAAAAGGGATTTAATCACCCCCTCCCTCCTATTTTCCCACAGGAAAGAGCATGACTGACCATTCGAACGACCCGCGCGGCCCGCGGCCCCCCCGGGACAACCGCGAAAAACGTGACTTCCGGGGCCAGGGCGAGGCACGTCCGCGCCGCCCCTTGCGCGAAACCGTTTGCGAAATTGACCGCGACATTTTACGCCTCCTGCTGCGGCGCCATAATATCCTGACGCGCATGCGCGGCGACAAGCCACGCATGGACGCCGCCGAGGAAAAAATACTGCGTGAATCGTGGGAGGCCGCAGTGGCCCGTATCAGTCGCGACGCCCGCCTCTCGGGCCATTTTTTTTCTCTTATGCAGGAAGTGGAATTTCAACCCCGCCCTGTAAGCGAGCGGCAGGAAAGGCCCGATGGCGAAGGGCATGAGGGTGGCTCCGCCGACGTCGGCCAGTCCCTGGCCGACAGCCCCCGCGAAGGCACCGACAAGCGTATGGCGTTCAACCTGGCCCCGCCGGCCAAGGCCGTGCGCCTGCGCATGCAGGCTCCTCTGGCCTGCCGCGCCACACGCGCGTGGCTCATGCTGGCCGCCGCCACAGGGCAGCCCCTGCGGCTCAGCCCAAGCCTCATGAACGACCCCGTTGTGGACTGTGTAAAAATGCTCAACCAGGCCGGAGCGGCCCTCACCCGCGAGGACGAAGGCGTCACCGCAAGACCCGCTGTTCCCCTGGGCGCACCCGACAAGGTGCTTTATGTGGGCGACAGCGCGTGGAACTTTTTTCTACTGCTGGGACACTATCTGGGACGCCCATCACGGGCGAAATTCGCGGGCGAGTCCGGCCTGAAACTGGCCGACCTTTCCTCCGTCCGCCACTTTCTGCCCACTATGGGCGCGCGCCTTGTGCATGTGGTCCCCAAGAGCGATGGCCTGCCTGCGCGGCTTGAAAGCTCCGGCATCCTCCCCGACGCTGTAACCATGCCTGCAGATACGCCCGCCGAACTGGCCGAAGGCATTCTGCTGGCAGCGCCCGGCTATGAACACAGCCTGGCCATGGATATCAGCGGCCACCCGGCCCAAAAAACCATACTGGCCCGTACTCTGCCCATCCTGCGGGCAGCCGGAGCAGATGTGGCCGTGGACGGCGGCGTTGTACGCATCCATCCGACAAAGCTGAATATTCCCGCGCAACCACAACTGCCCGTTGAACCGGAACTGGCGCTCTTTCTGCTGGCCTTGCCCCTGGTGCTGGGCGGCGAAACACGCCTTGCCGGGCAGTGGCCCCAGTGGCCCGCAGCCGAAGCCGGATGGCGCATCCTGCGCGACCTGGGCCTTGACCTGCAGCAGCAGAATGGCAAGGAAGGCGAAGAACTCAACGCGCAAAATACGGCTCCGCTCAAGGCATTCAGCATATCTGCCCTGCCTGCGGACCTGCCCGCGGACTGGTCGCCTCTGGTTGTGGGTCTGGCCGCGTGCGCTGCCCTGCGCGGCGGGCAGACAGTGCTGCCGCCGTTGCCCCAAGGTACGGACATGCACGAGGTAGGAAGCTTCCTGCACTCCGTGGACCTCGAACAGGACGAAAGCGGCAGATTGTGCAAAACAGCACAACCTGAAACCAAGACCGCGTGGAACGCCCCCACGCCCGCATGGGCTATGGCCCTTGCTTTGGCAGCTTGTGCAAAACAGCACCAGAAGCTCGGCAACCCCGGCGTCATGACCGGCCTGTACCCGGCCTTCTGGGCCTTGTATAACGCCCTGCCCGAGCCGCCGCAGCGCCGCGCCGCAGCAACCCCTCCGGCGGCCCCATCCCGCAGGCGCATTATTACCACTGCTGTGGCCGTGCCGCCGGAAATGAAGGAAGAAGACTACTAGGGCAGTGCCGAAGACAATTTACTTTGAAATGCTCTGTGGGGAGGGACCCCACAGAGCATTTTTACGGTGAAGAGCTTTGTGGGGGAGGGACCCTTTTGCAAAAGGGTCCCTCCCCCACATCCTAAAACCTTTATTCCTGCTTCAATCTGTTACAGGAATTCTCCTGACCTGAAACGAAAATCCCAAAAGCAGCGCCTCCAGACATCACCCTGGCTTCAAATAAAAAGACTCCATGCAACACCCAAAGGCCCCGGCAAGAGGGCCATGCGTGAACCGCACCCATGCGCGTCCAATTCTTGTGCCAGTGCCGCAGTATTGCTATAAAAATATCGCCGTCAAAGCCGGAAGCCGAAACAATGGAGACTGGCATGACTCTGGAAAAAATGAGCACATTCATAGGGATTGTTATAGAACGTGCATGGCCCCTGTGCCTTATTGCTATGCTCAACTGGTGGTGGGTGATGCATGGCTCCAGCCCCTATGCAGTCTTCACCTTCCTGTACGGCTTTGCAGGCTGTCTGGTCTTTCTGAGGGGTTTTGGCCTTGCCACCTCCTTGCCTATATACTGCCTGGCCTTTGCGGCCTTTCTTAGCGCAGACCCTTCACGCAATGAAATAACACAGTTGCAAACCATGCTGAACCTTGAGTATTCGGCCCGTATCTACCTACGACTGCTCGTCACAGCCTTCAAGTCCGCGCTGATGGCCCTGCCCTTTTCCCTGTTCTTTTTTGACCGCATGAACGGCTACACCGCTTTGCTGAAGATTCCCCTCTGTGTCTTTTTTCTGGTGCTTGTCCTCGAACCCACCTTTTTAATTCTGATGCTCGCCATATTTGGCATGTGAGGCGAAGCCTACTGAAGGGCGAAAGAAAGTCCACCCTTCAGCAGATCAGCTACGGAAGCACCAGGGGCTTATCAGCGGTTTCGTATCGTTGTGCTTTTGCAGAATTTCGTAGGGAACCTCCGCTTCAAGATGTAAGCCAAAGGGCTTCAGGTCATGCGTTTTCGCGGCATGCCGCTCCACCACGTCGGACACGCTTTCAGCGTACATGCGCTCTTGCAGCGGCGCGTCCAGCGACACGGGCAAGGGCTGTGCCAGCGGGTCTTTTTTCGTCCCGTACATTCTGTCTGCCAATGACTGCTGCGCTCGTTCTCCTGGCCCGCCACAGGTGTGCCGTGCCTGGCCCCGAAAGGATGCCTGATGCCCAAGTGTCCGTTACTTTTGCCGGTAGTTGCCGCCATATACCCTCCTTATTTACGCGATTGCGATTTGGGGAGAGAGCATGCTCACGCGCAATATCCTGTAAGACTGGACTGGTTCAGTCATGCCCAACGCCCGGCTGGCGAGGATTTTATAGAAACAAAGGAGCCGTTTGGGGCAACCTTGAAAAAATAAACACTGTAAAATCGCTGCATTGTAAATATTTCTACCTGTGCAAAAAAGACAAACGTCTTTTTATTCAAGATTCTTACATCAGATCAACACCTTTCGCGGATTTCCGGCCCAAACGCCGCAAGCCCGGCATGTCTTTGGACATACCGGGCTTGCGGCGTTTGGGTTTTTCGTCTCAGGTCAGGCGCTACACTCTCGTGCAGCGTTAGGGGCAGATTACAACAGAAATAAATGCCTTAGGGGGTGGGGGCGTGGGGGAGGGAACCTTTTGTAAAAGGTTCCCTCCCCCACAAAGCATTTCACGCATAAAATGCGCTCTATTCTTGCCAACGTGCGCTAAGCGCTATTTCTTGGGCGCCGTCTTTTTCTGCCATATGGCAAAATGGGCCAGCGCCATGCCGCCGTGTCCTGCAAGATAGGCAACCATAGCCCAGGCAAAAAACTTGTGTACGCTCAGGGCGGTAAGACCAAGGCGGTCATTGCTCCAGTCGTCAAACCACCACAGGCCGGTAAACACAGCCAGCAGCAGCGCTCCCATGCCAAGGCCCTGGATACATGCGGGCAGGCCTTTGGGGCGGGGACCAACCATCTTGAACTGTGCCGCAGCGCGCATATCCTTGCCAAGCTGCTCCATATCGCCCCACAGGTAGGGGAAAAAGTTGCGCAAGCCGCGCTTTCTGATGCTGAGCGTCACAAGGGCGATACCCAGCAGGCACAGGGCCATGCCTGAGATGATGTGTATCCAGGCCAGGCCCGAGGGGCCTTCCACAGTCACCACCATGACCATGCTGGTCAGGAACTGCAAAAGTACAAATGCGATCACGGCGGCATGGATACAGCGCAACAGGGGCGGCTGGAAAAAACCCAGAAAACGCCACAACAGCGCGCCCTGAGCCACAATCTTTTCCTTTACGGTCATGCAGTACTCCCTGAAGTATGAACCGCTGCCCCGTGCCGGCCTGAGCATCAGGGCGGCACGCCGGGGTCAAAGGGCGGTCCTGTTTTTTTAGGGCAATTTCACGTTGGAATCGCCCTGACGGCTGCACACACAGCCGTCCGCCACAGAGGCGCAGGCACAGTGATCTGTGCGGATAAACGCCATAGTGAGCGTCTTGCAGCTTTGGGAACCCCTGTTCGCAAAGCCGACATGCTCAAAAAAGCAGTCTCCCACAATGCTGCCGGCAGCAGCACCCGAAAACCCTGCGGCTCCACACCGGGAAGCCTGGAATACAGCCGCGGCAGGCGGCATAGCCCCCTCGCAACTTACTGCCGCCAGGCCGCTTGCCTGGCCTGACGGCAATGAATCGTCCGGCATACCCAATGGCAAAACCGGAAAAGAAGCCCTTAACGGCAGCAGGAGCAGTGCAGCATATGCTGCATTTTTTCTTTCTTGGTGCGCAGGTAGTGCTCATTTTCAGGGCAGGCGTCCATTTCAATGGGCACTCTTTCGACAATTTCGATGCCGTAACCGGAAAGCCCCACAATTTTTTTGGGATTGTTGGTCAGCAGACGCACCTTGTGTATGCCCAGGTCAACCAGCATCTGCGCGCCGGTTCCGTAATCCCGCAGATCCGGGGGAAAGCCCAGCTTGCGGTTGGCTTCTACGGTGTCGTAGCCTTCGTCCTGAAGAGCATAGGCGCGTATTTTATTGGCAAGGCCTATGCCGCGTCCTTCCTGGCGCATATACAGCAGCGCGCCGCGCCCTTCTTTTTCTATCTGCCGCAGGGCCGCGCCGAGTTGACCACCGCAATCGCAACGCAGCGATCCCAGGGCATCGCCCGTGAGGCATTCGCTGTGTACGCGGGCAAGCACAGGCTCCGGCCCGGAGAGGTCGCCCTTGACCAGAGCCAGATGCGTACCCTGCTCGGTTTCGCTTTCATAGGCATATACCGTGAAATCACCGAACCTCGTGGGCAGATGGGCCTTGGCCACATTGCGCACAGATACCTGCCCCCGGTTGAGGCGGTGGCGGATGATATCCTTGACGGCCACAATCTTGAGACCGTGCTCTTCAGCAAAAGTTTCCAGATCGGGCATGCGGGCCATTGTTCCGTCATCCCGCATGATCTCGCAGATAACCGAGGCGGGCTTCAGCCCGGCCAGTTTCGACAGGTCCACGCCGCCTTCGGTCTGCCCTGCGCGCGAAAGTACACCCCCGGCTTTGGCGCGCAGGGGAAAAACATGCCCCGGCGTCACAAGGTCATCGGGGCGCACATCATCGCCAACGGCGGCCAGAATGGTGGTGGCACGGTCCGCAGCGGAAATACCCGTGGTAACGCCCTCGCGGGCCTCAATGGAAATGGTGAAGTTGGTGCCGAAACGCGAGCCGTTGCGCTGCGTCATAAGGGGCAGGTCAAGCCGGTCGATCATCTCCGGCGACATAGGCAGGCAGATAAGGCCCCGCCCGTATTTAGCCATAAAGTTGATGGCCTCGGGGGTGACAAATTCCGCGGCCATGGTCAGGTCGCCTTCATTCTCCCGGCCTTCGTCGTCCACAAGAATGACCATTTTGCCCTGTTTGATATCGGCAACGGCTTCCTCAATGCTGCACAATGGCATGATGCTTCCTTCGTTTGGCCCGTGGCGCGGGCTGTGAATATTATAATTTATGTAAGGTAGGACCGTGACGGCCTTCTGTCAACCAAGCGCGGCAGCTCCCAGGCCCTGTGCCGGAGGCTCCGGCATGCCCCGGCACAAGCGGTTACCGGCCGGAAAAGGCTTGACGCTCCGTCGCGCAGTAATCGCATGATCCGCCGCACAGAAAGCGGGTATACACCGGGCTGGCTGCTACGGTGAAACTCGCGCGACGCTGCCGCCGCATGCACCTTACAGCAGAGACCGCTCCGGGGTCGTAGCCGCCGGGCGCAGCCCGACCTCGGCCAGCAGATCGGCCATGGGCCGCCCCAAAAGAAAAGGCAGCATGGCGGCGGGTATGCCTGCGCGCTCCACACACAGATCGCGAAAAGCCGCCTCTGTGCGCACGGCCTTGCTGATACCGTCCAGCAGGTTTTGGCGTTCGCTCTCTTCCATCGTGGTCTCTTCCCCGGTTACGCCGCTCGCCCCCTTGGGCGCGAAGCCAAGACGCACCGCAGCCTCAAGTACGGGAGCCACGGGATTCTGCTCTTCGTGGGCGGTCACAAGGTCGGGCAGAAGGGCGCGGGTCCCATCGGGCATTCCGTAAAAACCTGGTATATGCGCCAGAGAGGCCAGCGCCTCCAGAGCCTTTGCGCGGTCAAGCAGAGGCTCGCGGGCCAGCAGGTCTTCCAGCGGGTCCGTATTCATGCAGAACAGAGCCGAGCACTGCACCGGGCGGTGGGCGTAAATGGCGCAGCCCGAAGCGTCGCGGTAAAAACGGCAACGCCAGGGGTGTGCCTGGCCGCCAAGCCCTGCCACCTTGATGCACTCCCGGTCAAGCGGGCGCAGCTCGCCCCGCGCATCGTCACGCGCCCACTCCCCCGCGCGCAGGCATATAAGCGTCTCAAGGGTAAGTACACCTCCTGTGAGGCGCGGCAGATCCGCCTGCATGAGGGTGGGGCCGCCACGCAGACAGCACATGCCGCAACGACGGCAGACAGGAGCTTCAAGGGGTGAGGACATATCTTGTGAAATCATGCGGTCTCCATTGCGGCATGCCGCCGGGCTTTCATGCCGCCGGTACACAATGCGCAAGGCGCGGGCGGATGCTGTTTTTACCGGACGCCGCGCGCTTGGAGCACGCAGCAAAAATTTCTATGGGCGCTTCGCGCTGTGTACCCGCTTCAGTCCTTTGCGGCAAGCTCCGGCGCGTCCGCCCTGGGCCGCCTGAAACGGCCGCCCCACCGCCTGCCCAGTGAGCGCGACATCTTTTCCATATAATAATAGTACACAGGAGTGATATAGAGCGTGACGATCTGCGAAAAGCAAAGTCCCCCGACCACAGCCAGCCCCAGAGGACGCCGTGCCTCGGCCCCGGCCCCGATGCCTATGGCAATGGGCAGCGCGCCCATAAGCGCCGCCACCGTGGTCATCATGATAGGCCTGAAACGCACATGGCAACCGCGCGTAATGGCCTCAAGCGGCTCCATGTCGGGATTATGGCGCTGCGCTTCAAGGGCGAAGTCCAGCATCATGATGGCGTTCTTCTTCACAATGCCCAACAGCATGATAACGCCCACAAAGCCATACAGGTTCAGGTCCATGCCGAACAGCCACAGGGTAGCCAGCGCGCCGAAACCCGCTGAAGGCAGGCCCGAAAGAATGGTCAGAGGATGGATGAAGCTTTCATACAGAATGCCCAGCACCAGGTAGATGACCACAATCGCCAGCACCAGCAGCCAGCCCATGCCCGTCAGCGAGCTTTGAAAGGCCTGCGCCGTGCCCTGCGATTCGGCAGTGACCGTATCCGGCAGCAGCGGCCTGGCAACGGCCTCCACGGCGGCCACGCCCTGCCCCAGAGATACCCCGGGCCGCAGGTTGTAAGAAATGGTCACTGCCGGAAACTGGCCGTTGTGGTTCACGGCAATGGGACCGACGCCCGGCTCCATTTTTACCAGGGTGTCCAGTGGCACAAGATTGCCGTCTGCCGCGCGCACGTACAGGCGTGACAGGGCCGAGCTGCCCTGCTGGAATTTCTTTTGCAGTTCCACAAAAACCGTATAGTCGTTGGTTGGCGCGTAGATTGTTGAAATTTCGCGCGACCCGTAGGCCGATTGCAGGGCCAGCTCTATCTGGTGCGGGCTTACGCCCAGCGCCGCCGCACGGTTACGGTCAATGGTAACGCGCAGTTCGGGATTTTTCAGTTGCAGGTCGCTGTTCACGTCCTGCACCTGCGGCAGGGCGCGCAGGGCCTCTTCCACTTCCTGGGCGCTGTCGTACAGGGCTTCCATATCCGGTCCGGAAAGCGTGTACTGGTAAAGAGCCTTTGAAGAACGCCCGCCGATATTGATGGCCGGCGGCACACGCACAAAAACCCTCAACGAGGGAGAAATATTCAGTTCACGCCGCAGCTGCTCGGCCACCTGCTCGATGCCGGGGCGCTGGTCGTGCGGCTTGAGCGGCATGAGCAGTATGCCGTTATTCATGCTCGGGCTGCCGCCCACAATGCCCACGATGGAGTTGTACACGGCCAGGTGGGAATTTTTTTCCAGCAGAGGGTCAAGGCTGCGCTGTGCGCTCACCATACCCTCGTATGACACGCCCTGCTCGGCCTCGGTGCTGGCCACCAGCATACCCATATCCTCCACGGGCAGAAAACCCTTGGGCATGACAGCCCCCAGCCACCCGGTGAGCGCCAGCAAGAACAGGGAGGCCATGAGCGTCTTCAGGCGGTGGCGCAGCACCACATCCAGCGAACGCGCGTACAGGCTGTTCAGGCGGTCAAAGCCGCGCTCAAGCAAGCCGTAAAAGCCCTGTCCGGCGGTGCGTCCCACGGCGTGCGCGCCCCGCGCCTTCAGAAAGTAGGCGCACAGCATGGGCGTGAGCGTAAGCGATACCACGCCCGACGCCAGAATGGCCGTAATGATGACTACAGCAAACTCTCTGAACAAACGGCCCACAATGCCGCCCATAAACAGCACGGGAATGAACACCGCCGCCAGCGAAACCGTCATGGACACGATGGTGAAGCCGATTTCCGCCGACCCATCATAGGCCGCCGTAAGCGGATCCTTGCCCATCTCCTGGTGGCGCACGATATTTTCGAGCATGACGATGGCGTCATCCACCACAAAGCCCACGGCCAGAGTCAGGGCCATGAGCGAAAGGTTGTCCAGGCTGTAGCCAAGCACCGCCATGACGGCAAACGTGGAAATGACCGACATGGGCAGGGCCAGGCTGGGAATTATGGTGGCGGGCAGGTTACGCAGAAAAACAAAAATGACCAGCACCACCAGAAAAACCGTAAGCACCAAAGTAAACTTAACATCCGCCACAGAGTGGCGGATGGAATCGGAGCGGTCGTAAAAAACTTCCAGCGCAACGGACGGCGGCAACTGACGCTCAAGGCCCGGCAAAAGCTTGCGGATGGAGTCCACCACCTGCACGGTATTGGTTCCCGGCTGGCGCTCCACAGCCAGGGTGATGCCGGGTGAGCCGCCGTTACCCCAGGTAAGCTGCTTGTCCTGCTTTACGCTGTCCACCACCTGCCCGAGGTCGCGCAGCCGTACCGGCGCGCCGTTGCGGTAGGCCACCACCGTATCCTGAAAGGCGCGGGCATTGAGCAGCTGGCCCGAGGACTTGATGGCACTGGCCCGCTGCGCGCCTTCCAGAGAGCCGGTGGGCAGCATGCTGTTGGCAGCGGCCACGGCATCGGCAACCTCGTCAATGCCAAGCCCGCGCGAGGCCAGCTCATCCGGGTCAAGCTGCACCCGCACGGCATATTTCTTTTGCCCGTACACCACCACCTGAGCCACGCCTTCCACCATGGAAAGACGCTGGCCGATAAGGGTATCGGCATATTCGTTAAGAGCATACAGCGGCAGAGTGGGCGACGACACACGCAGGTACAGGATAGGCATGTCGGCCGGGTTCACTTTGCGAAAGCTCGGCGGCGTGGTCATGTTGGCTGGCATGCGCCGCTGGGCAAGGCCAATGGCCGACTGCACGTCCAGAGCCGCCGCGTCAATATTGCGGTCCAGGGCGAACTGGATGGTAATGCGGGTACGGCCCGTGGAGTTGACCGATGAAATGGAGTCAATGCCCGCAATGGTAAAAAATTCCTTTTCCAGCGGCGTGGCTACGGAAGCGGCCATGGTTTCCGGGTCGGCTCCCGCAAGGTCGGCCATGACCTGGATGGTAGGAAAGTCCACATTGGGCAGATGGTTGACAGGCAGGTTTTTATAGCCCGTTATGCCGAAAAAAAGCATGCCGAGCATGAGCAGCACCGTGGCGACCGGGCGGCTGATAAACACGGAGGCGATATTCATGACATTTTTTACGTTAACTGCATATCAGGCGCAAGAACAAAAACAGTCCCAGCCCGCAGCACAGGCCGCCGATAAGCTTTCTTAGCAATTCCGTTGGAATACGCCTGGCAACAGCCACCCCGGCAAACAGACCCGCCAGGGCCATACCGCAGATATACGGCAAAATGGTAAAATCCACATGCCCGTCAGACATGTTGCCGATAGTGCCGAACAGGGCCGTGGTCACCTGATAGGGCATGGCAAGGCCCACAGCCGTCATGGGTGAAACACCCGCCATGATCATCCAGGGAATGGAAAGCACCGGGCCGCCCGCTCCTGTAAGCCCGGCCATAAGCCCCGTCACTGCGCCGATGCAGAAAAAGCCGCGCCTGCTCTGCCAGAATGCGCTGCCGCTGCCCGGCCGCGGCGGCCGCAGGGCGCACAGGCCCGCAAAAATGATGATGCCGGCCAAAAGGGCCACCAGCGGCCCGGCAGGCAGCCATGCGTTAAGCAGCGCGCCGGGCCAGGCAGCAAGACTGCCCAGCATGTAGGGCAGCGCCATATGCCAGTCCACATGTCCCAGACGGCGGTACATGATTGTGCCTACAAGCCCCACGGGCAGAAAAGAGGCCAGCGCCGTACCCATAGCCATATGGGTTTCCTGCCCGCTGAAAAGGATAAGCGCCGGAGGAATAAGAATGCCGCCCACTCCGGTTATTCCCACCAGAAAGCCCACCAGCAGACACGTGGCGTACAAAACCGCTATCATCATGACAATCGCCTCAGCAATTAAAGCATTGGAACTCTGAAAACAGGGCCTTTCAAGGTTGTTACGGCACCAGCTCCGCCGTTCAGCCGCGCAGATGCATCACGCGTGCGCTTCTGGCGGGAAAAGCATCACGCAGTCGCCCGGGCAATATCGCACAGGGTACTGTCACGCCCACACTGTGCCAGAAAGCAGCAAAAGAGCCGCAAGCCAGAGGGCCAGGCCACCACACAGGGCGCTCCACCACAGCAGGGAGCACAGGGCCGACAGGCGGGAAACATCCCATGCTGCCGAAAGGCCGCGACGTTCCTCATCCTCTGGCGACGGTCCAAGCCAGGGCTTGGGCGTCAGCACTCCAAAATAGACCGACGGCCCTGCCATGCGCGCCCAGCACAGCCAGGCGCAGGCCGTCATGGTCCAGCCGGAATTGGGACTGGGCATGCCCACGGCCTGACGGGCCACCACGCCAAGGCCGGGCCAGCGCCCCGGCCATGCCGGAAGCCTGGCCGCGCAACGGATGAGGCGCTGCAAAGGCTGGCGGGCCGCTACCCGCACGCACCGGCGGCCGAAAGCGCCGGCAAGCCGCGCGCACAGACAGGCCAGCACATGGGCCAGCGCCGTACTCAGCGCAGCCAGGCGGGCCGGAATAAAGGCCAGGGCATCGTCAGCCCGCGCTCCGGCCCAGCCGAGCCAGCGCCACTTGTCAGTGGTGTAGCCCCACATGGAATCCGTGGTGCTGACGGCCTTATAGCACCACAGGGCTACAGGGCCGCCAACCAGCAGCCAGAAAAAAGGCGCGGTAAAAGCGTCTGTGAGATTTTCAGAAAGGGTATCGGCCAGCGTCTTGCGCATGAGCGGTCGATCCATGCTGCCGGTCTCGCGACTGACGAGCCAGGAGAGTGCCTCACGGGCTTCAGGCACGGGCGCATGTTCCACACGTTCCAGCACAGTGCGCCCGGTTTGCAGCAGGCTGCCCATGGCAAGGCCGGACCAGCCCAGGTATACCGCCAGCGGCAGGGCCAACAACGGCAGCGATGTCAGGCTCCAGGCGGCCAGTCCCGTACAGAACGTCAGCACGGCCAGGGCCGCCGCCCCGGCAAGGCGGCCGCGCAAACGCTGTTTTTCTGCCGCGCCGGTCGCCATAAAGCACCGCGCAGGGCCTTCCAGAGCGTCCAGAAACCTGCCCACAATGCAGACAGGATGCCGCCAGGGCAAAGCAGGATCGCCAAGCCACAAATCCAGAACAAGGGCCAGAGGGGCCAGCCACCAGCATTCCCACACAGACCAGGGAAATACCAGGGAAAACCCGTGACCCAGGCTCACGCCCAGTCCTCCATAAGGCCAGTGCATGCCAGGGCCGCATAAAGCACAATACCCGCCGCTGTGGACAGGTTGATGCTGCGCACGCGCCCTTCCAGCATGGGAATGCGCACCCTGTGCGGCGAAAGTTCCAGAATTTCCTGCGGCAGGCCGCGCGTTTCCGGACCGAAAACCAGAAAGTCATCAGGATCAAAGGCAAAATGGTGTACCGGCACACTGCCCCCGGCGCTCTTTGCCGAGGTGAATACCAGCCGCCCCGCGCGCCCGTCCGCCAGAGCCTCCCGCGTAAAGTCACTCCAGCAGGGCCAGACCTGCAAGCGCACATTGGGCCAGTAGTCCAGCCCCGCGCGTTTGAGGTAGCGGTCTTCAAGCTTGAAGCCCAGCGGCTCTATAAGATTGAGCGTTACGCCCGTGGCTGCGCACAAGCGGGCCACATTGCCCGTATTGGGGGGTATTTCCGGCTCGTAAAGAACTATCTGCATGCTTTTTCCATTTCGGCGCATATGCCGCAGGCCGCCGAAATACGGCGGCGCTTCCGGCGGGCGAAAACCTCGGCGGTTTCCGCACTGTTTTTGCCCGGACCGCAAGGTGGCACCCCGGCATGGCGGCCCGGCCCCTCTGCTGTGCGGACGTTTTTTGGGGAGCATGATAGTAGGGCGTATGGCAATGCTTTTCAAGGGGCCATTACCACCGGCCATCGGCCACCACGCTGCGGCGCGCGGCGCCAGACACTGGAAACAGGCATCGTGAATCGGCATCAAAAGCAGACCGCGGGCAGCAGCAACCATCAGGGACGGACGGCGGCAGACAGCCGCAATGACAAGGCGGGCAGGGGTCAGCCAGGTGGCAAGCAGGTTCACCGCTGCCGTCCACTGGCGCACCAAACAGAGAGCATGAGCGCATTTCAGACATTAATGGCTCTGGACCACCCGGCCAGCCAGTCCCGGCACAGCCTGACAGACCACGCGCATGTCCCGGCTGCTGCGGCCGCTGTCGTCCAGCGTGGCGAACGATTCTGCTCCGGTGATCTCCACTGCGGCCCCGTGCGCTCCGCCCCGTTCGAGCTTTTCCAGCAGCAGATCACGGGCGCGTTCACCAAGGGCGTCCAGACTGTAGCCCCGGTGGATATTTTCCGTCAGGTCCAGAGCCGGAACGCGCAGAATGCCGCGGCCGGTATCTGCGTAAATTTCCAGCGAATCCGTGGGCAGGGTCAGGGCCGCGCCCACGGCATTGGCCACCGCGGCGTGGGGCGGGCATTTTACGGGCAGGCCCAGCGCAGCGGCCAGGTGCGTTCTCATGCAGTCTGCCGGGCCGCCCATGAGCCAGGCGTGCAGGGGCCGCGCCTGACGCAGCGCCTTCAGCCCCGCAAGGGTATAAATGGGACGGGCGTTGATGTCCTCTACCAGTTCATGGGCAGCTGCAACTATCCGGGCGAGGGCGTCGTCCACAGCCTTGCGGGCCAGAACCTGGGGTGCAAGGCCGTGCCGCCGAGCCAGATGCCCCATGCTCTCCACCGAAGCAGCCACATCCCCTGCTGTTTTTGCAAGTTGTGCGGTGGCCTGTGCCGCAGCGCCGCTTGCTGCCGGATTTTCTGCCGCGTTGGCCGCCGGGTTTTCCGTTAAATTTTCCAACCCGGAACAGGGTTGGCTGTGCAGTGTGTTGAGGGCATCCAGCAGGGTTGGCAGGCTGCCGCCAAAGGCCACGGCAGGTCCCTGCCGCAGCGGTCCCACGCGCACTACGGCCTCATGGCCGCTGCCCTCGACGCTGACAAGCGAATCACCACCCACGCCGATGGAAACCGAAGCCAGCGCGCGCACCAGCGTACGCCGTCCCTGAAGGACCATGCCGTCCCTGTCCACCACCGGGGAGCCGTCCGCCACAAGGGCCATGTCTGTGGTGGTGCCGCCCATATCCAGCAGCAGCCCGCAGCCCTGGCACGCGGCCGGACACAAAGCCAGCACGCCCATAACGCTGGCTGCCGGGCCGGAAAGGATGGACTGCACCGGCTCCTGCCGTGAAAGGCTCAGCGGCACGGCCCCGCCGTCAGCCTTGAGCAGGCGCACCGCGGCGGATACTCCGGCCCGGGCAAGGGCGCTCTCCGCGGCCTCCAGAAAACTGACGTGCAGGCGCTGCACGGCAGCGTTGAAATAGGCGGTGGCAATACGCCGCGGAAAGCTGAGACGGCCGGAAAGCCTGTGCCCCTCAGTAATGCCCGGCACGGCTGGTTCTGCCTCCGGTACGCGGTCCGAGGGTGCATCCCGGCGCAAGGAAGGGCCGTACGCGCGCGCCACAGCCCGGGCCATGGCCTGCTCGTGCGCCGGATTACGCGGCGAAAACTTGCTCACGCAAGCCACGGCGGTGATGCCTTCCTCTTTCCACAGGGCAGCCTGACGCTCCAGGCCCGCAACATCCAGCGGGCTGACTTCAACCCCCCTGTGATCAAGACCGCCGGGAACTACACATACATGCCGCCCCAGGGCAAAACGGCCGGGAGCAAGCCCCGGCCCGGCAGACAAGGCCAGTCCCACGGCATCAGCCTTGCCCTGCACAAGGGCGTTGACAGCCAGCGTAGCCCCAAGGGTGACCCGGCTCACCCGCCCGAGCAGCGCCGCGCCGCCAGAGGTGGCCAGGATCGGGTCACTGTCCAGCGCGGTTGTCAGGGCCGCCAGCACCTCGCCAATGGACGCGGGCATATCATCATGCCGCGTGGGCGTTTTGGCAGCGGCCAGAATACGCATACGGGGCAACGCCGCGCCCGGAACAGCCTGTTTTTCCGGCTGTTCCGATACATGGGGCGCGTATGCCACATGTATGTCGTCAGCGGCGTTCAGGGCAGCTGCGGCATGCCCTTCGGGTGACGCGTCCGCCCTGCCGGACGGATGCCCCCCGGGGTCCTCCATCAGCAAAACCGCATCGGTATGGGTTCCTCCGGCATCGATTCCCAGCAAATATACGGAAGTATCTGCCGTATTTTTCATGTCTGTGTATTTCATATCTGTCCTCATTGCGCAAAAAGGCAGGCCCAGCATACGGCATGCGCCGCCCCAGGGCCAGACCTTTGCCCGGAGGCGGCGCGCGCCGCTCAAGGCCCGCTGCCGCGCGGTCAGTGCGCTTGCCATATGGGGCGCTTTACAGTAAATTTTTTCTCTTGCGGACTCGACGGCCATGTGTGCCGCCAGTGATGCCGCCCTACTTATGAGTCTTGCGGAGGACAGTCATGCAAAAGATGAAGTACATCTGGGTTGACGGAAAAATGGTTCCCTGGGACGAAGCCCAGGTTCACGTGCTCACCCATGCCCTGCATTACGGCAGCGCCATTTTCGAGGGCATCCGGGCTTATGCCTGTGCCGACGGCACGTCCGCCATATTCCGCCTTGAAGACCACTGCAAGCGTATGCTCAACTCCGCCAAGATCCTACGCATGAACCTCACTCTTACCGTAGAAGAGCTGGTAAAAGCCTGCGTGGAAACGCTTGAAATCAACAAACTGGCCGAAGGCTATGTGCGTCCGCTTTCTTTCGTGGGCTATGGCGAAATGGGCGTCTACCCCGGCAACAATCCGGTGCAGACCATTGTAGCCGCCTGGCCCTGGGGGGCCTATCTTGGCGCCGAAGCTCTGGAAAAGGGCATTCGCGTCAAAACCAGCACCTTTGCCCGCAGCCATGTGAACACCAGCATGTCCAAGGCCAAGGCCGCAGGCAACTACATCAACTCCATCCTTGCCAAGGTGGAAGCCAAGGACGAAGGCTATGACGAGGCCGTCATGCTGGACACCAACGGCTATGTGTCTGAAGCCACTGGTGAAAATATCTTTATCGTGCGCGACGGCATCATCAAGACCACGCCCTGGACCTCCATCCTCGGCGGCATCACCCGTGACTCCGTCATGAAGCTGGCCCAGGACCTGGGCTACACGGTGGAAGAACAGCAGTTCACCCGTGACGAAATGTATATTGCCGACGAGGCGTTCTTTACCGGCACCGCGGCGGAAATAACCCCCATCCGCGAGATGGACCACCGCCAGATCGGCGCCGGACACGCCGGGCCTGTGACCAAGCACCTGCAAACCGAGTACTTCAAGATCGTCAAGGGCCAGAACCCCAAGTACGCCGGCTGGCTGCACCACTATAAAGTCTAGCTCAACAGGCGCGCCCGGCCCGCCGGGCGCGCCGTCAGAAAATCATGAAGCATCTCTCCCTCGCCTCGCGCTACCGCCCCCAGACCTTTGCCCAGGTGGCGGGACAGGATATGGTAAAAGCCGTCCTTTCCCGTGCCGCCGCCGAGGACAGGCCCGCTGCGGCCTATCTTTTGAGCGGTACGCGCGGCGTGGGCAAGACCACCATTGCCCGCATTTTCGCCAAGGCCCTCAATTGCGAGCATTCCCCCGGTCCCGAACCATGCAACGAATGTGCCCAGTGCCGCAAGATCACCCAGGGCGTGCACGTGGACGTAACGGAAATTGACGGCGCGTCCAACAACAGCGTGGAAGATGCCCGCTCGCTGCGCGAAACCATCGGCTACGCCGCCATGGAAGGCCGCTACAAGGTCTTCATCATCGACGAAGCCCACATGCTCACGCGCAACGCCTTCAACGCCCTGCTGAAAACTCTTGAAGAGCCGCCGGAGCGCGTGGTCTTCATCTTTGCCACCACCGAGGCGCACAAGTTCCCCGTGACCATTGTGAGCCGCTGCCAGCATTTCGTGTTCCGCCACCTGAGCGAAGACGCTCTGGTCGAGCACCTTTCCGGTGTGCTGCGCAAGGAAAATGTCACCTTTGAAGACAGCGCCGTACGCCTGCTGGCCCGCCGCGCGGCGGGCAGTGTACGCGACAGCATGTCCCTGCTGGACCAGACCCTGGCCCTGGGCGGCGAACAACTCACAGCCGCCGCCACGCGGCAAGTGCTGGGCCTGGCCGGACAGGAAATGTTCGCTGAACTTTTCGAGGCCCTGCACGCGCAGGACTGCCCCGCCGTGGCCGGACTCTGCCGTCAGATATTGCAGCAGGGCGTGGATATCGGCTTTTTCGTGCGAGAACTGGCCGGCAACCTGCGCAATCTTTTTCTTTTGCGGCAAGGCGGCGCGGCAGTGGCTTCCAGCCTGCAACTGCCCGCTGACGAGGCTGCCCTGTGGCAGGGCCTCGCACCGCGTTTTTCCACGGCCCACCTGCATGCCGCATGGCAGATGACGCTGGACGCCCAGCGCGGCATCGTGCAAAGCCCGGAACCGGCAGCCGCCCTGGAACTGCTGCTGCTTAACCTGGCCCTGCTGCCGCAACTGCTGCCCGTTGGGCAGGTAACGCCGGACCAGATGCCCGCGGGTCCCCCAGGCGCGGCCCCGGCCGACGCAAACCAACCGCCTTCCGGCTCCACGTCCGGTCCCGCTTCCAGCATGCCGCATGGCGGATACAGGTCGGGGCAGCCGCCACACGCAGGAGCAGAAGCGGCCCGCCACAACGCCGGAACGCCGGACGACGCCCCGGCCGCTTCGGGCATGGGCAAAAGCGCAGCCCGCCCACGGGCCACCACCACTGCCGCCCGCCCCACCACAGATGGCGAAGAGGCCGAAACACCCGACCCTGCTCCAGCCTGTGACCACAGCCGGAACCAGCCGTCCGGGCAGGACGAAAATCTCACCCGGGGCCAAAACAGTCCGCACAGCAATCAGGGGCGCCACCCGGACAAATCCCATACAAGTGACCAGCGTGACGTGCGGGCCGAAGGCCGGACAACGCCCCCGTACAGTGCTCACCGTCGCGCCCCAGGCAATGGCTTTTCCACCCCGCCGGACGCGCCCCAAGACGGAGCGCCAGCGCAGACACCCCATACGGAAGCCCCCGGCCCTGATATGGACGGCGCACCCTGGACAGGCCAGGACGAAGATTATGCGCCCTACGAAGATGACGCCCTGACGGAAAGCCCGGTTGCGCAAAACTGGCCGGGCCGCCGGAACGCCACAAGGCGGACGGACAGTTCCGGGCAGAATGCTTCGGACAGAAATGCCGCCGGGCAAAGTGCTACAGGCCAGGACCGCAGGGACAGGCAGACGCAACAAGACGCCCCGGCTGCAGCACCGGCCAGCCCCGGCGGGCGTAGCCGCAACTGGCAGAATTTTTACGATTTCTGCGTGGCGGAACAGGCTGCCTCGCGCCCCGTTCCGGCTCCTTACGTACTGCGCGGCATAGGGGTGGACTGGCAAGGCAGTACGCTGCGTTTGCAGCCCAGAACAGAAACGCAGCTGCATCAGCTTGAAAAACAGGCCAAAGCCCTGTATGCCGCACTGGCCGCCTATGGCGCGCCGGAAACGCAGGTAGAGATTATCGCCCCCAAGCCGCACCGGCCGGAGGCGGACCTTATTGCCGAGTTCAGCCGCAAGGAAGAGCTGCAGCCATGCTTTGAGGTGCTGAACGCCTCGCTGAAAGGCTGCCGCCCCATAGACTAGCCGCATCCCCACGGGGAGAGAAAAGACGACAGGGCATGCTCACAGCCGCGGGCAGCCCGGCGACCCGGGCTGCCCGCGGCAAGGCGGCCCGCAGCGGTTTTTTCTGAAAGCACTTGCGGGAAACGCCGTTTTCGGGGATATTCCGCCGCACCATGCGCCACATGACTTCGGGAGGCCTGCCGTGAACATATCAAGCGCGTTCTGTTCCTGTAAAAACACGGACTGTCCGCTGCATCCGGCCAGGCATGATAAAGGCTGTGCGCCGTGCATACAAAAAAATCTCAGGCTCAAAGAGATTCCCAACTGTTTTTTTGATTTGCTGGAAGGGGCGGAATCACGGGAGGGAGACTCCTTTGAACATTTCGCACAACAGGTTCTCGGCTCCGGAACCGCCTGCCGCTGAAGGCGGACTGTACGGCGCAGCAAGGCCACCGGACGAAAGAACTCCCACAACGGCCCGGCAATGAAAGACAAAAATCTTTCATTCTGATGCAACAATTTGAATATTCAAGGAGAAACATATGCGCAACATGAATGACATCCTGCGCCAGGCCCAGGTCATGCAGAACAAGATCGCCAAACTCCAGCAGGAAATGGGCGAACACAGTTACGAGGCCACCAGCGGCGGCGGTATGGTCAAGGCCGAAGTTTCCGGCAAGCAGGAACTGCGCAAGATCACCATTGACCCCAAGGCCCTGGAAGGCGGCGATGTGGAAATGCTGCAGGACCTCATCCTGGCTGCCGTCAATGAGGCGGGGCGTATCGCCCGTGAAACCATGGACCGCGAAATGAGCAACATTTCCGGCGGCATCAAGCTGCCCGGCCTCTTCTAGGTTCATGAACAAACGTATTCCCGAACCACTCAAGGCCCTGGTGGAGCAGCTCGCGCGCCTGCCGGGCCTTGGCCCCAAATCCGCCATGCGCGCGGCCATGGCCCTGCTCAAATGGCCGGAGGCCGAAACCCGCCGCCTGGGGCGCGGCATCCATGACCTGCGCGACAACCTGCACCTGTGCTCGCGCTGCGGCGGACTTGCGTCCACAGACCCCTGCCCGGTCTGTGCCGATGCCGAACGCGCGCGCGACACGCTCTGCCTGGTCACCGAGTGGGACAGCATGCTTACCCTGGACGAAGGCGGCTTTTACCGGGGGCAGTACATGATCCTCGGCGGTCTGCTGGCCCCCCTGGAACGGATGGACGCTGAAGGTCTCGATACAGACCGGCTGGTGCGCCGGCTGGATGAGGGAGAGGTGACCGAGCTTATCCTGGCTCTCGGGGCTACGCTGGAAGCGGAAAATACTGCTACGTTCATCCGCCGTCTGGTGGCCGGGCGTTTTCCGCATGTGCGCATTTCGCGGCTGGCGCAAGGCATTCCCCTGGGCGCAGAAGTCAAATATATGGACAAAGAAACCCTGCGACAGTCGCTTCAGTACCGGCAGGACCTCTAAAGCAGATCAACGTTGCGAATGCACATTCGCAACGTCACGGCGCTTGCGCCTGCACGCGAACGCCCGCTCGCATAGCCGCCAGGGCAATCTTTCTTTGAAATTGCCCGGAACAGCCGGTATTACGGATGTGCATACACAAGGTTACTGCGCCTTACCACGGCGCGGAACAGGCACATGCACGACGCTGCCGCCTTTGTGCGCAAACCCTGCGCCAAGGCCTCAAGCCGGCTGCCCCCTGATGGTGAAGATGGTGAAAATGTGTTCACACAGACACCAGGGGTGACAGCATAAACAGGCCCTGACACCACGCGCAGGTTTGCCGGACGGCTTGGCCCACGGCAGCACAGGCGCATGGCGCACCGGCGCACCGCGCACCGCGCACATTCAGACAATAGATATCCCCACATTGCAGGAGGTTCTGATGGACCCGGCCGTTTCTTCCGTTATCCAGCATCCCGTGGCACAAGCCACTGTGGCTGGTCTGCTGTCATGGCTTTCCGTCAGCCTCGGCGCGGCATTCATATTTACCCGGCGGGAATTTTCACGCAAAGCCATGGACTGTCTTCTGGGCGCAGCCGGGGGCATGATGCTGGGCGCGTCCTTCTTCGGCCTGCTGCAACCGGCCATGGAACTGACCTCTCACATGGGGCGTACGGGCTTCATCCCTGTAGTGTTCGGGCTGCTGCTGGGCGCGGGTTTTCTGCTAATGCTCGACCGTGTTCTGCCCCACCTGCACCTTGTACAGGATACCACCGAGGGCATCTCGACACGCTGGCGGCGCAGTGTTCTGCTTGTTACGGCCATGGCCCTGCACCATATTCCCGAAGGGCTGGCCATCGGGGTAGGTTATGGGGCAGCCGCTGCGGAAAGCGGCATGGCTACAGGCATTGAAAGCCTCGGCATGAGCACGGCCCTGGTGCTTACCGCGTCCATCATGCTGCAAAACCTGCCCGAGGGTATGGTAGTATCCACCGCCTTGCGGGCCGAAGGCTATTCAGCAAAAAAATCCTTCTTTTATGGTGTACTCTCCGGCGTGACCGCCCCCATCGGGGCCATACCGGGGGCCATGGCCGCAGGGGTAACTGCGGGCATTCTGCCCGTGGCTCTGGCCTTTGCCGCAGGGGCCATGATCTATGTGGTCTTTGAAGAGGTCATTCCTGAAGCCAACGCCTCGGGCAATGGCAATGCCGCTTCTCTCTCCTGTATTTTCGGGGTTTGTCTGGTTATTGCGCTCACCACCCTGCTGGGTTGACCGGCCTTTTCCCTTTAAAAAAACTAAGCAGCGATGTTGCAGCTCCTGCCTGAGCCGGGTTCTTCTGCGGAACCCGGCTCTGCCTTGTTCGCATGGGTTCGCACGATGAGCGCATGATGGCGGCATGATATCCGCCCGCTTTTCTTGCCTTAAAAAATGTAGATAATTTCACTCTTCGCGCTTTTTTTCATCTGCCATAAGCTTTTTTCCATATCATCCGAAGATATAAGCAAGGCGATTTGTTATTTTTTGAAAGTGTATTTCATCGCACTACTATTGATAGTTGCGAATATGGCTTTTTTTATTTACGACTAAAGAACTCGTATTTTTATATAAACAGGTAATGCCGTGATCATCTTTCGGGTGCACTTCATGCACAGGGGGGCGGATATGTCACACAGCATGCATTGACGGGCCGTCCGGAACAGCCCAACCCCGGCCATTGGACACACAAACACAGTCGGTCTGGAGCCGCGGACCAGAACCCGCGCGACACAGCACCGCAGCCATGGGTACACCTGAACGTATTTTCCGCCACCTGTGACTTCGGGAGCGGCTATCTAAGGAAGAACCCTTATGAATCTCACCCTCAGCTTTCGCATTACTGTATTTTTCATCATTGCCCTTGTGCTGGCCTGTGCGGCCATGCTGACCGGCTTCAAGCTTGCCCTGGGCGACGGCCTGAGCGCCGCAGCCATGTGGAAAGCCCTGCTGTTCGGCGCGGGGAGCATTGCGATTCTGGGCGTCGTCGGCGCAATATTCATTAACGGCAGGCTCGCGCCCATCCGCAAATGCGTTCTCTACGCCGAAGCCATCGCCGCCGGGCATCAAGAGGCCAGGCTTGACGTGTACCGCACCGACTGCCTGGGCCATCTGGCTGAGTCACTGCGCATCATGGTCGCCAAGCTGGAAAGCCAGGCACATTGGTACGAGGGCATACTGAACACCCTGCCCATGTCGGTTTCCGTTACGGACAACGACATGATCTGGACATTCTGCAATACCTATGCTCTCGAAACCATGAATAAAACATGTCAAAACGATGTGGTTGGCAAACATTGCTCGGAAAAGCAAGGCAATATCTGCAATACCCCCGAATGCGGCATCGAGCAGCTGCGCCTTGGCAATAAAAAGGTCATCAACCACATGCCCAACGGCAAGACCATGCAGATCATGCTGGACTACTTGAAGGATGCAGAAGGCAAAACCATTGGGCATGTGGAAATAGGCGAAGATATCACTGAAAAAGTCATGCTTGAAAAACAGGCCGCCGAGGCCGCGCACAAGGCAAGAGTGCACACCGTCACACAGCTTGAAGACGTGGTGGCGCACCTGCAGCATGCGGCCGACACGCTCAATGCTTCACTTGGTGACGTGCGTGACAAGGCGGGCGTTGCCGCCGGGCGCATGGCCGAAACCGCCACCGCCATGAACGAAATGAACGCCACCGTACTTGAGGTGGCCCATAATGCCGAAGGCGCCGCCAAGGCCGCAACATCCGTACAGGGACATGCCCAGGAAGGCGCGGGCATTGTGCTGCGCACCATCCAGAGCATGCAGAGCGTGCAGCAGCAGTCCAGCGGACTCATGGGTGACATGGGCGGTCTTGACAAACAGGCCAAGGATATCGGTGCGGTGCTCACCCTTATCCGCGACATTGCGGATCAGACCAACCTGCTCGCCCTCAACGCAGCCATTGAGGCCGCCCGCGCAGGCGAGGCAGGGCGTGGCTTTGCCGTAGTGGCCGACGAAGTGCGTAAACTGGCAGAAAAAACCATGAGTGCCACCCAGGAGGTGGAAACCGCCATTGCCGCCATTCAGGACGGCACTGGCAAAAGCGCCACCACGGTTAGCAATACCGTGTCAGCCATTGACGAGGTGAGTCGCATGGCCGAAGAGTCAGGACAGTCGCTGGAGCAGATTTCAGCTCTGGCCGGGGATTCCAGCTCGCGGGTTTCTGCCATTGCCGCCGCGGCTACGGAGCAGTCCGCCGCCTCGGAAGAAATCAACCGGCATATAGCCGAAGTCAACAGCCTGAGCGCCCACATTGCGGAAGCGATGGATATGGCGGCACGCCAGGTCAACGACATGGCCGGTCAGGTCAGCGTTGTCACAGGCATTCTTGACGCCATACGCAAGGAAGACCACACACAACAGTAAGGCTGCACGGGCGCGCACAGCGCGTACCCCATGCAAGCCTCGCAGCCCGACGCCCTTGACATCGGGCGCGGAAAAAGCCGCCGGACCACAATCCGGCGGCTTTTTCCGCGCCCGCACAGGACATTGAGCCATTTATAACAAACACGGCATAAAGAATCCTTCTCGCTCCATGTGAACTCTTACACCGCCATGCATGCCCGGCGCAAAACGCCATGAAAAAGCATCAGGCGGCCCACCTTTCCATAAAAAAGCAGGTCGCCTGAAACCGTCCGGGCCTTTGTTGCAACGGCCCGGGCAAAGAATAATATCACAATAACTTAGGGATGATTGACAAACTTGTTCTGCGTTGCCGCCGTGCCGCTGTGGCAGGGGGTGCAGTCCATGATGCCCTTGGCCCAGTTGGCGTCATTGCCCTTGGTCATATGGCACTCGCCGCAACTGCTGACGGACGCCTGCATGGGGAAGGTGCTCTTGAAGTCCTTGCCCTGATCGATCTTGGTATTGATTATTTCGGCAGCCTTGAAGGCAGCGTCTGCAGTAAGACGGCCACAACGCTCGCTGCGCTGCTTGCTGGTAGCCTCGATCTTGTTTTCATAACACCACTTGGACACGGAAATGTGGCACAGTACAGAGTCAGAAGCGCTCATGGGCAGATCGCCCTTGACGCCCTGGGCTGCATCACCGGGGTTGAAAATGGGCAGCTTGGTCACTTCGTACCAGCGGAACAGCTCGTTGACCATGGGGTGCACTTCCTTGCGGCCCCAGAACAGCGAAAATGTCGCAGCGGCACCGTAAAGAGCGCCACAGATGGTTCCCCAGTCAGAAATGCCGCCCTTGTTTGCTTCAAGCATGGCAAAGGGAAACTGGTTGTAAGGCGCGCCGTATTTTTCGCCCATCAGGCCGACAATACTGTAAAACGCGCCGAACCCACAGCCGAAGCCCTTGTACCAGTAACCGTCATAGGCCACCTGGGCGCATTCCTTGGGGTCAAGCTTGTGGGGCTTCCAGCCAAAGGCTCCGCCCACCTGGTCAAAGCGACCCGACGCAGGCTGCGCCTGCCCCGCAGCCCTGGCCTCAACACTACCAAGGCCGAGCATAGCTCCGCCCACCGCAAGCCCGCCAAGGCCGCAGATAAGATCACGTCTGCCGATGTTCATCTATCTCCTCCTGATAGTCTGTGTCTGCCGTGACACATTGTAGTTAAAAAAATCACTACCAAGTTTGGGAAAGAAAGGTCAATCTCAAAAACACCCAAAATACATTTTTTTTTCATTACAAAGAGTTTTTTGTCGTTTTTTTTCAGGCAGACTCTGGACGACCCGCGAGAAGGACTTACATATACGAGGCGGCTGGCAGGCCAGTCCGCAGAATTTGACGCGCGCGCCGCTCCGCAGACGCACAGCGTGGCAGGTCGCTGCGCGACCAAGCACAAGACAAGTTTTCCCCGAGGAGGATCACCATATGTCCAAGATTATAGGTATTGACCTGGGTACCACCAACTCCTGCGTGTATGTTATGGAGGGCAAGGACCCCAAGTGCATCACCAACCCCGAAGGCGGCCGCACCACCCCTTCCGTGGTGGCCTTTACTGACAAGGAACGCCTGGTGGGCGAAATCGCCAAGCGTCAGGCCGTGACCAACCCCACACGCACCATTTTTGCCATCAAGCGCCTTATGGGCCGCAAATTTGACAGCCCCGAAGTGGACCGCTGGAAGGAGCACAGCCCTTACGCCATCGTAAAGGCCCCCAACGGCGATGCCGGCGTTGAAGTGGATGGGCGCACCTACAGTTCTCCTGAAATTTCGGCCATGATACTGGCCAAGCTCAAGGCTGATGCCGAAGCCTACCTGGGCGAAACCGTCACCGAAGCCGTCATCACCGTGCCGGCCTACTTCAATGACGCACAGCGCCAGGCCACCAAGGACGCGGGCCGCATTGCCGGTCTTGAGGTCAAGCGCATCATCAACGAACCTACGGCCGCTTCGCTGGCTTATGGCGCCGACAAGAAGGCCAACGAAAAAATCGCCGTCTTCGACCTTGGCGGCGGCACGTTTGATATCTCCATTCTTGAAGTGGGCGATAACGTGGTTGAAGTGCGCGCCACCAACGGTGACACGTTCCTGGGCGGCGAAGACTTCGACCAGCGCGTTATCAACTTCCTGGTGGAAGAGTTCAAAAAGGAAAACGGCATTGACCTGTCCAAGGACAGCATGGCCCTGCAGCGCCTGAAAGAAGCCGCTGAAAAGGCCAAGAAAGACCTTTCCACCTCTATGGAAACCGAGGTCAATCTGCCCTTTATCACCGCTGACCAGAACGGTCCCAAGCACATGCTCGTCAAGATCAGCCGCGCCAAGCTGGAATCGCTGGTGGGCGACCTTGTGGAAAGCACCACCGAGCCGTGCAAGAAGGCGCTTGCCGACGCCGGCATGACCGCCGACCAGATCGATGAAGTCATCCTTGTGGGCGGCATGACCCGCATGCCCCTGGTGCAGCAGGTTGTGGGCAAGTTTTTCGGCAAGGAACCCAACCGCTCCGTCAACCCTGACGAAGTGGTGGCCATGGGCGCTGCCATTCAGGGCGGCATCCTCAGCGGCGACGTGAAGGACGTGCTGCTGCTCGACGTGACCCCGCTTTCCCTGGGCATTGAAACCATGGGCGGCGTATTCACCAGGCTTATTGAGCGCAACACCACCATTCCCACGCGCAAGAGTCAGGTGTTCACCACGGCCTCCGACAACCAGCCTTCGGTGTCCATCCACGTGCTCCAGGGCGAACGCCCCATGTCTGCGGACAACATGACACTGGCCCGCTTTGACCTGGCGGGCATTCCCCCGGCGCCCCGCGGCGTGCCGCAGATCGAGGTCTCTTTTGACATCGATGCCAACGGTATCGTCAACGTGTCCGCCAAGGATATGGGCACCGGCAAGGAACAGTCCATCAAGATCACCGCTTCGTCCGGCCTGTCTGAAGAAGACATCCAGAAGCTAGTGCGCGAGGCTGAAGCCCACGCCACCGATGACAAGAAAAAGCAGGAACTTATTGAGGCCCGCAACCATGCCGACAGCCTCATCTACGGCACTGAAAAATCTCTGGCCGATCTGGGCGACAAGGCTGACGCCGCCGTCAAGAGCGACATTGAAACCAAGATGGCCGACCTGCGCAAACTGATGGAAGGCGAAGACGCCGCTGCCATCAAGACCGCCACGGACGAGCTGGCCAAGGCCTCTCACAAGCTGGCCGAGCAGCTTTACCAGCAGCAGGCCCAGCAGACCGGCGCAGCCGGCGCACAGGCCGATGCGGGCGCCGCCGAAGGACAGCCCCAGGGCAATGCGGCCGATGATGTGGTCGACGCCGACTACACCGAAGTAAAAAAATAGGCGCACAGGGCAAGCCCCGCATGGCCGCGAAACCGCATCGGACTCAACAGTCTTCGCCGGTTGCGGGCCAGGGGCCGGCTCCCGAAGCAAACCGCCCGCCTTTCCAGTATGCAGCAGGCCGCACAACGGCCCGCATGCGGGTGAACTTGCCTCAATGCCTTCACTGTACTAAAAAGGTCTGGCTCCCTGTGAGCCAGACCTTTTGCTTTTTATGGGCAAGGGGCCATCCGGCCCGTGCCAAAACTCTCCTGCCGGAGGATACAGTGCGTACAGCCATAACGTGTCGCCATCCCCTTGCGCGCATGACGCTTGGCCTGCTGCTGCTCATGCTGCTCGGCTGCCTCAGTGCCTGCAAGATGCCTTTTGGCGGAGGCCAGCGCCCAGCGCCCGCGCCCGTTCAAAGCTCCAAGCCAGAAGCCTGCGTGGCTCTGGCCCTGCCCGCGTCCGGGCAATATGCGCCCATCGGCAACAAGATCCGCCAGGGCGCGCAGATCGCCCAGAAAGAAATGGCCGCCAACGGCGTCAACGTGCGCCTTGAAATAATCAACACCGAAGCCTCGGACTGGCTGCAGAAGATTAACGCCCTGCCCGCCGCCTGTGCTGTGGTGGGCGGCCCCCTGCAGGCATCCGGCTACGCCCAGGCCCGCAAGTCCGGCGCTACGGACAAGAAAGCTTTTTTCACCTTTCTGCCCTCGCTGGAACAGGGTGACGAAGGTACGCATGCATGGCGCTTTTTTCCCGGCCCGCAGGACCAGATTGATGCCCTTGTCGGCTTTGCCACCGACAGCCTGAACATCCACAGCTACGGAGCCTTCTACCCCAGCGATGCCTATGGAGTGCGCATGACCGGCCTGCTGGAACAAAGCCTGTACAAACGCAACATGCCTCTCCAGAAGGCCGGCTACAATCCGTCCGATCCCACATCGTGGAGTTCCGCCGCAGCGCCGCTCATCAACGCCCAGACACCTGAAGGCAGCCGCACCCCCGTTCCCCAGACCGCCTTTGAAGCGCTTTTTGTGCCGGATTCGTGGAAAAGTATGGACATGCTGACCACAAGTCTGCTCTATAACGGCGAAGACCGCCTGGTGCTGCTCGGTACGACCCTGTGGGAACAGGGCCTGTACGGCAAGGTGGTCAATTCTCCTGAAAAATTCGCCCTGGCGGTCTTTCCTGCCGCCTGGAATCCGACCCACGCCCCCCGCGCCCTCCAGTCCTCGAGTTCGGACTTCTGGACGGCCCTCGGGTACGATTTTGCCCGTTTCAGCGTCAGCCTCGGCCTGACCTCACGTCTGACCGCGCCGGAAATAACCGCCCGTGCGCAGCGCGCCTCACACATGGTCTGGGGTATGGCTCCCATCACCTGGGACAGCGCGGGCGTGGCGCATCAGAAGCTCTTTATCTTCGGCGTGTCCCCCACGGGCATGGTTCCCGTCAACGTAGACGAATTCCGGCAGACACGCAGCAATATCCTGCAGCAATCCGCCCTGCGCATGCAGGGTCTGCCGCCCGTGGATGCGGAGGGCAACCCCCTTGCGCCCGACGGGCAGCAGCCGACGCTGCAACCCATCGGCACGACTCCCAGGCCCTCGTACAAGCTGAGCCTGCCGTCGCGCCTGTAGGGCTGCCCTATCTTAAAAACTGCTCCCCGCGTGGGTATAGCCGCGCGGGGAGCAGCCGATAACAGCGTTTCGCCGGAACCTGTTACGGCAAAAAATTATCCGGAAACGGCACGGCAGCGGCACAGACGCCCGCTCCGGCAGCCCCGCAGCGCCATGCCGGAAAAATTTACAACATCCCTCCGGAATCGCCGCCCCGGTGCTTCCGGGACAAGGCAAAGGACCTCGTAACATGGCACAGAACAAAGGTATCGGCTTGAAAGAAGTGGCTCATATGGCCGAACTCTCACGCCTCACTGTCAGTGAGGAAGAGCAAACGCTTTTCGCCCGGCAACTGGATGACATCCTCGGCTATATGGATGTGCTCGCCAAGGTGGATACCAGCCGGGCGGAGCCGCTGTACAGCCCTGCGCAGCACCAGCCCGCCCCGCGCGAAGACGTGGCCGCCCATGTCTGCACACGCCAGGATGTGCTGGCAAACGCTCCCGAGGCAGACGGCGAATATTTTATGGTTCCGCGTATTGTCTAGAGCATCCGAGCTTTGAAATATCTATTTTCAAAGCCGTCAGAACGCTCCTTGCAGCGCGCAACAGCCAGGTACACAGCGGTGCTGCCTTCATTACCGGCACTTCCGGCCTTACGCCGCAGTAATATGCGAATGCGGCACAGGCGACGGGCAAAACAGTGCGAGGCAGATCCTGCGGGCAGGTTTCCGTTTACGCCAACACTACAAGCAGAACTTTCGAGAATACCATGACCGACATATGCTCCCTCTCTCTCACGGCTGTGGCCCAGGCCCTGCAAAAAAAAGAACTGAGCGCGGTGGATGTCACCACGGCCTGCCTTGACCGCATCACCGCCACAGAGCCGCATCTGGCCGCCCTGCTTTACGTGAATGCCGAAAACGCGCTGGCCCGTGCCACCACGCTGGACAGCGAAGGCCCCGATGCCGCACGGCCGCTGTGGGGTGTACCTGTCACGCTCAAGGACGCCTTTTCCACCAGGGGCATGCCCACCACGGCCGGTTCGCGCATGCTTGAAGGCTATACGCCCTTCTACGATGCCTTTGCCGTGCAAAAACTGCACGAAGCCGGGGCCGTCATTCTGGGCAAAACAAACCTGGACGAGTTCGCCATGGGCTCCAGCACGGAAAACTCGGCCTTCAAGGTCACACGTAATCCCTGGAACCTCAACAAGGTTCCGGGCGGGTCCAGCGGCGGCTCCGCCGCGTCGGTAACAGCCGGACAGTGCTTCGCTTCTCTGGGAACCGACACCGGCGGCTCCATACGCCAGCCTGCGTCCTTCTGCGGCTGCGTGGGCCTCAAGCCCACATATGGGCGGGTTTCGCGCTACGGGGTCATCGCCTATGGCTCGTCCCTTGATCAGGTCGGCCCCCTCACACGTAGTGTGGAAGACTGCGCCCGCGTACTGACGGCCATTGCCGGATATGATTCACGCGACAATACCTGCGATCCGCGCCCGGCAGAAGACTATGCCGCGACTCTGTCTTCGCGGCCCCTCAAGGGCGCGCGCCTGGGCATTCCCAGGGAATTTTACGGCCAGGGGCTGAGCGACGAGGTGCGGGCAGCCTGCGAGGCCGCCATACAGGCCGCCAGAAACCAGGGCGCGGAACTGGTGGAAGTAAGCCTGCCCCACACGGATGCGGCCATTGCCACCTACTACATTATCGCCATGGCCGAAGCCAGCTCAAACCTGGCCCGCTTTGACGGCGTACGCTTCGGCCACCGCTCGGCAGACATCAAAAACCTTGACGATCTCTATGTACACAGCCGCACCGAGGGCTTCGGGCCGGAAGTCAAGCGCCGCATCATGCTTGGGGCCTACGTGCTGTCATCCGGCTATTACGATGCCTACTACCGCAAGGCCGCCCAGGTGCGCCGTCTTATCCGTGATGAACTGCTCGCGGCTCTCGGCCAGTGCGATGCCCTGCTGGCTCCCGTATCGCCCGTGACCGCGCGCGACCTGGGCGGCAACACCGCTGATCCCCTGCAGATTTACCTTATGGACGCCTATACCCTGTCCCTGAACCTGGCCGGCCTGCCGGGCCTCTCCTTGCCTGTGGGCCTTGGGGCAAAAAGCGGCATGCCCGTGGGCATGCAGATCATTGGCAAGCCTTTTGAAGAAACGCAGGTGCTGGCCCTTGGGCACAGCCTGGAGCAGGCACTGCCCGGCATCGGCAGGCCTGCGCTGTAACAACAGTGCGGTCCGGCCTGGTCTGGCACGGCAGGCAGAAATGCTCACACACGGGCACAGCGAGACGCCTCTGGCAAAAACCCGTTTACGAACCTGCCGTAACGCAGGAAATACGAAAAAGAAGCGTACTCCGCACAAGCGGGGTACGCTTCTTTGTATACCGGAGCAAAACCTGTGCGGCCGGGCCATGCTTGCGTCAGGGCATCGCACAGACTGCATGCCTTGCAGTGCCGGAAACGTTTCAAACAGTCGCTTACGTTGCCAGGCAAAAGTTCATCTGTCCGGAAAGCACACCGGCACATGCATGCCGCAATGCTTTTACCCGTCTGATCGCGTCAAAGGTCCTTTTTCCTGTTTTGGACAGGATCATCTGTAAAAAAGCCCTCAGCTTTTGTGCAGCATAATATCCAGAATAACCTTGTCGGTCTCGCGCATGCCGGTGGACCCCAGACGTCCCAGATTGGCAATGCAGACTTCAATGTCATCATCCACAATACCTTCATTGCCCGGCACTGCGGACCCGCTCATGGCCAGCATGGCGGCCTGTATGCCCGCACCCACGGCCGAGGCTACCTTGAGCGCACAGGAGCTTTTTGCGCCATCACAAATCATGCCGGCCATATTGCCCACCATGTTGCGCACGGTCATTTCCATTTCTTTAAGGCCGCCGCCGAGCAGCATGGCTATACCGCACCCCGAAGCCGTGCCGGCCACCATGGCCCCGCAATGCGCGGACAGCCGCCCCAGATGATGCTTGACGTGAATGGACGTAAGGTGGCTCATGATAAGCGCGCGGGCAAGGGCTTCGTCGCGTATCTGCAGGCGGATGGCGCAAGCCACCACCGGCATCGTGCAGGTAATGCCCTGATTGCCGCTGCCGGAATTGCTCATGACAGGCATCATGATGCCCGCCATGCGCGCATCGGCTGCGGCCGCAGTGAGCTTGACGGCAAAAGAGGCCATGTCGTCCGCGAGAATACGCTGGCGGATCTGCGTATCCATACTTTTGCCCACAGCAAGGCCGTACTGGCTTTTCAGCCCTTCCTCGGCCACTGTGCGGTTCATACGCGCCGCTTCGAGGATAAACGATATATCCTCAATGGGAGCGCCCACGGCAAAGTCATAAATGCCCGCCAGGGTCAGGGGCCAGGGGCGGGCCTGGTCGTCCTGGCTCTCCGCCTGCTCTTTCTTGGCGAACACAAGCTTGCCGTCGTGCCATACCCGCGTGATGTTGGCATGGCTATCCACAAGCTCGGCCCTGGCGCTGTGCCCCTGCGCATGGGCCGTCACGGCGCAGTAAAGCAGCAGGTCATTGTCCGCCAGCTTCATTTCCACGCATCCGGCCTCCACAAGGGCCTTGGCTGCCGCCACCTGGGCCTCATCCATATGGCGCAGGCATTCAAGCCCCAGACTGCTGCGGCCGCCAAGCGCGCCGGCAGCCGCGGCAATGCTCAGTCCCATGCTTCCCGTACCGGGAACCATGACGCCCATGCCGTTCTTGAGCAGATTGGCGCTGACCTCGACTTCAAGCCTTTCCGGCGTAAGGCCCAGCGTTTCCGCCGCCTGTGCGGCGGTAAGGGCCACTGCCACAGGCTCTGTGCAGCCGAGCGCGGGTACTACTTCTTCATGCAACAAATCTATAAATGACTGCCAGTTCTGATTCATGAATGCTCCGTCATTGACGGTGCCTGCAACGCTCCCAGTTGCCCGTTGTCGTTGAAAACACCTTCAAGAATAAGGGCCAGCGCCCCGTCGCCGGTGACGTTGCAGGCCGTGCCGAAGCTGTCCTGCAAGGCAAAGATGGCGATAAGCAGGGCAACGCCCGTGGCGTCAAAACCAAGAACACCTGTAACAATGCCAAGCGAAGCCACAACCGTGCCGCCCGGAACGCCGGGAGCCCCCACAGCAAAAATGCCGAGCAGCACACAGAAAAGAATCATGGTCCCTACGGAGGGCAGGGTTCCGTAAAGTATAAGGCTGATGGTCATGACAAAGAACGTTTCTGTCAGAACAGAGCCGCACAGATGCACCGTAGCCCCCAGAGGAATCATGAATTCCACCATGGTGCGGCTGAGCACAGGCGAACGGCGGGCGCATTCCAGCGCCACGGGCAGGGTGGCCGCGCTGGACATGGTGCCCACAGCCGTGAGGTAGGCGGGCAGATAGTGCCGGAAAACCTGCGAGGGGTTCCGCCGGGAAACAAGGCCGCCAATGCCGTAAAGAACCGAAAGCCAGATAAACTGCCCCACGATGACCAGGGCCACCATAGACACAAATACAGGCAGATGCCTGGTAAGCGAGCCTTCATAGGCCAGCCCCATAAACGAAAGACCGACGAAAAAAGGCAGGATGGGAATCATGACCTTATTGATAAGCCAGCTGACGACCTTTTCAAGTTCGGCAAAAAGCCTGCTCATGGTTTCCGATTGTGTCAGGGCCACGCCCAGACCGAAAAGCAGGGCCAGGGTCAGGGCGCTCATAACACTGAAAAGCGGCGGAATATCAAGCTGAAACACCATCTGGGGCAGCGTGCGCAGCGTTTCTGTGGCAGAAGACACCGTGAGATGCGGGATAATCAGATAGCCTGAAAACGTGGAAAAAAGCGCCGCCCCCAAAGAAGATGAGTAGGCCAGCAGCACGGCCACCAGCAGGATTTTACTGGCCTGCTGCCCCAGGCGGATGATGGCAGGGGTGATAAAGCCCACAATAACCAGAGGCACGAGAAAGAAAATGATCTGCCCCAGAATGTGACGCACCGAAACCACCACGTTCATGACGCTCTCATTGGCTACAAAGCCAAGCAAGGCCCCCACAACCAGGCCAGCCAGCAGTTTGAGCACCAGCGCCATATCACCAATCTTGGCCATTACCTTCTCCCTCTCTGTTTTCGGGCGTACTCATGTCACAGCCCGGTATTCCAAGGTTGGGGAAATGCTGATCAGTAACCCTCTGCACGCTGACTCCAGAGGCGCAGGCCGCGCGAAACGAAATCTATGCCAGGCAGGCATTTCACACGGGGACTGGTCCGGCGCAGGCAAAGGGCAAAAGAGCGTTTATCAGCACGTCCTTAACTCCATAGACAGACCCGTTGACCATATTCCAGCGGAGGGCATTAGGCAACTGCGGCAGGTGCTTATCCGGCGTACTGCTGTCCGGTGCTTTTTCCTGCTGCGGTGGCAGGAAGGCGGCACCAAGGCAGGCAAGGGTGCCCCCCGGAGACGGAGCAGGACGTGGCAAACAGGCCCTGATTGCGGGCTGGACCCGGCCTCAGGAAGAAAGCTTCATGAGCACAAGGCCGGTCACAATAAGGGCAGCCGCGCCCACGCGCATGGCGCTTACAGGTTCGCCCAGCACCATGATGCCGAGCACAAAGGCTCCCACAGCACCGATGCCTGTCCAGATGGTGTAGGCCGTACCCAGAGGCAGACTTTTCATGGCTACGGCCAGCAGACCGAAGCTGGCAATCATGGCCACAATGGTGAGCACGGAAGGAAGCGGCTTGGTGAATCCGGCGGACAGCTTCATAGTGTATGCCCACACAACCTCAAGAAGACCGGCAAAAAACAAAAAAATCCAGGCCATTCGGCTCTCCTTTTTTTCAGAGCCGGGTCGTCCCGGATCAGATGCCCCTGATGGGGGGGAGGTCGTCCTCCCTGTATCTGGATATAAGGCCGCCGTTCCAGCTGTCCAGCCGGGGCGGCTTTTTTGCGACACAAACCTGCGTTACCTGCCTGCGAGCAGTGCGGGCAAAGCGCCCTGCCGGGCAGACCCGCGGGCTTGCCCCGCAAAAAGCCGGCACGGGGGCGATCAGTCCAGAATATAGCGCATGGGATTGACGGGAACCCCATTAAGGCGCACCTCGTAATGCAGGTGCGGCCCGGTGGTTCTTCCGCTCATGCCCACATAACCGATGACCTGCCCGCGCTTGACCCACACGCCCGCGGGTACGGCACAGCGCTGCATATGCCCGTACTTGGTGATAATGCCGCCGCCATGATTGATTTCGATACTCAGCCCGTAGGCCCCATCGTGACCGGACTGGATGACCAGCCCCTGGGCCGGAGCCACAATGGGCGTACCCACGCGGTTGGTGATGTCCAGCCCCTTGTGGAACTGCCCCCGCCCGCCAAAAGGCGACGAGCGCCTCCCGAAACTTGAAGACACAAAACCCACAACGGGCCAGATGGTCGGCATGGAAGAAAGCGCGTCACGATTTTCGCGCAGGGCCAGCAAAAGATCCTGCTGCCGCACTTCTTCAAGCCGGGCAGACTCCGAAAGGCGCTCGAGAAAATCCTGCATCTTGCGGGCTGCCAGCTCCTGCCGGTGCAGCGGCAGGTAGGAACGTGAAAAATCGCCCACAAGATCAAGCCCTCCGCCTGCATCAGCGGGATCTTTTTCCATATTCATCATGATACGAAGCTTGGAGTCAAACCCCTGCACCCGCTGCAGGTCGCGGCTCACCTGGGATATGCGCTCGGCCAGGCTCACAAGCTGGCGGCGCTGCTCGGTGATCACCCGCTGGGCGCTCTCAAGGTCATCGTCAAGATGGCGTGACTCAAGCCACGCCTGAAGCAGCCAGACATTGCAGGCCACCAGGGCCAGCACCAGCGCGCAGACCGAAAAGCCGAACCAGCCGCGCATCCGCAGATTACGGCTGCCGCTACGGCCCTCTTTGAATATGACTATATGGTATTTGCCGAAAAGCATGCGGAGCAACTTTAGGGGGCTGTGGCGGCCCTGTCAATGCGATTGGCGCGCACACCCTCAGCCGTCATCCTGCACACCTTCCCGCATGTCTGCCTGCGCGCGCTCACGCGCGGCCGCGCTGCTTTTATCGAGCTGCCAGCGGGTCAGGCCGTTGAGCACACAGCGACGGCCGTCTTTTGTGATGGCATAAAGATGTTCAAGGGTCTGGGCCATGTCGCTTCTGGCTGTCTTTCCGGCTGAGGGGCAGGCGTTGGCCCATATGGGCAGGCCCCATTGCCGCGCCGCCTGACGTATGTATTTTTTCTCCACCAGCATGAGCGGGCGGATAAGCCGTAACTTGCCGTCAAAAAAAGGCTCGTTCATGCTCATGCCGTCCACACGCCCGTTGCGGCAGATGTTCATGAAAAACGTTTCCACCAGATCCTCGGCATTATGTCCCAGGGCAAGATGGGTAAGCCCGTACTGCGAGCAAAGCTCGAACAGTCTTTTGCGACGCAGCCAGGCACAGCGGAAACAGGCCGAGCGGCGCAGGTTTTTTTCTGAATGGGCGTCAGGCCCGTGGCTTGTAACCTCAACATGAGCAGGAATGCCGTGCGCCGCCAGCCAGGGCAAAAGCGCCGCGTGACTCTGGCCGTCAAAGCCGGGATTAAGGTGCAGGGCCATGATTTCAAAGCGAAAAGGTACGATTCCCTGGCGTATTTTAAGCGTTTTCAGCAATACAAAGCTGTCCACCCCGCCGGAGGCCGCCACTCCCACCCGGCAGCCGGGCCAGAGCATGCCTGTCATCTGCATGGCCTTGCCCGCGCTTTTCACGCATACTTCCTGCGCGAAAGACCGTTTTTCTCTGCTCATGGCTGGCAATCTCCTTAACAATAGTCTATGCTGCGGGCCGCTTTCCCGGCTCTTGACAGGTACAGAGGCGGCCTATATCATATCTTATTTCAGCAGGCAAAGCCTGCAATCAGGCGTATTCCGCGCCCGGCCCCTTTACAAACGGGCGGGCGGTATTAATTCCAAAACGAACTGAGGCGAAGCACTTCGCCACAGACTGGCGGCTCCGGCCGCTCACACTACGGAGGCAGTATGGCCCGTATTACTGTTGAAGATTGCCAGGAGCGCGTGGATAACCGCTTTCTGCTGGTGCAGATGGCTATCAAACGTGTGCATCAATACCGCGAAGGTTACGAACCCCTTGTGGAATCGCGCAACAAGGAAGTGGTCACCGCCCTGCGTGAAATAGCTGCGGGCAAGGTGCTGCCCGATGACGACGCTCTTTACACGCCTCCTGCAGAACAGGCCGCGGCCGTTAACGAAGGCTAGGCGTCCGCCGGAATACACGCCGCAAGGCGGGCTGCACCGGACCGGCAAAGCGGAACGCCCGTGAACAATACGAGGCAGACCTTTTTTCGCCGAAAGCCGGATACAGAACATCAACCTTACGGCATCAGGCCCGGTTGCAGACTGGAAAAAAAGCTACATTTCCGCGCGGCGGTTGCCATAAGGCGGCCGCCGCGCCTGCGGATACAACCTCTAACCCAGGCGCACAAGCACGCAGCCACCGGAACCCATGATGGAGCTTGATTACTACGAGGTGCTGGGCGTCAGCCGCAGCGCCGGTGAAGATGAGATCAAAAAGGCCTACCGCAAGCTTGCCCTCAAATATCACCCGGACCACAACCCCGGCGATCAGGAGGCTGAACAAAAATTCAAGCAGGCGGCGGAAGCTTACGAAATCCTGCGTGACGCGGAAAAACGCGCCCGCTACGACCGCTTCGGCCATGCCGGAGTTCAGGGCGGGGCTGGCGGCTTCGGCAGCAACGAAGACATCTTCGCCCACTTCAGCGACATTTTCGGCGACCTGTTTGGTTTTTCCTCTGCCCGTGGGCCGCGGCCCATGGCCGGATCAGACCTGCGCTACAATCTCACCATTACTTTTTCCCAGGCCGCACGCGGTGATGAGATAACCCTCTCCCTGCCCAAGCACGTCACCTGTGGCGACTGCAAGGGCAGCGGCGCAGCCCCGGGCAGCAAGGCCGAGACCTGCCGACATTGCAACGGCTCCGGCCAGGTGCGCCGTTCACAGGGCTTTTTCCAGATCGCCATGCCCTGCCCGTCCTGCGAAGGCACCGGGCGCGTCATCAGCAAGCGTTGCCCCAAATGCAAGGGCGAAGGCATCGTTACCGACACTCGCGAACTGGTCGTGCGCGTGCCTGCCGGGGTTGACACGGGAACACGCCTGCGGGTGCGGGGCGAGGGCGAACCCGGTGTACACGGCGGCCCCCCCGGCGACCTGTATGTGGTTCTCACCGTAGAACAGGACAAACGCTGGCAGCGGCAAGGCCAGGACCTTATCTTTACCCAGGAGATCAGCTTTGTGCAGGCTGCCCTGGGGCACAGGGTGGAAATTCCGGGCCTGGACGGTCCCATGCCCCTGGACATTCCCAAGGGCGTACAAAGTGGCGCGCTGCTGCGCATGGCGGGCGAGGGCATGCCCTACCCCGGCCGCAAGCAGCGCGGCGACATGCTTGTGGAGGTCAAGGTGCTCACACCCACGCGCCTTTCGGCCCGGCAGGAAGAGCTGCTGCGCGAATTTGAAGCCGCAGGGGAGCAGACCCCGCTACAGAAAGTCAAAAAGGCCGCCAAAAAAATCGGCAAGGCCATGGGCCTGGACTAGGCGCAGTCTCCAGGTCAAACGTTTCGCGTCGGGCGCCCCTTCGGCCAGAACAAGGAAAAGAGGGTAGCCAGGGGGCATGCCCCTGCGACACAGGGCCGGAATAAAAAAGAACACCCGCCGCAACCGGTCGGGCCAAAAAATTCCACAGAGCTGCCCTGGGCATGCTCTGAACCGTGGCTGCACAGTGACGCCCTGACGGCATATTACTGCAGCCCCTGCACGGCAGGCTTGCAAAAGCCACCAGACACGGCACGCCACCTTACCAAACAAGAACCCCCGGCCAACAATTGACCGGGGGTTCTGGCGTCTGATCCAAGCCAGCAGTTGACGCCCAGGGTCTGCAAGGAACCTTGAGCTTCACCGGGGCTGTGCAGTCTGTACGGGAGTGTACGCCCTGCGGTCCGGCCATGCCGTCCCGGGATCCGTCCAGATGCGCCAGCATTTTGAAGGCGCTGTGGCGGCACAGGCCACCCAGGCGCTCGCGGGAATGCGGTCCCGCTCATCAAATCCGGCTCAGTTGCGCGGGCTTGCCCGCCTATGTCTTGCACCGACAGAAGCCGGCGCTTGTCATGTCATAAGCCGCCAGGCGGCTTTATGGTCGTGCCGCTGCGGAGTCCGGTGGGGTTGGGTCCGGTCTTCCGCTTTTTGTGGGAGCAATGCAGCACGGCTATACCGGCAGCACAAAAGCTGCCGGTAAAAACTGTTTGTGCGCTCAAGCTAGCAAACCTCGCACCCCTTGGCAAGTTATATTTTTCACAGAATTGCACATTTTTGAAAAATCCCTTCAGGGCACTGCCTGTCATTGTTCATCTAGCTTAAATTACTCATAATCATAAAACTGTAAAAGTTGTTTCCGCCTGGCATCTTGCCGATGCCAACCATTTTTCCACAGGCAGGCAGCTTTCACAGGCAAAGCGGCTGCTTCAAAAAAGGCCCCGCTGCGAGGCAGCGGAGCCTTGTTCACAGCCCGGGATCAGGAAACAGAAGCTATTCTTCTGCCAACTCGCGGACAGATTCTCCATAGGAATCCGTAACCAGCGTCTTGATGCCCATCAGCTCTGTCCAGCGGCGGAATGTTCCCACGAGGACAAAGACCATCAGCACCATGACAAGGGCAGCCAGGGCGGCCAGCAGGTACTTGCCGTTGGGGATGTAGTCGGTGGTCAACTGCAGGTAGCCTGCCCAGAATGTCACCACAGTCATGAAGATGCCGGGGATGGCCGTTACCAGGCAGTACTTGCCCCTGTTCATGCGCAAGAGCATGCTGGTGCAGACGATAAGGGCGCAGGCAGCCAGCAGCTGGTTGCTCATGCCGAAGAGCGGCCAGATATTGCTGATGTTGCCGGTGTAAACCAGGTAGCCCCACATGGAGGTGAAGGCCAGGCTGGTAATGACAATACCCGGAACCCAGTTCTTGTCGCCAAACGGGGCATAAACCTTGCCGAGCATTTCCTGCAGGAAGAAACGGCCCACGCGCGTACCGGAGTCGATGGCGGTAAGAATGAATACCGCTTCAAACATAACGGCAAAGTTGTACCAGTAGGCCATCAGGTGATCCATGTACGGGATCTTGTGGAAAATATGGGCCATGCCTACTGCCAGCGACACTGCACCGCCGGGCCGGGCATGAAGGTTCAGACCGATCTTTTCTTCAAAAAATGTCAGGTCCACGGTATGCAGGTTGGGGTGGGCGGCCAGCAGGGCATCGTACTTGGCCGGAGCAGCGTTGATGGCAAAATAGTCGCCGGGCATCAAGGTGCAGGCGGCGATCAGGGCCATCATGGCCACAAAGCCTTCGGTCAGCATGGCCCCGTAGCCCACAAAAAGAATGTCACGCTCGTTGCCGATCATCTTGGGGGTGGTTCCTGTGCCGATAATGGCGTGGAAGCCCGAAATGGCCCCGCAGGCGATGGTGATGAAGATGAAGGGCATGACGGGGCCGCCGATAACGGGGCCGCCACCGTTGATAAAGGGTGTAATGGTCGGCATGAGTATGGTGGGCTGCACAAAGATGATGCCCACGGTAAGCATGAGAATGGTGCCGATCTTCAGATAGGTAGAAAGGTAATCACGGGGCACCAGCAAAAACCATACGGGCAGCACCGAGGCAAAAAAGCCGTAAACGGCAATGGCGATGGCAACAGTGTTTCTGTCCCAGTCAAAAGCCCAGCCAAGCACATCCTGCTTCATCAGGTCATGCCCGCTCAAAATGCCCACAACCAGCAAGACCAGACCAAGAAGGCTGGCAAAGAGCACACTGTTCTTCTTGTAGCGCATGATGAGGCCCATAATCATGGCAATGGGCATGGTGATGACCACAATGAACAGCGACCAGGGCGCGTTGTGCATGGCGCTGATGCAGGCCAGAGAAAGACCGGCCAGGGTAAGAATAAGAATGCACAGAACCGCGACACCCGCCACCGTACCCGTGACAGGCCCGACTTCGCGGGTGGCGATGGCCGCAAGGCTCTGGCCTTTATGACGCACGGAGGCAAAAAGAACCACCATGTCATGAACCGCGCCGCCAAGCACACACCCCACCAGAATCCACAGGGCGCCCGGCAGATAACCAAACTGGGCGGCCAGCACAGGGCCTACAAGAGGCCCGGCCGCGGCAATGGCGGCAAAGTGGTGGCCGTACAGAACATATTCGTTGGTTTTCACATAGTCATGCCCGTCGGCAAAGCGTACCGAGGGCGTGCTGCGGCTTGCATCCAGCCGCAAAACCTTGTTTGCCAAAAAGATGCCGTAAATACGGTATGAAATGGCAAAGATGCACAATGCCGCAAACACGAGGGTTATGGCATTTATGTTTTCAAGAGCTTCCATTGCAAATTCTCCCGTCTGGGCTTGAATCGACTTTATCAATCAGGCAACAAGCCATATTCTGCGCAGTTTGATACGCATACGCAGACAATGGTGTTTCACACCAAAACAGTTGCTTATAAATCTGGCCTCCTCAAAGAAATATTCGCTGAAAAACACCAGCAATAAAACCAAAAACTGCATCCAAGCCATGAAATACATGTCTTCAGTCATACTCCTTGTTTTTCTGCTACACCCTTCAGACGCCTCTGTCCATGTCGGTCAGAGCACTTTTTACACACAGCCGACGCAGTGAATGTTGCCCGGCAGGCCAGCGGCAGGCTGCCTCCGATACGCATCACGCTATAACACGCTAAAATATTAATGATTCCTATTCGTGAACACATATATGTTTCAACGGGAGTGTCACGGTCTTTTCAAAATAAAAATTTTGTCCGGTGTACTTTTTTGCGCAAAAGCGAAGAACTGTTTTATCTTTCCGGTTCCGGCGCCGCCTGTATCGCTGGCCTGCCCGCCCCACGTGACACGCAGTCGCTCTTCCGGTGGGCTTGCATTCCTCCCGGCATGGGTCTATCTTCAAAAAACCGGCTGGGGGAGCCATCATGGCTGAGAAAGGGCTTACGCGCCCTGACCCCTAGAATTGCGCAAAAAAACGCGATTCTGCACCTGACGCGGATAGTGCCGACGAAGGGAAGCTGGCCAGCCTGGAAACAGGTTTGTGCTTGCCCGCAGCCGTATTGGTTCTGCGGGCTTTTTTGCGTCCTTGAAAGGCCACATGCCCGCAGCCCGAAACAGGCTCTGTAAGCTATGGAGGTTCTGCATGAACATTATGGTCAACGGGCAGACAGAAAGTTGTACTCCCAATGCCAGCGTGGCCCAGTTTCTGGCCGGACGCGGGCATGAGGCCAACACGGTGGTGGTGGAATGCAACGGACACATCCTCGCCAGAGAGGCATTTGCGCAAACCTTTCTGCAACAAGGTGACAAACTTGAGATTGTGCATTTTGTAGGCGGTGGCTAGGGCAACCTGCCATCAGAAATCTTTGACTGTCTGCGTGCATATTGTGAAAACCTGCCCGGCTAACCCGTAGTGCACAGCCGAACGGCCTGCTTGCGCAGCATGCTGCGCATACAACAGCCGTTGCGGCGAAACAGACGCAAACGTTTCTTCCCCGCCTGCAAAATATTGCCGCACTGACGAGCCGCTTTCAGCCCCGTGGAACAGCAAGGCCCATATGGGCACCCCGCGGTACGGCCTTTGAAAACAGCGGATCGCAATGTTTTGCAGCAGCCCCAATCTTCAGCAGCGCCTTTGCGCGGAGAATGTCATGAATAACAGCGACCCCTTTGTTCTGGGCGGCATCAGCCTTGGCAGCCGCCTTTTCGTCGGTACGGGCAAATACGGTTCCGACGGGCTTATCCCCGCAGTGGCCGAAGCCAGTGGAGCCGAGGTCATTACCGTGGCCATGCGCCGGGTGGACAAGCCCGCCCCCACAGCGCCGGACCACAACGCCTCTCAGGGCATCATGGGACACATTCCCGGCCACATGCGGCTTTTGCCCAATACCTCGGGCGCCCGCAACGCCGAAGAAGCCGTGCGCCTGGCCCGCCTGGCCCGCGCAGCCGGTTGTGGCGACTGGATAAAAATCGAAGTCATCTCCGACACACGCCACCTGCTGCCCGACGGCTACGAAACTGCGAAAGCCACAGAAGTTCTTGCCAAAGAAGGCTTTACTGTACTGCCCTATATCAATGCCGACCTGTACGTGGCCCGCGCCTGCGCCGAAGCGGGAGCAGCTGCCGTCATGCCGCTGGGATCACCCATCGGCACCAACAGGGGGCTGCGTACCAAGGAAATGATCGCCATACTTATTGAAGAAATAGACCTGCCCATCATTGTGGACGCAGGCATCGGCCGTCCTTCGCAAGCCTGCGAAGCCATGGAGATGGGGGCCGCCGCCTGCCTGGTGAATACTGCCATCGCTTCGGCCCATGATCCCGTGGGCATGGCGCGCGCGTTCGGTGAAGCCGTCCGGGCCGGACGCAACGCATGGCTTGCAGGGCTTGGAAATGTGCGCGGCATGGCCGCCGGAGCCGACGCCTCATCCCCTCTTACGGGCTTTTTGCGCTGAGGAGGCAATGATGGAAACTTTTCAGGACATCTTGCAGGCATGGCCCGCGCAACGCCGGACTGATGCGGTACAGGCGGCTACAGAGGAACACGTCTTTTCCGCCCTGCAGAAAAACATCCTTCAGCCCGAGGACTTCCTGGCCCTGCTCTCCCCTGCGGCCAGCCCACATCTGGAACTGATGGCCCGGCGCGCCCACGAGCTGACCCTGCGCTTTTTCGGCCGGGCGGTGCATATCTTCACGCCGCTCTACATTTCGGACGTCTGCACAAACCAGTGCCGCTACTGTGGCTTCAACGCCAAGAACAAGCAGGCCCGCCGCCACCTCAGCGTGGATGAAGCCGCTGCCGAGGCCAAAGCCGTGGCTGATCTCGGCTTTCAGCATATCCTGCTGCTTACCGGCGACGCGCGGCACCTGTCTTCGCCGGAATATATCGCCGCTGTGGCCCGGCGTATCAAGCCCTGGTTCGCCTCTGTAGGCATCGAGGTGTACTCTCTCACCACCGAAGAGTATGCCATGCTTGTGGATGCGGGCGTGGACAGCATGACCATGTTTCAGGAAACCTATGCTCCTGAGCTGTATGGATGGCTGCACCCTGCCGGTCCCAAACGCGACTACGCCTTTCGCCTCAACGCGCCCCAGCGCGCCGCACAGGCCGGCATGCGATCAATGGGTGTTGGTGCGCTGCTGGGCCTGGACTCTTTCGAACAGGACGCTTTTGCCACCGGCTTGCACGCATGGTGGCTGCAACGGCGCTACCCAGGCATGGACGTAAGCGTGTCCATACCGCGCATCTGCCCCCATGAGGGCAGCTTTGACGTGCCGCATGCCCTGGATGACCGCCACCTCGTACAATACGTAACAGCGCTGCGCTGTTTTCTGCCAAGGGCTGGCATCACCTGCTCCAGCCGCGAAAGCGCCTTTATGCGTGATCACCTGCTGCCGCTGGGTGTAACGCGGGTATCTGCGGGCGTGTCCACTGCCGTGGGTGGGCGTGTCACAGAAGACGCCCATAATCCCGGCCAGTTTGAAATCACCGACGGCCGCAGCCTGGAGCAGATGGTCTCGGCCCTCGCAGGCATGGGTTACCAGCCCGTGCTCAAGGATTGGGAAGACCCCGTGGGCGCATGGGCATGACATGAAAGAAAGAACATCCGTAACAAATCCCCTGTGCCAGGGGCTTGCCCGCTATATGGCCCCGGAGCAGCTGGCAATCTTGCAGCAGGCCCGCATTGGCATCGCCGGTGCGGGCGGTCTCGGTTCCAATGCGGCCCTTATGCTGACCCGCAGCGGCGTGGAGCACCTGACTCTGGTGGATGATGACGTGGTGGACGCTTCCAACCTGAACCGGCAGCAGTACTGGCCGCGTCATGTGGGCCGCTGCAAGGTGGACGCCCTGCATGAAATATTGCTGGAGCTGAACCCCCGGATGATGGTGGACTCCCGCAAAATGCGCATTACCAGCGCCAGCCTGCCGGGCCTGCTGCCTCTCTGCCCCATATGGGTGGAGGCCCTGGACAATCCTGAAGACAAAAGCCTTTTTGTTGAAAGCGCCCTGCTGGCCGGGCACCGGGTCGCCAGCGCCTCCGGCATGGGGGGCTTCGGCGGTGCTCCCATGGGGCGACGCAGGCTCGGCAACCTCGTGCTGGTGGGTGACTTTACTACAGATATTCTCATGGCTCCGCCGCTGGCACCCCGCGTAACAGAGGCGGCGGCCCTGCTGGCCGATGCCGTGCTGGAAATGCTGCTCGGCGGTCCACATATGCCGGAAACCGCGCTTTGAACCGGAACAAAAGACCATAGAAACAGGGCCCATCAGATCCAAAACTCCGGCTGCCGCATTCCGGCAGCCGGAGTACAGATCCTTCCCCACCCCTTGCCACGCCTGACACGCCCTGCCGCAATGCAGCGTTGAAGGCATCTGCCTCAAATCCACTCTTGCGAGCTGCAGCATCCAGAAAAGCCGTTCCTGCTTCCCATCAAAAAATTGACCCGTTTCAGCAAAGGCACAGTACTTTTGGTACAGACCTGATCTGAAACGGGTCAATTATGTATTCCCAAAGCTCGCAGGGCACTCGCTTCGGCCTTGCACCGTGCAGACAGGCTGCACGCATGCTTTCGCGTCAACGTATGCCCACCATCGCAAAGCGATGCCAATGCAAGGCGGGGTCGCACGTTCCGGGACGAGGGCGCCTGGGCCGCCGCCCCGGAACAGTAGGTTATAAAATAAACGCTTGAATACCTTAGAACACCGTGGGGTTGACGACCACCAGCACCCAGCAGATGATGCCCACCACAAGACCGTACAGCAGGAAGGGCCAGAACGTGCGGCGAAGCACTTCGCCTTCACGGCCGGAAAGCCCCACAACGGCGCAGGCGGCAACGATATTATGCACGCAGATCATGTTGCCCATAGCGCCGCCCACGGCCTGCGCAGCCACGATGATCTGGCGCGGCAGTTCCAGGGTTCCGGCCATGTTCCACTGGAATTCAGCAAACATAAGGTCAGAAACCGTATTGGAACCGGTGATAAAGGCTCCCAGGCCGCCCACAAAAGCCGCAAGCATGGGCCATACCGAACCGGCAAAAGCACCCACAGCTTCAGCCAGGGCAAGAGGCATGGAGGGAACTTCGGCAGGGTTGGTAGCCGAACCGCGGAAGATGGACACCATAGCCACAGCGAAGACCAGGGCAATGGTCGGCGACTTCATCTTGCGGAAGCTTTCCTTCCAGGCACGGGAAACAGCCTGGCCGGGCATTTTATGCAACATGATGGTCAGCAGCGACACCACGATAAAGAATGTTCCGGGCAGGTACAGGTAATCAATGCTGGCATTGACCCCGCTGAAACCCAGAATGCTGTTGAAGCTGATCTTCTGGCTGGTCAACCAGCCCTTGAGCCCCAAGGAGGGAATGCGCGAGATAACCAGCAGCAGGCAGATGATCACATACGGCAGCCACGCGCGCAGCTGGCTCATGCTGGCGTGAAACTCGGTCTTGGTGCTGGCGGGCACTGTGCCTGTCCAGGCTTTGTCCCACTGGCTGGAAGGGGCGAATTCCCACACGTCCTTGGGTACGCAAAAACCTTTCTTGGTTCCCCACACCACAACACCAAGGCCCAAAAGGCCGCCCAGCATGGCGGGAAATTCCGGTCCGAGCAGCCAGGCACACAAAAGGTACGGCACAAGAAAGCACACAGCGGCGAACACGCAGTATTTCCAGGCGCGGAAGCCCGCGGCCCAGGACTTTTCAGGACCGAAAAAGCGCGTCAGGAAGCCCAGCATAAAGATGGTGAGGATAATAGCCATGGGCGCGTGCATGATGGTAGCCCATTCGCCCACAGCCTTGCAAAAGGCGTCATAACTGTTGAAGGGCAGAGCGGGATTGGCGGCGACCGCCTCGGCAATATTACCCTTCAAAAAACCGAAGCCCACAATAACGGGGGTTCCCACAGCGCCGAAGGTTACAGGCACAGAGTTGAACACAAGGCAGATAACGGCGGCAGCCATGGCCGGAAAGCCAAGGGCCAGCAAAAGCGGGGCTGCCAGGGCCGCAGGCGTGCCGAAACCGGCCGCGCCTTCAATAAAGGCCGCGAACATGAAGCCGATGATGATGGCCTGGATACGCCGGTCCCGGCTGACGCCCTGCATGCCGTGCTGAATGGTTTCCATGCCGCCGCTCTCTTCCAGAGTATACAGGATGAGAATGGCACCAAAAACAATAATCAGAACACCAACTGCCACAACCACGCCCTGCAGCGAGAGGGCCGCAAGGTACAACAGGTCCAGTTTCCAGCCGATCACGCCACTGACGGCACAAACAAGCCACGCAAGCGGCATGGCCCGCGTGGCGGGCCAGCGCAGCCCCACCATCAGGACCAGTGCCACAAGAATCGGAATAACCGCCAGTAAGGCCAACATTCCAACAGACATGCCCACTCCTTTGTTAGCTCGGGTTTCTCATAACTCTAAAAAATCTATGTACACCCTGCTCTTTATTCACTCAACCAAATAAATGATCGAAGCTGCCCGGTAGCGGTTTTTCAGTCACCACAAACGGCGCGCTGCTCACGTAGCAAGAGCTATTGTTCAAAGGTGTACACGGTGCAATCGCGCTGTACCAAGTAAACTCTATACAGCGTTGCTATAGCCGGATCAGATCTGGCTGTATTCGCCGCAAAAACTGTTTTGCTTTACCCTGCGGTTACAAAGATACCGCCTGGAAAAACGCGTAGGGGTTGCACTGCTCTGGCTGACCAAAGTTTCGCCAGTGCCGCAAGGTCGATTACCGCAGTTTTCTGCCAGAAACCTTCGCGGTCGTGCCGGTCAGGTCCGCCCTGGTGATCATCTTGCGGGGTGTAGCCAGCCCCTGCCGCCGCCTGTCGGACAGGCGGCGGCAGGGAAACAAAACCCTAGGAGGGCAGCATCCAGTGCAGCACGCCGGCCTGCAGATAGGTCAGCGCGCAGATAAAGAGGGTCATTGCAATACTGTGACCCAGAGTGAAGCGGAAGAGGTCGCCTTCATGGCCCACCAGGTTGGTGGCAGCTGTGGCCACGCTGATGGACTGGGGCGAAATCATCTTACCGGTCACACCACCGGAGGAGTTGGCGGCCACGGCCAGGTTCGGGTCCATGCCCACCACTTCAGCGGTGGAGCGCTGCATACCGCAGAACAGGGCGTTGGAGGACGTATCCGAACCGGTCAGAAACACGCCGAGCCAGCCCAGAATGGGCGAGAACAGCGGGAACAGCGAGCCGGTCAGGGTAAAGGCAATACCCATTGTGGAACTCATGCCCGAGTAGTTCATGAGATAGGCCAGGCCAAGAATCATGGCGATGGTCAGGATGGGGAAGCGCAGCTGGTAAATGGTGCGGAAGAAGCAGTTTACAGCCTTGCTGAAAGAGTAGCCGGGCATGAAGGGCACGGCAATGAAACCGGCCAGCAGGATGGCGGTGCCGCCGGCAGACAGCCAGTTGAACGTAAACACGGCCGCGTAGTTGGTGTTCTGGGCCACGATGGGGGCGGTCTTTTCAACCATGCCGTCCAGGCCGGGCCAGGAAAACTTCATGATGGCGCCGGGAATGGCGTTCAGCATGTTCTTGAACTGCGGCAGGCCCCACAGGAAGACCATCACAGCCAGAATGATGTAGGGCAGCCATGCGCGGAACACCACACTGAAGGGCGGCGCAGATCCTTCGATCTTGCTTTCCTTTTCGCCTTCAAAGCGCCAGACGCGGGCAGGCTTCCACACGCGCAGCAGCAGCACCATGGCGATGATGGTGACCAGGGCCGACATGATGTCGGGCAGGGTCGGGCCGTGGAAGTTGGAGAACAGGAACTGCGAACCGGCAAAAGCCACACCGGCCACGATGATGGCGGGCAGCACTTCCAGCGAACGGCGGAAGCCGCACATGACGCAGCACAGCCACAGAGGCACTATGATGGACAGGAAGGGCAGCTGGCGACCCACAATCTGGCTCACGGTCATTTCGTTCAGGCCGGAAACCTGAGCGCCCACGATGATCGGAATGCCGATGGCGCCGAAGGCCACGGGAGCGGTGTTGGCGATAAGGCAGATACCGGCGGCGTACAGGGGCTTGAAGCCCAGGCCCACCAGCATTGCCGCGGTGATGGCCACGGGCGTACCGAAGCCGGCCGTGCCTTCAATGAACGAACCGAAAGCAAAGGCGATAAAGATGGCCTGCAGACGGCGGTCGTCTGTCAGGCGGGCGAGCGATTCCTTGATGTACTCAAATTCGCCCGATTCCACGGTCATGTTGTACACCCAGACCGCCGTGACCACGATCCAGATAATCGGAAAGAGGCCAAAGGCTGCCCCGTAGGTCAACGCGCTGAAGGCCGTGCCCACAGGCATGCCCCACACAAAGAGGGCGAGAACAAAAGACAGGCCCACGGCCAGAGCCGCGGCGTAATGTCCTTTGGCGCGGCGTACAGCCAGCATGTAAAAAAGACTGATGAGCGGAATCCCCGCCACCAGTGCGGACCATACGGCTCCGCCCATCGGATCGTAAACTTGCGTCCATGCCATAACAACTGCTCCCTTGCGCTATGGTTTGTATGGAGACACGGCCCCGCAAGCGATTGTGCACCCCACACGCGCTGCGGACCCGACTGTCCCCAAGAATAGCTCTTGGACGGATAACTGTTTCCCGAGTAAAAAACAATGCTTTTTTGAAAGTTGGGAGATGTATAAGTAAAAAAATGTTGCCTCTAGCGGCGAAAAGCCCCAGGCAGGGCAAAATACAGGCGCGCGGCAAGATCAAAGAACGAACCCGGCAGATAGCTGGCAAACCAGAATACTTTATATTTTCTACCGCTGTTTTTCCACGGAGCCACGGCCTTGCGGGCTTCGGCATTTTTTCCTTCACGCCACAAGGCCACCCCTTTCTGGAAAGCGGCCCGCCGCGTAAGCAGCAGCACAAGATCTGCGTGTTCCCGGTCATAGCCCGGGTAAAGCCTGCGGTGCTTTTCCAGTATGCGCAGGGTTTCGTCAGCGAACTGCCCGAACTTGCGGAACGTCGTATTGGTTCCGTGTACGCGCCAGACAGTAAGGGCCTCGTCCACATGGTCCAGCCTCCAGTCGTGGGCGATGCGATAAAAAACATCGGCCTCTTCGCAGACATTGAGGCTCTCGTCAAACCAGCCGCCATTGCTGCCCAGCCCTGTAGCCGTCCCTTCCGCAGAAAGCCCGGCAAGGGCCTCCGCCCTGACCACAGCGGAGGACATGGATATCCACTGCCGTTCCATCAAGGCTGCAAAAACCATCCCCCGCTCGGGCCGCGCTTCGCCAAAAACACGCTTGAGCACACGCCTGCCGTCAAAAATCTCCGTATCGGTGCTGACCAGCCCCACGCGGTCATCGGCTTCAAGCAGGGCTGTCTGAAGCTCCAGCTTGCGCGGGCGCCAGAGGTCATCACAATCCAGAAAAGCGATGTACCGGCCCCTGGCCTGCGCCAGAGCCAGATTGCGCGCCGCTCCCAGGGGAACCGTGGTTTCCCCCCTGAAATAGCGTACTTTTTCGCCGTAACTCCGGGCGATGGCCGGGCTTTCGTCTGTGGAGCCGTTGTCCCAGAACACTATCTCGAAGTCCGTAAATGTCTGGGCCATGACGCTGTCCATAGCTTCGCGCAGGTCGCGCGAACTGTTCAGACAGTTCATGATAACGGAAACAACGGGAGCGCTCATGGCTTTTCCTCACTGTTTGGGAGCTGAGCGGGCGGCGTCGGCCCGCGCGACGACACGGATGCTGCCATGGGGGGCCGCTGCCGGAACACCCAGTATTTACACAGAAAATAGACCAAGACAGGCACAAGCAGTACCGCAGCGGGCATGGCTAGTTCGTAGCCCAGCCCAAAGCGCATGAGCACCCAGATAATGGCGGAATTCAGCCCAAGACCGAGGGTCTGGGTCGCAGCAAAGCGCGGCAGCATGCCCCGATGCGAAAGTCCGCTGCCCGTGCCGCCCGCACGAAACGTCCAGAGGCACTGCCCAAGGTATGATACGGCAAAGCTCAGGGCGTAGGCCAGCGCATTGCCTGCCAGAACAGGAATCCCCGGAATACTGACAAAAAACAGCCCCAAAAGGGCATACGTCAGGGTTGCGGCGCCGCCCACCATGCCGAAACGCACCCAGCGGCGGGCCAGCAATGCCCGTACAAAGGCGGCAAGATCCGCCGGAACAGGCGGGCGCAAGCCTTTGCTCACAACACTTTTTCCACAATATAGCGTGGTTTTCTGCGAACCTCGGTAAAAATCTTGGCAAGATACTCACCCATGACGGCCAGGCAGAACAACTGCACAGAACCAAGCATGAGCACAACGATAATCATGGATGTCCAGCCCTGTATGGTCTCTCCGGCCATATACTTGTACAGGGAAACAAGGCTGTACCCTACGGCAGCCAGCATGCACAGAAAACTCATGATCCCGGCCAGCCGCAAGGGGGCCGCACTGCATGAGGTAATACCCTGCCAGGCGAAGGAGAGCATCTTCCAGAAAGGATACTTGGTCTCCCCGGCCCGACGTGAGAGCCGCGCGTAATAGACCGAGCCGCTGCGGAAGCCCATGGAGGGGAAAAGGCCGCGCAGAAAAAGCTTCTGCTCCTTGATGCCCGGCAGTACGCCGAGTACAGCGCGGGCCACCAGGCGGTAGTCCGCGTGATGGGGAACCAGGGGGACCTTCAGCCAGCGCATCATCCCGTAAAACATGGCTGCCGTCCGGCGCTTGAAAGCTGTGTCCGTGCGGCGGTCATTGCGCACGCCGTACACAATGTCACAACCCCGGGCATAGAGGTCCAGCATTTCCGGCACAACAGATATATCGTCCTGCAGGTCGGCATCCAGACTGATTATGCAGTCTACCCCCCATTGCCGGGCCATATCCATACCCGCCCACAGGGCGTTCTGATGCCCGGCATTGGCCGCAAAACTGACGGCACGGCAAAAAGGATCCACAGCATGCCGCGCCTCGAGCAGTTCCCAGGTGGTATCCCGGCTGCCGTCATCCACATACAGTGCATAGCTGTCGCTTCGGATGCGCCCGGCGGCCTTGAGCTTTTCAAGCAGTGCCGCCAGGGCAGCCAGAGTATCCGGCAAGGTTTCTTCCTCATTATAACAAGGAACCACCAGCGCGAGCAAAGGAACAGGACGGGACGACAAGACAGCCTCCTTCAGGACAGTGCGGGCTTCAGCTCGCTCAACGCGCAAGCGCCTGGGCCACGCCCTCGCATATGGCGTCCACATCTTCAGTGGTCAGGCCGGGATGCATGGGCAGGGTCACCAGTTCGGCATAGAGCTGTTCGGTAACGGGCAGGCTTTGCCCGGTGCTGAAGCAGCTCAGCAGATGATTGGGTTTATAGTGTACGCCCGTTGGCAGGTTCCTGGCCGCCAGGGCGTCTTTTACCTCGTCCTTGCGCCCATGCAGGATGCGCACGGGCATTATATGCGGCACGATAAAATCCTGCGGATCGGTATGCAGCAGGGCCACGCCCGGCACGGAGGCCAGCTTTTCGGCGTAGCGGGCCGCCAGCGCGCGCCGTGCGGGAATAAACTCCGCCTCCAGACGCGAGAGCTGCACACGCCCGATGGCGGCCATGATATTGCTCATGTGGTAGCGCCAGCCCTGCCTTTTCACGTCCGGATCCCAGGAGCGTGCTCCGGCAAAACGTTTCTGGGCGTCATTTTCTACCGAAAGCAGGCGGGCATCCGAGGCAAGGTGCGCCGCTTCGGCCTCAAAAGCCACGAGACAGCCACCTTCGCCGCAGGTTATATTCTTGATGCCGTCAAAGCTGAAGCAGACCATATCGCCGAAGCTGCCGATCTTGCGCCCGTGATGCTTGCAACCAAAGGCATGGGCCGCATCTTCAATCACGCGCAGCCCTTTGCGCCGGGCAAAATCGTACACTTCGTCCAGATGCCAGGGATTGCTGGCATAGTCCACAAACATGACCGCAACGGTATTGGGGGTAAGCCGCTTTTCCGCATCGGCCAGATCAAGCGTACCTGTCTCGGCCAGTACGTCGCAGGCTACAGGTACACAGCCCGCCGCAGTGATGGCCTGAAAAGAAGCCACAAATGTCAACGAGGGAACCAGCACCTCGGGTTTGCCGGGTACACGACTCAGGGCCGCCGCGGCGTCCACGGCCAGATGCAGGGCGGCTGTGCCCGTGTTGACGGTGATGACCTGATCAGGCCGCACACCAAGATACTGCGCCACTTCTTCTTCAAAAAGGCGCACCTCATTGCCCATGCCGAGATAGCCGTCTTCCAGAAGAACACGGCTCACTGCACGGGCTTCCGCTTCACCCACTATGGAACGGGAAAGACGCATGGACATGACAGCCTCCTGCTGCACGAGCATTGGCCCGGCCGGGCCTGACAGCCAGAAGGCATGAGGCACGGCGCAATGCGCCTGTAAGCCGGACGCGCTGCGGTGCCGGTTTCAAACAGGGCGAAAGACAATTTTTTACAGAACCTGCGCGGGCAGGCTTCCAGATACAGACCACCTGCAAGACACGGTTGTTGCCGCATTTGGCCTGACGGCAGACACACCTTGCCCGCATATGCTCACCAACAGGAATTTTCGTAACACATCCTGCGGAGCATGCACATACTTCAGAACAATATTACCTTAGCCACTGCTTCGACGACTGCGCGGGCAGGCGTTCACCACGGAAGCGTAGGCGCAGCATATCTGTGCAGGCAAACGCCACAGGATGCGCTTCAGACACGTTGCAAAACATGCCCTCCAAAACTACGCCGTTCTCTTGGCCGGATGCCCCGGGCTCATTCACGGGGCATACCCCCCCCCACCTCGCCGCGGGGCACAACAGAGCCACCCTGCGGGGACGTATGCAGACACATACGTTTTCAGGCGGTTCTGCCGCAACCGGTGCGGAAGACAGAGGATTCTTGGCGTAAAGCGCCCTAGCCGGCTTCGGCGTTCATGTCGCTCAATAATGTGTCGAGGTCAAGCAGAATGAGCAGACGGTCATCGAGCTTGCCCACCCCCCGAATATACTCCGATCCGATGCCGCACACAACAGGCGGCGCAGGTTCCACCGTGGAGGCGGGAATGCGCAGCACTTCCGAGACGCCGTCAACCAGAAAACCCACGATTTTCTGATTGAACTCCATCACCACAATGCGTGTTTCGGCATTGCGCTCCATCAGGGGCATGTTGAAGCGGGTACGCATGTTGACCACAGGAATAACCTTGCCGCGCAGGTTGATGACGCCCTCGATAAAGCGCGCCGCGTGCGGAACCATAGTTATCTGCATGGGCCGGATAATTTCCTGAACGGAAAGTATATCCACCCCGAATTCTTCTTCGGCAATACGAAACGTGACAAGCTGCAGCCTGTCACCCTCGTGTTCGTCTTCACCCGGGTGCTCAAGAAGGACGGCTTCCGGTGTGGCAGTGCTCATGATCTTACCTCCATACAGTGGCGGATAAACAACCTGCTATCCTTATCGGCAATGCCGCGCCGGACAAAAGGGCGCAGACAAAAGGGCGCATTCACGGCAGGCGGCGCAGGTTTCAGCCGCACCCGCCGGGCGGCGGATGAAGCTGTATTACGCCTTCGTGGCGGATTCTCGCAACAGGCTGTCGCGCAGGTTGTCGGCAAGACACCCCGCTCCGCCCATGTCAAAATCCTTGACTGCCGTCAATATGGCGGCCACTCCTTCGGCGTGGGGGGTGCCGTCGGCCAGCAAAGAAAAATTTTCCATCGCGCTTTCCATCGCGCCCCAATCCGTTTCCATGCGGCGGGGCAGATCCTCCAGAAAGGCCAGCAAGGCCGCGCGGTGTTCCTCTGCCAGTTGCCCGGAACCGCTGGCCGTACGGCAGGTATGCCGCCCCATGCTCCGCACATAGTCGAGCACCCGCCCCATTTCTACCTCAAAAGCCTCCAGCACAGCGTGCTCCGGCAGGTTGTGGGGCAAAAACTCTTCCATCGTGCGGGTAAGTTCGCAGATACGCTCCACGCCCAGGTTGGCGGCTACCCCTTTGACCGTATGCGCCATACGCGCGGCCCCCTTAAGGTTGCCGCTCTCAAGCATTTTGCGCAGACGGGCGGGACTGTCGCCATAGTGGTCAACGAAACGCTGAAGAAGCTCAAAATACAGCTTCCTGTTATCGCCCACAGTAGCAAGACCGGATTCCACATTGATAATGGAAACGGCCTGTGCCGCATCAGGTAAAGCCGCCGTAGCAGGGGCGACCATGCCCCTGCCCGCAGGTGTGCATGCGCCCTGGCTGCCGTTTTCGGGCAGTTCCGCTGCGCCGCCGTCCTCGTGAGCCTGCTTGACAGGGTTGCGCCCAAGACCGCCCACAAGCCATTTTTCCAGTGTGGCGTATAGCGTTTCAGGATTCACGGGCTTGGTAAGATAGTCATTCATGCCCACATCCTTGCCGTCCATACGCGAGGCCATATCTGTGTGGGCGGTCATGGCGACCACCGGCAGGTCAACAGGGCTGATACCCATGGCCCGGATGCGCCGCGTGGCCTCAAGGCCATCCATAACCGGCATCTGCACATCCATAAGCACAAGGCCCAGCGGCGGATGTACGGGATTGTCCAGCAAATCCAGCGCCTCCTGCCCGTTGGCGGCCAGCAGAACCTCAAGCCCGGCCTGCTCAAGCAGCTCACGCGCAATCTGCGCGTTTATCTCGTTGTCTTCCACCACCAGCACGGCAAAAGCCGTGGAAGGCGCCCCCACACTGTCGCCGGCCGGCGCTTCGGCTTGCGGTCCGGCCATGCCAGCCGGGCCGGGCAGAACTGGCATATGGGGCAAGGCAGCCGGGTATGCCGGCCCTGTCAGGCTGGGCGTCTCCGGTAAGCCGGACACGCCGGACACATCGGGCGGGGCAGACCGGATGGAGGATCTATTCCCTGCTGCCCCATCTGCTGGCTGCTCCGCGTCTTCACACCCGCCGGAAGCGTCCGGCTGCTCCATATCCACAGAAAAAGAAAAACGGCTGCCCTGCCCCGGCACGCTGCCCACTTTCAGTTCGCCACCCATAAGGCTGACCAGCTGCCGCGCCAGGGCAAGCCCCAGCCCCAGACCGCTGAAAGAGCGTGTCATGGATTCGTCGCCAAGGGTAAACGGCTCAAAAAGTTTTTTCCACTGCTCCTCGCCCAGGCCCGGCCCGGTATCCGAAACCACAAAGAGCAGTCGTATGGCCCCCTTGCGCATGGGCGGCTCACCCGAAGGCAGGATACGAAAATCCACACTGCCGCTGGCCGTATACTTGACGGCATTGTCCAGCAGAATGCGCAGCACTTCCTCCAGGTGACGCTCGTCGCCCGCCACCACAGCCGGGATGGAGGGATCAAGCACAAAATTGAGGCGCAGGCGCTTTTCAAGGGCCAGCCCCGCCACGCTCTGCCGCAGCAGGTCCATAAGGTCTGCAACGGCAAAAACCTTTCGCTCCGTACGGATGGAACCTTCACTGGCGCTGGAAAAATCCAGGATGCGGTTCACCATATCCAGCAATACACTGCCGGATTTGTTGATCTGCGCCAGGTAATCCCGCTGCACCCCATTAAGATCCGTCTGCAGGCTCAGGTAGCTCATGCCTATAATGGCGTTGAGCGGCGTACGTATTTCATGACTGATACGCCGCAGAAAATCATCCTGCACATGTGAGGCCCTCTGGGCCAGCTCCAGCGAGGTAAGCGCCTGCGACCGGGCCAGCACCGCCTGCTGGCGGCTTCTGCGTGCGCGCTGTTCCGCCTCTCTGAGCTCACGGATACGCGAATAGAGCGTTCCCTTCATGCGCTGCAACGAGGCGAACATGACCGCCAGTTCATCCCTGTGCCGCAGGTGCAGCGGCAGCGGATCCAGTCCGGCGGCGACGCTTTCGGCATACCTGCTTACCCGGTCCAGGGGATTGGCTATGCGGCTCTGGAAAATATAGGCATTGCCCAGCACACTGCTGCCGAGCAGCGCCAGCCCCGCCAGGGCGGCCACAAGCGTCCAGCGCAGCGGGGCCTCGCGTTCGCCAAGGCGGGCCAAAAATTCGGCGCGCTGCTTGTCGCCCAGCCTGCGCGCAGCTTCAGCTATGGAGTCCGGAATACGGGCCAGGCCGTTGTCGTGTACCCAAAGCAGGGCCGCTTGCCTGTCTTGCCGGGCCTGCGCCACGCTCGCCTCCGGCCCGCTTTTAAGGGCATTGCGCACAGCGGCTTCCGTCATTGATTCCAGCAGGACAAGCTGGGCCACAATAGACTGCACCTGGGCGCGTACGGGACCGGTCGTTTCCAGCCCGTCGACCAGCGAGGTCAACGAGCGGCGCTCACCGGGCGCAATCTGGGCCGTTGACGGGCGGGGGGCCTCGCCCCGCTCCATGCGCAGCAGATGCCGCCAGCGTTCTAGATGAAAAGTATCGCCGGTGCTGATGTAATCAAGGGCCGCTCGATAATTCTCGCGCGAAATGCCGCCTATTTCCGCCAGCAGGCTTTCAAGATGATGGTAATTATGCAGGAGGCCGTTGATCTCGTACAGACTGCGGCCAAGCCAGCCCGTGCACAGGCTGAGCAGAAGGACCAGGCACAGTTGCGCCATGTTGGAAGTTTTTATAAGCGCTCTTATACTCATGCCTTGTGTTCCCGTATCCGGGCGGTCCCGCAGGGCAGATTGCGGACGCGACGGCAGTGCGGTTCCAGAATGGTGAGGAGCAGACGGCCTGTTCCGGCGTGCGGCGCCCGGAAACATTTCCGAACAGAGCGGCCGGGGCTGTAGTAAATGTTGACGCTCAAAAACACTTTTCCGCCGGACGGGGCGTAACGTCCGCTCTGTGCCGGGCCATATACGCAGGGCGGCCGCCTTGATTGCTTGTGCTGCGTCGGAAGGAAAGGGCTTTTTGCAGCAGGCGATTACTTGAGAATGAACCCTAACACAGGCCAAGCAGGCCGTAAATGGCCTGCATGTCCAGGGACGCTTCCACAGTGTCGGCCAGGCGGTCCAGTTCCGGCCCAAGACCATAGGACGCTCCGGCAAGGGGGGCCAGACCGGCGTCCTGCCGGAGCGCCGCCAGAAATGCGTGCCTGAAGGCATCCGCATCAAAAAGCCCGTGCATGTAACTGCCCCACACCCGCGCCCGCCCCGCAGCGTCGCACAGCCCCCAGCCCAGAGGTCGGCCCGCCGTATCGGCCATAACCACACGCAGGCCGGGGCCGCCAGCGTCCGCCTCCTGTCCGGCAAGGGGCAGGGTACGGCCGTGGTGTATCTCATACCCGGCCACTTCCTGGGCAGGAAGCAGCGCCCCGGTTTCGCCGGGTATTTCTCCCTTCGGCAGGACCGCGGTCAGGCATCGGCAGGCCCGTCCGCTGACGCGGAGCAACTGCTTTGCTGCTTCCAGCCGGGTTGCCAGCGGCAGCAGGTCAAGACCCGGCTCCTGACCGCCCTCTTCAAGGCCAAGGGGGTCGGCTATGACCCGGCCGAGCATCTGCAGTCCCCCGCATATGCCGGCCAGAACCCCGCGCTGCCGCTCCATGGCGGTACGGGCGAAAAGAACTATGGCGTCCGCCAGCCCCGTTGCCCGCAAAAAACGCAGGTCTGCTGCCGTGTTGCGACTGCCCGGCAGGATTACGGCATGGGGCTGCCCCCAGTCTTCGGCCCGGCGCACGATGCGCACCCGCAGGCCATGCTCCTGGCGCAGGGCGTCAAGGTCCGTGGCGTTACTGATGTGCGGCAGGTCCGGCACAAGCACATCCAGTACGCCGCCAGCCGCGGCGGCCCCACCGTCCATGCCCTTCATACCCGCCATATCCAGGCCGGGAGTGATCCCCAGCTTGAAGCTGACGGAATCCTCTTCGGGCAGGCGCAGATTTTCCAGCATGGGCACGACGCCCCAGAAGGGCTTGCCCGTGCGCCGGGTGAGCATGTGCAGGGCCGGATCCAGTAGGCCCGGGTCACCACGAAACTTGTTGAGAATAAATCCCGCCACCCGCGCCCTTTCCGCCCGGGTCAGCAAGGTCATGGTTCCCGCCAGGGCCGCAAAAGCTCCGCCCCTGTCAATATCCGCCACAAGGGCCACATGTGCGCGCGCGTAACGGGCCATACGCATGTTGACGATATCATGGGCCTTGAGATTTATCTCCGCCGGGCTGCCCGCGCCCTCGAGCACCACCACATCAGCCCCGGACGCAAGGCTGCGGTAGGCACGGCGTACGGCCTTCCAGGCCTCCGGTTTATAGCGCAGGTAGGCCCCCACACGCATCTGCCCCACAGGCTCGCCCAGCACAATGACCTGCGACCCGGTGTGGGACGTGGGCTTGAGCAGCACCGGGTTCATGCGCACATCTGCGGGCAGGCCGCAGGCGGCGGCCTGGAGCGCCTGGGCGCGCCCCATCTCCTTGCCGTCGTGGGTGACAAAAGAATTGAGGGCCATGTTCTGCGCCTTGAAAGGCACGACCCTGAGGCCACGGCGGGCCAGAAGACGGCACAGAGCCGCCGTGAGCAGGCTTTTACCCGCGTTGGAGCAGGTTCCCTGCAGCATGAGGGCCGGGGGCAGATCATCCGGCCCCGCGACGGAACGCACGGCTGGCGGTGTGCCGGACGGCGCAGGCCCGGCCATATGTGGAGAGCGCAAAAAAGACATGCCCCTTCATACGCCCAAGAGGCGATCCGGGCAAGATACGGCACGGCCGCACAGCCCTGCCGGGAACGAACTTGCACAGAGGCTGCCCATTTCGTATAAAGACAGGAAGAAAAACAGGAGCGGCCACGCCCCCGGCCCCTGTGAGGCGGCGCGGAACGGCATGAGCGGCAACAGCGGGCATGCACGGCGGACCGGAATACTCTGGAGATAATAAATTATGAAACGCTTTCTGCTCTGGACAATGGGTATCGTGCTGGCAGCCGTTGCTGTTCTGGCCGTCATGCTCGGCCGGATGGACACGGACTTCGTGATCCGGCAGATCGCCGACGCCACGGCCGGGGCCACAGGCAAGCCCCTTGTGTTTGAAAGTTCGCCGAAAATATCCTTTTTTCCTCCCGGCGTCAGTTTTGGGCAGGCCCGGTGGGGACAGGCGGAGCAGGACGACAGTCTTGCCGTTTCCGTCAAGGGCGGCATGGCCGAACTTGAATTCATGCCGCTGCTGTCCGGCAATGTGGTCCTGCGCGAGGTCCGGCTGGACAACCCCACGGTCACTGTGCGGCAAAACGCGCAGGTCATAAAAAACGGCAAACAGCCGACAGATGCCGCAGCGGCTGAAAAGAATGCTGCGGCGGACAACGGGAGCGCCGGAGAGAACACCAGCCCCGCCAAAAGCGTAAAACCGGACGCCGCGCCCCGTGACGCCGCGCCGCCCGTCGAGCTTAAGCGTCTGGTCATACGCCAGGGGTCTCTGAATATTACCGATACGCAGGGGCAGGACATCAAGATCAGTGACCTGAATATTTCTGCAGAAAATCTGCGCCCGGAGCAGGAAACAACTGCCAGGTGCGACTTTACCATCGCCCTGGGCGACGCTCCGGGAACACCCGGGCATATCTCGGGCAACCTGGCCCTGTCGGCCAAGCTCCGCTATGCGCCACCCATGCTCACCCTGCGCCAGGCATCCCTGACGTTCAACCCGCTTTCCGGCCCGCTGCCCAGAGAAGCCGGTCCCCTGCAACTCAATATTGAAGGCAGCCTGGACCTGAACAGCATGCGGATGCGCGTGGACAAGGGCTGGCTTGCCACGCCCCAGGCGCGCCTGGGCATTCAGGGCGAGGCCGCGTTCAGTCCTCCGGCCTTCACCGGCAATGCCGAAATAGACGGCTCACCCCGCAAGCTTGCGGCCATGGTCGGGCTGAACCTCAAGCCCGTGGCGCAGGGCGTCACAGACGGGCTGAACCTCAAGGCCCGGCTGGCCTACGGCAATAACAGCCTCAATCTTTCAGATATTCACGCCCGCGTGGATGACATCACCCTGCGCGGCCAGTTCCGCCTGGGCCTTGAGCCGGGCGCGCCTCTGTCCATAACTGCCGATGTCCAGGTCGGCGCCATCAATCTGGATAATTACCTGCCCCTGCCTGCAGCCCCAGCAAAAAACAGCAAAACAGACGCAGCACCCGCAAACGCAAGCACCGTCGCCAGCAAAAAAGAAAAAGGCGAGGCAGGCAAAACGCCCATGCCGGACATCAATATCCGCCTGACCCTTGCGGGCCTGAACAAGGACAAACTTCAGTTCCGTGATATACAACTGGCGGCACAAGGCCTGCGGGGCAACTACACCATCACCGCCCTTAGCGCCATTCTCGGCAGCGGCGGCAAGGTGCGTGCCACAGGAGCCGCCCGGCTGGCCGACACCGCCAGCCCCGCCTATGCAGTCAAAGGCACGGCCTCGGATGTAAATCTGGGCAACCTGCTGGAAAGCCTTGGCAAAGGGCGCCCCCTGAGTGGTACGGCCCTGCTTGAGGCAGACCTGACCATGGCCGGAAAAGACGTCACCGCCCTGCAAAACAGCCTTTCCGGCAAAGGGCTGCTCGAAATCCGCCGGATGCGCCTGGAATCCGTACCAACCCTGCCCCAGAACATTCCCGGCCTTCAGGGGCGAGTACCCGACACTTTTGAACTGGTACGCGCGCCCTTCACAGCGCGGAGCGGCGAAATAGACGTCAATCCGTTCAGTGCCAGCGCACAGGGCCTCAATGCACGGGGACGCGCAGCCATAAACCTGCCGCGCCAGCACCTGGACGCCACGGTCAACGTGGAGACACTGGGCATGACCATACCGTTGATGATTCGCGGGCCGTTCGACAATATCTCGTATTCTGCGGATCCGCGCTTCGCTCTGGACGCCGCCAGCAAGCTGCCCGCCATCTTGCAGGGCAAAACCTCAAAAAGCGGCACAGACCCGCAGCGACAGGACGGCATGCGCGGCGCCGGGGACCTTATACGGGGCCTTTTCGGACGCTGATTTCCGGCGCGGACAGCCGAAAACCCTGCACCCCGGCAGGCCGGAGAGCCGTGCAGGATGAAAAGCAGCCAAGGGCGCACTGCCGCAGCCGGGCAAAACGGATGCCTTGCCACCTGTCTTGGTGTTGCGGCGGGAGCAGGTCTGGAGTACCCTTGTGGGAATGCGCGCAAAAAGCGGAGCCACAGGCCTTTCCGACCCGGCACACCGGACGGACGACGCCATACAGGCCGGAAGCGGCGCGGCGACTTTTTCATCCGGCAAGGCTTGCCTTTTCCGCCTGACAGGCTAAAGCTTTTGAGCAGGCGGGCGTTAAGAAATCATGAGGGCCATTTACGGCCCGCTCGCGCAAGAATATCTTGCGGCGCTGCAGGTCTGTCTGCGGCCCGTCACGGCATGTCCGCTGAGCAGAGCTACCGGCCTGTAACGCGGCCTGCGGCAGTTCTCCGGGCGATGGTTCGTCCCGGCACGGCAGGTAAAAAAACGACACAGGATGAATTGAGCCTACAGGCGGCACTATGTATTTATTAATTGGTCTGGCCATCGTCGCAGGTTCGGTGTTCACGGGCTACACCCTGGCCCACGGTGAATGGGGTATCCTTTTCCAGCCTGCGGAATTTATTATTATTCTGGGTTGCGGCCTGGGAGCTTTTTTTGGCTCGCAGACCAAGTATACCTTCGGGCTTATTCTCAAAAGCCTGAAACACCTCTTTGCGGACCCCGGTTCAAGCAAAGGGCGCTACCTGGAAACACTGGCCCTGCTCTATGCGCTTTTTTCCAAGATGCACCGCGAGGGCGTCATCAGTATTGAAAGTGATGTGGAAAAACCCGAATCCAGTCCCATTTTCAGCAAATATCCCAATGTTTCCAAAGATACCAAGGTTGTCAACTTCATAGGCGATACCCTGCGGGTCTACCTGACCACTGGCGACCCCGCAGACATCGACAGTCTTATGGATGTCGACATTACCACCATGCGCGAAGAAGGCATCCTGCCTGCGCATGCCGTGTCACACATGGCCGAATCACTGCCGGGCATGGGTATTGTGGCCTGCGTTCTCGGCGTGGTGCTTGCCATGGGCAAGATCAACGAGCCGCCGGAAGTGCTCGGGCACTATATCGGGGCGGCCCTTGTGGGTACGTTCTTCGGTATTCTCTGCTGCTACGGCCTGTTTGGCCCCATGGGTTCCAAGCTTGAAAACTATGTGGCCGAAGAGCATTTCTACTATCACTCTGTCAAAGAGGCCGTGGCTGCCGCCATTCGCGGCTCCACACCCCTTATTGCCGTGGAGTACGGACGCAGGGCCATCCCCTATCCTTTCCGCCCCAGCTTCGCGGAAATGGAAGACAAGCTGAAGAGCGGCTAGGCAATCGGCGCGGCCTTCGGGCTGCCTGCCATATCTTGCTGAACTTTACACCGCAGGGCGCCCTGCACACTCTGTGGCGCAGGCATTTCCGAGCGTCCGGATCCCGGGGCACAGGCGCATAACAGATGCGGGGCGACTTTTCCCGTCCGGGCATCCGGGACCACCAGGGCGCGGAAGATAAAGACGGGTGCAGCAAGGCCGCAGCCGGGCGCCTGCACCGTGCCGGGCAATGGCGCGGTATGACGGCCCCCTTTCTTCCGCCAGCAATCTGGTGTATCTTTTGTGTCACACAGGGGATGCGGCGCTTCCGGTGCCGGAGCTTTTCCGGCAGGCCGCCCCGAACCGGCAACGCCGCGCCTGCCGCAGGGCAGAACGCACAACGCGGCCGATCCGGCAGCCCGCACCGGGCACGGTATAAACCTGAGGAGTCTGCTTTATGGGCGGCGCATGGAAAGTCGCTTACGCCGACTTTGTTACGGCCATGATGGCCTTCTTTCTTCTGCTCTGGGTTCTCAGCATGGTTCCACCCGAAACACGGGCGGGCCTTGCCGCCTATTTCAGCGGTGACCGCAACTTTGACTCCAGCTCCACATCCCCCGTCTCCAACAATCCCTTTATCCAGAATACAGACAAGATTGACACGCGCGACATCAAGATCAGCGAAGTGGAAAAATCCCACTATGCCATTGCCCAGAAGATCAAGCAGCTGCTCATGGCCGATTCCGTTCCGCAGAGTGCTTCGGGCATCAGCGCTGATGACGTGGGTGTACAACTGCGGGTCAACTCCGACATCATGTTCAAGCCCGGCACTGTTGAACTGCTGCCCGAGGGCGACAAGGTGCTTTCGTCCGTGCTCAGCCTGATGGAAGAATATAATCTGTACCTGGTGGTCCGCGGCCATGCGGATTCCGTCGAAGCGGCTCCGCCCTACGCCTCTGCCTGGGAACTGTCGGGAGCGCGCGCCGCCGCCATGGTCAACTATCTGGCGCAGCGCGGCATCAAGGCCACCCGGATGCGCGCTGTCAGCTACGGCGATACCCGCCCGCTCAAGCCGGGCATTGACGAGCAAAGCCGCGCCATGAACCGGCGTGTAGAGTTTTTCTTCCATCGGCCCGAGGTCATGTCGTACAGCGTGGTTTACTAGGGGCGGATTACCAGACACGGCCTGCAACGGGCGCTCCCGCAGCAAAAACGGGGCAGCCCTGGTCAAGAGACCTGATGCTGCAGCATCCGTTGCCGGGCAGGACTCCCCGCCGGGACGTAAAACACAGCCCGGACACCGCCAGAACCCGGATACGGCCCCCCAGCCCTGCCGCAGACCCTCCGGCACAGTGCGCGCGGCATATCGCGCGCGTTTTTTGTGGCACAGTACAGCCGTGCGGGAACAGCCGGGAAAAGGCCACAGGGCGTCTGGCCCGGACCGCGACCAGTGACCGTCCGGCATACCGACCCGCGCGCGGTCCGATATTTTCTCACTGCGCCACGGGGCGCACAGCCACCAGGAACATTCATGCCGCTCATCTTTCTCGTAGGCCCCAGAGCCTGCGGCAAAACCACCGTAGGGCGCACCCTGGCCCGGCGGCTTGGCCTGCCCTTTGTGGATACGGACCATTTTCTCCATCACCAGACGGGGCGCACCGTGGCCCAGATAGTCGCAGCCGAGGGCTGGCCCGGCTTCCGCCGCCTCGAAAGCGAGGCCCTGCGCGCCACAGCCGGGCTGCATCAGACTTCCGGGGCCGTTATCGCCACCGGCGGCGGTATGGTCCTGGACGCACAAAACCGCGCCTTCATGCGTGAGCAGGGGTGCGTGTTCTATCTGTCGGCTTCTGCGGAAGCACTGGTCGCCCGTCTGTCGGGCAACCCTCTTGCTGCTCAAAGGCCCTCGCTCACCGGAACCGACATCAGGGAAGAAGTTGCCCAGGTCCTGCAGGAGCGGCTCCCCCTCTATGAACAGACCGCCCACCACCGGCTTGATGCGGCGCTTTCGCCCGGGCGCATCTGCGCACAGGCCCTGACCCTGCTGTGCGGGCCGGACGATCCAGCCGCACCGACTGTGCCGGAAAGCGGCAAGGACATCCCACAAGCCCCCGCTCCGGACGGAGGTGCCACGAGTGCATAGCCTCTTTCCGGATGCCTCCGCCCCCGGGCAGCCGCTGGTTACGGTGCTGTTGCCCGCCTACAACGCCGCCCACACCCTTGAAGCCGCCCTGCACAGCCTTTTTACGCAGCGCCCGGCGGAGAGCGCTCTCCTGCCACCCTTTGAAATACTCGTTGTTGACGACGGCTCCACCGATGGCACTCCTGCCCTGCTGCGGCGCCTGGGCCTCTCGCCCCTTGCCCAGGGGCGGTTGCGGGTTCTGCATGTGGCACATGAGGGCATTGCGGCGGCCCTCAACGCCGGACTTGCCTCGGCGCGCGGCAGCCTGATCGCCCGCATGGATGCCGACGATATGGCCCGGCCCGAGCGCCTGGCCCTGCAGACGGCCCATCTGTGGAACAATCCGGAGCTTGATCTTTCTGCCAGCCTGGTGGGCTTTGGCGGCGACCGCCGCCTTGCGCACGGGTTTGCCTGTTTTGTGGACTGGCAGAACAGTCTGCGTTCCCACGCAGAAATCAGCCGGGGGCGCTTCAGGGACACGCCGGTCTGTCACCCTTCTGTCATGTTCCGCCGCAGCGCGGTAGAAAAATGGGGAACCTACGCAGACGGAAATTTTGCGGAAGACTGGGAACTGTGGCTACGCTGGCTGCACAACGGCGCGCGCATGGAAAAACTGCCGCAGGAACTGCTCACCTGGAATGACGCGCCCACCCGCGCCACCAGAGCTGACCGCCGCTATGCGGCCACAGCCTGTGACAGGCTGCGCGCACTCTGGCTGGCTCGCCACCTTGAACAGCACAACCCTTTTCATCCTTACGTATGGGTCGTGGGCGGCGGCCGCGTGGCCCGCAGACGGCTCGCACCCCTGTGGGACCTGGGCGTGCGCCCGATGGCATACATTGATATTGATCCGAAAAAAATCGGCAACGTGGTAGGCGGCATTCCCGTACGCGGGCGCGATGCCCTGCCCGGTCCCGATGCCTGCTGCGTGCTCAACGCGCTTACGGCACATGGCGCGGCGGAAGAGGCCGCTGGCTGGCTGGCGGCACAAGGGTTCCGACGGGAGCAGTGGATACTTGTCTGATCAACCAATCAATTTGATTTATATTGCCATTTGACGCAAGTGTTTTCTTTCATGAGCAGACATGCGCCCAAACGGTGAAATGCGCCTTTCCGGGTGTTTTCTGTCGGCTCCACCGCCATTACGGTGCACGATTTCCAGCATTTCCCACATCCGCAAAAGTCAAAAAGGCTCAGAACTACCTTTTTTTCAACATAGTGTTTTATATATACTTTTTTAAAAATCTTATGGACCTTGCGAAATTTGTCACCAATACCCTTTGACAGAACATGCCCAAGCAGATATGTTGCAAGGGCTTAATGTTTTTTTCATTCCTTCAATCCGTCATCATTCGGGAGGATGCGGCATGCTGGACCTTAACATCACAATGGCCTTTCAGCTGGTAAACTTTCTGATCGCCATCTATGTGCTCAACATCCTCCTTATCCGACCCATCCGCGATATCATCAAAAAGCGCAACGGCATCATGGACGGCATGGCCGAAGAGGCCGAGTCCTTTGAGTATCAGGCGGCTGAACGCCTGACCGCCTACGAGGCTGAACTGACCCGCGCCCGCCAGGACGCCGGCCTTACCCGCGAGGAAGGCCGTGCAGCAGGCCTGGAGCAGCAGCAGACCCTTGTGGGTGAAGCCCAGAAAAACGCCCGCGACATTATTGCCGAAACCCGCGAATCACTGCGGGAACAGGCCGCCAAAACCCTTGACGATCTGCGCAATCAGGTGAGCGATTTTTCTTCCCGCCTGGCCGCCAAGCTCATCAAGGGCTAGTTTTTCGCGCTTTTTCGGTACCTGCCGAACGCCCCCGGGCGATTCGGTTTCTTTAGGCACAGTCTACGCTATTGCATATTCTCGAACAGAGGGGGTGGGCTTTGAGCAAATGGAAACACGCGGGTTATATCCTGCCGCTCGTTCTAGCCTTTGCCGCGATTGTTCTCATACCTGTGGGAGCATTCGCTTCCGAAGGGCATGAGGCGCCGCGCTGGGGCGACTTCGGCTGGCGCGTGCTCAACTTCGTGATCTTCGCGGGCATCCTCTGGTACTTTGTTGGTGGGCTTGCCAAGCGTTTCTTCAAGAATCGCCGCGAGACCATCGGCGGAGCACTGGACAACCTGGAAGAACGTCGCGCCAGGGCCAAAGAACAGCTGGCCGCTGTTGAGTCGCGCATTGCCCGCCTCAACGAAGAGCGCGAAGCCATTCTGGCCGAAAGCCGCAAACAGGCCGAAAACCTGAAAGCGGGCATTGTGGAAGAGGCGCACCGTCAGGCGGCGCAAATTGTGGAGCAGGCGCGCATGACCGCTGAAAATGAAGGCCGCACGGTACTTGCTGAAGTACGCGCCGTCATTGCCGACGAAATCGTGGATGCCGCCGAAAAGGCCCTGAGCGGCAAGCTCAATGCCGATGCCCACGACAAGCTTATCGCCAACTCCCTTAAAAAGGTGGTGCTCCATTGATCGACACCGTGGTTGCACGCAGGTACGCCAACGCCATCTTTGCGTTGGGCAAGAAGGATGGGGACGACGCCCTGAGCTCGCGCGGTGAATGCCTTGCCGCTCTCGGCGAAGCGCTTGCCGCCGCGCCCGGACTTGACATGACCCTTAAAAGTCCCGTGATCGGCGTGGAAGAAAAAAAAGCGGTTCTTGACAAACTGCTGGGCAAGCTCAAGGCCGACCAGACGATGCGCAGCTTCTGCTTTTTGCTGGCAGACAAGGAAAGGCTCGCCTTTCTGCGCGAAATTTCCGCCTGGTATGGCAAACTGCTTGACGAAGCCAAGGGCATTGTCCGGGGCGAACTCGTCACGGCAGTAAAACTTTCTGCCGACAAAAAGGCCAAGCTCAAAGAATCGCTGGAAAAGAAAACCGGCACCGCCCTTGAGCTTACCTTTGCCGTCGACAAAGACATACTAGGGGGGATGGTGCTCAAAATGGGTGACCGGGTGCTGGACGCAAGTCTGCGCGCGCAATTGGGTATCCTTCGGGAGACTTTCAAGAGGGGTGAATAGCACATGCAGATCAAAGCGGAAGAGATAAGCAAGATCATTGAGGATCAAATCCAGAACTACGAGCAGCGCGTAGAAATGAGCGAAACCGGCACCGTGCTTTATGTTGGTGACGGCATCGCCCGCGTCTACGGTGTGCAGAACGCCATGTCGATGGAACTGCTGGAATTTCCCGGCGGCATCATGGGCATGGTGCTCAACCTCGAAGAGGACAACGTGGGTGTCGCTCTGCTCGGTTCGGACGTGGGCATCAAAGAAGGCGACCCGGTCAAACGTACCGGCAAGATCTTCTCCGTGCCTGTTGGCGACGGCGTTATGGGCCGCGTGCTCAACCCTCTGGGTGAGCCGATCGACGGCCTCGGCCCCATCGATGCAGCCGAAGTGCGCCCGGTGGAAATCAAGGCCCCCGGCATCATTGCCCGCAAAAGCGTGCATGAGCCCATGCCCACGGGTCTGAAGGCCATTGACGCCATGACTCCTATTGGCCGCGGCCAGCGCGAGCTGATCATCGGCGACCGCCAGACCGGTAAAACCGCCGTTTGCCTCGACGCCATCCTGGCGCAGAAAGAAACGGGCATCCACTGCTTCTACGTGGCCATCGGCCAGAAGAAGTCTTCGGTGGCCCTGGTGGCCGACACGCTGCGCCGTCACGGTGCGCTTGAGTACACCACCATCATTTCCGCCACCGCGTCCGATCCCGCGCCGCTGCAGTACATTGCGGCCTACACGGGCTGCACCATGGCGGAATACTACCGCGACAGCGGCAAACACGCGCTCATCATTTATGACGACCTTTCCAAGCAGGCCGTGGCCTATCGCCAGATGTCCCTGCTACTCCGCCGTCCTCCGGGACGTGAAGCCTTCCCCGGCGACGTCTTCTACCTGCACTCGCGCCTGCTCGAACGCGCGGCCAAGGTAAACGACAGCCTCGGTGCGGGTTCACTGACGGCTCTGCCCATCATTGAAACCCAGGCTGGCGACGTGTCCGCGTACATCCCCACCAACGTGATCTCCATCACCGACGGTCAGGTGTACCTTGAGCCCAACCTTTTCAACGCCGGTGTGCGCCCGGCCATTAACGTGGGTCTTTCCGTGTCCCGCGTAGGTGGCGCGGCGCAGATCAAGGCCATGAAGCAGGTGGCGGGCACCATGCGTCTGGACCTTGCCCAGTACCGCGAACTGGCGGCCTTCGCCCAGTTCGGCTCGGACCTGGACAAGGGGACAAAAGCCAAGCTCGACCGTGGCGCGCGCCTGGTGGAACTGCTCAAGCAGCCCCAGTACCAGCCCATGCCTTCCAATGAACAGGTCGCTTCCATCTACGCCGCTACCCGCGGCCATATGGATGACGTGCCGGTGGAAGACATCCGCCGTTTTGAGGCCGCCCTGCTCACCTTCCTGCGCGACACCAGGAAGGACGTGCTGGACGCCATTAAAGAAAAGCAAGTCATTGACGAGGCTGTGGAAAAAGCGCTTACCGAGGCTATTGCCGCCTTCAAGCAGGGCTGGACGGCCTAGGGGCCCCCAATATCCGGGAGAAAAGCATGCCTTCACTCAAAGACGTAAAAATGAAGATCGTGGGGGTCGGTAAGACCAAGCAGATCACCAAGGCCATGAATATGGTGGCCTCGGCGAAACTGCGCGGCGCCCAGGCCCGCATCGAGCGCTTCAGACCGTACGCGGCCAAATACCGCGACGTGCTCGCCGAACTGTCGAGCAAGGTGGAGGGCACAGCCCACCCCCTGCTGGCCGAGCATGAGGAAAAGAAGCATTGCGCCATTGTGCTGGTGACCTCGGACCGCGGCCTCTGCGGGAGCTTCAACGGCAATATCATTGCCGCTGCGCTCAAGCTGGCCCGGGAGAAAACCGCGGAAGGCCTTGAGGTAAGCTTTGTCTGCATGGGCAAAAAGGGCCGCGATGCCATGAAGTCGTGCGGCTACAAGATCACACAGGCCTACGCTGACCGCATGGGCAGCATAGACTTTGCCCTGGCAAACTCCGTAGCCAAAGAAGTCATCTACGGCTACGAAACGCTTGCTCTTGACGAGGTGTGGCTGATCTACGGCGAGTTTGTGTCCATGGGGCAGCAGCCCCCGCGCAGCCTCTGCCTTCTGCCCCTCAAAACGCCTGAGGCTGAGGAAATCGCCGAAGAAGCCGGAGAACCGCGCTGCGAATACGTATACGAACCGCAGGAAGAAAAGCTGTTGGCGGAGCTTTTGCCCCGCTACGTCAAGGTACAGATCTACCGTGGCATGCTGGACACGTCGGCCAGCGAGCATGCGGCCCGCATGACCGCGATGGACAACGCCACGCGTAACTGTAACGAAATGACCAACATGCTGACCCTGCTCTATAACAAAACGCGGCAGGCTTCCATCACCAGCGAACTCATCGACATCGTCGGCGGCGCTGAAGCGCTGAAGGGTTAAGGAGCCAACTAATGAGCAAAAACATCGGTAAAATCGTCCAGGTTATCGGCGCTGTCGTGGACGTTGAGTTCAGCGACGGCAACCTGCCGAATATCTTCACCGCCCTGGAGATCAAAAACCCGAACAACACCGACGCCCCGGAACTGATCTGTGAAGTGGCACAGCACCTGGGCGACAATGTTGTCCGCACCATCGCAATGGACGCCACCGAAGGTCTGGTGCGCGGTATGGACGCGGTCGATACCGGCCAGCCCATCATGGTGCCCGTGGGCAAGCCCTCCGTGGGCCGTATTCTCAACGTTATCGGCCGCCCCGTGGACGAAATGGGACCCATTAACGCTGAAAAATACTATCCCATTCACCGCCCGGCTCCGGCCTTTACCGACCAGAACACCAAGGTCGAACTGCTGGAAACCGGCATCAAGGTTGTGGACCTGCTTGTGCCCTTTCCCAAGGGCGGCAAGATGGGCCTCTTCGGCGGCGCCGGCGTGGGCAAGACCGTTATCCTGATGGAGATGATCAACAACATCGCCAAGCAGCACGGCGGTTCTTCGGTCTTCGCGGGCGTGGGCGAACGCACCCGTGAAGGGAACGACCTCTATCACGAACTCAAGGATGCGGGCGTTCTGGAACGCGCCACCCTTGTGTACGGGCAGATGAACGAGCCTCCGGGAGCGCGTGCGCGCGTGGCCCTTACCGCTCTGGCCTGCGCGGAATACTTCCGCGATGAAGAACACCAGGACGTGCTCCTCTTCATCGACAACATCTTCCGCTTTACCCAGGCCGGTTCCGAAGTGTCCGCCCTTCTGGGCCGCATGCCTTCGGCCGTGGGCTACCAGCCCACCCTTGGCACGGACCTTGGTTCGCTGCAGGAACGCATCACGTCCACCAATACCGGTTCCATCACGTCGGTGCAGGCCGTTTACGTACCTGCTGACGACCTGACTGACCCGGCCCCGGCCACCACGTTCTCGCACCTGGACGGCACGCTCGTGCTTTCGCGCCAGATCGCGGAACTGGGCATCTACCCCGCCGTGGACCCGCTGGACTCCACCTCGCGCATTCTTGACCCCAACGTGGTGGGTGAAGAACACTACGCGGTGGCCCGGCGTGTGCAGATGGTGCTGCAGAAGTACAAAGAACTGCAGGACATCATCGCCATTCTCGGCATGGACGAACTGTCGGACGAAGACAAGCTCACCGTGGCGCGCGCGCGCCGCATCCAGCGCTTCCTGTCCCAGCCCTTCCACGTGGCCGAAACCTTTACCGGCACTCCCGGCCAGTACGTGAACCTCGAAGACACCATCAAGGGCTTCAAGGGCATTCTGGACGGCGCCTATGACCACATGGCTGAAGGCGACTTCTACATGCTGGGCGGTATTGAACAGGCCGTGGCCAAGTATGAGCAGCGCAAGCTGCAGGAAGAAAACTAAGAGCGTTGACGCCTGTCATGCGGCCGGGCACGCAGCCCGGCCGCATGACAGCCATAGCTGGCATACAGGAGCGAAGGAGTACCTATGGGCACACTGCAACTGGAAGTGGTGACGCCGGACAAAACCGTGGTCAGCGGCGAAGTTGAAATGGCCGTTTGCCCCGGAATTGAAGGCGAATTCGGCGTGCTGCCCAAGCACGTCTCCCTGCTCTCCGCTCTCAAGACTGGTGGCCTGCGTTACAAGACGCCGGGCGGCAAGGAAGAGTACATTTTCATATCCGGCGGCTTTGCCGACGTAAATAATGATGTGCTCACCGTGCTGGCCGAATCTGCCGAACTGGCGCAGGATATAGACACCGCAAGAGCCATGGCCGCCAAAGAACGCGCCGAAAAGCGTATTGCCGACCATGCCGAGCAGACCGATGTAACCCGCGCTGAAGCGGCCTTGCACCGGGCTTTGATCCGCCTGCAAGTGGCCCAGCTGCGCTGACCACAAGTGTTTCGTATCAAAGGCCGCGTGTTGCGCAAGCATAACGCGGCCTTTTTCTTTGCCCGCCGCACATGCTCCCACACGCCGCACGGAGGGGCAGGCTCAAGCTGGCCTGCCAGCTGACACGGGCTGACTACGTCATATCCTTCTGTATCTGGCCCAGAAGACCGCGCGACTGACACGCAAACAGGCAGCCGGGCATTGACCGATTGCCGGCAGTGCATGCACATATGCCTTCATCCGGAAATTTTAAGCGCGACAATGGCCGCCACGATCAAACCGACATAACACGCCTTACGAAAACTTCTTTTCTCTCCCCAGAACAGCAGCCCCGATGCCACAGTGCCGATGACGCCGATGCCGGTATAGGATGTATAGGCTATGGACACATCAATCTGCCGCAATGCCAGATACAGAAAAAACAGCGAGCTTGTGAGTCCCAGCCCGTAAATCACAAATCCTCTGGCATAACGCCTGAATGCGATATCCCTGACCCCGGCCACAACAACAATTTCCAGCAGCCCGGCCATAACCAGATACACCCAGCTCATGTCAGCCTTCTTCCCTTTTGAGTTGAATAATGGAAAACAAAATAACGGCAATGGCCGTAACCGCCGTGAGCGTTATCCTTTTATCAAAAAAGCAGACATCAAGCAGATAGGTTCCCACCGTGCCGAAAGTCACAAAAAGTACGTAGGCGATGGAAGCCTCCATCCTTTTTGTCGCCAGAACCAAAAAAATAAAACTACCCGCGATGCACGCCAGGGTTACAGCCCATTCCAGGGGTTGTTGGGCATACTTCAGGCCCGCAGCCCAGGCGATTTCCAGACCGCTGGCAACAAGCAGCAGAACCCAGCTCAGCATCTTATTCCCGCCCCCGTGCAACGCGACCGGAAGCAGGCCCCAGCAGGGCGGCAATGTCTTCAAACACGCTCTGCCACTGCCTGTCGTCCATTTCCAGCAAACCGAAATACCGTAAAAGAAAAGCCCCTTCAGCCGCCAGGTAGGCGATACGGGCAGCGCGTTCTTCGTCACTGCCCGGTTGTAAATTTTCAAGACGCGCAGCATGCCAGCGCCGAATCCACTCCCGCAGGTCGTCAGACTCCATCAGCATGGCCAGATGGCATGCTGCCCTGACGTTCAGGCGCTCTTCAGCGGCGGTTATGCGCACATGTGCCTGGACTTTTTCCAGATCAGAAATCTGCTCCACGGGGCGGCCTGTCACCTTCTCCAGGCATTCATCGTAATTTGCGGCCCAGCGCCCGGCCATGGCCTGCACCAGCCCGCTCTTGGTTCCAAAGCAGGACTGAACGCCCCCCTTGGAGATGCCGGCCGCCTGTGCCACCGCGCCGATGGTCAGCGCTGTTGCGCCACCTTCGGTGACAATGTCTTCCGCCATGTCCAAAACCCGGTCACGGTCAATGGAACGGGGCTTGCTCATATTGCACTCCTTTTCAATCAATACATACGTATGTATTTAAACTGAAGGTTCCAGTCAATACGAAATTACACACCTGCTGCCAGCCCTTATGCAAATATGGAGTACACTGCACGGCAGCAGCCCGCTCCGCTGTCCCGGCCTGCTGCGAAGCGCGCCGGGAAACCGCTGGCCTTTGCATGGACTTCATGACAAATTTTGGCTATACAATGCTGCTACGCAACCAGATTTTACGCAGGAAAACACATGGTAAAGCAAGAAAATATACGCAATTTTTGCATTATTGCCCACATCGACCACGGCAAGTCAACCCTGGCCGACCGCATTCTTGAGCTTACCCAGGTGGTTAGCCAGCGTGAGGCGCGGCAGCAATATCTTGACAGAATGGATCTCGAACGCGAACGCGGCATTACCATCAAGGCCCAGACCGTCCGCATTCCCTACATTGCCGCCGATGGTCAGGAATATGAGCTGAACCTCATCGATACCCCCGGCCACGTGGACTTCAACTATGAAGTTTCACGCTCGCTGGCGGCCTGCGAAGGCGCTCTTCTGGTGGTGGACGCCACCCAGGGTGTGGAAGCGCAGACCCTGGCCAACGTCTATCTGGCTCTGGACCACGACCATGAAGTCATTCCCGTGCTCAACAAGATAGACCTGCCCAGCGCTGAGGTTGACCGCGTCAAGGCTGAAATTGAAGAAAGCATCGGCCTCGACTGCTCCCAGGCCCTCCCCGTGTCCGCTAAAACAGGCATGGGCGTGGACGCCGTGCTGGAAGCCATCGTGCACCATCTGCCCGCGCCCAAAGGAGACCGGGCGGCCCCGCTCAAGGCACTTATTTTTGACTCCTGGTACGACAGCTACCAAGGCGTGGTGGTGCTTTTTCGCATCATGGACGGCAGCGTACGCAAGGGCGACACCGTGCGCCTCATGAGTACCGGCAAGGAATACGAAGTGCTGCGCCTGGGTGTTTTTTCGCCCGAGCCTACTGACGTCAAAGAACTTTTCGCCGGCGAGGTGGGTTTTCTCTGCGGCTCGATCAAAGAACTGGGCGATGCCCGTGTGGGTGATACCATCACCCATGCCGACCGCCCCGCAGAAACGGCGGTTCCCGGCTTCAAGGAAGTGAAAGCCATGGTTTTCTGCGGGCTTTACCCCACAGAATCCGAAGATTATGAAAACCTCAAGGCTGCACTGGAAAAACTCCAGCTCAACGATGCCGCATTTTCCTACGAACCGGAAACTTCGCAGGCTCTCGGCTTCGGCTTCCGCTGCGGTTTTCTGGGTCTTCTGCATATGGAAATCATCCAGGAGCGCCTGGAGCGGGAATTTGAGGTGGGGCTTATCGCCACCGCGCCTTCCGTGGTTTACAAGGTGGTGACGATGGACGGCAAAACGCTGGAAATTGACAACCCCAGCCACCTGCCCGACCCTACAAAAATCGACACCCTTTATGAACCCTACGTGAGTATGGATATTCATGTGCCCAACGAATACGTGGGCAACGTCATGAAACTTTGCGAAGAAAAACGCGGCACACAAAAAAACCTGCACTACCTTGCCGCCAACCGCGTGGTGGTTACCTACGAACTGCCTTTTGCCGAAATTGTTTACGATTTCTTTGACCGGCTCAAATCGGCCACGCGCGGCTATGCCTCTATGGATTATCATCCGCTGGACTACCGTGCCTCTGACCTGGTGCGCCTGGACATCATGCTCAACAGCGAACCCGTCGACGCCCTGGCCGTCATCGTGCACCGCGACCGTGCCTATACCTACGGCCGCGGACTGGCCCTCAAGCTCAAGCGCACCATTCCGCGCCAGCTTTTCCAGGTAGCCATTCAGGCGGCCATCGGCCAGAAGATTATCGCCCGCGAAACGGTCTCCGCCTTCCGCAAGGACGTGACGGCCAAATGTTACGGCGGCGATATAAGCCGTAAACGCAAACTCCTGGAAAAACAGAAAGAAGGTAAACGCCGTATGAAGCGCATGGGCAACGTGGAACTGCCGCAGGAGGCATTTCTGGCGGCCCTCAAGGTGGGCGACGAGTAGGGCAGATACACAATCTGGCGCAAACGGAAGGGAATCTTTTTACAGAAAGCTTCCCTTCTTTCGCTTCCTCATGTGGCAGCGTCACGCGCAACTGCCCTATGGCTGGCCCGGTACACGCCTGCCACAAACGCGAAAACCGGCTTCAGCCCGGCCCAAAGAATCAGAAACCGAAGCAAGGCCGCCGAGGCGCGTGTTGCGCTCCGGAAAAGCATGTGCCGAATGCTGTCACGTACTTCCCCGGGATTGCAGGTTGCAATACGCCGCTGCTTTTTACATCCGCATGCGGCGCATGGCGTCTTCGCTGACGCCCATGCGCCGCATGCACATATTGAAATAGGCCCGCCAGGGAAAATAGCTGGTGTCGCCGCGCCATTCAGGATTCATGGCCGTCGCTTCCCGCCGGCACTGGCGGTACGCCTCAATATCCTGCTGTTCTTCAAATGTCAGCGGCCGCTGCTCACGCGGCGCGCAGGAACACAGGCATGCCGCAAGAACAAGGCCGAGCACAAGTGCTGTGCGCACACCGCCCCCTGCCCCCGCAACAGTCGAGAAAAACGCAGATCTCGCATTGCCGGCCTTGTTGGCAGGCCTCCAATCATGAACGTGGCCGGGACCAACACCGTTTCCGCATTCCGCCATATGCCTGACCACATGGTCATGAGGGCGGCTGCCCGCCGGTTTCGTCCTGTTCATGCTTTACTCCCGGCGGTTTTCGCCGCCTGCGCATGCAAAAGGCCGCACCCTCGGGCGCGGCCTTTTGCATTTATCCAGTCATGGGTAACGCCCTAGTACGCATGCTCGTCATCCAGATCCTTGGGCAGCACCGGCGCGGAGAACAGCCGGTACATCCAGAACTGGTACAGCAGTACGATGGGAACCATCACAAGCGCCACACCCAGCATAATCTTGAGCGTCAGCTGGCTTGAAGCGCCGTTGAAGGCCGTGACAGTGGCGGCCGGGTCAATGGAAGAAATGATCATACCCGGGTACATGCCCATAACGCCAAAGAAGGTAACGCCCAGGATGAAAAGAGCGCTGAAGCCCCAGGCCAGCCACAGTTTGCCCGCATGCAGCATTATGCGCGCACCGATCAGGCCCGCGAGGGCCACCAGGGGCAGAACAAGCAGCGCGGGCATGGCCAGATAGTTATCGTACAGCTTGGTGTAAAACGCTGTAAGGATAAGAAAGGCCACCAGCAACACAAGCATGATGGGCCACACAAAGCTGGCCGTGGCCACCGCGCGGATCTGCAGTTCGCCCCGGCTTTTTATGGCCAGCCACAGGGACCCGTGCAGCACGAACATGCAGAGGAAGAATATGCCGCCTGCCAGTCCGTAGACATTGAGCAGGGCGAGCAGATTGCCGTGATACACGCCCTGAGCATCCACGGGGATGCCCATGAACAGGTTGGCAAAAGCCACGCCCAGCAGAATGCAGGGGACGAGATTGGCTACAAAATGGACGCCGTCCCACAGGCTGCGCCATGCGGTATGCTCCACCTTGCTGCGAAACTCGAAAGACACCGCCCGGAAAATCAGGGCAAAGAGCAGCATCAGCAGCGGCGCGTACAGGGCGCTGAACATGACCGCATATGCCTTGGGAAACGCCGCAAAGGTCACACCGCCAGCGGCGATGAGCCATACCTCGTTGCCGTCCCAGAACGGCCCGGCGGCGTTATACATGATGCGCCGTTCATTTTCGTCTTTGCCCAGAAAGGGCAGCAATGAACCCATGCCCAGGTCAAAACCGTCCAGAATAAAGTACACGGCCCACAACAATGCCCACAGCACAAACCAGGTTGTTTCCAGCATGGCTACACCTCCTGGGCGTCCGGGCCCTTGATGGCAAATTTGCGCAGCAGATAGATGTCCAGAATGCCAAGCAGCGAGTATACGCCGATAAAGGCCACCAGAGAAATGACCACATTGTCGGCCGGTATGGGCGAAACGGCATCTGTGGTGCGCATGAGATTATAGACGATCCATGGCTGGCGGCCGATTTCCGTCACGGCCCAGCCCACCATCAGGCCGATGTAGGGCAGTGGAATATTGTACACCAGCAGCCTGAGCAGCAACGGGTTGGGGTTTTCCTTCTTGCGCTGGAAAAAGGCCCATGCCGAAAGCACCAGAAATATGCCCGCCAGGGCCACCATGGTGCGGAATGTCAAAAACACGGGCAGTACCGGGGGCCGGTCTTCCTTGGCAAAAGCCTTGAGGCCCTTCACCTCGGCGTGCACATCGTCAAAGGCGATCCAGCTCAGCAGGCCGGGAATGCCGAGGGCCTGCACGGTATTTGTTTCATTTTCCGGGTCAGGCCACACCAGCAGATAGAAAGGCACGTCAGACTGTGTTTCCCAGTGCGCTTCCATAGCGGCCAGCTTGGCAGGCTGATACTTGGCCACGGTCTTGCCCTGCTGGTCGCCGGAAAGGGCCAGCAGCAGCACGAAGATCAGGGTAAAAGGCGCCACCATCCTGAAAGAACGGCTGAAAAATTCGGTATTGCTCTTGCGCAGCAGATGCCAGGCCGAAACGCCAAGCACAAAGAAACCGCCGAGCGCCCACGAGGCTATGACGGTATGCGCATACATGCCCCAGGCGTAGGGGTTTGTAACGACATCATAAAAGCTTGAAAGCTCGGCGCGGTTGTTGGCTTCGTTGATGTAGTAGCCCACGGGGTTCTGCATGAAGCCGTTGGCAAGAATGATCCAGAGCGCAGAAATATTGCCTGCGATGGCCACAAGCCATATGGAGGCGAGGTGCAGCTTCTTGCCCACACGGTTCCAGCCGAAGTGCCAGACCGCCAGAAAGGTGGACTCGAGAAAAAAGGCCACCGTGGCTTCAATGGCAAGCAGCGAGCCGAAAATATCGCCCACATATTCAGAATACCTTGACCAGTTGGTGCCGAACTGGAATTCCAGTGTAATCCCGGTCACCACGCCCAAGGTAAAGTTGATGACAAAAAGTTTTCCCCAGAATTTGGTCTGTTTTTTCCAGAAGTCGTCCCCGGTCCGTACATAGCGGGTTTCCATCCAGGCAATAATTACCGAGAGGCCCAGCGTGAGAGGCACGAAAACAAAGTGAAAAAACACGGCCACAGCGAATTGCAGACGCGAAAGCATTACGACGTCCATTAGGCCCTCCTTGGATATCCTTACCGCGATTTACTATTTCCAACAAAGAAAGGCAAGTAATTATGAATATTGATACACCCATAACATACTGCCAAACGTGACTTTCTGCCTTTTGGATTTTTTTGTCCAATGGCAAAATGGCCTCCGAAGCTACAATTTTTTCACCTCGCAGCCATCACGCCCCTTGAAAAATCAAAAAGCGGTATTATCTGCAAGGATATCGCTTTTCAGGAGGTTTGTCATGGCAGAGGCAGATAGGAATCCCCGCCAGTTTCGTGCAGAGGTGCGTAAGGTTTTACATATCCTTACCAACTCCCTCTATACCAACCGGGAAATTTTTTTGCGTGAGCTTATTTCCAACGCTTCGGACGCGCTGGACAAACTGCGTTTTCGCATCAACCGCGGCGAAAGCCCCCGCTTGCCCGATCTGCCGCTGGAAATTCGCATCTCACTCGACAAAGAGGCGAAAACCATCACCATTGCCGATACCGGTCTGGGCATGACCGCCGATGAACTGGCGGAGCACCTGGGTACCATAGCCAAATCCGGTTCAGAGCAGTTTTTGGCCGACATCGCGGCCGAAAAGGCTGCCAAGGCAACATCCGCCAGCGGCAAGGACGATACCGCAGACGAAGAGCAAAACGCCGGGGCCGAGGCTGATGCCGCCAATATCATCGGGCGCTTCGGCGTGGGCTTTTACTCGGTCTTTATGGTGGCTGAAAAAGTAACTGTCACCTCGCGCCCGGCATTTGGCGAAGACAGCGCCGCCCACACCTGGACCAGCGATGGCCTTGGAACCTACACGGTCGCGCCGGCGGAAGGCGACGAGCCACAGCGTGGTACGGTTATCACTGCATGGCTCAAGGACGATGCCGTGGAGTTTCTTGAAAAATTCCGCGTAGAGTCTGCCATCCGCAAGCACTCTGCCTTTGTGCCTTTTCCTGTCCTTGTGGACGGCGAGCAGGTCAATACCCAGCCCGCCCTGTGGCGTGAGCCCAAGTTTTCCGTCACGCAGGAGCAGTACGCGGCCTTTTACAAGGCTCTTACCTATGACAGCAAAGACCCGCTGGATGTGCTGCATTTTTCCGTTGACGCTCCCGTGCAGTTCAACGCCCTCTTTTTCATTCCCGACAACGCCCAGGATTTCTTCGGCGCAGACCGCGACTTCTGGGGGCTGGATCTCTACGCCCGCCGCGTGCTGATCCAGCACCGCAACAAGGAACTGATCCCCGAGTACCTGGCATTCCTCAAGGGCGTGGTCGACACCGAAGACCTGCCCCTGAACATCTCGCGCGAAACACTTCAGGAAAACGTGGTCCTGCGCAAGATCAACCAGGTCATCATCAAGCAGACCCTCGGCCATCTTGAAAAGCTGGCAAAAAATGATGCGGAAAAATATGCGGCCTTCTGGCGACTGCACGGGAAGGTTTTCAAGCTCGGCTATCACGATTTTGCCAACCGCGAGAGGGTCACTGCCCTGCTGCGCTTCAATTCTTCCACCCTGGCCGACGCCGAAGCCCTGACCAGCCTGGACGAATACATGGACCGTGCGCCCGAAGGCCAAAAAACCTTCTGGTATGTGGCCGCGCCCAACCGTGAGGCAGCGCGCCTGAACCCGCATATGGAGCGCTTTCGCCAAAAGGGCATAGAGGTTCTCTATCTTTTTGAACCCATTGACGAATTCGTCATGGACGGCCTTGGCCGTTACAAGGAATGGGACTTCAGGTCTGTGGAAACCGCGGCTGATGACGCCCTCAAGGACTTCAGCGACAAGGAAAGCCCGACCCGCGAGGCCGCCGCACCCCTTTCGGACGAAGATAGCGCCAGCTTTGACGGCCTGCTGACCCGCATGAAGGAAGTGCTGGGCGACAAGGTAACGGAAGTGCGCGTTTCGCACCGCCTGGCCGACAGCCCCGCCGTGCTTGTCTCGCCTGACGGCGGCCTTTCCTCGTCTATGGAAAAGCTGCTCAAGGTCATGCAGAAGGACGATTCCCTCCCGGTAAAAGTGCTGGAGGTCAACCGCGACCACCCCCTGCTGCGCAACATGCTGCGCATGTTCAAGGCCGACAGCAGCGACAGGATCCTGGCCGAGATGACCCAGAGCCTTTTTGATGCCAGCCTGCTGCTGGACGGCTACCTCAAAGACCCGCAGGCCCTGGCCGCCCGCACCGGCAAACTGCTGGAAGAAGCCGCAGCCTGGTATACAGAGGTGCGCAAAATATAAGGGCGCGGGGAATGGCTGCTTTTACAAAAGCTCCTCCTCCGCGCCCTGCTCTCAACACCCTTGGCCATGGATCAAAGCCGTCGCCCGGGCTGCCTGAAAGACAAAGACCACCCGCCATGCGGGTGGTCTTTGTCTTTGCGCAGTTCATGTGCACCGGCAAAAAAATGCCAGCGGCTGCTCAAAAAACACGCTGCGCCGGGGCGGCATAAAAACCGTTTCCGCGCAATCGCGCTGAATACAGCAATCCTTCCGTGACAGCCCCGATGGCGTTTTACCAGCCGGGGATTTTGCCACCACTCCTATAGAATGCGCACGCCGTCTTCTTCCACCAGCACGGTGTACTCCCAGCGCACCCCACCCCACTGGCGGTAATACAGGCCCGGCTCCACGGTAACCACCATCCCCGGCTCAAGCACGCCTTCGGCACGCGGTGAAAGGCTGGGGGCCTCGTGGGTTTCAAGCCCCACGCCGTGGCCCAGCCCGTGGGTAAAGGCATCGGCGGTACCGGCTTTTTCAAATACTGCCCGCGCATGGCCGTAAGCATCCCTCAGCGGCTGCCCGGGGCGCATGGATTCTATGGCCGCGGTCTGCGCCTGACGCACAAGGTCATAGGTACGGCGGAAGGCGTCTGTGGGCTGCTGCCCCACCCAGAAGGTGCGGGTCTGGTCCGAGCAGTAATCATCCACCCGGCAGCCAATATCTACAAGTACCGGGCAGTTGTCGATCACAGGCTCATCCCCCGGTATGGCGTGGGGCAGGGCCGCATTCTTGCCTACAGCCACAATATTGGCAAAGGCCAGTTCCGAAGCGCCGTTTTCGCGAAAGAATTTTTCAATAAGCCAGCTTACCCGGCTTTCAGTCCGCCCCGGCTCAAGCTGGCCTTCAATCCACTGCAACAGCTTATGGTTGAGCGCAAAAGATTTTTCCAGCGCCGCCACTTCGCAAGGGTCCTTGATACGCCGCAGATGTTCCACCAGGCCATCGGCAGCCTCGCAGTACAAACCCGGCCCGGCCGCAGCCAGATCACGGGCAAAGGCCAGAGTCGTACCCTGCGCCTCAATGCCGATGCGCCCGCCGCAGTCCCGCAGCAGTCCGTAGATATCCCTGGCTGCGTAACCGCCATAGATAAAAACACGCTCCTCATCCCACAGGCGAACGGCGGCATCCAGATAGCGGGGGTCTGTGGCCAGCCAGTCGCGACCGTCGGCGGTAATCACCAGCCGCCCGGCGCTTTCGTTATACTGCGGATCGTGCAGCTCAAAACCTGAAAGGTAAAAACGGTTGGCGGCCTGGCTGACAAGCAGCGCGTCCAGGCCGCGCCTGTGCATGGCCCGGCGAAGCTGTTCGCGGCGGGCGGCATATATCTGCTTCATGAGTATTCTCCTGCCGCCAGTATAGCGCGTGCGAACAGCCCTGAAAAGTTGAAAAATATCCGCCGCCAGCAGCCCGTCGCGAACAGCAGCGGCCGCAGCATATGTCCCTTTGGGAACAAGCATTGTCGCCCCTGCAAAAGCCACATTAAAAAAGGGGGTTTAATTATCCCGTTTACCCGGCAGCGCCCGGTTGACCAGTTGACCAAGTACGCCTATAGTCAGCGCATGTCGCAACCAACTTCATGCGAGCTGAGTGTCCTGGACCTTGTGCCCTTTGGGCAAACCGGCAACGAAAGCCGCTTCTTCGCACTGCGCCTTACCCGCCCCGAATGGACCAAGTGGCGGCCGGGCCAGTTTGTCATGATCCGTCCCCAGTCTTTCGGGCTTGAAATCCCCTGGGCACGGCCCCTCGGCATATGCCATATGACCGCCCGCCACATGATCTGTTTTTTTCAGGTTGTGGGCAAAGGCACAAAGCGCATGTCCGAACTGCGCCCCGGTGACAGGGTGCGCGCATGGGGTCCCCTCGGCAACGGCTTCGTCACCGAACCCGATACTCCCACGCTGCTGCTGGCCGGGGGCATGGGCATTGTGCCTTTTGTGGGCTATGTGAGCGAGCATCCCAAGCCCTGGAACGTCACGATGCTTTTCGGCCATCGCGAATCCATAAGCTGTTATCCCGTGGACAGCATCAATGAACATGTGCCGCTTGACAGCCTGCGCGAGACCGTACCCGGCGATCTGGACAATTTTATATTTTCCATACAGGAGCGCATGACGGAATACGCCGAACAAAAAGGCCTTGTTCTGGCCTGCGGCCCCACGCCGTTCATGCGGACCGTGCAAAAATTCGCCGCCGAACTGGGCGTGCGCTGCCAGCTTTCTCTCGAAAACCGCATGGCCTGCGGCGTGGGAGCCTGCCTTGGCTGCGTGACCAAAACAACAGAAGCCTGGCCCGTACCCGCCAAACGTGGCAGCCAGGTGCAGGCGTGCAACCACGGCCCTGTATTCTGGTCAGACCAGATAGAACTGTAGTCCGTTGAAAAAGAGCGCACGGGGCATTGCAGCACTGTTTTGCCCCGCAGCGCCGTTTGTAGCCGGAACATGCGTCCCACGCGCCTGCCCGGCGCGACCGGCAGCAGAGCAGGCCTTGCCCCGTTTTCCGGCACGGCACGAGTTTTCAAAAAAATCCGCGCAGAGCGGTTGATGTTTTCAGCTTCAGAGGCCGCGCGCCCTGTTGCAAATATTTTTTCGCAAAGGCTGAAAACGCCCCCCCTGCCGTTGTACCGCGCAAACACCTTGCGCTTTTATGGCCCGCTTCGCCCTTGCGCCGAAGAAATTCGCATGCAGACAGCCTGCGCGGCACATGCCAGACCGTACGGCTGTTGCCGTCATCGGCGGGCCTTGCGGATACCAGTTGCGGTGCGGTGGGCACTTGCCCGCACCAACGCGAGCGCTTTCAATGTGAAACTGCTCGCGTTCTGCACCGTTCCCGGGCGCTTTTACGCCATGAGCATCCCGCTCTCTGCCAGGCACGGCAGGTTCGCCGGAAAACAGGCCGCACAGCCCGCACGTTTTCCCAGCGTTCCCTGCCGCAAAGGCAGCGGCAGAAAAACATGGCGGACACGCCCCGGCGGGCACAAAACACCTTGCCACCCCCGCCCGGCGCATGGATGTGCGCCCCGGCGGGTCTGCGTGGTTACTGGAGAATGCGGTATGGACCTTTCTGTTACGCTGAACGGGCAAACACACGATCTGCCCCTCAAAAACCCCATACTTACGGCTTCCGGCACGTTTGGCTACGGTGTGGAATTCGCCAGCTACGGCGACCTTGCCGGTCTTGGCGGCATGGTGGTCAAGGGGCTTTCCCTCGAGCCGCGCGAGGGCAATCCCACCCCGCGCATCGTGGAGACCGTCTCCGGCATGCTCAATGCCGTTGGCCTGCAAAATGACGGCGTGGATGTTTTCTGCACGCAAAAGCTTCCCCTGCTGCCCTGGCAGGAGACTGCCGTTATCGCCAACATTTACGCCTCTTCTGCCGAAGAATTCAGCCGTCTGGCCGCCCGCCTCAATGACGAGGAAGGCGTGGCCGCCCTGGAGGTGAACGTATCCTGCCCCAACGTGCGCGAAGGCGGCGTGGCCTTCGGCCAGGACCCGGGCATGATCGCCCAGGTCACGTCCATCGTGCGCCACGCGGCCCCCGGCAAGCACATCATGGTCAAACTTTCGCCCAACGTCACCGACATCACGGTTATGGCACGCGCGGCGGAAGACGCCGGGGCAGACAGCATATCCTGCATCAACACCCTGCTGGGTATGGCCGTGGACCTGCAAACCCGCCGTCCGTCACTGGCAAACGTGGTGGGCGGGCTTTCCGGCCCGGCCATCAAGCCTGTGGCCCTGCGCTGCGTATGGCAGGTGGCCCGCGCGGTCAAGATTCCCGTAATCGGCGTGGGCGGTATCTCCTGCGTGGAAGACGTGCTGGAATTCATCCTGGCAGGCGCGCACGCGGTTCAGATCGGCACGGCAAACTTCATGCGGCCGGACTGCGCCTTTGACCTTGTACAGCAACTGCCCGAAGCCTGCGAACGTCTGGGCATCACCTCGCTGCAAGAGCTGCGCGGCAGCCTGCAAGTGGACTGATTTATGGCGCTTAACGTCATTGCAGCCCGGTCCGAGGCGGAAACAGGCCAGTTTCTGGACCTGCCCTGGAGCATTTATGCCCAAAGCCCCCTGTGGACCCCGCCCATAAAAAGTCAGGAGCGGGAACTGCTCACGCCGGGGCAGCACCCCTTTTGGGAAAGCGCCCGCCGCAGGCTTTTTCTGGCCCTGCGCGACGGACGGCCCGTGGGGCGCATAGCCGCCATTATTGACGATAAATACAATGCATACACAGGCGAAACCTGCGGCGCCTTCGGCTTTTTTGAATGCGAAAATGACCGCGAGGCCGCCCATGCCCTGCTGGATGCCGCGAAAAGCTGGCTGGCAGCCCAGGGAACGACCTTTATGCGCGGGCCGTTGAACCCCTCCGCCAACTATACCTGCGGCCTGCTGGTGGACGGCTTTGAACTTGCCCCCACCATCATGATGCCCTGGAACCCGCCCTACTATGCGGAGCTGCTTGAAAGCTGGCATCTGCGCAAGGAGCAGGATCTTTTTGCCTATCTTATAGAAAGAAAAAATTTCAACCCGCCGGAATGGCTCCACGAAGAAGTGGCCCGCCTCAAAAAAGAGGGGCATTTCACCTGTCGCACTTCCGGCAAGGCTACGCTGACCCAAGACATCCGTGACATGTTCACCCTGTACAAGGAGTCGTGGGCGCAGAACTGGGGTTTCTCGCCCTTGTCGGACGCCGAAGCCGAACAGCACGTCAAAGAACTCAAGGCCGTGCTGGACACGGATTTTTTCGTGCTCTTTTTCCACAACGGCAAACCGGCTGCGGGCATGGTTGCCCTGCCCGACATGGCCCCCCTGCTGCGGCGCCTCAACGGCAAACTGGGGATTACAGCGCCGTGGCACTGGTGGCAGGCGCGCTCCGAAATACGCGGCGGCTACCGCATCATTCTTTTCGGCATCCGTGAAGAATTCCGGCTCATGGGCCTGCCCCTGCTTTTGCTGGACTATCTGATGGAAAAAGCCCATCAGAACCCGGACTTTCAGTGGGTTGAAGCCTCGTGGGTCCTTGAAGACAACGTGGCCGTCAACGATCTTATCGAAGATTTTTCAGGCCGCCTCACCAAGCGCTACCGCATCTACCGCAGGGAGATCGGGGCATGAGCGCGGCGGCTCACGGTACAGGTATGAACACATTTTCTGACGTTGCGGGCAAGACCGCCCCCAGCCAGGCAGACAAACCGGCAAAAAGCCAGCCAGACGGCCGGGCAGACCATCAGCCGGGGCAGAATACAGGCTGCGCCGGCACCGGCCATCTCACGGGCGTCCGGGTGCTGCTCACTGGCGGAACCGGCTTTGTGGGGCGGCACCTGTTGCCGCAACTGCTTGAAGCCGGGGCGCAGGTGACCTGCCTCACGCGCTCAAGCTCGCACATTGCCCACCTGCCCCAAGGCGTGGCTGTGGCCCAGGCGGATCTCGGCAGCGGGCGCGGCCTGGCCGAAGCACTTGAGGGGCAGGACATGGTCATACACATGGCCGCACTGCTTTTCGGCCTGGGCTGGCAGGACTACCTGCGCGCCAATGCCCGCGCCGCCCGCAGCCTGGCAGATGCCGTCATGCGGGCCGACAGGGCTGCGTGTACCGGCGAAAATGGAGGGAGCAAAGGCATCCGCCGTTTTGTGCTGGTGTCCAGCCTGGCTGCCACCGGTCCCTGCGGCACAGCCCCCGGTGTGGAAGACGATACACCACCTGCGCCCGTTTCCGCATACGGCTGGTCAAAAATGCTTACCGAGCAGATTCTGGGGCGCGCCCTGGGCGACCGCCTGGTCACCCTGCGACCGCCCATCATTTATGGCTCCGGCGACAAGGGCCTGCTGCCCGTGTTCAAGGGCGTCATGTCCGGTCTGGCTGTCAGTCCCGGCGCGGGGCGGGAATTTCCCGTCAGCGCCATACACGCCCGCGACATGGGGCAGGCCGTCATTTGCGCCTGCCGCCCCGAAGCAACGGGCGTCTACCACCTCAGCGACGGTCAGGAACACACCATGAGCAGCTTTTGCCGCATCGTGGGATCTGCGGTGGACAAGGCCCTTGAACGCGAACCGCGGCGGGTGCGCGTCATCCGCATGCCCCTGCCCGTCATGGCGCTCACCGCCGGGCTGTCTTCGGCTTTCGGCATTATGGCTGACGCCCTGCTGGCCCGGCTGCCCGCCCGCTTCGGCGGACGCCTGCGCCGCGCACCCAACTGGAATATGGACAAATACCGCGAAGCCCGTCAGGCGGGCTGGCTGTGTAACGGCAGCCGCATACGGCGCGAACTTGGTTTCACGCCGTGCATGAGCCTTGAGGCGGGAATGAAAGAAGCTGTAGAAGGCTACCGCCGTGAGGGCTGGTTGTGAAGATAACGATTCAGGAACTTTCCAAGTCATTTGGCGGCCGGGATATTTTCAGCAATTTTTCACTGGAGGTGGACTCCGGCGTGCGTTTGTGCGTGTGCGGTCCCAACGGCACGGGTAAGTCCACGCTTTTACGCCTGCTGGCCGGGGTGGATGCCCCGGACGGCGGCCGTGTCATCCTGCCGCGCGGTTGCCGCATGGGCTATGTGGAACAGGAGCTTTCAGAAGAAGCCCTGGACACCCCCCTGCTGACCTACGTGCTGGACGTGCTGCATGACTGGAGCGATTTTTGGGCGCAATGGGAAGATGCCGCCGCCAGCAAGGACGAAGCCCTGCTGACCGAGCTTATGCACCGGCAGAGCGAGCTTGAAGCGCGCTACGGCTATAATCCCGAGCACCGGGCCAAGGCTGTGCTTTCAGGACTGGGCTTTGCCGAGCGCAAGTGGCACCGCACCCTGCGCGAACTTTCGGGCGGCTGGCGCGAGCGCGCCAAGCTGGCCCGTGTGCTTACCGCCGGGGCCGATGTACTCCTGCTGGACGAACCCACCAACCATCTGGATATGGAAGCCGTGGAGTGGCTGGAGTCCTTTCTGCTGGACTTCAAGGGCGCGCTGGTCTTTGTGGCGCACGACCGCCGCTTTATGGACACGGTGGGCACGCATGTGCTTTACCTCGGCCTTTCGCGACCCGTATTCCGCAAGGCCACCTATACCCAGTTTCTGACCCTTCAGGACGAGTATAACGCCCAGCGCGAACGCGAAGCCCGCGCCCTCAAGGACGAGCTTGACCGCAAAATGGCCTTTGTGGAGCGCTTCCGCGCCAAGGCCACCAAGGCCCGTCAGGCCGGGTCGCGCCAGAAAATGGCGAAAAAGCTGGAAAAAGAGCTGGAAGACTACCGGCCGGAACCCAAGCGCAAAGAGCTGAATTTCACCTGGCCCGAAGCACCGCATTCTGAAAAAATCGTGCTCTCTGCCGCAGACCTGGACTTTCACTTCAACGACGGCAAAAAAATGTGGCCGCCGCTGAGTTTCACCCTGTATCGCGGCCAGCGCATCGCCCTGGTAGGACACAACGGCTGCGGCAAGTCCACCCTGCTCAAACTGCTGGCAGGCAATCTTGAGCGCTGCGGCGGCAATATGGTCACCTCGTCCCAGGTGCGGCTGGGCTACTATACCCAGCACCAGATGGACACCCTGCGCGGCGACACCACAGTGCTTGGCGAAATCCGCCGCCTGTCCGACCCCCGCACCACAGAAGAAGAGCTTATGAGCGTGCTCGGGCTGTTCATGCTGGGGCAGGAATACTTTGACCGTCAGGTCAGCGGCCTTTCAGGCGGCGAAAAAAGCCGTCTTGTGCTGGCAAGCCTGTTTCTGAAGCGCTGCAACTTTCTGCTGCTGGACGAACCCACCAACCATCTGGACCTTGAAAGCCGCGAGGCGCTCGTATCGGCCCTGCAAAAATTCACAGGCACCCTGCTTATGGTGGCCCACGACCGCTGGCTGCTCTCTCAGGTGGGCGCGGAAGCATGGGAGCTTGACAAAAGCGGCCTGACTGTGTTCTCGGATTTTGCCGCATATGATGCCGAACGCCGCTCGCGCATGGCAGGTACGGGGCAAACGGCCCCGGCCGTTTCCGGCGGCTTGGCCTCCGGCCGGAACGCTTCGGGTGATCAGGCGCAGGAGGCTTCGGCACAAAATCTTTCGCGCGAAGAGCAAAAACGCCTCAAACGCGAACAGGCCGAAAAGCGCAACGCCCTGCACAAGGAAATCAAGCCCCTGCAAAGCAAGTATGACTCCCTGGAAAAAGAACTTACCGGGGTGCTTGAAAAACAGGGCACGGTGGAGGCCCAGCTGGCCGACCCCGAAGTCTACGCCGAGCACGAAAAGGCTGCGGAACTGCTGAAGAGTTTTGAAGCCTGCAAAAAACGCGGCGAAGACATCTTTGAGGAAATGACCGCTCTTGACGAGCGCATGGAAGCCGTGCGCGCACGGTGGAATACAGAAGACTGATCCAGGCTGAATACGGCGCATGGCCCGCCTGCGGTTCCGTCCACAGGCTCGGGGCCGCATGGCCGGGTGCAGCAACGTGCCTGCCGCTTGCAGGTCCTGCTACATTGCCCCTTGACGGGCATGCTGCGGCCGGCCTGGGGTACTTGCAAAACACGCCCCAGACCCGGTGCTCCCGGATCAGTCAGGTGTAAAGGAAAATATCCGGAATGGACAACACGCAAACCATTGACGTGGCGGCGGGCATCATCTGGCGCGGCGGACACTTTCTGGCCTCGCAACGCCCCACCAACAAGGTTATGGAAGGCTACTGGGAATTTCCCGGCGGCAAGATAGAAGGCGATGAAAGCCCTGAAGAAGCGCTCAGGCGCGAACTGGCTGAAGAGCTGGGCATAGGCGTACGTGAAGCCAGCTACTGGCAGTGCGTGGAGCATTGCTATGCTGACCGCAAGCTCAACGTACGCCTGTATTTCTTTCATGTTACCGATTTTTCCGGCGAGCCGTGCCCCGCCGAAGGGCAGAACCTGCGCTGGATCAGCCCTGACGAGGCCCCGGCGCTGGACTTTTTGCCCGCGGATTCCGGCGTGCTTGAACAGTTGCTGACCCTCGGCAAGCTGAACGGCGCTCCTGAATGATCGCCCTGAGAAGACCAGAACTGAAGCTCAGGGAATCTCTGTTCTCGAAGGGGTAATACACGCCCGTTACGGCGCCTGACAGTGCAAACAAGCTGGCGCTTGTGTTGCCGCCTCTTTCCGCGCCGATACGCCCGTAGCCCGGCGCAGGCCTTGCCAGCGCCCAGGCCCCGCCACTTCAGCCGCGTCAGGCTGTATTTCCACAATCCACAGGCCCGGTACAGTCAGGCTCTGGGCCACTGTACGGCGCGTATTTCCGGCTCCTTGCGGGCCGGTTTTCTTTTGTGGCCCAGCACTCCGGCCGGGGCCATGACATTTTCCACCGGTCCCTGTCCTTCACCCTGCCCAGGCTGCGACACTGGCGATGTTTGCGCCGCGCTGTTTTCCGCCAGCAGGGCCTCGCCCAGGCTGCCGCTGCCCCCCCCGGCGGATGGCACCGCATCGGGGCGCGCCCCGGGGGCAAGCCCATGCCGGAGCACTTCACGCGTGCGGGCAAAAAGATTGCTCAGAATGGAGTTGGACACCAGCATGCCGCTGCGCGTCAGCCGCAGATAGCCGTTGCGGATGCGTATAAGCCCGTTTTCATGCAAAGCCTGCACCAGCCGCTGGTGGTCGCGCACAAAATCCCTGCCGGTCATTTCCCGGTAGGCCTTCACCCGCAGCCCCCGCGTCGTGCGCAGGCGCAGCATGAGCAGTTCCAGCACTCTGGTCTGCGGTGTCAGCTCCTCCACATCCTGCCCGAGGCTGCCCTCGCGGGTGCGCACGTCCCAGGCTTTCTGGCTGGCCGGATTGGTCCATCGGCGGCCGCCGATGGTGGACGTGGCTGAAGGTCCCAGGCCCAGGTAGTCCTCCCCTTCCCAGTAGCCCAGATTGTGACGGCACTGAAAGCCCATGCGGGCAAAATTGGATATTTCGTAGTGCAGATAGCCGTGCTGTTCCAGCAGGGCCGCGCCCTCCATAAACATGATGTTCTGGTCGCGTTCCGGCGGCAGCATAAGGCGGCCTTCCTCCACGTCCAGCTCCAGCGGCGTACCCGGCTCAAGAGTCAGCCCGTAGGCCGAAATATGGTCCGGGCTCATGCGCATCACATCCTTGAGCGTTTGCAGCCATTGGCGCACACTCTGCCCCGGCAGCCCCCACATGAGATCCACATTGATATTGGCGCAACCGGCCTCGCGCGCAAGAAAGGCCGCATGCAGGCTGTCCTGTGCCTTGTGCGGACGGCCCAGCATGCGCAGCATGCCTTCATCAAGGCTCTGTATGCCAATGGAAAGACGGTTGACGCCCGCCTCAAGATACTGGGCCACGCGGTGCCCGCCGCGCAGGGACTCCGGATTGGCCTCAAGCGTCACCTCGGCTTTGGGAACCAGCGTGAAGTAGCGCCCCAGGCGCTCCATAACCAGAGCTATGACGCGCGGCGGCAAAAGGCTTGGCGTGCCCCCGCCGAAAAATACCGTCTGCACCGGGCTGCCGCCCAGCCGGTCGCCCCAGTGGGCAAGCTCCATAAACAGGGTGTCCACATAGTCGCGCACGGCCGGAGACGACACGGGGTCCACCCCGCGCCCCAACGGGCTGGAATAAAAGGCACAGTAGCGGCAGCGCGTGCTGCAAAAGGGAACATGTATATATACGAGCATAGGATTTTCCAGTGACAGAAAAATGGCGCGGAAATGCGGCACAGGGCCGCCTTACGGCATTATTGCAAAGAACATGCCCCACCATGCCCGCAGTACCACCTCCTGACAAGCCCCATGCAGGCCCGCAACTGGCCGAAAAGCCGTTCACCCTGCCCGGAGCCGCAAAATACCGCGTGTCTTTCCGCCGGGGGGGGCAATCCCGCGCCCTTGGCAAAAAGCCCCCGGCAGCGTATATTCCCCTACCCGGACAGGCCGCCGCATCAGGCAGGCCGTCAGCCGTCAGCCGCATCTTGCCGGCACACATACGGCACATATGAGGAGAATGCAGCCCATGGACATACGCTTTCAAAATCTTGGCCCGGAACACTGGAAAGGCGAGGTCATGCTGGCCCCCGTCTGCCAGGACGAGGTCCTGACAGAAATTTGCCCCCAGATGGACAAGGCCGCCCCCTGGCTGGCCATAGCCCCCGCCCTGCGCGACTTCAAGGGCAAAACCGGTGAACTGGCCCTCATGCACGGCCACCCCGAACTCGCCGTACCCCGTGTACTGGCCGTGGGCCTTGGCCCCCGTGAAAAGGTGGACACCGCGGGCATTCGCAAGGCTGTTGCCGCCGCCGTGCAGTTGTGCCGCCAGAAGGGCTTTGGCTCCATCCTCCTGCCCGAACCGGCCCTAGCCCGCCTGCCCGGCGGCCGTGAGCGCCTGGTAGAAGAATGCGTGTGCGCCTCCCTGCTGGCCCTTTACCGCTTTACGGCCCTGAAAAAGGCCGAAAAAGACGAGCCTGCCGAGCCGCAGTGGCTGGCCCTGGGCTTTGACGGGCAGGAAGTGCCCGACGCCTCGCATGCCGCCGCCCGCAAGGGTGAAAACGCGGCCTGGGCCGTTATGCTTGCCCGTGACCTGGCGAGCACGCCGCCCAACCTGCTGTACCCTGAAAAACTGGCCGAGCGCGCCCGGGAACTGGCCCGCGAAAAGGGCTTTGCCTGCACCGTGCTTGACGAGCACGAGCTTGAAAAAGAAAGCATGGGCTGCCTGCTGGCCGTAGGCCAGGGTTCCGGCCGTCCGCCCCGTCTTGTTATTCTTGAGCACGCCCCTGAAGGGCATGAACAGGAAAAACCCCTCATTCTTGTGGGCAAGGGCATCACGTTTGATACGGGCGGTATCAGCCTCAAACCTGCCGCCAACATGCACCAGATGAAAGCCGACATGACCGGAGCCGCCACAGTGCTGGCCACCCTGGCCGCGCTGGCCCAGGAAGATGCGCCCCGCCGCGTCATCGGCCTGCTGGCCTGCGCCGAGAACATGCCCGGCGGCCGGGCCATGCGCCCCGGCGACGTGGTGCGCGCCGCCAACGGCGACAGCGTGGAAATACAGAATACCGATGCCGAAGGCCGCCTTGCCCTGTGCGATGCGCTGGCCTACGCCCAGAAAACGTGGACGCCGGCCGCCCTGGTCGATATAGCCACCCTTACCGGTGCGTGCGCCGTGGCTCTTGGCACACAGATCGCCGGGCTTTTCAGCGACGATGCAGACCTTGCCGAGCGCATCCGTGCGGCCGGAGGCGCATGCGGCGAGGAATACTGGCCCCTGCCCCTGTGGAAGCCCTATGCGGAACAGCTGAAAAGCGATGTGGCCGACATCTGCCACATGGGTCCGCGTGAAGGCGGAGCCATCAATGCCGCCCTGTTTTTGCAGCACTTCATTCAGGAGGGCGTGCGCTGGGCGCATCTGGACATTGCCGGGGTGGACTGGGTTTCCAAGCCCACGCCCCTGTGCCCCACCGGGCCTTCGGCCTTTGGCGCGCGCACGCTGCTTGAACTGGCCAGGGGAGGCGTTCTGTAATGATGAAGGTGTATCTTATCGGCGCAGGCCCCGGCGATCCGGGCCTGCTGACCCTCAAGGGCCGCGATGCCCTGGCCGCTGCGGATGTGGTGGTGTATGACGCCCTTGCCAATGACAGCCTGCTTGGCCACGCCAACCCCGCTGCGGAAAAGATTTATGTGGGCAAGGTGGCGGGCAACCACGCCCTGCCCCAGCATGAAATCAATGCCCTGCTTGTGCGCAAGGCCAAAGAAGGCAAGGTTGTGGCCCGCCTGAAAGGCGGCGACCCGTACATCTTCGGGCGCGGCGGCGAAGAAGCCGAAGAGCTGGTGGCCGCCGGAGTGCCTTTTGAAGAAATACCCGGCATCACGAGCACCATTGCGGCCCCGGCCTATGCGGGCATTCCGCTGACGCACCGCGACTTCGCCTCTTCCGTCACCATCATCACCGGGCATGAAAACCCTGACAAGCCCGGCTCCGTGCACAACTGGCCCGCCCTTGCGGCCAGCGCCTCTACCCTGGTCTTTGTCATGGGCATGAAAAACCTGCCCGATATCGCCCGCAACCTGCTGGACGCGGGCATGGCCCCCGACACTCCGGCAGCCCTTATCTATCGCGGTACAACGCCCCGACAGCGCAGCCTCGTGTCTACCCTGGCCCAGTTGCCCGCCGCCGCCGTTGAGGCCAGATTCACCAATCCCTCGGTTATTCTTGTGGGCAAGGTGGCAAGCCTGCACAAAACCCTCAACTGGTTTGAGCAAAAACCGCTTCTGGGCCGCGGCGTGGTTGTCACCCGCGCCCGTGAACAGGCCAGCGGTCTGGCCGCCAGCCTGGCCGAACTGGGCGCGGATGTGATTCAGTGCCCCACCATTGAAATCAGCCCCATGGCCGATTATGCGGAACTGGACGACGCCCTGAACCGCCTGGCCGAATACCGCTGGATTATCTTCACGTCGGTCAACGGCGTACGCCACTTCTGGCTGCGTCTGGCGCAAGCCGGAAAAGACAGCCGTGCCATCGGCAGCTGCAAGGTGGCCGCCATTGGTCCCGCCACTGCCGAAGCCCTGACACGGCGCGGCATCACCCCGGACTTCATCCCCGAGCGCTACGTGGCCGAAGGCGTGCTTGAGGGTCTTCTGGCCCGCGAAGGCGGCGACGTGAAAGACAAGCGCTTTCTCCTGCCCCGCGCGGCCAAGGCCCGCGAGGTGTTGCCCGACGAACTGCGCAAGGCCGGAGCCGTGGTGGACGTCATCGCGGCGTACGAAACCATTGCCGCCGCCCATCGCAAGGATGAGGTGCTGGAACGCATCAAGGAAGGCAGGCTGGACTGCGTGACTTTCGGCTCGTCCTCCACTGTGGAGAACTTTCTTTCCCTCATCCCGGCGGACGTGCTCAAGGCCCACCCCGAGGTACAGCTTGCCGCCATCGGCCCCATCACGGCAGACACCCTGACGGCTCATGGCCTGCCCTGCCACATCCAGCCCGAGGAATACACCATTCCGGCGCTGGTGGAGGCCCTGAAAAAGCACTTTGCCAGAGTCTGACCCACAGGCTGGCTTTGTTACGGCGTTGCGGGGAAGGGACCCTTTTGTAAAAGAGCTCCCTCCCCACACCCCAAAACTTTCATTTTCTTTTCAGCATGCCACATGGAGCCTCCTGATCCCAAGCAGGGTACACCAAGGCAGCGACCCCGCACAGAAAAGCTCTAATACAACGGAAACCTCATGCCACTGAATATCGCCATACTGGCCTCGGGCAGCGGCTCCAACGCCCAGGCCATCATTGACAAGGCCGCAGCAGGCGTTCTGGACGTGAACGTCTGCTGCATCATCTGCAACCGGCCCGGCGCGGGCGTTATCGAGCGTGCCGCCAGGGCGGGCATTGCCTGCGTGGTGCTGGACCACAAGGCATACCCCGACCGCGAAAGCTATGACCGGGCAGTGGTGCAACACCTTCAGAAGTACGACGCGAGGCTTGTGGTGCTGGCGGGCTACATGCGTCTGCTCAGCCCGGTTTTTCTGGATGCGTTTTCCGGCAGGGTCATCAACATCCACCCCGCGCTGCTGCCGAGCTTTCCCGGTGTGCACGGGGGCGCGGACGCCCTTGAGTACGGCGTCAGGATATCGGGCTGCACCGTGCATTTTGTAGAAGAAAAAATGGACGGCGGCCCGGTTATCATTCAGGCCGCCGTACCCGTGAACCCCGGCGAAGATGTTGATGACCTCATGCAGCGCATCCACGCCATGGAGCATCGCATCTATCCGCAGGCCATACAATGGCTTGCGCAGAACCGCATCAGCGTGTGGGGCCGCGAGGTACATGTGGCCCCAGGCTCTGCCGTCGCCACTGTTCCCGACGGCCAGTGGCTGGTGTACCCGCCGCTGGAAGAGGGTTTTTAGAAGAATTTTACTTTGCAATGCCTTGTGGGGGGAGGAACATTTTTGTAAAAGGGTCCCTCCCCCACAAAAATCTTTATTCTTGTTTCAATCTGTTACAGGGATTCCCCTACCCAACAGCCCCTTCCAGACATAGCACTGTCTCAATGCTGCCCTGTCTCAAGAGGTGTTTCTAGAACATTTCACACTTGAAATGCCCTACAAGGATTTGTCTCCAATTTCTTGTCGCCAAATGATTATAGGGCGGCTTCGCCGACCGTTAAACAATCATTTGAAGCGTTAATTGCTCTAGCCAAAAATATCCACAATGGCTCTCGCGTCCATATCAGGGCTGATGGGGCGCAGTGCCAGACGGCGGAAATCGTCGGGCCTGTCCATATCCAGCCGCAGATCCGGGCGGCACAGCCATTCCTCATCGGGGTCAAATGTACCGATGCGGAATTTTTTGGCATTGTCCCATATATAGTTGAGGCAGTGCTCGCGCTGCGAAGGCTCCACGGCCTTCTGGTCCAGGCTCTCAAGCAGCTCGCGCGAAAGCACCTCTGCCCCAAGCCCGTCCGGCCAGAGATTGTTGCGTGGAATGTGGTTATAGGCGTAATCCCACCGGCCCGCGCAGTAAAAATCCACCAGCCTGTCCACGGCACCGCCCCAGATAAGGGGGTTGTCTGCACATACGCGCACCACAAGCCCGGCATCTGCCAGTTTCGCCGCCTGGCAAAAACGCGCCAGCACATCGTCTTCCGGCCCGGCCATGCAGGGTATGCCCCGGCGGCGCAGGTGCTCCAGCAGCACCACATCCAGCGGAGTATCGGGCACGGCCACCATGATGCCATCCAGACGGCTTGCCGCGGCAAGGCGGCGCGCCACCCAATCGATAACCGGCAGATCACGCAGGCAGAGCAGGGATTTCAGCGGCAGACGGCTTGAACCCAGCCGGGCCTGTACTATGGCGACAACCTTGCCTTTGCTGGTCATATTTTCCTCCGCCGTGTCCGGCGATAGTGGGTATTCCTGAACGGCATGGCGCCCTGCATCTGGAACAGCGTACCCTTGAGACAATATTGTCTGCCCGAAGACACTGCTTCTGCCTCCAGATCGGCCCCTGTAACAGCCTGAAATAAAAAATTCAGCAGGAAGGGGGCGTGGGCGTCATTCGTATAGGGGAGGCGACCCGTTTGCAAAAGGGTCTCTCCCTCACAACGCATTTCAACCATTCACGCTCTGAAGCCCCTTCCCCCACAAGATATTTTACTAATAGCCTGCTCCGGGCACTGCCTAGGGCCGCTCGCTGAGCAGGCCCAGCATGCGCCGCACCACACGATTCTTGTTGACCGTAAAATCCATGCTGTCCTGCCGTTGCCAGAAACGCTCGCGGCGCGGATTTTTCAGCATTGCCAGAAAGGTGTTGCGAATTCTGCCGTCGCCCACGCGGTCCATAATGCCCACAAAGGCAAAACCGTGACGTGGCCGGGCAAAGGTATGGCGCGCCTCGCGCTCGTGCGTGGCCAGCACAAGGGCAGGCACACGCATATGGGCCAGTTCGTAGACCGTGCGCCCGGCGGAACAGATGGCGAGATCCGCGCCTTCCATCATGCGGCTCATGACATTGGTGGCCCAGGTGAAAGTCACCAGCGGATTATCCAGTTTTTTCAGATGCGCCTCCATGGCGTCCTTGTGGGCGTAGCCCGGTCCGGCAACCAGCCGGATGGCAATATCGTAGGCGCGGCAGACAGGCTCGATGATGTCCAGCACCCGGCGCGAGCAGTCATGCTGGTCTGTGCCGCCAAAGGTGATGAGTACGGTTTTCACCTCGGGGCGGAAAGGATTGCGGGCCGCATTGACAAATTCGTCACGCAGGCAGAAAAAATCCGGCCCGCTGCACAGGCGGTCGGTACTTTCTCCCTCGTACAGGGCATTAACCACAAGACGCGCCAGAGAAGCTCCCGGCCCTTCGTCTTCAAAGTTCACGCAGCGCACCCCTGCCGCGGCAAGGCGCTTCATATAGGCCGTGGTCGTATTGAGAATGTCATTGACCACCAGGTCAGGTCCCAGGGCCAGCACGGTGTCTGCCAGGTCTTCCTGGCCCTGACGGACAATCCGGTAATCCTTGCGGGCAACACTTTCTACGGCCAGCTCGCTTTCACGGGTGCAGACAAAGCTTACCCGGTGGCTTGTGATCTCGTGCGCCAGCATGAGCGCCCGGAACACATGCCCCATGCCGATGGCGGGCCAGCCCGCCACCACAAAGACCACATGCCGCCGCTCAAGCAGGCGTTCGCATATCCACCAGTCCTGATAACCCTGTATTTCAATGGCCCTGTCGTTGAGAAAATAGGGAATGATGCGCCCGCGCCCCTGGTTGCTGTTCCGGCCCAGCAGGCGTGACAGGCGCAGCATGATGAGTGCGCGGCTCTCGACCACAAGGGTTTTTTCGCCCTTGTGGTCCGCATCATCGTCCAGCAGGTCTTCAAGGCCGTCGCCCTGCATGTTCCAGATGCGCTGACGCACGCTTTTCACGGTTACAAGGCTGTCGGCGTCCGCCTCGCGGTATCTTTTCCAGGCGTCTTCCACATCCACCCAGGTCAAGAGCGGACAGGAAGCGCGCAGGATAATGCAGTGTTCATACTGCTCCGCCAGTTCTTCCAGCAGCACACGCATTTCGCTCACGATATCCAGCGTGGTAAAGCGCATGTCCTTGTTGCGACGAAAGCCCACGCCCGCGCGTTCGCAGATGAGGGATATTTCCTGACTGTCGGTAAGCACCACGATATCTTCGCCGGGCAGAACGCCCCGCGCCGTATTGATGGCCCGCTGCACAAGCGTCACCCCAGCCAGCTTTTTGACAAGCTGATCAGGGATGACGGCATTTTTTTTGATGGCCGGTATGACAATACAGCGTTCTTTCACGATATTTCCGGATATGTCATGCGCTGGGCGCGGCACCTGTCATGAGCGGCCGCCAGCGGCGGCGGGCGGCGTAGGTCTGCGCCCCGTTCAAAATGGCGCCGCCCGGCTAACACAGCGGCGCAGGCCAGGCCAGTACCCTTGAGTACCATTCCCGGCCCACGCCGTTATTTCTGACGCGGCCGGACGGCAGATACGCCGCCTTAGCGCAGGCTCGCCAGTACCTCGCGGGTGGAAGCGAGCATATAGTCAAATTCTTCCCCGGTCAGCCAGTGCTGGAAGGGGAAAGAAATCATAGTGTCAAAGAACAGGTCCGCATTGGGGCAACAGGCCTCGCCCATGCCCAGGCGGCGGTAATAGTCGTACCTGTCCAGCGGGATATACTGCACCACGCATTTGACGCCCTTTTCATTGAACATGGCGCGCATGAAGCGATCCCGCGCCTCCACGCCCGTGGTCATGCGGGCCGCAAGCAGATGGTAGTTGTGGCGGGGGCTGTCGACCCGATGGAATTCCAGTTCGGGAAAGTCCGCCAGGGCATCAATGAAGGCCAGGGCGCGGCGGCGCTTCTGCCCGTTGATCTCGTCAATACGTTCCAGCAGCTTGGTTCCGAGGGCGCATTCCACTTCGCCCAGGCAGTAGTTGTTGGGCGGCACCATGCGGCCGTCGATAAAGGGCATGTCCACATTGCCCATGGCGGGCTTCCAGTAATCGGGGCGCTCAAAATCAAAGGCGCAATGCCCGTTGTGGCGCAGGGTGGGAACCATGCCCGCCAGCTTGGGGTCGCGCACATACAGCATGCCGCCTTCGCCCAGGGTGGTCAGGTTTTTGTGCGAGTGGAACGAGAAGACCCCCATATCCCCGAAGGCTCCGGCCTTGATGCCGTTTACTTCGGCCCCTATGGCCTGGGCGGCGTCCTCGATGAGGATAAGGCCGCGTTCCTTGCACAGGGCGGCAATGGCGGGCATGTCGGCCACATAGCCGTAAAGGTGCACGACCACCACGGCCCTGGTACGCGGGGTAAGCACTTTTTCAATGCTTTCGGCGGTGACCACGCGGCTGTGCAGGTCCACATCGGCCCAGACAAGCCTGGCCCCCTTCTTGATGTAGGGATAGGCCGAGGCCGTGAAGGTATGGGAGGGAATGACCACCTCGTCGCCTTCATTGAACAGGCAGAGCTGCGCTGAAAGTTCCAGGGCGGAGCAGCCGTTCATGGTGGTAAAGCAGGTTCCCTGCGGCACCCCCTGGTACTCTGCGAACCTGCTCTCAAACCGGCGCATGTGATGCCCCTGGGTAAGGGGATCGGCGTTGCGCATGGCCTCGACAACCACGGCTATTTCTTCTTCGGTGTACCTGATGGCACGTCCGCTGAAATTGACCTTGATATCCATGGGACTCCTCATAAAGCAGTTTGCGCTTGAAATTGTCGCGTCACAGCGGGCAAGGCCCGGACGCGCCAGTCCTGCAACCGTTGCTGCGCGCGTTCCGCATGTCAGGCATCGGCTGTTGCGGGGTATTTCCCAAAGCCGGAAGAATCTGGCGCCGCGTTGCATCGGCATACCCGTGAAACAGAGACTGCCACAGGCAGAATGCCCCGCAAAGCGGCCGCATGTGGGGACGCTTAGCGACAGATGCCCCGAAAGAGCCTGACGGCGGCGGAGCCTCGCCCACGCCGCCGACAGACTGTATGATCTTGACGATCCGGCGCTGTCTGCGCCTACATGCTTCTGAAACGCCCGATGACGTTCTCCTTGGTGAGGATTTTTTTGAAATCCGGGCCAAGGCGGTTGGAAAGCGGCTTTTCATGCACAATGCTGGCCCCGTAGAGCGCATCGTACTGCGCATCGGTAAGGCCCTGGCAGATACCCTTGGGCAGGTCAATGCCCTGCCGCTCCATCATGAGCATGAATTCCTTATACTGTTCGGGATATATATCTTCCTGCACAGACAGCGAATAACAGTTGGCGATGCCGTGGCGCATATGCAGCACCATGCTCAGCCCGGCGGAAATGGGATGCACCACGCCCACAAAGCCGGCAGCCATACCGCCGAGGTAGGAAGCGATCATCATCTTTTCGCGGTTTTCTTCGCTCATCATGTCTTGCGAAAGGAAAATCTGCTTGCAGAGATCAATGGCCTTTTCAGCCAGAGAATCAACAACCACGTTACGGTAAGAGCCGGTGATGCTCTCAAAGCAGTGCATGTAGGTGTCGATGCCGGTGTAGAAGTACTGGTTGCGGGGCACGCTGGCTGTGAGGTCGGGGTCCATCAGCACCTGGTCGAACATGGTAAAGTCGCTGTTCATGCCCAGCTTGATGTTTTTTTCCTCATTGCAGATGATCCCGGTGCGCGAGGTTTCAGACCCGGTTCCCGACAGGGTGGGTACGGCGATCTTGTAGGGCGCGGGATTTTTTACAAGGTCCCAGCCCTGATAGTCTTCAGCCTTGCCGGGGTTGGTGAGCAGATTGCCCACGCACTTGCAGGTATCAAGCACACAGCCGCCGCCAAGGGCCACTAGGGCGCACGGCTCCGCGCCGTTCAAAAATGTTTTCACCTGGGCGGTATAGCCGTCCACGCTGTCAGTGGTCGGCTCTCCGGTGGTGTCGATATAGAGCACCATGTCGCCGCTTTCCACAGGCAGCTTTCCCGCCAGGTCCTTGCCCTGGAAAAAGTGATCCAGAAAGAAGACAGCAGGGCCGGACACGGCCTTGCGGCGCGGAGCCATAAGATCGCCGAGCTGGCTCAGGCTGCCCTGGCCAATCATATAATAACCGACATTTTTTGCATTACGGTACATAGTTGCCCTCACAGTATGGCATAGGATTTCCGGGCCATACGCTATAGCCGCAGGTCTGGCAAGCGATGCCGCAAAGCGGCGCGCGGCGCGGACCGGCGGGTGTTACAACACAGGTCAGTCTCTCTTGTCGGGCACGGCCCGCTGCCCCGGCCGCATGGCGGCCGGTTTCTTTTCGCCACCCTGCTCACGGGCAGGATTTGAGGCCAGCCTGGCCCAGGCCGCATCGGGACCGTCCGCCCCGCCGCTGCTGGCGGCCACTCTGCCAGAAGCACCTCCAGATGCGTCGGAGGGCATATTCTGCCCCTGTTGGTCCGCTCCCTGAACCGGCGTTCCGCCTTCCAGCGGGTCCGGTCCGAAACGGTTGGTGCCGACGGTTCCCGGCCGGGCATAAACAATGATAAGCCACAGGCCGCTCAGCCCGGCCAGCATGATGCACATATATGCGGATGTGCCGAAGTCAAGGTGTACCGCAGCCCCGCCGAGCAGGGCCAGGCTCACGGGAGCCACCTGCACCCAGCCGGAAAGATTGGCGTCATGCAGGCGGCGGGCGGTTACGGCAAAGTGCGGCAGCAGCAGCACCGCCGTGACCACACGGGCAGCCATGACCCCCTCCTGGGGGGCGGCATTGGTGACCATGCCAAGCCCGGTGTTGACGATGGCCCCGAAGAGCACAAACCACCAGAACTCCGCCCGCCGGGCGCGGCCCCTGAAGTCGCAGTATTTTTGCAGCAGGCAGATTTTCACTGCGGTTTTAAAATCCATGCGTGCTCCTTGCAGGCCTTATGGCGGGTCGAGGTCTCCTGCCCCCTCCGCCGGAGGGGGCAGGGCAAAAATATCAGAAAACGGATCAGGCCGTGCGTTGCCGCCACGACTGCACCGTGTTCACAAGCAGCATGGCAATGGTCATCGGTCCCACACCGCCGGGTACGGGCGTGATGGCCGCGGCCTTTTTACTGACACTTTCATAGTCCGCATCGCCGCACAGGCCATCGTCGCTGCGGTTGATGCCCACGTCAATGACCACTGCGCCCTGGCGCACCATGTCGCCGGTAATGAGGCGGGGCCTGCCCACGGCAAGGAACAGAAAATCGGCCTTGCGGCACTCTTCAGCCAGGTCGGGGGTGCGCGAATGGCAGATGGTAACAGTGGCGTCGCCAAACTCACCGGAACGGGTCAGCAGCAGGGCAAGCGGTTTGCCCACAATGTCCGACCGGCCCACCACCACGGCCTTTTTACCCCTGGTGGGCAGGTTGTAGCGGCGCAGCAGCTCCATAACACCGGCAGGCGTGCAGGAAACAAAGCCCGGCAGGCCCAGTGAAAGGCGTCCTACGTTTTCGGGATGAAAGCCGTCCACGTCCTTGGCGGGATCAATAGCCAGCAGGCAGGCCTGGGCGTCAAGCCCGCGGGGCAGGGGCAGCTGCAGCAAAATGCCGTCCACATCGGGGCGCGCATTGCATTCGGCAATCAGGTCCAGCAATTCCTGCTGTCCGGTTTCAGCCGGCAGGCGATAGGCAAAGGAGGTAATACCCACCTCGGTGCAGGCTTTTTCCTTGTTGCGCACGTATACCTGCGAGGCCGGATCCTCGCCAACCAGAATTACCGCCAGACCGGGGGCGCGGCGTCCTTCGGCCGTGGCTGCGGTCACCTCTGTAGCCAGTTCCGCGCGGATGTCCTGCGCGGTCTTTTTGCCGTCAATTATTAGCATGGCTTACTCCATGTATTTTTTTCTTGGCCCGCAGGAGGGCAACAACGTATAGTCATGCGATGTTAGCAGTATAGACTGCCCCGGCTTCAAGCTCAAGGGCGCATGCCTCACTTTTCACAGCCGCAACAGCATCCCGCGACGTGCCGCCATTACGCCAAAGCCCGCGTCTGCCGATGGCGGACGCGGGCTTTGGTTCTAGTAGTATCCGGTCAGTACCGGGGCCTGCCTGAAAGCGCTGCCGGGAGTATCCCGGCCCGGGCGGATGCGGCCTCTGGCGGCAGCACGCCGCTTTGCGACGGGGCATGGACCGGCACAGCGCGAACAGGCATTTCCGGCAGAACCGGCCTTATTCTTCTGTACTCAGCGAATAGTATTCCGCCAGCATGGGACCGAAAAACTCGGCATCGTCGCCCAGTTCTTCTTCAATGCGCAGCAGCTGGTTGTACTTGGACATACGCTCGGAACGACACAGGGACCCGGTTTTGATCTGCCCGGAGTTGACGCCCACGGCCAGGTCCGCAATGAAACTGTCTTCCGTTTCGCCGGAACGGTGCGAAATAACGGTGGTATAGGCAGCTTCCTTAGCCATTTCAATGGTATCCAGCGTTTCTGTGACTGTGCCGATCTGGTTGAGCTTGATGAGGATGGAGTTCGCCACGCCCTCGGCAATGCCCTCGGCCAGAATGGAGGGATTGGTCACAAAAACGTCGTCGCCCACAAGCTGTACATGATCACCCAGGCTGGCGGTCAGCATGCCCCAGCCGTCCCAATCGCTTTCGGCCATGCCGTCTTCAATGGATATAAGGGGGTACTTGCGGGTGAATTCGGCCATCCACTCGCTCAGTTCGGCACTGTTGAAGGTTTTGCCTTCTCCGGCAAGAACGTATTTACCGTCCTTGTAGAATTCGCTGGAGGCGGCATCAATAGCCAGCGCCACCTCGGTGCCGGGATTATAGCCCGCTTCTTCGATCGCCTTGATGATGTAAGCGAAGGCCTCATCGTGATTCTTGAGGTTGGGGGCAAAGCCGCCCTCATCACCCACGCTGGTGACGTGCCCGTCCTTTTTAAGAATGGCCTGCAGCATGTGGAAGATTTCTGTCCCCATACGCAGCGAATCGCGAAAGGTCATGGCCCCCACGGGCATGATCATGAATTCCTGGATATCCAGGTTGTTGGGAGCATGCGCCCCGCCATTGATGATGTTCATCATGGGCGCTGGCAGCACCTTGGCGTTGATGCCGCCGAGGTACTTGTACAGGGGCAGCCCCAGAAAGGACGCCGCCACCCTGGCGCAGGCCATGGACACGCCAAGCATGGCATTGGCCCCGAGCCGGGACTTGTTGTCCGTGCCGTCCAGGTCGATAAGGGTATTGTCTATCTGCACCTGACGCAGCGAATCCATGCCAAGCAGGGCGTCGGCGATCTCGCTGTTCACATGGTCCACGGCCTTGGTGACGCCCTTGCCGCAGTACCGTGCTTTGTCGCCATCACGCATTTCCAGAGCTTCGCGGCTGCCGGTGGACGCCCCGGAAGGCACAGCGGCCCGCGCTCTGAGCCCGGATTCCAGGGTCACTTCCACCTCGACGGTGGGATTACCGCGCGAATCCAGAATTTCACGGCCAAATACCGAGGCAATGCTGCTCATGTGTGGCTCCTTTGCCCTCTTGGGCTTGTTTTCAATCAGTCAATATGACGCATCTGCGAATCAGCGCATTGTACCGCTGGGAATGGACATTTAAAAATTTTTGCAGCATCCGCTGCGGCCCTCAGGCACCCGGACAATCCGGCCTCTGGCCTTTTGCGCCCTACAGTTGCTGGCGCAAGACCGCTCCATGCACCGATGCGCACAGGTTGCCTTTGCGCAATGCCGCCGCACGCCGGACAAAACCGGAAACAACAGGCCGTACACGCCCGCAGCATATCAGAACGCCGTGCGCTCTTCATAGTACAGGCGGCGTAAACCCTCAAGCAGCAAGGCGGGCAACACATGGTCGAAGACCGGACTTACCCTGGCGATGGACGCCGCAAAACCTCCGGTTCCCAGCACCCTGGCAGGACCGGGCAACTGCCGCTTGAGGCGCTGCGCAAGCCCTTCAACCATGCAGGCAAAACCGAAAACCAGTCCGTGCTGTATGCTGGTGGCCGTACTGCGCCCCGGGGTCGGTTCATCGGCCCGTACGTCCAGGTTGACCCTGGGCAGCTTGGCCGCCTCACGCGAAAGGGCGCTTAACGCTGTACGCGGGCCGGGAAAAATCAGGCCGCCCATATAGGCGTTGCCGTTAACACAGTCAATGGTCACCGCCGTGCCGAAATCAACCACTAGCAGGCCGGGAAATTCCGGATACAGACGGCGGGCCGCGTAGGCTCCCACCAGCCTGTCGGCCCCGACCTCGGCCGGGCGCTCATAGCGGTTTTCAAGCGGCACGGACAAATCAGCGCCAACGCGATACAGGGGGCAGTCCACATAGCGGGCCACTGCCTCGCGCAACAGCGGATCAAAGCCCGGAACCACCGAAGAAGCCACGCAGGCCCGCAGGCTCTGCGGCGTAACGCCCGCGTGCCCGAGCAGGGTCGCAAGCTTCAGCCCCAGGTCATCCGCCGTCTGCCCCGCATCGGTGCGCAATGTGTAGGAAGTGACCACCTGCCGCTCATGCGCCAGTCCGATTTTGATGGAAGTATTGCCGATATCAAAAAGCAGAAGTTCGGGCTGCATGGGAGTCCTCCACATGGAGCTGAAGGTTTCAACCCGCTGATTATGCTCAATCGGGCCGCTCCAGGCAAGCGCCCGGACATGGCATGGCCCGGACATACGCATGGCATCCGGCATGACATCCGGGCGAAACACACGGCGTGACCGATATCTGCGCATGCGCCAGAATCGCGGCCTTTATGGCATATAGCCAGAACAGCCCGTGCCGCCGCGCGCGCTGCGGATTCTACGGCGCGGGCACTGCAACGCCGGGCGTCTGGTCCGGAGTCTGGCCCTCTTGCAGGAGTCCTTCCGTCGGGGCGTTTTTTTCGCCCGAAACAGCAGAGGCGGAATCCCCCCCGGCAGGTGTGCCGCCCTCATGACGGCGGACAATAAGCCAGCCGGAATTTTCCCACACCACGTTCCCGTATTTTTCCAGCATGGCGCGGTCTTCAGGCCGGTCACAAAACAGCCACGGCAGACCGGACTTCAGCCATACATCCACATAGCCGGCAGGACTTTTCAGGCGCAGTTTCTCATTGGCAAGCCACTGCCGGGCCTGCCCGGGATTTTTATTGTAGTACGGGTGATAGCCGTCCTTGAACGTAAGAAAAAGTCCGCGTTGCGCCATATACCTTACACCCAGATCGCCAGAATTGCTGAAGACGGTATCCCCGGGAGCAGTTTTTTCCTTGAGGGCCAGCAGGGCCTCGCGGTGGCTGCCGGCACGGACGGCAAAAGTCTCCGCCCGGCTCATATAGGGCATGGGAAGCCCCGTATGCTCGGCTATGCTGTAGAGCGCAGCCACATTTTGCCGGTCGCCGTTACAGAGCAGCATGAGCAGCACCGCAAGAACACAAAGGCCCACGCGCAGCCAGGCTGCCATACGCGGCCAGAACAGGGCCAGCACCCCCACCAGCATGATCCATGCCAGGGGGATAAGGTAGCGCAACCCGCGCACAAACTCATGCGCCATGGGCAAACGCCCCATAGGCGGCGCCAGAAGAGACTCAAGCCATGAAAAGGTGGACACCAGGGCAAGGGCCAGCACAAAAGCCGGGCACATGGCAGCCAGTTGCCGCAGCCGGGGGCTGCCATTGCGCCGGACCACGAGCCAGCTGGCGAAGCCGGCCAGCAGAATCCAGAAGGTGGGCTTGCCCCAGCTTAAAAACAAGGCCAGCCGTTCGGCGAACCGGCCGTAATCCTTGGCCCAGCGCTGCGAAAACAGCTCGTAAAACATCTGGATGTCTGCCGGGCTGAAAGCCTGTTTCTGCCCAAGAGAAGGCCACAGGAACGTCAGCACCGGCACAAAGAAAAATACCAGGCACAGGGCCAGATTACCCAGATGTTTTGTCCAGCTCCAGCCCTCCGGCCTGCAAAAAAAGAACGCCACAAAAAACATGGCGCCGGTATTGAGCGCTCCCAGGCCGTGCACCCACATGCCCAGCCCCGCGGCCAGCATAGCTACAGGACGCCAGAAGGCATGGCGCATGGCGACCACCGCCCCCATGAGCATAAAGGGCCACAGGGCCGCAAAAAACGTGCGTGGCACCGGGTCGGAATGGGTCACGCCCCAGAAGGTTCCCCAACCCACCCATACTGTGACGCTCATGAGCAGAGCCAGAATGAGCGCAGGCCCGGGGCTGCCGTACAGCCACCGCCCCAGCAGATACATGCCCACAAGGTAGGCAAAAATGATAAACGCCCCTGCCAACAGCAGCCCCACGGCATACCGGTCGCCCGGCGTCAGCAGCTCGGCGGCAAACTGCTGCAGATTCCAGAGCGAGTTGGCCGGAGTAACCTCGTGCAGCAAGGGGTCACCGTGAAAATTCTCCGGCAGATGCTCCCCCGCCATAGCAAAGGCGTAGCACGACAGATCGCTGTCCAGCTCGGCGCCATGACCGGAAAGCGCAACGATCCCCTGTGCAACGGCCATGGCATAAAGGGCGGCCAGCACCACAAAAAGCGCGTCAGCCGCCCAGTTTCTGCCGCGCCTGTTTCTGGCGGCAGGGTATAATCCCGTCTTCATATAATTACCAATAATTATAAATTGATACGATGAAGCAAATACTATTGTCTCCTCCTGCAAAAGTAAAGACCCGGCCCGGCTCTGGCAGAACGTGCATCCGTCGCAATACGGTCACCCCCCGGCTTTGGTTATGCGCCCGGGCCATCGTCTTTTTCGAGATAAAGCGTTTGCGTGGGAAAAGCAAAATCCGCACCAAGGCCGTGCACCACCGAAACGATGCCGAGATACACATCGTGCTGCGTTTGCATAAACTGCGCCCAGTTGGTCGTTTTTGCGTAGCAGTAGATCAGGATATTCAGGGATGAAGAGGCAAATTCGTTAAAAACGACAAGGATTTCCTGCCCCTTGTCAATACGCGGCTCATCGTGGAGCATTTTTTTCAGAGCATCGGCAACAGCCTGAATCCTGTCCGCATCCTCATAGCGCAGGCCTATCTGCAGCTTGATACGATAGTTGGCTATGCGCCCCACATTTTCGATGCAAATGGATGAAAAAATATCGTTGGGCACGTACACGGGGTAATGCTCGAATGTCATGATCTTGGACATGCGCCAGCCGATCTCCACCACCGTGCCTTCAATATTGCGATCAGGCGATTTTATCCAGTCGCCGATATTGAAGGGGCGGTCAAAATACAGCATCAGCCCTGAAAAAAAGTTGCCCAAAATATTCTTGCCCGCCAGACCGATGGCAATGCCGCCGATGCCGCCGAACGTCAGCAGTCCGGCAAAGCTTATGCCCATATATTCGCCGAAAAACAGTATGGCGCACAGGCAGATGGAGGCTTTGAGCAGGCGTGACACAATGCGCGCCGAAGTGGCGTCGCCGCTGGTTCTGGCAAGATGATCGCAAAAGCGGTCGATTCCCAGAAAGGATTCACGGATGAGGATAAGAACAATGGCCACATGCTGGAAAATATTGATGTAGCGCGGGTTGATAAAAGTTGCCCCGAACTTGTCCACCAGTTCCCGCGCACAAAGACTTATGGCCATAACAAGGGCGCAGGCAGCGCAAACGCGCGTCAGATGCATGGCCGTATTGGCACTGCGCTTCTGCCCCCGTATGGTGAAATAGAACAGTATGGCCGTTACCACGGCGGCAATGGCGTAGCCATCAGTGAGAAACTCAAATATCTTTTTTTCGTCCATATGGCCTTTCCGCAACAAACACGGGCGCCTAACATGTTTTCATCGCGCCTGGCAGGCTTTTAAGAAGACGGCATTTTTTCAACGCCCCACACGCTCACGCCAAAAAACGCATGGAACGCATTGAACTTTGCGAGCGGAACTTTTCAGTTTTTTACGGTTTCCCTTTCAACGCCCACAGCAGCACAAAGGCAACGGCATGCTCCCACCCAAGGGCAGACGGTCGGTGGAGTCTCAACCGCCATATCGGGCATTTAGGAGTGCAGCAGCCTATCGTTGCGGCGCAGAGGCATCCGCACCGGACGGAAACACAGGGACAGCGGGGTCTGGCCCGACAGTTCCGGTCGTACTGCCGCTGGCTTCACCGGTAGCGGGTGCTTCTGAAAAAGCGCCTTTAAGGCGCGCAGCCAGGTTTCCGGCCACCATTTTGCTCATACTTTGCAGGGCAAAGACCATTATGCCCGATGCCATACGCCCGGGCTGCACCAAACGCCAACCCAGACCGAGCAGAAAGGCGCTCCCCGCGCAGGTCAGGGGGCGCTTGCGCACCAGAGAATACGGATCAAACCCGGCGGCAGCTTCCCGCAGCCGGCGCTTGGCCTCATCTACTGTGGTACTTTCTTGTGTGGCGCTTCCTTGCGAGGACGAGACCACCATAACAACCCCCCGGCAATTCCCGCACAGACCAGCCCCAGAATACACATGACCCAGGCCGGATGCAGGATGAGAGTCAATGCCTGATACAGGGCCGCGACCAGAAAAGCCACAGCCGCAGCCCCAAAAATCAGGCCAAGGACCAGCAGCACGGCCATGCGTACCGTAAGCAGCGTATTACGCTGCAACTGCCGGCCCTCGGCCTCCAAGAGGTCAAAGAAACGGATTATTACTTCAGTAAGGCCGTTCACGCCCGGTACTACTTGCCGTGCCGGAAGAGAAGAGAAATCGCATAGCCGGCCCCAAAGGCCAGCAGCAGGCTGCCCAGAGGGTTCTGGCGTATACGCTCGCTGACGTTTTCAACGCCGTCTCCGCCGGCGGCCAGAGCTCTTTGCAGCTTTTCCGCTGCAAGCTTCTGATATTTTTCAACCTCATCTTCCAGGTTGGCACTCAGAAAGGCCGCGTGATGCGAGGCCTTTTTTTCGGCAGTCTTGGCAAGGCTTTCAATCTGCTTGCGCAGGGCCTGCACTTCTTCTCTCAAGGCATCCATATTTTCTTCGTTCTTCACGCTCATAGTTTTCTCCTTTTCAGGCACCCGGCCTGACAATAGCCGGAAGCGTTTGCACATACCTGACCATAACCGCAACGTATCCCAATAGCCTCAGGCGCGCAACAGCGGGCGCACTGCCGGGCGCGCCACTGCATGACCTGCGCGCATGTTCCGGCGGGGCCGCTTTACACAGCCGCTTTTTCGGACAACAATCAGCAGCAGTATGCAAAAAATCGAGGCGAGGTTTTCATGCAAGACAAGAAAAAAATGGCCGTTATCATTATCATGTCCGCAATTGTTTTCATCATTACCCTGCTGACACAGATGATGCTTGGGCAGCGCGCCCAGGACGAACAGAGCCACACCCCGGCAGCGCAGACCGAAACCGCCCCTGAGGTCACAGCCCCGGCAGAAATCACCGGCACCCTTCCGACAGGCGCCCCCGGCACGTCCGCCGGGCAAACTGCAGAACAGCCAGCAGAGCAGCCCGCCCCGGAGAGCACTCCGGCAGAAACGCCCGCTTCCCAAAGCCGGGAACAGAACAGCACGTCCTAGAATATTTTTACCTTGAAAATGCTCTGGCGGAACGCCCCTGCACCGCAGGCACAACGAAGCAGCGCGCCTCCGGCTGCCTCGGTATACGACACCAAAAGGCCGGGATTTCCCGGCCTTTTGCAGGCAGCCCCGGGCTGCACGGATAACGGATATCGGATGCCGCCCTTCAAAGGGTGCCCCAAAACGCCCTAAAGTGAAATACGGCTGATAACCCCGTGTACGGAATGCAGCGGCAGCTTATAAAACTGCACAAAGGGCGGAGCCAGCTTTTTGATGACCGCGTAGACTTTCCAGACAATGGAACGGGTGAATATGTCCTCGACACCATAGAAGATAGCACGCGGCTTTATGCCCGTTTTTTCCAGCAGTCCGTCAATATCAATATGTTCCATATATCCTGCGGTGACCGTAAATACCTGGATACCGGCAACATGCGTATCTTCAAAGCGGCATTCCAGCCCCTGCGGCTCATATGTGCGTGAAATGCTGAGCATCACGTTGCGCTCGTAAATAATGCCGTTATCAAACATGGTCTTGCAGATATACGGCGAAATGCTGTCCAGGCTACGCAGAAAAAAGATGGCCGTCCCCTTGATGATGTGGCCCTGCCTTCTCAGCTTTGTAAACCTTTCCATAAAGACATCCCGGGGCATGGGCTGCATGCGCTGGTACACGGCCTTCTGCCCCTGCGTGTAAATGAGGATGATCCCCAAGGGTATCATGGCAATGACCAGCGACCAGTAGCCCCCGTGCGGCAGCTTGTAAAAGTTTGCCACCAGATACACCACGTCCAGCGCGCAGATGCCGGCAGCCGTGGCGCACAGCCAGGGGCGGTTTTTCAGGTGAAATATCCAGACCATAAGCATGCCCGTAATGGTCATGGTTCCGGTAACGGCCAGGCCGTAGGCCGCGGCGAGCCTGTGCGACTCCTTGAAGCCCATAATGACCAGCACCACGGCAAGAAACAGGGCCCAGTTTACAGAGCCTATGTAGATCTGCGAGTGCATCTCCCTTGAGGTGTAATCCACCTTGAAAAGAGGCATGATATGCGTGGCCATGCTCTGGTACATGATGGAAAATATGCCGCTTATGAGCGACTGGGACGCAATGATGGTCGCCAGCAGGCTCAGCACCAGAAAGGGGGCGTAGAGCCAGCGGGCCTGGCTGTGAACCATTTCAAAAAGCACGTTGTTCGCGCCCGGATTATGGACGAGAAAGGCCGTCTGCCCCATATAGCACAGCAAAAGTGCGGTAAAGACCATGCCCCAGGCCGCCAGGATGGGCTTGCGCCCCATATGCCCCATATCGGCGTACAGGGCCTCGCCGCCCGTGGCGCACAGGATGACCTCGGACAGCACAAAAAATCCCGCCAGACCGTTGCGCAGCATGAAGTCGATGCCATACCAGGGGTTAACGGCCTTCAGCACCGCCGGAAACTGGCTGAGCGCCGCCAGGCCGGAACAGGCCAGCACACCGAACCACACGGCCATGACAGGGCCAAAAAAAGCGGAAAGCCTGCTGCTGCCGTTCTTCTGGATGGAAAAAAGAAACACGGCCACAAGCAGGGCCAGTACAACAAGCGTACCTTGCGAGACGTCCTCAAGGCCGGGCAGCAGCACCAGCCCTTCCACTGCCGAAAGTATGGTGATGGCCGGAGTAATGACGCCATCCCCCACAAGCAGTGAAACCCCTATAAAAGCCAGCACCGAAGCCACACCTATTTTCTTTCCGGACTGCAACATGGGCCGCAGGATGGAGAGCAGCACAATTGTGCCGCCCTCTCCGGCCTTGCTCAGGCTCATTGCCAGCCAGGCATACTCTACAGTAACAAGCAAAAGCAGTGTCCATATGATGAGCGAAAGAATACCTATAAAGTTTGCCTCGGTTCTTTCTGTCATCATAAAAATGACTGCCAGGGTGTAGATGGGGCTTGTGCCGATATCACCAAATACAAGCCCCAGAGATTTTATCACACTGGCAGGAGATATTTTTTGCGTGTCCATATGCCTCCATCGGAAGCCGGTTCAGGCAGGGCCGCCCACGCATGCCTGCGGACGGCAGAAAGCAGAAAACAGTTATACATACACGGCTGGCATGCCGGAATCACGTTTGCAAAAACGGCAAAAACGACGTTACAGCAAGCGAATATCCGAAAACATGTTTCGAGCAAAGCGAAAAATGCAGCAGAGAACGTGTACCGGCAATGCCCCCGGCAGCCTGGGTGCATCGGTCAGACTGGCCGAACCGGCAGGGTAACGGCCAGCCCGGGTGAGTGGTCTGTCATGCAGAAACCGGCCGAAAAACATCGTGCTATCAACTGTGAGCCGACGCAGCATGCCGCTACGGCCGGGATTCCAGATAGTTTTTCAGGGCCACGGCATTATTGCAATCCTGATCTTTCGCCGCATACAGAAATACTGCCGTGCCGTGAGCCGCAAGAAGCTCCCGCAGCCTGACGAGCGGCGCTCCGGAAGCGTCAAGCTCCGCAGTATAGCGCTTCTGGAATTCGTTCCATTTTCCCCTGTCGTGGGCAAACCATTTGCGCAGCTCACTGGACGGGGCAATATCCTTCAGCCACACGTCCCAGCTGGCAGCGGCCTTTGCAATGCCTCTCGGCCAGATTCGGTCAACCAGAATACGCACGTCGGCATCGGGCAGGCAGTGCTCATATACGCGGTGCAGAATAATGCTCATCACAGACCTCCCTTTTTCGGGCGAAACGGCGGCGAGCCGTAAAAATTGCAGCACCATCGCAGCGGCGGCCTTTGCACGACCCGGAGCACCCGCACTGGTCATGCCTGGGCATACCCGGATATTGCCGGACATTACCGGATATTGCAGGCTCTTCCGGGTATGAACCAGCCCGGACGGTCCCGGGCAATGTGCCTGCGGGCCGCCCTTAGCCTGCGGCCGGACCTTCGCTGCGCCCGATCCGCGCAGCATACAGGCTGACCAGAATGGTCGCGAAAAAGAACGCCGCGCCCGCGTATCCCGTCATGCCCAGCCCAAGCTTGTTGAACACCATACTGCCGATAAACGCACCGCCGCCGATGCCCACGTTGAAAATACCCGAATATATTGATGTGGCGATATCGGCGGAGTGCGCCGCGATTTCAAGTATCCTGCTCTGAAACAGCAGGCCCAGCACCGCCATGCTGCCTCCCCATACAATGCATAGCGGCACGATAAGCAGGATGCTGTCAATGGAAACGTTCAGCACCAGCAGGCAAAGAAAAATTGCCACAGGCGGCACAGTAAAGACGAATTTTGCCCCGTTGCCCACCAGCCGCGCGGCAAGCATGCTGCCCGCAATGCCCGACAGGCCCATAATCAACAAGAACAGCGGCACGGCCCCTTCCGTAAAGCCGCCCACCTGGATGAGCAGGGGCGCCAGATAGGTATAGGCCACAAAATGCCCCGTCACAGCCAGCATGGTCTGCAAATAGAGCAGTGAAAGCTCCTTGTTGCGAAACAGGGCAGGGACGCTTTTGAACGATCCCGTATCCTTGGATTCAAGCGTCGGCAGCAGTCGCCACAAAATCAGCGCAATGCAGAAGGCCATAGCCCCGATGATCAAAAACGCTGCCCGCCAGCCGAAATGCTGGCCGATGACCGTGCTGAACGGAACCCCCAGCACCGTCGCCAGCGAACCGCCTACAATAATGATGGCAAGCCCCTTGGCCTTGAGTGCCGGCGGCGTTACGCGCACCACGATGGGGCTTGCGATTGACCAGAATACGGCGTGAGCGTTTGCCACGCATATGCGGGCAATCATGAGGGTGGTAAAATTGAACGCAAAAGCCGAAAGCACATGGCCCGCAATGAATACGCCAAACAGGCAGAGCAGCAGTTTGCGCCGTTCAAAACGGGCCGTCAGAGCAGTCAGGGGCAGCGACAGCAAGGCCACAACCCAGGCATATACAGCCACAAGAAGCCCGGTGAAGGCCTCTGTTTCGCCGAGGTCCGCGGCAATTTCCGGCAGCAGCCCGATGGGCAGTATCTCGGTGGTAACAAAAATGAAAGCAGCCAGGGCAAGCGTGAAAACAGGAACCCAGAGGCGCCTTCCCTCTGGAGTTTTTATGGTGGTCATAGTCAGTCCTTATATCTGTCTTATGCCCATATGCGGGCAAAATAACGGGGTGCTGCATACGCCCGCCCCCTGCAGAATGCAACGGACGCAGCCGGTCATTTTTTTGTTTCTGAAAGCATCAGGGGCAGGTTTGCAGAAAAGCCATCCAGAAAGGTCGTCTTTTTCAGCGACCGGAAAGCACAGGAAGAATTGGACAGCAAGAAGTGTGGCAGGACCAGCCTTGCCCTGCCGTAGCGGCAGAACACAGGTGCCATATGGCAGACGGCTCCCGGCGGCTTCGATCAGCAGACGAACAGGTCAGCGCTGTAAATCTATCTTAAAAATTCCACAAATCAAACCGGCACACGCATGAGGTATGTTGCCATAGCCGCCTTGCCCCACGCGCAACCGGATCGCATCAATACCGGTCTTTTTGCTGAAATAACAAGCGGTACGGTGTGCATTGGCTATCTGCCCCGCAGCGCAGCGCAAAAAACAGTTTTGGCTTATTTTTATAATATTATCATATAATTATCCATAATGCGCTGCAGGCGGGCGAGTGTAAAAAATGCTTTACTTTACCTGCATGCTCTAATCAAAACGCGTGCACATCCGTTTTTATATATAGAAAACTTGACATTACTTCTGGCAGCTTTTCCAACCAACAGGCTTAACCAGATCCGGAGCACGCGTCATGACCATAAAAAATGCCACATCCTGTATAAATCTGGCCACTATCGCCGCCATTGCCTTTGTTTGCGGCACCCTGCTTCTTTATGCGCAATCAAGCCAGCGTGTAGAAGAAGTGATGGAAACCAAGGCAATTGTCGTCGCCTTGGGTGACGAACTGCGCCAAAGTTCCGTAAGCCTGACAAGAAACGTGCGGATGTATGCTGTTACCGGTGATAAAAAGTATGAAGATGCCTACAATGCCGTTCTTGATGAGCGGTCGGGCAAAATTCCCCGCTTCAGCAACAGGGGCATTTTTCCCAACGAAAAGCACAACCTGCTTGAACTGCTTGCCAAGTATAAGGTAACCGCCGAAGAAATGGCCTATGTTACCGCCGCCAACAATCTTTCAAACAATCTGGTTCCGCTCGAAGTGGAGGCCATGAACCTGGTCAAGGGGCTTTATAAAGATGCTGGCGGCCAGTATACCGTCAAGGGCACACCGGATAAGGAACGCGCCATAAGCATTGTATACGGCAAGGAATATGAATCCCTTGCCAAGCCGATTATGGACAAGATGGATGCTTTTGTGGCCGCCCTTGAAAGCCGGACACGGCAAGAGGTCAACACTGTTGCCGCAAGAAACGACCTGTATGAAATCATCGTCTTTGCCAGCCTGGCCGCTGCCGCAGGCATTTGCCTGGTGTCCATTATCTATTCCAGAAAAAACGTCATCGCGCCCCTTCTGCTCACAACGGACTTTGCCCAGAAGGTGGCGGACGGCGATTTTGACAGCAGCATCGACCCCTCGTCCGCAAACGAAATCGGCACACTGCGAAATGCGCTGAATACAATGGTCGCGGCCAGCAAAAAGTTCATTCGCAATGCCGAATCCGAATCAAAAAGCGCGCGCGAGCAGGCGGAAAAAGCTACACAGGCCATGCGTCAGGCAGACGAAGCCAGCCGGGAAGCGCAGGAAAAAACCGCTGTACTGCTTGAAATAGCGCAACAGCTGGAGCAGGTTGCGTCTGCTGTTTCTTCTGCAGCGGGCCAACTGTCTGCCGAAATAGAACAGGCCGACCGCAGCGCCGGCGAGTCTGCCCAGAGGCTGTCCGAAGCGGCTACCGCCATGAACGAAATGAACGCCACCGTGCAGGAGGTGGCCCGCAACGCCTCCTCAGCCGCCGCCGTCTCTGCGGAAACAAAAGCCAATGCGGAAAACGGGGCCCAAATAGTGCAGAACGCACTTGCAAGCATTGATGAAGTGCACACGGTGTCACTGGCCCTCAAGGACGACATGAGCCGCCTTGATACGCACGCGCAGGCCATCACCCATATTATGAACGTCATCTCGGATATTGCCGACCAGACCAACCTGCTGGCCCTCAATGCCGCCATTGAAGCCGCGCGCGCCGGAGACGCCGGACGGGGCTTCGCCGTAGTGGCAGACGAGGTGCGCAAACTGGCGGAAAAAACCGTGGCTTCAACCAATGATGTGGGCAATGCCATTGCCGCCATCCAGAGCAGTACAGCACAGAGCGTCAAATCTATGGATTCCGCCCTGAAGGCAGTGGACACCGCCACCACGTATGCAGGACAGTCCGGCGATGCCCTGCGCCAGATCGTAAAAAATGTGGAGACCACCGCAGATCAGGTCAGCGCCATCGCCACAGCCAGCGAAGAACAGTCTGCCGCCAGTGAAGAAATCAACCAGTCCATAGTGCATGTAAATGCCATGTCCGGCCAGACGGCGCAGGCAATGGCCGAAGCCAACCACGCGGTCACCAACCTTGCCCAACAGGCCGAACGGCTGACGCAGCTTATCACCAGGATGAAGCAGAACTGACGAAAAAGAGAGTGCGGGTGAGGGAAAAACACGCGCAAAAAAGGGGCGCATGCAGGACGCGGCTTGCACGGATTTTACCGGCAATAGTCCCCACGCCGCAACGTGGTGTGTACTCGTTCAAACTTGATGTACCGGTCATGCCCCCTGACCGTAATTTTAACGGCGCGTGCGCGCTTGAATGGCATTCAAGAGGCCGTCAGTTCAATTCTGTCCAGCTCCACCAGATTTCTTAAAACCCCCGATCATCACACAGATGGTCGGGGGTTTTGTTATTTGACCACTTTAACTTTGAAATGGAAAATGACAACAGTAGCACTCGCAACAGCACTACTCTGGAATAAGTTGGGAAACTAACATTTTAATATTTCAGGGGAACTATCGTTAAGTGTCTAAAATAGCTTGCGATCTTTTAGCGAAATATATCCCTGAGAGCTTGATATCCATCCGTCTTTGTTGAATTTAGAACATCACTAACAGAAATAGCCGTAAAATAATTCCTTATAACAACAATAAAAGCCATCAGGTATAAAGCAATGAAGGATATTACAGATATAATTTTGATAATTAAAAAGTCTGATGCGCAAGTAAGAAAAAAACTTAAAAATGAAGTATAAACAAATGAAAATAAAAACACTGAAGATGTATAGATTATATTTTTTAATGTTTTTACTGAATATGCAAGGCTAAAGCGCTTTAATTTCAAATGTTGTGCAACATGATTTTTGCGGATTATATTTCGAATAGACTCAAGTTTTACTAAAATAAATTGCCTTGAAAAAAGACACAGCAAGTCAAATATGAATTTAGAAACCCAAATAGAAACTGGTGCAATAATAATTACAGCATAAAAAGTAGGTATTCTTAATGGAAGTAAAATGAACTCCTCATCAAGGGGATTTACTAAAAAATCTTTTATTCCAATTTGTAAAACATATTCGAAAATTACACAAAAATATGCAATGAGCATGTCCACAGATATAATCAAAAGTCGCCTATTTTTTAGTATTTTAATTACCGACTCTATCCACATATAAAATATCACCTCTATTCACATCTAATGTTGCATACTCAGCACAAGGCATACCTATTATAGAAATGAACTCATCATCATTAAATTTATTTCGAGCATTATTGAATGAATCTTTATCTACAAATCTAATTTTTTGTTCAGAGTTATTATTGTCAACATTGTAGGCTATAGCGGTCTTTGTTTTTTCATTCATCTCGAATAGCTTCATGTTATATATTACAGGATTTAAGTAATATAAATCATTTGAAAGGTGATATAAGCTTCCAGCCAATTCTTTATTAAAAAAATAATCCCGCGTATTGCCTGTGGTAATAGACAATGTTATAGAGTCATCTGCGTAAGTAGATTTTTTTAAAGGCGTTAATGCAGTTGAGATGTCCCTTGTTAGTGATCTTGCTGCATAGCTTGGTGCAAATCCCCTGGGAGGATCTTGTTTAAATTCTTCAAATGTTTTTGGCTTAATAGCTCCAAGATCGATTTTTTTTGTAACGTCCTGAACTTGTTCAAAGCTCGAATAGTAATCTCGCTTAAACCCTTTGTTGATTATTTCATATGCTGGATCCAATAGTCTTTGAAATGTTTTTGCTATCTGTAATGCAAATTTGCCGTGTTCTATAAAATCAGCAATAAAGCTACCTTCTCGCGTTGATTGAAATAAAAATGTTGTCTTTTCATAGTCATCTTTTGATAATTTTTGATATTTATATACATGAGAGTTTTTTGCTTCGAGGAAAGCCCGGTTTAAAGCACTTTGAATGTTCGTACATAGACATCCTAGCAGGTGCATCGAAATTTTATTTTCTGGTGCCAACCCACCGGCAACTTTGAAGCTTATGCCTACCATGTTAACCTCGGATTACAAAATAATTAATACTGATCGCTAGCAATTGGTCTATAAACTGTCAATATCCCAGCCAAGCTATTTTAGACACTTAACGATAGTTCCCCTGAAATATTAAAATGTTAGTTTCCCGACTTATTCCAGAGTAGTGCTGTTGCGAGTGCTACTGTTGTCATTTTCCATTTCAAAGTTAAAGTGGTCAAATAACAAAACCCCCGACCATCTAGTGATGATCGGGGGTTTTTAAGATATCTGGTGGAGCTGGACAGAATTGAACTGACGGCCTCTTGAATGCCATTCAAGCGCTCTCCCAACTGAGCTACAGCCCCACGGCGAAAAGCACAATGACTAAAATACGCCTGTTTGTCAACAACTTCTTGCAAAAAAATTATAATTCTTTCAAATCAGCGGCTCAAGCCGTTTGCCGGGCGTCATACAAGTCCGCTTTGTACGCCTTCGGGAACCTGCACCCTTCCGGCCAGCCCCAGTATCCACAGAAAGCCCTGACGGAACAGCAAACCTGTCCTATCTGCCCACCTCTTCGGCCAGCCGGGCCATCTCTGCTCCGGCGTTTTTCAGCGCGTGCGCCAGAACGTCATTGGCCACAGCATAGGAAAGGCGGATGCAATTGTCGTCGCCAAAGGCCGCGCCGGGCACAAGGGCCACATACGCCTTGTCCAGCAGGTGGGTGCACAGCTCGGTGGAGTTGTTCACCGTGCCGCCATAGCACTTGCGCACGTCCACAAAAAGATAAAAGGCCCCGTCAGGCTTGGGGCACACGGCCCAAGGCCAGGAGCCTATGATCTTCATTCCCAGATCGCGACGGCGCATAAAGGCCTCGCGCATGGTGTCGATGCAGTCCGTGGGGCCGGTCAGGGCCGCCAGAGCCGCCTTTTGCGCTATGGAGCAGATGCTGGAGGTGCTGTGTCCCTGCATGGACGATATTTTTTTTATCAGCGTGGGGTGCGCGGCAAGAAAACCCACCCGCCAGCCTGTCATGGCGTAGCTTTTTGAAAGCCCGTTGAGCACGGCCACCTGCTCGGGATAGCGCGCAAACCAGCCGATAGCGCTGGTCATTTTGGCCGGAGCAAAAACAAGCTGGTCATAAATTTCGTCAGACAGCACAAAAATGCCGCGTGCCAAAGCCCAGTCCATAATGGCCGTAAACTCCGCGTTGGTGTACACCGCCCCTGTGGGGTTGCTGGGCGAGTTGAGGATAAGAAGACGTGTTTTGTCCGTAGCCGCGGCATCCAGCATGCCGGGCGTTACCTTGAAGCCCTGCTCCGGCCCGGCGTGCACGGTAACCGGCACCCCTCCCGCCAGCATGACCATATCAGGGTAGCTCAGCCAGTATGGCGCGGGAATAAGCACCTCATCACCCGGATTAACAGTGGCCTGCAAAAAATTGTAGAGGCAATGCTTGCCCCCGGCCCCGATAACAATGGATTCCTGCGGCACGGGCACGCCATAGGCGCGGTCAAAATACGCTCCGGCGGCCTTGCGCAGATCCGGAATGCCGGGCACGGCGGTATAACGGCAAAAATTTGCGTCAATGGCGGCCTTGGCGGCCTCACAGACGTGGGGCGGCGTGGGAAAGTCCGGTTCGCCCACGGCCAGACTGGTTACGGCAACGCCCTGGGCCTTGAGTTCCAGGGCGCGACTGTTGACACTGAGGGTCAGAGAGGGTTTGATGCTGCTCAAACGATCTGAAATCTGCATGAGAGGCTCCTTCACGAAGGGGGACGCAATGCGGCGCATGCGGCGAGATTACAGCCGCTAATTTTATCAGCTTCGCCACGGGGTGTAAATGCGTACCAAACAGAACGACGCCGCGACCATAAAATCCGGCAGCCCGCAGCCGCAGGACTGCGGCCGGATGCACCACCCGCAGCAATCACAACAGACCCGTCAGGCACAGCAAAAAAAAACCTGCGGCCTACAAACAGACCAGGCGGCGCAAGATGCCCCTGCCCACACCGAGGCCCCGGCCGCCGCAAACATGCCCAAGCAGATTCCCCATACGGCACACCAGCCCCTGCTGCCCATGCCGCAGGGCTGCGTGATCGGCAGCTTTGTGCAGCGGCGCAAGCGCTTCAGCGTAGAACTGCGCGTCAACGGCGGGGAGCTGTGGGTACACAGCAATAATTCCGGCAGCATGCTGGGCCTCACCCGGCCGGGCAATCCCGTTCTTGCTTCCCCGGCGGCCAATCCTGCCCGCAAGCTCAAATATACGCAGGAGTGCGTATGGCTGCCCCAGACGGCAACGCCCGCCGCCCCTGATGCCCCTGCCGGCGCCGATCCATACGCCAGACCCGGCTTTTGGGTAGGTGTAAACACCAATATGCCCAACCGCATGCTTGAGGCCGCCTTTCATGCCGGACGCCTTGCCTTTGCGCAAGGCTACACCAGCCTTGTCCGCGAGGCCAGACGCGGGCAAAGCCGCCTGGACGGATTGCTCACAGGTCCCGGCCTGCCGCCCCTGTGGGTGGAATGTAAAAACGTCACCATGATGGAAGACGACGCCGCCTGCTTTCCTGACGCGGCCAGCGAACGCGGACAAAAACATCTGCGCGAGCTGATGGACATTGTGGCCCAGGGCGAACGGGCCGCCATGCTGTACCTTGTGCAGCGCCCGGACGGCAGCTGTTTTGCCCCGGCGGACTTTATCGACCCGGAATACGCGCGCCTTTTTTACGCCGCGCTAGCCTGCGGGGTGGAAATATACCCGTACCGTGCTCTTGTGGATGTAGCGGGCATAGACCTCGGCCCGCTCATTCCCCTGCGCCCTGCGCCGCAAAACGGCTAAACGCGGACCATAAAAAAGGTCCCCTGGGGACCTTTTGAGAGTATTATAATTTGAAAAACCTAAATGCCCCAACGCGGCACAAGAGTGTAACGCGCCGCATCGCCACGTAGATTCTGCCAAAAACTGCATCTCTGGCAGAATGACAACCTTGAGATGCTTCACATTTCAAAGCCATCCACGCCAGAGCAGCTAGAGCAATTACCCCTCCAAATGATTGCTTCCGGTCGGCAAAGCCGCCCTTCAATCATTGGGGGACAAAAATTTGGAGACAAATCCTTATAGGCACTTCAAGTGCGAAATACTCTAGCGTTACCATACCCCGATGCTGCCTGCGGCTCTTCTGAAATAAAGGGTTACGACGCATTTTTGCTGTCCATTCCAGCTTCCCCCGCCCGGCAAGGCCAATCGCCTTACGGCGTTTTGCGCAGCGTCAAGACAGAGCATCATGCAAAATGCGGACGCGCCCGCAGCAGCAGAGGACACGCCCCACGGAATCAGACCGCCGCATCCACCAGCAGGTTATCCCTGTGTATGACTTCGGGGTAATGGGCATCACCAAGAATGGCCGCCACCTCATGGCGCTTAAGCCCCATGATCTTCTTGAGCTCCGGCGCACTGTAGTTGGAAAGTCCCACACCGATGCTTTCACCCTTGTGCAGTACGCGCACAAGGCCCCCCCGCTGAAAGGTTCCTTCCACCGCGCACACGCCGCCGGGCAGCAGACTGCTGCCCTTGTGCAGCAAGGCTTTGGCCGCACCGTCATCCACATGCACGCTGCCCGCAGGGTCAGACTGATAGGCCAGCCAGAACTTGCGCCGCGTGATTGCGTGTTGCCCGGACCGCACCCAGGTTCCGCGCGTGAACGGTTCATGCCCGTCAGGCGCGGGGCATACCCCGGCAGCGGCAAAGGCCCGGCTGATGACCCAAGGCTCACGGCCGGGCAGAATCAGTGTGGGTACGCCCAGTTGCGCGGCACGGCGCGCGGCCAGCAGCTTGGAATACATGCCACCTGTGCCCACCAGCGTCTTGCCGCCGCAAAGCTGCCCCAGATCCAGCGTTGCCACATCGTCGATATGGTCCATAACGGGCGCATCGGGATATTTTTGCGGATCAGCCGCGAGCACACCCGACGAAGAGGTCAGATTGATAAAAAGATCGGCTTCCACCAGATTTATAAGCAGGCTCGCCAGACAGTCATTATCACCAAACTTCAGTTCGCTGATGGATACCGTGTCGTTTTCATTGACGATCGGCAATACATCCCAGTGCAGCAATTCGGCAAAGGTATTACGGGCATTGAGAAAGCGTTGGCGCGCGCGAAGGTCGTCACGCGTCAGCAGCACCTGTGCCGTAGGCATGCCGTGGGCCAGAAAAACCTTGTCCCAGGCCTGCATAAGCTGGCCCTGCCCCACAGCCGCCGCGGCCTGACGCGCAGCCAGGCCCGCAGTTTCCACCACGCGACCCCGGCTTGTCAGGGCGGCACGCCCGGCCGCCACCGCGCCCGAAGAAACCAGCACCAGACGGCGCGCCCCCTGCTGGGGCTGCCCCGCCGGATCACTGACAAGGGGCAGGTCGCGCAAAGCGGCAAGCTGTGCGGCAAGCCCCGCCAGCACAGGGCTGCTCAGCCCGCTGGCATCCGTCAGCACGGCGCTGCCCACCTTGACCACAATTACCCGCGCCTGAGCCAGAACGCGCGCGCGCTCCTGCTGCCAGGTTTCAGACCGCTCTTCTTCAGAGCCACACGTGCCGCACTGCTCCGGCCGTCCGGCTCCGGACGCCGTGCCATGAGGGCGCTGCCTGCTCATATCCGCTCCACATCCCGCTATTCGCGGGTATAGATGACTTCAATTTCGGGAAATTCCTCTTCCTCCACATCGGTGAGGCCTTCCAGACGCACAATCGGCTCGTTGCGTGCGGTGCTCTCGCAAACCTGCCAAAGCTCCTGCACCAGAGGCTCAAGACCCAGGTCATCGCGGGCAGAAATGAAGTAAACCTCGCGCCCGTCGGCTCTGGCCCGCTCTTTCAGGGCTTCCAGCCTTTCAGGGCTTACAAGGTCGATTTTGTTCACCACCTCGATCTGCCTGCGCTCGCCAAGCTCCGCGTCAAACCGGCGCAGCTCTTCATTGACCAGGCTGAAGCCCGCCCAGGGGTCTTCATCGCCCACATCCTCGATGCTGAGAATGTGCACGAGAAAACGTGTGCGCTCCACATGCTTGAGAAAACGCAGGCCAAGCCCCTGCCCTTCGTGCGCCCCTTCGATCAGACCCGGGATGTCGGCAATGACCATGCGCCTGTCCGGGTCGACCTCATCAATCATCACCCCCAGGTTGGGGGTAAGCGTGGTGAAGGGATACGCGGCAATCTTGGGCCGCGCGGCCGACACCTGCGAAATGAATGTGGATTTTCCGGCGTTGGGCAAGCCTATCAGACCGGCGTCCGCCAGAATTTTCAGCTCAAGCCGCAGATTGAATTCCTCTCCGGGTTCGCCGGGTTGCGAAAACCGCGGCGCGCGCATGGTCGAAGACTTGAAATGCTCATTCCCCTTGCCGCCGCGGCCGCCGCTGGCTACCAGCACTTCCGCATCCGGCTCGCTCAGGTCGGCCACCAGCACTTCACCTTCGGGACCTTCCGCGTACACCAGCGTTCCCACGGGCAGATTCAGAACCAGATTTTCGCCCTTGCGGCCATCGCACTGGCTGCCCTCGCCGGGGCGGCCGTTCTGTGCCTCGTACAGGCGCTTGAGGCGAAAGTCGTACAGCGAGAGCAGCCGGTTATCTGCCTTGAGGTACACAGAACCGCCATCCCCCCCGTTGCCGCCGTCCGGGCCGCCTCGGGGTACAAATTTTTCGCGCCGGAAGGACAGGCAGCCGTGCCCGCCTTTGCCGGCACGCACCTGAATTCTGGCTTCATCCACAAATCTCATGCAATATCCTCTGCCCGATGCTTACGGGCTTGTTTTTCAGCGGCATGTTGCGGCCGGCAGGGTCACGGCACACAAACACCGAAAGGGAAGAAGCCTTGCGGCCCCTTCCCTTATCAATAAAATCCCACGCGGCCGCGCTAGCTGGCGGCCGCCTCCACATGCACGCGCGTAAGCACGCGACGCTTGCGGATATACTTTTCAAAGCGCACCACGCCATCAATCTTGGCAAACAGGGTAAAATCCCTGCCCATGCCCACGTTGACGCCGGGGTGCACAGTGGTGCCCAACTGGCGCACCAGAATATTGCCGGCAAGAACACGCTGGCCGCCGAAACGTTTAACGCCGCGCCTCTGGCCTACACTGTCGCGGCCGTTACGCGAAGAGCCGCCTGCTTTCTTTTGAGCCATAATAGCCTCCCTGGTGCGCTGAACCCTGAAGCTCAGCTGGGCGAGTAAATTTTTCGCTCAACCAGACAAACTGGCTCCCTGAGGAACCTGCATGTCCGGACATCGGGCGTTCGCCCTCACGCCCGCCAGAACCTCATAAAAGGTTCTAGCCGTTGATGCTCTTGACGCGAATGGTGGTGAAATCCTGACGATGACCGCGCATCTTGCGCGAGTCATTGCGGCGCCAGCGCTTGAACACCTTGATCTTCGGGCCGCGCCCGTGATCCACCACTTCCGCCGTAACGGCGGCCCCGGCAAGATAGGGAGCGCCGACTTTGCATTCAGCGCCGCCGACCATCAGCACCTTGTCCAGGGAAATTTCGCTTCCGGCCTGCGCCGCGAGCTTTTCCACAACGATCTTGGAACCTTCTTCAACGCGGTACTGTTTTCCGCCGGTTTCGATAATCGCGTACATGATATCAACCTCCAAAAAGAGAAAGGCATATTTGCCCTATTGCACGGCAAATGTCAAGCGCCTTCCGCATTTTTTCGGCAAGGACGCGCCGCCGCCGCCCCGGGGCGGCGGCATGCAGCCGCACGGCGCTTGTACCTCAAGGGCAGTCGCGGCACAAGCGAAAAATCGTCCCACAAGCGCGTTCTTGCAGCATATACAGCCAAACCCATAGTTTTTCCTGCGAGTTTTCCTTGGCATACTGCCCTTGCGCTGCTATGTTTTGCGGCGATGAACGATACCATTACCCTTCAGATAGAAAGCCTGACCCATGACGGTCGCGGCCTGGCCCGCGCCCACGGCGACGCGATTTCCATATCCGGCTCCGCTCCGGCGGGCGGTCGGGCCTCCGGGCGCACCCGCAACCGTGGCACTGTTGTTTTTGTGACCGGCGGCCTGCCCGGGCAGACCGTGCGTGCGCGCATCACCCGCCGCAAATCCAGCTTCTGTGAAGCCGAAATGCTGGAAGTCCTGCAGGATGCCCCGCGCTCTGCACCGCCCGCCTGTACCCACCACGGCGACTGTGGCGGATGCCCGCTGCAGACCATGCCGTACGATATGCAGTTGCAGTGGAAGCGCCGCATCGCCCTTGATGCCATGAGCCGCATCGGCGGCCTGGACGCCGGGCTTGTGGAGAGCCTGTTTACCAGTGTCCTGCCTTCTCCCGCGCTTGAACAGTACCGCAACAAGATGGAACTGGCCTTTGCCGGCAGCGGCACGGAGGGCGACCCCCTGATACTCGGCCTGCGCCGCCGGAACGGGCGCGGCGTGGTTTCTGTGCCTCAATGCGCCCTGCTGCCCGCCGCAGCCCGTGACATTGTCCGCATGGCGGCTGATCTGGCGGCACAAAGCGGACTGCCGGCGCATACCCCACGCGATCAGGCCCGCTACAGGCAAGCGCCCCAGGAAGACACTGCGCACCACGGCAAGCCGGACGGCAAAGGCAGGCGCGGCTCACGCCCGGCCCGCCGTGCACCCGCAAACAGCATCGCAGCAGCAGCTATGGCCGCAGAAGCAGTGCAGAACAACGGCTTCTGGCGTTTCCTCGTTTTGCGGCGCGGGCTTTCCGCCGACCTGCGCACTCCCGGCTGGTGGGCACTTTGCATCACCAGCCCGGGCAGCCATGAAGAGCAGGAAAAAGTACGAACTGTGGGCCAGAAGCTGCTCCAGTCCTTTCCCGTGCTGGCCGGATTCATTCACGAAGAACGCGCCAGTGAAGACGCCCTGGCCCAAGGGCAGAAGCGCATCGCCAGCCTGGACAGGACCGGCGCGCACAATCCGGCCTCGGCCCGCTTTTGGCAGCCCCTTGGCGGGCGCCATTTCGCCCTGGATGCCGCATCGTTTTTTCAGGTCAATACCGCTGCGGCGCAGGTGCTGGCAGACACGGCACTGGGCATGCTCAAGCGGCATGTCAGCCAGGAATCTCCCGCGCTGCTCGATCTCTACTGCGGCGTGGGCGCTCCGGGCCTGCTCATGGCAGACCGCTGCGGCCGCCTGCTCGGCCTGGAACAGGACGCAAAAGCTGTTGCCCTGGCACAGGCCAACGCCGCCGCCATGGGCTTTACCCATTGCTCCTACGTGGCCGGCGACGCCGCCCAGCGGCTGGACAGACTTGCCCCCGCGCACGAAAATTACTGGCACCCCACGGAAACATGGGACGCCGTGCTGGTGGACCCGCCGCGCGCGGGCCTTGCCCCCCGCGCCCTGAATGCACTGCTGCGGCTCAATGCCCACACCATACTTTATGTGTCATGTAATCCGGCCACGCTGGCCCGGGACGCGGCCCGGCTTCGCGGGGCCTACCGGCTGGTGGAAATGGCCGCAGTGGACCTGTTTCCGCATACACCGCATGTGGAATGCCTGACCCTGTGGCAAAGCCTGTAAGGCCATGCGCCATGCATATTTCCGCGTAAAGTCATTGACGCGGCGCGAAGGCTGTGATAATTTACACAGCGTTGGGGTTTATAACGTCCATCCCTGTAACGCGCGAGAGCAAATGCAAATCAGCTGCCTGCGCAGGCAGCCCTGGCGCGGGAGGGGGCATGTCGTTCAAGGATTTTCTCAAGCAACAGCAAAGCGGCCTTGAAGCCATGGCCAACACCGGGGTCATAGGCCTGCACTTGGTCAGCGGCCCGGCAGTGGGATTTGCCATAGGCTATGGCATTGACTACTGGCTGCATACAGGTCCCTGGGGCAAACTGATTTTTCTGCTTATCGGCATCGCCGCCGGCTTTCTGAATGTTTACCGCGACACCAAGGCGCTGCTGAAAAAAATGGCCAGGCAGGACGCTCTGCGCAAAGGGCTGACCCCGCAAAGCGAGGCCGCAAGCGCTCCTTCAGGGGAGCAGGGCAAAACGGATGGCCGTGACCGGCAAAAAGAGCATGATACACAGCCTTGACGCCTGGCTTTGGCGGCGTGGCCTTGACCATCCCGCAGTGCGCGTCATGGTCCGCAATGAAATACTAATTGCTGCCGCCGTTCTGCTTGCTGGCGTACTGACCTTCACGGTACTGCCCTGGATTTTCTGGTTTGGAGTGGGCCTGGCCATCATGGCCTGGACATTCTGGGGGCTGGCACGATTTTTTCTGCGCCGGGGCCTGGGCGATTACAGCACAGCCTTTTTGCGCATTGTGATAATTCGTTGGCTTGGCAGGCTTGTCTTGGTGGGGGGCATCCTATATATATCCCTCATCGTGTATCAGGCTCCGGTGTTTGCCCTTGTGGGCGGCATGCTGGCGGGCGGGTTCTGTGCCCTTGTCAGCTTTGCTCTGGCCGGGCGAGCCGCACGCCGCAGCCCATAGGAGAAGTCGCAGCCGAACCAAAAAAACGGCAACCGTACAGATTTATTGCATAACACCGCAACCGTCAGCCGCAGCCGCCCCATCAGGCCTGTGCGCGGTGAAAAAACGGCGGTACGATGCATGCAGTTCCGGCAGCCCGGCTGAAGCCGCGCGCAGGGCTGTACCCTGACAACGCGCAGGTAGATGCCTGCCGGATCATGACGCGGGCAGCACGAAAATTTTTGGGGAATGGCCTTAGGGCTTTACATCAACGCAGCGCCTAGGCGCGTATCGACCAGGAGGCATGGCTCATGGCAGGTGGTTTGCCGCATCCGGTATTGCTCTCCACATTTATGGGCATGGACGAAATCACCATCGGTGGACAGGTGGTGGAATTCAAACATGTATTCTACTCCTGGGTCTGCATGGCCATTCTGTTTGCTGTGGCCTGGGTCCTGCGAAGACGCCTGACGCTGGTGCCAGGCGGCTTGCAGAACTTTTTTGAGGCCATGGTAGACACCATCGAAAACTTTATCGTTTCCACCATGGGTGAGAACGGGCGCAAGTTCGTTCCCCTGCTGGCGGGCATTTTCATTTACATTTTCGGCATGAACCTCATGGGCCTTGTGCCCGGCTTCGACGCGCCTACCGCCAACCTCAACACCACGGTCTGTATGGCTCTCTTTGTGCTGGTGTTTTACAATGCGGTGGGTCTTATCCGCTGGAAAACGCATTATATCCACCATTTCACCGGGCCTTCCAAGTTCCTTATCCCGCTGATGTTCCCGCTTGAGGTGGTGTCGCACCTTTCCCGCCCGGTTTCGCTTTCACTCCGTCTTTTCGGCAACATCCGGGGTGAAGAAATCGTTATGGTGCTGTTTTTCATCATGGCGCCCATCCTGGGAACGCTGCCCATCTACGCGCTTTTCCTTCTGGGCAAGACCATGCAGGCTTTCGTGTTCTTCATGCTGACCATGTTCTACATCAAGGGCGCTCTTGAGGCTCCCGAACACTAGCCTTGCCACGGGCGGCCCTGCCGCCCTTCCCGCCGGCGGCAACCCGGCGGCGTCTCCTGCCGGACGTAAAACAGGCACGCTATAGTGGGGAATGGTCGTAATGACCCAACAATACAACAGTGCAAGGAGTGTCTCATGCGTAAACTTCTGATGATCGCCCTGAATACCGTGGCTCTTCTGGGTATGGCCACCATGGCTTTTGCTGCCAACCAGCTTGACGCCTCGGCCCTTGGCTACACCTGCCTGGCCGCCGCCCTTGGCATCGGCATTGCCGCCTTCGGTTGCGGTATCGGCATGGGCCTTGGCCTGAAGGGCGCCTGCGAAGGCGTTGCCCGCAACCCCGACGTGAGCGGCAAGATCACCGGTACCATGATTTTGGCCTTTGCCTTTATCGAATCCCTGGCCATTTACGCCCTGGTTATCAGCTTCATTCTGCTGTACGCCAACCCCTACGCGTAAGGCCGGACAGGTTTTGACACAAAAAAAGGAGGCTTCGGCCTCCTTTTTTATTTCCGCTTTTTTCCTCGCTACAACTGCCTTCAATTTCTACCTTCAGTGCCACTACATAGCGCACAAATGCCAGGCATAAACGAAGCTCGCGGGCGCAAAGTCCCTACTCTCACAGCGAGTTCGCGACAAAAAACCAAACAACGCGCAGCCTTTGTGTCTCCTCTCCACTGCCGCAACATGCCACCTATCTACGCTGCGGCTCTATCCCACAAAATAAAACTGGGAGCCTGTGCACCCAAAAGACACCCGACTCTCGCGCAACACGCGCCGGAGGCAGGCAAGGCCTTGCCGGAAAAACCGGGTAGCGCCCGTCCGATGACGCCCCGAACAGGAGCCCATACCGTTGGACGCCCCTCATCCTGCAGGTGGCTGAATATCCGACACGCCCCTTCAGCCAGAGCAATCCAAGGTTACATTGCCGTGGCGCTTACGTGATCAGTCGCCAACCGTGAAGGCGCAGCGCAACCTATTTTCGAGGTTACGTATCGTAGCAAACGTATCTTCACCGTTGCACAGCTCCAAAAAGCATACTGGAACGATTAACCGGCAACTCCGCAAATTCCCCGTCACGAGGCAGGGCCAATGCCCACAGGCACGGCCGCAACCAGCGGAAAAACAGCAGAATTTTCATGCGAGGCATTTTTACAAAAATATTTACCGCGACAGTAAACCTGCACTGCGGCAACCTGCCCTACCTGAACCGGCATTGCGAAAAAAATGACGAAACAGGCGAACCTGTGCAGATAGAAGCACGGACAGATGGATGCCATATGCCCAACTCGCGCAAAAAGTGGCATATTTTTAGAATATTGACCTTTTTTGTTGCACAGAACATATTCTGAAGCTTGGGGCTTAACCTTTGTACCCTTTTATAGTAGCCTTTTGATCACGAAAAATTCTTTTTGTAACATGAGCGCGTACTGGCTGCCCCAACCTGCGGCGAACGCCCACAACCAAAAAGGAATAAGCTGTAACATGCTTTTATAACAACAAAAAACACAAAAACAAATCCATGTGGCATGTTGGCTATCTTGTTACTATCACATTGGGGGGCAACCATCGTCAATGGTTGTGCATGCAACCCAATAGCGCTAAGTTGAGCGTGACATTGCCAGATCATAGAATTACGTATATTTTATATGCTCTTGGCAGTAACCATTGACAAAAGCAGCCCGGCTTGCACATTTGCTGGTTTTTGATAGACACTTTATTTCACGAGACGACATCTTCCCGTTGACAAGCTCGCGGCTTTCAAAAGGTACTTCTATGGCTAACCAACCCAAAAGCAAACACATTCCCCGCGCCACCATCCAGCGCCTCGCCACGTACGTACAGGTGCTGGAGAACTTCTCCCGCGACAATGTGGAGGTCATTTCCTCCAACCCCCTGGCCGAGGCCTGCGGGGTCAACGGTTCGCAGGTGCGCAAAGACCTTGCCTACTTTGGCGAGTTCGGCATTCGCGGGGTGGGCTACCATGTAAAATCCCTGATTGCCGCCATCACCTCTTCTCTTGGTGTTGACCGCGAATGGCGTATGGCCCTGATCGGTGTCGGCAACCTCGGCAAGGCCATCCTTAACCATGGTGAATTCCGCGCTCGCGGCTTCAATATCGTGGCCATATTTGACTGCGACCCCTTCAAGATCGGTGAAATTGTCCACGGCCTTGAAGTGCATTGCACCCGCGATCTCAAGGATATGGTGTCTGACCTGAATATTGAAATCGGCATCATCACCACCCCGCCTGAAAGGGCGCAGCGGGCTGCCCAGCACCTTATGGACGCGGGCATTACCTCCATACTGAACTTCGCGCCCGCGCGCATCAAGGTTCCTGAGCGTATCAATGTGGAATACGTTGACTTTTTCCACCACCTTTATGCTCTGGCCTTCAACCACCCCATGACCCGCTAGGGTTTTGGCCTTGCACCCGCAAAAATGCCGCTTGTCCTGGCCAGGCCGTTGTTATGACGCCCTGGCCTTTTTAACCCGCCTTGTGCCTCCCCGTCGTGACTGCACCGGGCACGACCTTGGCCGCTGCCTGCCTTTTTACGGTCTGGCCGGACTGTGTATTGGCCTCACGCTGACCCTGCCCTGCGTTTCTGTATATTTTCTGCTGCGCCAGACCCCTGAGGCCAACCTTGTGCTGTGCGCCGCCCTTGCGGCCTGGCTGTGGATGGGCCTCGAGGTATGGGCCACACGGGGCCTGCACTGGGACGGGCTTGCTGACCTTGGCGATGCCTGCGGCAGCGGCGCGCCGGGCGAACGCTTTTGGAGCATCCTGCGCGACAGCCGCCTGGGCGCGTTTGGTGCCCTGCACCTTTTGCTGGCTTTTGGCGGCATGTGGCTGGCACTGTGCTGGCATATACATGCCGGACAATGGCTCTGCCTTGTGACAGCCCCTGCCTGGGGCCGGGCCTGCGCGCTCTGGCTGGCCGCATCTGCCGAGCCGCGCGAACCGCAGTCACTGGGCGGTCTGACCTGCGCCGGAGCCAGCCCCGCACTGGCGCGAGGCTACGCACTGGGCGCGCTGCTGCTGTTATGCCTGCTATTTTTTACGGGACAGATAACCTTGTGGCAAGCACCGTTGACGGTCTGCGGGCAGTATGTTCTCATCCGCCGCATGGCGGCTCTGGCCCGTGACCGGGGCGGCGTTAACGGCGATTTCCTGGGCGCAGCCATACAATGGGGCCAGTTGTGGTTTCTGCTGGCAACAGTCTAGAAAACTCGTGCCGTAAACAGCCCTGACGGCTACCAACGTATTTTCCGTCACGAAGGTACCGCGTCTGCGCCAGCGAGCGCCGGAATGGACGGCCTGAAAAGTTTGGGAACATCTCTTCTCAAAAACAGAATATTCTGGACGCGCCTGCGCATTTGCCAGGGCAAGCAAGGAGGAATGCATGGATTTCAGAAAATTAGCTGAAAAAGCGCGTACTTGCCGCCGTTTTGCAGAAAACCGGCCGCTGACCGTTGCCGATCTGGAATGGCTTGTGGATTGCGCGAGACTGGCGCCTTCGGCCAGAAATGCCCAAGACCTGCGATTCAGCCTTGTCACCCAGGGTGATACCTGCAAAAAGCTCTTTGCTCTTACCCGCTGGGCAGGCGCGCTCAAAGACTGGGGCGGGCCGCATCCCGGCGAACAGCCCACAGGCTTTATCACCATTTTTATGCCGCAGGGCGGCACGGAGCTGACGTTCTACGACGTGGGCATTGCCGCACAGACCATTCAGCTGGCAGCCACCAGCCGCGACTGGGGCTGCTGCATCATCAAATCTTTTGATCATCAGGCCGTACCCTCGCTCTTGCAGGCCCCGGCAGACCTCAAGCCCGCACTGGTGCTCGGCCTGGGCGCAGCCAAAGAAACGCGCGTAGTGGCTCCGCTGCCCTCAGACGGCAATACCGCCTATTGGCGTGATGCCCAGGGGGTTCATCATGTCCCCAAAAGAACCCTTGACGACCTGATCATCGGGCGCTTGTAGAACATTTAACACTTGAAATACGCTACAAGGATTTGTCTCCAGATCCTTGTAGCCAAATGATTGCAGGGCGGCGTTGCCGACCGTTAAGCAATTATTTGAAGCGGTAGTTGCTCTGGTGCGTTGCACGTTCAAGCCCTTGCGTAACGGCGCGCAACCAGCTCTGCGGTCTTAAGTCACAGCTTCTTCCGCTGTAGTGGTCGACACCGGCACGCCGGGACGCTTTGGCAGTTACGTGATGCGGACTTTTACAAAAATCCACGCAGGGCTGATAGGCACTTTCGCGGCCAGCCCCTTCAGCACATTGAATTTTGAGGATACAGATTCCCCCAATGTAAAAAAGCCCGCCCCACTTGCCCGTGCGAACCCGCACACATGAGGCTTTGGGGCGGGCGTCTGCCTGTGGCGTCCGGATCTGCCCGGAGGGCAGAACGAAATTCAGGCGAATCATCCCGGCGTATTTTAGGGAATACTGTATTTTTGCGAATGTGCACGTTGCAGGCGCGAGTTTTCGGAAAAAAGTGAGGGCTGCCCCACTACTGACAGCCCTCTTTTTTGTACGTCCTGCATTCCGCGATAATTGACCGCAATGCGGTTATGGCCGCGGCTGCCGGCGCTGCATGCCACGAAATGCAGCACAGTGGCGCTCAACGACACTCTTTCTCACGAACACACCCACGACGCACAAATCCTTGATGCGCAGCAAAGCGCCTTAAAACAGTACGCCTTTGTGCCGCCGGAATCTACCCGGCGCATCAGGCCAGCTCACAACAGCCCGTCAGGCCCCGCTGCCATGCAGACAAAGAATCGCGGTTTGTCCCTTGCCGCCTTCTTTGGCATTGTACAAAGCCTTATCGGCCATTTTATAAAGTTCTTCATAGCTGTGGCGGCCCGACCGGCTGTAGGCAACCCCAATACACGCACCCACGCGCACATCGTCAACAAGCGGTTCTTCCAGCCTTGCCACGATATTTTTACTGACACGGATGATCCTTTCCTGCGGCATGTTCTGCACAAAAACGGCAAACTCATCCCCGCCAAACCGAAAAACAATATCGTCTTTACGAAAGCACTGGCCCAGCAGAACGGCAAAAGCTTTCAGCACCGCATCGCCCGCCGCATGCCCGGCCGTGTCGTTAATTACCTTGAAATTATCCAGATCAAAAACAAGCAGGGCCGCGCTGTGACAGGTTTCGTCCGCTCCGCTCAGCCTGGAAGCAGCGAGGTTTTCGCCGGCAGCCCTGTTATAGATGCCGCAAAGAGGATCTTTTTCTGCCCGGCGCACCAGGGCGTCCCTTTCCTTGATGCTGGCATGCACGTCTTTAAGAAAGCCTATTATACCGATTTCTTTAGAACACGGATCGCTGTAGCCCACAACGGTGAGACTGTGCCAGGTATAGGGAGAACCGGCCTTGAGCCGTGCGCGCACCTCGCAGGTACAGTCATTTTCAGCGCGCAGGGCAAGGTTGATCAAGCTGCTGATTTTATCGTTCTGGCCGGGAGCCAGAAGCCCTTGCATCAGAAGGGTTTCCGGAACTCTTCTGGCTTTGAGCAGGCCGCCGCAGGCAGCCAGCTCCTGGTCAAGATTGCTGATGCCCCCCGTAACCGGATCAATCTGAAACACCATATCAACAGTGCTGTGCAGCAGGGCTTCAAGACGGTTACGGCTTTTTACCAGATCATTTTCTTTATGTACGCGCTCGGTCACATCCTGAAAAAGACAGGTACAGTAGCCGTATTGTGGCTGATGGCAGGTTACAGCGAGGTGTCTGCCCAACGAAGGCCAGAAACCGGTCATTTCCTGCACTTGCCCCTGATAGGCAGTCTTCCGGAAAATTTCCAGCCATTTTCTGTCCAGCTTCATACAGGAGTCAACAAGCGAAACGCCCGTCATCCATTCACGGGGAGCACCAAAAAGTGTAAAAAGCGCTTCATTGCCATAAACAACCATCAAATCACGCGGCCTGCCCATAACATCCAGGTCTACCCGCATAACCGCAAGAGCCTGCGGCAGGCCCTGCAAGAAATCCAGACGATTCCCGCAGACAAGGGATACATCGCGCGGGGGCATCTGAAAAGAATCTGCAGAACACCCATCCACAGCTTTCATCGGAAGCCCCGTGCGCCGTCTGGAACCGGGCTTTGGAAAAACGTGGTACAATAACTTTCAGCGGTCATACCATACATCCAATATATTTATAGCAAAAACTTATATAGCTTTTATCATATTAAAATAGGCCAATACTGTCAATAACTCCTACCAATAATTTTCGGCCAATGCTGCGCCCGCAACAACAAAAAAATACGTCTCCCTAAAACTGGAAAGTGCCGTGCAAAGGCCGCTATGCCAATGCAAATGGTGCATACTTTGCTGAAATGGATGAAAAATTTTCTGTGAACCACAGACAGGACGTCGGTCCGGAAAAGAAAATAAAAAAACGGCATTAATAAAACCAACGGCTGTGGCCGCAGCCCAGCCATGAAAAGTGGGCCAGTTTCTGGCCTTGCTGTCTGCCCTGATGCAAAACAAATTTTGTACTTTCCGGATGCCGTTGCGACAGCATCTGCGCCTATGCCCGCCCATAGCGCAAGAGCCATTGATTGAAAACTTCGGCCAGCAGGGTGTCACCCATGTCGTATGCCGCACGGCGGGTACGCTGTACCCGCGCCTTGGCCGCTCCCGCCAGGTCATCCCCCACAGAGCCAGTCAGGGCTGCCCGCACCGAAGCCGCGTAATCCGGCCCTTCCACGGCCGCTGTAAGATGCAGCAGTTTTTCGCGCGAAACCTCGTCGCCCAAAAACATGACGCAACGGGTGGCACTCAGCAGGGCAGCGGTCATGTCGCCACGGGCCTCAAGCATATCCATTAACCGGTGCCAGCCGCCCCGCCACAAAGGTTCATGCTCCAGTTCTGCCCGGCAGGCTTCTTCATTGGCGGTGAATCGCGCGTCAAAATCCGCGTTGCGCTTTTCTTCCACCGCTTCCGGCAGTTCTAGCCAGTGCCCGAGATTGGGGCCGAGCCGCAACTCGTAGCCGTCAAGCGCAGCCAGGATGTGCAGGTCCGGCCTGAGCCGCCGTGCCTGCCGTTGGCAGAACAGCATTCCATTGGCGTTATCATGATCAAAACGGCCCGGGGTCTGGCTGGTATGGTGTACAATGACGCTGCGCCCTTCCACAGCCAGGGCATACCCTTTGCCGCGCAGCTCAAAACAGAGGTCCAGATCTTCAAAGCCATTGCGAAAGCCTTCAAAAAAGCCGCCGCATTCCCAAAAAACATCTTTGCGCAGCAGCATGGCCGCGCCTGTTATGGCCTGAAGAGGCCTTTTGTTACGCGGCACAGGGTGCCCGCCGGGAAAACCCTCATACAGGTGGCCCACTTGCAGAAAGGGCGTAAAAAAAATGCCGCAATGCTGTATGGTTCCGTTGGGATAAAGCAAAAGCGGTCCAACGGCGCCCATGCACTGCCGGCCAAGGGCCTCACGCAGGGGCGGCAGCCAGCCCGGGGTCACGGTTGTGTCATTATTAAGAAAAAACAGCAGGTCACCTGTGGCAGCGGCAGCCCCTGCGTTGCACCCTCCGGCAAATCCCAGATTGGCGGTCAGCCGCACCGGGCAAAAGGCCGCACCCCACAAGGCGCGGCCCAAAGCTTCCAGTTTCGTGGTGGTAGCATCGGTAGAGCCGTTGTCCACCACCACTATTTCCACATTCTCCTCCCGTGTGTGCATGGCCAGGGAGCGCAGACAGGCGGCGGTCATGTCCCAGAGATTCCAGACAGGAATAATGATGGAGACTTTAGCGTTATTCATGGCATTCTCTCCGGTTCCGTGCGGCAAAGCTGCGGGCCGCGTTCACGAAATTTTCTGCCCAGCCCGGTGCGGCCGGGGCGAAAATATGGGTATATGAAGCCCATACATTACGAAAAACAAGGCCGTCCACCCGAAGCGGTATGTGTACGCCGCCATCCTTGCCCGGCTCCGGATGCAACGGCGAACCGGGTGGAGGTCCCATGCCCTGCCCCTTGTCCAGTTGCATGGCCCAGTGCGCATGGCCGGAATTATGGCTCCAACTGTCCGAAACTTCCCACCGGCAACGGGAATAATGAAATTCGTGTCCACGCAGTTCTGTGCCGGGTGCAAAAAAAGGATTGGGAGCCGTAATACGGCCCCGCACATAGCCAAGCCCCTGCGGCTTCGGGCAAAAAACAGCGGTTACCGGCAAGATGCCGCTCATGGGCCACGCTGTTTCCTGACGCTCAATGCCGCGCGAAAGCACCATAAAACCGCCACACTCGGCATATATGGGCATACCCAGTTCCGCCCATGCCGCAATCTGCCCCAGCAGCGGCGAACGACTTAAAGCCTCTGCATGATCTTCAGGAAAGCCCCCGCCCAGGTACAGGGCATCCACCTGCGGCCAGGGAGCGCGACAGGCCGGGCCTGAAGAAGCCCCCGGCTCCCCCTCTGCCTCGGCAGGCCGATACTCCGCATCCAGGAGCGAAAGCCGCACAAGATCTGCCCCGGCCCGGCGCAGGGCCTCCAGATTCTCCTCATAATAAAACCACAGGGCGGCATCACGCACGTAGCCTATACGCGGCCGCGCGCCCAGGGCGGAAGGGACGCAAAAGACGCAGGGGGAGACCACAGCGCTGCCATCAGGTGTGCATGCGGCGGCCTGCCCGGCAGGTTCTGCCCCGGCCGGGGACGCAAGGTCGTAACAACTGCCCGCGGCATCGGCAGGTTCCGGCCAGAAGGCTTCAGCTTCCAGCGGGGGGGCGCTTGCGGCGGCGTCAAGTACGCGGGGCATGTCCATATGCGCGCTCACAAAATCCGCCAGCCTGTCCAGCACCTGCTGTGCCTGGGGCGAAAGGCTGTCACCGCAGGAGGCAATGCCCATATGGCGTTCAGGCAGCGGATTTTCCGCAAGCCGCGGTAAGGCTCCAAGCACGGGAACATCCGTATGCTCCTCCAGCGCCTGCCTGAGAATGCGCTCATGCCGGCTGGAGCCGACCTGATTGAGCACCACGCCCGCAAAGCGTATCCCCGTCTCAAAATACAGCATGCCGCGCACCAGGGCCGCCGCTGTGCGGGTCATCTTGGTACAGTCGACGCTGATGACCACCGGGCATGCCAGCACACGGGAAAGCTCCGCTGTAGAGCACGAGCCACGTGCGTCCATGCCGTCAAAAAAACCCCGGTTACCTTCCACAAGGCCAAGCAGGCGCCTGCCCGCAGCAGCGGGTTGCCCGCCTGTCGCGATGTCTTCCACACGTTGGGCGGCCGCGCTTCGCATGGCGTGGACAAAAAGAGCGCGCAGGCGCGGCGCCTCAAGAAAATACGGGTCAAGATTGGCGGCGGGCCGCCCGGCGGCCAGGCGCAGCCAGGCGGCATCGATATAGTCCGGCCCCTTCTTGAAAGGCTGCACAACAAGGCCGGACCGGACAAATGCGCGGCAAAGCCCCAAAGAAAGCAACGTCTTGCCGCCGCCGCCGGAAAGAGCTGTAACGCAAAGGCGGGGCATGGACTCCGGGACGGACCGCGAGTTGCGGCCTTCAGAAATATGGCAGGTATGGCTCATGGCGTTTCGCATGGTGACGGGTGAGATCGGGGGGCGCTGGACCATTTCAAGATTGAAAATGCGCACCGGCAATGTTTGCAAGGCGCTCATGCGGGTGCCCAACCACACGACAGCGCTGCCCTTGCGCCCCCGCGGCGGACGGCGGCCTACGCCGTTGCCCGGGCAGCCGCAGCGCCGCGTTGCCCTGAAAACAGACTGCTCCGGGGCAACAAGGAAGGCGGCCCCCCCCTGACAACGCGGGCATGACCAGTCTGCCGCACGGGCCGGGGCAGACCGGGAAAATACAGGCGGCAGGGCCGGACCGCGCCTTGGCGCGATCCGGCCCGATGCCACCGGGCTTAATGCTTGAAAGAACGCTGCCCCGTAAAAACCATGGCTACCTGCGGAGCAGCCTCATTGCAGGCCATGATGACTTCGGCGTCACGCATGGATCCGCCTGGCTGGGCTATGGCCGTAACGCCCTGGGCAATGGCTACATCCACGCCGTCGCGAAAGGGGAAAAAACCATCGGACACCAGGGCCGTCCCGGCAAGGCCGCCGTGGGTTTCCTCTGTGCGCCGCTCGATGTCGGCCAGCTTTTCCGCCAGGGTGCTATCTTCGGCGGCTTTGAGCTTCAGCTCGTAAAGAGTCAGGCCCAGTTCACGGAAGGCAAGTGTATCCGCATACTTGGTGTGCGCCTTGTGTATGGCAAGCTCTACACAGCCCACGCGATCCTGTTCACCCGTGCCGATAGCCACGGTGGCCCCGTCACGCACAAAAATGACAGAGTTGGAGGTGACACCGGCCTCCACGGCCCAGGCAAAGCGCAGGTCATCCAGCTCAGCCGGGCTTGGCGCACGTGCCGCCACAGAAAGGCCGTCCCTTGTGGTGGCGGTGGCGGGCAAAAAATCGTCGCCGGAAAGAACACGGTTTACAAAAGACTTCTGCACTACAATACCGCCGTCGGACAGGCTCTTTATGTCGAGAAACGCCGACGAGGTCAGTTCCTCAAGCCGGCCCAGGCCGGGCAGTTCCATAATGCGCAGGTTTTTTCGGCTTTTAAGAATCTCCACCGCGCCTTCTTCAAAAGCCGGAGCAGCTACCACTTCAAAATAGTTGGCGGCTACCATTTCGGCGGCCTCACGGGTGAAGGAACGGTTGACGACCACCGCGCCGCCAAAAGCCGCGATACGGTCGCACCAGAAGGCTTTTTCGAGGGCGGTGGCCACGCCGTCCCTGCTCCAGGCCGCGCCGCAGGGATTATTGTGCTTCAGAATGACTGCCGCCGGGCGGTCTGCGAGGTACTGAAGAATATTGGCCCCGTTGTCCACGTCCGTCAGGTTGGTCTTGCCGGGGTGCTTGCCCGCCTGGATCATCTGCTCTTCGGTCAGGGCAGAAACAATGCCGTGCCCCGGACCCCGCCACTGGAGGCCGCCGCAAGTGATGGAACCCTCTTTCAGGGCGTACAGGGCTGCGGGCTGATCGGGGTTTTCCCCATAGCGCAGGCCCTTTTCCTCGCCGTCCAGCGTCCAGACACGCTTCTGGAACACGAGTTTTTCATCGCCAAGAATGATGGTCATGGTTTCGGGAAAAGCGTCCTTGCGGACAGTGCTGTACATGGCCTTGAGATCCGACATGCTTGCCTCCAGATGTTCGCCGGTCAGGTAAGGGTTTTGCATAGCACAGAAGAAGCCGCCCCACCAGTCCAAATCCGCAGCCCATGCGGCGCGGCGCGGCTTTGCCGCATGGCTGGCGCCGCCTGCGCGTTGACGAAACACAGGGCAGGCCCTACATTGCCTTGTCGCTCAGGATTCACAAGGCAGGTTTGCGCCCTTGGCGCGCCCTGCACTTATCAGCGGAGGATATATGGAAAAACTGCTTGCCCGGCTGGCGCAGCAACTGGATACGATCGACGAAGCGTCACTCATGTCGCTGTGGAGCAAATACGCCACCGTAAGCAGCCGCTTTGAGCCCACAAGAAAGTGGGAAGAGGCGACGCTCATCTTTTCCCTGATTCAGGCCAAACGCTGGAAAAACCAGCTTTTCAACTACCACTGGTCGCGGCAGAGTCAGGGCCGCGAGGGCCTTGCCCCGCAATTGCCCGGCCTTGCGCCCGAGTTTTCCCTGGAGCCGCCGCAAAAAGACGTTCCCGAGCAACGCTGCCGCGTTCTGAAATTTCATCCCCTCAAAGAGGATGACGAAGACGGCAAGCCGTAGCAGCCCGGCCACTGCGCCATACCCGCCCGCAGCCGCAAGGCATGCAGACGGGCATTTCAGCGGTCACAGGCGAGTCATAGTTTGCGGCGCATACCCCGCAAACGCATGACCTGCGGACGATCCTGTACCGTTATGGACATTTGACTTGCATTTGCATCCGAGATAGGTACCATGAAAGGCTTTGCGTCCTGCTTTTGGCAGTTTGACAAAGCGGTCATTTGTCGCGCCCGCGGGTGCGTAACGCTTCCTCATGACAGTACGCCTCCCCTGCGGCGGCGTTTCAGGCAGGTAAAATCATGGCGAATACGGTCATCATCGGCGCACAGTGGGGCGACGAAGGCAAAGGCAAAATCGTTGACATGCTGAGCGCCCAAAGCCGGGCCATTGTCCGTTTTCAGGGCGGCAACAATGCCGGGCACACCATCAAGGTACAGGGCGAAGAAACCATCCTTCACCTCATTCCTTCGGGCATACTGCACGCTGACAAGATGTGCCTCATCGGCAACGGTGTGGTGCTTGACCCGCACGTTTTTCTTGAAGAAGTGGACCACCTGGCTGCCAAGGGCGTTGACGTTTCCGCGGCCAGGCTCGGCATCAGCAAAAAAGCCCACCTCATCATGCCTTACCACAAAAGCCTGGACAAAGCCCGCGAAGCCAAACGCGCTTCGCACAAAATAGGCACAACCGGGCGCGGCATCGGTCCCTGCTACGAAGACAAGGCCGCCCGTGTGGGCCTGCGCGCAGGCGATCTGGCCAATCCCGACCTGGTGCGGGCCAAGGTGGCCCACGCCCTGCAGGAAAAAAACACCCTGCTGCGCGATCTGTACAAATTTGATCCGCTGGACGAAGCCGCCGTATGCCAAGAGCTGCTGGCCCTCGCCCCGCGACTGCTGCCATACCTTACGGAAGTGGAAGACCACATTCAGAAAATCCAGGCCCAGGGCGGCGACATTCTTTTTGAAGGCGCGCAAGGCATTCACCTGGATATCGACCACGGCACATACCCCTTTGTCACGTCCTCCAACACCGTGTCGGGCAATGCCTCAGCGGGCTGCGGCGTGGGTCCTTCTGCCCTGCACCGCGTGGTGGGCATCGTAAAGGCCTATACCACCCGCGTGGGTTCCGGCCCCTTTCCCACCGAGCAGCTTGACGACACCGGCAGCTACCTGCGCACCCAGGGACACGAATTCGGGGCCACCACGGGCCGCCCGCGCCGCTGCGGCTGGCTGGACGCCGTGGTACTGCGCGAGAGCGTGCGCCTGTGCGGCATGACCGACATAGCCCTGACCAAGCTTGACGTGCTGCAGAACCTGCCCGGCCTTCGCATCTGCGTGGCCTATGAATATGAAGGCCACAAGCTTGATTACATGCCGCAGGAAGAAGGCGCGCTTGAAAAGGTCACGCCCGTATATGAAGACCTGCCCGGCTTTGAGGAAGACATTACCGGATGCACCCGCTTTGATGACCTGCCCGAAACCGTACGGGCCTACATCGCGCGTATTGAAGAGCTTGTCGGTGTAAAGGTGAGCATGGTTTCCGTAGGCGCCGAGCGCAGACAGACCATCGTGCGCTGAGGCGCAGTCGCGCCATGACCGCGCCCATGCTTCCGGCTATTGCTGTTCCGGCCTTTGACAGGCTCAAGGATGCGTTGAACCGCCTTGGGGCGGCCCCGCCCCAGGTGTTGCTGCTTGAAGGCGGCAGCGAAGCCCAGCGGCGCGACATGGCCCTTTATTGGGCCGCGCGCATCAACTGCCCGCAGGCACCCCATTCCGGCGCACCGTGCCTTGCCTGCCCCGTCTGCCTGCAGATCGCGGCCGGAGAGCACCTTGACCTTGCCGCTTACGATGGCCGTATCAGCAACCGCGAAGACGAAGAAAATCCCGGCCCCGTACGCGCCTTCAACATGGAGCGCGTACGGGAGCTTAAAAGCCGCCTGCGCGACGCCCCCCACGGGAACGGACGTCGCGTTGTTCTGCTTATGGGCCTTTCCCTTACCCGTGACGAGGCCGCCAATGCCCTGCTCAAGGCACTGGAAGAACCCTCGGCCACCACAGTTTTCGTCCTGCTCGCGCCACAGCGCGAACAGTTGCTGCCCACCCTTGTTTCCCGTTCTTTCTGCCTTACCCTGCCCTGGCCCGACAGCCGTGCCGCAGATGACGCCATGCGCCCGTGGGAAGAAAAGCTGGCGCATTTTCTGCTGACCGGCCAGGGGCTTCTGGACGCACTGGCCGCCAAGGGAGCACTGGACGCCGCCCAGGCCGGACGCCTTTTACTGTGTTGCCAGAAATCCATAAACCGTATACTTTCTGAAATAATAACTGATAACACTTCTCCGCTGGATCCGGCCCTGGAAAACCTGAGCGCGCAAGACCTGGCCCTTGTCTGCCAGTGGCTGACAGAAGCGCAGGATGCCTTGCAGTACGGGCTTACCCCGGCAAGAGCCGTTGAAGCCCTGGCCGCGCGCATATATGTGCTGCGCCTGCGGAGTGTACGGACAGAACCGCGCGCTGCGACTGCGGCCCGCAACTGACGACAAACATACCGGATTTTCGCTGCCGGCGGAATTGTGCCGGGGGCGGCATGGCCGGGCTGCGTGCTTGCATACGAGTCTTGATGGGGGCAAAGGGACATGCGCAGGAACTTTCGCGTCCTGAAACTTCTGGCCTGGATGCTTTTCTGCATTGCACAGGCTCTCTGGAGTTTGCCGTCCCAGGCTGCCTCCCGCATTGTGCAGGTGGGCATTTTTCCCATGGGTGGTTTTCACGATCTGGAAAACGGCCGTCCCGTCGGCTATGACGTTGACTACCTGGAGCAGGTAAGCAGATACACCGGATGGCAGGTAAAGTTTGTCAGTTTTGACACTTGGCACGCCGCCCTGAGCGCGCTGGAAAAAGACCAGATCGATCTTCTTGGCGGCGCGCTGCACACCCCCGAACGCGCCAGGCGTTTTCTGTATTCTCCATATGCCAGCGGCATCACCTATACCGCCCTTGTTGCCTCAAAAGACACGCCTCTTGTTTACGAAGACTTCAAAAAATTTGAAAGCCTGCGCATAGGCGTCACCAGCGACAGCCCCTGGCGGGCAGACTTTATGGCCTACGCCGCGCGCAACAACTTTACCGCGCCGCAGCTTATTCCTTTCAGGCTTGCCAAAGACTCCCGCGATGCACTGAAAGCCGGGGGCATCGACGCCATACTGACTTCCGTCATCAGCCTTGAAGCTGACGAAGCGGTGCTGGCAAAATACGACCCCAGGCCTTTTTTCTATATCACCAGCCACAGTAATGCCCAGCTCATGAAAGAACTGGAGCACGGCATAGCCCAGTTAAAACTGGAACAGCCCGATCTGGAAAACAAACTTTCGCGCACCCATTTGTGGCGCAGCTACCAGACGCCGCTTACCAAGGCCGAAAGAGACTTCATACGTTCCTGCCCACCCCTGCGCGTGGGCTACAGCCCCATGCGCAAGCCCCTGATCTGGCACGATGAAAGCACAGGCGAGACACGGGGCATCCTGCCCGGCATACTTCGCAAGCTCAGCCGCGCAAGCGGCCTGATTTTCGAATTCGTGCCTATGGATGATCCGGACATGAGCCTGAACGACTATTTCAGGCAAGGCAAAATAGACCTGTGTGCCGGCGTAATGTATTCCACAATATGCAACTCCAGCCCCCTGTATACGCTGACCTCGCCCGTACTGCGCAGCGGGTTGAACCTGTACAGCAAAAAGTTTTCCGAAATTCCACCCGGCGCTCCGCTGCAAGTCGCCATACCCGCCGTCTGGCGCGGCGGGCACGTGTACCTTAATACCAATTATCCCGCCTTGCGCGTGGTTTCTTACCCCGACATCGAATGCTGCCTTGAAGCCGTAGCAGCAGGCCAGGCAGACCTTTTGCTGCAAACCAGCTTTGAAGTGGACTATCTGCTCGCCAGACCCCGCTTTCGCGAAATAGTACCCCTGCAGGAACACAGCGGTTTTGAAGACAGCCGCCTGGCTGTCAGCGCGGCCATGCCGCCGCCTCTGCTGAACATCCTCAACAAGCTGCTCATGAATATCGACGAAAAAAGCAAAAGCCAGATCATTTCTGAAAACATTTCCGCGGTGGCCTCACCCATGAGCCTGTCGGACATGGCCTACGAGCACCGCACCCTGCTGGCGGCTCTGGGGCAGATGCTGCTTTTCGGCCTGGCCTTTTTTGCCTACCTTGCCTATCTGCGGCGCAAGAGCGGCAGAACCGTTCAGGAAAGCGAGCGCCGCCTCACCAATATGGCAAACAATATCAACGGCAGCGTCATCAGCCTCATCAACAATCCCCGCCTGGACATCCGCAACGCCAACAGCGGGTTCTGGCATTTGCTGGGCTATAGCGACAACCCGCCCCCAAATCCCTGCCTTGCCGACTTTCTGAGTCCCGAAGAGTCAGAGAGCCTGTTCAGGCTGCTTGAAAGCCGCCGTGAAGAAAATTCTTCCGTCAATATGGAACTGCACCTGCGCCGTAAAAACGGCCAGCCCATGCCGGCCCTGCTGCGCTGCACATGGTCCAGCGACGGGCAGGCCATAGCCCTTCCCAGCCTGGACTGCGTTGTGGTGGACATTACAGAACAAAAACATATGCAGGAAGAACTGGAACAGGAAAAAGAGCGTTACCGCATTCTGCTGGAGCAGTCTCAGGATATTATTTTTGATATGGATATGGAAAAAAGGCAGTTCACCTGCTCGCCCAATTTTTTCACAAAATTCGGCCGCGACAGCACCCCCATGTTCACCCCTGACGGGCGCCCGCGCAATGATCAGATAGTACACCCCGACGACCTGCCAGCCCTTACGGAAATGCGGCGGCGGGTACGGGGGGGAGAACGTACTGTTTTCAGCGTGATGCGCATTCCCACGGCCCAGGGGCGATACATCTGGTGCAGGGTGCAGACCACCCGCATCAGCAAAAAAGACGCGCCCCTGCATATTGTGGGAAAAATTGTGGACATTGACGAAGAGGTGCGCCGCAGAGCCGAGCTGGAGCGCCTGTCGCAACGCGACAGCCTGACGGATCTTTACAACAAGGTGGCCTTTCGCGAAAAGGTCATGCAGAACATGCCTGTCCGGCCCAAGGGCGACAAGACACACGCCCTGCTCTTTCTTGATCTGGACAACTTCAAGGAGCTTAACGACAGCCTGGGACACATGGCCGGTGACGTCGCCCTGATCGACGCCGCGGACGCCCTCAGGCGCATCTTCCGCAATGTGGATGCCGTGGGGCGCTTCGGCGGCGATGAATTCTGCGTTTTTGCCATGGGCATCACCCGCAACGCCGTGGCCGCGCGGGCAGAATCCGTGCTCAAGGCCCTGGCCATGCATTTCGACCGCGAGGGAAAAGCCGTGAACATCAGCGCCAGCATCGGCATCTATATGTTTGACGGCAGCGAAAATTCCTATGAAGAATCCCTCCAGCGGGCAGACAACGCCCAGTATCGCGCCAAGCAGCTCGGCAAGAACCGGTACGTCTTCTATGATGACCCGCCCGTGGAGCATCCGGAATCAGAACAGGGCCAGCCATCCAACGCCTGAAACAGTCCCTGGCTGTAGCCCCCACTCTGGTGGGGCAGGCTGCCTGCCCCTGTTGCGCGAACCGCAAAAATAGCATGCTCCATAAAGGGCAAAGAAAGGCTCCCCGAGGACGGGGAGCCTTTCTGGCAGAATATTTTTCCAGCCTGCATGCCTGTATAACCGTTCGGCACGTCTGCGGCGGGTACGGCCGTATCCGCCTTGCGGCATTGCCGCTACTTCCACAGGCTGCTGTACTTGGCCGCGATACCGTCAGTGCGCTCCACCAGCCTGTCCACCAGCCCATCCACCTCTTCGTAGTTGACGGTGCCAAGTTCGCGGGCCAGAAGATATCCAAGATACCCCTTGCCCTGCTTGAAAACCCAGCACACCGAATAGACCGAGCCGACGCCCGGGCGATCCGGAAACTCCGCCCTGGTTTCCAGCATGACGTACAACTTGGGCTGATCCTTTTCTTCATCGTCATTCAGGGTAAACAGGCTGCTTTTGTTAAAGCGCTCTTTAAGGCTCGTGCCGAGGCGCGCCCCGATGCTGTCCGTGCCCTCGACGGAGACGCTGACCACAGTCACACGGTCCGCGCCTTTCTCGGGTTTGTCCTGCACGGGCTTGCCTGCCTGCGGCGTGGCGGCTGCCGCCATGCCCGCCACTGCCAGAACACAGATCAGGGCCAGAATGCCAAATATTTTGTTCATGCCTTCTCCCTCAACGGTACAGAATGTGGGCAGGCTACGTCTTGCGGCACCAAGGCCGCAAATGCTGCCCTGCCGCAGCCAGTCTATATAAAGTTTAGAAAAATGAAAAGTACAGCTTCGGCCCGTTGCGTGAACATACGCGTTTTTGCATGCCGCAGAAGCTGCAACACTTTGTTACAATTTGTCATACTGGGCACACAGTTTGCCGTCCACCCGCTGCTATATATGGAACCATGCATAATGAAACTGCTTTTTCACGGATACAGGTTCCTGTTCCCGCACCGGTCACAAAGGGTCTTTTTCAACAGGGCATGGACTACCTGCGCGACAGGTGGCCCCTTGGGCACTCCCTGCCCGTTCCCTTGCGTTTTCTTAAAGAAACCGGCAGCCAGTGTGATTCGCCGCCATGGCATGTAGAAGCTGTGGCGCACAGAACGCCGCGCCGTCATGTATGCATCCCCTGCGGCTGGATTGCCCGCTACCTGCCGCAGGATACTCCTGTTTTTGAGCCGGGCTGCGGCAGCGGAGCCAACCTGCTGTGGCTGGCCCTCAAGGGCTTTACCCAACTTTCGGGCAGCGACATTGACCCCCGGGTGCTGCACTTCAGCGAGCATTTGCAAAAATATCTGGGGCACAGCCTGGAAACCTGGCAGGACAACGCCCTGTCACCCACCCGCCTTCCTGAAAATCAGGGGGCCATACTGTCGGTCAACTGGCTGTACCACCTGCCCGACACATCGCTGGATGCCTTTATGGAAACCTACAGGCCCTGCCTGAAGCCCGACGGCGTTTTTGTTTTCGACGTCATCAGTGACAGGTATAACAGCGTGCCCAACAACCGGTACCATACTGAAGACTGGCGCAAGCCCGAAAGCCAGCGGCGGCCCTCGGAATATACATTCCGCCTGTCGCATGCAGATGTGGAATGCCTGGCCCGCAAGCACGGCTTCCGGATTCTGCGGCACACCCTTATCCACAGCCGCCCGCAGCGTTACGCCTATATGCTCGGCAGGGCAGGCCTGTAAGACTGCAACGGTCCGCCAGCCTCCGCGTTGCCCCTGTTCCGGCAGGCCGTTGGCGCACAGCTTACACGTGCGTGGCCCGGCAGGCCCGTTCCCGCCGGGCGGGCGGTTCGCCCCGTCAAGACTGCCGGACGCCCAGCGCACCTCGTTCGCCCAAAACGTCTTTCCGCCAGTGGCGGGCCTTGTGGTCTCAGGCGCGGCGTTCATCCATCAGCGGCAACTCCAGCCGCGCCCTGAGACCGCCCTGGGGCAGATTTTCAAGAAACAGCGCGGCCTCATGCAGGCCCGCCATGCTGCGGGCAATGGAAAGCCCAAGGCCATGACCGCCCGTATGCCTGTTACGCGAACCTTCCACACGAAAAAATGGTTCAAAAACCTTTTCGAGCAAGGCCGGGTCCATGCCCGGCCCCTTGTCGTCAATATCCACGCGCAGCACGCTTTTTCTGCCGGGCAGCGTCTGCACTGAAGCGGAAAGAACAGCCTCCCGCCCATAGCGCAGGGCATTATCCAGCAGATTGTCCAGGCAGCGCCGCAGGGCCACGGGATAGACAAGGGCCAGCAGCTCAAGCTCCGGACCGGCCAGCGTTACATCCTGCCCCATTTCGCGGCGATCCTCCACAATGGACTCAAGAAAGGCCTGCATGTCTACCTTGACGCGATCCTCCGTGTGTCTGCGGCACTGGGTCATGGCCGTACCCATTTCCACGGTGGAATGCAGGCTCTGCACATCTTCAAGCATTTTCTGCCGGAACGTCCCGGGTGGCGTGCTTTCAAGCCGCAAACGCATGCGGGTGAGCGGCGTGCGCAAGTCATGCGACAGGGCTGCAAAAACCCGTTCCCGTTCTTCCATGATGCCGCTGATACGCTTTTGCATGGCGTTAAATGCCTGTGCCGCGTGACGCACTTCACTGGGGCCTTCGTCGGGGACCATGTGGGGCAGGCGTTGTGAAGAGCCGAATTTTTCCGCGGCCCGCGCCAGGGTGCGCAGAGGGCGCACCAGCCTGTACACAATGAGCAGCAGCAAGGCCGCAAAAACAATGAATTCCAGGCCAAGCACCACGAAAGGCATGTCTTCAAGATGGGCGCGGTGGGCGGGGCCGTCGTAACTGATGCCCAGCCAGGAACCATCGGCAAGCTCTATGGTCAGGCGGGCGTCGAACGAGCCGGACACGTCCCACAAGGAAAAAAATCTTTCAAAAAGCGAAGCCCATTGCCCGGCCTCTTTGCCGAGTATGATCACCCGCACCTGAGCCTGCATGGCCCGCGGCTGCTGGCCGGGCGCGGCCAGGTCGTCCAGCGCCTCACGGATATGCTCCAGAAAAAAGCGCGAAAGCGTATCGGTTCCCTGCGGCATGTCGGGTTTTTCATCCAGCATTTTCACACGCACATCTGAAAACCGCGCCAGACCGCTCATGAGCGCAGGCCTGCTCTGCGCGGGTTCCGCTTCAAACATGCGGACACACAGGGCTATGGTGGCGCTGTGGTTCGCCAGCATATTCTGCACCATATGGCGTTCAAAAAAGTCGGCCACGGTCAGGATGGTCACGGTGTGCAGGATAAAAAAAGCCCCGAGCAAAAAAAGGCTCAACCGTGAAAACAGGCTTTGGGGCAGATGGCGGTCGGTATTCATGCGTTTTCCCGGCGCACATCCGCCGTCCAGATATAGCCGTCGCCGCGCACAGTCTTTATGAGCGCAGTCTTTTCACCGCCCTTGTCACGCAGGCGGGTACGCAGACGGCTCACCTGCACGTCTATGCTTCTGTCAAACGCCCCGGCATTGCGGCCCTGGGTCAGGTCCATAAGGGCGTCGCGGCTCAGCACTGTTTGCGGGTTTTCAAGAAAAGCCATGAGCAGGCGATACTCGGCGCCGCTCAGGTTCACCATAACCCCACAGGGAGATTGCAGACAGCGGGACGCCCTGTCCAGACGCCAGCCTGAAAAATGCATGCTGCCGCTTTCTCTGGCCGGCACAGGCAGACCCTCGTTACGCCGCAGCACGCTGCGGATGCGCGCCAGCAGCTCGCGCGGTTCAAAGGGCTTGGCCATGTAGTCGTCCGCGCCCAGCTCCAGCCCCACCACGCGGTCTGTGCTTTCACCCAGCGCGCTCAGAAAGATAATGGGGATGCGCCACTGCTTCCGCACCTCACGGCAGACCATAAAGCCGTCCTGCCCGGGCAGCATGACATCCAGCACTATAAGATCCGGCCTGTCACAGCGCAGAATATCCATAAGCGCATCACCGTTTTCGGCGCAGCTTACCTCAAAGCCGTGCTTCTTCAGATAGCCGGACAAAAGGTCCAGGATTTCCCGGTCGTCATCCACAAGACATATGGTCTGTCGGCGTTCCATATTTCCCCTGCATGTCTGTTCCGCATGTTTTCGGGCGTACCCGAGGGTACAGTAAGCCCGCGGCCGGGAACTTTCAATGGCGTGGCCCGCTCGTCAGCGCCGCAGTCAGAGGTGGCGCACGCCATGCGGCGGCTCCGCTCTTGAGCCTGCCTCACGGAAGCGCTACACTTGCACAAATTTCATTCACCGAGGAGCCTGCCATGCAGCGAACCCTGATTATCGACGCTCTCAACTCCACATCGGCCCAGCCCACCATAGTCCTGTGTGGCTGGATACGCACACGCCGCGACGCCAAGGATTTCAGCTTTGTGGAAATCAACGACGGTTCCTGCCTCGCCAACATGCAATGCATCGTGGACGCGGGTACGCCTGCCCATCAGGGCCTCGGCGATGCGGCCACAGGCGCTGCCGTGCGCGTGACGGGCGAACTTGTATCCTCGCCGGGCAAAGGGCAGCAGTGGGAGGTGCGCGCGCATGACGTGCAGGTTTACGGCCTGGCCGACCCCGAAAATTTTCCTTTGCAGAAAAAACGCCATTCCGACGAATTTTTGCGCACCATTGCCCACCTGCGGCCGCGAACCAACAAGTACGGAGCCGTATTCCGCATCCGCTCCGAGGCTGGCTTTGCCGTTCACGATTTTTTCCGCGGCCGCCGCTTCGCCTGGGTGCATACCCCTGTACTTACCGGCGCGGACTGTGAGGGCGCGGGCGAGATGTTCCGCGTGACCACACTTGAGCCGGGCGCAAAAAACCTGGATCAGGATTTTTTCAGCCGCCAGTGCAACCTGACGGTTTCAGGCCAGCTTGAGGCTGAAGCCCTGGCCACGGGCCTTGGGCGGGTGTACAGTTTTGGCCCGACCTTCCGGGCAGAAAATTCCAACACGCCGCGCCACGCCGCCGAATTCTGGATGATCGAGCCGGAAATGGCCTTTGCCGATCTGGAAGACCTTATGGAGCTGGGTGAAGGGCTTACCCGGCACGTAGTGGACCATGTGCTCACCCGTTGCGAAAGCGACGTGAATCTTTTTGACAGCTTTGTGGACAAGGGCCTGCGCCAGCGCCTGCAGGACATGCTGGCTGCGCCCTTTGGTCGTGTGTCCTACACGGAGGCCGTGGAAATTCTGCAGAAAAGCGGCAAGGATTTTGCCTTTCCCGTTGCTTTCGGTACAGACCTGCAAACCGAACATGAGCGTTACCTGGCGGAAGAACACTTTAAAAAGCCTGTTATCGTTTATGATTACCCCAAAGATATCAAGGCGTTTTACATGCGCCAGAATGAGGATGGCAAAACCGTGGCCGCTATGGACATGCTGGTTCCGCGCATCGGCGAGCTTATCGGCGGATCGCAGCGCGAAGAGCGCCTGCCCACACTTGAGGCCCGCATACGCGAAATGGGGCAGAACCCGGAAGATTACTGGTGGTATCTCGAACTGCGCCGCTTCGGCACTGTGCCTCACGCCGGTTTCGGCCTGGGCTTCGAGCGCCTGCTCATGCTGCTCACGGGCATTACCAATATCCGCGATGTCATCCCCTTCCCCCGTACGCCGGGCAATCTGGAATTTTAGGCCATAATGGCCTGAACTGCAGCAGCTATCCATCTTCGTCCTCGGCAGCGTAAAGGTACAAAACTGTTCCGCCGGGCAGCATCGCCCGGCGGAACAGCCATATGGGCAGCCGCCCCTGTGGGCAGATGCCCCCCCGCGTTCCGGCAGGTGCGCTCCGCCGTTGCCTCGGCGCGTGCCACACCTCTCTCCCCTACCCACCCCCTTGTCTGCCTGAAGTGCAGGCAGCGCAGGCCAAACAGTCCCATCCCGTACCCGCCCGGTGCTGTTCCGGCGTTACCTGACGCATGCCCGGCAGTTTTCACGCTCGTTATCCACAACGGCGATTCCCGCGTAAAACTTCGCGCGCGGCGCACAACGCGCCCTTCACATTTACCGCGATCAGGACTATACTGTCGCCTCACCGCGCGCATTTGCCGCGCTCTTTTTATCGGCGGCCCCGTAAGGCCGACGTGCATCGCCCAAGGAGAGCGAAAAGCCATGAGCAAGAAGCTGACTGTTGCCGTTGTTGGCGCCACTGGCGCCGTAGGCCGTGAAATGCTCAAGACCCTTCACGAGCGCGACTTTCCCGCCACCGAAATCCGTGCCTTTGCTTCCGCCCGTTCGGCGGGAACCAAGGTTCCTTTCGGCGAAAAGGAACTGACCGTTCAGGAACTTAAAGAAGACGTCTTTGAAGGCATTGACCTGGCCATTTTTTCCGCAGGCGGCGCCGCTTCGCTAAAATTTGCCCCCCATGCGGCCCATGCCGGCTGCGTCGTGGTGGACAACTCCTCCACATGGCGCATGGATGACCGCTGCCCCCTGGTGGTGCCCGAAGTCAACGCCCAGGCCCTGGAAGACCATAACGGCATCATCGCCAATCCCAACTGCTCCACCATCCAGATGATGGTGGCGCTCAAGCCCCTGCACGATGCGGCCAAAATCAGGCGCGTGGTTGTTTCCACCTATCAGGCGGTTTCGGGCACCGGGCAGAAGGGTATTGAAGAGCTGGAGCGCCAGGTGCGCGACCTCTTCAACGGGCGCGATCCCGAAAACAAGACCTACCCCTACCGCATTGCCTTCAACTGCCTGCCCCACATCGACGTTTTCCTTGAAAATGACTACACCAAGGAAGAAATGAAGATGGTCCACGAAACCGTCAAGATTTTCAACGATCCGTCGGTCAAGGTCACGGCTACCTGCGTGCGCGTACCCGTTTTTTACTGCCATGCCGAATCCGTCAACGTGGAAACGGAAAAAAAGCTTTCGGCCAGAGATGCCCGCGTTATGCTTGCGCAGGCTCCGGGTGTGCGCGTGTTCGACAATCCCCGCGAGCTTATGTATCCCATGCCCGGCTACTGCGTGGGCGATGACCACACCTATGTGGGCCGTATCCGTGAGGACGAAACCATTGCAAACGGCCTCAACATGTGGATTGTGGCCGACAACGTGCGCAAGGGCGCGGCCCTCAACACGGTGCAGATCGCCGAAGAGCTTGTGCAGCGCGGCCTTGTGCGCGTGACGGACAAAAACGTCTTTATGTCCTGATATTGAACGCATGCAGCAAACGTGCGGGGCGTTCTGCGCCCCGCGCGCCTTTTGAGGAGACGCCCTTGAAAGCAGTCGATGCCCATACCTATCTTGCGGCCCTGCTGGCCGCTCCCCGGCCCGGTTCTGAAAACGTGCTGGCGTTCTATGATCACAGGGTGGGGCATATCTGCACTGACGCGGCCCTTCTGCTTTTGCCGCTGGATGATCACATCTGCCACAGGGGCGACGGTCTTTTTGAGAGCATCAGCTACCGCCAGGGCAGGCTGTTCAGCTTTGACCAGCACCTTGCGCGCCTCAAGGACGGAGCCGCGGCTCTCGGCATCCCCCCTCCCTGTCCGTGGGATACACTGCGCCGCATCATACTGGACGTGGCCCGCGCCTCGGGCAGCGATCACGGCGACATGCGCATATTCCTGAGCCGAGGCCCTGGCGGCTTCGGCATCAGCCCGGCTGAATGCCCCCAGGCAGGCCTGTATGTGGTGGCCCTGCGCAAAAAATTTGCGGGCCAAGCCTTTTATGAAAAAGGGCTCACCGCCTTTACCAGTGACATCCCGCCCAAGCAGGAATACCTGGCCCGCATAAAAAACACCAATTATCTGCCCAATGTGTTCATGGCTATGGAGGCCGCCCGCAAGGGCATGGACGTTGCCGTGACCTTTGATGAAGACGGCTTCATGGGCGAAGCCGCCACAGCCAACGTGGGCCTTGTGGACGAACGGGGACGCCTGCTCTGCCCCGAACTCAGACGCATCCTGCCCGGCACCACCATGCTGGCCGCCCTTGAACTGGCCGCGCGCCGCCACCCCGGTCCCATGACGGTAATAGAGGCCCCCATAGCCAAAGAACAGATCAGCACGGCCAGTGAAATGCTGCTTTTCACCAGTTCCACCCTCTGCGTAGGGGTGACCCATTTTGACGGAAAGCCCGTGGGCTGCGGCGAGCATCTGGGCAGGCCGGGTCCGGTGGCCCGGTGGCTCAAGGATGCCCTGCTGCGGCATTTGATGGAACAAGGTACTCCCTTCTGATGCGTGTTCTGCTTATTGCCCTGCAAAATACGGTTCCCGGCCCCGCCTCGCCGGAAGAGCAGGCCCGGTGGGCCGAACTCGGCTCGCCCATGCGCACCGCGCGGATGGAAGAAGAACACGTTCTGGCCCTGGCCCGCGCCATGCGTGATGGCGGCCGTCTCGCCCCCATGCTGGCCTGCCGTGAATCTTCGTACCTTCATGCCCGGGCATGCCAGATCAACCTGCCTGTTCTGACCGTAAACGGGGCAAGCCCCGGCAATCCTTTCAATTTCTGGTGCTTGTGGCGCTGGCAGCGCAGACATCAGAAACTGCTTGTGCAGACAATGGGGCAGGACGCCGTGGCCCTGGGCCGCAGCGTACTGCGCATGCGCCCGGCAGGAGGCACCCTGCTGGCCCATGCCTTTCCTCTCCGCCCCCCGCAGGGGCAGTGCGCCGCAAGCAGGGCCTTCAGGGCTGCCCACAAGGTGCTGTGCGGCTCGCGCCATGTCATGGAGCGCCTGGCCGCCGCAGAAGCCCGGCAGGCCCCAGACACCCCGGTCGAAAAGAAGGGCAAGAGCAAAAAAAACAGTACTGGAAACACCGGTTCCCGTCCGGAATGCGGCGAAAAACCCCGCACCCTGCCCCTGGGACATGCCCCCCTCACACTGCTGGCTCCGGGCATGAGCCTTGACGATTTTTTACCCGCCGCAGAATGCGAAGCAGGCCGCTCCGCAGTGCCTGATTCCGGCCTTTCCGGGCCGGACCGCTTTGTTTTTGGCCTGGCCGATGCCCTGACGCCGCGTTCCGGTGCGCAGGTGGTCATGCGGGCCATGTCGGCCATCTGGCAGCGCGACGACCTGCCGCCGTGGGAAGTGCGCGCCCTGGGAGGCGGCCCCCGCCTTGCCGAAATCCTTGACGAAGCCGAAAGCCTTGGCGTGGCCTCACGCCTGAGCATACTCAACGAGCAACACCTGCCCGATGTCTTGCCCCGCTGCCATGCCTGGATCGCGCCCGGCTCTTCCCCCGAGGAGCTGCCCGAGAACCTGTGGGCCGGTGTGGCCGCGGGCCTGCCCCTGCTGTGCAGTCAAAGCCCCCTGCACCTGGAACGCCTGTCTCTGGAAGGCGGCAAACCGCACAACGCGGCCCTGCTGGTGGAAGAAAACGATCCGCAGGCCCTGGCAAAAGCCATGATCGACCTTATGCAGAACGCGGACCTGCGCCGGGATCTTGTACGCGGCGCGCAGACGCTGCGCCCCCATGTGGGACTGGAAGCCTTTGCGGCGCGCGCCTGCGCCCTGTATACCCAATGGTGCCGCGAACTGGGCTGGCTTGAGCCGGACCATGATGACGCCCACCGGTCTTGAATATAATTACGTACTGAAATACTCTGGCATACCGTTTTCAAATACAGCCCAGGAACAGCGATGAAGTGTAAAATCTGCAAAGCCGAGGCCGCAGTAGCCCTGCGCAGCCACAATGCCGCCTTTTGCCCCGACTGCTACAAGGACTTCTTTTCCCGCCAGGTAACCAGGGGCATTGAAGGACAGAAGCTTTTTACCCGTGACGAGCGTGTGCTCGTGGCCCTTTCCGGGGGCAAGGATTCCCTTGCCCTCATGCTCGAACTTTCCCGCCAGGGCTACAATGTCACGGGTCTGCACATTGACCTGGGCATTCCCGTATCCTCGGCCGCGGCGCGGGGCGTCGTGGAACGCTTTTGCGCCAAGCACGGCCTCAAGCTCATGATCAGGGAAATGGCCGCCGAAGGCCTTGCCATTCCTGCGGTCAAAGCGCGCCTGAACCGGCCCGTCTGCTCGGCCTGCGGCAAGATCAAGCGTCATTTTTTCAACAAGGTCGCGCTGGATGAGGGCTTTGACGCCCTGGCCACCGGACACAACCTTGATGACGAAGTGGCCCGTCTTTTCAGCAACACCCTGCGCTGGGACACGGCCTACCTTTCCGATCAGGGACCGCGCCTCGATAGCGAACACGGCTTTTCACGCAAGGTCAAACCACTGTGGCGGCTTACGGAATTTGAAACCGCCAACTATGCCTTTCTGATGGGCATAGAAAACCACTATGCGCCCTGTCCTTACAGCCCCGGGGCCAGCTTCACCACGCTCAAGGGGCTGCTGCAAAATCTTGAAGCCGCCATGCCCGGCCGCAAACTGGACTTTTATCAGGGTTTTCTGGCGCGGGGGCGGCCTGTTTTCGCACGGCGCGAAGCTGAAGAGGGGGTAACCCTTGCCCCCTGTACGCTGTGCGGCTATCCCACATCTTCGGGGGATACCTGCGGCGTCTGCCGCATACGCGCAGCCCTGAGCGGGGACAGTGCATAACGCACCAGAGCAATTTCACTTTATAACTGCCCTGACAGCTTCAAACAAAAATCCCGACCAGTGTTACATGGGCCGGGATTTTTTGCGCCTGAATGAAGGGGGGACATCCGTTATCACCCCTGCATGACAATGGATAGTGTGTGTGCTCCACAGTGGGGCCAAGCTGTTTTTTGGCTCAAATATGCGCATAACTACATATATTTGTTATATTAGATTCGAAGCGCCGACCTGGGCTAAGCTTTTTATGGTCAGAAGATGAAATACCCCGCCAGTAGGAAGAACTTTTCATCCGTATTGGGAACGGTGTTGGGACCGAAAAAGCCCTCACGGTATTTAAACCATGAGGGCTTGATTTTAATGGTGCGCCCGGCGAGATTCGAACTCACGACCTTTGGCTCCGGAGGCCGAATCCCTGTCGCGCCGACAGATGTAAAGAGGTATTCGAAAAATCCCGAAGAAGTCTAATCTCCATAACACCTTCTTCGGAGGAACTTATGACAGCCAACGAGGCCTTTGAAATCTACGCTGCCCTGCTCCTTGTTTCAACGCGCAACAAACAAATTGAGGTTGGGCGTTGGGCAAACCACATCGAACCGATTCTTGGGAATCATGAACTCAGTTCAATCACTTCCCTAAAAATTCTCTTATTTGAAAAACACCTTATTGGCAAGAAGCAGGCACCACAATCGATACATCACTGCTTGTCACTTTTACGTCGAGTGCTCAATCGCGCCTGCGAATGGGAGCTATACCCTGGCCCCGTTCCAAAATTCCACATGCCAAAATTTGATAACCGTAGAATACGGTTTCTGTCACCAACTGAAGCGGAAGCTGTGCTACTTGACCTAAAATCCCGTTCCGAGTTGTGGCATGATCTTGCGCTTTTTGCACTTTCAACCGGCTTGCGGAAGGGGGAACTTCTCGCATTAACACCAAGTCAAATTAATCTATCCGCCAACCTTTGTAGCGTTCTCGACTCAAAGAGCGGTAAGGGGCGATCAGTCCCGCTGCATCCAGAAGCATTAAAAGTTGCTCAAAAGTATCTCAAACAACCTAGTGCGACTCTTTTCACTGACAACGGGCATCGCATAAACCCACATTCAAAGCACTTTCACAACGCAGTAAAAGCTTGCGGTCTCAATCATGGAGTCATGGACCGCCGAGCCAGAGTCTGCTTCCATACATTGCGGCATACTTTCGCATCATGGCTTGTGCAGGCTGGCACACCACTAAGCCTTGTAGGTCAATTTTTGGGCCATTCCAACTATGAAATGACACTGCGCTATGCCCACCTAGCACCAGGGCAAGGGCAAAAAGCTATTCTGCAGTTACCCTTAATGAAGAGCAGAATGTCTGATTGTCTAAAAGTTGTCAACTCATAACCAAGAGGTGCCAAGGATCAGCATATTCATGCGATTTTGGGCGATTCTATAAAATTCCATACACAGACTCTACCATTCCATAAAATTCTTTAATATATTGCATAGATGCGTTGTAATCTGATAGAGTCTAACACAAAGCAAAGAAGGCAGGACAGGTAAAGTGGTACCACTTTACGTCCTGCCCCCTCAACCGCCGGGGGTGGCTTGCTTATTCGCCTTCGGCTCAACGCTAAAAGACAAGGAGCAAAAAACATGAAAGACAGCCAGAACAATGAACAGGATATTACAACGCAACACATTGAAAACATTGTTGAGATCGACGGCGGTAAGATGTTCACCACCTCGCTGATCGTCGCAGAGGCTTTCGAGAAGGAGCATAAGGACGTGCTCAAAGCTATCTCCAATCTGGAGTGCTCGAAGGAGTTCCATGAGCGCAATTTTGCGCCAATGGTCTATGAGGCGGAAATCGGCAGCGGAGCCAAGCGAGAGTTCCCCGCCTATCGCCTGACCCGAGACGGTTTCGCCTTCCTGGCAATGGGCTTTACGGGGAAGAAGGCGGCGGCATGGAAAGAGAAGTTTTTGGCAGCCTTCAATGCGATGGAAAAGGCGTTACGTCGTCAGGTCTTGCCGATTCCCCTGCCCCCGTTGAAACCGCAAGAAGAGGTGCTCATGCGCAAATGCAAACTTTTGCGCGGGTTCACTGCATACTGGGCTTTCGTGGAAAAGATTCCTCTGGTAATCGCCGAGTTCATCGTCTGCGCCCGGTTTCGGAAAAGTCATCTGAGTGAACTGACCGCGGAGCAGCAGAACGAGGCCTCCGAGTTTGTCTACTTTCTGATCAACCACCCGGCATATGCGGAAGATGGCCAGGACTCCGAACCGGAGCAGGTAATCATGCTGCGCAATATGCTTACGGCCTGCTCGCAGTTTAGACATACGTTGGACTGGGATCTTGAAAGGGATTTTGAAGATATGAGCGGCGTGTCCCTCAATGAGCTACCCTCATTATCACCTCACGCCATGCAAAAAATGCTTTCTCTGGCTGGCTGCCTGTTGCACAGGGTATTCCAGCGGACACGGGACTGGAACTACCTGCTAAAGATGGAAGAACAGGCCTGATGCAGAACACTCCCCAATCCACAAAACCCAGGCGCACAGAACAGATCAAGGCCTACGTAACTCCGGAAGAATTTACTCGTATCATGGAGTCCAGTGACCGGGCCGGGCTGAGTATGTCAGAGTTTGTCCGGCGCGTATGTCTGGGCTTTCGGGTGAAGAGCCGGGAGGATCAGCAGGCCCGGCGGGAACTGCTGAAGGTCAATGCCGACCTGGGGCGGCTGGGCGGCCTGCTCAAACAGGCCCTGGTCAGTGGGCACAAGGAACAGATTTACGGGCTACTGCATAAGATCGACCAGCTTCAGGCAAGCCTGAAGGCCAGAATCAGGGCATTATGATCAGCAAACGTATTTCCTGCGCCCCACAAAACGACAACTACGCCCGGCTGGCGGACTATATCGCCGCCGGGCATCATCATGATATGGAGCTGAGCGTTGGACAAAGATTCCATGATCCGCAGCGCCACGTTGAAGCAGGTCAAGGCATTGCCGGAAACCGCATGCGTCAGCTGTCCGAATGCCGTCTGGCATCTTATTCTCAAGGGAAAAAAAGAGGAGTTGCGAGCTTTCTGTCTGTTGATGCACGCACTGATCGACGAGCCGCTGACCGCGTGCGACGGGACACAGATTTTTCCAAAGATGTAAAGCCAGAAAAATGCCTTATGAACTGGTGTGCCGGATGTTGGGCCGGGGATGACTATGAGTTGGCCATCCGGGAAGTGGCCGATACCCAGGCGCTTAATACGCGCACCACGCAGGAGAAAACGTATCATATGATCGTCAGCTTTCATCCGGAGGATGAAACGAAGCTGACACCGGAGCTATTCAAAGTCATTGAGAAACGTTTTGCCCAGGCGTTGGGGCTTTCGGAACATCAGCGTCATTGCGGCGTCCATATCAATACCGAAAATATGCACATGCATATTGCCTACAATCTGATCCACCCGGAAAAACTGACGCGGGTGGAGCCCTGGCGGGACTATATCAAACGCGACAAGCTGTGCCGGGAACTGGAGAAAGAATACGGCCTTGTCATTGACAACGGTCGTGATCAGGCGCGGGAGAAAAGCCTTGGGGGGAAAGCTGCGGCCCTAGAGGCCCACACGGGTCGCCAGTCCTTTGAGGGTTACGTACGCGACCAGGGCGAGGTTATTTTAGCCATGCTGGAAAAAGCGCGAACCTGGGAAGACGTACACCAGGCCTTTGCAAGGCATGGCCTGGAGCTGAAGCGGCGCGGGGCCGGGCTTGTGGTCAAAAACCGACATGGACGGCATGTGGCCAAGGCCAGCGCCGCACATCGGGAGTTATCTTTGAAGAAGCTGGAAGCCCGGTTCGGAGCCTTCCAGGCATCCAGGGAGACAATGCCGGAAAGCGAACTGAGCTATGGCGCGGCTCCGTTGCAGAAAGCGCCAAACCGGAATCAGCTTTGGCAGGAGTTCCAGCAACAGTACATGAGGCGAAAATCTTCTCTGGAGGCTATCCGTCAGAAGTGGGCGGAAAAGCGCAAAGAGTTGGAGCACAGGCCCATAGCGCGCAGAACCAGAACAAATCTTATGAAATTGACCCGTCAATACGAGGCTGAAGAACTCCATGCTGCGCGCATGCAGGCGGGAGGAGGCAACTGGCTTGATTTTTTGCGGCAAGAGGCTACCAAAGGCGATGATGCCGCCCTGGCTGTCCTTCGGTCCAGGCAGGAAGAAGTTGCGCCGGAGACACTTCAGTTCGTCCATGAGCGGCAGCAAGCCCGTTCCGCCTATCTGGCCAGCAAGACCGCAGTTCTGGAGAAGACCGACCTTTCGGCCAGAGCAAAAAACCGTCTTGTCAGCATGGCACTGATGGACAGCCTGGCCAGTGGAGCCACTGCCAGGATCAGCAAGCACGGCAGCGTGATTTATACGCTGCCCACCGGCGGAAAGATTTGCGACACCGGGCGCAGTATCAGCTTCAGCCCCGAAGCCAGAGCAACGGCCCTGGCCTATATGTCGGCCAAGTGGAATGTGAAGAGTCGGTCCCTGGACAGAGCATCAGGAGATACCGTGTACACGCTGATAGGTGGACAGAAGGTTTATGAACGGAAGGGACAGGATATTTTTGAGCGGCCCGCCGTTATACGCCGCCATCATCAACTGGAGCGGGAGCGGAACCAGAGCATCGGACGATGAAAGAAAAAGAGGAGCGACCTTGCCGACTGGTTGGCCGTCTGCTCATTTCTTCTTCACAGAAAAGTCAGCGCACCAGTGAGTTATCCCTGTCCCTTTCCTGAGCCTTGCTTTGTCCCAAGGCCTGGGAGATATGCAGCATATGCTCTTTGTACACAGCCTTCAGACATTCCTGACGCCGCGAGAAGTAGAGCTTTTCCGCCGGAGTGGCATTTCCTTTGGCATAATCGGATAAACGCCTGCATTGGGTTTTAATCAGGCTTTCCATGACGGTATCCATGACGCGGGCTTTAGGCAGGTTCTCCGGCGCATAGGTAGCCTGGAAATCTTCCCTGGCCTTTTGGGGGTCGCAGCCGATTCGCCAGCGCTCCATGATTTGCTTATGGCCATTTTCCGATTTTTGGGCCAACTCTGTTTCATACACTCTGAAGTCACGCTGAACCGCAAGTTTTTCCATAGCCAGCAATGTGTCAAAATCCTTGGCCTTCAGCGCAAGGGCCATCTCTGAAGCTGTTTTTTGCAGGGCTTTCGCATATCGAATACCACTAGGACCTTGAAACAGCTCCTCTCTGATATTATCAGAGCGCTGAAGGAATTTGACAAAATTAAGAGGCAAGCCAGTTTTGACCATATTTTTCCACCGCTTTGGAAAGGTTAACACCTTCCTCTATCAATGCATCAAGCCCCATACATTCTTTCAAGGTTTGAAGGTATTCTGCGGGCATCGGCAGTGAGTCAAGTAAAGAATCTCCCTCTTCATCGCATCCCTGATCATACAAAGCCATTGCACGCTGTCTGACGGACTTTTCTTCTTCCTTGGAAAAATATTTCAAATTTGGTTCCCGCATTGCTTCCTCCAAGCGTAAAAACTCTTGACTGAACAAATATACGTGAAGGCCTGAAGCGCTACAAGTACCAGCTTAAGCAGGCAGCCGTATCCACTCCTTATATCTTGATTTTCCGCGCTCGGCAACGCTTTGCCAGCCAGCCCGCCCCCGGAACTGTTTGCGCTTGTAGGTCCCAAAATGCCGGATCTGAGGGGGCTGTTTCTGCGTGGGTACGGTTCGGCGGAAAAGCGCAAAGAGTTGGAGCACAGGCCCATAGCGCGCAGAACCAGAACAAATCTTATGAAATTGACCCGTCAATACGAGGCTGAAGAACTCCATGCTACACGCACGCAAGCGAAGGGAGGCAACTGGCTAGCATATCTATACTATAGCCTATTTAATTATACTTTTTAGTTTTATTAACTTTAATATCAATATGAATTCAATTTGATTTTTTCCTTTATAGTCATCTGCACTTGTTCTTGGCTACAACACAATGATTGAAGCAGTTTCTTTTGTTGTTCGTGCAGCATATTGCTGCTGAGCATTGAAAGCTGTGGGTAGCGATATATAATAAAATCAATAGATTGCTGCAGCTGCTTGACGGCTACGTGAGAAAATTTTTTAGCCATCAGAAGGAACGATGCGCTAAAAAACTGTTCTGCAAGGATTAGATGATGATCCTCTGTTTTTACCATCGCCGTTAATGTCGCGGCTTTCAGTATCGCTTGAATTGATTCTTCCAGAAGTTTCAGTGCGAACTGTGACGAGCTGGAGTGAATATCATACGCACTGCGAATAGTTCCAGCAGCATGTGCCAGCCATCCAAAAAATTTTCCTGCCTGGGGAAATTGGGGATTGTTTTTTAGCAATGTGCTGATCTTAAAGCGAAGCGCAGCGCTGTGAGCAAGTTGTTGTGATTTGAAATTTATCATGCTTGAACCGTGTTGTCGGTAAATGACCAGAGCATGGGGATTGATTCCAATGCGTTGTCCCTGAGTTGCACAACGCAACCAGTAATCATGATCCTCACAGGCTTTGAGGTCTGTATTGAAGAAACCGATTGCCTGCACAGCTTCTGCACGCAACATAAACGTGTGTATGGGCGAAACAGTGCTGTGACAAATATGCATATCAAGATGAGCGCATTTGAGGGGCCATAGATAACACGAATATTTTTCTGAATTATCTTTGTGTTGAACAGTCTGAAGACTCAGGCAGACACTGAGGTCTAGCTCTGGATGGGCCGTAAAGTTATCCAGCTGACTTGCCAGTGTTCCAGGGGTCAACAAGTCGTCAGCATCAAGAAAAACAAGATAATCACCGCGCGCTGCTCGGATACCAGTATTACGCGCTGCTGAAAGCCCCTGATTACTTTGGTGGATATAACGAATTTTGCCAGCGAAGCCTTGGGCAACTGCGGCAGTGTTGTCCGAAGAGCCGTCATCTACAATAATAATTTCAATGGGCTGTCCATTTTTTTGCTGATTCAACACACTATTGATAGCATCAGGTAAAAAATGGGCATAATTATAACAGGGGATAATAACTGAGATGAGAGGCATTAGAGGTGCCATTATTATTCCTTACTTTAGTTGATTTGATCAGAGTTCACCCTCCTAGCCTCGAAGCTGGAGGTTTTCTGCCAAGAGCCGAGTGTGGTCGCAAGAAATTATACCGATGCGTCCATATCGGCAGATAAGCTGTTCTTTTCCATGAGTGGGTATACGTTTCGGCGTATGCCCACTCATTCAATGCTGTTCGAATGAAGCGCTCTGCCTTGCCGTTGGTTTGTGGTCTATAAGGCCGTGTGCGTTTATGCGTTATCCCAAACTCACGGCAAGCGTCTCGAAATTTCCAAGACCTATAGCAAGCGCCATTGTCCGTCAGAATTCGTTCTACTTTGATGCCGTGCGAAGCATACCACGCGATGGCAAACCACAAAAACTCTATGGCAGATTCCGCCGTTTCATCCGGCAGTACTGCCGTATACGCGGCCCTGGAAGCGTCATCCACACATACATGTAAATATTCCCAACCTAGTCGACGCCGACGGACTTGCCGTGTCCCCGTCTTCCTATGACCAACTCCATCAATCTTGCCGAGACGCTTGATGTCCAGATGAAGCATCTGCCCCGGCTTCGCCCATTGATAACGCTGTACCGGCTCTTTTTCTTCCAAAGAAGAAAGCCGGGAGCAGCCGAGTCTGCGCAAGGCACGAAACACAGTGCTGCGGCACAGGCCAAGGCGTAATGCGATTGCGTCGCCAGTCTGTCGCTTTTTCCGCAACTCAAAAATTCTGGAAACGTCCAGCTCCGTCAGCCGATTTCTGCAATGTCGAGGCCGAGAAGAGGCGTCTGCTAAAGAAGCAAGACCTCCTTCACGGTATCGCTTCATCCATTTTCTGGCGGTTCGCAGGCTTACTCCAAATCCTGCCGCCACCGTAGCGGCAGGATTGTCCCGCATCCGCTGTATCATTTCTTCTCGACCTCTTGCGGTCAGTTTGGCATTCTTATGGCTGTTCACCTTCTCCCTCGATCGGTTTGCTGTTGTCTGTTAACTCCAGCTTTACCGACTTGGGGGAGGGTGAACAACCTATTGGAACACTACACCTAGGCCTTGGCTAAAAAATCGCGTCCCACAGTAAGCTGACCGATTTTGGCATGAAGTACCTGGAGCTGTTTTCCTTCCTGGCCTCTTCAGTCTTGATTTCTCCGGCAAAGATGCCCGCTGCCGACTCCTTGAGCTGCTTCACCCATTTATGGATCAGTGTCTGGTGGACGCCAAACTCGGCGCTGAGTTCGGCAACGTTTTTCTCGCCGGAAAGGGCGGGCAACGCCACCCTGGCCTTGAACGCCGGGGCATGGTTTTTTCTCTTGGATATAGGTACTCTCCTTTGCTGAATAACTAGCTATCATACCTGTCCAAATTTGGGGGAGCACTTCTCTTTGCCTTTAACGGTCAGTCGTGCGAGGCTTCTACAGCGCTTCATATCAGCCACGTTTGAGCAAATGACAATTCAATTTACTTAAAGGACCACAGATATAATGCGCATCCTGCTGATCGATAACTATGATTCGTTTACATACAACCTTGTTCAGTTGCTAAAAGGTTTATGTACAATCAGTGACAGCCTGTGCATCGCCAAAAATGACGAGCTTACAGATGAACTGGCAGACAAAGCCAATGCCGTTATTGTTTCTCCAGGCCCGGGGTTGCCGGAAGAAGCGGGAGGGCTCATGGACTTCTTGCGCCGTCATATGCATACTAAACCTATTCTTGGTATTTGCTTGGGGCACCAGGCATTAGCCCTTTGCTGCGGTGCGCAACTTGTTAATCTTCCAAAAGTTTTTCACGGCGTTGAGTCTACCATAAATATCAAGGAACAAAGCGGCCTGTTTTCCAACTTGCCCGCACAGATACAGGTCGGTCGGTACCACTCGTGGTGTGTGAGCAGAAATACCTTTCCCGCAGAGTTACGCATCACGGCAGAAGACAACAATGGACACATAATGGCTTTTTCCCACAGGCAGTACAATGTACACGGCGTCCAGTTTCATCCCGAATCTTTTCTGACCCCGCACGGGTGCCGCATGGTTTCAAACTTTTTGGCAAATCAATGATGTTTTACAGTGATATCAGCTTAGTACGAGAGTTGATTAACAAAGCATCCCCCGAGGGGCGTCCCTACCTGTTTGCTGTTAATTTTGAGGGGGATGAAGCACTATTCATTGAGAATCCCCTGCATCAACAGGCCATAGGATTCTGCACGCCCTCAGCGGGCAACAAAAAAACACGCCACACAAAAGACCAGAAAGGTGACATCGCACCTGAGCCGTTGCCCCCTGAGCTGTACAAGCGCAAATGGGATATTGTGCAAAAGGCACTTCTGCGAGGCGATACCTATCTAACAAATCTTACGGTGCGCACCCCTATACATTGCACAACTTCGCTTGAATCCATCTTTTTACAGAGCAGTTCGCCCTATCAGCTCTACATTCCGGAACGATTTGTCTGCTTTTCTCCAGAGCGTTTTGTTAAAATCAGTTCTACCGGGCGTATTTTCACAAACCCGATGAAGGGAACCATAGACGCGGCGCTGCCAAATGCCGAGCAGTCGCTTCTCGATGATATAAAAGAGACTGAAGAACATAACACCATTGTTGATCTATTGCGAAATGACATCAGCATGTGGGCTGATGACGTACATATAAAACGCTTCAGATATGTAGAAAAGATTACAACAAATGCGGGGGAGCTTTTTCAGGCCAGCTCAGAGATTGAGGGGCAGCTTCTTTTTCAGAAGCGGGGGGGGGGTTACGGCGCGCAGCAACTGGAAGAACGAATATCAGGAAACACTGCAGAAAATTTATTTACCATTGTGAGAACAATATGTTTTTTGAAACCATTAAAGTGTTCGACGGCAACATAATAAATCTTGACCTGCACATGGCAAGATTAACAAAGACCGTGCAACATTTTTTTCCAGACTGCCCCCCTCCTGTGTTCTCCATAAGCGTTCCCCCAATGTATAAAAATGGCCTGTACCGTTGCCGTGTAACGTATTCTCAAAAAATAGAGAGTGTTGAATTTATCCCATACGTGCGCCGACAGATCACAACCCTCGCGCTGATTGAGGCTCCAGCCATAAGCTACGGCTGGAAATCCTGCGACAGGTCAGCGCTTGAAGCGTTAAAAAAAGCATCCGGCCACGATGGAATAATTATTGTAAAAAACGGAGCCATCACCGATACGACTTTTTCAAATCTGGTATTTGAAAGTGACGCAGGGCTTTTTACACCAACAACTTTTCTTCTGCCGGGCGTACAACGATCAAATCTGGTAAACAAAGGAATTGTACGTGAAACCACTATTACTGTTGATGACCTTTACAACTATCGTCGTGTTTTTCTGATCAATGCCATGCTTGATCTGGATGATGCAATTTCATTTACAATAATCACCCAAAAAAACACAGAAAATTCGCATTCGCCTTCATTACACACATTTTCATTTTTGCCAGATTTACCTTGAACAAGGATGATGCTCGCCCAGGCAGAAGTGCCCCCCAAAATTCGGACAGGTATGATAGCTACTCACCTACACAAGGAGTACTACCGTGTCCAAGCGAAAGAACCATGCCCCGGCATTTAAGGCCAGAGTGGCCCTAGTCGTCCTTTCCGGAGAAAAAACCATTACTGAACTCAGCGCCGAGTTTGGCGTCCACCAGACGCTGATCCATAAATGGGTGAAGCAGCTCAAAGAGTCCGCGTCGGGCATCTTTGCCGGAGAAATCAAGACTGAAGAGGCCAGGAAGGAAAACAGCTCTACAGCTAGAGCTTAACAACGTCGCCAACCTGTCCAACTAAACCGGACCACCTCAACAACTTTCTGCGGCCACATTCAGCTCTTGGCAGAAAACCTCCAGCTTCGAGGCTAGGAGGGTGAACAACGCGTTGATACTCTACACCTAGATACTTGCGACCGGGAAGTGATGACCTATTCCGCGCATTGTTGACCAGTCCGACACATACCCAGAACTATTTGTGCTTGTCGGCCTTTCAAATTTTCTTAGGCAAACAGATAGTTAAAGTATACTTGTAACCTCACTAGGCCTTGAGCTTGCTACACATCAGCAAGCTGGTTCATCATGGCGTCGGATTTTTCTATGGCCAGTTCAAAAGACTTCGAGACTATGTTCTCTGGCAGACAAAGCACTCTGGCCAGTTTGTTTGCGCGGGTAAAATCCAGAAGCTCCATGGCTACGGCAAGGGCAAGGTAGTCGGCATACATGCCGGGTTCGCCCCGAAGAGATCTCTTGATTTCATCACTCAGGGGCAATTCTCTAAGGAGGGTGTTCATGGGCATGCCTAGTATGGCCTCAAGGGTTGAAAACATGCCCACAAGAAATAGACTCTCATTTTTTGATGCGGTAAAGTTTGAAGCGACGCCCAGCTCACCCAGAAAATGTGCGCGCTGCAACGCCATACGGAGAATTTCAGGATTGGCATCGGGGCTGAGCATGTCTGCATACAGCATGAGGCGTAGCCAGTACTTTGCTTTTATTACGCCTAGCAGGATCAACGCCTGACGAATGGAAGTAATTTTATTACTGAACGAAAAAGTCGTGGAATTAATATATCTTAATAACCTGTAGCTGAGCGAAACATCAGATTGTACTATAGCAAGGATGCTCCTTATATCTGGCGTGTCTTTTTCAGTTTCAGCAGCCAGCTTGAGACGCACCGCCGTAAAGCTCGTAAACCTCTTGCCTCGTAGTATCTGAGGTTTTGCAAAATAGTAGCCCTGAAAAAAAGAAAAACCATGCTTTCGGAGCGCTAAAAAATACGCCTCAGATTCCACTTTTTCAGCCAGAAAGTGGCATTTAGTGCCTGAAAACCGCTTTTTTATATCTATGACCTCGGCGACAGAGTGTCCCAAACAATCAAGCTTGATAATATCAATATACGGGAAGATATCCTTATAACTGGGGTCTCCTACAAAATCATCAAGGGCAATCATGTAACCTTCTGCCTTTAATTCCCTGAGGCGCTCCACCAGTTTTGGAGTGACAGGGACATTTTCCAGAATTTCGATAACTGTTTTCTGGGGAGGCAGCGCCAGTGGAAAGCGCTGGAAAATCAGTTTTTCAGTGAAATTGATGCATAGTTTGATGTTGTCGGGGAGTCCCGATGTGGCACGTAAAAATCCACCAGAGGCTACCAGCATGGTGGCCGCATCGGGATTATCAATTATTGCCGCATGTTCAGAAAGCCCAGTGCGAAAAAGCAGCTCAAAGGCCCAAAGCTTACCGGAATGGTCAAAAATAGGTTGGCGTGCAACAAAAAAATCTTTGAGCATACCTATCTCATCCCGTTACTTAGGTAGCTGGTAATCTCTTATTTGGAGGATTACCAACTACCTAATCAAGTAGAAGCTGGACAATTATGCATTTTTCAGATTCTGAATAATGCTAGTGAGTTCTTGTGCCTGGATAGCCAAATCTGATACAGCCCTGGCCGCTTCATGCATGGCATCCGCAGTTTGCCCTGCCATGTCATTCACCTGGATAATTGACTGGTTGATTTCCTCACTGGCAGCGGATTGTTCTTCACTGGCTGTGGCAATGGCCTGTACCTGATCTGCTGTGACATCAACCGTGGCCACAATTTCCTGGAGAGCCTGACCGGACAGCCCGGCAAGCTCTGTAGCCTGGCTTACCTGTTCCATGGCATCATCCATACTGATCATGCTTTTTTCAGTACTGTCTTGTATGGCAGCAATGGCACTACTGACATCCGTTGTAGAGGCCATAGTTTTTTCAGCCAGCTTGCGGACTTCATCAGCAACAACAGCAAAACCACGCCCGGCTTCTCCCGCTCGGGCAGCTTCAATTGCTGCGTTCAAGGCCAACAAATTTGTCTGGTCAGCAATATCAGAAATGACCCCCATTATTCTGGTAATATTTTGCGCATGCCCATGGAGCTGACTCATATCTTCTTTAAGTCGGGAAGAAATATGGCGAACGCCTTCAATGCTCTGCAAGGACTGATCTACAATAGAAGCGCCATGCTGTGCTTTTTCCCTGGTTTCTGCCGAAGCGCTTGAGGCTGCAGCGGCATTTCTTGCGACCTCTTGCACCGTAGCATTCATTTCATTCATGGCGGTAGCTGCCTCGGAAAGACGTTGTGCAGATTCCCCGGCACCACGATCAGATTGTTCAATCTGGGCCGCGAGTTCTGCGGAGGCTGAAGAAATGACACTTCCTGCCTGCTCCAGCCGATCTGCCACTTGTAACATTGTTTCAGTCTTCTTTTGAGCTTCCTTGCTTGCAGCTTCGGCTTGCATCATCGAAGCCTGAGCTTTAGCTGACTGCTCTTTGGCATTTTCTGATTCTTGTTCAGCATGTTCAATATGCTGCTTCAGCGCTATAACCATTTCTACAATGGAACCGTAGATGCCTTTCTTTATACTATCATCATCAATTGCGTAATCACCATCAACTACTCTTTGCGCAATGATAGCCAGCTCGCCAGGATCCTTACCCAGTTGGGTATTAACAGAACGAATAATTAGGCTGGCCATTATCGCGCTTATGAAAAATCCGACTACCGTCAGGCTGATGGCCAAAATACGAGAAAAGTGTCCAGTCTCATCAATAGCTTCCAAAGCACTTTTTGTGCCCTGAACATTCAAATTCACTATTGTTTCATATACTTTTCTCAACTTTTCATACAATGGACGGTATTCTGTATTAAAAATTTGTCTCGCTTCCTCATGCCGTCCTTCTTTGATAAGAGAAAAAATGTGTGCTCTTAATTGGATAAAGAGGGGAGAAAGTTTTTCAATCTCATCTAATAGACGCATGTCTTCAGGATCAATTTCTTCATCTGCTTCTAATATTTTTTTATAAATAGCACGATTTGACTCGACGACTTGCAATCTTTCCTTGATGTATTCTTCGTAAAATTTAACAATATTATTATCATTTTCACCTATACTACCGGACACAGCAAATCTAATGCGTGCCAATTCAGTATTCATTGTCATGATTGCAACTAAAGATGGATTCCATGACCCATTAATATAGCTGACGTCTTTTTCAATTTTTAGCAAATTGTTGATTGTGATACCTGACGATATAATTAGTATTAATAAAATTCCTGAAAATGCACAAATTAGTTTTGTTCTCAATTTCAAGTTACCCATAACGCCCTCCAACGGTGTTTTTGTATTTTTTAAGTTTTCTTTGGCAAAAATACAAAAAACAGCTAGAACGCGTTATCAGCACGCTCTAGCTGAACAAATGCCAGCACCGCGCCTAAAGCGCGGTCATACAGTGTCAAGAGAGAGAGAGAGAGAGAGAGAGAGAGAGAGAGAGAGAGAGATGCAAAAAATGTGCAAAAAATGAACAACCTGCATCTCGATTAATATTTTTTGCTTCTAACATATTGAATCTCAATTGATTTGTATTTTTCCGAGCTAGCCCTGAGAATTAAAGGCTCTATTTAGTCAGCATTGCAATTCTAATCTTATTCCTAGCTAAATAATTTTCTATCCTTTTATCGGAGTAAATAAAAGATCTATTACCCTTGTGACCCAACATTTTTGCGCAACCTAGACGCACGAAATCCCAAAGCCAGCTAGATTACAGCCGGGCGCGCATGAGATACCGCACGGCCGTGTTTACAGGACGGTTTTCATCAGCTGTAGGGACAACGCGGCTGGCATCAAAGCCCCATGATGTCCCTTGTCCGTTGCCTCCTGACCCTCTATCTCCAGAGTTCCATGAATAAAATGGGCCACTACCCCACCCGCCTTTCCAGCCAATGGCATGCCCACCAAATGTTCCAGTTATATTTCGTATTGCATCTCCCTGCTGGACGCCGAGCGCTGCGCTATTGCCACCCAGACCGCGTAGGAACAAGCCTCTCAGATCCGGCACCTGCGGCCCTACAACCGCAAACAGTTCCGGGTAAACTGACTGTGATATGGATTGTCCGTTACATTCCAGCCAGTTGTCCATATCGTCCGGATTCGTCGCAACTGGCCATGAAATGATGGTTCCAACCGGGACGCCGCCAGAGCCTTTGGCCTTTACAGCGACCTTTGTGGGGTCAAAGCTGGTGGAGTCGGCACCAAGCGCAGGTTGAAAAGCCAACAGCAGGAAAAAAAACAGAATCAGCGGGTAGGCGCGATTTTTTTGCATCTGGAACCTCTAGAGGAATGGGCTGGCCAAACGCCAGCCCATGTAAGATTACTTGCTCAGGGTTTCCACGATATGGGCCACATGCGCGCAAGCCTCAGCCTTCAGGAAAAACGTAACTTCGGCGTCATCGCCTTTTTCCCCCTTGGGCAGCTTCAAACCCGAGAGGGTCAGATCATCAGCCAGGGTAAAGGGCAGTTCCTGCTCCCCGTTCACAGCAAGCAAAGCCATTTTGGTGATCCGCAGACCTTCTTCCAGAGCCGTCGCCACGGCTCCCTGATTGTTGACAACAGCGACGTGGGCCTTGTTTTCTTGCTGTTCCGGCGTAGCCAGCGTCACGGAGTAGCCATTGGCGCTGACTTCAGTGCCGCCATCCACGGAAATACTTTTCTGGAACACCTTGGCGAACAGAGTGGCCATATCTGTCTTGGGCGATATGGGAAAGGGAGTGACACCAAAGGTTTTGTTAAACAACTCCAGCAGGATGGTCAGGACCCCATCTGAAGCCGTGGAGACATAGAAACGCTGCGCGTCCAAATCCCAGATGCAGTCAGTCAGGGACGGAATGAAATCGGTCTTGGAAGTGACCATAGCTATAATGGCCTCTTTCAATTCTCTCTTACGTTTGCCCGACACCTTGCCGTCGCTGTCGGCCTCCTCCTTGAGGGCTTCCGCCAGGCGTATTTTGATAGCCGCACTGGAGGGCTTGCGTTCGTCGATTCGCAAAGAAAAAGCCATGAATCGGCCGAAGTTGATGCCGAAGCTGAAATCCAGGTCAAGCGGATCACCGAGGCCGACCCAGCCGATGCGTTTGCCATCAGGGCCGGGAGCAGGCCTAAAGGCGTATTTCCGCAATTTGTCAAAGTCAGGTTCTTTGGCTTGGGCCTCAAAAATTTTCATTGCCGTGCTGGAACTCATGAAACCGGACATACTCTCTCCAATCATAAAGGAATCATCTCTTCCGCAATAGCAAGTAGGTTTTGTTTGCGGTGAGATTTTTCCGGTGGCAGATTGACAAGATTGTGAAAACGCATGGGGTCAACTTCGAGAACCTTGTTGAATACGTTTTCATTTCCCAATGAAACAATAAATTCAATGCTCTTTATACAATGCAATGATTTGTATCGGATTGTCACAAGCTGGACAGACTGCGTATTGAACCATTTCATCCCCATTTTTCTGATACCAGGGAGACTGTTTGCCGGTATCTCGCTCAAACTGCTCTTTTTCGATAAGCTTGATAGGTTGCAGTCCTGTTTTCAGCTTGTAAACGTGCATGTCTACTCCCTTTTATGCTGCAAATGATTCCGAACGTCCGGGATAAAAGCGTAACGTCTGCTTGCCGACACCCACCAGTCATCTGGGAATGGGGGAACATATCCCATGTGTTCCGCGACAACCAGACACTCAAGGATTTTTGTCAACCCTATGGAAAACTCATGCGCATTATCTTTCATACCAAAAACCAGAGGTTCGTCGCAATGCGGACAAAGTACTTCTTCATGCGCCCCGTCCTGAATGGCAACACTGTTTTCAAACATTGCTGAAAGACGTTTTTTTTTCACATTACCCTCCTACTTCGTTTTGACGGGATTTTCATAGTCTGGCGTACCGTCATCCTTTCCCCAATAACTTTGCCGGCAACGGGGGTAACCAGAACAGTTGAATTTTTTGTAAGGCTTGCCCGCCCGACTTGTGCCTTCAAACAACGCCAGAGGCTTGCCACATTTTTTGCATTTGTGTTCGGACAGCGCCGGAAGTTCATGGACAACGGGCTGACCGTTCACATTGGCATATTTCGCGCCGCACTCCTTGCCGGAGCAGACGAAGAAGTCATATTGGCCGGAACCATTTTTTTTCGTACCCTTGAGATGCTGAAGAGGCTTGCCGCACTTTTCGCACAAGAAGTCCGTCAGATCGCTGGTCCCCTTTTCCCGTTTGGGACCAGGCCGGCCGTTGTCATCGGCAAAAGTAGCTCCGCAGACCTTGCAACCCCAGAAATTCCAGCCTTTTTCCCTGGAGTAGATATGACGGAACTGCTCTCGATCACCGCAGGCCGGACAAGGGACGGTATGCGCCTGGACGAACTTGTCCAGTTCTTCCATGAGCTGGGTGTGAAACACGCCGATGCACTCCGCATAACCGACTTTACCTCCGGCCACGTCATCAAGGCGTTCTTCCATATGGCTGGTGAAATCCAGGTCCAGAAAGCCGAATGCACCCACCAGGGCGTCCACCAATTTTTCCCCGCGCGGCGTGGGTACAAGAAAACCTTTTTCTTCTTTCACATAGGCTCGTGACGTGATGTTTTCCAGAATGGCGGCATAGGTGGCCGGCCGGCCGATACCACGCTTTTCCATTTCTCGGATCAGCGAGGCCTCGGAGAAACGGGAGGCGGGTTTTGTCTTTTTCGTCTTCACTTCGCCCTGGATAGCCGTTGCCTGGCATCCGACCTTGAGGTCCGGTACGGCGTTGTCAGGCTCCACCTCTTCCGCGTCGGCCAGGGAAGCGTCCGCAGCCATGGCCACCTTCCAGCCTTGTTCCCGAAGCGTCCGGCCTTTGGCCTCGAACACGGCCTTTCTGCCGTCCACGTCGCCGGCGAGCCGAGCCACGCGCACGTCAAAGACGGCATCCGCAAGCTGGCTGGCCAACGTCCGGATGCGGATCAGCCGGTACAGGGCTTTCTCATCGTCAGTTTCTCCGGCCTCTTCCACGTCCACATGCGTGGGACGAATGGCCTCATGTGCCTCCTGTGCGCCGGACTTACTCTTCCAGGTGCGCGGCATGGCCGACAAGGGCCAGCCCTGTGCGTCGCAATAAGCCCGGATTTCGGTAATGGCGCTTTCGCTCAAGTTGGGGCTGTCCGTGCGCATGTAGGTAATATGCCCGGCCTCATAGAGTTTCTGCGCCAGCTCCATGGTCTTCTTGGGCTTGAATTTGAGCGCATTGCTGGATGCCTGCTGCAAGGAAGAAGTTGTGAAAGGCGCAGGCGGCGGTGTGCGGCTTTCCTTCTCTTCGCAGGAGAGAATATCCAGAGTCCGCAGAGTGGCTATCTTCCCGGCAGCGGTCTGGTCCAGGAAATATTCCTGCCCCTCTTCCAGCCAGCCTTCCTTGGGCAGCCAGGCCGCCTTCCAGCCATTGGAAATATTTTCCACGGCTTCAAACAGCAGTTCCACCCCGTAATGGGTGGTAGAGACAAAGGACCGGATCCCCCGTTCCCGCTCCACCACAAGCCGGACAGCCGGGCTTTGCACCCGCCCCGCGGACATTTTTTCTTCCTGTACCGCCCGGCCCAGAGGCCCGGAAACCTTGTAGCCGCACAAACGGTCAAGAGCTCGACGCGCTTCCTGGGCGTGGACGAGGTTCATGTCGATGTCGCGCGGATTGTCCAAGCCGGCCCGGACATCCTGGGGAGTGATAGCCGTATAGGTCACGCGCTTGTAGGTCCTGAGTCCCAGCGCATCCTTCAGATGCCAGGAAATGGCTTCTCCTTCCCGGTCCGGGTCAGATGCCAGAAACACTGCCTCAGCTCCCCTGGCCAGAACGGCCAGCTTTTTGAGTACATCCGGCTTGGTTTCCGTGTATCGGAGAGTGAAATCCGGTGGCTCCAGACCATAGCCTTGGTTTGGCAGATCGCGCACATGCCCGCAGCTGGCGGCAACGCGCCATTCCGATCCTAAAATGTCCTGCAATTTTTTGATCTTGCCGGGACTTTCCACAATCAGCAGCTTCATCGGCTCAACTCCCTGTCCTGATTCCTGCCGCGCTCCATGCCGACCTGCCGCCGGACGGCCTCAAGGCCGCGCGTCATGTGTAGATCATTGAAGTCGGTCAGGCCCTGGGCCTTTTCCTTATCGGTGAACGTGGGAACCTTGATCTTGGCGTTGACCTTTTGCGCCGCCTGTCTGGCCTTTTCCACCCCCACATTGTAGGGATTGCCGTCCCTCTTCATGGAGTGATCATTATCCGCGCAGATGGTGATGGCGATGTTGGAAAACTTGTTGCGGATGGCTTCCGCCACGGAAATCAGGTTGCCGGAGTCAAAGGCGACCGCTACGGGCTTGCCCGTGGCCATGTACAGGGAAGCGCCGGTGGCGTAACCTTCACAGAGGACAATCTCTCCTTGAAACAGATCCTTGCCTTCAGCACCGATCAGGTGAAAATTGCCTTTTTTCTCAATGCCTGTTGCAAAGGCCTTCTGCCCATCCGGCGCGATGGCTTGAAAACCACGTAATTCACCGTCGATGTTCCGCAGAGGAACGATCAGGTTGCCCTGATCTTCCCTGAGGCCGAAGGCTTCTACGCCCTTTTTCTCCAGATAGGGAGACGAAGCGGCCGGGCTGAAGCTGTCCCACATGCCCTGACAACGCCGGGCGGCGACATCATGCGCTCTGGCGCGTTCCGCTTCCGCCGCCTGGAGCCGTGCTACCCGTTCACGCTGCTGACGTTCCCGTTCCGACGGCGAAAGTACGATGCCGGTAGCCACGAGCTTCACCTTCTCGCCGGTAACGTGGTTTTGCGCCCAGCCGGCGGGGACGCCGTCGCCGTGGAGGCAATACGCCCCGTCAAGGCCGCGACCGTTTTTGGAAAGCAAGGGGACTCTGTGCGTTTTGCCGTCCAGTTCCGGGAGCTGGCCTTTGAGATCGAGGCCCATGCCCGCCAGCTTGCATGCGAACTCTTCCTGAGGAGAAAGGGTTTGCACCGATGTAATGACTTTGGCATCCGCAAAAGCCTGTTCAAGCGGCGTCATGAAACGCCGCAAAGGCACAAGATCCGTGCCTTTCGGCACGTACCACTGCTTTTCTTTACCATCCCATCTGGCCCCCAAAGCTTTAGCAGCTTCTTTTTCCTTGTAAGGAACATGAAGATAGGTTTTGGCCAATGCAGGATCCTGAACGGGAGCGCCGGAAGGCGCAGCCATGCCGATGGCGTCCGTTCCGTGCTCCACACTCTGCTCATGAGTCTTTTTCTTTTGCATTTCCAACCCCAGAACATAATCGCGGATATGTTCCGCATCCCGGCAGGCACGCATAATTTCCAGCGGATCATCCCTGAGTGCCTTGACCCAGGACTTCACATAGGCAGCATGTTGACCGGGATCGTGTCCTACCCCAATGTCCTGACCCACCATCCATGAACTGATTTCCGCACGCAGTTCTTCCTTGGCATAAGTGGCTGAACCAAAGGGGCCAAACTCCCGGTTCATACGATATGGATGGCCGGTCCAGTGTCCCAGCTCATGCAGGGCCGAGGCATAGTATTTTTCGCCCTGATCAAAACTACCCTTGGGTGGCAGGTGAATTTCATCGTTCAACGGACGATAAAAAGCCCGGTCATGTTGATCATGTTTGATGACAGCACCGGATTTGGCCAACACTGCCTCAGCCTTTTCCTGGGGATCCCATGCAAAGGCTTTTTCGTGTTCCGGAAGCGGAGGGAAACTCTCCACCTGCTGCGCGTTGAACACGCGCGCCATGCGCATGATAGGCCGTTCCAGCGACACGGTTTCACGCACAGGCTTGCCGTCTTCACCCAGGACCGGCTGTTTATTCTCATCCAGCTTGTCCTGTTCCTTTGTGAACTGGTAATAGACCACAGCCGTGGAACGGCTGCCCGCCTTGATACGGTAGCCAGCGTCATTAGCCTGTCTCAGCGTCATCCAGCGCGGATCTTCATAGCCGGCCATCGCCAGATGCAGACGATTCACACCCTTGTAGACCGTGCCGGAAAGAGGATTACGCGGCGCAAGGTTCTGGGCCGGCGTCCAGGGCTTCTGCCAGGGAGCCGTACCTTCCTCCAGCATTTTGATGACCTTGCCGGCGAACTCTTCATGGAACGGGATCCGCTCTTTCTTATCCCCGGCCATCTTCCCCCCCTTCCGCCGCAAGAAGGGCGTCGTCCAGAATATCCTTCAGCGTCAGGGCGTCTTCCGAGAAAGCGCCCATGCCTTCCGCCAGTTCAGGATCAAGAGGCACGGCCAGATCGTCCTGGGCCTGGTTGAAGGCATCCGTGGCCGCAGCGTTCAGTTCTTCCTTGTTCATGACATCCTCCAGGGCTGAAGATATCCACTTCAGAAGTTGATTATTAATCGTTGCGAGAATACCGTCCTGTTCCCGATCATCCGCTGCGATACCCAAATCATGGTTACGCAGGGCAGCAATAAGATCGGACCACAGCAGCGGCCTGTTTTCTTCCTCACATTGCCACATCAGGCGGGATAACATATTGTGAAGCAGTTCCCTTGCCTGCTGCGTCCAATAATCATCCCCGCTTTCCCTGAAAACTTCGTCCATAAACAGCGCAATATCCTCTTGCTCATGGGCGGTTCCAATGCGGATGAAAGACATCTGGTCACGATTTTTTCCCGCCATATACAGAGTTCTCCACTGGTTAAGGTTCAAAGGTGCATACGAGATCTACCCTGACCATACCGGCCAGAGGGATGAGTCCGAAGAAACGACTGTCAAAGCTGCCCGGATGGCCGGACAGCGCCAGAGCCATGCCGCCGGGAATTTCGCCGGCGCGCAGTGCGCTTGCCGGCAATGGCCGTCCCATAGAATCTTCGTGCCGGATCGGAACGGGCCAGGTACTGGCCGATCCGGAAACTGGCTCGACCTGTATGCCGTCAGGCGTCGCCGTGACAGTATCGCCGGGCAGGCCGGCCAGACGTTTGAGTAAAGGTTGAAGTCCAGAAGGACAGAAGCCCGCCCCAAGGTAGCCGCGCTCTCTGGCCAGAGATGTCCAGACCGGAGACTCCAGGCAAAAGGCGACGAGATCGCCGCGCTCCGGAGCGCCGGGCGCGATGCGGTAAATGCCTTTGGGCAGGGATGGCGTCGGATTGAAACGGAACCCCGCACGATGCAGCAGCGGCAAAAGCAGGAAGAAAGCGGTAACCACGGCCAACAGTGCCTTCATGGCCGCTCCTCCAGAAAACTCTCGAAGCTGGCGGGCCGAACCTGCGTCGGCACATCCGGCATTTTTTCCTCCTGGGGTGTTCCCGCTGGCGAAAACAACTCCGTAGGGCGGGGAAAATACAGGGAATCCGTGATGCCGGCGGGATACTTTTCTGAAACGCCCGGTGCGGGCATTCTGGAGCGTTGCGAGAACGTGGGATCCTTGAAATAGAGGATCTGCATCCCATAAATAGGGTACTGGCCTGCGGTGAATATCAGCATATGACCTGGCTTGGTGATCTTGCCATCAGCGTCCTTTTCCGCGCCGGGAAGACGGCCGCATTCATCCGGGGTCAGCAGGGGCCGGGCCGTCTCTACCATGTTGATGGAGCGGGTACGCCCGCCCTTGCCGATGGAAATGGAAGTTTTCTTCTCCACCACCGTAGTGTTGCCGGCCATCTTGGAAAGCAGTTCCGCTGTGTCCGGATCATTCGGCGCATAGGCAATACGCACATGGCAGTTGCCAAAAATTGCATTGTCCTTGCCGTATACCTCGTTGAGTTGCTTCACGTCTTGGACTATGATGTACAGCTTGACGCCGTAACCGGCCATGTAGGCAATAGCTTTCTCCAGAATGGGCAGTTTCCCCAGGCTGGTAAGCTCATCCAGCATCAGCAGGAGCCGATGCAGATAGCCGACCTTGCTCGCGCCGTCGGCAAATTCCATCTTGGCGCAGACGCGGCGGATAATCAGATCCAGCATAAGGCGCATCAGCGGCCGCACCCGGTCTATACCGTCCGGTGGAGCCACCAGATAGAGATCCACCGGATTTTCGTCATTCATGAGATCATGGATGTGAAAATCCGACCGGGCCGTGTTGATATTGATAATCGGGTCACGGTAGATGGCCATGTTTACCAAAGCCGACGAAAGAACGCCGGAGGCCTCATTTTTCGCCTTGGAGGACATTTCCCGCGCAGAACTGGCAATGAAGATATGGCAGGCGTCGCCCACGCGCACGTCAGCGTCCGGGGCGAACTCCCGGAACAGCTCCGCGTGATCCGTGGCCATCATCTCATCCAGCAGCTCCGCAGAGGTACGATCCGGATCAGACATCATGATGGTCAATTCCTGGAGCGTGGGCATGCGGCCCTCTTTATGCCGCACCATGACGCAGCAATGCAGGATCAGCCCGGAGAAAAAGGCAAAGGCCGCCTTGGTCCAGTGGTCCGCCATGCCCTTGCCGTCAGGATCCACCAGCATCAGCGCCATGTTCTGCACGTCCTGCACGGCTTCCAGTTTGGTCAGGCGGATTTCATCCAGGGGATTGAAGGCGCAACCGGAACCCGACGAGTCCGCAGGCGCAAAGCGCAGCACTGTATGCCCCTGAGATTTACGCCAGCCGGATGTCAGCGCCCAGTTTTCCCCCTTGATGTCCAGCGTCAGGCTGGAGCCTGGCCAGGACAGCAGAGTAGGCAGGATCAGGCCCACGCCTTTGCCGGAACGCGTGGGCGCGAAGCAGATAACATGTTCCGGGCCGTTATGCCGGAGATAAAGCAGCTCATCATCCGGCTTACCTAAAAGTCTCCGAATCAGCAGGGCTATCCCGACATATCTTTTGAACCAGCCGCCCACATAGACGCCCTTGCCCTCGAAATAGCCCATGCGCTTGATCTCGTTTTCCCGCGCCCAGCGCGCCGAACCATGCAGATATTGATTCCCCCTGAGCCGACGGAAGGTCACTGTGCAAAGCATGGCAAAGAGCAAGGGCAGGATGAAAAAGGCCTGTCCGACGGCCATGGCCCTGTCCATAACCGTCGGGGAAATGCCTTCCCAGGTGAAGATGCTCCAGGGCGCGTAAATCGGAATGCCGAAAAGATGAAACCACGGCTGCCCCAGAGCAGACTGGAAGCCATAGTCCGAAGCCGCCTTCAGCGTGGCCATGCTCATGCCCAGAAGCGCCAGCGCCGGCAGCAGGAGCAGCAGCCACCAAGGCGCGGCTTTGCGCCTGAGCGTTGATTCCTGAAGTCCGTATTCCTGTTGCGCCATGATGGAGTTCTCCTGTGGCAAACGGATTCGTGTTACGCATCAGCGCCGCCAGCGGGCATAGGGTTCCCTGAAGATCACGTCCTTGGTGACGACAATATTGAACTGGTAGCCGGGCCGGATCTCCAGCGTTGGCTTGATACTCAGATTGCGCTGGAGCAGCGTTGTCGTCGTCTGCCCAAGCTGCTGGGCCAGCGCGGCCGTCATCTCATCGGTCATGCGCGTTCCGTTCCTGCTTTCCGTGCTGTCGTTCATGCCGTCCATCGCGTAGGCCATGCCCCCGGAAACCAGAGACATCATCAGCGCCGAGCCGAATATGCGCATGTAGTGATTGTTTACGTCGTCATTGAGGCCGGCCATGCCGCCCATGTCCGCTCCTGGCATGGCGCCAAGGGAGATGGATGAGCCGTCCGGAAAGATCAGGCGGTTCCAGGCGATCAGGACGCGCTCCTGGCCGTACACGATACGGGAATCATAGACGCCGTAAATTCTGGTGCCTTGGGGAATGAGCAGGTTCCGGCCGGTGGCGGAATCAAAGACGTGCTGCGAAACCTGGGCGATCATGTTGCCGGGCAGATCCGAGTTCACGCCTGTCAGCATGACGCCAGGAATGACCGCGCCGGTTTTCAGCTCCAGCGGCATGCCGGCCGTGCGCTGCTCCTGAAGCTGCCAGGAAGTGTCCTTGCGGGCGCGGTCAAAAAAGGCTTCCTTGTCCCGATCAGCGGCCGGGTCATAGTAGTTGTCGCTTCCGGCTGAAGCCGTGGCGGAAACGGCGTTTTGACCGGCGGCCGGCGCGGGGCCGCTTCCAGGTGCGCTGACAGCTACGGCAGCGGCATTGGCGTCGGTCATGCGCTTGGCGACCAGGGGCGCGGAGAGCGCGCTCATATACGCCTGGGTCTTGACGCGGCGAATGTTTTCCGCCTGCTGATCCGGTTTTTCCTCACGCTGGACAACTACCAGGGGTTCCGGCTTTGCCGGTTCAGGAGGCATGGCAACTCCGCTCGTTTGATCCTTTTTCGGATCAAGCGCCAGACCGCTCCCTTCTACCAGCCAGACCGGCTTTTCCTCTTCACTTGTAGATGGCTTTTTGATCTCTTCTTCCTTCTTGCGGTCAGGGTCATGCACGAAGCTCACGCTGTAAATCAACACTCCAAGCAGGAACACAAGCACGGCCAGTAACGCATAAAGCGGCCAGCGCCCCATTCTGGCAACTAACGGCTTGGGTGACATGACAAGGGCGTTGGGGGATTCGTCGCTCATCACTGAACCTTCCTGATGATCCGCACTTCTTCTTTTTTGGAACCCACGCCCAACAGAAGGGAAATATTGTCAAACAGACCGTCTACAACCAGAGTCTTGCCGTCCACTCGGTAGTTGACCAGGACGTTTTCTCCATTCTTTTTGGCCAGCAACACGGGCATTTCCGTTGTTTTGCGCGGCAGGTGGATATAAATCTTCTGCCCGTCGTCAAAGACCCGCTCAGGCCTCCAGGAAGCCTTGCCTTTCACCTCGAAATTGAAATTCAGGCCGGAGATATCGACCTCTTTCCCCTCAATGGTGGCCGTATTGCGCTGGATTTCCTGTTCTCTGGCGGCCTTCTTTTCCGCAAGCTGGAGCTTCATGGCATCGGCATAGACAAAACCCACATACGGAGTATGGCCGGAGCGCTGGGAAATCAGCCGCAAATGATAAACCCGGCGGTCCGTAGTGACCACGGCTGTTGTCTCAAGACCGGCGTCCACGGGCTTGATGAAGAGGTGTGTAGTATTGCCGGCCGTACCTGTCTCCACCATCCAGCGCGCGGAATCGCCAACGATAACTTCATTGACCTTCTCCCCGGGCTGGAGTTCCACATCGCAGACTTGCATGGGGCTGGCCAAAATGGTGGGCAGAGATGCACCGTGTACATAGGTCAGCTTGCCGGAGTGCGAGAGCACCGGAGCCGGACCCCGCCCAGCCCAATCGCGGGTAAGGCTGAGAGACTGACGTTCGCGTTTGCTCAACGGCACAGTGTCATTGCTCAAAAAATCCGGCATATTCAGAAAGTCCGGCGGCAGTTCCGGAGCGCTTTGTCCCGCGGGGGCCGCGTTCGCTCTGACGCCAGAGACAAGGCAGCAGGCCAACAGCAGGAAAACGGCAAAACCTCTTCTCATGGAAAACTCCTATTGCGCCTGAGCCGGAGACGGGCCAGGCCAGTTTTTGAAAACACGACTGGCCGACAGGCTTGTGACGTACACGCCGCCGGGATTGTGCAGCAGCACGGCTTCCGATGTGGGAGGGTTGATCTGAACTCCGACCGTAGCCTCGTAAGAATGGCTTTCCAAAGCTACACCGGAATGGGCACGGACGGTTTCCGTCCATTCCACTCGGTAGGAATCCGCACTTACGGGCAAGGGCAAACTTTTGATTTCCACATGGACCAGTTTTCCGGCCTTGGCGATTTCATAGGGGTTGTTGGTAGTAAACCATTCCTTCAGCACACCCTTGGCACTGCCGGCCACAAAAAAGCTCAGGCGCTGGATCATCTGCTTCTGAAGCTCTATGTCCGCGGTGACAGTGCGCCAGTTCGTTATGCAAGCGGCAATTTCCGCCTGGATCAGCCGCAGGGGAGTAGCGCGTGCCTGGTCTGCGCGGGCAGTCACAGCGGACTTGCCCAGCTGATCCACCTCAATAATGTACGGAATGGTTTTGACCTGGTTGGCCTGAATCACATTGCCTGTGATGGAAACCCCCAGAAGCATCAGGACGATGAAGGCCGTCATGCGCCATTGCGCCGCACGGCTGATGTACGAGCCGTAGCGTTCCAGCCATTCCTGGCGGGCATTGAGGTAGGGGTTATGGCCGTCTGTGGGCTTGGGTGTGGACGCGGGGGCGTCGGTTTTTACTTTCTTCCTGAACAGGCTCATTGTAAAACTCCATATGGATGTTTGATCATGGAGTGAAATCTTTTCCCGTACTTTACCCGAAGGCAGTTGTGACGGAACTCACGGAGCGTGCCGGTGTTTGATATTTCAAGGCATATGAGCCGGGCCAGGGGCGCGGAAATCTTCCCATCCCTGGCGCCGTGTCCGGCAAGTCGAGGAGTCGAATCAGATTGACCAGGAACATATCCGTTCGCGCCAGCCAACCCTCAATCCACGGGCAGCGCTGCAAAGTCTCTGAGGAGTGAGTCTGTAAGCATTCAAGAAGTTCTCGTTGTTCATCAATAACCTTCCAGATGCCGCGTAGCTCATTGGAATCAACGCAAAACTTACGTATCTCCAGCAGTTCATTTTTCTTGCTCATGGGGTAGTGCCCTTTGTTCTGACCTTTAGAGGTTTTTTCTTTCTTCTTGAACAAGCTCATTGTAGAGTCCCTCTCATATTGATCAAAAAAGCGAGGCCGTATGCCTAAATTCCGTTATGCGTGGCACGTAGAGAGCGGGAGGATGCTGGAACCGGATGACGTGGCGGATTTCATCATGGAAACCGGTCGCACCCCTGAACTGATGTGCCCGGATGAGAACTGCCGCCTGGCGATGCCGCGCACTCGAATCGCCGCTGTCTGCTGCGATCCGCGTAATCCAGACTGCGGTGTTACGCCGCATTTCCGAACCAATCCCGGCCATAGGCATGCTGAAAACTGCCAATATGAGGTTTTGGGACGACATACTGACTACATCCTTGGGCACAAAGATGAGTTCGTCGCTGAGTTCCCTGACGCCAATCTCTTGAAAAAAATAAAAGGCATTGATACCGAATTGTTGCCCGATGAATATGCGGAGGAAATTGCTCCGCGTGAGTTTATGGAGGCAGTCACTCGCAAGGCACGGGAGTACAGACAAAATGGAGCTTCCGAAAAGCGGGCTTTTTGCAGGGCTCGTTGCGCTGTGCCGCAAAAGACAAGCCGCCTTGGGCTTGTTGTGGACATGGCGATAAAGCTTGCGGATCAAGGCGGTGATGAACTCCGCAAGAAAACCATTCTGGCATTCCCGAGGCGTCCAAAGGCAAATTATCTTAATGCATTTCTGATGATTTCCGCACTGAAACACCACTATACAACTCCGTATATTTTCTACGGCGAATCCGTTGTTCATGAAGCTTCCACCGGATACATCATCAAGTACAAAAAATTGTTGAAAGGATATCATCCTGACCACCCTGAACTTCCTGCATGCACAATAATCAATCCTGACCGCCATGCGGCAGCTTTTTTGGATGAACTGAACCGCTACGCCTCTTCTGGAGAAATCTGCTGCGTATACTCGTTCAGCACGCATGAGTTGAGAGAAAGCTCTTGCCCCATGCTGAACAAAAAGCACTGCGTTGTGATTGAACCCAAATTCTTGAACGCCATCACCATTAAAAAAGCCTGCGTAAAAAGAGGTATACCCCCCCTTTCTACCTCTTGAGAGCGCAGGCTCTGAAAGAAAAAACCTGACCTGTATACGGCAAAAAGCGTTTTGCCGTGATCCCACCCAAGGTGGCAGAATCCGTGGTCATCAAAAAGCGCTGCCGAAAAATCGGATTGAACAGGACGCGCTGCACAATGGGCATGGCATCTTCCCAGGAAACCCGCATATTGTAATACCGGCAAATAGCATCGTAATAGTCACGCCTTTTGATAATATCTGTTTTTACGTCCATGAGATGAGTTTTCCGCGCAAGCTGGAATTCAAAACAATCCTCAACTCGTTCAAACGGTGTATTCATGGAGACGGCCTCGATAATGATTTTTCCCTTTTTATTAGCTCGTCTGTTGACGCCAAAATCAGGCATATACACGATGCAGATGTCGGAGGCTGCGATCTCCCCCTCAAAAAAACGATAGAAGGCATCTGAAATCGTTCCATCACTTTTTTCAAAAGCTTCTTCCATCCTCCCACGCACAGTCTCCCTGCGGTGTAATTCCGCAAGATGTTGATCATGATGTTCAGCAAAATATTCCTGAAGCAGGCGCGTATTGTTTTCAGACATTGAATGTCCCCTTCCATCTGAACGTTCATTTTTCTTGCTCATGGGTTAGTGCCCTTTGTTCTGACCTTTAGATGCTTCCAGGCGAGCGGCCTCGATCCTCTCTCGCAACGACGAAGCAACGGTGTTGTTACGCTGCCCTCTGTTGTGGCTGGCTTCACGGGTGGCGTTCCAGAGGTTGCTTGCCGTGCCCTTGAGCATACCGCCCACGCCTTGCGCGCCCTGGGCCTTTGCAGCTTGCGCCGCACGCCCTAGATTGGCCATGCCAGAGCCAGCTGCCATGCCCAGCCCGGCAAGGCCGGCGCCCATCGCTGTAACTGTGGAAGCAAGAGCATTGCCCGTGCTGACGTGTGAACCATTGATAATTCCGGCCACTACATCGGGGAGAGTTTTGACAAGGCAGTAGAAAATGACGCAGAAAGAAATGGTGACGCCGATCTGCATCCAGTTCTCTTCTATTTGAAGCTGAGAAAGAAAGTTTATTCCTATGCCTAATACAAGATACATAGTCATCAATTTAAATCCTACAGATAGTATATATCTCAATACGTTTATTGCGTAATCACGGAAAAATGATGTTGCTCCAAGGCCAAGAAGAATGGACGACGCGCACATGGCAACAATGCATTCACATTTAATGAGGATTATCTGCAAAGTGATGAGCGTAAAACAAAAAAGGATCGCCATGCCTGCCAAAATATATGTCAATGAGTCTATTGGTGTTAAATAACTTGTTTTTGTTAGTAATCCTTCTGCTAAATTCAGCCCGATAGTAAATGGCTTGTCTGAAGCATTCACAATATTTGTTGCTTCTCCAGCTATTGACTTTAACCCATTGATGACGTTCCATGTCCATGTATGGTAGTTGTTGATGACTGCAAGGAAAAAGCCGGCAGCCAGCAACACGAAGCAGAAATTTTTGATTGTTTCGCGCATATCAGAATTACCCAGAGTCATTTTTACGCCAAGCCAGGCAACTTCAAAGACTGCGCACCAATAGAAAATAATCTTGGCATACTTGAGCATGACGGATTCATATCTGGACAATTCGCCATGAAACATATTGACGATTTGTGATACTGCTGTACCATTAGCGGCCTGAGCTTCTTGAAAATTACCAATAACAATAAAGAGGAGTAGGAAAATGAAAAAATACTTTTTATTGATTCTCATTTTTGCTTTCTCATCTTTTTTAATTGTTGGTTGCAATTCCACATCCAAAGAAGATTTATATGGGTGGTGGAAACCAGAAAAAACAACGTTAATGAATAATAAATGCATATATATATCTGAAAAAATTTTTAAAGATAGTAAAGAACATCAAATAATACAATGGGACAAAAAAGAAGATTCGTTTGTCATATCATTTGATGGTATAACTGCTATTTTAAATATAAATAAAGAAGGCATACTTACAATTACTCCCCAAGTATTTGGTGGTGGTAGATATACTTTTATTCGCACAACTGAAGATGAAGTAAAAAAAATTAACGAAGAAAAAAATCAGAAATGGAAAAAACTTACGACCTCACATCCCGATCCTTTTTAGCCAATATCTAAAACGGGTCAGGATAAGAATTTTTATCTATCTGTTCAAAATTATTTAACATTTTTCTGTGTAGTTCCCGTTCTATCTGACTTTCCTTTTCCGCCTTTGTTTGGCTCGCCAGATCCGATTGAATCTTGGTTGCAATGAGTTCACGGAGTTGGCGAGCCTCTTGTATTTGCAGGGCGGCAAGCTGGTTGCCGGCCATGAGGGCCTTTTGCTGCCCGTCCGGGGTGGAGAGCAGTTCATTCATGTAGCTTTCCAGTTCGCCGGATTCTTCCAGGTCCTTGAGCTGCTGGCCGGAGAGCTGGAATGTCGCCCGGGTGGAGTCATCTACTCGACGGCTCCAGCCATCCCAGTTCGTGCGGTAAGTCATGCTCCCCTGCCCCAACATGCTTCGAGGCATGTTGGCCAGGTCTTTCAGTTCGCTTTGCGCCTGGTACAGACCGTCAAAGACATTCCCCAATCCCACGACGTCATTACGCATCGTAGTTAGAGCACCCGTGATCTTTCCGACTTTGGAGAGTTCGGAAGAAATTTTCCGGATGAGATTCGCGGGCAGCATCACGGTGTTTTGGACCATATTGGTATATTGCTCGATATTCTGCTGTACCATCTGAAGTTGTGCAGCAGTCTGCTGAATGGCCTCGTCATATTCCTTGAGCAGTGTTTTGAGCTGTTCTATGCTGGTGGCCTTTTCAATGGCCTGCGTCACTCTGTTGCTGCAATTGGTGCAGTACACAGCCTTTGCTTGAGAAACAGCAGGCACAGTCATGGACAGGATGCAGACAAGAGACAGTAACATACGCATATCTTTTCCCCTTTGGAGTTAAGCGGCAGTGACGTTGCGTTCCTTGAGCCAGATCCAGGGCCAGTCTTTGCCGTATTGCTGCTTGAGGAACTTGATCCGGGCAATGCTTTCTCTGTCGGAAACGCCGGTGAAGGACAGCGCCACCGGACCGAGCCCAAGCTGGAAGAGACGGCGGCCCGAGGGGTTGACCATGTAATAATCCCGCTTGGGGGTGGCGTTGGCCAGAATTCCGATCTGGCGATCATTGAGACCGCAGCTCCGGTAGAAGGCGTACTCGTCGTCGTTACGGGCCTGCCTGTTGGGCAGATAAATGACCGTGGGGCAGGACGTGAGGATCACATCCATAATGCCGCTGTTTTTGGCGTCGGACAGGTTCTGTGTGGCCAGGATCACACCGCAGTTGGCCTTGCGCAGCACCTTGAACCACTCGCGGATCTTGTCGCGGAATACCGGATGGCCGAGCATGACCCACGCTTCATCCAGAATCAGTAGCGCGGGTTTGCCGTCCAGAGCCTTCTCAATGCGATGAAAGAGATACGTCAGCACGGGAATCAGGTTACGGTCTCCCTTTTTCATCAGTTCCTCCATCTCGAAAACGACGAAAGGGGATGTGCCAAGATTGTCCGTCCGGGCGTCCAAAAGCATGCCCATCGTGCCGCGCTGCGTATAATAGGCCAGGGTCTGGCGGATGGAGATGTCCTGCACCGCGTCCATGTAATGCGACAAGGTGCGCATGTGTTCCGGCTGCGTGGCCAGTCCGGCCATCGCATTGTGGATAGCCTCACGGTGCGCCGGCAGCACGGCCATACCCTGAAGTTCCAGCAGACTTTCGATCCAGTTTTCCGCCCAGGCCATTTCTGTACCGCTTTCGTAAATGCGCTGAAGGGGCGTGAAACACAGACTGTCTTCCGTGGCGATCTCATAGTGATCGCCGCCCGTGGCGTCGCAGAGCGGAAAAAGGGAATTGCCCTTGTCAAAGGCAAAAATCCGTCCATGCTCATAGCGTAGAAATTGCGCGGCGATAGTGGCCAGCAGCGTGGATTTGCCTGAACCTGTCGGCCCAAAGATGGCAGTGTGAGCCAGATCCCCTTCATGAATATTGAACCAGAACGGCGTGGAACCATCTGTCAGAAAAACTGCCAAAGGCGGGGAATCTGGCGGATAGAAGGGACACGGATTCACCGGAGAGCCTGTCCAGACCGACTGCAGAGGCAACAGGTCCGCCAGATTCAGGGTAGTCAGCAGGGGCCGCCGGACATTGGCATAACTGTTGCCGGGCAGACTGCCCAGCCAGGCTTCCAGAGCATTGATGGATTCGATACGGCAACCAAAGCCCTGAGTCTGAATCATCCGGCGCAGCTCACGGGCATTGTCTTGCAAGGCATTCACATCCTCATCAAGGAGAATGACCGTAGAAGACAGATACCCTGCACCCAGACCGGACTGTACTGCCAGCTTTGCTTCTTCCGCATCCTCTCGCATGCGCAAGGCGTCACGGTTGATTTTTGGGTTGGGAGTGCTCATGAATTGGTCCAGAAGTCCCACAACGCGCTGATTCCAGCCCTTGACATAGGTTGTGACTTCTTTTTCCGCATCATACTGGTCCAGACATATGAAGCGCGTGGAATAGCGCAGCTCAAACGGCATAGAATCCAGACCCGCAAGCATGGCGGGCCAGGATTCTTGCGGCAGGCCGTCAATAGAAATGACGGCCATATGCTTTTTCTCCAGCCCGTCTTCCAGACGCGGAATCAGGCCGCCGACGAGATCGCGGCTGCCCAGTATTGCATCCAGGTACATAGGGACAGCAGGGACCCGCACAGGTTGCAGGACGCCGGCAATGCAGAATTCCAGGTGGGCCAGCAGGTCAGAATGCAGAAAGGCCCTGTCTGAGCTGTCATATAACTCATATTCCTGAAGGCGTGTCATGCGTAATACGGCCGCGCAGCCGTCCTCGAACTCAAGGAGCGCGTCCTTGAAAATCTTGAGGCTTTTTTCCAGGACCGGCATGTTTTCCACACCAACCTGAGCAGCGCCCGCCATTTTGGTCACAGTGTAATTGGGGAGAAAAGTGGCGGTCAGGAAAGTGGCCGTGTTGTAACACAGACCTTCGCCAAAAAAGGCGCGGCGCTCGTCTTCGATGGCCTGGGAAACAGGATCCGGGAAATGTGAGCGAGCAGCGTCCGGGTATGCCCGCTGCCTTGTCCGGCAGGCGTCCACATGGAGCATCCAGCCGGTGCCGAGACGGGCCACGGCATTGCTGAACTGCTGCGATACATAGGCAAGTTCATCCGGCGTGGCGCTGTCCATGTCTTCCCCACGGATCTCCCAGGCGGCCAGGAAGGAGCCGTCCTTCTGGAGTATGATGCCCGGCTCGATCAGAGCCGCATACGTCAGAAGGTCAGGCAGGCCCTTGGCCTGGGAGCGGAAGTCCTGTAGTTTCAGCATTATTCAACTCCACAATAAGAGGTGGAAATATTTAATTTTCTTCAAAAAGCTGTCAGGATCATCAAATCTTTCTTTGAGGTGAACTTATAAACTATTCAAAAGAAGAAAATATAGACTTTAAAAATATATCATTCTCAACAGAAAATAAGATGTCATCATATATTTCATTTATGTTTATGGCTGCAATTTTCTTCTTTTTTAGCTTTCTTTTATTATTAAAATCTATCATTGGATAATATAAGATAAATTGAATAAAATATTGTACAAAGTAGACCAAATGAAAATATCTTTATTATTATACTTTTCGCTATTGATGAATAAATATATATAATAACAAATGCTCCAATTTTGAGTGATATTAAAAATATTACTGTTAGTCTTAATAATGAAAAACTATTCAAGCAATAATTCAAAATACATAATGCAATAAAAGATATAAAAAATACAAACAAAAACAATCTTTCATATCTGACATGCATATTAGTGCTATGGTAACGACATTTATCAGTTGACATTCTATTTTTTCTCCAAAATCTTCTTCACATGCCCAAGAATCAGTTGCGCGTACTGCCTGCCCCGTTCCGGGTTACGATGAAGCGGCGTATGGTAGTAGGCGACGGCCTTCCAGTTGAGACCGTGACGCCGGATTTCCTGGGCCAGGATCCAGACGCCGATCTTGACGTTGTTGGCCGGATCCAGCACCTGTTCCAGCGGCCAGCCGTGCTTCCGGATCCAGTAGGAATTCACCTGCATGACGCCTACGTCGAAGGAGCGACCGGCGCGCATTGCCCACTGCGCATAACGCAGGGCTTCTTCTTTGGAGCGGGGCCGCACGTCGCGGCCGGAGATATTGAGTATCCAGGGATGGCAGCCGCTTTCCTGACGGGCGATGGCCAAGGCCAGCACCTTGGGCACCTGATAGCGGGCGCAGGGTGCGTCAAACAGCGGCTCCAGTTCCTGCTGGCGCTCATGGAGTGCGGCGGCATGGGCCGGGACGGCAAAGAGCAACGCGAAAAGCAGCGTGGCATGCTTGCGAAGCGATAGAAGTTTTCTGTAGTATGCCATGTAAATTTTTTTATTTGAGGACTTCATTCTACTCCTTACGGCGTTTCCGGTTGCTTAATGCACATGGCCAGCACCATGATCCGACCATAGTCGTCAGCCGGATAGACCCAGCCTTCGTCATCGGACCCATCCAGTCTCTTGTTCCCGGTCTGGACGCGCATGTGGACCTGCCATTCTGTGTCAGAAAGGGACGTGGCCCAGGTCTGGAAGGACGTCAGAGGCGGCGCTTCCGGCCCGGCTTCAGCAATGGAGGGGGAGGTAAAAACGGCCGGAGCCGTACCTGTGCCGGGAGCGCAGACCGGTTTTGTGATCCGGTCCCCGTTTTTGGCCACAGTAACGTTTTTTAGCAGTGTGGAATTGCCGGAGTCCCCGATGAGTTCCAGAGAGTTGTTCCGGCAGAGATAGAGGCCCTGGACGCGATCCAGAAAAACACGGCCCTGTTCGTCGGCGCTGGCGCAGGACTCGCCGGAAATCTCCCGTTCTTCAAACTGGAGTTCCGAAACATTCCGGATCGCATGATCCGTCATATCCAGTTCGGTCTGCATTGCGTTCAGTTCCGGATGTCCCGGGACCGCAACACGATAAAGAAAGTCTTGGCCAAGAGCTGTGGAGTCAAAACTGGTCAGGACTCCGAGATGACCAGGGCCAGGAGAAGGAATCCCCATACCGGTCAGGGAGACAGCCCAGCCTCCTCCGGCACCCTGCAAGATGTCGGCTGCCTGCCCAGGCACAATACCGGTAGGGACAAAGCCGCCGGAGCCGCCCAGCAGCCCGGCAGCGCCGGGGACGATCACATTGAGAAATCTGTCAGTCTCATTGCCCCGCCCCCCCGTGGTCAGCACCACGGCGCGCAAGTGTCCACTGACAGCATCCTTACGGACGTAAATGTCATATGATTGCCCCCAAACATTACGGCCTTTGAAGCCATCCGGCAGCAGCCCATCGCTGACCAGATCCGCCACGGAAACCATTGGGCCGGATGTGGCCGAAGCCTGCGCGTTCAGGGTCGTCTGATGTTTGCGCACGTAGCCGGCCGAAGCCCGGCTGATCAAGCCCAGATGATCGGCCGCCTGGCGCTTCTGCGTGTCCACAATACCCATGAATGCCATGTCCGACAGTCTGGGTATGAGAATAGACATAAGCAGCAGCACACCAATAATCTCAAAAAGCTTCATCAGTTCACCTCCACCACGCTGACCAGACTGCCAACAGGAATGAAGGCCGGCAGTGACGTACGCCCATCCGGCATCAAACGCCCGTTTTCAGCCCGCCCCACGGCAAAACTCCCCTGGAAAAATTCCCAGGTGGCCGAGATTTCTTCCGCTGAAGCCGGACCCCATACATAGCAGCGCCCACCTTCCACCCGTACATTCCATGTGCGCATGGCATGCCAGCCGGCAGGCAACTCCAGTGACGTCCGAGGTATGCTCCCATTGGGCTTGTGCTTCAGGGCGTAGAGGAAGGCCGCATTACGATAGACGGCGTAATTCAGCGCTATGCTCCGGGCCGCAGGGGCATATTCATCCCTGTAGCTTACGGATGGCGAAAGAATGGCCATAACGCCAAGCAGAAGCGCAAGCACCGCCATAATCTTCATATGGCCTGCTCCCCCTTGTTCGCGATCCGCGCTTTGAGTTCACGCATGTCGTCCGTCAGTGTGCTGAACTGTCCGTTTCTCAGTTTGACCCGGATGCCACGTGACGAGTCTTTGAAGGGCAGCAGGAGAAACTGTGGTGAAGTCAGGCAACAGCTACCGTCCGGGCCGATTTCCAGGGAAAGATGGACCGCTGCCAGCAGGGCGTCCGCCAGATTCTGGCCGGCATTGTCGCCGTCCAGTTCCCGCGCCCAGGTGACAAGCCGTTCCAGGGCCGTGATCACGTCCTGTCCGTGGATGGTGGCCACCACGAGCTGGCGGCTGGAACCCAGAGAGACGCGCAAGGCTTCCAGAGCTGCATGGCGCGTCCGGATTTCTCCAATGAAAATAATGTCCGGTGAGGCATAACGGTGGGCACGTTCTATTTCCTGAGCAAGTTCTGTTTCGCTGGTGATTTCCGTCTGGAAACAGTAACCATATTGGCCCCAGCTTCCGGCCAGAGGCAATTCCGCTGGATTTTCAAAGGTGACGGAATGCCCGCCGTAGACCTCAAGGCGTCTGGCCACAAAAGCGCTGGCCGTGGTCGTCTTGCCGGAGGCCTGCGCGCCGGAGAACAGGATCAGTCCCTGGCGCTGTTCCGCGCCCATCAGCCAGGAACAAAGTACCGGCAACAGCCCAAGGGATTCAAACGACGGTACTGTCTCCGCAAGCCGACGCAGGAACCATATCCGTTGACCGTCCACGTCATCGATCCTGGCCACACGATAGGTGATGTCCCTATGCCGGTAGCGCATGGCGGCCTGTCCATGTTTTCCAAGCAAATCCGGCAGATCAGCCACTTCCGATGCGCAGGCCTCCGGCACGGGAACGAGTTGTGGCCCGGCACCGGGGCAGCCTTTCAGGCGCGCGGAGCCGTCAGGGAACAGCAATAGATCGCTGAATTGTATCTCCGTCAAAGGCATGGCTAGCGGGCCTCGTAAGCGATCGTGTTGCTTTTTGTGCAGGCGTTCACGATGTCCGTAATGGTGTTGTCGCTATCCAGGATATTGCCGTTCACACTCACCGAGAGCCATGCGTCCGTCTGGAATTTGGCCAGTTGGGTGCATTCATTCTGAGGAATGCCGGACAGCTCAATGGTAAAGCTGCCGTGGGAGTCGTTGGTGGACAAGTTGATTTCACCACCCCAGGGGGTTTTCAGACGACTTCCCTTGATCAGATTCGTTGGCACCACACCAGCCTTGATGGCTGTGGTATCATCCAGGCCGCTATAGTCCGATGAGCTGGCAAAAAGCTGCTGGATCTGCATGCGCATGGTCACAATATCCTGTTCCAGGGACGCCACCTTGGACTTTGAAAAGCCGGAGTTAAGGTAAACCGCGGAGCCGGCAATAATTATGAGAGCTATTAAAAGCACCCCAAGCATCTCCATCATATTCATCGGATATCACCCATTGTTTGTGTTGAAAGTTGTGACTGGAGATCCATGACCGACAGGGCGATCAGGAGCATTTGCCCGATAATCAGCATAAGAAAGACAATATTGAGCAGGCGAGCCTTGGACTGGATGGCGGCAATGCCTTCCTGAAGCCAGTCGCGGGCAAAATCCTGAAGTTGGTCCTTGAAATGCGGCAGGCCGGCATAGGCGCGGAAGTCGTCGATCAGCTCCCGGTCCGGAAAATCCAGGCCGGCGAGATACATGGCTTCCCCGATGTTCTCGCCCCGGCCCACCTGATTGCTGATGGCCCGGATCCGCTCGCGCAGGTAGGGGCCCGTATTTTCCGAGGCCAGCATGGTGTTGAGGATATGCGAAAGCTGCATGCCGGATTGCATCAGCGTGGACAAGGTGAACAACCAGACGCCGCCAACCGTCAGGCGGTACATGGACCAGGGGGGGAATCTGTCGGCTATCTTCCGGGCCGGGCCGGTCCAGAGCGGCAGCGTGCCCACAAGGCCCACGCATCCGCCCACCAGGGCGGCAAGCAGGACAATGCCGCCCCAGGAGCCGATGAATGTGCTTATGAGATATAAACCGCGCGCGAAACCGGTCCAGTTCCCTGGATCAGAGAGCTGCACAAGTTCCGGCATGACATACAGCGCCACAATGGCCAGCATGCCCATTGCCATGAAGAAGAGGAAAAGCGGATAGGCCAGAGCCCCGGTCACTGCCCCGACAATTCTGCGGCGGGCTTCCAGCAGTTCGGCAGCCATACGCAGGCCATCAGGGAGTTTACCGGCTTTCTGCCCGGAAGCGATCAGCATGATTTCTTCCGGCGAGGCATAGCCCGTCAGGGCCGTATCCAGATGATGCCCACTGCCTATATGCTTCAGCACCTGATCAAAAACCCTGGACAATACCGGATTACGACGTTGCGTCTGATCTCGCAGATTGTTCAGGCAATCCTTGAGCGGCAGGCCATATTGTGCCTGCATGGCCAGTTTTTTCCAGGTCCGGATGCGGGTTCCCGCATCAAAAGACAGGCGGGCGAGAATATCCTGCATATCCATCTCACATCACCCGTTGGTCAAAGAACTTGTTGAATGTCCAGGGAACACCCAGGCGGCTTTCCGTCCACACAGGATCCACAAGGCCCTGGCGAACATGCTGGAGGGCATGTTCTATATAGGTCATGCCACCTTTTTCCCGCCAGATCGTATGGGCTTCCAGCAGCTTGCCGGCACGCAGAGGGCCGAGAATGTCCATGTCCAGTACAACCACTTCCGCAGCCACGGTCTGGTCTCTCAATCCGGCCAGACAGTGGGGGCAGCCATCATGATTCTGAACGAAAATCCCCTCGTGCCGGGAATCGCCCTCAAGTTCCTCCAACTCCAGAACGCTGGAAAGGCGTTGATATACATCGTCGGGAATGTGCAAGGTGCGTTCTTCATGCTTGATTTCACGCCAGGGAATCTTGCAGTGCGGGCAAAGTTTGGGGATCAGGCGCTGATATTCCAAACCGGCCAGCACGTTGGGATCGCAGAGCACATCCAGAGGATCAAGATAGCCGGCGGACCTCAACATACTTTCAAAACGGGTGACAATGCCGAAGGCATTGTTGGCGTGTACCGTCGCCCAGACGGACTGACCGGTCAGGGCCGCGTCAATGGCTGCCACAGCAGCTTCCGGATAACGTATTTCACCGATCATCAGGACGTCGGAGTCTGAGCGCATGGCTCCGGCAATAGCGTTGATGTATGCGGTGGCCCGTCTGCTCCGGTCATAATCGCCTTCATCCTTGGTCGTGACCTTGATCTGGTTCACGTCGCGCATATGGAACTCCGGTGGATCCTCCACGGAATGATAGGCTTTTTCGGGCGTGTTTTCCGTCTGGGCCTCCATCGTATGCTTCAGAACTGTAGATTTACCGTGCCCCGTGGGACCGGAAATCACCGTCAGGCCAGTACGTTTGGTCAGGAAGTCCATGTCCCGGCAATGGCTTTCCGCAAATCCCAGAGTGGTAAGCCGCTCTGTTAGCGCGCCCGTGGCCTGCGTGGAATCATACAGCAGACGCAAGGCCATGAACGTGCCTGTACCGCTTTCCGCATGGGCACATTCAGTGGGTTCCGTATGAATACGCACGGAATGCACACCTTCCGGCAGGTAATCCCGCTTGACGATACGCCCGTCCAGACGCTCAACGGCATTGAAGCCAGGTGAATCGGCCGTCTTGCCCAACACACCGGCAATAGTGGAAATCATCTGGCGGCCGGTTTCCGCTTCCAACTGTGAATCTTCCCGCATCAGCCCCAGAATGCGAAACTTGATGCGGGTATAGGTGCCCGTATCCACAATATGTATGTCCGATGCGCCAGCCTTATAAGCGCGGGCGATCAGGTCTATGGCGAGTTGCTGGATTTCATTTTCGCCCAGAGCACGGCGTACCGCGTACTTGGCATACTCTTTCTCAAATTCACTGGGCTTGTGGAACTGCAACGAAGAGATACCCCGGCGCCGTAGTCGGGACACCAGAGCGACCATATCCAGATTGCCCTTGAGGTCTTCAGAAATATGTAGCACTCCATCGATCAGGGCCACCTTGCCGCGGACTTTTTCCGAAACCAGTTCAAAATCTTCGAAAAAAATGGCTTCAGGGGCTGTGCTGCTGACACTGGTCTTCATGGCGTCTCACTCAAAAGGAAGTGTGCTGGTTTTCCCGCCACGGCGGATAGTCACGCCCTGGCGGGATATTTCCGTCACCACGGAGTCGCCCAGGCGGGATCCCCTATGCACGACTGTCTGGCCGGATCCGGTACGTACCGTGGCCGAGAGCCGGTTATCTACGCCCTGCACGGAAATTACCCGCAATCCGCCTGTGCTGGCAGCGCGGCGTTCTGTTGCCGGAGCGGGTGACGGAGACGCCGGCGGCGTCAGAGCCGGCAGAGAAAGCGTGGGGACCGGCGCGCCGGAACGCTGGAGTTCCCTTTTTCTGGCCCTTTTTTCTTCAATCTGGACCTCCAGTGTTTCCTCCTCCAGTGTATTTCTAAGTTCCGAAATCTTCCCCAGATTCCCGGCGATGACGGGCATGACGGCTATGCCGGCATCAGTAGGTGCGACAGCGCCTTTGGCAGGTGTGTCCGCTTTGTCCGTTTTCGCGGGAGCCGCTTTTTTCTTGACGGGCACATCCCTGGACACGGGAGGCTCGGAGGAGACCGGCATTAGCCGCATCCACAGCAGGCCGCCTAACGCCAGCAGCAAGACAAGGAAAATGCCCCAGATGATTTTTGCTCTTTTCGTGATTTGCATGGTATTATCCCCTTGTACTTGCACGGAATGCTTGCACCTTGATGACATCGGATTCTGCTTCAGACCTTCATTTTTCCTTGGCGTAGATATTTCCCTGAAGCATCCAGACTTCATTTTTGAAGCTGATCCGCTCCAGCGTCAGGCCCGGCAAGGCAGACAAGGCACGCCAGAGTGCGCGCTCTTGCAGCAGGGAACCGGGAACAGCGCTCAGACTCCATTCTCCCCTGACCCAAGGAGACGATAGCTCCACCTTGTCAATGCTGCGCTTTTCCGGCTTATGAAAGGTTAAACGCAGACGGGCCCCCGCCTTCTGGGTAATCTGGTAAAGATACCTGGTGGCACTTTCCTGCGTCAGGATGCCGGGATATTTCTGGCCGGCGCGGGCCTTCCGCTCTGTAGCCAGGGGCATCCGTGATACGGCGAGCTGCGGGCTTTTTAATGTTGCCTTTGCCGGCAGGCTCAGGAAATCTGCCTGACTCTGGTGCGCCCAGGTGACGCTGACGGTACGCCCCGCGCAGGAGGCTTCAGACAACATCCAGCCATTGGCTACCGTAGGCTGGGCCAACAGCGCCTCCATGCAGGGTACGGCCACGTCCACGGCCAGGGGAACTTGCGTCCAGATCTGCTCGAAATAGTTCTCCGGATGGGCAAGCAGTTCCTGACGGCGCTGCTCTTTGTTCAATTTTGCCAGCCGGGCCGACTCCAATGCTATCTGCTGCGCCTGGTGCTCCTGCCATGCATTGAAAGCCAGACCGCCGCCGATCAGCAGGCCCACAGTCAGACCCGCGCCAAGGACCGCCGGCGAAACTCGTCCGGGCGCTTCATGGAGCGATTCAAGGCAGCCGCGCCGACGCAGCACCGCGCCCGGTCCCACATGCACCAGAGGTTCCAGCCAGGCAAGGCTCCGCGTGGGGTCATCCTGTGTGACGACTTCCGCGATGCTGTTGTCCAGCAGTTCATTCAGGCTTTTCAGTTCCTGTTCCGCCTCTTGGCGCGTCACATAGACCGCGTCGCCCTGGCCCACATTCTGGCCGTTCTGACGGCCGATGACCCACCAGAAAGATTCTCCCTGCACATCTTCCAGGGCGAACAGCCCCAGGAAGGACGGCGGGAGCTGGATGAACGCCGCCAGGGAACGGGCTTTACTCCAGTCTTCAGGCTGGCCGCCGCTGGATCCAAAGCCGTACAGGCGCTGCTGTACGGCAACCATGTCAAAGGACCGATCTATTCGTTGTGCCATATCCAGCAGACGCCGACGGGAGAGCTTTTCCATCCGGGGAGAAGACCAGTCCAGTCCTACGGCCCAGGAGCGCTTGTTGATGAGCACCATACGCATAATTAGTCCTCGGTCCCGCCGCCGGCGGCTTCCAGTTGCATGGTGACTACCAGCAGGGTTTTGCCGTACTTGGTGCCACGTCCGAAGTTCAGCAGGCCCAGTGAATTGGCCAGTTTTTGTGACTGATCCTGAAACCCGGCCAGCACCAGCGTCTGACCCATCTGCATGGACGAACGTTGCGTAAAGGCACGGGTGCTGGTTTTTGGCAATTGAATGGCCAAATCTTTGGTGGAATATTCCTTTAACTCATCCAACAGGACCAGATTGATGGTGTACTGGAGGAGCACACGCCGTCGCTCCAGAATGTGCGGAATAACCGTCATCGAAAAGCCGGTCGTTACTTCGCCGGGCGTAATTTCTGTTGTCTGGCCGTAATCCGACTGCGACGTGGACGAACCGGCTATGTAGTTGGTCTTATGGATAGCCTGTGCGGACAAGGGCTGATTGGAAACCACCAGACCGCCGCCTGATGTTGCCTGAGTGGCGTTGCCCCACTGCTTGAGAGCCTTCAGGACGCCCCTGCTGTCCTTGAGCTTGCCGGAAACGATAGTGGCGCTGGCCGTACCTGGTCCGCCCAGAGCAGACAGACTGCCCGCCACAATGGAAACGTCGTTATTGGCAAAAATGGCTTGCAGATCCAGGCCTGCCTCATTCTCGTCCGAGACTTCCAGCGCCCACACATTGATGAGAAGCGCAATCTGGCGGGACAGCCGCTTATTGGTTTCGGCAATATAACTGGCGATCTGGCGGACATTTTCTGCACGGTCACGGACCGTAATGGTCCCGGCGGCCTGGTTGCCCACCACGCTGCCTTCCGCCGAAAGCAGGGCCTTGACGGCTTTTTCCGTATCCGCCCAGATGTCAAATCTGTATTCAGTAGTATTGGATTGCGCTGTCTGGCTGGAGGTATCCGCCGTGGCTACCGTCTGGTTGACATTGGAACCACCTATACTGGAGCGCGTTGTCTCACGGGATTTGTTGGTGATCTGGTCCGTATATTTTTTCGCGCCTGGGATACCCAGCAAAGTGAATGTACGGACCGACAGCCGGGAAAAGACAACGGTATTTGTTCTGGAGTCAAAATCCCAGCCATAGCCCGATGCGATGGCCACATGCTCCAGCAGGCCGCGCAACGGACCCTCATAGGAAATATTGAGCATCCGCAATGTACCGCCTGCAGGCACATCCAGCAGATCAGGCAAGGCAAGGCCGCTATCGCCTGATCCGGATTGACCGTCGCTCTTTTTCTGCCCGCCGGTCAGGGGCGCGGGATCCGCGCCCACCTGCACCGTCAGCGGCGTCATGTCCGCTATGGTGGCGGCTATGTCAGACAGAGTTCCGCGCTTGCGCAGGGTGACGCGGGTATTGAGTGCCGCTTGGGATTGCTCATCCGCCCGGATGGGCACGGCCTTGACGCCCACATAGGGTTCGGCAACCACGTCCACGGCCCTGGAGCGCGAGAGCGTCGTGAAGTCCCGCCCCTTGCCCTCTATGAGTTCCTGGTCCGGCGCGCTTTTATGGGCGCAGCCAAAAAGCATTACTCCAAGGAAAATAAGGAGAAAGAGACTACGCGATATATGGTTGCAATTCATGAGGCTACCCCAACTATACGCTTGCAGTAATACGTTTTTAGTGTTATCTTATTGTCATGATAATGAGCCCTAAAGACAGTAGGGCAGAAAAACTGTTCTTGGGATTTCGTGTCGTTGGCTTGCCCCCAGACATCCAACGTGTTGCCATGCGCAAGCTCAAAGTCCTGCACAACGCCGTCTCTTTGAATGACTTGCGCGTTCCCCTTGGGAATAGGCTGGAAGCTCTCAAGGGAAATCGAGGCGGGCAGCATAGCATCCGCATCAACAGCCAGTGGCGAATTTGTTTTGTTTGGAAGGATGGGAATGCTCATTTTGTTGAAATTGTTGATTATCATTAGGAGGACACCATGAGTGACCGCATGTTGCCCGTGCATCCAGGTAAAATTTTGGATGAGGACTTCTTGAAGCCCATGGGAATAAGCCAGACTCGCCTTGGGCTGGACACTGGAATGCCGCAGAGCCGTGTTCAGGGCATTATTGCTGGCAAGCGTGGTATCTCCGCTGATACGGCGGTGCGCCTTGCTGCCTACTTTGGCAACAGCGCGGAATTCTGGCTCAACTGCCAAGTCTCTTACGAACTTGACATGGTGGCCTATTCCGGTAAGCGCGACAAAATTCTGTCTCGTGTTCATCCTCATCCTGCCGCGTCTAGTGTTCCGACACTTCCATGACCTTGTTGCCCTGGTAGATGGTCACACGCAGGGCAAGGCCGTTGGCCTGAAGAGCCGCAAAGAAGTTTTTCACCGCGTCCACGAAGACGCCGGAGAAGGTTGCGGAGCTCCGCATTTCGTAATCGTTATGAGCATTCCAGATCACACTGTAGCCCGCGATGGCACCCCAACCTTCCATCAGATTGCGCAGCATCGCGCCTTTGTGGATTTCCCAGACAGGGACGGCCTCGATGACGGGAGCCGCAACAGGCGGTTCAGCACTCGGCGTGACTGCGGACGGGGTAACTTGTGTAGTCGGCGTGCTCACGGCAACCGGCGTATAGGATACTGGGGTACCAAGTCTGCTTGTTTCCAGCGCCGGTGAGGCTTGGGTGCGGCTGGGCAAAGATCCCGGCACGGGTATGGGCGCAGGTGTTGTGCCCCGAGGAGCGGACTGCCCATTGGGAAGATCAGCAGGCACGGGAGCTGCGGAAGCTACGGGAATGGCATCAACCGGCGGCTCTGACAGATGGACCGGGGTACCTTTGGACAGCGTTGTATTGGGGAAGACATTGTTCCAGCGACAAAAATCCTTGACCGGAACGCCGCTGCGCCTGGCCACAACGGCGGCAGTAGCCGCTTTTCTTACGGGGTATACCTTGACGCGGGGAGTGGCGGCCGGCATGGTCGCTACGGATACATGATCAGGAGCGATCGCCATAGGCGAACGCTCCGGAAGCGGGCGGGATTCCAGCGGATGATCTTCCTGCACCGGCGCTGAAAAGGGAGGTTCTGTGCCTTTGAACACTTCGCGCGTAAGGCTGAACATCTGTCCGTCAGAACAGGCTACTTGTACATAGCCCAGCGCTGGAGAGCCGTCGGCGTCTAGCACATCCAGTTTGTAATTAACTCCAAGGCCAGAAGAACCCAGAGAAAAACCGTCTGCGCGAAGCTTTTGCTCCAGGACCTCACCGAATACACCCGGTACGCGGTCCAGAGATACAGAAGTATGTGTGGGCGCATGGCGTTTACCCAGCTCAAGTGCCGTCTGAGCCGCGAGGGCCTGCGCATCGACGGAATATTCGCTACTCAAGCCATCAAATGAGACGGAAGTGCTCTTGTGCATGACACAGCCAGAGACACAAAGCAGGCAAAAAATCAGAACGCTCTTAGCTTTCTTCATTGGAATCACCTTGCCTTGAACCCTTCCAGGGGCCGCCAGCGGCTTGATCTGGCACTGTAAAAAACCTGCTGTTTCACATGCCGCATCCACACTTTGCTCATAAGTGGATCCGCCTTGGCCATGCGCTGAAGCAGGAACATGGACACAAGCCAGAATGCAAAGGCGGAAACCCCGGAAAAGAACGTCACACCACTACCGACAAGCAAAGCAATCAGGGAACTGCCCATGGCCAGTTCGCGCTCCGCGCCAAGCACAAGGTTGTGTCGGTGCAGTGACTGATATAGGGGAATACGCCGGACTTCCATCAGACCACCGCTCCCGAAAAACTGAAAAGTGAGTTCATCATGCTTACAGCAAAAGCCAAAAAACTGATTGCAAACACAGTATTAAGCGCATATTTAAAGCCGCCGGAAATATCATCCTTGTTCACGATCATGTAGATGCCGCAAAGTGCCATACCAACTGCGCCTATGAGCTTACCCGCCGGGCCGGTAATCGTGTTAACGACCTTTTCAAGAGGGCCGGTGAACTCCGAAATACCGCCGCTGGCCAAGGCCAGATCCGGGCAGACTCCAAAAAAGAAAATCAGAGCAATAAAGAAAAAGCCCCTGTACATTGTCGCTCCCATCAGACAGCTGAATAGAGAGGCGTTGTTTCGTAACGTCCCTCTTTCGCATTGAATTTGTTTACGGAAATGATTGAAGCAAGACGGCGCCTGTTTGCGGGCGTCTTTTCCATATAGACAATCAGGTCAACGGCGCGGCCGATCAGCTTTTGCTTGGAACCGACACCGGCCTCTTCCACGAGTTCTTCCAAGCGCTCCAGAGCCTCTTCCGCGCTGTCCGCATGGAAGGTGCCGATGCCCCCCGGATGCCCCGTGTTCCAGAGCTTGAGTAATTCCAGAGCGGCCGCGTCGCGCACCTCGCCCACAAGAATGCGGCGTGGCGCATAGCGCATGCTGACCTTCGCCAGTTGGCGCATGCCGATGCCGGCCAGATCCGAAGTGAGGAAAAATACGGTGTTGGGACTTTTGGACTGAAGTTCCGCCGTGTCTTCCAAAATCAGCAGGCGGTCATGAGGACAAAGTTCATCCAGTTCATGAATAATGGCATTTACAAATGTCGTCTTGCCACTGGAGGTTCCACCCACCACAACAATATTTTTCCGGTCCAGAATGGCGGAACGGATAATAGGCGGCACTTCAGGCGTTATTACTCCCTGCGCCAGATATTCCTGCATGGTAATGAGCCGTGACGCTTTCTTTCGGTTCGAAAAAGATGCGCCTGGTCCAACCAAAGGCGGAAACGTACCCTCAAAGCGGGAGCCGTCCAGTGGAAAGCTCCCTTCAACCACTGGATGAAGCGCGTCTACCGTGCTGCCCAGGGCGCTGGCAACCAGCGAAAGGATCTGCTTTCCCTGCACCAGTGGGAGATCGCCAATGCATTCCTGTTCCTGGCCATAACGCTCAATCCACAGTTTTCCGTCCGGGTTGAGCATGATTTCAATCACCGTCTCATCCCGTAGCGCCTCCATGATCAGAGGGCCACAGTTGTATTCCAGGCTCTCCAGCAGGCGATCATCCATGTTGCACCGCCTTCAGCACAAAGACGGCCACATTGACCAGAGCGGAAAGCGCCATGATGGCCGTGCAAAGATAGAGCGTGGTCTTGAATCCGGACAGCGCGGCCGCGAAGTCCGAGACTGCATCCCGGATGCCGTTGATGGTCACGTCGGACAGAGTTTTCTCTAATGCGGACACACTGGTTGCTACGCTCCTGACATAGACATCCGTCTGCTCGCCCATGAAGCCTGCCAGTGCCGTTTCGTGCTTTTTCTGGAGCTTGCTTTGCTCCTGCAAAAAAGCATTCTGGATTGTGACCATCATCAGCAACGGATCGTCCTTGGGCACTGCCAGGTCGTGTTTTCTGGCCAGCATGGCACGCACGTTCTCCACGGACAGGCCTATGCCGTCCGGCAGACATTGATCCGGTTCGGGGACGGACGGAGATTGCGGCGTTACGACAGCAGCACCGGCGGCGAGACCAGGCGCTTCATTCGGCCAGTCCTGCAAGCTTTCATCAGGAGGCAGATCGTCGCTCATGTGTTCGCCTCCTTTTCTTCCGCAGGTAAATTGTCAGAAAAACGAAACATTAATTCAGCTAGTTGCTCATCAAATTCAGGATTTCTCATAAGAGAAACAAGGTGGGTAATACGTATACCTGTCAGTAGAACTATATAGTTTTTTTCAAATTCCTGTACATTGTAGGCAGGAGTGAATTTAGATTCGCAACGCACGTTATCGGACCCTTCAGTCCCGAAAAGCTTCAGTGTAAATTTGTATTTTCCAGCTCTGGACATGTATGCCTCCTACAGAAGATCCGCCTGCTCGACACAAGCAAGAATCTGGTTCCAGTAGCGCCGCAGGCGCGCCTTCACTGCAATGGAAGTGGAGCTGCCGTTGATGCCCGCGGCAAAGCTCTGGCGCTTGGCCAGCAGTTCTTCCAGGTCCTTGCCGATCAGCGTTTTGTTGCCTTCCGGCAATCGGATCAGGGCATGAAACTGAGGGGAATATTTTTTGTAGATTTGAAATTCTTCGAATTCCTGGCCATCCAGAGCGATTTCGCCAAAATAGGGATTCAACCAGACTACTAGAGGCGATTCAGGGAAATTCACCGCCAGGCGGGCCAAACCTTTCAGCGTATCACCTATGGCCTGGCCGCCGGCCACAATTGAATGAAAAAAAACTGCATGTCCGGCCTCGGTCAGAATAGGCAGCACCTCGGATTCTTCCATGTATCTGCCCAAGGCAAGAAAAGAGGATGCGCCGTTGTCCACAATGACATGCGATCCTTCCGGGGCATTGGCCAGGTATTCCAGAAGCGCGTCAAACATGCGGGCGTTGATATTGCCGTCCTTCATGATGTTCAGCGCTGTCACGTTAAATTCCCGGAATGATGCCAACGTCGTGTTGACCGGATCTGTGTCATAGGCAAGCACCTCTTTCTCGAAATGCTCAAGGGCCTGATATAGCAAAACGGCGACCATGGATTTTCCCACCCCGCCCTTCCCTTGCAGTATAAAATGTATTGTGGCCATGATTACTCCCTGGTAGGGCCAAGTTCATTGACATCAAAGTCGTTTGAGTCGAATTGTGAGTTTTTGCTAGCTACCCGAATGGGCCCGTTACGAATTGCCACAGACGTCTGATGCACTGAGCCGGACTCCAGTAGGGCGGCTGGCTCGATTCCATGATTTGCGAGGGGCGCCGGAGCTGCTACAGCTGAAGGTTGTAGGCTTAATGAGTTTTTCACCGGAGATTGCTGCACCGGAGCCGAAGGAACAGAACCGTCCAGTGTAGCACGAGGCTGCAAATATTTGTGGATATGTTTCCTAAAGGATTGGTAGGACATGGACACTTTTTTCTGATCCTTGAGCATGTCGTAGGCGCTGGCATAGGTGTGCCCCTGCTCCAGCAGCGTCTTCACTTCGTGCTGAACGGCCAGAAATTGCACACGAGCCATACCCGGCCTAAGTCCCTTTGCCTCTGCCATTTATGCCGCCTGCCCTATCAAGCGGCTTCGCCATTGGGTGAGAAAGTCCAGAATGCCCATCGACGTATCCACATCTTCCTCATGCGGCGCTTTGCCCTGGCTGTGGAGCAGACTCCACAAACCCCAGGCGGGGCCGCGTTTGCGCTGTCCATCGGCAAAACACGATAAAAACGCCTCAAAACGTGGTCGAGCAGCCTCAATGGCCGGATCAGGCCGATGCCGCTCCTCCAGACGTTCCACACAGTGCCGGACCTCTTGCTCTCTTTCTGGAGTAGTGGCCGATCCGGCCTCCGGCGCGTCCTCCAGCCAGCGCTGCCCACGGAGCCAGTTGACAAGGAACGGTACGAATCGACCGTGCTCCTTGAGCCACTGCCTTGACGTCCTGAATCTCTCCAGCGAGGCCAGCAGCTCGGCCAGAGCCGGAAGGGCACGGCAGCGCCAAAGCCGATGCCATACGGCCCGGGCAGATTCTTTCGCTTCTTTCCGGGGATAAACTGCCCACAGGCGTTCAAAAATGGAATTTGCTGAAATAAAATCCCCCCCACCCCTCTTGCGGCGGGCATGAATTGCGCAGGGGGGCGTTGCGCAGTCCTTGGGGGGTAAGGGGGGATATATTTCTAGATTTACTTTAGATTCTTTTCTGTAGCCAAACTTTGGCTGGGGGTAGCCAAAGTTTGGCTCCCTCTTGCTGGGCGAAGGAGTGGCCCCAGCGCCCCTCGAAGTGGCCTCAGTCCGGGGCCGCAACAGCACATAGGTGGAAGAACTGTAGGCCGTACGCCGGATCGCCAGCAGCCGGGCATGCTTCAACTCGCGCAACCAGTTCTTGATGCTTGAAACGCAATATCCCGTTTCCTGAGCCAGAGTTTTGTGCGAGGGCCAGCAGTGATCTTTGTCAAATGCGTAATAGCAAAGAATAGAGTACAACAGTTTTGCTCCAGCCGAGAGCTTTTCTCGCAACACAAAAGAGGGCAAAATGGGACCAGTAATCTGGCCCTTTGGGACAAAAGATTCCATGTCCGATCACTCCAGACAGACCACGAAAAAAGAGCGCAAAACAGAGATGCGGAGCTTGACGCCGCTAAGCCTTTCGGCTAGAGTTGATCCATAAAATATTTGCGGATCACTCCCGCAGATGAGCCTGACTGGTGAGACAGTCAGGCTTTTACTTTTTCCGGCCTATGTTTTTCTCAACAACGCTCCTGCGCTTGAGTCGATCCGGGCGGCTGGCTCGTCAGGCCGTGGGCACCTACCCCACGACGACGCTGGACGCAAAAGCACCAGCGTTTCGCCTTACGCAATTTTCATTCGTAATCAGCCCGCAACCTTCGCACCTTTGCTTCCGGCGTGATTGTGGTCGTCGTGTCAGTCATGGCTCCCCCCATTTATTTTTATATGGACCCCATATGCACAGAAACACGAACTCCCCGGCCAGCATAAAAAAAGATCATGCTGTCCGGGGAGTTCGTGTATGGTGAGCAAGCCAAGCACCAAGACCCAGATTGCGAAGGCAATCCGGGTTACTTTAGTGCTGGGGGTACTCGGGATTTTTTTGAGGCTCTTTTTTCTTGCTGGCGCGCCCGACAAGATTCGAACTTGTGGCCTTTGGCTCCGGAGGCCAACGCTCTATCCGGCTGAGCTACGGGCGCATTAAGAACTGTCTTGATATGCCGACTCGCCTTCCCTGTCAAGGCCGCAAGCAACACAGAGCGTGCCGGAGGACTGCTGTTGGCTTGCCTGTTCTTTAGCCCACGGATGCCTTCATTCTATCGCCTCCCGCGGGCCGACCTTGCAGCAGGCCGGCGCCGCAGGACTTTTGCCAGTTTGCGTGCAACCTTCTTGTCAGGTATGCAAGCAGCAGGGAGAATAATCATGACAAGCGCCATATCCCCAACCGCTGCGGCAGACCAGACAGACAACCGCGCCGCCATGCCCGCTCTTTCGCCCGGCACCCGGCCGCGCGACATTCTGGTGGGCGTCAGCGGCGCCAGCGGCATGCCGCTGGCGGCATGTCTGCTGCGCAGCCTGGCGGCCATGCCCCATGTGCGTGTTCACTGCATCATTTCGCAAGGCGCGCATGCGGTCTTGCGCGCCGAGTGCGAATCCGGCCCGGAGCTACTCGCCCAGTACGCGCACCACGTTCACGACGCGGAAAACCTGGGGGCCGGGCCCTCCAGCGGCTCATGGTGGCGGCGCGGTCCTGAGCCTGCGGCCATGATCCTTGCGCCGTGCTCAATGGGTACACTCGGGGCCATAGCCTCGGGAGCCACACGCAACCTCGTGCAGCGTTCGGCGGATGTGGCCCTCAAAGAGCGGCTGCCGCTGGTGCTGGTCCCGAGGGAAAGCCCGCTTTCGGCCATTCACCTGCGCAACATGCTTGCCCTGCATGAAGCCGGAGCAGTTATCATGCCCCTCTGCCCGGGCTTCTATCTTAAACCCCAAAGCGTGGATGACCTGCTGCTGCACCTGTGCGGCAGAATTTTCGACCAGCTAGGCCTGCCGCACAATCTGGGCCGATGGCCGGGCTAACTGCAACACGTACGGAACACCGCACTCCAGCCGCCTCAGGCTTTCCGCCACCCCAAACAGCAGCAGACCTGCGCAGGCTCCGCAATATTTACAGTTTGCGCGTCGGGACGCATATACTGCGCGGCGGCTGCCACTTTTCGCGACAGGACAGAAACAACGGCAAAACAACAGCAAAGGAGGTGCGCATGAGCGATATAACCTGGTTTGGACACTCGGCCTTCAAGATCAGCAACCATGACGTGCATGTGGTTATTGACCCCTTTCTGGCTCCGCAATACGGACTCGGCGTGGATGATGTGGGCCGCGCCGACCTAGTGCTTCTGACCCACGACCACGGCGACCATGTGGGCGAAGCCGTAACCATATGCCAAAAAACCGGGGCCATGCTCGGGGCCATCGTAGGCACGGCGCAAAAGGCTGCGGCCGGCCTGCCCGACAGTCAGATACTCAACGGCATCGGCTTCAACATGGGCGGCACCCTCGCCTGCAAGGGCGCCAGCATTACCATGACGCCGGCATTCCACACCACTGATTCGGGCTGTCCGGCGGGCTACATCGTGCGTATGCCCGACGGCCTCACCGTCTACCATTCCGGCGACACATGCGTTTTTGGCGACATGGCCCTGTGGGGGCAGCTCTACTCCATCGATGTGGCCCTGTTGCCCATTGGCGGCGTTTTCACAATGGACGCGCCGCAGGCGGCCCTGGCCTGCAAGCTGCTCAACTGCAAAAACGTGATCCCCATGCACTGGGGAACCTTTCCCGTTCTGGCGCAGGACACCCGGGACTTTGAAAAGGAACTGGCAAAACTGGATCTGCCCTGCTCCTGTGCGGTTATGGCTCCGGGGCAGACACGCGCCTTTTCTTCGTGCCGCTGACAGCAGCCACAACCATCATAAAAAGTACAAGGCCGGCCCGTCATCTGACGAACCGGCCTGTTCTGCTTTTTATAGCCGCGCAGCACTCCCCTGCCGCAGGGCTGTTCCGGGCAAACGCCCTCCACCACCTGTTTTCAGCCCTACCTCGAAATAAGCGAAAGCGCCATCTGGGGCATGCTGTTGGCCTGCGAAAGCATGGCCACAGCGGACTGGGTGAGGATCTGGTTGCGTACGAACGCCGTCATTTCCGTGGCCACGTCCACGTCGGAAATGCGGGATTCGGCAGCCTGCAGGTTCTGCGACTGGGTGGTCAGGTTGGAAATGGTGTTTTCCAGCCTGTTCTGCAACGCGCCAAGGTGAGCGCGGATCTTGTCCTTGGAGATCACGGCGTCGTTGAGGCCCACAAGGGCCTTCTGCGCGGCTTCCTGCGTGGAAACCGTGTAGGCGGCAGATGTCTTTTCGGCCTGATTGCCCACACCCAGGGCAGAGGCGGTGCTGTTGCCGATCTTGATGTAGTAGTAGTCTTCAGCCGAGTCGTTCATGCTGCCGAAGTGCACCTTCAGCTTGCCGGTGGCTGTAAGATCGCTGCCGTTGTGCGTGTCGCTCGACAGGTTGCCGTTCAGCAGGTAGATGCCGTTGAAGTCCGTGGCATTGGCGATTCGGGTAATTTCCGAAGCCATGGCCTGGTACTCCGATTCGATCATCAGGCGCTGTGTGGAGTCATAGGTGCCGGTGGCTGCCTGTTCGGCCAGTTCCTTCATGCGTATGAGCTTTTCGTCAATAACGGCCAGAGCGCCGTCGGCGGTCTGGATGAGGGAAATGGCGTCGTTGGCGTTGCGGACACCCTGCTGCAGGGCGGCGATGTCGGTACGCATCAGTTCGCGGATGGCGAGGCCGGCGGCGTCGTCGGCCGCGGAGTTGATGCGCAGGCCCGTGGACAAACGCTGCACCGAATTTGACAGGTTGCCATAGTGCGATGTCAGCGTGTTGGCCACCTGGGTGGCCATCTGGTTATGATTGATATACATACATTCCTCCATGAATGCTGTACGTCATAGGCGGCGCGAAATGCCAACGCGTCCTTGCGTATACCGCCTTTGCTTGTCCTATCGGCTGTTCCCGACCATACATTAGGGAGAGAAAAAAATTGTGCCGCCTGCTCCCTTGAAGCACGGCAACTGCCGAACTCCCCAGGCAACGGCGTGGGCAGGCGCCCGCCAAAGGGGCGAAGCGCAATGCAGTTGCCGTATTACTGCTGAAAAAGCATGTGAAAAAAATTTGAGGATATATATTCTCAAAGGCAACCGGCTCCTGGCAGGTCAATCAGTGTTGCGGCAGATAAAACAAGGTCCCCGCCATAACGGCGGGGACCTTTTGCGGGCCGGAGCGCTTGACCCGCTGGAGGAGGATGGACACCGCCCACAACGCGGCTTTGCTCCCGGGGCACAAGGCCCCGCAATTTATTGCCTCATGGGTAATCAGCCCTTGGTGATCTCTATCTTTTTCGTTTCCGGCAATGCTTCCGGTTTACGCGGAATGCAGACCGTCAGCACGCCATCCTTATGGTTGGCGGTTATGCTGTTCACATCGGCATCTTCCGGCAGAATCAGCGTTCTTTTGAAAGAACCGAAAACGCGTTCCGTCACATGGCTGTTTTCATTTTCCCCGGTTGTCTCGCGCTGTTTTTCGCCACTGACGACAAGCTCGCGATCCTGCACCGAAACGTCGACATTTTCTGGAGCCACTCCCGGTAATTCCATGCTCAGGGCATAGCCTTTTTCACTGCTGGTCAGGTCCATGCAGGGCGTGAGCGCGTCGCCTTCTTTAGGATTCGAGGCCCATTCTCCGCGCATGATCCCCCATGGCGTCAGCATTCCCTGAAACAGCCCCTGAAAAAATCTGTCAATGTCATCCACTGATTGGCCCGCACCTTCGCGGCGGCGCAGGGCTTCGCGCGGCACAAACCAACGATTGGGGACAAGTCTGAGAGCGTTACGCATATGCAAAACCTCCTGTGGAAAACGTTATATCTATTAGTTAAGTATGGCATATATTATCGTCAATACCCTGTGCAAAAGTTTTTGTGAAAGGGCATTTCCGGAGCACACATTTTGCTGCAGGCTCAAAAGCCCACGCGACAGCAATTTGACGCCGCTGTCCTTACAGATAATGGCATGATTCCTGCTGTATCCTCGGGCACAGGTTTCCGGGCATTTTTTGCCCATAGCTGCCACGAGGCTGTGGGAGCAAAAAACCCGTAGTTTTGGGGCTTCGCAGCGGCGCAGGGCCGTTACGAAGAAATCAACAACCGTCATCCGTTCGTCAGTACGAACACTGTGCGGCGACAGCCCGCAAGGAAGCGGGCGCGCGCAAGCATCGCCGGGCATGCAGAACATTCAGGGAGGAATGTCATGTATATCAATCACAACCAGATGGCCACCCAGGTGGCCAACACGCTGACATCGCACTACGGCAATCTGTCGTCCTCGGTGCAGCGCTTGTCCACGGGCCTGCGCATCAACTCCGCGGCCGACGACGCCGCCGGCCTCGCCATCCGCGAACTGATGCGTACCGACATCGCCGCTCTGCAGCAGGGTGTCCGCAACGCCAACGACGCCATTTCCCTCATCCAGACCGCCGACGGCGCTCTGGCCGTTATTGACGAAAAGCTCATACGCATGAAGGAACTGGCCGAACAGGCAGCCACCGGCACCTATGACTCCACACAGCGCCTGATGATCGAATCGGAGTACCAGGCCATGGCTTCGGAAATTACCCGAATCGCCAATGCCACGGACTTCAACGGCATTCATCTGCTGAACGGCAACCTGTCGAGCGATACGCACAACGGCAGCGATCTGACCGCCACCGGCAAGATGAAGATTCACTTCGGCAGCATGAACGACTCGGCTGAAGACTATTACTACATCCAGATCGGCACGAGCACCGCCTCTGCCCTGGGTGTGGGCAATCAGGCCGACAAGACATCTGCCGCCTACACGGTTTCCACGCAGGAAGCCGCGCAGAAGGCCCTTGTGGGCCTGAACGACGCCGTGGTCTCCAAGGACAAGATCCGCGCTCACCTTGGCGCGTTGCAGAACAGGCTGGAAAACACCATTTCCAACCTGACCACCCAGACGCAGAACCTGCAGGCTGCCGAATCCCGCATTTCCGACGTGGACGTGGCCACGGAAATGACGGCGTTCGTACGCAACCAGATCCTCACCCAGTCCGCTGTGGCCATGCTTTCGCAGGCCAACAGCATGCCCCAGATGGCTATGCAGCTTATCGGCCGCTAAATCGCCACCAGGCAACTGGTTGAGGGCGTGCCACAGCACGCACACCAAATATCCCCGGAGGAAACCCTCCGGGGATATTTATTTCGGGACATGCCCAGGCCGCAGCCACTCCAGATTTTTTCTGCAAAGGCAGTCCTGGAGCATTTTTACCTTGAAATATCTGCTTGGCGGCGAAACGCGTTCGTGCCTTGCAGGCAGGGAGTTGCTGCCTGTTCGCCTACCCCGTTTCGCGGCCCAAAGGGATGCCCGGCAAGCCGGTCACGCTTCGCACAGCTCCGTGGTGTGGATTTTCCGAAAAAACCGCACCGGGCAACCAGACATTTTCAATGGCAGACAGCCCTTAGGCCAGTGCAGTCAGATCATATTCGGTATTTTCCACAATGTCGCATTCCACCAGCGCTCCGGGCGCGACGCCCGGCCCGCTTACATAGGTGATGCCGTCCACCTCCGGGGCCTGAAGCCACACGCGCCCGCTGTGCAGGCCCGGCCACTCGGGATGCGGCGCATCCACCAGCACCTGCATGCGACTGCCCACATGGGCCGCCAGCAGGCGTTCGCTGATATCTGCCTGTATGTCCATAAGAGTATCGCGCCGCCACTGCTTGACCGCATCCGGCACCTGATCCGGCAAGGTCGCCGCTTCTGTGCCGTCTTCAGCCTGATAGGCAAATACCCCCACATGCTGAAAAGCGCTTTCTTCCACAAAGCGGCACAGGCTTTCAAACTGTTCATCCGTCTCGCCGGGGTAACCCACAATAAATGTGGTGCGCAGGGCCGCGTGCGGCAAAATTTGCCGCACGGCATCCAGCACGCGCCGGGGGTTACCCGCAAAAGGCCTGCCCATGCGCGAGAGTACATCGGGGTGGGCATGCTGCAGGGGAATATCCAGATAGGGCAAAAGCGGTGCCCCGGTATCGCGTATGAGGGCAAGAAGTTCCGGGGTCACTCCGCTGGGGTACAGATAGAGCAGGCGCAGCCAGGCCAGACCGTCCAGCGCGGCAAGTTTTTCCAGCAGGGAAGGAAGACCGTTTTTCATGCCCAGATCCGCACCCCAGGCCGTCAGATCCTGAGCCACAAGGGCCAGTTCGCGAACTCCCTGCCCCAGCAGGGCGCGGGCCTCGTCCACAATATATTCGGCAGGCAGCGAATGCAGCCCCCCCCTGATGGAGGGAATGGTGCAAAAGGCACATTTGTGCCGGCAGCCTTCGCCTATCTTGAGCCATGCGTAGGAAGGCCCCGTGGAAAGCAGCCTGCCGCCGCCGGGCATACGCACAGGCGGCGTGGGCAGGGCCAGGGCCTCGGCCACCATGCCGGGCCAGCGGTCCAGATCAGCCGTGGGTAGCCACAGATCCACTTCGGGCAGATCTTCAGCCAGGTTTTCCGCACCGTAACGGCCCACCATGCAGCCGCCCACAGCCAGCAGAGGCTTTTTGCTGCAACGGCCCAGACGCTGCCCCGCATCCAGAACGGCGCGCACGGATTCGCGCACGGCGGGATCAATAAATCCACAGGTATTGATGAATACAAGATCAGCGCGGCCCATGTGCTCCACATGGCTCACAGGCGCACCCAGCGAACCGAGCAGGCGCTCGCTGTCGACCCTGTTTTTGGGACATCCCAGGCTCAGCGACCAGACCTTGATTTTTTTCTGTTTGTTTGCACTTGTCATGAGGGGCATCCTACAGATGTGCCCGCGGCTTGTCACCAGTGCAGCTCATTTGCAAAACGCCGGGTCCGGTGCTAGGCTCAAGACTTGACAGTCCGGCGTCAGCGCCGTATCCGTGCGCAACCAAACAAGCGTTGCTTATGAAAAACAAACCCGCCCCAACCGACATCAAAAAAAATTTCGCTGTAGCCCCCATGACATGCCTCGCAAGCGGCAGAATGGAAGAGCAGTGCTATTCAGGCGTGCTGCGCAGCGTCTACGCCGAAATATATCTTCTGGACTTTGAAAAGGACGAAGCGCGCGAACTGTACAGGGGCGATGACACGCTTCTGGGACCTTCGGGCGAATTCACCCTGTCGGAGCTTTTTACCGAGGCTCTGACCAGGCTCGTCCACCCTGACGACCACAATGCGCTGCTGCGCTTCTGGGACCCTTTGTCCAGGCAGGATCTTGAAAAAAACGGCCTGCCGTTCTCAACGCTTGACGTGCGCAGAAAATGCCACGACCTGAGCTACCGCTGGACGCGCATTACCGCATTTCCCGTCCGTCAGCCCGGCGGGCATTTCGTATACCTTGTCTGCGTGCAGGATGTGGACGACCTCAAGCGCGCGGCCACCATTGTGCGTGAAAATGAGCTTCTCCAGCAGCAGAAGCTCGATAACCTGCGCTACAAGGCCGTGGTGGACCATACACGCACGCTGGTATTCGAGTGGCGCAATAATGATCTTACCTACATCAGTCCCCGCATAGGCGAACTGCTGGCCGGAAATTACGATGGCCGCATTCCCTTTGATGTCTGGCGTGAGGACAATGTGCTGTACAGCGGCGACAGCGCCGCCTTTGACACCTGCCTTTCACGTCTGGCCCTGGGCATACGCTCCGGCGAAATGACCCTGCGCCTGCGCCGCCGCGACGGGCAGTTCATCTGGTGCAAGGTCACCTATACCTGCCTGGCGGACGACAGCCCGGGTGAACGCTACATCGGCACCATCAACGACGTGGATGCCGCCACCCGCACAGAGCAGGCCCTGCGCCTGCGAGCCGAGCACGATCCCCTCACAGGGGCGTACAATACCCAGACATTTTTTGAAAAGGTAGAAGCGCTGCTGCGCGAGTATCCCACAGAGCCGTACGCCGTCCTGCGCTTTGACGTGGCGGGCTTCAAGGCCATCAACGAAGCCTTCAGCCTGGAAGAAGGCAACCGCCTGCTGCGGGCCATCGCCCGCCTCATCCGCCAGCGCATCAACACCCAGTGCGAGGCTTACGCCCGCCTTACGGCCGATGTGTTTGCCGTGTGCATCACTGGCGATATCAACCGGATAAAAAACTTCATCCACTCCCTTTCCCGCAGGCTCGAGCATTACTCCGACACATTCAGGGTCAAGCTTTTCTTCGGCGTCTGCCAGGTGGAAAATCGCCGGACTCCTGCCCACGTGCTCTGCGACTGGGCCTATCTGGCGCAAAAAACCATCAAGGGCAGCGACCTTGCCAACTATGCCTTTTATGACAACGCGCTGCGCCAGCGCCTGCATGACGAAAGCTACATTACCGATCAGATGTACCGCGCACTGGAGCAAAAACAGTTCAAGCTCTACCTGCAGCCCAAGGTGGAGCTGTCGAGCGGCCGCATCGTGGGGGCCGAGGCTCTTGTACGCTGGCAGCACCCGCACGACGGACTGATCCTGCCAGGCCGCTTTGTGCCGCTTTTCGAGCGCAACGGTTTTATCGTGCGTCTCGATGAATACATCTGGGACCTCACCTGCCAGAACCTGCGCATGTGGCTGGACAAGGGCTACAAACCCATGCCCGTCTCGGTAAATATGTCGCGCCTGCACTTTAATGATGGCGCTCTGACAAAAAAACTGGTTCAGCTTGTAGACAAATACCGCCTGCCGCGCCACCTGCTCGAGCTGGAACTCACCGAAAGTGCCTTTTTCAAAAATGAAAAGGCCCTCATTCACATCATGTGTGAACTGCAGGCCGAAGGTTTTATTTTTTCAATGGATGACTTTGGTACGGGCTATTCTTCGCTGAGCACCCTGCGCGCCCTGCCGTTCAACATCGTCAAGCTGGACCGCGCCTTCATCAGTGACGGCACGGACAACGAACGCGGCCAGATTGTGGCCCGCAACACTATTGCCCTTGCCAAAGACCTGCACATGCAGATCGTGGCTGAAGGCGTTGAAACCCTTGATCAGGCCCGCTTTCTGCTCAGTTGCGGCTGCAACTGCGCCCAGGGCTTCTACTATTCCCAGCCGCTGGACCAGGACGCCTTTGAGGTGCTTTCCTTTATTCAGGAAAAAGCCTTCTGGGTGGACCCCCAGCTGGCCAACGACGCCCGCAATCTGGGCCTGCCCCTCAGCGACGAAAAGCCTTTTTACGATTTCTAGCCCACCCGCCGTTGAGACGCGCAGTCTCCAATCCTCCGCTCTCAAAAACATTGCCATGCCCGCGCAGCGTTTGACTACACAGGTTTGCGGCGCTGTTTTCCAGCCACAAGCCTTTTGTCGGCGGCTCAAGAGCCTTGCGGCCTCTGCGGCGGGCGTCTGCCCTTATGCCCTGCGCACAGACCGGCCCGGGCAGGCCCGGCCCGGAGGCGCAGCCCCGATGGAATGCCCTTTACAGGGGCAGCCGCATGAGCCGTATGGTATTGGGCTGTATGTAAAGAAGTTTTTCCCGGCAGATATCCCGCGCACTGGTCACAAAGCTGTCTTTGCGCACGTTCAGGACAGCCTCGGCCTCATGGCTGCAGTCAAAAAGGCGCAGTACGTTGTTTTTCAGGCTGTCGGCAGTTGTCCAGTGGCGGTTCATGGGTGGTCCGTCAGGTGTAAGATGCCGCAAAAACCGGAAAACAAGCGCACGGTTGCCGCCGCCGTTAAGCCACTGGTCAAAACAGTCCCACACCTGGTCCACCGATGGGTCCTGATCTGTGCCGAAAGGCTGGCGCACGTCCAGTGGAAAGATGCGGCTCTGGGTCCTGAGCATGCCGTCCACCAGGTCGCAGTAATCTGTTTCCTGCTCCAGTGCGGCCCGGAACGCCGCGGGCGAGGCCGCGAGGGCCATAAGTGTGTCATTAAGGATTTCGCGCGCCTTGAGCACCCGGATACTGTGGGTAAGCCGCAGGGCATTAAGCACGGCGTAAATGGCGCAGAAGGTGTCGAGTTTGCCCTGATAAAAGGGTTTCAGCATGAATATCCTCCCGTAGTTCTTATGCCCACTGCCGCCCCGCCGGTCAAGGCAGAATGCGCCTCGCGGCCCTTGGCCCGCGCCGCCTGCGCGCTGTCCGCCTTCCCGCGCTGCGGCGCGCTTTCCGCAAGGCCGAGTTTTCCTTTACAACCATGCCCTGTACGTGTATAAGAAATCATTCATAAACCATATCACAATACCTTGATATGCAGATATTTACTACGCCTCAGCAACTTGCGGCCCAATGCCGCGCCTGGCATGCGGCCGGGGACGATATCGCCCTTGTGCCCACTATGGGCTACTACCACGCCGGCCATGAAGACCTCATGGCCCATGGCCGCACCTTGGCCAAACGCCTGATGGTAAGCCTTTTCGTCAACCCTGCCCAGTTCGGCCCCGGTGAAGATCTGGCCGCTTACCCGCGCAACGCCGAGCGCGATACGGCCATTGCCGCAAGCCACGGCGCTGACGCCATTTTCATGCCTGAACCGGGGAGCATGTACGAAGCCGACCATGCCACCTGGGTTGAAGTGCCGGACCTTGCCAGGGGCCTGTGCGGGCAAAGCCGCCCCACGCACTTTCGCGGAGTCTGCACGGTGGTGCTCAAGCTCTTTATGCTGAGCACGGCAGACGTGGCTGTTTTCGGCCAGAAAGACTGGCAGCAGCAGGCCATCATCAAACGTATGGTCCGCGATCTGAACCTGCCCGTGCGCATTGAAACCCGGCCCACCGTACGCGAAGCCGACGGTCTGGCCCTGTCTTCGCGCAACGTCTACCTTTCGCCGGAAGAACGCGCACAGGCGCCGCAAATCCGCCAGGCCCTGCTCCACGCCCAGAAGCTGGCGCAAGAAGGGGCAGGCAGCGCAACACTGCTGCGCGAGGCCGTATTGCGCCGCTGGGCAGAACTTCTGCCCCTTGGCCGTCTGGACTACCTCACCATAGTGCATCCGGAATCACTGGAGCCGCTTGACGAGGTAGCAGGCCCGGCCCTTATGGCCTGTGCCGTGCGTATGGGCAAGGCACGCCTTATCGACAACATTCTTTTACGTTCGTAAACCACCGCGCCTGCCGCGCGTCCCTTCAAGGAGAACAGCATGCAGACCAAGGGCAAATATTTTTTCACCTCTGAATCCGTTACCGAAGGCCACCCCGACAAGGTGGCCGACCAGATATCAGACGCAGTCCTGGACACCCTGCTGGCGCAGGACCCGGACGCTCACGTGGCCTGCGAAGCACTGGTCACCACGGGCATGGCTGTTATCGCCGGTGAAATCAGCACCACCGGCTATGCCGACCTGCCCACCGTGGTGCGCGAAACCATCAAAAACATCGGCTACAACAGCTCCGAAATGGGCTTTGACTGGCAGACCTGCGCCGTCATTTCCACCATCGGCCATCAGTCCCCGGACATTGCTCAGGGCGTGGTGCGCTCAAAGCCCGAAGATCAGGGTGCGGGCGACCAGGGCATGATGTTCGGCTTTGCCTGCAATGAAACCTCTACCCTCATGCCTGCCCCCATTTACTGGGCGCACCAGCTTTCACAGCAGCTTGCCAGGGTGCGCAAGGACGGCCTGGTGGACTTTTTCCGCCCGGACGGCAAGACCCAGGTGTCTTTTGAATACCAGGACGGCAAGCCCGTGCGCATCAACAACGTGGTGGTCTCCACCCAGCATGCTGCCGGCGCAAGCCAGGACGATGTGGCCGAAGCCGTGAAAAAACACGTCATCCGCCCCATTCTTGAGCCTTCGGGCTATTTCGACGAAAAAGACTGCGAAATCTTCATCAACACCACCGGACGGTTTGTGGTGGGTGGCCCCATGGGCGACTGCGGGCTTACCGGCCGCAAGATCATCCAGGACACCTACGGCGGCAGCGGCCACCACGGCGGCGGCGCGTTCTCCGGCAAGGACCCTTCCAAGGTGGACCGTTCCGGCGCATACATGGGCCGCTACATCGCCAAAAACGTGGTGGCCGCTGGCCTTGCCCCGGTGTGCGAAGTGCAGATAGCCTACTGCATCGGTGTGGCCCAGCCCGTGAGCGTGCTTGTTTCCTCGCAGGGAACCAGCGAAATTCCTGATGAAGTCCTCACCAAAGCCGTGCGCGAAGTTTTTGACCTGCGCCCCTACTTCATCACCAAGCGCCTTGATCTCAAGCGGCCCATCTACCAGAAGAGCGCCTGCTACGGCCACTTTGGCCGCGAGCTGCCCGAATTCACCTGGGAAGCCACCGATGCCGTGGCCGACCTGCGCACCGCCGCCAAGGTGTAAACGGAAAAGCAGCAACGCTTCAGGTTGCGTTATCAAGAGTTGCAGTGAGCGCCCTGTGAACTTTGCGCATGCAGACGTTTAAAACCAGCGTGCTCTGACTGATACGGGAGGGGGGACTTTTTCCAGAAGTTCCCCCTCCCGTATCGTCATCTTCCACAAAAATCTTTTTCGGAACCATTTGACAACCTTCTGGCTGCGCGACCTGTGTACGGTCAGCGGCCTACCGGAGCAACGCACCCGGCAAGCAAGGGGTGCCCCTGCCCGCACGCGCATGGCTGCCGCCGGCATCCTTTTTATGCCGCCTTGCCAGCCGCGCCGCCCTTTCCTATACTGAGCGGATTACAGCCGCCCGCATGGCGGCCCGAATCCCATTTTCTGTCCAGCGCGAGGTACACCATGGCCGGAAACACCTTTGGGCGCGCCTTGCGCCTGACCACCTTCGGCGAGTCCCACGGTCCCGGCCTCGGCGGTATTATTGACGGCTGCCCTGCCGGGCTGGAGCTGACCGAGGCCCATATCCAGGCAGAACTGGACCGCCGCAAGCCCGGCCAGGGACCCACAGCCACCAAGCGCAAAGAAGCTGACACCGTGCGTCTGCTTTCCGGTGTTTTCGAGGGCTGCACCACGGGAACCCCCATCGCCTTTTTCATCGCCAATGAAGATCAGCGTTCCCGCGACTACGGCAACCTGGCCGAAGCCTTTCGTCCCGGCCATGCAGACTGGGCGTATTTTCAGAAATACAACGGCCTGCGCGACCACCGGGGCGGCGGGCGCTCTTCGGGCCGCGAAACCGCTGCGCGTGTTGCCGGAGGCGTCATTGCCAAGAAGATTCTGGCGCGGCGCGGCGTGACCATTCTGGGCGGCTGCGTTGAGCTGGGCGGTATTGCCGCACCCCTTTGGGGGCTGGACATGGACGGAGCCGCAGCGCGGCCGTATTGCGCCGCAGCACCCTCCGTCGTCAGCCAGTGGGACGCGCTGGTGGCCGAAGCACGCAAGGCCGGGGAAACCCTGGGCGGCATTGTCCGTATTGAAGCACACAACGTGCCTGCCGGTCTTGGTGAACCTGTTTTTGACAAGCTTGATGCCGTGCTGGCCCATGCCGTCATGAGCGTGGGTGCGGTCAAGGGCGTAGAGGTGGGCGAGGGCTTTGCCGCAGCAGCCCTGCGCGGCTCGCAAAACAACGACCCCCTGCTTCCGGCGGATGCGCCGGAGCCGGGCAGGGCGCGCTTTGCCTCCAACCATGCAGGCGGCATCCTGGGCGGCATATCCAGCGGACAGGATATTGTGCTGCGCGTCGCCGTCAAACCCATAGCCTCCATAGCCGTTACGCAAAAAACCGTGGACAGGCAGGGCCAGCCCGTGGACATACTCATTGGCGGGCGTCACGACCTGTCCGCCATTCCGCGCATCGTGCCCGTTCTTGAGGCAATGACTGCCCTGGCCCTGGCAGACGCTCTGCTTTTGCAGCAGCGCATGGGCCTCGGGCTTTAAGGACATAGCATCGCCATGAAGGACATGCCCCTGCTGCAAGACCCGGATGCCGTGGAAATTTCCGGCACTGTGGAGCGCGTTATCTTTCATAATGAAGAAAACGGCTATACTGTACTGCGTCTTATGCCTGCCAGCGTCAACAGCGGCGGAGGCGACGGAGGCCTCACGCGCCCGCGCGACTCCGTAAGCTGCGTGGGTCACATGGTCAATCCGCAGGCGGGCGTACAGATGAAACTCGGCGGCCGTTGGGTCAATAATACCCGTTTTGGCCGCCAGATAGAGTTCAGCCACGCTGAAGAAATGCTGCCTGCCACTAGTGAGGGCATACGCCTGTATCTGTCTTCAGGGCTTATCAAGGGCGTGGGCGAAGAGATGGCCTCGCGCATCGTCAAGGCGTTCGGCACAGACACCATACGGGTACTGGACGAAGAGCCGGAGCGCCTGCTCAAGGTGCGCGGCGTGGGGCAAAAAAGCCTGGAGCGCATCCGCGCATCGTGGAGCGAACACCGCGGCATACGCGACCTGCTGCTTTTTCTGCAACCTCACGGCATCACCCCGGCCTATGCTGTACGCATCTACCGCGCCTACGGGGCGGACGCCCTGGGCATCGTGCGTGAAAACCCCTATCGCCTTGCCATGGATATCCACGGCATAGGCTTTGTCACCGCCGATGCCGCGGCCCGCAAGCTGGGCTTCGAGCACGACCACCCCTTGCGCGTACAGGCAGGCACACTCTACGTGCTGCAAAAAGCCACGGATGACGGCAACGTGTACCTGCCGCAGACCGCGCTTATGGAGGCCGTATGCGCGCAACTGGGCGTTGACGAGGACCTTGTTTCCGACGCTCTGGCCGCTCTTGAGGCGGACGAGCGCATCGTGCGCGAAGATATGGACATGCCCGGCCCTGACGGCACACAGCCTGAAACAGGCGTGTACCTGCGCCGCTATTTTCACTGCGAGTCCAAAACCGCGTTCTACCTGCAACGGCTCATGCGTTCGCCCAAATCCATTCGTTTTGAAAACCCCGACGCCCTGGTGGACAAGGTGGTGGGTGAACTCAACATATCCCTTGCGCCGGAACAGCTTGAGGCCGTGCGTACCTCGGCCCGCAGCAAGGTTATGGTGCTTACGGGCGGCCCCGGCACAGGCAAGACCACCATCATCAATGCCATTATCAGGCTTTTTGCCGAGGTGCGCGCCCGCATCCTGCTGGCTGCGCCCACAGGACGCGCCGCCAAGCGTATGGCCGAAACCTCGGGGCGTGAATCCCGCACCATTCACCGCCTGCTGGAATACAGCCCCAAGGAGGACGGCTTCGCCCGCAACGAAGACAGTCCTCTGGCCTGCGGCCTGCTGGTGGTGGACGAAGCCTCGATGATGGACACCCTGCTTTTTTACCACCTGCTCAAGGCCGTTCCCCTGGGCGCGACCCTTGTACTGGTGGGCGATGTGCATCAGCTGCCCTCGGTGGGTCCGGGCAACGTGCTGGCCGACATAATAGCCTCCGGTGTGGTTCCTGTGGTAGAGCTAACCGAAATATTCCGCCAGTCGGCAGAAAGTGAAATTATCTGCAACGCCCACCTTATCAATCGCGGCGAGGTTCCTTCGCTGGAATCCAGCAAAGACCGCCTTTCGGACTTTTACTTCATCCACCAGAATGATCCGGAAAAAGCCGCCGACCTTATGGTCGACCTGGTGCGCAACCATATTCCGCGCCGCTTCGGGCTTGACCCGGTGGACGACATCCAGGTGCTTACCCCCATGCACAAGGGAGCTGTGGGCGCGGGACATATGAATACGCGCCTGCAGGAGGCCCTGAACCCCAACGGCCTTGAAGTGCGGCGCGGCGAACGCGCCTTTCGCCTGCACGACAAGGTCATGCAGATACGCAACAACTACGATAAGGACGTGTTCAACGGCGACATGGGGCGGATCAGCTTTCTTGACCTTGCCGACCGCACCCTGAGCGTCGCCTTTGACGAACGCGTGGTCCCCTATGAATTTGATGAGCTGGACGAGCTGGCCCCGGCCTACGCCATATCCATTCACAAATCCCAGGGGTCGGAATATCCCGCCGTGGTCATACCCATCATGATGCAGCACTACGTGCTGCTGCAACGCAACCTTATCTATACCGGAGCCACGCGCGGCAAAAAGCTTGTCATTCTGGTGGGCGAATCCCGCGCTCTCCACATGGCGGTCAAAAACAACAAGACCCGCAAGCGTTACACCCGGCTGGCCGAACGGCTGGCTCCCGGCGAGTAACGCCAGGCCGCTTCCGGGGCAGCCACAAGCTGCCACAACCAAACCCGGCTGGCTGAAAACATTTCAGGCCGTCCGCATAATGCGGACGGCCTGTTTATCATGTATGCAGAGATACAGCTTTCCGTCCGGTACCATATTTCCGGGAGCTGCCTGCCCGCGATCTACGCAGAAATGGCGATGTTTTCCTCCCCAAGGCCATGCCGCCAGGCCACCAGGTCTTCCACACTGCACAGGGGAATGGCATGAGCCACAGCAAAGGCCGCCACCTGCGGCAGGCGGGCCATGCTTCCATCATCCAGGGTCAGTTCGCACAGTACGCCGCAGGGTGCATGCCCGGCCAGACGCATGAGGTCAACCGTGGCCTCTGTATGCCCGCGCCGCTCCAGCACCCCACCGGGCTTTGCCCGCAGGGGAAACACGTGACCCGGACGGCGTAAATTCTCGGGGCTGGCGTTTTCCGCCACGGCTGCCTGGATGGTAGCCACGCGGTCAGCGGCGGAAACTCCTGTGGTCACGCCTGTGGCTGCCTCGATGGAAATGGTGAAGGCCGTCTGCTGGGTATTGGTATTACGCTCTGTCATCATTGGCAGATCAAGGCGGCGGGTGTACTCGTCTGTAAGGCACAGGCAGACAATACCGCTGCAATGCCTTATGAGCATGGCCATTTGCGGTACAGTGATGGTCTGGGCCGGAAAAATGAGGTCACCTTCATTTTCGCGGTCTTCGTCGTCGACCACCAGAACGCCGCCTCCGGCGCGCAGGGACGCCAGAGCCTTCTGTACCCGCTCGTGCGGGCTGCCAAAGAAATCAAGGGAAAGTGAGGACTGATGCATGCCGTTCTCCTTTTCCGGCTGGTGCCGGGAGAGGGTGCATCAGGGCGTGGACGGGCCGCTCAAAGGGATGCCACCGGAAACTTCAGCCCGAAGGCAAAAGTTCACACGCGGCAGCAAAAACCCGGCGCACATGCGCAAGGCCATTGGCGGCTGCAACCGTTCTCTTCCATCCGGACTATTACCGTCGGCTTCGGATTCACACCGAATCTGCTGACCCCAACATGGGCGCTCGCGGGCTGCCGCCGGCCATAAGGCCGCCGTATCACCGCCGGTGGGGACTTGCACCCCGCCCTGAGAAACATGAGCAGCATACGCTTTCACTCCCGGCTGCGCAAGATGCCGGAGCCGGAAAAAAGATATGATGCCGGATCGTTTGCCGAAAAAGCCGTAAAACGCCACCCAAGATGCAGGTCAATGACGCAGACAAGTGCAGACAGACCAGAAAGATACGGACGGCTCAAACAACAATGGATCAGGCCGGAGAGGCCACAGCGGGCAACTTCGCAGCAGGCTGCCAGGCTGCACTGCACAGGTTCAGGATACAAAAGACAAGACGCAACCAGCGGACGAAGCCCGCAGCTACTGATTTTTCCAGGGCCAGCCCCGGCACACCTTCAGGGTGTGCCGCGGAACAGGCGCTTCATTGATGGCCCCAGCGTCCCTTGCAGGCGCATCACTGCCGGTGTTTCTCCATATCAGGCCGGAAAAACAAACGCCTCAAAACAAAACAGGTCCACGCCCGGCGCTCGCCAACACCCCTTGGGCAGCCCGGCCTTGAGGCAAAGGTTTTCCAGATATTCCAAGCGGTCCCAGCCCTGATCCACAGGAACCTGCGGCAGAAAAACGCCACTGTGCCCTTGCCATTGCAGGACAAGGCCGTGAAGCCCCACCGTTATTTTTTCTGGGTTCGGGCAGGACTGCAACACGCCCAGCACCGAAATATCCAGTTCGGCCTTACGCCACTCTTCCAGCGTCAGGGGAGAAAAACGGGGATCACTGAAAGCGGCCGCTGCGGCCAGATGCCAGACGCTCTTGTACAACGGTTCCCGGCCGACAATATTGCCGATGCAGCCCCGCAGGGCACGGTGGAGGGTAATGGTTACAAAGGCGCCAAGAGGCCGCATCAGTGGGGCCTGGGGTCTGTCCAGTGTATCCGGCGGCTCGGGGATGGAAGGTACAGCCTTGCCCAGCAGACCGGCTTCAATGGACATCCTGGCCTGGCGGCTTAAAAAGTTTTTCTCCGCATCCGTGAGGCTGAACGAAATGCCCATGTTCACTCCTTGCCGTATCAGTTTTGCGATATAGTGCAAAATAATACTGTACAAAGCAAGAAATGCCGCAACTGTTGTTGCGGCATTTCTTTTATAAGGCTTTCACGCAAAGGCTGACGCGCCCCGCGAAGGCCATGAACGGGTCAAACCCAACGCTTGGAAATTTTTAGCCGCAAACAAGATACACAGACTTTTTATTGCGGAAACGAACAGGCCGGTTCCGCAATAGCGAGCCGGTTGTGACGCTGCATGCGGCTAAAAAGGCCAAACGCTAGTCTTCGCCTTCAGCGTGGGACTGCTTGCCAGCACCCTTCAGGCCATACATGGTGGTGGAACCGGAAGACCAGAACTCCAACACTTCTTCGTTAACCAGTTTGGTGAGGATCTTCTTCACGTCGCGGGGACCTTTGTCGGGGAACAGGTCCGTAAAGTCCTTGAAATAAAACTTGGACTTGGAGGCGGCTTTGCTGTTCAGAAAATCAACAACAATATCTTTGTCGTCAGCCATGGTGATTCTCCTGTCCCGGCGGCGCTGATGCGCCGCCGGGGTTAAACAAGATAGTCCTAGAACTTGAACTGCGTGCTCTGCCGCCAGGTGTAGTAGGCAGGGTCACGGAAGTCGTCGATAAGGTGGTGGGTGAACTCAAGGCCGGTCATCTTGAAGAAAGTTTCCCAGCCGATGCGCTCGGCCCAGTCGCCCAGGCGTTCGTACTTGTTGGCATTGGCCGCGTACACTTCAACGATGTGCTTCACGGTCTTGGTCAGCGAAGGCCAGCGGGGCGGTTCGTTGGGGATGTAGCCCACAACGACCTTGGAGAACTTGGGCATGCTGATGCGGTTGGAAACCTTGCCGCCCACCATGATGGCAATGCCATCGCCTTCGCCGTCCGAGATGGGCAGCGCAGGGCACATGGTGTAGCAGTTACCGCAGTACATGCAGCGTTCGTTCTTGATGGCGATGGAGTTCACCTTCTTGCCGTCAAGCTCCACCTTGGTGGGGCGCACGGCGGCAGTGGGGCAAGCGGCCACGGCCAGGGGAATTTCGCACAGCTGGTCGGTCCACTCGTGGTCGATCATGGGCGGCTTGCGGTGGATACCCACAAGGCCGATGTCGGAACAGTGCACCGCGCCGCACATGTTGATGCAGCAGGCCAGGGCTATGCGCACGGGGGCGGGCAGACGCATGGACTTAAAGTCCTCAAACACAACGTCCATCACAGCCTTGACCGGGCCGGAGGCGTCGGTGGCAGGCGTATGACAGTGCACCCAGCCCTGGGTGTGCACCATGTTGCTGATGCCGGCGCCGGTGCCGCCCACGGGGAACTTGAACGAGCCGCCGTCAAACTTGCGGCTGTTCAGGTCATCGCGCAGGGCCTTCATGCCGTCTTCGCTGTCCACCATGAATTCAATGTTGTTACGCGTGGTCCAGCGCAGGTAGCCGCCGCAGTACTTGTCGGCGATGTCGCACAGTTCACGGATCAGCGTGATGGACATGGTGCGGGTGCCGCCCACGCGGACGGTGTAGCACTTGTCGCCGCTTTCGGCCACGTGCAGCAGCACGCCCGGCTCAAGAATCTCATGATAGAGCCACTTGCCGAAGTTGTTTTTGATGATCGGCGGAAAGTATTCATCATACTTGTGGGGGCCGATGTCAGTGATACGGCCTTCCATCGGTTTTGCGGGATTGTACCCGGAAGAAATAAATGCCATGTTTTTCTCCCCCTTTGACTAGCGTTGATGGCGTTTGCGGTAAGCGGCGAGGTCACGGTCCCAGCCACCGGTAACTTCTTCTTCCTTGAAGAAGATGTACGGGTTGGAACGGGGTTCCTTGACGTGGTAGGCGGCAGCAGGAGTGTCGGTGACTTCCAGCAGTTTCTGGAAGGACAGACGCTTCATGGTTTCACCCACGCGTTCGCGGTTTTTGCCTTCTTCCATCCACCAGTCCCAGATCTTTTCGATGACTTCTTTGACGTCATCGTAGGGAGCTTCACAGGAAACGAAGGGCACGAGCAGCGAACCCATCTGGGCACCGTCAACCACGGGAGCCTTGGCGCCCACGAGGATGCTCGCACCGCGCTCGTCGCCGATGTGCAGGGCGCGGGGCATGGTGTTGATGCAGTGCATGCAGCGCACGCAATCAGCGGTCTTGATGGAAAGCTTGGAGCCGTCCCACTTCATGCACTGGGAGGGGCAGCGGTCCACCACTTCTTTCTGCAGGTCGAACTTGCCCCAGTCGCGACCGGAGTGAGCACCGGCGTTGGGGGCAAATTCACCGGCCACGTAAGCCTTCACGGCTTCCTGGTCGATTTTGATGTCGTCCTTCCAGGTGCCGACCACGGCAAAGTCGGAGCGCGCCATGGCGCACACGCAGCCGTTGGGGCAGCCGTCGAACTTGAACTTGAACTTGTAGGGGAACGCGGGGCGGTGCAGTTCGTCCTGATAGTCCATGGTCAGCTGGTAGCACATGTCCTGCGTGTTGTAGCAGGCATATTCGCAGCGGGACTGACCGAGACAGGCTTCAGGCGTACGCAGGTTGGAGCCGGAGCCGCCAAGGTCCACGTTCATCTTGTGGGTCAGCTCGTGGAAGATTTCTTCGAGCTGGGCGGTCTGGGTGCCAAGCAGCACGATGTCACCGGTGGAGCCGTGCATGTTGGTCAGGCCGGAGCCGCGCAGGTCCCATATGTCGCACAGATCACGCAGGAATTTGCTGTGATAGTACTTGGCAGCGGGCTGGGCCACACGCATGGTGTGAAAGTGGGCCACGCCGGGGAACATTTCGGGCTGGTCGCAGTAACGGCCGATAACGCCGCCACCATAACCGAACACGCCCACGATGCCGCCGTGCTTCCAGTGGGTTTCCTTGTCATTGTAGGAAAGCTCAAGCACACCCAGCAGGTCTTCAGGGCAGTCCACGGGGATCTGATAATCAAGCCCCTTAGGATTCTCGGCCCGGTAGGCCGCTTCCAGCTTGATGTCGGACACAAAGCTCGGCCAGGGGCCGCTTTCCAGCTGGTCCAACAGGGGGGTTGCATGTTTCGCCATTGCCATACCTCCACATGGTTTGTTTGTATCACGCAGCGCGTGATGTACCGGTCAAGTGCGGCGATCCGGGGCTGGCGCCTGAGCGCACTCCGCACCGGGCGCGGGTGGAAACAAAAAAAGTTTCCTGCCGACGGGTATTGCCTCCCGCCGCAACGCGCCCGCCCCGTGAAATACGGGACGCCCCAAGGAATCGCGTAAGACGGGCGAGTCAAAACCTCGGCCCCTCTAGGCCGCAACGCGGTCAACTCACTACATAGCGCAATTTTGCGCCAATGACAACCTGGGCGGGATTATATGCGCAAATTATGGGCGCAAAGCCCGGAGCGCAAGCCCTTGCGCCCTGAGGCGCAAATATCGCCCCGGTGTGCCCCGTCTTTATATGGCTTGTTAATACCAGTTTTTTTGCCATTTATGCAACTTTTTTTCGCTATATGTACATTTTTTCACATATACGACACCTCCGGCCTTGGCAAATCTTCTCTTTTCAGCGTACACTGCGCTGCATATTATCGAACAGCCACCGCCATTCCGGCGCTATTTTCAAGGAACCCTCCCATCATGAAAGACGAACTCGGTTTGTACTACCACCCCCAGGCGGGCAACAGCCTTTCCCGCGTCTATGTGCGGCGCGGCGAGCACGGCGAAGTGGAATTTCGCCTCTGGCGCTCCGACATGCCCGAGGTATGGGACCGCCACCCCTGGCTCAGCATGAATATCGTGCAGGACGCCGCCCAGCTTTACCAGCAGGAGCGGAACTCCGAGGCTGATCCCCTCAGGCTTTACGACCTGGCAGTGGCGCGGGCACTCCTCAAGGAGGACGAGGCGTGAAAGGGCGCTGGCTGTTAGCCAACCGCGACTTTCTTGTGCGTGACCTTGTGCGTGACTACTGCACTGTCTATCACGCGCTTTCTGCCCAGCGCCGCCGTTTTGAACTGGACGGGGCCGTGTCGTACACGGCCCTGCGCGACCTTTTGGGCGAAGCCATGCGCAAGGGCGTGTTCTGGCGGCTGAAAGACACCGCCCATCTGCTTTTTCGCAACGGCTCGTCCAACGGCGATGTGGCCCCTGTGGACACGCCCGCGCCTGTGGCCGCCAGCCCCGGCCCATCCGGGGGCGATCCGGCACCGGACACCGCGGCATGCCAGGGCGCGCAGGCCGCCCGCGCAGAAACGGAACAGATCGAGAACCTGCACCGTCATGCCCGGAACATCCTGCCTGACGGCACCGAGGGCATAAAAGCGCTTGAGGCCCTTATTGACTGGTGCATCGGCTATGCCTTTCATGAATGCGTCAAGCTGAAAGAAGACGCCTTTCAGAACCAGCACTACGCCAACCGGCTCATACAGATATCGCGACACGATGCGGTTACGGCCGAAATGTACAATCCTTTGCGCGGCCTTGGCGGGCAGACTGCGGAAAGCTCTTCCCGCGAACTTTCACGCATAAGCCACGTGCTTTCCCACGGCCTGCGGCTGCTCGCCCAGTATCTGGTGGTCGAAAAGCACAATACCCACCTGGCGCGCTGGCTTGCCAGCGAAGAGCACATGGCCGAGCAGGCCTTTGGTGCGGGCTACGAGATCCTTCTGGATGCCCTGTACGGCCCGGGCCATGAAAATCTTTACCTGCTGGCCGCCCGTGATTTTCTTGAGGCAGGACGCCGCGAACCGGCCATTGCCCTGCTTGAGGACGCCCACAGGAGAGACCTGCTGCGCGGGCCGGGGCAGAACATGCTGTGCCGCCTGCTCAACGAAGGCACCTCCGGCATCTGTGCCAGCTGCGGCAAAAGCGCCCAGTTCCCCTGCCTGCCCTACCTCGCCCCTGTGGAGATTGACAAAGTATGACACCGGCCCTCCGCACCCTGCGGAACTGCCTCATCCTTGCTCTCTGTGCCCTGCTCTTTTCCGGCTGCGGCTCACGCGGAGGCGGCTCGTGGCGCAAGGGCGGCGTTACCGGCACCAAACCCTACACCGTACGCGGCAAGACCTATTATCCGCTCAAGTCTGCCCACGGCTTTGTGGAAGTGGGCGTGGCCTCGTGGTACGGCCCGGGCTTTCACGGTAAAAAAACGGCCAATGGTGAACGCTACAATCAGTATGCAATGACCGCCGCCCACAAGCTCTTGCCGTTAGGTACAAAGGTGCGCGTGACCCACCTGGGCAACGGGCGCAGCATCATTGTGCGCATCAATGACCGTGGTCCCTTTGTAGGCGACCGCGTTATCGATCTTTCGCGCGCCGCGGCAACACGTCTTAATATTGTGGGACCGGGCACGGGACGGGTACGCATCCAGAGCCTGGGCGGCGTGCCGCAGATGCGCGACGACGGCGATTTTACAGGGGCCTATTATGTGCAGGTGGGCGCTTTCGCCAACAAGAGCAATGCCGCCCGTCTGACCCAGACCCTTGCCAAGGCGGGCCACAAGAGCCGGATGCGCTACGGCAGCAACAATATGTGGAACGTGCAGGCAGGGCCGTGGCCGGATTCTTTCGGGGCGCAAAAGCAGCTTGAAATTTTCAGCATTCTCTATCCCGGCTCATTTGTCGTGGGCGACTAGAACATTTCAACCAGTAACCGCTCTGGCGCGGGAGACCTTGCAACTGTTCCGGAGGCTGTGCGGCCCAGACGCCCATCATCACTTTTACGTTCCAGCAATCCCGTTTTGCCGCAAAAAAGCCCTCGCAAGCATAAGATACTTGCGAGGGCTTTTTTGCGGCAAACAGCACATGGCTCAGCGCGGAAACGCCGATCCCCCCCGTGCCGGACAGGGGGGAAATGCCCCGGGAACTATTCGGAGGCCTGGGCCTTGAGGGCTTCGGCCTGGGCGGCTGTGCCCAAAGCCTCCACCAACGATTCCAACTCGCCTTCCATAATCCTGTCCAGGGAATACAGTGTCAGATTGATGCGATGGTCCGTGCAGCGGCCCTGCGGAAAGTTATAGGTACGGATACGCTCCGAACGGTCGCCGGAGCCGACCTGTGCCTTGCGGTCTGCGGAAAGCTCCGAACTCTGGCGCTCGCGTTCGGCAGCCAGAATACGCGAGGCAAGCACCTTCATGGCGCGGGCCTTGTTTTTATGCTGCGAGCGCTCATCCTGACAGGTAACCACGGTATTGGTGGGCAGGTGGGTGATACGCACGGCCGATTCCGTCTTGTTGACGTGCTGTCCGCCCGCGCCCGAAGCCCGGTAAATATCTATGCGCAGGTCTTCGGGGCGGATTTCAACGTCGACCTCTTCAGCTTCGGGCATAACGGCCACGGTAGCGGCCGAGGTGTGAATACGGCCCTGCGCCTCGGTAGCGGGTACGCGTTGCACACGGTGTGTTCCCGCCTCGAACTTGAGGTGGCTGTACACGCGGTCGCCGGCGATAAGGCAGATGATTTCCTTATAGCCGCCGTTTTCGGAAGGGGATTCACTCATGATCTCCACCTTCCAGTTTTTAAGCTCGGCATAGCGCGTATACATGCGGAAAAGATCCGCTGCAAACAGGGCAGCCTCTTCGCCGCCCGTACCCGCGCGGATTTCAAGAATGGTATTTTTTTCGTCCAGGGGGTCGCTGGGCAGCAGCATTACCTTGAGTTCATGCTCAAGATTTGGCAGTTCGGCCTCGCCCCGGTGCACTTCTTCCTGCGCCATGGCACGGATTTCGGGGTCTTCATCGTGCAGCAGCAGCCTGTTTTCGGCCAGCTCTTCGCTCACCGCGCGGTGACGGCGAAAAAGCTCCACCACGTCGCTCAGGTCGGCGTGGGCTTTGGTCAGCTTGCGGTACTGATCCTGATCGTTGAAAACATCAGGCTGGGCAAGGGCCTCTTCAAGCTCCAGATATTTCTTTTCCAGGCCTTCCAATTTGGCGAACATAAACGTCTCCGACTGGCAGTGGACAAAAACAACTCATGCGGCGGCGAACCGCCCCAACCGCACAGGCAGGACGCTTTCGCGAAAATGTCATACTTTCAATATGGTCGGCGCGGGGCCAGTATCGTGGCCTGCGCGGACGGCGGCCATACGGCGGCCTGTCACAGCCAGCCGCCCGGCACGCCGCGTTGCGGCGGCAATGCTTATATTGCCTGCTTACTGCCTGATGTAGGGTACAGGGCGCACCCGTTCTCCGGCGTCAGGTCCCAGCGCCTCGCTCAGGGCCACCACCGCCACCTCAAGCTGGCTTTCGTCCGGCTCGTATGTGGTCAGTTTTTGCAGGGCCAGGCCAGGCGCGCGCAGCACCTGGGCCAGCGGTCCTTCCGGCAGGCGCGCGGCATAGCGGATAAGCTCATATGCCAGAGCGCTGATGGGCGCCATAAGCAGCAACTTGAAAAATATGGTCAATGCGTGCTTGGCCACGGCGCTTTGCGGCGTATACAGGGCCAGCAGCATGGGTACGAGTACCGCATGCAGCACAATGGAAATGCAGATGACGAAAAGCAGAAATGTTGTGCCGCAACGCGGGTGCAAACGGCTCATGCGGGCAGCGTGTGCCGCGTCAACCGCGCCCCCGGATTCGAAGGCGTGTATGGTTTTGTGTTCGGCCCCGTGGTACTGAAAAACGCGACGGATATCAGGCACATATGAAATGGCCTTGATATAGCCCATAAAGATGCAGCACTTGAAAAAACCGTCCCACAGGTGAAAGCTCAGGCCTTCCACATCACCGCCCAGATGCAGCCACAGCATAAGCAGGGACATCAGGTGCGGCACAACCACAAAAAGACCTATGGCCATAAGCAGGGCCGCCGCCAGCGTCAAAACCAGATGCCAGCCGGAAATTTCCTCTTCCTGCCCTTGGGCTACGGCTTCCACAGAACGGTTGAGAGCTTTGATGCCGTTGACCAGCGTTTCAAGCAGAATGGGAAAACCCCGCAGAAAAGGCCTTTTGAGCCAGGGCCGGCGCAACAGGGAAAACCACGGCAGACGATGGGCGAGAATGCTCCCGTCCGCCTGGCGCACGGCAAGGCCATAGGCATCGCCGTTGCGCATCATCACGCCTTCCATGACGGCCTGCCCGCCAACAGTGGGGCAAGCCGACGTCAAAGCACAAAGCGCCATCGTGGCCCACCGGGATTTTGCCCCTGTGGCCGTGCGTGGCGCTCCCTGCCGTGCGTCGCTCATGTGCGGCATGGTCTGCCGCCCGCGATTACTTCTGCTCAAACTTGGCGTACTTTTTACGGAAGCGGTCAATGCGGCCAGCCGTATCAAGGAAGCGCTGCTTGCCGGTGAAGAACGGATGGCACGCGGAGCACACTTCCACGTTCACCTGCTCACCCTTGGTGGAGAGCACTTTTTCTTCATTGCCGCAGGCGCAGGTGATGGTGGCGTTGAACACTTTGGGATGGATATCTTTTTTCATGACAGCTACCTCATGGAACGCGGCATAATCCGGCAGAATCATCGCCGGACGCCCGCGCGTTTTTCCTCTGGCGCGAAAACATATCGCACAAGGGCAAGCTATATAGCGCTTCTTTAAACCTTTGGCAAGGGGAAAGCACAAAGGAAAAGCCGTACCGCCGGAAGCCGCACAACCACAATTCGGCCAGCAGGCCCCTGCCCTGCCGCAAACAGATACAGCCGCACACATCTGCCCGTTTTTTGCAACGGACCGGCATGTCCATAAAAAATACCTGCCTGCTGTGGGCATGCCGTCATGCCACCTCCTTGGCGCAGCAGGCCCGGTCCCTGTCTGCACACGTTGAGCGCACCGCATATCGCATTGCCAGCCGCCGCCTTCGGCGCTATATAGCCCGCATGGCAAAAAACCCACGTCAACGCGCAGACCAGCTTGTTTTTGAACAGGGCCTTGCGGACAGCCGCGAGCAGGCCCGCCGCCTCATCATGGCTGGCAAGATAGCCCTTGCCGCCGGTGTACCCGGTGCGCCGCCACAGCTTGTTCCCAAGCCGGGGCATCCGTATCCGGCTGACACGGCCTTTGCCCTGCTGCAGCCGGAACCCTACGTCAGCCGCGGGGCATACAAGCTGCTGACCATCCTCGACCAGTTCAAGCTGGACGTGACCGGCCTTGTGTGCCTGGATGCCGGAGCCTCCACGGGCGGCTTCACGGACTGCCTGCTGCAAAGGGGCGCGGCCCGCGTTTACGCTGTGGACGTGGGGCGCAACCAGCTGCATGAAAAACTGCGGACCAATGCCCGCGTTATCAATCTTGAAGGCGTGAACCTGCGCCACGCCGAGGCCGGGCTTATCCCCGAACCGGTGGACATGGTGGTAGCCGACGTTTCCTTTATATCGCTCACTCTCGTGCTTCCCGCCTGCATGACCTGGCTCAGGCCCGGGGGCCTTGTGGGCACGCTTATCAAACCACAGTTTGAACTGGGACCGGGCGAAACAGTCAAGGGCGTGGTGCGGGACGAAGAAGCACGGCAACGAGCCGTGGACAAGATACTCGCATTCGGCCGGGCCAGCCTGGGCCTGAGCTGCCGTGGCGTACTGCCTGCGGCCATCAAGGGTCCCAAGGGCAATCAGGAGTACATGGCACTTTTCGAACGCGGCAACGCGGTTGTGGAAAACGACACAGCCCGGAACCGGGCCTTTACCCCTTGAAGCAGCCCCCTTGACTGGTCCCGCTGCCACCCGCCGCGCAGGCGGCCCGAATAAAGACAGCCTGGGGCCTTCAAACGCGCATTGGCCTGTTATTTTTCTACAGCGAGAGCAGATGGCCTTTGAGAATGTACATTCTCAAAGGCCGGAACACGCCCGTTACTGCGTTTGCGCCTCCACGGCGGGCGTCTGCCCGCACAGCCGTCAGGGCAATTTCAAAGACAAGCTGCGCTAGTGTCCGGAATAGTCCAGCACGTTGTTCAGCGAGGCGCTGCTGCTTTTGATGTGCCCCGTATCAAAGACATGGCGGGTCAGGCGCCAGCCTTCCATGTCCAGCACATCGAGTTTGCCCTTGTGGTCTGGCTGCAGCCCGCGGGCCAGCGCCTCCAGCGTTTCGTCCACAGGAAAATACGTGCCCTCAAAGGATATGCGCGCCATGTCCCCGTCCATCTCGATGACCGGAATATCCGTTTCGTCAGGCAGGGCATCCGCACAGGCGTGAGCCAGAGCATCATAAAATTCCCGGTCCACAGGGTATACATGCCCATAGACCTTGAGCAGAGGGTTGCGGCTCACGCTGTCACTTCCTTTTTTCAATGCCGCCGGGCAACGGCGTATCTGTTTTCTGCGGCACAGGCGGCATTTCCTGCGCGGCTGCGGGCGGCTCCTCCCCGTTCGCAGATGATGATGCGGCTTCCCGCAGTTTCACAACGGCAGGAGGCAGACACTGCCCCTGTGCGCGCACCAGAACAAGCCCCTCGCAATCGCCAAGGGCGCAGGCCGCGCTGAAATCTTCACACATGCCCGCGGTATCCTGCCGCTGCATGCGCACCGCGCCGCGGGCGCGTAAACGCCGCGCCCGGTCTTCGCCTTGTGGCTCGATGCCGTGCCGGCGGGCCAGGGAAACTGTCAGGTCAGCCTCGGCAAGCGCCAGCTGTTGCAGGCGCAGATGCCCGAGCGCCCGGATATAGCGCGCGCGGCTCAACCCGGAATCCAGATCAAGGGCCGCGTCACAGGAGGTTACGCTTTGCAGGGGCAGATCATGGCGCATCTGCGCTTCGGCCAGCAAAAGCCATACCGAGGGACTGTCCGGCACGAGCAGGGCCGCCTGTTCCAGCAGGGGCAGATCCCCGGCCTGCACAAGCCAGCCGTCCGGATCGGCATCCACCAGCATGTCCTGCACGTCAAACATGGCCTGCAAGCGACGGGCGGCAAGGCTCCAGTGGCTTTGCGCCCACACCTCGTCCGACAGGGCTGGCGGCGTCTGCAGGGGCGGAGCGGCTTTAGGCACAGTATTTGCCGAAGCAACGCTGCCGGACGGCACAGGTTGCGCATCCCTCTCGCCTGCGGCCGTTGCCGCGGCAGCCCCCTCGGCAACGGCTGAAGCAGGGACCAAAGCAGCGCCAGAAACGCCGCCCGTGAAATCTGGCTTGGCCTCGGTCCGCCCGGGGGATACGGCAACGGCGGGCGGCGGGCGGCGGGCGCCCATACCCGTACCGGCCCGGCCGGAAAAAAGCTCGTCCAGGGCATTTTTGTGCGCGTTACCCCGCTGCTCTCCGTGTCCCCCCACGTCGGGCAGGCTGACAGGCGCGCGGAAGGTGCTGCGGCCAAAAACGGACCAGTCTGATCCGTCTGGACTGGCCGACATGGCCGGACCGCCCGAGCTGTCAGGATTGGCCGGACCGGCCGCCCCCTGCCTCGTTTCCGGCAAAAGACGACTGTTCATAAGCTGCAAAAGGGCCGCGCTTTCCCGCAACAGTTGCAGACGCATCTGCATAAGGTCAAAGCTGTGCAAAATATGCGACATGCCTGCGGCTGCCGCCGGGCGTACCTCAAGGCTCACTTCCGCCCGGGCAAGACCGTTGCCGGCAGAATGTGGCGTGCCCACAGCTTTGGGCGTGTTCACGGCTCTGTAAAGGTGGGCGGCCAGCGCCAGACGCTCTTCTGCCCTGACCGCGCCCATGCGGATGTCGCGCCGGTTGGGCAGGGCCTCAGCGGCGGCCCGCAAGGCCCGCAAACGGGCGCGCCCCCCGGCCAGAACCAGACCAGACGCATGACTGAGGGGCGGGCGTACCACAACGGTTTCACTGCGCTCAATGGGGCTGACAAGAACCAGTGGTGCTGATAACGCTCCTTCTTCCACCGGGTTTTCTCCGGCAGCCCCCCCGGCACCGGCCGTTACAGCGAGGGCGCCCCCAGATGCCGGGGAATGAGCAGGCAGGGCCTCGGCACCTTCGGCTTTTACCGGGCGTGCCAAGACAAGACCGCCGGCCACAAGGGCCGGCGGCAGCATGCAAAATCCCGGCACAGCCAGTGTCATGACTGTGCAAAAAAACAGAAGATTCAAAGCCCGCAGGGGCTTACTTCTTGGCCTCGATAGCCTGGACAATCTTTTGCGCCATGGGTTTGATAAGTTCACGCAACGTGTCCAGCATGAGGTTATCAGCCGTGGACCCCAGGGGCATGACCGTACGCGACTGCGAGGCATTGAGCGTTTCGCTGTAGATGCGCCCCTGCCGGTTGGCCAGGGCGTAGTTCACGCGCATGTTGGTGGCAAGGTCTGTGGCGGAATTTTCCTTGAGCCAGACCTGATCCACGTCGCCGGTTACGAGGTAGTCGGGATTGCCCGCCCGCGCCTGATTGACGCTGTCGGCATAGGAAACCTGCAGGCCGTTACGGGCCAGTTCATCAGCCAGAGCCTTGCTGATCCACTGGGTAACGCTGTCGCTGGTGACAAAGGCGCTGTTGTCGCGGCGGGAACCGATCACGGTCTGATCCTGCCGCTTGTCCTCAAAAGCCACCACCGTCACCCGGGGGGCCTTGGGACCGGGCAGCACGCCGCCTTCCATAAAGGGCGGCGGCATCAGCCGCACATTGTTGGCCGGGCCGCAGGCAGTTGCCAGAAAGGCCAGCAAAACAAGATATAAGACGTTGCGCACAGGTTTCATGACAGCCTCGCGTTTTATAGAAATTCTCGAGAGTATTCCCGTGAGCTATATACGGAAAAAGCCAGCCTTGCAAGGCGGCATACCCCCATGCTAAAGGAATAATATTGTCGCGGGCGGCCCAGTGCTGTACCGGCATTCGCACCTTCCGGCCCTTGAGGCTTCTGCTTTTATCCGCAAATATGCTGCGGTGAGTACAGCGAAGATAAATGCGCTTTTTTGTTCCTGTCCGGCGCGCAAGAGCGCGTTTTCGTACAAAAGGCACATTTTTTCTGCCACAGGCCGGACCATACGCATGCCACTACAGCCTTGTGCCGCAATTTTTACCGCGAATCCGGCGCAATACAGCGCAGATTTTCAGGAGCGGTCATGATTGATCTTAAACTGGTGCAGAGGCAGCCCGAAGTTTTAGCCAAGGCCCTGGCCGACCGGCATTCGGGTATCAGCGTAGACGCATTTCTTGAGCTGGACGGCCGCCGCCGCTCCCTGCTTACGGAAGTGGAAGGGCTTAAAAGCAAGCGTAACGAGGCTTCAGCCCAGGTGGCCGCGCTCAAGCGCTCCGGCCAGGACGCTGCCCCCCTGCTCACCGAACTGTCTTCCCTGTCAGACCGCATCAAGGAACTGGACGTGGAAACGACGCAGGTCAAGACTGACGTGGAAAACCTGCTCATGAGCATGCCCAACATTCCCGACAGCACCGTGCCTGTGGGCGCCGACGAAAACGAAAACGTCGAGGTAGGCCGCTGGGGCGAACCGCGGCAGCTTGACTTTGAACCTCGCCCGCATGACGACATCGGCACGGCCCTTGGCGGACTGGACTTCGAGCGTGCCGCGCGTCTTACAGGCAGCCGCTTTGTCGTGTCCCTGGGCTGGGCCGCGCGCCTTGAACGCGCCCTGGTGAACTTTTTTCTCGACAGGCACACCCGGCACAATGATTACCTTGAGGTAAGCCCTCCCTATATGGTCAACCGCGCCTCAATGACAGGCACGGCCCAGCTGCCAAAATTTGAAGAAGACCTCTTCAAGCTGGCCGAGTGGGACTATTTTCTCATCCCCACTGCGGAAGTGCCGCTGACGAACCTGCATGCGGGCGAAGTGCTTGAAGAGTCCGACCTGCCGCGCGCCTACTGTGCGGCCACGCCCTGCTTCCGTTCCGAAGCGGGCAGCGCGGGCAAAGACACGCGGGGCATCATTCGCCTGCACCAGTTCACCAAGGTGGAGATGGTACGCTTTGCCCACCCCGAAGACAGTTTCAACCAGCTTGAGCTTATGCGCGGCCACGCCTGTAACCTGCTGGAACTGCTTGAACTGCCCCACCGTGTCATCACCCTTTGCACCGGCGATATGGGCTTTGCCGCTGCCAAGACCTATGATGTGGAAGTATGGCTGCCCGCCCAGAAAACCTACCGTGAGATCTCTTCCTGCTCCAACTGCACGGACTTTCAGGCGCGCCGTGCGGACATCCGCTTCAGGCCCAAGGGCGGCAAAACGGCTTTTGTCCACACGCTCAACGGCTCCGGCCTGCCCACCGGGCGCACCATTGCCGCCATTCTGGAAAACGGCCAGCAGAAAGACGGCAGCGTGGTGCTGCCCAAGGTGCTGGTTCCCTATATGGACGGGGTGGAAAGCATCGAGCCGCGCTAATAACGCTTTTCAGGGTACGGCAAACTGCCCTGAAACTGTTTTGACGGCTTTGCATTGATAAAAAACGGGGCTTTGGCGCCAGGTGCATACCTATAGGGTAGACCTGACGGCAAAGCCCCGTTGCATGATACATGATGCACAGCCGCTGAAGCTATGAGCCTGCAACGACACGCAACCGCCACCGGAAAAACCGCCTATCCAGTCTAAAAGACTTTTTTAAGAAGAGTTACGTTCATATGCCGGAGCTTGCCCTTTGCAAACGCGCCAAAGGCCGTAAAGTGCGGCGAAACATTGTGCGCGTCCACCGCCTCTTGTGAGGCCCAGGTTTCAAGCACAAACAAACGGCACATGTTCGAGACATCCTCGGTAAGCTCATACCCCCGGTTGCCGGGTTCTCCGCGGCTGCCGTCCACCAGAGCGCGCAGCTCGGGCATGAAGGCTTCGCGATACTGCGGCAGCACTTCCAGTTCGGCCACTATATGTATTTCACTCATGATACTGCTTCCTTCCTGCCGGACGGCCCCGCGCCGCCCTGCTTTTTGCGTTCAAGCCCCTCGGCCACGGCCTGAGCCAGGCCGCCCAGCGAGGTTTCCTTGTAGCGGGACTGCAAATCAAGGCCCGTGCGGTACATGACCTCAATGATGGCATCCAGAGAAATAACGCGCTGCCGCCCGTCTTCCAGCCGTGAAAGCTGGGCGCAGTTGACCGCGCGTTCCGCAGCTACCCCGTTGCGCTCGATGCAGGGTATCTGCACAAGGCCGCCCACAGGGTCGCAGGTAAGGCCCAGGTTATGCTCCATACCGATCTCCGCCGCCACTTCCACCTGCTTTACGCTGCCGCCCGTTACCGCGCAGTAGGCTCCGGCAGCCATAGAACAGGCCACGCCCACTTCACCCTGGCAGCCCACCTCAGCCCCGGAGATGGAGGCATTGATCTTGTAAAAAAGCCCGATGGCCCCGGCCGTAAGCAGAAAATCCAGTGCGCCGTCTTCCGTGGCATGGGGGTAGAAATTCTGGTAGTAGGTCAGTACCGCGGGTACAATACCGGCCGCTCCGTTGGTCGGAGCCGTCACCACCCGCCCGCCGGAGGCGTTTTCTTCGGCAACGGCAAAAGCATACAGCGTGGGCCACAGACTCAGATCACGGCGGCCCTGGGCCTGAAGGGCACTGACCTTACGCAGCAGATTGGGCGCGCGACGGCGCACGTTGTAGCCGCCGGGCAATACGCCGTCGGTATAACAGCCGCGCTCCACCGAATCACGCATGACATCCATGACGGCCTGGGCACGGCGGCGCACCTCAGCCTCTGAGTGCCAAAAACTTTCATTGACCATGACAATCTGGGCCACGGTCTTGCCTTCCCGTTCGCAATGGGCGAACAGTTCTTCGGCTGTTTCATAGACGTACGGCGGCGCGGGGTATTCTTCCGGCCCGGTTTCAAAGTCCGCATCAGTGCGTATAAAACCGCCGCCGATGGAATAGTACACGCGGGAATGCAGTTCCGTGCCGTCAGCGGCGTAAGCCACAAGCTTCATGCCGTTGGAGTGCCGGGGCAGAAACAGGCCCTTGTGCAAAAGCATGTCGCGTTCGTAGATAAACGGAATGCGATGCGCGCAAATAAGATTCAGGTCCGCATTATTTTTCAGTTCTGCTGTGCGCCGCACCAGATGGGCGGTATCCACCGTAGCCGGTTCCTCGCCCTCAAGGCCACCCAGGATGGCTCCGGTAGTGCCGTGCCCTTCGCCCGTAAGGGCCAGAGAACCAAAGAGATCCACGGTTACACGTCCGGTCAGGGGCAGCAGCCCCAATACCGCCAGTTCGCCCGCAAAGGCCTTGCCCGCCACCATGGGACCCACAGTGTGCGAACTGGACGGCCCGATGCCGATTTTGAACAGATCAAAAACGCTCAACATGACGTCCCCCGCGAAAAAAATGTGCAGCGCTGCACAATGGCGCGCAACTCCGCCTATTCTCTTGTGACACAGGAGGCCCCGCCACGCAACGTGTGGCACGGCGTGGCGCGTGAAAACGCATGGCTGATGGACAATCAGGAAAAGCTTGTCCTTCGGGAGGATGTTTTTATGGCCCTGCGGGCGCGAGGGCTTTTTCTTTGCTCTTTATTGGACGCCTGCGCGGCGGGCGGCCAGGCGGGGCCGGTTATGGGGATACGCCCCCTTCGCAGGCACACTCCCCCGCACCAGCAGGCCACACACCGATAAAAATTACTTCAGCGTAATAACGAAGTCATGAATGCAGGTCACGGCTCTGACCGTGAAGCGCTCGCACATGTGCGGCGGATCATCGGGGCGAAAGCCGCCGGGGCGCAGGTCGCGACAGTCGAGGCTGCCGAACTGCCTGGTAAACACAGCGGCATAACGCGCGCAGAGGGCCACGACCTCTTCGTCGTTTTTGCCCAAAACCTCTCCGTAAAGGCCGAGAAAAAGCAGTGCTCCTTCTACCAGCCCGCACTGGCCGCCCATGCCCCCGGCTCCGTGGCAGCCCCGCACAGCCTGATACAGTTGCGGATGCACGGGCTGCCCCGTCAGGTGCTCCAGACAGTACAGGGTCGTGTAGGCGCAGTTGGCGTTTCTTTCCCAATAACAGCGATGCACCAGGTCAACAATGCGTTCTTGTGTGCCCATGCTCATGTCACACTCCGAGCAGCTTTTTCCAGCGCGGCAACGCCGGGTCCAGATCCAGATAGTCCGGGGGCAGATGCAGCGGCGCTGTGCCTGCCAGGGCCAGCGCCACATCCTCTACATTGCCCGTGCGCGGCAGGGCCGCCACATCCTGCAAGGGACAAAGGTCAAAGTCGTCCACGGGCAGCATGCTTATGACGGGCAGGCCCTTGAGCGCCGCCTCCAGAGCTACCGTTGTGGAGTTTGAAGACCAGACAACAACGCCGGAAGCAAGCTCCTCGGCAATGGCTCCCCGGGCCACGCGCACCTCGTCGAAACGGCGACCCAGCAGAGCGCGCAGGCGCTCCTCCACCGGCAGATAAGGGTGGGGCTTGACCACGATCTGCCAGCCGTCCAGCAGACCGGCATGCAGGGCACGGGCCAGCAGAACCAGGTGGGCTTCTGTTTCATCCCTGAAAAAGCTTGTGACCGCCAGCAGGCGCTTCGACCCGGCAGGTACGGCCGCCGCATCTTCTGCCCCGGGCGAACGGCCACTTTCATGCGGCTTTTTTTCTTCCACAAGGTACAGGTAGCGCAGGGCCTCGACTGTTCCCAGTTTTTCCGGCGGCAGACCTGCTTGCAGCCACTGCCGGCAGGCCGAATCGCCGTTGCCGCGCACGAGGTCGGGCTGAAATTCGTCGCACGGGGGGCCAAAAGCGCGGGGATCATCAAAATAGCGAAAATCCGTGGGCCGTACGGTGGAGTGCTGCGCGCCGATAATCGCCCCCGGGGCCGCATGCCCGTTATGGGCGGCAGTGTCGCCGTGCGCAACCTCCTGCGCGGCCGGTTCCGGCGTGGGCGCGGCGGAACGCACGGCATGGGCAAGCATGCGCTCCCAGGGGCAGTTTTCAAGGGGGAAAAGCGTCCAGCGCTGCGGTCCTGCCGCCTGCGCGTACACATCAAGCGCCCTTTGCTGCAAACAGCGCTCAAGCCCCCTCCAGCCCCTGAACGATTCGGCCCAGTACTCGCCCATATACGGCCAGAAATTGACATGGGATCCGGCAAAGCGAAAGGCCGGGCGAACGGCCCGCTCCAGCCAGAGGCTGCTGACGCACAGACGCAGATGACGCCACAGGGCGGCCCACAGGTCACGATGGCGCAAGAATTCTTCAAGATAATGAAAGCTCGCGCCATCTCTGTTTTTTTGCCGGAAACGGTCACGCAGGGCAATGCACTGTTCAAGACTCAGCTGCGGCGCGGGAAAGCGGATAAAAAGCCAGCGCACCCACGGCGCGCCCTCTTTTTTAAAAGCTCCGTCAAGGGCGTCGTGCAGACTCTCCCAGTAGCGGGAGCGAAACCGCCCTTCTCCGGCGGCCTTCATGTCCACATTGGGAAAATAGGTGGCAATGGTGGCGGCCTGCACCGGCCCGTCCGGCCCCTGTACCGGGGGCAGCGCCCTGCCCGCATCCGGGGCGGCGGGCAGCCTGCGCCGCACTGACCACAGCCAGTGGGCGTAGCGCACCAGGGCGCGCAGCGGAGCCGGCGCCGCGTTGTACAGGCGGCGTGCCAGGCTCATGGCCGGCTTGAGGTTTACCCCGCTTTCGTGCTGCTCGATAAAAGTCCGGCCGGAAGAGGCGCACATATCCGCCAGCACCTCGCGCAGGGGCGCATCGCCGCCGCAAAGGCGCAGGGCGGTATAGCCCCCTTCGTCCATAAGACGCTCAAGGGCGCGCAGCTTGTACACCGTGTACAGGCCGGGCGTCATCTTGGGATGGCGCTCGTACAGCAGCGAGCACCACCACATGGAAAGGCCGTGGCCGCCCTTCAGGTATTCCTGCGCTTCCTTGCCGCCGACCACAAGACGGCCAAGATCGTAGGCCCAGGCCGCGTGCTCGGCGCGTATGGTCTCAAGGTCCTTGCGCAGGCGGGTTGCCAGGGGAATATGGCCCTCGGGAGCCTCCCAGCCTTCCCACTGCACAACGGTCTGCGCGGCGCCGCCCCTGAAGCTTTCGGGATTGACCGGGCATGGTCCCAGATCAGGAGCAACCGGTCCGGCTATGAGTATAAGCTCCTTCATGAGCGCTCCCGGCTCCGGTCAGGCTCCGCATCGGGGGCGTCATCCTCGTCCCGCAGGGGTCCGGCGCTGATGCCCGCGCTGCGCCCCGTGCTCAAATCGTTGAGCGCCGCCCATATGGACAGACCGTAAGGCGGATAGAGAACACCTTTTTCTGTAATGATGCCGCTTATATATTCCGCAGGCGTCACGTCAAAGGCAAAATTGAGAACAGGGACGTTTTCCGGACACAACCGCGTTTCTCCCATATGGGTCACCTCAAGCTCCGGGCGCTCTTCAATGGGAATGCCCGCCCCGTCAGGCGTGGCCGGGTCAATGGTGGAAAGCGGCGCAGCCACATAAAAAGGAATATGAAAATGCCTGGCCAGCAGCGCCACGCCATAGGTTCCTATCTTGTTTGCGGTGTCGCCGTTAGCGGCGATGCGGTCGGCCCCCACCACCACACGCTGCACCAGCCCGCGGCTCATGAGCAGGGCGCAGGCATTGTCGCAGGCCACTGTCACGGGGATGCCGTCCCGTTCAAGCTCCCAGGCGGTCAGGCGTGCGCCCTGAAGAAAGGGGCGGGTCTCGTCAGCGATGACGCTGACCTTCTTGCCCGCCTCCACCGCAGCGCGGATGACCCCGAGGGCAGTACCGTAGCCTGCCGTTGCCAGCGCCCCGGCATTGCAGTGCGTAAGTACACAGTCGCCGTCTTCAATACAGGCCGCGCCGTGACGGCCCAGAGTTTTGCAAACGGCCACGTCTTCATCCTGCATGGTCTGGGCCGCGTGGGCAAAAGCCGTCAGCAGGGGCGCGGGATCACCCGCCTCACCGCCCGCCGCAAGCCACACGCCGCGCATGCGCTCAACGGCCCAGCGCAGGTTGACGGCCGTGGGCCTGGCCGCGGCGATGCGCTCCATACCCTGCTCAAGCCTTGCCGCCCAGTCCGGCCCCTGAGCTTCCCTGAGCGCCAGCACGCAGCCCCAGGCCGCCGTAACGCCAATGGCGGGCGCACCGCGTACCACCATAGTTTGCAGGGCGTAAACCACGTCTTCCACCGAGCGGCAGACAAAGTCGGCCTCCTGTGCGGGTAGAAGCCGCTGGTCCAGCAGGTGCAATTCAAAAGTCTGGTGGTCAAAACGTATGTGGTCGTCCATGCTTTCCTCCGGTGGCGTACCCTCGGATCATACACCACAATAGCCTGAAAGCAAAGATGATAGGGTGCGGGTGGACCTCGGGAACGGCATGCCAGCACCCCCGCCAAAAGCAATGTAACAATGTGAAAAGAAGAGTTTAATTATCTTTTACAGCACCCTGAAGCTTTACAAACAGGCTTTCTGCTGGCTATGCTGCATCACACTGAAGAGGCCGCACCCACAGGTGTTCGCCGCGCCCGCGCCTGAGCGCGACAGCGCGCGTTTTTTCAGTACGCGCGGCCAGGCAGCACAGCAGGCCGCCGCGCCAACGCAAGGGCGCTTTTGCCTTTGACGAGACAATCATCATGCTCCGGAGCAGGACAATGGAAGAGTTTTCACGCATTCGCCGTCTGCCCCCCTACGTTTTCGCCGTGGTGGGGGACCTCAAGATGCAACTTCGTCGGCAGAATATCGACATCGTGGACTTCAGCATGGGCAACCCGGACATTCCCACGCCCGCCCCCATTGTGGAAAAGCTCACCGAGGCCGCAGCCAAGCCCATCAACCACCGCTACTCCCTTTCCCGTGGCATCCCCAACCTGCGCAAGGCCGTCTGTGACCGCTACAAGCGCCACTTCGGCGTGGAGCTTGACCCGGACAGCGAAGCCATTGTGACAATGGGTTCCAAGGAAGGGCTGGCCCACCTTTCGCTGGCCATGCTTGAGCCGGGCGATGTGGTGCTTGCACCGGACCCCACCTACCCCATTCACAAATACGCGCCCGTCATCGCAGGCGCGGATGTGCGCAGCGTACCCATTGGTTCCGGCCGCGACTTTTTTGAAGACCTTGAGGCCGCCATGCGGCATGCCTGGCCCAAGCCCAAGCTGCTTTTCCTCTGCTACCCGCACAATCCCACCACCGAGGTGACGGACCTGGCTTTTTTTGAAAGGATTGTCGACTTCGCCAAGGCCAACAACATCTGGGTCATCCACGATCTGGCCTACGCGGACCTGGTGTTTGACGGCTACAAAGCCCCGAGCTTCCTGCAGGCCAAGGGGGCCAAGGACGTGGGAGTGGAGTTTTACACCCTGTCCAAAAGCTATTCCATGCCAGGCTGGCGCGTGGGCTTCTGCCTGGGCAACAAGCAGCTTATTCACGCTCTTGGCCGCATCAAGAGCTATCTTGACTACGGCATCTTCCAGCCCGTGCAGATCGCTGCTACCGTGGCGCTCAACGGTTCCGAAGACTGTGTGAACAATATCTGCAACATTTATAAGGAGCGGCGCGACCGCCTCGTTGACGGCCTGAACCGCATAGGTTGGGAGGTTCCCTCGCCCAAGGCCACCATGTTCGTATGGGCGCGCATACCCGAAGCCTTCCGCAAGATGGGTTCGGTGGAGTTTTCCAAGCTGCTGCTTACAGAGGCCCATGTGGCGGTTTCTCCGGGGCTGGGCTTCGGCTCTTACGGAGACGAGTTTGTCCGTTTTGCCCTTATCGAAAACGAACACCGCACACGGCAGGCCATCAGCAGCATGCGCAAACTGCTGTCGGGCACGTCCGACTAGCGCAGATCAACCTTGAAAAAGTTTACATGTGCTAACGCTGCACGGGCGTGCAGCGCGCCGTAATACGGCGAACGCCTGCTCGTGCAGCCCTTAGGGCTGCGGCCGGGGCCTCATGAAAACTGAAAAAACGGGCGGCACATGCCCCCGGATAGAAGATAAAACACGAAGTCCGGGCCACGCGCCCGGACTTCGGCAAAAAGGTGCCTCATCAGTTACGGCATGGCGGCCGGGCACTTCAGGAGACATCATGACCAAGAACAGCGACAAGCCACTTGTAGTGGGTCTGGCCGGATTCGGCACAGTAGGCGGCGGCCTCGTGCGCCTGCTTGAAGAAAACGCGGACCTCATCCGCCGCCGCTCGGGTCGGGATATCCTGATCAGAAAGGTGCTCGTGCGCAATGCCAAAAAGGCGCGCAGCGTCCCCCTGCCCGAAGGGGCCGAACTGACCACCAATCCGCGTGATCTTACGGACGATCCGCAGATAGACGTGCTGGTAGAGCTTATGGGTGGCATTGACCACGCCCGCGACCTCATCGACCGCGCCCTGGACCAGGGCAAGCACATCGTCACGGCCAACAAGGCGCTGCTGGCCGAAGAAGGCCTTTCCCTCTTTCAGAAGGCTGACCGCAAAAAACGCATTTTGCGCTACGAGGCCAGCGTGGCCGGAGCCGTACCCATTGTGGAAGCCCTCAAGGAAAGCCTCACAGGCAACCGCATCCAGTCTCTCATGGGCATTCTGAACGGCACGAGCAACTACATCCTGTCCGAAATGACCTCCAACGGGCTGGATTTTGACGTTGCCCTCAAGCAGGCCCAACAACTGGGGTATGCCGAGGCCGATCCCACACTGGACATTGACGGGCATGATGCGGCCCACAAGCTGATTCTGCTTATCCGCCTTGCCTTCGGGGCCAATTATCCCTACACAGCCCTTTCTGTACGGGGCATTCGTGGCCTTTCAGCCCTGGACATCCGGCTGGCCCGGGAATTCGGCTACCGCATAAAGCTCATCGGCCAGGTGCGGCAGGTTCCCTGCCCCGAAGAAAAAATCGGTGGCAATGACTGCGGCGAAGGCCCGGTGCGCCTTGAAGCCGGTGTTTTTCCGGCCCTTGTGTATCACAAGTACCTGCTGGCCCGCGTGGGCGGCGCGTACAATGCCGTGCGGGTGGATGCCAACGCCTCGGGACCTCTCTTTTTCCACGGGCGCGGCGCGGGCGACATGCCCACCGCAGGGGCCGTGCTGGCCGACCTGCTGGCCGTAGCCCGCGATGAGCGCCCCAACAATACGGGCTTTGTGGGCAAGGAACTGCCCAAGGCTGCCATTGTGCCGCCCGAAGAATGGCGCTCGTGCTACTACGTGCGCGTTATGGTGCAGGATGCCCCGGGTGTGCTGCGCGATCTTTCGGGCTGTATGGCCGCAGAAGGCATCAGCATGGCCCAGGTCATCCAGAAATCTGACGAGGGCCAGGGTGTGCCCCTTGTTTTCATGACTCACGAAACTACAGCCCAGGCCATGAGCGACGCCCTGCAGCGCACTCTTGACGCCGGGCTGCTCAAAGAACCCGCGGTGTATTTCCGTGTGCTGGGTGGTGAATGATAATTCTCGATCAACCGTATGTTTCGCCGGAGCTGGCGGCCTATGCCGCCAACCGGCAGGAACCTGTGCTGGATAACGAAATGGCCCGCGCCTGCGCGGCCGAGCTTGAAGCCCAGGGCGGCCCTGCTCTCAATATCGTGTCTGAAGACCGTTTTGCCGCCCTGCTGCGCGAGGGGCAAGACAGCGAAGCCGCCGCCCCTCCACGTCTGTACACCTGCTCTGAAAATTCCCTTGCCTGGGTCACGGACCACTGTGCGCCGCCTTTGGCCCGCGCCATTGAAAAACTCAAAAACAAGGCCCTTACCCGCGAACTGCTCCGCCCCCTGGATCAGGATTATTATTACCGCCGCCTTGATTTCGCGCAGATGCAGGCCCTGCCCTTCGACGAACTGCGTACGCCCTGCATCCTCAAGCCCGCTGTGGGCTTTTTCAGCCTCGGCGTTTACCGCATCAACAATGCGGACGACTGGCAGGCCGCAAAAGCAGCCATTGCCGAAGAATCCTCCCGCTGGTCCGAGCAATACCCGCAGTCTGTGGTTGACGGCGATGACTGGCTGCTGGAAGAATACATCGAGGGCGACGAATTTGCCGTTGACGTGTACTTTGACCAGAACGGCCGCGCCGTCATCTGCAATATCCTGCACCACGAGTTCGCCAGCGCCGATGACGTGAGCGACCGCCTGTACTACACCAGCGCGTCCATCATCCGCGACCGTCTGGAAGAATTTGAAAACTGGTTCAACAGGGTCAACGCCATCCTGGGATTGCGCAACTTTCCAACGCATGTGGAGTTGCGCCGCAGCGATTCCGGGCGCATTCTACCCATAGAATTCAACCCGTTACGCTTTGCCGGCTGGTGCAGCACAGACGTGAGCCTTTTTGCCTGGGGCTTCCACTCCTACGGCTGCTTTCTTGAAGGCACGCGCCCCTGCTGGGAAGAGGCCCTCAAGGGCAAAGAAGGCAGACTCTATACCTTCATGGCCCTGAACAAACCCGCCAACTGCCCGCCAGTGCGCGATTTTGATTATGAAGCCCTGTGCCGCCGCTTTGCAAAGGTGCTGCGCATGCGCAAAAACGACTATTCCCGCTACGGCCTGTTTGGCTTTTTGTATACCGAAACCCCCGAAAACCAGCGGGAAGAACTGGACTATATCGCCAGTTCCGACCTGATGGAATTCGCGAGTTTCTGACAGCAGGAGGCTGCCTGTGCTGCATCTGGAAATTGAAACAACATGCCGCTGCGACATGCGCGACATCACAACGCAGCTACGCAGCCTGGTGCGGCGCAATGCCATTGAAAAGGGCTGGCGCAACGGCGTGTTGGCCCTTTTCTGCCCGCACACCACCTGCGGCCTGACAGTCAACGAAGGGGCAGATCCCGACGTGCGGCGCGACATGTTGACCTTTTTCAGCGACCTTGTGCCGCGCCACGGCGATTACCACCACGCCGAAGGCAACAGCGACGCCCACATAAAGGCCACCCTGCACGGGCCGTCCCTGACACTCTTTGTGGAAAACGGCCAGCTGTGCCTCGGCACCTGGCAGTCTGTGTACCTGTGCGAAGGCGATGGCCCGCGCTGCCGCACCATCTGGCTGCAATGGCTTGCCGGGCAGGAAGAATAACCCCACAGGCACACTGCTCCTGCCCGCACCTGTTTTCACCAGCCATGCCGGACACATGCCGTACAGCTGCGCCAAAGGGGCCTGCCCCACGGCGGCGCCACGACAGCGGGAAACCGTCCGGAAAAAGGACCGACGGGCAACTCCAGCGCCACCACTGCGGTCCGGCCTTCAGTATGAGTTTCCGGCCTTGCCGGAAGCGGGGCCTGTGGGGTAAAACAGCCCACACCCTTTGACCAGCCCCGCCGGGCCGCCCGCCATGATCATTCACATCGATATGGACGCTTTTTTTGCTTCTGTGGAGCAGATGGACAACCCCGACCTGCGGGGCCGCCCGGTTATTGTGGGTGGCAGCAGCGACAGAGGGGTGGTTTCCACCTGTTCCTACGAAGCCCGCACCTTTGGCGTACACTCGGCCATGCCTATGGTCGTGGCGCGCCGCCTGTGCCCGCAGGCCGTGATCGTGCGGGGGCGCTACCAGCGTTATGCCGAGCTTTCCCACGCCATCATGTCTGCCCTGAAAGATTTTTCCCCCCTTGTGGAACCGGCCAGCGTGGACGAGGCCTATATGGACGCCACAGGCATTGAGCGGCTTTTCGGTCCGCTGGAAGAACTTGTGGCAGGCATCAAGACCCGCGTCGTGGATGTGACCGGAGGGCTGACCTGCTCTGTGGGTGCGGCTCCGGTAAAATTTCTTGCCAAGATATGCTCGGACGTCAACAAGCCCGACGGCGTGTTCATCCTGCGGCAGGAAAATATGGACGCCTTCCTGTGCGCCCTGCCTGTAGGCAGGATACCCGGGGTCGGCAAACGCACGGTGCAGAGCCTTCAGGACCTCGGCGTCAGGACAGTCGGCCAGCTACGCCGCTTCAGCCCGGATTTTATGGAGCGCCGTTTCGGCAAGTGGGGGCTTGCGCTCTATGAGCGGGCGCAAGGGCGCGACAGCCGCAAGGTGGAAACTGAACGCGAGGCCAAGAGCGAAAGCGCGGAGTGTACCTTTGCCGAAGACACGCGGGACAGGGATTTTTTACAGCGCATGCTCATGGCCCACGCCGAGCGCGTGGGCAGCTCCCTGCGGCGCCACGGCTACAGGGGGCGCACCATCACCCTGAAGGTAAAATTCTGCGATTTCAGGCAGATCACGCGCTCCCGCACACTGGAAGAAGCCGTCAGTGCTACAGAAACCATTTTTGAAACAGGCTGCCGCCTGCTGGCAGAACTGCCCCTGCCGCAGCCCGTGCGCCTTATCGGCCTTGGCGTGTCGGGCTTTGACGCGCCCCCCGGCCAGCTTTTTCTGCCGGGCACTGGCAAGGCCGCAGGGCAGAAGCTCGATCCGCAGGTGGAAGCCAAAAGGCAGAAACTTGACGCCGCGCTGGACAGCCTGCGCGAAAAATTCGGCAAACAGGCTGTCCAGCGCGGGCGGCTGTTTACTCTGGCCCGCCAGCAGGACGCGCCGGAGCGCGTCAACAACGGCAAGGGTGATGGTGTGGAACAACCGCATGCCCGCAGGTGGCCCACACGAAGACAGTAAGGGCATTGCAACCGCCGGCTGAATCTATGGCATTTTACCTTTGGGCGAGAATGTATACTCTCAAGGGCAAGGCCCGCACGTTCCGGTGCTTGACAGCGCAGATACACGGCGCTTGCGCCGCCACGACGGGCGGCCGTGCCAGCATCTGCCAGAATATTTGCACGTGAAATGCTCTGGAGCAGATTAACTTTTACTTCGGCGTTTAACCGCGCAGATAAACTGCGCTTACGCCTCCGTAGCGAACGTCTGCTCACGCAGCCGTCAGAACAATTTAAAAGTTAAATTGTTCTAGCTGTCTTCCGCGTCACCCATCTTGCAGATGACAGCAAATTCTTCCTTGCTCACGGGCATAACCGAGAGCCTGGACCCCTTACGCAAAAGCTCCATGCCGAACAGCGCGGGAACCATACGCATGGCCTTGAGCGGCACGGGGTTGGCGAATTTTTTGACAAAACGGATGTCTACTGCAAACCAGAGCGGCTTTTCCGGGGTCGACCTGGGGTCAAAGTGTTCGTCTTCCGGCTCCCAGGCTGTGGGGTCAGGGTACCCGGTCCTCACTACGCGGGCCACACCAACCGCCGAAGGCGCGGTGACGCTGTGATAAAAAATGGCCATGTCGCCCACAGCCATCTGATCGCGCAGAAAATTGCGCGCCTGAAAGTTGCGCACACCGCCCCAACTGGTGACCTGATCAGGCTCCGCCGCGAGGTCGTCAATCGAATAACAGCCCGGCTCCGACTTCAGGAGCCAATACTTCGTTTCCATAAAAATCTCCAGGCTACAGGCTTCGGGCAGCGGATCCAGCACAGCAGCAGGTATTTCCTGCCGGTACCGGCCCGTGCACCCACGGCGTCAGTGCAGTATGTTCCCGCAAGCGGTTTCAGGCTCTCTTCACCCTGCGACAGAGACCGGAGTGGGGACCAAGCATCAGGATTGCCGCCGCTTGAACATTTTTTCCAGCTCAGGGCCATCCCAGCGCAGTACGCAGGGACGCCCGTGCGGGCAGTATTCCCTGTCCGGAGCCGCAAGCCACTGGCGCAGCAGCCCGGCGGCCTCATCATCCGTAAGGCGCTGCCCGGCCTTGATGGCCGCCTTGCAGGACATGGAAATAAACATGCCCGCCAGATCGTCCTTGCGCCCGGCCAGCGCTTCACGCAGAAAATCTCTGGCCTCGGCCCGCGAAAGCACGGGCGGCATGCCCCTGACCTCAAGCCCCGCGCCGGAACTTTCAAAGACAAAACCCAGGGATTCCAGATTTTCCCGCAGCTCAAACAGCCGCTCGCGCTCCGCCGGATGCAGCGACAGTTCCAGCGGCAGGGCCAGCAGCTGCCCGGAGCCGGCAAAGCCGCCCCGGCGCATGCGGGTATAGAGCACTCGCTCATGGGCCGCATGCTGGTCCAGCAGGATCAGGGCGCCGTCCCTGTCGCGCAGCACCAGATAGGTATTTGCCACCTGCCCCAGGTATTCCATATTTTCAACGCGCAGGGGCTGGCGGCTTCCGCCATGCCCGGCAGCGACATCACCCCGGTCATCCGCTGCATCGCCTGCACCGGCGGCATATGTGCCGCTGTCTTCCGCCATGCGGCCGCAGGCGGCGTCTTCCTGCTCCAGAAAAAAACCTTCCTGCGCGGCAGTGGCCAGACCGGCGCTTCCCGCAGGGGCAGACGAAGAAGAAAACTGCGCACCAAAAGCGGACGCATCAGAAGCGCCATCCGGGCCAGGCAGCCCAGATGGAGCGGACAAGCCAGCCCGGCCGGTAAATCCCGGCAAAGTGCCGTACGTGGCATGCCCGGCCTCTCCTTCCACAGATGCGGCGGGCGCGCTCACATGCCATTCGCCCTGGTCAGCGGCACTGTCCCGCTCCTGCCGCTCCACAAGCGGGGGATTATCCAGCCGCCCCCAGAATCCCTGCGGACGGGGCGCGGCACCCGCCGGGTCCCCCGGGTCCCCCGGGTCCGCGCCCGGAGCATAAGACTTGTCAGGAGAACCGAAAGTACCAGACGAATCTGAAGCGGGCGAATCTGAAGCGGGCGAATCTGAAGCGGGCGAATCTGAAGCGGACGAACCGGCCTGACCATACGCCCTGCCGTCAGCGGCAGGCGTTGCCCCTTCGTGCCAGGCGGCCTCGGCCACGTCAAACGATGTTACAAGCGCCCCTTGCACGGCGTGCAGCACCGCGGAAAACACCGCGGATTCATCCCTGAACCGCACCTCGCTTTTGGCCGGGTGCACGTTCACATCCACCTCGGCCGGGTCCATTTCGACAAAAAGGGCAATCTGCGGGTAGTCCCTGCTGGTCATACGCCCTTTGTAGGCCTGGCGCACGGCGGCCAGCAGGCGCTTGTCCGTCACCGAGCGGCCGTTGACATACAAAAGGATGCGGTCGCCACGCGGCTGGCTCACATTGGGCAGGGCCGCCAGACCATGCGCGCGGATGCCATGCCGCCGCCCGTCAAAGGGGCGCAGGGCATCCACGATGAGGCGCGGCCACAGCACGGCAAGGCGCTCGGCAAGGGTTTGCCCCGGCAGAAACCGCAGGGCTTCCCTCTCACCCGAATACAGGCAAAAACCCACCTGCGGACGTGTCAGGGCCAGACGGGCCAGCCAGTCCTGAGCGCGCCTGAACTCTGTGGAGGGGGTCTTTAAAAACTTCAGCCGGGCTGGTATGTTGGAAAAAAGATCACGCACTTCCACCAGCGTGCCCTTGTGCAGGGCCGCCGGGCCGGAGCTTTTGAGCAGGCCATGTTCCACCTCTACCCGGTGTGCTGCGGCCTGTCCCGCAGCGTCCTGGCTGGCTGAAGTGATGGTAAAGCGCGATACCGAGGCGATGCTCGGCAAGGCCTCGCCCCGAAAGCCGTAAGAAAGGATGCGTTCAAGGTCCTCCAGGCACCGTATCTTGCTGGTGGCATGACGTGTGACGGCCAGCTCCAGATCTTCCGCAGGGATGCCCCGGCCATCATCCTGTACACTGATGCGGCTTTGCCCCCCATTTTCAAGGCAAACATCAATCTGGCCGGCCTGGGCGTCCAGGCTGTTTTCCACCAGTTCTTTCAACACGCTGGCGGGCCGTTCAACCACCTCGCCGGCGGCGATCTGGTTGCGCAGCTCGGGTGGCAGCAGGCGTATATGACTATTTTTTTCAGACATGGTTTCAGTGTATGCGCCCATGTGCGGCATGGCAAGCGGCGGCGCAGGCCGGGAAAAAACACCCCCGCAAGGCGCCGCAGGGCTTGCCTTGCCGCCAGGGGTGCTTATGTATGGAAGGCAAGGCTGAAAAGGCGCGACGCCAAAAACACACATGTAAAGGCAGCGCGCCGGATGCTGAGGGAGGAAACAATGCACGACAACATCATGAAAGCCATTGCCGAACCCTTGCGCGGCCCTTTGTCGCCCAAGGGCTATGACCCTGAACTCCTGTACGTGGAATGCGGCCGCTGCGGCTCGCCCGTCATGTGGGAACAGGGGAAGGCCACGGATATTCTCGGAGTAGCGGGCATCGACCCGCTGGAACTGGATTCGTCCTGCCTGCTGGTTACAGATGCCTGCCCCCTTTGTGGCGGCAAGGGGCATTACACCGTCCAGATTTTTCGCGTTAGCGGCGATACGCAAACACGTCGCCCGCCCTATTTCGGCAATGCGTAGACTGCGGCGGGATACCCCACCCGCCCGATCCCAGGCCGCCGGTTCATGTGCCCGGCGGCCTTTCTGTTTTCTCCGGCAGGGAGCTTCGGCCACCCAGATTCCCAAGCGTCTGGCCCGGGCCGGCAGATCTCTTGCCTTCATGTGCGCGCAAAGCCTGTTTTTGCCCTGCGTTTCCACTGTGGGCATACTTTACAGCGAGGCCAGATCATTGACGCTACTGGCCGCTGTTGTTGTCTATTCCCTGGTTCTGCCCTTTGGACTCGCCATACTGGTCTATCAGGCTGCCCGGCTTTTGTCCTGATCCAGTGCAACTGCACGGCGCCACGGCTGGCAGTCTCTGGACCTTGTTGAAAAAAAGATGCCGCCGGAAAAATTCCCGCGGCATCTTTTTTACGACAAAAGCAGTGTTACACAGATGTCGCGAGATCACATGACAGGCGTGACCTGCGGCACGGTGATTCAGGCATACTTTCGGGTAATCTCGTCACCGGCCTTTTCCACATCCTCGCGCATTTTTGCACGGGCGGCGGCGAGCTTACGGCTGAGATCAGCGTCCGCCAGGGCCAGAATCTGGGCCGCAAGCCAGGCCGCATTGCGCGCGCCGGCCTTGTCGAGGGCCACCGTAGCCACAGGAAATCCCGGAGGCATCTGCACCGTGGCAAGCAGGGCATCCATGCCGCCAAGAGCCACGCTGGACACGGGAATGCCGATCACCGGGCGTGTGGTGCGCGCCGCCACGGCTCCAGCCAGATGGGCGGCCATACCGGCGGCACAGATGAAAACCTGCGCACCGGCGGCTTCGTGTTCGCTCACCAGCTTTTCCGTGCGTTCAGGGGTGCGGTGGGCGGAGCTGACCGTGATGACACAGCTTATGCCCAGGCTTTTCAGCACTTCAACACAGGGGCTGACCTTGTCTTCATCAGACTGGGACCCCATCAGTATAACCACTTGAGCCATGATATATCCTCTGCTTGCTGCCCCGCTCCGGCGCATTGCGCCCACAGCATTTTTGCGCGGTGATGGTTCACTTTCATATGGCTGCGTTGCAGCTTTAGCCGCAAGCCCTTGGGCCAACGGCTGAAATTATGTTACGCCCCGGCTACTTTATGCCTTTCAGGCGATTGATGCCCTTCTGCCCGATATCTGTGCGGTAAAAGCCGTCAGTCATACGAACTTTTTCCACAGCAGCGTAGGCGGCTTTTTTTGCGTCCTCCAGATCATTCCCCAACGCCGTGACGCAAAGCACGCGCCCGCCGCTGGACACCAGCGCGCCATCCCTGATGGTCGTGCCGCTATGAAAAACCTTGACTCCGGGCAGACTGTCGGCCTCTTCAATATCCGCAATGGCAAGCCCCTTGGAATACGCGCCCGGGTAGCCCTTGGCCGTCATGACCACGCCGAGGGCCGTCTTGTCGCTCTGGCCGATACTTGTGGGGTCGAGCCTGCCTTCCACGCAGTCGAGCATGATGCGGGGCAGATCGCCTTCGAGGCGCATGAGCATGGGCTGGCACTCCGGATCACCGAAACGCACGTTGTATTCCAGCACCTTGGGACCGTCCGCGGTCATCATAAGCCCTGCATAGAGCACGCCCACAAAGGGGTGCCCGTCCCTGGCAAGCTCGCGCAGAATGGGGCGCACGGTAAGGTCGGCCATTTCTTCAAGCATGTTGTCGGGCAAAATGGGAGCCGGGCTGTACGCGCCCATGCCGCCGGTATTGGGACCTTCGTCATTGTCGAAAACACGCTTGTGGTCCTGGGCCGAAGGCAGAGGAACGGCGCGTTCGCCGTCGCACAAGCAGAGAAAAGAAGCCTCTTCGCCCACAAGGCATTCCTCAAGCACCACAAGGTCGCCTGCGGCGCCAAAGGCGCGGGCGCTCATGATGTCGTTGACGGCCTGCAGGGCTTCCTGAGAATCGGCGGCCATGATGACGCCCTTGCCCGCGGCCAGGCCATCGGCCTTGACCACTAGGGGACCGCCCACCTTTGCTACATGATTTCTGGCCATTTCCACATCGCTGAACACGGCGCTCTGGGCTGTGGGAACATTGGCCCGCGCCATGATCTCCTTGGCAAAGGCCTTGCTGCCTTCAAGCCGCGCGCCGTAGCTGTCCGGCCCGAAACAGGCAATGCCCGCCTCGCGCATGCGGTCGGTAATGCCCAGAGTCAGCGGCAGTTCCGGCCCGGGAACCACAAGATCTATTTTTTCCCTGCGGGCCAGATCAACCAGCCCGTCCAGATCATCCACGGCCACAGGCACGTTGACCGCGCCTTCCCTGCTGGTGCCGCCGTTGCCGGGAGCGACGAAAACCGCGCTCACACCGGGGCTTTGCATGAATTTCCAGACCAGGGCGTGTTCCCGCCCACCGGATCCTATTACCAGGATGCGCATGCTCACTCCTTGCCGTGTGCTGATGAAAAGCAAAGCCCCATAAAGGGGCTTTGCCGGGGGCGGGCTGCCGCCGCAGTGCGCGTGGGCCGCCCGCGCCCGTAAACGCCTAGTTGGGATTTACCTCAAAGTCGCTCATATCCGCAGGGGTATTGGGGTCCGTGGCCGACACATCCAGCGGGTACGCCGTGATCATGCACTGGCGGCTGCCGATGCCGAGGTCGGGCGAGGTATTCAGGCCCACCACCAGATCAAGAACGCCGTTGTTGGTGGCGTCGGCCAGGTCCACAGCCGCTACGGAGCCGCGAATACGGCGCGTCTTCCACTTGAGGCCGAGGCCCACGCCGTCCCAGTACAGGGCATGGATTTCGCCCTGCGGGAAGTAGCGGTAACGGTCAAACATCTGCGAAGCTGTGGATATGGGCTTGTTGACCAGCATGACGTACTCGCCGGTATGGCCGATATCCGCGGCAATAAGATTCATGGGGGCGTAATACTTGCTCGGCAGCTGGTAGTTCTTGTCTACGCCAAGGCCGGGCATGCCCTTATAGTGATCCATGCCGGTGGAGGAGCCGGAGAAGCGCTCCATGGTGGTATGGACAAGAGTGTTGCCGTTGCCCTGAAAGACTTTGAGCCGTTCATCATCAGTGAGCATGACAAGCTGGTCGCCTTTGCCGCTTCTGCCGCCCGGCAGCCAGGCCACGTTAAAGACCGTGGCTCCGGTGGGCAGGTCAAGCCGCGCGCCGAAGGTGTATTTGCCGCCGGTTTTCACCATTGTGTATACACCGGGGGCAAAAAGCTTGAGCGAATCCCAGCCCTGGCCCACAAGGGTGGGCGTGAAAGTGGGGGGCAGGCGCACCACGCTGACAAAGTAGGGGATGCGCTCGGCCACCTGGGTGAACTTGTTGCCCTTGAAACTGTAAAAATAGCTGTAGGGGCGATTGCTGTCGTCCTCAAAGGTGGCGACCACGAGATCCATAGAGCCATCGCGGTTGAGGTCGATGGCCTTCATGGAGAAGTTTTTGTTGGAGCGGGAAATGAGGGTTTCGCCCAAAAGCTTGAGCTTGCCGTCATGGTCCCACATATAGATGCGCAGGTGATTTTCGCTCAGCAGGGCGATTTCGTTCTTGCCGTCGCCGTTAAAGTCACCCACGGCCATGCTGACCATAGTAAAGGGCAGGCGCTGGCTGCGCAGGCGTGAGCCGTCACTGGCCCCCGACCCCTGATAGCGGAACTGCGGGTTCAGGTACATCTGCTGCTGGCCGGTCTCATTGGTGATGATGTCACCCCCGGGAGCGGCGCTGCCGCCGCGCGGTCCCGCTGCAGCCGTGCTGCCGGGCGCACGTACGCCTGCAATGCCGAAAACTTCCTGCCCCAGGGCGGCGCTCAGGGTCTGCACCGCGCCGGTCAGGCCGCTTACCGTGCTCTGGGCGGTCTTGCTCCAGGTTTTGCCGGCCTTGTCCACGCTGTTGACTTCAATGGTGCACTCGTTGCCCATCACGTTGACAGATCCCCAGATGGCGTGGCCCGCCCCGGCGGAATTCATAGCCTTGGCGGCTTCGGCCTGTGAAGAGGCCTTGCCCTGGAGGGAGCGTACATCAAGAACTCCGGGGCGATTCAGGCGGCCCTGGATGGTTGCCGGAACGGCCTTGGAAAGATAGCTGTAACTTTGCGGCGCGTTGACCGTGAAGGGCAGCACAACGGCACTTCTGGCCGCCGCCTGCGTTGTCGTGGCCAGCCCGGCGGCGAACAGCGCAAGGCAGACCGCAAAAGTCAGTCGCATGGCGAATTTCATTCCGTTCTCCTTGGGCATCTGGCAAGATGCCCGGTAAAATAAGGGAAGCGCCGACCAGGCGTTTTTCGCTTCCGGCAGGCGGGGCATTTCCACTAAATGGGACCGTCCTGGGACGGTTCACGCGGAAAGGCCGCATGCGGCCAAAAGGCCAAAAAAACCGGTCAGAGGTTCCCGCAGCCCGCCAGCGAAAAGCACACAGAAACAGGCGCACCCTTGAGAGCGCCCACGCGGGCACGGATGGGCGAAACCGGCACGGCCGCCACATCCACCTACTATACGCGCACTTGACGCGCCGCGCAATATCTAAGCCGGGGCAGTCGCCACAGGCGCGGACAAAGGCATAAAAAACCGCTTGCGGCTGAAACCACATCTCCATATTATGCCGCCCATGCAAAAAACTGCTGCCCGTTCGTTCCGTATTGTCTGCAAAAACACGCACACCGCCTCGGTGGAAGCCCTGCTGCGCGCCCAGGGATATGAGTTTGAAGCCGAGCCTTTTTCTCCCCTGTGCCGCCGCCTTGTGGCGGAGCCGCGCCCGCTGGGCAGTTCGCTGGCAGCTTTTTTCGGCTACATCTATATCCAGGACCGTTCCTCCATGCTGCCGCCTCTGGCGCTGGCCCCGGCGGCAGGCTCGGCCGTACTGGACATGTGCGCCAGCCCCGGCAGCAAAACGGGTTTTCTGGCCCAACTTGTGGGCCGCACCGGCTTTGTGCTCGGCAACGAGCCTTCCCCGTCGCGGCTGGCGACACTGCGGGCCAACCTGCACCAATGCGGCTTCATCCATACAGGAACCTGCTCCTACAGCGGCGACGCCCTGCCCCTGCGCCCCGGCTCGTGGAAAAACATCCTGCTGGACCCTCCCTGTTCGGGCTGGGGAACAGTGGAAAAAAATCCACAGGTGCTCAAGCTCTGGCAGGGCGACAAGCTCGACAGCCTCACAAGCCTGCAACGCCGTCTGCTGCGACATGCAGAACGCCTGCTGGCACCCGGCGGGCACGTGGTTTTTTCCACCTGCACCACCAATGTGGCAGAAAATGAAGATCAGGTACGCTTTGCCGAAGAACATCTGGGGCTTGTGCGTGAACACATCAACCCTTTCCCCGGCTTTGTGTGGGAAGAGCTGCCCGGCGGCGAAGGCACATTGCGGGTAGACGGCGCGCGCTCCCAGGCCCAGGGTTTTTATGTGGCGCTTTTGCGCAAGCCCGAAAATGCGTCTTCCCATCACAGAGAACCGAAGGCTGAGCAGGCGACGCATTTCGGGCCTGCCCGCGGTTCCGGCGGAGAGACAGCAGGGGATTTTCTGAACGGAGGAAGAGCGCGCAGCAAAAACGGCAGCCGTACGGATGCGCGTACGGGCAGCCGTGTTCCGGCAGGCACCCCCCTGCCCCGGTCATGCCTTCACGGTCCCACGTGCGATCCGGACATGCTGCCGCCGGGACAGGCCATGCTGTACGGCGAACATGTCCGCTTCATCCCGGAACAGGCCGCCGCACTACTGCCGCCGGACTGCGCCTGGCAAGGCGCGCTGCTGGGCAAGTTCAACGGCGGCAAGCTGGATGCGGCCCCGCGCCTGCGCGCCCTCATGACGCCGCAGCCTGACCGGGAAAAGAGCCTTGTTCTTGAAGATATTTCTGATATTTCGGCCCTGCTTAGCGGACAGAGCCGCCAGACGGGCCTTCAGGGCCGCGAGGCGGCGCTGTGGTGGCGCGACCTGCCCCTGGGGCGGGTGAGCCTCAAACAGGGCCGCGCTCTGGCGGGATTCAAATAGCGCACTCTTACTTTGAACCTGCTCTGGTACCGGCCGCCAGCATCCGTCTGCCCCACACGGCCTGCCCCAGAGACAGCCCTCCGTCTCCGGGCGGCAATTCATGATGGCACAGAACCTTCAGCCCCTGCCGCTCCAGCAGGAAGGGCAAAAGACGGGCCATAATCCCGTTCTGCATAACCCCGCCGCTCAGAGCCGCCACTCCCACGCCGCGCTTACGCGCGGCGCGACCGGTCATGCTGGCAAAGGCCGCCGCCAGGCTCAGATGAAAACGCGCCGCAATATCTTCCGCAGGCATGCCGCCCAGCGCGGCCTGGACCACACGCGCATAAAGCCCGGCGCTGTCCAGCGTGAGCAGGCCATCGCGCAAGGCCATGCCCACGGGCCAGACCAGTTCCGCCACACGGCGCAGGTCTTCCACACGGCCCGTCATGGCCCCGCCCAGAGCGCCTCCGGCACGCAGGGCCGCATCTTCCAGACGAATGGCCGCCTGCCCTTCATAGGTAATGCACAGGCAGAGACCAAGCCGGGCGGACACGGCGTCAAAAAGCCTTCCACAGCTTGAAGTTGCAGGGCAGTTGATCTGCCGCACCAGCATTTCTTCCACCGCCCGCGCGGCTGCCGCATGTCCGTCCGCCCAGGGTGCTGCCGCCTCTATGTCTTCCGGCAGGCAATGCCCGGCATCAGCCGCCTGCCGCCCGAGCGCCATGGCGATACGCCACGGCTCGCGCACGGCCGCATCCCCACCGGGCAGGGCAAAGGATGACAGACAGCCCACACGTTGCCATTCGGGCGTATCAAGCTGCATCAGCAGCAGTTCGCCGCCCCATATGGTTCCATCGTCTCCAAGGCCCGTGCCGTCCAGGCACAATGCCAGCGCCGGGCCAAAGCAGGCGTTTTCGGCCAGCACCGAGGCCGCATGAGCCGCATGATGCTGCAAGCGCCACAAAGGTATACTGTCGCGCGCGGCGCGCGCTTCGGCATAACGGGTGGAAAGAAAATCCGGATGCAGATCACAGACCAGCGCACTGGGCCGCACCTCCAGCAGTTTTTCCATATGAGCCGCCACTTCTTCGTAAAAAGCCAGGGTGGCGGGATTTTCCAGGTCACCGATATGCTGCCCCACAAAGGCCTCGTTGCCCCGCGTCAGGCAAATGGTGGCCTTGAGTTCGGCCCCAGCGCCAAAAACACAGGCAGCGTCACTACGCCCGGACGCGCAGGGCTGCCCGCCGCCGACCTTTTCGCCGTCATCGGCCAGAAAAACAGGGCGGGGTACATAGCCACGCGCCCGGCGGTAAAAAAACGGGGCGGCCCTGTGTGGCGGCCCGCTTTCATCCACAACGTCAGCACGCGGGCGCAGGCTGATCACGCTGTCATCCACGCGCACCAGAATATCCCTGTCGTGCAAAAGCCAGGCATCGGCCAGACCCGCAAGACGTGCAATGGCCTCGCGGTTGCCGAGGCAGATCGGCTCGCCCCCGGCATTGGCCGAAGTCATGACCAGCACGGGTGGCAATGGTGCATGCACTTGCAACCAGGCAAAAAGCACACTGTGCAGAGGGGTATTGGGCAGCATGACGCCCACCTGACCCGCATCAGGCGCCACCAGAAACGGCAGTTCCGGGCGGCCGGGCGTATCCGCGTCGGCCTTTCCAGCCGGGCCATTCAAGCCATCCACACCGTTCGTAGCATACGGGCCACGGGCCTTGCCCGTGCGGAGCGGGCAAAGCACAATGGGCTTTTCCGGACTGGTCAGAAGGGCCTCATGCTCCGGGCTGAGGTCGCAAAAGGCGCGTACCGTCTCAAGGCAGTCCGCCATAAGGGCCAGCGGCTTGTGCGGACGGTTCTTGCGCTCGCGCAGCAGGGCCAGGGCGCGCTCGTTACGGGCATCGCAGGCCAGCTGAAAACCGCCCAGCCCCTTGAAGGCCAGAATGCCCCCGTCAAGCAGCACGCGCCCGGCACGGCGAATCGCCTCGCGGGCGGCTGTTTCCGCGCCGGGAAGGCGCCTCTGGCGGGCAGCATCCGCATGGTCATGAGCATCCGCGTTATCCACATCCGGCCCGCTATCAGCCTCCGCCCCGGCAAGGCCGCAATCCGCCCGGAAATGTTCCACGCCGGTACGCCCGGCCACTGCCGCGGCCTTGTCCACAAACCACAGGCGCGGTCCGCAGTCGGGACAAGCAATGGGCTGGGCATGAAAACGCCTGTCCGCGGGGTCGCCGTATTCGGCGGCGCAACGCGGGCAAAGGGGAAAACAGCTCATGGACGTGACGGCCCTGTCATAAGGAATGGAGCGGGTGATGGTATAGCGGGGGCCGCAATTGGTGCAGTTGGTAAACGCGTAGTTATGCCGGGGATTTTCGGGGTCGGTCATATCGGACAGGCAATCCGCGCAAATGCCCACATCCGGGCTGACAAGCACGCTGTGCCCCGCGTGCCCGTCGCTCGCCACAATGGCAAAGGCCGCCTCGCCGGGTACAGCAGCCATATCTTCATGGCGCAGCGCGGTCAGGCGTGCCAGCGGCGGCAGCTCTTTTTGCAGGCGCATGCCAAAACGCTCCACTTCTTCCGGCATGCCCTGTACCTCCATACGTACGCCGTCCGAAGTATTGCCCACGGTTCCCGTAAGGCCGCCCTCGTGGGCGAGCCTGTAGACAAAAGGGCGAAAACCCACTCCCTGAACCTGGCCGGAAGCCACAAAGGCGCGCCGTATCATCTGTTTCTCGCTCATGCGGCAAGAGTAGCGCACAAGGCCCGGGCTGTCAGCAGGGCCGGAAGCGTTTTCTGCAACGGACCCGGCACGACCCGATTCACACGGCATTGGCCGCTGCCGTAAAAGCGCTGCGGGCGCACCGCCTTTTGCTGTGCACGGCACAAAATCGCCCGCAGCATTCCCGTTGCCTGCGGCGCAAAAAAATCCGCCGTGCGTGCATGATCCCCACACGCAGCCCGGCCTCCGGAGCAGGGGGAACAATACCGCGGCCCTTGCGGCTTACGAGGCTTTTCGCTAGGGTCTTTCTCACATATTCCTTTTGTAAGGCAACTGTGTCAAAGCGGGGCGTCATCTTCAGCCGCATACCACAAAAGCATGCGCCCGCTGCCAGAGAGACCTGGCCTTTCCCTTGCCGATGCAGAACCATTACCGAAAACAGCCCCCAGGCCAGGCGGAATACCGCTTTTTTTCACTGCACCATCAAAAAACGCCCGGACGGCGCGTCACCGTTGCGCCGGGCTTACAGCCAGGAGCCTGCCATGCCCGCTGCCCGTACCATCGGTTCGCGTATCCGTGCCTTTCGCGAAGAGCGCGAGGTCGACCTCGAAACCCTGGCCCAGAATACCGGCCTGGACCAGTGCTACCTGCAAAAGCTTGAAAGCGACACCATCTATCCGAGCATCGGTCCCCTGCAAAAGGTGGCCCGCGCCCTTGGCGTACGCCTGGGGACATTTCTGGACGACCAGTTCACCCGCGACCCCATCATGGGCTGCATCCACAATTCATGCGAAGGTGAAGAAGCCCTGCACACAGGCCGCATCCCGCGGCCGAGCTATACCTACCAGCCTCTGGGCAAGGGCAAGAACGACCGCAACATGGAGCCGTTCCACATCCGTATTTTCCCCGACAGCGGCGAACGCAAAACCAGTTCGCATCAGGGCGAAGAATTCATTCTGGTGCTCAAGGGGGAACTGCTGGTTGTTTACGGGCGTGAAAACCACGTGCTCAAGCCCGGCGAAACCATCTATTATAATTCCATCGTTCCTCATTATGTAGGCGCGGCGGGCGATGAGCCGGTGGAAATTCTGGCCGTGGCCTACAACCCCTAGGCAGCCGCACGGCCAACGTGCGGCTCTCGGGCGCCCCGGGAGCGAAACAGGCCCACCGCCGTATCATGTGAAAAGCGCCTGCCGCTGCCCGGCCGCAGACAGGGCTTGACGCAGACGGGTTTTGGCCGCCGCCGGGCGGCATCATCAGGGCAAAGCCGCTCCAGCCGGTGACATGCCTGCTTTCCGGAAGGACTCACGGCAAAAACGCATCTGCCCCGCCAAGGCACAGGAGAAAATATGGAAGAAAAAGTTCGCCAGCGCCAGGCACAGTTTGAACTGCGCGAATGGACGCTGGGCCAGATTCTTGACCATACGGTAAGCCGGTTCCCCGACAGGGAAGCCCTTGTTTACGCCGACCGCGACTACCGTCAGACCTGGCGGGAATTTGGCGACATGGTGGACCGCTTCGCCAAGGGGCTGATGGCGATGGGCATCCAGAAAGGCGAAAAAGTGGCCGTATGGGCTACCAACGTGCCGTACTGGGTGGCCCTGCAATTTGCCACGGCCAAGATCGGGGCCATACTGATTACGGTAAATACCAATTACCGCGAGCATGAACTGCGCTACCTGCTTACCCATTCAGAATGCGAAAACATTTTTCTTATCGACAGTGTGCGCGACCATGACTATCTGGAAACCCTGTACCGCATCGCGCCCGAACTGCGCGTACAGGCCCGACGGTCCTTTGTGTGCAACAGCCTGCCGCACCTGAAGCGCGTATGCTTTCTGGGCATGGAAAAGCACCGGGGCATGTATTCCGTACCGGAAATACTCTCCCTGTCGGTCATGGTGGATGACGAAGAATACAAGGCACGGCAGGATTCACTGCATCCCTGGGATGTCATAAACATGCAGTATACCTCGGGCACCACGGGCTTTCCCCGCGGGGTCATGCTGACCCATGTGGGCGTAGGTCTCAACGGTTACTGGATAGGACGCCACCAGAACTTCGGCCCTGAAGACAGGGTCTGCCTGCCCGTGCCGCTCTTTCACTGCTTCGGTTGCGTGCTGGGGGTTTCGGCCTGCGTCAACCACGGGGCCGCCATGGTGATTCTTGAGTCCTTCAACCCGCTCAAGGTGCTGGCCGCGGTGGATTCCGAACGCTGCACGGCCCTGTACGGCGTACCCACAATGTTTCTGGCGGAACTGGAGCACAAGCTCTTTCACCGTTTTGACATGTCCAGTCTGCGCACGGGCATCATGGCCGGCTCTGTTTGCCCAGAACCGCTCATGCGCCGCGTCATTGACGACATGAACATGAAAGAGATCACCATCTGCTACGGGCTTACGGAAGGCTCGCCCGTCATGACCCAGTCCGACAGCCACGACAGCCTGCAACTGCGCTGCGAAACCGTGGGCTGCGCCATGCCCGGCATTGAGGTGCGCGTGGCCGATCCCGAAACATGCGAAGAACTGCCGCGCGGACAGGTGGGCGAAATTCTCTGCCGGGGCTATAATGTCATGAAAGGGTACTACAACATGCCCGAAGACACGGCCCGCGCCGTCAGCCCTGACGGCTGGCTGCACTCCGGGGACCTCGGCGTTATGGATGAAAACGGCTACCTGCGCATCACGGGGCGCATCAAGGATATGATTATCCGAGGCGGTGAAAACGTCTACCCGCGTGAAATAGAAGAATATCTCATGGGCATGCCCGGTGTGCTGGACGTGCAGGTGGTGGCTGTGCCAAGCTTCAAGTATGGCGAAGAGGTGGCGGCCTTCATTATTCCCCGCCCCGGCGTGGAAATCGGCCCGGAAGACGTGCGGGCTTTCTGCCGCGGCAAAATCGCCTGGTTCAAGATACCCAAGTATGTCGCTGTAATAAGTGGCTTTCCCCTTACTGCTAGCGGCAAGATACAAAAATACAAGCTGCGTGAGCAGGCTGCCCAGATGTGGCCTGAAGCTATGGAACCCAAACAGTAGGGCGCGTTTGCCCATAACCCCGGCACGGAGATGTCGTGCCGCGAAATGCCTGCAAGACGCCTTTTACGTCTGGCAGGCGCTTCACCACAAAAAATGCCCGGGACAGCCCGCATATGCCTGCCCCGCGCCCGCCCGGCAGGGAAACGTTTTGCTGCCCACCTGCACGTGCGTTGCGCTTAACGGCAAAACAGGCAAAACGGCCATGCCCGGTGCAAAGGATCATACGTGAGCGATAAAGACTTTTCCTATGACGAACCGCTGTCAATGACAGGCTCTCCGGCCTCTGCCGCCAACGGCAAGGTCACGAATGAGCATGGCCCGCAGGCGGAGCCTGTCCGGGCACAAGCCCCGGTCGCAGCCCCGGCGGGCGCACCGGGCGCAACCCCCTGCGCCACGGCCTGCCCGCTGGCGCAGATCCCCGCATCCGTGTGGAAAACACTGCTGCGCCGCCCCTTTCGCAAACGCCATCCCGTACTGTTCTGGGCCGCCATAGTGATTGTCCTGGGCGCTCTGGGCGTTGTGGCCGGAAGCGCGGGCAAGGACGGCGGCCTCATGGGCGGCGACCGTATTGCCCTGGTCAGTGTAACCGGCCCCATCATGAATGTGGAGCCTACCCTGGAATGGCTGCGCACGGTGGCCCGCAATCCGTCGGTCAAGGGCGTGCTTGTGCGGGTGGATTCGCCCGGCGGCGGAGCAGCTGCCTCGCAGGAAGTATATGACGCCCTAAAAAATCTGGCGCAAAAAATGCCCGTGGCCGTCAGCATGGGGTCCATGGCGGCCTCCGGCGGGCTGATGGTCAGCATGGCCGGTCAGCGGGTATTCGCCAATCCTTCCACGGTTACCGGCTCCATCGGCGTACGCATGGACGTGCCACAACTGCAGGGCCTTATGGACAAGGTCGGCGTGGGGCAGGAAACTCTTGTGGTCGGCCAGTACAAGGACGCCGCCTCCTACATGCGGCCCATGACGGCCGAGCAGCGCGCCTATTTTCAGGGTGTGCTTACCAACATGTATGACCAGTTTGTGGACATTGTGGCCCAGGGGCGCGGCATGCCCCGCGACCGCGCACTCAAGCTCGCCAACGGCAAAGTGTACACCGGGCAGGAGGCCCTGGGGCTGGGCCTTGTGGATGAACTGGGCGGACGCGGGCAGGCCCTCGCCTGGCTGGCCCAAAAGACCGGCGTGCCTGCCGAGCGCAAACTGCTGACGCGCCCGCGTGAAGACGGCCTGCTCGGGCGCGGGCTGCGGGTCATGCTTGGCGCTGTGCTCGGGCCTGAGGCCGATACTCTGGGCGGGCTGGCCTCTCTTGCGGGCCTTGCGCGGGGCGGCAGCGGCCATGCCGGCCCGCAAACTCCGGCTTTTCTGTACCAGTTTTAAGATAATGCTGCGTTAACATTGCCCTGGCGGCTGCGTGAGCAGACGCTGCCTGCGGAGGCCGCAGGTCTGCACACCTGAGCACCAGCGTGAATGTCTTGCAACCGTTGGAAATACAGACTTTCAACGGCAGAATGGGGCAAGTACGCCACCGGCAGACCGTTTACCCGCCCTTTTGCAGGGCGGGTAAAATAGAGAGGCAACAGCCTTGCGTACCAATGCAACAATGTGTCTTGCAGGCATTACCGACGCCTGCCGGAACCGCTGCTGGCCCCACACCGCAGCCGGTTTTTCGCTGCCGGGCGATGCAACGAGCGCCGTTGCCGTGTAGTGCAGGCGTTCAAGATCAGTTCAGCCCATACCCGGCCCCGCGCCCTGGAGAATAATGATGTACCCGCGTTTTGTTTTTTCCCTGCTGGCCCTGTGCCTGACCGTTTTTGCCGCCCCTGCGGCCGCCAAAACCTATGACCTGGCTTTCATAAGCGCCGACATCCCCGATGCATGTCACTTCATGACGCGCGATGGGGCGGTGTTTGTGGTGGATGACGAAGACCACTTTTTCACCATAAATGTTGTCGAACGCGACAAGAACACGAGCCTTAAAGAGTATGCCCAGAAGCTCTCCCGCTCCATCAACGGCGGGCCTGTAAGCAAGGCAGGTGAAGACGCCTGGACTTTCATAGTCAAGGTGGCTGTGGTTCCCTTTGACGTTCTTGTCATGGGGGATGACGAGCATGTTGTGGAGCTTTTTACCGACCAGAACCGGGCGGATTGGCCCAAAGACATAAAGGGCGCCCTTGATTCCATCAAGGGCAAAACACCGGCGCTGGACAGCCTGGTGCAAAGGGTTCTTGCGCCGCGCTAGCCGCGAAAATCCTCTTGCCGGAGCGCTATTTTTTTATGGACAAACAGACAGGCCCGTGAGAATTTCTCACGCATCGAGGATCATACACAGGAGATCACCATGTTGAACAGATTTTTCCTGCTTTCCCTCTTCTGCCTGTCGCTTCTGGCCCTGTCGTGCCCTGCCCTGGCCAGGGAGATGAAGTTTGCCCACTTCAGCATGGACGTGCCTGCCGCATGTACCGTGCAGGAGCGTGAGGGCAAGGTCACCGTCAGGGCCACGCCAGAGATTTTCTTTACCATCGCCATCTTCACCAGAGGCGAGGCCGGAAATCTTTCGGACAAGGACTTTGCCGCCAAGCTTGCGCAACAGCTCAAAGGTTCGGCCCCCATAGCTACCGAGGACGGCGGCTGGAGCTTCACCGTCAGGGCCGGGGCCGTTGCGGCCAATGTGGATGTGATCGGCGATGCTGATTACGTCATGATGTTCATGAGTGACGCCGGTGACAAGGAGTGGCCCGAAGCGCTTCAGGCGGCCTATGACTCCATCAAGGGCAATAACGCCAAGATTGACGATTTCTTGCAAAAAACCCTGTTTGCCGAATAGCGGCAACAGCAAAACTGCCCGGCCTTTGCAGGCGGCGGCACAGCCCGGATATCACAGCCCGGCCCCTGAAAAGGCCGGGCATGTTTTTTATGCCAGGCCCGTACAGAATTCTGCCGGGCCATTCTTCAGGGCGGGAACCGGCCTGGGCAGAACAGGACCGCGCACAGCAACCGGGCGTCAGCGGCAACCTGGCCCGGCATGCACGGCAGCAACCGGATTGCGCCGCGCCACCCACACCCGGTTGCGTCCGGAGCGCTTGGCGCCATAAAGGGCCTTGTCTGCCCGGTGCAGAACCTGCAGGGCGTCTTCATCCATTTCGTATTCGCTGCACCCGAGACTGACGGTCACAGGCCGGCTGTCAGGCCCGCTTATCATGCCGGAAACAGCCCTGCGAATCCGCTCCGCAGCCTGTTCAGCCTGTTCCAGAAGGCTGCCGGGCATCAGCACCACAAACTCTTCGCCGCCATAGCGACATACCGTATCCATTTCACGCACACAGCGACGGATAACCTGCGCCACGTCTTTCAACACACTGTCGCCCACAAGATGGCCGAAACTGTCGTTGATCTGCTTGAAATGATCCACATCCAGCATGATGCAGCAAAAAGGCTTTTTCTCCAGCCGGGTGTACCGCTCCAGCACCATGTCCAGATATTTGCGGGTATACAGCCCGGTGAGTGCGTCTGTCAGGCTGCTTTCGTCAGCCTGCCTGACCCTGGTGATCATAGAATCAAGCTGGCTGCGCAGCGCGCCGATGGTCTGGCTTTGCTCCGCGATATCCACAATGACACCCAAAAGGCCGCGCACGCCGTTTTCGTCTTCAAAGCCGCCGCTCCAGTAAAGACAGGTGTGCTCCTTGCCGTCTGCAAACAGATAACTGCGCACGTGGTGGCTCACCTCTTGCCGGCGGACCATCTCCCTGTCTTCAGACTGGTACATTTTCCTGTCTTCTTCCGGCAGGTATTCCAGGTCCAGAACAGTTTTTCCCAGAACGTCCTTTCTGCTCACGCCGAACATTTTTTCATATGCCCTGTTGATGAACGTAAAACGCAGGTCGGCACCCTTGACAAAGACGGCATTGGGCAGCGTGTCCAGAACGGTCATCAATGTGGCAAGACTGAGGCTGCTCATAGTTTTTACACGGCCCATCATGCGCGGCGCGGCCAAAGGCCCGAAGCCGCAGCAATGGCGTTAACAGGTGACAGGGATCAGCAATGTGGTTTTCCTGACTGTAAACGACATGGCTTCCTCTTTCCACTGGTAAAAAAGCCCGGAATAAACCGGACTGCCGAGCAGCAGGCAGTACCTCGCGGAGCCAGCCAAAACGCGACTGCGTCATATACCAATACAAAAGGGCGCCCCCACGGGGGCGCCCTTTTGCAGTATCTGGAAACAGCGTTTAGCTGTTTTCGCTTTCTTCAAACTTCTGCTTGAGCAGATCGCCCAGGCTCTGGCCGGATTCTTGCGGCCCGGAATGGAATTCCTTGGGCTTGCGGCGGTCTTCCACTTCCTGAATCTGCTTGATAGACAGACCCAGGCGGCGCTCTTCAGCGCTGACATGGATAACCTTGGCCTGAATTTCCTGGCCTTCTTTGTAGATTTCAGCCGGGGTCTTGACCTTTTTGCTGGACAGTTCGGAAACGTGCACCAGCCCTTCAATGCCTTCTTCCACTTCAACAAAGAGGCCGAAGTCGGTGATATTGGTCACAATGCCCTTGACGGTGCAACCCACGGGATAGGTGCTGGGCACATGGCCCCACGGATCGTCCACCAGCTGCTTGACGCCCAGGGTGAACTTTTCGTTCTCCTGGTCAACGGTCAGCACCTTGGCCTGCACGGTATCGCCCACCTTGTACATTTCGTTGGGGTGGCGCACCTTCTTGGTCCAGGAGATGTCGGACACGTGGATGAGGCCGTCAATGCCGTCTTCGATACCGATGAACATGCCGAATTCGGTGATGTTCTTGATAACGCCCTCAAGAATGGTGCCTTCAGGATACTTTTCGGCAACCAGTTCCCAGGGATTGGGACGAACCTGCTTCATGCCGAGGCTGATGCGCTTCTTTTCCCCGTCCACGCCCAGGATGACCACTTCGACTTCGTCGCCGGTGTGAACCATCTGGGAAGGATGGCGCAGTTTGCGCGTCCATGACATTTCAGAGATATGCACAAGGCCTTCAACGCCAGGCTCCAGCTCCACAAAGGCGCCGTAGTCAACCAGGTTGGTGACCTTGCCGGAGCATTTGGCCCCTTCGGGGAAGCGGGCGGAAATGTCCTGCCACGGATCGGGCACAAGCTGCTTGAGCCCCAGGGAAACCTTGTTGTTGTCGCGGTCAAAGGAAAGAACCTTGAGGGTCAGTTCCTGACCGATGGTGATCATTTCCTTGGGATGGCGGATGCGCTTCCAGCTCATGTCGGTGATGTGCAGAAGCCCGTCAAGGCCGCCCAGGTCAACAAACACGCCGTATTCGGTGATGTTTTTGGCCTTGCCTTCCACGGTCTGACCCTCTTCAAGGGTGCGCAGCAGATCCTGACGCTTGGAATCGCGCTCTTCTTCAAGCAGCACGCGGCGGGAAACGATAACGTTGCTGCGGCGGCGGTTGATTTTGAGCACGCGGAACTCGAACTCCTGGTTGACCAGGGCGTCCATGTCCGGCACGGGGCGCAGGTCCACATGGGAACCGGGCAAAAAGGCCTCTACTCCGCCGATATCCACAGTGTAGCCGCCCTTGATGCGACGCACAATGTGGCCCGTGATGACCCTGTTGTTTTCCTGCACGTCTTCGAGCTGGTCGAAAACCTGCATGCGTTTGGCCTTTTCAAAAGAAAGGGTGATGGTTCCGTCGTTTTCGTTCTTGCGAACAACGTACACGTCCACCTTGTCGCCCACGGCAACGCCGATGTTTCCGGCGGCATCGCGAAATTCGGCCGTGGGGATCTGCCCCTCGGACTTGAAGTTCACGTCCACCAGCACATTGTCGTCATCCACACGAACGATCTCACCCTTGGTGATAGAGCCTTCTTCAAGGTCGCCAAAATCGGAAGTGAGGTAGTTTTCGAGGGCACTCTCGAAATTCATTTCGGTTTCGTGCCCGGTTTCCAAACCTGCCATATGTCCAGCCTCCAAACATGATTTCCCTAATACAAGGGAGGCCGCATAAGTACCAGAATTCTGCCGAAAGAACAAGGAAAAATCCGCCAAAAATGGCCTCCGGAGCCGAAAACCGGTTCCGAAGTCCCTGTATTTCCCCGGCTGGCGCAAGCCACCGCCTGCCTTGACATTTACCGCGCCCTGTTGTCCTCTGTCGTTTTGGCGGGGAATTTCGTGCAAATCGAAAACAGTCGCGCTGCGGTAAGAGGGGACAAAGCTTCTTCATGCTGTTCTGAAGAGCGGCATGCGACAGCCAGTCGCATATGCGGTGAAGGCGAAGCCAAGGCGCGGGCCATATGGCCCCACAGCCCTCAAGTCCGAACATCCGCCGGGGCCGGTGCCCTTTGCGAACCTTTCAACGCGAAATTGAGGAGGTTGCCATGCCGCGTATCCTTTCACATGCGGGGTTTCGCCCGCTGCTTTTCGTTCTGCTGCTGCTCGCGAGCCTGTGCCTGCACGGCACAAGCCATGCCGCCGATGCCCCCAAGGAAGGGGTGCTGCTGGTGGCCTTCGGCACCAGCGTTCCCGAGGGCATGCCCGCCTTCAATGCCGTAGATGCTGAATTTAAAAAGGCTTTTCCCGGATCGCCCGTGGTGTGGGCCTATACATCACAGATCATTCGTAAAAAACTGGCCGAACAGGGCCAGCCCGTGGGCGGCATCAGCGATGGCATGGCCCAGCTTGCCAAAGACGGCGTAAAGGTTGTGCGCGTGCAGTCGCTGCATGTGCTTGGCGGCGAAGAATTTTCAGCCCTTGAACGCGCAGTTCTGCTTGACGTGAGCAAACATCCGGGCCGTTTCGACGCGGTTTTCCTGGGCCGCCCCCTGCTGGAATCCAGGGCCGATGCGCAGGAACTGGCTGCGATCCTGCTGGCTGACACCAAAAAAGCCCGCGGCAAAAATACTGCCCTTGTGCTTATGGGCCACGGCCAGAGCCACGGGCGCGCCGACCTTGCCTTTGAAGGCGTATGCGCCGTGTTCAAGGCTGCGGACAAAAAGGTCCACATGGCCACAGTAGAGGGCGCGCGCACCTTTGAAGACCTGCTCAAGGAACTCAAAGCCGCCAAGGTCAAGCAGGTGGTACTAGCCCCGCTGATGCTGGTTGCCGGAGACCACGCCCGCAACGACCTTGCCGGCGACGAGGAAGACTCGTGGGCCAGCCAGCTCAAAAAAGCGGGCATCAAGGTTGACGCCCACCTCAAAGGCCTGGGCGAGATGCCCGGCACGGCCGCCATTTTCGTGCGCCATGCCAAGGAAAGTGCCGACGACCTGACCAGGGAACCCAGAAAGCCGTAACAGGCCGCATAAGCGCCTGCTGGCTGCCGTCCCGCACGGGCGCGTTACAACAATGTCAGGTGCGCGGGCCGGGCCATGCCCCGGGCCGCGCACCTTTTTTGCATTTCCCGCCCATGCCGGACGGCCGGGCCTGCCACGGCAGACAGGCCTGCAAGGCAGATGCCCCCGATGCCGCCAGCAACTCTTCTGCCCGATTGTGGGATCTTGGGGTACACAATATCTGTTTTTTTGTGTAGCATGCCTTAAAATTTCATCCTTAACACGCCGGATGGCCTTTTTTCGGCCACAGTCCGGTTCCCTGTCCGCCGGGGGAGGCCCGCATGCCCAAGCAAAGTCGCAAGATATCCCCGCCGCGCGCCGCCGCACAACCCCGCCGCACAGCCAGAAGCGGACGCGCCTACCCGCAGGATACGGAAAAAACCGCCAGCCACAAGGCCGAGGCACAAGCCATATTCGCCAATGCCAAACGCATGGCGGCAATGATGGCCCGCACTCTTGGCCCCTTTTGCGAGGTGGCCGTGCACGATTTTAGCGATCTTGAGCACTCCATCATCCACATTGAAGGCGCCCTTACCGGCCGTAACGTAGGCGCTCCGGCCACAAACATGGTCACCAAGGCCTGGCGGCAGGGCGGCGACAATGTGCAGGACATCATTGCCTATTCCGCCGCAACCCCCTCGGGACGGACACTCAAGTCCTCCATCAGCTTTTTGCGCAACAGTGAAGAACAGGTCATCGGGGCGGTCTGCATGCATTTTGACCTGACAGACCTGGAGCGCTTTCAGGGGGTTCTGCATGCCCTGCTGCGTTTTGAAAGCGCCCCCGGCAAGGAAATGAGCGAGGCCTTTCCCTCCTGCCTCGGCGAGACAAGCGATGCCATCATTGAAACGGCCATCCGCCGGGCGGGCAAACATCCTGCCACCATGACGCGTGAAGAAAAACTGCATTTTGTGCGCATTATGGATGAAGAAGGGGCTTTTCTCATCAAGGGTATGGTGCAGTACCTGGCAAAGGCCATGCGCGTGTCCATCTACACCGTGTACAATTACATGCGCCAGATCAAGGAAGACGCCAGCCGCGAGGCGGCCTCGGGCCAGAAAAAGGCTGATTAGAGCCTTTTTAACGTGAAAATGCTCTGGCGCCTGCGCGCGCAGGCGCTCACCGTGGGGATACGAGGGCAATTTTTTGGTGCTGTTACACGCCGGAACGGCGTGCCGTCACTTTTGAGAGTGTACATTCTCAAATGAAAATACTGTTGCGCGCCCGGGCGCTGCGGAACTGGCAGCGTGGGGCAGATATGGCCGCAGGAGCGCAGCCCAACGCCTGCCGCGCCCGAAGGCTCCGAAGCCCCCCGCCATGCAGCACTGAAACAACGCAGAGAGCGGCGTTACCACATTGAAACCATTGTTTTTCAGTCAGCATCGGCTCGTGTTCATGAAAAATCCGGCCCGGGTCCGGGGCCTTCAGAAAATCAGGGGTGCGCCGTCCGGAACAGGCATTTTTCAGGCATGCGGCCATGCCGTGCCGCGCAGACACCATCGTCTTGCCGCAGGCTTACTGCCAGCCGCCCCACAGGGCAATCCGCTGCAAACCCAGCATTGCAACAAGCATCCCTGCCTGAACGACCAGGGCCGCAATAAAAGCAGCACCCTTGCCCCGCATGCCACAACGCGCCGGAGATTGCCTGGCCACCATGCCCCACACGCCCTGCAAAACGCGCTTGAGGGGCCATACAAGCGCCAGCCCCATCCACAGCAGGCCGCCCCAGGTGAAATACCTGATGTCGGAAATAGCCCAGAAGCGCTCCAGAACAGCGCCCAGACCAATATTGCCCGCACTGTAGGCACTGCCTATGGACTCCACGGCGTCCAGGGCTTTTCCATCGCTGAACAGCACCCCCACTGCCCCGAACAGCGCCACGAGGGCAACAAGCAGCATGAGCAGCAGCCAGAACGTGTTCATCTGCCACCGCGCATGCCCGAGCAACACCCTGTCGCCCTGCGCCCCGGCAACACGGCGTAGCACAGGGGCCAGCACGAGCACGGGCAAAGGCAATCCCCCCAGTACGGGCAGCCACAGGGCAAAAGCGCCCCCGGCCAGACAGAGATAGCCCGCCCAGGCCAGGCCCGGAGCCAGCAGCTTGCCTGCGGACATGAAACCTCCTGTGCTGAATGTGTCACTCGCATGCAATGTCGATCCATAATCGCACGGCCGCCTGACACGGGCAAGGCCTTATCACTTCTTCAGCACAACTGCTGCCGCCATGCGGCACGGGCAGGGGATGTTACGCAAAAAAACGCGGGACCGCCCCCCTTCAGGAAACGGCAGCCCCGCGCTTGCATGTTTATATTTTTACGGATTATCCGCCAAATTCAGAGGCTATCTGCTGCTGGGCCACAAGCGTACCGGTGTCATCGCTCACGCTGTCGGTATGCACGCTTTCATAGCTTTGCTCTGTCTGGCCGGATACTCCGCCACCCGAATCATGTTCATTGCCTGTAAGCCCGGCCTCACGGTACGCATCGGGCATGTCGTCAGCCACGTACGCAGCGGCAGCCGCGGCACCGTCAACAAAACCGACCTGGTAACCGTTGAAGTGATCACTGTTAAAATAGTCTTCCAGGCTGGCCCGGTCGGCATCACTCAGGCCGTTGACGCTCACATTGATTTCCTCAACCTGGATCTTGCTGATATTTCCCTGCAACCAGGCATCATACTTGTCCATGAAGTCGTCAAAGGAGTCGGCCTTGAGCACCAGCAGGTCATGGCCTTCGCCGCTGATGATGGAAAGGCCGCCCTTCACGTGGCCGTCCAGCACTACGGTGTCATTGCCGGTTCCCAGGTTGATGGTGGTGGAGCCGCCCGTGACGCTGCCGTTGATGACCACCCGGTCGTCGCCATCGCCCATCAGTATCCTGTTTGCGCCGCCGGTAATATTGCCGTTGAGCGTGAAGGCGTCATTGCCGCCCCCCATATTGAACGTATTGTCCGCACCTCGCAGATCACCGTTGATTTCAATATGGTCGTTGCCGCTTCCGGTATTGATAACGTTGACATAGCCGCCCACGTTGCCCGTAAGCGTGATGTTGTCGCCGTGTTCATCGCCGGCCTTGCTGCCACCCTGAATAAGGTTCAGCCCGCCCGCATTGCCGTACATGGCGTATGCCTCGCCGGCCGTTCCGGCCTTGGCCGTAATGACAACCGTAATGGGGCTGTCCGAATTTTCAATAATATTCTGGGTCGAGGTTCCCCATCCGTCACGGGTGAACATACCGTAGGCCCAGCCGTTGTCGCTCCCGCTGGCATCGGCAGTAATGTTTACATTATTGACATTGGTAATCTTGTTGACGGCTGTTCCCCAGGCCGCATTCATGCCGAACGCTCCGCCCTTGACATCCATATAGTCGGTCGAAAGCGTTTTCGTGCCGGTAAAGGTGGCGTTTATGTTCACCGTATCGTTACCGCCGCCGCCATCAATGACCGTCATGCCGCCAGCCTGTGTGGCAAGGCCGATGGCCGCCGCCCCGTTGTGCGCGGAAGCGTTGATATTGATAACATCATCGCCATCGCCGGCATTGATGTGGGTGATGCCGTGGTTGGTGGAGGTGATGCCCACCCCCCAACTGGGCGCGTGCCCGCTGATATTCAGCTCGTTGCCGTTAGCCGAAGTATTGATGTTGACGTTGCCGCCATACCCCGCATAGATGCCCGCAGCAGTTCCCTTGCCTGAAGAGGCATCTACCGTGGCGCTGATGTTCACATCACCGGTCTTGACGTTGAGATGGGATTTGTTGCCCCACCCGCCCTGATCGACATTGCCGGACGCCGTAAGCCCCATGGAGGTAAAGCCCGCAGCACGCCCGCCTGTCCAGGAAACGCCGGAATAGGGGCTGTCATACGGCGATGTCTCCTGGTATGAAGAAGCGTTGAACGTGCCGTTTTCAGCCGTGGTGATGTTCAGACTGGTACCCGCGGAGGTGCGGAAGCCGCTGCTTGTCACCGTGCCGTCGGCGCCGCCGCCCGCAAGGGCCTTGGCTTCACTGCTGACATTCTGCCCGCTGATGTTCACAATGGCCTGGTCCCGCGTGTAAACTCCTGTGGACATGTTGTCCACGGTGCCGCCCTTGGTAACGCTGGAAAAATTCACATCACCCTGGGCTTCCACATTCACTGTGGTCTTGCCGGAACCCCATATGCCCGCAGCCATTTTTTCTGTGGCATTGGCGCTGAAGCTGATATCACGCCCACGCACAACGGCGGAAGTTTCATACATGCTGCCGTCAGCAGCCTTCTCGCTTGAGGTAGCCATGGCCATGGCTGTTCCCGTACCGGAAGAGGCGCTGATGTGCACGTCGGCCTTTGTGCCTGCATCGATGAGTCCGGCGGCGTTGCCGCCATAACCCTGGATATAGTTGCCGTAAGCGCCGCCGCCTTCCGCCTTGGCGGCAATATCGACCCTGCCCACTGTATCGTGGGCAAACGTCATCTCGGTATTGTGTGTGGCGTAGGCATTGCCGGAATCTCTGGCATTGACCACAAGGATGTTGTTGATGCTGTCACCGCCCAGCGTGATCGTTTCTCCACTGACAATCTTGCCGTGTGAAACATACCATTCGCCCTTCAGGGGGCCGTCCATGCCCGCCTCGGCTTCACGCTGCGTGTAGTCATAGGTGGAAGTTCCGCCGCTGCCCAGCAGATCCATAGTGTAGGTCTTGCCGCCGATGCTCACCTCAAGCGTGGAGGCAAACTTGCCCCCTGCTGCCAGCGCCGCCTTGCCGGCCTCGGTAAGCGTAACGGTAACAAGGCCCGTGGCCGGGTCAACGGAGGGGGGATTGAAGTATTGCGACACGCCGCCGGCAAAAGCAAAACTGAGCTTGGACGCATCCGTAACCAGATGGCCGTTTTCATCCACAGCCTGAAAAGACAGGGACTGCCCGCTGCCGTGGCTCATCACAAGACGCGTATGGTAGGTACCCCCATCGGGGTCGGGACCGGGGCCGGGCGTATCGCCTCCGCCACCGGAGGCGGCAAGAAGCCCCTCGGCGGGAAATTCTGTTTCGGATGCAAACAGCGGCTGCATCTGCCAGTCCAGACCATCAAGGTGATCCACACCTTCGGCAAGGCTGGATTCTGCAAATTCATTATATCGGGCTCCACGTTCCACCCCGGCGGGACCAGCGGCAGGCATCAGGTCGTCATGCCCCAGTGCCGCAAAAAATTCCTTGCCGGAAAGCGCCTGTCCGTCCACCAGAAATTCAGGCACGTTTGAGCTGGTATAGGTGGTATAAAATCCTTCAAGGGCCAGTGTGCCGCCATCGTCAAACGTAAAGGTCAGCGCCTCGCCCTCGCGACCAAGGGTCGCTTCTCCGGCCGGGAAATTCAGAATGACTGCTTCATTGCCCGTGCTGTGAAAAACACTGTGCTGGCCGCTTGACGGGCGGAAAAGATTCAGGTTTGCCATGGGGTTCTCCGTCATGTTCGCTGAAAAATATGTCGGGAAGGCGAAGATGCCCGTGTGTCGGGAAGGCAGAAATACCCGCCGCGCCTTCTTCACAGAGCGGCGGCAAAAAAATGCACAGGCAGATCGCGAGAGGGTAATAAGTGGTCAGAAGAAGAATCTGAGCAAGCAATATCCCTGGAGATATTGCCGTGACCAGTAGCTGGTCAGAGGGAAAAAAGGCGGCTCCAAAAGCAAGTCGCGTGGACTTACTCCACACAATTACTATTAACTCTAATATCGGACTTGTCAAACTATTTAGGAAAACAGATATGTGTTCACGGCAACACGTACAGTCCATGCGGCTGCGACGCAGCCCAACAGCTTTCAGGGGCCACGGTCACGGCAGGCCTCACAAACGGCCACTATATGGGCGACTGAACGGACCCGGCAGTCCTTTGCCCATCGCAGATCAGCGCCTGTCCACCACGCGACGGGACTTGCTGAACGTGCGCGGCAAGGCGGCATAATCCACAATACTGACATCCATACGTGCCATGATGGCCTTGTGCAGGCGTTTTTCCAGCGCAGAAGCCAAGGCGGAATCATTGCCCCCGCAGGCGTTCTGGGCGCGCTCCACTGTGAGCGCCAGATGGTCGAGACCGCGCTCGTCGCGGCTGAGGTCCACCTGATACTCGCCGCCCAGTTCGGCAAATTCCCCGATTACAGCCATGAACTGGCCGGGGTAGATATTGACGCCCCGGTAGATGAGCATGTCGTCTGAACGGCCCAGAATGCGGTCATGGCGCGGCATGTTCAGGCCGCAGGCGCAGCGCCCCGGCAGCAGGCGGCACAGGTCATGGGTGCGGTAACGCAGCAGGGGTACGGCCTCCTTGCGCAGGCTGGTCACCACCATCTCGCCCACTTCTCCCTCCGCCACCGGCTGCAACGTGACGGGGTCAAGTACCTCGATGATGAACAGGTCCGCCCAGTAATGCAGACCGTCGTGGGCGTCGCAGTCTATGGCCGTACCGGGACCATACATTTCGGTCATGCCCGCTATATCGTGGCAACCTTCAAGCCCCAGCTTGCTTTCAATGGTTTGTCGCATTTTTTCGCTGCGCGCCTCAGACCCGCAGATCATCTTGCGCAGCTTGAGCCGCCCGCCAAGGCCCGACCGCTCCACCTCTTCGGCCAGTAGCAGGGCCATGGAGGCTGTAGCGCCGAAACAGGTGGATTCAAGGTCCTGCAAAAGCTGCAAATGCATCTCAAGGTTGCCCGGCCCCACAGGCACGGTAAGCATGCCGAGCTTTTCGCTGCCGCCCTGAAAACCCACTCCGGCCGTCCACAGGCCATACCCCACGGCTATCTGCATGCGGTCGTCAGCGGTCAGCCCGGCCAGCTCGTAACAGCGGGCCATCTGCAGATTGAATGTTTCCACGTCCGCCGCGGTATAGGCCAGGATCTTGCGCTTGCCCGTCGTGCCGCTGGAGGCGTGAACACGCACCACGGCAGCGGGAGGCACGCACAGCAGGGGCAAGGGATAGCCCTCGCGCAGATCGTCCACATCCACAGTGGGCAGGCGCGGCAGATCGTCCAGGCAGATGGCCTCGCCAGGCTCAAGCCCACAGGCGCGCAACTTGCTGCTGTACTGGGGTGAGTTCCAGGCGCGGCGCACTGTCCGGCACAGGCCTTCCTCCTGCTGGAGGCGGATTTCCTCATCCGCAAGCTGTGGAATGAAGCGGTATGACATGCTTCTGCGGCTCCTTTACCCTTGAGGCAGGTTCATCTGCAATGCCTGGTGGCAATAACCTCATGTATTTTCTGAAAACAGGCACAAACCGGCTGCACACTGAAACTGCGCTCTGACGGCTGCAAGGACAGACTCCCGCCACGAAGGCCTGACGCAATTTCAGCCGTTGCCCGAAGACTTGCGAGAAAACCGCCGTGCTGCGCATCTGCCCTGTTTCACATCGCAATGAACACCTGAAACGGTAACTCCAGAACTGCACAACCCGGCAGCGCAGGGCGATTGTGCGTCTTTTCAATCTCTCAGGCAAGTCAAATGGTCCGGCGACGCAACATGCCCGGCGCAGTCAGGAAAAAACATCATGTTTCGTTCCGTCATGCCTCGTGGCAGCATTCAAAAGCCCGACGCACGCCTGCAGTCAGCGCCTGCGGACTCTGCGCCCCCTGCCGGGCGGCTTCGGCCAGCGCCAGCATGAGCAGCACCCGCGCCTTGGGCGCGGAAAGCATGCCCGAGGCTATAAAGGGTGCGTATCCGTCCAGATCCGTCACAGGGCCGCCGCCCGTGCGGCTGGCCCGTACCACGGGCCTGCCCGCAGCAACAGCCCCGGCAAGAGCCTTGCGCACATCTGAAGGCATCGAGCCATTGCCCATACCAGCCACCACAAGCCCGGCCGAACGCTCCATAGAAAAGAGCACCGCGTCCAGAGGCATTCCGGCACAGGCATAAAGCACGTCCACGCGGGGCAAGCGCTCCTGCCCCGCATGGGCCGCATAGGTCCCTGCCAGAGGCGGTCCATCCTCGCCCTTGTGGTAAAAAACAGGGCGGCCGTTGATGACCCGGCCGAGCAGCCCTGATTCCAGAGCGCAAAAGGCCTCCACATCAAGTGTTCCGGCCTTCACCGCCGTGCGCGCCGAAAGAATTCGCCCGTTCATCACAATAAGGGCACCACGCCCGCGCGCCCCGGGGCTGGCCGCCACGGCCACGGCATCGCGAATATTGATGGGACCGTCCGCACTCAGGGATGTGGCCGGACGCATGGCCCCGGTAAGCACCACAGGTTTGGGGCTGCTCATGGTCAGATGCAGGTAAAAAGCCGACTCCTCAAGCGTGTCTGTGCCGTGGGTCAGCACCACCCCACACATGGATGCGTCATCCAGAGCCGCGCCACAGTCGCGCCCGAGCTTGGCCCAATGACAGGGGCGCATATCCTCGCTGGGCAGGTTACCGCACTGGCGGCTGGCGATGCGGGCCACGCCGTCAATACCCGGCAGGCTTTCCAGCATGCACTCCACAGAAAGCACACCCGCCTGATAACTTATCTGTTCCAGCGGGGTGTCGGCCACCCCGGCAATGGTTCCGCCCGTCCCCAGCAGGGCCACCTGGGGCAGCGGCGCGCCGCACGGAGCAGCAGCGGAATCAAAAGAACGGCTCATGACGGCTCCCGCCGCGCAGTCCCCTCCTGTTGCCGGGGAGCAGCCGCGCGGACTTGCAGTTTCAGGTTGACCCGCATCCGGCCGGAAGCTGCCCGCCGCACCTGCCCAACGCAAAAACGCTGTGTGCCGCGTAACACGTATCTGCCGGAAAAAATGCCTTGCGCAAAAATGACCGCCGACCCGCTGGCGAGCGCTTCAGCCGTTGCCCGCCCCGGGCTGCGACATATGAAGCACAGGCGTGCGCCACAGCATTTCCACCACAGGCTGCCCCGTATGCCCGCACACACTTTCACTCACCGGCTTGAAGCCCATACGCTCATAGAAAGCTCTGGCACCGATGTTGGCGTGATATACATCAAGGCGCAGGCTGTCGCGCCCGGCCATGGCATGCCGCAGCAAAATCGTGCCCAGCCCCATGCGCCAGCACGAAGGCCGGACAAAAAGCGCGGCGATAAAATCCACACCATCAGGACAGCAAAGGGCGGAAAAAGCAACAGGGGCACCTTGCCTTTCCAGCATGACCAGATCCGATGCCGGCAGATAGTGCTGCTGCATGGCGTCACGCTGCCGCTGCCACAGGGCCGGATCCACAAAATCGTGGGCCAGCAGTGATGCTTCAAGCCAGAGATCCGCGCAGGCCGCATGGTGTCGGGTGCTGACGCCGCGCGTCAGTGTTATGCCGGCGGGCATACTGTTCATCATGACAATCCTCCTCCCCGGCAGGCAGGTGCCACGCACGGCCTGGCCGAGAAAATTCAGTTACTCCCCTACATGTTTATGCAAGACGGGACGTTGCGTCAACGCGGCCCGGTCCCGGCCGCGCACTGAAAGACGGGCGTTTCCGGGCCACTTGGTTTTGTCATTCCCTTGGTGTAGCGTGCGCGCATGGACAAGAAAAAAATATCCCTTGTATCGCTCGGTCACTTATCGTGCGACGTCAATGGCGGGGCATTACCCGCCATTCTGCCCTTCCTGCGCACCCACTACGGGTTGACCTACCAGGCCACGGGCGGCCTCATGTTTGCTTACTCCTGCCTGTCGTCGATCATACAGCCGCTTTTCGGCCTTATGGCAGACAGGCTCTCCAAGCCCTGGCTCATCCCCCTCGGCGTGTTTCTGGCAGGCATGGGGCTGGCGGCAGTGGGCTTCATGTCCAGCTACTGGGCCATTTTTGCGGCCATCGGCCTGAGCGGCGTGGGCGCAGCCCTTTTTCACCCCGAGGGAGCGCGCTTTGCCAACAAGGTGTCCGGAAAAAGCAAAGGCACCGGCATGAGTATATTTTCCATCGGCGGCAATGCGGGCTTTGTTATCGGGCCGCTGCTGGCAACCTTTTTCCTGAGCTGGCTGGGCATGCCCGGAACCTTTATTTTCGGCCTGCTGGCTACAGTCATGGCCTCCATTCTGCTGCTGCTCATCATGCGTATGGTTGCGCCAGAAGCTGCTGCCGCAGCCCAGAGAACCGCCGAAGCCGCTTACGGAACGCAGCAGGCCGGGGCACAGGGCAAAGGAGTCCAGGCGCACCGGGGCGGCATGCCGGTGGCAGACGCCGGGACCGAAGAAGCCCCACAAAACAACTGGCATGAATTTTCAAAGCTTACCGGGGCCATCATTGCGCGCTCCGTTCTTTTTGTGGGGTTCAACACCTTTATCCCGCTGTACTGGATAAACGGCTTTGGGCAGAGCAAAACCGCCGGAGCCATTGCCCTGACCATTTTCTGTACCTTCGGCGTCGCCAGCAACATATTGGGCGGAGTACTGGCCGACAGACACGGCTTCAGGGCCATCGTGCGCATGGGCTTCGCCCTTATGACGCCCGCGGTGCTGGCTTTCGGGCTGCTGCCCAATCTCTATGCCGCCTACGCCCTGCTGCCCCTGCTCGGCTTTGTGCTGTATGCGCCTTTCAGTTCTCTGGTGGTTCTGGGGCAGACATATCTTGCCCGCAATATCGGCTTTGCTTCGGGCGTTACCCTGGGGCTGGCCACCAGCCTGGGAGGCGTGTTCGCGCCGCTGCTGGGCTGGATTGCCGACAACCACGGTCTGCCGCGCACCTTTCAGTGCCTGGCCGTGGTAGCTTTTATCGGCACGGTATTCGCCTTTGCCCTGCGCGAATACACGGCAAAAACTCCGGCCAGGGCATAGCCCCTCCGCCAGCCGCAGTTACGAACATTCAAAAGGCCCCTGCTCCGGAAATGCCGGTGCAGGGGCCTTTTTTGCGTCCATACCGGCAAAATCCCATCCATTGCGTTCGTAATGTCAGTGCTTGTGCAAAACATGATGTACTGTTTGTGCATAACATAATTAATATTTTGTAATTATTAACTTTATTATGAATTTATATGTTCTTTTCCATCAAGGCGCAGCCTCCGTGAACAATATTTGCGGATATGGCCGCATGCACGCCGGAGCTACGCCAGATATGAACTATGTTCCCTACATGAAAAAACAGGTGCGCAAACTGTGCGTATCTTACTTAACAATTTAAAATATAATACTATTTTATGAGACAAATTGTTTCTTTCGTGTGCGCCATAAAGACAGTCCGGAAACCGGCAGGAAGGAGAACCGCCGATTTCCGGACTGTTTACACGGGCTACGCCCTTGGGCCGCTCGGGGTGCGGCCGTGTTCTCAGAGCTTTGTCTGGTACTTGCGCAGCACCGAAGGCCCGTCAGTGCGGATAATCTTGAGCCAGCAGAAGGTCAGCAGCAGCGAAGGCAGGGCCATGAGCGCGCCGGAAAAATTGCCGAACATCTTGGCAACGCCAAGGCCGCCCATGCAGATCATGCCCAGGGCCAGAATGCACTGCACAAGGCACCAGAAGGTACGGTGCAGGCGATGAGGCTCGGAATCGGGGCTGAGGCGGCGCGTGGCCGTACTGGCGACCACATAGGAGCCGGAGTTGACCGTGGTTGCCAGAAAAATGGTGGACAGCAGGCAGTACGCCACCAGCACCACCTCCTTGAACGGCAATGTGCCGAGCACGGCAATCATGGCGGCTGGCCCGCCCTCGGCCTTGAGAATGCTTACGGCATCCAGAATGCCGGCATGCTGTACATAGAGGGAATAGGAGCCAAAGATGCCGTGCATCAGACAGCCGCCGGAGACCGTTCCCGTCATGCCCCACAAAATGATTTCACGCACGGTGCGGCCGCGTGAAATACGCGCAATGAACAGGCCCATAAAAGGACCAAAACCCGCCCAGAACAGGGCGTAAAAAATGGTCCAGTCCTGCGGAAAGCTGCCACCGCCCCAGGGGTCTGTCCAGAAGACCATGTTGGGGTAGTTGCCCAGCCATTTACCGAAGGCATTGGTGAAAATGTTGAAAAGCTGCACGGTCGGGCCGGCGAAGAAACAGTAAGCCGCCAGCAGCAGGGCCAAAATGACGTTGACGTCGCTCAGCCACTTGATGCCCTTGTCCAGCCCCCGGTACACGGTATAGCCCGCCACCAGACCGCTGAAGGCCAGAATGACGACCTGCGTGGTCAGGTTGGGACTGATGCCGAACACGCTTTGCAGTGCATAGGCCACTGTGGGCAAAGAAAGGCACATGGTCACGGCCGTACAGAACATGAGCCCCAGGATAAAGAACACGTCAATGCACAGGCCCAGCCAGCCGCGCGCCATGCGCTGGCCGATAATCATTTCTGTGGCCGTGCTGACCCGCAGGAAAGGCTCCTTGCGGATGTAGAACATGTAGGCAATGGGTAGCGCCGTAATCAGATAGGTGCACCAGGCGTTGGGTCCCCAGTGCATCAGCAGGTAGGCCAGCGCCCAGTCATAAGCCTGCGTGCTCATGGGGTCGGCGTACTGCGGCGGAATAAGTATGTTCCAGAGTGGCTCGGTAATGGCCCAGAACATGATGGCGCCGCCCACGCCGGAACAGAAAATCATGGCTATCCAGGACGGCAGGGCAAACTGGGGCTTTTCGTCAGGTTCGCCAAACTTGATGTCGCCCCAGCGGCTGAAGGCAAAGTAGAAGCAGAGAAAGATCAGGCCAACGGTTATCCAGAGGTACAGCGTGCCGAAGTTGGCCGCAAAAGGCTGGTAAATTGCCGTAAGCACCGATTCCGCAGCCTTGGGCACAATTACTGCGGGCAAACTGATGAGCAGCACGATAAGCAGGCCCGGAACAAATATCTTCCAGTCCGGTCGCAGGTCCTCGGCGCTGTTTTCGCCAGATGCGCCAGTGGGCTTGATTTCAGCCATGTTGCCTCCCGATGAGCAGACAGTGAAAAAGATTTTCACCCATTCTGCAGTAGTCGTGCCAAAATTCACCAAGCTGAAATACTTGTATTATTTTATAATGCCAAGCCCAAAGGCCCTTCTGCACGACAAACATGTCGCCTTTTACGACAAAAATGTCTTTTTAGAAAACCCTTTAAATCAAGTAAGTTAAATAGAAACCCCCACATATTACGCCATTTCGGTCGCCTTTGGTCGCCCGTGCAGGCCAAAAAGGTTTGTGCTCATTGTGTCATGCTCAAGAATATTGCATATATATCCATGTAAAATGAGGCGTTATCAACGTTGGCATACTTATTGATTAAACTGGCGGCATCACACGGCAATCTTATGCTCGTCATGCATTATCAAGGAGGTTTATAGTTATGTCCGCCAAAGCCAAACGCGCCGCCCTTATCGGTTATGACTGCCTTATTCCCAAAAGGCTTGAACATATGCTGGCCCAGGGAGGGCTGGAAAATTTCCGCAAGTTCATGAACGAAGGCAGCTACATTCCCGAAGGGTTCAACCTGCCCACGGTCACCCCGCCCTCGTGGGCTACCATCTGCACCGGCGCATGGCCCCGCACCCACGGCGTGGAAGACTATTATTACTATCATGAAGGCCGCAGCCTGGACTATAAAGAAACCACCCAGGCTTTCGGCTCCGACATCCTGACCGCCCAGACCATCTGGGACGCCTGGGACAAGGCGGGCAAAAAATGTCTTGTGATCAACTATCCCATGTCCTGGCCGTCCAAGATGGACAAAGGCGTCATGATCATGGGCGAGGGCCTCAGCCCCGCAGAAACGCGCTGGCCCCTGCACGGTAACGAACACAAGGAATTTCTCTGTTCTGAAAGCGTGATCTCCACCGACTACTATCCCATGGGCGCTCAGGGCGTTTTTGACGACGCCAAAGGCTGGAAAAACCTGCCCGAAGGCGATGAGCCGCTGGAAATGACCGTGAACATGACTTTCAAGGAATCCATCGAACCCATTGAAGATCAGGTATGGCACTGCCTTGTCTGGCAGAGCGAGGACGACGGCTATGACCGCATGGCGCTGTGCCCTGAAAAAGACTATGCCAAGGCCTTTTTCACCATCACCCTGGGCGCGTGGAGCGAACCCGTGCAGCACGACTTTACCGTAAAGGCCGATGGCCGCACGGAAAAGGGCGTGTTCCGCTGCAAGCTCATGCAGCTGTCTGACGATGCTGAAGAATTCAAACTCTACGTATCCGGCATAGCGGGCCGCTGCGGTTTCGTGTCGCCTGCCGGGGCCGCCGCCGACATTGATTTTTCCAAAGACATCACAGCCAACGACATCGGCCTTGTGGCCTACCTGCACGGCATCATTGATACCGACACCGTGTGCGAACTCGTGGAATTTCACAGCGCGTGGCTCTGGAACACCATCAGCTCGCTTATCAAGGCCAATCCGGACTGGGATCTGCTCTACATGCACTCCCACCCCATTGACTGGTTCTACCACGGCTGGCTCAGCGATCTGGACAGCAAGGACGAAGCCGTCCGCACCCGTGCCGAAAAGATGGAACGCCACATCTACGAAGTGGAAGACCGCCTGCTGGGCCGCCTGATGGACATTATGGGCGATGAGACCCTCATGTGCGTCTGCTCCGACCACGGTGCAACCCCCATGGGACCCATCCTCAATACGGCCCACGCGCTCAAAGAGGCCGGACTGTGCTCCTACGAGCCAAAAAAATCGGAAAATTACTGGGACATCTACGAAGAAACCGAAGGCTTCAACTACGTGCTTGACGTGAGCAAGTCCGTGGCCGTGCCCCAGCGCTACATGTTTGTCTACGTCAACCTGAAGGACAAATACCCCGGCGGCATTGTGGAAGCCGAGGATTATGAAAAGGTGCGCGACCAGATCATCGATGCCCTGCTTGACTACAAACACCCCGAAACCGGCGAACGTCCGGTGCTGCTGGCCGTGCGCCGCGAAGACGCCCATGTGTTCGGTATGGGGGGTGCACAGGCGGGCGACGTGGTGTACGTGCTCAAGCCCGAATACATGGCCGAGCACGGCTATGGCCTGCCCACGGGCGAATCCGGCTGCGGCAGCCTGAAGAACCTGCTCATGTTCCGCGGGCCGAACATCAAAAAAGGCTACCGCTACACGCGCCCGCGCTGGCTGGCCGATATCGTACCCACCTTCTGCTACGTGACAGGCAACCCCATTCCTGAAGACGCAGAAGGCGCGCCCATTTACCAGATCATGGAAAACCCCGACCTGGTGGACTAGCCAGCCCGCATTTGCAACCGGCGGGGCACGCCCCGCATCAGCCGCGCCCGCCCTCATGGGCGGGCGCGAAATAAAGGAAAGTATTATGGCAGAAAAAAAAGCAATACTGCTCCTGGCGCCGGAACTGAACCTGAACGCCGCGTCGGAAGCGCTCGACAAGCTGCGCAAAAAGGCCGCCCTGCTGCCCAACGCCTGCAAGGACGGCCTTGAGGCCCGCGCCGCGGCCCTTGGCGCAAAAACCGTAGACACAAGCGCCCTGACAGAGCAGAACGAAGAAGCCTTTTTGCTGCTCAAGGGCGGCGAGACCGAACTGGCCGCCATCCTTGAATATGCCGACAGGCGCACCCTTGTAGTGGTTGCCGGGGCCGACGCCGTGGCCTTTTACGGCCTGGCGGTCAACGGCAAGGCCGGCGCGGTAGAGCGTGCAGTCAGTGCCGAAGACATTGCCCTCACCATAGCTACCATCGCAGACCTGCCCATCACGGCGGAGTGCACCGGCGGCATCGTGTACCAGGTCATGAAAAATCCCAACCTGAAGCTCGACGAAATCCGCAAACTCAAGGAAGCTCTGCTGCGTATGGAATCTGTCATCCAGCGCGACAACCGCGAACCCTGGGACAAGCACGACTGCGCCTGATCTCCCTTGCCAGGAGACGCGTCCATACCCCACGTTGGGCGACCCGCCGCAAAACATGCGGCGCGGTCGCCCGCGCCGTTTCATGCCCGGCACGATCCGCATCCCCGCGCACAGGGTAACCGGAAGCGCCACGCAAACGCTTACTGTTCTTTCCGTGGCGGGCCGCCCTCAAGCATCAAGGTGCCCGTTCTTGGTTCGCTCATGCCAAGCCGCTTCATTTTACGTTGCAGTGTGCGCAGGTTAAGTCCCAGTGCATGTGCCGCCCGGCCCTTCTGCCAGCGACACTGGTCCAGGGCCTGCCGGATCATGCGTTCTTCCAGGCGCATGACGGCCTGATCCAGGGTGGCCGCCTCTGCCTCCACGGTAAGCACTAGCCCGGCATCGGCATGCAGGTCGCCCAGCGAAGACAGGGCTTCTTCGCCAAAGGCCATATACCTGTCCAGAAAATTGTAAAGTTCGCGCACGTTGCCAGGCCAGTCGTAACGCTCCATGGCCAGGCGCACATGCCGCGGCAGCACCAGAAACACCTTGCGCCGTTCCATCCAGGCATCCACAAGCAGGGGAATATCACCTTGCCGCTCACGCAGCGGCGGCAGGGTAATGGAAAGCACATGCACCCTGTAATAAAAGTCCGAGCGCATTTTCTTTTCGCGCACCATGCGCGCAAGATCCTGGTTGGTGGCCGCAATAAGCCTGAATGAAGACTTGCGCGGCTTGTTGTCGCCCACAGGGGTGTACATCTTGTTTTCAATGGCCCGCAGCAGCTTGACCTGAAGATGCAGCGGCAGTTCGCCTATTTCGTCCAGAAACAGCGTGCCGCCGTGGGCCGCCCCGATATAACCGTCCTTATTGGCGTGCGCACCGGAAAAAGCCCCTTTTACGTGGCCAAAAAACTCGCTTTCCAGCAACTGCTCGGGAATGGCGCCGCAGTTGACAGGCACATAGTTGCCCTTGCGCCCGCTGTATTCATGAATGCTGCGTGCCACAAGGTCTTTGCCACAGCCTGTTTCACCGTAAATGATGACGTTTGAATCCGTTTCCGCTGCCCGCAGGATCTGGCTGTAAAGCTGGCGCATGGGTTCGCTCTGCCCGACCATTGAACCCAAGCCGCGCAGGTTGACCACAGATTCCCGCAATGCGCGATTTTCTTCACGAAGGGCCAGTTCCTGAAACTTCTGCTCGCTCACGTCCATGATCAGGCCTTCCAGATATTGCGGACAGCCCTCCTCATCATCCACGCATTCGCCCTGGTCCCAGAGCCATTTTATCCGGCCCGACGGCAACAGAAGGCGGTACATCACCTGATAGGATTCCCGCGCGACAATACTGTCGCGTATGGTTTTTCGGGTCCGCTCAAGGTCATCGGGGTGGGTCATGCGCTCAATGGTGTTGTTATGCCCCATCAGCATGTCCCCGGCAGTGATGCCCAAAAGGTCGTAACAGCCCCGGCTGACGAATTCCAACTCGTAAATCAGGTTTTTCTTTTCATCACGGGTATCGCCCAGAATGCGGCAACGATAGGCCATCCCCGGTAAATGATTGAGTAAACGGCGATAACTTCTTTCCACGTTTAAAAAAAGAGGTTGAGAGGACAATGTCATGGCATCACCTTTTACAATTTTTGTCGCCATACGCGACAAAAATGTCGTGTTTCGTAAGCGATAATCGCCCGATGTGCCAGAAAACACAAGCTCCGGCGTGGGCCTCGCGCGCAAAGACCTCTGGCACCATTAGTGCAATAGGCAGGCCAACTGCTCCAAACCCCATTCCGGAGGACTCAACATGTCGCATAACCTCAGTGTTTCTCTTTCCCGCAAGGGGGCCAGGGTCGACCTTGATATGGATGTGGCCGCCATAGGCATGATCTCCATTGACGGAGAGGCGGTCCCTTCCGAAGAGCGCGCGGGCGTAGCAAAAAAGATGCTGGGGGCCTCGGCCCTGTACTGCTATTGCGCCGCTCTGGACAAGGCCCTGGATACCCGCAACGCCAAATACGACCGTATCGAAGGCTCGGCCACGGTGCGCACCGGCACTGACGAACTGGGCCGGGGCCGCGTCGTCGGTATTGATATTGACGTGACCGTTCATATGGACGAGGAATTTGCCTTTATTTTCGACCGGGTTGAAAAGGTCATGCGCAAGGGCTGTCTCGTGACGGGATCGCTGGAAAATGCCTTTCCCGTGACCTATAAGCTCACCCTTGCCGAAGACGAGGACTAGCCATGACTGCCGAAACCAAGACCCTGACAGTCATCGGCGGCGGTCCGGGCGGCTACACGGCGGCGTTTGCGGCTGCCCGCGCCGGCATGCGCGTAACGCTGGTGGAATGTGAATCTCTTGGGGGAACCTGTCTCAACCACGGCTGTATCCCCACCAAAACCATCAAGTCCTCTGCCGAGGCGCTGGAACTGGCCCAGAACGCGGCTGCGTTCGGCGTACGCATCGAAGGCGGCATACATATAGACCCCGCGGCCGTGCTCCAGCGCAAGGAACGTGTGCGTTCCATACTCTGCTCCGGCCTGGAAAAGACCTGCGCCTCCCTGGGTATTGACCTGGTGCGAGGCCGGGGCCGCATACTGCGCGCCGGGCTGGTTGAACTGATCGGGACCGGCGGCCCCCGCACCGTGGAAGCCGACAATATTATCATCGCCACCGGTTCACGCCCGGTAGAACTGCCCGGTCTGCCCACAGACCACACGCATATCCTGAACAGTGATGACGCCCTGCGGCTGGAATCCGTGCCGTCTTCGCTCATCATTGTGGGCGGCGGTGTTATTGGCTGTGAAATGGCCTGTATTTACCGTGCGTTCGGCGCCACCGTAACTCTTGTGGAAGGGCAGGACCGTATTCTGCCCCTGCCCTCGGTGGATGAAGATATCAGAGCCCTTTTGCAGCGCGAGATGAAAAAGCGCCGTATCGCCTGCGAAACCGGCTGCACGCTCACCAATGTGACCATCGGCCCGGACGGCGTGCATGCGGCGCTGGCGGCATCGCCCTTTGCGCCTGCCGGCGCTGTTCCCCGGCCGGAAAAAACCGTGCGGGCCGAAAAAGTGCTGGTAACCGTAGGGCGCGCGCCCTGTACAGACGGCCTCGGCCTTGAAGAAGCCGGAATTGCGGCGGACGCGCGAGGCTGGATTACGGCGGACGCGCGCATGCGCACGTCTGTGCCGCATATTTACGCCATTGGTGATGTGCTTGGTCCCGGCCGCGTCATGCTCGCCCACGCGGCCTCGGCGGAAGCGCTGTGCGCCGTGGCAGACTGCCTCGGCAAGGATACGGGCCGGGATATGGATTACCGCCACATCCCTTCGGCTATCTTTACGTCGCCCGAAATAGGCTGCGTCGGCATGAGCGAGCGGCAGGCCAGGGATGCCGGGCATGAAGTCAAAACATCTGTGGTGCAGATGCGCGAACTGGGCAAGGCCCAGGCCATGAGCGCCCTGCCCGGCTTCTGCAAACTGGTGGCCGATGCGCGCACAGACGCTCTGCTGGGTGTGCACATGGCCGGTGCGCACGCCACAGACCTTGTAGCCGAGGGCGTTCTGGCCCTGCACCTTGGGGCTGCGGTTGCAGATGTAGCCGCGGCGGTTCACGCCCACCCCACCCTTGCGGAAGCTATGGGAGAGGCCGCCCTGCGCATGCCCCAGTAATCCACGCCCAAACGTCGCTGAACAGCGCAAGAGAACAGCAACAAAGCTCAGGAGAACAGCATGAAAGATCTGGATCAGGTGGAATTGCCCGAAAACATCCGCTACACCAGCGAGCATGTCTGGCTGCGCATGGACGGCGAAGCGGCCCTTGTAGGCATCAGCGACTTTGCCCAGGACCAGCTCGGCGAAATCGCCTTTGTGGACCTGCCCGCCGAAGGTGCGCATTTCAAGACGGGCGAAGAGTTCGGCACGGTGGAATCCATCAAGTCCGTCAGTTCCCTCTACATGCCTGTTTCCGGCACGGTACGCACCGTAAACAGCGCCCTTGAAGATGCGCCCACCCTTGTCAATGTGGAACCGTACACCGAGGGCTGGATGATCTGCATCACCCCCGACAACCCCGATGACGCCGCAGCCATGACGGACGCCGCAGCCTACCGGGCGCTGCTGGCTGATAACGCATAAGACAGGGCCTGGAGCAGCCATGACGGACGCATCTCTGGCGCTCAGCCACCGGAAAGATCGTGCCTTTGCCCGCAAGGGCCTGACCGTTGCCGCCATAAATGGCATCTTTTTCAGCCTCGACAGTATGCTGCTGAAAACAGGCCTTGGCGGAAGCCCTTTTTGCGATCCGTTGTTCTGGCTGCTCGCCCCCCTCTTTGCCGCGGGTTGCCACGACCTTGCGGCCGCCTGTCTTTCCCTGGGTATCAACACTGCCCAGGGAAAGCGGCGCGAGGTCTTCCGCACCCTGCGCAGCAAGCCCGGCCGCTGGTGCATACTGGGCGCGCTTATCGGCGCGCCTCTGGGCATGGGCGGTTTTCTGCTGGCTCTGGCGCTGGCCGGGCCTGCCTACGCCCTGCCCATCACAACCCTGTACCCCGCCATTGCCGCTGTGCTGGCGCGGGTGTTTCTCAAGGAGCGCATTTCACGACGCACGGGCCTGGGCCTCCTATGCTGTGTTGCCGGAGCCGCCGTCATAAGCTGCGCCCCGGCAGCGGCTGTGCAGGACAGCCCCCATCTGTATCTGGGCATCGCCTTTGCCTTTGTGGCCGCGCTGGGCTGGGCAGCCGAAGGCGTATGCGCTGCATCAGGCATGGATTTTATTGAACCGGGCGTGGCGCTGAACGTCTATCAGATCGTTTCCGCGGCCCTGTATTTCTGCCTCATCATCCCTGTGGCGGCCGCATGGCTTGTGCTGCAGGGGCATGGTTCCGTCCTGGCAGACATGGCAGTCCGCGCTGTGCACAGCCGTGAACTATGGCTTTTTTTCGGCGCTGGCTGGCTCGGCTGCCTGTCTTACCGCTGCTGGTACATGGCCATGAACATGATCGGCGTCAGCCGTGCCATGGCCCTGAACATCACCTACGCCCTGTGGGGCATACTGTTCAGCGTTGTTTTCATGAATGCGCTTGTGACAGGACGGCTGCTGGCAGGTGCGGGACTTGTTTTTTGCGGCGTGGTCTTTGTTATACGCAGCCGCCATGAGGGCATTACCCTGCGCCATGCAGACTGATGACGGACCGCCCGTGAAACCGACAGGATGCCGTATGAACAGACCCCCTTCGCGCACCGTGCGCCTGAATATAGGAGCCATGCTGCTGGACGGCCTGCCCAGAACCGCGGAAGAAATCCGCTCCGGCCTGGCAGGGTTCTACCCCGGTGAGCGGCATCTGTGCACCGAAGCCGTTGAACTGCACTTGCAGGCACTCAGAGCCGTTGGCGTAGTGATGCTGGCAGATCCGGCAGATGACGAGGCCAGACAAGACCTGACCTATGTTCTGAGCGCTGACGGCAAAGCACGCGTACAGCGCAACCTTGAATAAAAGCAGAGGCAGAACGGTACGGCTCAGTGCGCGGAGGCAGAACACCCCTGAGGGCCAAAAAGCACTTATGCCCGACAGGCATACAGCAGGTAAAGGCCCAACGCGCAACACGCACGAACCCGGGCAACATATCCCCACAGTGAATCCCGGCAGATATTTTGCCCAAAAACCAAAACCCTGCACGCTTTTTTGCACTTTTAAAAATAATTCAACTTTTATGCTTGACACCATCAGGTCAAAGGGCTACATATCTACTTCGCAACAACATGTTGTTGCAGACGTGTCGCGGGGTGGAGCAGCTCGGTAGCTCGTCGGGCTCATAACCCGAAGGTCGTAGGTTCAAATCCTGCCCCCGCAACCAGATAATTCAAGCCTTTAGAAGTAATACTTCTAAAGGCTTTTTCTGTTTTTCTAACCTATTTCTAACCAGAAGGCCACAATGCCCTACCCCGTGGGGCGTGGATTGACGCGGCTTTGCTGGGGGTGATGGGGCTTGCGGCGCGGGGCTGGGAATGTGGTGGGAAGAGGAATTTTTGTGCGATTCTCCTCCTCTGGGATGGGGAGAAAAATCGGCTGAGGGACGCGTCCTAACCACGTTCCTAACCATTTTCTAACCAGCGTTTCTAACCAGACACTCCTCAAATACGTTCAAACCCTTCACGAATAACGTGCGCCATAAGTTGTCGACGTTGGGGAAGAAATTCATCGTAGCTCATTTTTTCCCAGCCTTCCGGTAGTGCGTGCCAGTGCGCAAAGCACCGCAGTTCGTCATCTGTAAACTGGCCGCTTTGCATGATCCTTGGCACATAGTCTGACGGTGCGTCATCTTTGATAGTAATATTCTGCGGCCATTCAAGCAGGGCCATGTTGGCGATCTGGTTGGTCTGTCGCACAGCGGTGATGCCGTGTTTTTTCAAAAAACCCTTGGGGAAGAGGTGGTGCCTGTCCAAAAGGGCTTTGCGCGGCTGCAAGCCAGGCTCCATCAATTCCGATATTTTTACCTTGGAAAACAGGACGCGGGCATCGAGCAGGTTGAGCGTGGCAAAATAGGCAGCGAGTTCAGGGCTGCGGGCCGCCGAAGTCGCCATATTGCCGGGCAGTGTAATGTTCCAATAGTCCTGAGTCAGGGTCAAGGCCATCTGGCCTTCCAGATAGGTGACAAACTCCTGCGCGGTGCTGATGTCGCGCAGGGCGGCCATATCTTTTTCCATAACGGATTCAGGGGAGGTGCTGTATCTCGCTGTCAGGGCGCTGGCAAAAAACCAGCGGGCAATGACCTTACGCAATTCTGGCTGTGCGACGCCAAAATTGTGCTTGCCGATCAGAAAGAACGCATAGGCATACACCGCCGCCATGTTGGAGATGAGCAGGTCTTCGCGACGGTAGCCTGCCTGGGTGAGGCAGGTCAGAAAGGCGAACCAGTCAGTCAGGTTCAGAACTTTTGCCTGGGCCTGCTGAAGTTTGTCAAACTGCTCATCGCGTCGTGCCGGGCTGAAGGCGTCGGTTTCCATATCCTTGCCACGCAGCACGGCGTATACGCTTTGCAAGCGGGCACGACGGAAGGCCAGCGCCACGCCAACGCGCAAAAGGTGATCCGGTTCCGGCCTGAACTGGAAATTGAAAGGGACTTTTGCGCCTGCTGCCGGTGGAATGCGGCTTTCACGGGCAAAGCGTTCCAGCTCATGCCGTCCGGTATCCCAATAGACTGACATGAGGGTAAGGATAAAATCTGCCTGGTTCAGGCGTTTACCCATGCTGTTGACCCGCACGAATACCTGCGAGACCTCTTCTTCCGTCATATCCGGCACCAGTTGCAGCACGGTAAAGCTGTATGTGCCCGGTAGGCTGTACAGCTTGTTCAGGGCATTTTTGATATGGGTTTCGTCTTCCGGGCTCAGACTGTCTTCTCCTCGCGCGGCTCTGTACCGGGCAAGGTAGTCCGGCACGATGCTGAACAAGTCCGCCCCCGGTTTCCAGATAACAGAAATATCGGGCAGCCAGGCCGGGTCTTTGGGAGTGGAGGCGTCCGGCACCATGAATTCGTCTTTCAAGGGGTTGAAGGCGATGCGGATGTGTTCGCGTTCGTAGTTGTTACGCAGTACAGCCACGCCTTTGATGACGGCATACAGACCTGTCAGGCGTTGCTGCCCGTCCACAATAAGGCTATGGGGCACGGTCTGATTGGCTTCCCCGATACTGCGCCCGGCCTGGGCATTGTTGCTGGTCAGCCAGAAAAGCAGTGTGCCTACAGGATAGCCCCGGTACATGGAGTCGAGCAGGTCACGCACCTTGGCATTTTCCCAGACAAAGGGGCGCTGGATTTCCGGCAGGGCCAGAATGCCGGAATCAATATTGGCGATGAGCGTTTGCAGCGTATAGGGAATCTGTGTGAAGAGGGACATGGGGGCTCCAGTTACTCATTTTTATCCAAATATGTATGGAGGTTGGCCAATAACGGTATTGTTTCTGCTCTAGTTGAAGCAACTTCACGCGCCAGCTTTTCAATGTTCTTCTCAATGTTTTTCAAGTGCGTTACGGCTTCTACTTGAGGAGTACTAGAGGCGTCAGTCCCTTCAAATGATGTCACTTCTAAAAGACATGTAACAGGAGGCATCCTTTTTCCCTGCCGCTGAAATGAACATATGATTTCAAGTGGGGCATCCCCTAACGCTTTTGCAAGCCCACCATATTGTCCCCAAGTGATCTCACGGGTTTCTCCTGGGCCAAGGCATGGAATTCCTGTAATCAGCGGCCCATTTTCCATCATTGGGGCATCGTCGGCATCTTCAGGGCTTATCCCAAACGCTCTTTCGGGTATGGGCCTATCGGATTGGAATTTAACATTTTCAGCAAGCCCTGGCCCTATATTTTTTACAATCAGCATAAGTACGCTGGGTCTGTCCTTATCATGTGTAACTGTAACAACAACATATGGGTCAAAACGCCCCGCAAAAATCTTCCAACTGATCCAAACATAGGCTCCTGTAACCAACATGAGCACTAAACTGGATAGTGCCGTAATCCACTCACTTTTGATAGATTGCAGTGATGTAAGAACGCAATCCCACATACTACCCCTCCAACCCCTTCAGCGTCATGTTCTCCTGAATCCGGTCATGCGCCACAAGCATATAGCGCCAGGGCTTGCCGCCGTATTTCTGGGCGTGTTCGGTGGCGTGTTGGCACCATGTAATCGCAGCGTGGGCTTTGGCCTGCACTTCGTCTGTGGCGACATGGTCGGCGCGTTTGGGTTCGCACAGGTATTTGCAGTCGGTGGTTTCCACCACAAAGTCCGGCTCATATCGTTCTTCGTGGCTATAGTAGATGCGCAGATCGTTTTTGTTCGGCCTGCACCATTTGAGCACGTCCGGGTCGTTTTCCAGAATCACGGCAAAGCGGCGCTCCGGGTCGGAGTCGAACTTCTGCACGGTAAACAGGCACTTGGTGAAGGTGTCAAAGAGCATAGAGCGAATCTGCGAGCGCTGTCCCTCCGGCAAGGAAATACGAAAGTCGCGCACATCACCGTCAATAGTGTAGCTGCCCTGCTTCAAGGTAGTAAATCCCTTGGTCACATGGGCCTCGTAGCGGGTGGCTTTTTGCGCCCTATGGTTGCGCATCTGGCTGTACACCAAGTCTACCAGGGTTTTCTGGTGGTACTGCAGCACGTTAATCACGGCATCTTCGCTATCCAGATAGCTGCGCAAATGGTCCACCACTTGCCCTGCCAAGTCGCGCCACAGTTCCGGGTTTTCATCATAGCGCACATACTGCATGAGGCCACGCACGATGTAATTTTCCGGGTATTTTTCTTCCGCCAGGGCAAAGCCAGTTTCCAGCAGATAGCGCTGCCCCTGATCGTGCAAATGTTGAATAAGAATTTCCAGCGCCACGGGCTGCAAGCGAACCGCCGACAGATCGAGCGTAAACGGTTTCCAGGTCGTGACCACTTCACCGGCAGGCACCACGACAATGCGCGGAATGTCGATGGAAAGTTCCTGATACAGGCGCGTGGTTTTTTCCACCACATCCAGCGTATTAACCTTTTCCGGTAGGAGGCTCCCCTGAACCGGAGGCAGGATGGTGCTCACTTTACGAGCTATTTCTTTCTGGATTTCGGGCTTCTGCAATTCGTGGCTGCCTTCCAACCGTTCATACTGACGGATGACCTCAAGGGTTGCTGCAGCAACGCGGGCTTCGGCCCCGCTGAAGTCGGCAAAGGGCGTTTTTTTGGCCGTGGCCGCCAGTGACGGCGGTAGAGGCGGCAAATCAAGGGCCTTGACTTCGCCCCCTTCCATCACCGTGGGCACAGCCCCGGTCAACAAGGCGTCCATTGTGGTGGGAGCTGTGACCGCCTTCTTGCCTTCCAGCGGAATGTCCACGCCCAGCACCACCTGCTTTCGGATGACAGAATTCGGGTCATTGGCGTGATCCACAATATCCTTGAAGCGGTCGTGTGAGACGATGGTCAGACGATCCACGGCAGGCACACCGGTGCGGCGGCCATAGGGCAAGCGTAGACCGCGCCCGATGGACTGTTCTACCAATGTACGCGAGTTGGCAGCACGCAACGGTACAATGGTGTAAAGGTTGGTCACGTCCCAGCCCTCTTTGAGCATGTTGACGTGCACTACAATTTCCACCGGGTTAGTTGGGCTTTCCACTGTGAGCAGCTTTGCCACGATGTCGTCACCCTCGCTGCCCTTGCTCTTGGAATGAACAGTGATGACCTTACCCGCGTACTGCCCCTCGAAAAAATCTGTACTTTCCAGCAGGCGCTGCAACTCATCGGCATGGGTTGTGTCTTGGGCCACAACCAGCATGAAAGGTTTGACCACCGCCACATCGTTGTTGCGGGCGTATATTTCCAGCTCGACTTTAGTGTGCTCATGGATGCGCACGCCATCTTCCAGCTTGATGCGCTCAAGGCCGTCTGCTGAATAGTTTTCCGCGTGGAAGTTCTGGCGCGTGGCCACAGCAGGTTCCTTGACAAAACCATCGCGTAGGGCCGCTGCCAACGGGTAATTGTAAATGACATTGCCGAAGGGTTCAGCCTGTTTTGCGCCGCGCTCCACCTGCGGGGTGGCGGTTAGTTCCAGCCCCAGCAATGGCTTTAAATCATTGATGGCGGCAAGCCCCGCATCGGCACGGTAACGGTGCGATTCGTCCATCAACACCACAAGGTCGTCCAGTCCTGCAAGATAGCTGAAGTAGCTCTCGCCAATATATTCGTTGAGCCTTCTCATACGAGGTATCGTGCGACCTACATCGTCTTTGGCGAGCTTGCTGTCTTTGTTGTCCCTGGCGGTAATTTTGGCAATGTTGAAGATATTGATCTGCGCGGTTTCTTCGCGCCGGGTGGAGCGTTGCAGGGCCACGCCGTCTTCGTAATTGTCGCCGGTGATGATGAGCGGCGGATGCGCGGCAAACTCCATGATGCCCTCAAACACATATTTCGGCGTGTTGGGCGAAAAGTCTGTCTTCAGCTTGTCATAGATGGTGAGGTTGGGCGCGATAACAAAGAAATTGCGGATGCCGCGCTCACGATACAACCATGCAATGAAAGCACCCATAAGCCTGGTTTTGCCCACACCGGTGGCAAGGGCGAAACACAGAGAGGGGAAATCTCGGTCAAAACTCTGCACATGGGGAAAGACCGCTTGCACAGCGGCAAGGACACTCTCAAGTTTGGCGTCCCTGCCCAGAGGGGCGGCTTCCCACACGCGGGATAGAATATCCAGCGCTTCGCGTTGCGGCGAGCGCAGGGCAAGGGCATTGGCAATGGCTTGAACGGCGCTCATTCCGCACCCCCTTGGGGAAGATCAAGCAGGGAAATTTGCCCGGAAGCCTCGGCCTTTTTGCCCCTTGCCGTTCTGACCGTTCGTTCTGCGGGGGCAGATGGTTGCGGTTCCACCTGGGGCAGGTTCTTAACATTCAGGCTGTAGTCGTCGTGATCCCATTCATAGCGTTTGAGCAGAGCATTAGGCATGATGCTGAGGTTGATATTTGGAAAAAGCTCTGCATTCGCTTCCGGGCAAGGGGGGCAGCAGATGAGCAGCGAGCGCGATTCCCCCACCTGATCGCTGATGTATTGGAGTATTTCTGTGGTCAGCGTCTGGGTGGTGACGTAGATGTGGCTGTTTTTGTGGCCTTCGCCGTGCATCCAGAACCAGTCTGCGCTGGGAGCGTAGCGGTAGCCGTGGAGTTTGCACACGGCTTCGGCCAGCATTTCGGCGTTGAAGGCCGGATTGATGATAGGAATATCCCACGGATCGAGTTTGATGAGGCTGGGGGCCAGCTCATAAAAGCGGAATCCGCCGCCACCCTGCCAGTTTTGCGCCTTGGTGATGCCACCGGGGTCTTCACCGTTGATGACCTTTTGCAGACGCGGGATGCAGTGGGTATAGCAGTGCTCGCCCAACTCAATGCCAATCCAGCGGCGGCCCATTTTGTGAGCCACGGCAGCGGTGGTGCCGGAACCGAGGAATGAGTCGAGCACGATGTCGCCGGGGTTGGTGGCTATTTCAATAATGCGAGAAGCTAGCCTTTCTGGCTTTGGCGTATCAAAAGGAATTACATTATGAAATAATGCTTGTATTTCACGTTTAGCTTCTTGCGAATGGCCTACTTCAGTATGAGGCCACCAGCTACGTGGAACGAGACCTGACTGTACTTCAGACAGAAAAAGTTTAATTGCTGGTACGTTGTTGCCATCGGGTCCAAAAATAATTCTACCATCTTGAACCAATTTCCAGAAAATATCTTCAGTCATACGCCAGTGGCTTCCCTTTGGCGGACTTACTTTACGCCCAGAAGGGGTTGTTATGGTGTACATAAGCCCTTCATGCCGTTCTTCCGCAGCAAAAATAGGGCCTGATCTCCAAGGACCGCGATGGTCATTGTCGGGATTTGTGTACTTTGAAGAGCTCTTTTCATCTCTCGGTAGCAACCTACGTATATTTTTCCACTCCAATCCCATTGGAGAGTATACAAAAATATAGTTGTGTGCTGGAGAAATCGCCGCAGCATTACTTCTTCCATAGAAATTTTCCCACACAATAGAGGAAACAAATGATTTTCTGCCAAAAATTTCATCACACATTACTTTCAGATAATGCGCCTCATGGTCATCGATAACTATCCATATTGTGCCATCTGGCGTGAGCAATTTCCATAAAATATCCAACCGATCCCGCATCAAGCTCAACCACAACGAATGTTCTACGCCATCATCATAATGTTCAAAGGCGCTGCCGGTATTGTAGGGCGGGTCAATATAGATACACTTGACCTTGCCAGTGAACTCCTGCTCCAGCGCCTTTAGGGCCAGCAGGTTGTCACCATGGATGAGCATGTTGTCGAAAATATCTTTGTCGGACACCCGTTGCGGTGCGTGATATGACCTGGCCGGGTCTTCGAGTAAAATGCGCGGCTCAAGCTTGGAGCGAACGTTTTTGCCAATCCAAGTAAGTTCAAGGCGTTGTTTGGGCATGATGGATTCCAGAAATTAAGAGATTGCGTTGATAAGCGTTGTAGCAATTTTCATGACTACCTCGAAGCTCAAGTCAACACCCTTATCTACAGATTTTTCCTTAACTTTTTCCCAAATTGAGGAAGATTGAATGTGCGCCAGCAGGTCGTGTCCTTTCCAAGTTAATTTCACATTGAGAAGCTCCCAGTGTGAAAATGATACGGCTGGCATGCCAGTAATGAACTCGGCATCGAGCAACAGTTCAATATGATATTGTTGTATTTTTTCTTCTTGTTTTACAATTGGAAGCTCAAAAGTATATCCATCGCCTTCCTGTGCTTGCTCAATTTTAATGAGCAATCCTCTGATAACTTCCCAGTCTCTTTTCATGACCCTGCCCCCAGTCGCAGCATCACTTTCTTGGCAGTCTCTGCCTGCACAAATATCCCGGCCCCAAGCCAGTCATCAATGGCTTTGCCTGCCAGCACGAGCAGAGCTTCTTTGCCCCCGGCCGCTTTGACAAGAGGTTTGTCAATTTTATCAATACATACATTCATGGCTATATCGGTAGAAATTTGTTGACCTGGGCGTTGGCGAATTTCCCGTATTAAGATGCCAAGCATGCGCCCTATGATCTCTTCTTGAATATCTGAAAGGTGGGAATTGCCGGTGGAGTCTGCCATAGGGGGGACAGCTTTTGATGCTTCAGAGTTTGGAGTATTTCCTGCGCTTAAAAGCGACAAAAGTTCCTTGGGTACAGCGGGTTGTGTGGATTCAATCCGTATTAATCTGGTGCCAGTGCTACGGGCAAGGCGCTCCGCTTCTTTGGCGGATGCTTGCAGGCTGCCCTGCACCAATTCTAAAAATGCGCTATCCGCTTCAGTTTGTGTGCGCATGGCTTCCTCCTGAGGCAAGCAAGATTGGGCTTGCCCCCTTATTGTCATAAACAGCCCACTGGTCAACAAGCGCCGTATAGTGGGGCAGATTGGCAAGCCCGGCATGGAAACGGCGAATGATGACCTCGTCCGGAATATGGTGCCCGCCCTGACTCACTCGCGCAGCCACACGAGCGATGGCGGTTTGGGCATCCGGCAGTGTCAGAAACACCAAGCTGATATGGTAGCCCAGACTTTGCCAGTACGGTATTTTGTGCAAGTAACCTTTGCCCGCCAGTGTGGTTTCAAGGCAGAAGCTTTCCCCTTGGGCCACCAGCTTTTCAATTTGCCGCAGCATAATCTTGCCTGCCTGGACGGCTTCCAACTCTGGCGCAAAGGGTGAAAGGCCGCTGGCAATGAGATCGGCATTCACAAAATGCACCAGAGATTGCGTTGCCGGGATGAAAGAGCGGGAAAAGGTTGTTTTTCCTGCTCCGTTTGGCCCGGCAATGAGAATGATATGCTTGGTGTGCATCATGAGCTACTCTTTATACATCCCTACAGGACAATCACTTGGACGAGAAAGATTCCACTTCTGAATTAAAAGTGGTTTATTTGGCTTCCACCATCCGTAAACAATATTTTGCGTTCGATTAGACAAAAGTCCGTCTAGTAAGCTACAGTCTGCAATCGTTAATAAGCCATTTTCGTTTCCATATGAAACATGAAAATGGGGCGGGGCATGTTCTTTTGAATTTATCGTCAGTTTTACGCCCTTAGTAACGGAGACTAGACCTTTTATTTCGTAAAATTCGCCTGTTTCAGTTGCTGAAAAAGGCCCTGTAAGAAGCTCCTGTAAAATACTACAAGCGTCTTCAAATGTCGCACAAATAGCCAGGTCTCTTTCTAGTTCATCTAAATATCGCCTGCGGCTGGTATCTTGTTCCATAGCTACACCACCCTCCACCGTGCCACAAACAGCCGCTCTTCTTCCACCGCCTGACGCAAGCGGGCTTCCACGGCGTTCAGAAGCTCGTCTTTGCGATCCTCCACGTTGTCCTGCGCCTCAAAGAGGCGTTTGCGCATGTCGTTGCGCTTGGTCTCCAGCACCTTGATGTGGCGCTGCGCGGCAACCTTGGCATCCAGCGAGGCAGCTTTGCGGGCATCGGCCTTATGCTGACGGATGGCGCGATCCATGTCTTCGATCTGGTATTCAAGGTGTTTTTTGCGCTCATCGGCCCAGCGTTCGAGCTTGTCCATTTCTTCTTCAAAAAAGACAGCGTTGCGTTCAGAGGCAGCGGCCAGAATGGCGGATTGTTGCGCCGCCAGAGCCTGTTGCAGCGGGGCAGGGGGCTCGCAGGGAGAATACAGCGGGTTCATCTGTGCAGGCAGTTCAAAAAGGCGTCGCGTCAGTTCGGCGTCCAGGGCTTCATCTTTATCGGTGTAGCCAGCAAGTAGTAAGTATTCTTCAACTTCCAGAGCGGTGAGGCGTAAACGATGCACAGCCAAAAAGCCGCCACGGCCCTTGAAAGGCTCCAGCACGGCAATATTTTTTCCTGAGCCGGACAAATTGAACACCAGTTCCGCAGGTGGCAGGGCCGTAGTCTTGGCGTGTTCGAGCATCCACACAGCCAGGGGGTGCCCGCAGTGAAAGTGCTCGCCTTCTCCGCCAAGTTTGAGGGCATAGCGCCCGGCGGGCAGGGTTTTCGCAGGAGGCGCAGCCAAGGTGAAGGCAAGCTGTGCCTCGTTGAACGTAGCTTGGCGACTCTCTGCAAACACTGCCTTTGTCAGCTCCCACAAAAGCCGTTCAGCCCTGTCCAGCCCGGCAGCCACTTCGGCCTTGTAGACATGCAACTTTTCCGCAACTTCCGCGTCAAAATGCTCCAGCAGTTTTTGCCGGGCCGTTGACAGACCTTCTTCAATATCCTGCGAGAGTGAGGCTTGCAGGGCATCAAACGAAGCCTGGATGGCATCCTGCGTGCGGCAGGTCTGGTAGATTTCTGCGATACGCTTTTCAAAGTCCACACCGGATTCGATGCTGCCCAGCACCTCGTCACTGGCTCCAAATACGCCGCTGAACAGTTGGAATTTTTCCGAAAGGATTTCAAATACCCGCTTGTCCGCCGCATTGTTGCGGTTGAGGAAGTTGACCACTACCACATCGTGCTTCTGACCATAGCGATGGCAACGGCCGATGCGTTGTTCGATGCGCTGGGGGTTCCAGGGCAGGTCATAGTTGATGACCAGAGAGCAGAATTGCAGGTTCACCCCTTCACTGGCCGCTTCCGTGGCGATCATGATGCTGGCGCGGTCGCGGAACTCTTCCACCAGGGCGGCGCGCACATCCACATCTCGGCTGCCGGTGCTTTGGTGCCGCGCTTTCCAGGCTGTATAAATGTCCGTGGTGCGCCTGTCGCTGTTGCTGCCGTTGAAAAGCAGCACCTGACCAGCATAGCCGTTTTGGTTCAGCAAGTCATAAAGGTATTTCTGGGTACGGCGCGATTCGGTAAAAATAATGGCCTTGGCCGCGCCGCCAAGCTCCTGCGTCATGCCAAGGCCTGTGGCAAGGGCCTGCAACAGAGCCTTGCCCTTGGCGTTGTCCGTAATGCTCTCCGCCCTGAAGAGCATGGTACGCAGGGTGTGTATTTCGTCCCGGATGGCTTGCTCTTCATGGGGCAGAGGAATGGTCTGACCGGGGATGCCGTAGAGGGCCGGTTCTTCTTCCAACGTCAGCCCCGCGCCCTCAAAATCTTCCAGAATGGGGTTTTCCGGTGCATCGCCGTTTTTTCCGGCAGCCCATATCGCGTAGTTATGCAGGATAAAATCAAGCCGCTCCAGCATGGTCTTGAGTGCCCCGGCAATGGCATAGCTGGATGAGGCCAGAAGCTTGCGCAGCACCAGCACCATGAGAGAACGCTGCCCGGAAGGCAAAGCCCAGAGCTTTTCCTGCTGCAAATACGCTGAAACCCTTTGGTACAGGTCTTCTTCTTCAGGCGAGAGGGTAAAATCCTGCGTATGAGCGCGGCGTTCAGTATAGCGCACATATTCGAGCACCTGCCGCCGCAGCGTGCGCTTGCACACCGGGGCAAGGCGGGCTTTTAGATCGGCAAAACCAGCCTCGTCCAACACGCCGGGGTGAACGTATTGTGCCCGAAAGGTTTTGATGTCGCTGAAAATATGCGGGTCAATAAAACTCACCAGGCCATAGAGTTCGTTCAGCGAGTTTTGCAGGGGGGTTGCCGTGAGCAAGAGCTTGGGCGCGTCGATGAGGGCACGCTGCAAGTCTTTGGCCACGGCATTATTTTTTTTGTACACATTGCGCAGTCGGTGCGCTTCATCAATGACCACCAAATCCCAGGCAATGAGTCGCAGCAGGTCGGCCTTTCTGCGGGCAAAGTCATAGGACGCGATGACGATTTTTTTCGTACTGAACGGATTGGGATGCCCGGCATTCTGCACGGTTTCAAAAAGCTGTTTGTCGAGAATAACCGAGGGAAGCGAAAATTTTTCCCACAGCTCTTGCTGCCACTGGCTGCGCAGGGACGCAGGGGTGATGATACAGATGGCGCGTTTGCGCTCTGCCCATTTCTGGGCCAGCACAATGCCTGCCTCGATGGTTTTGCCGAGCCCCACTTCATCTGCCAAAATAGCCCCTTTGGACAGGGGCGAGCGAAAAGCAAACAGTGCCGCGTCGATCTGATGGGGGTTCAAATCCACCCGCGCACCCATAAGCGTGGGGATAAGATTTTCCACATTTGACGCTGTTCGACGAAGGGTGAGTTCGTGAGCAAAAAGATTGGCATGGTATGGCGTTGACATGCTTTAATTTTATACGAAAAGTCTTTATCGCGCAATGCAGCCAGGGCAAACGGGATAGGTACGGCCAAAGTGTTATCGCCCCATGCCCGGCCCCCTTTCACGCTGCCGCTCCCGCAATTTCTCTACTTGTCGGGCAACAGCGCGTTCAGCCGCATTAACAAGGGCTGCAAGCTCTCGTACACAGCGTTCAAGCGCGTCAAGTGCCCGGTTAAGGCCGCTTGTTCCGCTTGCAGGGTGCGGACTGCGTTCTTGAGGTTCGTCAACTCCCCGCTGTGTTGTTGCAAGGTCTGAGAATGGGCTCTCTGATCGTTGCGCAGAAGCTGTTCTGTTTGCGCCAGGGATTCTTTGAGCATGCGTTCTAGTTCCGTCATGGCTCACTTCCTCACGATTTTCCAGGCGTCGCGTTTGCCCAGGCTGCCGCCATAGATGATTTTCCAGCCCTCCGGGGTCAGCAGATAGTCCTGGCCGCCAGTCCGGTAAGGCTCCAGGCCCTTGAAGGTGCCCCATAGCTGGGAGCTCTGTGCCTCCAGGGATTCTTTCCGTTCCGTGAGCGTCGCTATCTCGCTCCGCAGTTTCGAGACCTGTTTCCCGGCCAATGTCAGCAAGCCCCAGCCCCCCAGACCAGCGCCCATCAGGATGCTCAGGCTCAGGAGCAGGCTGCGCAAGCATGTCCAGCAAAAGGCGCGGTTCAGCGTCCGGCTGCGGGAGCTGAGGCTGTTTTCCAAGTTCCCAAGCTGGGCGAGGATAGCGGCTTCGGTTGTACTGAGCGCGTTTTGCGATGACTGCCGCAAGCTCTCGCTCAAGGCGCTGAATTGTTGCCGGGTCAGGTTCTCCATCTCTTGCCGCTCCTGTTCGGCCCTGGCCCTCACTCGTTCTGCCAAAGAACTGGCTGAAGTTCCAATGTTCTGCATACATGCCTCCTTTCAGGCGAAGTTTTTCCCCGCTGTCGGGGTCTTTGACGGTAATGTACTCCTTGCCTACCCTATTGATTTCTAGCCCGGCCTCCTGCAAGGCGGTGAGCACCTCGGCGCGATTTGACGCTTGCCCGTGCTCCACTTTGTCTTGCATGTATTCGTGGATGACCTCCTTGGCAGCGGCTCTATCGTCCGGCTTGGGCGTCTTGCCCCAACGAAGCAGCCGTGCTCGGTGCAAATCCGCATGGGCGGGCGTGTACATGCGGGTGCGGGCCGGATCGTCCGGTCTGGCCCAGCCTGCCCGGTGGTTGTGCAGGTCGCGGAATACATCAAAATGTTTCTGCCAGCCGGGCGGGCAGGGGTTGAATGCCTTGCCGCTGACTAATTCCACACGCGGAATCACAAAGTGCAACTCGTGGTGCCCGGCATGAGCATGGCGCACCCAAAGGATATTGCGCTGATCCGGCGCAAGCCCCGCGAAGGCCAGCCGCTCGAAATCATCCATAACGCGCTGTTCTTGTTCCGGCGTTACCTTGTCCTCCGGATGCCAGGAAAGCACCCCGGCGGTGAATTTCCATTTGGTATCCAACGAGTCAATGAGGCCGCGAGTGGTTTCCACATCCCCGCGCAGCACTTCTGGCGGCGATTTGTCACGGCCCGGATAATCTGGGCGCACAAGGTAGTTGGTCGGCCCTTCGCCCGCGCCCTGGCCGTGAGGGAAGACTTTCATGTACATGGCGAGTCCTCTGGAGTGGATGCGGGCGGCGGGGGTGTGCCTGTTCGGACAGCATTTTCGAGGCTGACCAGGGTGGCGAGCACGTCCAGAGCTTCGGCGCGGCTCTTGTGGATGTTGGCCCAGCGGGCAAGCTGATTGAGGTTCGCGCCGATGCGGGCGAGCTGCCGGACGCGTTCCTTTTCCAGAGGCGTCTGCCGCAGGCGATAGTCCAGGGCGCGCTGGCGGATGAAATCCGTCACGGTCTGGCCCTGGACAGCGGCCTTGGCGGCGATGGCTTCCTTCTCCGCCGGAGTGACGCGCAACTTAATCCACGCGCTGCGGGTGTCGCGCTCCGGCTTCATGGCTTTGGCCTTTGGGTTTTGATGGGGGTCGAGGGGGCGAAGCCACTCGCCAGCCCCGGCAGTGGGCACCGCGTCAGCGTGTGCCCACAACGGGTAGGCTGGCCCTCGCCTTTAACGCCATAGGTCGGCACGCAACGCTCTACGCCTGCGAAATATGAAAAAAGCGAAAGAAGCGAAAAAAGCCTCATGAGCGGGCCTCCCTTTTTTCGCTAAATTCGCCTTTTTCGCTTTGTTCGCCCCCCTCTCGTAATTCGCGCAACGCTATTATGAGCCGGGGGCGGCCTGCATTTTTCTGTTTCTGAATGCTGATGTGCTGTTGCCCCTCCAGTTGTTGCAGCAGCGGTTGCAGACGCTTGCGGGGCACATGGCGGTTGAGGGCGGCGCTGAGTTCTGTGGCTGTGAGCGGCCCGGCCTTGAGTGCCGCCAGCACCTTTTCCTCCAGCGGATCAGCCACGCGGTCGCCAAAAATATACAGTGCCGATTCCTGCGCATAGTTCCACATGGCCAGGGCGGCTTGCAGATGATTTTCGGCAATCCGCTCCGCGCCGTCCAGCAAGGTGTAGATGAGGGCAAGCCGCAAGGTCTGGGCCTCGGCGCGGTTGATGATGCTCCCGGCAAGGCCGCTGTGCTCCCGCGAAAGCTCGGTGTACAGGCTTTCCCACAGCGCCACAGCGGGCGGCGTCATGGTCATGGTTCCGCGTCGCTGGGCAAGGCCCACCAGCCGCCAGAGTTCGCGCTGCAACGGGGCCAGCTCCGCGTCCGGCATCCGTGCGGGCAACGGCACCAGCTTGGCGCGGCGGGCACAAATCCACAGGAAGCGGTTGCCGAAACCGTTGACGGCCTGCACCTCGCCCAGGCACACGGCCAACTCCTGCATGGTGATGTGGGTCAGAATACTGATGTGCGCCGCCCGCACGGTCACGGGGTTGTTTTTGGTGAGCGGCGCGTAGTCGCCAGAATCCCAGAAGCAGCGGATGCCCATAGAGAGCGTGTTGCCCTCGCGCTTGGTGCAGGCCAGCCCGCTGGCGAATTCTTCGTCCAGAATGATGAGGCGCTTGTCACCCTTCTCGCGGATGGGCTCGTTGGGATTCTGGCGCTGGTGGCGCTCGCGCTCTTCGTCGGATTCGTCGCGCACATGATGGGCCAGCCCCTCGCCGGTGGAAAGCGGGCCGCCGCTCTCCCTGGCGGGCAGGGCCACGCCCCAGCCTTTGAGGTCGGCAGGTTGGCAGTAATCGCGGGCAAAGAGTTTGGCCACGGGATGGCGCGACGTGCCCTTACGGGCCTTGCTGGAATTGCCGCAGATGACGGCAAAGAGGCGCGGCGGGTGGACGGTCTCGCCGATATAAAAGTGCGGACCGAGGCTGGAGCAGCCGCCATAGCTGTAAACCTCCGCGCCGAACCGCACCAGGGCGGTGACGCACACCGCCGCCGGATCGGCTTCGCTGTCGCGGGTGGCAAGACGCACAAAGTCGCCCAGCAAGCCGGGGCAGGCATCCCAGGAGAAACGCGGCCATTCTCTCAAGGTAAGGTCGTCGGTGTCGGGCGCGGGCGGTGGGGGATCGACCGAAGGCGGCGAAGCCGTGCCCTTTGGCAAATCTTCGAGCCTTACGGGCATCGAGAGCAGAGATGTGTCTGCCTGCATTGCGGCCACATGGCCGCCCACGCGCGATGCAACGGAGCGGTGGAAGTCTTCCACCGTCAACGCCTCCTGCAACGTGGCGTGTGGGTTGAAGCCATCCGGGGCCGGGTCGGCCACATCCCATTTCTTAGGAAAATTCGCTGGCGGCAGCACCACACGGATGCTGGCGGCCTTGCTGCGCAGCAAAGTAACTATTTCCAGCGCGGCCTTAAAGCCCGGCTCGTCGTTATCTGGCCAGATGATGACGGCACGGCCCGCCAACGGCGACCAGTCCGCCTTGCCTACGGCATTGGCTCCGCCGCTCCAGGTGAGCACAGCGTGCTGTGGGAAGAGAGCTTGGGCTGCGTCAGCCGTCTTTTCGCCCTCCGCCAGCAGCACGGGGCCGGTTGTGCATTGAAGGCCGGGCAAGCCATACAGCGGGCGCGGCTCCGGCAGAGCCTTCCATGCCCATTGGGCATGGCCCGTGCCGTACTGCCCGAAGCACAGCGGCAGGATAACCTTGCCATCCGGGGTTTCAAACCGGGCCACATAGCCAAGGGTTCGGCCCTGGCCATCGGCATAGCGCCACAAGGCAGAGGCCTGTCCGTGCTGTGCATGCCAACGCGGGGGCTGAGGCGCGGCATCCGGCACGGGCAGGATCACGCTGAACGCGGCGGGCTGCCGGAGCGGCTGCGGCACGCTCTGGCCTACGCTTAGATGGTACAGCCGCGCCAACTCCTGAGCGGCCTCGCCCTGGCGCATATTCCAGATTTTGGCAGCCAGGGCGATGACATCGCCCCAGCTTTCGCCCGTGGCAAAGTCGCTGCCCTTGGCTGTTTCCAGATTGGTGGCGCAGGACGTGCCCGCGCCGCCCTGCAACGATGCGCACACATACTCCCTGCCGAACACTCGCCCACCGGGCAGAAGCGCGGCCAGCACCTCCGGCAGACGTGAGGCAAGGGCGGCTTTGACCTGCTCGAAGATGCTGGTCATTGGCCACCACCCAGTTGAGGGGCGGTGTCGGTGGTATGCACGCCCCGCGTGGCGAACCAGGCTTCCAATTCGGCCAGATCATACATGACGCGGCTGCCGAGCTTGAAATAACGCGGGCCTTTCTTGCGGCAGCGCCACAGTTCCAGGGTGCAGGGTTTCACGCCGAGATAGGCGGCTGCTTCTTGGGTGTTGAGCTTTTTGCTGGGCATGGTGAATCTCCTTCTATGGGGTTGCATGGTTCTCGGTGCGGACAAAACAGCCCGGATGCGAAAACGTAGCCCGTCATCAAAGGAGAAAAAATTGACCTATCAGAAAAGCCTAAACAAAACCTCCCTGTCTCAGCTTGAGATAGGGAGGTTTTCTGCTTTGTCGTTTTTATTCAGACAATTACCATAGGAAAAGTCCATCGCGCAACAAAGCTGACCCACTCAGGTTTCCGCGTTTTCCCCGCTCTGGCAAGGCGCGCCTCCATGGTTGATGTATTCCTTGGGCATTGCCTCACGGAAAAGTTCCACATAAGCGGCAGGAGCGGTTTCTATGCCACGCAATTTGCCAATAGCCAGGTATTTGCGCTTGATGTCTTCGCGAGAGAGGGTGCGTGGCGGTTTCACCTCGCGGGTGACGTTATGGGCAAGCGCAATAAGTACAGCCATGTGCTTTTGCACGTCTTCAAGCTGCAATTTCAAGCGCCCTGCGCTCCCTGAGGCAGATGTGTATTGGCCCTTAACCTTCTTGTTCTCTTGGCGTAAGTCAGCATTCATCTTTTCGAGAACCGCTAGTTGGGCAGCGCTGCTGTCACTACCCTGCGCAGGGTAGCCCCATTTACTTTGCTCCGCCTGGATGATGGATTGAATTTCATCATAATCGCAGCAGTAATACGCTGAGCCAAAAGCGTTTAGCCGGTCAGAACGAAAAAATAGCGGGGAAAGGAACGTTGAAATGATTTTACAGGGCACACCGTCTGTGGCGTCTTTCCCAAGAGGAATTCTTGACCGGTACACGTTAATATCGTGGTGCCTAAGCACCTTAATACTTTCCTTATGGGTAGTGGCGTGCAACAAGCGCATGGCTTCGTTGAGGCGAATCGCCTTTGGCAGTGTCGTTGTCCCCCAGAGAGAAAAAAAGTGGTACACCAGCAAGCAGAAAGGAGCTGTCACCAAAGCTCCCCCAAGAAGCACGATTATTGCGAGCGCACCGAGGTCGTACATGGATGCGTCTACGACAGCCTGACGCAAAAGAGTAGCGCATATGATGGCAGTCGCATATAGCCCCAATGCAGCCACGATTGCCACTGCCATAAAGCGAATGGTGCTGATGGCATTACGGTTTTGTGCAGGGTTCATACCAGCACTTCCCACTTGCCGCCCTTGGCCGGGCCGACACGGCGGATGGTTTTGGCGCGGCGCAGATTGGCAATATGCTTTTCGACAGCCCGTGAGCTGATGCCCAGCGTCGCGGCGATTTCAGGTATGCTGATAGAAGGTTGGCCCTGCATGAGTTCTATAATTTTCCCCGAACTTTTCCCCGAACTACCACCAGAAAAGTTCGGGAAAAATACTGGCGCAGCAGCGGCCGACACCAAGTCTTCCGAGGCCTTACGCCGAACCGTCGCCTTGAACAAACACCCGTCATGATCGTCCAAAAATTCGATGTCCGGCCAGTTCTTCATGGCGCGTTTGATACCGGAACCAAGCCCGTGATACGGCAGGAGCCCCTTTGCCACATAGGACACCAGGATTGGATTGCGGATATTGGAGTTTCCGGCTTTGATTTTTTCCACTGTCAGGTTGTTGGGCAGGTGACCGGGGCTGATGATCTCAATGCGGTTGTCAAAAATGAAAATGCGTATGGCCGCGCTGACCAGATAATCACGATGCACAAGGGCATTGACCAACAGCTCTTCAAAAACGCTTTCGGGAATTTCTGGCTGACCCGGCGAGTTCACGCCGCGCCCCGCCTGCACTTTATGCAGGTTGCGCATGATGAACGACTGTGCCCCGTCAAACACCTGCCGCAGTGGGCCGGAAAAATCTTCGGCATCCACATAGGCGCTGGCATGAATCGCATTGCCGGGGTAGCGTATGGCCTTGACCACAAACTGCGGCACAATCCATTCCGGTCGCTCGGCAAACATGAGCACCCCGGCAAGGTTCAGAACGCCGTTGTCCGTGGCAAGGTTCATGTTCTGAAGCAAACGGGTCAGATCTTCCGGCGCGTCGGGGAAATCCTGCTTGTACACGTCCCGCAAAAAATCCCGAAAGCGCAGCCTGTCCAGCTTGTCAATGCTCGCTTTGGTGGGCAGCTCGTCAGCGTGGAACTGTGAACTGATCTGAAACAGGCGGCGTAACTCCTCTTTGGAGTTCACCCGGCGCTTGTCGGAGCCTGCTTTCAGCCAGATGACACCATTTTTGTCAAAATACGGCTTATCCAGCCCCTTGGGCACGCTGAGCACGATCACCAGATTGCCGTTTGCCAGCAGCACGTTTTCGGTGAGAACGGTCAGCGGGCTGCGCACCAACCGGCTGGCGGCATTGCTGATAAGCTGATTGATGCGGGCCACATCCTCGCGGGGAAGACCCGGCATGTTGCCGTGATCCGACACGCCAAGGTAGATGGTGCCGCCGTCTGTATTGGCAAAGGCCGCCATTTCGGCCGCCAGGGATTCGGCATTGTGGATGTCGGCTTTGAATTGGCGAGAACTGTCTTCGCCGAGGGCAACCTGAGCGAGCAAGTCATATTCGGTAAGGGGCATGCGGTCCTCACTGCGTAGATTCTGTTGTATTCTGGCGGCATCATACTGTGCCAAAGCATAGCTGCATAGTGGCGAGATGGAGGGGGTCACAGCCCGGCCAGGATTTTCGCCGCCGCGTTGCCCGCTGCCGTCATGGATTCGGGCAGAAACTGGCCGTATTTCTTCTTGGTGAACTCGGCGTTCTTGTGGGTGAGCATTTCCGCGATCATGTCCAAGGTAAATTGGCCGCTGTTGGCCAAGGTCACGGCGAAGTGATGCCGCAGCCCGTGGAATGGCCGGAACTTGGGCGGCAGGTTGGCGGCCTTGCGGATGGTGTCCACGGCGCTGCAATCCTTGCGTAGGGCACCATCCTTGCCGGGAAAAACATAAGGGCTGCCGGGAAAACGCTCATCCTTCCAGGCCAATTGGGCTCGAATGACCTCTTCAGCCACGTTACTGAGGCCGATGGACACGGATTTGCCGCCCTTGGGGTCGCGGATGCGGATAAGCTTCATATGGAAGTCGAGGTCGCCCACTTCCAGCTTGAACATCTCACCGCGCCGCATCCCGGTGAAGAAGGCCAGCAAGAGCATGTTGGCCACGTCGCGCACGGGCCATTCCCTGAGCACGGCCAGAAAGCGCTGGGCCTCCTCCGGCTTCAGGTATTCAATGACCTCGTTATCCTTGACGGGCATTTCAATCTGAAAGCTCAGGGCCGGGCAGCGATTGGTCTTGTAGCCGAAGTTGACGATGCGCCGGAGCAGCTCAAGGACATTCCACACGGTGGCGGGCTTACGGTCGCTCAGGGACTTGCGCAGTTCCTCAATAACCTGGGGCGTGATCTCACTAACAGTACGCTTGCCGCAGAGCGGGAGCAGGTGGTTCTGATAACGATTTTTGTCGGTGACAATGCCCTTGAGCGCAGGGCCTTTGATTTCAAAATAAGCGTCACCAATTTCTTGAAAGGGGCGGTTCTTTTCGCTCTGCTCCCGGCGTATCTCTTTGGCGGTTTTGACTTCTTCACCGTGCCGCACAGCCTTGACGCGCTTGGCGCGGATTTCCGCCGCCACTTCCGCGCTATAGCCTTCGGAGATTCTGCCGACTTTTTCCCAGATCAGGCGTCTGCCCGAACGGAAGTTGATGTAGAAGCAGAGGTCTGGTGACCCGTTGTGCATTTCTGTTGTCTCGTAGACATATACCCCGGCCCATTTCTTCGGATGGTAGCGTCTTTTCTGCGTGGCCATGTCGTTTGCCCGGCGGAAATAGTGCGTTTTTCGGTTTTCTAACCACCGATTTCTTTCTAACCTATTTCTAACCACGGCGTCAAATTTATCCCATTTCGTTCGGGTTCAATCGAAGATTTACTATTTATAACACGCTGGAAATAAATGAATATCAAAGTTCATTCTAACCAATCAAAGCCCTTCTAAAGCCATCAAAAAGGGCTCATAACCCGAAGGTCGTAGGTTCAAATCCTGCCCCCGCAACCAGATAATTCAAGCCCTTACGGAGACGAACCGTAAGGGCTTTTTCTTTTGTCAGCGGTTCACAATGTGCTCCCTCAGGGGGTGCTACTTCTTTGCCTGCTGGCGTGCCACCGCCGGATCATCCCCTAAGGTCGGCTGCGAGCCTTACCGCCTGCGCAGCCTGCCCGCCGATACCCACAAGACAGGACGAGCCAAGCTGTCCCCACGCTGTACAACGATATCCATGCTCCGCGCTCTGAGGTTTTTCATACAAAAGCTGCGCACTGCACCTCGGTGCAGTGCGCAGGCTTTTCCATATGCGGGATGCCCTTGCTGTGGCGGGCCTTCACACACGCTTCGCAGTTTACGGCCTACAGGATTCGCTCCTGGCTGTTTTTCGCCCTCTTACAGATAGGGAGAGAATATCCAGCAGCCCGCATTGCGCAGCTTCGCGGGCAGGGACAGGTTTTTCAGTTCTTCTGCCGTAATTTCCCTGCTTTTGCCGATGACCTGATCAATGTAGCCCGCGACCTCCCCGCAAAAACTCGTGTCGAATATTTCCATATTCAGTTCAAAATTGAGCCGCAGGCTGCGTGTATCCAGATTGGCCGAACCTATCTGGCTGTAGTAATAGTCGACAGTAAGCAGCTTGGTGTGCGCAAAGGGTGGTGGCTGATACCAGACGCGCACGCCCGCCTCAAGCAGGGTGGGCAGCAGGCGGAACTGCGCCCAGTGAACGTAAAAAAGGTTGTTCTTGGCCGGAAGCACCACCTGCACATCCACGCCGCGCTGAGCCGCACTACGCAGGGCCGACACAAAACCGTGCGACGGCAGAAAATAGGGCGTCATTATACGCACGGACTGACGGGCCGCGTTGATCACGCCGCAGTAAATATCGTTAAGTACATCGGCTTCGGAACCCGGCCCATCCATAATAATGCGGCAGCGGCTTTCACCGGCGGGCAGGGTGCTGGCCGGAGGCAGGGGGGTATACCTGCCTGTGCAGAACCCCCAGTTGAGCAGAAAGGCCCGCCGCAACTGGTCCACAATGGGCCCCTGACAGTGGAAGTGCACGTCCTGTACATACTTGGTCTTTCCGGCGGAAATATTGTCGTCTGAAATATTCATGCCACCGGTAAAGGCAGTATTGTCGCAGACAAGCATCTTGCGGTGGTTGCGCAGATTGATGCTGAAATTTGGCGGAAACAGGCGCGGCGGAAGAAACATGGCTACGTTTACTCCACGCTCAGCCAGTTTTTTCCAGGGCTTGCGCCAGGAGTAAAGCATGCCGATACCGTCCACCAGCAAACGCACGTCAACCCCGCGCTCTGCGGCTTCGGCCATGGCATTGCCGAAATCCGTAGCGGTTTTGCCTGCATTAAAGATGTAGGTGCAGAGAAAAACCTGCTCCTTGGCCTCGCGTATGGCCTTGAGCATGGCAGGATAGGCTTCGTCGCCATTGTGCAGAGGAGTCAGGGAATTACCACTGCACAGGTGCTGCTCTGTCAGGCGGCGGCCGATGCGCTCCATGCTGATGATGTACTCGGGCACGTCCTCCGGCGGCAGTTCGGGAAAAGGAGGGTGAGCATAATCCGGCTCAAGAGGTTGCTGCTGACGCATCATGCGGCTGGCATGACTTTCTGCCCTGCTGATGCCGAATGTGGCGTACAGCAACGGTCCCACAAGGGGCAACAGCAGGGCCGTCACCGTCCAGCCCAAAGCCGCCCGCGGGTCATGCTTGGTAAGCAGGGCATGACAAACCGCAACCCAGGACAGCACATGCACGCCTATGAGAACCAGTGTTTCCAACACTCCGATAATCATTCAGTATCCTTTGCAAATTTTACACGCCAGCCTGTCGCCGTGCATGGCGGCGCCAGCAAACTACCTGCCCTGATGGTGCGGATTGAGCGCAATGCGGTTGCGCTCTACAGCCACGGCCAGTTCCGGCAGCAGATCGCGCAGAGCGCTCATGTCATTGGCCCGGGCGGCGCGTTCCACACAACGGGCCATGCGCGCCAGCACACGGAAACCAAACCCGTCAGATTCATTGGCGATACGTCCTGATGCCTCTGCCACGGCAGGGCAGTTATGCCCCTTGTAAGCCCGCTGCGCATCTTCCATGGCAGCGTCCAGACGCTCCACCAGGCGCAAAAGCGTTTCGTCCTGCTGGGGCCGCTGGGTCTGCACAGGCGACATGGCCGGGGCGGTATATGCGGCAACCGGGGTGGGAGCGGCCTGTACGGCAGCTTCGGAAGCGTCCACACCGGGCGTCGGGGCATTGCCGCCGGAGGGTGGCGTTGCCCCTGCGATGAAGTCCACGATGGACGCCTCGTCCGTGATGTTGCGCCCTGCAGAGGCAGGCCTGAAGGACGTATCGCCGCCTTGCGGGCGGGTGGCCTCACTGCTTCGGCGTGGCTGCTCTTGCGCGTTTTCCACAAGCGGCGGGGTATCGGCCGTGCTGCCCAGCAGCTTGAGTATCAATCTGCCGGTGGCTGTACGCGGCATTTCACGCTGATTCGAAGAGGGTTTGCTGCTCCGGTTTACGGCAGCAGCGTTCTGCCCCGCAGGTGCATCTCCCGGCCAGGGAATGGCGCGCCTTTCAGACGCCGCGGGCATCGACCGGGCAACGGCAGGCTCGGGCCTTGCCTCTTTTATGGCGTTTCTGTCTATGGGCATGGGTTCACCAACCCATTCCCCCGGACCCGCAAGGCTCGGGCTGACATAACCGCCAGCTGCTGCGGGCAGGGGCGTATCGCTTGCCCGGGCGGGCCTGCCCGAAGATACGGGCGTACCCACAGGCATAGGCTCACCAACCCATTCGCCGCCCCAGTCAAGCTTATCGTGCGGTACCGCATCTACCGGGCCAGGATATGTGGCATCCAGATACCCCTCCGGCTTGCGGGCTTCCTCAGCGGGATCTTTTTTCGCCAGAACCGTGCCCTCGGGCATGTCCGGCGTGGGCGAAGTTTTTTCTTCGGGGAAAGACCCGGCGGCCGGTGCGCCGGACAAACCGGGCAGGCCGGATAGACCGGACAGACCGCCGCTCGCCGCAACAACAGAAACATCGGGACGCGGCGCATTGACCGGCCTGAGAACGGCCTCGCCAATCCTGCCCCGGACACTGATAACAGGCTGCCCAGCCTGCGTGCCGGAACCGCTCACGGCAGCGGCAAGCGTAGCCGCCGCGGGGACATCTGCCCCGGTGCCTTCCGCATGCCCGTCGACAGCGGCTTTTTCTGTATGACTGCCACCCTGCTGTTCGCCGTTGTCTTCAATGAAAGCAGGCACATCAGCGGCCTGCACGGCGGCGGCTTCAGAAGACGGGGGCGCACTGCCCTCTGCGGGCTGAGGCTGTTCTGCAACGGCAGCATCGCCTGCGGAAGCGAAAAGCTCCTCTTTTCGCGGCCCTTCAACTTCTTCCGCTTCTTCCTGCTCTTCCTGCCTCTCCGGCTCTTCTGACACAGAAGCCTGCGGGTCTTCTTGCGCCTCCACGTCAGAAACATCCTGCACCATGCCCGGACCGGTTCCGGCTGCGTCGGGCGCAGCCGCACTATCCGCAACGGCCAGGGGTTCTTCTTCCTGATCCGGGGCAGCGGCATTGCCTGCCCCACCGTCATCGGGCCTGGCCTCGACCCCGGATGGAGCCTGGCCGCCCCACGCGGGGCCTTCCAGCCCGGCAGAGGCAATAAATTCAGCGGCATCGCCGGGCGCGTCAGTCGTATTTTCCCCTTCCGGAGTGTCCGAGGATTGCTCCACAAGAGACGGCGCTACGGCGTCATCCACCGCCAGCAACTCTGCGGACGGCATAACGTCTGTAGCGTCCTGGCCATCTGCACGCATATCTACCTGTGCGGGCGTGTCTGCAGCGCTATCCAGCCCGTACGCCGGGGCATGTTCCCGCGCAGTCTCCGGTGCGCTTTCCTGTCCGGCAGCAACGCCGAAAAGATCCGGCACTTCCTGTGCAAGGGGCTGGTCAAATGTATCGGACACAGAATGCTCGTGCATAGGCGGCACATGAGGCAAAAGTACTCCGGCATCCGCGGCCAGCACGGCCGCATGGAGGTCAGCTGTTTTATCCACAGTATCATCCGCGGCCTCGGGCGAAACCGCAGCATTGGCTGTGGCAGTCGTGCCGGGGCTGTCGGGCAAGGCCAGGCTGTTTCCGCCCAACTGGTCGGCAAGGCCCAGGATCTGCGGCAGGGCCGTGAGGTCAGGCAGGCGCGGGGCGGCGTCATTGTTGACGGACCACGCCTGATCCGTGCCAAAAAGATCAGGTAGGGGCGAAGAAGGAGCGTCCGCTCCCTGTGCTTGCAGCAGCAGGCCCGTACCCAGGACGGTTGAAGGGGCCACATCCTCCGGGCCTGCAGGGACACCAGGAACCTGTGCCCCGCCCTCTGCAGGAGTATGGTCGGGGTCGGACGGGACATCATGACTGTCCGCATCCTGCCCGGCATCCGGCACAGCAATGCCCGCTTCTTCCAGAATTTCATGCACAGTAGCGACGAAAACGGCCTTGTCGACAGGTTCCAGCAGGGCATGTGTATAACCGGTATCGGCCAGGGCGTCCCACCGGCTGTCGTCAGATGTGACGGCCAAAGCCTTGCAGAGTGGCAAACCGGCCTCGGCAGCCTGCTGTTTGAAGCGTTCAAGCATAGCATATTCCGCCGGACCGTCCATAGGCGCATGCGCCACAAGCAGCAGGGCGGGATTTTCCCTGTTCAGTTCCAGGGCTTCACGCATGGTGCGGGCCTCTGTGCTCGACAGCCCCATAGCCGCCACCATATGGGCAAGCCCCTGGCGTTCCACGGCTCTGTCCGCCACAACGGCCACATGGGGGCGCAGATCCTCAGCGTCAGCGGCATCATGCTCCAGCGGTTTAAGGCGCAGGGTAAAGGAAATGCTCGTTCCCTGGGGGGCACATTCCACATTCAGGTAACAGTTGTTGGTCCCGGCCAGTTCCCAGGCCCGTGCCAGAGCAAGGGTGGAGCGGTTGCGCGGCGGAATGCCGGTTCCTGAATCGGTCACCGTAAAAAGCAGGTGCCCGGGGTCGGCACTTTCCGGCACACGCCGTACCGAGAGATGCACGGCTCCGCGCGATGTGGCCCGCACGGCGCTTTCCAGCAGAAGGCTGAGGGTTTCGCGCAGGGCCTGTGCCTGGCCCTCGTACATGTGTCCCAGCAAGGGGGGCATATACCATGCAAGGCCGATGCCCGCATTCTCGGCAGCGGCGCTGACGGCATCGTGCGCCTCACGCACCATATGCTGCAGATTGAACGAACTGCGGGTTTCGCCTATACGGCTCTGATCAAGCCCCTTGCCGGGATTGTCCAGTGCGTGGGCCATATCGGCGGCGGCCTCAAGCATGTTCTCGGCATACTGCCGCACCGCCGGGGGCAGGGCGCAATTGCCGAGGGCCGCTCCTTCACGCAGCAGCCGTTCCAGCGGCGGACGCAACACATTTTCCCACAGGCAGGGATCTGCCCCTGCCGGAGAATGCTGCATCGCTGTTGCAGCGCGGGCAGCAGGGGCGGAACCTTGCGGCCAGGCCGCTTCATCAGGGAGTGCCGCGCCCAGGGGAGCGTTACCGTCAGCACTGTTCCAGCCGCCCAAGCCGAAATTATCCGGTCGGGAATTATCCGGCCCGGGAGCAGGCGGCAGCAGACGCAGATTCGGGTCATCCAGAGGCTGGTCAAGATTGATGACACCGCCGTCCATAGAAAGAGAGGTTTCCGCGTTCTTGTGGCCCACGGCCTTGCCCGCCCCGTTGCCGGCAGAAAGCGAAGCAAGACTGTCCAGACCAGGCAGGGATTTTTCTTTTTTCCTGTCGCCGCGCGCGGCATCATCGTGGGCCATGTCGCGCGGAGCCCCGGTTCCCGCAATGATCAGAGCGCTCAGGGCCGTTCCCCACAGGGGGGCAGAAGCCATAAGGTTGGCCGCATAGCCGCTGTCCAGACCGAGAACTCCGGCAGCCACAAAAGCCGGGGGCAGCAGGCAGCCCAGAAGAAAGCGCCGGGCGCCCCCAAGGCCCATAACAGCCCCTCCGACCGCGCTGGGGACGAATATGAGCGTACACAGCGGCCACAGGGCAAGGTAGCGTATAAGCCAGCCAAAACCCGGCAGCAGGGGCAGCAGGGCCAGAACCGCCCCCGGCAGCGAAAGCAGCACAAACTGCATATCCAGCAGGCGCGACCGCCCCTTGGTGCGCAACAGGTGGCGGCCCACATGCGGCAGCAACATGAGGGCCACGCCGGGGCTGAGCACCGCGGCGGCCTCCATAAGGGTTATATGGCCAGAGCCGTAGGCGGGCATGCCCATGATGGCCTGCGCCAGTGCCGCGGCCACATAAAGTGCCGTCCATATGCGCCACTGCCCCCGTTCGGAAAGACCGCGCAAAAGACAGAGCAGCATGACCACGGCCAGAGCCAGCACTGCCGCCGTCCCCGCCAGACTGCCCCAGTTGTTGGCGGCATCCTGCGGGGTGCGCAGCATCGGCTCAAACCACAGACCGGGCAACCCGTCAAGACGGATATAGCAGGTGAGCGGCTCACTCCCCGCCTCGGGCAACAAAAGAACATCACGCTGGCTGGGGGTTATTTCGCGCCATTCCACGGCATCGGTCAGAAGGTTTGTATGCGGCTCGTAAAGAACCGGGCCGTCAGGCACGCTGGCTCCCATATCAAGCAGCATGGCTCCGGGCTTTACCCCCTGAGGCAGGGGGGCCAGGATAAAACGCAGCCACATGATGCCCGCGGAACGCGGCAGATCTTTCATCTGCAACGGCTGAAAAGCGCTGGCATTGGCCGGGGCGGCCACCTCTTCCACATCCATAGTTCCGGTATGATCGATGAAATACTGAAGCCGGGGCAACAAGGGAGCGCTCGGCGTAAGCAGAACCGGGGGAATCATGCTCTTTTGCGGATTTGCCGGAGCGGGCATGAGCATGGCCTCGGTGGGCGCAGCCCTGAGCGCGGCCACGGGCGACAGGAGCCAGCAGCACGCCAGGTACAATAGCAGGATGCAAAAGCGCGGGGCGGAAGCGCAAAAAAGACCTTGCCCGGAGCAGGGGCCGGAATGGGGATGTGTCATTGGTATTTCCTACCTGTATTCTCTGGTCTTGCGCGGCAGGCCCGCTGCCGGGGTGCATCGTGCAAAACGGGCGGGCGCGGGTTGCCGCGCCGCCGGAAAAGCTCGCCCGGGTGCCTGCGCCCTGTGGCATTCAGGCATCTCATGCGGCCGGGAGCAGCAGCTTTCGGCCGCACGGCGCCGCATCCGGAGCCGGACGTATTCATATTTTCAATGGCGGTTCACTCTAATGCAGGTGCTGTATAAGCTCGGAAACAGGCTGGCCGTCAGGCGCGCGAGCGTCAGGATTGACCCGCAAAAGCCGCTTCCAGGCCGCCTCGGCTTCGTCCTTGCGCTTGAGGTCGTAATACAGCACCACACCTTCATTGAAAATGGCGTTTTCAAGGTCAGGCTGAAGCGCTGCGGCCTTACGGAAGCTTGCCACGGCATTTTCAAATTGCCCCAGCTCACGCTGCATAATACCGAGATCAGTGATCACATGAGCATTGCCCGGTTCAAGGGCCAGGGACCGTTCATAGGCGGACACCGCCTTCTGGGCCTGCCCGGTATCAAAATACAGATTGCCCAGACCAGCCCAGCGGGAGGCATCCCGGGGGTTTTCCAGCACAGCCTTTTCCAGTTCGCCGATGCGCGCCGCCAGTTCCGGTGAAACCTGCGGCATACCCGCCTGCGGGGCAGAGCGCATGCCATCGGGGGCCTGCGCTGCCGGAGCCTGCGCCTGTGGCGCAGGCGCGGAGCCGGGGGCTGAATCGTGCATCAGGGACGGAATAAGGCTGCCCAGGTACAGGCCAAGCACAAGGGCGATGATCACTCCCATGACAAAAACGCCCTTGCGTACCGTACCCTGGGGTGCGGCCTCCTGCTGGGCAGCAGGAGCGGCCGACGCGGCAGCGGCCTGTTTCGGGGGGCGTTTTTCGCGCGTATCCTGTTCGATGGATGGGGACTGGGCCTGCTTCGGAGCGGGCGAACCTTTGCTTCTGCTTTTACGACGGGCCATATGGTCCTCATTGGGGCATTTTCACATTGAGCGTGCGGCTGCAACGTGGGGAAAACACCTGTCCGGCAGAAAACCGGACATGTATGCGGCGGCAATCAGTGAACCTTGCCTTAAAGCTCCCCGGCCAGCCGCGTGGGCGGGCCTTCGCCAGGAAGATCCACCGTGCCGTGCCTGCGCGGTCAAACACCGCAGTGAGCGCCTGTAACTCTTTGGGAAATTACCCCAATACAAAACACACTGACATAATATGACCGCCGGCTTTCCGCCTGCGGCGCGGCTGCACGGCGCACAGCCTTTCACGGCAAAAACCGCCGGAGCGGAAAAATTCATGCAATAGCGACGGCCCGCACCCGATGGCCGCGCTCTTTGCGGTAAAAGGTACAACCTGTAAAAAAAAGAGGCAAGCCCGCAGCTTGTGTAGAGGCTGCGGGCTTGCCCGGAATATATGCCTGAGATGGGCCAGTCGATGCGGCACAGCAGCGCCGGAGTCCGGGGACTGCCGGTGCGCCCGCTCCGGACAGGGCAGCAGCGGTTACTGCGTTTTCGCGGGAGCAGCCGCCTTGCCTTTTGCCTTGTCCGCAGGAGCCGCCTTGCCCGGCTGATCCGGCTGCTTCGGAAGTGGCGTTTTTTCCAGTTCCTGCATAATGGCTTTTTTCAGCTCTTCCGGTGCGTTGGCATCATGCAGCCCCGCGCTCAGGTGTTCCACGCCCTTGGCAGGGTCCTCGAGGTAATGGATATAGAGCACCCCAAGGCTGTAGCGCACCGAAGCCTCATCCTTGATAGCCAGCACTTTTTCAAGAGCCTCGGCGGCTTCCTTGTTGCGGCCCTGATTGTGCATGATGACGCCAAGCAGATACAACGGCTTTGAATTGCCCGTATCAAGAGTTACGGCCCGTTGGGCAAAAGTTTCTGCGGCCTCCCAGTTCTGTGCGCCGATAAGGTGCTCCACAAGGTGAACCATGGCCGTGCCGTCATTGGGATTTTCAGCCACCTGCCGCATGAGCTTGCCTATCTGCTGCGCCTCGCTGTCCTGAGCGGTTGCCGCGCGAGGCTGCCGCTGCTCCGTAAGCCCGGGGCTTTCAAAGCGCTCCTTGAGCGATACGGCCAGCATGACCACCAGGCCCAGGCCCAGCAGGATAATGAGCGCGCGGGATGAAGTATTGCGCTTTGAACTATCAGTCATTGTTGAGAATCTCCCATTGGGCCAGGCGTGCTGCAAGGGAGCGCTGGCGCGCGCCCATGAAGGCCAGGTAAGCGCCAAGGCCGATCCAGACGGCGGCATTGGCCATGATTATCCAGGTCAGGGTATCCATATATCCTCCGGGAATGCCTTACGGCCCTGCGGACCGGCGGCGCATGACGGCGCAGGCCGTGCGTTTACAGACCTTCCGGCGTACAGTGGCTCTGCTGCAGCCTGTCCAGGCGGGCGGCCAGATCAAGCTGACGCTTGCGCAGCCACACCAATCCCGCCCATAACAGGCCGAACGAAAGCACACAGGCTATGACGGTAAGGCGCATCTCCGGCTCAAGGCCGCCTTCCTTGCTGGCAAACACAGAAGGATGGATGGAGCGCCATATGCGCGCGGATAAAAAAACCAGCGGCACATCCAGAAAAGCCACCACGCCCACCACCGCGCAGACCATATTGCGGCGCTGCGGCGGCAGATCCAGCCCGCGCAAGACCAGATAGCCCGCGTAGACGAACCACATGATCAGCGTTGTCGTGAGTCTCGGGTCCCACGTCCACCAGACGCCCCAGGAGCGGCGCGCCCACAGCATGCCCGTCACAAGGGCCAGGCCGCTCAACAGCACGCCCACTTCGGCGGCGGCGGCGCACAGGCGGTCGGCGGCGGGATTACGCCGCCACAGGTAGGCAACGGAACCGGCAAAGACCGCCAGAAAGCTCATGAGCGCCCACCACGCCAGCGGAAGGTGGATGTAAAAAATTTTCTGCGCCAGCCCCAGGGTCTGCTCCACCGGGGCATAGGCATAAATGAGCCACTGGCAGGCGGCAAAAGCCAGGCCACCCAGAAATACCAGCAGTTGCGGCAGCGCCGAAAGCTTGGGCATTATTCGTCTCCCGCGTAGATATGGCCGAACAGCAAAAGCCCGGCGCCCAGAAATACCGCGTCAAAGGCGGCCGCAACCCCAAGCCACGCGCCCGGCCCATCGGGATTGGACGCACCCAGGGCCTGCGCCCCCACGCTTATGCCCGCGAGCAGCAGGGGCGTCAGCAGGGGAAAAAGCACAATACTCAACAGTGATTCGCGCGCAGCCTGTCCCTGGGCCAGTGCCCCCAGCAGGGACCCCATGGCGCACATGCCCACATCCGTGAGCACGAGGGCAAGCAGGGCTTCGGGCAGCGGCCCGGCAAGTTCCTGCCCCAGAAAAACCACCCCCGCAGGCAGAAATACCACCTGCGCCAGCAGCAGCAGAACAAGCCCGGCGCAGCCCTTGCCAAGCCAGACGGCCTGCACGGGCGCAGGGCAAAGCAGCAGCCCCAGCCGGGCGCTGTTGACCTCTTCCAGGGCGTACAGCTGGTTGAACACAAGCACCTGGCAAAAGGCGGAACTGAGCCAGAACACGGCCGCTGCGCTTTGCGGCGTCATGCGCTCGCCCACCCCCTGGGACAGGCTGAACACAAAAAGCAGCAGCAAGCCCAGCAGCAGGGCCTGCACAAGCCCGCTGCCGCGGGCCAGCGTCAGCGAAAGGTCTTTGCGGGCAATGGCCAGGGTCATGCGCAGCATTGCGGCCCCTCTACGGGCATGCCGGGCTGCCGCCCCACGCCACTGTCCCCGGCCGCCGAAACGCCCGCCACAGGCCCGTAAGCTCCGGGCGGGCCGTCATAGGCCAGCTTGCGCCCCTCAAGGGCAAGCAGCCTGTCGGCCAAGGGTGCATCGCCCGCAAAATCGTGGCTGATAAGAACAATACAGGCCCCCCGGGCACGGGCAGCCACAACCTCGCTGCGCAAAAGTGACAGCGAGGCCGCATCAAGCCCGGTTCCCGGCTCGTCCAGCAGCAGCAGGTCCGGCGTCTGCATGAGCACACGGGCCAGATTGAGTCGCTGCGCCATGCCGCGCGAAAATACGCCAGCCCGCTCGTGGGCGTGGGCCTGCAGCCCAACACGCTCAAGAGCCGCCACAAGATCCTTGCGCGAAAGCGCCAGACCGCACGCGGTCCGCCAGAAATCAAGATTTTCCAGCGCCGTGAGGCCGGGATACAAGAACGTGGCGTGCCCGAGGTAGCCCAGACGCGCCTGCCCGCCCAGCCGGGCTTCGCCCGCGCTTGGCCGGGAAAGCCCGGCCATTATACGCATAAGCGTACTTTTGCCCGCGCCGTTACCACCCACCAGCATGGTGATGCTGCCCCCGCTAAAGGCGCAGTTCACGTCCTTGAAGATAACCTTGACCCCATAGGTCTTGGCAACACGCACAAGTTCCAGCACTAAGGGCGCTCCGGCGGGCTAGGCCGCGCCATGTTTGCCGTCGGACCCGGGATCATCGGGCACGGCGTCATCTTCGTCCAGGCCATCGGCCAGTTCCGCGGCCTCGGCAGCGTCGGCGGGCTTGCGGCGGCGCAAGCCCAGCAGGGGCACAAGACACATGATGGTGCCGCCTATCCACAGCCAGTTGACAAGAGGTTCCACGCTGAGCTTGACCACCACATGGGAGTCTTCATCAAGCCCCAGCAAAGAGGCGTAAAGCTCGTCCCCAAGGCTCGGGATCACGTCCACCTCGGAAAACTGCATGCTGCCGAATTTTTCGTACAGGCGGCGCTCTGGCGCCACAACACCAAGTTCCTTGCCGTCCTTGTCTGTAATGCGCACCTTGGCGGCGATGTACTCATAGCCGGGGCGGCGGCCTTCTTCCAGTTCCAGCAGGGTCGCCTTGTACCCGGCCAGGGTCTGGGTCTGGCCCACGGTAAAGTGGATGTCGCGCTCAATCTTGTACGGCCCGGAAAAGGCTATGCCGATAGCCATCAGCGCCATGCCCAGATGTGCGCCCAGCGCGCCCAGGCTGTTGGGCTGACGCCGCACGGATCTGTCGGCCAGCTGAAAAACGATGCCTGTCAGGATGGCTACGGAAGATGCGGCCCCGAGCAGGGCCGTAGGCTGGCGGTATCCCATAAGCCAGATGGCCGCGCCGCTGACGGCAAAGGTAGCCACCACGGCGAAAAAGGCTTTTTTGTTGCGTACACCCCCACCCCAGCCAAGCCAGGGACAGGCCGCCATCATGAGCATGAGCAGCGCCCCCAGGGGCAGGCACACGCGATTGTAGAAATTGGCGTCAAGGCCGCGGGGAGCGGCGGACCACAACTTGCTGATGACCGGCCACATGGTCGCCACCAGAATAATGCCCGCAAGCGCCAGCAGCACCCAGGCCACGAGGGTAAGAAAGCCCTCACGGCTGTCCAGGCCCGACAGGGGGCGGCCACGGCAGGGGCTTGCCAGCGGAACCCACAGGGAAACAGCCAGCCCCGCCAGGATGAACAGGGTCAGGGGAGTCCCAACACTGCCGTCGCCAAAAGCGTGTACGGAGTCGATAACACCGCTGCGGACAAGATATGTGGCAAAAAAAGCGGAAATCGTGGTCAGGGCCATCATGGCCACGTTGACGCGTCCGAGTTTGTTGCGACGGTCCTCAACAATAAGGGTATGCAGGGCTGCGGAGGCGATGAGCCAGGGAATGAGCGAGGCGTTTTCCACCGGGTCCCAGGCCCAGTAGCCGCCCCAGCCAAGCTCCATATAGGCCCACCACGCGCCAAGCACAATGCCCGCGGTAAGGAACAGCCATGCGAGAATAATCACCGGCCTCGAAATGCGGAACCATTCCCCTTCGGTATCGGCCTTGCCCGAAAGCGCCTGGGCCAGGGCAAGGCAGGCAGGAATGGTAAAACCGCCGTACCCGAGAAAGAGCAGGGGCGGGTGAATGATCATGCCGGGATTTTGCAGCAGGGGGTTCAGGCCGTTGCCATCGGCCGGAACAGGGGTCTGAAGCATGAAAGGATTGCTCCAGTTCGTGAGAATAAGGGCAAAAAAGGCCATGATCGTGTAAAAAAAGGCCCAGTACCACAGCCGTGTGGGACGGCTGATGCCCTTATAGGCGCGCGTACATGCGAAAAGAGAGCCACTGACGCCAACGGCCAGCGCCCAGAAAAGCATGGAGCCGGGCTGTCCGGCCCAGAAAGCCGTAAGGCGGTAAAAGACCGGCAGGATGCGGTCGGTATAGCTGGCTACATACTGCACCTGAAAATCAAACCAGAAAAGCGCGTGCAGCAATATGGCCGAAGCAACAAGCAGAGCGCCGCTGACGACTATATGGGTTTTTTCCACAAGGCGCAGGGAGTCTTCGCGTCCTTGCCACAGTTGCAGCAGGGCCAGACCGCCGCCGCCCAAGGAGGCGAGCAAGGCCAAAAGAAGGAGGGCAAAGGCAAAAACGTACATGTGACTCCTTTTACCGGCCTCGTGGACCGTGCTGCGGGGTCATGCACCATGCCGGACCCGGCAGGCGCGCCCCATGCGCAATATGTCCGGCAATGCCGGGCCTGTTGTTCCATCAGGGGCTGACGTCAGCTCTGGCGGTTTTCTTTCTGGTACTTGGACGGACACTTGGTCATGAGGGTTTTGGCCACAAAATGGCCCTGGGCGTCCATGCCGCCCTCAACAATAACCTCGGCCCCGGCCTTGAAGGTATCGGGCACAGTGCCGCTGTAGCGCACCGCAATGGCCTGACCTGCATTGTCCTTGTCTGCAAGAAGAAAATTGACGCCGGTTCCGGCCGAAGCCTTTTCAATGCCTTCAGGGGCGACAGTACCGAAAAGCCGGGCAGAAGCCAGCTTGTCCGGCGTGGCGGCCTGAGCTTCGGAAACATTCAGAAAATAGACGCTGTTTTCCGAAAAGCCGGAATACACCAGATAGCCCACGCCGCCAAGAAAAAGCAGCAGCGCCGCTACATAGATGCCGGTATTTTTTTTGCGGGCCATGATAACCTCATTGCTGCGGCAGACGCGCTTTGCCGCATGATCGGCTTTTGCAGCGCCGAACTCCGGCGCCGCAACCATACCCGCATGGCGCGGGACGGTATGCGCTGTTTTACGGCTAAGAACCTAGACCATTTCCATCATTCTGACAAGGTGATAATATTTCCTGTTAAAAGGGCAGGGCAGGTACTGGCGCGGTTTTTGTGATGCCGTCACATCTAAAAAGCTGACCCCGGCACGGCAGGTTCGCGCAGGCTGCAAAGTATACCTTAAAACTCGGATAGATGCGTAAAATTCACGCGGCAGGCCTCCACACCAGACAGGCACACGGCCGGGGCAGACGTACGCTCTGCCCCGGCCGTGTTTATCTCATTGCCGAAAAAATACGGCATCAATAAAGCTGCCGATCCAAAAATCTCAAGGGTTGCCCCAAAGCAAACGGTCCCGGGCTGCGGGAGAGTTTCTGCCATTAACCGGCCTGGATGTAGAACATTTCACACCAGAGCTGCTCGCCAAGGCTTTGTCGCCACATGACTGTAAGGCGGCTTTGCCGACCGTTAAGCAATCATTTTAAGCGGTAATTACTCTAAGGGTTCCTTGGCTGTGCCGGAACTGGACATGACACAGTTTCTCTGGCGCTTGCCCTCGTAAAGATAAAAATCCGCCTCTTTGATAAGCGTGCTGAAGGATTTGCCCTTGGTGTACTCTACCACGCCCAGCGTGATGGTGACATTGATAATTGCGGCTCCGATGCGGATGGGAGTATCCTCAACGGCCTTGCGCAGCTTTTCCGCCAGCGACAGCCCGTCTTCAAGCCCGCAGGAAATTGCCAGAATCAGAAATTCCTCGCCGCCCCAGCGGGAGGCGCAGTCTTCCTGCCGTATATTGTTCTGAAAAATTTCCGCGATGGATTGCAGCACCACATCGCCCGCATCATGTCCATAAGTATCGTTCACAACCTTGAAATGGTCGATATCGGCCAGCACCAGGCAGAACTGCAGCCCCTCGCGCTGCGCGCGCGAAAATTCCTTTTCAAGACGTTCATACATGGCCCGCCGGTTGAGCAGACCTGTAAGAAAGTCATAATAGGCAACACGTTCCAGTTCCTTGTAGGCATCATCAAGCTTGTTTTTTTCTTCCCGCAAGGCGGTTTCGTCATCCTTGAGCTTGAGAATAAAGCCGTTGACCATGCCCGTAAGGTGGCGCTCGAAAAAAATCATCAAAACGGCGTACAGCAGGGCCATGATGGAAATTATTCTGGCAAAGGAAATAATCTGGTCCTTGAATGCACTGCGGAAGTCGTCCTCGCGCTTCTGTATGATGACTTCCATATCGTTTGTATAGATGCCCGTGCATACAATCCAGTTAAACGGTTTGTAGAGTTTGGCATACGTGAGTTTTTCGCTTATTTCGTCAGAATCCGGCTTTTTGAAATAGTAGGTAAAAAATATGTCGCCGTGCGCGACAACGCCTTCCAGTTCTTCCTTGTACGGCAGGTTGCCCCTGATGTCCGCCATGTCTGTGGACAGGGGCATGCCCTCGGTTTCCGGCTCGGCAACATGCACGGCCCGCACGGCATAGCCCGGGCCGCCGCTGTAGTTACGCACCTCATTGATCCATACATACTGGTTAAGAGGAAAGCGCAGGGTGCGGATAATGGCCTTGCAGCGGCTTTTGGCTATCTCATCCACAGCCCAGTCCGTGCCAAAAACAACAACTTCCTGGGCGCCTCCGAGCTGCCCCACGGCCCATACAGGAAAATCCGCCGAAGGCTCGACCCGCCCCTCCACAAGTCGCTCACGCAGTACATGGGCGAGATCTTTTTCATCCGTCCACAGAAGCTCGCTGGTAGCCCTGTTAAAAACGGCCACCCCCATGCCCGCCATATGCAGGGCAAACCGTGTGGTACGCCTGGTCACCTGGGGATCAAAGGCATCAATGATCTTTTCAGGCTTCATGTCCAGAGTGCCGAGCATGGCGCTCAATGCCTTGGCCATGGCCTGGTATTCCGCATATACGGTGGCGCGCATGGCGCTGATCTCTACGCTGACCCTTTCCACCCTTTCCACAAGGGTCTGCTTTTTTTCTGCAAGAATACGGACCTTTGATTGCTCGATCATGCTGTCAAACTGGGTGCGCACAGAAATAAAGTACGGGATCGCCAGGGCCACTGACATCAATATCAGTGCCAACAACCCGGTAACATAATAAAAAATACGAATTTTTCTTTTTGCCAGTTTTTCCATGACGTGTCTTTGCCGGAGACGGCAGATTGGAGGCTCCAGACAAATCTTTCAGAATGTTCTGGAGGCACAGACAGTATAGCCAATAATCTGTACATAGGAAAGCAATCTTGAGGGCTTCTGCACGAGCGCGCAAAGAGAAATTTTCATAATCCATTAGAATAACAAAAAAGCCGACCCGGAAAACTCCGGGCCGGCAAATAGGATTTATAATATTTTAATATCTATATGCTATTCAACCGTTACACTTTTGGCAAGATTTCGGGGCTGATCCACATCCTTGCCGAGATAATCCGCGGTTTCGTAGCTGAAAAGCTGCAGCGCAGGCAACGCCGCAAAGGCGGAAAGCGGCGCGGGCAGCTCGGGAATATCCCACCTGTCTTCAGCATCCAGCTCCACCCCTTTGTTGGTCAGGGCAATAACCTTGCCCTGCCGGGCCTGCACCTCTACCATGTTGGACTTGACCTTGGGCAGCAGTGCGTCATTCAGGGCCAGGGCAAAAGTGGGAAAATCCGGATCAATGAGGGCGATGGGACCGTGCTTCATCTCGCCCGCGGCATAGCCTTCAGCATGGATATAGGAAAGCTCCTTGAGTTTGAGCGCCCCCTCCAGAGCCAGCGGATAGCAATGCCCCCGCCCGAGATAGAAGAAGTTGCGCACCTGGGAGTACTTGCGCGCGATTTCTTTAGCACGTTCGTGCAGGGCGGGCAGGCTGTCGTCCAGCAGGGCGGGCAGGTTTTCAAGAACCGTAAGATGTTCACGGCACTCCCCGGCAGACAGGCAACCCCTGCGCGTACCCCAATAGAGCGCCATGAGGGTCAGCATGAGCATCTGGCTGCACATGGCCTTGGTGGATGCCACGCTGATTTCAGGCCCGGCCTGGGTGTAAAGCACGGCTGAGGCCTCACGGGCAATGGACGAGCCTACCACATTGCACAGGCCGAGCACGGTGACGCCGCTCTGGCGCGCAATGCGCAGGGCCGCAAGGGTGTCGGCCGTTTCACCGCTCTGGCTGATGACAAGCACCATGTCGTCCTTGTCCAGCAGCAGGGTATCGCGGTAGCGGAATTCCGAGGCTATTTCCACCTGCACAGGAACACGCGCCCAGTGCTCCAGCAGGTGCCGTCCCCACAGGCCGGAGTGGTACGACGTGCCGCAGGCCACAATGTGCAGGCGGCGCGGCACAGGCAGTGCATCCAGCTCGGGCAGGCGCACCTGCCCTTGCTGCGCATGTGCGCGGCCGGTAAGGCCATCGGTGATGACGCGCGGCTGCTCGAAGATTTCCTTGAGCATGAAGTGGCGGTACCCGCCCTTTTGCGCGGCCTGCATATCCCACTGGATGGTCTGCGTTTCGTGGCTTACGGGGCTGAGGTCCTCAAGCCGGAGTATCTCGTAACTGTCGGCCGTGGCACGCACAAGATCCCCGTCCTGCAAAAAGACCACCTGCCGGGTGTACGGCAGAAATGCCGGAATATCCGAAGCCACAAAATTTTCGCCTGTTCCCTGGCCGAAAATAAGCGGGGCGGACATGCGGGCCGCATAGATAACGCCGGGTTCCGTCCTGTCCATAAGGCAGACAGCGTAGGCCCCGTGGGCCTCGCGCAGGGCGGCGGCAAAAGCGTGCAGAAGGTCCGGCTCGGTCTTGCGGCGTTCGGCAATAAGATTTACCAGCACTTCCGTGTCGGTTTCAGAGCTGAACGTATAGCCCTTGGCCGAAAGGTCCGCCTTTATTTCCTGATAGTTTTCGATAATGCCGTTATGCACGAGGGCCAGGGAGCCGTCATTGCTGCGGTGGGGATGGGCGTTGCGCTCGGCGGGTACGCCGTGCGTGGCCCAGCGGGTATGCCCCATGGCGCAGGTAGGCGTGGTCACCGGCTCATGGGCGAGTTTTTCTTCAAGTGCGGCCAGCTTGCCCATGGCACGCACGACATGGATGTCATTCTGGCGCACAAAGGCCACGCCGGCGGAATCATAACCCCGGTATTCAAGCCTGCGCAGCCCTTCCACTACAACGGGAACGGCCGGCCTGTGTCCTGCATAACCTATAATACCGCACATAACGTGCCTCCTTGTATACCGCCAAAGCTTCCGGCCGGGTGGCGCGGGCAGGGCGGCACTGGAACGTCTCCGCCTTCGGGCGGTCTGCCTTGCTCTGACAAAGAAGGCCGGAACCGTCAAGCGGCCCCGGCCAGTATATTCCTGTTCCAGGCGCGCGGGCCTTGCTACATATTTTTTCTGTCTATGAAATCTTCGTTGTATACTTCGACCTTGGCGCCGGAAGCCAGACGCTGCATGAATATTTCAAACAGGCCGTCCGCGCGGTCACGAGCCACGGCGTTGGCCATGATGTCCTTGACCATATCCCATTCGGCGGCATCAGGGGGCTGAACGCCCTTGACGCGCACCACAACGGCACCGGAACCGCTGCCGTCTTCCACGGCATAGGCCACAGGCAGCCACTGCCCGGCGCGGGCTTCAAACAGGGCCTCGGCCATGACCGGATTGGGACCGAACGAAGCCAGTGCGCCGTTGCGCTCCATCCCCTTGACGGTCTTGACCGTGCGCCCCTTGAGGCCTGCGGCGCCCAGGGGGGCGTTTTCAAGCTCCTTGCGCAGGGCGGCGGCAGATTCCAGGGCGGCTGCAAGCGCTTTTTCTTCCACAAGCCCGGCCACAATACGCTCCTTGACAGCTTCAAGTGACGCTGTGGACGCGGGTTCGGACTTGATCACGCGGGCAACCACGTAGGCTTTTCCGGCTTCAAGGGCCGTATCGACAGGATTGCCCGCCGGGGTTGCCACAAGAGTGGCCGCGCCCTGGGCCGTGACTCCCAGCGTTTTTTCAAGCTCGGCAGCGGAAAGCAGACCGGTTTCACCCCACTTGAGACCGTATTTTTCCGCGCTGTCCTTCAGGGAACGGCCCAGAATATTGTCTTCAATCAGGTTGTCGACCACGTCATGCAGCTTGTCCGCCCCCTGTTCCTGGGCCATGGCCGCAAGAACTTCAGCTTCAACCTGCTTGAAAGGCGGCAGGCCGCCGTCCTTCTTTTCTTCAACCTTGATGATATGCAGGCCAAACTGACTGCGAACAGGGGCGGAAACCTTGCCGGGAGCAAGGGCGAACGCCGCGTCCTCAAAAGGCTTTACGGTAGTGCCGCGCTTGAGCCAGCCAAGCTCGCCGCCCGGCCCTGCGGCATTGGGACCGTTATGCGCATCGGCCACGGCAGCAAAGCTTTTTCCGGCCTTAAGTTCGGCTTCAATGGCGGCGGCCTGTTCCTGCGCTTTTTTCACATCGGCCTCAGAGGCATCTTCAGCCAGAGGCACAAGAATGTGGGCGGCCTTCACTTCTTCCTGCTGTTCGAAACGGGCGGCATTGTCTGCATACCATTTTTCGGCAGCGGCGGAACTGATGCCACTAGCCTTCACAAGATCCTGCGGGCTTACAAGCACGTACGCAACATCCGCCCTGGCAGGAATGGCAAACTGCGCCTTGTGGCTTTCATAATAGGCCTGCACCTCTTCATCCGACGGCTTGACGGAAGCGGCAAAATCCGAGGCAGGGATAAAAATATAGTCCACATCACGCTTTTCGCGCAAAAATTCAAACCGCTTCTGGGATTCGGCGGGGTCAACCCAGGCGGGGGCCGTTACCATGGCAAAAATCTTCTGACGCAGCAGATCGCGCGACATATCCTGCTCGAACTGGGCAGGAGCCATGCGCTGGGCAGCAAGAACGCGGGTATAGACCTCGGGGTCAAACTGCCCCTTTTCGTTCTGGAAGCCCTTGATGTTGCCCACGGCCATGCGCAGTTCCAGCGGGGTGATGCTCACGCCCGTGCGGGCCGCTTCCTGCGACAGCAGCACCTGGGTAATAAGGTCACGCAGAATCTGGCGACCCAGCTGTTGCTGCTTCAGTTGCTCGCGGGTCAGGCCGGGATTGCTACGCAGCAGGTTTTCCTCTGCGTTGCGGTAGGCCAGCTCAAACTCCCGCATGGAGATGGGGTCGCCGTTGACCACGGCCACAAGCGTACCCGAACTGCGGTCGTTGAAGTTGCCAACGCCCCAGAAAACAAAGACAAGGATGATAAGACCAAAGGCCAGTTTGACACCCAGGGACTGCGATTTGTCGCGAATATACTCAAGCATGCGAACTCCGACTGCGTAATTGCTCTTGACGTAGAGCGGCATCATATGCGCAATCCAGCGGAAACTCAAGAAAGGTCATGGCTGATTTTGACGTGCTGCTGTGCAGCCCTCTGGCGGCATCTTCGGCCATGCGTCCGACAGGAGCAGGCCAGATGGAGGCCTGCCTTCTGTCCGGGGCGGCACACTCCGGCGATTCCGGCCAGAAGGCCTGCGCGCGGGCCGCCCGCGCGGCTATCTGATGCCAAGCTTGCGGATGCGGTGCTGCAACGTCGAGCGCGGAATACCGAGCATATCCGCCGCGCCGCCAGGACCGGACAGCTTGCCGCCGCAAAGACGCAGGGCTTTTTCTATATGCGCTCTCTCATTGTCCTCAAGCGAAAGAAGGCCGGGCGGGGCTTCCTGCCGGGCGGGGGCAGGCACAGGGGGACTGTTTGCGGCATTACCCGCAACAATGCCGGACGCCGGCGCTGCGGGAGCGGGCGGCGCTGTTCCGGCCGGGCCTTTCCACAGGTGCAGGGCTTCATCCACAAAACTGCCGGTTATCTGCCCGTCCAGGGTCTGGAGCAGAAGGCGGCTCACCACATTGCGCAGTTCGCGTATATTCCCCGGCCAGACGTGTTCCTGCAGGACATCCATAACCGGACGTGAAAGCCGGGGCGGGTGAATTTCGTACTCTCTGGAAAACTGCCTGACAAAATGCTCCACAAACAGCGGGATGTCGTTTCTGCGTTCCCTCAGGGGCGGCATGCGCAATACCACCGAACCAAGGCGGTAGTACAGGTCGCGCCGCAGACGGCCCTGATCCATTGCCTCGGCCATGTCAATATTGGTGGCAGACATGACGCGCATATCCACGCCGATGGGCGCGGCCTCGCCCACACGCTCAAAAGAATTTTCCTCCAGCACCTGCAAAAGCTTGCTCTGCATCTCCGGCGCGAGTTCCCCTATCTCGTCCAGAAAAAGCGTGCCCCCCTGGGCCAGTTCCACCCGTCCCACCCGCTTGCTGGTAGCCCCGGTGAACGCCCCCTTGGCATAACCGAACATTTCACTCTCAAAAAGCGTGGGAGGCAGGGAAGGGCAGTTGACCTTTACAAAACTGTTCTTGCGCCTGGGGCTGTGCAAGTGCAGCCAGCGGGCCAACATGCTCTTGCCCGTCCCCGTTTCGCCCAGGATCATGACGGGGATATGCAGCTTTGCCACCTTGCGGGCCAGCGCCATGAGCTTTTTCATGTCCGGCGTTTCCAGCAGGCTTGAGGCCAGCAAGATGCTGCCGGTGACATCTGCCTCCGGGCTGCGCGGGGAACCAGCCTGGGCCGCGCGCATTTTTTCAAGCCGCTCTTCGGAAAGCACGGCAAAAAGAAATGTGGAAAGCACGGGGCTTAGTTCCAGCAGCACATTGAGTATCTGTACGATATTTTCGGGCGGCTGCATGAAAGACACGTGCAGTGTGCCGATGACCTCGCCGTTGATGATGAGGGGCAGGGCGATGGTGGAATTAAGGCCCACGGTGGAAAGAGGCATGGGCGAATCGCCGAAATCGTGTTTTGCCAGATCGTTGATGACAACGGGCTTACGTGAGGCAATGGCCAGTCCGGCCACCGTGTTCTGGGCAATGCGCGTATTGGAGAGAGACTCTACCACCGTGCCGTCGGCTGCGGTGAACAGGTTGAGAAACTCCCTTTCCGCATCATACAGGTTAATGCAGAAACGGTCATAGTGAAATAAAACACGAAGCTGTTTTGAAAGCATACGGAAAAAGGCATTGCGGTCCATCTTGCCCACCACAAGCCGCGCCAGATGGTGTACTACCTGACCTACCGTCTGCGAAGGATTGTTTAGCCCGCTGGCCGAAAGTTCATATGGCATAAATCCTCCTGCCCAACATTAGGCATTCTCCTGCCCAAAAACAAGCATTATGCCCATATTTAATCAAAACAGACTGATCAATCAAACAATATTGTGAAAAAATATCCTTAAATAGCGAAGGCTAATACATGTCACGCATATTTGGCACGCACATTGCTCTATACTCTAGCAAGCCGGTGGAGATACAAGCAAAGCATGTCTTGTCTTATACCTGATGCAATATTTACTACTGCATTAGAACGCAAAATATATGCGTGTAAACAGATAACGCATATAAGAGAGACTGCTTGTGTATTACATCGCGTTCTACTACCAACATACTATCCAAGGAGAACAGTATGACAACCCACTTTGTGGTGCATGAGCCCGGCGACAGCGTTGGCGTGGTCGTGGTTGAAGGCGTCAAAAAAGGCGACCAGCTCAACGGCTGGGTCATGGACGGCGACACCACACTGGAGTTTGAAACCCTGAGCGACATTCCGATCGGTCACAAGATCGCGCTCAAGGATCTTGCCGTGGGCGATACCATTATCAAGTACAGCACGGATATCGGCAAGGTGGTCAAGCCCATCAAGCGCGGCGAACACCTGCATGTACACAACGTCAAAACCAAAAGGTGGTAAACCGATGAACAAGACATTTATGGGCTACCGCCGCGAAAACGGACGTGTGGGTATTCGCAACCATGTGATCATTCTGCCCCTGGATGACCTTTCCAACGCCGCCTGCGAGGCTGTGGCAAACAACATCAAGGGAACCATGGCCCTGCCCCATGCTTACGGCCGCCTGCAGTTCGGTGAAGACCTCGACCTGCACTTCCGCACCCTTATCGGCACGGGCTGCAACCCCAACGTGGCCGCCGTAGTGGTTATCGGCATCGAGCCGGTGTGGACCCAGCGCGTGGTGGACGGCATTGCCAAAACCGGCAAACCCGTGGTGGGCTTTGGCATCGAGCAGCACGGCGATCTGGAAACCATCCGCGCCGCTTCCCTCAAGGCCAAGGAATTTGTGCACTACGCCAGCGAACTGCAGCGCACCCAATGTACGGTGGATGAGCTGTGGGTTTCCTGCAAGTGCGGCGAGTCCGACACTACCTCCGGCATCGCCTCCAACCCCACCGTGGGCAACGCCTTCGACAAGCTGTGGGAAGCCGGGGCCACCACCCTGTTTGGCGAAACCACTGAAATTACCGGCGGCGAGCATCTGGTGATGGAACGCTGCGCCAACGAAGAAGTGCGCGCCAAGTTCAAGGCATTTTTCGACCGCTACGCCAAGGTGGTGGACGACCACAAAACCAATGACCTCTGCGACTCGCAGCCCACCAAGGGCAACATTGAGGGCGGCCTGACGACCATTGAGGAAAAAGCCCTGGGCAACGTCCAGAAGATCGGCCGCAAGGCGCCTGTGGTCGGCTGCCTCGACAAGGCCGAGTCTCCCACCGGTCCCGGCCTGTGGTTTATGGATTCCTCTTCCGCTGCTGCCGAAATGGTTACCCTGTGTGCCGCTTCGGGCTTTGTGGCCCACTTCTTCCCCACCGGCCAGGGCAACATCATCGGCAACCCCATTCTGCCGGTCATCAAGCTCTCGGCCAACCCGCGCACCGTGCGCACCATGAACGAGCATATCGATGTGGACGTTTCCGGCCTTCTGCGCCGGGAAATAAACATGGACCAGGCGGGAGACATGCTGCTTGAAATGCTCATCCGCACCTGCAACGGCCGCAATACCTCGGCTGAAGCCCTGGGTCACCGTGAATTTATCATGACCCGGCTTTACGAAAGCGCGTAAGAACCATAAAGAGCTGGCGCCGGTCTGTACCCGGCGCCAGCTCTTATGGCCCTGGGCGCTCGCCCACTCATGCCGTGCAGCAAGCCGGTGGCGCCCCCCCATACACTACTTGTGTCTGAGGTAATCATGTCAAAGAAAATTTTTTCTACGCTTTATTTCAAGGTGCTTCTGGGCATCGCCCTCGGCATTGCGTTCGGTTTTATCGAACCTGACATTGCAGTCAAGTTAAAACCTCTCGGCGACGCGTTCATCAACCTTATCAAGATGATCATTACGCCGGTCATTTTCTGTACTGTTTCAGTGGGTATTGCTCGCATGGACAGCCTCAAGGCTGTTGGCCGTGTCGGCGGAAAAACTCTGCTTTATTTTGAAATAGTCACAACACTGGCCTTGATTATTGGTCTTATTGTTGTGCATGTTTTTCAACCCGGCGCGGGCATTCATGCAGACCCCGCCACCATGGATGCCTCGGCTCTGGGCAGATTTGCCCAGGCCAAACAGCAAACCACACAGGAATTCATTATGGGCATTATACCCCATAGTGTGGTGGGCGCTTTTGCAGAAGGCAATCTTCTACAGGTGCTGCTGTTCTCTGTGCTGTTCGGCATGAGCCTTTCGCACATGGGCGACAAACCCAAGCAGGCCATACTTGGCACGCTTGACCGCTTCAGCAACGCGTTTCTGGGCGTGGTCAACCTGATCATGAAGCTTGCGCCCATCGGCGCGTTCGGGGCCATCACCTTTACTATCGGCAAATACGGCGTGGGCGCGCTTGCCTCTCTGGGCAAACTCGTGGCCTGTCTCTACATCACAAGCGCCCTGTTTGTCATTATCGTGCTCGGCTTCATCTGCAAAATGTCCGGCGTCAACATCTGGCAGCTTATCAAATACATGAAGGAAGAAATCTTCATCACTCTCGGCACTGCCAGCACTGAAGCCGTTCTGCCCCGCAGCATGGAAAAAATGGAAGCTCTGGGTATCAAAAAATCCGTGGTCGGCCTTGTTTTTCCCACGGGATATTCCTTCAACCTTGATGGTGCGGCCATCTATCTTACCATGGCGGCCTCGTTCATTGCCCAGGCTATGGATATCCACCTGGACCTGCAGCATCAGATTACCCTGCTTCTTATCCTGCTGCTGACCTCCAAGGGCGGCGCGGGTGTTGCGGGCGCGGCGCTCATTGCCCTGGCAGCCACGCTTTCAGCCACCAATATCATTCCGGTTGTAGGCATGACTCTGGTTATCGGCATTGACCGCATTCTTAACGAAATGCGCGCCGTGGTGAACCTTATAGGAAACTGTGTTGCCACTGTCGCCATCGGGAAATGGGAAAAATCCATTGACCTTGAGCACGCCAACCTTGTTCTGAGCGGAAAAATAAACGTAGAAGACATGCTGGAGAAAAATGAAGATCTTGACACAATAAAAATCGCCTCTCCGGCTCCTGTACCCCAGGTCGAAAAATTGGGCGCATAGTACTCCTCCATGCCCCACATGGCGCCCATCCGTATCATTACGCCATTATTACGGATGGGCGCAAATTTTTTCAAAAACTGAAGGTTTGCCATGCGCTACGCCATCAACAGCAGTTTTTCCCGGCCACATCCTTCCATCATTGCCCAGTACAGGGATCTGCCCGTGGCCGACATCTGCGATGCCCTGGGCCGCAATGCCGCCCTGCCAGCGGCCCTGCGTCCTCTGGGTGCGGCCCGTATGCTGGGCACGGCCTATACCGTCAACCTGCCGGCCAGCCAGAACCTGCTGCTCTATTACGCTGTGGACAATGCCCGGCCGGGCGATGTGCTGGTTGTTTCATGCGCGGCGTACGAAGATCGTGCCGTATGCGGCGAAATCATGGCCCATCTGGCGCTCAGGAGCGGCCTGGCGGGCTTTGTCATCGATGGGGCCGTACGCGATGCCCGCGCCCTGAGCGAACTGTCCTTTCCGGTCTACGCCCGCGCCGTAACTCCCAACGGGCCGTACAAAGACGCCTGCGGCGAAGTAAATGTTCCTGTAGGTATGGGCAATGTGGTCATAACCCCCGGAGACATCATCGTGGCTGACGACGACGGCCTCGTGGCCGTGCGGGCCGCAGAAGCGGAAACCGTGGCCGCCCGGGCGAAGAAAATCACAGATGAAGGGATGAAAAAACTCCGCCGGATTGAAGAAAACGGCACTCTGGATTTTTCCTGGCTGTATGAAAAGCTCGACAGATCCGGTTGCGCTATTCGCGGCGGCCGTTGATCTTGCAGCACCTCGCAGGGTACAGGCCCTCGAACACGCCTGCCCGCCAAGAGTGCATCGCACCCCTCCGGAGACCGTGAAGTCACCTGTGCCGCTGCCAGCCGCAGCGGCACAAACACGCTCAGACGTTCTTCAAATGTTTACGCCTGAAGACCGCGCCCGCATGCATGTGCTGTACACGCGCTGATGAACGGCTAACAGCTTTGAAAAGAGGTATTTCCCCAAAGGCCGCATGCGCTGAAACCCATGCGGATACTGCAAAAAATCTGCGCAGCATCTTGGAAAACCACCTCAGGATATTGCCACAACCGGACACAGGGCTGCACAACCCCAGTCCGGCATAAAAAAGACGGGCGGGCCTCTGCCGGGCCGCCCGTCCATTTCTAGGCTGCGCTCAAAGGGCGCGCCATTTGCCGATCATTGTGCCGATTCCAGACATTCCCCGCGTTTGTACACGATCATATTGCAGTTCTTGCAGATGGCCGCGCCGGGGAAGTTTTCTCCGGTCCGGGTTATGGCCCCGGTACCGTGTTCGTTGATGCGCGTTATGAGGCGTTGCACCAGAGGTTCAAGCTGTTCACCGGGAACAAAGAAGTTCAGCTCGCCGCGTTCCGTCTTGCCGGAGTTATAGCTGCCGCTGCACGCGGTGCATATGTTGGCGGTCTTTTCCAGGTAGGTATACACGTTTCCGGCACAGGCCGAAGAATTCATCGTGATATTGGTGCGCAACGGGTGCACGTCCATAGCAGCCATATAATCCACGGCCAGATGATAAGCCTGCATGTTGTCACAGTAAAAATGCACGGTATCAGGCGGAAAATACGTGTCCGCAAGGGGCGACACGGCTATGGCCTTCAGCGTGCCCTCGGGCAGACGCGGCTTGGATTTCACAAAGCGCTCGGCCTGCTCAAGGTCTTTCGCATATTTTTTGTGACTGAGTACCTCTGCCTGGTCAAAACCTTTCCAGCCAAAAGAATACAGCCCGTTGGGGCAACCCAGCTTCTCCTTGCGCACCAGCAGGGTCTGCCCGGTCATGCGCGGTCCTATTTCATACTGGCAAAAGGTAAGGTTGCGGTCAGAGGTAAAGAATTCCACATTTTCCTTGAATTCTTTCAATTCGCCGTCATCAAAAAAGAATTTGACGGCCACGGGAAAGTGGGTGAGGCGAAGCGCGTCCATAAGGACATCGTGCATTTCCGCAAACGAAAGCTTGGTCATGAAAAGCTCCTGAATATGTTCTTTATGAACCGGTTGTGTTTGCAGGGGCGGCTGCTGTTATGGCGACAGTACGGAATCCCGATATTTGCCGCGCACTCAGACCAGATAGCTGTTATCCATGCTTGCCCGTACGTACTTGCCCGTAGCCGGATCAATCATCTCGATGAACCCACATGGGCATTCGTCCATGCAATGGCGGCAGCCCTTGCAGTCTGACGTGGCAAGCCCCGCGCTGTCACCCTTGAGACGGCCCTTGAGTGGCATGACGTTTTCACCGCAGACATTCCAGCAGTTGCCGCAATCAAAACAAAGCCCGCAGCTCATGCAGCGGGCGCATTCCTCAACAATACGGCTTTCATCAAGGGTTGCCACAACTTCCCTTTGCAGATCGGCCATACGCTCCGCAAGGGGCAGGGACGCAGGCTCGTTACGGCTGCTCGCGGCATAGTGGTCGTAATAAATACTGAACCTGTTGGCGATAACGGTTTTTTCCTCAACAGGCAGGCGCACACCGCGCAATCTGGCGTCAATGGCCGCTGCCGCTATCCTGCCCTGATAAATGGATGTGGTGACAAGGCTCAGGCCCAGAGCATCTCCGCCGGAGTATACGCCGTCTTCGACCGTGATTCCCGTGCTGTCAGCCCGTATCCACCCCCTGCCCGAATCCACGCTTTCAAAACCCTGCATGCAGGGAACCTGACCAATGGCGGCAATGACAGCCGTGGCGGCAAGCTCCGTAAAATCGTTTTCCACAGGTTCCGGACGCCTTCTGCCGGAAGCGTCAGGCCTCCCCAGGCGCATGCTCTGGCACCTCATGCCCGTGATCATGTCGCCCGCGCGCAACAACTCTACCGGCGCGGCAAGAAAACGGAATTTCACTCCCTCTTCTTCAGCCTCGACGATTTCACTTTCTATGGCGGGCATTTCATTGCGGGTACGGCGGTAAACCATGGTCACATCCGCCCCCAGGCGGCGGCAGATGCGTGCGGCGTCAATGGCCGCGTCACCCCCGCCCACAACCAGCACCTTGTTCCCCACATTGACGGTACAGCCCGAATTTATGCGGTTGAGAAAATGCGTCACCGTAAAAAAATTGGCTGCATCTTCGCCGGGCAGGCCAAGGGAACGTCCCGCATGAGCACCGATGCCAAGAAAAACGGCAGCATACTCCCTGCGCAGGTCGTCCAGCAAAATATCCCTGCCCACAGCGACATTGCAGCGAATATCCACCCCAAGGCTCCTGATGCGGTCTATTTCACTGTCCAGCACATCCTGGGGCAGCCTGTAGTCCGGTATGCCGTAGCGCAGCATGCCGCCGGGCCTGGCAAAAGCCTCAAAGACCGTAACCGCGTAACCGCGCCGTGCCAGTTGATACGCGGCGGACAGGCCTGCTGGACCGGAACCCACAACGGCTATTTTTTCTTCACGCCTGCCAGCAGGTTCAGCAGGCAGCGCAAAGCCGTTTCTGAGGGCGTAGTCGCCGATAAAACGTTCCACATTGTTGATGGCCAGGGAGCCGTCCTTGTACTGCCGGTTGCAGCCGGACTCGCAGGGGTGCGGGCAAACACGCCCGCAAACTGCGGGGAAAGGATTGTTGGCGGCAATGATTTCAAAGGCCTGCCGGAAAGAATCGTGATAGGTTCTGCCGTCCCTTTCGGTATTGGCAATGGTTGTAAGAACGCCCCGGATATTGGTCCCGCTGGGACACTCCCCCTGACATGCCGGTGTTTTTGTTACAAACACAGGAATATAGGGACTTTCCTTTTTTGAGGCATTGCCTGTTTTTGTTCTGAATTGTGCGATTTTTTTTCGCGAGTTGCGAAGCCTCTTTAACGCAGGAGTCATCAGCATACCTCCCATGTTGCGCCGAAAATTATGCATATGTACAGACGTCACCTGATCATGCACAAAATATTACGGCATACAATGAATAAAGCACTTTAGAGAAGCTGTTACGTCACACAAAAAACATATATTGTATATAAAATACATACCCATTATTGTGATTGTATTTATAATCACAATCAATATGTGAAATTATACACAAAATATTGTACATATTATTAAATTTTCACAATAAATAAGTCAACAATGTCTGTATAAAAAACTGATACGCATACATTATACATCATTACTATTTGTAATTATTGACTATGATATTTATATACACTTTTAATTACATTTCTTTTACCAGTATATTGCCAGTAAAAATATATTCCATAATATGCGCAATATCCCTTGGTTACACAAAATTTCCACGTAATTCTCCGGAATCACGTTTTGCACGCGATTAACGCTTCAAATGATTGCTTACTGGTCGGCAAAGCCCCTACAATCATTTGACGACAAGGATTTGGAGACAGATCATTGTGGAGCATTTCAAGTATGAAATGCTCTGGCCGCGTGAGGCCGAGTGCAAAAAGCCATGCCGGATCAACCCTTGTGCGGGCCGATCCGGCATGGCTTTTTGCCTAACTGCTTCTGAAAAACGCATGCAGCCGTTACCATAAAACCGGCAATGGCTGCATATGGGAATATCCTGATTATGCTCTATTGATGCCTGCACGGGCAGGCATGGGGCACGAGGGCGCAAGTACAATGTATCTGCGCGGGTCACCGCCGAAATGAACGCCCTGAAACCTTGAGAATCTGTATCCTCAAGCCCAAAGCGCTCTCCACAGGCAAGGCGATGCCTCAGACGCCAATCAGTCTACAGGGTGGCCGGCAGCGCGGTATTCGTTGAGCTTGTTGCGCAGGGTCCGCACAGAAATGCCAAGAAGGTCGGCGGCCTGTGTGCGATTTCCGGATGTTGCTTCAAGCCCCTTGAGGATCATGATCCGCTCCATCTCATGCAGGGGGATAACCGCACCAGGCATACCACCGGCTGAAGGCAACACCGCAGGCCCACCACCAGCGGCGGCACTTCGCGGCGACGTGTCTGCGGCAAGCGCCACGCCACCGGAAAAGTCCGGCACAGCCGCGGCCCCGGAATGTTCGGGGGCAAAGTCCGCGCTGTCATCCTCAAACAGCGGCCAGTCGTCATCTTCCAGCAAAAAATGGCGCGGCTCTACAGGTCGGCCATTGGCAAGCAGGACAGCGCGTTCCATCAGATTCTGCAGTTCACGCACGTTGCCGGGAAAATCATACTCGCGCAGCCAGTCTATGGCGCTTTGCGAAAGCACTGTCGAAGCAAGCTGGTATTCGCGTATATACATGTCCATAAAAAATCCGGCCAGCTCCAGAACATCATCGCCACGTTCCCGCAATGAAGGCAGGCGCAAAGGAATAACATTGAGCCTGAAATACAGGTCCTGACGAAATTTTCCCTGCTTTACCCAGTCTTCAAGGTTCCGGTTGGTGGTGGCCAGTACACGCACATTAACCTTGAGCGGTTCTGTGCCGCCCACTCGGTCCACCTCACCCTCCTGCAGGACGCGCAAAAGCTTGGCCTGAAGGGAAAGGTCCATTTCTGAAATTTCGTCCAGCAGCAGTGTGCCGCCGTCAGCAAGCTCGAATTTACCCGGCTTGCGGGCAATGGCGCCGGTAAACGCGCCTTTTTCATGCCCGAAAAGTTCGCTTTCAAGAAGGTGCTCCGGCAGGGCGGCGCAGTTGACGGCCACAAAGGCCCCGTCACCACGTTTGCTCATGGCGTGCAGATACCGGGCAAACATTTCCTTGCCCGTGCCTGATTCGCCGGTAATCAGTACCGTTGCCCGCGAACCGGCCACCTGACGCGCCAGATGCAAAACTCTGCCCATGGCCGGATGTTTGCCCACAATACGCGGCCCGGCGCCCTCTCCATAATGGGCCTTGCGCCCTCCAAAGGTAGAGGTGGCAGGCGCAGCCGCCTTGCGCTGCCCGGCCCCGTTGCCCAGCGACCGCGCCACGGCCATGATGCGCTCTACATCCAGCGGTTCAAGCCAGTAATCCTGTGCTCCGAGACTCATGAGGCGTTCGGCCTCATCGGCGGTTCCCCTGTCCGTAATGACAATAACCGGGGGAAAAGCAGGGTCTTCAGCCCCTACAGCCAGAAGATCCTCAACGCGAAAACCAGGCAGGCTGGGCCGCGCAAAAATAATGCCCGGTCCGGACTTGCGAATGAAGACGGAAGCGCCCTTGAGATTTTCCGCAATGCCAAGTTCATATCCGGCATCACGCAGGGCAGGAAAGACCGAGGTCACGGCCTGAGCGGGGGTGAGAAATAGCAGACGGCGCGTCAACATGAAATTTTCTTACCGTGTCAGGCGATACAATGCAACCAACGGATGTTGAAATACACTGGAACAGGAGCTTTTTACGCCATAAAACGACCAGTTGGCCCATATGGCATGGAAAACATGTTTTCACGGCCGTATCCGGCGGCGTTTACCGGCTTGCCCCTGCTGACAAACATGCCTGCCTGCCGTATAAAAAGGCATGTCCAATCCTCATCTCCTGCACATCCTTTCTGAAATTGCCGAAGGCCGCATGCAGCCCGAAACAGCTCTTGAACTTCTGGGTTCGCAAACAGTGTGCGATACCCTGAACGGCCTGACCCTGGATACACAGCGAGGGCTGCGCACCGGCCTTGGCGAAGTTGTTCTGGCTCAGGGCAAAAGCGATCAGGCGCTGGTGGCCGCTGTTGGCGCCCTTGCCAGGCACGGTGCTGTTCTGGCGAGCAGAGTCGACCAGGCACAGGCCACCCTGCTGGAAAAACATTTTCCCACTGGCCGATACTGGCCTTTGCCGCGGCTGTTTTCAGTAGGCGGCGCACCGGATTTTGCGCAGGCCATGCAGGCCCCCTGGCCGCAAAGAGGCGAAGCGCTGGTGGTCACTGCCGGGGCAGCGGATATCTCCGTAGCTCTTGAGGCTTACGCCACCCTGGCTTTCTGGGGCAAAAACTGTGGTCTTGTTACCGACGTGGGCGTTGCAGGCCTGCACAGGCTCGCCACCCATACAGAAGCGTTGCGCGCCGCCAGAGTGATCATTGCCGTGGCAGGCATGGAAGGGGCGTTGCCCGGTGTGCTGGCTGGTCTTGTGTCCTGCCCCGTACTGGCCGTTCCTGCCTCTGTGGGCTACGGCATCGGATCAGGCGGTTTTGCGGCCCTTGCCACCATGCTTGCCACCTGCGTGCCGGGCGTGGCTGTTCTTAATATCGACAACGGCTTTGGTGCCGCCGCGTTTGCAGCAAAAATGCTGCGCCGGGAACAGCCCGAACAAGGCTGAGCACGAAATAAACATGCCACCCTGAAAAATACATGCCGCGGAAACGGCGGCATGTATTTTTTGCGGCTGCCCGGGAAAACATTTTTGTTCCTTTCTTTATTAACATGTTTAAATATATTGTTTTTTTAGTAACAAAACTCTTTGTTACCACGCCTGTACACGGAGCAGAAAGAGAATCAGCCAGCGACCTGTCCTGTCCATGCCTCGGGTCGCCACGGCTGCTCGGGCCTGATTGCGGACCTACCCAAAATGCGGGCACAAACGCAGCAGCCGTGCAGGGCTTTCAGGCGGTCCCTTCAGTCAAAACAGGCAAAACGGCCCCAGAGCGTGACACTCACTCTCACCATATTGCCATGCTAACTGTGCGGAATCACAGGGCAGACGGCCTTGCCCTCAACGCCGGAACAGCTTCGCCTTAGCGCTGCTCGAAAAATAACATACGGGCAAGCTGCAATGCGCTTGCCCGTATGTTGACATAACTGTGGTATATAACGGGTTCAAACAAAAGAGTGCGGGCCTTATGCCCACCCTCCGGTAACAGCCCCGATCCCCAGCATGTTGGCGGCTGCCATGCGCCACTGCGTCTGCATGAACGAACTGGCGCTGTCCGCAGACTGAAGCTGGTCAATGGCGGCAGTAATGTCATTGATGACAGAGGGAAGGTAAGCAATGACATCCGTGGTATCGGGCGGAGTATTCTGGGCGACCAGAGCAATGCCCGAAAGTGGCTGAAAGTACATCATGACGGCCCTCCTTGCGAGAGCGGCGTTACTTCAGCGCCGCCCTTTTTTGGCGGGTTTGCTTTTTTCTTTTTCCGCGGGTTTTTCAGGCGCGGGAATGGGCTTATCAGGCACGATACTGCCCGGCTCATATTCAGAGAGGGGTTTTTCTCCGTTAAGATACGCCAGCTCAAGAACCACGATTTTTTCAAATTCAGCCATGGCCTTTTTGGACACCGGCTCACCGCGCGGGTTGATGGCCTTGGCCGGGTCAATAAACTTGCCGTTCTGGCGCAGACGAAAATCCAGGTGCGGGCCGGTAGCCAGACCGGTACTGCCCACAAAACCGATAACCTGCCCCTGGCGTACACGCTGCCCCTTGGCAAGGCCGCGCGCATACCCTGAAAGGTGCGCGTACATGGATTCCAGCCCGGCAGTATGCTTGACGATAATCTGGTTGCCGTAGCCTCCGGCCCAGGAGCGCTGTGTCACGACCCCATCACCCACAGCCTTGACCGGAGTACCTGTAGGCGCGGCATAGTCCACACCGTGATGGGCGCGTCTGTAATTCAATATGGGGTGCAAACGGCTGTTTGTAAAGCGCGAGGTGATGCGCGTAAAGGCCAGAGGGGCCTGCAGCAGGGTTTTGCGCAGGCTTTCGCCCTTGCGGTTATAATATTCAGCCCTTTTGCCGTCCTTGAAAATATAGGCTTCGTAGGTTTTACCCTTATTGGTGAAGTGCGCGGCAAGAATACGGCCATAGCCCTTGTACTCGCCCTCCCGGTAGCGTTTTTCCACCAGCACGGCAAAAGAATCGCCCTGTTGCAGGTCACGGATAAAGTTTATTTCCGCACCGAAAAGGTCTGCCAGCTTGAGGGCCATTTGCGGGCTTTCGCCCATATCGGCCACAGCCTGAAAAAGATTGTCGTTGATGGTTCCGGCAACAGAATCCAGCAGCACGACATACTCAATGGGTTCCAGCCTGGCGGCAGGGGCATCCGTACCCTCGACGACAAGCCGGTGATGGCTGTCTATCTCGTATTCAAAACGTTTTACCTTGCCGGATTCCGTATCGGTAACCACAACATAGGGCTGTCCTTCACGAAAGGAGCGCATGGAAAAAACCTGACGCGCCGCACTGACATACTGATGTGTTCCCTGCCCGCCGGAATTTTCAAGAACCTTGCTTACGGTGTCACCCCGTTCAAAAGTACCGCGTACTACAGCCTCACCGGGCGCTGCCCCGGCATCCGCCGCATCTGCGGCTGCGTCAGCGGCCAGATCTGCATGATCTGCATTGGTTGAATCACTGGAAGGAGAAGAAGCGGAGGAAGAATCTGGTTCGCCGGAGCCGGCGGGATTGTTTTCTGGGTTCTGGAGCGATGGATTGCCCTGGGAGCCGTCATGTTCCTGCGTTTGTTCGCTGTTCGGAACTGCAGCCTGCTCCTGCGCGGATTCCGGCCCGCTAACGGCCGAAAGACCGGGCAATCCCGCATGGCGGGCCACAACAAAACCCAGCACCGCCAACAGCAAGACCCCTGCCAACCATAGTCTTTTCATCTTTGATCCCATGAGGAGCTTATACGCATGGGCAAGGGCCTTGTCCAGTTCAACGGGCAGACCCACAGTCAGGGCCGCATTACTGCACGTTTTTTTCCTGTTCCAAAATCGGTTCGGACATCATGCCCCTGTGGCTGCCTGCCGCATGTGCCGGATGAAATGAAAATACAGCTGAACCCGGCAGGGTACAGGCCGCGGCGAAAGCAGGACAGGGGCAGGCCCGTGCCGTCACATGCCTTATGGGCACAAAATTGCCCGCATATTACGCCCAAAAAAAGCAGACGGCGGCACAGCCTTTTCCACAGACATCCACAGCAAGCAGTATTTGCGGGCAATGGCGGCCCTCTTGTTTGAAATCAACTTTTATGCTACGAGTATCCCTTGTTCCTGTGCGGCCGGGGCCGCGAAAATCGAGCCTCACGCCGAACCTGCGGGCAGAGCCTTTATCCACAGGGCGTGCCTGCGAGGCCAATGAATCGTATATTATGCTGAAAAAAGAATTGCGGGAAATACTGGCGGAGAATCGGGCCACAGCGGGAGAAACCTGGCTGGAGAGCCTTACCCTGCGCCAGGAAAAAGACACCCTGAGGGTGGTTTTTCCGCACATGTATTTTGCAGACTGGTTCAGCCTGCACCAACGCGCTGCCTTTGAAGATGCACTGCGCAGACATTTTACACGGCTGCACGAAGATTCCGTGCCCAGGATCGTCTACGAAAGCGCCGCTCCCGGCGCTTTTGCCGCCAGAACTCTGCCGCAGCCCGTCAGCCCGCCCCCCGGACCTGACTGCCGCAGCAACACAATGGCTGAAGCGGAAGACCCCTTTGCAGGCTTCATCTGCAATGACAAAAACGCTTTTCCTCTGGCAACGGCCAGAGATCTGGCCGCCGACACCACATCCACGGCCTATAACCCTTTTCTGGTCTGCGGGCGTAGCGGCACAGGAAAAAGCCGCCTTCTTCAGGCCATGACATGCGTGATGTCCCGCACCGCCGATCCCGCCCGCATGATATGCTCCAGCGCCGCCCGTTTCTGCTCTGAACATCTTGTGTGGGCCAGAAGGCCGGAACTGTTCTGGCTGCGCTATGACGTGCTTGTTCTGGACGACATTCAGGACCTTGCCGGGCATGACGCCTGGCAACGCAAGCTTGTAACCATTATAGACACCTGCCCCGGCAGACAGAAAAGCTTGCCGGGTATCCCCTCCGGGGAAGATATCCCGCCTGCGGGCGAGCAGATACACAGAGCCGCCCCACGTATGATCTTTGCCTGCTCCGGCCAGCCGCAGGCCCTGAAAGCGCTTGACGAGCGCCTGCGTTCGCGCCTTGAAAGCGGCCTTGTGGTGGAACTTATGGAACCGGACCTGGATGTCCGGCTGCGCTACCTGCAGGTCATGTGCAAGGAACGGCGCCTGCCGCTCACACGTGAACAGCTGCTTTTTCTGGCCCAGCGCTGTTCGCAGTTCCGGCTTTTACAAGGCCTCATGCTCAAGGTGGGTGCGTATTGCGCTGTAAAGGGTAATAACCTCACGCAGTCTGATATGGAAAATATCGTGCGCACCGGAGTTGCGGAAAAAATGCCCGGTTGCCGGGAAATTCTGGGCGAAGTAGCCAGAAGGCTCAACCTGAGGCCCGAAGATGTACTGGGCGCCAAACGGCGGCCGGACCTGGTACTGGCACGGCAGGTATCCATGTATATATGCCGCCGGAAACTGGGGCTTTCCTACCCGGAACTTGGCCGCGCCTTTGGCGGACGTGACCATAGCACGGTCATATATGCCATTAATAAGATTAAGAAATTGATGGTTAGTAACAAAAGTGTACACCAACTGGTAACAGAGATTGAAATGAAAACACCCTGACCTCGTAAATCAGGGTAAAAGCTTTTGGGCTGTTACCGGTGTTCCCATAAAACACGTCGGGCTGTTCCATAAAAAATTCAATCTTTACAAGGCGTTTAAGCCGATACGAACATAGAAACACTGCCAATAATAGTTAAGGAAAGAATGTATGAAACTTACTGTTAATAAAGAGCAGATCATCGAAGGGCTGTTGAAGGCTGTTGCCATTATTCCCGCCAAGGCAGGGGCGCAGTATCTGCGTTCCATCTGGCTCAAGGCGGAAGACGGCGGCCTTTCGGTCATGTCTACTGATGCCAACATCGAGTTTACGGGACGTTACCAGGCAGAAGTGGCACAACCCGGGCTGATCGGCGTACAGGGCAGGGCCTTTGTGGATCTGGTACGCCAGCTGCCTTCAGGCGTGCTGCATCTTTCCCTTGACGAGGCTTCGGGCAACCTGCTGGTAGAGCAGGGTCGCCGCACGTACAAGCTGCCTGTGAGCGGCGCCGAGTGGTTTCAGAACTTTTCCAGTTTTCCTGAAGAGAACACGGTGACCTGGTCCGGCGACTTTCTTCAGGACCTTCTGGACAAGGTGGCCTTTTGCATCAGCGATGACGATGCTATGGATGCCATTGCCTGCCTGTGCATGATGCCCAAGGGTAACGGGCGTATAGACGTCTGCGGGCTTAACGGCCACCAGTTTGCCCTTGTTTCCTTTACGCACGACGAACTTGCCGAGCGCCTGCCTGAAGAGGGCATTCTCATCCAGAAAAAGTATCTTCAGGATATCAAGAAGTGGCTGGGCGTGGATGAGATTGAACTGAGCATCACCGGAAAGCGCCTGTACCTGCGCAGCATGAGCAAGGCCGAAACCCTAAGCCTGCCCCGGGCCACGCATCAGTATCCCGACTACAGCATCTTCATGAGCAAGCTGGCCAGCGAAGACATGCATCCCATGACGCTTGACCGCAAAGAAGCCATGGAGGCCCTTGGCCGTATTCTTATTTTCAATACGGAAAGCGACCGCTGCACCTATATGGACCTTTCCTCCGGCGAAGCCCTGCTTTCCGCCCAGGGGCAGGACGTCGGCTCGGCCAGCGAAAGCCTGGAAGTAACCTACGGCGGCGACATCAAGCGCATCGCCTTTCCCACCCGCAACCTTATGGACGTGCTGGCTCACTTTGTGTCCGGCAAGACAGACATGATGCTTACGGGCGCTGAAGGCCCCTGCGGCATACGCGGGGCCGATGACCCGGACTACACCGTTATCATCATGCCCATGAAGGTTTCGGAAACGACATATTATAGCGAGGAAGACGTTTAATGGCTCTCCAAAACCCCGTCGACGGCGGCTACACCGCTTCTTCCATCACCATTCTGGAAGGGCTTTCGGCCGTTCGCAAGCGCCCGGCCATGTATATCGGCTCAACGGACGCGCGCGGCCTGCACCATCTTGTTTACGAAGTGGTGGATAACTCCATTGACGAGGCCATGGCGGGCTTTTGCACGCGCATCACCGTCATTCTGCATGCCGACAACAGCGTTACCGTGCGTGACGATGGCCGCGGCATTCCCGTTGATATCCACCCCAAGGAAGGCGTACCCGCCGTTCAGGTGGTCATGACAAAGCTGCATGCCGGCGGCAAGTTTGACAATACAAGCTACAAGGTTTCCGGCGGCCTGCACGGCGTGGGCGTTTCCTGCGTCAACGCGCTTTCCGAAGACCTGACGGTCACTGTGCGCCGTGACGGTAAGCGGTACCGTCAGCGGTATTCCCGCGGTCTGCCGCAGGATGAGTTGACCGTCATCGGTGAAGGCGTGGACGGCCACGGCACCACCGTGCGCTTCAAGCCTGACGAGGAAATTTTTGAAGTCTCAGAATTTTCTTACGACACGTTGAAAAAACGCTTTGAAGAGCTGGCCTATCTCAACAAGGGCCTGTTCATCGAATGCATTGACGAGCGCATCGGCGAAACACACGTGTTTCACGCCGAGGGCGGCATACGCCAGTTTGTGAGTGATCTTAATTCCGGCGAGCAGGGCATCCATTCAATTATCTTCGGTGAAGGCGTCGTGGACAATGTCACTGTGGATTTTGCCCTGCAATACAACGCCGGCTACAAGGAAAACATCCTCACTTTCGCCAACAATATCCGCACCAAGGAAGGCGGAACCCACCTTGTGGGCTTTCGCACGGCCCTTACCCGCGCCATCAACGGCTATATCAAGGGGCAGGCCGACCTGGTCAAAAAGATGAAAAACACAAGCCTTTCCGGCGACGACGTGCGCGAAGGGCTTACGGCTGTCATCAGCGTCAAGCTGCCGCAGCCGCAGTTTGAAGGGCAGACCAAAACCAAGCTGGGTAACAGCGAAGTGGCCGGTCTTGTGTCCGGCGTGGTGTATGATCGTCTGAACATCTATTTTGAAGAAAATCCCAAGGACATCAGGCTGATCATTGAAAAGGCCGTGGACGCTGCCCGCGCCCGCGATGCCGCCCGTCGCGCCAAGGAACTGGTACGCCGCAAGGGCGCTCTTTCTGACAACGCCCTGCCCGGAAAGCTGGCAGACTGCCAGAGCAAGGATCCTTCGGAGTCCGAACTGTTCATCGTGGAAGGTGACTCGGCCGGCGGTTCTGCCAAGCAGGGGCGTAATCCCCGAAACCAGGCCATCCTGCCCCTGCGCGGCAAGATCCTGAATACAGAGCGCACCCGCTTTGACAAGATGCTCGCCAACAAGGAAGTAAAGGCCCTTATCACGGCCATGGGCGCTGGTATCGGTGAAGACGACACCGACCTTGAAAAGCTGCGTTACCACAAAATCATCATCATGACAGACGCCGACGTGGACGGCGCACACATCCGTACCCTGCTGCTGACCTTCTTTTTTCGTCAGTATCAGGAGATGGTGGAGCGCGGTTTTGTCTATATTGCCCAGCCGCCGCTGTACCGCGTGCACAATTCGCGGATGGAAAAATTCATCAAGGACGATGCGGAGCTGAACAGCTTCCTGCTTTCGCGCGTCAGCGAAGATGTCATCGTAACGGCGACTAACGGCAAGGAATACACGGGTACGGCCCTCAGCAACCTTGTGGAGCGCATTGAAACCCTTGAACTGCGTCTTGACGATGCTGAAATGACCGGGACCCCGCGTGATCTTTTTCTGGCGCTCACCACGTATCCCGAACAGGTGGATGCGGCCATGCTTGAACGGCAGGACGCCGGACTTACAGAGTGGCTTAACGAGCGCGGCTATATGCTCACACTGGAAACCGAGCAGAGCGAAGATGATGAAGAGCGCCTGTTTGCCATTTTCGAGAATACCGGGGGCCACCAGTCGCGCCGTGGTATGGAATTCTTTGCCTCGCGGCTGTACCGCATGACCTGGCAGCTTTTTTCCGAGTTGCGCGAGGAATGTGGCGGCCTGGACTTTGTCATGCGCCGCAAGGATGGCGAAACGCCCGCGCAAAACCTGTTTGATCTCATGCGCATGGTGCTGGACGAAGCCCGCAGGGGCATCAATATCCAGCGCTACAAGGGCCTGGGTGAAATGAACCCGGAGCAGCTCTGGGTAACCACTATGAATCCGGAAAACCGTATTCTGCTTCAGGTTTCTGTGGACGATGCCAACGAGGCCTCAGATGCGTTTATGGAGCTTATGGGAGACCGCGTGGAGCCGCGCCGCGAATTCATCGAGCGCAACGCCCTGGCTGTACACGATCTGGATATTTAGGAAGGTTTTTTGGGCAAAGCAGGGGGGGAGCCTTCAGCTCTGCTGTTCGCTTGGCGGCCGCCTTGCGGTCAGGAAAGCGCCCTGCCGGAGAGTGCCGCACGGCAGTCTGAAAAGAACCCTTTCCCGGGGTATCCCAAAAAACTTTTATAGGGAGTGGCATGAACAGTTAGGGCAGTTCCGTACGGAACTTCGGGGGGCACAGCGTCCCTGAACCGCCGCAGACAGTTTGCATCCACCCAACATCATTACTTAGCGAGGCCAGCAGTGGCAGAAATGCAGCAGCCGCAGATAAGCATAGAAACTGAACTCCGCAAGTCGTACCTGGAGTATTCCCTTTCGGTCATCATCGGCCGCGCCATTCCTGACGCCCGTGACGGTCTCAAGCCCGTTCACAGGCGCATCATGTTTGCGCAGTACGAACTTGCCAACAACTATAACCGTCCACACAAAAAGTCCGCCCGCATCGTCGGTGACGTGATCGGTAAATATCACCCGCACGGCGACTCGGCTGTGTATGATGCCCTGGTGCGTCTGGCGCAGGATTTTTCCATGCGCGACCCCCTGGTGGACGGGCAGGGAAACTTCGGCTCCATTGACGGCGACGCCCCGGCGGCCATGCGTTATACCGAAGTGCGCATGTCCAAGCTGGCTCAGGAATTTCTGGGCGATCTGGACAAGAACACGGTGGATTTTCGCCCCAACTACGACAATACCTTGCAGGAACCCACGGTTATGCCCAGCAAGGTTCCCAACCTGCTGCTCAACGGCAGCTCGGGTATTGCCGTGGGCATGGCCACCAATATTCCGCCCCATAATCTTGGCGAACTGTGCGATGCCCTGCAACTGCTTCTGGACGATCCCCAGTGCAGCATTGATGACCTTATGGAGCATGTGAAAGGCCCGGACTTCCCCACCAGCGGCTATGTTTACGCGGGCAAGGGGCTGTACGACGCCTACCACACCGGACGCGGCACGGTGAAAGTGCGCGGCCGCATGGAAATCGAAGACCGCAAGAAAAGCGCACAGTCCATCGTCATCAGGGAAATCCCCTATGGGCTGAACAAGTCTTCTCTGGTAGAAAAGATCGCGGCTCTGGTCAATGACCGCAAGATTGACGGCATTACCGACCTGCGTGACGAATCCGACCGCAGGGGCATCCGCGTGGTCATCGATCTCAAGCGGGGAACCATTCCCGAGATCGTCATCAACGCGCTTTACAAATTCACGCCGCTGGAATCGAGCTTCGGCATCAATATGCTGGCCGTGGTGGACAACCGTCCGCAGCTTTTGAACCTTAAAAGCGCGCTTACCTGCTTTGTGGACCACAGGCGTGAGGTGGTTATCCGCCGCACCCGCTATGATCTTGAAAAAGCCGAGGCCCGCGCCCATATTCTTGAAGGCCTGCGCGTTGCCATCGACAATATTGATGAAGTTGTGGCTCTTATCCGTGCTTCGGCCAGCCCGGACGAAGCGCGCGCTGCCCTCATGAAGCGCTTTGAGCTTTCCGAACTTCAGGCCAAGGCCATTCTTGAAATGCGTTTGCAGCGTCTTACGGGCCTGCAGCGTGAAGAACTCATGGCCGAGTACAAGGACCTTCTGCAAAAGATCGAATTCTACCGTTCGATTCTTGAAAATACCGAAGTGCTGCGCGGCGAACTCAAGCGCGAGATACGCGAAATCCGCGAAACGTTCGCCACGCCGCGCCGCACAGAAGTGCTGCGCGAAGCTCTTACCGACATTGACATTGAAGACCTCATTCCTGATGAAGACGTGGTCATCACCCTGTCGCGTCGCGGCTATATGAAGCGCACCGGGCTTGAAAACTACCAGCAGCAGAAGCGCGGGGGCAAGGGTATCGCCGCCCTGTATACCTCTGACGATGACTATGTGCAGGAGTTTTTGAGCACTACCAACCATCAGTTCCTGTGCCTCTTCACCAACAAGGGCCGCATGCACCAGCTCAAGGTGCATCAGGTTCCTGAAGGCAGCCGCACGGCCAAGGGCGTACACATCAACAACCTGCTGCCTCTTGAAGACGGTGAATGGGTCACAACCGTGCTTGCCCTGCGCGAATTTGCCGAGGACAAGTACTTCCTCTTTGTGACCAAGCGCGGCATGGTCAAGCGCTCTTCGGCCTCTCTGTACGCCCGTTGCCGCAAGACCGGACTTATGGCCGTGGGCCTGCGCGAAGACGACGAGCTTGTGGTGGTGCGCCCCATACGCAACGACAGTCATATTGTGCTGGCTACGGCCGACGGCATAGCCATACGTTTTTCCTGCAAGGATGTGCGCCCCATGGGCCGTGTGGCCACGGGCGTCAAGGGCATTGCCCTGCGCAGGCAGGACTTTGTGGTGGCCGGGGTCATTGTGAAGGAAACGGACCAGACCACCGAAATCATGTCCATTTCCGCCAACGGCTTCGGCAAGCGTACCAGCATCGAGCTGTATCGCCTGCAGTCGCGCGGGGGCAAGGGCATCATCAACTTCAAGGTTACCGGCAAGACCGGGCCTGTGGTGGGCGCCATGCCCGTGCGTGATGATGACAGCCTGATCCTGCTCACTTCAGCCAACAAGATTGTGCGCATAGGTCTGGATGAAGTACGCAGCAAGGGCCGCGCCACAATGGGCGTGATGCTCGTGCGCCTGGACGAGGGCGCGCATGTGGTGGGCTTTGACCGCGTGGATGAAGGCGGCCAGACCGGCCGTGACCTGAGCGAAGATATGGACGAGGACGCCGTGCCGGAAGGCAGCGCGCCCGTGGCTCAGGACGCGCCCTCTTCCGCCCTTGCAGACAGGGGGGCAGGTGAAGGCGGGACAGGCGAAGACGCCTGAGATGGATCTGCATAATGTTTTTCACTGCTGAAAAACGTGGTTTCAGGGGGGCACTGCCCCCCTGTCCACCTGAAGGACGGCAACGTCCCTCGGGCGGACGCGGTTTTTTTCTTTTTCCGCTGGGCGGCAGTGTGCGCGGACTTGCGCTGGCCGTGGCTTTTTGTTTCTGTCTTGGCCTTGCAGGCTGCGACAACCCGGTATTGCAGGGCGACGATCTTTCCCAGGCCAGGGAGGCTGTGGCGCAGCGCCAGTGGTCCCTTGCGGAAAGGCTGCTTGAGCGTTATCTGCGTGAGGCACAGGACAGCCAGAATGCGGACGACCGTTGGGAAGCCTGGCAGCAGTTGCTGCTGGTCGTCAATGCCGCGGGGCAGGAACCCCGCGCCAGCCTGGAATATCTTGAAACCATGCTGGAAGAGTATATGGACGACGACGCCCGCAGCGCGATCGTCCTGCGGCGCATGGCTGAGGTCAATGAAAGCCTGCATCGCCATGAGCGCGCCGTGGATTTATGGAACGCCTACATAGGGCTTGGCGGCCTCGGGCCGGAGCAGATACTTGAAGGACACCGGCGTCTGGCGGCCATGCAGTTCAGCCTGCGGCGTTTCGATGCCGGAGAGGACACGCTTCAGCAGTGCCTGGGCCTGCCCCTGCCGGACCATGACAAGATCATGTGCATGTATGATCTTGCTGACCAGAACATGGCCCGGGAGCGCTGGCAAGATGTGGCCGATCTTTCACAGCAGATACTGGACAGCGACCCTGACCAGAATCTGCGCGGGCTGGCCGGCTATCTGCTGGCCGATGCCCTGGAACAGCTGGGCAAGGGCACAGAAGCCCTGAAACAGTTTGAACTGGCGCGCGACGCATACCCCAATCCGTCGGTCATCGACAATCGCATTGCGCATTTGCGCAAAAAACTGAAGAAGTAAGGCTTATGATTAAGCACGAATGCGGTGTTTTCGGCATTTATGACCATGACGATGCTGCCCGTCTGGCCTATTTCGGCCTTTATGCCCAGCAGCACCGGGGACAGGAAAGCGCGGGCATAGTCACTTTTGACGGCAAGGCCGTCAATGAACACAGGGGTATGGGCCTTGTACCCGACGTGTTTTCCGAAGCTGACCTCCAGCGTCTTGTGGGGCGTCACGCTGTGGGGCATGTGCGCTACTCCACCACAGGCAGTTCGTCCAGCGGCAACGCCCAGCCTTTTCTTGCCAATTACAAGGGCAGGGCCATTGCGCTGGCCCATAACGGCAACCTGGTCAACGCCGCCCAACTGCGCGAAGACCTGGAAAACGAAGGGGCCATTTTTTCTACCAGCAATGACACTGAAGTGTTCATGCACCTTCTGGTACGCGCCCTGCGCCACAATGATCTGCCTGGGGCCGTCAAGGAAGCCTGTTACAGGGTGCAGGGGGCCTATTGCCTTCTGGTCATGGCTGACGGCGTGATGGTAGCCGTGCGCGACCCCCACGGTTTTCATCCGCTTGCCTTCGGCCGCATGAACGGCAGCCCTGTCTTTGCCTCTGAAACCTGTGCCTTTGACCTGCTTGAAGCCGAATTCGTGCGTACGGTTGAACCGGGCGAAGTGGTTGTGGTGGAAGGCAACAGCGTGCGCAGCGAGCGCCTCATAGGTCCCATGCCCGAAAAGCCCGCCCAGTGCATTTTTGAGCTGATCTATTTTGCCCGGCCGGACTCGTATGTTTTTGACGAACAGGTGTATCAATGCCGTAAAAAAATGGGCTGGAACCTGGCGATGGAATCCGCGCCGGATGTGGATTTTGTCATGCCTTTTCCTGACTCGGGTATTTACCCGGCCCTGGGGTTCGCGCAGCGTTCCGGCCTGCACTACGAGCATGCCATGATACGTAACCACTATGTTGGGCGCACGTTTATCCAGCCTTCGCAGAGCATGCGCAGCTTCGGCGTACGGGTAAAGATCAATCCCGTGCGTGAAATGATAGAAGGAAAGCGCATCTGCATTATCGACGACAGTATTGTACGCGGCACAACCATGATGACCCGTGTAAAAAAACTGCGCGAGCTGGGGGCAAAAGAGGTGCACATACGTATTTCTTCGCCGCCGGTCATGTCACCCTGTCACTACGGCATCGACTTCTCATCGCGGGGAGAGCTTATTGCCGCGCAACACAGCCTGGAAGAGATACAGCGCAAACTGGATGTGGATTCCTTGCATTATTTGAGTATTGAAGGGCTCATGGGGTCTGTGAGTAAACCGCAGCACTACTGTATGGCCTGTTTTACCGGAGAGTACCCCGTGCCTTGCGAGGAATGCGGCGACAAGTTTAAGCTTGAAGGCTCCTGCGGTTCACGCTAATTTCTGGCCCCGGGCCGAAATTCAGGGCCGGGAGCGCCGGAACATTTTAGTTTTGGGATGTATATGCTCAAATAATTACGGCGCTCGCTGTGGCCTTGACAGCGCAGATACACAGTGCTGCCGCCTTTATCCGTACACCTTTCGGCAACGGCTGAAGCCGCGCACCTTGCAAAGACGTCTGCCTGTGCAGCGTCAGGGCAATGTTAAGGCGAAATTTTCTTATTGCGCCACTATTGAGGACGACATGAGTATTGCACGTATCAAGGGCTTTGCGGACATGTTTCCGCCGGACAGCGACATCTTTACCCGCATGGAAAACACCGCGCGGGATATTTTCGGCCGCTACGGCTTTGTGGAACTGCGTACGCCCATAGTGGAGTTTACCGAGCTTTTTCAGCGCTCCATCGGTGAAGAAACCGATGTGGTGCAAAAAGAAATGTATACCTTTCCCGACCGCAAGGACAGGTCGCTTACCCTGCGGCCGGAGGCTACGGCGGGCGTTATGCGTGCCTACATTGAAAGCGGCCTTGCCAACAGGGAAGCGGTCAGCCGTCTGTTCACCACAGGTCCCATGTTCCGCTACGAGCGGCCGCAAAAGGGCCGCATGCGGCAGTTCCACCAGATCAACTGCGAGTGCCTGGGTTCGCACAGCCCGTACGCCGATGCCGACCTTATCAGCATGCTGCTGCGTTTTCTTGATGCCCTGGGGCTTGAAGATCTGACCCTCAAGGTCAACTCCCTGGGCTGTTCGCAGTGTCGTCCAAAGTTCAAGGACGCACTGCTGGCCTATCTTGAAACCGTGGACAGTGCCGCCCTCTGCGCGGACTGCGCCCGTAGGGTGCACACCAATCCCTTGCGTGTGCTGGACTGCAAACAGCCCGGCTGCCGGGCCATCACCGATGCGGCCCCGAAACTGCTGGATTATAACTGTCCGGAGTGCAGGGCGCATTTTGATACGGTGCTCGGCCTGCTTAACGGTGAAAAGCTGCCCTTTGAGCTTGACCACAGGCTCGTGCGCGGGCTTGACTACTATTGCCGCACCACCTTTGAGGTGGTAAGCGGCAGTATTGGCGCACAGGCGGCGGTGGCGGGCGGCGGCCGTTATGACGGGCTTATCAGGAGCCTCGGCGGTCCTGATGCCCCTGGCGTGGGCTTTGCCGCCGGTATGGAGCGCCTGGCCCTTATGATGGGTGCCGGGGCGGCTGTTCCGGCTGATTTTTACCTTGTGGGCATGGATGCGCAGAGCAGGGCGCAGGGTTACGCCCTGGCGCAAACCCTGCGCGCCGCCGGCCTGCGGGGCGAGATGAATTTCAGTGAGGCGGGCTTTAAAAGTCTTATGCGGCAGGCCGGAAAATCCGGCGCGCGGTATTGCCTCATCATGGGACCGGACGAAGCGGCCCAGAACACTGTGGTTGTAAAAAATCTGGAAAGCGGAGAACAGACCACTGTGCCGCAAGCCCAGGCACTACACATTTTGCAAACGGGAACCAACTGACATGACTGAAGAAAGCCAGATGGCGGAGCAGACGGCCCAGGCGGCCGCGCAGGGCCAGGACGTACAGCAGGAACACCAGAAGTATATCACCGGCCTTGGCGACTGGCACCGCAGCCAGACCTGCGGTGAACTGACCCTTGCCAATAACGGGCAGGAAGTCTGCCTGATGGGCTGGGTGCAGTACCGGCGCGACCACGGCGGCCTTATCTTTGTAGACCTGCGCGACCGTTCGGGGCTTACCCAGGTGGTCTTCAGCCCTGATGCCGCCCCAGAAGCCCATAAAAACGCGCATATCCTGCGTTCGGAATACGTGCTGGCCATAAAGGGTCTGGTGCGCCCGCGCCCCGAGGGTATGGTCAATCCCAACATGGTCACCGGCGAAATCGAGGTTGTGGTGACGGAATGGAAGTTGCTCAATACTTCCAAAACCCCGCCCTTTACCATTGAAAACCGTTGTGATGCGGGCGAGAACCTGCGCCTTGCCTGGCGCTATCTTGATCTGCGGCGCCCGCGCATGCAGGACAACCTGCGTCTGCGCCACAAGGTGGCCCAGTGCATACGCCGGCATCTGGACGAAGACGGTTTTGTGGAAGTGGAAACACCCGTGCTTACCAAGTCCACGCCTGAGGGCGCACGCGATTTTCTGGTTCCCAGCCGTCTGAATACGGGCGAATTTTACGCCTTGCCGCAATCGCCGCAGCTTTTCAAGCAGTTGCTCATGGTGGCGGGCATGGACCGCTATTTCCAGATAGTGCGCTGCTTCCGGGATGAAGATCTGCGCGCCGACCGCCAGCCCGAGTTCACCCAGGTGGACATCGAAATGAGCTTCGCGGACGAAGAAACAGTTATGGGCATGGCAGAAAAGCTCATGGCCCGGGTATTCAGGGACGTTATGGGCAAGGAACTTTCCCTGCCGTTCCCGCGTATGCCCTGGGACGAGGCCATGGCCCGCTACGGTGTGGACAAGCCCGATACCCGTTTTGGCCTGGAGCTTGTGGACATCACCGAAATTGTGCGCGGCTCGGGCTTCAAGCTTTTTGCCACGGCTCCGCTGGTCAAGGGCATGAGGGTTCCCGGCGGCGAAAGTATGACCCGCAAGGAAATAGACGCCTTTACCGAATTTGTGAAAATCTACGGTGCGCAGGGTCTGGCCTGGATCAAGATCAAGGCCGACGAATGGCAGTCACCCATTGCCAAGTTTCTTTCCGACGAGGAGCGCAAGGGCATTGCCGCGGCGCTGGATCTTCAGGTGGGCGACATTGTCTTTTTCCAGGCGGGCGAACCGGGCATGGTCAATGCGGCACTGGGCAACCTGCGCGTGCACCTGGCGGACCATATGAACCTCATACCCGAAAACACCTTTAACTTCCTTTGGGTTACAGACTTTCCCCTGTACGAATACGATGAGGAAGAAAAGCGCTACGTGGCCTGCCATCACCCCTTTACCTCTCCGGCCCCCGGGCATATGGAGCTGATGACCAGCGACCCCGCCCGCGCCCGTGCCCGTGCCTATGACATGGTGCTCAACGGCAGTGAGGTGGGCGGCGGCTCCATCCGCATCCATTCCGGTGAGGTACAACGCCGCATGTTTGAAGCTCTGGGTTTTACACCCGAGCAGGCCGAAAGCCAGTTCGGCTTCCTTATCCAGGCGTTGGAGCACGGCGCTCCGCCGCACGGCGGCCTTGCTTTCGGGCTTGACCGCCTTATCATGTTATTGGCAGGGGCCAGCAGCATCCGCGACGTCATTGCCTTCCCCAAAACGCAAAAAGCCACCTGCCTCATGACGGACGCGCCTTCGCCCGTGGCGGCCAAACAGTTGCGTGAGCTTGGGTTGCGCCTGCGTGAGCAGCCCGGCGAAAAAGGCAAGACCGACAAGCCCGGCGAGGCGGAAAAGGCGGAATAAAATCCGCCCGGCCGGAAGGCCTTGAGCACAAGGAAGCAGCTATGATTCTTGATATTGTTACCTATCCTGATCCGCGCCTCAAAGAGGTGTGCGAGCCTGTTGCGGAAGTGACGGACGAAATCCGCCAGCTTGCCGCTGACATGCTCGAAACCATGTATGAGGCCCCCGGCGTGGGACTTGCCGCGCCTCAGGTGGGGCGCAATATACGCATGCTGGTTATGGACCCTTCTGCCCAGAAAGATGAACGCAACCCCCGTGTGCTTATCAACCCTGTGCTGACGCTCTCTGGCGAAGAGATCATCAGTGAACAGGAAGGATGCCTTTCCGTGCCCATGAACTACCGGGCAGACGTGAAGCGCATGAGCAGGGTGCACCTGAGCGCCACCGACCTTGACGGCAATGCCATTGAGGAAGATCTGGAAGACTTTGACGCCATTGTCATGCAGCACGAATACGATCATCTTGACGGCATACTCTTTATTGACAAGGTCAGCCGCCTGCGGCGCAGCCTGTACGACAGCAAGGTAAAAAAATGGCTCAAGAGAAAGACTGCCGTATAGTGTTTATGGGTACTCCCGGTTTTGCGGCCGCCAGTCTGAGGAGACTGGCGGCCTGGCCGCGTGCCCATATTGTCGCTGTATATACGCAGCCTGACCGTCCGGCGGGGCGCGGCCAAAAGCTCGCCATGTCCGCCGTGAAAAAACTTGCGCTGGAACTGGGCATTCCCGTCTGTCAGCCCGCCAGCCTTAAAGGCGCCGAAGCCCAGGCAGAGCTGGCGGCTTTCAGGCCCGATGTGCTGGCTGTGGCCGCGTACGGGCTTATTCTGCCTGATGCCGTGCTGGACATGCCTCGCCTTGCGCCGGTCAACGTGCATGCCTCCATCCTGCCGGGCCTGCGCGGCGCGGCTCCCATACAGCGCGCAGTTATGGAAGGCTGGCAGCCTGGAGCCAGGGCGGGTATATCCATAATGCGTATAGGCAGCCGGCTTGATGCAGGGCCTGTATATGCCATGGGTGATACTCCTATCGGCGAGCACACTTCGGGCAGCCTGCATGACGCCCTGGCGGAACTGGGCGCGGAGATGCTTGTTACCGTTCTGGACGACCTGATGGAGGGCAGGGCGGTGGCTGTGGAACAGGATGAAAGCCTTGCCACCCATGCGGCCAAGCTGGGCAAGCGCGACGGCTATATAAACTGGACGCGCAGCGCGGCCGAGGCCCATGCGCAGATACGCGGGGTTACCCCCAGGCCCGGCGCGCGCACGGTACTGCATCTGGATGCAGGAACAGACTTTGAAGCCCGGAGCATGCCGCTTATTGTTTCACCTGGAACAATCGGAGAAACCGCCGCAGGTACCGCGCCGGGAAGTGTACGGCATGACGGGCAGGACATCAGCATTGCCTGCGGCGACTGCTGGTATACCCTGGGCATGGTGCGGCCTGAAGGCCGCAAGGACATGCCGGTGCGTGACCTGCTCAACGGCAGTTTGAAAAATCTGCCGCAGGGTGTGTGCGGGGAGGCCCGATCGCCGGAAGAGTCGTTGTAGCGGGTGTCGTCAGCATATTTTATTATTGAAATTTCTTGTGGAAAAGACTCTCTTGCCAAAGGGCCTCCCCCTTCCACGTCACAGTCTCAAAAAACTTTTTTCTTGTTTTTGTCTGTGACAGGGGTTCTCCTGTTCTGAAGCGGAGGAGACTGGAGCCGGACCTTCAGGTCACGCCGCTGCCTCAAAGTTGATCTGCCCCGGTGAGGCTCATTTGGGCCTCTTTTTTTTCTTTTTCGCATGGTGGGAAGGGTAAAGGCTCTTTATTGCGCCTGACCCTTGTGAGGCGTAAAAAAAGCCATATGCCCATTTTTATTCAATCCGGGCCTTTTTATCGGCCTTTTTCATGTCCGCTATGCTCCCCCGAGGTTTCATGAAGCTGCGTAAATCCCCCTTCTCGCTGCCGCCCGAACAATATGGAGGCGCACGCAAGCGCATCTTTATCGGACTCATGCTGGCGTCCTGTCTGGTGGTCTGTCTTGGGCTGGCTGTTTTTCTCATCCTGCCCTGGTCCGACCTGCTGGACGGCATGGTCTGGCTTGAGCGCCTCAGCATTACTGTGGGCCTTGTGAGTATAGGGGGGCTCATGTGGCTGTGCCTCATGCTGGTGTTTCACATCTATACCGGCAAAGCCCTGCCCGGCGCGCGCAGTGTGCGCCATATCACCATCCGTCTGTTTTTTCCGCTTATGGAGCTGCTGGCGAAATTTGTGGGCATAGAACGCGGCAAGGTGCGCCGCAGTTTCATCAAGGTCAACAACGAGCTGGTACTTTCCTGCCGCAGGGCGGTGCAGCCCGGAGAACTGCTTTTGCTGCTGCCCCATTGTGTGCAGCGTTCGTCATGCCCGCACCGCCTGGTGCACAATGCCGACCTGTGCCGTCGTTGCGGGCAGTGCCCTGTGGGGGATCTGCTGCACCTGCGTGACAGGTACGGCATACGGCTTGCCATAGCCACCGGCGGAACCATCGCACGTCGCATCGTGGTGCAGACCAGACCGCGCTGCATCATTGCCGTGGCCTGCGAGCGCGATCTTACCTCGGGCATACAGGACAGCTATCCCTTGCCGGTTTTTGGCGTGCTGAACATGCGGCCCAACGGTCCCTGTCTGGATACCCTTGTTCCGCTGGCGGCTCTCGAGGATGCCGTGCGGCTGTTTCTTGGGCTTGAACATATGGCGGCACACGGACAGGCAGGCGAAAAATGCCCGTCTGTCGATGCGGTAATACCTGATGGAGAGGGCCGAGCATGAGCATATCGTTGCGTAAGCTGTCGTGTAACGGCCGCACGGCTGCCCTGCGGGCGCTGTTGCTGGTTGATGACGGGCTGAGCGCCCAGCAGGCCCTTGCAGCTGTTCTGGACGCCCCTGTGGCGCACGGGGCTTCAGGCAACTCGCGCGAAAAGAGCCGCACCGCAAATGCCGGCAGATGCCAGGGGCTTTCAGCGCAGGACAGGGCGCTGTGCACCGAGCTTGTATATGGCTGCCTGCGTACCGAACTGCGCCTGAATTTTCTGTTGGGCAGGGTTTTGCCACGGCCCCAGGGTCTGCCGCGGCCCATGCAGATACTGCTGGCGCTGGCAGTATACGGCCTGCTGTTTCAGGACAAGGTTCCGTCCCATGCTGTGGTTTATGAAGCCGTGGAACAGGCAAGAGCACTTTTTGGCCAGGGGCTGGCCCGGGTCGCCAACGGCGCATTGCGATCTTTGCAGCGCATGGGGGAAGAACCGGCGCAGCCATCCTTTTATGCGGGGCAGTCGGGTGTAAAAAAATACCGGCATGGCGCGGGCGGCACAGACAGTTTTTTGGGAAAATGTATCTTTTATTCCATCCCCTTGTGGATTGGTGAGCTTTGGCGTTCCGCCTATGGTGACGAGGCGGCCTTGAGGCTTATGCAACGCTCTTTTGAACGTCCCTGGGCCGCATTGCGGATCAATGCCCGCCATACCGATGGTGCAGCTCTGCACGCGGTTTTGGCGGCTCCGCAGGCGGAAGGGCGCGCATCTGCGATAGCCGGATTATCCGGCGCGGCTACAGAAAGCGGTGCTACAGAACAAGATTCTTTACAATATCATACTGATATTGCAGATAGAGTAGATAAGAATGAAAATAATGAGGGTCAGGGCAACGGCCATAAGCCCGTTGCCATTGGGCAGTGGGGTCTTGCCTTCGCACCCGGAACCATGCCGCGCGAGGCCCTTGGCCTTGACCTGAGGCAATGGCTGGCACGGGGCGCATTAAGCTGGCAATCAGCCGGGTCTCAGCAGGCTTTGCTCGCTCTTGGGCTGGACCGCTGGCATGAACCTGTGTGGGATGCCTGCGCCGGGCATGGCGGCAAAAGCACGGCCCTGATGGAGTGGGGTGTGCCGGTGAGTTTGTGTACAGACCGTTCTTTTGCGCGTTTGCGGGGGCTGCCCACCCAGTGCACAACACTAGGATTGCCAGTGCCGCCGCACTGCCTGGCTGATGCCATCCGACCTCCGGTAGGGCAATGGCCCGGCCATATCCTGGTGGACGCGCCCTGTTCCGGTCTGGGAGTGCTGGGCCGAAGGCCGGATATCCGCAGGCGGGAACCGCAACATCTTGCTGAACTTGAAGTCCTGCAACAAAACATGCTGCGCGTGCTTGCCGACATATTGCAGCCCGGCCGGGAACTGGCCTATATAACCTGTACCCTCAATCCGGCTGAAAACGAACGTGCTGTGGACCAACTGCTTGAAAATAATTCTGATCTGACAATTGAACGCCAGTGGCAGACAGGGCACAGCCATCCCTGGCTTGAGGGAATGTTTGGCGCTGTACTGCGCAAAAAAGGCTGAAAGGTAAAAATGGGGCAGGGCATTCGGGCTGTTACAAAAAACGTAAGGCGGATTGTGCTATAAGCCATAACTGGCGTAGGTATATGGCAAAAAACAGGCTCCTTCCGGGACAATCCCGGAAGGAGCCTGTTTTTTGCTATGCGCAATGCGGTTTTTGAGTATATTTCAGGGGATGTTGGCGCAATGCGTTTACCGTCTTCTTTTTGATCCGCCTCTGCGGTCGAGGGGGCAGGCTTGGAGCCGGTATTCTAGATGTACTTGCCTGGCTTGGTTTTGGCCGCCCGCCGTGCAGGCGGCAGAGGGTCAAGGGCTGCGCCCCTGCGCGGCAGATCAGCACTCCCCGGGCTAGCCCGGGGTAGCCGGTTATCTTGTGGTCGTGGGGGCCGTGCGGCTTTTGCCGCGGGAGCTTCCTTCTTCGCCTGCTGATTGCCGCTGCGCCGCACAACGTCATCCGCCGCTTTCGTCTTGCATGAAAAATTCAGGGCCTTTTGTCCCATCCGCCCGTGTACAGATTACATCAGCATTTTTACGGGCAACCTGCTGTCCGCAGCGCAGAAGTCCTCTTCTCAAGGGGCAAGCATTTTCTTAGCCCGGCGCACAGGAGTTTATCCATTTATGAGGCCAGATAAGCCGTAAAATAGTGTCCGGGCAAGCTGTGCATATTCTTGTAATGCCACCAGCGTGTGGGGAGACAGCGCCAGTTCAAAGTGCGTTTGCGCTATTGCCCCTCAAGAGCCACACCAAATTTTTCCAGCAATGCGTCCAGCTCCTGCTTGTTAGCGTAATTCAATGAAATGCGCCCGCCGTTTTCGTCGCCGCTTATTTTGGCAGCGCAGCCCAGGGCGCTGCTCAGGTCTTTTTGCAGTACCTTGAATGCCGGGCTTTTCTTGCGTGAAATTTTTTGCGGCGCGGGCTTGCGATCCTGTTTTTCCTCTTCCAGCCAGGGGAGGGCAGAGTTGCCGCGCCAGAAGGCCGCGGCGTCTTCAGCCTCGCGCACGGTCATGCCGTGGCTTTGTATGCGCAGGCGCAGGGCTTCGGCAGCGGCAGGCTCGTCAATGCCAAGAAGGCAGCGGGCATGTCCGGCGCTGATACGCCCGGTCTGAAGGTCTTCCCGCGCGGCGGCGCTTAACTGCAATAGGCGCAATGCGTTGGCAACGGCCGGGCGGCTTTTGCCAAGACGTGCCGCCAGTTCTTCCTGCGTCAGATCCAGGGCCTCGCGCAGGGCCTGAAGGGCCTCGGCTTCTTCAATGGGGTTGAGATCTTCGCGCTGCAGGTTTTCAATAAGCGCGGCGGCCATAACCTCTTTATCGCTCAATTCACGAATATATACAGGTACATTGTCAAGACCGGCCATCTGCGCGGCACGCCAGCGGCGCTCGCCGGCCACTATCTGGTAGGTTTCGCCTCCTGCGAGGGGGCGTACCAGCAGGGGCTGGATAATACCCTGAGCCTTGATGGAGGCCGCCAGTTCGCGCAGGGCGACCTCGTCAAAGTGTCTGCGGGGCTGACCCGGGTTGGGGCGCAAAGAAGAAACGGGCAGACTGCTGCTTGCCGCTTCCTGTTCACGTTTGGGTTCAGAACCGCCAAAAAGCGCGTCCAGACCTCTTCCCAATCCCTTCTTGTTGCCGCTCATATGTATCACCTCATATGTTCTCGCGCCCGGATGCGGGCGCTTTCAGTTGCTGTTTCATCATGAAAAGTGCTTTGCCCGGCCGTGAGCCTTGACAAGGCCGTCCGCGACACGGCAACCTGCGGCATGCCACGGTCATAATAGTTTCCCGGCGTGAGCCGCCGGGGCATCCAGCCGCATGTATTGCGGCCCCAAGCCCGCGCCCGGCCGTGCCGCAGGCAAGCAAAAGGACAGGTCAATGTTTGAACATCCCGAGCTACGCTATGTCACTGACGCCAAAGGCAATGTGGAAGCTGTGCAGCTTTCATACAAACTTTGGGAACAGATCGAGCCAAAGATCCGCAGCCATATAAGCTGCCAGCCAGCGGACAAGCCCCTTGTGCAGGCAGAAGCGCCTCTTAAAGGCTTTGAACAGCTTTTGCAGTACTGGGACTTTAAATATCCCTACACACCTGACGTGGCCTGTCCCCATTGCGGTGCAAAAACTGACGACTGGCGGACAGACCCTGCGCAGCCTTTTTTGCTGACTAACGCCAATATCGGCGGACTGCTTGTTTTTCTTTGCAAATGCTGTCGCACGACAATCAGGAAAAAACACTTTCATAAGCATGTGGCGGTGGAGCATACCACGCCCAGGGCGGAGTAGACCCCATTTCACCATAAGGATCTGTCGATATTCATTTCCGACTGCCAGGACCCGCATGTGTCAAACCTGCGGGCCCTGCTTTTTTGCTCTCAATGCCGTAAGCACTGTGAGAATCTATTGCAGCACAGTGCTTTTTTTTGAAGGCCGCCGCAGCACCACTTCTTTTGACAGTCCAAGGTAGGCGTCCGCGCCCTTGGATTTGATGTCGTAGTGGATGATGGACTTGCCGTGGCTCGGCGCTTCGGACAAGCGCACGTTGCGCGGAATGACCGTTTCAAAAAGATGGTCGGGAAAGCAGCGCCGCACTTCATTTTTTACTTCGCGCGTAAGGCGGTTGCGCGTGTCATACATGGTCAGCACCACGCCCAGCAGCGAAAGTTCCGGGTTCAGCCGTTTTTTTACCTGTTCGTAGGTCTGCAACAGTTTGACTATGCCTTCGAGCGCAAAAAATTCGCACTGCAGAGGAATAAGCAGTTCCCTGGAGGCGCACAGGGCATTGAGGGTAAGCAGGCCCAACGAAGGAGGGCAGTCGAGTATTATGTACTCATAATCTTTCTGAACGGCCTTGAGGCATTCGTCCAGGTAAAATTCGCGCGCCATCTTGTCTACCAGTTCCAGTTCAACGGCGACAAGGTTTGTGCTGGCAGGCAGGATGTCCAAAAACGGTGATCGGCTTTTGGCTATATTTTGACGTACCTGTTCCGGCTCATAAAACGTGTTGTACAGGTCGCCGTGCAGGTTTTCCTGTTGCAGGCCAAGTCCGCTGGTGCTGTTGGCCTGTGGGTCACAGTCAACAAGCAGAACTTTTTTTTCCATAACGGCCAGCGCCGCGGACAGGTTGATGGCCGTGGTGGTTTTGCCCACGCCGCCTTTTTGGTTGGCAATGGAAATAATGCGAGCCATGAAAGCCTCCCCGCCGAAAGGGCAGTGGTGTAAAGTTGCCGTCTGCCGGTCTCTGCGGGCAAACAGGCCATGTGACGCGTTTGTTTTTTTGAACGTTTCACATGAAACATTTGTAAAAAACACGTCAGCACATTGTGTAGTTATTAAAAGAGAGCGCGTGTACCGTCAAGGTATAAAAAAATAAACTGCAAAGCTAAAAAAGTTAAAATTTTTATGGCCGGAGCCTTGCCCCCCAACGTGTTTGCAGGGTAAAATAAGGACGTTTCTGAACATACTGAACATGATGGTAGGCGTGTATGGGGTTTAAAAAGATCCTTCTGGTTGATGACGAGGAAGAAGTCACACGCATCCTGGCCAAACGGCTGGGCCGCAGGGGCTACGAATGCGCCACGGCCGCGAATGGGCAACTGGCCCTGAACGCGATGGAAGACACGGCGTATCATGTTGTTATCATGGATGTGAAAATGCCTGTTATGGACGGCATGAGCGCCCTGCAAAAAATCCACAGGCTCTGGCCGTGTACGCAGGTCATTCTTCTTTCCGGACATGCAGATATGCAGTTGGCCGTGCAGGCCATGAGCGAAGGGGCTTTCGGCTATCTGATGAAGCCCGTTGACCTCGATGAGCTGCTGTTTAAAATCGAAGATGCCGCAACGCAATGCCGCCTTGAGGCGGAGCAGGGTGGCGCCAATAATCCGTCTTGATAGACGTTGACAGGATGTTTTATGACAGTATTTAAAAAAGCAGGGGCCGTAGCCCTTTTGGGCTTGATGACTTTTGGGGGTTGGGCGCTGCTGGCGCAGCAAGGTGCACGGGCCGCTTCTGTTCAGGTGACGGAAGAAAATCTGCCGCAAATGCTGGAAAAACTTTTTCAGGAGCGGCCGGATCTTGTTATGGACGTGCTGCGCAAACATAGCGAAGCCGTGCTTGATATTGCGCAGCAGGGTTCAAACCTGCGCCGCCAGCGCAGCCTTGAAGCGCAATGGAACCAGGAAATGAAAACGCCCAAGCCCGTCAAGGTGGAGGGGCGCCCCGTGCTTGGGGCAAAAAACGCCAAGGTGCGTATAGTGGCGTTTTCTGACTTTACCTGCCATTTCTGCCAGCAGGCCGCGGGCACAGTGAGCGGCATCATGAAAGAATATGGCAAGGACGTGAGCCTGGTATTCAAAAACCTGCCGCTGGACGAAAAGGGTCCGGCCAGTATCGCGTCCAGATATTTTCTTGCTGTAGCCCAGCAGAGCGAAGAAAAAGCCTGGAAATTTCATGACGCGCTTTTTGCTGACAGAAACCGGCTCGTCACCGAAGGCGAAACTTTTTTGAAAAAGACCGCCCAGGACCTCGGCGTAGATATGAAACGCCTTGCCAAAGACGTACACAGCAAAAAAGTTTCTGATATTATGGACGAAGATCAGCAGGACGCGCAAAAACTGGGCGTGGAAGGAACACCGTATTTCTTGGTCAACGACCTCGTGGTACGGGGAGCGCTGCCGCCCGATCTTTTCAAAAGAGCGGTGGATATGGCTAAAAATCAGGCAGACAACAAGTCCGCAAAATAAAGCACAGAGCTGCTTGTCAATATGTCATGATGTTCCGGATAATTTTGTTTTTTGCTCAAAGAAGAGCAGAGCGGGATAGAGCGGGCATAAAGCCGGGTAGGCGTGACCAGCTCATATCTGATGCAGGCGCCCCTGCCGCGGATGTCCGGTAAACGCCTGATGCAGGCGCTTGGCGCAAACGCCTGGTGCAAGCAAAAAGACATCGGCTCTTCATAAAGGCCCTTCGCAGAAATGCGTGGGGCCTTTGTTTTTTGGCGGCGTGCAAGATGTCTGTGAGCTGCCCGATACGACATCGGGGGCGTTGAAGTCTCAGGGATGCGGAAAAACCGTTTGGCCCAATACTGTTGCTGCCCGTTTTGGCTGCGGAAGGCTGAAGTTTGTGTCCTGTCCTTGTTTCCGGGTATTGTCACGGAGTGCCCCGAGGTGCTTGCTGTGCTTGTGCAGATTTGTGCGGCGCGCCTGGCTTGCGGCAAGGCCGGAGAATGCCCCACGGCGCGAATGCCGGCGTGAAGGATGATCGCCTGTCCGGCAGTGGGGTCCTCGTGAGGAACGGGTAACAGAATGGCGGAGTTATGAAGGCGCGTTTTCGCCTTCACTGTGTGTCAGGTGTAGAGCGCACAAGGGGATGGTCGGGAGCGCGAGCTTGCCCCTGTTGCGCTGCATCCAATACGGTTTGGCAGAACAGGATTCACGGTGCCATGTACAGGATTTATCGCTTGCTGCCTCTGTTTGTGTTGCCCGTGTGGCAGGGGATGGCGCGGTATGGCTTTTTATGTGTCGCTGACCGGGGGCAGAGAAGAGAAGCATGTTGCGCACAGTGTCCGTAGAAACGCAAGGCGCACTGTCACACCCGCTTTGAAACAGTGCGGTACCGGCACAGCGGGCAAATGGTGGGGAGTCGGCTAAGCGGGGGGCGGTGTTCTTTGCACATGGGCCGGGTTTGCTGCGGGGCCTGTGGCATATGGGTTGTAGCGGGATTTGCCTCTGGTCAGTTATGACTGTCCGGAACCGGAAGCGGCTTTTCCCTGCTTCAACGATGGTTCTGTGGCATCAGCCGGGTTTTCCGCAGCGCCTTTGCTGCGGATTATGCGTCCCATCCATTGCCGTAACTGTTCAAGGTCAGCCTGTTGCGTTTTTTCAGATGAATGGAGTAAAAGGCGCAGGGTATCAAGTTCTTGTCGCAAATCCGCATTTTGTCCGGAAGCTCCGGGAGCAGTCTGGCCCGCCTGCGCAGGCAGACGTTCCACAACGGCGTGCAGCAATTGCGCAATCCCTTCCAGTGCTGTGGTTTGCCGTTCCATCAACTGCAATGCTGCTGAGGGAAAAAAATCCTGGGCGGGCGGCTGAACAGCCTGAAGCGGGGCATTGCCCGCAAGGGCCACAGCATTACGCGGAAAACGCGCCAGAAGGGCGTCTTCCACAGCGGCCGCCGTGCGGGATTTTTGCATCTGCTCAAGTATGGCGGCGATAACTTCAAGCGTTTCGGGGCGGTAGCGCCGTCTTCTGCCTTCGCCCACACTGGGAATAAAGGCGGCAAAGCGCTTGCAGTAATAGCGGGTTGTGGATTCCGGGAGAGAAAAATGGCGGGATATGTCCGCAATGCTCAGCAGACTTTCACTAATAGCAGTTTTGCGCGCCATGTTTCCTCCTGTGCGAAGCGTGAACTTACATATTGTTGCGTTGTTGCCCGGACCCATAAGGAAGTGTGCTTGAAAAAGAGCAGGGCCGCAGGAGACGTCATAACCGCAACAAGGAAACTACGCTGCGCATTTTCTCACGGGTTACGCGAAAACAATAATAATGGCAAGCAAAAGCGGTAAAAAAGAGGGGTGCTGGCAGGGATATTGCGCAATATCGATATTGCGCGAGTGAAAAACTGTCGCCGGTGCACTGCCATGTGTCGAATTTGACGCAGTTGTTGCCGCAAAAAAGGAATGGCAACACGCATGAAACTGTAGGAAAAAGAAGCTAAAAATAGCCGCAAGCCGCGAAAAGATGACGTATTGCATATCGGAATTGCCTGACAGCGGTCCCTGGCGGCAGACGTGCATGCATCTGTGGCTCACCGGCTTTGCATGCAGGTACCTGCGGAAAAAAACGATACTGTCTGGCACTGCGGTACTGGCAATAACAGGGTGCTGCGTAAGGCAGTCTGTTTGCCGTACCCCATAGTCAGGCGGAAGGGACTGAGAACCGCAATATCAGTTGCGGCATTGCGCAGTGTGAGCGGTCGGTTGTTGTGTTCCATATCGCCGGATGGGAATCTCTGACAAACGGGCATCTCTGATAGGCTGGCTGGCCGGTGTCGCGCTCCGGTAGAGCAGGGGAATGCAAGCAGCACCGGGATCAGTGTATGGCACCACAGGTGTTGGGAGCAGGGGCTGGGAGAGATCAGATTTCTGGTCGTGCATACCCACGGTCAGTGCCGTTGACTGCTCACCGCCGCATTGAGGCGGCTGGGGAGGCAGGCCGCCTGCTAGGGGCTTGCGGCCTGCATTCATAGACCTCGCCAGTCGGGCCGTCAGCGCACCACACGGCGCACGGCGATGAGCTTGCTGCGCCAGTAGGGGATGGTTATGCTTTCCATACGCACCTTTTCACCCCGGCGCGGGCTGTGGATAAAGCTGTCGCCCCCGGCGTAGATGCCGGTATGCAGGCCGCGCGGGCTTGAGCCGGTACGGAAGACAACGATGTCTCCGGGCCGCGCCTGATCCTTGGGCACAGCATACCCGGTCTTGGCCTGGTCCACGGTAATGCGGGGAACCTTGTAGCCGTTCTGTTTGTAGACCCACCAGATGAGTCCGGAGCAGTCAAAACCCTTTTGCGGCGAGGCGCCGCCGGAACGGTATTTTTTCCCCATCTGGCTGTAGGCCGTGCGCACTACCTTGTGGGCGGACTCCGGAGCTGGACCGGGATCTACCGGACGTTGCAGGCCGCACCCGGCAAGCAGAAAAAAAGCGAGCATGAGCAGCGCAGCCCACGGCTTTGAAAAAATATGTATGTCGGTCATTCCTTTCATGGCAGCCTCATGCACAGAGACCCTTGCGGGCAGGTGGTTTTCTGTGCAACCCATGCCTTTTATGGCAACAGGGCAAAATACTTGATAACCCGCAATGTTACCCAAGCATAATGCGTGCCAGACGGTTTTGGGCAGCAAAAGGGATGCTATTTCAACTGGTAGAAATTGTTTAGAAATATCAAATTGTTTCGGCAGCAGCTTCTGCCGGGCCTTGTGTCTGCATTCTGACGCGGCCCCTGTACAGGCAATCCCCATGCGGTCTGTGTACAGTACGCCCTGCGGCAACGGAGAAAAAATCCGGATTTTTGTCCGTAACTATGGGTTTGCACTGCCAGGCCAGCTGCGTAATATCTTTTAGCGCAAGTAACGCTTCGACTGATTGCTTGACGGTCGGCAAAACCGCCTTACCGGCTGGCTACAAGGATTCGGAGGCAAACCCTTGTAGAGCACTTTTAGCTGCTCTGACCGCCACGTGAACAGCCGCCCCCGGACGGTATATGCGCAATTCGGTTACACCGTTAGATGCCGTAACGAGCGCTCTTTCAACCTTGAAAATACATGTTCTCAAGGCTGAAATATTCTTATGCGGTACAAGAGTGCGGAGCGCCGTTGGTAATATCTACGTTATTACCTGTGAAACAGGACAATGATCAGTAAAGATATTGCCAGTTCGTTGGGCGCAAAAGTTCAGGCAGACATCAAGGATTGTTTCAAGGTTCGCTTACCCTGCATCTCTATATTTTTAATGCCAAACTACGTCAGTTTCCGGCTCAGGATTTGCCCCTTGGTTTTTCCTCCGGCCCTGGCGGCAGCAGGGAAAGGGAGCGCACAAGCGTCTGCCTGTGCGGGGTCAGGACGCTCTGGCGGCAGCAATGGCGTATCTGCTCAAGAAAGGGCGAAGGCGGCAGGGCAAGGCTTTTTCCGTACAGGGTGCGCCTGGCGCTGTGACTCACAAAAAGCGCGCGGGCGGCACGGGTCAGGGCCACATAAAGCAGGCGGCGTTCTTCATCTTCCTGTTCCGGGGCCTCATACTCGTTTGCGGCAGGCCCGGCGTCAGTGCGTGCGGTGTCAGCTACGGTCGGGGCGATGGCATCAGCGGTGTCGGCGTTGCTGTTGCCCGTATTCCTTGCCGCCCCCGTGATCGCATCCGTGGCCGGGCCGAAAAGCATATCACGGCGCAAAGGCAGCAGGCCGTCCTCAAGGCCGGGCAAAAAGACTGCCTGGAATTCAAGTCCTTTGGATGCGTGCATGGTCATGATCTGCACATGCTCGGCCTTGTTGCGCACCATCTCTGTTTCCTGCAGCCATGCCAGATGGTGCAAAAATTCCTGCCAGCTTTCCTGTTCTTTCCAGCTTCGTTTCAGTTCGCGCCAGGCCCGCCCGGTAAGCAGTACCTCGCCTGCCCAGTTTTGTCCGGCCAGCCAGCTTTCCAGATCGCCCGGGGGGGGCAGGGGACCGGCAGCGGCAAAGGGATTGTCTGTCGCGGTGTCCAGATCTTTTTGCAAGCTTTGCTGCGGCGTGGCTGCATCAAATACCTGTGCCAGCCCGGAAAAACCACAATACACCGCGGCCAGTGCAAGCAGCCGGGCGCAGGCGGCATCCTGCCAGAAGGCTTCTTCGACCGGGGCCGAACAAGGAATGCCAGCCTGCTCCAGCGCGGCCTTCAGCGGGGGTATCTGTGCGCGCAGGCGCACAAGAACGGCAATATCGCCGGGGGCAAGCGTTCCGTCCAGTTCGTGCGCTTCGGCGCTGTTCTGCTGCTGATCCAGCAGAGTATGGCCTGTGGCCCCAAGCAGGGCCTGCACCCGGCGGCTTATCCAGCGCAGTTCGGCTTGCTGGTCCGGTGCGGAAAACAGGCGCAACTGCGCATTGAGGCTCTGTGCCGCGGTGAGGGGGCCGCATTGCCCTTTGTGGAGCAGCAGGTTGTGCGCCATGTTCAGCACTGCCTGGCTGGAGCGGAAGCTGCGGCCGAGGCAGTAAACAGACAGCCCGGGCCATATGGAGCGCAAGCTGGCCTCGCTTTGTCCCGACACGCCGCGAAAGCCGTAAATGGCCTGATCCGGATCGCCGATGCCGAAAAAGCCGGAACCGTCAGGCGGCAGCATGCCTCGTATGATATCAAGCTGCACGGGTGAAAGGTCCTGCACTTCGTCCACCAGCACATGTTGCGGCAGCATGTCGCGCGGCAGGTCATCCAGATGGTCCAGCCACCAGTCCAGCAGGTCTGCGTAGTCGACATAGCGAAAGTCCGGCCGTTCGGCCTTGCGGGCCGTATAGCGGGCGGCAGCCAGTTCAAGCGCGGCATGCCCTGCGTGCAGGGTGTGACGTGTTTCGCGCGCCAGAGAAAGCTGGCGCCACAGTTCGCGCGCCTCGCGTGCCTGCAGTTGCGGGTTGGCAGCCATGAAAAAACGCAGGGCGGCGTCTTCGCCAAGCAGCAGGCATTCTTGCCCCTGAGCCTGGGTGACAGCGCGCATTCGGCCCCATGCCAGGCCGTGCAGGGTGTCGCAGCAGGGCAGGTCCTGCATGTGCGGCAAGACAGCGGCAAGGCGCTGGCGCATTTCATTGGCGGCGCGGCGCGTAAAGGTAACGGCAAGCAGTTTGTGCGGCGCTGTACCCTGATCAAGCAGGTGCTGGATGCGGCCCACAAGCACACGTGTTTTACCCGCGCCGGGACCGGCCTGCACCAGCACCGGACCGGGTCCGGCCACAAGGGCCTGATACTGTTCTTCGCTGAAGGACCCTGTGCCGCCTGATGCTGATGTGCCGTGCCCCGGCTGGCCGGCTTGGGAGGGCGAGGCTGCGGCGGGCCGTTCTTTCATGAGGTCCAGCATGTTCATCGAGGCTGCCCTGGTCCGGCGCATTTTGACTGCTGGGGCTGTACCGGTGGCACTGTCGCCGGTGATTTTGGCGGCGTCAGCCGCGCTCGGCCCGGCCTTGCGGCTTTTGACAGGGGCAAGGCCGGGCAGGGCGCCGCGCCTAGCGCCACGCCAGGTATTGCGTATGTCGTCCAGTTCTTCAGGCGTAAAAACACGCACCACACCGTATTCGCCGTCGTATCCGCCCTGGCGGAAGACCTGCCCCCGGCGCATGCGGGCCACGGCTTCGCCCAGCGGCTCCCAGTGGTCGCGTATTTCCTGCTCGGGCATGCGGCAAAGAATGTCCAGCTCCGGGCCAAGCTCGCGCAGCAGGCTGCCATAGCGCTCCTGCACCCTGCGTGATGCGATGCCCACGCCCAGAATTTCTCCCACCACTTCGGGCAGAGGTATAAGCGGCCGGGCTTCAGGTTCATGCGGAAGCTGGGGTGACTCTTCCCTGTCGGCCAGTTCCCATACGCGGTGCAGCACGCCCACAGTGAGCGGTTTGCCGCATACAGGGCAGATATTGCCGAGCTTGCGTGATTCTCTGGGTTCCAGAACCACGTTGCAGGCGCGGTGCCCGTCCAGATGGTATTTGCCTTCGTCCGGGTAGAATTCCATTGTGCCGAGAAAGCGGCAGTCCAGGGCATCCTGCGGCTGACGGCGAGCCGCCGTGCGTAACGCTTCAAACATGCCCGCATAGGAGGGACGCCCCGCAAAAAGATTGGCCTCGCGGCCCAGGTTGGCTCCGGAATGCGCATCTGAATTGGATACAAGGGCGTAGCCATCGAGCTGACTGACCAGGCGGTTCATCTCCGGGTCGGAAGAAAGGCCGGTTTCAAGGGCAAAAATATGTTCCGAAAGGTCGCCGTAGCAGTCGGTCAGGCGATCAAAGCCGGACTTGGAGCCAAAAAGCGCGAACCAGGGGGTCCATATATGGGCGGGAATCATCACGGAATCTTCGGCGCATTCCAGCATGATCTCCAGCAGGTCGCGCGAGTCAAGGCCGAGAATGGGCCTTCCGTCCGAGTGCAGGTTGCCGATCTGCTCGAGGCGCAGCGAAAGCCTTTCGGCATCTTCAAGCGTGCGCACAAAAATGAGATTATGTACCTTGCGCACCTTGCCGTGCCGTTTGTAGATGGAGCTGATCTCGGCCTGAAGCATGAAAAGCGGCTTTTCGGCACTGCCGTCGCCCATATGCCCGCCGGCCATGACATCAAGCTCTTCCGGCTCTCCTTTGAGGCGGTACATGCCGCTGGATTCGTCCAGCTCAAGCTGCTCTGAAAGTTCCGCCCGCCACTGCGGATGGGTGAAGTCGCCCGTGCCAAGAACGCCGATGCCTTTGCAGCGCGCCCACGCGGCCAGATGGCGGGCATTGAGGGCCTTGCTGGTGGCACGGGAAAAACGGGAATGAATGTGCAGGTCGGCTATGAAATTCATATGCGGTTCTCTGTCATGATGCGGTGAAAAGAGCACTGTCGCCGGCATCGTTCCGGCTCAGCCAGGGGCAAAAGCGCAGCGCTTCGGCTGTCCACAGCGGCTTGGCATCGGGAGAATCGCCGTGCAGGCACAATGGTGCTTCAAGTACCGTGTCGTGGGCCGCATTTTTGCGTGATTCTACCAATATTCGCAGGGCAGGGCCGCCCGCGCGGGCATGCACGGGCAGAATACGCCTGATCCCAAAGCGGGCCGCCTGCATGGCGGCGCAAAGCTGCGGCAGGGCGCGAGCGTCATGAATACAGAAGAAATATCCCTGATGGCGCAACAGCATGGCGGCGGCACGGCAGAATGTATCCAGCACCTTTTCTCCGCCGGCGGTGTTGCCGTTTCCGCGCAGGGCGCGCTCTCGCATGGCCCGGGGCGAAGGGCGGCCCCCGGTATCGTACGGGGGGTTGGCCATGACGATGTGCTGGTTTCCGGCCAGTCGTCTTGCGCCCGCCGGGCTGGCTTGCGTATGCGGTAGCGCAGGAACGGCAAGGGCGGCCAGAGCTGACCTGTCGGCGATGTCCAGCATGGCAAAGCGCGCTTGCCCGGACGGAGCGGTCACCCCGTCAAGCCCGTCCAGACTCGCCGTCATATCTGGCAGATCGGATACATCGGGCAGGCCGACATGGCCGGACAAGCCCAACAGGCGAGCATTGCGCCGCGCCGCCTGTACCAGCGGCTCTTCACGCTCAAGACCCAGCCCCGCCACCTGCGGGCAGCGCAGGGCCAGGGCCAGCAAGGCCGCGCCACAGCCGCTGCCAAGCTCCGCAACAGGCACAGGGGGCAGTCCGGGAGACCGCGCAAGGGATCCGCCAGCCGCGTATCTGTGTTTTTTTGCTTCCAGATGCCGCGTAACAAAGGCTGCCAGCAACAGCGCGTCCGCCCCAAAGCGAAGGCTGCCCTCGGGCTGTTCCAGCCCGGCCGGAAAGCGCGCCCGGGCGCTCATGACATCATGTGGCGCGGCATATTGCGTCATCGTCACTGTGTGCCGCCGTGTTGCGGACGTACCTTGTGTTGCGCGCCGGGCAGCGGCCTTTGCTGCCGCCCGGGCATATTCCATATTGCTTACAGCAATGAGCCGTCCCAGTTGAACAGGCTTTCGCGCCGCATGTCGGGCAGGCTGGCTGGCGGGTTTTCCTGCATGTGCGCAAAAAATCCGTAGCCCGCGGCGGCCATTTCCTGCCTTTTGGCGGTGAGGTCAAGAGGCCAGCCGGGATATATCCAGATATTGCCGCCGTACTGCCGCGCCCAGAAAGGCTCGCCCTTGGGACTCAGGAACGGCTCGTTGGTCTTGACGCCAAGCAGGCCGAAACGGCTCAGCCCCACAGGCCAGAAGCCGGAAAGCACCGCGCCAAGGGGCAGGGGGCTTTGGCGGGGCAGGGCCAGCATTTCTTCACGCGGCAGTTCCGGGCTTACAAACGCTCCTGTAAAGCCCATGCCTGCCAGTATGCCCAGGGCAGGGGCATTGGCCGCGTTGCAGAACGGCCCCACCAGCAGATCGGCGTTTTCGTCCAGACTGTCGGGGAACAGGCCGCGCTGCCACGGCTCGTTACAGACAAAGTGACGCGCACCGTCACGCCAGAGGCGCGCAACGCTGCGGCGCAGGGTTTCTTCTTCGCCGGGCCAGACCACGGGCGGCAGCCACCAGCAGATGCGCTGCACCACCGTGCGCGAGATGTCGGCGCTGCGGGGCGAAAGCCAGAGGGCCTGCAACTGGTTTTTACCGCCGCGCATGTCTTTGCCCTGCGGAATGCTGGAGCGGACGTACATGTCCGGGCGGGGTCTCGGCCTGACGGGTGCAGGCATACGCGGGCTGGATTCCACGGCCTTGCTCTGGCGGCCGGGAAACTGGTCAAGGCGTGCCTGCCAGCTTTTGAGAATGCGCATAAGCTCCGGCTCGCGCCGGTCAATAAGAAAAACGGACGTGCCCGCTTTGGGCGTTTTGTGCTTGGGCAGGCGCATGATGAGGCTGCCGCCTTTGGGAATACGCCTTGTCACGGGCAGGGTGGCATGCCAGCGCTCGTCTTCCACGCCCACGCGCAGGTAGTCCTGCGGCAGCAGTTCCAGGTGGGGTTTCAGCACCACGCTGCCGTCCTGCTCGATGCGCAGTTTGCCCGCCAGAAGGCCGGAACTGGTCTGGCCGTCGGGCGTGGTAGGCACGGTATTGTCTTTCTGCGGCAAAAAACGTGCCCGGGTGGCCGGACGGCCCAGGGCCATCTGAAGGATTTCTTCAGCGGTCTTGCGGGCCTTGGGGTCGCCGGGATTATCACGCAGCATGCGATAGGCCGTGACCACATGATAAACGTAGTGCGGCCCTTTCTTGCGTCCTTCAATCTTCCAGGAAACGAGGTGGGGGATGTCCAGCAGTGTTTTGGCAAGCACGTCAAGGGAAAGGTCAAGGCAGGAAAACCAGCGCCCGCTGTGTTCCTTGCGGCCGGGACCGCGCATGCTTCCCTGCCGGCCGGAGCGCCCCCGGCCATGGGCAAGGGCGGCGGCTTCATTGCGGTCATGTCGTCCATCACGGCGGCCGTCGCCACGGTCGCGGGTGTCACGTGAACCCCGGCGATCCTTGCGCGCGATATCCATGCGGGACTGTTCCTGCCGGGCGCGGTCCATTTCTTCCCGTTCCGCATTGCGGACAAGGGCCAGCGCAGCGGGGCCGCCCTGGCGGTAGACGCGGCGGCAAGGCTGCACACAACGGCCGCGCAGGCCACTTTTGCCGCCCATATAGCTGGACCAGTAGCAACGGCCGGAAACGCAATAGCACAAAGCACCGTGCACAAAGCACTCAAGGTCAAGCCCTTCGGGGCAGGCTTCGCCCATGAGGCGTATTTCGTCAATGGAAAGCTCACGCGGCAGGATAACGCGGCTGGCCCCAAGCTTTTTTGCTTCCACAAGGGCGTCGGGATGCGTGAGGTTGGCGAGGGTGGAAAGAAAAATGCCGCCCTCAAAACCGGCCTGGCGCGCCAGATCGAGTATGGCAAGATCCTGCACGATAAGGCCGTCCGGGCGCACCTGGGTTGCCAGCCGCTTGGTGAGGCGGTAGGCGGCGGCAGGCTCGTCCGGCTTGATAAGCGTATTCATGGCCACATAAACGCGGGCATTTTCGGCATGGGCCAGGTCGGTCAGGCGTGAAAGTTCGGTCAGGCCGAAGTTTTCGGCCTGCATGCGCGCCGAAAAATGCTTGAGGCCCAGATAGATGGCGTCTGCCCCGGCAGCCAGTGCTGCCAGAAAAGACGGAGTGTCTCCTGCAGGGGCCAGAATTTCCGGCCGGGCCGGAGTGGGAACAGTAACAGCGCCAGACGCCGGAATAATTGAAGAATCACTCATATTTTATAATACTCTTTATACCATTCCACAAAGCGGGCGATGCCCTCGCGCAAGGGCGTCGACGGGGCAAAACCCGTAAGGGCGGTGAGGTCGTTGATGTCGGCCCAGGTGGCCTTTACGTCGCCGGGCTGCATGGGCAGCATGTCCTTGCGGGCTTTCATGCCCAGCGCGTCTTCAAGGGTGGCGATAAAATCGTTGAGTTCCACCGTATTGTTATTGCCGATATTATAAATGCGCCAGGGCGCGGAACTGGAAGCCGGGTCGGGCGCTGCCGGGTCAAAGGCCGGGTCTGGGCCGGGGGCCAGGGGCAGCAGGCGTACAATGCCTTCCACTATGTCGTCAATATAGGTGAAGTCGCGGCGCATGCGGCCTTCGTTAAAGACCTTGATGGGTTCGCCGCGCACAATGGCGGTGGTAAAAAGGTGCAGGGCCATGTCCGGCCTGCCCCACGGGCCGTATACGGTGAAGAAACGCAGCCCGGTGCAGGGGATACCGTAGAGATGGCTGTAGGAATGGGCCATAAGCTCGTTGCTTTTTTTGGTGGCCGCATACAGGCTAACCGGATGGTCCACATTGTGCCGTACAGAGTAGGGTTGGGCCGCGTTGAGCCCGTAGACCGAAGAAGATGAGGCAAAAAGCAGGTGGCCGACCTTGTTGTGGCGGCAGCCTTCAAGCACATGACCAAAGCCTGTCAGGTTGGAGCTGAGATAGGATTCGGGATTGACGAGGCTGTAGCGCACCCCGGCCTGCGCGGCCAGATTCACAACATGGCTGAAACCTTCGCGCGCGAAAAGGGCGGACATGCCCGGCCCGTCGGCCAGGTCCAGCGGTTCGAAACGAAAGCACGAGGCCTGGGGCAAGGCGGCCAGTTGCGCCAGGCGGTCTTTTTTCAACTGCACGTCGTAGTAATCGTTGCAATTGTCAATGCCTACCACGCTGTGCCCGTCGGCCAGCAGCCGTGCAGCCAGGTGATAGCCGATGAATCCTGCCGCGCCGGTTACCAGAACGTGCATATGATTTTCCTCCAGTTGTGCATGCAGGCAAGGTAAGCCAGATGCCGTCCGTGAGCAAGCAAAGGCCGCAGGCCCGGGATGGCTTTGATGAAAATCTGCCGCGCCCGGCCGTCCGGAACGGGTCTGGGGCTTGCGGGATGGCCCGTGGCAAAGTATGCTGCGCAGCCAGAGGTGAGCATGCACATATCCGACAAGAAAGAGCGCCGCGCCCCGGCCGGCAGTGCTGATGGAGCGGGCGCGGAACGCCCGGCTGACGACCGCAAGCCCGCCGGAAAGCCCGGTGAAGGCGCTTCCTCCGCCAGGGCGGGCAAAAGCTCAGCGGGGCGTCCGGCTTCCGTGGCCGCGCAACCCTGGTACGCCGGGCAGCACAAAGACGCCCTTTTATACCTCATGATAGCCATTTTCTTTGTGGAACTGGCCGTGGGCGGCGTGGCATTTTTTTATGGAGTCATGCATGCCGCGCCGGAAGTGCCGGGCGGGCCGCCCATGGCGCGCTTTCCCTGGCTTGGCTGGGTGCTGGCCGCCATTCTGGCCCCGGTGGGCCTCATACTTATCGTGCACCTTGCCGGAACCTGGGTTTCGCGCTTTCTCGGGCGTGAAGCCGGGGATGTGGCTGCATCCGGCGGAGGCGGCCATGCTGCCGATGCCGATCAGGTACCTGAACGGTTGCAGCGTTTTTACGCCATCATCCGCAATGCGCCCACGGTGGTGGTGCTGCTGGGCATTCTGCTGCTCGGGGCCGCGCTTTTTTTTGTGGACGGGGCATTCACGGCCCTTGTGGCTCTGGGCAGTTCCCTTGTTCCCTATATTCCCTGGATCGCGGGCAGCGTGGCGGCCATGATTGCCGTGTGCTATCTTGTGCACCGCCTGTTTATCTATCGCCATCACCGCATGCAGCAGGAGTTTGCCTACCGCCGCGAAGTGCTGGAGCGCACGGGCATAGTGCTGGTGGACAAAAACTGTATTCCGCTGCCGCAGACGGAAGAACAGCGCCTGGCGCTGGGTGAGGCCCGCATTGTGGACGCCCGGGCAGCCTTGCCGCCGGCGGACGGTGCGCCGCCTACGGAAAACCGGGAAACCCGGGAAGCCGGGAAACACGAAGAGTATGGTCAGAAGGGCCGCAATGCTTCGGGCAGTGAGGGTTTTTCATCTGCCGGAAACGCTGAAGACGAGATTACGGATGCTGAAATAATCTCGCCCGAAATATCTGCCGAAGTTCCTGCAGATACCGGAGACAATGAGGCCAAAAGCCGGTCAGCCGGAAAGGTCTGAGCAAACGCAGTTTGACAAAGCAGGTTATAGTGCCGCCGCCTGCGTCAGGCCGCGCCGTGCCAGCGCAATATCTGCCAGGGCGTTGACGCAGGCCGCCGCCACCGCCGAGCCGCCCTTGCGCCCCAGCAGGGTAAAGTGGGGCCACGCAGTGCGGCGGAGCAGTTCTTTGGACTGCGCCGCATTAACAAAACCTACGGGCATGCCCACAATAAGGGCCGGGGGCGGCGCGCCCTGTTCCAGCACGTCCAGCAGGCCGAGCAGGGCTGTGGGCGCGTTGCCGATGACCATGATATGTCCCTGCATCTGCGCGGCGAGGGATTCCAGCCCCGCGCGGGAGCGTGTGGTTTTTTTTGCCCGCGCAAGCGCATCAAGCCCGGGCAGGGCCATGATGGGCGTAACGGTAACGCCAAGGGGTGTCAGCCGCCGCAGGGGCAATCCTGCCGCAGCCATGCGTGTGTCGGTGTACACAGTGCAGCCCGCCAGCAGGGCGTTTACGCCCGCTTCAAGGGCAGTCTGGCTCAGACGCAGGTCATGCACAATTTCTGTATCGCCCAGTGTATGCACGCAGCGGCGCGCCACCTGCCACAAAAGCCCTTCAAAAAGGCGCGGGGGCGGCATTTCTTTATCAATAATGGCAAAAGAGCGCTCTTCGATGGTCTGGGGGGTGCAGGCCGGGTCCAGTTCTACGGAATGTTCCGGCGCAGGAATATACGTCATGGGTAAGCCTCGGTTGGTCGTGTGTGCGCTCGCGGCGTTACATCGTTCTGCCATTGTTTTTTACCGCTGCTTCGAGCCATGTACGCCAGAAGCGTCGGGATCCCTCAGGATAGCAGTGCAGCCATGTTCCGGCCACGGAGCCGTGGCGGCAGCCCTCCTGCCGTAAAAAAATTCCCTTGCTGTCATACAGGTTCCACAATGGCGCGCAGTGTGCGGGCAAAGGGGAATCGTCTTCACGGGCATAGTGAAATTCGTGTCCCCGTACCCAGATGGGGGCAGGGCGGCTGCATTCTGCGCCTGCCCCGGTTTTGGCGCGGTCCTGGGGCCGGTCTTGCGGCCAGCCCGGCAGGGCCAGAGCGGCCCGGTAGCCCAGGGCTGCACGCTCCTGCCCCAGGGTGCAGTGTATGGGTAAAAGACCGGCCATGGGATGTTCTGTTGCTCTGTCCGCCCCGTCATGCGTCTTCAGCCGCAGGGAGTGCATAAGGTAGATGTAGCCCCCGCACTCACCATATATGGGAAGGCCGTTCCGGGCCAGTGCGCGCAGGGCGTCAAGCATGCGGACGTTGGTTGACAGTTGCGGGGCATGCAGTTCTGGGTAGCCGCCGGGAAAGTACAGGGCGGAACAGCTGGGCGGCGGCGCGGCATCGCGCAGCGGTGAAAAGAAAACAAGCTCTGCGCCCAGTTCTGCGAGCAGGGGGGGCAGGTCGGCATAGCAGAAACTGAAGGCCGCATCCCAGGCCATGCCCACACGGGGGCGGCGGGTGCGTTTGGGGGTGGAAGTTTTTTGGGGGGCAGCGGGAGCGTCGTGCTGCCCCATTCCCGCACCGTCAACAGCATTTTGAAGAACATGCCGGCCACCGGGCGGGCGCGGCATAAAAAAGCGCGCGCCCCAGGCTGTTTCCTCTGTGGCAGGGCTGCCTTTCTCCGCATTTGCCATAAAAAAAGCGGCCGCATCTGGCGTATTGTGCAGACTGCCTGCTGTTCCCACCAGACGCAGCAGGGCATCCAGGCGGCAATTTTCTTCAAACCAGTGTGCCAGCGCGGGGCGATCCAGGGCGGACAGAGCCTCCCGTGCTTCCACAAGGCCAAGATGGCGGGACTTGAGGGCAGGTGCTCCAGCGCGGGGCAACAGCCCCAGCAGGGGCAGGCCGTCTGTTTTTTGCAGCGGCTTCAGGGCATCTTCAATAATTTCTGCATGGCGCGGACTGCCCACATGTGTGCAGATAACGCCCAGAAAGCGCGGGGTTGGACCGTGGACGGACAACCAGTGCGGCTTGTGGCGGACATAGCCTTCCACCAGCGGCGCCACTGACTGCCCAAGCCCTGCCGCACTGCATATGAGCAGAATGGGCAGGTCCAGCAGGGCCGCCAGCTGTGCCGTGCTGCCCGCGCCGCCATGTCCGCCGTCATACAGGCCCATGGCTCCTTCAACCACAAGAAGGGCGGGGGCGGGCGTGCCGAAGGAATGTTTTTGAGAGTTTTCAGGCCCGGCCATGCGGGCAAAGACGCTGCGCAGACCCCTGGGCAGACGTTTTCTCGAAGTCAGCGGGCTTTCTCCGGCTTTGGGCAGAGTTTCGCGACACATCCACGTGTCAAGATTGGCGGCGGGCAGACCTGTGATGGCGGCGTGAAAAGCGGCGTCTATATAGTCGGGACCGGTTTTGGCGGCGCGCACGGGAATGCCGCGGGCAGCCAGGGCGCAAAGCAGGGCCAGGGTGGCCGTGGTCTTGCCCGTATTGCTGCCAGTGCCGGCGATGATGATGCCGGGAATGCGCGGCTGTTCGGTGTGCATGACGTCTCCGGCGGATCAGGGGGTTCCAGACGGAAGCAGCTTCTGCATCCAGCTTTTCACTTTTACGAGATGTTTTGCCACATGTCAGCGTTGAGCATACGTATTTTCAACGCGTATACGGCGCTTGTTGCGATTTTTGTCCAACCAGGGAGTAGCCGTGCTTTGCCGTGTTCAACGCTTGCCCTATAAATACCAGAAAGGCGTAAAAATAAAAGTTTTTGAGGGGATGGAGGGCTGGGGGCAGGGGAACTTTTTACAAAAAGTTCCCCTGCCCCCAGAAAAGCCTTCTGCCTCCCTGCCTCACCATCACCCTACCGTTGCCGCAGGGCCTCGGCGATGATGGCGGCATCCTCCCGGGGCCGGGCCTTGAGGCCCAGCTCGGCGTGGCCGCCGGAGCAGATAAAGCCCTGGGGACCAAGCTCCAGAAAGCCCGCGGAAAGCACCTGGCCGTAGGGCAGTTGTTCGCGCATGTCGCTGTGGTCAACGCGGCGGGGAAAGACAAAGGGGACGGGCTGGCCGGAAAAATCTTCAACGATGAGGTATTTCACGGGGCCTCCTTAGCGGCTCTGCTGGGCTTTGCGCCTGTTTTGCAGGTACTGGCGCACGGCCTTGTTATGGTCCGCAAGATTGGTGGAAAACGCATGTTCACCGCCGTCAGTGACGGCCACAAAATAGAGAAAGTCATGTTTTTCCGGATTGATGGCCGCCTTGAGCGCCGCCATGCCGAACGAGCATATGGGACCGGGCGGCAGCCCCGGCCGCTGGTAGGTATTGTACAGGTTGTTGGGATCGTCCAGGTGATTGCGGCGCAGATTGCCGTCAAAGCCGGGACCAAGGCCGTAGATGACCGTGGGGTCGGCCTGAAGGATCATGTTACGGGCCAGGCGATTCTGATACACCCCGGCCACACGCGGGCGCTCGGCATCGATGCCTGTTTCCTTTTCCACCACCGAGGCCAGGATCATCCAGGTTTTCAGTTGGTCCACGGCGGGTTTTCTGCCATCGGGCCACACAGGGGCAGCCTTGCGCCAAAAATTGTCCACCATACGCCCGGCAACGCTGCGGGCCTGAGCCATATCCGGCTCGTCAGCTTTTTTCAGCAGATAGGTATCCGGCATGAGAAAACCCTCGGCCGTGGCAAAGGGGATGCCATAGTGGCGCAGAAAGGCCGGGTCCGTGACGACCTGACGGAAATCGTCAAAGCGCACAAGTCCGGCTTCTTCCAGCAGTTTGCCGGTCTGCCACCAGGTGAGTCCTTCGGGGACAGTAATGCGGAAAAGCACTGGCTGGCCGTTGACGAGCGTGTCCAGCACCTTTTCGGGCAGCCAGCCGGAATTGAGGGCAAAGCGCCCGGCCTGAAGGCGGCTGTCCCATTCCTTATAGCGGGCGAGCAGGGCGAACCTGCGGGCGTCGGTGATAATGCCTTTCTGCTCAAGCCCTGCCGCCACCTGGGCAAAGCGCGCGCCGGGCGGCACATCAAAAAAAACATCCTGCCCCTCGCTTTGCGCCGGGGTATTCAGGAAGGTATGAGCCTCGTAAGCAAGCCAGCCGCCACCGGCCAGGGCCAGCAACAACAGCAGTCCGAGCAGGCGCAGCAGTGTTTTCATGCGGGACTCCGCTCTTGCGGGGCAAGGGCTAGAAAGGACGAAAGAATGCGCACGGCAGCCTGCTGGTCAAGTACGGCCTTGCGCTTGCGCATTTTGAGCCCGGCCTCGCGCAGGTCAGCCCAGGCTTCTTCAGAACTCAGCTCTTCAACCATATAGTAAAAGGGCAGGGGGATACGGCGCTTGAGGCGCTGGGTAACATTGCGCACCTGCCTTGTGGTCAGGCTTTCTTTTCCGTCCTGCGTGAGGGGCAGGCCCACCACAACCGCTTCCGCCCCGGTTTCAATGATTTTTTCCGTCAGGGCGGCGAGAAAGAGCTTGCGGTCAGTGTAGTCCTGCAGGCGCACGGTCGCCAGGGGGAAAGCCATGCGCCCGTCAGGGTCTGACACGGCCAGGCCCGTGCGGGCCAGGCCGTAATCCACACTTACAAATTTCAACTACACCCCCATTTTTTCGCGTACCAGGCTCATGGTCTGGCAGGCAAAGGCGCGGGCGCGCTCATTGCCGTGGGCAAGAATTTCATCCACCCGGGCGGGGTTGGCATCAAGCACGGCGCGGCGTTCCTGAAGAGGCGTCAGGAATGCTTCAAGATTCCTGAGGAATATTTTTTTGCAGTCCACACAGCCCAGGGTCGCGCCGGTGCAGCCCTGGCGGATCTCTGCCTGCTCTTCGGCGCTGCTCAGGAGCACGTGGTAGGGAAAGAGATTACAGACATCGGGATTGCCGGGGTCGGACTTGCGCAGGCGGGCTTTGTCGGTAAACATTCCGCGCACTTTTTCCTGAATATCCGCCATGTTGTCGGAAAGGAAAATGCCGTTGTTGTAGCTTTTCGACATTTTGCGCCCGTCAAGGCCGGGGCATTTGGCTGCCGGGGTGAGCATGGCCTTGGGTTCGGGCAACAGGTCGCCGCCGTAAAGATAGTTGAAGCGCCGGGCTATTTCGCGGGTCAGCTCCATATGGGGCAACTGGTCTTCGCCCACAGGCACGCCGTGGGGGCGGTACATGAGAATATCCGCCGCCATGAGCACAGGATAGCACAAAAAGCCCGCATTGCCGAGATCCTTGTTGCTGATCTGCTGCTGCTGTTCCTTGTAGGTGGGGTTGCGCTCAAGCCAGGATACGGGCGTGATCATGGAGAGCAACAGCGAAAGTTCGGCATGTTCCTTCACCGCAGACTGGCGGAAGATCACGCAGTCTTCGGGGTTGAGGCCCGCGCCCACCCAGTCCTTGACCATTTCGCGGATATTCTGGCCGACTTTGGACGGGTCGGCGTAGTCGCTGGTGAGGGCATGCCAGTCTGCCACAAAAAAGTATGCCTCTTCTGTGTGTTGCAGTTCAACCCAGTTTTTCAGCACGCCGAAGTAATGGCCGAGGTGCAGGGGGCCGGTGGGCCGCATGCCGGAAACAGTGCGCAGTTCTTTGCTCATGAAAAACAGTCCTTTGAAATTATAAAATGCCCAGCAGAGACAGCAGGCCACGGGCGCTGCCGCTCACCAGCGGACCCAGTACCATGCCCAGCAGGCCGGTAAACAGCAGGCCAAGCAGGATGATAAAGCCGAAGCGTTCGACGCTCAGGTAGCGCAAGGCCGCATTGAATGGCAGAAAATAGGCTACAACCTTGCTGCCGTCCAGCGGTGGAATGGGCAGCAGGTTAAGCCAGCCCAGGCCGAAATTGATGATGACCCCCGCCTGCATGGATTTGAGGGCAAAGATGTAGACATTGCTGTACTGCCACTCAATGGGCGGAAAAAAGTTCAGTGTCAGCCGCAGCAGCACGCCGAAAATCCCCGCCAGAATAAAGTTGGTCAGAGGACCCGCCAGAGCCACCAGCATCATGCCCTTGGCCGGATCGCGAAAATAGCGCGGATTGACGGGCACGGGTTTGGCCCAGCCGAAAACAAAGGAGCCGCTGAGGCTTGTCAGTCCGAAGACCATAAGCCCCATAGGGTCAATGTGCGGCAGCGGGTTGAGGGTCAGCCGCCCCATCATGCGGGCTGTGGGGTCGCCGCAGCGGGCGGCAACCCAGCCGTGGGCCACTTCGTGCAGAATGATGCCCAGCAGGGCGGGAACCGCCGCGATGGACAGGGTGTTCAGGGCCTGGGATATATCTATATTAAACATGGCTGGCGGGTACCATTTTCCCTGCGGCGCAGCAAGCGGGGCTGCGCCGGTGAAGGTTGGGCGGGTTAGCCGGAAGACGCCACCTTGCGCACCAGCACCTGGTCGCCGGGCCATATGCGCCTGTCGGGTGTGAGCAGCTGGCCGTCACGGGCCACAAGGGCGGTTTCTTCCGCAAGCCCCAGCGCCGCAAGCAGCTGGCGCGAAGTTTTTGGTCTGGGCAGGGAGAGATGTTTTTCTTCAGGCTGTAAAAGCACAACGATGCGGGCGCCCGTATGTTCGGGCTTGACGACCTGGCAATGGGCGGGAATTTCCACCGGGGCGCGTTCGTAGCGGCGGCCTTCATCTTGCGGTTTTGCGGATGCTTCTGTCATGGGAACTCCTTGTGCCCGTAGTCTTAAAGATATTCTTCCAGCAGGCCGCAGGCGGCGCAGACCAGCGGAGCGCATACTGTGGTAAAAAGATCCTTTTCCATAATAAGGGTGCGCTCTTCAGGTATGGTAAGGTCGTACCCCAGTATCTCCCGGCAAAGAAGACCGCCGTGGGAACCGGCAAAGGCCGTTATGAAGGCGTCGCGGCGGGAGTAGAGATTCCGTTTGCGCTCGCGTGAGCACGGGCCTGCACATCCGTGCGCCAGGCCAAGGACCATGAGGGCGCCGGTAACACAGCCGCAGGTGGCGGCTTGCCCCATGCCCGAGCCGAAGCAGGCCGCTGTGCGCATGGCCTCTTCGGGTTGCAGGCCAAACCGCCCGGAAAAATGGGCAAAGACCTGCTGGGCACAGATAATGCCCATACCGAAGTTTTCCTGTGCCTCGGCAAGCTCCATGTGTTCATGTGCGTGCTGTTCCATCAATATACCCATACGCGATACTGCCGTGTAGTCCGGGATCAGGCCCCGGCATAATAATAGAGCGCGGTGACAGCTGTCATGCTGGCTGCCCGCAGCCCCTGGTTGGCCAGGATAAGCCGCAGGGCCAGCGTCGGGCGGAAAAAGCCGGAATAGGACGGCAGCTGATGGCGTATGGCACGCATGGGTGTGGAAAGGATATTGCCCACCATAAGGGCCAGCACCACATCGCGGGCGGAAAGGCCGCCCGTCTGCAATACGCTGCCTGCCGCGCCCAGCGCTGCGCCCAGTTCCGCCGCCAGGTGCAGTACAATAATGCCCATAGCCTGCGGCTTCAAGAAGGAAAGCCATGCCATATGCTGCGAAAGCCACTGTTCGGCCAGGGCGAAGTATCCGAACTGCTGCAACAGATACATAAGCACGTAGATGGGTGCGGTAAAGTAGACGAGTTTGGGCAGGCGGCGGGTAAACCGCTTCCACGCCTTGTGCATGGCCGCGGCCCAGTCGGTTTTTTCGTTGTTGTCGGCCTTGCAGGCCGCACAGCCCGGCGGCGGGGGCGGGAGCAGACGCCGGGCCAGCACCACGGTAAAGGCCGTGCGCCCCACGGCGGCCAGCAGGGTAAGCCCCACATAGATAATGGCGGGCGTACCCAGCACAGGCCATGTAAGCAGAAAAATGGTGGGGGTGTGCACCATATAGGCGGGTAGGCTGTTGAAAAGATTCGCCAGCATAAGTTCCCTGTCTGACAGTTCACCCATGTTATGGCTGTCGGACAAAAGGCCGTTGGCCGCCGCAGGAGAAACAAACGCCAGGGAAAATCCGGCTCCGGCCACTTCGCGCAGGTGGGCCAGCCGTGCCAGAGGGGCCGCCAGCCGTGCCAGATGGCGCGTCCAGCGCAGAGCCTCCAGCACGTTGGCGATGAGCAGGCCGGCGGCCATGCCCAAGAGCAGGCGTAAAAGTGGCCAGCCCAGGGCATGCCAGAGGGCTGCCAGGGAAAAGGCGTTTTCTGCGGCGGAAGGACTTACGGGCATGATATTGCGGTTTTGCGGCTTATGCCCGGAGCGCGGCGGCAGGCCTGCACCCGGACACGGTGGTTATCTGTCAGGGTTTATAGCCTGTATCCGGGGGGAGGTCACGGCGGCTTGCCTGGGCGCGGGCCAGAACGTCACAGCGTTCGTTTTCGGGATGCCCGGCGTGTCCTTTCAGCCAGTGAAAATTTACCTTGTGCTGGCGCAGGAGGGGCAGCATGCGCTGCCACAGGTCTACATTGAGCACAGGTTTTTTGTCGGACTTGATCCAGTTTTTTTTCACCCATCCCCACAGCCAGCCCTTGCTCACGCTGTCGCACACGTAGCGTGAGTCTGTGTACAGGTCCACGGTACAGGGGCTTTTGAGCAGGGCCAGGGCCTCAATGACGGCCAGCATTTCCATACGGTTATTGGTGGTCAGGGCGTACCCGCCGGAAAATTCCTTGCGGTGGTCGCCCTCGTCCAGCCTGAGGATGGCGGCCCAGCCGCCGGGGCCGGGATTGCCGAGACAGGAGCCGTCAGTGTGAATGGTCACGTTTTGCATTGTATTCCTTGAAAATCATGAATTGGCACACGCCGTTCCGGCCCCAGCACGGATGCGCCACAGTGTGAGGCGGGTAGCGCGGAGCAGGAGGTGTCAGCTTTATGGCGCGGGCACGGCACGGCGCAGCATACACGGCATGGGGGCGGGGGGCAATGCGCCTGCACGGCATCCGCAGCACGAAAAACCGGCCTTTTCCTGTACAGGAAAAGGCCGGGCTGTTTGGGGGCAGTGCGGCAGGCGAATCAGGCCCGCTTGAGAGATTCGATTATCCTCGCCAGCTCCTGGGCCTGGGCTGCCAGGTCGGAAACGGCCTTGCTGGCTTCGCCCATGGCCTGGGCGGTTTCACCGGCAATGGTGTTGACGTGTTCCACAGAGCGGGCGATTTCTTCAGATGAGGCAGACTGCTGCTCGCTGGCCGTGGCGATGCTGCGTACCTGGTCAGCCGTCTGTTCGGCCAGACCGAGGATTTCTTTCAGTGCGTCTCCGCTGCGCAGGGAGAATTCCGTAGCCAGGTTTACCTTGTCCACCGCGGCATCCATACGGTGCACCCCGTCCCGGGAGCTTTCCTGGATGGCGCGGATGGCCCTGCCCACATCCTGGGTGGAGGCCATGGTTTTTTCTGCCAGTTTGCGCACTTCATCGGCCACCACGGCAAAGCCGCGCCCGGCATCTCCTGCTCTGGCCGCTTCAATGGCCGCATTGAGGGCCAGCAGGTTTGTCTGGTCCGCGATGTCGGAGATGACAGTCATGATTTCGTTGATGGCTTGCGCATGTCCAGAAAGCTCGTCCATGCCGGCTTTAAGCGCCATAGTGTCGTTTTGCACATCGCTGATGGCGGTCTGGCACTGGGAGGTTATCTGTTCGCCTTCACGGGCTTTCTGTTGTGTAGCGCCGGAAAGGTCCGCTCCGGACGAGGCGTTTCTGGCGACCTCAAGCACGGTGACATTCATTTCTTCCACTGCGGTGGCCGTGTCTGCAATGCGGCCTGCCTGCTGTGCCGCGCCGTGAGAAGACTGCTCGATCTGGGCCGAAAGCTCCTCAGAGGCGGAGGCAATGATGTTGACCACGCCCTCAAGCTGGGCTGCGGCGTCAAGCAGACCTTCGCGGCGGGCGTTTTCTGCCCTGGCCTGGGCTTCTTCAGCGGCATGCTGTGCTATCCCGGCCTTTTCAGCGGCATCCTGCGCCCTGATCGATTCTTCCTGCGCCCGTTCGATGTTTGACTTCAGGGCGCTGACCATGGCTACAATGGCCTTGTATACGCCTTCTTTGGCGTTTCCATCGTCCACATTATAGTCGCCCTGCACAACGCGGTCGGCAATGCTGTTAAGTTCGCCCGGGTCTTTGCCTAGCTGTTTGTGTGTGCTCCGTATGATGAAGACCACGGTAAGCGTGCCGGCGATAAGTGCGGCCGCAAGCAGGATAATAATCAGTTTTTTTGACGTGGCGTACAGGTCATCACATTCCTTGCTGGCCGCATTGCCGCCTTCGGTATTGATGCGCACCAGTGTCGCAAGGGATTCACGCCCCTGCTCATAAAGCGTGCGGGACTGTACACGGAAAAGCTGCAGGGCCTGATCCAGATTGCCGCTGTCGGCCAGTTGCATGATGCGGCCGCTGAGGTCCGAATATTCCTTCCATTGCCGCGCAAAGGTTTCATATGCCTGGCGCTCCTGCGCTGAGCCGATAAGGGGCATGTACCGTGCGGCAACCGCAGAAAGGCTTTTCTGGGTGCTTTCCATGCGGGTTTTGTATACCTGCCGGTATTCATCCGTGGGGGGTGTTGTGATGAACAGGGCTTCGGCCAGCCGGTAATCAGAGGCGATGATATTGAAATCCATGGCACAACGTGTTGATGGCAGCCATTCGTAGCTCAGCTCTGTTGAACCGTCATTGATTTTTGACATCTGCATGAGACTGAACGTACCAAGAATTGCAGTGAGCAGCAGTAGAAAAGCAGACATCAGAGAAAGTTTTACTCCGAGCTTCATTTATTCCCCCAAGTAATGTGACGATTGGCTGTTTTTGTTTTATGTTTTGTATAAAAAAGAATAGTATAATTTTATTTTCCCATGCAATATTCTTTTTTATATGCCGATATTTTATTATATTGACGATGCTCGCAGTATCTTTTGCGTGCTGCTTTTTATCATCTTTGTGTATTATCGGCATAAGTAATATCGACTTATGGGCTATAGCAATATAAAAATTGTTTTCAAAAAACATTTTTTACTGCAATAGAATAATATAATATATTTATAAAAGTATTATTTCTTATGAATCAGCTATATAAATATAAAATTATTTAAAATAACAGTACAAGTATGTTTTTTGTCTGAAAAAAAATTTCCGAAGATGTATGTCTCGTTCTGCCTGTACGGATAGATACAACATCGCAGTGATATTTTTTTCAAAATGGGTTCATGTTGCCGTCATTAACCATGCGCTGCTGTGTCATCCGTTTCCGGAAACTGTCCGGGAATGAAAAATGCGGCGTGCTGATAAAGGGGCGGGAGCGGAGAGAGGCGGGCGGAAAATAAAAATGGCCGGAGATACACTCCGGCCATTGTGTACAGGGGCGCGGCGGGCGGGCCGCCCCGTGCGTTCGCCAGTGGGTAGGTATGCTCCCCGCCATGGCGATTTTTTCAGGCACTCCGGCTTGCGGGCATGTTTCCTGACCGCAGTACGGCCAGGAAAACAGGCAGCAGTGCCATGCTTGCAAGACGGACCTGATCCCGCCGTTACGGTGCATCAGGGTGCGGACGCAGACAGCAGAAGTGTCTCGCCGTCAGGCAGGCATTTCAGAGTGGGTATGTTCTAGTAGCGGTAGTGGTCCGACTTGTAGGGACCGTCCACGTTAACGCCGATATAGTCGGCCTGTTCCCTGGAAAGTTTGGTCAGTTTTGCGCCGAGGCGGCCAAGATGCAGACGGGCCACTTCTTCGTCCAGCTCCTTGGGCAGGGTGTAGACCTTGTTTTCCAGCTTTTCAGTGGCCAGCTTGATCTGGGCCAGTGTCTGGTTGGTAAAGCTGTTGGACATGACAAAGCTGGCGTGGCCTGTGGCGCAGCCAAGGTTTACCAGGCGGCCTTCGGCCAGCACAATGATGCTGCGGCCGGACTTGAGGGTCCACTTGTCCACCTGCGGCTTGATGTTCAGGCAGGTGATGCCGGGCGTGTTTTCCAGATAGGTCATTTCGATTTCGTTATCGAAGTGGCCGATATTGCACACGATGGCTTCGTCTTTCATGCCTTCCATATGTTTGCCGCTGATGACATGATAGTTGCCCGTGCAGGTCACATAAATGTCACCGTAGGGCAGGGCGTCTTCAACCGTGGTGACTTCGTAGCCTTCCATGGCGGCCTGAAGTGCGCAGATGGGGTCGATCTCGGTCACCAGAACGCGCGCGCCGAGGCCGCGCATGGACTGGGCGCAGCCTTTGCCCACGTCACCGTAGCCGATCACCACAACCACCTTGCCGGCGATCATGACGTCAGTGGCACGCTTGATGCCGTCTGCCAGCGATTCGCGGCAGCCGTACAGGTTGTCGAATTTGGACTTGGTCACCGCATCGTTGACGTTGATGGCCGGGAAAAGCAGTTTGCCCGCGGCCTCAAGCTGGTAAAGGCGGTGTACGCCAGTGGTGGTTTCTTCCGACACGCCCTTCATGCCGGCGGCAACCTTGTGCCAGTGCTGCGGGTCTTCCTTAAGGCGCAGTTTGAGGCGGTCAAGGATGCACTGAAGTTCCTTGTTATCGGTCTTTTCGTCAAGGATGGCGGGATTGTTTTCAGCTTCCACACCCTTGTGGATGAGCAGGGTGGCATCGCCGCCGTCGTCCACGATAAGGTCGGGACCGGAGCCGTCGGGCCAGGTAAGGGCCATTTCGGTGCACCACCAGTAATCTTCAAGGGTTTCGCCTTTCCAGGCAAAAACCTTCGCCATGCCCAGGTCGGCAATGGCGGCGGCGGCGTGGTCCTGAGTGGAAAAGATATTGCATGAAGCCCAGCGAAGATCCGCGCCCAGGGCGTGCAGGGTCTGAATAAGCATGGCCGTCTGGATGGTCATGTGCAGCGAGCCGGTAATCTTGAGCCCCTTGAGAGGCTGGCTGGAGCCGTATTTTTTGATGCACTCCATAAGACCGGGCACTTCCCGCTCGGAAAGCTGCATTTCTTTTTTGCCGAAGTCGGCCAGGGCCATATCCGCAACTTTGTGCGCCAGGCTCAGATCAAGAGCTTTGGTCATGTGTTTCTCCTATCCTTTGACATGGTATGTTTGTTTGCATTGTGTCCGGATGTGCGCCGGGCGCGCTTCTGCTGCCCGGAAAACCCCGCGGCCTTGCGGCGTTCAGCGGGCCTCGGCGGTAAGCAGGAACAGTGTCAGCCCACGGCCCACCGGCTGTTTTGCACAGGAAACCGTGCGAAAGCCCACGGCATCAAGGTCAGCGGCCAGACCGCCTTCTTCAAAGCCGAGCCAGCGGTCGCCATAACGGTTGCGCATGGTTTCATCAGTATGGCGCAGAAAGTCCGCCACAAAAAGACGGCCGCCCGGAGCCATGATGCGGTGTATCTCGCGCAGGCCCTCAATGGGTTCTGAAAGATGGTGCAGCACAAGGTTGATACAGGCAAAGTCAGCCTCGTGGTCGCGCAGGGGCAGGTGGCTCAACTCGCCGATACGCAGGGAAACCCTGTCCGCCGAGAGGTCCTCGGGCGTAAAGCGGCGGCGGCAGATTTCGAGCATGCGGGCCGAGCCGTCCACACCGATGACGCCGCGCGCCAGCGGCAGCATGCGGGCCAGCACCGCGCCCGTGCCGCACCCGAGGTCCACGGCCATGCCGCAGTTCTCGGGGATGGCCGCGCACACGGCGTCGGGCAGGTCAAATGTGCCCAGAACCTCGCGGTTCAGCTCGTCCCAGTCTTCGGCAATGGCATTGAAAAACTGCCGGGTCTTCAGGGCGCGTTCTTCCAGCATCTGGGCGGCCATGTTCAGGTCTGCACGCATGGCTGCATCGGCCTGCACAAAAGGCATGGCCGCGCGCAGGAACTCCCTTTCTTCGCCCGAGCGGGGAACCGCATAAAAAACCCAGAGGCCGTCGCGCCGCGAGGTGAGCAGCCCGGCCTCGGTGAGGATTTTCAGGTGGCGGGATACGCGCGACTGGCCCATATCAAGGATGCGCACCAGTTCGTTGACCGATAGCTCGTAATGCAGCAAGATGTGCACAAGGCGGAGCCGTGTTTCATCAGAAAGTGCCTTGAAGTAAAGAAGTGCCATATGTTTTTCCGTAGTAAATCAATTTATGCTGATACAAGTATCAAGTTATCCGCATATAGTCAACAATGGCCATAGAGCCTGTGCGGATGTTGTTGAATGTATTTTCTATAAATAATCAAATATATTACAGTGATTTTTTGCCTATGTACCCCAGAGTTTTTCGCAAAAAAGACAAAAATGCCGAGCCGATAGCCGCAGGTGAGGTGCTTGCGTCGGTCTTGGCCGGGCTTGGCGTGGAGCCGGGGCAGGCGCAAGCCCGCCACCGTCTTGCCCACCTCTGGGAAAACTGGAGTATGGTGATGGGGCCGGATCTTGGTATGCTGGCGCGCCCCTTGGGCCACCACAGGGATTTGCTGCTCATCGGGGCGGAGGATGCCATGCTGGCTCAGGAGCTGCACCTCATGAGCGGCGAACTGCTGGAGCGGGCCAATGCCTTTATGGAAGAGCCTTTTTTCGGCGGCGTAAAGGTTTCTTTGCTTATGGGTAAAGTCGGTCTGGATGTGACGGCACGTAAGCCCCTGCCCGAAGAAGAGCAGGGCTGGCGTGCTCCCCGGCGGCACATGCACGAACCTGTGCACGCCAACGGTGCTTTTCTCGGGCGTATGGACCCGGCCTCTCCGGTGGCCCGAGCCTACGCGCGCTTTGCGGAAAAAGCAGGGCATAGCGGAGTTTGATGCCTGTAATATTTTGTAAAAACAGATTGATACGGATATAACCGCAATGCGCACAACAGGGCTTGCGCCGTTGCAGCCACGCCGGACTGTATGCCGGGCGATGTTTATGCCCTGTGTTTCCCTGCCTTCCGGGGCCTTTGGGCTGCGGCTTTTTCTTTATCCCCCTTGCAGCAAGCTGTGTTTCTCGTCTGTCCGGCTCCGATCGTGCCGGTCGGACGTGCAGATTTTGTGCTTTGCAGCGCCCGCAGCCCGGCCCTGTTTTTTTGTTGCATCCGGCTTGTGCTGTTCAGGCAAGGCCTTGCACAAAGCTGTGGGGCGAACCGCAAGGCTGTTCTACAAAGCCATGTTGTATATTTTTCTTTTTATATCAGCATGATATAAGAAATATATGTTTTTTGTCCATGCGATTTTGTTGTTTACTTGCTGCTGTTATTGACAAGCATTTGTGTGCAATGCTAGCTTCCATAAAGCGCAGCCCTCTGGCGCGCATAGTAGCGGGCAAGAGCACGCGGAGGATGGAATGAACGTGCAGAAATCTATGGAAGACATTTGTCTGAAGCACGACAACGGCGGCGATTTCAGCTTTCGTGGTCGGCTTTTTTCTGAGTGCTCGTGGTATGACGAGGCTCTTGGCATGCTCACCCGTCAAAAGCTTTATGTGACCGACACCAACGACCAGGTGTATTATATCGTGCGTTCCTCTGGTCAGGAGCGCAGCCGCCATGCGTACCGCCTTGCCGTGCGCGGCGACAATTGCATCATTCATAACGGCATGGCCGAAATGTCTTTGCAGTTCGATATGCTAATGCTGGCTGTACGGGGTCTTTGCGGGCTTGAGGCGGGCGCAACGCCCACGCTCTCAATGGTGGAAGAAATGCTCAAGGCTGCCAATGCCTGAGCAGGCAAACTCCCGATAAAGTAAAGGGCGGTCTTTTCAGGCCGCCCTTTTGCGTTCTTGTTGTCTGCCTTGCTGCGGCTGTACTTTTTCAGGCGGGGCGGGCTGCCGGGCCTATTGCTGTCCTGTGGACTGCCCTGTGCGCAATGGCGGCCTTGCGTCTTGCCATGCCTCCGTGGCGATGACCTCTGTAGCTGAAAACATCTGAAAACGGGCATTGCCGTACTCTCGGTGTGCAGCGACATCCCGGATTGCAGCAGGGCTGCTGTCCTAAAACTGCCTGCAAATTGCCTTTGGAGCAGTTGCCGCTTGCAATGGTTGCTTAACGGCGAATCATCGTTGCTGTCTTCGGCCGTGGCTTCCTTGGCGGAAGCTTCCGCGCTTCGTCCGGTGATTCCCGCCGTGCGCGTCATCGAGATGGGCCGGGAAGCTGGGGCCGGACAACGAAGACGCTGCCGGCGCGTTCCGTAAGCGTCACAGGCATGAACCAGAGGCTGTTTCAAGCGCCGGATGCCTAGTCAGTGGTTTCTGGCAGGGCTGGCTGGCTTTGTTCCTGGGCGCCGTCAGGCGGTGGCGGGGGTGTAAAGTAGTTGGTTACCCAGGTAAGGGCCAGTACAAAAAATGCGGCAAAAAGGCCGATGACCGGACTCCACAGCGGGGCTGCGGAGAGGGCCAGGCGCATGAGCAGGGTGCCGATAACAAAGCCCGAGTTGCGGAACACCGCATGAAAGGCGGGCATGTAGCGTTGGGCAATAAGCACCATGGTGATGTCTGAAAAGATCAGAATGGTGTACAGGGTTTCAAAAAAGTTCTGGTCGCCACCGGTGGTGACAAAAAGGGCAAAATCGCGCAGTGCCGTACCCATAAAGATGATAAAAAGGGCCAGCGCCAGCAGTTTTTTGCTCATGACATAGCGCATGCGCATGTCCGGCGACTGGATGAAATGCATGTGCCGACGTGCAATGCGCTTGTACAGGCCGAGGCAAAGATAGACCAGCAGCGCGCCTGTGCCGGATATGGCGATATAGAGCACAGGCGTCATGTCGCCCGCAACACTGACCGGTTCCGGCAGATGGGCCAGCTCCTTGAAGGCGTTTCGCAGCAGGATGAGGGTGAGGATTTCAAACTGCTTGCCCATAGACTGGGACAGGGAGCTGGGGATGATGAAAACAAGACTCATGACCTCCAGCACCAGTATGAGCGTGAAGGCCAGGTGTATGGCGTAAAAATGGCTGGTGGGCGTTACGCCGGCCAGCCAGGGCGGCAGCATTGCCTGACGGTTCAGTTCCACCCCCAGCAGGGCCAGCAGGTAGACCCAGAGAATAAGAAGCGCTACGCGCCGCTGGGTGGTGGCACGTTCCCAGCTATGGTGCAGCCAGTCAAAGACGTCTGTCAGCGGTTGTAGCTTTTCGATAAGCATGCGTGCAGCACTCCGTCGTGTGGCGGGGAGCAACTGTGCGCCCCGGCCGAAAAAGCATATCTACACATGGCCAAATGTCAAAGGCGGTCTTATGTCATATGGGTGACAGCACGACAACGTGACGGAACAACTGCGCGTGCTTGCCGCAAACTGGTGGCATGAGGCCGCCGTTTTGTGTCTTGCCGTTGTGGGCGGCTGATGTTCCGCTCCGGTTCCGGGCAGCGCAGACAAGGAGGAGTGCCGTCTTTACATGCCGACCATTGCTCCAGGCATTGCTTCCGGTACTGGCGCTGTCCTGCGGTTTGGGCTGCGCTGTTCGCCGCCTGTTCAGGGGGTGTGTGGTAGCAGGCCCCGGTTTTTTATGCGGCTGTGCAGGGCCGGAGTATTCCGCTGAGACTGTGAAAGAGCGGCATTTTTCGTACCCCTTGCCTTCCGGGCATATTGAACGTAGAAAAAGGGCTTCCCATATAACCCGCTGTCTGTCATTGTAACAGATTACAACAGCGCTCATGAGGTTAGAACGCCATGCCCCATAAGGGTCCGCATATTTCCATTTCTCCTGACTATGTAGTGAATCGTATTCTGCGCATCAATATTGATGACTTTGCCGAATGGCCCGAGTCTGTGCGCAACCTTGCCATTGCCATCGCAGAAGAGCTTTTTCTGATGGCTTACAACCCCTTTATCGATGCGGATACCGTACGCAGCAGCGTACGTGACAGCTTCGAAAAGGAGTCTGTCTCTCTGGCGCATTATTATGCCACGGCCATCGGTGAAGGCATTACCATGTTCTGGTCGGCCCATGAGGCCGAAATGGAGTTCAGGGAAAAGCTCATCAGCGCTCTGGGCGACATCCTGCCTGCAGAGTGCATCCTGACCAATCCGGGCGCACTGGTGGAGTCCGCCACGGACGCCACGGACCTGCGCATGGAGCTGCCTCTTCTGGTGGTGGAGCCTGATACAACAGAGCAGGTGGCCGAGCTTGTCAAGCTTGCCAACGACATGAAATTTGCCCTCATCCCGCGCGGCGGGGGGTCGGGTATGACCGGCGGGGCTGTACCCGCACGCAAGCGCACCCTTATAGTGAGCCTCACACGCCTTACCCGCGTGGGACCTATTGATATGGAAAACATGTCGGTCACCTGTGAGGCCGGAGCCATCACCCAGACCGTCATCAACGCCGTTGACGCCGCAGGAGCGCTTTTTTCCGTAGACCCGGCCTCCAAGCAGGCCTCGTCCATCGGCGGCAATATTTCTGAAAATGCGGGCGGCCCAATGGCCTTTGAATACGGAACCACGCTGGACAACCTGCTGTGGTGGCGCATGGTGACCCCTACGGGTGAGATCATCACCGTAGAGCGCGAAAACCACCCCCGCCACAAGATACTGCCCCATGAGACCGCTGTTTTTGTGGTCAAGGACGTCAGCGGCGGTGTACGCAACGTGGTGCATCTGCGCGGTGACGAAATCCGCCTGCCGGGCCTTGGCAAGGACGTGACCAACAAGGCCCTCGGTGGTCTGCCCGGCATGCAGAAAGAAGGTGTGGACGGCATCATCACCGAAGCCGGTTTCATTGTTCATCCCAAACCCCGTCACAAGCGGGTGATGGTGCTGGAATTTTTCGGCCGTTCAATGCATCCGGCCGCCGTGGTGGTGCGCGAACTGGTGGCCCTGCGCAACCGTATCCGCGAAGAGGGCGATTACGCCCATCTTTCGGCTATGGAAGAATTCAACGCCAAGTACGTGCAGGCCATCGAATACAAGCGCAAGTCCGAAAAGTACGACGGTGCGCCCATTTCCGTCATCATCCTTCAGGTGGACGGCGATGACCCCTATCTGCTGGATACCTGTGTGGGCGACATCGTAAGCGTGGTCGAGCAGCAGGAAAACGTGGATATCATCGTGGCTGCTGATGACAAGGAAGGCGAGCGCTTCTGGGAAGATCGCCACAAGCTTTCAGCCATCGCCAAGCGTACCTCCGGCTTCAAGCTCAATGAAGACGTGGTCATTCCCATGGACCGCATACCAGATTTTGCGCTTTTTCTTGAGCAGATAAACCTGGAATGCACAGCCGCATCCTACCGCCATGCCCTGCAGGAAGTGGGGCGCCTGCCCGGCTTTCCTATGGAAGACAAGGACTTCAACCGGGAGTTTTCGCAGGCGTCCAAGGCCGCTTCCGGCGATGTTGCCGCCGCGGATGTTTCGGATGTGGAAATGGCCGAGCGGGCCGAGGCGTTTCTTGAAGTCCTGAAAGAAAAATATTCGCACCTTGCAAAAAAAATCAGCAAGATACGCGACTATATGGAAGCCAGCCGCATTGTGGTCGCCAGCCATATGCACGCTGGCGACGGCAACTGCCATGTGAATATTCCTGTGAATTCCAACGATGCCCAGATGCTGGAAGAAGCCGAAGAGGTGGCGGCCCGCGTCATGGCTGAATGCCAGGAAATGGGTGGCGAGGTTTCGGGCGAGCACGGCATTGGCATTACCAAAATAGCCTTTTTCAGCAAGGAAAAAATGGACGCCCTGCGCGCGTTCAAGGAACGTGTGGACCCGCGCGACGTCATGAACCCCGCCAAGCTCGTCTATCGCGACCTGCCCGTGCGCCCCTTCACGTTTTCATTCAACCGCCTTATCCGCGATATCCGCGAGAGCGGCCTGCCGGATAAGGACAAGCTCATCCACCTGCTCACCTCCATCCAGGTGTGTACGCGCTGCGGCAAGTGCAAGCAGGTATGCTCCATGTGCTATCCCGAGCGCTCCATGCAGTATCACCCGCGCAACAAGAATATGGTGATGGGCATGCTGCTTGAGGCCGTTTATTACAGCCAGGTTAACAAGGGTCGTATTGATGACCGTCTGCTCAAGTGGATGCGCGACCTTGTGGAGCACTGCACGGCCTGTGGCCGCTGCATGGCCAACTGCCCGGTCAAGATTCCCTCTGGCGAGGTGGCGCTTACCCTGCGCGCCCTGCTGGAGCACGAAGGCGCCAGCGGGCATCCCATCAAGGGGCGCGCTCTGGAATGGCTTGTGCGCGATATTGCCCACCGCGCGCCCAAGGCGGCCAAGGTGGCCTCGCTGGGCCAGAAAATGCAGAACAAGTTTCTGGGCTTCGTCCCCGCTGTGTGGAAGCGCCGCATGCAAAGCCCGCTTTTTTCCGGGCGAGGCCCCAAGATGGGCTATACCAACCTGTACGAATCCCTCAAGCTGCACAGGGGTGCTGTGTTTACCCCGGCCGAGCCTGCACCGGGCATGCCCCTTGCGCTGTATTTTCCGGGCTGCGGCGGCGCGCTCTTTTATGACCGCATCGGCACTTCTTCCATCATGTTGCTGCTCAAGGCGGGTTTTGCCGTGGCTGTGCCGCCCAGGCACATGTGCTGCGGGTTCCCGCTGCTTGCGGCCGGTATGGATACGGCTTTTGAAGACAATATGGCCCAGAACAGGCAATACCTTGCCTCCATGCTGCGCAGCCTCGTCAAGCAGGGTTTTGACTGCAAATACCTGGTTACGGCCTGCGGCTCCTGCCGCGACGGGCTGGAGCGACTGAACATACAGGCTCAGTTTCCCGATCTGGTCATGCGTGACGTGGTCCAGCTCACCATGCCACTGCTTTCCCGCGAAGACCTGCGTGCCCCTGTGGCCGAAGGCTCAAGGCTCGTGTACCACGGGGCCTGCCATTGTGAGTGGGCTGATGTGCACAAGGTCAAGGGGCAACGGCAGGTTGTGCGCGCCCTTGGCGAATTCAGCGGGGCGGATGTGGTTCTCAGCCCCGGCTGCTGCGGTGAATCCGGCATGGGCGCCATGACCTCGCCCCAGATATACAATCTTTTGCGGACGCGGAAGCAGCAACGGCTTGAGGACGCCATGGGCGAAAACTATGACGGCCCCGTGGTGGTGGGCTGCCCGTCCTGCAAGATCGGTATCGCGCGCTGCCTCATCAACATGCACGACAAGCATTCTGTCCTGCATGTGGCTGAGTGGCTGGCAGGGCAGATTGACGGTGAAGACCGCCGGCAGAGCTTCCGCAAAAAAGTTAATGAAACTCGCGGAGATGTGCGTGTAATTGACCTGAAATAGACGTTGCGCAAAGCGCATTGCGGTTTTGCCAATACTGAAGGGCCGCCCCCGTAAGCACGGGGGCGGCCCTTATCATTGTGCGCAGGAGGTTATTTTTTTGCAGCGCGTCCGGCGTGGCTGTTGCTGCCGGCTTCGGTTTCGCTCAGGGGTTTGCTGACGGGGTGTGCATCAAAGTGGGCCATGGCCCGCTTGAGGTCATCGACAAGCAGGGAGCCGAGGTCACGGCTGAAGCCGTGGCGTACCAGTACGCGCATGACCACGAGGTCTTCGCGGTGAGCGGGCATGGAGTAGGCAGGCACCTGCCAGCCGCGCGAGCGCAGACGGTCCGAGAGGTCATAGAGGCTGTAGCTGGTCTTGGCATTGGCCTTGAAGGTCCAGCACAGGGCCGGGATGCCGCCGCGCCCGTTGTACAGCACTTCAAAGGGACCGAGCTTGGCGATTTCGTCGCCCAGGAAGCGGGCCGTATCGTAGCAGTTCTGGTGAATGCGGCGGTAGCCTTCGCGTCCCAGACGCAGGAAGTTGTAGTACTGGGCGATGATCTGGCCGCCGGGGCGGGAGAAGTTGAGCGCAAAGGTGGGCATGTTGCCGCCCAGGTAGTTCACATTGAAAATCAGGTCTTCGGGCAGGTCGCTTTTTTCGCGCCACACTACCCAGCCCACGCCAAGCGGGGCAAGGCCGAATTTGTGACCGGAAGAGTTGATGGACTTGACGCGGGGCAGGCGGAAATCCCAGAGCAGGTCCGGCTCGATGAACGGGGCAAGAAAGCCGCCGCTGGCGCCGTCCACATGAATGGGAATGTCCCAGCCCTTGTCCTTCTGCAGTTTGTCGAGGGCTTTGCTTACTTCTTCCACCGGCTCATACTGGCCGGTAAAGGTCACGCCAAGGGTGGGCACAACGCCGATGGTATTTTCATCGCAACGCTTGATGACCTCTTCGGCGGTCATGATCAGGCGGTCTTTTTCCATAGGAATTTCGCGCAGTTCCACGTCCCAGTAGCGGGCGAATTTTTCCCAGCAGACCTGCACGGGGCCGCACACCATGTTGGGTTTGTCATAGGGCTTTCCGGCGGCCTTGCGCATGTTGACCCAGCGGCGCTTCATGGCAAGCCCGCCAAGCATGGCGGCTTCGCTGGAACCGGTGGTGGAGCAGCCCAGGGTTCCCTTGGGGTCCGGCGAATGCCACAGGTCGGCCAGCATGTGCACGCAGCGTGTTTCTGTTTCGGCAGTCTGCGGGTATTCGTCCTTGTCGATCATGTTTTTGTCAACGCACTCGGCCATGATCTGGTTGATCTCGGGGTCTACCCAGGTCTGGCAGAACGTCGCCAGGTTCTGGCGAGAATTGCCGTCCAGCATAAGCTCATCATGAATGGCCTGGTATACGTCGCGGGGGCGGCTTTCCTGTTGGGGCATCTCATGGCGCGGCATGGCATTTGCCATATCCGCCGCGGCATAGGTGTCATCAAGTACCGTATTGCGCAAGGTGTTTTTCGCAGTCATGCTTTAATCTCCATTGTTGCCGTTAATTGAAAAATTGTTTTCCGCACTTGTTGTGCGCTTCCATTGAGGCTTTTTGAAGGCCTGGATGATGAGCGGAATGGCAATAAAGATCGACAGACCGCCCGCCACAAGGGCTACATACAGGGCAGGATTGCCCACAGGCAGGTTGTGCGGCGGGAAAAATCCCGCCGTAAAGGCAAAGGCCACGCCCAGCAGACCCGTGCCGCCGATCAGAAACATGCCCACAAGACCGCCGGGCACGCTGTATGTTCGCGGAAGATCGGGTCGGGTGATGCGAAGGCGTATGGCCGCGCCGAACATGAGCAGATACATGGCCAGATAGATGCTGGCCGTAAGCGTTGTCAGAATGAAAAAGGCGATACTGACATTTTTTACCAGAAAGTAGATGGAACTCAGGGCAAGAACGATAACGCCCTGTATGGCAAGCAGGGCCACGGGCGCACCGGCCTTGTTCACCTTGCCGAAAAACGGCGGTGCTTCGCCGTCGCGGGCAGTCTGCAGCATACCTTTGCTTGGGCCGGAAACCCAGGCCATCACATTCCCCACGCCGCCGAAGGTGATAAGCAGGGCGATCAGCGGCACAAGAAAATCCAGATCAAACTTGTGCAGCATCAGGGAAAAGGCCTCCATCAGCCCGGCCGTGAGGCTTATTTCTTTGGGTGTAAGCACCGTTGCCACGGCAAGCGACCCCATAAGATAAATAAGAAAGGCAATAGCCGAAGCCAGCAGCATGGCAATGGGAAAATCCCGGCGCGGGTTTTTCATGCTTGCAGCCTGAACCCCCTGTACTTCAATACCTGAAAACATAAGCAGAATGCCCGCAAGAAAGGTCACACTGCCAAGGCCCGTGAAATGCGGAAAAAAGCGCGGATGCACATGTTCGCGCACCATATGCCCGTCTATCTGCGTGTTTTGCGTCAGAAAGGCCACGGCATTGCCCTGGTCAATCCAGAACAGGCCGAGAATGATGATGAACAGGCTTGGAACAAGAGTTCCCATAAAGACGCTGTACTTGGTCAGCGTGTTGACTGCGCCGGTGCCGCTCAGCGCCACGCCGGTGGCGCAGGCATAAATGCCTATGCTGACAAGTCCGGTGTACACGCCGCTTTGCGACAGGTGCGGGTCGCCCAGGCAATAAGCCAGAGAGGCTGCGGAAAAGCCGAGAATGGTGGGGTACCAGGCCAGGGTCTGCACCCACTGCAACCATATGGCTACAAAGCCCCAGCGTGGGCCGAAAGCCTCTTTTACCCATATGTAGACGCCGCCCTTGCGTTCGGCAAAGGCGCTGCCCAGTTCGGCAGACACCATGCCGGCAGGCAGAAGAAAAACAACTGTAGCAAAAAGAATATAGAAAACCAGCGAAAGCCCCTCAAGGGCCATCATGGGCAGTGCGTTCAGACTTACAACTGTGCCCAGCGCCATCAGGGCGAGGGTTGAAATGGCGACGTTTTTTGGGGGTTGTTCGGGCATCCGTATCCTCGAATGGCAAGAGGAAAAAAAGAAATCTGAATTCAGGGACTCGCCGTTCTTCAGGTAAAATGAAGAATCGTTTTGATTAGTAAAAAGCCAAACATATTTTATCTCTTTTGACAACCCGTTTGTTCATAATCAACAGATGCATTGGGTACATGAACACTCTTTTGCAAGGGCGTGTACCGATGGGCTGGAAAACTGGAAAAATGGCTTGTTGCGAGCATAAGCTGCAATATGCGTTGCCAATAGTGGAAAGGTGTATTGACGTGATAAGTAATTTTTACTAGCTTCGTGCTAATTAAAAGTGATTATTGATCCCCGCTGCGTTTTCTGCTTCGCGGCAGCCCGTGCATCAAACACAGTGGCGTTAATCGACTCTGTTAACATAGGAGCGTCATTATGGGAGAAGTGAAAGAACAAACTTCCGGTTCAAAGATGACTATTACGACCATAGTTATTATGAATATTACTGCGGTCGTCAGCCTGCGTTTTCTTCCTTCAGAGGCTGAATACGGCTTGGGCGCCATTTTTTACTATGCCTTTGCGGCCCTGGTCTTTCTGGTTCCCATGGCGCTGGTAGCGGCGGAACTGGCTACCACCTATCCTGAAAAAGGCGGTGTTTTCCGCTGGGTCAGCGAGGCGTTCGGTCCGCGCTGGGGCTTTTTGGCCATGGCCATGCTGTGGATTGAAGTCATTCCCTACTTTCCCACAGTGCTCACCTTCGGGGCCGTATCTATCGCCTTTATGGACCCGAACGTAAGTATGGCAGAAACGATGGCGGCCAATAAATGGTATATTACGGGCTTTGTTCTGCTTGTGTACTGGATATCGGTATTCATTGCCCTGCGCGGCGTCGGCATATTTGCGCGGGTGTCAAAATGGTGCGGTATCGTGGGTACGATTATTCCCGCCGCAGTGGTGGTGGTGCTGGGTTTCGCCTATCTGTTCTGCAGCGGAAAGCCGCCGTTGATTGAGCTGAGCTGGGGAGCGCTGATCCCCGACTTTACCAATTTCAGCAACGTGGTTCTTGCCGCCAGCATATTCCTGGCTTACGCGGGTATGGAAATGAACGCCGTGCACGTTAAGGATATGGACAATCCCACGAAAAAATATCCCATAGCCATTACCATCGCCTCGGTGGGCACGGTCGCCATTTTCCTGCTGAGCACCCTGGGTATCGCCTTTGTTGTGCCCAAGCAGGACATCAACCTTACCCAGAGCCTGCTGCTGGCCTATGACCTGCTGTTCAAGTGGATCAACGCCGAGTGGCTGGGGTCCGTGCTGGCCGTCATGCTGGCTTTCGGCGTGCTTGGCGGCGTGGTCACCTGGATCGCCGGTCCCAATACCGGTGTGCTTGCCGTGGCCAAGGCCGGGTATCTGCCCCGCTGGTTCCAGAAGACCAACCGCTTCGGCATGGGCAGCCATCTCATGATCGTGCAGGCGGTGGTTGTTACCATCCTGTCCATCACCTTTGTGGTCATGCCTTCAGTGCAGGCGGCCTTTCAGATTCTGTCGCAGCTTACGGTGATCCTGTACCTGGTCATGTACATGCTCATGTTCGCCAGCGGCATCCGCCTGCGGCTGAGCCAGCCCAACCGGCCGCGGCCCTATCGGGTTCCCGGCATGTACCTGTGGGCTACGCTGGGCTTTCTCGGCTCGCTGCTGGCCTTTACGCTCAGCTTTGTGCCTCCGAGCCAGATTTCCATCGGCAGCCCTGAAACCTACATGATGTACCTGATCGTGCTGGTGGTGATCTTTGTGGCTATCCCGCTGACGATCTTCGCCCTGCGCAAGCCTGAATGGCGCGACCCCAATTCAGACTTTGAGCCGTTCACCTGGGAAAAGGAAAAGGCCCAGGCCGCTGCGCAGCCGCAGACCGGAACGCAGGCCGGAAGCTAGCGCCCGGTATTTCATGACAACATAACAGTTTGTAATAAAGCCGTAATAGCTTTGCTATTGCGGCTTTATTTAAAAGGAAAACACCATGCCTGCTATTGAAAAAATCCAGTCTGTGGTGAACAGCGCGTACGCGCAATTCAGCAAGGCCTCCGGCGGGGCCAATGCCGATTACATACCTTTTCTGGCAAATATACCGAGCGACCTTGCAGCCGTGGCTGTGGTGACGGCCCAGGGGCAGGTGGCGGCGGCTGGCGATGCGCAATACCGCTTTGCCATCGAATCCATTTCAAAGGTCTGCACGCTGGCGCTGGCGCTGGAAGACTTCGGCCCGCAGGCCGTACAGGAAAAGATAGGCACCAGCCCTACGGGGCTGCCCTTTAATTCGGTTATGGCGCTGGAACTGCACGGCGACAAACCCCTTTCTCCGCTGGTGAACGCCGGGGCCATGGCCTCGGCCAGCCTTGTGAAGGCAGGCTCCACAGAAGAGCGCTGGCAGCGGATATTGGACATGCAGCGCAGGCTAGGCTCAAAGGAAATAGCCATTTCTGACGAACTGAACCAGTCGGAGCAGACCACAAACTTTCACAACCGGGGCATTGCCTGGCTGCTGTATTCCGCAGGCTATATGTACTGCGACCCCATGGAAGCCTGCGATGTATACACACGCCAGTGCTCGACCCTGCTCAATACCGTGGAGCTTGCTACTGTCGGCGCTACCATTGCCGCACGCGGGCGCAACCCCGTTACCGGCGAACAGGTGCTCAAGCCCGAGCACTGCCCCTGCATCATGGCTGAAATGACCATGGAGGGCATGTATGACAGTTCTGGCGACTGGGCGTACAAGGTGGGCCTGCCGGGCAAGAGCGGCGTTGGAGGCGGCATATTGACGATTGTGCCGGGCATTATGGCCATCGCGGCCTTTTCGCCGCCTCTGGACAGCGTGGGCAACAGTGTGCGCGGGCAGAAGATGGCGGCCTTTGTGGCCAATGAACTGGGATATAATCTGTATAAAGCCTGATAGGCTGGCTCACCGCGCGTCGGGCACAGCTTGTGCCTCCGGCGCTGGGTGTTTGCCCTTTTCGGCCCCCCGGCAGGTATGCAGGGGGGCCGTTTTTTGCATGCTGTTTCCGGGCGCACCGCATGCAGCATCCGTGGCAGAAAGCCTGCACTCCCCGGCATGGCTGCTCTGGCTGTTGCGGGTTATTCCCGCATGTCCTGACCGGTATAATAACGCTTGAATGTCTTACGCCAGGCGGTGGGGCTTGTACCCACCGTGCGGCGGAAGTGATCCCTCAGCGAGGCTGCCGAACCAAAGCCGGTGCTGGCGGCTATTTCTTCCACCGACATGGAGCTTGATTCCAGCAGGGCCTGAGAACGGCGCACACGCGCTCTGGTCAGCCATAACATGGGCGGCGCGCCCACCTGTTCAAGAAATCTTCTGTTCAGGGTACGGGAACTCATGTGGGCCTGCCTGCATATGCTGCTCAGGGTAAGGTTTTTGTGCATGTTTTCCTGCATCCACAACAGCAGGGGGGCGAGGTTGCCGCCTGATTCCGGCCCGGTGCGACGTATAAACTGCCTCTGCCCGCCGTCGCGTTCCATAGGGACCACAAAAAATGCGGCAAGCTCTTCGGCGGCGGCAGCCCCCAGGTCCTGACGGATCATGTGCAGGCAAAGGTCAATGCCCGAGGCAAGGCCTGCGGAGGTAAGCACCTGGCCGTTATCCACAAACAGGATGTCGGCCTCCACATCTATTTGCGGATACCTTGCGGCCAGTTCTTCGGCAACAGACCAGTGCGTGGTGGCCTGCATGCCGTCCAGCAGCCCGGCGGCAGCCAGTATGCAGGCTCCGGTGCATATGGAGGCCATGCGGATTCCGGCATCCCGGGCCTGTCGCAATGCGTCCAGAACCCCTTGGGAACATACGCCGAAAGACGGCGTGACGCCTGGTACAATAACCGTATTCATTTCCTGCATGGCGGCCAGGGGCAACGCGCCCTCAATGCTGAACTGGCCGGATGAAACACGTCCTGTATCGCCGATAAAATTCAGGTCGTAGGCATGTTCGCCGCTTTTTCCACAAGCCAGGGAAAAAAGCTGAAAGGGGATGGAGCAGTCAAAAGGCACAAAACCGGGCAATGCCAGGATACCGATGTTATGCATGTTCATTTCTGGTTCACCGGGCGGAAAAAGGTTGGCGGTACGCTTTTATTACCCCCAAAGAGCCTCCGCGCCAATACAGCGGACCCTGTATGGCAGGATCCCGCCGCTGTTTGGCAAGGCCGGGGCTTTTGCGATGCAACGGCCGTGCTAGTCTGGGCAATCATAACCACTACAGAGGACGTACCCATGACAAGACGAGATTTTACCGTGTCCGCACTGTCCGCTGCCGCGGGCATGGCTCTGGCTGGCAATGCTTCCGATGCCCTTGCTGCCGGCACTGCCGGGGAAGGCCAGAAGCCGCGGCAGGATGCGGACAAAAAGCCGCATATCGCTTTTGTGCTTTACGAGGGAATGACCGTGCTGGATTTGATCGGCCCGGCGGAAGTTCTGGGAGGGCCGCAGTTCCGTGTGGACTATGTGTCGCGGAGCATGGCTCCGGTGTATGCCGAAAGCCGGGCCGACAAGAGGCTTGGCTTTATGCCCACAGCCACATTTGCTAATGTGGCTTCAGCCGATATTGTGTGTGTGCCCGGTACGAGTGATCCCTACTTGCAGATTCAGCAGCAAGATATGGTGGAATGGCTGGCGGCGGTGGGGCAGAAGGCGCAGTGGGTTACCAGCGTCTGCACCGGGTCATTCCTGCTGGGGGCGGCCGGTCTGCTGCAAGGTTATAAGGCCACCTCACACTGGACGCTGGTGGACGAGCTTGCCTGGTTTGGGGCACTTCCCGTGCAGGAACGTGTGGTGCGCGACCGCAACCGTGTCACCGGAGCGGGTGTCACCTCGGGGATTGATTTCGGGCTGGTTTTGCTTGCACTGGTGGCTGGTGAGGAAACGGCAAACATCAAGCAGCTTCTCCTGGAGTATGACCCGGCCCCGCCATTCCGAAGCGGTTCGCCCAGATCCGCATCGCCTGCACTGGTTGAAACCGTCAGAAACCAGTACCAGGCCCATATCAGGGAAAATATGCCCTATGCCCGCAGCAGCCTTGAGGCTGCTGCCCAGCGGCTTGGCGTCCGACGCTGACGCCGGTAAACAGGAACGGCCCTTCTGCCCGCTGGCGCGGGCAGAAGGGCCGTCGGCGGCCGTATTTTTATATGTTTTTCCGCCGGGCGGCAGCCACCGTACCACCGGGAACACAGGAGGCTTAACCCTGGGGACGGCTGACGTTCTTGCTCAGACCTTCGCCGGGCTTGATGATCTTGCTCACAGCGGCCACCATGCCCGCGGTATCGGCAATATCGGCCGGGATTATCAGGCTGTTGCCCTGCTTGGCGATATGGCCGAACTGGGTAATGTAGGCTTCTGCCAGACGAAGCTGGGCGGCGGCCACGCTGTCGTTGCCCAGCGGCTCGCCCACAATGCGCAGGCCTTCGGCAGTGGCCTGCGCCACCGTGCGGATCTGCGCGGCTTCACCTTCGGCCTGGTTGATAATGGCCTGTTTTTCGCCTTCAGACTGGGCAATGGCAGCGGCCTTGGCACCTTCGGCCAGGTTGATGCGTGACTGCATTTCGCCTTCGGACTGGGCGATGGCGGCGCGCTTTTCACGTTCCGCACGCATCTGTTTTTCCATAGCTTCCATAACGGTAATGGGCGGCGTGATGTCGCGGATTTCATAGCGCAGCACCTTGACGCCCCAGGGAGAAGTGGCAGCGTCGAGGGCTTCCACCACTTCCTGATTGATGCGAGTACGTTCTTCAAAGGTGCGGTCAAGCTCCAGCGTGCCTATGACCGAACGCAGCGAAGTCTGCGCAAGCTGGATGGCCCCCCACTCGTAATCCGAAATGCCGTAGGCGGATTTTTCGGGCGTGATAATCTGGAGGTAGAGCACGCCGTCGATATCCACACTCACGTTGTCGCGGGTGATGCAGGTTTGCTTGGGAACGTCCAGTACCTGCTCCTTGAGGCTGCGCTTGTAGGCGATAACATCCACAAACGGCACAAGGATGTGAAAGCCCGCGTACAGGACCTTACTGAATTTGCCGAGCCGTTCAACAATGAAAGCCGACTGGTTCGGAACCACCACGGCGGTTTTGACCAGGATGATGATAACCAATACGGCCAGCAGAAAAAGCCATCCGAAACTGTTCACGATTTCCATATATACCTCTGTATGCGTATATGCGCTGCGGTTTGCGCGCAAAGATTGCAGATGCGACGGCCCGGCTGAAGTGCGGGATATGCGTATGCCGGACCGTAATCCGGGTTCCTGCGGGCCACGGCCTTTGCCCTGGGGCTTGCTGTCGCGGGCAGGCGCCTACAGGCGCGTGTTTGCGGTTCAGGATTTTGTTGCCGGGCTTACATGCAGAACCAGTGCGTCGCCGGGGTCTGCCCCCTGTACGCGCACCGGACTGCCTTCAGCCAGTTTTTCATGGGCTGTGGCCCGCCAGAAGCTGCCGTCAATGCTTACTTCTCCGATTTTTCCGGGGTGAACGGCCTTGCTGACGACGCCCTGCCTGCCCGTAAGGGGATGCGGGTAGCAGGATTCTTCACCGTGGCTGTTGCAGTTTCCGGCAGGTACGCGGTGGGCGCGCCCGCCGAAGACCGCCCGCAGGCGGCGGCGCAAAAAGAGCAGGGTAAGCAGGGAAAGGCAGATGAAGGTGATGAGCTGCCATGCAAGGCCCAGGCCCATAAGGGCAGTCAGGGCCGCGACCCAGGCGCCCACACCGAAAAAGAGCAGGACCATGGCCGGGGTCATGAGTTCGGCCACAAAAAAGGCCGCCCCCAGAATAAACCAGAGTAAAGGCGCGTTCATAGTATGTTCCGTGCGGCCAGCCGTGTGCGCCGGGGCGGTGTGCCGCTGTTTTTCTTGTCTTGCACGGCGGGGGCCTTAACCGTGGGGAAAGGCCCCTGCCGTGCAGTGTGAAAACACCGGGACCGCTATTGCTGCGGACCCTGATCAAAGTCGATAACACGGCCCTGAAGCCAGATGTAGGCATCAATGGCCTGTCCCGCCTCAGGTTCAAAGTCGCCCAGGATCATCTTTGACGCATAGATGACAAGGCGTATGGACGGGCGGTTTTCAAAGGGAAAGGTCACGTACAGGGCTTTGACGGGCATCTTTTCCAGCTGGTAGTCCTGTACTTCTTCGATCACGGCGCGCATCTGGTATTCGCAAAAATTGCGGCCAGGCATGATCATGTGGCGGTCGCTCACATCAACCTGAAGGGGCGGCACGTCCAGACGGCCCTTGCCGGGGTTGGCTTCAAGCCAGGCTTCGGCGTGGGCTTCGTACTGTGGCCCCTGGGTGATGGTCATGTGGTCCAGCAGGGCCTTGCGCACGGCAAAGGCCAGGCCTGCCAGCAGAAAGGTGTGCGTGATCTCCGGGGTGAGATCGTTCTTGTCGCGGCCATAAAGGGGGTCAAAAAACCACATGGGGTTCTTGCCCTCGATCATGCTTACCGCCACGTTGGCCCCAAGGCCGTTCTGCCAGGGAAAAACGCCTTCGACCGTAAGGTCGTTGGGCAGGCCATCCAGCAGGGGAACGGCAGAAACCGGATCCAGTTTTTCGCCTTCTTCTCCTGCCATAAGCACAGAGGCGCGCACGGGCTGATCCTGCGGCCAAGCCATCATGATATGGTCTTTACCGCCATGCTTCCACTGCCATGAGGGGCGCGTGCCGCCCTCATGCAGGACGGTGCTCACAATCTGCCCCATAATCTCCGCCGGGTTGCGGCCCGTCAGCACTGCCCAGGCATCGCCCAGGCCTTCATGATGCACTCGGGCATTCTCTTCGGCGTGGGCTTGCGTTTCTGCCCCGTCAGCGGGCTGCTGCTTCACGGAATTTTCCTTGTCAGCGGTTTCGGGCGCGCCGCTTTTGCTCTTTTTGGACATGGGAATTTCCTTTATCACTCTTTCAGCGCCCGGCCGGGCCATAGGCCCGACCGGGCCGCTTCAATTCAGGCTTCAATGAGCGGCGTTAAAGCCATCCGGCGTCTAGCGCCTGTCACCACGATCACGGCGGTCACGTCCGCCGCGGTCGCCGCGCCTGTCACCACGGTCACCCCTGTCGGAGCGCTGCGGGCGGGCGGTGTCTTCAGGATTCCAGGGATGGCCCTGTTCTTCCAGCAGCACCGCCTTGCGGCTGGCGCGGATGCGGTCGCCGTTGATTTCGATGACCTTGACCAGCATGTCTTCGCCCAGGCGCGCCACGTCGCCGGGTTGCTCCACGCGGTTCACGTCAAGCTGCGACACGTGCACAAGGGCTTCCACGTTGGGCAGCACTTCGACAATGGCGCCGATTTCCATGATTTTGCGCACCTTGGCATTGTAGTTTTTGCCAAGATCGGGGCGCTGGTCGTAGTAGGAAACCATTTCGCGGGCTTTTTCCAGAGCTTCGGCCGTGGGGGCGAAGATGGACACGCGGCCCGAGTCTTCAATGTCCACAGAGGCGCCGGTGGCCGCGGTGATGGCCTTGATGTTCTTGCCGCCGGGACCAATGATCAGGCGGATGATGTCAGGGTTGACGAACACTTCGGCATGCTGCGGGGCGTAGCGCGAAAGTTCCTTGCGCGGCGCGGCGATGGCCTTGGCCATTTCTTCAAGGATATGCAGGCGGCCTTCGCGGGCCTGCTGCATGGCGGTGCGCATGATCTCGGTGGTAAGGCCCGTGATCTTGATGTCCATCTGCACGCCGGTGACGCCTTCAGCAGTACCGGCAATCTTGAAGTCCATATCGCCCAGGGCGTCTTCATCACCCAGAATATCGGTAAGAACGATGAACTTTTCGCCTTCCTTGATGAGGCCCATGGCCACACCGGCCACCGGGGCACTCACAGGCACGCCGGCGTCCATGAGGGACAGCGAACCACCGCACACGGCAGCCATGGACGAAGAACCGTTGGATTCCATCGTTTCGGCCACCACGCGCAGGGTGAAGGGAAAGTCGGCGTCAGCGGGCAGCACGGGGCGCAGGGACTTTTCCGCCAGGGCGCCGTGGCCGATTTCGCGGCGGGACACGCGCACGGGCTTCACTTCGCCCACAGAGAAGGGCGGAAAGTTGTAGTGCAGCATAAACCGCTTGGTGACATCGCCGGTGAGGGAGTCCATGCGCTGCTCGTCTGTGGAGGAGCCAAGGGTGGCGACCACAAGAGACTTGGTTTCGCCGCGGCGGAACAGGGCAGAGCCGTGGGCGCGGGGCAGAAGACCGGTCTGGATCTGGATGGGCCGGACGGTGGTTGTGTCGCGGCCGTCAATGCGCGTGCCTTCGTTGACAATGCGCGCACGCACGAGCTTCTTTTCAAGCCCGCCCAGGATGTCGGACACGGCCTTGAGGGCAGCTTCGTTTTCGGCCCAGGCCGGGTCGGCCTTGAGGGTTTCCATGACCTTGTCTTTCACGGCTTTGCGCGCGTCTTTGCGGGCCATTTTTTCGGGCACGCGCAGGGCTTCTTCCATGCCGTTGGCAAGGGCCAGCTCGTGCACGCAGGCCACGAGGGCTTCATCGTCCTGGTGGGGCGTGAAGTTCATCTTGGGCTTGCCGCAAAGTTCACGCAGCTTGTGCTGGATTTCCACCAGGGGCAGAATCTGCAGGCGACCCCATTCAAGAGCCTCGATGATAACATCTTCGGAAATAAAGCGGGCGTCGCCTTCCACCATGGTGAGGGCGTCGCCGGAGGCGGCAAAGACGATATTGAGGTCGCTCTGGGCCTGCTGCTCAAAGGTGGGGTTGAGCACAAACTGACCGCCCACGCGGGCGATGCGGCCACCGGCCACAGGGCCTTCAAAGGGCAGGGGCGAAAGCATGAGGGCCGCCGAAGCGCCGGTGAGGGCCAGCACGTCGGACTCGTTTTCCTGGTCAGCAGAAATAACGCTGGCCAGCACCTGCACGTCCTCGTTCAACCCCTTGGGGAAAAGCGGGCGGATGGGGCGGTCGATAAGGCGCGCAACCAGGGTTTCGCGCTCGGACGGGCGGCCGATTTCGCGGCGGAAAAAGCTGCCGGGAATGCGTCCGGCGGCGTACATCTTTTCAGAGTATTCAACGGTAAGGGGAAAGAAGCCCTTGTCGAATTCAAGCGGCTGGGAGCAGACGGTGACAAGCACCACGGTGCCGCCGCACTGAATCCACACTTCGCCGTGGGCCTGATTGGCCATGCGGCCGCTTTCGATGATGATTTCCTTGCCGCCCACCTGGCAGGTGACGCGGGTGGGGGTGAAGATATCTTGTGACATGTGATTTCCTTTGCACAGGCGAAGGGGATTCCGGCAAAAGCGGGCAGAGCCGCACGTCCCTGCCTGATTTTCCCGGACCCCCCTTCTGGCGTTGCGCCCTCTAGGGGGCAGTTTGCATGTATATGTGGCAAGGGGGAGCCTCAGGCTCCCCCCTTGCAGCCAAAAGCCTTACTTGCGCAGGCCAAGTTTTTCGATCAGGGCACGGTAGCGCTGAACGTCTGTTTTCTTCAGATAGTTGAGGATGTTGCGACGGCGGCCCACGAGTTTCAGCAGGCCGGTGCGGGAGTGAAAGTCCTTCTTGTGCTCTTTGAAGTGACCGGTAAGGTCTTCAATACGGGCGGTAAGAAGGGCCACCTGCACCTCGGGGGAGCCGGTGTCGCCCTCGTGCTTGGCGTGGGCATCAATGACGGACTTTTTCTGAGTAGGATCCAGTACCACAGCAGTTCTCCTTGGGTAAGGCAATGTTACGGGCCTTGACGGCCCTAGTTCCAAAGTCCCCTCATTACGGCCCAGCACGGCCCGGCGGGCGTGATCTCGCGTTTTGCCAAGGCCAGGGCTTGCCCCTGATCCATCAGAAATGCGAGTTCGTCGCCGGGGGCGGCGTCAGCCTGTGGCGTACGGCAAGACACAGCCATGCCATTACGTACGCGGGCGGCTTCTTCCGGCGTGAGGTCCACCCTGGGCCAGTGAGGCAGCGCATCCGCAACGGGGATAACGCAGCCGGGCAACAGGGTGGGGTCAGCCGTGAAGTCCGCGGGATCGCGGGCCACATCAAGGCCGAAGGGGTGACTGTACTCCCGGGTCAGTTCCGTGAGCACGGCTCCGCATCCAAGTCGCATCCCCAAGCTGTGGGCCAGGGAGCGTATATAGGTGCCGGAACTGCATGCGACCCGAAAGCGCACAAGCGGCAGGCTTATTTCAAGCACGTCCGCCTGTGAAATTTCCATAAACTTTGTCTTTTGCGGGGCATCAAGCCCTTTGCGGGCCAGCTTGTACAGGGGCTGCCCTTCGTGTTTTGCGGCGGAATAGGACGGAACAGGCTGCTCTGTCAGTTGCAGCCATGCCGTGACCTCTCGCCGCACATCGTCTTCACTGATGTGCTGCCAGGGGGCTTCAGCCGTAACCTGGCCTTCGATGTCCCAGGTGTCGGTGGTTTGCCCGAGGCGCAGCACGCCGTTATAAACCTTGCCGCCCCCGCTCATGAGATGGCCGGAAAGTTTGGTGGCCTGCCCGAGCAGCACCAGCAGCACACCTGAAGCCAGAGGGTCCAGTGTGCCGGCGTGGCCGATCTTTTTTTGTCCCAGCCGCTTTATGGCGGTGAGGCAACGGGCCGAGGTGGGGCCGGAAGGCTTGTTGAGCACAAGTACGCCATGTTGCTGCGGCAGGGGAGGCGTACGACGGGTTTGCCCGTGCGTCGCGCTGTCGGCGTTTTGTTCATGCTGCCCATAAGCGCTCGGCCCCGAACCTCCCGCAAGGGGACTGTTCGGCGCCGGACTTTCCGGGCATTGAAAAGGGCGGGCTTGTGCCACGTTATCTTTTTTGACCATACGCAAGAGCGTTACATACCCTTTGCCGGGGTATAAGTCAAAAGATATACCCTCGATAATGCCCGGCCTGACCGGCTGTGCAGCAGATTTTCTGGCCGGGGCGCAGAGCTGTGGCGTCCGTCCTGCCGGGCGCCCTTACGGACAGAGCATTTTTCCCTTGAGAGTACTTAGGCGGCTGCGCAAACAGACTCCCGCCGTGGCGGCACAAGCGCAATGCAGTGCGCTGTCAAGCGCCGGAGCGGGCGGGCCTTACTTTTGAGAACGCATATTTTCAAAAGTAAAATGTCATAGGACAACTATCGCTTGAAATGCTCTCATTGACGTCGTTTGGGCGGCAGGGGACCTGTCAGGGGCTGTGCCCCTCCGAGGCCCTTTCTGCACTCCCCGGAACACGCACAACGTTTTCAGCTACCCTTGGAGGTGCGAGGCAGCGCGTTTTTGTTGCGGAAGCTGCCTTGCTTCGCTCGTGATGGTTCTTCACGCCGCGCAATACCACCAGCAGAATCGCCTGGGGATCGGGACAAAGGACCCAAATATGGTGTCAGCCTGCGCTGCCAGGGGCGGTTTCAAGAGGTCGTTACCTGGCTCTGGTCGTTGTTTCCGGCTGCGGTTTCATCGTCCGGCGTGTGCCGTTCTTCCCCCGTTCCCGGTGCTTCCGGAATCTCCGGCGCACGTCCGTCCAGGCGGAGGGCGATACGCCGCAGGAGTTCTTCACCGGCTTTTTTCAGCGGCAGGCGCAGGGTTCCCCCGGCGGCATTAAAGTGCCCGCCGCCACCCATATCGGCCGCCATGGCCCGCACGTCGATGGAACCGTAGGACCGCAGGCTGAACTTGCAGAGCCTGGGGGACTCTTCGCGCAACAGGGCTGCCACCTTGACGCCGCGCAGCCGTCTGAGCTGCTCAACAAAGCCTTCGAGGTCTTCCTTGAGGGCCTGGCAGCGGCCAAGGTCTTTCAGGCTCACAGGGCAAAAGCCGATCTGCCCGTGGTGCTCCACAACAGCGCGTTCCATAAGCTGGCCCCAGAGCCGCCAGCGGCCCAGGCTCCAGTCGTTATCCATTTTTTCCCGCAGCCAGTGCAGGTGGCAGCCGTTGGCAACCAGGTGCGAGGCCAGGGCCAGCACATCGGCACTGGTGTTGCCGTGGCAGAAGCCTCCGGTATCCGTCAGCAGCCCAAGGGCAACGGAAAGTCCCAGATCGCCCGTAAGGGGCAGGTCTGCGGCCATAGCCACATAGGCCATGAGCTGGGCTGTGGCCGCCGCTTCGGTGACCACCCAGTTACCCAGGCTGCCCATGCCGTCGCCGCCGAGGTGATGGTCAATATTTACGGTATCCAGTTGCGGCAGCAGGGCCGCCAGCTCCGAGCCCAGGCGTTCGGGTTCGCCGCAATCCAGCAACAGCGCGCACTGGGGCGTGAAGGGGGTATGAGCGAGGCTTGTGTGCACCACTGCGGGCATGGGAAAAAAACCCAGGTAGCGGGGCAGGCCGGGGGCGGCGTAAAGCATGAACTCCTTGCCCATGGCCCGCAGGATATGCCCGGCGGCAGCTACGGATCCGGCGGCGTCGCCATCGGGATTGACATGGCCTGCCACCACGATGCGGTCCATGCCCTTCAGGGCCTCCACCATGCGGAGGGCGCCCTGCACGTAGGGGGCGGGAATAAAATCAGTCGGCTGCATATATTTCCACCTGACTGTCCACCATTTCTTCCGGGCAAACGGCTTCCATCATGAGCGCGCATTTGTCCATGCGGCTACGCAGGTGTCCTTCGCTGTTGGAAATGGAGACAACGGCCAGCCGCAGGCGGCTGAGACTGTTCTCAGTGCCTGCCTCGGCGATGGCCACGTTGAATTTGTTTCGGGTCTTCTGCTTCAGGCTGTTGGCAACGCGGCGTTTTGCCTTAAGATTGTCGTTGCCGTGCAGACTGAATTCCACGGTAAGAACAGCCATGAACATGGTCATATGTATGTGTTTGCGCTTCATGCGTCGGCAGGCGCGCTTGCTGCCTGTTGCGGAGGCCGCTTTTCCGCCCGGCCTGTGCCGGGTTATGCGTGCCGTGCCGGACATGAAAGCCGGTTTTTATAAACAGCCCTTAATAGGTTCCGGAACTAATACTATCTGCACCGGTCAAATAACACCAGTTTTTTATTGCCTCATACGAAATGCCTTGAACAGCGGCTTCCGATCCTTGCCCGGGAGCCCATTGCGCCTGCGGCGCCGGACTTGAGACGCACGGACGTGTGCTGTTCTACGGGCGTGCTCGAGCAGGGGGCATGCCGGAAGCTTGCCAAGCGTCAACGGGGGAGGCTTCTCTGTAAAGAAACCTCCCCCGAAAACCAGTGATTATCAGCCGTGCGACCGGCGCACGTAACTACAGCGTAGCTGCTTCTTCAACTGTTTCAAAGGCTTCAATGATATCGCCAATCTTGACGTCATTGAAGTTTTCCAGGCCTACGCCGCATTCGTTGCCCTTGACCACTTCCCTTGCGTCATCCTTGAAGCGCTTGAGGGAAGAGATTTTGCCTGTGTAGACCACCACGCCGTCGCGCAGCAGGCGCACGCCGGCATTACGGGCGATCTTGCCGTCGGCCACATAGGAGCCGGCGATAAGGCCGATCTTGGGTACACTGAAGGTGTCGCGCACTTCGGCCTGGCCGAGGTAGACCTCACGCTGCACGGGGGCCAGCAGGCCTGCCATGGCGCTCTTGATGTCGTCCACCAGCTTGTAGATGATCTCGTAGAAGCGGATATCCACATTTTCGTGCTCGGCCACATCCTTGATCTTGGCTGTGGGACGCACGTTGAAGCCGATGATGATGGCCTGCGAGGCGGAAGCCAGCAGAATGTCAGATTCTGTGATCGCGCCGGTGCCGCCATGCACCACGTTGATGCGTACCTTGTCGGTGCTCTGCTTGAGCAGCGCTTCCGTGATGGCTTCAAGGCTGCCCTGCACGTCGGACTTGAGCACCAGGTTGAGCGTAAGTGTTTCCTGATCGGACTTGCGTTGCGACAGGAATGTTTCGAGTGTAACGCGCGATTCGGAGGCCAGTTCGCGTTCGCGCTGTTTGATGGCGCGAGAGTCGGCGATGCGGCGGGCCAGCTTTTCGTCGCTGACCACAAAGAACTCTTCACCGGCTTCAGGCACGCCCTCAAAGCCCTGCACTTCAACAGGCAGGGACGGCCCGGCTTCCTTGACCTTTTTGCCCTGGTCGTTCATGAGCGCGCGCACCCGGCCGGAGAAGGGGCCGCACACAAAGCTGTCGCCCTGGCGCAGGGTTCCTTCCTGGATGAGTACGGTAGCCACGGGGCCGCGGCCCTTGTCCAGTTTGGCTTCCACGATGTGGCCTTTGGCGGCCTTGTCGGGATTGGCCTTGAGCTCCATAATTTCAGACTGCAGGGCCACCATTTCAAGCAGATCGTCAAGGCCCATGCGGGTCTTGGCGGCCACCTTGGCAACAATGGTGTCGCCGCCCCATTCTTCGGCCTGCAGGCCCAGTTCGGCCAGTTCGCGCAGTACGCGGTCAGGGTCGGCGCTGGGTTTGTCCATCTTGTTGACGGCAACCATGATGGGTACACCGGCGGCGCGGGCATGGTTGATGGCCTCGCGGGTCTGCTCCATCACGCCGTCGTCGGCAGCTACCACAAGGATGACAAGGTCCGTCACCTGGGCACCGCGGGCGCGCATGGCTGTAAAGGCTTCGTGGCCGGGCGTGTCAAGGAAGACAATCTCGCCGCGCTTGGTCTTTACGTGGTAGGCGCCGATATGCTGGGTAATGCCCCCGGCTTCGCCGCTGGTGACGTTGGACTTGCGTATGGCGTCAAGCAGCGAGGTCTTGCCGTGGTCGACGTGACCCATAATGGTCACAACGGGCGGGCGCGGCTTGAGGGTTTCAGGCGCGTCCACTTCCTTGGGGGTCAGGTAATCGTCTTCGGAGAAGCCGGCCTTTTCCACTTCGTAGCCGAATTCGGAAGCCACCAGAGTGGCCGTGTCGAAGTCCAGGGCCTGGTTGATGGTGGCCATAACGCCCAGCCCGAAGAGAACCTTGATGATCTCGTTGGCTTTGAGGCCCATCTGGTGAGCCATGTCGGCCACACGGATCGCCTCGGTAACACGGATCTTGCGCTTTGCGGCCTTGAGCGGCTGGGTGGCCTGCGAGGAAGTGGGCTTGCCGCCCTTGCGGCGGCCCTTGCCCCGGTTCAGGCGCTGGCTGTCGTCGTCGTCGCGGCGTCCGCCGAAATCTCCCTGCTGGAAATCCACGGTGCGGCGGCCCTTGAGGCGCTTTTTCTTGCTCTGGCCATCGCGGGTGTCAGTGGGGGATGCGGGCGCAGCAGGCTGCTGGCCGAATCCGCCGGGACGGGGACCACCTGCCGGTCTGGGACCGCCGGGACCACTGGGACGGGGACCACCGGGACGCGGGGGCCTGCCGGCGCTGTCGCCGCGGGGGCCACCCGGAGCGCCGGGACGTCCGCCAGCGGGCCGCGTGCTGCGGTCGGGCTGGCTGCCGGGCGCAGGCCGTGAAATAATACGCACCTGAGGCGCGGCAGAAGGCGTCTGACCGCCATCCGCCCGGGGGGCGCGGCGAGGAGCGGCATCGGCCGCAGCGGAAGCGTCGGCGTCTTTCCAGGCTTCTGTACGGGCTTCGGGCGCGCGCTGGGGCAGGGTGGGCGCCGATGAGCCTTCGGGCATGGCTGAAGCGTCGGGACGGGCCAGGCGGGCAGCCTTGGCGCCTTTTTCTTCGCCTTTTTCAGAACTTTTTTCTTCGGCCCTGGCGGCGGCTTCACGGGCAGCAAGAGCCGCGGCCACGGGCGAAATTTCCGCCACAGGCTCGGGCTTGCTTTCCACCACGGGTTCGGGCTTTTTTTCTTCTTCTTCGCCGGGGCGGCTGATAACGCGAGCCGCAGACACAACCCTGGCCTTGGAGCTTTTTGCTTTTTCGGCGGGTTCGGCCTTTGCGGCTTCAGGCGCGGCCTTTTCCTCGACCTTGTGCGGGCTTGCCGCAGGAGCTTCGGCCACAGGCTCGGCCTGGGCGGGGGCTTCAACCGCCGCGGGCTTTTCCTCGGCCGGAGGAGCGACCTCTTCCCTGGCGGCGGGGGCCGCTTCTGTCACTTCGGGGGCATCGGCCTTATCGGCATCCTTACGGCGACGGCGCACGATGACATTGGGGTGTGAGCCGGAACGCTCGGCATCCGCCTGTTTTTGTTCGGCAAAATGTTCGCGCACGCGTGCCGCCTCCTCAGTGGTCAGGGACCCGGCCATAGATTTTGCCGACGCGCCCAGCTCGCGCAATGCGCGCAGCATATCCTTGTTGGGCACTGCCGGAAATTCCTTGGCAAGTTCCGATACTTTAATTTTTTCTTCAGACATGTTTACCCCCCTTGCGCCGTGCCCCGGGCCTGAACCTGACGAATTTCGCCATGCATGCGGCATCGGAACAGAGATACCAGCCCCTGCCAGGTCTGGTTTTTTCAGCGTCAATAGTCAAAATTCCCTGGGGCGTCAGCACATGGCGGGTAAGCTGGGCCTTGGCGAAGCGGCGGCGGCACATAACGCACATGCGCACCGGCCCTTCAACGGCCACGGCAGTTTCTTGCCTTTCCCCCATGCGGCTGCCCCTAATCTTGCGCATCCTCGCGGGGACTGTCGCCGGTCTGGTCTTGACCGGAGTCTTCCTCGTCGGCATGCGTCCGGCCCAGTTCCACAGCGGAGGATTCGGGCGTTTCTTCTACCACGGGAGCCAGGAAGTTGATGGCCGAGCGAAGGTCGGCAATGCGCGACGCGCTGATGGTCAGCTTGTCGGACAGTTCCTGGTCCGTGGCCTGGCGCAGCTGGTCAAGCGAGCTGTAGCCCGCGCCAAGCAGAGCCTCAATGGACACTTCGGCCACACTGGCCACCTGCTCGAGACCGTGGCCGATGGCGTTGGCCTCGTTGTAGCGGGTCTCGGTGAATATATCGACTTTCCAGCCCAGAAGGCGAGCGGCCAGCTTGACGTTTTGCCCTTTGCGCCCGATGGCGTTGGTGAGCTGGTCGTCCGGCACGATGACTTCGAGCAGATTTTCTTCTTCATCCACCACAATGCGCGATACCAGGGCCGGGGCCAGGGCGTTGCGGGCGTAGGTGGCAATATCGGCGCTCCACACAACAATGTCGATGCGCTCTCCGTGCAGTTCCTGCACGATATTCTGGATGCGCGAGCCGCGCACGCCAACGCAGGCGCCCACGGGGTCCACGTCACGCTCACGGGAGAGCACGGCAACCTTGGCGCGTGAGCCGGGATCACGGGCAACGCCCATAATCTGCACCACGCCGTCGTCCACTTCCGGCACTTCGCGGCGGAAGAGGGCGGCCATGTAGTCGCGGTGCGCACGGGATATGACCACCTGCGGACCGCGCCCTTCCTGGCGCACTTCGATAATGAGGGCCTGAACGCGGTCGCCGCGCTTGTAATGCTCACGCGGGATCTGCTCTTCGCGGGGCAGGATGGCTTCGGTGCGGCCCAGGTTGACCACCCAGCCGCCCTTGTCGCGGCGCTGCACGATGCCCGAAACGATTTCACCCACGCGATCCTTGTATTCCTCGTAGATAATTTCCTGTTCGGCGTCGCGCATACGCTGAATGATAACCTGCTTGGCAGACTGGGCGGCGATGCGGCCAAGGTCTTCAACCTTGACGCGGAAGCCCATTTCGTCGTCCACCTGAACGGAAGGATCGTGCTCGCGGGCTTCGGCAAGTTCTATCTGCGTATCGGGATTGGCCACGTCGCCGTCGGCCATCACGATTTTGAACTGGTAGACCTCAATATCGCCCGTTTCGTCATTATAGGATACTTCCACATCCATATCTTCACTGAAGCGGCGCAGCACGGAGGTACGCACCGCGTCTTCAAGCGTGTCGATGAGCATGTTGCGGTCAAGGCCCTTGTCTTTGCTGATCTGGTCAATGGCCTTTTTAAGTTCAAGATTCATGGATCCCTCCGGCTGCCGCACAGGGCGGCGTAAAATCGCTTGTTCCGGCTGCGGCTCACGGGCGGCCCGCCCGCCGAGGCGGGGGCGCGGCCTGCCCCTGCGGGCCGTCTAGTCGTTTTCGGCAGCGGTTCTGCCAGCTTTCTTTTTGGCTGCGGCCTTTTTGGGGGCCGTACTGCCGCTGCCGCCCTTGGGGGCTTCTTTGCCTTGGGGCTTGCCGGGTTTTTTGCCCGGCTTCTGCGGCTTTTTGAAAATATACATACGGGTGGCCCTGCGTACCGCCTCCCAGGGCAGGCGCACGGGCGGCTGGTTTTCGTCTTCCACTTCGCCTTCGGGGCTGACGGTCACGGGCGCGAGCACAAAGGCATCGTCCTCAACTGCGACGAGCGTGCCGCGCCACACGCGGCGCGGGCCACCGTGGGCTGCGGGATCAGTGGAGGCGACAGGCGTGTGCAGCCGCGCTTCCACCACGTCGCCCACATAGGGGAGCATCTGCTCAAGGCTGAAGAACAGGCGGCTCAGGCCGGGGGTCGAAACCTCCAGCACGTAGGCGTCCGCGATGCTGTCCTCCACTTCAAGAGCAAGGGCCAGATGGCGGGAAATTTCTTCGCACTGTTCAATGGTAGCGGATGTGGGGGCGGCCGGCGCTTCAGCGCCGGAAGATTCTTGCGGATCATGAGCCGGAGCAGGCGCGGTGATGGCTGATGATGGCTCTTCAGACCCTTCGGGCATGCCGGGCCGTTGCGGTATCGTCGGCACGTCTACAAAGAGCCGCACGATGGTGCGCCCGGCGCGGGCTGTTTCCACCCCCCAGATGACAAGTCCGAGGGTGTGCACCACGGGTTGGGCCAGGCGTATGATGGTTTCTCTCAGGGCGTTATCAGTCATTCTTTCCTTTGTGCGGGCAAGCGCCGGCGCAGGGACAAAAAAAAGGGGGCCTATTCAGGCCACCCCGCTGGAACTGCGTTCCGCATCAGGATGTAGTGGCGACAGGGTATGTCATCCACATTGAATGCACCCAATTAGCTCACCATATAGTGCTTGTCAAGTAATTTGTCCAAAAAAGAAAAGCTTGTTTTTTACACTGAAATAAAGAAAATTGGAAAACTGCCGTAACAACAAGAAGATAGGAAGTCTTCGCAAAAGCATGGGCGTAAAAAACGCTGCTGTGTGCCGCGTCATGTATGCGAAGCTGTGCATGCAGTATGCCTGTTGCGGAGGGGCCGGGCAATTTTATCTTGAAGTTGTCCTGGAGACTGCGCGGGCAAACGTCCGCCACAAAGGTGTAAGCGCTGTTCATTTGCGCTGGTAAGCGCCGTAGTGAGCGCCGGAAAGCTCTGGGAGTAATATTCTCGAAGTTAACATGCTCTGTAGTTTAAGGAGGAGCCATGTCGCTGCAAAGAAAAATCTGGGTTCTGGGCTGTATTGCCCTGGCCGTGGCTACAGGTCTTGCCTGGGCTGCGGTGCTGTTGGGGGGCATGCCGGCGGGCACGGTATGGGGCGCGGCAGCCGGGGGGCTGCTGGTTCTGCTTGTTCTGGGCTTTGGGCTGGGGCAGGCTTACGGCAGGGCCATTCCGGCGCTGGCGCAATGCCTGCGTGGTGGCGCAGAAGGCAGGGGTGATATGCCCGCATGCTGTTCGCCGCAGGCAGTCCCCGGCGACCTTCAGAAAATTTACGCGGCGGCGTATGACATGGCGGCCAGCCTGCGGCGCACGGACGGCGTACTGCACGGAATTCTCACGGGCATGCCTTTGCCCTATCTGCTGGTGGACGAAAACGAGCGCGCCACCAGTACCAATCAGGCCTGCCTGGATATGCTTGAAATCGACGGCCCGGTAAAAAACTGCCTGGGTAAAACCCTGGCCGAGCTTTTTTATAATGACGCCAGCCGCGATACGGCGGTGGGCAAGAGCATACGCACGGGCCAGTATTTCCATAACCTGTCGGTAACCATCGCGGGGCACAAGGGACGGCGCATAGATGTGCTGGCCAATGTTTTTCCCGTGTATGACAAGCAGAAAAACTGCCTTGGCGGCCTGTGCCTTTATGTGGACATGACCGCCCTCAAGGAAGCCGAGCAGATGATCAAGGACAAGAACGAGCGCATGCGCGCTGCCGCGCAGGAACTTGATGGCGCGGTGCAGGAGCTTGCCGCCATTTCTGAAGGGCTTGTGGCGGGCATAGGCCGTTCCGACAACGATGCCGCCCGCGCGGCGCGTTTGCTGACCGAAGCCGCCACGGCCATGAATCAAATGACGGCCACCGTGCGCGAGGTGGCCCATAATGCGGCCGACGCTTCCACCGCCTCTGCCCAGACCCGCGACAAGGCTCATGAAGGCGCTCAGGTGGTAAGCAACGTGACGCAGAGCATCGACGAAGTGCATGAGGTGTCCATGGCGCTCAAGAGCGACATGGCTCTTCTGGACCGCCACGCCAGAGACATCACCGAGATCATGAACGTCATCTCCGACATTGCTGACCAGACCAACCTGCTGGCCCTCAATGCCGCCATCGAGGCTGCCCGCGCCGGAGACGCCGGACGCGGCTTTGCCGTGGTGGCCGACGAGGTGCGCAAGCTGGCCGAAAAAACCATGACGTCCACCAGCGACGTGGGCAGCGCCATCGGGTCCATCCAGCAGAGTACCGCCAAGAGCATGACCTCGATGGACAGTGCGGTAACCCAGGTGGAGCAGGCCACGGCCTATGCCGGAAAATCGGGTCAGGCGCTCAACGCCATCGTGGGTACGGTGGAAGACACCGTGGCCCAGATCAGCGCCATTGCGGCGGCCAGCGAGCAGCAGTCCGTCGCCAGCGAGCAGATCAACCGCTCCATTGATGAGGTCAACAACGTCATGGCCGGCACTGCCAGATCCATGGCCGAGGCCCGTCAGGAAACGGACAGGCTCGTGGCCCTCATTGAGCGGCTGGCCGACCTGACGGCGCGTCTGCAGGAATGATCTGCATCTTTTATCGCCAGTCCCTCGCGGGCGGTCCGGTCAGTCTGTGTCCGTTCCGTCCGTGAGGCGGCCCTGGCGCGGCATTGTTGATGCCCCCGCCGTTTGCCCGGGCTGGCTGAAAAGACTGTCTGCCAGCTTGCGATGGGCCGCAGGCATGGCGAGGTCTTCCAGTTCCTGCGGGCTTGCCCAGCGGTATTGCGTGGCAGCGGTGAGCACCGGCGGGGCCGGGCATGTCTCCGGCGTACAATCCTTGCCTGGCGCGGCCAGATCAAGGCCGAAGCAATGCAGGGTGAGCCGGTAGGTGGTATAGCCATGGCGGATGATGCCATGACGGGCTGCCACGTTTACGGTAAAGCCTGTTTCTTCCATAAACTCACGCACAACGGCCTGTTCAGGGCTTTCGCCTTCTTCTACGCGGCCGCCGGGAAATTCCCACAAATTGCCCCACACACCCGAAGCCGGGCGCTTTTGCACAAAAATTTTTTCTCCGCGGCGCAGCACGCCGGTGACGGCGTTGACAGGGGTAACCGTGGCCCGTTTGCCCGGAACCGGGCGTTGATCCTCAATGCCCAGGTGGTGGCTTATGCAGAACGCCCCCAGCGGACAGGACGCGCAGCACGGTTTTTTACGGCATACAAGCGCGCCAAGCTCCATCATGGCCTGATTGTGGGCGCGGGCCTTGCCCTCGGGAACGAGCCTGAGTGCCCACTGGTGGATGACGCCCGCGGCAGGCTCCTGCTTGACCGGGCTGTCCACATCAAAAATGCGTGAAACAACACGCTCCACATTGGCATCAACGCAGGGCAGCTTTTTTTCAAAGGCAATGCTGGCAATGGCTCCGGCCGTATAGGGGCCGACACCGGGCAGGGCGCGTATGGCCGCAGGATCGCGGGGGAATATTCCGTTGTGCTCGGCCATGATTTTGCGGGCCGCCGCAAGAATGTGGCGCGCGCGCGAATAGTAGCCCAGCCCTTCCCACATGCGCAGCACGTCCTCCTCATGGGCGGCTGCCAGCGCGGCAATGTCGGGGAAGCGCTCCATCCAGCGTATAAAATACCTTACCCCGCGTTCCATCTGCGTCTGTTGCAGCATGACCTCTGAAATCCAGACTTCATAGGGTGTGTAGCTGTTCCGCCAGGGCAGGGCGCGCTGATGCACGGCAAACCAGTCCAGCAGGGCATTTTGCAGGGCGGGAATGTGTTTTTCCGGCGGAAGATGCCGCGGCGGTCGGCCCGAACAGCCCTGCGCCGCGGCGGCCGTTTCCAGGCCGGGCAGCGGGTTGGGAGTGGTGCGGGATTTTTTGCCTGTTTTTGGATCTGTGGGGAATTTTATGGCTTTTTTGGGCATGCGGGCAGTCTATACCCGGTGGCGGGCATTGTCATCTGCCGGGGCATGGCCTATATTCCGGATCGGGCGCATTCCGGCCTTTGCCGGAGCGCGCCGCCACCACAAGTAGCAAGGAGCTGTCATGGCTGATAATCCCACGGTTTTGCTGGAAACCACGTCCGGCGATATTTTGCTGGAACTTTTCCCCGACAAGGCCCCGAAAACCGTTGCCAACTTTCTGCAGTATGTGGATGATGGTTTTTACAACAATACCATTTTCCACCGCGTTATCCCCGGCTTCATGATCCAGGGCGGCGGCCTCGGCGCACGCATGGATGAAAAGGCCACCCGCGAGCCCGTTGCCAACGAGGCCGACAACGGCGTGAAAAACGAGCGCGGCACCATCGCCATGGCCCGTACGCGCGACCCGCACAGCGCCACCGCCCAGTTCTTCATCAACCTGGTGGACAATGATTTTCTCAACCACAGCGCACCCACCCTTGATGGTTGGGGCTACTGCGCTTTCGGCCGCGTGACCGAAGGCATGGAAGTGGTGGAAAAGATCGCCAAGGTCAAAACCAAGAGCATGGGCATGCATGAAAACGTGCCTGTGGATATGGTGCTCATTACCGGGGCCAGCCGCTTCGAGTAATATTTCGCCGCCGTAAGGCGCGCAGCCTGTCCTCAAGAGACGCGCCCCGGCCTTGTCGGCCGAGGGCGCGTCCTGTTTTTTTGCCTGTATCCGCCGGGCGAAAATTATGCCGCCCTGTATCCGCACTTTTTTACGCAGCCTGGGCAAGGCACGAAACGCTCCGTAATATCAGGTCAAAACTGGGTAAAACGGCTGTCGGGCCTCTGTTGAGTCGCTTTGCACAAGGCAGGGGCTTTGCTATGCTGGTTCTGACCGGCGCGCCCGGCGGCCCTGCCGCCGTAGCGGACCGACGCGCCGGGGCATCTCCACCGCAACCGTAAGGAGACACTCATGTCCCGTGATATCATCAATGCCGTTCAGGCCCCTTACCGCCACTCCTGGAGCCTGCTCACCCAGTTTATTGATGTCTGCCCCGAGAATATCTGGAATGGAACACGCGGCGGCTGGCCTGTATGGCAGCAGGTGGCCCACACCATTGCCGTGCTGAATTTTTTTACGCTGGGCGAAAAGGATGCTCCCCTGCCTGCGCCCTGCGATCAGGCCACGCTTATGCTCAAGGTGCAGGGGGCCTGCGCTGTCGGCAAGGATGCCATGCGTGACTATGCAGAGGCTGTGCGCATCTGTGTTGATGCCTGGCTTGACGGGCTTTCAGACGCTGATCTCGCCCGGCTGCATGCCGTGCTGAGCCAAAAAATCGGGATGGACGTCACCTACGGGGCGGCCGTGGCCATGCTTGCCAGCCATACCTGCTACCATATCGGCTCCTGTGATGCCGCCCTGCGAGATAGCGGCCTGCCCGGGGTATTTTAGGCATTGTTTTTAGAATATTTTTACGGTGAAAAAGCTCCGGCGGCTGCGCGAGCGCACGTTGTTTACGCCGCCAAGTGCCAGAGCAGACGCGCCTTGACTTTGAGAGCACACTTTCTCAAAGATAAAATAGCATAAAGGGCGTTCGGGCCGCCAGCCGCATTGCAACGGGTTTGCCGCCGGTCTGGCAGCAGCGCGGAGACCGGCGGTTCGGGCATTGTCGGGCCGAGGCTGCTGGCTACTGCTGGCGGATGGTGTACGCCCGGCTGCCGTTTGTGTTCTTGCTGCGGTCCCGTTGTGGTTCCAGTTATGTATTTGTCTCCGCCGTCTCTCTGCGCGGTCTGTGGTTCTGCACCCACGCCTGCCGTAACATTTTCCGACACTGCTCCGATGGGGCTGCCATAATGGCCCGGCCTGCCCCGCATGCATGAGCGCAGCGGCACTCTGACGGATGCCGGGCCACATAAACCAGGAGAAAACCATGACCACATGGAAGAGTGATCCCGACCATTCCCGCCTTGGTTTTGTTGTCAGGCATATCACGATTACCGATATAGCCGGCAGGTTCGCGGAATTTACGGCTTCGGCCCAGATCGGCAAGGACGATCTGTCCGACGCAACCTTCAGCATGGCTGCCCGCGTGGCCAGCATTGATACGGACGTGGCCGCGCGGGATGAACATCTGCGCAGTGCCGATTTTTTTGAAGCCGGAACATATCCCGAGATCACCTTCGCCAGCAGTCATGTGCGCATGGACAGCAAGGGGGAGGGGAAAATCAGCGGAGCGCTGACCATCCACGGTGTTACAAAAGAAGTGACATTCAGCATACAGGCCAGCGAGGTGGTGACCAATCCGATGAACAATGCGCCTACCCGCGCCTTCAAGGTGTGGGGCAGCGTAAAGCGGAGCGATTTTGGACTCGGGACCAGCATTCCTGCCCTTATTGTGGGCGAGGAGGTGCATGTGGCGGCTGATGTGGAGTGCTCGCCCGTCTAGCGCATATGAACGCTGAAATACTTCATGTTTTAATTGGTGCCATTCTGCCCGGGAATGTACTTTTCGACAGAATCCACGCAGCGTTAGCGCATGAAAACGTTTTCAAAGGTAAGATGGGCTAAAGCTGTTGCCGTTTGAAGCGCTCTTTTTGGCTTTATATATTCCCGGCGGCTGCAAGAATCAGGCTCCAGTGGTAACGGGCGTAACCAGCACGTGATATTTACCATCCGTAGCTCCTTGCAGCGGCGTAACGTCAAATGCCCGCTCCGGTTCGCCGGGGCGGGCATTTTTTTGCAGACGGATAGAAGTCCGGGGCAAAATCGGGGCGTTCTGAACCCGATAGGGCATCTCGCATTTGAAATGCCCTACAAGGATTTGGAGACAAATCCTTGTCGCCAAATGATTGTAGAGCGGCTTTGGCGACCGTTAAGCAATCATTTGAAGCGGTAATTGCTCTCGTACCTGCGAAAAACCGAGACCCGCCCACAGGGGCGGGTCTCCGGCCGTGCTGCCAACCTTGGGCGCATAGTGCGCTCCACAGCATGGCCGTATTTTTATGGCGCGTTGATAGCGCAGTATTCTAAAATATTCGGACGGCGGCGTCTGCCGTGGGTGAAAGACGCCGCCGCCTGTCTGCTCCGGCGGTTTCGTGCCTTCCGGAGCTTACGGCCATGCCGCCTGCACAGGTCTGGGGCAATAGGCCTGCGAGGAACGGTTGGGGCATGTATGGCCGTTCGGGAATTTTTGTGCAGCCGTGCCGGAACTGCCGGATTCTGCACGGCCTGTTCCTATTGTGTTACGAACATGAAAAAGATGCTACACACGGAGGGTGGCTTTGGCAAGCAAAAAAGCACGTTTTTAAAAAACGTGCTACGAAGCGTGGGGATTATTTTATTCCTGTGATGGTTGTTTACGTTTATAGTCAGTGATTTAGTATCGTTAGGTGGTACTTCTGACGTTGTTTCATCATGGGGCGCGAACAGCCCACGTATCGCCTGTGTGGAGCGGGCATCTGCGCCCTCTGTGAATAATATCCACGTTGTGGCGCTCTGCTGCGTCCGGGCTTCGGTATGCCGTCTTTACGGCATACTCAAAAGCTGTATGGCGGCAAGGTGCTCCAGTTCTTCGGTCAGGCACAGGGCTTCGGCCAGGCTTGCCCCTGTACTGCACAGGCCATGCCCGGCCATCCATACGGCGGGGCTGGTGCGGGCGGCTTCGGCCACCGCCTGGGCCAGTTCTGGTGTGCCGGGGGGCAGGGCCGGAGCAACACTCAGACGGGCGCGCCATACTTCGGCTTCAAAAAGGGGCAGGTTCAAAAAATCTTCCATAGTGCCGCCAAGGCGCAGGCTCAGGGCCAGCAGACGGCGGGGGTGTGTGTGCAGTATGGCGGCGCAGTCCGGCAGGGCGCGGTAAACGGCCAGATGCATGCCCGATTCGGTGGAAGCCGGGCCGCCGTGCAGGGTTGCGCCGTCGGCAAGGCTGACAAGACAGCAATCCTCTGCTGTGAGCCGCCCCTTGGCCGCTCCAGATCGAGTGAGGCACACCGTATCGCTATGGGGCGTGGGCAGGCGCAGGCTGGCGTTGCCGTTACAGCCGGAAAGCAGCCCCTGCCGCCATGCGTCGCGGCAGACGGAGCGCAGGTTTTCTACCATATGCGGCGTCAGCTCCCCGGCTGAAGCAGAAAGAGAGGCCTTGTCCGGGCAGTGTCCGGGTGCGGTCATGACAATCTTCCTTTTTTCTGCCACGCACTCAGGTCCAGGCAGGAAATATCGCCGGTCTGGCTGGTTTCGACAGTCTGCACCAGGCGGGTAAGCAGGCGCTGCAGGGCTTTGTGTTCCGGGTTGAGGCTGAAGACGGTTCCGTCCGGTCCTTCCACAGGCAGATATTTGCGGCCGACTTTAAGCGGAATGATGCCCTTTTCAAACAGCAGCAGATACATGAGGTATGCCTTGGTTCCCGAAAGGGCGGCCGTGCGGCTGGAAAGCTTGCCGTTTTCCATGTTGGGATCGCGCTGCTCCGGTTCCGCGCCAAGATGACGCACAGCGTCTTCCTGAAGGGCGTAGGCCAGCAGGTACCCCGCCTGCCGTGCACGCCAGCTGTATTCCAGGTCTTCATAGCCGTAGCGGCCGTAGCTCTCGTTCCAGAAGCCCAGTTTTTCATGCACGGCGCGGGGGATGCAGGCGCAGGCCCCGTTGCAGCACGCTACGCTGAGGGCGGGCGTGCTGTCAGCCAGCCGCAGGGGCGTGCCCTCATGCCACGGACACAGGCGGTAGCCCGCCATGCCTACGCGGCCATCGGCGGCCAGCATGCCCGTAAGGCGCTCAAGCCAGTGCGGGTCGCAAATCTCCACGTCGTTATCCAGCTTGACAAAACAGTCCGCCGCGCCCGCATCGCCCCAGGCCAGGTTGGAGGCCACGGCCACGCCCATATTGCGTTTTAGCAGGTGCAGGCGCATGTGCGGGTGTGCGTCGGCCAGCTCTTTCAGATACCGGGGCGTGCCGTCTGTGCTGCCGTTGTCTGTCACGGTAAGGCTGTAGCCGGGCGGCGTCTGCGCAAGCAGGCTTGTGAGGCACCGGCGGGTAAGGTCCAGCCGGTTCCAGGTAACAACGCCGATATGGGCGCGCATGTCAGGCGTCCTGCCCGGCATCAAAGTGGTCAAAACCGCCGCCGAGTTTTTCCAGCGGTTCGTTATTGCATACAATGCCGCCGCCGGAGGTGACGACGCCGATGCTGAACAGCCCCGGTATGGCCGCATGCAGGGGCGGCAGCATGTCGGGGGCGCATGAGCCGAGCAGGGCGTAATCCTCGCCGCCGAGCAGGGCCTCATAAACAGGATTTTTACCCGTAGCCGCCGCGTAGCGCAGTACTTCCGGGTGCAGGCGGCCTCGCGGCAGCACGATTTCGGCTCCAAGGCCCGTGCATTTCTCCGGGCAGGTGGCGCTCAGTTCGCCGCTGAGGCCCAGCAGGCGGGGCAGGTCGCGCAGTATCCCGTCCGAAAGGTCCATAAGGGCCGGGGGCCGGGCATTGTACCCTGCTCTGGACAGCATGAGTCCCGCATCCACCTGGGGAACGGGGCGCAGATGCGCGGCGCAGGCGGCGGGCCAGTGGTGCAGGGCTTCGCGGCCCTGCTCCTCAAGCAGGGCAAGGCCTGCGCGGGCAAGACCCAGCGGCCCCACAAGAAAAAGAATGTCGCCTGGCATGCTGCCTCCGCGCGCCAGAAAACTGCCGGGTTCTGCCGCTTCGCCCCAGACAGTGATGGAGATGTGCAGGCTTGTGCTGCGGGACAGGTCGCCGCCGGCCAGGGCGATGCGGTGCTTGCCCGCCAGTTCGGCCATGCCGCTGAAAAACCTGTTGAGCCAGTCCATGTCCACCCATGCGGGCAAGCCCAGGCAGAGGGTAAAGGCCAGGGGGCGGGCGCCGCAGCCCGCAAGATCGCTCACGTTGACGGCCAGCGCCTTGTAGCCCGTGTCTTCGGGGGTAAAGTAGTTTCGCCGGAAGTGGATGTCTTCCAGAAAAAGGTCGCTGCTCACGCAAAGGGGCTTTTCCGCCTTGAGCACAGCGCAGTCATCGCCACGGCCAAGCAGCAGGGAAGGGTGCGTCTGCGGAAAGTATCCCGCCAGGCAGGCCAGGATGCGATCTTCTGAAAGTGGGACCGCGCTGGTGGCGGCAGAGCCGCCCGGAACAGGGGACGGGACCATATCAGTTCTCCATGAGCAGATATTCGCTCAGAATGATCTTGAGTCCAAAACCGGGAAAATTCACCTGCACCTTTTCGGGCGAGATGTGCCTGATTATTTTGCCCCGGCCAAAAATGCGGTGCTGGCAGTAGCACAGATGCCCCTGACCGGGAGTGTCCCCGCCCTGTGAGGACGTTGCGGCTGGGGGCGGTACTTCGGGCCTGCTGTATCCGCCATACCCGCCATTCCCGGCAGGCCCGCCGGCGGCAACGGGGCGCCCGCCTGCGGCATGCTCCGGCGGTAACTGGCAGTCGTCATAGGCTGCATGCTCCTGTGGGGGCTGCATGCCTTGCGGCCGCGTGGCGGGCCGGGGCTGGAACGCGCCCGGCGAGCCGAATCCACCGGCAGCCCGGCGTGAAATGCCGCCGCCGAAGCCTTCTACCCATTCTTCCACCAGGCCTGGGGCCAGTTCGCGCACAAAGGGGCTCTGGTTCACATGCTGGCTGCCGCGCTCGGCCCTGTTGTACAGCGAGGCCGGAGCGTAGAGGTCGAGGCACTGGCGGGCGCGGGTGCAGGCCACGTACATGAGGCGGCGTTCTTCTTCAAAGTCTTCGGGCCGGGCAAGGGCATGGCGCGAGGGAAAACGGTCTTCCACAAGGTCAATGATGCACACAGCGTTCCATTCAAGGCCTTTGGCCGAGTGTACGGTGGAAAGGGTGATCTTGCCCTCGGCGTCGTTTTCATCCTCTTCGGGTGATTCCAGTGCCAGGTCGGCCAGAAAAAGGTCCAGGTGAACATAGCCCGAAGCCATCTGGATGATTTCTTCAAGCCCCTGCTGGCGGCGCGGCCAGTCTTCGGGGTACAGGCTCTCCAGGCGCGGGCGATAATGCTCCAGCACGGCGGCCAGGGTGGAAGACGGCGCCATGGGGCGTGTGCGCAGGTCATTGATGAAGCGTACATCTTCCAGAAAGCCCGTGTGGCGGGCCAGGGCCTTTTCAGTGGCGGCAGCGTCGCCGCTGCGGATCACGTTGTACAGCTTTTCTACCGTCTTTGGGCCAATGCCGCTGTGCTGGGCGGCCACACGGGCAAAGGCGGGCAGGTCCAGCGGGTTGAGCAGCAGCCGTGCATAGGCCATCACGTCCTTGACGTGGGCCGCCTCGGTATAGCGCAGGCCGCCGTATTTGCGAAAGCCTATGCCGGCCTGGTTGAGCGCCATTTCAAGGTTGTACGAATGAAAGCCCGCGCGAAAAAGTACCGCGATTTCATGAGGCATGTGGTCGCGCAGCAGTTCTTCAATGCGGCGTACCACAAGGCGCGCCTGGCTGGCATCGCTCAGGGGGGTTACCAGCCGGACCGGTTCGCCTCCTTCCTTGCGGGTGAACAGTTTTTTGCGGAATGACTCCGCCGCGTGGGCCAGCAGGCTGTTGGCGACCTCAAGTACGGGCCTGGTGGAGCGGTAGTTCTCCTCCAGGCGGATGACGCGCGCACCGGGAAAAAGCTTGGGAAAATCAAGAATATTACGCACGTTGGCCCCGCGAAACGCATAGATGGACTGCGCCTCGTCGCCCACGGCCATCACATTGCCGGGGGGGGCGTCCTCCGGCCCGGCCAGCAACCGCACAATACGGGCCTGCACCAGGTTTGTGTCCTGATATTCGTCCACAAGGATATGGCTGAAGCGCTGCCGCAGACTGGCGGCGGCAACTTCATTCTGCCGCAGCAGGGCCTCAAGCTCAAAGAGCAGGTCGTCATAGTCCATGAGGCCTTTTTCGCGTCGGTAGGTATTGTAGGCCTCGCCCAGCCTGCTCAGGCTTTCGGCGTGGGGCAGCAGGTGAAAGGCTTCGCGCCTGAGCACCTCGTCCAGCGGCAGCTCCTTGTTGCGGGCCTTGCTGAGCAGCCCCACCACGGTCTGTGTTTTAGGAAAGGACTTGTCGCCCTTGCCGAGCTTCAGGTCGTCGCGGCAGTGCTTTACGGCTGAAGTAATGTCTGCCGCATCCATGACCGTAAAGGGGCGGTCGGCCAGCCATGCGGGTTTCCAGCGGCGCAGCACGCTGAAGGCAAAGGCGTGAAAGGTTCCCCCCTGCACGCCGGAAAGGCCGTGGTCCAGCAGCAGTCCCGCGCGGTGCAGCATTTCCTGCGCGGCCTTGCGGGTAAAGGTAAGCAGCAGCATGGATTCGGGCGAAACACCGTTTTCCGCCAGCCATGCCAGACGGTAAACGATGGTGCGTGTTTTGCCGCTGCCTGCCCCGGCTACCACCAGCACTGGGCCGTCGCCGCTGGTGGCGGCTTCATATTGGGCTTCGTTAAGCGCTTGAGCGTAATCAATCATGGTACAACCTTGGAGTAAGTCGGCAGCCGGACCGGGGTGCGGCAAAAGCGCGGCCATGCGCGGCTGAAGCAGCACTGCCTGGCGTTCGTGAACTTCTGTGGGTGCGGATGCCTCGGCAAGTCTAGCATAAGGGCCGCCGGGCCGCCAGAGTGCCCGGGGCAAAAGCCGCGCCGGGCAGCGCGTTGTCCCCGGTGTTTTGGGCCGGATGTTCAGGAGGATATCCAGCCGCATATGGATATGCAGCCGCCGGGCCTGTGGAGCGTACGCCTTCGCCGGGTCGCGCTTTTTTTGTGTCGTATGGGCAGGCAGTACGCGGATGCTTTTGTGACCGCACGCGCCCCTGCACTGATGGCTGCCCGCAAAGCGATATTCTGCGCGGCTTCACAGCGTTTCACATTGACGCGGCCGGCCCCTGGGAGTACATATAGACACTCTTGCGACATTTTTCGCATGGCTGCGGGACGGCACGTCCACTATGCACCCGCACGAGCACGGCGCGCCCGCACCCACTGCGCGGCATCCTGCCCGCACGGGCGGCGGAGCGGCAATTTCCACGGCGGCAGATCGGCCTTGCCCGGCCATGCCGGAAAACATGAAGGAGTTTTCATGCCTGAAGAACAAAGCCAATTTCAAAGCGCCGTCGCCAGCGTGCTTGAATCGGTCATGTTTGAAAACTGGCTGCGCTTTTATTTCATCAGCGAAAAGCCCGAATCCGCTTCGGACGAAGGTGAAACGCCGCTGTTCATGGCAGTGCCTGTCAAGGGAATGGAGCGTATAGCCGAGCTGTACCCCCACCTTCTGCCGCTGGCCGACGAGATGAACGGCAAGGAAGTGACCTTTGAAATGTCGCAGCGCGCCATCTGCAACTACATTGCTGCGTATGTGGACGGCAAGCTCATTGCCCGCGACAGCGCGGCCATGATTTTTAACAGTTCCACGTTCCAGGTGCAGATGCAGCTTTTCAACACCTGGGTGCAAATGCACGAAGACCAGCTTGACCGCGGGTTTACGGAGTTCGGCGCGTGGCGCAAGCTTTTTGATGAGTGGCGGCAAAGCCCCGGCGCCCGTGAACTGGCCGAAAAGATGACATTGAGCCTGCACAGCGCCTCGGCCGGGAGCGACAAGGATACGGTGCAGTAGCCGTGCGCGATGTTTGCCGCAGGGGCTGGCCGGCGGCGCGGCTGTCATGAATACTGTGGACAAGACGAAAAAAGCGCCCGGATGCAGGGCATGTCGCATCCGGCAAGGTTGCTTACCCGGTGCGGCGACTTTCTTTGCTTGAGCATCTGGCCCACGCGGCTCTTGAACGCGCTTTGGTGACCTGCGCTGCGGACGCATCTTCTGTGCCGCATGGCGGGCAAGGCGCACAGGCTGCCGTGGGTGCGGCGCCCGGTCTCCTGCTGGTGGATGCCACGGCCGGCAACGGGCATGACAGCCTGTTCCTGCTTGGCGCAGCACCCCGCAACGCGCTGCTGCTGGCTATGGATGTGCAGGCTCAGGCCGTGGCAGCTACGGGCGCCCTGCTTGCGGCTCACGGTTTTGCGCATGCGGCGCGGGTGCTGCACACGGGTCACGAATGCCTGGCAGACGTGCTGGCGGCGCTTGCGCCGGAAGACCGGCAGCGGCCCCTGGCGTGTGTTGTTTTTAATCTGGGCTGGCTGCCCGGCGGCAACAAGGATCTGGTCACCACCCCTGCTACATCGCTGCCTGCCCTTGAGGCTGCGCTGGAAGCTCTGGCCCCCGGCGGCTGCATCAGCCTGCATTGCTACACCGGGCATGAAGGCGGTGCGGAAGAGGCGGCCGCCCTTGAGGCGTGGGTACGCAGCCTGCCGCCACGGCGCTGGCGTGTGCTGGCGCTGGCCGACGCCAACAGGGAACGGGCTGCCGAAAGCCTGTTGCTGGTGGAGCGTCTGCCGGTGAGAAAAAATAGGGCGTGAACTGACCCTGCGAGCGCGGGCGGCAACGGTGCGAGATAATTTTTTGTACAAATACTGGCGGACAATGTGGGCCGCAGGCGGAGGCGGTAAAAGTTTTTAAACTAAACAGGATTTGTTCCTGAAATTAATAGTATTGAAATACAATGTGTTGAGAGATTTTTGCGTAACGCATTCATTGGCACGGCCATTGCACAAAAGAAAGTACCTTCCTTTCTTTTGCTGACAGCCTCCTCCAAAATAGAACGGCCTGCCTCCCCAAGCGGGCCGTTTTATTTTCACACAGCGCAGACATGAGGACAGTCATGCAGCATTTTCTGGCATCAGAATACAGCCCTGTTTTGCCTGAACAGGCGGGTTTTCATATCATCCCCGTTCCGCTTGAGCAGAGCGTTTCTTACGGCGCGGGTACGGCTGGCGGCCCTGCGGCTCTGCTCGAGGCCTCGCAGCAGCTTGAAGCCTGGGAATGCGGACATGCCCCGGGCGAGACAGGTTTTTATACCGCGCCGCCTGTGGACTGCGGCGGCCCTGTTGAAAAGGTGCTCGACCGCATCGAGGCTGCCACGGCCCGCGCCATTTCGTGTGCGGCCCTGCCCGTGCTGCTCGGCGGCGAGCATACCGTTACCCTTGGCGCACTGCGCGCCCTGGCAAAAGAAGCGCAACGCAGTGGCGAGCCTCTCGGCATCGTGCAGTTCGACGCCCATGCCGACCTGCGGTCTTCGTATGAAGGAAGCCCCTATTCCCACGCCTGTGTGATGCACCGTGCCGTGGCCGATCTTGGCCTGCCGCTGGTGCAGTTTGCCGTGCGCGACTTTTGCCGCGAAGAGGCCGAGGTGCGCAAGGCGCATAATGTTACGCATTATGATGCCTATTTCATGGCGCGTGTGGGCCTGCCCGAGCAGCCCCTGCCCGAGGATTTTCCCCGGCGTATCTATATCACCTTTGATGTGGACGCGTTTGACGCATCACTCATGCCTGCCACAGGCACACCTTCGCCCGGCGGCATAAGCTGGCGCGAGGCCCACTTCATTCTTGAGCGCTGCGTGGCCGGGCGCAGGGTAATCGGGCTTGATGTGGTGGAGCTGGCGCCCATACAGGGGCTGCACCATTGCAACTTTACGGCGGCCAAACTGACGCATCTGCTTATGGGGCTGGCCCATGCGGCCAATACCGGCCCGGATGGGGCATGATCAGAAGCGCTGTGGCAGCCGCCCGCCCGCAGGCGGCCCCAACGGCTAACTGTAAGAGTGTTTCAGGCGGTCTTGCCCTAAATGCAGTAATGGCGCTACAATAACTTGAGATGTATATTCTTTAAGGTACAAGGCGCTGGCGGGACGCTCGTGTCCGGCAGGGCGGCATTTCCGGCGTTCACGACGCCCTCGGCATCTCCGGCAGGATTTTTTTACAAGGAGCAAAGAAATGAAAAACACTGTGGTCACCTTTCGTGCCGCCAAGGGGCAGGACAAGCTTGTTGTGCTTACCGCCTATGACTACAGCACGGCCCGCGTCATGGATGCCGCCGGGGTCAACGCTCTGCTGGTAGGGGATTCTCTCGGCATGGTCATGCTGGGGCATGAGGATACGCTAGGCGTCAGCATGGACGACATGGTCCGTCATTGTGGCGCAGTGGCACGCGGCGCGGAGCAGGCCCTCGTTATCTGCGACATGCCTTATATGAGTTACCACACAGGAATTGATGAGGCTGTGCGCAATGCCGGAAGGCTGGTGACGGAAGGGCGCGCCCAGGCCGTCAAGCTGGAAGGCGGCGCGGAATTCTGCGATGTGGTGAGGGCCATTGTACGGGCTTCCATTCCTGTCATGGGGCATCTTGGCCTTACGCCCCAGTCTGTGAACGCCATGGGTGGCTTCAAGATGCAGGGTAAGACTCCGGCAGCGGCCCAGAAACTGCTGGACGACGCCCGCGCCCTTCAGGAGGCCGGAGCCTTTGCGCTGGTGCTCGAATGCGTACCCGCCCCGCTGGCTGCCCGTATTACAAAGGAACTTGCCATTCCTGTCATCGGCATCGGCGCAGGGGCCGACTGCGATGGCCAGGTACTGGTCTGGCAGGACATGGCGGGCCTCAATGCCCGTCCGCTGCCACGCTTTGTAAAATATTTCGGCTCGGTGGACATGGCCCTGCGCGATGCCATCGAAGCCTATACCCGTGAGGTGCGCGTGGGGGCTTTTCCCGGTGAGGAACATTGCTATCCCCTGCCCGAAGGTATGGAAAAAGCCCTGAAAAAGCTTAAATAGGCCCGGCATGCGGCGGCCTGCCGTACAGGCGCCAACAGGCGCTATGCACCAACTGCATACACAGAACCCCGGCACTGCCGGGGTTCTGTCATTTCTTTCGCTGTCAGCTTTTTTGCCTCTGGCACGAGAACTTTCAGTTGAAAGCGGTTTCTAGCTCTCTCCCAGCGCTTCAAGCATTTCCAGCGGGGGAACAAAAAACAGCGTGCCGGTAGCTGCGGTGCTGAAATCAAGAAGGCGGTCCGTATTGCCGACGGGTTCGCCGATAAACATGTTTTCAAGCATTTTGCGCGTTGTGGAAAACGTGCCTGCGTAGCCGATGAAATATGTGCCGAATTCGCTTTTGGCAGGATTGGCAAAGGGCATGTTTGCCCGCACGATTTTCAGTTCATTGCCGTCCGCGTCTTCAATGTTGGTCACGGCATTGTGTGCGTTTTCCGGCTTTTCGTCGTCGCTGAGTTCAACGTCGTTGAATTTATGCCTGCCAATGGCTTTTTCCTGCTCCTCTGTAGAAAGGGCGTTCCAGGCATCCATATCGTGCAGATATTTTTGCACAAAAGCGTAACTGCCGCCCTTGAACGCCGCGTCTTCGTCGCCAATCGTGGCGGCTGTCAGCCGTGCGTCGTCTTCGGGGTTTTCCGTGCCGTCAACAAAGCCGATGATGGAGCGGCCGTCGTAATAGCGGAAGCCCTGCACCTCATCAATGGCGTATACCGCTCCCTGCAGCTTGGCGCTGATGATGGATGCCGCTTCAAGGCATACGTCAAGCCGTGCCGCGCGGATGTGGAAAAAAATGTCGCCCGGGGTGGAAACGGCGGTGTGCCTGTTCCCTTTGATTTCCTTGAACACTTCCAGTTCACCGGGTTTGCCGCGCCCGGGAAAGAGCCTGTTCCAGGCTTCCGCGCCGAAGCCCATTATGCAGCTGATTGCCGAGTCAGGCAGGCGGGTGCGCATGCTTCGGGCAACGGCTGAAAAGTCGGCGCACAGGTCTTTTACTTTTGCCGCAGCCCCGGCCTCGTCCTGAAGGCCGAAGACCATAAAAATAGCATGTTCGCCTGGAGTATTGGTAACGTCTTGCGGTTTCATAATCTTACCTTTATTTTTATATCATACTGTATTATTTAAAGTTTGCGCAATTATTTGCAACGCAGCGGCTATTGCGGCCAGCGCTGCCGCAGGCCGGGTCGTGCGCTTCACAAGGGAGAAAAGTTGACGGGAACACGCACACGTCCGCCAGCCTTGTTGGTAAAGAGCAGGTGCCCATGCTCAAGGCCATAGAGATAGAGGCGACGGGTCAGGTCCACATCCTTGCGGCAATAGGCGGTGATTTCTTCCACCTTGCCTTCTTTCCACCAGCGCAGGGCTTGCAGTCCGTCGGCGCTTTTGGGTTCATTCAGGGTGGCCTGGCCCAGATTGTCAAGCGATATGCGGTAGCTCAGCCGCTCCTTTACCCGCTGTAAAAGGTCCAGGCTCGGCAGCCCGCGCAGGTCAAACGGCGCAAAGGGTGTCAACACGGCATAGTCAAAACGCAGGCTGTTGAAACCCACCACCAGGCCCGCAGCCCGCATGCGCTCAAAAAGCGCGGGCAGTTCGTCCTGGCTGTAGGAAAAAAAGCCATCAGCGCGGCTGTCGTAAGCCACAGCTACGCTCACCCCCATATCTCCGGCCTTGTGCCAGCCGCCGACCTCGGCGGCGGCGCGGCGGGTTTCAACGTCAAAAACCAGAAAATGCGCGGGCGGCGCTATGGGCGTATGGGGCAGAAGGCCAGTCATACTGTTCACCTCGCTTCTGACGGCAGAGGGTGCGCAAGCCGCGTCATGCTGCCGGATGCGTTTCCGGGGCGCGGTAATGCCGCTTGCGGGGGATGTACCCTCCGCAGCAGCCGGAAGCATACCCGTATCCTTACCGGCATGGCGCGGTGCAGCGGCATGTGCATCCGTGCCGGCTGGTTCCGCAGTGCCGGAGGTTTGGGGGACAGGAGCCGCCGCAGCGCCGTTTGCCGCAAAAAAATCCAGCTTCTGTTCCAGTTCCGGACGCGGTGGCGGCGGGCTTGTAACCAGCGTCTGCAACAGATGGTCGCCCTCGCTGCCCGGCGCGAGCAGCCGGCGTAACAGTTCCAGGGCGGCCAGCTTGCTGATGGGCCTGTTGCCAGAGCCGCATTTGGGCGAGTGCACGCAGGAGGGGCAGCCGTCCTCGCAGGGGCAGGAGGCCACGGTTTTGCAGGTGGCTTCAAGCAGGGCGCGCGCATCGGAAAAGGCCTGGCGGGTTAGTCCCGCGCCACCGGGAAGCCCGTCGTAAATAAAGACGGCGGGCAGGCCAAGCTGGATGTGCATGGGCGTGGATATGCCGCCAAAGTCATTGCGGTCGGCCATGATGAGCAGAGGCAGCATGCCGATGGCCGCGTGCTCCAGCGCGTGGATGCCGCCCATAAAGTGCATGAAGTTTTCTTCCAGCCCGGCGCGGATATTGTCCGGTATGACAAACCACAATCCTTCGGTTTCAAAAACCTGGGGCGGGGCGTCCAGCGGGGCGATGGTGAGCAGGCGGTTGCCCGTGGTGGAGCGTTTTTCGTAGCCTGTGATGGTATCGATAATGCGCAGCCGCCCACGGCATACCAGAACGCGGCCCAGAGAAGTGCGCTCTGCTTCTTCAAGGATGTCCGTTGATTTTTGCCCGCGCGTACGGGTAAACCAGCTCACTCTGGCCTCTTTGGCAACAATGCGGGCGCGGCCGGAGTCTATTTCTTCAATGATGTAGCTGCGGCCCCGGTGCAGGTAGACCGCGCCGGGATGCGTCTCGCGCCATGCGCGAAAGCCGTCCACCGAGCCGATGATATGCCCTTGCCCGTCCTCAATGCTGAAGGTCTGTCCTGTGCCGCGCAGGTCCACATGGCGCTGGGGGCGCTTGCGCGAGGCCATGAGCTGCCCGCCCTCGGCGGACTGGAGCAGCAGCCCCTGCGCGTTGAGTGCGCGGGCGGCGTTCAGTGCCGCGGGGCTTGCCAGCATGGCTTCGCCGAGGCGCAGGGGCATTTCTGCGGCGGCGCATTCCAGATGCCGGGCCAGAATAACCTCATTGTCGGGATTAACCACGGCCTTTTCCGGAGGGCGGTTGAAAAAATCGTCGGGATTGCGGGCAAAATACTGGTCCAGCGCGTCTTCGCCCGCAACCACGATAACGGCGGACTCCTGCTGCGCACGGCCCACGCGCCCGCCGCGTTGCAGGGTGGCCATGACCGTACCCGGATAGCCCACAAGAATGCAGACATCAAGGCCGCCGATGTCTATGCCCAGTTCAAGGGCGCTGGTACTGACCACGGCCAGCAGTTCGCCGCTGGCCATGCGTGATTCGATGCTCCGGCGTTCTTCGGGCAAAAAGCCCGCGCGATAGGCGGAAATGCGGCTGGAAAATGAACCGGACTGCCCGGCCCACAGGCTGATAAGCTCTGTCATGCGGCGTGAACGGCAATAGACGATGGTGCGCAGGTTGCGGGCCAGAGCCGCCTTGAGCAGGTCAATGGCCGCCGTGGCCGGGCTTTGTTCGGGATTGAGAAAAACAAAATGCCGTGGTCCCTGCGGCGCGCCGGACCTGTCAATGACCACGGGCGGCGGCAATGCCGCAGGCTGCTGCGGAAAAAATCCCCCGGCTTCGACGGTTTGTGTGGCAGCGGCATCTGTTCCGGACGGTACGGGGCTTTCAGGATGCCTGCTGTCTCCGGTTCCGGGCCATGCCGCGCCGGTGAGCGCCGCGCCCAGTTCGCCGGGATTACCCACCGTGGCCGTGCACAGCACGTAGACCGGATTTGCCCCGTAACGTCCGGCCAGCCGGTTGAGCCGCCGGAAAACCTGCGCCATATGTGCGCCGAATACGCCCCGATAGGTATGGGCCTCATCCACCACCACATGGGTCAGACCTGCCAGAAAGGCCGCCCACTGCTCGTGATGGGGCAGGATACCCAGATGCAGCATTTCCGGGTTGCTGATGAGCACCGCGGGCGGGTCGCGCCGGATCTTGCGCCTGAAATGGTCCGTGGTGTCGCCGTCATACAGGGCGGCGGCGGGGCGGGCGTCCTTGGGCCATGCGGCGGTGAGGGCGTTAAAGGCCGCAAGCTGGTCCTGGGCCAGGGCCTTGAGCGGAAAAAGATACAGGGCGCGTGCGTCGGGGTCGCGCAGGTGGCGTTCCAGCACGGGCAGGTTGTAAATGAGGCTCTTGCCGCTGGCCGTGGGCGTGGCTGCCACAATGGAGTGCCCGGCGCGGATATGGTCTGTGGCCAGGGCCTGATGGCTATAGAGGCCCGGGATGCCGCGCTGTTCAAGGGTACGGCTTATGGCCGCGGGCCAGGGCAGGCGCGTGGGGGCATACCGGGCTTCGGACGCAGGCAGCAGACGGTGGCAGGTAACCTGCCCACCCAGTTTTTCCGAGGCCAGCAAGGCGGCGATGTAAGAACCCACAGACATGATACGGATACGTCCTAAGCCCGTGCGGTTTCGGGAAAGCTCTTGTCTTCGGCCGGGACAGTCCGGTCCGCGGCCGCAGTGCGATCCTCGCCGGGGGCGAGATGCCGCAGCACGCGGGCAGGAGAGCCAGCGGCCAGGCAATGGGGCGGCACATCGCGTGTTACAACGCTGCCCGCGCCGATAATGGCTCCTTCACCAATGGTGACGCCTTTGAGGATGATACAGTTCAGGCCGATCCAGGCGTAGTCGCCGATGGTTACGGGCCTGTCGCCTTCCATGCCCGGTTCCGTGGCGCGGGCTTCTGGCGGCCAGTGAGCGTGAAAGTCCGAATCCACGATAATGCAGTTTGGGGCCAGCAAAGCCTGGCGGCCGATGCTGATGGTGGTGGAGCGGGCCGTTATGGACGTGCCGCTGAGCTGCGCGCCCGGACCCACGTCTATACGCGCTCCGGGGCCAAAGGTGCGCAGGCGCACGGGGCTTGCCAGAGCAGCGGCCGTGGCCCGCCGCCAGGAGGATATGAGGCTTGCGCCCGCGCCGATGGAAATATGGCTGCCCGGCCAGCGCATAAGGCCCACAGGCCCGTGCGCGCTGACGCCCTGACCTACAGGCACGCCCACAAACACCGCCTTGCAGCGCAGGCGCAGGGTCCCCCAGAAGCGGCCCCAGCGCGTCATGGCCTGAAGGCACAGGTAGCTGATGATATTGGCCGGGGTAAGGCCCCGTTCCAGAGCTTTGCGCAACATGTTCATGCCATGTTCCTTTGTGCGGTTATCCTGCGGTCTGCGGCTGCATGCCGCCGCGCGGCAGCGGATATGTTCTGCGGTTTTTTCAGGCAGCCGAAAAAGGGTTGCCGCCGCTGTCTGCTCCCGGCTGCGGCGCAGACAGGAGCAGACAGCGGCGTTACAGGTAGCTTCAGGGCACAGGCAGTAATGGCGTTTTTACTTCCGCAACTGGCGCGTCCACTGGGCAAGGGCCTGCATGACGTCCGTAACCTGTCTGGTCAGGCCATCGTCCTGCACATCGCCGTTGTCGTCAAAGCAGGCGCTGAAAGCATTGGAAAACAGCTCGGGCCTGTTCAGTACACGCAGGTTCAGGTACACGCAGACCTGGCGCAGGTGGTACTGGCTGCGGCTTGTACCCATGCCGCCCCCGGCGCCGACAATGCAGGCGGCCTTGCCGGTCAGCGGGGCGAGATCCGGCTCGCGCGAGAGCCAGTCCAGCGCGTTTTTCAGGGCCGGGGCCAGCGAGTAGTTGTACTCGGGGCAGGCCAGCACCAGAGCGTCGGCCGCAGTGACGCGGGCCACAAGATCCTTGACGGCCTGCGGCTTCTCGATGTCCTGATTGTAAAACGGCAGACCGGAAATGTCCGCCATTTCCATACGCACTCCTTCGGGCAGGTGCGCGGCGCAGCAGCGCAGCAGGCCGGTATTGCGGGAGGCGCGGCGCAAGCTGCCTGATATACCGATAAAGGTAAGGTCGCTCATGGTATTCTCCTTGTGTCCGGCTGTGCGGACAAGGCAGGATAGCAATTTTTATCGCGAAAGCATACTGATTTGCAGGTCCATTCCGTGCCGGAAAATGGCAGCAGGCTGTGCATGTTTCTGCACCGCGCGGCCAGGCAATAGGGCATCCTGACTTTGAGGCTGTACATTCTCAAAGTTGAGGCGTACCCGCTCCGGCGCTTGCGCCTTCACGGCAGGCGTCCGCTCTAGCAGCCGCAGAGCTTGCGGTCGCGAGTGCGGCTTTCAAACTTTTCTTTATGTACCACCACACGCTCGTGCAGCCCTTCGCCAATAAGCCCCACTTCGTCGCGGGCGCTGACCTTGAACGTCAGTCCTTTGCCGTTGGACGACATGCCCACAAGCTCGGCGGTAAAGATTACCTTCATGCCGCAGGGGGTGGCCGCCATGTGTGAAATGTCCACTTTTGTACCCACAGTGGTCATGCCCAGACCCTGATGGTCGAGAATTTCCTGCACCGTGGCCACGGCCGTGGCCTCCATCCATGCGATCATCATGGCTGTGGAAAAAACATCTACCAGCCCGCTGCCCACGTTACAGGCCAGCATGGCCTCGCTGACCGTGATTTCTAATGTACCGGAAAGGCCGGGTTCCAGTTTTTTTTTCATTCTTTTTGCCTCACTTGCGCGCCGCCCGCGTAAAGAGCGGTGGCAGTACGGTGGTTGAACGCGGGGCGTTGCGCCTGTTCTCGGGTTGCCCTTGTTCTGTATAGAAAAGATGGCGGCAGCTAGCAAGGCCCGCTGCCTGGCGGGCATGCTCGCCGTAACTTTGGCGCGGCAGCCGGGGGATCTGCCCTGGACGGTGCCGGAAAGCAGGCCGCCCGGCGATGCGGTGCATCGCCGGGCGGGGTTGCGCGGGCTTTGCCCGCAGGAGGTTATGGCTGGCTGAAGCTTATTTGTCCTGACCGGCCTGCGAGGTCAGGCGGTCCTGACCTTCCCATACCTGTTCGGCCTTGGGCAGAGCGGGCAGCAGTCTGGTCCAGGGGTTCTGCTTGAGGAATTCCGGGTCCTGCTGGAGCTTGCGGCTCAGCGTAAGAATGGGCGGAACCAGCTTCTTGATGTCTCCGGCAAGGGCGGGGGCGATGCCGAAGTCAGTGGCCTCGGTGGCCAGGTCAACGGCCTTCTGGCTGCACTCCATACTGGTCATGAGCGTATCAAGAGCCTTGGCCGGGTTGTGGAAGCCCACGCTGTTTTCAGCTGAAACGTAGTCCCAGAACAGCTGGCCCTTGCGTACCATTTCGCGTGCTTCGGCCATAAGGGCTTCGTAGTTGGCGGCGCGGTGGCCTTCATAGGCATTGGCAAGCCGCACGGCCTCGTGAGCCTTGACGGACATTTCCTGAGCCTTGAGCAGCTGGTCAAAGGTCTTCTGCTGGGTGTACAGCACGCGCTGGCGCAGGTATTCGCCGGTCTTGTCGGCGTGGCACTGGCGGCAGGCGCGCATTTCAGGATCCTTCATGGGCGAGGTCATCCAGTGGCTGGAGATCTTTTTGCCGTCTTCACGCACGTACTGCATGTGGCAGTCCGCGCAGGAAACGCCGGCCGCGCCGTGAGGACCATCCTGGAAGGTTTCGTATTCGGGGTGCTGCATCTTGATCATGGGAACCTTGGAGGCAGCGTGTACCCAGTCCACAAAGGGACCGGGCTTGCCGTCGGGGCCCTTGGCTCCGTGACCCTTGTAATACTGGTACATGTCTTCGGGGTTGAAGCCGTTATCCCAGGGGAATACGGGCTTTGCGGCCGGGCCGTTGTCCTTGTGGGTAAAATAGTATTCCACGTGGCACTGGGCGCAGACCAGGGTGCGCTTTTCGTTGCGGCTCATCTTCTGCCAGTCCTTGCCGCTGCGCTTGAGCCAGTCCTTGAGCGGTTCGGAGTAGAGGCGCAGTTCCATAGTGGCCGGATCGTGACAGTTGGCGCAGCCGATGGTTTCATCATGCGCGTTGATCTTGTCTTTGGCGCGGAACTCGTTGACATCCATAGACCAGAACTTGTCGCCGTACTGGGACACCCATTCCATCATCTTGGGGGTTTTGCAGTTCCAGCAGGTGGCTGGCAGGTTGCCCTTGCCGTCGGCCGCGAAACGGTTGATGCGGTCAATATTCAGGAAGTCGTCAATGGCATAGGTGTGGCCGCGCGTTTCATTATATTCATACATGAACGGATAGCCCAGCCAGAGGTTTTTCAGGTAGGGCTGGGCATGTTTGAAGCCCTTGGGCAGGGGATTCACATTGTCATTCTTGTGGTAGGGAACCGAGCCTTTATAGTCGGTCATGATCCTGTCTTCGTTATTTTTCATGTACGAAGCATACTGCTGCGGAAACTGGCCCTTGAAGGCCGACATCTTGGTTTCCGTTTCAGCAATGCCCGTTTTGTACTTGGGGGCCTTCAGCTCTGTGGAAACATCCTGACAGCCGCTGAGCAAAGCTACGCCCAGCAGCGTGGCCAACGCCAGGGCCGTGGTCACAATTCGCTTATTCATAGGCTACCGTCCTTGTGCTGATGGGCTTCATGCGCATGTGGGCCACGCCCTTGTGGCAGTCCACACAATAAGGCTTGGCATCCATGCTGGCCACGTTGATGTTGGTCTGGGTATGGCATGCCTTGCAGTTCGCGTTCACCACGTCTCGGGTGCGCAGGCTCAGGGGACGCGGAATGTCGTGTCCCATAATATTGCCCACCACGTCGCGCAGGCCTTCCTGCGCCTTGAACGGCAGCTTGACCAAAAGATTGTGCGGGGCATGGCAGTCATTACAGGCAAGGTTGGCGTGCGTTCCCATTTTCTGGGTCACGGCAGCCTCCTGCATGATATGACAACTGGCGCAAAACGGCCGTTGGTCAGTGGTTGTCATGGCATAGGCCAGAACTCCCATTAGTACCACGCCCGCCGCAACGCCTCCCAACAGCCACTTCAGCCAGGGTCCATTGCGGGGTGTACCCATAGAGCCTCCTTCGCTCGCTCCTAGTGCAGATGCGCCCTGAAGACCGCTCTTCAGGGCCGGATTTCGCCCGGGTGGGGCGCAGGCAGCCGCTCGTGGCCGCCGGGCAGTCGTTGGATTCAGGCAGACCGCCCTTCCGTGCCGCCACTGCGGCGGACGAAATATTTCTTCAGCTTTTCAAGAAACGTACCAGGGTGTATAAAAAAGCACAAATAAAAGTGTTTTTATTTAAACGTGTTACGTGAATTTATTTTTTGAAGGCGTTTGGCGGGATTGAGTTGTTCAGATAAACATGACAGAATTCAGAAAATTATGACAACTCTGTGAGAGTGCAACACCTCTATCCGAGGTCTTTATGATTCCTGTATACAATAAAAAAAATCGTTCCGCTATCTGGTTGCCCTTGCTGGCGTGCTTTTTATGGCTTGTTTTTACAATGGGCCTGTACCGGCAGGCTTCGCGCGTTGACGAGGCGCACCGGCTGGAGCTGGAGCACACAAGGCTTTCCACTGTGGCGCGCCAGCTTATGGATGCGCGCAACTGGAATGCGGCCCACGGCGGCGTATATGTTCTTGAAAGCGAGTACGGCAAGCCGAATCTCTGGTTGCCGGAAGGTGAGCGCACCGTAACCACGGGGGACGGCCGCACCCTGGTGCTTATGAATCCGGCCTATATGAGCCGCCAACTGGCCGAGCGCAACTCTGAACCCGGAATAGAAATCAGCGTTATCAGCAACATGCCCCTGCGGCCGGAAAATATGGCCGACACCTGGGAGAATGACGCCCTGAGCCAGTGCACCGCGGGCGCGCGGGAAATATTCAGCGCGCCGCAGCCGGGCAGCCACGGAAAGCTGCGCCTTTTGAGCGTGCTTGTGGCGCAGCAGAGCTGTCTGCGCTGTCATGTCAGCCGCAAGGTGGGCGAGGTGCTCGGCGGCATAAGCGTCAGCCAGGACGGAGAGGCCTATGTGCACAATGCGGCCTTGCAGCAGCGCAATATGCGCATGCTTTACGCCTTGCTGGCCCTTACCGGTGTTCTGGCCGTCGGCGGCCTGACGCTCAATCTTACACGGCGGCGCTGGCTGGCTGAAGAGGCCAGCCGCATGAAAAGCGCCTTCATGGCGCGCTTGAGTCACGACATGCGCACGCCCCTCACGGCCATTCTGGGCATGAGCGAGCTTTTGCAGCAACAGAACGTGTCGGAGCGGGACCGGAAAAAAGCCCTGCGCTATCTTACCCAGGCGGGCAGCGCCCTGCTGGAAATGGTACGCGACATCACAGATCACGCAACCCTTGAGCAGGGCGTCCTGCATCTGCGCACGGCACCGTTCAGCCTGCGCGCCTGCCTGGCTGACTGTGTGGCCCTGTACAGCCCCGTTGCCGAAGCCAAGGGGCTGGATATTGATCTGGACGTGGATAGCGGCCTGCCGGACGCCGTGGCGGGCGACAGTTTTCGCCTGCGCCAGGCCCTGGGCAACCTTGTCAGCAATGCCGTAAAATTTACCGATATGGGCCGGGTGCGTATTTGTGTGGAGCCGGGTCCGGTGCAGGCCCGCAAGAAGGGCGAAGACGGTTCCGCCCGCCTGTGCCTCAGGATTCTTGTGCAGGATACCGGGCCGGGACTGCGTGAAGAAGACGCCGAGCGTATTTTTGAAAGCTTTCAGCGCGGCAGCGATGCTTCAGGCGCACCGGGTACGGGGCTTGGCCTGTATATCGCGCGCACCATTGCGCGTCGTATGGGTGGGGATGTCAGCGTGGTGTCTTCGCCGGGCAGCGGGGCCTGTTTTACCCTTGAGGTCTGTTTGCATCTGCCCGGAGACGGTTCGGGACCGGAATCCGGATCAGGGCCGGGCTTGCCGCCGGATGGCGAAAACAGGGCCGGGGCCGTCGGTCTGCCGCCAGGCCTTGCGTCGGGGGCTGCTGCTACGCCGTATACGGAATCCGTGCCGCAATATTCCGGCAGCGCTGCCGGCCTTGCTGCGTCCGGGGGCGGCAGTCACACTGCCGGAATTTCCTGTACAGCGTGCAGTCCCGACGAACAGCCTTGTCCCGGCAGTCTTGCGAAAGATCACGGCAGCGGTCCGGCGGAAAGGCCGGAAGCCCCCTGTTTTGAAGGTTGCCGCATTCTTGTGGCCGAAGACAACGAGGCCAACAGATACATTATGGAGCACATGCTCAAGGCCGAAGGCGCGCGCGTATGTATGGCAAAAGACGGCAGTGCCGCGCTGGCAGCCCTGTGCGAAAACCCCTGGGATATGGTTATCCTGGATTCGCGCATGCCCGGCGTAAGCGGGCTGGATGTTCTGCGGGCCGTTCGTGAAGGCCGTACCTGCGCCCCGGCGGAACAGCGGACTGTCATCTACACTGCCGCGCTGAACGCCGAAGACAGGCGCATCTGCGAAGACCTGGGGGCAGATCGTATCCTGCTCAAGCCCCTCACCTTTTCCGGGTTGCGCAGCGAACTGGCCGTCCTGCTTTTTGACGGGCAGAAAGCTGCCCGCGCGGCGGCTGCCCCGAAGCAGGGGAATGAAGCCGGTGGTTCTTTGTCGGAGCCGGCATCCGCACCGGCGGAAATTGCGCCTGCGGTCTGGAACCGGCCGGAAGCCCTCGCGGCTCTTGACGATGATGAGGACCTGCTGCGCCGTCTGGCGCGGGTGCTCTGCGAAGACCTGCGCAGCAGGGAAACCCATATGGCGGCGGCCCAAAACGCGGGTGACAGCGCAACGCTGCGGCGTCTGGCCCATGCCGTTAAAAATTCCGCCGGGGCCATGCGCCTTGACCTTCTGCGGGCGCGCGCCGGGGAGGCGGAACGATCTGAAGACAGTACCCTTCCGGCGTCCGTGGAGCGCATGCGCCACGCCATGCGCGAGGCCCTGCTCCTGCTCGAGGCTGAACCGGGCTGCATGCAGAGCCAGGAAGTATCCGTACACAGCGCCGGGGCTGCCCTTTGCTCCAGCGCGGCATCACAGAAAGGAGAGTGCTGATGGCCCGTATTCTGGTGGTGGATGACGAAGCCCTTATGCGCACCATGGCTGAAGTGGTGTGTACGCGCATGGGTCATGAGGTGCTGCTGGCCGAGAGTGTCAGCCAGGGGCTGGAGCTTGGCCGCCAGGGTGTGGATGTGGTCCTGCTTGATGTCTGGCTGCCCGATGGCAACGGCCTTGAGTGGCAGGGCGACTTTGCCCATCTGCCCGGTATGCCCGATGTGGTCATCATCACGGGACACGGCGACGGCGATGCCGCCGAGGCGGCCCTGCGTTCCGGAGCCTGGGAGTTTCTGACCAAGCCGCTCAAGGTGCGGGATATAGAGCAATGTCTGCGCCATGTGCTGACTTTTCGCGAAAATCGGGTTCCGGGTCCGGAGTCGCTGCTGGTGGACAGCGGCCATGTGCTGGGCACGGGCATGGGTATGAGCCGCGCCCTCAAGCTTCTGGCCCAGGCCGCGCAAAGCGAGGTCAACGTGCTTTTGCTGGGCGAAACGGGTGTGGGCAAGGAAGTTTTTGCCAAGGCGCTGTACCGCAACAGTGCGCGTGCCGCCAGACCCTTTGTTACCGTAGACTGTGCCTCTCTGCCGGATAACCTTGTGGAAAGCCATCTTTTCGGCCACAGCCGTGGGGCGTTTACCGGGGCCGACCGCGCCCGGGAGGGGCTTTTACTGTCGGCAAACAAGGGTACGCTTTTTCTTGATGAGGTGGGTGATCTGCCCCAGACCATACAGGGGGCCTTTTTGCGGGCGCTGGAATTGCGGCGCTTCAGGCCGGTGGGTGATGTACGCGAGGTCAGCAGCGACTTTCGCCTTGTGGCCGCCACCAACAGGGATATTGAAAGCATGGCCCGGGAAGGGACATTTCGTGCCGACCTGCTCTACCGGCTTCAGGGCATGACCATTGTCATTCCGCCCCTGCGCGAGCGCAGGGACGAGATCCCCGCGCTCACACGGCAGGCCGCAAGCCGGTTTTGCCTGCATAATGACCTGCCGCCCAAGGCTGTGTCGGACGCCATGCTGGATGTACTTATGGAATATTCCTGGCCCGGCAATGTGCGCGAGCTGATTCACAGTGTCGAGCGCGCCTGTCTTGCGGCCGGGCAGGGGGATGAGCTTTTGCCTGCACATTTGCCCACGCGCATGCGTGTGGATGAGGCCCGTCGCCGTATGGGGCGCGGCCCGGACAGCGGCCCTGCCGATGTTGCGGGCGGCTCTGCGGCCTCTGTCCTGCATCCGGGGCTGCCCCCTGTGGCGGCGGGTGACGATCTGCCGGATTTGCGCCAATGGAAAGCACGCGCTGAAGAAGTTTATGTGCGGAGCATCTGGGGCGCCAGCAACGGCGACGCGCGCACGGCTGCCGGAATGGCCGGAGTCTCGCGCGGGCACTGGTATGAGCTTATGAAAAAGCACGGTCTGTAGCTGCAGGGGCATCCGGCGCTCAAAGGTCGTACGTCGCCCGGCGGCATACGGACGGTCTGTCGGCACATGTGCTGCCAATGCCCTGTGCGGTCGGGCGGGCCATGCCGCACAGGGCATTGGCCTTGGCTGCCTGCGATGTTTGTGCGTCGGGGCGACGCCTGCGGCTTTGGGGCCGAGAGGCAGGCGGTTCATAAACGAAACGGGCTGCCGTACCGTGTGGTGTCCCAAGGGGAACAGCCGGGGGCCGTACTTCTGCACGTTTCTGTTGGCCCGGTTTGCCGGGATGAAGTTGCCGAAAAATGGCTGTATACGCCATTATCCGGGTGCTGAAAGAAAGGCGGGTGCTGCGGGGCAAGAGTTCTTGCATCGCGGCATAAAAGGCGCTATAGCGAAAAAAACCGGATTATTAAAGGCAATATAACAGCGTATGAACAAGAATTCCATTACCATCAAAGGGTACGTTACGGCGATGCCACGCTCCGTGGATGCGCGGCAGGCCAGGGTGGCCGTGGTTCAGGACGATGTGGAATACCGCATCGTGCCGCGCGGCGCTGGCGTGGATCTGGATGATGCAGTGAGTCTTCCCGTGGAGGTTTTTGGGCTGCTCGAAGAGGCGGACGGCGTAAGCTATCTTGTTGTTCGCGGCTATACGGTGCTTGAAGACGACTCCTGGCTTGAAGAGTAGGTCTTTTTCCGTATCCGCCCGGACCTGCCGGAAAGCTTCCGGCGGACGTTCCCGGCTCTGACGCTTGTTTTTGGGGCGGCATCTGTTGTCTGTTTGCAAAAAGGCGGTTCAGGCCCGCTGCGGGCGCATGCGCGGATCGGGTACGGGCAACACGCACTGACACAGAAATGAAAAAATCCCGCCGGCTGCGGATTGCAGCTGGCGGGATTTTTGCATCGGGCGCGGTTATTTTTTCATGTCACCGATGAGGCTGCTCAGGTTCTGTGCCTGCCGGGCCAGGTCACTGACGGCAAGGGCCGCCTCGTGCATGGCTTCAGCGGTTTGCTGCACCACATCGTTTACTGTGCTGATGGAGCGGTTGATCTCTTCGCTGGCAACGGACTGCTGCTCGCTGGCCGCCGCAATGGCGTTGACCTGGTCGGCCGTGGCTTCCACCGTACTGACGATTTCTTCCAGAGCCTGACCGGACTGATGGGCGAATTCCGTGGCCTGGCTCACCTGTTCTGTGGCAGTTTCCATCGCGGTCATGCTTTTGGCCGTGCTCGCCTGGATGGAGGTGATGGCTGCGCCCACATCGTGGGTGGAGGCCATGGTTTTTTCGGCCAGTTTGCGCACCTCGTCGGCCACCACGGCAAAGCCGCGCCCTGCGTCTCCTGCGCGGGCCGCCTCAATGGCGGCATTAAGGGCCAGCAGGTTGGTCTGGTCCGCGATGTCGGAGATGACGTTCATGATCTTGCTGATGGCCTGGGCCTGATCATTGAGCTGCCCCATATTTTCCGTCAGGCGCTGCGAAACTTCGTGCACCTGGCTGATGCTGCGTACGGCCTGCTCGACAATGTGCGCCCCGGCTACGGCCTTTTCGCGCGTGTCGTGGGAGCTTGCGGAGGCCTGGGTTGCGTTTTGGGCCACACTCTGCACCGTGGCGTTCATCTGGTTGATGGCTGCCGCGGCCTCGGTGAGGCGCTGGGCCGAATCCATCGCGCCCCTGTCGGACTGCTCGATCTGGGTGGAAAGCTGGGTCGAGGCGGTGCTGACCGCATGGGCCACCTGCTCAAGCCTGTCGGCAGCCACAAGCATGGCGGCAGCTTTGGCCTGCGCGTCCTGCCCGGCCAGTTCGGCCCGGCTTTGGGCGACTCTGGCCTCATTGGCGGCCTCGTCGGCCTGGCGGCTTTTTTCTGCCGTTTCATTGATGAGCTTTTTCAGTTTGTCCACCATATCGCGCAAGGCCCGTTCCAGCAGGGCCACTTCGTCTTTGCCGTCAGGCGTGATGGTTACATCAAGATTGCCTGCGGCCACGGCGCGAGCCTGTCCGGTGATTCCGGCCAGGGGGCGGGTGATGGAGGTGGCCAGGCGATAGGAAAGCGGCACGACAATGAGCAGCAGCGCCGCAAGAAAACCGCCGCCATACGTGCCGAGGGTTCGGGTAAGCAGGCTGCCCATGGTGCTGTGCAGCCTGTTTTCTTCCCTGTCTACATTGTCAATGTACACCCCCGTGCCGATCCAGTAGGGCGTGCCTTCTATTTTTTCCGCATAGCCAAGTTTGAAAACGTCACCGGCGCCGGGTTTGGGAAAGACAAAGTCCACAAATCCACCGCCCTTTGCCGCAGCTTTGTGCAGCTCCACCACGTAGTGTACGCCCTGTTTGTCGGCGGTGCCGGACAGATCCTTGCCGACAAGCTGTTTTTGTGTGGGGTGGGCTACGTTGACGGTGCCTTCATAGACATAAAAATAGCCCGAAGCATCGTCCTCAAAGCGGGATTTTTCTATGTAGTCGGCAATAACGCCCAGCTGCTCCTGTGGGGGCAGCCCCCTGGTCATGGCAGCCAGGCCGAGGGCCGATGCCTGGGTAACGTCCTTGATGCGGGCGCGCTGTGAATCCAGCAACTGGTTTCTGGCAACCGAGGTTCCTTCATCAATGACGTTGCTGGTCATAAAAAAGGACAGGACTGCCATGGCGATGACCATGGCGATCATCAGGGTGACAAAGCAGGTGATCCTTTGGGCGATACTGATATTTCTGAGCATGAGATTCTCCGGCCTTGGGCGGGCGGCTGCGCCCGCCGGGCGGCGATACTGGGCTGGTTTGGGGTGTTGGGGGCATTGGCCGTGGCCGTTTGGTATGTGTCCGTCAATCCGGTCTGCGGAGCACGGCTTTTGGCCTGTGCTCCGGTGCTGTCATACGAAAGAGCGCAAAAATTTCCGCCGTTGCGGTGAGCCAGGCAAACCGGCTTTTTCCGGACAGGGATGCCTGTGGGCGCAATGGCGGAACGCTTTCGTAAATGGGAAGAGTCTGCTGGTGCATGATCTGAAAAAAAGAATGGGCAAGCCATGCCTGCACAGACGCAGCACTTCGCCACGCTGGACACTGGCAGGCGTTCGGCATGGCGGCGCATGGCAGCACCCTGAGGGCAAGTGTACCCCTCAGGCTGCTGTTACGTAAAAATAATTATTTACCGTACCTGTTGTTGTGTATTTTCGCAACAGCCCAAGGGGCCGCGTGGTACGGGAGGCTGTTTTACCCGGGGGCATTGCCGTAGCAGCAGAAAGTGGACCATAAAAGCAAGCCCCGGTGCAGAAGCGCCGGGGCTTGCTTTTTAACATCATGGCGGAGGGGGAGGGATTTGAACCCCCGGAAGGCTCACACCTTCAACGGTTTTCAAGACCGCCGCGATCAACCGCTCTGCCACCCCTCCGCAGGGTGGGCACATGAGTGCCAGCACTGCTAGTAATGTATTCCGGGCTGAAATTCAACATACACGGCTGTAAAGATGCCCGCTGTTTTTGGCCCGGCCCTGCACGCGCGGCAGCGCATGCTTTTTGCGGAAAAAAAGACGGCGCATTATCCCGTGAGGAAACGCGCCGTCAAAAACTCGATACGCCGTAATTATTTAATGGCGTCTTTCAGGCCCTTGCCGGGCGTGAACTTGGCAACTTTGCTGGCCGGAATGGTGATTTCCATGCCGGTGCGGGGGTTGCGACCCTTGCGGGCGGCGCGTTCCACAACCTTGAAGCTGCCGAAACCGGTGAAGGTTACGGATTCGCCGGCAGCAAGGGCTTCGCGCAGGGCGGCAACAACGGCGTCAAGGGCTTCTTCGGCCTTGGCCTTGGTGGGAAGACCAGCTTTGGCATGGATTTTTTCGACAAGCTCAGCTTTAGTCATGATTCTTACTCCATAAAAGGATTTTGGTTTGTTCCCTGATTATCCATATCGGGCGGCACATCGGCATGGCCGGGGAGGTGGCCCGACGGGCCATTCTCGCATGGGACAGTCGCGCTATGCCGACCCGGACATACGCGCGCCATGGGAATTTACAGGCAGTGACGCTTTTAGCGCCGTCAGACTGTAGTCTCATTACGTTAGCGGCGTTTTCCTGTCAACGAAAAAGCACTGAATGCCGCGTCTGCTCTGGCTTTTCGTCTTTATCGGGCAGAAAGTTTTTCACAAGCATGCCCGGAATGCCGTAAAAAGACACGGATAGTATAATGAAATAATTGAAAATAAACCACACCCTACAAGTCGACCAGCGTAACCTCGTTTTCGGCCATTTTACGGCCCAGAAAAAGGCTGCCTGTGCGGATAAAGCGGGCCACATGGTCTGTGGTCAGAAAGCGGCTTTGCCCGGTGCGGCATGACATGCCTGCGGCGCCTGTGCCTTCCCGGGTATCGGGGTGAAGCATCTCCAGCCGGGCCAGTTCGCCAGCCACCACCTGGGCTGTAATGGCGGCAGAGTCCACAATGCGTACATCCGGACCCACCACATGCCGCAAGGCTCCTTGCAGCAGGGGGTAATGGGTGCAGCCAAGCAGCAGGGTGTCCGGCTGTACCGGCGCGTTCGCCGCTCCGGCGGCCGCACGGGGCTGTGCAGTGCTTGCAGCATCGTTGCTGCCGTTTGCACCGTTGGTATCAGGGGCGCAGAAAAAACCTTCCAGATAGCGCCGGGCCACGCCTTCCACCAGCGGGCCGTCCATCCATCCTTCTTCGGCCAGGGGAACAAAAAGATTGCAGGCGCGTCCCAGCACCACGGCTTCGGGCCGGATGCGCGCTATGGCCTGCTGATATGCGCCGCCGTTGATGGTGGCTTCTGTACCCAGTACCACTATATGCCCGTTGCGGCTGGCCTGGGCCGCTGCCTGCGCCCCCGGCTCCACCACGCCCAGAACGGGCAGGGGGGCAAAGTGTTGGCGCAGGGCCGGCAGGGCGGCGGCTGTGGCCGTATTGCAGGCTACCACCAGCATTTTTACGCCCATATCCACCAGCTTTTGCGCGGCCTTGAGCGTATAGCGCACGATGGTGTCAGGCCCTTTGGTTCCATAGGGCAGGCGGGCGGTATCGCCAAGGTAGAGCAGATCCTCGCCGGGCAGACGATGGTTCAGGGCCTTGAGTACGGTGAGGCCGCCCATGCCGGAGTCAAAAAGGCCGACAGGCAGCCGCGAGCTTTGATTCATGCTGCGTCCTTTGTAATGGCCGCGCATGAACAGGGTGCGCGGCCGCTAAAAAGCTTGGCCCAGATAACGCAGGGCTGTAAAGAGCAAAATGACGGCCAGCAGGCACTTGAGCGCCGTGGCCGGCACATGCTTCTGGCAGCGTGCGCCAAGATACATGCCGCACATGCCGCCCAGGCCCACCAGTATGCCCATTCTCCAGTCAGGAGCAATGGCCATGCCGGGGTACAGGGGGGCCAGCAGCGAATAAAAGCTTACGCCCGCCACCGAAGTAAGAAAGGTGGCAAAAAGGGTGGCCCCGGCCACGGCATAAACCGGAAGCGCGAAAAAAGAAACCAGAAAAGGCGCCATGATAGCCCCGCCGCCAATGCCGTAAACACCGCCGATAAGCCCCACAACAAGGCTCAGCAGGGCCAGCCTGGGGGTGGAGACCACATGTTTTTTCTCCTGAAAGGCAAATGACAGGCTGCGGGTATTCCATTCCAGAACGCGACAGCAGTTTGCCGGCGCGTCAGGCCCCGCGCACCTGTCGTCCTTGCCGGCCACTGCTGCGTCGGACGTGCCCGGGGCGCCGTGCAGCTTCATGCCCGGGCTTTCAGCCTGGCGACCCTTCCAGACGGCGCGGGCCATGCGTCCGCCCACGTACAGCAGTACAAGGCCTGCAAAAATCTTGAATTTGTCCGGGTCCGGCAGCCAGTTGACACGGATGAGCGCCCCCAGAAATACCCCGGGCAGTGTTCCGGCCGCTACCGTAAGCGCCAGCGGCCATATGAGCCGCCCTTCGCGCCAGTAGCGCCAGACGCCGGGCGGGCAGGCCAGGATGTTGAAAAACTGGTTGGTGGCGCTGACGCTGGGGTTCACATAGCCCAGTACGCTCATATGAAAAGGCAGCAGCAAGAACGCCCCGGAGATGCCGCCCATAGAGGTAAAAAACGAAATGCAAAGGGCTGCACCAAAAGGGATGAAGGGGTTGCACTCGATGCCGGCAGTGGGAAAATACATGACGGCCTCCGCAGTTTGTCAGAACACTGTTATAAAACAGCAAGTAAAAATAGCCAGATATGATATATAATGTTCACGGTTTTTATAATAATCGTGAATATTGATTTTGTCACTATGGATTGTCCGCGTTTTCTGCGGCGGGAGCCGGCCCGGTGTTCCGGTTCAGTCCCGGCACGCCTGGTGCATCCGGGCCGGTGGTGTCTGTTATGGCGCGTTGCCTGCTGCCCTGCAAAAATGTATGCTTGCCGCTTCTCAGCGCACCTGACGGCGGCCTGCGGGATCCGTCGCACAACAATGAAGGAAGCACCATGCTGGCCATTCTGGATTACAAGGCGGGCAATCAGACAAGCGTGCGCCGCGCTCTGGAGCACCTCGGCGTACCATGCGCCATAACAGCCGACCCGGCAATGCTCGAAAGTGCCGCGGGAGTGATCTTTCCTGGTGTGGGCGCGGCTGGGCAGGCCATGTCTGCACTGGCCGAAGCCGGACTGGACAAGGCCCTGCACCACGTGGCGCGACGCGGTCAGCCTTTGCTCGGCATATGCCTGGGCTGTCAGATCCTGCTGGAAAGCAGCGAGGAAAATGCCGCAAAAACCCTCGGTATTGTTCCCGGTGTCTGCCGCCGGTTTGAAGACCATATGCGGCAGGAGGACGGCTCTGCGGCTCCGGTTCCGCATATGGGCTGGAACAGCATTGAGGCTGTGGCTCCCTGCGTTCTGCTTGACGGTATTGACCCCGCGTCCGAGTATTATTTTGTACACAGTTATTATGTGGAGCCTGATCCCTCGCTGGTGCTGGCTACCACTACCTACGGGCGCACGTTCTGTTCCCTTTACGGGCGCGACGGCCTCTGGGCCGCGCAGTTTCATCCCGAAAAAAGCGGCAGGCCCGGCTTGCGCCTGCTGGGCAATTTTTACGAATATTGCCGTCAGTCCCGGCAGGAGGCGCGCCATGCTCAGTAAACGGGTCATCCCCTGTCTTGATGTACGCAACGGCCGCCTGACCAAGGGGGTCAAGTTTGTGGGCAACGAGGATATCGGCGATCCCGTGGAAAGCGCCCGCCGCTACTACGAAGAAGGCGCGGACGAGATCGTCTTTTACGACATCACGGCGTCAGCCGAGGCGCGCGGTATTTTCCTGGATGTTGTGGAGCGCGTGGCTGAACAGATATTCATCCCCTTTTCCGTAGGTGGCGGCATTTCCAGCGTGGCCGATATGCGGGCCGTACTGCTGGCCGGGGCGGAGAAAGTCTCCATCAATTCTGCGGCGGTGAAAAATCCCCGGCTTATCGGCGACGGGGCGGATGCCTTCGGTTCCCAGGCTGTCGTGGTAGGCATGGATGTGCTGGCCGTGCCGGAAAGTCCAGAAATTCCTTCCGGCTACGAGATTGTCATCCACGGCGGGCGCAAGCGCATGGGGCTGGACGCCATCGCCTGGGCGCGCCGCTGTCAGGAACTGGGCGCGGGCGAACTGTGCGTGAACTCCATTGATGCCGACGGCACCAAGGACGGCTACGAACTGAAGCTTACCCGTGCTATTGCTGATGCCGTTTCTTTGCCGGTCATTGCTTCCGGTGGGGCGGGCGAACCCCGGCACATGCTGGAGGCCGTGACCGGCGGCGGGGCCTCGGCGGCACTTATCGCCTCCATTGTACATTACGGGCAGTACAGCATACGCCAGTGCAAGGAGTATATGGCCGCCCACGGGGCGCGGATGCGCCTGACCTGGTAACGGCAGCCCGCCAGCAGCCGACCGGATGGTTCCGGATGGGCGCCGGATGGCTGCCCACGAGGTATCGTGGGCGAAATATTTCCGGAAGACGGGCTTGATCCCGGCCGTGCCTCGATGCAGCTTTTGCCCACCCGGCGTGGTGTGTGCCGGATACTGGACGCGAACCGGCGCGCCCGGAAGGCAGGTGGCCTGTGCGCCTGCTGCCCGACATCCCGGACAGGAGGCATTGTGACAAATCGCGATGCTGCCCGGTCCTGCGGCGGAAAACCCGCCGTATCCACCGGACAGGCGGCCTTGCCGCAAGGGCTTGCCCGGCTGCTGGCTGATCTGCCGGCGCTGGCCGTAGCCTTTTCCGGCGGTATTGACAGCCGTTTTCTTTGTCATGCCGCCTTGCTGTGTGGCTGTGACGTGCTGGCCGTGCACGCGCGCGGCCCGCATGTTCCGGCAGAAGAGAGCGACTCGGCGCAGGTATGGGCGCGGGCGCGCGGTCTGCCTCTGCTGGTGGTGGATTTTGATCCGTTGTCCCTGCCGGAAGTGGCCGTCAACAGCCGCCAACGGTGCTACGCCTGCAAGCAGGGGCTGCTGAAGGCTATTGCAGGTGCTCTGGCCCACACCGGAAAGATGGCCGGCAATGCGCCTGCGGGTAAGGACCCCCACGGTACGCGCCTGCTGTGTGACGGCAGCAATGCCGATGACCTCACAGCCTTTCGTCCCGGCCTGCGCGCCCTGAAAGAGGCGGGAATCATATCACCGCTGGCGGAGGCGGGCATGGGCAAAGAGGCCATACGGGCTGCGGCCCGTGCTGCGGGGCTGGATAATCCGGATCAGTGCGCCCGCCCCTGCCTGTTGACCCGTCTTGCCTATGGGCTTGCGCCGCAAAAGGATGTTCTGCGCCGTATTGCCGCCGTTGAAAGCAGCCTTGCGGCCCTGCGCGGCGGCGGGGATGTAGGCGGTATTGCTCCCGGGCCTGTGGCGGGCTGCGCTCTGGGTGATTTTCGCCTGCGTCTCGTCCCGCAGCCGGTTTTGCAGGCACAGTTTCTGCCCGAAGCCCTTGCGGCGTCCGTGCGACGCATCCTGGAAGCGCACGGTTTTATGGACTGTGAGCTGCTGGTCGGGCAGGGTGTAAGCGGTTTTTTTGACAGACCGCCCGTGCAGCCCTGAGCGGAGTCGGCCTGCCCGCGTGACGCAGCCGATGCGCCCGGCATGCTTTTCCGCCCTGTACACCGCGTTGCGCCTTCACGCAGGGCTGGACTTTGCACTTAAAAGGGCCTATGAATACCCACTTATATCAATGGGGCTTACCCCGGAGGACATTATGGCTCACAAGAAAATCGAACGTAAGAAAGAACTGGACCGTCGCCGTCATCGTCGTGCGGAGCGCCTGAAGCAGCGCGTGCGTGAAGCCAAGGCTGCTGCCAAGGCGTAACTGTTTCTGGATAACCGCCTGCCGCAAAACGTGTTTCGTTCTGCGGGATCAGGGAAAAGGCTGGGAGCGCCATCGCAGGTGTTTTGCCGGGACTTTTCTGGTATCCCGAAAAAAAACAGCGTCTTTTGCGGGCGCTACTTATTTAGCAACAGCGCACCGGTTTTTCAGGCCCCTGGGCCTGCCGGGGACTGCCCATGCAGTCCTCTTGCACCGTAGGCAAGTTGAGACTGGCCGGGACTGTTCCCGGCGGTCTTTTCGCATGCGCATTGCCTGAATGCCTGCGCGGCATGTCTTCAGCCTGTTGCTCCGGGCCTGCCCGTATTGCCCGGCGGGACTTCTGCCGTGCCGGTAGTCCGGGGTTTTCAGTAAAGGTGCTTTTCGCCATATGGGCATTTTTGTTGCAGATACATAAATGCTTCAGCGCCGCGTACAAACGCAGCACCCGCAGAGTAGCGCGGGCCTTGCCGCAAGATGTCTTTCGGCAGGGCGGTTTCTGAAGTGCCGCACATTTCAGAAACGACCCTTCTGTAGTGCGTGTGGGGCGTTCGTACCTCATGCACCGGCGGGGCGCTGCCGCTATAACCATCAAATCAATCTGCGCTAGTGTGATCATGCCTATTTACGAATATCAGTGTTCCAAGTGTCAGCACAGGTTTGAGGAGTGGGTGAAAAGTCCCTCCGATCAGGGCGAAGAGCCTTGCCCCAAGTGCGGCGCGGCCTCTCCGCGCATAATGTCGCAGACATCTTTTGTGCTCAAGGGGGGCGGCTGGTACGTTGATGACTATGGCTATCGCAAGGGCATAAAGGAAGAAGGCGGCGCGTCCTCTTCCTCTTCTCCCTCTCCGGCGGAGGCCTCTCCGGCCGCGCCGGCCGCACCCGCACCTGCCGCCGCCCCGGCGGCCGCTCCCGCAACCCCGGCCCCTGCTGCCGGCCCCGCGAAAACGGATTCATGAGGCTGTCATGATCGAACGCTATACCCGCCCGGAAATGGACCGTATATGGACTTTGAAAAACCGCTATCAGGCATGGCTTGACGTTGAGCTGGCCGTTTGCCGGGCGTGGAGCGAAATGGGCCGGATCCCGGCCGAGGCCGTTGCCGTCATCTGCGACAAGGCTGCCATTGATGTGGACCGCATTCTCGAAATCGAGGAAGTAACCCGCCATGACGTCATCGCCTTTCTGACCTCGCTGGAAGAAAAGGTAGGGCCGGATGCGCGCTACATCCACCTGGGCTGCACCTCGTCAGATATTGTGGACACGGCCAACGCCCTGCTGCTGGTGCAGGCGGGCGAACTGATTCTCAAAGACATACGCGGGCTTCTGGGCAGCATTGAATCGCTGGCCCGGCGCCACAAGGGTGTGCTGTGCATGGGCCGCACCCACGGCATCCACGCGGAACCCACCAGCTTCGGCCTCAAGATGGCCGGTTTTTACGCCGAATTTTCGCGTCACCTGGCGCGGGTGGAAGCCGGGCTTGAGAGCGTGCGCGTGGGCAAGATATCGGGCGCGGTGGGCACATACGCCTTTTTGTCGCCCGAACTGGAAGTGCGCGCCCTGGGCCATCTGGGCCTTGGGGTTGATCCGCACTCCACCCAGATAATCCAGCGCGACCGCTACGCCCACTTCTTTACCTCTCTGGCGATTCTGGGCGGCGGCATAGAGCGCCTTTGTGTGGAACTGCGCCATCTGCAGCGCACCGAGGTGCTGGAAGTGGAAGAGGGCTTTGCCAGAGGGCAGAAAGGCTCCTCGGCCATGCCGCACAAAAAGAACCCCATTTCGGCAGAAAACATGACCGGGCTTTCACGCCTGCTGCGTACCAACTCCCTTGCCGCTCTGGAAAACCAGGCTCTCTGGCATGAGCGCGACATCAGCCATTCGTCGGTAGAGCGCGTTATCATGCCCGATTCCACCATACTGGCCGACTACATTCTTGCGCGCCTTACCCGCCTTCTGGACGGCCTTGTGGTCAAGCCCGACCGCATGCGCGAAAATATGGACCGTTCTTTTGGCCTGTATTTTTCGCAGCGTGTGCTCACGGCGCTTGTGTCCGGCGGGCTGCCGCGCCAGCAGGCCTACGAGGCCGTGCAGCGTCTTGCCATGCAGAGCTGGGAAAGCCGCGTGCCTTTCCCCGATCTTGTGCGCGCCGATGCGGATATGAGCAGCCGTCTGGGCGAAGCCGCCCTGAAAGACCTTTTTGATCCTTCCTATTACCTGCAACACGAAGATGAAATTTTCGCCCGCGTGTTTGCTGAAAGCCCTGCCCGGGCCTAGCCGAGGTTGTTCATGAGCGTTTGCACCCAAGAGCATATGATGGAACTTAAACGCCGTCTCGCGCGCCTGCTGGTGGAAAAATCCTATCGTGAAGGGGATTTTATGCTGGCTTCAGGCCGCAGAAGCGACTATTATTTTGACTGTCGTGTAACGGCCTTGCACGCCGAAGGCTCCTGGCTTATCGGCACGCTGTTCAACCACATGCTCCGCGATCTGGATATCCGGGGTGTGGGCGGCATGACCATGGGGGCAGATCCGCTGGTTTCCGCCACTACGGTTGTTTCGCATGAGCAGGGCAGGCCCCTGCACGGCCTGCTGGTGCGCAAAGAGGCCAAAGGTCACGGCACCGGGCAGTTTGTGGAAGGACTTGGCAATTTTAACGCAGGCGATCGCGTTGCCATGCTGGAAGATGTGGTCACCACGGGCGGTTCGCTGCTCAAGGCCTGTCACAGGATCAGCGACGCAGAGCTGAACATTGTTGCTGTGTGCGCCATTCTGGACAGGGAGGAAGGTGGCCGTGAAAAGCTCCGTGAGGCGGGATATGAACTGCTTGCCCTCTTCACCCGCGCGGAACTGGTGGCCCTTGCGCGCTGAGTGCACCCAGGCGGAACCTGACGCAGCAGCCCTCGGGGCTGTCGTGCCTGAGGGGACTTCGCGGGCGTCTTGTTTGCCGTACGCGGACGGGCGCACGCCCGTCCGGCACATCATGACGCGCTTTTCCACCACGGCTCCCACGACCCGTCAGGGGGGGCGCGTCTTGTGCCGCAGCATGGCTGTCCGGCGTTTTGCCGTTTTTCTTTTTTCTCTTTGCGCCCTGCGGGCCTTGCCGGGTCTTGCAGCGGCGCTTTTGTGCGTTCTTGCCGCGTCCGGATACGCGCGCGCCGATAACTGGCAGGCTTCGCTATATAACGAGGGCCTGCCTTCCCATCTGGTGGCTGTGGATAAAAACCGCCAGACCTTCATGTTTTTCGAGAAAAAAAGCCCTCTCAAGCTCCGCTATACCTACCCCTGCACCACCGGACAGCTGACCGGCGACAAGAAGGTGCTCAACGACCTGCGCACTCCCGAGGGTGTCTACTTTGTGGAGTACAAGATCGCCAGCGGGCTGGATTTCAAAGAATACGGGGGCATAGCTTATACGCTCAACTATCCTAACCCCGTGGACAAACTGCGTGGCAAAACCGGCCACGGCATATGGATTCACAGCAAGGGCCTGGGCATTGAGCCGCTTTCAACACGGGGCTGCGTGGCTATCGGGCTGAAAGAAATTGACGAGGTTGGCCCGAGCCTTGTACCCGGAACCGCCGTGGTGCTGGCGGAACGTCTGGATGAAACCACCGTGCCGCAGCCGGATAACGGCACGGCCCGTGAATTGCGGCGGCTCATGCAGGCATGGAGCAATGCCTGGGCCGGGCGCTCATCCAGGATGTTTGAATTTTATGATGCCGATGCGTACAGCAAGGCCATGCCCGAAAGCTTCGCCGCTTTCAGGCTGAACAAGGAACGTCTGTTCAAGATCCTCAGTTTTATCAAGATTTACAACCGTAAAATTCACGTGCTTGAGGGGCCGGGCTATTGGGTTACCTGGTCCGAGCAGTTTTATACCGCATCCAATCTTTCCACTGAAGGTGTCCGCCGTCTGTACTGGCAGCGCGGTGACGACAAGAAGTTCCGCATTGTCGGTATGGAATGGAGCCCCCGTGATCTTGGTATGCGGGCTGCTTACCAGAAAGGCCAGCTTGTGGCCGAAGCGCCGTTGCAGACGGCTTCGGACGCTGACTCCGAGGCGCCCCTGCCGCCGCGTCTGGATATGCCTGAGAGCGCCGCTGACGGCACGGAAGTTGTAGCCGCCAGCGCCGCCGATGGGAGCAAGGCAGGCGGCAAGGCGTCTGCTGAAGCCGCTGCGCCGGGTAAATCCGTTGCACTCAGCGAGCCTCTTGTTCCCCGTCGCATGCAGGCCCCGCCCCCGGCGGAAGTGAACTGGGGCGCGCGCCCCGCCATGGAAGATTCAGCCAGGGTTGCCGCCGAGCAGCGGGCCGCCGAAGAACTTGCTGCCCGGCAGCGTGCGGAAGAAGAGCGCGCCGCAGCGCAGCGCCTTGCCGAAATCCGTGCTGCGGAAGAACGCGCGGCTGCCGTAAAAGCCGAGGCCGAGCGCTTGGCCGCTGAGCAGGCCGCTGCTGAAAAAGCCGCTGCCGAAGCTGAAGCGCAACGCTTGGCGCAACTTGCCGCAGAAAAACTTGCCGCAGAAAAGCTTGCTGCGGAACGCGCAGCGGCAAAGGCCGAAGCCGAACGTCTGACTGCCGAAAAAGCCGCTGCTGAAAAGGCCGCCGCTGAAGCCGAGGAGCAACGCCTGGCGCAAGCGGCCGCAGAAAAACTCGCTGCGGAAAAACTGGTTGCGGAGCAGCTTGCTGCCCAGCGCGCCGCCGAGGAACTGGAAGCCAAAAAGCAGGCAGCCCTTGCCGCGCAGGATCTGCGCCTTACTCCGGAGCTGCGCACCCAGTTGCAACAGGCTGTGAGCGGCTGGAATGCGGCCCTTGCCGCCCGTTCGCCGGCTCTTGCCGACTTTTACGATCATGCGCGCTTCAACCGTGAACCCGGGGCGCCACGCGGCCTTTCCTATAATGCCGCATGGCGTGAGCTTGAAAAGCATCTGGGCGCGCCCTGGCTGCGTTACATCAGCCGCAAACCTTCTTTCGAGGTGCAGGGCAAGTTGGCGGTTAGCCGCTGCGAAGAGCTTGTGGCCGGTCCTCACGGTTTGAGCGAGGGCGTACGCACGCTATGGTGGCGCAAGGGCGACAACGGCGACCTGCGTATTGTGGCCTCGCAGTTCCAGCCCGATGAGCTGGGCCTGGCCGCCGACTATCTGGATCAGGTAAGCGGCGCGGTAAGCGATGCCATTGAAGGCTGGCGCAAGGCCTGGGAAGCGGGCAACCTGGATGCCTATATGGCCTACTATACCGACAGTGCCGTGCAGCAGGGCCGCTGGGGGGCCAAAAATATCCGCCGTCAGAAAGAAGGGCTGTGGTCCCGTGTGCAGCCGACCCTTGTGCAGCTTTCCGGCTTGCGGCTGGTGGCGGACAAGGCCGGCATACGCGCCGATATGGGGCAGACCTATGCCGACAGCGCCGGGCACAGCGACAGGGGAACAAAAACCCTGCTCCTGCAGTATGACGGCAAGAAATGGCTTATCACGCGTGAAGACTGGACGGCGGCTCCCGCCGCTGCCCCTGCGCCCGGAGGAGGCAGGCCTTGAAATACAAGGAAAGCCTTTCCATCATCTTTATGAGGGATAACGGTCCCCGGCGCAGTTTTCGTGTTCGCCGGGGCCGTTTTTACGCGGCGCTGGTCTTTTTCGCCTGCCTGCCTGTGCTGAGTTCTGTTCTGGGCTGGCATTGCTGGCAGCTCTGGCAGGAAAATGCCGCGCTGCGCGCGAATGTGCTGCGCTTTGAAAGCGACTATCAGGGCGCACAGGCCACGGCAGAGCGCCTTGAGCATCTTGAAGAACTGCTGCGCGAAGAAGATGTGCAGGGGCGCGATCTTGTGCTGCGCCGTCTGGGCGGGGGAGAACCCGCCGTGGAAGCCCCCCCGGCAGACAGGGATGAGAACGGCAAAAGCGAGGCGCTGCGCGGTGCGGAGGGGCCGGGGCATGAGGACTTTCCTGCCATTGACCTTGATTACGTCAAAGTGGGCAATGTGCAGGTGCGCGCCCTGCGCGGCGGCAAGCTGCGCCTTGCCCTTGATTTGCGCAATACCGACAACCAGCGGCTGGCTTCCGGATCTGTGTCCGGCACGCTGATCACGGCTGACGGGGCAAAGCACCCTCTGAGTTTTGACCCGGAAAACGTAGGTGACTTTCGCATCAGCCGCTTCAAACGCACGGTCATTGTGGTGCGCCTGCCGGGACGCCTTGATCTGGTGAATGCCCAGGTCATTCTTGAGGTGCGCAATCAGGATGAAAGCGTGGTATACCGCAATATTTTTCCTGTGGAACACTAGGGCAATCAACGCTTCAAATACTTGCTTAACGGACGGCAAAGCCGCCCTGCAATCATTGGGCGACAAGGATTTGTCTCCAAATCCTTATCGAGCACTTTACCTTTGAAAAAACTCAAATGCTCTGTGTGACGGGCAGTGGTACGCTGCGGCGGGCATTGCGTGACACGCAGAAATAATGGGAAAGGGCTTAGCCTTCGAGAGGGGGGGTAAAATTTCTTCTTGCAGGGCCGGTTTCTCTTTCGCATTGCCTGTCGCGCAGACGGCCCCGTCTCCCTCAGGTCAGGGAAATGCTTATAACAGATTGAAACAGGAAGAAATGTTCTGGGGCGGGGGTGCGAAGGGGGGGACCCCTTTTGCAATAGGGTCCCCTCCACAAGACATTTCAAAGTAAACGTGCTCTAACCCGCCAACGGCTACGCGGTCCGCGTGGCGTTATAGAAATTGATCAGGCAGCCATCAAGGATGATCTGGCGTTCGTCATCGGTCAGATCCTTGAGGGTAAGGGCAATCTGCTCGCTCGTGCCGTTTTCGCGCACAATATGGGCCAGCAGGGTAGGTTCGGCCTCCTGCACGGCTTTACGTACGTGCGGTACGGCAAGCCAGTCGCCAATCTGAAGCACATCAGCAAGATCCGCATCAACAATGAAGGGCAGCATACCCCAGTTGATCAGGTTGGAGCGGTAGCGCTTTGTGGCGTATTCCACGGCCAGGTTGGCCCATCCGCCCAGTACTTTCTGGCAGGAGGCCGCCTGTTCGCGGGCCGAGCCATCACCGGGTTTGACGGCAAAGATGGTGGAGCCGATGCCCACGTCCGCAAGGTCGGTTCCGTTTTGTGGAATATTCAGACCGCAGATGGCAAAGAGCGCGCGTACCCGGGCCACAAGGTCCGCATCGGCGGCATTGGACAGCCGTGTCTTTTCAAGGGCGTTAACGGTTTTGGCTCGCTCCACATAGCCGGGATCCTTGCGCGACAGGGTGTACTCTGCCAGCTTGAGCGGGTTGGAACGCAGGGATGAAGTCTCGCCCGAGGGGATAAGCTCATCCGTGGTGGTCACGGGGTCGGTGATAACACTGGCGACCTGAAGCAGCAGATGTTCGGGCAGAGCGCTCATGGCGGGCCAGTCCGCAATATTGGGACCAAAAATCAGCGGTGTTTCGGGCTTGGCCTGACCAAAGCCGTTATACACGCGACGGTGGTAGATCAGCGGCTCAAAACGGTAATCAAGGCTGATGCCCGCAAGGCCGGGGGCGCTCCAGTCCAGGTCCGTGGCGGGGGTCAGGCGGCCGCCGTTGGCCGCCGTGGCAGCGATGGAACGGGCGTCCATGAGAGCTACGGCGGAGAGCTGCCCGTTGGCAGGCTTTGACCCTTCGCGGTTGGGGAAGTTGCGGGTGGTGTGGCGAATGGACAGGGCGCCGTGAGCCGGAGTATCGCCCGCACCGAAACAGGGACCGCAGAAGGCGTTTTTCATCACTGCGCCCGCAGCCATCAGTTTGGCCGTGGAGCCGTTGTTGACCAGAGCCAGCCCCTGTGGCTCGCTGGCAGGGTAGACGGACAGGCTGAAGGCAAGGTTCCCCGTGCTTTTGCCGTCCAGAATGGCGGCGGCCAGAGTGATGTTTTCAAAGCTGCCGCCCGCGCAGCCCGCAATGATGCCCTGGTCAACCCACAGGCCGCCATCGCGGATTTTTCCGCAAAGGTTGAGGCCCCTGGCAGCATCGCCAAACTGGCGGCGGGCCTCGTCTTCCACATGGGCCAGCAGCTCTGGGGCATGCCTTGCAACCTCGGCTACGGGGTAGGCATTGCTGGGGTGAAAGGGCAGGGCCATCATGGGCACGATCTTGCCGAGATCAATGCGGATAAGACCATCGTAGGCTGCCGGGCCTTCAAGGCGCAGTTCGGCGTAGTCGCCGGGGCGGCCGTGCTGCTCAAGGTAGCGGGCCACCTTGGCGTCTGTGGTCCAGATGGACGAAAGACAGGTAGTTTCGGTGGTCATGACATCGATGCCGCAACGGTATTCCACCGAAAGGCCTTCCACGCCGGGCCCCATAAATTCCAGCACCTTGTTTTTCACAAACCCGTTTTTGAAAACAGCGGCGATAAGGGCCAGGGCCACGTCCTGCGGGCCTACACCGGGGCGTGGCGTGCCTTCGAGCCATACGGCGATTTTCTGCGGGTCGGCCACGTCATAGGTCTTGCCGAGAAGCTGTTTGACCAGTTCCGGCCCGCCTTCGCCCACAGCCATGACACCCAGTGCGCCGTAGCGGGTATGGCTGTCGGAACCAAGGATCATGCCTCCGCATTTAGTCATCATTTCGCGCACATACTGATGTATGACCGCCAGATGCGGGGGAACGAAGATGCCGCCGTACTTCTGGGCGGCCGCAAGACCGAAGAGGTGATCGTCTTCGTTGATGGTTCCGCCTACGGCGCAAAGGCTGTTGTGGCAGTTGGTGAGGGCGTAGGGAACGGGAAATTCCGTAAGGCCGCTGGCCCGCGCTGTCTGGATAATGCCCACATATGTGATGTCGTGCGAGGCCAGAGCGTCAAAGCGGATGCGCAGCACGTTTTCCCCTGCCGGGGCTGTATTGTGCGCGGAAAGAATGCGTGCGGCCAGGCTGTTTTTGCGCGCGGCCTCCACATCCACGCCCTTGGCGCGAGCCTCTTCGGCGCTGCGGATGGTGTTTCCATCAATGACAACGGCATTGCTTATAAGTTCAATCATGGTGGCAGACCTTTTTGCTGGGTTTTGAGGCCGCTGGCGCGACGCTGGTTAGCGGGACTGCGCCGCGGCCAGTTTGAGGCCGAAGGCTATGAAAATAAAACCTGTAAAGCGTTGCAGCCAGAGCTGAAAGCGACTGTTTTCAAAGATATGACGCACACGGCCGAGTATGTAGGCCAAGGGCACATACCAGAGCAGGCACAGGGCCGACAGTATGCCGCCAAGCTCCAGAAACTGCGGGCCAAGCGGAGCGTGCGGATTCATGAACTGCGGCAGAAACGTCAGGAATATGATGACGGCCTTGGGGTTCAGGGCATTGGTCAGAAAGCCCTGACGAAAAAACGACCACCACTGGCGGCCCGTAAGGCGTGGAGCGGCTGCGGGTTTTTTCATGAGGCCGTGCGCCAGGGCATGCTCTTTCAGGTCGTCAGCCTGCGGAGCAACCCTCACCACCGCCGCGCTGGCCTGGCGCCCATGACGCAATGCCTGGATGCCGAGCCAGATAAGGTAGGCCGCGCCCACGTATTTCAGGATGCTGAACCACAACACGGACTGCGCGATAATGGCGGAAATGCCGAGCATGGCGGCCGTGGTATGTACGCTTATGCCCAGGGCCACACCACAGGCTGCGGCCTGCCCCTGGGGGCGGCCGTTGAGCAGCGATATTTTGGCGATAAGGGCAAAGTCCGGTCCCGGCAGCATGACCAGCAGTGCCGCCATGGGTACGAACAACAGCAGGTTTTCCAGTGAAATCATGTGTGTTTTCCTGCCCTGCGGGGCGGCATGGCGCATCAGTGCGGTCAGATGCGCCATGCCTTCTGGGGATGTTCTTGCCGTTGTTGCGGCGTACTGTCCAAAAATCCCTGAAAATTGAGGGATATTTTTGTAACCTACACGGCAAATAGCGTTTTGGCTTTTTGGCCCGTGCGCCGCACGACATTCTGCGGTAGGCGTGCCATGCCGGCACTGCACCGGGCCTGTTTCGCCAGCACGGCTGCTACAGGTTGGTCCCGATGATGTCGCCAAACTCCTTGCAGCCCACCACGCGGGATCCGGTAACCTGGGCGGCCAGGTCTTCGGTAACGGCCTTGCCCGCAATGGCCTTGGCCACGGCCCTGCGGATGCGCCCGGCGGCATCGTGCTGGCCCAGGTGCTCAAGCATGAGCGCGCCGCACAGGATAACGCTGCCGGGATTGGCCTTGTCCTTGCCCGCGATGGTGGGGGCAGTGCCGTGGGTGGCTTCGTAGAAGGCCAGCGTGTCGGACATGTTCACGCCCGGTGCAAGGCCGAGGCCGCCCACCTGGGCCGCCAGCGCATCGGAGATATAGTCGCCGTTGAGGTTGGGCGTTGCCAGCACCTGATACTGCTCGGGGCGCAGCAGCGCCTCCTGGAACATGGCGTCGGCTATGCGGTCTTTGACCACAAGGCGCCCGGCCACGGGTTCTTTTTCGGTGCAGGTGCAGTCGCCGAATTCCTGGGCGGCCACGTCATAGCCCCACTGGCGAAAAGCGCCTTCGGTGAATTTCATGATGTTGCCCTTGTGCACAAGGGTGAGGCTTTCCTGCTTCTGGTCCAGGGCAAAGCGCAGGGCGCGGCGCACAAGGCGCTTGGAGCCTGCTTCCGTCATGGGTTTGATGCCCACGGCAGCGTCGTCGCCGACCTTGGTCACGCCCAGCTCATCGCGCAGAAAGGCCACAAGTTTGCGCGCCTCGGGGGTGTTGGCGGCAAATTCCACACCCGCGTACACGTCTTCGGTATTTTCACGAAAGATGACCATGTTGACGCGCTCGGGATGCTTGACCGGGGTTTCCAGCCCTTCAAAGTGGCGCACGGGGCGGATGCAGGCGTAAAGGTCCAGGGTCTGGCGCAGGGCCACGTTAAGACTGCGGATGCCCGTGCCCACGGGCGTACCCAGGGGACCCTTCATGGCGAGTTCGGCATGGCGCAGGGCTTCAAGCGTGGCTTCGGGCAGGGGATGACCGTTTTCTTTCACGGCCTTGTCGCCAGCCAGTAGTTCTACCCAGTCAAGGGTAAGGTCAGCCCCGGCGGCGCGAATGGCCCCTTCAATGACCGGGCGGGCGGCCTGCCAGATTTCCGGGCCAATGCCGTCGCCTTCGATCCAGTACACAGTCTTGCGCATGTTCCCCCGTCCTTTTGTAATAGCGGTGAATATGAAGCAGGGCCGGGCCATCCCAAGCCCGGCCCCGGTCTGATGCTGAAAAGCGGTCTAGTCCCCGTCATCCACGGTGCCGACCTCGTGCTTGAGCGAGCGGGCGCGCTTGAGCAGTTCCTCAAGCTGAATGTCCACACCGATCACCCCGGCAATATTGTCTTTTTCATCTGTGACGGCGCAGGAAACCGTAATGATGAGTTTGCTCGTAAAGTGCGACTGGTACACATCCATAATGTGCAGGTCGCCGCTTTGCATGGGTTTTTTGAACCATTCACGGCCGGAGAAGTCATAGCCGATGGGCAGGGCCTCGTAGGTTTCCTTGTACATGGGGTCGGTGATGGCAGAGCATTTGAGGCTGCCTGTGGCGTCCGTAAGGTAACAGTACTGGATAAAGGGATATTCGCGTTCAAAGGCGTCGATCTTGGCGTGGGCCTTTTCGCCGAAGTCCAGAAGGTCCTTGTCGCGGGCAAGGCGCACAAGCAGGTTGGCGGCCAGTTCGCCCGCGAGCTGTTTCATGTTGTCGAACTCCGACACAAAAAGTTCGGGCATGAAGCGCTGTACCAGGGCTTCCATTTCCACATGCGAGAAATTGGTAGTGCGCCCGGTTTCTTCGTAAACAGCCATGATGGCATCGTAGATTTTGCCCACAGCAGGATGCTTTTTGGATATCTGCCGCTCTTTTTCCAGATTGAGATTGGTGTTGATCCAGTACGCCACGCCCGCGCGGCCCGTCTTGTCGGTAATGATGATGGGCACGGAGCGGCCGAGCAGATGCTTAGTGTCGAAAATATTGTAGATCTCTTCGTTTTTTGCCAGGCCGTCAGCATGCACGCCCGCACTGGTGGCGTTGAAGTCGCGCCCCACAAAGGGATAGTTGTGGGGAATGCGGTAATCCAGCTCTTTTTCAAAAAACTGTGCCACTTCGTGCAGCACGGTGGTGTCGGCGGCGGCATCGTCGCCGGTAAGGGAGATATACTCCACAAGCAGGGCCTCAAGCGGGGTGTTGCCCGTGCGTTCGCCAAAGCCGAACAGTGTGCTGTTGACAGCGCCGCAGCCGTTGAGCCATGCCGTGACGCCGTTGACGAGCACTTTGTGAAAGTCGTTATGCCCGTGCCATTCAAGCCACTGGCCGGGAACGCCCGCCTCGTCGGTAAAGGCACGCACAATGCGCTGCACAGAGCGGGGCAGGGCTGCGCCCGGGTAGGGTACGCCGTAGCCCATCGTGTCGCACAGGCGTATTTTTACGGGCATGCCGCTCTGGCGTGAAAGCTCCATGAGCCTCTGGGCCAGGGGCAGGCAGAAGCCGTAAATATCGGCCCTGGTGATGTCTTCAAAGTGGCAGCGGGGTATGATGCCCCATTCCAGCGCCTGTTCGGCCATGCCCACGTACATGTCCATGGCCTGCTGGCGGGTTTTGCCCAGTTTGAGAAAAATGTGGTAGTCCGACACGCTGGTGAGCATGCCGGTTTCGTCAAACTCCATATCGCGGGCCAGCTTGAGGTCATCCCTGGTGGCACGTATCCAGGCAGTCACGCGCGGGAAGCGGTAGCCGCGCGCGCGGCATACGTCAATGCACTTGCGGTCCTTGGCGGAATACAGAAAAAATTCCGAAGCCGTGATAAGCCCCGTCTTGCCGCCGAGACGGTGGAGAAAGTCAAACATTTTTGCCACCTGTTTGACCGTATACGGCGGGCGTGCCTGCTGGCCGTCACGAAAGGTGGTGTCGGTAATGCGCATCTGTTCCGCAGGGCGCGGCGCCAGCAGCACTTCATCAAAAGAAGTGCGGCAGATACTGGTATAAGGGAAAAGTTCACGGTAGAGCTGGGGGGTTTCAGGCTCCTGCATGACCAGGGTACGGCTGCCTCCGCTTTGGTGGATGATATTGCTCATATGCTCCCGCCGACTCGCGCTGACCGCGCGGAAAAAAGTTTTCCGGAGAAGGCCTGTTATAGCGGCTTACGGGGGTCTCGTCCAGTACGGTGCGGGGCCTGTACCCGGCAAAAGCGGCGCGTATGCACGTTTACAGGCGTACCGGCACTTGCCAGAAGAGAAAAAATAAAGGATTGTCCCTGTCGAAGGCGTGTGGAAGCATGGGTATGCGGCGCGTCTTCTGAAGGAGCAGGCATGTCGGATTGTGTGCGCTACCCAGCGCCGGGTTGCGTGGTGGAGTATCTGGAGGGCAATGCCGTTCAGATTGCCCTTATTACTGAAGAGGCCGGGGGCCGTTTACGCCTTTTGCTGCCCAACCGGCGGGAAACGCGGCTCAATGCGCCGCGCCTGCTGCCGTGGCTTGGTCCCATGTATAGCGCGGACCTGGGCAAGGAAGACGCGGTACGCCTGCTTGAGCAGCACCGGAAAAGCCGTGAGGAACTGGCGGCTGACGTGCCTGTGATGGACGCGTGGGAACTGGCGCAGGGCGAGGTGGCTATTGCCCCTGCGCAATGGTTTGCCGAGCTTTTCGCCACTGATCCAGACTCTGATCAGGTGGCGGCCTACGGGCGCGCCCTGCTGGCCTGCAAAAGCCATTTCCGTTTCCAGCCGCCGGATTTTCAGGTTTTTCCTGCAGAAACGGTCGAAAAGCGGCTGACGGAAGAAAAAACCCGTCTGGAGCGCGAAGCCCTTATCGCTGGCGGCGCGGCCTTTTTGCGTCTTTTGTGGGATGTGGCCTGCCGCAAGCGCGACTTGCCGCCTCCCCCTGCCGCAGGTTCCGGCAGTGGCGAATGGCCCGCCCCCGAGGTTGCCGGGCGCCTTGAAGAGGTGCTGCGTGTCCGCATGACAGACCCCGAAGGGCAGGAGCATGAGACCCTGTGGCGAACGCTTGCCAAGGGCCTGCCCGATGTGCCCCATTTGCCTGTGCAGTTGCTGATGGCCTGGGGCAAACTGCCTGCCCATTACAATTTTTGGCTTGATCGCGCGGGCTATACCCCCGGCGACAGCTGGTGGATGCCACACCGCGAAGAGGTGGAGGCGCTTGCCGCCGCCGCTGCCGTTGGGGCCATGCCCTTCGTGCAGCCCGCACCGGAAACAGTGTCGGCGGAAACTCCGCTGCCGGAAAACAGCAAATGCCCGGTCCCCGGCCTTTTGCCCGAAAGCCCGCTGCCCTTTATCAGCATCGACAGCGCCAGTACCCGCGACGTGGACGATGCCTTTTATGTGGAAACCACGGCAGACGGGCGCACGCTCACCCTGGCGCTGGCCTGCCCTGCCCTGTACTGGCCTTTTGGCGGTCCGCTGGACAAGGCCGTGCTGCACCGGGGAACCAGCATTTACCTGCCCGAGGGCGACTGCCATATGCTGCCCGAAGAGCTGGGAACCTCATCGTATTCCCTGCTGGCCGGCCAGCCGCGTCCCGCCCTGTGTGTACGGGTTCCGGTGGACGGCAACGGGCATTTTGGCCCGTGCGAGGTATATCTAGCCAGTGTGAATCTGGCCGCCAACCTGACCTACAGCGACAGTCAGGCCGTGCTGGACGCGCTGGCCGCCGGGGAGTCCGCCGCTCTGCCCGACAATCCGGCCGCTACCCATGCCGATTTGCTCGGCCTGGGGCTTGCCCTGGCGCGGCAGCGGCAGCAGGCCCGCATTGAAGGCGGGGCCGTTATTATGGACAGGCCCGACCCTGCCATCCGGCTGGAGGGTGAAGGGGCCGAGGTGCGCGTGCACGTGGGGCCGGACTATCATGCCCCGGATGCACAGATGCTGGTGGCGGAAATGATGATTCTTGCCAGCGCGGCCGTGGCCCATTGGGCGCTGGAACGGGACGTCGCCATGCTGCACAGGGTGCAGGATGTGGTGCTGCCCCGCGAATACGCCGGCATATGGCATACCCCGCAGGACATGACGCGCATCATGCGCGCCCTGACGCCTTCGGGCCTTGAGGTGCAGGCCAGACCGCACGCGGCTTTGGGGCTTGACCGCTATACGCCCGTGACTTCGCCCCTGCGCCGCTATCCCGACCTTGTCAACGAGGCGCAGGTGGTGCATTTCTTGTGTTCCGGGCAGCCTCGCTGGAGCGAAAGCGCCCTGACAGAGCTTTTGCAGACGCTCTCGCCCGTACTGGATGCCGTGGGGCAGGTGCAGCGCTTCCGCCCGCGCTACTGGAAGCTGCTGTATTTCCGTCAGCAGGGGGACAAGGTATGGTGGCCCGGCGTGATCACGGAAGAAAACGATGCCTTTGTGAGCGTGAGCCTGCAGGACCAGGGTATGTTTGTGCGCGGCAGGCGGAAGCTCTTTGACGACAGGGCGCATCCCGGCCTGCGGGTGGATGTGCGCATCGGCAAAGTACACCCGCTGTATAATGAGATCATGATTCTGGAAGCAGCCACGGTGGACTAGCGCGGCGTGCTCCTGAAGCTTGCGCCCCGGGCACTTCAGGGCACATGCGTGACCGCCCGGCGGCTATAGACGCAAAAATGCAGTCCGACAGCGTGTTGTGGAGATACCCATGCTGGAAATACTCTGGATAGCCCTGGCTTATGTGCTTGGTTCCGCGCCGTGGGGGCTGGTCATTGCCAGAACCTTTTGCGGCATTGACCCGCGTGAAAGCGGCAGCCGCAATACCGGCGCCACCAATGTGGCCCGCTTGTGCGGCTTCGGGTGGGGCGTAGCCACGCTTTTGTGCGATGTGCTCAAGGGGGCCGTGCCCGTGTGGCTGGCCTTCAGGATCAATGTCTCGCCTGTTTTTGTGAGCATGGTGGCCCTGGCCTGCGTGCTCGGGCATGTTTTTTCCTGTTTTATGAAGTTCCGGGGCGGCAAGGCCGTGGCTACGAGCATCGGCATTTTTCTGCCCCTGGCCTTCTGGCAGCTTCTGGCCAGTTCGCTGCTGTGCATGCTTGTTATCTGGCGCAGCGGCTTTGTTTCTCTGGGATCGCTGACCCTGGTAACGGCCCTGCCTGTGGCGCTGGCCGTCAGCGGGCAATGGGGCTGGCTGCCGCTGTCTCTCGCCGTGTGGGCCGTTGTGGTCTGGAAGCACCGGGAAAATATCGTTCGCCTGCGCTCCGGCACGGAAAAAAGCTGGCTCAAGAGCAAGAATAAGGGCGCAGCGGCGGGCAATGCTGCACAGGGTGATGACACGCAAAACATGAATCCGCAGGATGCAGGCCGGAAAGACGGCTAGCCCTGCCGCACATATGTTGCACGCAACCTTGCTTTACAATTTGCTGGATAACTGCTCCAACGGTTGCGCGGTCAGCCGTCCGCTTCAAAGGTGCAAACGCTTTGGACGCAGCCAGAAGGCTGGCGGATGCGGCCACGGCGCAACGCCCCGATACGGCTGCGCGCCGCAACGGGCGTTTTGCACGCTCTGGTAAGCCCTGTTCCTACAGGTAAAATGTTCCGGAGCGTTCCCGGAGGAATGCTCCGGCGGCGGCACGAGCCACCGCTGGATAAACGGTTTCTGTTCCTGATGCCAAAAGGAGTTCGTCACATGGCCCACGCGGATTTTCCGGCCTATCGCGGCCGCATGGAATATGTCTGCCTTGATTGCGGCGCGCGCTACCCGGGCGACAGCCTGCTGTATACCTGCCCGCAGTGCGGCGGCGTTTTTCTGCTGGAAAACCTGGATTTTGCCAGGCTCAAAGAACGCAGCGGCCAGGAATGGCGAAAGATTTTTGACGATCGCTGCGCCAGCCGCTCCACAGCGCTCAAGGGGATTTTCCGGTATTACGAGCTGCTCGCCCCCCTGCTGGACGAAGACGATATCGTCTATCTGGGCGAAGGCATTACTCCGGTGGTGGAAGCTTCCGCTGCCCTGCGTGACATGACGGGCGTGGCTTTTGCCTACAAAAATGACGGGCAGAACCCCAGCGCCTCCTTCAAGGACAGGGGTATGGCCTGTGCCTTCAGCTATCTCAAGTGGCTTTGCCGTCGCAACCAGTGGGACGAAGTGCTGACGGTCTGCGCCTCCACCGGCGACACTTCGGCAGCCGCGGCCCTGTACGCCTCCTATGTGGGCGCGCCGCTCAAATCCGTGGTACTGCTGCCCCACGGCAAGGTGACGCCCCAGCAGCTTGCGCAGCCCCTTGGCAGCGGCGCCACAGTGCTGGAATTGCCCGGCGTGTTTGACGACTGCATGAAGGTGGTGGAGCTGCTGGCAGAAAACTACCGCGTGGCGTTGCTCAACTCCAAGAACAGCTGGCGCATTCTGGGGCAGGAGTCCTACGCGTATGAAGTGGCCCAGTGGTATGGCTGGGATATGACGGACCAGTGTCTCTTTGTGCCCATTGGCAATGCAGGCAACGTCACCGCCATCATGTCGGGCTTTTTGAAAATGCTTGATCTTGGCATGATTACGGGCCTGCCGCGCATCTTCGGCGTACAGTCCGAGCATGCCGATCCGGTGTGGCGCTACTATGACGCCCCCGCAGGCTCCCGCTGCTGGCAGCCGGTGACCGTGCAGCCCAGCGTGGCCCAGGCGGCCATGATAGGCAATCCCGTTTCATTTCCGCGCGTGCGCATGCTGGCCGAGCGTTTTATGGAAAGCGGCGGCGAGCGCGCCTTCCAGGTCGTGCGCGTAACCGAGCAGCAGATTATGGATGCGATGATTATGGCAAACCGTCACGGTCACATTGCCTGTACCCAGGGCGGCGAATGTTTGGCCGGTTTGCGCAATGCCCGCGCTCTGGGCCTTGTGGGCGACCACGAGCACGCTGTGCTTGACGCCACGGCCCATGCCCTCAAGTTTGCCGGGTTTCAGGACATGTATTTCAACGATGCCTTCCCGCCCGAGTATGGCGTATCGCCGGACAGGAGCCTGGCAAACCTGCCGGAACTGCTTTTGCCCCAGAGCGCTCGCGAAGGGCGGGATGTGGCGGAATTCGCCTCACTGGGGGCGGAAGCCGTGGTGCAGCGTTTGAAATTGCAGAAAAAATAAGGTTTTTTGTCATAGGCTGTATAAAGAAAGGGACTTTTTTGCAAAGGTCCCTTTTTTGCTTTAGCTGTGAAAAATTGAAAAACATAGCAGAAAAATAAACAGGTAACGTGCTTTCACTGTCTTTGTTTGGCCCGCAGCGTGTTCAGGCTGAATCCCGGGCCATTGCAAAACAGCCGGTATTCCAGAGGCGAAGTACCTTAACGCAAGGAGCATCTCGTGGATGAATTCAAGGCAACTGTTGTGGATTTTCCGGCGACACGCCTGACGGGCATGAAGGTTCGCACCTCGCTGGCTCATGCGCAGCAGGATTGTCCGGCCGTCTGGCAGCGGTTTGGGCCGCGCATGCCCGGTATTGAGGGCAGGCAGAGCTTTGGCGTTTCCATCATGCTCAGTGCCGAGGAGATCGAATACTGGGCAGCGGTGGAAGCGGATGGACGCGAACTTCCGGCCGATATGGGCCATGTGGATGTTCCCGCGGGAACATATGTGGCCTGCCGGGTGCCGGACCTGGAAAGTATCGGGATCGCCTACATGTTCATTTTTGAAAAATGGCTCGGCAGCCAGGAAACCTATGCATATAACGAGCAGGTCCCGTGCTTCGAGCTGTATCCTCCGGCCTGGTGCCCTGACGTTCCTTTTGAAATCTATGTGCCGTTAAAGGGCTGAGCGCATCTGCGACTGGGCCATGACGTATGAAAACCCCGCCACACGAATCCCAATTATCCGTGTGGCGGGGTTTTGCATTGCTGGCTGCAAGGGGAATGGCCGGGGGCTACGCCCGGACCGCTAGGGCTGCCCCGGCGTTAGCGCGCGCCCTTGGGGAAGAGCACCACGCCGATAGTTTTGAAGATAATGTTTATGTCCAGCAGGATGGACATATTTTTGATGTAATAGAGATCGTACTCCAGCTTGCGGCGTGCGTCTTCTTCAGACGCGCCGTAGGGGTAGCACACCTGCGCCCAGCCGGTCAGGCCGGGTTTTACCGTGTGTCGCAGGCTGTAGTACGGGATGGTTTCCTTGAGTTTCTGCACAAAGGCCATGCGCTCGGGGCGCGGCCCGATAAAGCTCATGTCGCCCTTGAGGATGTTCCATATCTGCGGCAGCTCATCTATGCGTACCTTACGGATAAAGCGGCCGAAAAAAGTGACCCGGCTGTCTTTGGCGCTGGCCCAGACGGCGCCGTCTTTTTCTGCATCGGCCCGCATGGAGCGGAACTTGTACACCGTGAATTCCTTTTCAAAAAGGCCCACGCGGTCCTGCTTGTAAATGACCGGGCCGGGCGACTCCAGTCGCACGATAAGGGCCGTGAGCAGCATCACGGGCGTGGCGGGTATAAGCAGCAGCAGCGAGATCAGCACATCCAGGGCCCGTTTGAGGCGACGCAGTGAACCGCGCGTATTCAGCGAAAAACCTTCGGTCTGTAGCAGCCACTCATCGGTGAGCTGTGAGAGCGGCAGGCGCTGCACCACATGTTCATAAAAACTGCGTATGTCCACCACCATGCTGCCGCGCAGCTTGGCCTGCAAAAGCTCGTGGGCGATGTCGTCATCAATGGGCGCATCGGGCAGCAACAGTATCATGGTGGCCTTTTTTTCCTGGGCTATGTCCAGAGCCAGAAAGGGCGGGCCAAGGCAGGGTCCGGCATCCGGCCCCTGATCACGCTCGCCCACATAGCCGAGAATTTCCGCCTGGGGCAGGCCTTCGGCCAGCAGTTGCCGCACCTTGCCTGCGCGGTCCACGCCCACCAGCAGGATGCGCAGGGGGTGGGTGAGCCTGTCGGCATTGAGGTGGTAAAGCCAGCGCCACAGCAGGCTGAGGCAGAAAGAAAGCGCGAAAAGCAGGGTGATGGTCTTGCGGTCAAAGCGCCAGTGCTGAAAGGCGTAGGATGCCGTGGCAGAGGACACGATGGCCAGCAGGCAGGCCACAAGTACGCGGCCTGTGGTCTCCTTGAAGTCCTCGTTACCTACATTGTAAGCATCAAGGATATAGAAAAACAGCATATAGAAAAAAATGGTAAAGAGCGAAGCCCCGGTGTAGTCGTCAAAAACGCTCAGGTCCGGGGCAATGGTCGTCATGCCTGAAATAGTCAGGGCCAGCAGGATGCAGAACAGGTCCAGAACCTGCAAAAGACCCATGCGATAGCTGCTTATCATTGCAAATTATCCTCTGAAGGAGATTAGCCTTGCCAATAGCGTGTCATGCTTGAGCCGTACTTGTCGCCGCTGTTCTTACGGGTGCAGGACAGATGTCACCCGCCGCATACAGAAATACGGGCGGCTGCGCTGCGGAGGAGCCATTGTCGCCCCGGGACCGGGGATTCCCCGGGGCTGTGGGGAAAATGCCGCCTTCCGCCCGGCAGCGGTTTGGTACTGCCTGTACACGCCTGATTACCCGCCGGGTTGTGTGTACGGCAGCCCTCCGCCCTGCATGAGACCCGGACCTGAGGCCCGGCCGCGCACGGTGCACGGTTGAACCGCAGCACATGTTTGCCGGCATGTGCATTTTCGTCAGCTTACGCAAGCGCGGGTACGCGCATGTCTTCAAGAATGCGCACGGCGACCTTTTCTGCGTCAAATTCGTCCACGGCCATCCGGCGGCCGTTGGCCCCCATTTCAGCCATAAGCTTCGGCTGCCGGATAAATTTTTCCATAGCCGCCGCCAGGGCCTGCGGGTCGCGCAAAGGTACAAGATAGCCGTTATAGCCGTCGCGCACAACCTCACGGCAGCCCGGGGCATCTGTCACCACCGCTGCGCGGCCCATGCTCATGCCCTCCATGATGGAGGTGGGCGTGCCTTCGCGCCAGGAGGGCAGCACCATCACATGGGCGGCGCTCACATAGGGGCGCACATCGCGCGTTTCGCCAAGGTATTCTATGCAGCCCTCGGTCTGCCACTGGCGCACGGTTTCAAGGCTTATGCTGCCAAGCCCCTGTTCGGCCGGGCCGAGCAGCAGAAAACGTGCCTGGGGGTGCGCCGCCTTGAGCGTACGGGCCGCCTGGGTGTATTCTTCAAGCCCTTTGGCTTCAAGCAGCCGGGCTACCAGCAGAAAAACCGGCGGTCCTTCAAGGCTGCCGTCAGCCTCCAGCCCGGGCAGCGGGGCGGGGGCAAAGCGGCTGGTGTCCACCCCGGTGCCGCGCGCCTTGAGTATGCGCGCCCGCGCGCCCAGAATGCCAGCTCGCCGAAACACGGCAATATCATCGTCATTCTGGAAAAATACGCCTTCAGTCCCGGCCAGGGCCGTGCGGTAGAGCAGGGCGCTCAGCCTGTTAACGCATTTTTTGAAAAAGCTGTCGGCCTCAAAGGCGTAACCCAGGCCCGTTATGGTGGCGTACACGTGCGGAATCCCCGCCACTCGCGCGGCAATGCAGCCGTAGATGACGGGTTTGATGGTAGAGCTGAAAAGCAGGTCGGGCTTTTCAGCCTTGAACAGGCGCAGCAAGGCCCCGGTGGTGCGCAGATCGCGCAGGGGGTTGAGGCCCTTGCGGTCAAGGGGGTAATGCAGCAGGCGTGCGCCCTGGGCTGCCAGCGCCGCCTCCGAACCGGGGTCTCCCGGCGGGGCGCAGCAGACAACCTCATGTCCGGCGCGATGCATCCGGCGGATCAGCACGCTCCAGAAATTGCTCATGGACCTGGCCTGGTTGCCCAGAACGATGATCTTCATTTGCCTGCATCTCCCTTTGCGCGTCGCGCCGTTTCGCTGTTGTGCCGGCTCGCGAACGCATGCGCCAATGTATAGCACCTGGCAAGATAAGTGAAAAGGGGGCCGTTGCCCTCCAATTTCGCCATGCTGCCCGGCACGTCATGCCTCATACCTCGCCCGGCTTTACAGACGCGGCCCGGCAGCGTAGGATTATGGCCGCCCGAAAGCGTCCGTCAGCTCTTGCAACGACGGTGCGCGGGCAAAAAATCAATGCAAAAAACAGGACGCAAACATGAGCGCGTATTCCCAACTGTGTGCCACTATGCAGGCTTCTCCTTCCCGCTGGCTGATTACCGGAGTGGCGGGCTTTATCGGTTCCAACCTGCTTGAACGCCTTCTCGGGCTGGGCCAGACCGTTGTGGGGCTGGACAACTTCTTGACCGGGTATCAGAAAAATCTTGATATGGTCCGTGATATTGTGGGGCCGGAAGCCTGGAGCCGCTTTACCTTCATCGAAGGTGATATTCGTGATGTAGACACCTGCCGCAAGGCCTGTGAAGGCGTGCAGCATGTGCTGCATGAAGCCGCGCTCGGTTCTGTGCCGCGCTCCATTGATGATCCCTTGCTGTCAAATAGCTGCAATATCACAGGGTTTTTGCACATGCTGGTGGCTGCCCGCGATGCCGGGGTAAAAAGCTTTGTGTATGCCGCCTCTTCTTCCACCTACGGCGATTCGCCCGAACTGCCCAAGGTGGAAGACAAGATCGGCCGCCCCCTGTCGCCCTATGCCGTCACCAAGTATGTGGACGAGCTGTACGCCGATGTTTTTACGCGCTGCTACGGTTTTTCCAGTGTCGGGTTGCGCTACTTCAACGTGTTCGGCCAGCGCCAGGACCCTTACGGAGCTTACGCGGCGGTTATTCCCCAGTGGTTTGCCAGCCTCATCAAAGGGGAAACCGTCTATGTGAACGGCGATGGCGAAACCAGCCGCGACTTCTGCTATATCGACAACGTGGTGGAGGCCAACCTGCTGGCGAGCTTTGCCCGGGGCGAGGCTGCCAATACCGTGTACAACGTGGCTTTTGGGCAACGCACGACCCTTAACGAACTTTTTGCCCTCATCCGTGAAGAAGTGGCGCGCCACAAGCCCGAAGCCGCCAAGGCCGATGTTGAGCACCGTGATTTTCGCGCGGGCGACGTGCGCCACAGCCTGGCTGACATCAGCCGCGCCGAGACGCGCCTTGGCTATGCCCCCCGCTTTGACGTGCGGCAGGGGCTGCGGCTCGCAGGCGACTGGTACGCCGCCAATCTGTAGAGCCTGTTGCCTTCGGGAATGGACATCTGCGGGTGTGCGTTCCCAGAATTGTGCGCGCCTGCTGTGGCGCGCGGCAGCGTCGCCGATAGCGTTCCGGTTTTTCGCGGGTTCTTCGGGTGACGGTCCAAGCTGTGCTGCGGTGTTATGGCAGGCGTCTGCCTGCGAGCCGCCTGCGCGGCTTCAGGGAGAAGCGGTTCCGGGGCTTGTTGCTCAGGGCGCGACGGCCTTTGGCGGTCAGGGTTTGACCGGTCTTGGTGTGACCACTCCCCCGAAAAGCTTTTTTGCCTGCGACGACACTATTTTTGTGCGCAATGAGAGAGCGGGGCGGCAGCATGCAGTGCCGGCCCGCTCTCTCTGTTCGTAACACGTTTTCCTATTGTGTTTTTGCCTTGGGCTTTTATGCTGCCGCGTGAACCAGGCACGCAAAAAAAGTGCTGTCTCATGAGGCGGGCATAAAAAATATGCCGCTAATGGTATTTTTTATTGCCATATAATACCGCAAGTTGCTTAAAAACCTTGCTGCGCGAGCATTGTGAAAAAAATATCCATCGCGAACTAGCTTGACACTTTTTTCTCAATGGGTCATTTGTTAGCCATGGTTAATGCGTGAGAGAGTCTCCAGCTTTCCAAAAGCTAGGGGCACCGAAGGGGCAAAGCCGCCAGGCCGAAACTCTCAGGTAAAAGAATCGCGCATTCTCGTGCTACTGAATCCGTTTGTGGAGACAGGGCGTGCCATCAAACTTCAGGTACGCTTATGCTCCACGTCCTTGTGACCAACAATCCCCGCTTTCAGGATATGTCGCCCGAGGGTTTGAGCATCAGACTCATCTCGGGCTGAGGCGCGTCTGTTGTTCGCGCGGCGCGCGACCTGATCCACCGTGGCTGGCTTCTTGCCAATCACCCCCTTTATGGCAATTTTTTGCCATGGCAGATGCCGTATCGTTCTCTTGTCCTTTCTTCTCCCGAGCATTGTGACTCCCCGGGTGCTTTCACCCCGGTGGACGTCTCTTCCCTTGACCTCATCGAGCAGGCCCAGGCCCGTTATGCCGCCGCTGCCCACCGCGCTCCCGTGCTTCTTGAGGGCCGGGCATTGCGGGACTGCGCCTTTGTGGACGTGGAACTTTTACGCGCAACTATCGAGAGTTTGAACTGTAGCATCGCAAGCCTTTCGCCCCCCCACTGGAGGCCATCCGGTTCAGAACCGGCCAGGCTTCCGCACGAAAAGGAGATGTAACGTGAAGTTGGAACTACACCGCATCATGGTCAGCAAGCTGGCCTTCGGCGCGCACACCGGCATCCGCGACGGCGTGCTTACCGTCAACCGGGAAGAGCTGACAGCCCTGCTCAAGCAGGACGAACGCCTTGACAGTGTCGAGATTGACGCCGCTCACCCCGGCGAAAGCGTGCGCATCATGCCCGTGAAAGACGCTATTGAACCCCGCTGCAAGCTGGAAGGCCCGGGAGAGGTATTTCCCGGCTGGATCGGCGATGTGGAAAATGCCGGGGAGGGCAAGACGCTGGTACTGACCGGCATGGCCGTGCTGACCACGGGGCGCGTGGTGGCCCCGCAGGAAGGCATCGTGGACATGAGCGGCCCCGGCGCCGACTACACCCCTTTTGCAAAGACCTGCAACCTGACCCTTGCGCTGTCTGCCGCCGCCGACCTTGAGCCGCACCAGTGCGAGGCCTGCTTTCGCCTGGCAGGCCTGCGCGCGGCCCATTATCTGGCCGCCGCCTGCAAGGAGGCCACAGCGGACAAGGTGGAAGAGTTTGATTTTCCGCCATTCAGCGAAGCCATGCACGCCCATCCCGGCCTGCCCAGGGTGGCCTATATCTACATGCTGCAGTCTCAGGGCCTGCTGCACGATACCTGGGTTTACGGCGTGGACGCCAAGCGCATCCTGCCGACCATGATCAGCCCCACGGAAGTTATGGACGGGGCCATCATATCCGGCAACTGCGTGTCCGCCTGCGACAAGAACAATACCTACGTGCACCTGAACAATCCTGTTATCCGCAGCCTGTACGATCATCACGGCAAGGACCTGAACTTTGTCGGCGTGATCATCACCAACGAAAACGTGACCCTGGCGGACAAGAAGCGCAGCTCTTCCTATGCGGTCAAGCTGGCGCGCATGATGGGCGTTGATGCCGTGGTCATCAGCGAAGAGGGTTTCGGCAATCCCGATGCCGACCTCATCATGAACTGCCGCAAGTCCGAGCAGGCGGGCATCAGAACCGTGCTCATCACCGACGAATTCGCGGGACGTGACGGCTCAAGCCAGTCTCTGGCCGACTCCTGCCCCGAGGGCGATGCCTGCGTGACCGCAGGCAATGCCAACGAGGTCATCATCCTGCCGCCCATGCAGAAAATCATCGGCGATCAGGCTCCGGCCGAAACCATAGCGGGCGGCTTCTTCGGCTCCGTGCGCGAGGACGGCAGCCTTGAAGTGGAGTTGCAGGCCATACTCGGCGCCACGAACGAACTGGGCTTTAACCGCATTGGCGGCCGCACCCTGTAGGGGCGTCCGGCTCAAGGAGCAGGAGACTATCATGGCATATAAGCTTGTGCATTATATAAATCAGTTTTTTGCCGGTATCGGCGGTGAAGACAAGGCCGACGTCAGCCCCGAAGTGCGCGAGGGCATCGTGGGTCCCGGCATGGCCTTCAAGGCCGCTCTGGGCGATCAGGCCGAAATCGTGGCTACCTTTATCTGCGGCGATAACTATTGCGCCAACAATCTCGACGCCGTGGCCGCCAGGATGGTGGAAACCGTAAAGAGCTTCGGGGCTGACGGCCTCATAGCCGGGCCTGCCTTTAACGCGGGCCGCTACGGCACTGCCTGCGGCGCGGTGTGCGCTGCAGTCAACAAGCAGCTCGGCCTGCCCGTGGTAAGCGGCATGTACCGTGAAAGCCCCGGTGTGGACCTGTACCGCAAGGAAGTAACCATTGTGGAAACGGCCGACAGCGCCCGCGGCATGGGCAAGGCCGTACCTGCCATGGCCGCTGTGGTGCTTAAGCTGCTGCGCGGCGAAGAAATCGCCGACCCGGCGGCCGAAGGCGTTTTTCCCAAGGGCATCCGCAAGAACATGTTTTATGACGAACCCGGGGCCGAGCGCGCTGTACGCATGCTCATCAAGAAGGTCGGGGGCGAAGAGTTCAAGACCGAATACGCCATGCCCATATTCGACCGTGTGGAGCCGCGCCCGGCCATTGCCGACATGAGCAGGGCCACCATCGCCGTGGTTACCTCGGGCGGCATCGTGCCTGAAGGCAACCCCGACCATATCGCCGCCTCGTCGGCCCAGAACTTCGGCGCCTACAGCATCGAGGGCGTTACCGACCTTGAAAAGGGCAGGTACCTCACCGCTCACGGCGGCTATGACCAGACCTACGCCAATCAGGATCCCGATCGCGTACTGCCCATAGACGTGCTGCGCGACCTGGAAAAAGAAGGCAGGATCGGCAAGCTCTACAACGTGTTCTACACCACTGTGGGCAACGGTACATCCGTAGCCAATTCGCGCAAGTTTGGCACAGAAATCGGCTCGCAGCTCAAGGCCGCACATGTGGACGGGGTCATACTCACATCCACCTGAGGCACGTGCACGCGTTGCGGTGCAACGCTCGCCAAGGCCATTGAAGAAGCTGCCGATGTGCCCGTGGTCCACATGTGCACCATCGTGCCGATTTCCCTGAGTATCGGGGCCAACCGTATTGTGCCCACTGTGTCCATTCCTCACCCCCTGGGCAATCCCGAACTTTCTGCCGCTGAAGAAAAGCATCTGCGACGCGAGCTGGTGCTCAAGGCCCTTCAGGCCCTTTCCACCGGGGTAGACGGGCAAACGGTGTTCTAGCCCGCACGGGTTTTCATTCTCCGGCTTCCGGCAGCGTCGCAAAAGCGTCCGGAAGCCGGGGCCAGACCGGCGGCCAAACGGCGGGCAGGCGGCTCTATTCACGATTGCGTGGCATGGCCGTCCGGTCCCGAAAGGCGCTCGCCCGCATGCCGGGCCTTGCCGGAGCCGGAAACCAAAGGAACACACAGCAGACTTCGCGGCCGGATAACGCCACGGCGTACGCATACGGCCCTTCAAGGAGTTTTTATGGAAAAGCGTGAACTGGTCATCATCGGCGCAGGTCCGGCGGGCCTTTCTGCCGCCATTTACGGCAAGCGCGCCGGTCTTGATACACTTGTTCTGGAAAAAGGCCGTCCAGGCGGCCAGATACTGACCACCAGCAGGGTGGAAAACTATCCCGGCATCATTGACGGCACGGGAACAGGGCTGGCCGATGCGTTTCGTGCGCATGCGGAATTTTTCAAGGCGGAGTTCCGTTCGGTTTCTGTGCAAAAGCTCGAGGTGCGCGGCAACGAAAAGATCATCACCCTCAAGGACGGTACGGAAATCGCCGCCGGGGCCGTGATTGTCGCCAGCGGAGCCTACTTTCGCAAACAGGGCTGCCCCGGCGAAAAAAAATACACGGGCATGGGCGTTTCCTATTGCGCCGTGTGCGATGCGGCTTTTTTTGAAGATCTTGAAGTGGCTGTCATCGGCGGTGGCAATACCGCTGTGGAAGAAGCCTGCTACCTTACGGGCTTTGCCTCCAGGGTATACCTCATCCATCGCCGTGACGAGTTTCGTGCCGACAGGCTTGTGGTAGAGCACGCCCTGGCAAATCCCAAGATTGTACCTGTGATGGACAGCGTGCTGGAATCCATTGAAGGTAGCGACATGGTTGAAAAAATCATGGTGCGCAACGTGAAAACCAATGAAATGCGCCAGATCGATCTGAGCGGCGTGTTCATTTTCATCGGCACATTGCCCAATGCGGAATTTCTGCATGGCCTGCTGCAGACGGATGCCGGTGGCTGGATAATCACCGATGACAAGCTGCAAACCTCTGTTCCCGGTATTTTTGCAGCCGGCGACGTACGCAACACCTCGTTGCGGCAGGTCGTCACAGCGGCCGGTGACGGCGCACGGGCCGCCATGGCGGCCTATGCCTACCTTCAACACTAGAGCGTCACGCAACAGAGCGGGTGCATGCGCCGCAAGGCCTGCGCCTTGCCGTGGAGCAGACACTGGCAGGCCCCCCTGCCGTTAAGCAACTCTTTCAAGTGACAGCGCTCTGTAATGACGCTGGAGGATAGCAGCATGAAAACTGTTGGCATCAAGGCCGCGGCGTACTGCCTCAACTTTGCGCCGGAACTGGCCCTGCATCATGGCGGCACACCGGCACAGGAGCGCCGCGCCAAGCCCGATTCCGAATTCCTGCGCGAACTGCCCAAGCACGCGCAAACCTTTGAGCAGGCGGCATCTTACGCGCCCAACAAAACCTATGTGGGCGCCATGAGCGTGGACGAACTGGCCGCAGCCCCCGCACCCTGGATAGATAATCTCGGCGAGCCGCAGCGCTTCGGCAAGTTTGGCGAAATCATGCCCGAGGATGAATTCATCGGGCTTATGGATATCTGCGATGTTTTTGACCTCATCTGGCTTGAAGAAGGCTTTGCCACGGCCGTGGCCGCCAGGCTGGCCCAAAACCCTGTCATGGGTGAAAAACAGATGGCCCGTCTTGAAAAGGGCAGGCCCGAGGCCGAACTTCTTGAGGTCATTGAAAAGCACCACGCCCTGCCCCTGTATTTTGCAGGCAAGGTGGTGGGCTGCTGCCGCCGCGCCCATGACACCGATGAAAACCTCGAAGCCGGGATCATGCTGGAAAACCTTGCCAGCAAGGCCAGCGCCGTGCTTTGCCTGCTGCACCTGATCAAGAATGCGGGCATGGCTCCGGCAGATGTGGATTTTGTGGTGGAATGCTCGGAAGAAGCCGTGGGCGACGCCATGCAGCGCGGCGGCGGCAATATGGCCAAGGCCGTTGCCGAAATAGCCGAATGCGTCAATGCCAGCGGGTTTGACGTGCGCGGCTTCTGCGCAGCGCCCGTGGCGGCCATGATCACGGCGGCGGGTATGGTTGCCAGCGGCGTGCGGCCCAATGTGGTGGTCATCAGCGGCGGCTCTGTGCCCAAGCTGTATATGAACGCCCGCGACCATATCAAAAAGGGCGTTGTTCCGCTTGAGAACTGCGTGGGCAGCTTTGCCCTGCTGCTGGTTCCCGATGACGGGCAGACACCTGTCATGCGGCTTGAAGGCATCGGCAAGCATACGGTGGGAGCCGGGGCTTCGCCCCAGGCCATCACAACGGCCCTGACCTTTGACCCGCTGTCCCGCGTTGGTCTCAAGCTGACTGACGTGGACAAGTACGCCCCGGAACTGCACAACGCTGAAATCACCCTGCCCGCGGGCGCGGGCAACGTGCCCGAAGCCAACTACAAGATGATCGCGGCCCTGGCTGTCATGAAGGGGCAGATCGAGCGCGCCGATATCCAGAAGTTTGTGGACGAGCGCGGCATGCCGGGCTTTGCGCACACCCAGGGGCATATCCCTTCGGGCGTTCCCTATGTGGGCCACGCCCTTGAGGCCCTGAAAGAAGGGCGCATCAGGCGGGCCATGATCATCGGCAAGGGCAGCCTCTTCCTGGGCCGCCTGACCAATCTGGCTGACGGTGTTTCCTTTATTATGGAAGCACCGGGAAGCGCCCCTGCGGCGCAGGATGTCAGCCAGGCGGATGTGACGGAAATGCTGCTCGACACTCTGGGCGATCTGGCGGCCAATCTGCAAAAGGGCCGGTAGAGGAGGGGCTATGGCTAGTCAAAATGACAAGCGCGCCATCCTCGGCAAGGCTCTTGAAGACCTGGTGACGCGGGCGCGCAGCGGGCGCGAGCCGTGCCGCATAGGGCTTATGGCCGCCGGAGGCGAGCATTCGGATATGGAGTTCATCACGGCTGCGGCTGCTGCCATGAAGGAAGACGCCGCCCTGACCGTGGTGGGGGTCGGCCCGCGTCCTGCCGGGCTGCTGCCCGCTGGTATGGATTGGATCGAAACCGGCTGCGAGGGCGGCGAACTGGCCGCAGGTATGGAAAAGGCCCTGGACAGCGGCCATATCCAGGGGGCTGTGGCCCTGCACTATCCCTTCCCGCTGGGCGTGAGCACCGTAGGCCGCATCCTTACGCCTGCTCTGGGCAGGGCCATGTTTGTGGCCTGCACCACGGGCATGAGCGCTGCCAAAAGGCAGCAGGCCCTGCTGCGCAATGCGGTGCTGGGCATCGCCGTGGCAAAAGCCTCGGGGCTGGCCGCGCCCGCCGTGGGCGTGCTCAATGTGGATGCGGCTCCCCAGGTCTTGCGCGCCCTGAACCGCATGGCGGAAAAGGGCTATGCCCTGAACCTCGGGCAGAGCGTCAGGGGTGACGGCGGCTCGCTGCTGCGTGGCAACGACCTTTTGCGCGGCGCTGTTGATGTGTGCGTTACGGATACACTGACGGGCAATGTGCTCATGAAGCTCTTTGGCGCATTCACTTCGGGCGGCGCTTACGAAACCACCGGCTGGGGCTACGGGCCTTCCGTGGGCGAAGGCTGGAACAAGGTTGTAAGCATCATCTCCCGTGCATCGGGTTCCCCGGTTATCGCCAATGCCCTTGCCTATACGGCGGCGGCCGTGCGTGGCCGGCTGCCTGTCCTGGTAGCTGAAGAATTGCGCATGGCGCGCGCTGCCGGACTGGATGATGAGCTGGCCGCCTTTGAAAAGAGCGATGCCGCCCCGGCCGTTCAGGTGTCGCCGCCCCCGGTTGAACCCACTGATGAGGAAATACACGGCATTGACGTGCTGGACCTGGAGCAGGCAGTGCGCTGCCTGTGGAAGGAAAAAATATATGCCGAGGCCGCCATGGGCTGCACCGGCCCCGTGGTGAAGCTGGCTTCGGCCCGGCTTGAGGCTGCGCGTAAGATATTGGCGGATGCCGGTTACATTTGATCCTCCGGCAGGCGGGCCGCCCTGAGTCGGAGCCGTCCGGCACAGGCCCCGGCCCGCCTTTATCCATAAAGTTTCAACCATCCGCAAGCAAAGCGAGGTGCATGATGATTATTGTCGACAAGGAAAACTTTGAAGCCGAAGTGCAGCAGAGCGCCATGCCCTGCGTGGTGGACCTGTGGGGTCCGCAGTGCGGTCCCTGCCTGGCCCTTATGCCCGCTGTGGAAGAGCTGGCCGCAACCTATGAAGGCAAGGTCAAGTTCTGCAAGCTCAATGTGGCGGAAAACCGCCGCCTGGTCATCGGCCTGCGCGTCATGGCCGTGCCGACCATCCTGTTTTACAAGGGTGGCGAGTGCGTGGCCCGCCTGACCGGCGATGCCGTGTCCGTTGAATCCATCAAGGCTGAAGCGGACAAGCTGCTGTAGCAGTTTCGCGTCGGGGCGGGCCGGTACGGCCTGCCCGGCGCCTGGATGAGGATGACGGGCCGCCGCATGGCCCGTATTGGCATAACGCCCATAATCTCAAGGAGTATGCAATGGGTAAGCTTACAGGCAAGAAGCTTCTGCTGCTTGGCGAAAGGGACGGCGTACCCGGCCCGGCCATGGCGGATGTCTTTGCAAATTCGGGTGCGGAAATACTGTTTTCCGCTACCGAATGCTTTGTCTGAACGGCCGCAGGGGCCATGGATCTGGAAAATCAGCAGCGCGTCAAGGACGCGGCTGAGAAGTTTGGTGGCGAGAACGTTGTGGTGATTCTCGGCTCTTCCGACCCTGAAGGGGCGGAAATTTACGCCGAAACCGTCACCATGGGCGACCCCACCTTCGCCGGACCCTTGGCCGGAGTCCCGTTGGGACTCTGCGTATATCACATTCTTGAACCCGAAATTAAAGAAGAAGCCGATCCCGCCAAGTGGGAAGAGCAGATCAGCATGATGGAAATGGTCCTTAACGTGGATGCGCTCGTGGAATCTGTAAGAAAGATGCGCGAAGCCAACAGCAAGTTCAGCCTTTAGGAACATTGCCTGCCTGAACTGCCCGCAAGGTTTTGAGGGCGCACCCCCTTTCAGGCCTTGCTCCGGCGGCTGCCGCCGGACACAGGGACGGTTCGGAATGAAAACGCATGAAAACAGGACTCCGCCTGCCGGGAAACCGAGGCGGAGTCCTTCGTTTGTGCTATAATCTGTCAGAAAAAATGGAAATTGCAGGTATAAAGGTGCTGCGGACAGGAGTATTTCTCAAGTGATATTTATAACAATTATGGTAAATTATCTCCTTAACTGCGCCCTATAGCTTGCATAAATTTTGCCGATATGTTTCGGTAGGGAATCAGATAATTCACGAAGATTCATGGGCGATGCATGTCGCCATATGACATTCTTTGGCCACTGCAGTAATGCAGAGAATATATATTTGTATACAGGAAAGAACTGTTCAACTCTCAGCCAAGCAGTGTTACTATGAATTCATTTTCTTTGCGCGGAAAGTTCATCTTGACGATAACCATAGGTGCTGTGGCTCTTGCTGCCATGTTCGCCTTTTCTCTTGACGCTGTTTCTACGCTTGACCGCTCGTTCTTGCAGATGCGGAATGTGGATGTGGTGGGCAAGATCACCAGCCTTGAAATAGGAAAGGACATAAACTATGTGAGCCGCCTTACCCGTGATGCCATGCTGGGCGGCAACATTGAAAAGGATATCAAGCAGCAGAGCGATATCGCCAAGCGTAACGAAGAGCGCTTCCAGCAGCTTGCCGCCATGCCTTTCAGCGGTGAGGAAAAAAAGATTATTGACGAGGCCCGTACGGCCGCCATCAACTTTATCGCCAATGGCCGCGACGTTCTTTTGCCGCTGCAGTCCGTTCCTGTGGACGAACGTTACAAGGGGTACAAAGAGTACGCCAAGATGGTGACCCCCTACGCCATGGCCTATCGCGATCAGGGCGGTCTGTTTGACAAGGCCATGAACGCCCGTTTTGACGCCGCCATGCAGCAGATGCAGGAACAGCTTGATCACAGTCGCACGACCATGTGGATAATACTGGCTGTTTCCATGCTGGCTATTTATGGTGTGGGTTTTGCCTCTACCAGCCGTGACCTCAACGTCATGCGCGAGTGTATCGCCTTTGCCGGCGAACTGGGGTCCGAGACGCTTACGCGCCGGCTTGATACCAGCAAAAGGTCTTCCATCACGCCGCTGGCCAAGGCGCTGAATGCCACCGCGGACAATCTGGACAGCTTCAGGGCCGAAACGCTCAAGGCCACAGCTGAAGCCCAGAAAGAGCGCGATGAGGCCCAGGGTTTCATGCTACAGGCTCAGGCAGCCAAGGAAGAAGCCGAAAAGGCCAAGGTTGAAGGTATGCTGTACGCCGCAAGCCAGCTTGAGGCTGTGGTGCAGACGCTCAATACCACCACTGATAATCTTTCCAGCCTTATCCACAACGCCAATAACGGAACCACCCGTCAGGCTGACCGTATGCGCGAGACGGCCTCGGCTATGGAGCAGATGAACGCCTCCATGCTTGAGGTAGCCCAAAGCTCCTCCCACGCGGCAAACACCGCTGACCAGACCAGAAGCAAGGCTCAGGACGGATCGACTTCGGTTACGGAACTGCTCGACAATATCCGCGAGGTACAGCAGCAGGCCGGAGAAATGAAAGACGGTATGGCCGGGCTTGGGGTTCAGGCCGAGGCTATCGGCAAGGTGCTCAACGTCATTGCCGACATTGCCGACCAGACCAACCTGCTGGCCCTTAACGCCGCCATTGAAGCTGCGCGCGCGGGCGATGCCGGACGCGGCTTTGCCGTGGTGGCCGACGAGGTGCGCAAGCTGGCCGAAAAAACCATGACGGCCACCAGAGAAGTGGGTGAAGCCATCGGCGGCATACAGTCGGGCACCACGCACACCATTGACGTGGTTACCCGCACGGTTTCCCGCATTCAGGGCGCCAGCCATCTGGCTGACCGTTCCGGCACGGCCCTGGCGGAGATAGTGTCCATGGTCGACCTGACCACAGATCAGGTGCGTGCCATTGCCGCCGCTTCGGAGAGCAGTCTGCCGCCAGTTCTGAAATCAACCGCAGCCTGGATGAAGTGGACAGGATATCGGGCGAGAATGCCTCGTTCATGCATCAGTCCGCAGATTCCATCATGGAGCTGTCCCGGCAGGCCGGCGTGCTTCAGGACCTTATCAGCCAGATGAAGCAGGGCGGCGCGTAACAGCTTTCGCCACAGCATATTCGTTGACATCCCCCGTCTTTTTACGGCAGCCGCGCAGACCGCCTGAAAAGACGGGGGATTGCCGTTGGCTGCTCCAGGTCTGCCCTGCGCGGGCTCGAGCCGGCCAAGATCTGGCCTGACCGGGGCCGGTTTGCCGTAGCTGCCCAGTATCTGTCCATTGCTGGCAGGCGGTGCGGGCGGCGGCGCACTTGCGGCACGCGCGCAGTTGTCATAAAGCCTTGGAAGGAGAGTTTATGAGCAAGCATACAGAACAGTGGGGCCGCTTGCTGGCTCCGTACCGCAGGACACGGCAGGGCAAGGATCTTGTTACTCTCGACCTGGTGCGCAATCCGTTTGTGCAGGATTATGACCGCATCATTTTTTCCAGTTCCTTCCGCAGGCTTGCCAAAAAAACACAGGTGCATCCCCTGGTGCGCAACGACCATATCCACAACCGCCTTACCCATTCGCTCGAAGTAAGCTGCGTGGGCCGCTCTCTGGCGCTGCTGGCGGGGCAGGGGCTGGCCGAAAGGGGGCAGCTGCCGCAAGGCTACAGCCCCGAGCACCTCGGCCAGATCATACAGGCGGCCTGCCTGGGCCACGATATCGGCAACCCCCCCTTCGGGCATGCCGGAGAAGAGGCCATACGCGACTGGTTCAAGGATACGGGCCACACAGAGCATTACTTCAAGGAGCTGCGGCCTGCCGAACGGGCGGACTTTGAAGCCTTTGACGGCAACGCCCAGGGCTTTCGCGTGGTTAATACGCTTGAAAACAACAAGGATTCCGGCGGATTCCGCCTGACATTCCCTGTGCTGGCAAGTCTTGTAAAATACCCCTGTTCCGCACACGAGGCGCTGGGCCGGTCCAGCCGCAAGTTCAACTACTATACGGCGGAGCAGGAGATTTTTGCGGATATCTTCAGCACTCTGGGCCTGATGCACGACGGCCGCGCACGACGCCACCCTCTTTCCTACCTGCTGGAAGCGGCAGACGACATCTGTTACCGCATCATTGATATGGAAGACGCGCGCGAGCTGCGCATCATCACCTATCAGGACATCAAGGACGCCATGGCTCCCCTGCTGAGCGACAGCGATATGGACGGCGGGCGTCTGGCGGATATGGATTCTGACCGGCGGCGCTCGGGCATGCTGCGCACCAAGGCCATGGGGCGCATCATCCCCTCGGTGGTGCAGACATTTCTTGATAATTATGAAGACATCATGAACGGCACGTTGCAGGGTGACCTGCTCAAGCATGCCCGGCAGGATGTGGCGGACTTTATGGCGGCGGCCAAAACGGTGTTCAACTGCAAGATCATGAACAATCCGCAAAAAACAGCTCTGGAAATAGGCACGTACACCTTGTACAAACGCCTGCTGGACGTGTTTATTCCCGCCTGTTTCAACTTCAGCAAAAAGAACGCCATGTCCTATCAGGAAACGCGCGCCCTGACCCTGATGGGAACCAATGCCCCCGCCGAGGGCGAGTGCCTGTATACGGCCTATCTGCGTGTGCTGGACTTTGTGTCCGGCATGACGGACGATTACGCCACGTTTATCTCGCAGCAGTTCTCGGGTACGGCAGCGAGCTAGTGCAGCTATACATTCTCAAAAGATAAATGCTAGAGAGGGACTGCCTGCGCGGCGGGCGGCAGTGTGCGGCGCGCAGGCATGGGATGGGAAAAAGCTTAGCCTTCGGGAAGGGGCGGTAAGATTCTTTCTCGCAGGGCAGGCTTTTCTCCCTCATTGTGCGCCGCACAGGCGGCCTGAATAGCGAAAATAAAAAAACTGCCATACCAGCAGGGTCGCAAAATTTTTCCATAACGCCCAAGCTGTTCTCCTTGTCGCCCACCGTGCAGGCGGCCCAATTAACGGACGAAGAAGTCCTCCTCGTGGCCCGCAGGATCCCAAAAAAAGCTTTAGGATACCGCGATCCTCGAACCTGACCACAGGGCAGTAAAACCCCTACAAGGCAATGCAGCGTTCCCGGGCGGGCTTGGGCGGCAGCACCGCAGCGGGCAGGCCATGGGACAACCGGTTCCAGCGGCGGGCCATGCTCAGCGCTTCCAGAGCCAGATTGCGCAAGATAAGGTAGCTTTCGGCCAAGTCATGACGGTCTGTATCAATAATGTGATCGGCGTGAAGCGGTTCGTCAAACCTGTCGGTAAGACCGCTCAGGCCCGGTACATGGGCTTGCCCGGCCATGGCGTACAATCCCCTTGTGTCTCGGTTGACCAGGGTTTGCAAAGAACAGCGCACCCACACCTCATGATACAGGGGCAGATTTTCGCGGTTTTTCTGACGCATGCCACTGTAAGGCGTTGTGGCCGCCACAACGCATACACGCCCTTGGGCATGGTGCTGCAGGGCCTGATCGCGCAGGGCGTTTATGGCGGTGATGCGCTCCCCGGGCGCGATGCCGTCAAGGCCCGCCCGACGGCAAAAATGGTCTTCATCAATAAACTCTGTCTCTACGCCCTGTCCTTCAAGGAACAGGCGCACAAGAGAACCCAGGGTGGTTTTGCCGCTGCCGGAAAGGCCCAACAGCCAGATCACGGGCGTCATGCGTACCTCGTTTGTTTGCGCATTGCAGTGGTGCGGCCGGGCCGCGCGGGAACGCCCGGAAAACTGCAATAATCCGGCCATGCAGAATAAGTCTTTTTATTATAGATAGATAAACGTCAAGCTCGCAGGAGAAGATGCTTTTTTGACGGTCAGGGGCGAGAAACAGCGGGGGAGGCGGCAAAAATATCCTGCAGCAACGAAAAAAGGGAGTCAGCATGCTGACTCCCTTTAAACATTCTGGCGGAGCGGAAGGGACTCGAACCCTCGGCCTCCGGCGTGACAGGCCGGCGTTATAACCGTCTTAACTACCGCTCCGGATTTGTGGTGGTGGGCAGTACAGGACTTGAACCTGTGGCCCCCGCCGTGTGAAGGCGGTGCTCTACCAGCTGAGCTAACTGCCCTCCCGGAGACACGTTTCTATGCAAAACCCACCGAAGAGTCAAGCGAAAAATAGGAAGTAAAAATTTTTTTACAGGAGAAAAAATTAACATATTGATTTTATTTAATAAATTATATTCTCCATAAATCTGGCACATTGATTGTCTTGCGCCGTGTCAGGTGGAGTGCTAGACCCTCCTGTAGCACCTCTGTACGGCGTCAGCCGGAGCCGCGCCCGCGGTAACGGTTGTCTTGCGGGGCTGAAAGGGGGGGTGACAGCAGTTTTTTTAGAGGCAATGTAATGAAACCCTTATGGATACGCCTTTGGGCGATATTTTTTTTCGGGCTGGCCGTATGCGCTGCACCGGGCGTTCAGGCCCGGGTGGTAGACGGCGGCAGCATCATGGATCAGCACATGCGCGAAAACCTGTGTGCGCTGACGTTTGACGATGGGCCTTCTGCCAATACGCCGCAGTTGCTGGACATGTTGAGCGAATATGGCATTCCGGCCACATTTTTTCTTTTGGGCAAGCAGGCCGAGCGGCATCCTGACCTCGTGCGGCGTATTCTGGCCGAAGGGCATGAGGTGGGTAACCACTCGTATTCGCATCCCAACCTGCGCATGCTTTCTCCAGAAAAGAAACTGCAGGAGATAGGGCAGACCGATGCCATCCTGCGCTCTCTCGGGGCCAGCCCTTCTTTTTTGCGGCCTCCTTACGGGGCTTATGACAATCATACGGTGAGTGTGGCCGAAAGTCTGGGCCTGGGCATCATGCTCTGGTCGCTGGACAGCCGCGACTGGAAAAGCCTGCCCGCCAACTACGCCACCCTGCGCAGTACCCGCGGCACTGTGTACGATACCGGCGCCTTGCGCGGCATTTTTCTGTTTCATGACACGCACAGGCGTACAGTCGAAGACCTGCCCCGTATCATCCGCGACCTGCGCGCCGGGGGGTGTCAGCGCTTTGTGACCGTGAGCGATTACCTTGACGGGCTGCTTGATCCGGAGCCGGGTATACTTATGACCCGACGCCCCACAGACAGCGCCCAGCCCGCCGTGGCAGACAAAAAGCCCGGCCGCCTCAAGGAGCAGTTTCAGGAAATGCCGCCCGAAAGCTACCCTGCAGGCACGGCGGCCTTGCCCCTGGCCCGCACGAGCCGCCCCTGGCGGTCTGGAAGCGGCGCGGCCGAGACGGGCAGGCCACCGGCCGCAGAGGTGGACCGGCAGGCTACCGGCGAAAACAGCGGTCCGGGGCATGACAGCAGTGTTCAGCCTACAACAGGAGCACCGGAAGCCGGCCTGCCTTTGGGCAGCTCTGTTTTCACGCCCGGTGCGGCTGCCGGTTCTGCGGACGCTTAGAGCAATTACCGCTTCAAATGATTGCTTAACGGTCGGCAAAGCTGCCTTACAAGGATTTCAAGTATGCAATGCTCTGCAACCGTCAGCGCTTGAAATCGTCTTTGGCGAATGGCTGGACGGTTGCAACACAGCGGACTGATACCGTACTTTTGCTGTTCATTGTCCAGATGTTCGGTTGATGCTGTTGATGGGATCGCGCGCGCAGGGAGATTCCCGGGCGAGGCGGGATGTTTCCGCAGCGCAGACCACACCGGTGACTCCATACGAAGGCGATGAGAGCATGTTACCTGTTGTACGGCTTCGAATATTTTTTATCTTTGCCATACCGGAAAAGCGCCCCGCAAGGGGCGCTTTTTTCATGGGCATGCCGTGTCTGCCGCTCATGGTCGTAAGCACCCGGCAGCATCCGGCAAAGATGCGTGGTTTGTCCGCGTTTCAGGACAGGCGGTTTTTAAAGTTCGCGTAGCCGAATTCCCGCAGCATGCGAAAATACATATCACCCGCGGCGTCCGGCCCGCAGATGCCGATGGAGGGCAGGCGCAGGCCGTTGAATGTGGTGGTCTTGACCATGCTGTAAATGGCCATGTCTTCGAAAACAAGGCGCTGCCCGGGCTTGAGGGGGGCGTCAAAGGAATATTCTCCGGCAACGTCGCCCGCCAGGCAGGACTTGCCCGCCAGGCGGCAGGTCCAGGCCTTTTGTCCGGCCTCTCCCGCGAGTACGGCGGCCCCGTCGTGCTCGTAGCGTACGCGCGGCCGGTAGGGCATTTCGATCACGTCGGGCATGTGGCAGGGAATGCCGATATCCAGAATGGCTATGGGCATATCGGCTTCGATGACGTCCAGCACGGTGGCTACAAGCCAGCCCGCGTCCAGAGCCACGGCTTCGCCCGGCTCAAGGTATATCTGGGCCTGGTAGCGGTCGCGCCACTGCGTCAGCAGGCGGCAGAGCAGGTCAAGGTCATAGCCCGGCTTGGTGATATGATGTCCGCCGCCCATGTTGATCCAGCGGCATTGGGGCAGCCACTGGCCGAAGTGGCTTTCCACGGCGGCCAGGGTGCGCTCAAGAGCGTCGGCCCCCTGCTCGCACAGGGTGTGAAAATGCAGGCCGGATATGCCCGTCATGGCTGTGGGGTCAAAATGTTTGCGGCGTATGCCCAGGCGTGATCCCGGGGCGCAGGGATTGTAAATTTCCACGGCGCCTTCGGAATGTTCGGGATTGATGCGCAGGCCGCACTGGATCTGCCTGTCGGGGCAACGGCCCTTGTTCCACATTGCAATGGCAGGGGCGAACTCGCGCCACTGGGCTGTGGAGTTGAACACGATGTGGTCGGTCAGGGTGAGCAGCTCCGCCATTTCGCGCCTGTTCCAGCCCGCGGCGAATGCGTGAACCTCGCCGCCGAATTCTTCACGGGCCAGTCGGGCCTCATCAACGGAGCTGGCGCAGGCCCCCCACAGCGGGCCGTGTCCCTTGAAGCGGGAAAGCAGCGGAAACGTTCCCCAGGCGGCGTAGCCCTTGAGGGCCAGAAGAATTTTTGCCCCGGTGCGCTCCTGTACACTGTTGAGTACGGCTGCATTGGCACTGAGCTGGTTTTCATCCAGCACAAAGCAGGGTGAGGGGATGCGGGCGGGATCAAAAAGGAGATGCTGGCAGTGCATGGGGATTCCTTTGGGCCGCCTGTGCAGCGGGCGGCAAGGGTGGAACGTTACTACTTGAAATGTCCCAATCGCCTTTGTTCGGGTGTCTGCCGGTAGCGACATTGCGCAACGCGCAGGGATGGGGCTTGTCCTTCGAGAGGGGAAACATCGGCCCTGCGGGCACGGGGCTTTTCAGTTTTTGTTGTTTGGGGCGCCTGCGCGGCGGGCGGCAGATGGGGGCCTGTTAGGGGCTGCGCCCCTCCGAGGCCCCCTCTGCACTCCCCCCCGGACCACCCCGCTGGGTTTTCCATCTTCCGTCACTGTGCGAGGGCTGCGCGTCTTTTGCTGCGGGAGCTTCCTCGCTTCGCTCGGTGATCTCCCTTCGCGCCGCGCAATGCCATCCGCCGCTTTCGTCTTGCATGAAAAATTCAGTGCCGTTTGGACATCGCAAACAGAAGGTTTACACTTGTTGCTGTATCCCGGTCTTCAGTCAGACGTAAAACGCGGTACGGGGCTTACGCTTTTGCTGTTTCCCGGTCAGGGGGCAAACTGTTGCCGGGGGCGGCGTCATAAAGAACCGAAGCCGACACGTCGGCGAGGTTCGTACGCAGCCGCCCCCGGAAAACCGTATTTACCAGTCAGGGTAGAACAGGGGGTGCTTCGGGGGGGATGCAAGGGGGGCCGAGAAGGGGGCGCAGCCCCATAACCGGCCCCACCTTGCCGCCCGCCGCGCAGGCGGCCAAGACAAAATCAGAAGAAAACCCCGTGCCCGCAGGGCGGCAAAAGCCCGCCGCGCAGGCGGCCAGAATGAAGAACAGGGAAAAAGTTTTCGTGCCCGCAGGGCATGTGTTTTCTTCCCGAAGGGCAAGCCCTTTCTCTCATTTCCCGGCCGCTCAGGCGTCCCCTTATATTTTTCCGGTCACATCCACGGACTGCCAGGGCAGGCCGTATGTACCCAGATCCTTCAGGAAGGGGTCGGGGTCAAACTGCTCCATATTCCACACGCCGGGCTTGCGCCACACGCCTTCGGCCACCATTTTGGAGCCGATCATGGCAGGCACGCCGGTGGTGTAGGAAATGGCCTGCGAGCCGACTTCGGCGTAGCATGCTTCGTGATCGCAGATGTTATAGATGTAAACGGTTTTTTCTTTGCCGTCCTTGACGCCGCGCATGAGGTCGCCAATGCAGGTCTTGCCCTTGGTCAGGGGGCCGAGGGAGGCAGGGTCGGGCAAAAGTTTGGACAGGAACTGGATGGGTACGATGTCCTGGCCCTGAAAGTTCACGGGATCAATGCGGGTCATACCCACATTGCCAAGTACCTTCAGGTGGTTGAGGTAGTTGTCTGAAAACGTCATCCAGAAGCGGGCGCGGCGCAGGCCCTTGAGGTTTTTGACCAGAGATTCCAGCTCTTCATGATACATGAGAAAGCATTTTTTGCTGCCGATGCCGCTGGGGAAGTCAAAGTTCATTGACCAGGACAGGGGGTCGGTTTCTACCCATTCGCCCCGTTCCCAGTAGCGGCCGCGCGCGGTGACCTCGCGGATGTTGATTTCGGGGTTGAAGTTGGTGGCAAAGGGCTGGCCGTGGTCGCCGGCATTGCAGTCGATGATGTCGAGCACATGCACTTCGTCCAGTTCGTGCTTCATGACCCAGGCGGCAAAGACGTTGGTCACGCCGGGGTCAAAGCCGGAACCGAGCAGGGCGGTAAGCCCGGCCTCGCGAAAGCGGTCGGCATAGGCCCACTGCCATTTGTATTCAAACTTGGCGGTGTCCAGCGGCTCATAGTTGGCGGTGTCCACATAATGAACGCCGCATTCAAGGCAGGCATCCATTATGTGCAGGTCCTGGTAGGGCAGGGCCACGTTGCACACAAGGTCGGGCTTGACGCTGCGGATAAGCTGGCAAAGCTCCGGCACGTTGTCCGCGTCCACCTTGGCGGTAGCCACGTCAACGCCGTAGCGGGCCTTTACGCTTTGCGCAATGGCATCGCAGCGGGAGACCGTGCGGCTGGCAAGGGTTATCTTGTTAAAAACGCCGCCGTTTGCGGCAACCTGGGCGCATTTGTGGACAACCACGCTCCCGACGCCACCCGCGCCGATGATAAGGATATTCGCCATAGCTCTTCCCTCTCCAGCAAGATAGGGGGTCAAAAGAAAATCCGTGCGGCTGCGCCGCCCGGTCACGTCCCATCACACAAAAAGCGCCTCGGCGCGGTCTGCCGCTTGCGGGCGCAAAGTCCGGCTATATGCCTGTAAAGGCCAAATCCGTCAACCGCATTGTTTGTACTGCCTTTTTCGTCGTTACCGCGGGCCTTCCCGGCTGGTATCGGGCGCGATCAGGTCGCCGTCCAGCAGCAGCACGTGGGCATGGCGGCCCGCCCTGCGGGCCTGGCTTGCAAGGTCACGGCCCCGCTCGCGGCAGGCCGGGCAGGCATGGCGCGGAACAAGCAGACACAGGGAGCGCGCCACGCGCTCCGAAGCCGTTTCGATACGGCCCAGCCCGGAGCAGTCCGGGCAGAGCCGCCAGGCTTCGTTCTGCCCTTCGCTGAGCATATCCGTATCATAAAAGACATGTTTTTGCCGCACCCACCAGCGGTCCTGCCCCTGGCCTTCCGCTTGCCCTTCTGACGGCGTGGCAGGAGGCTTGAAGTAACAGTCGCGCACTTCTTCGCACAGGCGGGCGATGTACTGCCCGACACTGGCGCTCTGCAGTGTGGATTCGGGCGACCAGCCCGGCTCGCGAACGTCCCCCGCGTCAATGCCTGCCAGCGCAAGGCAGATGCCCAGGTTCACATAGGGCAGGGCACCGCGTATGGCGTAGCCGCCCTCAAGCACGGCCACATGCGGGTTGAGCAGGCGCGTCAGGGCCGCATAGCCCTGTGCGGAAAGCTTCATGTTGGCCAGCGGGTCGGTGAAATGATTGTCCTGCCCGGCGGAATTGATAATGAAATCCGGCTTGAAGTCTTCAAGAATGGGCAGCACGGCGTGCTCGACCGCGTACAGATAGCCCGCGTCGCAGGTTTCTGGCGGCAGGGGTATGTTTATGGTGCGGCCCAGAGCGCCGGGGCCGCCGCATTCGTGCAGAAAGCCCGTGCCGGGGTACAGGGTGCGGCCGTCCTGATGCAGGGAGATGAAAAGGGTGTGCGGGTCGTTCCAGAATACGTCCTGCGTGCCGTCGCCGTGGTGCACGTCTGTATCCACAATGGCGATGCGCAGGGGGCGGCCGTCCGGATGCGGATAGTGGTCGCGGATGTATTCGGCCATGACGGCTTCGTTGTTGATATTGCAGAAGCCCCGGTTGCCGTGCACCACGCGCATGGCATGATGTCCCGGTGGGCGCACCAGGGCAAAGGCGCGGTCTTCATGCCCGTCAAGCACAAGGCGAGCGGCGCGTATGGCCCCGCCAGCCGCCGCCAGGTGTGAATCCGTGCTCACGGCGCGGGTTGTGGGCAGGCAGAAGTGCGTACGCTCAAGCTGCGCGTGGCTTGCGAACGCGGGCCGGTATTCCGTAATGCCGGGAATATCAAAAAGCCCTTCTTCCACAAGCTGGTCGCGCGTATAGAGCAGGCGCTCCTCCCGTTCCGGATGTGTGGGGGAAATGGCCCAGTCAAAAGCCGGAAAAAAGACGACTCCCAGCCGTCTGGCGGCGCGAAGGGCCGCCTTCGCGCCCGCCTGGTCAAAAGAGTGTGCCGCCGGGCGCTGCCCGGCCCGTTGCTCAGTCATCGTTCTCGTCCAGAGCGTCGAAGATGTCCGCGCCGTAGCGGGCGTAGGTCACCATGCGGCCCATCTGCGAAAGACCCAGGGAATACGCCAGGTTGCTTTCCGCTACGGCCACAAACAGCAGGCTGTCTTCATCGTACATGGCAAAAACGCCGCCGGGGCCGTCCTCTTTGCGGAAAGCCACACAGTACATAAGCTCGGGATCACCCAGAATGCCCGCCGCCACATGATTTGCGGGAGGCTCGGGCAAAGCGGATTCAAAACCCGCCGCTCCGTTCTTGCGGGGAACGAAATTCAGTTTTGTGCCTTCAACATACAGGTCGTAATATTCTTGCATGGTATTCTCCGGGCGGTTTGCCGGCGGTTTATGTGTCGGGGATCATGACGCGGGAAAGCAGTGTGGGCCTGTATGCCCGGCCTTGTCAGAAGCGCTGCGCCATGTTTTTTTCATCTGGCGCGAGGCGTCGTGGCGGATGCTCGTGGCGCGCAGCGTACCTGGCCTGCAGAAGCCGCGCACTGTGCGCCTGACGCAGGCAGAACCCAGAAGGCGCTTGCGAGGCGTCCTTTTCAGTCGAGGCCCCGTCCCCGCCGGCGCAGATAGGCCTCAATGGCCGAGCGGCATTGCAGCACCACGTCTTCGGGAGGCTGTGAGGCGTCAATAATGGCGAAGCGTTCCGGTTCTTCCTCAGCCAGGGCGCGGTAACCCCGGCGTACACGCTCATGAAAGTCCAGGCTTTCACTGTCAAAACGCCCCTCGGCAATGACCATGCCGGCGGAGCGGTTGCGCTCACCGGCGCGTTCCAGTCCGCAGCGCACGGGCAGATCCAGCAACAGGGTGAGGTCAGGCTCAAGCCCGCCGGTGGCCGCTGTATTGAGGCTGCGCAGGTATTCCGTGTCCAGCCCGCGCCCGTAGCCCTGATAGGCCAGGGTAGAGTCCGTGAAGCGGTCGCAGAGCACTACCTGCCCGGCCTCAAGGGCGGGGCGGATGACCTCTGTCACATGCTGGGCGCGGTCGGCCAGAAACAGGAACAGTTCGGCCCGGCTGGCCAGCCCGCCGGTGCGCACATCCAGCAGCAGGGCGCGCAGGCGACGCCCAAGGGCACTGCCGCCAGGCTCTCTGGTCAGTACGGGGTCATGGCCGCGCGCTTGCAGGTAGTCTGACAGATAGTCAATGGCCGTGGATTTTCCCGCGCCTTCTATACCTTCAAAAGTGACAAACATTCTTCCTTGACCGCCTTTTTACGGGTTGCGGGGGCGGCTTTTTCCGGGGTGCGCGCGGCCCGGTGTACGGGGCGGCCCAGCGTGGCCTGCCAGGGGGTCCAGTCCTGTCCGTCTTCTTCCATTTGTGCGAAAAGGCCCCGGCACTGGGCCATCTTGGCATCCAGGTTGTCGGCATAGTGCAGGGCCATGGCTTCGGGGGTGTGGGGCGGGCGTACCGCGCCAAACTGCAGTTCGCCGTGATGGCTCAGGATAAGGTGCTTGAGATGCCTTTGCAGCGGCTCTTCAAGGCCGGATCTGGCCATGAAGGGAGCGAGCATTTCTATGCCCAGCATAAGATGGCCGAGCAGACGGCCTTCATCGGTATAATCGTTGGCAAGGCCACCGGAAAACTCCCGCAGCTTGCCGATATCGTGAAAGAGCGCTCCCGCCAGCAGGGTTTGCCGGTCCAGTTCCGGATACTGGTCGGCAATGCGGCGGCAGAGGTTGAAAACGCTCAGGGTATGCTCAAGCAGGCCGCCCACATAGGCGTGGTGTACGCCTTTGGCTGCCGGGCATACGCGAAAGGCAGCCCGCATTTCGGCATTGCTGAAAAAGCCCTGCACCAGCTTGCGCCAGGGGGCGTGTGTGAACTCTGCCTTGATGGCGCCGTCCAGTTCGTGGAGCATGTCGTCCAGCGGGTAGGGGCTGGCGGGCATAAGGGCGGTCTGGTCCACAGCGGCGCTTTCTGCCGCATCCAGCAGGCGCATATGCTCCACGGTAAGCTGCACCTGATCGCGGTACAGGCCTGCGCGGCCTTCAACCCACGCCAGCGCGCCGGCGGGAATTTCGCTGAAGTCCGCGCTGAGGGGGTGCCATATCTTGGCTTCAAGACTGCCGCTGGCGTCCACCAGGGTGAGCCGCCAGTAGGGTCCGTTGCGGGACTGGCCCTGTGCCGCCTGACTGACTGCAAACAGGCCCCGCGCTTCCGACGTGGGGCTAATGTCTTTGACGTAACAACCTTTTTCCATATATCTATCCAGGAGCATCTGGCCAGGAGCGCCTGACGCCCGTGCGTTTTGAGCGCCGCCGCAAGGGCGGCTCATAGCGAAGCTTTTTCGAATTTCCCTTCTTTCCGAGGTATTGTCAATGAACGTTCTCCTGACCAATGACGACGGCATCCGGGCCAAGGGGCTGCGCGCCCTGTACGCGGCCCTGCGCGAGGCCGGTCATACGGTATATGTGGTGGCCCCCATGAGCCAGCAGTCCGGCGTGGGGCATTCGCTCACGGTTTTCGAGCCTGTGCGGGCCACAGTGATTGAAGAGCCGGACTTTACTGGCACGGGCGTTTACGGAACCCCCACAGACTGCGTGAAGCTGGCCCTGGGGCGGCTGCTGCCCCACAAGCCCGACCTTGTCATGTCCGGCATCAATGCCGGGGCCAACGTGGGGCCGGACATCCTGTATTCCGGCACAGTGGGCGCGGCTACCGAGGCCGCCCACGAGGAACTGCCGAGCATGGCCGTCTCGTTTGACAGCTTCAGCCACAATACCGCTCCGGATATGGACCTTATGCCCCAGGCACGACATGCCGTGAACCTGGCCGAGCGTATGAACTGGTCTGCCGTGGGCCGCCGCCGGGTGATCAATATCAACTATCCCGCCTGCCCCCTGGACGAGGCCCAGGATCTGCGCGTCTGCCCCCAGACCAGCGCCGTGTGGAAAAACGTCTATATCGAGCGTGAAGACCCGCGCGGCGCGCCCTACTGGTGGCTTGAGGGCGAAATTCCCCCGGCAAGCATCGAGCCGGGGTCGGACAAGGACCTGCTCAACCGCGGGCATATCACCCTCACGCCTCTGTGCTTTGATTTTACCGACCATGAGGGACTGACCGCGCTCAAGTGCATGAAGCTTCAGGGCTGATGTGTCTGAAGCGGCTGTTGCCGCGCCTTTTGCCGCCTGCCGGGCATGATGCCAGAGCGCGGCGACAGGCTGAAAATACCGTTCTGTTGTGCCGGAGACGCCAGACTGGCGCGCCGGGGCATTCCCCTTTGCCCGATTTTGATGTACGTTGCTCTTGCCTGCGGCGGGGGTTGGTGCTAGCCATGCTGTCGCAGCTTTTGTACGGGCATCAGCCACGTAAAATTGAAGTATTTCAGCGGGCCATGTGACAGGATCCTTTTAGGGCAACCTCTGCCTGGCAGCGTTTTTCTGTTGGTCACGCCGCCGGAAACAGCAGCATTGACGCAGTGCGCGCGTGCTGCGTCACGGTTTTTACCGGCGGCAGGGTATGAAAGGTTTTTTGAAGCGTACTTGTTTGCAACAGTTCCCAGAAAAACAGGGAGGAAGTCATGCCTCTTATCAGTCCCAAAGAAATGTTTGCCGCCGCCTATGCCGGCGGTTATGCCATTGGCGCTTTCAACGTCAACAATATGGAAATCATCCAGGGCATCATGGGCGCGGCTTCCGAGGAAAAATCGCCTGTCATTCTTCAGGTGTCGGCGGGCGCGCGCAAATACGCGGGGCAGCCCTACATCATGAAGCTGGTGGAAGCCGCCCTGGCCGTTGACGCCAGCGTACCCGTGGCGGTGCACCTTGACCACGGCCCCAGTTTTGAAATGTGCCGCGAATGTATCGACGGCGGATTTACTTCCGTCATGATCGACGGCTCGCATCTGCCCTACGAAGAAAATATCGCCCTCACCAAACAGGTGGTGGACTACGCCCGCCCCCGCGGCGTGTGGGTCGAAGCTGAACTGGGCAAACTGGCGGGCATTGAAGAGCATGTGCAGTCGGACGAGCACGTTTATACCGACCCTGACGAAGCTGTGGACTTTGTGGAGCGCACCGGCTGCGATTCGCTCGCCATAGCCATCGGCACAAGCCACGGCGCGTACAAGTTCAAGGGCGAGCCCAAGCTGGACTTTGAACGCCTTGAGGCCATCTGCAGGAAGCTGCCGGACTATCCGCTGGTGCTGCACGGTGCTTCCAGCGTACCGCAGGAGTTTGTGGACCTGTGCAACCAGTACGGCGGCAATGTGGGCGGCGCCAGAGGCGTACCCGAAGACATGCTGCGCAGGGCCGCCGGTATGGGCGTGTGCAAGATCAACGTGGATACGGATATCCGCCTGGCGGTTACGGCCTGCATCCGCCAGTATCTGGCTGAACATCCCGAAGAATTTGACCCCCGGTCCTATCTCAAGCCGGCCCGGGAAGCTGTAAGGCAAATGGTGGCGCACAAGATCCGCACTGTTATGGGATCTTCAGGCAAAGCCTAAACAACATACGTTTTCGTCAAGGAGCGCAACATGCCCGTCAAACTGGGATTGAACGGCTTTGGCCGTATCGGCCGCTACCTGCTGCGGCTGCTGGCCGATGACCAGGATCTGCAAATCGTCGCCATCAACGCGCGCGCCGATAATGCCGCCCTGGCCTATCTTTTCAAGTACGATTCCACGTACGGCAATTTTGCGGGCACGGTGGACCATGATGAAAACGGCATTATCGTCAATGGCCGTCACATCGCCGTTACCCGCTGCAAGCCCGGCGAATGGGAATGGAAGCGCCTTGGCGTGACCATTGCCGTGGAAACCACGGGGACCATCAAGGACGGCGAAGGCCTCGCCATGCACCTGGCCTGTGGCGCGGAAAAGGTCGTTATTTCTGCTCCGGCCAAGGATGTGGACGCCATGATAGTTATGGGCGTCAACGATCATGTCTATGACTGCGCCAGACACAAGGTCATTTCCGCCGCGTCCTGCACCACCAACTGCCTGGCCCCCGTGGTCAAGGTGCTGCACGAAAAGTTCGGCATCCGTCACGGCCTCATGACCACCATCCACAGCTACACCATGAGCCAGCGTATTCTGGACGGTTCACACAAGGACTGGCGCCGGGGCCGCTCGGCTGCCGTGTCAATGGTTCCTTCCAGCACGGGCGCGGCCAAGGCCGTGGGTGTGGTGATGCCCGAGCTTGAAGGCAAGCTCAACGGCATGTCCGTGCGCGTTCCTACCTTTGCCTGCTCTCTGGTGGACCTGACCTGCGAGGTCGAGCGTTCCTGTGACGCCGCCGCCGTCAATGCGGCCCTCAAGGCTGCCAGCGAAGGCGTCATGGGACCGAATATGGGCTTTTCTGAAGAGCCGCTGGTCTCCATCGACTACCGGGGCAGTACCCACGGCGGCGTGGTGGACGCGCTCTCCACCCAGGTGCTGGACGGCAGCATGGTCAAGGTGCTGATCTGGTACGATAACGAAGCGGGTTTTACCAACCAGCTTTTGCGCCTGTTGCGTATGGTCGGCAGCCGCTGCCGCTAGAGCGGCATGAAACAGCGTCTCTGAGGCGGTGCGGGCTTTCCGCGCCGCCTTTTTTGTGGCCTGGCTGTAGTGTTCCGACAGGTTGTTCACCCTCCCCAAATCGGTAAAGCTGGTGTTACCAGGCAACAGCAGGCCGAGCGAGGGAAGGGTGAATGACCACAAGAATGCCAAACTGACGGTTCGTAGGCGAGAAGAAATGGTGCGGCGGGATTTCTGATCTGCCGGAAAGGCTGAAAACTCTTTCACCGGGCGGCGCGGGATCAGGCCAGTGTATCGGCCAGGGCCTGCTCAAGGCTGCCGTAGCGAAAGGCATAACCAGCATCGGCCAGACGGGACGGAAAGGGGTTTTGCCCGCAAAGTATCAACTCTTCGGCCATTTCTCCCAGGGCAAGGCGCACAAGCGACGCGGGAACAGGCAGCCAGACGGGCCGCGCGCATACGCTGCCCAAGGTATGGGCGAAGCGGCGCATGCTCACTGTTTCAGGGGCGCTTGCATTGAATGTGCCGCACAGACCGCTCTGCGCGAGCAAAAACAGGGCGATACGCGTTACATCTTCCATATGAATCCAGCTTACGGGCTGGTGCCCAGACCCGACAGGCCCGCCCATAAAATACCTGAACGGCGGCAGCATCCGTTCCAGAAAACCCCCGGCCGCTCCGGAAGATTTTTTTCCCAGCACGGGTGAAAAGCGGAGGATGCAGCGGCGTATTCCCATATCCTCCACCGGCGCGGTGCTTGCCTCCCACTGCACGCAGGTTCGGGCCAGAAACCCCTGGCCTGCGGGGCTGTGTTCAGTACATGGCGGGGCCGTGGCCGCATCGGGCCACAGGCCGTAGTAGCCGCAGGCCGAGGCCTGTAAAAGGCATTGTGGCAGCCGTTGGTTTTTGTGCCGCAGTTCGTGCAGGGCAGTGACGAGCGCATATCCGGCATCCAGCCTGCTTTGGACGATGGCCTGCTTGCGGGCGCGGGTCCAGCGGGCCGCGCCGATATTCTCTCCCTGAAGGTTGATGACAGCATCCGCATGCTCCAGCAGCGGACGCAGCCCGTCGGGATTTTTGCCGTCCCACGTCGCATACGCAAGCCCATCGGCAGCGGGCCTTCCGCTTCCGCCGCTTCTGGCTGCGGCGCAGACCGTATGCCCGGCGGCCAGCAGGCTGGCCGTGATATGCGATCCTATAAAACCTGTAGCGCCAAGAATAAGTACATGCATGGCTTTCTCCTGTGACCGCGCGGAGGGCAGGCGCGTGAACGGCTGAAGCGGCCGGTCTTGCAGTTGCCCGTAAGACAGGCGGGCAGGCCGGCACGCAGGTTGCGGTGCTGGCGGCGTTTCCTGCGGCATCTGCCGGCGCATCTGCCTGTCGGGACCTGGATGCGGCGCTGCGGGCAGGAGTTTTGCCCGCAGCGCCGGGGGGTACGGTCAGGAAAGCTTCATGGTTTTGAGCAGGGCATCCAGCGTCTGCGAGAGCTGCTTCAGGCCGGAGACTGCCGTATTGGCGTCGCGCATGCCTTGGGCCGTCTTGATACCGATTTCATTGATCTCGTTGACTGACCGGTTGATCTCGTCGCTGGTGGCGGACTGCTCTTCGCTGGCCGTGGCGATGGCGCGCACCTGGTCGGCGGTGGTATCCACCATGCTGACGATTTCTTCCAGCGCCGTGCCGGACAGGGTGACAAAGGTCGTGGCTTCTTCAATGGACCTTGTGGAAGCATCCACAGAATTGACGCTCTGCCCGGCGCTGCTCTGGATGGCGGCAATGGCCCTGGCGACCTCGGTGGTAGAGGACATGGTTTTTTCGGCCAGCTTGCGCACCTCGTCAGCCACCACGGCAAAGCCGCGCCCTGCGTCACCCGCCCGTGCGGCCTCAATGGCGGCATTGAGGGCCAGCAGGTTGGTCTGGTCTGCGATGTCGGATATGACGCCCATGATCTGGCTGATGTCGGCCGCGTTTCTGTTCAGGGTGTTCATGTCGTTTTTAAGCTGCAAGGACTGGCTTTGCACCGTCTGGATGCAGTTGACGGATTTTCTTACGATTTCCGCGCCTTCCTGCGCTTTTTCCCGTGTACCCATGGCCATATTGGCCGCCTGCTCGGCATTGCGTGCCACCTCAAGCACGGTGGAATTCATTTCTTCCATAGCGCTGGCGGTTTCGCCCACGCGCATGGCCTGCCGTTCCGCACCCTGATCCGACAGGGCTATGATGTGCGCCAGTTCGTGGGATGCTGCGGACAGCTTCGTGCCCACTTCTTCCACCTCGCGGGCCACCTCCATCACCTGTCGCTGGGCCTGCAGCATCTGGGTCTGGTCTGTCATGAGCGCCAGTACGGCGTCGGAACCGTAGGGCAGGGCCGTATAGAACATGTCGATGGCCGTGCCGTCGGAAGGATGTGACACGGTGCTTGTGGTTTCCTTGCGGCTGCTGGCAAAGCACTGGTCCGCAGCGCAGCCTCCGGCGCAGGCATCGGCCCTGAAATGGCCTGAGCAGGCCGTTCCGGTCATGCTGTCGGGTGTTTTGCCGCCAAACATCGCGGCTTCATTCAGGAACCGTATCTTTCTCTGCGCATCGCGGATCATGATGGGAGAAGGTATCTTGTCGATAACTGCCAGCATGCTGCCCGCCAGGCCATTGATGGATTCGACGATTTTTTTAAAGTCGCCCCTGAATTCCGTTTCGTTGATGCTGCTGCGCAGATAGCCGTCGGCCACGCTGCCAACGGTAGCCGTTACCTGGGTTCGCATGTTCTTGCAGGTATCTGTTATGCGGGAAAGGCCGGTGTGCAGCTGCAAAAGCTCGGCGGAAAATCTTTTTGCCGACGGCAGGCAGTCAAGGTCACCGTTGGATATGGACGTGGTGCACTGCACCATCTGATGAAGAGGTTTGCGTATGCTCTGCACAATCCACAGGGCCAGCAGAAGCAGAACCGCGGTAATGGCCGCCCCGGCGAGCAGTACCTGCTTGAGGGCCGCGTTCATGTCCGCACTGACTTCACTTTCATTCATAAGGGCGATCATGCGCCAGCCCTGAAAGCCCTTGTACACGACAATACGTTTTTCAACACCGTCCAGCGCAAGCGTGCCTGTTCCCCCGGCGGCAAGCAGGTCCTGCAGGGCGGGCACCCCGCACTCGCTGATATTGCGGTTGACCCAGGCCTTGTACTGGGGGGCGGCCAGAACCATGCCGCTGTCTTCGAGCAGTATGATGGAACCTGTCTGGCCGATTTTTATGCCTTCCACCATTACGACAAGGGCGGAAAGGGTGATGTCGATATCAATGACGCCCAGGGGCCTGCCGTCCGCGCCGGAAACCTTTGCCGTAACGGCGCAGGCAGCGACGCCCTGCGCCGTTGTATAGGCCGAACTGATGTTGGTGGCGCGGGAGCTTTCCATCTGCTGGCGGTACCATTTTTTTGTTCTCGGGTCATGCCCTGCGGGCCAGGATGCCAGCGGATATTCGAGAAAACCGCCGTTTTCAGCGCCAAAGGTAACACTACTGTAGTTGGCGTGGCTGTCTTTGACGAGCTGGAATATTTCGTCCACCGTCCGGGCCTGCGGTGTCATGGCCGGCCTGGCAACCTGCTGCGGTTCGCTGTTGTCTGTGAAAAGAGGAAGGTGGCCGAAAGCTTCGCGTATGGCTGGCGTGGAAGCCAGCATGGTTGCGCTTTCCTGGGCCTGCTTGAAGAAGAGAGCGATATAGTTATTGGTGCTTGAGAGCGCGTGCTCCATATACGCTTGTGTGCTGCGCTCATTCATGGTGTCCATTTTCCCGGTGACAATCAGCAGGGTGCTGCCGATGCCCAGAATAATGGCAGCAAAAAAGGTCAGCAAAAATTTTGCACGAATAGTCATGGCAACGTCCTGTCGTTGTGCGTGGCTCGGGGCGTTCGCAAGAAGCCTCAGAGCTGTGCAGCGTTTTCCATACCGAAAGAGCCTGACAACAGAGGCCAGGCTGACTGGAAAGCCGTTGAACGCCAAACTGGACCGGGCAGGGTGTGTGCGCGTTACTTACAAGTAAGAATCGGAATGCCGAATGTGAACTTTAGAGCAATGTGCATGAAAATATACCGCAACTCAAGGGTTTATGCCTGTCCTGAAGCAGAATTACAGGGTTCAGACATGCTGTGTATACAGTAAAGTACATTCAATGGGCTGATTTTGTTTGTTAATAGAAAAGCAGAAGAAAAACGGGCGATGATCGGCGGTGGTGCAGGTATGTTGCGGGCGTGATGCGTTTTTGTTGCCGGGCGCCTGCTGTTCCGGCCAGATATTCCGGCCAGGCATATCGGCAACCTTGGCCGGGCCAGTCGGTTGCCCGCGGGCAAAGACAGAACAGGCAGCAGGATGTAAATAATCCCCACGCCGGTCTGCTCCTGCCTGTTTGCAGGGGCGGTCCGGCGCGGGGATATGGCAAGGTCATGCCGCAACGGCGCTGCGGGCGCGGCAGGCAGCCGCCCCCGGGCCTGCGGCTCCATTGGGGTCAGGCGAAGCTGTAGCCTGCCTCCAGCGCTTTTTCGTTGACGGGAATAAGCTTGGCATAATGGGCGCTGATCACGCGGCGTAGCGCGTCCTGCACCACGGCAGGCGGCAGCGCGCCCGTGGCCTTGAGCCACGCGCCCAGCGCCACCATATTGGCCAGCTTGACGTTGCCCAGTTCATGGGCCATGTCGTTGGCCGGAATATATACCGTGCGCAGCGTGGTATCCACAAGCTCCCTGTTTACCAGGGATGCGTTGACCACCTGCACACCGTCCCTGTGCAGGCGCGGCTGGAATTTTGCCAGCGAAGGCTCGTTGAGGATGATGGTGGACAGCGGCTCGCGCACCAACGGGGAACCGATGGCGTGCTCATCCAGCACTACCGTGCAGTTGGCCGTGCCGCCGCGCATTTCCGCCCCGTATACGGGGATAAAGCTCACCTCAAGCCCGTGCTCCATCCCGGCCTGGGCCAGCAGGTTGCCTATGAGCATGACTCCCTGGCCGCCGAACCCGGCGATAATGACATCCTGATACTTACTCACGGCCGGCCTCCTGGCTGTCCTGCCCCGCGTTTTCCGCTGTTGCGTCGGCACTGGACACATCCTTGTACACGCCAAGGGGAAAGACGGGAATCATAGCTTCGGCGATGCGCCTGTTGGCGGCGATGGGGTCCAGATGCCAGTTGGTGGGGCAGCCGGAGAGCAACTCCACAAAACCGAAGCCAAGCCCCTGCAATTGCGCGTCAAAGGCCTTGCGCACGGCTTTTTTGGCGGCGCGCACATGCTTGACGGAATCAAGGGCGCAGCGGGCGGCATAGGCCACGCCGTCCAGTTGGGCCATTATTTCTGCCATGCGTATGGGGCCGCCTTCGTTGCCGACACTACGTCCCTGGCGGCTGGTGGTGGTTTTTTGCCCCACAAGCGTGGTGGGGGCCATTTGCCCACCTGTCATGCCGTATACGGTATTGTTGATGAAGATGGTGGTGATCTTTTCACCCCGGTTGGCGGCGTGCAGGGATTCGGCCATGCCGATGGCCGCCATGTCGCCGTCACCCTGGTAGGTAAAGACCACAGATTCTGGCCGCGCGCGGCGCACCCCGGTGGCCACGGCGCAGGCGCGGCCGTGGGGGGCTTCAAGGCCGTCCACGTTAAAATAGTCATAGGTAAAGGTGGCGCAACCCACCGCGGCCACCAGGATGGTGCGGTCCGCCACCCCAAGCTCGTGCAGCACTTCGCTCACCAGCCTGTGGGCAATACCGTGATGGCAGCCGGGGCAATAGTGGGTGTGGCGTTCGTTGAGCACGGGATTTACATCAAAAACAAGCCGTTCACCTTCCCGGGGAGTTGTGCAGCCCGGCCGCAGGATTTCTGTTTGCTGTGCTGACATGGCTATTTCTCCTTGAGGGCCTGCAACATGGGTTCACGCAGGGCGTCGGCCCCGATGAACAGGCCGGGCATGATGCCGTGCCAGAGCACGGAGGACGCGCTTATGCCTGGCTGGGCAAAAAGCGCCAGTCGCACGTCTTCCACCATCTGGCCCGTGTTCTGCTCCATAACGAGAAAGCGTCTGCCCGGTGCAAGCGCCCGCAGGGCTTCTTCCGGAAAGGGAAAAAGCGTAATGGGGCGGAACAGGCCGATCTTGTGGCCTTCAGCACGCAGACGGCGTATGGCGCTGCGGGCGATACGCCCGATGGAGCCGAAAGCCACCACCACAAGCTCGGCATCGTCCACATCCACGCATTCCCATGCACATTCGGCCTTCATGTCGTCATATTTTTTCATGAGCAGGCGATTGCGTTCGGCAAGTGCGCCCTCGGCAAGATAGACAGACTTGAGCAGCCGGGGCTGCGCGCCGGTGCCGCGCTTGCCGTAGCCTTCAAGCCGCCAGTCTTTTGTCATGGCGGCAAGGGCTTCAGGCGAAACGGCGTCGGCCGGAGGTATGCGCCGCACAGGCTCCTTTATCTGGCCTACGATGGCGTCGCCGAGAACCATGACCGGGTTGGCGTACCTGAAGGCCAGGGCAAAGGCACGGAACATGAAGTCATAGCATTCCTGGGCAGTGGCCGGGGCCAGTACCAGGTTGCGGTGGTCGCCGTGGCCGCCGCCCTTGACGGCCTGGAAGTAGTCGCCCTGCGAGGGGCCGATGTCGCCAAGGCCCGGCCCGCCGCGCTGCATGTTGACCATAACCCCGGGTATATGGCTGCCCGCCATGTAGGAGATGCCCTCCTGCATGAGGGAGATGCCGCAGCTGGAGGAAGACGTGAGCGCCGGAATGCCGCAGGCCGCAGCGCCCAGCAGCATGTTGACCGCGGCGACCTCGCTTTCCGCCTGTACAAACTGCCCACCGTGTTCGGGCAGCAGCGAGGAAAGCACTTCGGGAATTTCGTTCTGCGGTGTGATGGGGTAGCCGAAATAGCAGCGGCAGCCTGCATCAACAGCGCCGAAGGCCACGGCCTCATTGCCCTTGATGAGTATACGTTCAGAGGAATTCTGGCTCATGCCTCGCCCCCTTTCTTTACAGCGCTTTTGAAGACACGGATGGCCACATCCGGGCACATGACGGCACAGGAAGCGCATCCCGTGCACTGCCCGTCCATCTCCATGACCTCATACCCCTGGCGGTTAAACCGGCCCGATGGCCGCAGAATATGTACAGGACAGGCTTCCACACACAGGCGGCAGCCCTTGCAGCGTTCTTCCAGAAACACGATTCGTGACATGTGTACTCCTTGGGAGCCTTGCCCGCCTGGGGGAGGGAAACAGGCCCCTTGCGAGCGGCCTGTTCCGCGGGACCCTGCCTTCAGGACCCCTTCCGTGCCCCGGCATGCCTTGCAGGACCATCCCGCAAGGGTGTGCCGGCCGTGAGCCGCCCGCAGGTTGCGCATGCCCGGAAGCGGCGTGCGGAGTACGGACGGCGCGGGCAGGGGCGTCAGCGGATCAGCATGGCATCCCCGTATGAAAAGAATCTGTAGTTGTTGGCAATGGCCTCGGCATAGGCGTCGAGCACACGCTTGCGCCCGGCAAAGGCCGAGACCAGCATGAGCAGGGAGGATTCCGGCAGGTGAAAATTGGTCACAAGCCCGTCCGCCACGCGGAAGGGCCTGCCGGGATACAGGAAAATATCCGTCCAGCCGGTATAGGGCTGCACGCGGCCGCAAAGCTCCGCCACACCTTCAAGGGTTCGCAGGCTTGTGGTACCCACGGCAATGACCGGCCTTTTTTCTTCCCTGGCCCTGGCGATTGCCAGGGCCGTGGCTTCGGGCACTTCTATATATTCGCGGTGCATGCGGTGGCTGCGTATGTCGCTGCTGCGCACAGGGCTGAACGTGCCGTAGCCCACGTACAGCGTTACTTCCGCCCATTCAAAGCCTTTTGCCGCCAGACGCTCGCGCAGGGGCGGCGTAAAGTGCAGCCCGGCCGTGGGCGCGGCCACAGAACCGGTCTTGTCCTGGCGGGAATAGACGGTCTGGTAGCGGCTCAGGTCGTCTTCAGCATCGGGGCGCTTGATGTAGGGCGGCAGGGGTATATGGCCCGTGGCCGCAAAGGCCGCCGCAAGGTCGCCCGTCCAGCTCAGGCGCACGCGCCGCTGCCCGAAGGGGCCGGATTCCAGCACGGTTACGCCTATGCCCGCGCCAAAGCCGAAACTTTCGCCTTCGCGGATGCTGCCGCCGGAGCGTACAAGGCCCTCGGCCTCGGCATACAGGCCGCCGTTTTTATCGGCTCTGGCCCGTTCGATCACAAGAGGCAGGGGAGTGAGCAGTAAAAATTCCACCTTGCCGCCTGTGGAGCGTGTACCAAGAAGACGCGCCTGCAATACTCGGGAATTGTTGGCAATCAGCAACGCTCCCTCGGGCAGGCAGTCCGGCAGGTCACAAAAATTTTCATGGCGCAGGGTCAGCTCGCCGTTGCGCGGCATGACCAGAAGCCGCGAGCCGCCCCGTTCTTCAGGTGGAAACTGGGCGACCTGCTCCTGCGGCAGGTCGAAACGATAGCTTTGCAGTAAGAAATCAGCTTCCTCAATGTGCATGGCGTACAGGTCCCGGTTATGATGTTCCCGCCCCTTACGTGCCTGCCGCTCTTGTCAGGGCAGGGCGTTGAGGCTAGGGTGACGTGATTGCTCCCCTTGCTATGCCGAGCGGGAGGGAAGGAGTATAGCCATGCGGCGGCCTCTTGTCATCCTTGTGTTACTGGCAGTTCTCGCAACAATTCAGGGTTGCGCCTCCATTGGGCTGGAAAATCCTTTTTCCAATGACCCTCTGACCGGCGGAACCGATGCATCCACAAGCCAGCTGCTCGGCGTACCTGTGCCTGCGGGCATGCAGCGGTATGCCTCTCACGGTTTTCAGGACTTCGGCCCCGGCGGCGGGCGGCAGGGGCTTGAGGTGCTGCGCGGCCAGGTCAATACGGCCTTTGCGGCCCAGATCATGTATTCCGGCCTGCAGTCCCAGGGCTGGCAGCTCCGTCTGGCCCTGCGCAAGGGCGCGCGGGCGGTCTATGTATATGACCGTGGAGCGGCCATGGCTGTGCTGACCTTTGAAAGCCAGGCTGTACTGACCATCATGAATATCTGGACAGGCGACCGCCTGCCTGATGGCGCGCCCCTGCCCATGCAGGATGCGGCTGATGCGGCCCCTGCGCCCCCTGCCGGTGATTCCGGCGGGTTCGGCGATTCCGGCGGCATGAATACCGCTCCCCAGGGGGGGCATGGCGGGGGCAGCTATGGAGCCGGGGGCGGCCTGCAGGAGCGTAACCTATGAGTGACCAGAAACGCGGATTTAAAACGCCCTTTGACCACAGCACGCGCTTTGCGCAAAAGCGCCTGCATCTTGGCGTGTGCGGTTCCGTGGCCTGCTACCGGGCTGCGGATCTTTTGCGGGCATGGCGCGGCATGGGTATGCATGTTTCGGCCACGCTCACGCCCGGCGCGCGCCGTTTTGTGACGCCCATGCTCTTTGAGTCGCTGGGCGCGGCCCCTGTTTATGAAGATATGTTCAGCCAGGGGCAGGAAATTTTCGCCCACCTTGAGCCGGGCCAGCACGCTCATGCCATGGTGGTGGCCCCGGCCTCGGCCGATGCGCTTTTTCGCCTGGCCCACGGGGCTGCCGGCGACATGCTGGCCGCCCAGGAGCTTGCCTTTGACGGCCCCCTTGTCATTGCCCCGGCCATGAATCCGCGCATGTGGGCTCATGCGGCCACCAGAGCCAATGTGGCACTTTTGCGCGAGCGCGGGGCGCATATTGTGGCCCCGGCCTGCGGTGGTACGGCCTGCGGCGATGAAGGCGAGGGCAGGCTGGCTCCCCTGCATGATATTTTTCTGGCGGCGCTCAAGGCGCTCAGTCCGCAGGATATGGCGGGCAGGCGGGTGATGGTCACCCTTGGTCCTACCCGTGAAGGATGGGACGGCGTGCGCTTCTGGTCCAATCCTTCCAGCGGGCTTATGGGGGCGGCCCTGGCCGTCTGCGCATGGCTGCGCGGCGCGGAGGTGACGGCGGTGTGCGGGCCGGGGGTGCGCGCGCGCATGCCCCAGGGCATTGCCCGGCGTGATGTGGTCAGCGCACGGGATATGTTTGCTGTGGCCGCGGCCCTGTGGCCGCAGATGGACGTGGGCATGTTCACCGCTGCTGTGGCGGATTTTTCACCCAGGCCCCTGGGCGGGCGCAAATTTAAAAAAGCCGAAGCCCCGCAGGGCTTCAGCCTGGATTTTTTGCCAAATCCAGATATTTTACAAAGTCTTGCGGAGCAGCGCGCCCCGGGTCAGAAAATTCTGGCCTTTGCCGCTGAAACCGCGCCGGATATGAATGCCCTGCTGCCCTTGGCTCACGCCAAGATCACGCGAAAAAAGGCCGATCTTCTGGCAGCCAACAGGGTGAACAGCGCAGACAGCGGCTTTGCCTCGCCCACCAACAGCATGGTTGTGGTGGATGCCAACGGCCGTGAAGAAATCTGGCCCACCCAGAGCAAGGCCGATGTGGCCTGGGAGTTGTGTTCGTGGCTTTTGCGCATGTAAATCCGCTCACTGCCTTGTGGCAGCGCCGCGGGCTTTCCTGCCTGCTCATGCACGAAGGCTTTGACGCCTTTGCGCCGCGCAGTGTCGAAAGTGCGGCGATACCGCCTGTGCGCAGCAGGGAAGAGCAGCCTCGTTACGGCAGTGCGGCCCGTCAGCCAGTTCATGCCCGGCAGGGTATGCAGGGCGGGGCAAAAGCCCCCGGTAGTGTGGATGGGCAAACCGGCCCGGGCAGGCAGGGCGGACATGAAGGTCAGGGCAGTTCCTTCCGGCAAGCCACCGCGCCTTCCCGTGGGCAGGCCGCGCCGCCGTCACCGGTGCAGGAGCAGGGCAGCGGCCATCGCTCCGCGCCCGTCCCGGCAGAAGGCGGCCAGAGCGCACAACCTTCCGGCAGCCGCCTGTGGAAACCCCTGGCTCCCGACCTCTGGCCCACGCCCTGGCGCAGGCAGCTTGAAAAGGCGCGCCCCGGCCTTGTGCTGTGGACCTACTGGAACCTCGGGCTTGACCTGTGCAATGCTCAGGCCGAGGGACAGATGGAGCGCCGGGGCTTTTTGCAGAAACTGCTTCAGGATCTGGCCCACCCGGCCGGTACGCATACGTTCTGGCCCGCCAGCCTGCCGGATGAAGGCGGTACGGAACCTGCCGCACCGCCAGCCGTGCCCCCTGCCCGTGAGGATGGCCTTGTGCCCCATGCCGACGCCTTCTGGTCCGGAGCTTCGCGCCTGGGCGCGCGGGGCGTTGTGGTTATGGGTTCTGCGGCGGTAAAGGCCCTTGGTCTGCCCTCGGGGCTGCGCCCCCTGCAACAGGCGCGCTACAGGGGGCATATGGTGTGGGTGCTGTGGGACGTGGATTACATGCAGCGCGAGGACCAGCGTTATGCCTCCATGCTGGCCTTTCTGCGACAGGCATTGCGGCAGGTGACACGCTAAGCCGTGTACCATTGAAAAAAGGCTCCAGATGCAGGAACGTTGCCGTTTGAAATGCTTTTATCGCCTTCATTGAGGGCGTCTGCCTGTGCGGTGGACGGCAGCGGTCGGTCTTTTCAGGGTGTACCCTTCGGAATCCTCTCTGCATTCCCCCGGCCCCTTCTTCAGGTACCCGGTTGCCTGGCAATTACGGGAGCTGCGCGGCTGCTGTGGGAACCTGTCCGCTCTGCCGGCAGTTTTTCTCCGCGCTGCGCAATGACATCAATGGGCAAACTTTGACTGGTTGGGGTGCTTGGTGATGGACAGTAGGAATTTGTTGCCAGCACGTTGTTTCGTAAGGGCTTCGGGCATGAAGCAGGGGCTGTTTCAAGCGTTGTCTGCTCAGGCCCCGCTGGTGCAGGGGGCCTGATCTGTCGCCGGGCCGGGGCGACGTTTTGGGGTCTGTGGTGTGGGGTGTGAGCGGCTTTTCGGAGGTTTCGTGTTCATCGCCATCGGTTTGATGTTCCTGGGCATGCTGGCCGGTTTTCTGCTGCGCGGCAGGCGGCTGGCCTCGGTGCTTTCACGCTGTGTGACACCCGCCATTGTGTTGCTGCTTTTTGCCCTGGGCATTTCTGTGGGCGGCAACAGCACCCTGATGGGCGCGCTGCCGGAATTGGGCAGCGCAGCAATGCTGCTGACCCTGTGCGGCGTGGGCGGGTCCCTTGTATGTGTTCTGTGTATACGCCGTTTTTTCCGGCAACCTCCGGAACCCGACGCGCTGAAAAGATTTTGCGCAAGCGACGGCACGGAAAAATCCTGTACCGCGCATTTCAGCGCCCCTGCCTCTTCTGCCGGTACCGGGCAGGATGACTCGCGCGCATGAACGGCAGCCTGCTGATCCTGTTCTTTTTCGGCGCCGGAGTCTTGCTGGCCCGACTGGGCCTTGTTCCCGACTATTTCATTGAGCATGACATGACGCTCTATGTGCTGTGGGCGCTCATGTTGCTGGTAGGCGTATCAATGGGGGCGGACAGGCGGTTCGGCGAAATGCTGCGCACACTGCGCCCCCGTGTGCTGCTGCTGCCCCTTGCCACCACAGTGGGAACATTCGCAGGCACAGCCCTTGCCAGCTTTTTTCTGGTGTACAGCGCGGCGGAATGTATGGCTGTGGGGGCGGGTTTTGCCTATTACTCGCTTTCGTCCATCTTCATCACCCAGTACAAGGGACCGGAACTGGGAACCATCGCCCTTATCAGCAATATCGCCCGTGAACTGATCACTCTGCTTTTTACGCCGCTGCTGGTGCGCTTGATGGGGCCGACGGCAGCCATAAGTTGCGGCGGAGCCTCCACGCTGGACACCACACTGCCCGTCATTACCCGCTATGCGGGCAATCAGTGGATATTCATATCCATCGTGCATGCGCTGGTGCTGGATTTCAGCGTGCCTTTCTGGGTGACATTTTTTTGCAGCATCTAGAGTATGTTACACTTGAAATGCTTTACAAGGATTTGTCTCCAAACCCTTGTCCCAAATGACTGCAGGGCGGCCTTGCCGGCTGTTAAGCAATCATTTGAGCGTTAATTGCTTCTGGGGAGTGCCGGTTCCGTGCCGCAGGCCGTGCAAAAAACGGTTTGGGTGCGCCGCCTTGCCAGAACCGTAAAAAACTATAACTATATACACGGAGCCGGAATACAGCCCCTGGAGGATATGTCATGGCCCGTATGCGCTCAGCCAAACAAAAATTGAAGGAATGTATCAACAGCCCCCAATGGCGCGACCATCTGGATGAGATCGCCCAGGGCGGCCTTGAAAACGTCGGTCCGCTTTTTTCTTTTCTGCTGCTCGGCCCGCAGACCATGCACCGTGCCGCCGTGGCTCTGGGGCAGGTAACGGCCCGGCTGGCCGAAAAGCAGCCCGAAGCCGCAAAAAACATCATTCGCCGCCTCATGTGGCATCTGAATGAAGAATCCGGCAATATCGGATGGGGCATCCCCGATGCCTTTGGCGAAATTCTCGCCGCCAGCCCCTCGCTTGCCAAGGATTTTCACCGTATTCTCATTTCCTACATCATTGATCTCGGCTACGACGACAACTTTTGCGATCACGACATCCTGCGGCGCTCCTGCTACTGGAGCATAGGACGTCTGGCACTGGCGCGGCCCGAGCTGTGCCTTGGCGCGCGCAAATGGCTGCTCAAGGGGCTGGAGGATCAGGACATCATCTGCCGGGGCATGGCGGCCTGGGCCTTGAGCCAGCTGCCCCCGGACCTGATGGATGCCCCGGCCCTGCGGCGCCTTGCCGATGCCGGGCATGATGAGATGTGTGAGCTTTTTGACGGCAACGACGTGTACGAAAAAAGCGTCAGCCAGATAGCCGGAGAAGCGCTGGACAGGCTTTCTGCCTGAGCCTGGCGCCAGCAGGTGGCTGGGGTCGCACCGGCAGTCCGGGGCGCTCCCCTGCTTTTTTGGGGCTGCAGGATATGCCCGGGGCGGACGTGCCGGAACCGCGCGGCAGAGACGCCGCACTGACGGTCCGCGGGCAGGTTGCCGACACAAAATCAGAGGCGCGAGCGCAGTTTGCCTGCGCGACGCCATACCGGAACAGACGGCATATGCCCGTTGAGAGCGCCTGTTCTCAACGGGCATATGCTTTTTTACGTTCAGCTTTCACTTTTTCTGCATATGACGCCCTGCTCTTCAAGCTGGCGCATGACAGAAGCACAGCGGAAAATATCCGCGCCCACGGTTTCCGCTTCTTCCAGCAGGCTCATGCTGCCGTCGGCATAGGCCAGCAGGTCCATCATGAGGTCTACCTGCTCGGTACAGGAATACCGGGTGCTCAGTGTGGGGTAAAGCCCGCGCCTACCCAGTTGCGGCTCGCACAGCACCCGGCACTGGTATGTGACATCTTCTTCCAGTGTTTCAAGTATCTTGCGCATGATTTCAAAGCCGCCCTGAAGGCCTTTTTCCGTTACCAGAGAGCAGTCGTCCAGTGAGGTATGGTACTCGGGAAAGGCGTGATATTTTGTGCGCATGACGCTGCACAGGGGCAGGTCAATGCCGGGTGAGCAGTACTGGCGCTCATCGCTGCCTCTGTCATGAAAGGTGTAGCGCACAAAATCCGGGGCAAAGTGCCGCAATACGTGCAGTGCCGCCCTGTCGGCCAGGGTGTTTCCCTTGCGGCTGGGTACATAGGAATAGGCGCGGTCGTCGCCCAGGCAGGTAAGGTTGAAGCCTGCCGCCACACGTTGGCGCAGCATCTGGTGATTTTTGCTCAGGTAGGTGATCGCCCCGATGGTTTCAGGCACAAAAACAATGCGGTAGGTATAGCGTCGTGGCGCACTTTGCAGCCAGCGAGCCAGGGCGGTAGCCACCACCGGGCCTGAAAGCTCGTTATTTGCCATGGATGGATGGCAGACATAGGTGGACAGAAATATTTCTTTTTCGCTTTGCCCCGGCAACACAAACTCTCCATAGGAAAGATGCCCCGGTTCCAGAGAAGCCCGTATGACCGCATGATATGTGCCGGGCTTGAGCTTCTGGCGTATGCTGTGCTTGAGGCAGAAGCCCCAGCGCCTGGCGTAGTAGGACGTTACGTAGGGTATGGCTTCCGGCAGGTCAGGCCGGGAATGGAGGTGCTCCTGCAGATCGTCCAGCGACAGGTGGATGTCTACAGGTTCGGAATAACCGACCACGTGCAGGTTGCAGTGGGCAAAGTCTGCAATGACTTCGCCATCCGGACCGGTCAACCGTGCCTCGGTGATGTTCCATTCGTCCGGTACGGTCCAGTCGAAAACCGGTGTGCCGGAAGGCACTTCATGCAGTTGCAGGGCGGGCAGCTCTTCCTTGAGTATGGAAAGGGTCTGCCGGACGCCATTGCCCGTAATGCTGCGGCATATGGGAAAAAGCCGCTGTAGGAAACTGTGAAGATTTGGCATGGGAAAGCCCCTGTGTGCCTCTTGCCCGCCCGGACCGGGCGGACGTGAAAGATACGGAAAGAAGAACAGCCTTTACGGCCGGCACATATTGGCATGGCGCTAACGGCATCTTCCCTCCTGCACAGGTGGCGGCTCATTTGCCGCCCTGGCGCGGCGTTGGCCCCCGTCCGGAACCTTTCTCCCGCGCTTTTCCCCATAGTTGTCTCCCCAAGGGCATGCCCTGCCACAGCAGGCATTACGGCCCGCTCCGGCAGATCATGACCCGGAGATCCGGCGGACGGGAACAGGTGTTCCCGCACTCGCGTATCCTCCCGTCATACAGGACTATACGGGGCATACGGAAGCAAAAAGGGCGCCTCTTGTCCAGCACTGTTTGCAGCCGTACCCTGCCCCGGGCAAAATTTTTTTATAACAATCTTTTTATATTGATATTTTTTATTTTTCAGAGGCTGAAGCCTGTTGGCGGCGCGAGACCGCAGGCGTGAACAAAAAAGCGGCGGGAATACCCCGCCGCCGGAAAGCTCGTGAAAGAGCAGATTTTTACATTTTTGTTGCAGTCAGCCCGGCCATGTCCGGGAGGTGCAGGGCGTGTATACGCCGGGCGCATTTGCCTTTGGGAGTGGCCTCCGGCAAGAGCGGCAGTCTGCGTCAGCAGCGCGCGTCAGCTTTTGGCGGTGGCGTTTTGCTGCTCCCAGGCTACGGTAATGAGTTCGTACAGCTTTTTGGAGAGCGCCTTGAGGTCCGGCTTGGTGTACTGGGCGTCCGCCCCCACCAGCGCGCATTTTCTGGCAAGGCTGTCATTGATCATGGATGAAAAGATGGCTACCGGCAGCTTTTTGAGCACCGGGTCTTCCTTGATACGTTTGCACAGGGCAAGGCCATCCATGGCGGGCATTTCGATGTCGGTGATAATGCCCTGCAAGAAGTCCGAAACGGGTCTGTTTTCGGCTTCGCAGCGGTTGCGTACGCTTTGCAGGTAGTCCCAGGCTTCCTGCCCGTTGACGCGCTGTTCCACTTTGAAGCGGCCCTCTTTGTTGAGCAGGTCGAGCAACAGGCTGCGTATGCTGCTGGAGTCGTCCACATGCAGTATCTTGTACGTCTTGCCGTCGGGCGCGGCCATATCCGAAGCGTCAAAGCGCAGGGCCATGGCCGGGTGCAGCTCCGCCACAATGGCTTCCAGGTCCAGCAGAAAAATCACGCGCTCTTCCAGCCGTACCACACCGGTTACGGAACTGCGGCTCATGTTCTGCAAAAACTGGCCGGGAGCCTCCACATCTGTCCAGCTCAGCCGGTAGATGCGGTTAACGCCGGAAACCAGAAAGCCTGTGCACACCCCGTTGAATTCCGTTACGATAACCTTGGCGTCTTCATTGGTGATGGGGGCATTACCCAGAAAACAGGCCATGTCGATAAGCGGAACAATGCGGCCGTTGCGGTGCAGAAATGCTCCCAGCAGGGCTTTGTGGCGCATTTCAGGCATAGCTGTGACCGGCTGGCGCCGGCCTATTTCAACCACCTTGGCCACGTTAAGCCCGTAATGTGCCTCGTAGCCGTCCTGATTGACATAGAACTCAACTATTTCAAGCTCATTGGTGCCGGTTTCAAGCAATATGTTGGTCTGCGCCATGAAAGATACTCCATTGGGCGGGCGGGCCGCCGTGAGATGCCGCATGCCGGGGCCTGGGCCGAAACTTTCTCCGCTCTGCACTGCTTATCGGCCGGGATAAAAAAAGTATTTAGGGCAAAGCGGTATTCCTGCTGCTTATGCAGAAGGAATGCCCTGACAGTAGAATGCTGCAGCTTTTTCAGAAAATAAAAACACCATGTTGCGGTACGCGCCAGGTATGGCACAGTGCAAAAAACTGCTGCCGTATACCGTGTAAAAACAGGCAGGCATCCGTGCTCCTGCTGTGCAGCCCCCCTGCCTCGCAGGAAAATGCCGACCGCACTGCGGTCCGGTTTCGGGGCGGCTTTTCAGCCGTAAAGCCCCGCAAGCGGTCTGCGGGGCCTGGCAGTGCGGCTCAGGCCTGGGCCATGTCGGTAAACAGTCTGGTGGACATGTACCGCTCGCCCGTATCGCAGGCGAAAGTAACGATGTTTTTGCCCGCCATTTCCTGGCGTGCCGCCACCTGCAGGGCGGCGCGCACATTGGCTCCGGTGGATATGCCCGCCACAATGCCCTGGCGCATGAGCAGGCGAGCCGTATCCAGGGCTTCTTCGCCGTCGGCCAGCAGGATCTCGTCCAGCAGGGAACGGTCGAGGATGGCGGGAATAAAGCCCGCGCCAATGCCCTGAATGAGGTGCGGCGATGCCGCGCCTCCCGAGATTACCGGAGAGGCCGCGGGTTCAACGGCAATGACCCTGAAGCCGGGTATGCGTTCTTTAAGAAAGCGCCCTACGCCCGTGATGGATGAGCCGGAACCGACGCCGGCCACCAGAACGTCCATTTTGCCCACGCTGTCGCTGTAAATTTCCGGCCCGGTGGTCTTGTAATGGGCCTGCACCGCCTCGGGATTGGTGAACTGTCCGGGGATGAATCCCCCCTGTTCTTCAGCGATGCGGCGAGCTTCTTCCACTGCTCCGGTCATGCCCCTGGCAGCGGGGGTAAGCACCAGTTCCGCACCAAGGCCCCTGAGCAGGTTGCGTCTTTCAAGGCTCATGGATTCGGGCATGGCGAGCACGCAGCGCAGGCCGCGCACGGCTGAAACCAGGGCGATGCCGATGCCCATGTTGCCGCTGGTGGCTTCAACCACCAGGCCGCCCGGCTCAAGTTCGCCCCACTGAAGGGCGTTTTCAATGAGGTGAAATGCCACACGGTCTTTGATGGAGCCGCCGGGGTTGCGGTTTTCAAGTTTGAGCCAGACCGTACCGGGCATGTCTTTTGAAAGGTCAAGACGCAGCATGGGCGTATTGCCGATGGCCTGAAGAATGTTGGTGAGCATGGCGCGAACACCTCGTAATGTGGTGGAGAAATTCCCGAAAGTCCTGAGGGCGGCAGGGGAAGCTTTACAATGACCGCATTTTGCTTAACAGTTAGAAGAAGAGAATAGAGGAAAGCGCGTCAGTTGGCAAATTGACTGCCGGAAGCACGGTGGAAAATCTGCAACGGCGCACCGGATTGCCGCCGCACTGACGGCCCAGCATAACGACGGAGGACCCCAATGAAACTTCTGAAAGCGGCTTCGCTTATCTGCGCTCTGGTCTTTTGCCTTTCCGCCGGTACGGCCCAGGCCAAGGCCGACAGCGTGGCCCTGTATACCGAAGCGGTCATGACCGGAGACATCCCGGCCCTTGAGACCCTGCTGGCTCCCAATTACTGGAATATTGCCGCCAATGGGCATATCGAGGACAAGGAACACTTTATCCAGTCCATAAAAAACAAGGAACTGGTGGTCGACCGACTGACCATCCTCAATGCGCGTACTGCTCTCATCGGCGGCGCACAGCTTGTGACGGGCAACGGTTATTTCAAGGGCACGTCCGTGCCTCCCCAGCCCGAGGGGCTTATGCGCTTTACCCTGGTGCTGGTGAAAAATCAGGGCCGCGAGCAGGTGGTGCTGTTCCAGGCGACCCCCGTGGTTCCCAGCACGGACTGCAAGGACGGCAACTGCAAGATCCAGTAGGCTGCGGAACCGCTGCTTTTTGAATCAACGCCCCGGCCCCGGCCTGCCGTGCTGACGCGGCAGGCCGGGGCCGGGGCAACAAGATAACCATCCGGCTTTTCCTGCAACAGGCAGGAAAAGCCGGATGGTTTTTGTGATCACTAGAGCAATTACCGCTTCAAATGATTGCTGAACGGTCGGCAAAGCCGCCCTACGATCATTTGGCTGCAAGGATCTGGAAACAAATCCTTGTAGAGCATTGTAGAGCATTTCAGGTGTGAAATGCTCCAGAAGGGTTATGGCCGTGCGGCCTTGTGGCAAAGTTCGTAAAACCCTTCGGCCAGGGTGGGATGGGCGTGAATGGTGTGCGCCACATCGTCAACCTTGGCTCCCATGCGGATTGCCAGCCCGGCCTCGGCGACAAGGTCCGTGGCGTGCGGCCCGCAGAGGTGCGCGCCAAGAATGGTATTGTTTTCAGCATGGGCCACAAGCTTGAATACCCCGGCGATTTCTCCCATTGCGTGGGCCTTGCCGAGTTCCCTTACCTGCAAAAGCGTGCAGCGGACAGGCAGACCGGCGGCCAGGGCCTGTTCTTCAGAAAGACCCACGCAGCCGATTTCAGGCGTGGTGAAAATGGCCGAAGGCACAACGCTGTAGTCGCAGGGGGCGGGAGAATCAAGGTGGGCCACCACATGCTCGGCTTCGGCAGAGGCCATGTGGGCCAGCATGATTTTTTCCGGGCCGAGAACGTCGCCAATGGCAAACACACCGGGAACAGAGGTTTGCAGGCAGTCGTCCACCTCAATCCAGCCGCGCGGCGTCACGGCAATGCCCGCTTCGGCAAGGCCGAGGCCTTCAGTGTTGGGCACCCGGCCCACGGTGACAAAAACCGACTCCACATCCAGCATGGCCGCTTCAGCCGGGGCATCGCCCCTGGGCCGCGAGGGGCTTACGGCAAGTTTTGCCACGCCCTGTTCCACAGTGGCGGCACTGACAGTTTTGCCAAGCTCCACACGTATGCCCGCCTTTTTCATCTCGCGCAGCAGCAGCTTGCTCATTTCGGCATCCACCGAAGGGATGGGCAGCAGGCGGTCCTGTCCTTCAATGACAGTGACCTGTGCGCCGAAGGAGCGGAAAATGCAGGCCATTTCGCAACCGATAACGCCGCCGCCCACAATGGCGATGCTGGCAGGCACATGCTCCAGGGCAAGAGCGTCGTCGCTGTTGAGGATGTGTTTGTGATCGGCAGGCAGGGAGGGCAGGTCGAGCGGGCGTGAGCCGGTAGCGATGATGACGTTGTCGCTTTCTACAAGCACAGTGCCTTCCTGCGTGCTTACGGCCACTTCCCTGGCGCTGACAACCCTGCCGCGCCCGCGCACGATGGTGATCTTGAGGCTGGCGCAGGTTTTTTCAAGGCCGGTGGTCAGAAGACCGATGACGTTTTTTTTGCGCGCCAGCAGGTCGGGCATGGATATGGAGGCATCAGCATTGCCGGTGATGGCGTAGTTGCCCATATGGCGTATTTTTTCAAGGGCATCGGCAGAGCTTTTGAAGGTCTTGGTGGGGATGCAGCCCGTGTGCAGGCATGTGCCGCCCACGGCCGCGCTTTCCACAAGGGTGACGCTGTGCCCGGCGCGGGCCGCCGCAAAGGCCGCCATGTGGCCGCCGGGGCCGCTCCCGATGATGGTCAGTTTTTTCATATCGTTACCTCGTGCTGGCTTGCGCAGGTTTTATGATCCAGGGCTTTTTGCCCGGGGAGTGCATCACGATGGGGCGTTGTTTTCAGTGGCATACCATAAGGACGTGTGCCTGTCGTCAGGTGCCGTATTCCCTTGTTCGTGGCGCAAAATGACCTGTTTGTAAACAGCCTCAGGCCTGTGACTTCAGGTGGGTCCGGTATTCTTCGGCGGAAAGCAGCGGCACGGCATTGTCGCCTTCCCTGCGCAGGCGCAGGATCCAGCCCTGGCCGTAACAGTCGCTGTTGACGAGGTCCGGCTTGTTTTCAAGGTCGGTGTTGACCGCTTCTACCACGCCGGAAACAGGCGAGAACAGCGCGCTGACGGATTTCATTGATTCCACGGAGCCGAATTCTTTTCCCGCCTCAACGGCGCTGCCCACGGCGGGCATGTCCACGTAGACCACTTCTTCAAGCTGGGCCTGGGCAAAGTCTGAAATGCCCACGGTAAGGCCCTGAGCGTCTTCGCGCAGCCAGATATGCTCATCAGTATAGGAACGGTCTTCGGGCAGTGTGTAGCTGGACATGGGTTCTCCTCATTATCGGGTGTGAAAAGCCGCCGCGCCTCCCGTAGTGTGGGGCGCGGCGGCGGTCCTGACAGGGCGGGGTGTGTCAACCTGGCATGCGTTGCGGCGGCAGGGGCGTGATCTGCCTGCCTGACGGGAACTTGCGTGGTCGTGGCATAGCCGTCCTTTCAGGGTAGTGGTGCTTGCACTGCGGGCTATTGCGGGGCAGCCTCTCCATCCTGCAGGGGATAGTTGTAACGCTGTCCGTTGAGTACGAAGCTGTAGTTTATCTTGCTGCTGGCCTTGAGCATGTTGGCTACAGAGCAGTATTTTACAGCGCCAAGCTCAAAGGCGCGCACGAACCTCTCAAGACTGATTCCGGTGCCTTCAACAGTGTATTCCACATTGATCTCGGTAAAGATCTGCGGGATTTCTTCACGGCGCACGGCATCGGCCGTGATGGTGAAGCTCGTGTATTCCAGGCGCATCTTGTTCATGGCATGGCCCACTTCAATGCCGGTGCAGCCAGCCAGGGAAATGAGCAGCATTTCCATGGGGCGCACACCCTGATTGCTGCCCCCGTAGATGGCCGAGGCATCCATAACCAGGCTGTGGCCGTCGGAGTCCCTGCCTTCAAAAACCATGTTTCCTTTCCATTCCACGTTAATCTTTGCCATGGTGCAAAATCCTTATATCATAGATGGTTGTTGGCGTTCAGTGCTGAAGATAAGGGCCACCCAGGCACAGAGCACAACGAGGAAGGCTGTCATACCCCAAAGGCCTGTCTGGTAGAACCACGTACCGGCCGCCATAAGGGCGATAGCCAGCACGAGAGCAAGGCCAATGGAGGCATTGCGCAGCGCCCTGAGCCCGCCAGCGGGGCTTATGAAATACCAGCCCTTTTCGGCCAGCGAGACCACGGTCATGCCGATGATGTTGGCGGCCATGGCCACCCATACAGGATGAATCTTGAGGTAAAAGCTGCCCACTGCCCAGCCGCCGAGCCAGTTCCAGATGAGGCCCGCGCCGCAGCCCGCGATGAGGGCCGTCAGTGAGCCGCGCGGTGTGGCCACGCTCCAGAACAGGGCTGCCACCATGGGGGCAAAGGTCGCGCCGTTACGGGCGGTCCAGGCAAAGATGTTCCACCAGGCGGCCTGTTCGGAGCGCAGGTAGCCAAAAAGAATCATAAGGCAGGTGAGGGCCAGCAGCGAAAGGCGGGTAAGCTTGACAAGTTTGGCATCGCTGGCGTCAGGCCAGATGGCCGAGCCCACGTCGCGGCCAAGGCTGGTCGCGCCGGAGAACTGGCAGGGGGCGCCCCAGCCAAGAGCGCAGGCCCAGATGCCCAGGGTGAACAGGCCTACCATAGGGGCAGGCAGGGTTTCCATCAGGTAGATGGGCACGGCCACAAGGCCGCGCGCGTTACCGGGGGTGACAATGGCCGCCGCAGCGCCCACAAGCACGCCCATGGCGATGAAGATGACGTTGAAGCCGCCGGCGATCAGCAAGCCCTTGCGGCCTTCGTCAGCAGTCTTGCACGAAAGGGCCATCTGAAAGGCGGCCTGGGCCAGAAGCACGTTGATCAGAAATGTGCCGAACCACGCCAGAATGGTCTGCAGGCCCACGCTGGTGAGGCTGCCGTACTTGGCGTCTGTGGTCAGCAGGGTGGTTACGGCGTCAAAACCGGGATTGATGGCGATGGCGTAGATGGCCACCGCAAACATGATCATGAAAACAAAGAAGTTGGCGGTCTGCGTCATGGCTACGGACCACATGCCGCCCGCACTCAGGAAGACATACATGAGCGCCGCAGTGATCACCACGGCAAGCAGCATGTCCATACCGGTGATGGCGTTGATGCACGAGGCGAAAGCCAGGGCCGTGGCCACGGACCACATCGGAAAGGTAATGGCCGTGATGCCGCCGGCAATGCCCTTGGCAGCCCTGCCGTACTTGTCGCCGATAAGGCCGGATACAGTAACCATCATGCGCTTGCGGAAGGGACCGATAAGCACCAGCGCAATGATAAGCACGTGGGTCAGTTCCGCCACGCCGTACCACAGGGCGGAAATACCCGTGAGGTAGGACAGCTCAAGAATGGCGATATAGGTGGAGCCAGAAAACAGGCCGGTAATGCAGAAGGCGACGGTCCAGCGGCTGAACTTGCGCCCCCCCACAAAGAAATCTTCACCAGCCTGGGCCTTTTTTTTGGCGATCTGGCTCATGACAATGAGCAGAAGCGTATAGGCCAGGGCCAGGCCGAACATCCAAATGGCCGAAGAAGTCATAGATTACTCCTCATGCTTCCTTAAATTTCGCGCCGCCACAGGCGGGCGCGCCCCCAATACGTTGACAGAACGGCCGTTTTTTTCCAGGTGTCCGTACGGCCTGACGGTGTGCCGACATGTCGGCCTGCCGACCTGGCATCCTCTCTCGATCCCAGTTCCTCCGCCGCCGGCGGCAGGGGAACGTAGTGCTTTGCATATTCGGGTGTGTCGAAGGACACAGCCCCTATAGCAAACATTGTTCCAAAAAGTTTTTATAATAAAAATATATAGATATGAACATTATGAAGGGGCAGGCAAGGGGGAGGACCTGAAAAGGCCGTGCTTGTGCTCTTATGTAACATTCTGTAATATCAGGAGATCATGTTTTTAAGGGCAATGGCGCTGCCGAGTGGGTGTGGTTCGTTATCGAACCATGTGGTTCATTTGTGAACCACATGCTCTTTTTCACAACCTGCGGGCGTTCAGAAGCAGATATGGCACAGAAGGGGGGTATACGGACGGGAGTTTGCCTTTCAGAGTGGTTTAATTTTGAACCACCAGGTCATGTTCCCGCATCTTGCGCAAGAGGGTTGCGTGCGAGATGCCCAGCGCCCGGGCTGCGGCCCGTATGCTCACCGTGTTGCGCAGGGCGTTTTCAACACATTGTTTTTCAAAATGGCGCATCTGCTCCCGCATGGGGGCGTTGACGGGCGGCGCTACGGAACCATTGGGCCGAACGATGCTTTCCCACACCGGGGCGCGGTTGCCTGACGACAGGCTGGCGATGGTCAGCCGTTCCATAAAGTTGGCAAGTTCGCGCACGTTGCCGGGCCAGGAATAGGCTTGCAGCATTTCTTCTTCCGCCGGGCTGAGGCTGCAGGCGCAGGAATATTTTTTGCTGAAGCAGGAAAGAAAATGCTGGGCCAGGGGCAGGATATCCTCGCATCGTTCGCGCAGGGGCGGCACGGCCAGGGGGATGACGTTGAGGCGGTAATAAAGGTCCTCGCGAAAGGTGTTTTCGCGCACCATTTTGAGCAGGTCCCTGTTGGTCATGGCAATGATGCGCACATCCAGCCTGACGGGCTTGCGCCCGCCAATGCGGTAAATGACGCCCTCCTGAAGGGCGCGCAGCAGTTTGACCTGCAGGGTAAGATCCATTTCGCCCACTTCGTCCAGCATGAGCGTGCCTTCGTGGGCCACCTCCAGCATGCCCGCACGGGTGGCATTGGCCCCGGTGAAGCTGCCTTTTTCGTAGCCGAACAGCTCCGCTTCCTGCAGGTGCTGGGGGATGGTGCCGCAGTTTATCTGCACCAGCGGGCCGTTGCGCCGCTTGCTGTGGTTGTGGATGTGCATGGCCACAACCTCTTTGCCCGCCCCTGTTTCGCCGGTGATGAGCACGGTGGAGTCCACGCTTCCAAGGCGGGCGGCCTCATCCAGCAAGCGCAGCATGGCAGGGTTGTGGGCGATGGTTCTGGTTCCTTTGAGGCTGGCTTCCTGAAAGGCCGCCAGCTTGCGGCGGCTGTTTTCGGCTTCTTCCTGAAGGCGGGTAACTTCCGTCATATCCTGGGCAGACAATACGCAGCGGAAGAGGCGCTGGTCTGCGTCAAAGATGGGTGTGGTTGAAAAAATCACCTGCTTGCCGTTGCAGTCCTCCAGCAGGGTGCTGGCGCTTTTGCGTGAGTGCAGGGTTTTTTTGAGCAGTTCGGCTACAGCCTTCATGGCCGGGCTGGCCGGCTGGTTGATGGTGTCGCAATCCGGCAGGAGAAAGCGAATTTTATCGTTGGTATACAGGGCGTTGCCGTTGGTGTCGAAAATGATGATGCCGTCCGTGGCGCAGTTGATGACCGCGCTCAGCTCCCGGTTATGGCAGTCGGCGCTGCAGAATGCCTTGTAAATTTTATGGATGAGTTCTTTTTTGGTCAGCACGCCCACGAGCCTGTCGTCGTGGTCGAGCACCAGCATTCTGTCGATGGGCATACTGCAGGCCATGCCGAACGTGGCGTCGTTGCGTATGCTCACAAGGTCCACATCCATAACTTCACTGATGGGTGTTTCAAAAGATTTGCCCGAGCGTATGGCCTGCACAAGGCGGAATATGGTCAGAATGCCGCGCACTTTTTTGTTTTCGTCCAGAATGGGTACGCAATTGACCCCGTGGCGCTCGTAAACGGGCAGTGCGTCCTTGAGCAGGTGCCCGGGCGTCAGGGTTTCGGGATTGTCGTGCATGACTTGTTCAACAAGCATACTTTCTTCGGGCAGTGCGGGCATGGAATGTCTCGGGGTTTTGATGACCGGCGCGGTTTCTTCAACGACGCTGTGCCGGCATTGCCGGGCGTGTGGAACAGTTGGGCCGGATTTGATGCGGAGTCTGTTTTTACGCAGTATCCGGCAGTGGGCAGGCTGTCTGCCGCAGGGAGCGATTCCGGCCCTGCATGTCCGGCAAAGGAATCGCAACGGCGTACCGCGGCTATGAAAGGCGGCAGCCGGCAGTATCTAGTTAGGTACTGCCGGGCTGTTGGCAATAGCCTGCCCGGGGCAGCCCCGTATTTTTTTACGGCAGAGAGCAGGCGCGGAAAAACCTTGTCGGCCGCGCCTGCCCAAGGCAGACGCGACCGACAGGAAACGCGACACTGCGCGGCAGAGCTTTTTTGTTGCGCGGCGCTGCATGGCAACGGCCGGGCGGAGCAGAAAAGCTGAACCGGCTCTACAGGCCTTTTTCGGCCATGAGGCAGGCAAGGTCGCACACGCGGCAGGAGTAGCCCCACTCGTTGTCGTACCATGCCACCAGCTTGACCATCTTGCCGTCCTGCACCGTAGTATAGGAAGCCTCAAGAATGGACGAGGCCGGATTGCCCTTGAAGTCCATTGAAACCAGTGCTTTGTCATTATATTCAAGAATGCCCTTGAGATAGGTTTCAGAGGCTTCCTTGAGTTTGCCCAGCAGGGTTTCCGTGTCGGTTTCCTTTTCCAGAATGCCGGTAAAGTCCACCACGGATACCGTGGGCGTGGGCACACGCAGCGAATAACCGCTGAATTTGCCCTTCAGTTCGGGAATGACCTTGGCAACGGCCTGGGCGGCTCCCGTGGACGTGGGAATGATATTGCAGGCGGCGGCGCGGGCGCGGCGCGGGTCCTTGTGGGCCATGTCCAGGATGCGCTGGTCGTTGGTGTAGGAGTGGATGGTGGTCATGTTGCCGATCTGGATGCCGAATTCCTTTTGCAGCACCAGGGCCACGGGGGCCAGGCAGTTGGTGGTGCAGGAGGCGTTGGACACGATATGGTGTTTGGCAGGATCGTATTCCTGATGGTTCACGCCCATGACGATGGTGATGTCTTCTTCCTTGGAGGGGGCGGTGATGATGACTTTTTTCGCGCCGTTTTCAATATGCACCGAGCACTGCGAAGCCTTGCGGAAAATACCCGTGCTTTCCACAACGATGTCCACGCCGTACTGGCCCCAGGCAAGCTGTTTGGGGTCACGTTCGGCAAAGCAGTGTATCTTCCAGTCGCCCACGGTCACTTCCGCGCCGTCTATTTTGGCGTCCAGGTGCGCGCGCCCGTAAACCGAGTCGTATTCCAGCAGGTGAAAGTTGGTTTCGGCGTCAAAAAGGTCGTTGATGGCTACCACTTCCACACGGTCGCGGTAGTGCTGGTGCAGGGCGCGGAAAACCTGCCTGCCGATGCGGCCGAAGCCGTTGATGCCTATTCTGATCTTGCTCATATGCGCAATCCTCATGCTGTTGAGGGAAATGTCGTATGCTGCCGTGCGCCTTTCCAGCCGGAGCAGGTCTGCTGACGGCCAATGGGGCGGTTCTTGAGGCGCAGGGCGTAGCCCCTATGGACCGGGCAGAGGAACCGCGCGGCCGCGCGGAATAGCCCGTTTATGCCCGTGTACTAGTCTTCGTATACCGAGTAGGCGTGCTTGCTCATCAGTTCGTAATTGTTGCGCAGCGCCTCATGCAGGCGGGCGTTTTCAATGGCAAGCGCAGAAATGGCGGCCACGGCTTCCATAAAGGTCTGTTCGTCGGGCGTAAATTCGCGTTCTTCGGCGGAATACACGCGAATGAGGCCGATGGCCTTGCCGTCCACCATGAGGGGAGCCGAAAGAACGGAAACCAGTCCTTCGGTCTTGGCTGATTCAGGATACTGAAAGCGGCCGTCGGCGGCGGCATCCTTGAGGTGGATGGTTTTGCCGGCCAGGACTTCACCGTCCATGCCGCTGCGTTTTACTTCTACCGGGCCTTTGCGCAGGTAGGTGGCTGAAAGGCCGTGGGCGGCGCTGGGCAGCAGAAAGCGGCCCGTGGTGTCCAGCAGGCGGATGGTGCTGGCCTTGCAGCCCATGGTGGACGCGGTCTGTTCCGTGATTTTGTGCAGGACGTCCTTGGGTTCAAGGCTGGAGTTGATGACCAGCGCCACATCTCTGAGTGCGCGGAAATAATCTTGTGCCATGTGTGCCTCCTTGAAGAAAGCGGTGCAAAAGAATCCGGCTGAGGCGGCATGACTGCCACAGCCCTGTAACCGTATCGGTGTTGAAATATTCTCGATTCAGAGTATGCGCTATTTTTCTCATTGGGGCAATGCGCCCCGGCGGCATGCGAACAGGCCTTTCCCGCGCCGCAGCAGAAAGTACTGGCTACGCTTTTACCTTGCCGCAGCCCTGCATGCTTACCTGCCCCTCAATGATGCCGCCTTCTTCGGTCAGAAGCACAGGGGTCTGCACCTGGCCTTCCAGAACGCCGGAGCCGTAGACCACTACACGACGGCGGGCCGTAACCTCGCCGGTAAAGCGGCCGGAAAGCAGCAGTTCACCCACGTCGAGGCTGCCGGTGACCAGGGCGTCTTTGCCCACATTGAGTGTGCCTTCGCTGACAATTTCACCGCTGAACTTGCCTTCAATGCGCACAGTGCCCTTGAAATGCAGTTTTCCTTCGTAAACCGTATCGGAACCGAGATAGGCTATTTCGTCCTTGGCCACAGCGAACTCCCCGTTGGATTGACAATTATCCCTTGAACATGAAGCGCCGCATGGACACGTTGAGCACAATGCCCAGCAGCGTGAAATTAACTACGGTGGCGCTGCCGCCATAGCTGATGAAGGGCAGTGGAATGCCCACCACCGGCATGATGCCTATGACCATACCCATATTGATGAGTATCTGCCAGAAAAAGTAAAAAAATACCCCTACTACCAGCATGCTGCCAAAACGGTCTTTGGCCTGCGCGGCGGTGGAAAAAATGGACAGCAAAAACAGGCAGAACAGGGTTACCAGGGCCACGCAGCCCACAAAACCCCATTCTTCCCCGAAAACTGCCACGGCAAAGTCGGAATGCCGCTCGGGCAGAAAGCGCAGCTGGCTTTGCGTACCCTCCTTGAAGCCTTTGCCCCAGAGTTCGCCCGAGCCGATGGCAATGCGCGACTGGATGATGTGGTAGCCCGTGCCGCGCGGGTCTGTGGTGGGGTCAAGAAAGGTCAGGATGCGCTGGCGCTGGTAGTCGTGCATGCCCACAAGCCACATGAAGGCTCCGAAGCAGGGCACGGCAAGCAGGCAGGTTTTGAGCACATAGCCCTTGAGACCGTGAAACAGGATCATGCCTGCCAGAATAAGCAGGATCAGCATGGTTGTGCCGAGGTCGGGCTGGACGACGATGAGCGCGCAGGGCAGCAGGCAGATAAAGGCTATGGAGATAAAATCTTTCCAGCCCAGCGGGCGGCCGTCGCGCGCAAGCAGGCGCGCGGCCAGCACCAGCACGGAAAGTTTGGCCAGCTCAGAAGGCTGCACACTCATGAAACCCAGCGAAAGCCAGCGTTTGGCCCCGTAAACGGTCTTGCCCGCAATGGGAACAAGCAGCAGAAGCAGCATGGTCAGAAAAAAGAACGGCCATGCCAGGTTGCGCAATTGCCGGTAGTCAAAGGTCATTGCAAGCAACATGCAGGCCAGGCCGCACAGGCCCCAGATAATCTGCCGCTGGTAAAAACTGTTGAAAGCCAGACCGGTTTCCACCCGCGTGCCGCTGGCCGAATACAGGTTGCCCACACCCACAAGATAGAGCAGCAGCATGCAGGCCAGCAGGCCCCAGTTGATATAGCTGAACAGACTTTTGTCCATACGGTCTTACCTGGTCAAAAAAACGTACACTTGCGTGGTCTATGGCTGTTGGATCGCCGTACTTCCTGCGTTTTGCGCCGCCGGATGCGCCGCCACGGCGCTGGAAGCTCTGCCTTTTCCGGGCGTACGATCCGGGGAGCTGCCAGAAAAATGGCCCGGAAACGCACGTACAATAGGGCGCGGCCGCTGTTGAAAACATGTTCCGCGGGCGCTTTTCTGCGTCCAGCCAAGGCATCGGTGTGCCTGCCGTTTCTCTTGTGCCCGCGCGCGGGAACGTTCAGCGATGCAAAGATGGTACGTGCCCAGTTACGGTGTTTTCGCACTGTCCGTGCGGGGCAGTCCGGCCGCAACGGTTATGCCGTACAATGCCTAGTCTGTCCGTTCGCCGGGGCTGGCCGGCGCTGGCACAGGCGCGGGCGCCGTAGGCGATCCGGGGTCAGGGCCAAAGAGGTGCTCGTATACCTTTTTGGCTACCGGGCCTGCAACGCTGGAGCCGCCGCCGCCGTGCTCCACCATAACTACCACCACGTAAGCCTTGCCGTCCTTGACGCCCCAGGTCGTTATCCAGGCGTGGTCGCGCTGGGCGTATTCCATTTCATGTGTGCGCAGGCGGCGGTCTCCGGCGGCCATCTTGAGCTTGACCACCTGGGCCGTGCCGGTTTTGCCGCCCATGTCGGCGTCCTTGCGGTTCACGACCCTTGCGGTGCCGCCTGTGGCCGTCTTGCGCATGGCCTCAACCACAAAATTGAGGGTTGCTGCCTTGGCGGGAATATTGCCCTTGATCTCACGCTGGGCATCGTCCAGCAACTGCGGCTTGAGCAGGTTGCCGCCGTTGAGCAGGGCCGACACAAAAACAGCCATCTGCACAGGGGTGACAAGAGTGTAGCCCTGGCCGATGGATACGTTGTACGTTTCACCGCGCACCCAGGGCCGTCCGAAGCGGCGCTTTTTCCATTCCTTGGAAGGCACGAGACCGGATTTTTCGTGCGGCAGGTCAATGCCGGTGGGGCGTCCGAAGCCGCTAGCCTTGGCAAATTCCTCTATCTTGTCAATGCCCATGCGTTCGCCCATCTGGTAAAAATACACGTCGCATGAATTGACCAGCGCGCTCTGCATGTCTTGCGAGCCGTGCCCGCCGCGCTTCCAGCAGCGGAATATCTGGTTGCCCAGCTTGACCTGCCCCGGACAGAACACGCTTTCGCGCGGGTTGACGCCGCGTTCGAGCAGCATGGCCGCTATGACCAGCTTCCAGACGGAACCGGGCGGGTACACGCTTTGAATGACGCGGTTTTGCAGGGGAAAGCGGCTGTTGGTGCGCAGGGCGTCCCAGTCGCGCTGTGAAATGCCCGCCGCGAACAGGTTGTTGTCGTAGGCCGGGGAGGTGACCAACGCACGCAGCTTGCCGGTATCCGGTTCCATCACCACCACACAGCCCGCTTCACCACCCAGGGCGTTCCAGGCGGCCTCCTGGAGGTCCCTGTCCAGTGAAAGGCGTATTTCCTTGCCGCCGCGCGGCTCTTCGCGCAAAAATTTGCCCAGTACGCGGGAATGGGCGTCCACTTCCACGTCGTACAGGCCCTTGCGCCCGCGCAGCTGTTTTTCCAGTTCCAGCTCCAGTCCCTGCTTGCCCACAAGGTCGCCCATGGCCAGGGCACTGTCTGCGGCCATCTCCTGCTCGTTGGCTTCGGCCACATAGCCGAGCACGTGCGCGAACAGGTCTTTTTCGGGATAGCTGCGCTTGGTGCGCACAACGATTTCCAGGCCGGGCCAGGCGTGGATTTCGGACTCGATGCGGGCCACAAGATCAAAGTCAATGTCAGTGATCATGAGCAGGGGTTCAAATGATTTGACCTTGAACCTGTCCTGCCGGAATTTTTCCCATATCTGGGGCAGGGGAATGCCCGACCATGCGCTGATCTGGGCCAGGGTGGCCGGTATGTCGGGGCAGTCTTCGCGTACGAGGGAAAGGCCGTAGGCCGTGCGGTTGTCGGCCAGCACCTTGCCCTGATCGTCCATGATGCGCCCGCGCGGGGCGAAGATGCGCTCGATGCGCAGGCGGTTGTTCTGCGCCTGCTGGGCAAATTCCGCGCCGCGGTGCATCTGCAGGTACCAGAAGCGCACCACGAGCACGAAGAACAGCAGGCCTACCAGAATCTGAAGCAGGATGATCCCGCCCCGAGGAGGCTGGTAGCGCTCGCCCTCTACCTGGATTTTGAGCCAGGAGCGTATGCCTTTGCGGGCGTTTTTATCTTTCGCGCCCAGCAGACTGTTCTTTTTAATTTTCCGCAGCATGGGCCTTTCCGTGTCGGGTAGCCACCAGAAGTTTCCAGGCAAAAGGAATAAATATGGCCTGGATAAGACTTTTGTCCAGTGTGTCCTGAAAGTTGAAGGGCAGGTCCTGCAGGGGAGCCATGAGCCAGGCCACGCCAAAGTAGGCCGCGCCCAGACAGGCCGAAAGCAGAAAGATGAACAGGAAATTTTCTGCCTCAAACAGCCAGCGCCCCATGCGGAACAGCACAATAACGGCTATATACCATACGATGACGCCGCCGAAGACCCTGGTTCCCATTCCTTCTTGCAGCAGAATGAAGAGGGGCAGCAGCCAGAGCATGTTTTTGTAGTCGCGTTCCTGCAAAAGTATGATGAGCCCCACGGTCATGACATCCAGCCCCGGTACGAAGGCCTGAATGCCCACAGCCGCGGCCAGAAAGCACAGCCACCAGATGACGTCGCGCAGGGTGCTCATGGGGCGGGGCGTCCGGGCGTGGGCGGCCCGTGAACTTCTTTGGGCGGCGCGCCCAGGTCCGGGGGTGGGGCCACTCCGGTGGGTTCAAGCAGCAGCACTTCTTCAAGATGGTGCAGATCCACCAGAGGTTCGGCCTTGATAGCCATGAACTGGGTATAGTCCGACGGCGCCACGCTGAGCACCCGGGCAACAGGTATACCCTTGGGATATTTGCCGTCCAGGCCAGAAGTAATGAGGATTTCGCCCTCGTTTACCCTGGTTGCGCGCTGTACGAAATTGACTTCAAGGGGCTGCCCGGTTCCCTGTCCGGCCAGGATGCCGGGGGCGCGGCTTTCTTGCGAAAATACGGCAATGCGGCTGCCGGGATCTGTGAGCAGCAGGGCGATGGCGCTGTGGGCGCTGGCCTTGAGTACGCGGCCCACAAGGCCAAGGTGGGTCACAAGGGGGGTACCGGGCCTGCCGCCTGTGCTGTAGCCCCGGCTGATGGTCACACTGTCGAGAACGGCATTGGGGCCCATGCGGCCGGAAAGCACACGCGCCCCCAGGGGCCGCCAGCTCTGGTCCACCGGAAGCTGTATGAGGGCGCGCAGACGCTTGAGCTCGGCCATGTCTTCGCCGTTGGCCAGCAGCCGGGCTTCCATTTCATCAACGCGCTGCCGGAGTATTTCGTTTTCTTCGCGCACGGCCACAAGGTCGAAGTAGCGGTCCCACATGTCCTGGGCCGAGTCCTGGACGGCGCGCAGGGGTTTGAGCACGGCTCCGGCCAGCTCCAGCCCCACTTCAGCGGCCAGGTTGTCCAGCGCGCGCGTGCGCTGGTTCCATGAGTACATGGCCAGAAAGAGGATGAGCAGTATGCCCGCAAGAATAATAATGCGCCGCAGGGTCACAAGCAGAAACTCCAGTAGGGCCGCCTCAAACGGAGCCGGTCGCAGCCCGGCAGGGGGATGCGTGCCGCTGGCGGCGTGGACCGGGGAAAATACGTTTTTGCCCGGTGGTCATCACGCCCGTTGCGAAAGCCGGGCATGACAGGTCAATGGCCTCAGCACAGCTATATTTTATCAACAGCCGGCGGCTGCGCGCGCAGGCCTCAGCCACGGGGGGCTAAGCACCACCTGCCGGCGCGCTGAACCGGCGAAGCGAGCGTTGTACATTCTGAGAATGCTGTTCTCAAAACCAGCGTTCCCTCGCAGGTAAAACGCAAGCAACGCCGCGCCGGAGTTGTGTTTTCCAGCGCGGCGCCGTTGCTAAGTCCGGTACTGTCGAATTGAGATACGCGCACGTGCCGCACAGATCAGTCGATACACACTTCTTTGAGAATATGCAGGTTGTCCATGGCCTTGCCGGTACCCACAACCACGGTGGACAGGGGATCATCCACCACCGTGATGGGCAGTGATGTTTCCTCGCGCAAGAGCTGGTCCAGCCCCTTGAGCAGCGCGCCGCCGCCTGTAAGTACAATGCCCCGGTCCACAATGTCCGCCGCCAGTTCGGGCGGGGTCTGCTCCAGGGCGATGCGCACGGCCTGCACAATGCTGTCCACCTGTTCGGAAATGGCCTTGCGCACTTCCTCGGAGGTGATGATGATATTCTGGGGAATGCCCGTCACAAGGTCGCGGCCCTTGACTTCTATCTGCTGTTCGGGGTCAAGCGGGTAGGCCGAGGCGATCTTGATCTTGATTTCTTCCGCCGAAGATTCGCCGATGAGCATGTTGTACTTGCGTTTGACGTGGGTCATGATGGCTTCGTCCATCTTGTCGCCGCCTACTCGCACCGAGCGGGAGTACACGATGCCCGAAAGTGAAATGACCGCCACTTCGGTGGTTCCGCCGCCGATGTCCACCACCATGTTGGAGGTAGGCTCCTGGATGGGCAGGTCCGCGCCGATGGCTGCGGCCATGGGTTCTTCGATCAGGTACACCTCACGCGCCCCGGCGGACTGGGCCGATTCTTTCACGGCGCGCTTTTCCACCTGGGTGATGCCCGTGGGCACGCAGATCATGATGCGCGGGCGCACCAGACGGCGTGAATTGTGTACCTTGGCGATAAAGTGGCGCAGCATGGCCTCGGTCACCTCAAAGTCGGCGATGACGCCGTCTTTCATGGGACGTATGGCCCAGATATTGCCGGGCGTTCTACCGAGCATGCGCTTGGCGTCCTGCCCCACGGCCAAAACCACGTTGTTGCCGCGCGGGTCCTTTTTAACGGCCACCACCGAAGGCTCGCGCAGTACAATACCGTGTCCCTTGACGTAGACGCAGGTATTGGCCGTACCGAGGTCGATGGCCAGGTCGTTGGAAAACATGCCTAATGCGAAATCCAGAATCTTGGACATTACTCTAACTTGCCTCACTGTGCTGGTCTGCGTATCTTCGCTGCGAATGGATTTATCACGTCAAGTTCAAGGGCAACGCCCCGCGCCGATGTGCGGAGAAGGCGGGGGGCGGCAAAAAATCGGTAACGTCAGGCTGAAAACTGTTCTGCTAAATCGGGCGTGAAGTCAAGATGGCTGGGGCGAGGTTCAAAATCTTTGTCCCGCCGGTTCTTGCCTTTTTCTGCCTTTAGGGCTTGTAAACATGCTGCGTTGGCATACTCTGGCCGTGTATTTTCGTCGTAAATACGGTACACGGGTGCAAAAAATTCCACTTGACGCGGGGGCGTCCTGCCCCAACCGGGACGGTTCGCTTTCACACCGGGGCTGCACGTTCTGCAATGCCTCCGGTTCAGGCTCCGGCTTGGGCGTACGCGGCTTTTCGCTTGAGGAACAGTGGCGGGCATGGCTTGAAAAGTATCGTGCCACTGACGCCGACAGGGCCTTTATGGCCTACCTTCAGTCCTATTCCAATACCTATGGTCCCCCGGAACGCCTGCAACTTCTGCTCCAACAGGTGGCGGCCCTGCCGGGCTGCCTCGGCGTTGCCGTCGGCACGCGGCCCGACTGTCTCGGCCCGCACAAGCTGGATATGCTTGCCGCCTGCCGGATAAATGCCAGTGGAAACGGCCCGGATGGTGTGCACCACTATACGCGAAATGCTCATGGAGACAATGGGTACAAAAAGGGCGCCGGCGGCATGGAAAACGGCGGCCTTTCCGAGGTCTGGCTGGAGCTTGGGCTGCAAAGCGCTCACAATGCCACGCTCAGGCGCATCAACAGGGGGCATGATACCGCCTGCTCTGAAACCGCAGTGCGGCAGGCCGCCGAGCGCGGGCTTGCCGTGTGCGGTCACCTCATGGCCGGACTGCCCGGCGAAGATGAGGCTGCCTTTCTGGAAAGCCTGGACTGGGCCCTTTCGCTGCCGCTCAGCGGCCTCAAGCTGCACAACGTGTACGTGCCGCGCGGCACGTCTCTGGCCCGCCTGTACGAAGAGGGCGGGTATCACCCTCTGGCCCGCGACGAATATGTGGACCTGCTGTGTACGGCGCTGCCGCGCATACCTTCGGCCATGGTCATGCACCGGGTGCAGAGTGATCCTGCCCCGGGTGAACTTCTGGCGCCGGCCTGGGCGGCGGAAAAGCGCGGCGTCATTACCGACCTGCGGCGCGCCCTGACCGCCCGTGACCTCTGGCAGGGCAAGGCGGCAGATGTGCCGGACATGCGCCCGGAATGGTACGGTGGTTGAGGGCGGCTTAAAAACGGCCCTCTAGGCCCGCTTCATGTCCTGGATAAGCTCCGCAAGTTTTTGCGCCTGCGCCGCAAGGCCGGTCACGGCACTGGCGGCCTCGCCCATGGCTATGGCGGTGTGGCGTGACATGTCGTTTACTTCCACAATGCTTCTGTTGATCTCTTCGCTGGCGGCGGACTGCTCTTCGCTGGCGGCGGCGATGGCGTTAATCTGGTCTGTGGTTTCCTCGATAGTGGTCACAATTCCCTCGAGGGCCGCGCCGGACTGCCCGGCCAGGCCCGTGGCCTCACCGATGGCGTTGACGGCGTTTTCCACCCCGGTCATGCTTTGCCGCGTGCTTTCCTGAATGGCGCGTATGGCTTCCGCCACGTCGCTGGTGGACGTCATGGTTTTTTCGGCCAGCTTGCGCACCTCGTCGGCCACCACGGCGAAGCCGCGTCCGGCGTCACCGGCGCGGGCAGCCTCGATGGCGGCGTTGAGGGCCAGCAGGTTGGTCTGGTCCGCGATGTCTGAAATGACGTTCATGATTCTGCTGATAGCCAGGGCATGCTCGTTGAGCCGGGCCATATCGTCCTTGAGCGCCAGGGAGTGTTCCTGCACACGGGCGATGCTGCTCATGGCGTCATGCACGATGCGCGCGCCCGTCAGGGCCTTGTCGCGGGTATCCATGGATGCTCCGGAAGCCATGCCGGCGTTTTGGGCTACTTCCTGCACGGTGGCGTTCATTTCGTTCATGGCGGTGGCTGCCTCCGCAAGGCGCTGCGACGATTCTGCCGCGCCCTTGTCAGACTGCTCAATCTGTGCCGAAAGCTCGGTAGATGCCGAAGAGAGCACCCCGGCAATACCTTCAAGCTGTCCGGCAGCGGCCAGCATGCCGTCCCTGCGCGCGGTTTCAGCCTGCGCCTGCGCCTTTTCGGCCCGATCCTGCGCGGTTTTGGCCTGCTCCAGCGCTTCTGCGGCCTCAAGGGTTTTTTGCGCTGCCTCCTGCACACGGCTGTGCAGGTTTGTTATCATGATTTTGAGCGAAGCGTGCAGGGCGCGGATTTCCAGAGGGCTTGAAGGCTTTATGGTTGTGAGGTGATCCAGGCGCCCGGCGGCCACCTCTTCGGCCTCGGCGGTAAGCTGGAGCAGCGGAGGACAGATGCGGCGGGTCACGCCCCAGGCAATACACAGGATCAGCGCAAGAATGCCCGCGCCAAGCGCGGCCTGCACCCGGCTGTAGTGATTCTGGCTTTCAGTGACCAGGCTGGTTATGCGGCTGCGTTCCTTGTCAACGCCGTCAATGTATACGCCCGTGCCGATAATGACATCCGTACCCGGAACAAGCTGCGCGTAGCTCAGCTTGGGCTGTACGCCCGCTCCCGCTTTTTCAAAATGGTAAAGGACAAAACCGCCGCCTTTCCGGGCAGCATCAATAAGATCGCGGATAAAGGGAACCCCGTTGGGATCTTTCAGGTCAATAAAGTTTTTTCCGTTCTGGGATTTGTTGATCGGCACGTTTATGCGCGTTCCGTCTGTCTTGTAGGTAAACAGGTAGCCTTCTTCATCGGGGAAAAAACGCTGAAAGTCTGTAAGTTCTCCGATGAGGGCGTATTTTTCTTCCGGGCTGGCCGCATCTTCAAGACTGCGGGCAAGGGTCTGCGCGGCAAGTTCCACCGTATGCTTGAGTCCATATTCGTATTTTGCTTTCAGCGCCGCGGATATCTGCGGCAGGGTTATATCGTCGAGCACCAGCTTTGAGATGTACATGTTGCTGAAAAACAGTATTCCCATACCCAGGGTGAAAGCCAGACAAAGTGTAACAAGCCACGCTTTTACGTTCATGTTGATGCCTCGACGTGTGATGTGTGACAATATGTCGCGGGTAAAAAAAGCAGCGGGCCGCAGAAATGGCGGTGCGGCCGGATGCTGCAGGAAATCTGTATGGCTGCGGGCGTAGGGGGGCTGTGGATTACATGCCGGTACATCGGAGATGTAGCCGGACAGCCGACAGTATTCCGGTTTCTGTATTTCAGAAAAACAATACAGTTAAATATATATAAGGTCAAAGGTATAATTATATAAACCCGTGCCATACCGCTATTCATAACGCTGTGGGCTGGCTGCAGCCGCAAGCTGCTTTTACATGAAAGGCGTTGCCCGGGAACAAGAAAAAAGAGGGCGCATCTATGCCCGGAAGCAACGGTTTTTCCGGTCCGGCCTGTTGCTGTGCCGGCCTGCCGGTCGTGTAGCGGGGGATGCGTGTTTCAGGGGGCAGACCAGGGCCGTGCGTGCACCCGGCGATATGAGGGCAATTTTATACTGAAGCTGTTCCGGGCTGTGTGAACGCCGTCCGCCACGAAGGCGTCCACACAGCCCGGAGGGGTTGCGGATGGAGCCGTGCCGTTCGCTGCCAGGCGCCGCAGTGAGCGCCGTAGCCCTTTAAGAAGGCAGATTATCAAAGGTAAAATATTTCAGGACGCGGCAGCGTGTGGACACTGCCGCGCCGGAATATATCGGGCAGGTTTGGGAACAGCCGTTAGTCCAGATTGAGGATGACAGAAAAAGATTTGAAAAGCACAGTGGCTTTCTGTCCGGCCTTCAGCCCGCAGGCGGGGTTCTGCCCGCCGCTCTGGATGGCGCATACCAGGCTGCCTTCCGGCAGGGCCACCAGCACCTCGGCCACCATCTGGTCTTCACGCACGCGTTCCACCACGCCCACAAAGCAGTTTTCCGCCGGAGGAGCCGTGTTTTTTGGCATTTCCCCCGGCGCGACCAGCACCCAGGGGGCCTTTACGCTGGCATTGACCAGCTTGCCTTCGGCCAGAGCCAGCGTGCGACAGCTTTCATCCGTAATAAGCGATACAATTCGCAGGCCGCCCGCCGTGCGCATGGCTACTTCCACCATAATGCCGGTCTGGCGCAGCGACGTGATGCGACCTTGAAAAACGTTTCTGGCGCTGGTTTTCATCGGCCGCTCCCTTTGCAGTTGTTCTCGCAGAAGGCGTCTCGCCTCCTGCAGGTCGCAGCGTACAATGCCGCTCTGTCCCGGCGCGGCGCGGCGCCCCAGAAAAATATCCACCACGGGCAGGGGCAGGCCCTGCCGCCCCAGTTCCAGAGCGCGGCTGTGGCGCAGGGCACGCGCGCTCAGCAGGCCTTTGGGCAGTCCGCAGGCGGCTCCGCACTGCTGCAGGCAGCGACGCACATAGCTTGCATCGCAGCGCAGAAGATCGTGGCTTTCAGGAAAAAGAGCGGGATCTTCCAGCACGCGCCGCAGGCGGCGGCTCACGGTAAGGGGCAGGGGAACCTCACGGCCCGGGCTGCCGTTATTGTCAGGCAGGCGGATGATGCCTTCCTGCAGATCCATATGGCCCGGCTTGAGGCTGAAAATTTCCACCAGCCGCAGGGCGGCATAGCGCAAGAGCATGAAGATGAGCCACATGCGCAGTCTTGGGCGCTTTTCGCGCGGGCCGCGCGCTGCCGCGGCCCGTTCCCACAGCCATGATTCCACTGCCAGCAGTTCTCTGGGACTGATGCGGCCGGTATCCTGCAACAGGGCGGCGGAGTCGCGGCGCATAAGCCGCTGGCGCAGCCACGCCCGGTCCGCGGAAGAGAGCGTACGCAAAAGCGCGGCCATTTCCTCACGGTTTTTGTTTTTTTCCATGCCGTATCCTGTCATTTTTTAGGTCTTATACATAAAAATATGCCGGGTTGTATAGTGTTCACGCTTTTTATGTAAATCGTGACCTCCTTGCCCGGACAAGGGGCTCCTGTATGAGTTAGTCAAAACTATCGCGTTATAACGCGAGGGAGGAGCCTATGAAAAAATCGTTCTTTTCCCGCATTTTTCTTACCCTGGCCTGTGTGGGACTTTTGAGCCTGCCCGCGCATGCCGCCGAAATGACGGTTTCGGGGGCGGCCAGCCTTACCAATGCCTTTACCGAACTGAAAGACATGTTCGAGAAACAGCATCCCGGCCTGAAGGTCAATGTGAACTTTGCCGCCTCCAATCCTCTGCTCAAGCAGATTCAGGAAGGTGCACCCGTTGACGTGTTTGCTTCAGCCGACCAGGCCACCATGGACAAGGCTGCGGCTGCAAAGGTCGTGGACCCCGCCACCCGCAAGAATTTTGCCGAAAATGACCTGGTGCTTATCGTTCCTGCAGGCAGCAAAAAGCCCGCCGCCCTTGCTGATCTGAAAAAATTCAAAAAGGTCGCCATCGGCAACCCTGATTCCGTACCCGTGGGGCGCTACACCAAGGCCGCTCTTACCGATGCCAAGCTGTGGGACGCCATGCAGCCCGCGCTGATCCAGGGCAACAGCGTACGTCAGGTACTGGATTACGTGGCACGCGGTGAAGTTGACGCCGGTTTTGTTTACGCCACCGATGCCAGGCAGATGGCGGACAAAGTGGATGTAGTTATGGTAGTGGGCGGACATGAGCCGGTCACCTATCCCATTGCCGTGGCCCTTACCGGAACCAACCCCAAGATGGGGCAGGAGTTTCTGAACTTCGTGCTTTCTCCCGAAGGCCTGGCTGTTCTGGCAAAATACGGTTTTTCCAAGCCGTAGACCGTGCCGTGCCTCTGTATCAGGCGTGACGGCGTCGTAACAGGGGATATTTTGCAGCATACAGGCCGCTGCCGCAGGGCGGCGGCCTGTATATCCGGCTTCCGCCACGGCAGAGGCGGGCGTCCACGGCGGTATTGTATGCCGGAGGCGGAGCATGGCAACGCTTTTCGCGGAGGAGTGGTTTTTTGATGGATCTTGACGGCATCTCCATCTGGAGCCCGCTGGAGCTTTCGCTCCGGGTGGCCGGTACGGCTACCCTGGTTTCCTTTGTGGCGGCCACCCTCATGGCCTGGCTGCTGGCCCGTAAAAAGGGTCCCATGCCGGCGCTGCTGGACGCCCTGTGTACGCTGCCTCTGGTTTTGCCGCCCACTGTGCTTGGCTACTATCTTATTCTTCTGGTGGGGCGGCGCGGCCTGCTGGGGCACTGGCTGGCCGAGATGGGCATCAATCTTATCTTTTCGTGGAAGGGAGCCGTGGTTGCGGCCACGGTGGTGGTGTTCCCGCTCATCTACAAGTCTGCCAGGGCCGCCCTGGAGCAGGTCGACTCGCATCTGGAAAATGCCGCCCGCACGCTTGGGGCCTCGGAATGGCGCGTATTTGTCAGCGTATCGCTGCCGTTGGCCTGGAAGGGGATTTTTGCGGGGCTGATGCTGGCCTTCGCGCGGGGCATGGGTGAGTTTGGCGCCACGCTTATGATTGCGGGCAATATTCCCGGTAAAACGCAAACTCTGGCCCTTGCCATTTATGACGCGTTTCAGGCGGGCAATGATGTGCAGGCCACCTGGCTTGTCATTGTGACCTCTCTGGCCTGCGTGAGCATGCTTATGGCGGCGGAACTGCTGCTCAAGCTGAAAAGGCGGCGGCGATGATTTCCTTGCGCTTGTATAAAAGCTTCAAAAACGCGGCCGTGCCTTTCAGCCTGGATGTGGATTACGAAATCGGCGACGAACACAAAAACGTGGTGCTCTTCGGGCCTTCCGGTTCCGGCAAGAGTCTGACCATGCAGTGTCTCGCCGGGCTTGTACGGCCGGATTCCGGGCATATCCGTCTTGGTGGCCGCACCCTGTATGACGGGCAGGCCAATGTTTTTGTTCCGGCGCAGCGCCGCCGTATCGGCTACATGTTTCAGGACTATGCGCTTTTTCCTCACCTGACCCTGTTGCAGAATGTGGCCTACAGTGGCACGGGGCTTTGGCCCTGGCGCGTCTGCCCGGCCCAGCAGGAGCGGGCGCAGGCTGTGCTGGAGCGCTTCGGCATAGGCCATTTGGCCCGCAATCTGCCTTCGCAGCTTTCCGGCGGGCAGCGGCAGCGGGCGGCACTGGCCCGCGCGCTTAATGCCGGGCCGGAGCTGCTGCTGCTGGACGAGCCGTTTTCGGCGCTGGACCCGCTGTTGCGGGAACGTCTGCGCGAAGAGCTGCTGGAACTTATTGCCGGGCTTACTATTCCTGCTGTCATCATCACCCACGATCCGGGCGATGTGGATGCTTTTGCGGGCAGCCTGATTCTGTATGATCACGGCCACGCCAGGCTGGTTCCCGACTATACGGAGCTGCGGCGGGGATTCGGCAGCCCGGGGCACTGCCTGCGCCATCTGCAGGAGCAGGCAGCTGCGGCGGGCTGCCCTGCGGAGCAGGCCTTTTGATTTTGCGCCGTCGGCAAACAGCGTGCCCGTAAGGGCGCGGCAGCACACGGCCATCGCGACTCCGGCCGTGTGCTGCCGCCAGCCGGGCCTGCCCCGGCCTGCTGCCACAGTCCGGGGATCCTGCTTTTTCCTGCCGTGCGCGAGCCGTTAACAATCTGAAGAATCCCGACTGCCTTTATCCTGCCTTCTGGCCTTGTGCGCGTCAAAGCGGGCGCCTGCCCGGGGTGGACACCACAGCAACCTGCTTCTGATCCGGGTTATCTGCATTTCTGTTTTTGCTTCAGGGCGGCTGACGGGTCGCGATTTTGCTGCAATCTCCCCCGTAGTGCCGACGGCATCTGGGCTGATAAACAAAAAAATTGTCATCATGATGGGCGAAAATGCTCTCTTTGGAAAAAGTGTTGTGTTTATAGCTAATTGAATGGTGGCGCAAATTTACAAAAGTTTGTAAGTTCTACCGAAAGAGCGGTTGTCGCATACTGGTTGAACGCTCGACCTGTGAACGGCTGTAATCAGCATATGGAGCGGTTTTTTCGAGCTCAGAAGTGGTTTTTTTCAGGGAAAAAAGAGGCCGGTAAAATCAGGCAGCACGACTTTTTGGGCCGACATGCTTTATCGTGACTGAAAAATTTTGCGCTAACATACTATTAAGAATGAAAGTTAAAAAAGTAACAAATCAAGCGTGGCGGCGAGTACACAAAATTTTTTGTAAGCATGGACACAGCCATATTCACATGGTATCAACTGCTCATAGTCTAACGGCCTGATCTATGACGGCAGCATTGTGAAACGTATGTACTTTTACAGAGATGGTTCCGGTAGCCAGTTCTTTTTGCCGTCAGATTGAAAAAATGTTTTTATGTATTTTAATAATTTTTTCTATATTTTTTAAAATGTCACTAAAAGCACATACCGATTTTTGTATTCTATTTTGATGTTTCTGACGGTCTTGCACGGGCAAAAAGCCCGTATGCCGGGGCGGTTGCAGTGAGCCTGCCCGGCACAGGAGGAAACGTGGTCAGTTTTGACAGGCCCGTGTGGGCAGAAATAGATCTTTCGGCCTTTCGCCATAATATGCGGCAGATCAAGTCGCTTCTTCAGCCAGGCACAATCTTTTGCCCCATTATCAAGGCTGACGGCTACGGCCACGGAGCCGTGCCTCTGGCGCATGAGGCAGTAGCCATGGGGGCGGGCTACCTCGGCGTGGCTATTCTGGACGAGGCCGCGGCCCTGCGCGCGGTGGGCATAACCCTGCCCATTCTCATTCTCGGCTATACGCCGCCCCAGGCTGCTGCCTTTGTGGTCAGTAACCACATTACCCAGACCATTTTCAGCAAGGAACAGGCCGATGCCCTGTCTGCCGCGGCCAGTAACCTGGGCATCACCGTCAAGGTTCACGTCAAGGTGGATACCGGCATGACCAGAATCGGCGTGCGGCCCGAAGAGGCTGCGGCGTTCTGCTCATATGTGGCCGGACTTGAAAACGTGCATCTTGAAGGCATGTTCACGCACTTTGCCAGTTCCGACAGCGCCGACCATGCGTACTGTCTTGAGCAGTTCGGGCGGTTTACGGCGGCCATTGCCGCTGTGGAGGCCTCGGGCATTCGACTAGGCATCCGGCACTGTGCCAACAGCGCCGCCATATTGTCCCTGCCTGAAGGTCATCTTGATATGGTCCGGGCAGGGATAATTCTTTATGGCCTCAAGCCGTCCGACGAATGCCCCATGCCCATTGATCTGCGTCCCGTCATGCGCCTCAAGGCGCGGCTGGCCATGGTCAAGCAGGTTCCGCCCGGCGTGGGCGTGAGCTACGGCAGCATCTATCACACGCAGAAAGAAAGCAGCCTTGCCACCATCCCCATTGGCTATGCTGACGGATACACGCGCATGCTGAGCCGCAAGGCGCAGGTGCTGCTGCGTGGGCAGCGTGCCCCGGTGGTGGGCCGTATATGTATGGACCAGTGCATGGTGGATGTGAGCCATGTGCCGCAGGCCGCCGTGGGCGACGAGGTGCTTCTTTTCGGCGGGCCTGATCTGCCCGCAGATGAAATTGCCGCCCATCTGGGTACTATCAACTATGAAGTTGTCTGCATGGTGGGCAAACGTGTGCCAAGGGTATACGTGGAGTAACGCTTTTCCCCCTTTTTGTTGATGCCGCTTGCAACATCTTGCCCGAGGAGAATGCCGCTGCTTGTCGCGGTCATGAAACTTACGGTCATATGCGGATGACCGTGCCTCGTGCCGCAATCCACATACACAACATGCCAAAGAGGAAAAAGGAGGTCCCCCCCACTCACAAACCCTCGTTGTCAAAGGATTCGCATTCAAATTCGTTCAAGGTTTTGCAAGGAGACCATATGTCGAGCGAAAATAAAGGTGTAACTGGTGAAAATCTAACCCGAGGGCTGGAATCGAGACATATCCAGCTTATTGCCATTGGCGGCGCCATTGGCGTGGGGCTGTTTCTGGGGTCGAGCACGGCCATCAGAACTGCCGGTCCTGGCTTGTTGCTGTCCTATCTTATCGGCGGCATCATCATCTTCTTTGTCATGCGTGCGCTTGGCGAAGTGGCGGTGGCCTATCCCGTGTCAGGCTCGTTCAGCGCCTATGCCAATATGTTTATGGGGCCGCGCATGGGCTACATAACAGGCTGGACCTACTGGTTCGTGTGGATCGTGACCGGCATGGCGGAAATTACGGCGGTCGGCGTGTACTGCACCTTCTGGTGGCCGGACTTGCCACAATGGATACCAGCGTTGCTGGCGCTGGTATGTATGACCACAGTCAACCTCATCTCGGTCAAGCTGTTCGGCGAGTTCGAGTTCTGGTTTGCTCTCATCAAGGTTGTGGTCATCATCGCCATGATTGCCATCGGTCTTGGTATCATTCTGTTCGGTATCGGCCACGGTGGCGTACCCACGGGCATCAGCAACCTGTACGCCCTTGAAGGCGGCTTTCTGCCCAACGGCATGACCGGCGTATTCATGGCGCTTTCAATGGTCATGTTCGCCTTTGTGGGCATTGAGCTTATCGGCGTTACAGCCGGTGAAGCCTGCAACCCCGAAAAGTCCATCCCCTCGGCCATCAACAAGGTGCTGTGGCGTATTCTGCTGTTCTATATCGGTGCTCTTTTCGTTATCATGAGTATCTTTCCCTGGAACGAAATCGGCGTACACGGCAGCCCCTTTGTGCTGACCTTCAAGAACATCGGCATCGCCGCCGCTGCGGGCATCATCAACTTTGTGGTGGCCACGGCGGCCCTGTCTTCGTGCAACAGCGGCATCTACAGTAACGGCCGCATGCTGTACAACCTTGCTCTGCAAAAGCGCGCCCCCCAGTATTTTGCACAGACCAGCAGGGCGAACGTGCCCGCGCGCGGCATCTTGGTGTCTTCGTGCATCATGCTGATCGGCGTGTTTCTGAACTATATCGTTCCCGAAGAAGTCTTCCTTATCGTAACCAGCGTGGCTACCTTCGCGGTTGTGTGGATTTGGGCAACCATCATCATAGTGCAGATGAAGTCCCGTCAGAGCAAAAGCCCTGAAGAGGCGGCTGCCGTCAAATACAAGATGCCCTGGTATCCCTACTCCAACTACTTCGCGCTGGCCGGGCTGGTTTGCGTTTACGTGATTCTCAGCCTCGGTGAGTCCACCCGCATCGCCATGATAGTGGGTCCCATATGGATTATCGGCATTAACGTGGTCTACAACCTGCTCGGCTGGAACAAAAAAGACGCGCAGCCGGGCCTTGGTGCCGAAAGCTAGGGCGCACACAGCAATGCTGCGGCGCGAAATTCGAGTGTGCGTTTCGCATTGCCGGTTTTTTGCAGAGGATCGACTCCGCATGAAAATAACGGACGCAGCATGTTCAGATGCTTTGAAATGTTTGGGGCGAGAGCGTACAGGACGCTGGATGCCCGTATATGATGCAACAGGTTTATACAATTACCTTCAAGGAGCCTTATAATGAAGTTTCAGGGTATGACTATCGGTGTGCCGAAGGAAATCATGCACGGCGAACGCCGCGTGTCCGCGACTCCCGACACCGTCAAGAAGATGGTTGCCGACGGCGCCACGGTTCTTGTTGAAAAGGGTGCCGGCGACGGCGCGTTCTTTGCTGACAGCGCCTATGTTGAAGCCGGGGGCAAGATCATCGAGGACGTTCAGGAAATCTTTGCCAAGGCTGACGTTATCCTGAAGGTGAAAGAGCCTCTGTTCAACGACAAGGTGAACAAGCACGAAGCGGAAATGGTGCGTGACGGGCAGTATCTGATCACGTTCCTGCACCCCGCGGCTCCCGTGAACCACGAAATGATGAAAAAGCTGGCCGCCACGGGCGTGATCAGCATTACACTGGATGGTATTCCGCGCATTTCGCGTGCTCAGGGCATGGACGCTTTGACCTCCATGAGCACGGTTGCCGGGTACAAGGGCGTGCTTATGGCGGCCAACCGGCTTGCCAAGTTCATGCCTATGGTTGGTACGGCCGTGGGGGTCATCAAGCCTGCCAACGTGCTGGTGATCGGCACGGGCGTGGCCGGGCTTCAGGCCGTGGCCACTGCCAAGCGCCTGGGCGCTGTTGTCACGGCTGTGGACATCCGGCCCGACGCGCGCGAGCAGTCCATGAGCCTTGGCGCCAAGCCCTTTGATGTGGGCGTGCCCGCCGAGGTGGCCATTGGCGAGGGCGGCTACGCCCAGCGCCTGAGCGACGAATGGCTGAACAAGGAACGCGAGGCCCTGAAGCCCCTGGTGAAGGACGCCGACATCATCATCCTTTCGGCCCTGATCCCCGGCAAGCTGGCCCCGATCCTGATCACCAAGGAAATGGTGGCTTCTATGGCTCCCGGTTCCAGCATCGTGGACATTTCCATTGACCAGGGCGGCAACTGCGAGCTGACCGAAGCCGGTGAAGTGGTGGTCAAGCACGGCGTGACCATCGACGGCACCAAGAACATCCCCGGCATGATGCCCACAAGCTCCACCTGGATGTTTGCCAACAACGTGTACCAGTTGCTTGCCTTCCTTGCTCAGGACGGCAAGATCGTTCTGGACAGGACCGACCCCATCATCGAATCCACGCTGAGCACCATCGACAAGCAGATTGTCCACCGTGGCGCTCGTGAAGCCATGGGCCTTTAGTCGTTAAAGAACGCCGGGCGCGGCCTGTTCCGCGTCCGGCGTTCCGGCATACAGGCCGGGAAAAATATTATCCGAGGAAGACATATGACCCCATTTACCCTGCTGGCGGTGTTTGTAGTGGCAACACTGCTTGGCTACAAGATCATCAGCCATGTGCCGAGCCTTTTGCATACCCCCCTGATGTCGGCCATGAACGCCCTTTCGGGCGTAATCATTCTTGGTGCGGTAACCGCGACCTATCTTGCCGGTTCGACCTTTTTCACGCTTTTGGGGGCTGTTGCCGTGGCCATGGCCATTGTCAACGTTTTCGGCGGTTTTGACATTACCCACAAAATGCTGCGCATGGTCGCCGGAAAAAAGAAGTAGCCCTTCTCTGGCCTCTGCATCAACCATAAACCGGAAGAAAGGGTTGCTGTGAAATGAATGCAATAACCTACAACATCATAGCCGGCATTCTTGTGGCTGCCGTCCTGTTCGGCCTTCGCCTCATGAACAAGGTTCCCACTGCGGTCCGGGGCAACCTCTTTTGCGCCTCTGCCATGGGCCTGGCCATTCTTGTCACCATGTTCAAGGACGGCTCGCTGGCCTCGCCCGCACTGTGGCTTGCCATTGCTGTAGGCATGACCCTGGGTCTTACCTTGTCCAACAAGGTCAAGATGATCCAGATGCCGCAGATGGTGGCCTTTTTGCATGGCATCGGCGGCGGCGCGGCGGCCATCGTGAGCTTTCTTGTGCTCACCGACACGGGCGCGCCCTCGGCCTTTGAGCGCGGCAGCGCCTGCCTGGCGCTTGCCATGGGCATGACTACCATAGCCGGTTCCTTTGTGGCTGCGGGCAAACTGCACCAGATTCTGCCGCAAAAGCCCGTTATTCTGCCCGATCACACCAAAATCATCATGGCGATTCTTGCGGTTATGGGTTTTTCCGTGCTTATGGGCACGGCCTTTCCGCAGTTTCTGTTCGGTTTCTTCATCTTTTTGATGTTTGTCACCGGCACGGCCTTCGGCATCGGCTTTACCCTCCGCGTGGGCGGGGCCGACATGCCCATCACCATCTCGCTGCTGAACTCAATGGGCGGCGTGTGTGCGGCCATTGCCGGTTTTGCAGTCAATGACCCCCTGCTTGTGGCCATCGGCGGTATTATCGGCTCGTCCGGCTATCTGCTGACGCGCATCATGTGCCGTGCCATGAACAGGAAACTGCTGTCTATCCTGCTTGGCGAATCTTCTGTGGTGGCCCCGTCGGCCCCGGCCAAAAAGGCTGCTCCTGCCGCCCGGGCTGCTGCCCCGGCCAGGTCCGTTGAAAGCGAAGCCGCAAAGCTTGTACAGAACGCCAGAAATGTGGTTATCGTGCCCGGTTACGGCATGGCCCTGGCCCAGGCCCAGTACAAGGTCAAACAGCTTGCCGACCTGCTGGAAAGCAGGGGCGCCAGGGTAAGTTACGGCATCCACCCCGTTGCCGGGCGCATGCCCGGGCATATGAACGTGCTGCTTGCCGAAGCCAACGTGGACTATGAGCACCTGCTCGAAATGGACACGGTGAACCCCATGTTCGCAGAGTCCGACCTTGTGATCGTGGTGGGCGCCAACGACGTTGTGAACCCGGCAGCCAACACTGCCGAAGGCACACCCATCTACGGCATGCCCATCCTCAAGGCCGACGAAGCCAAAAACATCATCATCGCCAACTATGACGACAAACCCGGCTACGCGGGCGTGCCCAACCCCCTGTACGGACGTGACGGCGTGATCCTCATGACCGGCGACGCCGGCAAGACCTTTGACAGGCTGCTGGCCTATGCCCAGGGCAACGGCCCTGCGGACGAGGCCGCTCCCGCCGCCGGTGCGGACAGCAGGGAAGCCGAAGCCGCAAAGCTTGTACAGAACGCCAGAAATGTGGTTATCGTGCCCGGTTATGGCATGGCCCTGGCCCAGGCCCAGCACAAGGTCAAGCTGCTTGCCGATGCGCTGGAAAGCAGGGGCGTCAAGGTGAGCTACGGCATCCACCCCGTTGCCGGGCGCATGCCCGGGCATATGAACGTGCTGCTTGCCGAAGCCAACGTGGACTATGAAAATCTGCTCGAAATGGACACGGTGAACCCCATGTTCGCAGAGTCCGACCTTGTGGTGATCATCGGGGCCAACGACGTTGTGAACCCGGCAGCCAACACTGCCGAAGGCACGCCCATCTACGGCATGCCCATCCTCAAGGCCGATGAATGCAGGAATATCATCGTCTGCAACTATGACGACAAGCCCGGCTACGCGGGCGTACCCAACCCCTTGTACGAGCGTGACGGCGTGATCCTCATGACCGGCGATGCGGCGAAAACCGTGGACCGGCTGGTGAGCTTCGCCCAGGGCGAAAGCCCGGCCGCTCCCGCCGCGGGTACGGACAGCAGGGAAGCCGACGCGGCAAAGCTTGTGCAGAACGCCAGAAATGTGGTTATCGTGCCCGGTTACGGCATGGCCCTGGCCCAGGCCCAGTACAAGGTCAAACAGCTTGCCGACCTGCTGGAAAGCAGGGGCGCCAGGGTAAGTTACGGCATCCATCCCGTTGCCGGGCGTATGCCCGGGCATATGAACGTGCTGCTTGCCGAAGCCAACGTGGACTATGAGCACCTGCTCGAAATGGACACGGTGAACCCCATGTTCGCAGAGTCCGACCTTGTGATCGTGGTGGGGGCCAACGACGTGGTGAACCCGGCAGCCAACACTGCCGAAGGCACGCCCATCTATGGCATGCCCATCCTCAAGGTTGAGGACTGCAGCAACATCATCATCGCCAACTATGACGACAAGCCCGGCTATGCGGGGGTACCCAATCCCCTGTACGAGCGCGAGGGCGTGATCCTCATGACCGGCGACGCCGGCAAGACCTTTGACAGGTTGCTGGCCTATGCCCAGGGCGAAAGCCCCGCCGCGCCTGCCGCCGCACCTGCCGTTTCCGGTGGTGCGGATCAGGTTGACATGGTGCTCAAGGAAGCAAAAAACGTCATTATCGTACCTGGTTACGGCATGGCTCTGGCTCAGGCCCAACACAAGGTCAAGCAGCTTGCCGACCTGCTGGAAAGCAGGGGCGCCAAGATAAGCTACGGCATCCATCCCGTTGCCGGGCGCATGCCGGGCCACATGAACGTGCTGCTTGCCGAAGCCAATGTGGACTACGAAAACCTGCTTGAAATGGACGTGGTGAACCCCATGTTCGCAGAGGCCGATCTTGTGATAGTGATCGGAGCCAACGACGTGGTGAACCCGGCGGCCAACACTGCCGAAGGTACACCCATCTACGGCATGCCCATCCTCAAGGCCGACGAAGCCAAAAACATCATCATCTGCAACTATGATGACAAGCCCGGTTATGCGGGGGTGGACAATACCCTGTATGGCAGGCCCGGCGTTATCATGATGCTTGGCGATGCTTCGGCGACTATGGACAAGCTCATAGCCATGGTTCAAAAATAGGGCAGCTTTGCATTAACCTGCTCTGAATAAACAGATACGCTGTCTGGGGGCGCTCTCTTCTTCTGGAGGGGGGCGTCCCCTCGGCGTTGTGGGGCATTGAAGCGCGGCGGCAATGGGCGTATGCATTGCCGGACGGGCCACAGGGAGGCCCGAATGCAGGAAAAGCGGCCCGGCCAGCCTTTTTGCCCGGTCCGAGAAGGATGGATATATGATGACGCTGATAGTGCTTTTTGCCGTGGGCCTGGCGGGCGGCCTGGTGTTCGACTATTTTGATCTGCCCGGCGGCCCCATGACAGGAGCCATGCTGGCCGTGGTTATTTTCAAGACCTTCGGTTCCGTGAGTACACCCGAAATACCGCACTGGATACGCTATGTGATCTATGGCTGCGTGGGAGTGATTGTGGGCAATATGTACAGCCCTGACATGCTGGCTGTGATCCGTTCCACCTGGCCCATAATGCTGCTGTCTACCGTCATCATACTGCTGGCGGGCCTGTTCTGCGCCTGGGTGAGCATGCGCTTTGGCGGCATGAGCGCCGGGGGGGCCTATCTTGCCACCAGCCCGGGCGGCTTCAATGCCATTGTGGCTCTGGCAGGAGATGCGGGCAATGAAGCCCCTGTGGTGATGGTGTATCACCTGGTGCGTATTTACGCCATTGTGCTGCTGTCCCCTCTGGTCGCCAAGTTGCTGACAGCCCTTATAAAGTAGGTCAGCAAACGGAAAACCGTGCCCACGCTTGCGGAATATCCTTCTGCCAGCATGCTGCCCGTAAATTTCCGGCTGGAGGCATTGTCATACCTGCCTCCAGCCGGTGTTGTCATGTTTGCGCGCTTACAGTTCTGCCCGCACACGCAAGGCGGCGGCAATCATGTTTTCCAGCGCAGGCCATGCTTCATCCCACTGGCGGGTCTTGAGACCGCAGTCCGGATTGACCCATAGCCGATCCTTGTCGATATGCTTCAGAGCCAGGTGCAGCAGGCGCGCCATTTCATGGGCTGTGGGGATGCGCGGGCTGTGAATATCATATACGCCGGGGCCTACCTGCCCGTCATAGTGAAAACGGGTAAAGGCATCCAGCAGTTCCATGCCGCTGCGGCTGGATTCGATGCTGATGACGTCCGCATCCATGCGCGCAATGGCCGGCAGAATGGCATTGAACTCACTGTAACACATGTGGGTATGTATCTGCGTGCGGTCTTCCACGCCGGTGGAAGCCAGAAGAAAAGCATCCACGGCCCATTGCAGATATTTTTCAGCTTCGCCGGCGGTCAGCGGCATGCCTTCCCGCAGGGCGGCCTCGTCAATCTGGATAACGCCGATTCCAGCCTTTTCAAGATCCTGCACCTCATCGCGGATAGCCAGTGCAATCTGGCGGCATACCTCGCTACGTGGCAGGTCATCGCGCACAAAACTCCAGCAGAGGATGGTCACCGGGCCGGTAAGCATGCCTTTGACGGGTTTTTGTGTCAGTGATTGTGCATAGCGCGCCCAGCGTACCGTCATGGCTTCCTTACGGTACACATCGCCGTAAATGACAGGCGGCTTGACGCAGCGGCTGCCATAGCTCTGCACCCATCCGTTGCGGGTAAAGCAGAACCCGCCCAGCTGCTGGCCAAAGTATTCCACCATGTCGTTGCGCTCGGCTTCGCCGTGAACCAGCACATCCAGTCCCAGTACCTCCTGCTTTTTGATGCAGGCGGCTATTTCTTCCTGAATGGCCGCTTCATAGGCATGGCTGTCCATCTGGCCCTGCCTGAAAGCCTGTCGCGTTTTGCGGATGTGCGCAGTTTGCGGAAAAGAGCCTATGGTTGTTGTGGGCAGAAGGGGCAGACCCAGCCAGTTCTGAGCCGCGCGTCGCGCGCTGCGGCAAGAGCGGCGGGTCAGCATGGCCGGGGTAACGGCTGCCGTGCGTTGGCGCACAGCAGGCAGTACGGTGCCTTCGTACTGCCGGGCACTTTCCATTTGCCCGGCATTGGCAGTGAGCAGGTCAGAGCCGTTGCCGCAGGCAATGGTTGCAAGGTCGGCCAGTTCCGAACATTTTTGCACGGCAAAGGCCATACGGTTTCTGACAGCAGGGGGCAGTTCCGTTTCCTCTGCAAGATCCACAGGGCAATGCAGAAGGGAGCAGGAAGAGCCAAGCAGGATGCGATGGCTGCCAAGCTTTTTTGCAGCGCGCTGCGCAAGCTGCGTTGCCTGCGCGTAGCTGGCTTTCCAGATGTTGCGGCCGTCCACAAGCCCTAGGGACAGGGCCGTGCCATCGGGCAGGGCCGACAGAACATCGTCAAGCTGCCCGGGAGCGCGCACAAGATCGATGTGCAGGGCTGCGCAACCGCTGTTTACAGCCAGGGGCAGGTGCCGCGTCAGCGGGCCAAAATAGGTTGTGAGCATGAGTCCGCATGATGCCGTGCCGGCCGCTGTATTGAGTGCCCCATAGGCCGCAGTAAAGCGTTGGGCAGCAGCATCGGGCAAAAGATCTGTGCCGAGCACAGGTTCTTCAATCTGTATCAGGGTACAGAGGGGAGCCAGCCGTCTGATGAGGGCGGCATAGGCAGCCAGAACCTCGTCCAGGCGCGCCCAGGGATCCGCCTTTGCCTGACCTTTGGCCAGCGCCAGCCAGGTAAAAGGCCCGATGACGGCAGGTTTGGGACTGAAACCCAAAGCGGCTGCCCGCATTGTGGCTTCAAGCACGGGATGTTCACCGGGAGTCCATACGGCATCGGGTTCGATTTCCGGCACAAGGTAGTGATAGTTGGTATCAAACCACTTGGTCATTTCCAGGGCAGGGATGTTGCGCGAGGCATCGCCGCGTGCCATGGCAAAGTAGCGGGCAGACTCATCCTTGCCGCCCCGGTCGCAGGGCGCAAAACGCGACGGGATGGCCCCGAGCATGATGCTTGTGTCCAGCATGCGGTCATACAGGGAAAAATCACCAGTGGCGACATGGGTCAGTCCGGCCTGCTGCTGAATGTTCCAGTGCTGGTGCTGAAGGTTGTGGGCGGTTTCCTTGAGGGTCTGGGCGCACGTGTCACCTCGCCAGAAGGATTCGAGAGCCAGTTTGAGCTCCCGGTGCCTGCCGATGGAAGGAAAGCCGAGGATGTGGGTCTGCATGGTTGCTCCTTTCATATGGTGTTGAAAGGGCAGTCTTTTCACGCGGAGAGCGTTTATACCTGAAGAGGGAGGAGGCTCCCGGTTCCTCTTCACGGCAGGTACGAAAACCTGCCGGCATGCGCATCACGGATGCACATGACCTGGCCGGCTAAAAAGCCGGGCCTGGCGCTTGCCTGAACGCGAGACAGTACTGCCGTGCCGCCGGGTGGCGGCCGTGACGAGGCGTCTCCTGGCTTCCGGCCCCTGCGCGTATGTAGCGCGTGGCCGCGTCTTCCCGTTCAGCAGAACAGTGGCGCGGCGCGGGGTGTGTGCCGGTTACAGTGGCGCGTCCGCAACGGATTTTCACCGTTTTCCGTTTCTCATCACTATATTGAGATAACCTGATATTATAAGCGGTCATTCGTGTCAAGACTGGTGCAGCCCCTCCGGAAGATTTCTGTCTGTTACGGCCGGGCGGGTTGCGGATGCAGGCCGATGCTGCGCAGTCTACGCCTCTGGCAGGGAGAGGACGGTAGCAACCTGAAGGGACGTTATGGATGGAAGCAGCAGAACTGCTTCAGCCGTTGCTGTAGATGTGGGAACGCGAGGCAAAAAGAAGCCTGCCGCGTGGCAAGCGCTGACGCAGCCGGAGCAGCCATTGCGGTCATGGCCATGGGGCCGGCGGCCTAGTCCTGGCGTGTCAGGTGGTAGATGGCGGGAACCATATACATGAGGCTGACCGTCTGTTGCGCGGGGTTGTAGCGCGTGGCCACGATGACCGTACCGAGATTCCAGATGTGTCCGTCGTCCCCTTCTCCGGCGGATGGCGGCCCGAAGCGCTCACTGACCATGCGCATGATGCTCTGGGCGGTGTCCTTGTGGGGGGCGGCATATTCCAGTTCTACAAAGCCCAGAGGCGCGGGCCTGCCCGGGCCGTAGCAAAGAGCCATTTGCCGTGCGCCGGGTACAAGGGCGCCGGGGATATACAGGTCGCAGATATAGGCATCGTCCTGCCGGGACGGCTGCATGCCGGCCCTGGAAAGCGTGTCGCGCATGGCCGTGCGGTTGGCCGTATCCAGCCGTTGCCCGAAAAGCACGGCTCCGTGGCGTACTCCGGAGGCTTCGGCCATGGCCTCCAGCTCTTTCATGGCATGAACAGAGCCGCGCATGGCTGCCGCATAGAGTAAAAGCGTGGCTCGTGCCGCATTCTTTTCCACACCCTCTCCGGCGCGATAGAGATGGCCCAGCCGGGCGAGCGCGTCTATCTGCTGCTGGGCTGCTGCGCGGCTGTACCATGCGGCGGCGGCCTTGTAGTCGCGGGATACGCCGTGACCGCTTTCATACATAAGCCCCAGATTGTACTGGGCTTCGGGCTGGCCCTGTCGGGCCGCGAGGTCAAACCAGCGGGCAGCCTCGTGGGGGTTGGCTTCAATGCCACGTCCCTGTTCCAGCATGCGGCCGTAATTGCTCATGCCTGAGGGATGCCCCGCTGCCGCAGACTGGGCAAACCAGTGCAGGGCGCGCCCTTCGTCAGGCTCTACCCCCAGACCGAGATCATAAAGCACGCCCAGATTGTTCATGGACTGCCCGTCGCCGCCATCCGCAAGGTGCTGCCAGATGGCCCGCGCCTGGGCAAAATCACCTTTCTGGTAGGCCTCATTGGCCTGTGCTTCGGGGCTGCCGGGTGTAAAGGGGCTTTCCGCTTTTGGGGTTTCCGGCACATCCGGGGGCGTGTTTTCTTCCTTTGCGGCCGGGGGCGGTACGGAAGTCGGCGTACCGGCATGGTCTGCCGCCGGGCGGGAGGCCTCCGGACCGGCAGTTTCCGTAGCCTTGGCGGGCCGGGAACTGCAACGTGCCTTTTCCTGCCGCTGACGTTCCCTTTCTGCATTTTGCTGCTTCTGGCGCAATTGCGCTTCAGGCGACTGTGGCTGCATTTCGGCCACGGCCCGGGCCGGAACACGATTGCCGGGTGTGGCCGGAACCGGGGCAGGGGCCACAGGGGCCACGGGAGCCGGTGGCGCTACAGGAGCCGGCGGCGGCACGGCAATCGGGCCTGGAGGCATGGGAGCGCCATTGGGACCTGTGCTGTTCAGGCTGCCGCTGCGTATGGACGTTGAGGGATGGCTTGCAGTGTCCTGCGGGGCAGCCGTTGCGTTATCTGAAGCCGTGCCTGTGTTGCCGCCAAAGAGAAAGCCCATAATTTCGCGGGTGGGGGAGACTTGCCGGCCATCATTTCCGGCGTCCTGCAGGCTTGCGGCTTGCCCGGCATTGTCGCTCCGCCCGCTCGATCCGCTCCATCCGGGCCTTTGCTGCCCGCCGGAGGGCTGGAGCTGCGGAGCCTGAACCACCGGAGCCTGAACTGTCGGTACAGTGACCGTGGGAACGGGTACAACAGGTTCATGCACTCTAGGCTCGGCAGGTGTGGGCGTGGGGATGGAGGCGGCCGCCGCCAGGGCCGGGCGTGGTCCCCATACGTATGCGGCGGCAAGGTGCGTACCCGGGGCGCCCGGTGGCAGGGCGCACAGGATCAGGGCGCACAGGGGCAGGACATGCAGGCAACGCGCGCGCAAGGCAAAAAGACGGGTTTTGAAAGTGCGCAGGGCTGCGGAAAGAAATCCATCAGGGGCAAGCCCCCACAATACGGGCATGGTGACCTTGCGGGGACTGTTTTTGCACCTTGCAGAGCCTGTGGGTGCCGTTATGTCGTGGAGTTTGTCCCGGCGCATATTGCTTTCCGTTTGCGTCCTGTCGGTTCTTGTGCCTTTGGCCGGATCACGATCACACCTGTAGTGTAAACTCGTTGTGCAGTCGCCCGGAAGGCGCGTATGGCGCACTATGCCCCTTACGCCGGATGCCGGCGCAGCCTGCGGATAGCGCTGTGCATGTTTTTGACCCAATGCGGGGCCGGTTTACACCTGCCCTTGCGTCCGGAGGTTTTTCCACAGGCTGCTAAAGGCCGTACCTGTTCACGGCAGCCGTTTACGCGGCAAGTGCGCAACATGTGTGCTGCCGCAGTGTTTTTTATCGCATTGTACCTTTGCGAGTGGGCATTTCAAAGGTAAGGAGCTTTCGTTCCGGCGCGTAACAGAGCAAATGCATTGTAGTTGCGCCTTTACACGGCGGGTGCAGCTTCGCGCAGCCGCCAGAGCATTTTCACCTTGACACTCTACATCTAGGGCTTGCGCTTGGGGCAGTTAAAGTTGTTGAAGTCCGTTTCTGTCCTGTCGGTCACGCGCTCGTCAAAAACCAGGGCGTGACCGCGCCAGTCGCGGATGACTGCATTGATTTTTTCCATATTCACGTAGGTCAGCAGGGCGGGCCAGCGGTCGGCCATGTCACGCAGCATACGGGCATAGGTTACTTCGCCGCCGTGAAAGCCGTCAATAAATTCACAGTCGCCGGAGCCGAAGGTGCGTGGATCGGTAAAATCGACCACCTCTATGCCACGCGCCATCAGGGCCTCTTTGAGATGGAAGAGGTGGGGATAGTCCGCCTCACGCTGGCGTATGGAGTCCAGCACTTTGACCGACAGGGGCGAAATAAAGACAAAAGTGGCGATGCCCCGCGATTTGAGACGGCAGTAAATTTCAGCAAAGGCGTCCACATGGGCGGAGCTTATGCCGCCAGGGTCACGGCTGCCCTCAAGGGGCCGGGCATGGAAAAAGGCCTTGATGCCGTGCCGCACCTGGGTGAGGGTGTCTTCAAACTGGTAGTCAAAGGGGCGTTTTTGTCCTGTGGTTTCGGCAGTGTAGTACCACGATCCGTCAGGGCCGAAACCGTCATCGGTCTGTTGCGCCATGATGCCGTAACGTCCGGCGCGAAAGCCCCCGGCGGATTCCAGCAATACCGGGGCAATGAAATCGTGAATGGAAACCTTGCCTTCCAGCAGCCAGCCCCAGGGTTTTTTCAGGCTTTCAAGCCCGTAGTTGTAGGAGCCACTGGTGGGCGGTTCGTCCTTGAACGGATCGGGATGCCACTGGGGCATGAACCACCAGAAATCCAGGCCGATGATGAGGGCCTCGGGCCTGTGCTCGGCCAGCATGGCGTCAATGGTGGATCGTAACACGGAAAGATTGCCCGCCGTGCCGCCCACGTTGAGGGAAGACTTGCGGAAATAGGCCGAGCGGAACTGCATGACACGCGAAGAGCCGACCGCCGCGATTTCAGGTTTAACCCTGGAATATAGTTGAAGCTTGTAGTCCACAAAGTCCTGTGAAACGCCAGAGCCGAAAATGACAAAGCGCCCGGCCGCCTGATCTTCCACGGCGCGTTCCACTGCCACGTCGCCACTTTTGTAGAGCCACCACACGGTATAGGGCAGCACCAGCAGGCAGGCCGCCACGGCAAGAAGCAGCAGCACACGGAAGTAGCGGTGGAGGTAGGCGGCTTCGGTGAGAATTTTGCTCATGATGTGTCCGCCCCTCTAGAATTGAAAGTACAGGAAGGTCGCCTTGCGCGACACCAGAACAAGGGTCACGAACGCCAGACAGGCCAGGCCCGTTGCCCATGCCGCTGATGGCCGCCAGCTCAGCAGCGGGCGCGTGCCGTCGCGCTTGCCGTGCAGCAGTTCGTGGCTGTTGGGGAAGGCCCATACAAGCACAAGGCTTATGCCAAGCAGGGCAAAGGGCATCCAGCCCTGAAAATAGTTGTTGGGCAGCCAGCGGGCGGCCAGTGCACCCATTGCCGAAAGCCCGGTGTGGTCCGCAGCAAGGCCGGCGGCTTCAGCCGTGAAAGGCCCGGCAAACATGGCCCCGTACATGGTCACCGCACCGTCAAGGCTTACGGTGCGAAAGACCACCCAACACAGGTTGATGCACATGAACGTGAAAAAAATGAAGAAGATGCGCAAGGGCAGGGCAGCCAGAACCCGCTCCGTCAGGCTGCCCTTGATGCAGGCGCGGAAAAAGTGATTGATACTCAGCATGGCCCCGTGCAGCGCGCCCCATATGATGAATGTCCAGCCAGCGCCGTGCCAGGCCCCACCTATGAGCATGGTCAGAAAGAGGTTGCGGTACTGCATGAGCCGCCCTTTTCGGTTACCGCCCAGGGGGATGTACAGAAAGTCCCGCAGCCAGGAACTCAGGGTGATGTGCCAGCGCCGCCAGAAGTCAACAATGCCCGTTGCCTTGTAGGGCGAATCAAAGTTTTCCGGCAGCCGCAGCCCCAGCATGAGGCCAAGGCCGATGGCCATATCGGTATAGCCGGAAAAATCGAAGTACAGCTGAAAAGTATAGCAGAAAGAACCCAGCCAGGCCTCGGCCCCGCTGACGGGAAAGGCTTTTTCCGCCGCATTGAACACGGCGTTGGCGTACACGGCCAGGCCGTCGGCCAGCAGCACTTTTTTGGCAAGTCCTATGGTGAACAGGGTGAATCCCTGGGCCAGCCCTTCGGAGGTGGAGCCGGAAAGCTCGTCAAGCTGCGGACCCATCTGCTCATAACGCACGATGGGACCGGAAATCACGTAGGGAAAACAGGCCGAAAAAAGCGCGTGTCGTGAAAATCCCTGGGGGGTCACCTGCCGCCGGTAGACGCTGACGAGCCAGGCGATCTGTATAAAGGTGTAAAAAGAAATGCCGAGCGGCAGACCCGGCGGGGTGAAATTCCACTCCGCGCCCATAAGCAGGGCCAGGTTCTGGGCGAAAAACCATGAATACTTGAACCAGAGCAGAGGCAGCAGGTTCAGGATCAGGGCCAGGGTCAGCAGTCCCTTGCGGCTGCATGCCCAGCAGCCCAGGCGTTTAAGCCCGCCGTTACTGAAAAGTTGTCGGCGGTTGCGCGGGCTGCCGGTTGTTTGCCCGTCCGTCCCGTCTTCGGCATAGGGGGGCGCTGCATGAGCTGCGCCGTCAGTGCCGGTGGCAGCCGCGGCTGCGTTTTCCGGCGCGGACAGTGCCAGGGCAAAGGCGTAGTTCATGATAAGTATGCCCGCCAGAAGCAGCAGAAAGGGAAGGCCCCAGAGGGCATAAAATACGGTGGAAAAGAGCAGCAGAACCAGACTCAGCCGTGCGGGGCCGAAACCCGCCGCCAGCCGCCAGCACAGCAGCAGAAGAGGCAAAAACAGAAAAAGAAAGGAATAGGAATTGAACAGCATACGCAGCCTCCCCCCGGAACGCGGACTCCGGAAGCCCCCGGCGAAAAAAGGCCGGAGCTCCACAGCAGCACAAGCCCGCTACGGCAGACGCTGGGCACAAAAAAGCACTGGGCAAAATGCTGCCCGTGCAACGGCTGGCCGGTAAAAGAAACGCAAGAGCCTTCGCTGCGGAGCCCAGCGGATGTCCGCCGTGAAGGCGCAGGCGTTGCGGCGCGGCTAGGGATTCAGTTCTGAGCGAAACTTCCGCGACAGACGAAAGACCATAACTTTGCGCGGGGGCAGGGTAATGGTCTCATCAGTCTTGGGGTTACGCCCTTTGCGTGAGGCCTTGTCATAGCATTCAAACTTGCCGAAACCGCTGATCAGCAGGGCACGGTCCTTTTTAATGGCCGTTTTCATGATTTCCAGCAGTTTTTCAACCACGTTTTTCACGTCAACGCGGTTTTTGTCGGTTTCTTCGTAGATGGCCTCCACGATGTCCGCTTTGGTCAGAGTTTTCTTCATTGTGAGTTCTCCGGCGCGTATTGTGGCGCTGGTATGTCTGTCACAAACATGGTCCTGACAGGTATGGCCAAATGGTAAACAAAGGCTCGCTTCACATGAAGGGCACTTTTGTGTAAAATACACGCAACTAACGGGCAGAGCAAGATTTTTCTTAAAAATTGCCTTCTTGCCGAAAGAATGGCCGTAGTGCGCGCCGCGTATGGCTTCACAGGCATCGAGTATATATGAAAACGGTATCTGCCCGAATTTTTTCTTTAACCCTGCCCTGGGTTCTGCCTGCGGCGCAGGCTTGTGCGCTCGTGCCGGTATTTCTTCCTTTCAGGGGTTGCCCGGTGCGTTGCGTCTTTTGTGCGCAGGATGTGCAGACAGGTTCCGTCTCTGCGGCGTGCCCGGCAGAGGCAGTGTCCGGCACTGCTTTTGCGCCGCGGACGGGCACGGCCCCGGCCGCTGCTGCGGGGCGCGCCTCCCTGCCGTCGCCCCTGCCTCCGCTTCCGGTCCAGCCGCTTGATGTCCTGCTGCATGAGACGCGGGGCAATCTTGAGCGCCGCCATACCCTCGGCCTGCCCCCCGCGGAACTGGCTTTTTACGGTGGTACATTTACTGCCATGCCTGATGGCGATCAGGCTGCCTGCCTTGATCTGGCGGGCCTGGCGCTTGAGCGGGGCTGGATACGTTCCTTCCGCTGCTCCACCCGGCCGGATTGCGTGACCGCGCCGGTACTTGAACGCCTGCGCGCGGCGGGTTGCCGTTGTGTGGAGCTGGGGGTGCAGAGTTTTTCCGATGCGGCGCTGGCCGCATCGTCGCGTGGGTATGACGGAGCTACGGCCCTGCGCGCCTGTGCCCATGTGAAGGATGCGGGGCTGGCGCTGGGGGTTCAGCTTTTGCCGGGCATGCCGGGGCATGCCCCTGCCGATTTTCTGGCTGACGTGCCACAGGCCCTGCGCGCCGGAGCGGACATGCTGCGCTTCTACCCCTGTCTGGTGCTCGAAGGTACGGCCCTTGCTCGTATGTGGCGGCAGGGGACATACAGCCCGTGGCCGCTTGAGGCGACGCTGGACCTGCTGGCGCAGGGCTGGCTGATGGCTCAGGCTGCCCATGTGCCTGTGATACGTATGGGACTCGCCCCTGAAGCCGCTCTGGACGGAGCTGTGCTGGCCGGGCCTGTTGACCGGTCTTTGGGCAGCCGCGTTATGGGGCGCGCCCTGCTGCTCGCCGTACGCCGTGCCGTGGAAGCGGCGGGTGAAACTTCCGGGGCGTCCTGCGTTCCCGTTCTTTCGGAGCTGCGTCTGCCGGGAGCCTGCCAGGGATACATCTGGGGAACGCGGGGCGAGTTGCGCCCTGCCTGGGCCGGCCTGGGGCTTGAGCCGAAAAATGCGCGTTTTGATGCCGTCTGCGGGCAGACCCTCTTTTTGACCCTCACCTGTTCCTGATTACAAGTTGCTCCGGGCGGTTCCGGCCCTTTCGGCTTCCGGCCAGATACGGTCGGCGCCTCTTTTTTGCATTTCTATGCCGGTTCTCTTGCTGCCCCTTTTTGACGCCTTGCCGGGGCAGCTAGCATATCGCTATTGTTTTTATATATTTTTTTATATTTTGTATTTCCTTGTTTTGCCGGTCCCAGCAATAGTATCCAGCTTTTTTTAAAGAAGATGTCTCCAAGGCATAATAAGTTTTGCAATAAAAACCGAAAAGCTATATAGGTGCAGTTAGGCTGGTATCAGTTTTTTGATTCCTCCTGTTTTTCCCTCCGGGTCTCTTCCTGTCCACTCCTCTGCCACTGACCTCTCACAGGCCTGAACAGGCTGTGTTTTTGGCTGTTAATCCACAAGACTTACGAGTTCAAAGGGGCTGTATATGAAAATGGGAATCATGAGCAAAATGATGCTCAACATTTTGGTTCCGTCCATGCTGGGGCTGACCGCGGTTTGCGTTTTCAGCTATTGGCGGGCGGAGACATCACTGACACAGCAGATAGCGCATGAGCTGAATACGGTTATCGACAAGCAGGTGCATGGCCTTGCCACTGTGCAGCAAATGACGCGCGGTCTCATGAAGACCAGCGCCGAGTCCAATCACGTTAAAAATGCCTTGCTCCGCCGCGGTTCTTCACAGTCCGTTCTTGAGGTTGTCTACGACGGCGAGCCGGCATCTTATGGATCAGAAGACGTGCAGAACGTCCTTGATGACCTTACGGAGCACTTCGGCATAGTGGATGGAGCCGGCCTGCTTGACCTTGACGGCAGGGTCATCGCCCACACCAGCCGGGATCTTGTTGGGCGGGGTATGGGTGATCGCAGGTCTGTGAACGTGGCCCTTCAGGGCAGCATGGGCATCGAGAACCTGCCCAACCATACAGGAGAACTCGCCACCATAGTTACGACTCCGGTCATGAAGGACGGCAAAACCCAAGGTGTGCTCTATGCCTATATGAGCCTGCCCCGCCTGAGCGCCGGGACCACGGATACCATAAAGATCGGAAAAGACGGTTTTTGCGCGGTTTATGACAGCGAGGGCAGGGTGCTCATGCACCCCGACAAGAGCCTGATCGGCACTGACGGCAGCAATCAGCCTCATGTCAGGGCGGCTCTGGGCAACGGCAACGGCCGGGTGGTTTACGATCATAACGATACCGAAATGGTGGCCTATTATCGGCACATGCCGGAAAGCAACTGGCACGTGGTGCTGGTGGGCGACAGAGACGAACTGCTGGAACCCGCCAAAAATCTTCTGAAAGAAAATATGCTTATGGGCGGTGTCGCTATTCTCGTGGTCGGCTGCATCATCATCGTTGTGGCCCGGGGTATTGCGCGTTCCATCAAGGCCGGTGAAAACTATGTGCAGGCCGTTGCCGGGGGGAACTTCAATCCTTCACCGCAGGAAGAAACGGAGCTGGCACAGGCAGCCAGACGCGGTGACGAGATAGGCGGCCTTTCGCAGGGCATTCAGGGTATGGTAGGCAAGCTGCGCAGTCTGTTTAGCGAAAGCGAGGAAAAGAATCACCAGGCTGAGATTGCCAAAACAGAAGCCGAAGAAGCCATGGGAGAGGCCCAGGAGGCGCGTAAACAGGCGGAAAACGCCCGGCAGGAGGGCATGCTGGCCGCCGCCGGGCAACTGGAAGCCGTGGCGGGGATTATTTCTTCCGCGTCTACACAGCTTTCTGCCCAGATTGAACAGTCCGACCGCAGTGCCGCCGAATCATCCCAGCGTCTTTCCGAGGCGGCTACGGCCATGAACCAGATGAATGCCACAGTTCAGGAAGTGGCGCATAATGCGGCGGCTGCTTCGTCGGCATCAAGAGAAACCAAGGAAAAGGCCCATGCCGGCGCCCAGATTGTAGAACAGGCCGTACGCAGTATAGAGGCGGTACGGCATGTGTCGGAAGAGCTGAAAAGCGATATGGCCGAGCTTGGCGATCATGCTCAGAGCATTACGCGCATCATGAATGTCATTTCAGATATCGCAGACCAGACCAATCTGCTGGCGCTCAACGCGGCCATTGAAGCCGCCCGCGCCGGTGATGCCGGAAGGGGTTTTGCGGTGGTGGCCGATGAAGTACGCAAGCTGGCTGAAAAAACTATGGCTTCCACCCATGATGTCAGTGCGGCTATCCAGGCCATACAGAACAGTACGGCAAAAAGTATGAGTTCGGCAGACAATGCCGTAAACCAGATCGCGCAGGCCACAAATTACGCCAGCGAGTCTGGCCAGGCCTTGCGGGAAATCGTGGCTACTGTGGAAGGCACGTCGGATCAGGTCAATGCTATAGCCACCGCCAGTGAAGAGCAGTCAGCCGCCAGTGATGAAATCAATCAGAGCATTGTGCAGGTGAACGAGATGTCGCGGCAAAGTGCTGTGGCTATGGCCGAGGCCACGCAGGCTGTGGCCGAACTGGCGGCTCAGGCGCACACGCTCAAGAATCTCATCGCACAGATGAAGCTCGGTTAGCGCCCGGGCATGGCCCGGTACGCCGTTGGGCAGGGCATTGCAAGAGCATAGCTAAAAGCCCCCGCGTTCAGGCGCGGGGGCTTTTTTTGCCATAAAAAACGTAATGGTCGCTGGCAAGCCGGCCACATCAGGCAAGCCGGCCTGAAGCCGCCAGGCAGGCTGGCGCGGAGCCGGGCAAAATATTTTCCAGGGCGGCGTGGATGCGTATGGCGCGTGAGCATTGCCCGTACGGAGAGCAAGCCCCTGGCCTTCATGCGCGGATTTCGGGACAGGTTTCAGGGGCAGGCTGTGCGCCCGGGCCAGGGTGTTTTTCAGGCTTCACGTAATGTTACCTTGAAACTGCTCTGACGGGTGCGTGAGTCGTTTATCTGCACTGGCAGGCGCCGTGACGGGCGTGTCTTGACCTTTGAGGAGCGATATTCTCAAAGGTAATATGCTCCATAAAGAGAGGCGGCCGCCGGGGGCAACCGGCGGCCGAGAGAGGGAGGATGTTCCGATGGTTAGAGGTTTTGTTCAAAGGAGGAGGTTTTCGGGGGGGGGATCCGGATGTCCTCAATGGGGGCGGAGGGCATGCGGAAAGTTTGCTGGTTTTTCCATATATCGTTACCGCCCGTCGGCGGGTTGGCTGGGTTGGCGACGCATTGCCGTTTTGTGCGGCTTTGCTGCTTCCCGCCCGGCTTTTCCAGAGCGGAAACTCTTGCGGGTTTACCCCGCCACAGGGCGTTTTCTTGTGGCCTGGACTCAACAGTTTCTTTATGTCTGCCGTTCCGTGGCGGCGTCGCGCACAGCCGAAATCTTGTTTATACAGCCTTGGCGCTTTTCTGCCGCTTCGCCTATGCACTTTCCGGTGTATGCCTGTACTGGCAGGCCGGAGTTGGAAGCCGATTTGTGCGCTACTGGAACCATATTAAATTTTTATAATGTGAATACGGTCTTGTTTGAAACATTATTTGTTTTTGTATGTCTCTATTCCATTTCCGTAGTCTTGTATAAAGATTAGCAATTGGTGTGCCAAAAGAGAGTTGTGCGATGTTTTTCAGTTAATATATTGAATTAAAAGTATTTATTTTTTTCTGGTTTTGGGCACAGCGCCTACGGCGCCTGTATTTTTTTTATACAGGTGTATTCAGGCTATGTATAAAATTTAATCAGAAGTATGATTTTTATGCGCTGATTGCGTCGTGCAACTGAAGCTAGCGGAATGCTCCAAAGGCAGCCGGAGACGTGAGGCAGGGAGAGGACAGGCGAATGGGGGAGGATGAGGTGAAGAGAGCGGCAGGCATAAGGCTGAAGACGCTATTGGACTCCTTCTATGGTGTCTTTTGAGGTGAACTCCATGCTGCATCCCCTGCTGGCAAGGGTCCCCAGGGGAATACCCACTTCACGTCGCATGCGCTGGTCCGCGTGAATGAGCAGGGCCTGCAATTCGTCGCGCAGCACCTGCAGTTCGCGGCCAAGGCGGGGCAGGGTGTCAGGCGATGTGTTGCGGTTATAGCTGAGTTCTTCCAGTTCGCTTTTTTTGGAGAAAATACGCTGCCGCAAGTCCCGCACCTTGGGGCGGTACTCTTCCATAATGAGCTGGGCCTTCATGCGCTGGCTTGGCGGCAGGTAATCCAGCCACACGTCCTGCGTGCTCATGGCCGTGCGCATTGCAGGAGGGGGAAGTGCCTCGCCCTGCTGGTTTTGCGCGGGAGAATGCGCGGGCAGCAGCATGCCGCACAGAAAGGTCAGTAAGAAAGAAGTCTTTCGCATGGCACAATGGTTCCTGATCTTGCATCTGTGGCGTCGGCAACGTCAGACGCCGTATATTCAGGCCGGAAACGGCAGAAGCGTTGCCGTGACAACGCACGTTCTGCATCTTATGCATTTGCAAAAATCATGCAACTTTTTTTATGGCCTCCGCCCGGTGCATGATGACACTGCGCGCGCATGACGCTATAAGCACAGGCATGACCTCGGCACACAACAACCCGGACGGCGAAAGCCGGAAAGAGCCGCCCCAGGGTTGGGGAGGACTTGAGCTTTACGCATCCATGAAGGGGATGCGGGGCGTTTCACGTACGCCCCTCGGCTTGCTTATGGGCGGCGCGGCCCTTGTGCTGGCTCTCATGATCAGTCTGCTGGCCTATATATCCATCGAGCGCAGCGAGGCTGCCATGGCCCGATTGCTCGCGGAAAAAGGCTCTTCCCTCATTATTGCCTTTGAAAGCATTTTGCGCTCCGGCATGCGCAGCGAGGCGGGCGTGCGCCTGCAGGTGCTGCTGGAAGAAATGGCGGCAAGCCCAGGCATTGTTTTTGTTTCCGTAACCATGCCTGACGGCATTATTGTGGCGCACAGCAACCGTGTGCGCCTTGGAGAAATACTGAAAGTTGAAGACAGGGAGATGGACGAGACCCGTATGCGTGACCTGAACCCGGGCATGCTGGCCCAATGGGGCATCATGCAAATGGAGGGGCAGCGCGTTTTTGTGGTGTACCGCCAGTTTTCCCCCGGCATGGCCGACATGCCCAGAGGCTATCCTGTGCCGATCATTTTTCTCGGGCTGGAGATTTCGCCTTTTGAAATCACGCGCAGCCAGAACCGGGACTATGTGGCCATGCTTTCGTCCGTGACCCTTCTGGTGGGTCTGGCCTGTCTGTTGGCGCTGTATTATGCCGAACGGGCGCGCGAATCGCGCCAGCAGCAACGCAAGGCCGAAGTCGAGGTGCGCCGTCTTGAAGCCGAGGTGCGCCGCAAGGAAAAGCTGGCTGCTGTGGGCAATCTGGCCGCCGGGGTGGCTCACGAGATCCGCAATCCCTTGAGTTCCATTAAGGGTTATGCCACCTATTTCGGCCAGCGCTTTCCTGAGGGCAGCGAAGACCGCGCCGCGGCCAATGTGATGGTTAGCGAGGTCGACAGGCTCAACCGCGTCATTATGGATCTTATCGGCCTTTCACGGCCGAGCGATGTCTGCCCCCGGCCCGGGCGTCTTGCCGATGTGGTGGAACACGTTATGCGCCTTATCCGGCAGGATGCAGAAAAGCGCGGTGTTGAGGTGGAATGCCGGGTGGCCCCGGGCGTACCGCTGGCTATGGTCGATCCGGAACGTATGGGGCAGGCCCTGCTGAATCTTTGCCTCAACGCGCTGGACGCCATGCCGGAGGGCGGACGGCTCACCTTTGCCGTGACGTGGCATAAAAAAGGCGTATGTCTTATGGTGCGGGATACGGGCGTGGGGATTGTTCCCCGGCAGTTGCCGCATGTCTTTGACCCCTACTTCACGACCAAGGGGCAAGGAACCGGTCTTGGGCTGGCCATGGTCCACAAGATCGTGGAGGCGCATAACGGCGAGATCAGCGTTACTTCCCGTCAGGCGCAGTCCGGCGCGGCGGGCGAAACCATCTTTCGAATCTGGCTGCCGGAGGCGCCTCCGGCAACACCGCCTTTTGTGGAACGCAGAAAGAGAAAGCGTCTGTGATTCACCGGGCTGCGCGCGGCAAATGGCTGCGACCCGGCTGGTCAGGAGGATTATCAGGGTGAAGAACAGCATTCTTGTAGTGGACGATGACGACGCGCACCGCGGTATGCTGCGAACCATGCTTCGTTCCTGGGACTATGTGGTGGAGGAGGCTGCCGACGGCGATGAGGCGGTGGCTCTTGTACGGGAAAAGGCCTTTGACGCCGTGCTGACCGACGTGCGCATGGCGCGCATGAACGGCATACACGCGCTCAAGGGGATTCTTGCATATAATCCCGCGCTGCCTGTCATTCTCATGACGGCGTATTCCTCGGTGGAAACAGCCGTGGAGGCTTTGCGCCTGGGGGCGTATGACTATCTGGTCAAGCCTCTGGACTTTGAAAGCCTGAAGCATTCCTTGCAGCAAGGCATTGAGCGTTCGCGCCTGAGTGTCGAAAATCGCGAACTGCGCCGTCAGTTGAGTCACGCGGCGGCCATGCCCGGCATTATCGGCCGCAGTCCGGCCATTCGCGCCATGCAGGAAATCATGGATACCGTGGCCCCCACCGAAGCCACGGTGCTCATTACCGGCGAGTCGGGAACCGGCAAGGAGCTGGTGGCCCGCGCCCTGCACGGCAAAAGCCTGCGCGCCGATAAACCCCTTGTTACCGTCAACTGTGCGGCTCTGGCGGAAAACCTGCTGGAATCAGAATTGTTCGGGCATGAAAAAGGCTCGTTCACCGGTGCGGAGCGCCGTCGCGAGGGGCGCTTTGCCCAGGCGCACGGCGGCACGCTCTTTCTGGACGAAGTGGGTGAGATGCCCCTTTCGCTTCAGGCCAAGCTGCTGCGTGCCCTGCAGCAGGGTGAGGTGCAGCGCGTAGGCTCTGACACGCAGCTCACTGTGGATGTGCGCGTACTGGCCGCCACCAACCGTGACCTGCGGCATGAGGTGGCGCACAGGCGTTTTCGCGAAGACCTGTTTTTCCGCCTGAATGTCATCAGTGTTGAAGTGCCGCCCCTGCGTGAAAGGGCAGAAGACATTCCTGTGCTGGCGGCATATTTTCTGGAAAATTTTGCCAGTCGTAACCGCAAGGCCGTGCGCGGGTTTTCCGCGCAGGCGCTTGACATCATGCTGCGGCATTCCTGGCCGGGCAATGTGCGCGAACTGGAAAATGCCGTGGAGCGGGCTGTTATTCTCTGCACCGGCGACCTTATCACCGCGCGCGAACTGCCCTCTGTGCTGTCTGAAACCGTTGCGGCGGCAGAAGCTCCGGCGGAAGCTCCGGCAGAAGCGGATCTTTCTCTGGCGGGTCTGCCCCTGGATGAGGTGGAGCGCCGGGTCATTGAGGAAACCCTGCGCCAGACCGGCGATAACAAGAGTGAGGCCGCGCGCCGCCTGGGCATTACCCGCGCCACCCTGCACAACAAGCTGCGCAAGTACGAGCTTGAATAACGCGGTGTTGCCGTGAACCAGCGCTGACGCCGTCCTTGTTGCTGCCCGCACTGCGCTGATCCGGCCTTTGCGAGAGCTTTTTTCGCATTGGTGCTGCGGTGTGCCGGGCGGCCACATATTTTCAGCAGGCCCTGGGACAGCGTATTTGTGCCGCCTGGGCCGTCAACCCCATACCGGAAGCAGCATGAGCAATACACACGCTAAAAATATGAACAGCAAGGATATGCCGGACGATACGCCGGATCAGAAAAGGCTGGAACGCCTGGCAGATTTTTTTAATGAAGTGGGAATGCTGCGCCATACTCCGCGCACGGGATACGCCTTCCTCGGTTCCGGTAAAGAAAACGTGGCCGAGCATTCTTACCGGGTCAGCGTTATGGGCTATGCATTGGCCCGCATGAGTGGCGTTGATCCGGCAAAAGTGACGTTCCTTTGCCTTTTTCACGATCTGCATGAGGCGCGCACCGGCGACCTCAATTATGTGAATCACCGTTATGCGCAATGCCAGCCCCGCCGCGCTCTGGAAGACTGTGTTGCAGGCACGGGCCTTGAGGACGACGTGCTGCCCCTCTGGGATGAGCTGGCAGAGAACACAAGCCCTGAAGCCATGCTGGCCCACGATGCTGACCAGCTTGACCTTATATGCAATCTTAAAGTGGAGCTGGACAAGGGCAACGCTTTTGCCGGGCAATGGCTTGAAAGTACCGTCAAGCGGCTGCGCAGTCCCGCTGCCCGTGAACTGGCGGAAGTTGTGTTGCGCACGGACCATAACCGTTGGTGGTACGGCCGGGTAGAGAAGGACTGGTGGATTCGCCGCGGCCGGGAATGATACTGATACGCGTTTCGACAACCCATAGAAATCACTTTACAAAATATTCAAATATACGCTAGTTTCGTTCTGTCCAGAATTGTAGGAAAATGCCGTTGTGGCGTCTTCTCGCCGGGCCGTAGAAAGGGGGAGGCATGCATTTTCTGGGGGATGGAACGGAAGACCGCGCCGGGGGGTACATGCGGCTTTCCGGCGACTGGGGCGTGGAGTCCTTTTTTCCCGAACTGGACCTCAAAAGTCGGGAAAGCTGCCGGATACGGCGCCTGCTGGGTTGTATGGAGCAGTATGACCGCACCACATGGCTTTTGCAGTTTGAATCTTTTTTGCAAGAAGCCCTGCGGGTTGTGCGTTCAGATCTGACGGGACGGCGATTTGCTGTTCTGCATGCGGATATGCAGGGTTTTCAGGTGCTCAACCGTCTTTACGGCGAGCAGGCGGGCAACAGCATGTTGCGCGCCTTTGCCGCATTTTTGCGGCACCTGGATTGCTATGTGTGCGCCAGCCGCATTTTTGCGGACCAGTTTACCATGCTTTTTACGGTTCCCGAGGGAACGAGCCTTGAAGTCGCAGCCGGAAAGATTGTGGCCAAGGGCGAACTGTTTCTTGCAAAAAAGCGCAATCTGCACCCACGCAGCCATCTGGCCTTTGTGGGAGGGGTCTGCCCTGTAGAAGGTACGCCCGCCAGCCTGCACCCGCACGTAAGCCGGGCGGACCAGGCGCGGCGCGCGCTCAAGCCCACCCTGCGCTCCCGCGGGGGAATTTTTACCGATGCGATGGAAGTGCGCCGCCTGCAGCGGCAGAGCCTGTATGAAGACGTGATCAAGTCGCTGGAATGCGGCGGCGTTTTCTTTCTGCTGCAACCGCAAATAGATATTGCCACCGGCGCAGTGGTGGGGGCCGAGGCCCTGGCAAGAATGCGCACTCCTGACGGCAGGGATATCATGCCCGCCAGTTTTGTGCCTCTGCTTGAAGAGTCGGGCGACATCATCAGCCTGGATTTTCTCGTTTACGAGCAGGTTTGCCGCTACCTGCGGCAATGTCTTGATACGGGCAGACCGTTTGTTCCCGTAACCGTCAATATTTCCCGCGAAAATTTTAAAAATCCTGCCTTTGCCGAAGAATTTCATGCCCTGGTCTGCGCGCACGGTCTTGAACCGCGGCATGTGGGACTGGAGATAACTGAAAGCGTTTTTATCAAAAACCTTACAGAAATACGCGACAGCGTGCGCCAGTTCAAGCAGTATGGGTATTCCATCTGGCTTGACGATTTCGGCGCGGGCTATTCAAGCCTCAATGTGCTCAAGGAAGTGCCTTTCGATGTCATAAAGATTGACAGAAGTCTGCTTGGTTCCGGTGAAATAGCGTCGGTCAACAAAAGCATCATCAGCAGTATCATCAGTCTTTCCGGTGACCTGCATATGGAAGTGTTGTGCGAAGGGGTGGAAAACGCCACGCAGCGCAATTTTCTTCTCGGTTTTGGCGGCATCCAGGCGCAGGGATTTTTTTATGCCCGCCCCATGTCGTGTCAGGACTTTGAAGCACTCATGGAAGGCGGGGCCACGCTCAATCCTCCGCAGGGCGGCGTACGCTGAGGGCGCAGCCGCGGGCAGGCCATGCAAAAGAATATCCGCGCCGCAAGCGGCGCGGATGGCAAAAGACCGCCCAAGGGCTTCTGTTTCAGGCGTGCCGCGCCAGGCGCGGCACGGATCAGCCGATGACCACGGTTCCCAGGGGGGCGTCATCCAGCAGATAGCGGCGCAGGCTTGAAGGCGCCCGCCCGTCCAGGATGAGCGCGCGGCGGCAGCCCGAGTCCAGGGCGTGCAGGCAGGATTCCACCTTGGGGATCATGCCGCCCGTGATAACGCCTTCAGCGCACAGTTTTTCTATCTCTTTGCGCGTCAGGGCGGGGATGAGCCTGCCCTCGGCATCCAGTACGCCCGGCACGTCGGAAATAAGCACGAAGTAGTCTGCGGCCAGCGCCCCGGCCAGCGCTCCGGCGGCAGTGTCGGCATTGATGTTCAGTGCCTGCCCGTCTGCACCTCCGGCCACCGGGGCGACTACGGGTACAAAGCCCGCTTCAAGCAGGCAACGGGGCAGGGCCGGGTCCACAGCTTCCACTTCGCCTACAAGGCCCAGTGCGGGGTTTTTTATGGCGGCGCGCAAAAGGTTGCCGTCCCGGCCGGAAATTCCGGCGCTGCGCACGCCGTGCGCGGCCAGAGAGGCCACCACGGCCTTGTTTACCTGGCCGCATAGCACCATTTCTACTGCTTTCATAGTGGGTTGGTCGGTAACGCGCAGGCCGTTTTCAAAGCGGCTTTCAATACTCAGGCGTTGCAGCAGGGCGGAAATCTGCGGTCCGCCGCCGTGTACGACGACAAAGCCCATATTCTGGGCCGAAAGCTGGGCGAGGTCTGTAGCAAAAGCTGTGCACAGGTCGGGCTTGTCCATGGCGTGTCCGCCATATTTGATGACAACCGTGGCGTTGTTCATGCGTATTCCTTGTTTGCGGCCGCGTGAGGCATCGCTCTATAATGTGTCTGATGACTGCCAAAATTACCATTCCGCCATGCGGCACGCAAGCGCGCCGGGTGGCAAATGCGCGACAAAATCAATGCGGTTTTGTCTTCATGCCGGCATGTTGCGCAACACAGGCTGGAGACATCCGGCCTTTACAGAACGGCATTGTCTTGCGGGCATAAAAGCGCTAGCCTGCACGCCAGCTCTGGAGGCAGTATATTGTTAGAGGCGCGGCGAATTTTTGACGAAGAACTTTCCTGGGGACGCGAGGCGATGGCGGCGGCCAGTGTTGGGCTGTGGGCCATTTCATATGACACGCGCACGGAAAGGACCGCCATGTTCACCAATGAGGGCATGCGCCGTTTGTTGGGTGTGCCTGAGGGGCTGGACCCCGAAGCGTGTGCGGCGTTCTGGCTTCGTCATGTGGACAGCCGCGACCTGCCCCTCATCCGGGACAGCCTGGCGGCGTTTAAAGATGATGCCTCCATGCGTGAAATCCGCTACGCCTACTGCCATCCCGGCATGGGGGCAATGCACGTGCGCTGCGGGGGCCGGCGCGTGTCTTCTGCCGATGATCCGGTATTGCGTATTACCGGTTTCCATCAGGATATCAGCGAGCTGCACGCGGCGCATAATGCCCTGCGCGAGAGCCTTTCACGACTTTCGCTGGCGTGCCGCCTGGGTTGGCTCGGCGTGTTCGAACTGGGCCGTAAAAACGGCAGGCCGGAATTTTCGTGCAACGAGGTTTTTTACGAGCAGTTTGGCCTGCGTGAAAGCGCGGACGCCGCGGAACGGCTCGTGGCCGTGGAAAAATGCATCCTGCCCGAAGACCGCCACCGCTGGCGCAATCTCTGCCGGGCCGAAGGCTGGACCCTGGGCTTCCAGGAGCATTTGGAACTGCGCGTGAGCCACCCTTGGCGCGGCCTGTGCTGGTTTGTGGTGGCCTACGAAGTGGTGGGCACGCAGGATGAACCCCGCATCACCGGGTATGTGCACGATGTGACGAAGCAGCGCCAGCATGAATGCATGCTGCGCGAGGCCAAGGAAAGCGCCGAGGCGGCCAATGCGGCCAAAAGCATCTTTCTTGCCAACATGAGCCACGAAATACGTACGCCCATGAACGGTATTATGGGCATGGCCCATCTGGTGCTCAATACAGATCTCAGTCCGCAGCAGCGGGACTATGTGGAAAAGATCCATTCCACCTGCGAATCCTTGCTGGATATTATCAATGATCTCCTGGATTTTTCCAAGATAGAAGCCAATCATATGGATCTGGAGGCCCTGCCGTTTCAGCCTGTCAATGAGATGGAGGCGGTGCTTGCCCTGTTGCGCCCGCGCACCCAGCACAAGAACTGTGTTCTTGAAAGTCATATCGATCCCGATATTCCCCAGACGCTGGTGGGCGACGCTCTGCGCCTGCGGCAGATACTGCTGAATCTGGGTGGCAATGCCATCAAGTTTTCAGAGCGCGGCTTGGTGCGCGTGGATCTGCAGCTTTTGCACCGCGAGGGCAATAGCGTTACCCTCGCATGCCTGGTGAGCGATGAAGGCATCGGCATGAGCGAGGAAGAGCAGGAACGCATTTTTACGCCGTTTTCCCAGGCAGACACGTCCATCACGCGCCGCTTCGGCGGCACCGGCCTTGGTCTTGCCCTGTGCCGTCGTCTGGTAGAGCTGATGGGCGGCCGGATACATGTGCAAAGCGCACCGGGCAAAGGCAGCGTATTCCGGGTGGAGCTGCCTTTCGGCGTGGGCCGCGATGATATTTTTGCTCCTGACATGGCAGGGGCGGGACCGGAAGAGCAGCCCGGCTGCCTGCGGGGGCTGCGGGTGCTCATGGCTGAAGACGGTGATATAAACCGCGAGATTATGGAAGTGCTGTTAAGCGGCATGGGCGTGCAGTGCACGGCCGTGAGCAATGGGCAGGAAGCGCTTGAGGCGTGGCGGGCGCACGCCGGGGATATAGACCTTATCCTTATGGACGTGCAGATGCCCGTAATGGACGGCTACACCGCCACGCGCGAGATCAGGGCCGACAGCCGGCCCGAAGCGTCTACGGTTCCCATTGTTGCCATGACAGCCTATGCCATGCGGGGAGATGCGGAGCGCAGCCTTCAGGCTGGCATGAACGCCCACCTGACCAAGCCGGTCGATGTGCGCGAACTCACGCTCACGCTCAAGCGCCTTGCCTGCCCCTGCGAGGTGAGGCTCGGGTGATGTCTGTGCGGCGCCTGCCGCCCCTGCGCCGCTGTGTGTCTGCCGTTGTAGCCGGACGGCATGTACCTGGCCTGCACGCGCCCGCCCTGTATGCGCCAGTATTTCCGGCGCGCCCCGGCAGCGAGTGCAAAGCCGCACAGGCTCAGGCAGCCCGCGCGACGCAGCGTCGGAACCGGCACGGCAAAAAAATTTCTTTCGTAGAAAGTTAAAACCAATCTGCTCCAAGGATGACAACATGACGCAAGTGGTTACACGATTCGCCCCAAGCCCCACGGGACACCTGCATATAGGCGGTGCGCGCACGGCCATTTTCTGCTGGCTTCTGGCCCGTCACTTCAACGGCCGCTTTCATCTGCGCATAGAAGACACCGATCTTTTGCGCTCAAAGCAGGAGTATACCGACTCCATCCTAGCTTCCATGCGCTGGCTCGGGCTGGACTGGGACGGTGAGCTGACCTATCAGACGCAGCGTACCGACATCTACAACGCCTATGTGGATAAACTGCTGGAAAACGGCCACGCCTACTGGTGCTCCTGCACCCCCGAGACAGTGGAGGCCATGCGTGAAGAAGCCCGCGCGAAGGGACTCAAGCCGCGCTATAACGGCTGTTGCCGCAACCGCGACCTGGGACCGGGCGAAGGGCATTGCGTGCGCCTCAAGGCGCCGCTGTCGGGCAAGGTTGTTTTTGACGACCTGGTCAAGGGCAAGATTGCCGTGGATGTGGGCGAACTGGACGACATGGTCATCCGCCGCGCTGACGGCATGCCCACGTATAATATGGCCGTGGTGGTGGACGATCATGACATGGGCATAACCCACGTCATCCGTGGCGATGATCATGTATCCAATACGCCGCGCCAGATTCTTATTTATGAGGCTCTGGGCCTGTCCGTGCCGCGCTTCGGCCATGTACCGATGATTCTTGGTCCTGACCGCCAGAAGCTTTCAAAGCGCCACGGCGCGCGCGCTGTTATCGAATACCAGCAGGATGGCCTGCTGCCGCAGGCCCTTGTGAACTACCTTGTGCGTCTGGGCTGGTCCCACGGCAATCAGGAGCTGTTCACCCCGGAAGAACTGGTGGAATACTTCGACGGCACCAACCTCAATCCTGCGGCCGCAGCCTTTGACCCGACCAAGCTCGAATGGTGCAATGCCCACTTTATGCGCGAAATGCCCCTGGCGGAGCTGGCCGCGCTTACTGCGCCCTTTGTGGAGCAGGCGGGCCTTGGCAACCTGCCGCAGGAACGCCTGGAACCGTTGTGCGCCATGTTCCGTGAACGCGCCAACAACCTCAAGGCCCTGGCCGAAAGCTTCCGCCCCCTGCTTGTTCCTGCGGCGGAGCTTGAATACGCCGAAAAGGACGCCGCCAAACACCTGGCGGAAGCAGGCAAGGCTCATCTGACTGCCCTGGCTGCCGTATTTGCCGCCTGTGCCCCCTTTACGGCCGAAAACCTTGAGGCTGCCCTTAACGCCTATGTGGCGGACAACGGCCTCAAGTTCAAGGAGGTGGCCCCGCCTTTGCGTACTGCCCTTATGGGCTTTATGGGCGGCTCGCACCTGAACGAGATCATGGCCTTTCTGGGCAGGGATGAAACCCTGGCCCGCCTGGAGAAAGCTGCGGGGTAGGCATCCATTCAGACTGTATTGCGCCGGAGCAAGAGAGGACGTCCACATCAGGGCGTCCTTTTTTTAGAGCAATTTAACTTTTACATTGCTCTGACGCTTCGGACCAGCACTGTTTTGAGAATGCCTTGAACCGGCGTGAACAGCCCCCATGCGGTGCGGAGCAGTCGGGGCCAATCTTTGAGGCTGCATGGCGCGCAGGTCCCAGACGTCGGCGCATCGGGGAGCAGGGCATGCCGATCCCGTCCGGGTGATGCCAATCCTACTGATACAGTGTGCTCATGGAGCGCAGCAGGTTGGTGAACAGACCGTCCAGCCCCAGAATGAATGTTTCCACATGGTCGGCCATGATGACGAGCAGCAGGCCCACAAAGAAAAATCCTACGCCGATCTTGGCCGGAAAGCCGAACTCCATAATATGTATCTGGGGTGATGTGCGGGCCACAAGGCCCAGCGCCACCTCAACCATAAAAAGCGCCACCATGACGGGAGCCGCAATTTGCAGGGCCAGCACAAACATCTGTGCGGCCAGATGCAGTATCTGCCACAGGATGTTGGACCCTATGAACAGCGCCCCCGGCGGCACGATCTTGAACGATGCCGCAAAGCCCTTGATCATGTACAGATGCCCGTCCAGGGAAAGAAAGGTCAGCAGCGACACCATCCAGAGAAAAAACGCCGTGATGCCGGTCTGGTTTCCGGTAAGCGGGTCTGCAAAGTTGATCATGGTAAAGCCCATCTGAAAGCCCAGCAGTTCTCCCCCGGCCTGAATGCCCATGAACAGAAAATTGACGGCCATGCCCAGCACAAGGCCCAGCACGGCTTCGCCCAGAACCATGAGCACCAGATCAAAGGGGTGCGCGGGCATGTAGCTGCCCGGCAGGGCCAGATGCGGCCATACACCCAGTGTGAATACAAGGGTGACGGCGGCTTTGACTTGAATGGGGATGTTGTTTGTGGAAAAAACAGGCAGCATGAACATGACGATACTTACCCGCATCATGGTCAATATGAGGCTTAAAACCTCGGCCTGATTATATCCGAACACGTCCATACCGGGAAACTTGCAAAATGGTTGCCAAAAAGAACAGCCTGTTATGTATCGGGCGCGTCAGAAGCGTGACATGTGGCGAAACGCCGGGGCTGGTATCAGCCCCGGCGTTGCTCTTCACCGCGATAGCGCCGCAGACTGCTGAAAACCCACAGAGCCAGCAGGCAGACCAGCAGTGCCGCTGACAGCAGCACCGTACTGTGCGCGGCGGTAAAAGCCGCCTGCCCTGCCTCGACAATGGCCTGTCCCTTTTCGCCGCCGGTAAGCTCCGCTGCCACCATTGTGTCGCTGATGGAGTCCAGGGCGCTGCGCGGCAGATGCTGGCGCAGGTTTTCGGGCAGCCGCAAGGCAGCGCTGTAATTGGCCGCCAGTAATACGCCAAAGGCTGTGATGCCCAATCCCGCGCCCAGATCGTAGCCCAGAGCTTCGATGGACCCGGCCGCGCCACCTTTTTCCGGCGGCACGCTGCCCATGATGGCTATGGAGGATGCAGTCAGGCCGATGCTGAGCGACAGGCCCAGCACTACCATATAGGCTGCCACAAGCCAGCCCGCATCATGAAAGCTGGCAAGGCCCAGCCCGGCAAGGCTGCCTCCGGCCGCCAGCAGGGATACCGTGAACACGTTTCGCAGGCCAGCCATGACGACCAGCCTGCCTGCCAGAGGCCCGCCCACGGCAGAGGCGGCCATGATGGGCAGCATGAATATGCCCGCCTGTAGCGGCGTGCGGCCGAGAACGAACTGCAATTCCTGGGCAATGGTCAGTTCCACGCCTGCAAGAGCGCCAGAAACCACAAGAGCGGCCACCAGGCCCACGCGAATGGCGGGCAGCCTGAACAGGTCGAGATCCAGCATGGGGGTGCGCGCTGTCATCTGTTTTCGGATGAAGAGCGCCATCAGACCAATGCCGCACAGCAGCGCAATACCGCAAAGCAGAAGGGAACTGTCCTGCCTGAAGATCGTTTTGACCGCGTATACCGTGGACATAAGGCCCGCAGCCAGTGTCAGGGCCTGCCCGATGGGCCACGGCTTTCGGGGGCCGGGCCGGGGCCTGGGCAGGATCGCGGCGGCCAGGGGCAGAATGATCAGGATAAGCGGCACATTGATAAGAAAGACTGAACCCCACCAGAAATGTTCAAGCAGCAGGCCGCCCACCAGAGGCCCCATGGCCGCGCTCACGGTACTTACAGTGCCCCAGATGCCCAGGGCCATTGCCCGTTCCTTCCAGTCGTCAAAGGTGATCCGTATGATGGCGAGCACGCTGGGTACGATCATTGACGCACCCAGGGCCAGACAGGCTCTGGCTGCGATGAGTGCTCTGGCCGTGGGCGCGAAAGCCGCTGCCAGCGATGCGGCCATAAAGATGACCAGCCCGGCCAGCAGGAGCTTGCGTGGCCCGACGCTGTCGCTCCGTGTACCCATAGGAACCAGCAGGCTGGCCACGATCAGGGGGTAAATGTCTATGATCCAGAGTATCTCCGTTCCCGTGGCCTTCAGGGCGAGGGTCAGGGAGGGGACGGCGATGTGAAGGATGGTCATGTCCGTGGCTATGGGCAGCCATGCCACCATAACGGCCAGCAGTATGCGCCGGCGGGCAGCCCTGGACGGGCCGGGCTTGCCGGAAGTATCCGTGGGCTGCCCGTTGCCTGTATTGAGATTGTCCTTGTTCATAAAATAATTGAAAATCTTTGTTGCGCCAATGTTGCCGAATGTTGTCCGCTGTCGCAATTTCAGCGGTATTCTTTCATGTTTTGCTGCCCATCTATTCTTTGCGCAGCATTTTGACAACGAGCACAAAGAAGAGTGGCGTGAGGTATATGCCCAGCATTGTTGCCGTCAGCATACCTGCCATCACTACGGTTCCCAGGGCGTTTCGCGCTCCGGAGCCGGCCCCGCTGCTCAGGGCCAGGGGAATGACACCAAGAATAAAACACAGGGAGGTCATGATATGATGGGTCTCAGCCTCAACCGGGCGGCCTCTGTGGCCGCGGCCATCAGGTTTTTCCCGGCCTGATGCTGCGCGCGGGCGAATTCCACAATAAGAATGGAATTCTTGGCTGACAGGCCCACAATAGTCAAGACCGCGATCTGAAAATAGATGTCATTGTTAACCCCACGCAACCACATCAAGAAAGCTGAAAATGGGCATCATTTCGCCTACGTTGTTACGCACGTGGTAGCGGTGAAAACCTGTCGAGCTGGCGCGAAATTCTTTGCCTGCAGGTAGATTTTTGGGGTACGGCCCCTGTTCACGAAATCATTGATGTATCCACATGCTCAAACCGCTATGGCGGGCATAAGTACATCTTTCTGCGGCCCGGCTTTATAACGCGGATTATTTCTTTTGCGGCGTCTCGCGTGAAACAGGGGCGGAGAGCCTGCGCCTGCGTCCGGCGGGGCTTTATGCCCGACTGTATCACAGGGGCAATTTTGAAAGTCACGAGACCGCCTACAGAAAAATGATGGACGCCGTGGCCCGGCAGGGATGGGGCATCAGCGGCATCTGTACGGGTATGACATGGCTAGCTACATCGTGTGTGCTACTGCCGATGAGTATATAACGAGGTACTGTGTGCAGGTGAGTACGGACGGTGTGCGGAGCGGCCTGTAGACACTTCATGGCGACGGGCTGTGCTCGTTGGCTTGTCCGGCGTAGTGTCGTGAAAAGAATACGGCCGCGATGTCTACAGCAGAGCTGCCGGACCTACACGGACCTGCCTGTGGGTTGCTGCTTCTGGCTGCAGCGCTTCCTGCACCGGTGTGCAGGCTTATTTGTTCAGCTTTTCGGCAATAAGCTCGCGTATGATCTTGCTCAGACCGGGCAGGTCTGGTTTGGACACCTGCTTGTCGGCCCCGACCTTGACCCCTTTGGCGTACAGGGCATCAGTGATGAGCGAGGAAAAAAGGATCACCGGCAAGGTACTGAGGCCGGGGGTATCGCGTATCTGGGCCGTCAGCATGTGGCCGTCCATTTCGGGCATTTCAATATCCGAAATGACCAGATGGACCATGTCGGTAAGTTCCTTGCCCTGTGCCTGTGCCTCGTTGCGGGCTGTCTGCAGGTATTCCCATGCCTCGCGCCCGCTGGCTACGGCCGTGACGCGAAAACCGGACTTTTGCAGTGAGGATTTGATGATGTGCCGCAACGAGTTGGAGTCGTCGGCCACAAGCAGGTGAAACTGGCCCGCACCTTCCACGGGTGTGGTGTCTACCTTGATCTGTGACATGTCCAGGGTGCTGTCCAGGCTGGCAAGGATTTTTTCCATATCCAGGATAAAGAGCACACGGCCCTGAATGCGCAGCACCCCGGTAATGCTGTCACGCGAGTAGTTCTGCACGTACTGGTTCGGCGGCTCGATGCGGTCCCAGGTCATGCGGTGAATGCTCGTTACGGCCGAAACCAGAAAGGCTGCCTGCACGCCGCTGAATTCGGTTACAATGACCTTGGCGTTGTTTTCGGTGACCATTTCCTTGCCGAGCCATGTGGCAAGGTTGAGAATGGGCAGCACCTTGCCTCGCAGGTTGAATGTGCCGAGCACCGAGGGGTCGCACTTGCTGGGGACGCTGGTGATGTTGGGCAGGCGGATGATCTCGAGCACCTTGGCTACGTTGATGCCATAATGCCCGCTGTAGGCGCTGCCGTCCGGCTGCTTTTCGTCTATAAGAAATTCAATGATTTCGAGTTCATTGTTGTTGACGTTGAGCATGCTGTTCTGCGACATGGCTACCATCCTGTCTGCCTGCGCATGACGCACGGCAGGGCTTGTGTGCTGGCGTGAAGCGCCGCCCGGCTGGGGACGCAGGGGCACTGTTGTCCTCATCGGCCGGAATGATTTTTTTCTTAGAGCAGCAGCGGGGCGGCGGTGCGATTTTTCACTGTTTTTTCTGTGCGCACTGCCGGAGCATCTTTGCTGCCGTGTATCTTTGAGGCGATGGCCGTGTTGCGGGCCGCTGCCTGCAACTCACTGCATCCGGCGCATGCAGGTCGCGGTACCGCTTGCGGCAGGCCTGCGGGCTAGGCCGGCGGAACCTTGCGTCGGGCCGGGCGCGGTGTTTTGGGCGGCTCCAGCCTGGGGCAGAAGATCGCCATTTCGCACTGGCCGCACAGGGGCTTGCGCGCTTCGCATACCTCACGCCCGAACCAGACCATGCGGTGGTTCACATCACCCCATTCTTCACGGGGGAAAAGGGCCATAAGGTCGCGCTCGATAACAACGGGGTCCGTTGATTCGGTCAGCCCGAGCCTGTAGCTGATGCGCTTGACGTGTGTGTCTACCGCGAGACCCTCATTGATGCCGAAAGCGCCGAACAGTACCACATTGGCCGTCTTGCGGGCCACACCGGGCAGGGTGATGAGTTCTTCAAGGCTGTTGGGGATCCGCCCGTCGTATACCTCGCATACGCGGGCTGCGGCCCCCAGCAGGTTTTTGGCCTTGCTGCGGTAAAAACCCGTGGAGCGTATGACCGCCTCCAGTTCCTCAACCGGAACCCCCATGAGGTCGGCGGGGCCGGGCCAGCGGCGGAACAGTTCCGGAGTGACGGTGTTGACCCGGGCGTCCGTACACTGGGCCGCCAGCACCGTAGCCACCAGCAGCTGCCACGCCGTTTCGGCGTCCAGATGGGTATGGGGGGCGGGGTAGCGGGTGCGCAGGGCTGCCAGAACTTTTTGCGCCCGTGCCGGGCGGGAATTTTTTGCGCTCATGTCCGTCCTATGCCACAGGCGTCGGCAGCCTGCAAGCCGTGGCGGGCGCGGTTCGCGGCCTCTTTGTTTTTTGCGGGTTTGGGTATAAGCTGCCTCGCAACGACATGCTGTAGGGGAGAAATCATGTCCTATCTGGTTTATGTCACCGCGCCCGATGAAGAGCTTGCCCTTGATCTTGCCCGCATGCTGGTAGAGCAAAGCCTTGCCGCCGGGGTGAACATCGTGCCTGGCGCGCGTTCCATTTATCGCTGGCGCGGCCAGGTGCATGATGCCGCGGAATGCCTGCTGCTGGCCCAGGTAAACCATGAGGCGCTGCCCGCCTTTGAGGCCGCCGTGAAAAGCATGCACAGCTACGAGGTTCCCTGTATCGTGGCCCTGCCCATAGAGGCCGGGCATGAGCCGTATCTGCGCTGGATCAGGGAAAACAGCCGTCCGCCCTCGGCCTGACATTGCCGCGCCGTGGAGATTCCGGCATGATTATCTGCCCTTGCGGCGTCCGGTGCGAACCGAAAATGCGCGGGCCTGCGCCGGGGCGCAGCGGCAATTACATCCGTCCACCCCATAACGAGAGGAACTCATGTCCATCTATGTTTCCGGTTCTCTGGCTTTTGACCGCATCATGACCTTTCCCGGCAATTTTCAGGACCATATCCTTATGGACAAGCTGCACATGATCAATGTGAGCTTTATGGTGGACGGCATGGATGAGCGCCGGGGAGGCTGCGCGGGCAATATCGCCTATTCTCTCGCCCTGCTTGAGGAAAAACCAGTGATCGTCGCCGCCGCCGGGCGCGATTTTGATTCCTACGCGCAGACCCTTGCGGCCCACGGGCTGCCGCTTGACGGCATACGCCGCGCTGACGAGGTGTTCACGGCCCTGTGCTATATTACCACAGACCTGAACAGCAACCAGATTACGGGTTTTTACCCCGGGGCCATGACCCTGCCTTCGCTGTATGATTTTCCCGCTCTTGACCCGGCAAAGGATATAGCCATCGTATCGCCCGGCAACCTGGACGATATGCGCCGTCTGCCCCGGTTTTATCGTGAAAAGGGCGTGCCCTACATCTTTGACCCCGGCCAGCAGTTGCCCGTGCTGACCGCTGAAGAACTGCTTGACGCCATTGAGGGGTCCCTGGCCTGCATCACCAACGACTACGAGCTGAACATGATCTGCAAGGCCACGGGCAGAAGCGAGGATGAAATTGCCGCCGGCACACGCTGGCTTGTGACCACCCTTGGTGCAGAGGGCGCGCAGGTGCGCGGCAACCGGGGCGAAAACGTCCGCATTGCGCCCGTACCCGTTGAAAAGGTGCTGGACCCCACCGGCGCGGGCGACGCCCACCGTGCGGGCCTTATCAAGGGGCTGGTCAGCGGTCTTGCCATGCCCGAAGCCGCCAGGCTCGGTTCGGTGAGCGCCAGCTTTGCCCTTGAAAAGTTGGGAACACAGGAACATGCCATCACTCCGGCGCTGTTCCGTCAGCGCTACGAGGCTGTCTTCGGGCCGTTGCCCCAGGGTATTTTTGCCGCGTAGGCAATCCCCCACGGTTGTGCAGGCTGAGGCCGCCGCCAAGCCTTCGCGCAACAGTTGCTGTAACCAATACCGGGCAGGCCGGATGTCAGCCCTGATGCCCGGCCTGCCCGACAGATACCTGCCGGAGGCCGTCATGACGCATAATCTGCCCGAGGGCATCAAGGTGCTCTTTGTTTCAGGCTTTGGTCCTGTGGTGCGCAGGCAGGAGGCAAGCGAACGCCTGTACAGGGACACGCTGGGGCTGCCGCTTGAACCCACAGAAGGGTACGAGGGCTACTGGCACACGCAGGCCGTGGACGGCGTAAAACACTTTGCGCTCTGGCCTTTGGACAAGGCGGCGCTTTCCTGCTTCGGCAGTGCCCAGTGGCCCGATGATATACCCGTGCCGCAGGCCTGGCTTGAGATGGATGTGGAGGATATTGAAAGCGCCACCCGTCTGCTGGAAGAAAGCGGCTGCACGCTGCTCACGCGGCTCAGGCAGGAACCCTGGGGCCAGACTGTCACACGTTTTCTCAGCCCGGAAGGGCTGCTGGTGGCCATCGCCCACACGCCGTTTTTGCGCGAGGCCGGTCAAGGCTGTTCCTGAAGGATCCTTTTGCGTTCTGCCGCCGTTGCGGCAGCATTGTCCGACAATCATGCCTGCCCGCCAATATGGTTTCAGGGCAAGGAACCGTTCCCGGCAGGAAACAGGGGCACTCGAATGTCAACTGCCCCGGAGTTTTTCCGTATTCACTGTATCCATCGGGTGAAAGGCTCCGGCAGGGCAAAACAAGGTGCAGCAGATCCCGTAGATGTGGCGCGGCAGCAGTCCTGTTTCCGTTGTGCCGGCCCGTAAGGGCGGCCGCCGGAGTGTCCGTGTGCCGGGCGCATCTGTTGCGGGATTTTGCCGGAGGAAAGTATGCTGTATATAGCGCTTATGGTCTTTGGCGGATGCCTGGTGGCCCTGCAGTCGCCGGTTAATGCCGCCTTGAGCCGCACAGTGGGGATCTTGGAAAGCAGCTTTGTTTCGTTTGCCGGCGGCACGTTGTTTCTCGGGCTGGCTGTGCTTTTTTTCGGGCGCGGGCAACTTATGCGCCTGCCGGAAGCGCCTTCGTGGCAATGGATCGGTGGCGTTTTCGGGGCTATCATGGTGCTCAATACCATCATTGCCGTGCCGCGCATTGGCGTGCTGACTACGGCCATGGCCATGATTTTCGGCAATCTGCTTATGGCGGCCATCATAGACAACTATGGCTGGTTCGGTTTGCCGGTGACGCCTTTCGGCTGGCGGCGGCTGCTGGGCTTTGTGCTGGTGCTGGCCGGACTGGCGCTGGTGTTTCGCCGGTAGAGCCGTTTTACCCGGAAACTGTTCCGGCAGGGCGCGGGCAGGCTTGCCGGACGGCGCTTTTCAGTTTGCCCGGCGGGCTGTTTTTGAAATTTGTGGAGAAATAAAGGAAAGATCATGCGGATAGACGCAGTAAAGGCCGTGCTGGCAAGCCACGGTCTGGCTGAGGGATATATGGAATTTGAGGTGTCGAGCGCCACCGTGGACCTCGCGGCGGCAGCCGTGGGCTGCGAGCCGGGGCGCATTGCCAAGAGCCTTTCCGTCATGGGACCCGAGGGGCCGGTGGTGCTGGTGGTTATGGGCACAGTCCGGCTGGACAACCGCAAGTTCAAGGACACCTTCCGGTGCAAGCCGCGTTTTATCAAGCCCGAAGACCTGCAGGAACAGGTGGGACACCCCATGGGCGGAGTCTGCCCTTTTGCCTTGCATGACAATGTGCGCGTGTACCTGGACGCCAGCCTGAAGCATTTTGACCCGGTGTATCCCGCAGCCGGAGCGCCCAACAATGCCGTAAAAATTTCTCTGGCCGAGCTTGAGCGTGTTACCGGGGGAACCTGGGTGGATGTCTGCAAGGAAGAAGAAAGGGCCTGAGGCCGCTACGGGCCGGCAGCCCGTTGCCCGGGATCGTGGGCAACGCAGGCGACAAGGCAGGGCCGTCCGGCTACCGGTTCCGGCCCCGGCGGCAGCCGCCCCCGCCGCACTGCGCGCCATCGCCGTTGCACAGCCTGTATTCTCCGCCTTCAATGTGCAGCATTTTGCCGTTGACCAGTGCATCCGCCAGCTTTTTACGCGCCTCGGCATAAATGCTCTGCACGGTGGTGCGGGCAATGTGCATGTTCTCGGCGCAGGCCTCCTGGGTCATGCCTTCAAGGTCAATGAGGCGCAGAGTTTCATACTGGTCCACGGTCATGATAACGGCATTCTCAGCGGTTCCGCGCGGGCCGTGCATATCATGCCCTCTGTGGCGGCCTCCCCGGCCCTGGCCGCGTCCCGGTTCCGGCCCGCAGGTAAATGCTGTATCAGAACCCTGGGCATTGGCCGCAGGGCCGCCGCACCCGCCCTGGGACGGGGAATGTCCGGGCAGGGGGCCAAAGCAGGTATTTCGAGGCATAGAGCAGACTTTACGCCATTTTTTTGGTCTTGGCATGGTTATATCACCGCATATCAAGGCCGCCCCTGAGGGAGCGGCCTGTCTGAAGGGTTGGGCTGGTTTTTCAGGCCAGCATATCTCTACAGTCTTGGTAAGGAATGCCCGTTCTGGCACTTGACAGCGCAAATACATTGCGTTTGCGCTGTCACGGCGGGCGCCTGCCCGCGCAGTCGCCAGAGTATTTTCAAAGTGAAAATGCCCTAGCTTTCTGTGGCGTCATCAGCAGCGCAGGCGGGCGTGTTCATGCGGCGCATGCCCCTGCCGCGGCACATGCCGCGTCCCTGGCCCCTTCCGTATTCCTGAGCAACATCCATGCCGGGCATGTTCTGACCGCGGCAGGCTCCATGACGCATGCCGCGCCCCATGCCGCCGCCCTGTTTCATATTCCGTTCTACAGCGTTTCCGCTGCACATGCCGCGTCCGGTGCGGGGACCGGCTCCTTCAGGACCTGTAGTATCATTGCAAGGCATATGAACCTCCTTTTGTTCTGACTGCACCCTGCGCCGGGTGCTTTGTTATTGACATATGTCGTAAACAAAGTATGGCCTTTATCTGACATATGTCAATAACATTTTTTTGCGCAAAATATCTGCATGAAATAGAATGTATTATGACTATGGTGAGTGCAGTGCCGCAGCCGTAAAAGGGCATGCTGAAAGGCGCGGCAGGCATGTGTTGTAATGCCTGTTGTGCGGCAGAGGGGGCTGCCCGTGCGTGAAGCCTGAGCGGAGGCGCGGAGCAGGCGGTTTCAGCCTGGTCTTGTTGTGAGGCAGGCGCACGGGCATCCGCCAATAAAGACGCCGCAGCCAGTCCGCACGGTGTATCTGTACCGTGTTTTGGGGCAATGTTTCTATGGGTTTTTTCTGTGGAATTGTGCTGCACAGAAGTGTCGCGCAGGCACATGACGTGAGCAGGCGTTGCCGTGAGCGCCGCAAAAAATTTACGGATGCATGCTCAAGGCAATACGACCAGAAAGAAGGGCGGAAGCCTTGCGGCTCCGCCCCTGGGGGTAACGCCTTTGCCGTCTCGGCCGCCGGTCTTGCGGCGGCTTGTGCACGCCTGCGCGGTATCGTCGGCAGGGGCAGGGCGTTGGCTATGGCAACCGTACAGCGCCTTATCTGGTGAACAGGATAAGGGCGACCATCTCCAGATCTTCCGTACCGGTATTGAGAATGCCGTGGACTTCGCCGTCATTACAGACGGTCACATCACCGGCTTTGACAAGCACTTCTGTGCCGTTGTCATTATAGGCTCCCTGCCCTTTGAGCACGTGATAAATTTCAAGCTCTCCGCTGTGCTTGTGGCTGCCGATGGCGCAGCCGGGCTTGAGATTCACCAGATTGAACAGACGGCCTTTTCCGGCCAGCCCTTCTTCATTAACGATTTTGGTGAACTTGGTGGTTCCGGGGCCACCGAACATTTCCTTTTCAAACCCTTCCAGTGCATCGGCGCGATAGATCATGTGTTCTCCTTGTGCCTTTGTTTGGTTGCGGCCTGTGCGCTGCCCCGCGCGCTTGCGGCTATGCGTCCGCTGTCAGGCGCGGGCAGCTGCCCAAGGCCTATGCGTCATTGTCGTCCGTATTGTCGGGATGGGGCGTGCCTGCCGTATTTTCTGCCACCTTTCTGCTGCTGGCCGCCTCAAGCCTGCGCCGGGGGCGCCGGGTAAGCCTGCGTGCAGCGCGCAGTTCGGAAGGTGGCGGAGTGTTTTTTACGCGAGGCGGCATTTCCTTGATATGGATATCCAGTTGAGGAAAAGCCACTTCAATACGTTGATTGCGAAACTCTTTTTCTATTTCAAGGCGAATGGCAGAGGTTGTGGAGGCTCCCACGTCATAGTCCCGCACCCAGAAAAGCAGGTTGAAATCAAGGGTGCTGGCGCCGAAGTCCGCAAAGATCACATTGGGCGGCGGGTATTTGAGCACGTTGCTGTTGGCGTTGGCCGTGGCCAGCAGAATGCGCATGACTGCGGCCGTATCGCTGCCATAGGCCACGCCTACCTTGATCTCCTTGCGCACGGTGCGGCTGTTGCGCGTCCAGTTGATGAGGCGGCTTGCCACAAATTCCGAGTTGGGCACGATGATCAGGGCGTTGTCGAATGTTTCCACCATGGTGGCGCGCACGCTGATCTTGCGCACACGGCCCTGGGTTCCGCCCACTTCCACCACGTCTCCGGCCTGCAGCGTGCGGCTGAAAATAAGAATGAGGCCGGACAGGAAGTTATTGACAATGGTTTGCATGCCGAAACCGATACCCACGGAAAGACCACCAGCTACCATCGCAAGATTGCTCAGTTCCATGCCCAGGGCCTTGAGCACGAAAAGGCCGAAAAAGCACCACAGGGCATAAGAAAAGGCGGTCTGTATGGGCGGAATGAGCGTGGCGTCTATCTGCAGGCCCTGCTTGGGCAGACGCCCCAGAAATCGCGACCCCATAGCCACGGCCGTGCGCGTGATGTAAAAGGCGCTGACAATCATGAGCAGATGCAGCACATTGAACTGAGTGGCCCCCACATTGACGCCGCGCAGAATGTAATATTGCAGCAGGGGCAGGCCGCCGGGCAGGGTTCCCACCCACTGGGTCACGCCCACAAAGGCCACCACCAGCACTACGGGCGCTGCCAGGGCTATGGCCGTATGCGCCAGCGCCGCCCGTATGCCTTCCTTGGGCAGCTTTTCGCTGACCGTGGTGACAAAGCTCATGCCGCCGAGCGAAAGCTGCAGGGCCAGAGAGCAGGAAACAAAGCAGAGATACAGCACCATGCTGTAAAGATGCAGGCCGAATATGGTCATGATGAGGCACAGCCACAGCACCACGGGTTCGGCTTCAAGCACCGAGCTTTCCAGATGCAGGGGGCCGAGGTCCTGCTCCTTGCGGCGGCGCTGCCGCATGATGTCTGTGATGAGCAGCCCCATCCAGATGACCAGCACCAGCGGCCGGAGCAGCGGCAGGTACAGGAGGACGTAAGCGCACAGCGTCAGCGGAATGAGATGCCAGAAGGGTGAGCGGTCTATCTGTACTTCCGGGTATTTGAGCCGTCGCAGGTCCCAGGCCAGATTGATCTGCGCCACGATGAGGCTCAGGTTACCCAGGGCCAGGAACAGGCGAAAAAACTCGCCTGTGGCTGAAATGGAACTGCCCAGCAGGGCCAGCCCCACGCAGAACCAGGGCAGGCTCACATGAAAGATGTGACGCACTGTGGGCGTTGATGTTTCATTAAGCCAGCGGCGTGACAGCAGCACGGTAATAACACCCGCAAAAAGCAGGCACATGAAAAAGCGCAGTACAGCCGTGCCCCAGTTTTCGGGGGTTACGGGTACTTCAACGGGAATGCGCAGCAGCAGTCCCTGATAGGAATAGGTCATCTGCTTGGGGAAATCGGCCCAGGCCGCCGGGCTGAGCCAGGGGACGGGCTTTTGCAGGTAATAGTCCTTCCACAGGGCGGGCAGTTGCGAACTGATTTCTTCGCGTGTTTTTTCCAGCCGGTTGAGCAGGGCCAGCGAGGGCGCAAGCGCTGTATCATACTGGGCCAGCACTGCCGTGAGGCGCAGGCGTGTCATGGCCAGAGCCTGTATGTATTCCTGCATTTCGGAGCTGAGGCGCTCGTCGTGCAGGTCTTCGGGCAGGCTGTCAGCCAGATAGCTGATGCGCTCAAGCAGGCCCTGGGCCTCGCTGCGGGCGTCCATCATGGGCGACAGTATCTTGCGCACCTCGGTGATGGTCACGGTAAGGCGGCGGCTGACGGCCTCCATGGCGTTGGGCATGTTCTTGTAGGTATTGCTCAGCACCAGAAGGCGGCGTGCCTCGTCAACAAAAGGCTGCACCTTTTCACTCACGTTGAGGGCGCGGTCGGCAAAGGTGTCGCTCATGGCCAGGGCTTTGCCGTTGACCTCTTCAAGCATGCTGTGCTGGCTGCTCCAGACCATTTCCCAGGGGTCATGCAGTACGCCGGATTTTTCTTCTTCCTGTGCTGTAGCGTTTTCTTCTTCCTGTGCAGCCGGAGCGTCCTTTTTGTCGGCAGCGGCAGGCCTGGCTTCTTTTTTATCCGCCTTGGGCGCGGCATTTTCTTTCTTTTCCGTTTTCGGCTTCGGGCTGGCTTTTTTTTCGGCTTTGGCCTTTGCCGGCTCCTTTTTTTCGGACGTTCCCGGGCGTGGGGCCGGGGCGGCAGATTCGTCGCCATTGGCGGCGGGAGCAGCGGGCGCTGCCTGCGGTTGTACCGGAAGAGGCGCGGCCGCGGGCGAGGTTTCCTGGGCAGACGGCGTACCCTGCGGGGCTTGCCCCGCTGCGGGAGCCGGGTTGCCGGTAGTAGCGCTATCGGCGCTACCGGCGGGCAGAACGGCTGACGCCGCACCGGGGGCAGCGTCCGAAGGTTTTACGGCGTCGCGGCTGGCGGCAGCGGGATTTTCCGGTGTCGCGGTGTCAGTGTCGGCGGCCGGGGTATGGCCTGCGGCAAGAACACAGCACAGGATCAGCAAAAAAAGGCTTGAAAAGCGCAGGAAATATCGCATGTATGGCCTCAGGGACTGGTGGTCTGTATAGTAATCTGAAAAGGATGGTTTTTCTGTTGCCGGCATGAATAAGGGCGTGGTAACCCCGGTTGGCAAGGTCCACTACGCCCTTCTGAATGCATACGCCAAGAGCTGGCGTTTGAAAAGGGCAGGCCCCGGGCAAGGCGGGCAAAACTCCGTGCCGGGGCTGGACAAGGCAGACGCCCGGCGGCATATTCGCCTCATGGAAAACCAATCTTTCTCTGCCGGGGCAATGCCCGTGGCTCTGGACCGCTGCGAAGGCTATGACCGCCAGTCGCTTGACCGCCTGACAGGCGATGTGCTGGATGCCGCGCGTATAGCACAGTTTCATTCCCTCAAACCGGGAACCAGGGTGCTCGTGAAGCCCAACCTGCTTATGGGCAAGCCGCTGGCCTGTACCTCACCCGGGGTTGTGGCCGCGGCCTGCCGCTGGCTCCGTGACCACGGGGCACAGATGGCCGTAGCCGATTCGCCGGGTTTCGGGCGTGCCGTGGCCGTGGCCCGCGCCATTGGCCTTGAAAGTTCCCTGCGGCCTCTGGGACTTGCCGTGCGCGAACTGGACAGGCCTGTGCCTGTGCGGCTGGATACGGATCTGCCGGCAGGCCTGCAGGGCGGCAGGGGCGGTCGCAAAAGGCCGTCTTTTCAGGTATCAAGTGCTGTGCAGGAATGCGATTTCATCCTTTCCCTGCCAAGGGTCAAGGCGCACGGGCAGATGCTGCTCACCCTGGCGGTGAAAAACTGTTTCGGCTGCGTAAGCGGCCTGCACAAGGCCGTGGCCCATGCCCGCGAGGGGCGCGACCCTGTATATTTTGCCGACTGTCTGGCCGCGCTTTGGGCCGCCCTGCCGCCGGTGGCCGCCCTGGCTGATGGCGGCGTGGCCATGCACAGGACGGGACCGTCCAAGGGGGAAGCCTTTGTGCTGAAACTGATGGGAGCCAGCCCCTCGGCCGTGGCGCTGGATGAGGCGCTGTATGCGGTTTTTGGCCTTGGCCCGCAGGATGTCCCTCTGGGCGCGGCGCTTGCGCGGCGCAAGGCTCCGGGCAGCGCGGCGGCGGGTACTGAAATGGCCTTTCCGCTTTTGCGCCCCGAAGATTTCGACGCCCGCGGTTTTGAGCTGCCGCAGCGTCTGTCCCACACGTCTTTTCATCCCGCGCGTTTTGTACAGAGTTGCCTGCGCCGCGCCATCGCGGCCATAAAAAAATAAGGAAGCAGCAAATGCCAAGAATTCTTCCCGGTGAAACAGATATTTATGCCATTACTGATTCCCGCCTGTCGCTGGGGCGCTCCCTTGAAGAGGTGGCTTCAGCCCTGCTGGGGGCGGGCGTGCGTCTTTTGCAGTACCGCGAAAAAAATTTCAAAGGCGGTGAAATGCTTGAAGAATGCCGCCTGCTGCGCCGCCTGACCCGTGAGGCGGGGGCCTGCTTTATTGTTAACGATCATGTGGATATTGCCATGCTTGTGGATGCTGACGGCGTGCATGTGGGGCAGGAGGACCTGCCTGTGCCTGAAGTGCGCAGGCTTGTGGGACCGGACATGATCATCGGCCTTTCCACCCACGAGCCGGATCAGGCGCTGGCCGCGCGGGCGCTGGGGGCGGACTACCTGGGTGTTGGCCCCATTTTCGCCACGCAGACCAAGGAAGATGTGGTGGCCCCCGTGGGTTTTGGTTATCTGGATTGGGTTGCCACCAACATTGATATGCCTTTTGTAGCCATAGGCGGCATCAAGGCCCACAATATCGCTGAAGTGGCCCGCCACGGCGCGCGCTGTTGCAGCCTGGTTTCCGAACTGGTGGGCGCACCGGACATTGCCGCGCGTGTGGATGCCGTGCGGCGGGCCATGCGCGGCTAGAGCGTTTTGAGTTCTTGCTGCTCTGACGGCGGCGCAGGCGCTTGCTGCTGCGGCATAAAAGCATGCTTGCCCGCCCGGTCCCGGTTCACTGGGCGGGCCGATACGCGCCATCATGCCCCGGCCCGGAATTTTCAGCGAGCGTGACTCATTTTTGCAAAGGAATGTCTGTATTTTTTTCCGGGGCAATGGATTTGCCCGGGACCTCCGGCGTGCTATGCAGGCACTGGCGCAGGGCCGTCATGTTGGCGGAAAGCATGCCCTTGCGCCAGATCAGTTCCGTGGTGGCGTGGCACAGAGGATGCCCCAGCCGGTGTACGGAAAGGATGCCGTCAGATCGGCACAGGTGCAGCACCGAATCCGGCACGGCACCCACGCCCATGCCCGCTATAACACCCCCCCACAATGGCATGGTACGAGGCCAGCTCGGCTATACGCTCCGGTTCCCGTCCGTGGGCGCGAAACCAGTTGACCAGTCGGTTCTGGTAGGCGCAGCCGCCCTGAAAGGCCAGCAGGGTCTTGCGCCCGATGTCGTCAGGGCAACGGATGGGGCTGTGTCCTTCAGGGGCGATGACCACCAGTTCCTCCGCAAAGGCGTTCATGCGTTCCAGCCGGTCATCTTCAGGCATGTCCACCACAAAAACAGCGTCCAGCCTGTTCTCGAGAACATCCTTGTATAAAGAGCGGCTGGTACCCACGACCAGTTCCAGCGCTATTTGCGGATATCCGGCGTGCAGTCGCGCCAGCACTTCGGGCAGCCGCGCCGCCGCCGCGCTTTCCAGCGCGCCGATGCGGAATTTTCCGCCGGGAGCCATGCCCCGGACGCGGTTTTCCGCCTCTTCGGCCAGAGCCAGTATCCTGAGCGCGTATTGATACAGGCTTTGCGCCTTGTCAGTCGGGTAAAGGCGCTTTTTTTCGCGCAAAAAAAGCTGTACGCCCAGGTTTTCTTCCAGTTGAAGGATGCGCATGGTCACGCCCGAAGGAACCCGGTTCAGCGCTTTGGCCGCAGCCGTGATACTGCCTGTTTCCATCACGCTTACAAGGGTACGCAGGTCCGTCATTTCCATTTATTCACCAAAATTGAATATCCTTGTTATTTTTATTCAGTTGTCATGAACATCTTTACCATTATATAGTCCCCTGCAAATGGCAAGCACCGAAATTGTTCGCGCGGCGGCCCAAATGTGGTGGTAGCGGTAATGAAAGAGACATGGAAGTTTTTGTGGCAGATGGCCTTTCTTATGGCCCTCTTTTTGGCGTCAAACTGGCTGGTGGGCGTTACTGGTCTGCCCATGCCGGGAAACGTACTTGGCATTATTGTGCTTTTTCTTCTTTTGCTCACAGGTGTTGTTAAAGAAGACCACATCAGCACGGCAGCCAATTTTTTGCTCAAGCATATGGTTTTTTTCTTTGTGCCTGTGGCTGTGGGCCTGATGCAGTGGGGCGGCGTTTTTTATGATTACGGCTGGATTTTGCTGGCAGCCATTGTTGTGGGGGCCATTTTACCCCTGCTGACAGTGGGGCTTCTGGGCAGGGCTTTGCGCCGTCGCACGCGCCGGAAGGAGGAAGAATCATGCAGTCCTATGTAAGCATAAGCACGGTTCTTTGCATTCTGGGCACGTTGCTGGCCTACATGGCGGTGCGCGCCCTGTACATGCGCTACAGGCATCCGTTGATCAATATTGTGGCTCTTGGGGCGGCGATTATCATCACTGTGCTGGTGGTCTGTGATCTTCCCTATGCCGTGTATGAACCGGCAGCGAAAATCATGACGGTATTCATCGGCCCTGCCACCGTGGCGCTGGCCTTGCCCCTGTATCGCTACAGGCAGGTGCTTTTACGCTATGTGCTCGCCATTACGGGCAGCGTATGCGCAGGGGCCTTTGTGGCCATGTTTTCTGCGGGTCTTATCGCCAGACTTGGCGGGCTGCCCCAGGAAGTGGTTATTTCCATTATGCCCAAGAGTGTTTCCATACCTTTTGCCATTGAAGTCGCCGGGCTTTACGGGGGTATACCCTCGCTGGCGGCGGCTTTTGTGGTAGCCACGGGAACCCTTGGCTCGCTCATCGGCGGCTGGACACTTAATCTCGCGGGCGTGGCTGATCCGTTTGCGCGTGGACTGTCGCTCGGCACGGTGTCCCACGCGCAGGGTACGGCGGCGGCTTTGCAGGAAGGGGAAGAGCAGGGCGCCATGGCGGGGCTGGCACTTATTCTGGCTGGTATTATTACTGCCGCCATCGCTCCTGTCGTGGTCTGGCTGGTGCTGTGTTTTCCCGGCATAGCGTAGACCGCTTTTGGCTGAAGGCTGATTTGACGGTGTGTGTGCGGATGTCCACCTCAGGGATGTGAGTAAAATTTACTCGTCTGAATGAGCCTGTGGGTAAAATTGCCACAGGTTTTTGAAGTGGAGCCGGAACGTTGATTTAAAAATAAGCAATAAAAAAATGTAGTTATGCTGATTGCAACGTCTGGCACGGCTCTTGCCATTAGTAATATGCTCCCACTAATGGCGTAGCCGGCCAGCCTTCCAGGCAGGGGCTGACCGCGGATTGGATTGTCCACACCCTCCTCCTGTGACAACCCCCGGGTGTCAGGCGGGCGCACCCAGAAAGCCCGCCTGACACCAATGCTTCGCCAATGCTTGCCCGATTGTGAAAAGCCAAAGACCCGCCCGGCGATGCCGGACGGGTCTTTGGCTTTTCAGCAGGGCAGGCCTGCTGCGCGGCTAGCCGCGCAGGGCGTCAGGCCAGCTTCATGAGCATGGCCCCGCACGCGACCAGAATTACCGCAATTCCCCGCCATGCCGTAAATTTTTCATGCAGCAGAATCACGGCCAGCAGCATGCCGAAAATAACCGAGGTTTCACGCAGCGCGGCCACCATGGCTATGGGCGCGATTGTCATGGCCCATATGGCGATGCCGTATGAACCAAGCCCCGCCAGCCCCCCGAAAAGGCCGATGGCGGCCCTTTTGCGCACATAGCGCAGGTAGGTCGTGCCGTGCCGCTGCAGAATAAAAACATGCAGCGGCACGATGTTGATCACGAAAATCCAGCAGGCGTAGCTTACGGCGCTGCCACTGTGCTGCGCTCCCAGGCCGTCCGCCAGGGTGTAGCCCATGATGACAAAAGACGTGCGCAGCGAGATGAAAATGGCATTTCTGTTCGCGCCGCGCCGTGCATTGTCCTTTGCGAGACAGAAAACGCCGCAACACAGCGTAAGCACGCCACACCATGCGCCGAGGCTTAGTGATTCCCCGAAGAAAAGCATGGCCAGCGATGTCAGCAGCGGAGCGCTGCCGCGCATGATGGTGTAGCCGAAAGTGAGGTCCACCTTCTTGTACGCTTCTGCAATGCAGATGTAGTAGGTGAAGTGGCAAATGCACGACATGCCGAGGTAGGGCAGGCAAGCCGGATCAAGAGGCGGCAGAAAGGGCACAATGCATGCTGCGCCAAGCCCGGCACCAAGAGCGTTAAGGCCGGTCTCAAAGAGTTTGTTTTCTCCGCCTTTGACGATGATGTTCCACAGGGCGTGCAGCAGGGCGGCAAACAGGACGGTAAGAACAATGTAGGCTGGCATGAAAATTTTCACTACGCCCATTGCCGGTCTTTGGCAAACGCAAGGCCGTGGATCGTCCGCAGGGGCTTGCAGCATGTGTTCAACGTCCTGCGGAGTAAATCATTTTCGGTTCATCTTGAGATATTTTTCTCAAAACGATGCTGTAGTGCATCCCCCAGAAGCCGAACTGCGCGGAAAATCGAAATAAATTTTTTTCAATATACTGAAATAAAAGGAACTGCCTGAGCAGGGCGTCTTGGCATATGTCTTGCTTTTTCTTGTGGCAGCGGCCTGCCCAGTGCTGGTCTGATTCTGTCGATCAAATTTTTTTTCGTGGAACACCATTAACCTTCAAGGAGCCTTATAATGAAGTTTCAGGGTATGACTATCGGTGTGCCGAAGGAAATCATGCACGGCGAACGCCGCGTGTCCGCGACTCCTGACACCGTCAAGAAGATGGTTGCCGACGGCGCCACGGTTCTTGTTGAAAAGGGTGCCGGCGACGGCGCGTTCTTTGCTGACAGCGCCTATGTTGAAGCCGGGGGCAAGATCATCGAGGACGTTCAGGAAATCTTTGCCAAGGCTGACGTTATCCTGAAGGTGAAAGAGCCTCTGTTCAACGACAAGGTGAACAAGCACGAAGCGGAAATGGTGCGTGACGGGCAGTATCTGATCACGTTCCTGCACCCCGCGGCTCCCGTGAACCACGAAATGATGAAAAAGCTGGCCGCCACGGGCGTGATCAGCATTACACTGGATGGTATTCCGCGCATTTCGCGTGCTCAGGGCATGGACGCTTTGACCTCCATGAGCACGGTTGCCGGGTACAAGGGCGTGCTTATGGCGGCCAACCGGCTTGCCAAGTTCATGCCTATGGTTGGTACGGCCGTGGGGGTCATCAAGCCTGCCAACGTGCTGGTGATCGGCACGGGCGTGGCCGGGCTTCAGGCCGTGGCCACTGCCAAGCGCCTGGGCGCTGTTGTCACGGCTGTGGACATCCGGCCCGACGCGCGCGAGCAGTCCATGAGCCTTGGCGCCAAGCCCTTTGATGTGGGCGTGCCCGCCGAGGTGGCCATTGGCGAGGGCGGCTACGCCCAGCGCCTGAGCGACGAATGGCTGAACAAGGAACGCGAGGCCCTGAAGCCCCTGGTGAAGGACGCCGACATCATCATCCTTTCGGCCTTGATCCCCGGCAAGCTGGCCCCGATCCTGATCACCAAGGAAATGGTGGCTTCTATGGCTCCCGGTTCCAGCATCGTGGACATTTCCATTGACCAGGGCGGCAACTGCGAGCTGACCGAAGCCGGCGAAGTGGTGGTCAAGCACGGCGTGACCATCGACGGCACCAAGAACATCCCCGGCATGATGCCCACAAGCTCCACCTGGATGTTTGCCAACAACGTGTACCAGCTGCTTGCCTTCCTTGCTCAGGACGGCAAGATCGTTCTGGACAGGACCGACCCCATCATCGAATCCACGCTGAGCACCATCGACAAGCAGATTGTCCACCGTGGCGCTCGTGAAGCCATGGGCCTTTAGTCGTTAAAGAACGCCGGGCGCGGCCTGTTCCGCGTCCGGCGTTCCGGCATACAGGCCGGGAAAAATATTATCCGAGGAAGACATATGACCCCATTTACCCTGCTGGCGGTGTTTGTAGTGGCAACACTGCTTGGCTACAAGATCATCAGCCATGTGCCGAGCCTTTTGCATACCCCCCTGATGTCGGCCATGAACGCCCTTTCGGGCGTCATCATTCTTGGTGCGGTAACCGCGACCTATCTTGCCGGTTCGACCTTTTTCACGCTTTTGGGGGCTGTTGCCGTGGCCATGGCCATTGTCAACGTTTTCGGCGGTTTTGACATTACCCACAAAATGCTGCGCATGGTCGCCGGAAAAAAGAAGTAGCCCTTCTCTGGCCTCTGCATCAACCATAAACCGGAAGAAAGGGTTGCTGTGAAATGAATGCAATAACCTACAACATCATAGCCGGCATTCTTGTGGCTGCCGTCCTGTTCGGCCTTCGCCTCATGAACAAGGTTCCCACTGCGGTCCGGGGCAACCTCTTTTGCGCCTCTGCCATGGGCCTGGCCATTCTTGTCACCATGTTCAAGGACGGCTCGCTGGCCTCGCCCGCACTGTGGCTTGCCATTGCTGTAGGCATGACCCTGGGTCTTACCTTGTCCAACAAGGTCAAGATGATCCAGATGCCGCAGATGGTGGCCTTTTTGCACGGCATCGGCGGCGGCGCGGCGGCCATCGTGAGCTTTCTTGTGCTCACCGACACGGGCGCGCCCTCGGCCTTTGAGCGCGGCAGCGCCTGCCTGGCGCTTGCCATGGGCATGACTACCATAGCCGGTTCCTTTGTGGCTGCGGGCAAACTGCACCAGATTCTGCCGCAAAAGCCCGTTATTCTGCCCGATCACACCAAAATCATCATGGCGATTCTTGCGGTTATGGGTTTTTCCGTGCTTATGGGCACGGCCTTTCCGCAGTTTCTGTTCGGTTTCTTCATCTTTTTGATGTTTGTCACCGGCACGGCCTTCGGCATCGGCTTTACCCTCCGCGTGGGCGGGGCCGACATGCCCATCACCATCTCGCTGCTGAACTCAATGGGCGGCGTGTGTGCGGCCATTGCCGGTTTTGCGGTCAATGACCCCCTGCTTGTGGCCATCGGCGGTATTATCGGCTCGTCCGGCTATCTGCTGACGCGCATCATGTGCCGTGCCATGAACAGGAAACTGCTGTCTATCCTGCTTGGCGAATCTTCTGTGGTGACCCCGTCGGCCCCGGCCAAAAAGGCTGCTCCTGCCGCCCGGGCTGCTGCCCCGGCCAGGTCCGTCGAAAGCGAAGCCGCAAAGCTTGTACAGAACGCCAGAAATGTGGTTATCGTGCCCGGTTACGGCATGGCCCTGGCCCAGGCCCAGTACAAGGTCAAACAGCTTGCCGACCTGCTGGAAAGCAGGGGCGCCAGGGTAAGTTACGGCATCCACCCCGTTGCCGGGCGCATGCCCGGGCATATGAACGTGCTGCTTGCCGAAGCCAACGTGGACTATGAGCACCTGCTCGAAATGGACACGGTGAACCCCATGTTCGCAGAGTCCGACCTTGTGATCGTGGTGGGCGCCAACGACGTTGTGAACCCGGCAGCCAACACTGCCGAAGGCACACCCATCTACGGCATGCCCATCCTCAAGGCCGACGAAGCCAAAAACATCATCATCGCCAACTATGACGACAAACCCGGCTACGCGGGCGTGCCCAACCCCCTGTACGGACGTGACGGCGTGATCCTCATGACCGGCGACGCCGGCAAGACCTTTGACAGGCTGCTGGCCTATGCCCAGGGCAACGGCCCTGCGGACGAGGCCGCTCCCGCCGCCGGTGCGGACAGCAGGGAAGCCGAAGCCGCAAAGCTTGTACAGAACGCCAGAAATGTGGTTATCGTGCCCGGTTATGGCATGGCCCTGGCCCAGGCCCAGCACAAGGTCAAGCTGCTTGCCGATGCGCTGGAAAGCAGGGGCGTCAAGGTGAGCTACGGCATCCACCCCGTTGCCGGGCGCATGCCCGGGCATATGAACGTGCTGCTTGCCGAAGCCAACGTGGACTATGAAAATCTGCTCGAAATGGACACGGTGAACCCCATGTTCGCAGAGTCCGACCTTGTGGTGATCATTGGGGCCAACGACGTTGTGAACCCGGCAGCCAACACTGCCGAAGGCACGCCCATCTACGGCATGCCCATCCTCAAGGCCGATGAATGCAGGAATATCATCGTCTGCAACTATGACGACAAGCCCGGCTACGCGGGCGTACCCAACCCCTTGTACGAGCGTGACGGCGTGATCCTCATGACCGGCGATGCGGCGAAAACCGTGGACCGGCTGGTGAGCTTCGCCCAGGGCGAAAGCCCGGCCGCTCCCGCCGCGGGTACGGACAGCAGGGAAGCCGACGCGGCAAAGCTTGTGCAGAACGCCAGAAATGTGGTTATCGTGCCCGGTTACGGCATGGCCCTGGCCCAGGCCCAGTACAAGGTCAAACAGCTTGCCGACCTGCTGGAAAGCAGGGGCGCCAGGGTAAGTTACGGCATCCATCCCGTTGCCGGGCGTATGCCCGGGCATATGAACGTGCTGCTTGCCGAAGCCAACGTGGACTATGAGCACCTGCTCGAAATGGACACGGTGAACCCCATGTTCGCAGAGTCCGACCTTGTGATCGTGGTGGGGGCCAACGACGTGGTGAACCCGGCAGCCAACTCTGCCGAAGGCACGCCCATCTACGGCATGCCCATCCTCAAGGTTGAGGACTGCAGCAACATCATCATCGCCAACTATGACGACAAGCCCGGCTATGCGGGGGTACCCAATCCCCTGTACGAGCGCGAGGGCGTGATCCTCATGACCGGCGACGCCGGCAAGACCTTTGACAGGCTGCTGGCCTATGCCCAGGGAGGGCAGGCCTAGACCCGATGTATTTGCCGTCTGGCATAAAGCAAAATGCTCTGCGCGGTCTCCGGAAAAACGCATGTCTCTGGATGTCCTTGAGGCCCACCCCACTCTGGCCCCGGCACGCAGCTGAGACACAGCCCGCAATCGCGTTTTTCATGCGCAGCAGCTCCGGGCGCTCTTTCCTGACAGGGAGAGGGTGCCCGGTTTTACATTTTTTTCATTTTCCCACGCGACATATGACTCTTTCTTTTATGACTCGCACAGAGATGCAAGTCTCTTTTGCATTGCCTGGGGGGGTCTCTGTGAAAATATTCTTTAATTCGGCGCTGTTGCCGGCATGGCATGCTTATTGCCTTTTATTAAGGCAACAAGCCGGGCAGGGCTTGCAATGCGCGCGGTCTGATCAAGCAAGTGGCAGCCGCCAGCAAGGAGGGTGTGGAGCATGTCTGCCGACAGAACTGCGAAGCTTTTTTGTCGTCAGGCCGGCCCTTGCCGGATGCGCGGAATGTTTTGTTGAACTATGGGATTTTGATTTCAGAGCTGTTTATGGCCGCAGTCCAACATTTTTAAGGAGTGAACTTCCATGTCAGCAAAGAACACAAATGAATATGTCAACGGGGATATAAAAAACGTATGGCACCATCTGATGCTGCATCAGGGCAATGCCCCCATGATTGCGGTAGAGGGCAAGGGCCTGTACCTCAAGGATCTTAACGGCAAGGAATATCTGGATGCCACCTCCGGCGGCGTCTGGTGCGTCAATGTGGGTTACGGCCGTGACCGTATCGCCAATGCCGCCGCCGAGCAGATGAAAAAACTGCCTTTTTATGCGGCCAGTTGCGGCTCCCAGCCTGCCATTGATTTTTCTGAAAAGCTGCTTTCGCACATGCCGGGGCTTTCCCGCGTGTATATTTCCAGCAGTGGCTCCGAGGCCAACGAAAAGGCCTTCAAGATGGTGCGCCAGATTTCCCAGCTCAAGCACGGCGGCAAAAAATATAAAATCATTTACCGTGACCGCGATTACCACGGCACCACCATCAGCACCCTGAGCGCTTGCGGCCAGGAAGAGCGCCGTGAGCAGTATGGTCCCTTTACCCCCGGTTTTGTGGAGTTTCCCGCTTGTCTGGCCTATCGTTCACCCTATCCTGAAGGCACGAAAAACCTGGGCGAAAAGTTTGCCCGCGAGCTGGAAGCCGTGGTTCTGAAGGAAGGTCCCGACACCGTGGGCGCTGTTATTCTGGAGCCGATCACGGCTGGCGGCGGCATCATTGTGCCTCCGGAAGGCTACTATGAGACCATTTCCGAGATATGCAAGAAATACGGCATCCTGATCATTATGGATGAAGTGGTCTGCGGTCTTGGCAGAACGGGCAAATGGTTCGGCTACCAGCACTTCAACATCCAGCCCGACATTGTGACCATGGCCAAGGGTGTTGCCAGCGCCTACATGCCCATTTCCTGCACCGTGACCACCGAAGAAGTGTTTGCGGCCCTGCAGGATACCACCGACAAACTCTCGTATTTCCGCGATATCAGTACCTTCGGTGGCTGCCTTGCCGCCCCGGCTGCGGCTCTTGAAAACATCAAGATCATTGAAGAAGAAAGCCTGCTGGACAATGTTGTAGCCATGGGCGACTACCTGCAGCAGGGGCTTCAGGAGCTGCTTTCGCACAGCAATGTGGGCGATGTACGCGGCAAAGGTCTTTTGCAGGGCATTGAATTTGTTGCTGACAAGGCTTCGAAAAAGCCCCTTGAAGAAGAAAAGGTCATCGCCGTCTGCGGAGCCATGGCCAAGCGCGGCGTGCTTGTGGGCAGAACAAACCGCAGCTTTGTGGGCCGAAACAATATCGTCAATGTGGCTCCGGCCTATATTGTGACCAAGGATCAGATTGATATCATTCTCAAGGCGCTGCGCGAGTCCATAACCGAAGTTCTGGGCTAGCAGCCGGCTTGCCGGGCTGATTCACATCGGCAGCCTGTCTGCCCTCCGGCAATAGTGAGCCTTGCCGGTCGGTACTGGGCAACCCGAAGAGGACGGCCGGGCAAACCATCAGGGACCGCTTCAGACAAGATTCTGGGCGGTCCCTGTATTTTGTGGGGTCAGTTTCTTTTTTTCTCTGTGACGGGAATGCGCAGCTGCTTGGCCTTGCGGACCACTGTGGACTGGCTGATGCCAAGCCTGGCAGCCGCCTTGTAGGTGCTGCCCGTAGCCGCCAGGGCTTCGCTGATGAGGGAGCGTTCCAGATTTTCAACGGCTTCCCTGAAAGAAAGGTTTGAATCGGCCTGCCCGGGCAGGGACTCATCCTCTTCGTCTTCGCAGATGCCGGGCAGATCACCGAGCAGGTAGGCGGGCAGGTCGCGCATGGATATGACGCTGCTTTCGGTCATGGCGGCCAGAAAGTCCACCGCTGCGCGCAGCTCGCGCACATTGCCCGGCCAGGAGTGCTTGCTGAAGCAGTCAATAACGCTGGGTGAAAATGTTTTTATGGTGTTGTAGCGGGTGCAGGCTTTGTCCAGAAAAACCATCATGAGGGCCGGTATGTCTTCGGGGTGTTCCCGCAGGGGCGGCATGTTTATACTCAGCACACGCAGGCGGTAATACAGGTCAGCCCTGAACAGGCCGCTGTTTACAAGCTGGTCCAGCGGCCTGTTGGTGGCCGCGATGATGCGCACATCCACGCGCAGTTCCTTTTCGCCGCCGATCTTGCGAAACCCCTGCCCGTCAAGCACGTGCAGGATTTTTGCCTGCATGCTCAGGGGCAGTTCGCCTATTTCGTCCAACAGCAGGGTGCCCTTGTCGGCCAGCCCGAAATAGCCCTTTTTGCCCGAACGGCTGGCCCCGGTAAAGGCCCCTTTTTCATAGCCGAACAGTTCCGATTCAATAAGCGTCGGGGGGATGGCCGCGCAGTTGACAGAAATGAAAGGGCCGTCGGCCCGTGGGCTTTTCTGGTGTATGTAGGAAGCGGCATAGGTTTTTCCTGTGCCGGTTTCGCCAAGAATGAGAATGCCGGAGGGCGCACGGGCCGCTTTTTCAAGCTCAGACACGCAGCGGCGCATAACCTTGCCCGTAGCAACGAGTTTTTTTTCATTGCTGTGTTGCACGGCTGCCGCTTCGGCCTGACGCAAAAAAGCGGTGCGCTCGGCATCTGCCAGCCGCCGTTGCAGGGTTTCAAGCTCGGTGAGATCGCGGATACAGGCTACCACGCGCCAGATATTGCCCTGCTTGTCAAAGATGGGTGTGCTTGTATTGAGACAGCGGATTCCATTGGGGTAGTCGTCGAATCTGGTGACGATCTTTCTTTGTTCAAGGGCTTCCAGTGTTACCGCTGCAGAAAATTTGCCTTCCAGCACCGGAATGGTGACAGATTTGCCGATCATCTCTTCAGGTTCAATATTGGCGATGCGCTTCATGGCCTTGTTGACGTGCAGGGTGGTGCCGTTGCTGTCAATAATCCACATGCCGTCATACATGGAGTCCATGATGGCGTGCAGTTCCTGATACAGGAGGTGCACGTCGGGCTGGTTGTCCGCCGCGTGGTTTTCATGCAGCAGAACGAACCTGCGCCTGTTTTTTCCGGGGCGGGAATCTTCGCTGTTCAGCCATTTCCAGCAGAGCGTCCATTTGCCGCAGGGCAGGCTGATGTCCGTGGGAACATCCGGTTTGCTTGCTTGCACCTTTTTGGACAATTCGTGGCTGCAATATAGCTCAAGTGTTCTTAAAAAAGAATGATTATTATCTTGTGTGGAGGGATCGATTTCTTTATTGCCTGATAAGCTATTGTTGATTTTCTGCGTAAGTAAATGAAACGAATGACTACATGCCTCAATATTCCATTGTTCATCACTGCAAACAAGAGCACAGCTGCTGGAAGGTATCAGATTAAGCAGATATATTATGTCATATATGCGTTTGTTCATATGCGCCCTTTCCATTTTTCCGCAGATGATGCGATGCTGCATCACGTCAGGATGGTGGTATGCTTAATAAGGCGATATTGCATTACCATTATGCCGGGGGCATGGTGATAATGTCAATGTTTAAAATATGTTAACCATATCGGCACTCTGGAACACTTCTTGTATTACTCAGATACAAGCTTAGGCGGTGCACAGGCAGCCCCACGTTACAGGCAGTTTTTGGCAAATCCCATATGGTTTTGCAATCCACGGGCCACAAGCCCGTAAAACATGACAAGACGCCGGATACGCGGGCAGCGGTAACGAAACCTATCATGCATTGTATCGGAGGATAACATGCCCAAGATGACGCCCAGTGAAGCCATGACAGAAGTTCTGGTGCAGGAAGGAGTAAACCATGTAAGCGGCATTCTCGGTTCCGCATTCATGGATATGCTGGATTTGTTCCCCGCTGCGGGGATTGATTTTGTCTCGGTGCGCCATGAGCAGACCGCCGGGCATATGGAAGACGCCTACAGCCGCCTTACCGGCAGGGCGGGTGTGGTTATCGGGCAGAACGGGCCTGGAATCACCAACTATGTGACGGCCGTGGCCACTGCCAATATGGCACATTCTCCCATGGTGGTCATCTCTCCCAGCGCAGGCAGCATCTCTGTGGGCTGGGACGGCTTTCAGGAATGCGACACATGGAATCTGTTCAAACCCATCACCAAAGCCTCGCTGCGCGTGCCGCATCCCAAGCGCGCCGCCGACATCCTGCGTACGGCCTTCCGTATTGCCTACGCCGAGCGCGGCCCCGTGCTCGTGGATATTCCCCGCGACTATTTCTACGGTGAACTGGATGAAGATATCCTGCATCCCTCCCAGTACCGCGTAGCCCCCGGCGGCATCGGCAATCCCGAACACTTTGCCGCCGCCGTGGAAGTGCTGAAAAATGCCAAAAACCCGGTCATCATTTCGGGCCGCGGCGTGGTGGATTCCGGCTGCATGGAAACCCTCAAAGCCATGGCAGAATATCTGGGCGCACCCGTGGCCACCACCTACCTGCACAACGATGCCTTCCCCTGCGATCATCCGCTGTGGACCGGCCCCATCGGCTATATGGGTTCCAAGGCCGCCATGCGCATCCTGCAGAAGGCCGACGTTATCCTGGCTGTGGGTACCAGGTTGTCCTATTTCGGCACACTGCCGCAGTATGACATCAACTACTTCCCCAAGACCGCCAAGATCGTGCAGATTGACATCAACCCCCGTCATATCGCCAAGACGCACCCCGTTGCTGTGGGGCTGTGTGCCGATGCCAAGGACGCCTCGGAAGAGCTGTTCGCGCGTCTGCGTGAAGCCGTGCCTGCCAAGAAGGACCTCACCCCGGTGCACAACCTGGTGAAGGACGAACTGGAAAACTGGTACAAGGAAATTGCGCTGATCGCCGACGAACCTGTGGAAGCCGGACGCATGCACCCGCGCAAGGCTCTGGAAGTGGTGGGCAAGTTCATTACGGATCACGATGCCATTGCCACTACCGACATCGGCAATACGTCTTCCACTGCCAACAGCTACCTGCGTTTCAAGAAGACCAAGCGCCATGTGGCCACCCTGACCTTCGGCAACACGGGCTTTGCCTATCAGGCCGCCCTGGGCGCGCAGCTGGCCTGCCCCGAAGACCTGACGGTGGCCATTGTGGGCGACGGCGCGTGGGGCATGAGCCTTTTTGAAGTGCCTACCGCCTGCCAGTACAACCTGCCGGTTATTGCCACCGTGTACAACAACGGTGCCTGGTGCGCTGAAAAGAAAAACCAGGTGGACTTTTACAATAACCGTTTTGTGGGCGCGGACATCTGGTCCAAATCCTACGCCAAGATAGGCGAAGCCATGGGGGCTGACGGCTATACCGTCAATACGCAGAAGGATCTGGCCGAGGCTCTGGACACGGCCAGAAAGAACCGGCGCCCCGCGGTTATCGAAATCATGACCGATGGTACGCGCCTTGCGCCTCCCTTCCGTAGGGACGCCCTGGCCTTGCCGACCAGGTTCCTGCCCAAGTACGAGCATCTCGACAAGGCGCACTTCAACAAATAGTCAAAAAGGGCGCGTCCGGGTAACACCCGGGCGCGCCCTTCCGCTTATTGAGGCAAATTTATTCATATTTCAGATACGGCGATTTTTTTGCGCTCCACAACTTTTTATGCCAGCAATTTTATTGCCTGAAGCGCCACGGAAGGTGCCAAAACCGAGGAGAACTGTTGTATGTCACAAGTTCATGAATCCCGACCGGTCTTGGAAAAAAATATGTCCCCGTTGTCCATATGGGCGTTAGCATTCGGCGCGATTATCGGATGGGGAGCCTTCATTATGCCCGGCTTGCGGTTTTTGCCGGGATCTGGGCCGATCGGTGCCTGCATAGGTTTTGTATGCGGGGGCCTGTTGCTCATGTTTATAGCGGTGAGTTACGGTAAAGTTGTGGGGCTTTACCCTGTGGCTGGAGGTGTTTTTGCTTTTGCCTACGCGGCATTCGGGCCGGGGCTGGCCTTTGTCGGCGGGTGGGCGCTGCTTTTGGGCTACCTATGCATAATCGCCCTCAACGGCACTGCCATCGTGCTGTTGACGCGTTTTCTCATCCCCGGTGTTCTGGAACTGGGGTATATGTACAGCATTGCTGAATGGAAAATATATTTCGGTGAGCTATTATTTCTGGAAGCCGTGTTGGCGCTGTTCTGGTATCTCAATTACAGGGGCGCGGATGTCGTAAGTAAAGTGCAGGTTGTGCTTGCGGTGATACTGGCTATCGGCGTACTTGCTCTTCTTGTGGGGGCTATCGTGTCGCCGACAAGCCAGTGGCAGAATATCGAGCCGTGGTTTGCGCAGGACAAGTCGGTCATTGCCTCCATAGCAGCGGTCACGGCTATTGCCCCCTGGCTTTTTGTGGGCTTTGACACTATCCCGCAGGCTGCGGAGGAATTTAATTTTTCCGCAAAAACGGGCGTGCGGCTCATGCTTTTGTCCATTGTCTGCGGTATCGTCACTTACAGCATCATCACCCTGGCCGTAGCCGCTGTTATTCCCTACCAGGAACTGCTGGCGCTCAATCCTGTCTGGCACACGGGGTATACCGTCAGTCTTTCACTGGGCAAGGTCGGCAGTATAGTGCTTGCGCTTGCAGTGCTTTCAGCCATTCTGACCGGTATTAACGGCTTTTTCATCGCCAGTTCAAGGCTTATGTTCAGCATGGGGCGCGCTCACATTTTGCCGGTGTGGTTCTCCTCGCTGCACAAAACGCACAAGACCCCGCACAACGCGCTCAACTTTACCCTTGTTGTCGTGGCGATTGCGCCCTTCTTCGGCCGTGAAGTTTTGTCCTGGGTTGTGGATATGTCTTCAATCGGCACTATCGTGGCCTACTTTTTTGCTTCGGCGTCCGCTTTTGTGATCATGCGCAAGCATGAAGATAATTGTAATATAAGCGGCATACTTGGCTGCATGGCTTCTTTGGTCTGCCTGGGGCTGCTGACGCTGCCCATGTCTCCTGCCTGCATCGGGCCGGAGTCGTGGCACGTGCTGGTTGCCTGGTTTATCCTGGGCGTTTTTTTCTACATCGTGCGGTACAAGGCTGTACACGCCATTTCTGAAGAAGAGCGTACGTATATGATCCTGGGCGAATCTGACCTGAAGGAGCATATAGCCCAGCGGGCAGCCTCAAAGCCTGATCAGCTTGCGGCGTAGTATGGAAAGAGTACTTTTCTGGCAGGAGATGCAATAGCTTTGTTAGCCTTGCTGTCTACACGCCAATGTTTCCCATGACCATGCGCATGGGGAATCCCGCCAGCAAGTTTACATGTGCTTGCACAGCCCCGTAAGCTGATGGCGTATCTCCTCCAGCGGCCGGTTCCCCTTTTCACGCGAGGGGGGCCGGCCAACTTTTTGTGCAGCGTAAGTTGTAATGGCAGCGGGGCGTGGCAGCGTTTGGATGGGATACTGGAGCATGCTGCTTTTAAGAATCTACAGGTCCAGTATTTTTTCGACGATCGTCCGGCGTGTTTCTGCGGCAGCCTTCTGTCCGGCTGGAACCACTGCTGGCGGGGCTGTGCTCTCAGGTAAGGTGGATGCGGTTCATAAGACATCGGTGATGCTGTGATCAGAATTTGCAGCGTCTAGAACAAGCTAGCTTTCAAACTGCTCTGGCGACTGCATGAGCAGGCAGTCGCTACGGAGGCGTAAGCGCAGTTTAGCTGCGCGGTTAAACGCCGAAGTAGGCGTGTCTTAACCTTTGAGAATGTACATTCTCAAAGGTGATCTGCTCTAAGGCCGCTGCCGCGTCACCTGCCTCACCTCTGCGCGTTTATGCATTCTCGATGGCAATGCGGGCTTGAAACAGGAGGGCCTGCGGCAGGTCATATGTTCTTTTCGGTAATTATTTTAGCACGTTAATTATGTCTCAAGTGTGAAATATGCTCACAAAAAAAGGCTTATGACGTTTAGTCATAAGCCTTTGATTTTCTTGGTGGGTCGTGCGGGGTTCGAACCTGCGACTCTCTGCTTAAAAGGCAGATACTCTACCTGCTGAGTTAACGACCCGTTGAGACGCGCAATATATATACAGATGTTGCGGCTGTCAAGCATGAAATTTATGTCCGGTCTGTCTGGCCTGAAAAGCCGGCCGGATCGGACACAACTATGTTTTTCCAATACTGTTTTCGGCAATAGCCACATGTCGCCGGGCCATGTATGCCCCGGCTGGTTGTTGCCGTGGGGCCACAGCCGGGCTGCGGACCTTATCCTTTTTTCTCAAGTTTGGCCCAGGTGTCGCGCAGGGTTGCTGTGCGGTTAAAGACCGGGCGCTCTGCGGTGCTGTCTTTATCCTTGCAAAAGTAGCCAAGGCGCTCGAATTGCACTTTCCGGCCCACGGCAAGCTCTGCAAGGGCCGGCTCAAGCAGGCCCTCAACAACCGTAAGCGACTGGGGATTGATATAGTCCAGAAAGGACTGACCTTCAGGAGCCGCATTGGGGTTTTCTACGCTGAAGAGCTGCTCGTACAGGCGTACCTCTGCCGGAAGCGCATGCGCGCCCGACACCCAGTGGATGGTTCCCTTGACCTTGCGGCCATCCGGACTTTGGCCGCCACGGCTTTCAGGGTCGTACACGCAGCGCAGCTCCGTTACATTGCCGTTTTCATCCAACACGGCTTCGCGGCAAGTGATAAAGTATGCGTAGCGCAGGCGTACTTCCACGCCAGGGGCCAGGCGGTGGTATTTTTTCGGCGGGTCCAGGCGGAAGTCGTCACGCTCGACATATATTTCGCGCGAGAAGGGAACCTTGCGGCTGCCATAGCTTTCGTCCTCCGGATGGAAGGGCATGTCGAATTCTTCCACCTGCCCTTCGGGGTAATTTTCTATCACTACCTTGATCGGATCCAGCACAGCCATAACGCGTGCGGCATGGGCGTTCAGATGCTCACGTACGCAGAATTCCAGCATGGAGTATTCCACGGTGGAGTCGGCTCGCGCCAGGCCGATGCGGGAGCAGAATTCGCGCAGGGCTTCAGGCGGCACACCCCGGCGGCGCAGCCCGCTGAGTGTGGGCATGCGCGGGTCGTCCCAGCCCTGTACGTACCCTTCTTTGACAAGCTGGATGAGCTTGCGCTTGGAGAGCACGGTATAGGTGAGGTTGAGGCGGGCGAATTCAATCTGCTGGGGGTGGTAGACCCCGAGGGTCTCGAGCACCCAGTCGTACAGTTCGCGGTTGTTCACGAACTCCAGTGTGCAGAGTGAATGGGTAATGCCTTCAATGGAGTCCGACAGGCAGTGGGTAAAGTCATACATGGGGTAGATGCACCAGTCGTTGCCCGTGCGGTGGTGCTCGGCATGCCGGATGCGGTAGATTGTCGGATCCCGCATGACAAGATTGGGCGAAGCCATGTTGATCTTGGCGCGCAGTACCCGTTCGCCATCGGCAAATTCTCCGGCACGCATGCGGCGGAAGAGGTCGAGGTTTTCTTCCACGCTGCGGTTGCGCCAGGGGCTTTCGCGGCCGGGTTCGGTAAGAGTGCCGCGATGTTCACGGATTTCTTCAGCCGAAAGGTCGTCCACATAGGCTTTACCCATTTTGATAAGCTGTTCGGCATATTCGTACAGCTGCTCAAAATAGTTGGAAGCGTAAAACTCTCTATCCTGCCAGTCGCCGCCAAGCCAGTGGACGTCTTCGCGGATGGAGTCGACGTATTCCTGTTCTTCCTTGGTGGGATTGGTGTCGTCAAAGCGCAGGTTGCACAATCCATTGAATTCATTGGCAACGCCGAAATTCAGGCAGATGGATTTGGCATGGCCCAGATGCAGATATCCGTTGGGCTCAGGAGGAAAGCGCGTATGAACCTTGCCGCCGTAACGGCCGGTGGCGTTGTCTTCCATAATGCGCGCCCGGATAAAGTCCACTCCGGGCTTGTTTGCAGACTCCGCCGCAGTGGCGTTGGAAGAAGGACTGGGGGAACCTGCTGCGGGCGCTGCGGGGGAGGGGACTGTGGATTTTGTTTCGGGGGCCATAATGCGCTCCATTGCTCCTGGCGGTAATGTAAACTCTCAAATTACGCCAAGCAGCGGCAGGGGTCAACGTGCGACTGCCCGGCAGAGAAATACGCCATGTGCGGCTTGGCCGTGTATCGTTTCGGCCAGACGTTACTGTAGCAGAAAGGGGGAGGCGGCCATGGCAGTTGGGCGTACGGCTAGAACGGGTTGCTGCGTATTGTGCTGTATTTGTTGATGATTACCGTGTGTGAAAGTACGTCTGAATGTGCGGCCCGTACAGCGGCAGGGCGGCAGTGGAGTTGCTTGAATACGGAACAAAAATGTTCATTCTCTTGACAGGTATGCCGTACTGAGCTAGATTGCGCTTCTGCATTCTGGGCGCTGCTGCGCCTGTTGCACGCGGAGAGGTGTCCGAGTCGGCCGAAGGAGCTCGCCTGCTAAGCGAGTATACGGGCTTAAACCTGTATCGAGAGTTCAAATCTCTCCCTCTCCGCCATATAGCCAATGAGAACGGCGAGTTACTGAATAAGTAGCTCGCCGTTTTTTGCGTCTGAAAAGGGGGGCTTTTAGCGAGTACAAGGCAGAAAACATACCGCTGTACATACTTTTGTTAAAACTCTGTAAAAATGTGCTGGGTTTTATGATGGCTTTGCTGAGTTGTACATCTACATCACAGGCGGGGATGCTCAGCGCCACGCCACGAGCGGCGTTACGGACAGCATCCGTCCGTTGCGGACACGGCCTTTGATCTGCCTGTTTATCTTGTTCGTTTTATATGTTTTTTTGTAGTCCATGCCAAATATACATAGCCCGAAACCTGCTTCGCGTGCAGGATTCGGGTTATGTCATGCTCGTGGGAAGTCCTGTGCACAGGCTGGCCTGCGATTTGCAACATCTGCGGCATGATTGCAGGTTGTCTGCCAGAGGGCCATTTGCGGTCGGAGCAGGCAGTTTTTTCGGGTCTGGGCGGCGTTGAAACTACTTGGAACAGATAATAAAACATGTAATGCGAACTATAGTCTCTTGACAGAAAACAAGAAAAGCTACACAGTACGTTTGCCAGAAACAAGAATGGGTTTTATTACCGCTCCGGTCGCTTACAGCGCCGGGCATCTCTACTCTTGTATCTGTAGCGGAAGTCGCCCCGTGGGCTTCCTCATGATGCCTCCACTTATATATCGGGCAACTATCGTTTTAGTTGTTTGCTATTGCTGAAAATATTCTCTTGAATCGCTGGTTGGTGCATTCAGGAGAAATATTTTTCTGCGCTGAAAGATTCTCTTTCAGTCTTTTATCCTATACTGGTACCTTTTTTGCAATGTTTTGGATTGCGCCCGCATGCTGTATGCGGGGAATCCCTTTTATTTTTGTACGTATTTTTTAATCAGATATTCTATATCAGATGTCTGTAAGCAAAGGGTGCATTATTATGGCAGACGTTAAGCTTTCTCGCCCGGCCTCCGGACAGCAGTTTGTTATCCCCAGCGCTCCTGATGCCCGTCTGGTTCTGGACTTTCCGGCAGATCAGGTAAGCATTGACCGGCCCGAAGGTTCCAGCAGCCTGTTCTTTCACTTTGATGATGGTGCGTCCATAGAGCTGCAAAATTTTTACGGGGCGTATAATAAAGAAGCCCTGCCGGCATTTGAGATTGACGGTCAGCTTATTGCTGGAACAGATTTTTTTGAGGCTTTCGGGCCTGACCTTGTGCCTGCTGCAGGCCCCGCATCTGCCGAGCGCGGCGCGAGGTATAACGAATACTCCGATATGGGGCTTGCCGAAGGCGTCTGGCATCTTAATGAGCTTGATTACCGTCTGGCTTTTGACACTCCGCAAACTGACGATGAGTGGGCGTACGGCGTTATTGACAATCTCGCCCCCACGCTCAGCACCGGTGGTGCGCCCATCACTCTCGGGCTTACAGAAACCGGCTGGGACGGTGTGAGCACCGCCAGCCCGGCTCCGGTCCGCACCACGGGCAGCTTTACCGTGCGCGATCCCGATGGCGACAGCCTCACAGCCACGGTAACCATTGGCGGCAAAACTGTGGCGGTGAGCCTTGCCGGTCCCACCACGGTTGAAAGCGACTATGGTACGCTGGTCATCACGCCCAGCGGCCGTGGTTCCGATGTCACCTTTGACTTCGAGTATACCCTCAAGGAAGACCCGTACAGCAAGGCAGACCAGCTGGCACAAGGCGAGCAGGTTACCGACGGCATCGTCATATCGGTCAATGACGGCATGGGGCATACGGTCAACCAGCCCGTCAACGTGGTTATCACAGGCAGCAACGATGCGCCGGATATCACGGGCGTGGTGAGCGACATCGGTGGCGCTGACGGCCATACCGTCAAGGATGACGGCGTCTTCGGCAGGCAGGGCGATCAGAAAACAGGAACCATCGGCACGGACGAAAATGCAGCCATCCATACCCCCGGCACAGAAGACGGGCAGATGCGGCTCTCCGTCAGCGGCAAGATTCTTGCCCAGGATCCGGACAGCGACGCGGAACTGACCTTCGGCTTTGTAGACAAAAGCGGTAGCGCCCTTGCTACGGGTTCCGAACTGGGCATGCTGCCCGATGGCACGACCCCCATCACTGTCACGGACGTGAGCGAATCTGATGGCATTCTTGTTATCGAAACCGACTACGGCACGCTGACCCTGGTCACCACGGGTGCGGACGCCGGCAGCTATACCTTTACGCTGCACAAAGATGCCGACGCCACCAACAGGCTGGCGGAAAACGAAGAAATTACCCTCACCCTGCGCCCCACGGTTACCGACAACCACGGCGCAACAGACGGCAATGCCGGAGTTACCCGTCCGGATGCCGACGGCGCGTCCTCTGCCGTCAACGACCTTGTGATCACCATCAAGGGCAGCAATGACCTGCCCACAGTGGAAGGCAGTTCCTGGACAAAAACAGCGCCGGGCAGCGTCACCGAAGATGCCTCTGTCAACACGATTACAGGCACCATCACAGCTACGGATGTGGACGCCGATGAAGGCGCGACCCTGCGTTACGGCTTTAACCACAACGGCACCATGGTGGAAACGCTGTATGTGGTTCCCGCGGGCGAAGCTGACGGAAAACTGACGTATGCTCTTGCAACCGAAGCCCCGGCCGACGGCAACTACTACGGCACGCTGACCATTACGGGCAGCGGCGCTTCAGCCGACTATGCCTTTGCGCTGAACAATGGCGCGCCCTGCACCCAGGCGCTGGACGACAGCAGCTCCAAAACCGGTAGCGGCCCGGACTGGTCTTCTCTTGACGTCACGGTTCCTGTGGTGGTTATGGACGCGGTTGGCGGCTATGCCCAGGAAAATATCCATCTGATCATCAATGGCGTCAACGATGCGCCCGTGTTTACCAGCGCTGACGCCTCCCACAGCGTCAAAGAAAGCGGCGTATACGCCGAAGGCAAGCGCGATGGCGTGTTGCACAGCGCGGAAAACGCGGCAACCACGGACGACAGCTTTACCACGGGCGGCAGTGTTGCGGCCAGGGATGTGGACGGTCACGGCGCAAGTGATACGCTGACCTACGGCCTTGTGGATGAACACGGCAGGCAGTTCGGCGGCACGAGCGGCGAGGGCGAGGCCGCCATTTATGTGACCGCCGAATACAAAGACGACGCATGGACGCCTTCCTACAGCAGCGATCCCGCCACTGCCGATGCCCCGGGCTATCTCGGCAAGCTGGTCATGGGCAAGGACGGCAACTATACATTTACGCTGAAAAATGATGGCATTGCCGATTCCATTGCCGAGGGCGACAAGGTCGACCTTGCCTTTACGCCTGCCGTGCATGACGGCACGGAGTACAACAAGGCGGGCGAAGCGCCGACCATTGCAATTACTGTTAATGGCAGCAATGACGCGCCCACCATCACGTCGCACGACAGCAGCCTCAGCGTTACAGAAGGCGCATTTGGCGGCGCAGCCGGTGTGGCTTCGGCCAGCGGCACGGTTCACGGTGCGGATGTGGATAAGGGCGATACCCTCAGCTATCACCTGACCCTTGGCGGAGATACAGGTACACTTGACGGCGCGGTCCTGCACAGCACCCTGTATGTGGTGAGCGATGGCCAGGGTGGCGTCACGCTTTCCGCCGATCCAGTCAGCGGTGAAACCTACGGCAAGCTGGTCATGGGCAAGGACGGCACGTATACATTTACGCTGGATAATGACAGCCCCGTGGTGCAGAAAATGACCACGGACGATAAGCAAACGCTGGATTTCACCGTGGCTGTGGTGGACGACAAGGGCGCGTATGCCCACGAATCTGTCACGCTGACCATCAATGGCGCCAATGATGCGCCCTATATGCTCAGCCAGAAGGGTGTTGGCACTGTCAAGGACGACGGCGTGTACAGCGCAGGTGGTGACTCCGGCCCGCTTAATCAGGACGAACTCAATCCGGTGACAAATACCGATGCTGCTGACCCTGCCGCAGGCACCTACAAGCAGAGCGTAAGCGGCGCGGTAAAGGCCGAGGACTACGAAGGCGATGAGCTTACCTACTCGCTGGACAATTCCGGTTCTTTCCCCGCTTCCGGCGTGCCGGACGGCTATACGGCCAGCAACTGCACAGCCATCACCAATGAGTATGGCACCCTCTATCTTAAGAGCGATGGTTCCTACACCTTTGTGCTTGATATGGACAGCCCCAAAGTCAACGCCCTGGGTGAAGGGAAGTCCGCATCGTTCAGCGTGCCGGTGAGCGCCAGTGATGGCAACAGCAGTACAACGTTCGCCAATGCCATTACCATTACGGTCAAGGGCACCAACGACGCGCCCGTGCTGGGCGAACCGCAGTGGACGAAGGGCAGTGAAATAACGCAGGATCTGAATGCTTCCGCCACAACGCGTATTTCCGGCACCGTCTCTGCCACTGATGTGGATTCCGGCGATCAGGCCAAGCTGACGTTTTACTTTGTTGGTGACGATGACAGCAGTGTGGCTACCAGGTTTTATGTGGGGCTTGATGGCAGCCTTACCGCCACCAAGCCTTCGGGTGACTACCTTGGCGAACTGAACATGAACAGCAGCGGCGGCAAGGGAACCTATACCTTTACGTTGAACAATGCCTCGCCCACTGTCCAGGCCATGGGCGAAACGGATACCAAAGACATATCCTTCAAGGTTGCGGTACGTGACCCGCAGGGTGCGTATGACAAGCAGGAAGGCAATGTCACGTTCACCATCAGGGGCGGTGATGATCCCACCTTTATCAATACGGGCGATCTGAATCAGGATCACAAGCTCATTGAGGCAGGGGTAATGCCCAAGAGCACGGTGACTGACGCCGAGGCTCGGGAATACAAGGACAGCAGCGTGGGCGTTCCCACGGCTACGGGCCGTATCCACGCTACCGATACCGATGCCAGGGATCAGGAAGAGCTGGATAAAGCCCCCAATACTGAAGGCACAAAGCTGCACTATATCATCAAGGTCGACAGTGGGAGCCATGACCTCAATGAGCGCATGGCTGCCGCTGAAGCTGATGGAAAGGACTCCTTTACCATTGAGACGCAGTTCGGTTCGCTGACCATCATGCGTGATGACGCGGGCGGCTTCAAGTACGAATACGCCGTGGACAACACAAATCCTGACGTGCAGAAAATGAACCTTGGCGACAAGGCGAGTGATGGTTTTACTGTGCTTGTCAAAGACACGGTTGCGAACAAGACGGTGTCCGAAGCCCCGGTAAAGGTCACCATCACGGGCGCCAACGACAGGCCTACCCTTGATGCCGACAGCCTCAAGGGCGGCACGATCGAAATTACCGAAAACACCGACGGCAAGAATCTGGTGGGCCGGGTTGAAGTTGCTGATGTTGAGCAGGGTATTGGCAACAAGGGCGGACACAGCGACTATGAAGCCGTGAACAAGGGCTTCACCTTTTCTCTGGTAACGGCCAAAGACGCCCTTACGGCAGATCAGATTGCCGGGCTCAAGACAGACGGCAACCTTGAAGATGAAAAACTGTTTAATCCCGGCAGCGACAGCCCTGTTTTGCAGGGTGAATACGGCCGCCTGACCATTGATCAGGCCACCGGCGAATACAGATATGAGCGCACGGCTGACCTGACGACTCTTGCCGAAGGCAAGACGGTTACTGACGTTTTTTACGTGCGCGTCAAGGATGCCGACGGCGCATATTCTGAAATCAAACCCATTGAGATTACCATCCACGGCAAGGATAACGCGGGTGTGCTCACCAACAACAGCCTGACCGTCACGGAAGACGGCGTTGCCGGCAACGTGCAGGGCATCCTCAACTGGAAGGGTGGTGCGGAAAAGCTGGGCGCTAATGAGGACGTGAGCGGCGGCAGCAGCATGAGCGGCAAGCTCGGCTGGCACGATGTTGATCAGGGCGATACGTATAAGGCCGATGGCTATACCTACGGCAATGCCGCCGTATCGGCAGGCGGCACCGGGGCAATTCCGGAAATGCCGGAAGTGGAGCGGAGCGGCAACACGTATGCCGTCAAGGGCTACGGCACAATTACCGTGGACGCAAACGGCAACTATGCCTTCACCAAAAGCGAAACGGACAATGGCGCTTTTGATGCCCTGCAGGCCGGGCAGTCCATCACCATCACCATTCCCGTAACGCTCGGAAAAGACACTGCCGGCGCTGATATCACGCAGAATCTTGTGATCACCATCAAGGGTACCAACGATGCTCCGGTGGTGACTGATCTGCCTGAAATCAAAGCGGGAGTTGATATCAGCGATATTGACTGGACATCTTCAGTCCTTGTGGATTTTATTCAGAAAGAAGCCCAGAACCAGCTTGAATACCAGAAGGCGCATGGCGGCGGCTGGGGCAATTTTGATCCGAACAGCTGGCTCATCAAGGCTATTACGGCCATGAACGCCGAGCATCCTCCCTACTGGCTTGTGGCAGGGTACAGCAAGGGTGATGCCGGTGAACTGATCAACAGAACGTGGTATAGCGAGGCCAGGGCTGAAAAAATACTGGATGCGATTCAGCAGGATTCTCACGCTTCCGATGCCCTGAAAGACAGCATGGCAGACTATAACACTGCCGTGGCCACCGATGTCAGCAAGACAGACTGGACGTCATCCGCTTTCGAGCAGTTCATCAAGCAGGAAGTCCAGAATCAGCTTGATTATCAGAAAGCACATGGCGGCGGCTGGAATACCTTTGACCCGAATAGCTGGCTCATAAAGGCCATCGGGAGCGATCTGTGGCTTGTTGAAAAATACAATGACCTTGGCATGGACGCCTGGTTGGCTACTGGAACCTGGTTTAATGCGGATATGGCGGAAAAAATGCTGCATGCCATTGCTGATAATCAGGCTGCCACCGATGCCCTGAAAAAACTTATTGCTGACAAGGTTTCAGACACTGTCATAGGTGAAGGCATTGCCGATACCGCCACCGTACTTGATCCCGCCACGGGCGATGTTTCTTCGTATGCCACTGACGTGGACGACGCTGCCGATTCGCTCAAGTTCTTCTTTGTGGATAAGGACGGCAACGTGGTGCAGAGCCACGAGGGCAAGTACGGCACATTGGTTGTTCAGCCCAACGGCCAGTACACCTATGTGCTGAATGATAATGTCGCTGAGCGTGTAACAGAAACCTTTGAAATCTATGTGCGTGACCCCCACAATGCCGTGGCCGACAAGACTATTCCCGTGGTTATTACCGCCAAGCCCATTCCGGGCGGCGGTTCGGGCGAAGGCCCGGGGGGCGGCACGGGCCATGACGGTATGGCGCTTACCCCCGGCGCGGCAGAAGTGCAGGAAGATGGGGTGCTCCACGTTTCCGGCGATATGGGTGACGGCACTGATCTGGCTCTGCGTCTGACGGGCTATACGTCCGCGGGGGCCGATGACAGCGCTTCGGGCCTCAGCGCCAGAACCATAGTCACCGATTACGGCACCATTACCCTGCTGCCTGATGGCACATATACCTATACCCTTAATAACGACAGCAGGGCCGTGCAGGAACTGACTGCTCACGACACGATCGAGCAGACGTTTACAGTCAGGAACGGTAAGGGCGAAGAGTCCACCATCACCATCACCATCAAGGGCGCCAATGACGCTCCGTATGTGGTTTCACAGGGCGATACGGTGGCCTTGAAGGAAGAAGATGGCGGCTGGACGCATACCGACCCCACAGGTTCCTTCACGGTGGCGGATATTGACGCGGGCGAAACGGAAAGCCTCACGCCAAGTGCCGGTAAAAGCTTCACTGACAATGGTGATGGCACATACACCGTTGAGGGCGAAAAGGGCGGTATCTTCACCATTACCAAGGGGGCAGACGGCCAGTTCACCTATACCTACAAGGCCGCCGAAGGCAACGACAGCACCAATTACAGGGGCATCGTCGAAGACACGGCAAAGCTGACCATTTCCAATGGTGATGGTGCGGAGAACCGGGTTACTGTCGACCTGAAAGCCAGGCTCGATTATGCCAATGATGCTCCCACGCTTACGGGCGAAGACGGCAAAATCCTGCTGGCGGAAGGCTCGGAACATGTGGTCATCGAGGACGGCGGCGCAAAAATGGTCGCCACGGGCAAGGTGCAGGCGACAGATCCTGATGTGGACAGTTCCGGCAGGCCGGACACGCTCACCTATGCCATCAAGGACAGCCCCACGGGCATGCTTGACTATATGGAAGGTGGCGAAAAGCTCGGCACCCTCATCCTGGGCAAGGACGGCACGTATGAGTTCCATCTCAATACCAGCAGTGAAGCCGTACAGTCCCTCGGTGCTGGTGAGACCAAGGACATCTCCTTTACCGTTGTAGTCAGTGATGGTCACGGCGGTACGGCTACGGCGCAACTGCCCATTACCATTACGGGAACCAATGACGCCCCGGTCATCAGCCTGCACAATGTGGACGGTAGCGGCGCTGCCGGGTCCGGTGGGCTGCGCGACCTCACCCACGGCGACTTTGATAAAGATTACACCGTGGGCGGCGAACTGAAGTTCAGGGATGTGGATGCCAAGGACACGGTGCAGCTCTCCCTTGGCGGCAAGATTGACGGGCATGACCTGCGGGGGGATGATGATACAGATCCCACCCATCTGGATGTCTGGGCCGTCAAGGACGGCAGCGGCTGGCAGCAGTGCGCTCCCGGCACTGAAGGCGCGATAAAGATGGGGCATATGGAGCTGGACAGTGCGGGTGGTTCAGGCAGCGGCAGCACGGGCTACAGGTTTGTGGGTGACAAGGCTGCCCTGGCCCTGATCAACAAGGGCGAAAAACTGGATGTCACCGTGAGCATCAACGCTGATGACGGCAATGGCGGCGAGACTTCCGCCGACTTTGCAGTCTCCATCACGGGCACCAATACCATCCCCACCATCACGACCGAACCTGTGGACGTGAACATCACAGACGACGGCAGCACCTATACGGCCAGCGGTTCGATCGTTGCCGCTGATGCCGATGGCGACACGCTGACGTACTCCGTTGAAAAGGACGGCACGGTGCTTGTGGCCGATGCTGAAGGCAAGTATGTGCTGGATGGTTACGGCACGCTGACCCTTGGCAGTGACGGCAACTACGTGTTCACGCTCAATGATGCAGGCAAAGAAAAGCTGGAAAAACTGGGCCTGAAGAATGATGGTACACCGGAAACAGAGCATATCGGCACATTCACCATCGTGGTGCAGGATCAGTACGGCGCAAGGGCCGAACAGACCCTGACGCTGGGCCTTACCGGCAGAAACGACGCGCCTGTGGCCGCCGCTGTTGCTACCGTAGGCCTGACTCTGGACAGCAGCCTTATCCCCGATGCTGACTGGGGTACGGGCAGCCATGCCTTTGAACTCGCTACGGATGCGGATGCAAATGACACGCTCGCCTATGCCCATGCCGGGACGAACGCTGTCATTGAAGCAGGCACAAGCATCTCGGGCAACTTTGGTACGTTGACCTTCAGCGATAACGCCGGACATCTCGCCTATGAATACAAGCTGGATACAAGTCATGACAATCTGGTCAGACTGGCTGAGGCGCATGCTGCCGGTCAGGAACTGAAAGACAGTTTTGGCTACACGGTGAGTGACAACCGAGGCGGTAACGACAGCAGCAGCATTGATGTCGGCATCACCTTCACTGCCGGGTCCGGTAATGCCGATGCCACAGAGAATCAGTTGATTTTCGGCAACAATGGCGGTGGTGCGGGCAACGACATCCTTTCCGGCGGCGCAGGTGACGATCATCTGTACGGCGGCGCAGGTGACGATTACCTCTTCGGCGGTGCGGGCAACGACTTCCTGGACGGCGGCGAGGGCAATAATCACCTGTACGGTGGCGACGGCAATGACGTGCTGGTCTTCCACCAGGGAGACACTATCGACGGTGGCGCGGGAACGGACATTCTGCTGGTCAGTGATAAAGAGGGCGAAGGTTTGAGCATTGATGACCTCTTTACGAATACAAGCGGCATTGAAGTTGTCGTGACCGGAACGGACGTGAACAGTCTGACCAACATGGGCAGCCTGGCTGACAAGGGCATCACGTTTAATGCAGATAACCAGGTGGTTCTTGACCATGCCAAGGGCTGGCACGTGGACACCACCGCCAGCTCCGGCGGCCATGATGTCTGGACAAATGATGCTGGTCTTGTTGTGACTGTAAAGCACGAAGATGAAGGCGATGCGGCTAAAAATGCCATGGTAACGCTTACGGCGTAACCGTCAATCGCTGACAGTATAGTGAGAGGGCCGTGCGCATTCCTGAATGCGGGCGGCCCTCTCGGTGTTTATGCCAGTGGATGCACCACAAAAAAATGTGCTGTTGCACCTCGCGTGGCTATCAATTTTTCGTATTTTGCGGTTCCGCACGCCTGCCCGCATGCCACAGTGGGCAATATGCACATGGGCGATAGCGTACCCGCCATGCACAACGGGCCGTACTCGCAAAAGAGTGCGGCCCGTTGTCGGCCACGGCGCAGGGCAGCGCCATTGCTGCAACAGATGGAAACAGGAATAAACGTTTTAGGGGGAGGGACCTTTTATAAAGATGCCCCTCCCCCCACAAAATATTTCAGGCGCCCATAACGCTAACGGCTCAGGCCAAGGTCGCGGAGCAGGTTGTCCACGGCCATACGCCCCATGGTCTCTGTGGCTCCGGCAGTGGAAGAAGAGCAATGGGACCCCATGACCAGATTGTCCAGCGCATACCAGGCCGGGTCCGCCGGGGGGTCCTGCTCAAAAACATCAAGGCCCGCGCCATAGATGCGGCCTTCCTGCAGGGCGGTCAGCAGGGCCGTTTCATCAATAAGGCCGCCGCGAGCGGTATTGATGATAACCGCGGTTTTTTTCATCATGGCTATCCGCCCGGCACTGATGCAGTTGCGGGTTTCGTCCGTCAGCACTGTATGCAGGGTAATAAAATCTGCTTCGCGGCAGATGCGGTCCATGTCTGCGCGCTCAACGCCTTCGGCACTGGCCCAGGCTTCGTCCCATGCGATGTCATGGCCGAGAATTTTCATGCCGAAGCCCTGCGCCCGTTTGACAACGCAGCGGCCGATGGCTCCAAGGCCTACGATGCCCAGGGTTTTGCCATACAGGTCAATACTGGTGATTTTGCCCCAGTCCTTTTCACGGCAGCGGCGGTCAATAAGCCCGGCCTTGCGCGCTACCATAAGCATGAGGGTCAGCGCATAGTCGGCCACAGCATTGCTGTTGGCCCCTACGGTGCGCGATACGGCAATGCCGCGCTGCTTGCAGGCCTCAAGGTCAATATTATCCAGGCCCACGCCGTACTTGGCGATGGCCCGAAGCTCCGGCGCGGCGGCCAGCACATCGGCGCTCATAGGGTCTACCCCCAGGATGACGCCCTGGCATCCGGCCAGTTTTTCACGCATCTGGTCGGCAGAAAGAATGCCGCCAGTATCGTTGCGCACTACTTCAAGACCGGCCTGCGTCAGGCGGTCAAACAGTTCGGGATTGGTTTTGCCAAAAGAACGGGGAGTAACAAGAATTTTCACAACAGTACCTCTTGGGGGCGGAGTGGGCGCAGGGCAGGGCAAAAGCCCGCAAAAATGCCGAGCGGCTGGCCTACAGGCTTACTCCAAGACCGTAAATTGTCAACGCGCCGTCATGCTGTGGCAGGGCAGCCCTGCCGCAAAACGCTTTGGGGGCCGCACACGACGCTTCGCGCAACCCTTACCGCGTGACAGCTAGCGCCGGGGATTGCGGTGGCGGCGATGGGGCGGAGTGCCCCTCAAAAACACGGCTTTTTATATGCATCTACCTGTCAGGGACCGTGTGGCGAATGCTTATGCAAAAGAGGCTCCGCTTCTGAAAAAGGAGCCTCTTTTGCAAAAGCGTTTTGCCGGAACGCTGCAATACGGCAATGGCCGGTATGGCGCAGATTGTGCCGCGCAATTTTTTGCAGAACCCGTATGGGATAGCCCGGCACGCCTGGCAGTGCACATTGCAGCCTTGCTCGGGGCAGCAGTAGCGTCCCACTGCTCCGGCAGGGCCGGACGTTATACTTCGATATTAAGCCTGTTGCCGATGCCCTGCGCTGCCAGACCGGCATTTTTATCCATGAGCGCCTGCATTTCCTGGCCTTTGCTGATGCTGCCGTTGATAACGGCGGCAGCCATGCTTGCCTGAAAATCCAGAGCCTCCCGGCTTATGCTCACGCTCATGCCCATTTGTACGTCATTCATGGCATGCTCCTTTGCGGGAAAATCCGCCCGCACTATTCTTATCGGATATAAAACCACAAGCCTTAGATATTTTTTGCCGGTAGTGATTTTGCCCTTTCACCGCGGGCAAAGCGCTGCCTGTATTGCGGCGGCGGGCGTGAACGTGTACAAGAGAAAAAACACAGGATATTGCTATGAGTGAATTGCGCGACCTCAAGGCCACGGCCATGCCCCTGCTTGACAGCGTGGTCGAGCGGCTCTGCCATCCGTCTTCTCTTGACGCGGTGTGGCATCGTCCAGCAGCGGGCGCGGCCATGCCGTCGCTGAAAGATCTTTCGGAAGTGATGGACAGGCTGCGGGCGGCCATTTTTCCCGGTTATTTCGGCCCCGCACGGGTATGGCGCGAGTCCATGCGTTATCACCTGTCGGCCAATCTCGACACCATTTACCGCATGCTGTGTGAACAGATCGTGCGGGGCTTCTGCTTTGGCTGCGAGGGTGAGGGCAATCCCTGCACGTCCTGCGAGACAGACGGCGAAAAAGCCGCCATCGCTTTTATGGACAGCCTGCCGGAGATCAGGCGTCTGCTGGCGGGCGACGCCAAAGCCGCCTACGAGGGCGACCCCGCGGCCACAAGCCCTGGCGAGACCATATTCTGCTATCCTTCCATGCAGGCCATGCTGCATCACCGCATCGCCCACGAGCTGTACAAACTCAACGTGCCGGTGATACCGCGCATCATTTCTGAAATGTCGCATTCGGCCACAGGCATTGACCTGCACCCCGGTGCGAGCATCGGTGAAGAATTTTTTATTGACCACGGCACTGGCGTGGTCATTGGCGAAACCTGCATTATCGGGCGCAACTGCCGTCTTTACCAGGGTGTGACTCTTGGGGCCTTGTCCTTTCCCAAGAATCCGGACGGCACGCTCACCAAGGGCATACCAAGGCACCCCATTCTTTGTGATAATGTCACGGTGTACGCCGGAGCCACCATTCTTGGTCGCGTGACCATCGGCAAAGGGGCCATTATCGGTGGTAATGTGTGGATTACCCAGGATGTGCCCGAGGGCGGACGCATCCTGCAGGAGCGGCCCCGTGGCTAACCTGTTACGCCTGATCACGAAACGCCGCGGCCTCTGCTGCCTTGTCTTGCTGTGCCTGCTGGCCGGATCGGCCTTGAGCGGCTGCGGGCAGGGCGTGCGTGTGCAGCCCAAGGGGCAGGCGCAGGTAGGTGTTGGCGTGGGCCGGTAGGCCGCGCTGCCGCCTTCACCAAGGGGGCGGGCGTTGCGCCTGATAATGTATGTTTTTCACTAATGATGCCCCGGCAGCAACGGCTGCCGGGGATTGTTTTTTCGGGCGATTCGTGCTCTGGCTTATATGGACATGGCCTGCGCTCTGTGGCATGCTGCCGCCTTCATCAAGAGGGCGGGCATTATCTGCGGCCCACTTTCCGCTTCATATCCGCGCTGCCGGACGAACCGGGCATGCCGGTATCTTTTTCCGGGCTGCCGCCCGAAAAGTGGCGGCAGACGTTTGGCATCAGGGCATTGCGACCGGCCGGACAGCGCCGGGTATATCGGGTATGTATCGCGTTTGTTTTACGGGCAGGGATGGTCTGGGTGTCCCATGCCCCGGTCGGCGTCGCACATAAGGAGGAAACGCCATGAGTGTGCTGGAAAAACTGTTTAATCCCGCTGCAAGGGGCAGCACGGTCAAAAGGGAAATGCTGGCAGGACTCACCAGCTTCATGGCCATGTGCTACCTTATTTTTGTGGTTCCCGGCATGCTGGCTGACGCGGGCATGCCCAAAGATTCCGCCGTGGCTTCCACCATATGGGTGACCATTATCGCCACCCTGGTTATGGGCCTGTGGGCCAGATTTCCTGTGGGGGTGGCTCCGGGACTCGGTATCACGGCATTTTTCGCCTACTATGTGTGTGGCCCGGCCGGATATTCCTGGCAGACGGGGCTGGGAGCCGTGTTTATTTCCGGTGTGGTTTTTCTGCTGCTCACGGTCACACGCATACGCCAGCTCATCATCAATGCCGTGCCTATGGATCTCAAATACGCCATTGTGGTGGGTATCGGGGCTTTTATCGCCTTTATCGGCATGAAAAGCTGCGGCATTGTGGCGGCTGACCCCGCCACCTTTGTGACGCTGGGCAATCTGGGCAATCCCGGAACCCTGCTTTCCATTGTGGGCATCTTTCTTATTGGCGGCCTGCTGGCCCTGCGCGTGCGCGGAGCCATGATCATAGGCATTCTGGTCATCACGGTGGCCGGCATAGCCCTTGGCGTGTCGCCCCTGCCCAAAGGGCCCATATTTTCTACCAGCCTGCCCATGCCCACTGAAACCTTCATGCAGATGGACATCAAGGGTGCGCTGCATCACGGGCTTATTTCCATTATCTTTACCCTGACGATGGTGGACCTTTTCGACAATATGGGCGTACTCATCGGGCTTTCGCAGAAGGCCGGGTTCATCCGCGAAGACGGCCATATCGAAAACCTCGACAAGGCCCTTATTACCGACTCTATGGCTACCATGGCCAGCGCCGTCATGGGCGCCACCACGGCCACGAGCTACCTCGAAAGCGCCGCCGGTGTTGCAGAGGGTGGCCGCACGGGGCTTACCGCCGTGACCATTGCCGTACTGTTTTTTCTGGCGCTCTTTTTCTCGCCTCTGGTGGGCATGGTTCCCGCCTACGCCACCGCGCCGGTGCTTATCATCGTGGGTGCCATGATGATGCAGGAAGTGGGGCGTATCTGCTTCAAGGACTTTACCGTGGCGCTGCCCGCGTTTTTGACCATCATCAGCATGCCGCTGACCTTCAACATTGCTACCGGCTTTGGTTTTGGCTTTGTGAGCTGGGTGGGCATCAAGGCCCTGGCCGGACGCTTCAAGGACCTGAACCTGGTCATGCTCTGCATTGCGCTGTGCTTCATCATCAACTTTGCCTTGCGCTTGCCGTAGGGACCAGTTACCGGAACTGCCGGCAGTATTGCCCCGGCGCCTGTGACACAGGCGCCGGGGCTGTTTGTTTGTCCGCCTGCCTGGCCTGCTTTATGAGCGTGACCTGTGTGATTCGCCTGTGGGAACGTACTGGGGGCCAGCATGTGTACCTTGCCTTTGGGCGCGCATCAGTGCATACTTTGCAACCGCGCATCACCGGGCCAAGGCAGCTTCGGGGCGGCCTTACGGGCTGTCGCCACACCGGGTACCTGTGGGTATTTTCCGGAAGGCGCACCTCAGCCATGACGGACCGCCAGACCTGCCAGAACTGGCGGTATCCGCACAGTGCAGCGTCCAGGAGAGTGGCGCGCGGGCTGAAAACAGCAGTAATACGCTGCCCCCGGCAGGCGTTTCAAGGTAAAATGCCCTCAACAAGGAACAGCACCTCATGACCACGCTTTTGAGATCGTCGCGCCCCAAGAAGCCCCTTTGGCGCGAATATGGCGAGGCCCTGCTTGTGGCCCTGCTGCTTGCCCTGGTTATCCGTACCTTTGTAGTACAGGCTTTTAAAATACCGTCTGAATCCATGCTGCAAACCCTGCTGGTGGGCGATCACCTGCTGGCAAGCAAGTTCGCCTATGGCATCAAGGTTCCCTTTACCAATCACTATATTTACAGGGGTGACGACCCGCAGCGCGGCGAAATCATCATCTTTGAATATCCCAATGATCCCAGTGTGGACTATATCAAGCGCATTGTGGGTGTTCCCGGCGATATCATCGAAGTGCGCGGCAAGCAGCTGTACCGCAATGGCGAAGCTGTCAAGGAAAGCTACACGCGTTTTACGCAGCCTGATCGTGTGGAGCCTGTACGCGACAATTTCGGACCGGTGACGGTTCCTGAAGGCAAGTACTTCGTCATGGGCGACAACCGCGACAACTCGCTGGATTCGCGCTTCTGGGGTTTTGTGGACCGCAGCGCCATACGGGCCAAGGCATGGCGCATCTACTGGTCCTGGGGCGGGCTTGACGACATGCGCTGGAACCGCATGGGCAAAAAAGTGGAATAGCCGCCCTGCGGCTCAAGCGTGGCAAGGAGGCCCTGTGGTGGTCCGGCTGAACAGCGGCGGCGTTGAAGGCGTTGATGCCTATCCCGTAGAACTGGAAGTGGACTATGTGCGCCAAGGGCTTCCGGGCTTCACTATGGTGGGCCTGGCGGAAACCGCCGTGCGCGAGGCCAAGGACCGCGTTTTTGCTGCCTTGCGGGCGGCAAACTTCAAGCTGCCCCCGGCGCGGGTAACCGTCAATCTTGCCCCTGCATGGCGGCGCAAGAGCGGGGCCAGCTATGACCTGCCGCTGGCAATGGGGCTTCTGGCCGCTTCCGGCGGCATTCCCGCCGAAGGTTTGCAGCGTTTTTTCATGGCCGGCGAGCTTTCGCTTTGCGGCGATCTGCGCCCGGTCAGCGGTATTCTGCCTCTGGCGCTGCTGGCGCGGCAGCGCGGCGCGGCTGGCATTATCGTGCCGCCGGGCAACGGGGCCGAGGCTGCCGTGGTACGCGGCCTGCCTGTGTATACCCCCCGTAATATTGCGCAGTGCGCCGCCTTTCTGGCAGGCGCGGAGCCTCTTGAGCCGGTAGCGGAACCGGAAGAGGCGGGTCTGCCGCCAGCGGAACATACCCTGGACTTTGCGGAGGTCAAAGGGCAGGAGGCTGCCAAGCGTGCCCTTGAGATCGCGGCGGCCGGAGGCCATAACGTGCTTTTGCTGGGGCCTCCGGGCAGCGGCAAGACCATGCTTGCCCAGCGCCTGCCTACCATCCTTCCTCCCCTTGATTTTGAAGAAGCTCTGGAAGTCACCAAGATTTACAGCGTGGCAAACAAGCTGCCCGGCCACGGGGGGCTTGTGCGCCAAAGGCCTTTTCGAGCGCCGCATCACACCATTTCGGACGTGGCCCTTGTGGGCGGCGGGGCCTGGCCCCGCCCGGGCGAAGTGAGCCTTGCCCATCGGGGGGTGCTTTTTCTTGATGAGCTGCCTGAATTTCAGAAGAGTGCGCTGGAATCACTGCGCCAGCCTCTGGAGGGCGGCACGGTGCATATAGCGCGTGCTTCGCACAGCGTGGTTTTTCCCGCTGCCTGCATGCTTGTGGCGGCCATGAATCCTTGCCCCTGCGGCTATTACGGCGACCCGACGCATGATTGCGTTTGCCGCCCGGACCAGCGGGCGCGGTATCAGGCCAGAATATCCGGCCCCATGCTGGACCGTATTGATGTGCATGTGGAGGTTCCCGCCGTGCCCTATGCTGATTTGCGCCAGAGCAGGGCCGGGGCCGGTTCGGCGGCCATGCGGGAACGGGTGCTGGCTGCCCGGGCCGTGCAGAAGCGCCGTTATGGTGCGGGCGGGCCGCGCTGCAATGCGGAACTTTCCGGCGCGCTGCTTGACGCCCACTGCGGCCTTGACGCCCCGGGGCATGACCTTATGGAGGCGGCGGTGAACCGCCTTGCCCTGTCGGCACGCGCCTGTGCGCGGGTGTTGCGCATGGCGCGCACCATTGCCGATCTGGCTGGCGCAAAAAGCATTGATGCCGCGCACCTTGCCGAGGCCGTATCCCTGCGGGTTCTGGACCGGGGGCAGGGCGGCATGGCCTGAGCAGGCCGGTTTTTTGTCCGCCTGGCCTGCGTTGGTCCCTGTTGCGTTTTACCCGCCGGGCTTCCGTTTTGATCTGGCCTGAATTCCGGTCCGGCTCACGCCCCGCCCAGAGCAATTAACGCTTCAAATGGTTGCTTGACGATCGGCAAAGCCGCCCTGCAATCATTTGGCGACAAGGAGTTGGAGACAAATCCCTGTAGAGCATTTCATACTTGAAAGACTCTAGCCGTACTGTAAAATGTTGTGCCTGAAATTTAAACTTCCGCCGGACAGATCTTGTCCGGCGGAAGTTTTTTGTTCGCATATGCGCAGATGTGGGATGCTGCGACATGACCACGTACAACAGGTTTTTTGTGCGGCAGCCTCTGCGGGGGAGCAATATTTTGCCAGCCCGGGGGAGTTGCCGCCGCCAGCCGTGCAGCGACCTGGCAGATACACAGTCCTTTAAGGCGCCTAGCCCGCCCGTCCAGAGCCGGATCTGGCTGCCTGGCCGGAATCGCGCTTTTGTCGCGCGGCCTTGTGGGCCTCTTTCTTTTTGGGCTTTGCTTTTGCCGTCTGCTTGGCCTGAGGGGCCTTGCCGGCCTTGGCCTTGCTCACGTTTTTGCGAGGTGCGGCATCGCTGCCTGCATACATACGCCGGGCCTCGCGGGCTGTCTTGCGCATGTCGGGGTTATAGCGTTCCGGGGGCAGGCAATCCAGGGCTGCCACCACCGATGCGGCATTGTTGCCGCATACCTGAAATCCGGCATCCAGCAGGCGAAACGCCTCAACCCCGCGCGTGCGCGAGTCGGGCGCGCCCAGAATGACGGCCAGCAGGCGTCTGGGCCCCTGGCTGGCCGTGAAGATAAGATTGTAGCCCGAGGCGTTGACCCAGCCTGTTTTAAGCCCGTCCGCGCCGGGGTACTGGCCCAGCAGGGGGTTCTTGTTCCAGGTGACGCGCCCTTTATGGCTGATGGTGTGGGTGTTGTGAAAACGCAGGGCCTGGGGATGGGCCTGCAGATAGGCCCGTGCCAGGGTGAGCATGTCGCGGGCCGTGGTGTACTGGCCTTTGGCGGGCAACCCGTGGGGATTGCGGAACTGGCTGTCGCGCATGCCCAGGGCCTGCGCTTTGGCATTCATCATGGCTACAAAAGCCGGAGTCGAACCGCCCACACATTCCGCCACAGCCATGCTGGCATCATTGCCCGAAGACACAGCCATGCCCATGAGCAGCTGTTCAAGGCTCACCACGTCATTTTCCCGCAGGCCCATGCGTGAACCGCCGGTTCCTGCGGCGGCACGGCTGACCGTTACGGTATTGTCCAGGCTCAGCTTGCCCTGATCCACGCTGTCCAGGGCCAGAAACATTGAAAGGACCTTGGTCAGTGATGCCGGGGCAATGCGCTGGTCGGCGTTTTGCTCAAAAAGAATGGCATCGTGGTCCAGATCGTACAGAATGGCGGAACTGGTTTCCAGAAAACCGTGTTCCGGAATGGGGGGGGCGGCCTGTCCGGGGCCGGGACGCAGCAGGCAGGCCAGCAGCAAAAACAGGAAAGGATACGCAAACACATTGAGGAAGCTGAACCTCTTGTGGCGGTAACGGCTGGGCATGGGGCATCCTTGGGCTAAGCCTGGCGAAAGGCAGGGCAGACCGCGCGGGCCGATCTGGATTGCGGGCCAGGCAGACATGTGAAGAAAAAGTTTAGAATTTTACTAAAATACTTCTGGCCTGTGTACTAAAGTTGCCCCGTCATGGCAAGAGATTGCGCATGTATGGGCAAAGCGGAGCAGGGGCAGTTTCTAAAAACATGTTGCCAGCGGCCAGACCAAAAAATTTTTCTGCCTGTGGCACAAATCCGGTTTAGAAACAGCCCCTGCACAGGACGATCTCCGCTACGATTCTTTAACTCCGTTCCAGCTGGTCGGTCAGGTTGTGGAGCGCGGCGGTCTGTCTGCCCAGTTCGTCCACAGCGGCGGTGGCCTCCTGCATGGCAGTCGCTGTTTCTTCAGAAATGCGGTTGATGTCCACGATGGAGGCATTGACCTCTTCCGTGGCGGCAGACTGCTGCTCGGCAGCTGTGGCGATGGCGCGGATCTGGTCGGTGGAATCCATAATCAGGGCCGAGATGCGGCGCAATATGTCTTCTGCCCCCTGCACATCCTGCATGGCCTGACCCAGAAGATTTTTTGTATTGTCCATGCTGACCAGGGTGCTTCCGGCAGCCTGCTGGATGTCTGTGATGGACTGCCCCACTTCCTTGGTGGCCGTCATGGTTTTTTCTGCCAGTTTGCGCACTTCGTCGGCTACCACAGCAAAGCCGCGTCCGGCGTCTCCGGCGCGGGCGGCTTCAATGGCGGCATTGAGGGCAAGCAGGTTGGTCTGGTCCGCAATGTCTTCAATGGTGCGGGCGATGGTTCCGATGGCATTGGCCTTGCCGCTCAGGTCGTCAACGGAGCCGTAGGCGGACTGAAAGTCGCGATGCACCGTGGTTACGTCACGCAGAACACGGTAGACCCGTTCCGTACCCTGTTCGGCTGCCGCGCGGGATTCTTCTGAAAGGTTGGCTGCCGTACCAGAATTATGCGAGATTTCCAGTACGGCGGCACTCAGCTGTTCCATGGCGGTAGCTGTTTCTGCCACGCGGCGGGACTGGCTTTCAGCCCGCTGGCTGGAGGCATTGACTTTTTGCGCAAGCTCCGCGGAGGCGCTTTCCGTCACGGCCACCACGGTGCGCAGGCTGCCCGCGGCTTGCCGCATGCCTTCGCTGCGGGCTTTTTGCGCCTGTGCAGTGGCTTCTTCCGCCGCGTGGCGTGAGGCTTCGGCATTCTGGGCGTTGACGCGTGCCTCTTCAGTGCGGCGTTCCGCCTCCTGCATCTTGTTTTTCAGGGTATCCAGCATGGCGACCATGGCGTTGCGCAGCACGGCGAATTCACTTTTATAGTTTTCGGCCACGGGTGTATCAAGCCTGCCCTCGGCCACCGAGCGTGAAAAGGCCGACAGGGACAGGATGGGGTTGATGATGATCCTGTTCAACGCAAGGCCAATGATGACAAAAAATATCAGCAAGGCCCCTGCCGCGCCCAGCGCGGTGTTGCGGTTGAACGCCGCCAGTGCGTGCACTTCGGCGTAAAGTTCCGCATCGGGAATGGCAATGCCAAGCCCCATACCTGTAGGGGAAACACTGTAAAAAATCGTGTTTGGTTGCCCGTTGATGCTTGCGGCAAAACGGATTTGCCCGTTGAGCGGCACAGAACCCAGCAGTTTTTGAGCATCACTGAAGGGCAGCTTTTCCATTGGCTTGAGCAGCAAGGCGTTGTCGGCGGGGTAGGCGGCGATCAGGCCGCTGCGCATGTCTACGGCGAAGGCGGTGGACGCCGGAGTGATTTTTATGCTGCCTACGGTCTTGCGCAGGTCTTCAATGCTTACGTCCAGGGTGGACATGCCGATGATACGCCCGTGCGGGCTGTACATGACGCCGCCCACGGTGATCATGAGCGTGTTTGAGGCCTCATCCAGATACGGGGCTGACCAGTATACCCGGTCGGGGCGTTGTTTGTTGCGGTCCCACTGGGCAGGGATAGCCTGGGTGTACCAGTCCTGTTTGTGGTAGTCGTAGTCAGCTTCGTTATATTCCATGGTCAGGGCCACTTTGCCGTTTTCCCAACGGGCATAGGAGCCGAAGTAGGCTTCACCGGGAGAAAAAACGTAGGGCTCGTACCACATGCCGCACCCCACGGCCTTGGGGTACCGGGCAATATTGAGCTTGAGGTAATCCTTGACGGCCTGGGCGGCCCCGGCCGTATCCTGCCCCCGCACCATCCACAGGGCCTCGCCGGCAATGGCAATACCCGCCGCGCCGTCCTGTGTGACAGTCATATAGGTATTGATTTTTTCAGCTTCTGTGGCGATGAGCCGTTCCACAGCAAGGCGTGTCTTGTCGCTGTAGCGTTCTTCCATATCATTCATGTTACGCAGCAGGATGGCATAGCTGATCAGCGCAATTATGATGGTAACACCGATCAGCAGTAACGCCTTGTAGCGGACTGACATATTCATGGGAACACTCCTGCAATGGTAATGATTATTGCTTTTGTTTTTGCAATGTGTCCTGTCTGTTATGGATGTGTTGTGTAGTTGCTATTGCCATCAGTACTATATAAAAAATGATAAAAAGAGAAGGGAAAAAATAATTAAGGTTATATTTTATATAGTTATGAGGAAAAACATTCTTGTATAGGGGAATGTTTATCGCATGTGTCATATTTAATACGCATTTTAATTTTGTAGCACCACACTGTTGCAGTATTTTTCCATACTGCATGTGTGCAGAAAAAAAGATACATAAAAAATCCGGCCCGTCTTTGTGTGGCAAAGGCGGGCCGGAGATACACGGACGCAGCAGGCAGGTTTATGGTGATTTTGTCTGGACTTGCCCTGCCGGGGGACGGGCGGTTCCGCGCCATCAGCGCATACACAGGGTAGTGGCGTGGCCAGCCGGCAATATGAATGTGGTGCGGCGCCGGAAATGCATGCCGCCAGCGTTACAATACCCTAGCTGTCATTGTCCATGCGGAAATCCACGCGGATCTTGAACAGCTTTGTGGCGGGCAGATTCAGAATGGGCACGCCCGTTGCCTGGGTGATGCCGTCAAGAATGGCCTGCGTTTCTTCCCGCGACGGGCTTATAAGGGTAAACCAGATATTGTAGTCGTGCTCGCGCAGGTAGTTGTGGGTAACGCCCGGTTTGGCGTTAACTTCGGCCACAAAGGCGTCCATTTTGTCCTGGGGTACCTTGGCCGCGCACAGGGTGGACACGAAACCCAGCTTGGCGGACTGAAAGTTGGCCCCGAGTCGCCTGATGATCTTGCGGGCCTTGAGACCGCGCACCCTGTCGAGCACTTCCTGCTCGTCCAGGCCCAGGCGCTGGCCGAGTTCGGCGTAGGGGCGGGGCGACAGGGGAAAGCCCGTCTGGATGATGTCCAGCAGTTGCCTGTCCATACTGTCCATGTCGGCAAGGGCGGCGTTATTTTGCTGTGTGGGGCTGCCGGTGGCGGCAGATGTTTGCGTGGTCATTATTTTTCCTCCCCGGACTTGCCGTCCCGGCCCTTTTTGCGCATTTTGGCCGGAATATAGGTGCACAGCGGTTCCTCGCCCATATGATCGCCGTCCATGCTGTGGGCGCGGGCGCGGCAGCCGCCGCAGACCTTGTGATACTCGCACTCGCCGCATTTGCCCGAATAGCAGGACTGGTCGCGGAACTGCAAGAAATGCTTGCTTTCGCGCCAGATTTTGGGAAAGGGCGTTTGGCGTACATTGCCGCAATCAAGTTCCAGATATCCGCAAGGCTGCACCTGCCCAACATGGCTGATAAAGCAGAAGCCCGTGCCGCCGAGGCAGCCTCGTGTGAGGGCATCCATGCCGAAGTTTTCGGGGGTGACGCTCACGCCTTCTTCTTTGGCCCGCTGGCGCATGATGCGGTAATAGTGCGGTGCACAGGTAGCCTTGAGGTGCATTTTGGTGGTTTTGCGGAAGTCGTACAGCCAGTGGAGCACGTCTTCGTATTCCTGGGCCGTGATCACCTGATCGGCCAGGCCCGCGGCCCGGCCCATGGGCACCAGAAGAAAGATGTGCCAGGCTGCCGCGCCGATACGCTCACACAGCTCAAATATCTTTTTAAAACTTGTGAGGTTGTTGCGTGTGACCGTGGTATTGATCTGAAACGGCACGCCCGCGGCCTTGAGGTATTCGATGCCGCGCATGGACGCTTCAAACGCGCCGGGAACACCGCGGAAGCTGTCGTGGCTGGCGGCATCTGCTCCATCAATGGAGATGGAGCAGCGGTTGACGCCCGCGTTTTTGATTTTTTGCGCGGTTTCCGGCGTGATAAGGGTGCCGTTGGGCGAAAAGGCGCAGGGCAGCCCCTTGCTGTGGGCGTAGGCCACCAGCTCATACACATCGGGCCGTATCATGGGATCGCCACCGGTGAAGATGATGATGGGCTTGCCCACCTCGGTGAAGGTGTCGATCAGGGCCTTGGCTTCGGCTGTGGACAGCTCACCGGGGTACGGTTCGGGGTGGGCCTCGGCGCGGCAGTGCTTGCAGGCCAGGTTACAGGAGCGCGTGACTTCCCAGGCGATGAGGCGGCAGGCGGGGCTGCCGTCTTCAAGGGTGCGCAGGGGTGCGCTCATGCCGTGCCCGCCCGGATGCCCGCGGTGCTTGCCGTCTTCTGCCTGGCCGGGATGACCGCTTATGGGGTTGCCCGCGCTGCCGGGCATACCGCCCGGGTGGCCTCCGGCGTGGTGCATGTGCTTGCTCATTATGCTTCCGCCCTACCTTGCCAGCTTTTCGCGCAGCAGGGTTTCTGTAAAGTAGGTGATGATCATGTCCGCCCCGGCACGCTTCAGCCCCATGAGGGATTCAAGCATGACGGCCCGTTCGTCTATCCAGCCGTTAAGCCCGGCAGCGCGTATCATCGAGTATTCGCCGCTGACCTGGTAGGCGCAGAGCGGCACGTCCACATGATCGCGCACAAGGCGGATGATGTCGGCATACGGTCCGGCAGGCTTGACGATAAGGGCGTCCGCGCCTTCTTCAAGGTCGGCATAGGCTTCACGCAGGGCTTCGCGCAGGTTGGCCGGGTCCATCTGGTAGGATTTTCGGTCGCCGCTGGAAGGCGCACTTTCGGCGGCTTCGCGGAAAGGTCCGTAATAGGCCGAGGCGTATTTGACCGCATAGGACATGAGCGGCAGCCGGGAAAAACCGGCCTGATCCAGCGCTTCGCGGATGGCGGCCACGCGTCCGTCCATCATGTCCGAGGGGGCCACCATGTCGGCTCCTGCCCTGGCGTGGCTCACGGCTGTCTGCGCCAGCAGGGGCAGGGTGGCGTCGTTGCGCACCACGCCCTCGGGCGTAAGGATGCCACAGTGACCGTGGCTCATGTATTCGCACAGGCATACGTCTGTCATGACAAAAAGTTTGGGCCAGCGGCGCTTGAGCAGCCGTACGGCCTCCTGCACGATGCCATCATCGGCGTAGGCGCCGCAGGCTTTTTCGTCCTTGGTGGCGGGAATGCCGAAAAGAATGACCGAATGCAGGCCTGTATCCACGGCCTGCTCCACCTGTTTTTCCAGCTGGCTGAGGCTCAGCTGGTACTGGCCGGGCATGGAGCCGATTTCTTTGCGAAAACCGGAGTCTTCGGTTTCAACCACAAAATAGGGCTGAACAAGGTCTTCCACGAGAAGGGGCGCAGTTTCGCGCACCAGGGTGCGAAGTTCGGGGGTGGCACGCAGACGGCGGCCGCGATGGAACGGAGTCATGGCTCTATCCTTGTTTTTCAGGCCAGGCTGCCTCTATCATAGCAATAACGCTTGTAAAATCTGGCAGAAAATGTAAAAGAGGCCCCTTTTTGAACAAGGGGCCTCCTCACAAAAGAAGCTACTTCAGGCCGATTTCTTCATCAGTCAGGTAGCAGGCCGGATCCTGCGCCCATATGTCATCATAATAGGCTTCGGCGCGGGCGCGGAAGTTGCCGCCACAGATGTTCAGGAACCGGCATTTGGCGCAGCGGCCCTTGACGTGGGCTTTCTTGTCCTTGAGCTTGTGCAGCAGTTCGATGGAGGGATCGTCCCATATCTGCGAGAACGGGCGCTCCAGCACATTGCCGAGCACATGGTTCCGCCAGAACTGGTCGGCATGCACCTTTCCGTCCCAGGAAATACAGCCTATGCCCCGGCCGGAACTGTTGCCTTCATTGTATTGAAGCAGCTCAAAAACTTCTTCCGCGCGTTTGGGGTCTTCGCGCTTGAGGCGCATCCACACATAGGGACCGTCGGCGTGGTTATCAACAGTAAGGATTTCCTTGCCCTTGCCCGCATCAAACAGGGCGCGGGTTTCATCCATGATGAGGTCCAGCACCTGACGGGTTTCCGCGTGGTCCAGGTCTTCCTTGATAAGTTCGGAACCTCGGCCGGAGTAGACAAGGTGGTAAAAACAGGCGCGGGGAATTTCCATGTCCTTGAGCAGACGGAAAATACCGGGAATTTCACCGGCATTGCGCTTGTTGATGGTGAGGCGCAGGCCCACCTTGAGACCTTCGGCCTGGCAGTTGGCGATGCCTTCCAGAGCCTTGCGGAACGCGCCGGGTACGGCGCGGAACTTGTCGTGTATTTCTTCCATGCCGTCCAGGGAGATGCCCACGTAAGAGAGGCCCACGGCCTTGAGTTCGCGCGCTTTTTCCTTGGTGATCAGGGTTCCGTTGGTGGAGATGACGGCCCGCATGCCCTTGGACGTGGCGTGGCTTGCCAGTTCAACCAGGTCTTTGCGCACCAGCGGCTCGCCGCCGGAGAAAAGCATGACCGGAGCGCCGTAGGCGGTCAGATCGTCGATCATGGCCTTGGCCTGCTGGGTATTGATGTCGTCCGTGCCGTCCACCTCAATGGCGTGGGCATAACAGTGCACGCATTTGAGGTTGCAGCGCTGGGTCATGTTCCAGACCACCACAGGCTTCTTGTCCTTGGAAAACTGCAGCAGGTGGGAGGGCAGCTTGCCCGACTCACGGCCATAACGCAGGGCGTCCGAAGGCTCCACCTGACCACAGTACAGCTTGGAAATGCCAATCATCACACAGTCCTTATTGTTCGATACATTTTTTCAGCGCGGCAAAGGCCTCGGCCAGCCCTTCAGGCTGGTTGCCGCCTGCCTGGGCCATGTCGGGCCTGCCGCCACCCGAGCCGCCGCAAGGCGCGGCCACGGTCTTGATAAGGGCGGGCGCCGTGAATCTGCCGTGCAGGTCCTTGGAAACATAAACAAGCATGCCGACCTTGCCTTCTTCCACCGTGGCAAGGCAGGCCACTGCATTTTCAGAAAGCCGCGAACGCACATCGTCCATAACTTCACGCAGCGCCTTGACCGGCACATTGTCCAGCCGGGCTGCCAACAGGCGCACACCGTTGACCTCAACTGCCCGCGCGACCAGTTCTGCGCCGGAGGCAGGGGCCGCAGCCGCTTTTTCCGACGCCTTGCGCAGTTTTTTCACTTCGCCGTGCAGGGTCTGCACGCGCTCGGCAAGCTGGCCGGGCTTGGACTTGAGCAGGGCCGCAAGGCAGCCCAGTTCGGCGCGCTGCTCCACGGCATGGCCGTAAGCGTTCCAGCCCGTGACGGCCTCAATGCGCCGCATGCCCGCGGCCACGCCGCTTTCGCTCACAATAAAGAAGGCCCCGGCTTCGCCCGTGCGGGCCAAATGTGTGCCGCCGCACAGTTCAACGGATTCAGGATCGCACATTTCTGCGCCTGCGACTGTGAGCACGCGCACAGTCGAGCCATATTTTTCGTTAAAAAGGGCAATGGCCCCGGCAGCCACGGCATCCGCCATGGGCATTTCCCTGGCGGAAACCTCAAGGTCGGCCAGAATGGCGGCATTGACCTGCCGCTCCACGGCGGCCAGTTCTTCAGGCGTGAGGGCTGCAATGTGGGAAAAGTCAAAGCGCAGGCGGCGGCCGTCAACCAGCGATCCGGCCTGTTTGACATGGGGACCGAGCACGCGGCGCAGGGCTGCGTGCAGCAGGTGGGTGCAGGTGTGGTTGCGGGCTGTGGCCTTGCGTTCGTCAGGGTCCACAGCCAGGCGCACTTCCTTGCCCTGGAGTATTTCGCCCCGGACGACTTCGATTTCATGCACCAGCAACTGGGGCGCAGGCTTATGGGTGGTAAGCACCCGGGCCTCGCCGGAGGTCGCGCTCATGAGGCCCGTATCGCCCGCCTGACCGCCGCCTTCGCCATAAAAAGGCGTGGCTTCGGTCACGGCATAGCCGCTTTCGCCTTCGCCGAGCACGTCCACAGGCTGGCCTGCAGCGTCCAGCAGAATGGTCACAGGGCTTTGGGCCGTAAGACCTTCATAGCCCACAAAGCGGCTTTCGGCGCCGCCGTCCGCCAGAGATTTGAAGGGGCTTTGTCCGTCTTCACCCTGACCCAGCAGGCCACCTTTTTTCTGGTGGTCGCGGGCGCGTTTGCGCTGCTCCTGCATATATTTTTCAAAGCCTTCGGCATCGGCGTGAAAGCCGCGCTTTTCGGCAACGTCGGTAACGATGTCCAGAGGAAAGCCGTACGTGTCGTACAGCTTGAAGCAGAAGTCGCCGGGAATCAGTGTGATGCCGCGCGCCTTGAGGGCGGCCAGTTCTTCTTCAAGCAGGTCCAGCCCCTTCTTGAGCGTGAGGGAGAAGCGCTGCTCTTCTTCAAACACGGCCCGGTCGATGAAGTCTGCGCTTTCTACCAGTTCGGGGTAGGCATCGCCCATAACTTCGGTGACCTTGCGGGCAACCTTGTGCATGAACGGCTCGTGCACGCCCATGAGCGTGGCAAAACGCAGGGCGCGGCGGATGAGGCGGCGCAGCACATAGCCGCGGTTTTCGTTGGAGGGCAGCACACCGCCTGCAACAAGAAAGGCCGCGGCGCGGCTGTGGTCGGCAATGACGCGCAGGGCCGTATCCACATCATTGGTGTCCGGGGCGCTGAAGCTGTACGTTACGCCCGCAAGCCCGGCCGCATACTGGATAATGTCCTGAAAAAGGTCGCAGTCAAAGTTGGAGCGCTTGCCCTGGGCCACGGCGGCCATGCGTTCAAGGCCCATGCCCGTGTCTATGTTGGGCCTGGCAAGCAGGGTGCGTGTGCCGTCGGCGCTCTGGTCAAACTGGGTGAACACGAGGTTCCATATTTCAAGGAAGCGGTCGCAGTCGCAGTTGCCGATGCCGCAGTCCGGGCCACAGGACATGTCTGCGCCCTGGTCCACGTAGATTTCGGAGCACGGCCCGCAGGGTCCGGTATCACCCATGGTCCAGAAATTGTCTTTTTCGCCCATGCGCACAATGCGTTCAGCGGGCAGCCCGGCAATTTCGGCCCACAGTACGGCGGCTTCGTCGTCCTCGCGAAAAACCGTGACCCACAGTTTTTCTTTGGGCAGTTCCAGTTCTTTGGTCACGAAATCCCAGGCCCATGTGATGGCTTCGCGCTTGAAATAGTCGCCAAAGGCAAAGTTGCCGAGCATTTCAAAAAACGTGTGGTGGCGCGCTGTGCGGCCGACGTTTTCAAGGTCGTTGTGCTTGCCCGAAACCCGCAGACATTTCTGGCAGGTGGTAGCGCGGCTGTAGGAGCGTTTTTCCTCGCCGAGAAAGAGTTTTTTGAATTGCACCATGCCGGAGTTGGCAAAGAGCAGCGAAGGGTCGTTGGGCGGGATGATCGGCCCGGAAGCGACAATTTCGTGCTGGTGGCGGTGAAAAAAGTCGAGATAGCGGCGGCGTATTTCTTTGGCGGTGAGCATACTGGCTCCTGATGAGGGCTGCGCGGTACGGGCCGTGCCTTCAGGCAGCGGCCTTTCTGGTCATTGCGATAACTGTTTACGGCACAGGCCCGGCAGCCGCATGCTTACGCAGCGGCTGCCGGGCCTGCCGGAAAACGTCAGTCTTCGAGAACGGGGTCTTGGCTTTCCGCAATATCTTCGGCGGTGGGGGTGAATTCCCGGGGGTGAAGGCCCAGAAATTCCACAACCTTGGCTTCGATCTGATTGCGCAGGTCGATGTTTTCGTCCAGCAGGGCACGCACCTTTTCGCGGCCCTGGCCCAGCTTTTCTGCGCCGAAGGCGAACCATGAGCCGCTCTGGTCGATGATTTTGGCCTCGATGCCGAGGTCAAGCAGTTCGCCCGCGCGTGAGATGCCCAGGCCGTACAGAATGTCGAAAACCGCGCTGCGGAAGGGCGGCGCGACCTTGTTTTTCACCACCTTGACCCTGGTGCGCGAGCCGAAGGATTCTTCCTTGTCCTTGAGGGTCTGTATGCGGCGGATGTCCAGGCGCACGGAAGAGTAGAACTTGAGCGCGTTGCCGCCCGTGGTGGTTTCGGGGCTGCCGTAGCCCGTGACGCCGATCTTCATGCGTATCTGGTTGATAAAGATGACCGAAGTGCGCGACTTGTGGATAGTGCCCGTGAGGCGGCGCATGGCGTGCGACATGAGGCGGGCGTGGCCGCCCACCTGGGTTTCGCCCATGTCGCCTTCCAGTTCGGCCTGGGGAATGAGTGCCGCCACAGAGTCCACCACCACAAGGTCCACAGCGCCGGAGCGGACCAGCATGTCCGCGATGTCCAGGGCCTGCTCGCCGTAGTCGGGCTGCGAGATCAGCAGTTCATCGGTGTTGACGCCCAGCCGTCTGGCGTAAGACACGTCCAGGGCGTGCTCGGCGTCCACAAAGGCGCAGGTGCCGCCCAGACGCTGGCATTCGGCAATGATGTGCAGGGTGAGGGTGGTTTTGCCCGATGATTCGGGACCAAAAATTTCAGATATGCGCCCGCGCGGAATGCCCCCCACGCCAAGGGCCAGGTCGAGGCCGATGGAACCGGTGGGGATAACAGGTATATTCACATGGGCATCGTCAGAAAGTTTCATGACGGCGCCCTTGCCGTATTTGCGTTCAATAGTGGCAAGGGCTGTGCCCAGGGCTTCAGCGCGTGCTTCTTCAGGGCTGAGGGCCGGTTTTCTGGCCATGATTTTATGCTCCGGGTAAAGATATCTTCAAGCGCATCATTATAGCAAAGGGCGTGGGGCAAGGCAAATGCGCGGGGCCTCGGTCCCTACCCCTGTGGACGTGATAGGGCTGCCATTGTTTTGCGCTGCGGGCAAAAGGCGGGTCCCATCCCGCAGCATGCGAAATTTTTTGTCGCAAGCGGATTTGTCGCCACTGCCGTGCTTCGCGCTCTGGCGTCCGCCCTGCGGGCGAACGTGCCTGGCCGCAGATATAATTTTCAATCAAAAATCCGCAAATATTGCGTGCCAGTGGTGTGCTTGTTGCCTTTTGTGGCATAATTCATTTTTGTATGCCTTTTGAATCTAATTACTGATAGGTGCTCTGGCAAGAAAATTCCCTTGTCCGCCCCTTGCGTAGTACGGCTTGTCTGGCATACAAGCGCGGCATGAGCACACCTGATATTATTGCGCTGTTTTCCGGCGGCCTGGACAGTATCCTGGCGGCCAAGGTTCTGGAGCGGCAAGGCCTTGCGGTGCGTTGCCTGCATTTTATCACGCCCTTTTTCGGTTCGGCCAAGGCAGTGCCCTACTGGCACAAGGTTTACGGGTTGGACATCGTAAGCCGTGACGTGAGCGAAGCCTTTGCGACCATGCTGCGGCAGCGTCCGGAGCATGGCTTCGGCAAGGTCATGAACCCCTGTGTGGACTGCAAGATCCTTCTGTTGCGCGAGGCGCGGAAATATATGGAATCCGTGGGCGCAGCGGGGCTTGCCACGGGCGAGGTCCTGGGCCAGCGGCCCATGTCGCAGCGGCGCGACACCCTGCATCTTATCATGCGTGATGCGGGCGTGGGTGGCATTCTGCTGCGTCCTCTTTCCGCCACCCATTTGCCGCCCACACAGATGGAAGAAAGCGGCCTTGTGGACCGCACCCGGCTTTTAAGCTTTTCAGGCAGGGGAAGGCGTGACCAGCTTGATCTGGCGGCGGAACTGGGTATTACGGAAATTCCCACTCCCGGAGGCGGCTGCCGCCTGACGGAAAAGGAAAATGCCCGTCGTTACTGGACGGTGCTGACCCTGCTGCCCGAAGCTTCGGGCGAGGATTTTGCCCTTGCCAATCTGGGGCGCCAGTTCTGGCATCATGAAGACGGGCGGCATTACTGGCTGTGCATCGGGCGCAACAGTGCGGATAATGACAGGCTGGCCGCCGCGGTTCGTCCTGGCGATCTGTTGTTGCGCCTGCGCGACCTGGCCGGGCCGATGGCACTGGCACGCTCCGGCACGGAATGGCCGCGCCCTGTGCTTGAAAGCGCTGCCGCGCATGTGGCTTCCTATGCGCCGAAGGCTATGGCCCACGGCGGGGCAGTTGCTGTGCGGGCGCGTCAGGGAATGGAAGATGAAGCCGCGCTTGATCTGGACGTGCTGCCGCAACGGCTGGGCGAAGCCTGGGGCGAAACGCCCTGGGACGATGTGAAGGCCGTCATCAGGGCAGAAGCCAGGGAAAGGTTTGCAGCAATGCCGCATGGGCGCGTAACAGACCGGGATGCTGTTGAAAATCAGGATCCTTCACAGATGTGACAGCTGTCGGCAAAGGTTGGGAGACGTCTTTACAAAGACTTCGCTTGAAGATATAGGGGTCCATTGCGTTAATAGTTTGTGTTTGCGCCCCCAGCGGCGTCCGCCGGAGGATTACATGGATCACAAGGATTTGGAATATTTCCGTAAACTTCTTTCAGGTATGCTTGAAGAAGCCCAGCAAAAGGGCGACAGCACCATTGAAGAGCTGACTGACAGTAACGAAGTGTTCGCTGACCCTGCCGACAGGGCCACTGCCGAATCCGATCGCGCTTTTACCCTGCGTATTCGTGACCGGGAGCGACGGCTTATCCGCAAGATTCAGGCCGCATTGACCCGTATAGATGATGGAACCTATGGCATCTGCGAGGATTGCGGCGATGATATCAGCATTCCGCGCCTCAAGGCCCGCCCTGTGACCAGGCTTTGCATCAACTGCAAGGCCAAGCAGGAAGAAGACGAACACCTCAGGGGAGACTAGGCACCCCGGGCGCAGGCCCGCCGCCCCCGTATCCGGTTTGTCCGGCGCCCTTCGGGGCGCCTCTCGCGGGGGTGCCGCCGCATGCGGCCTGCCGGTAACATGTCTTTGTCGGCTGTGTGTATTACTACCGCTTGCCTTCCGGGCCGCGCCACGAAAATGGCGCGGCCCGGATTGGCCCGGACAGGACTGCGCGCCGGACTGCGCGCGGCATTCACGTCAGGCCGGGGAGGCGCAGGGCCGCCCTTTGAGGCCGCACCCATTTACGTATTTATTTTTCCGCGTTACTTTTCCACTCTTTTTGTTCCGTTTGCGGCATGCGGCGCAGGGCCGTCCTTCCGTTCCGGACACAGCAACGCTCCCGCCCCAGGCGGGTTTTTTATATTATGGACGCTCATCTCTTTCGACGTTTTTGTGAGGACCTGACGCCCCGGCTCACCGGAGCGCGGATAGAAAAGCTGCAGGAGCCTTTTCCGGGTTTTCTTGTGCTTACCTGGTATGGTGGCGGCAGCAAGCGCCAGATATGCCTGCGGTACGCCCGTAAAGAACCATTCTGCTTTTCCGGCGCGAGTCGCATCAGCGCGGGCAAAGCCCCTTCAGCCCAGATCATGCGCCTGCGCAAATATGCGGCGGGCCGCCGCATCAATGCCTGCGTGGTCAGGTTTTGCGAGCGGCGGTTGTGGCTTTTGCTGGCCGGGGGCGAGGCCACGCAGGCCGATGGCCCGACAGAAAGTACGGGGCTGCCGGATGGCGTACCGCGCCTGACCTGGCTGCTGCTGGACCTGCGGGATGGTGCTTCGCTGCATTTTCTTGCCCACGATGAGGCACCGGAAGAGGAGGTCCCTGTCTGGCCGGAACCGGCGCAACTGGCCCAGGCACGGCAGAACTGGCGTGACTGGCCCGTGCTCACCCCGGCCTTGCGCCGTACATTGGCCTGCCTGGAAGAACCGGAGCAATGGGCCTTGCTTGAAGACCTGCGCGTCGGAGGCGGCGATGTGTTCTGCTACGGGACGGGCGCGCCGGAGTCTCCGAACGTGCCGGAATTGCTCCCTGCCTGCGACGCCCCATATATGCAGGAGGCTTCAGGCCGTGCCGTGCAGTCCATACGTGCCATCAGCGCATGGCCTCTGGCGTTGGAGCAGCAGGCAGCCCTGCTGAGCCTTGACGAACGGCATTCGGGTACGTCCATACTGGAAGAGTACAGCGCGGATGTGCTCCGCATGGTCGAGCGGGCCGGGCAGGACCTTGTGTTGTCGCGTCTTGCGGGCGACAAGGCCAGGGAAGCTGCCTTGCCTCTGGACAGGCGTGGGCGCAAGCTGGCGAAATTGCTGGATAAGCTCATTGAAGAGGAAAGGCGCCTCAGGGGCATGACCGAACTTCAGGCCGATGCTCTGGCCCTGCAGGCCCATCTGTGGCAATGGCCCGCTGAATACCGGGCGGCTTCCGTTCTGGTGGACGAAGGTCCCCATGGCCCGGCGCGCGAAATACGGCTGGACCCGCGCCGGAGCGTACGTGAGGAAATGGCGCGGTTTTTTCATACGGCCCGGCGCGGCTGGCGGGGGCTGGAGCATCTGGTTCAGCGGCGCAGGGCGCTTGAGGATGAACTGGCAGCCATACATCTTGCCCGGCGGGACAGCCTGCTGGGTATGGGGGCAACGCCTGGCGGCGAGGCCGGGGCCGCGAACGGCTTGCGCCCCGGAGGGGCGGCTGGCGGGGGCGTGTACGCGGCCCTGCCCAAAAATGTACAGCTTTTTATCAGCAGCGACGGCTTTGCCCTGTTGCGCGGGCGTGACGCCCGGGGAAACCTTGCGGTCCGTAAACTGGCAGCGCCGCATGATATCTGGCTGCATGCGGAAAACGGTCCCGGATCGCATGTTATTATACGTCGTGCTCACGGTGGGCAGGAGGTTCCGGCGCGCACCCTGGACGAAGCAGGTGCCCTGGCTGCCAATAAAAGCTGGCAAAAGGACGCGGCCCGGGCCGGAATCCAGTACGCGGAGGTGCGCCACGTCAAGCCTATGCGCAATGCGCCTGCGGGTACGGTGCGCATAGACAGGGTGCTGGCTTCGCGGGAGGTTCCGGTGGACGCCACGCTGGAAGAAAAACTGCTGCCGGAGTAGAGCGTGCCTGTGTATACGAACTGCGGTATCTGACGCATTTCAATTTTGCGAAGAGCTGTTTTCAAAGAAACACCGCTCGCTATGGAGTTTGATCGCGCAAATACGTTGTGCTTGCGCCTTGACGGCGGGCGGCGCTCACGCAGTCGCCAGATAACTGTAAAAGTTGCATTGCTCCAGGTGCTGCCCGGTAAAAACGGCGGCATGCTGCCGCCCGGTTCATATGACAGTAAGATGTAAAAACAGCCGCCCTTGGGCGGCCGTTTGCGTATGGTGTTTGCGCCATGCGTGCGGATTGGGGCAAAGCCCGCAACCATAGGCCTGGCAGAGCCGAAGCAGGTGCTTTCAGGCGGTCGTTTGCGTTTGTTTCGCTTGTCTGCGCTGGGGCGCAGGCGACAATGCCGTTACTTTTGTTTTTTCAAGACAAGGCAGGCCACAGCCCCGAAAACAAGCCCCCAGAAGGGCGCACCCAGGCCGAGCAGTTCCATGCCCGAGGCTGTGGCGAGAAAGGCTATGATTCCGGCCTCCATATTGTCACTATCCCTGAAAATGCCGTAAAAACCGGTGGTGAAGGCGCTCAGGAGGGCCAGTCCTGCCAGTATGGCGATGAATGCCGGGGGCAGGGCTGCGAAAAGCGAGGTAAGGGTGGTCCCGAACAGGCCGATGAGCACATACAGCCCGCCGCAGGCCAGTCCGGCCACATAACGCCGTGAGGGATGTTCATGCGATTCCTTGCCGGTGCAGATGGCCGCCGTCAGGGATGACAGGTTGATGGCGTGGGAGCCGAAAGGGGCGAACAGCAGTGAGGCCAGCCCGGTTACAGTCATGATGCCGTTGGACGCCACCGGATAACCCGAAGCATGCAAAACGGCCATGCCCGATATGTACTGGCCCGTCAGCGTTACCAGGGCCAGGGGCAGCCCGATGCTTATGATGGTTGCGCCGGACCATTGGGGCGCGGTGAATACCGGTTTTGCCAGTGAAAAATGGATGGCCTCAAAGTGCATCATGCCGGTGAGCGATGCAATGACAACGCCAAGCACCAGCACAGCGGCAACGGCATAGCGAGGGCACAGCCGCCTGAACAGGATGAAGCAGCACAGCATGGACAGGCCCAGCAGCGGGGAGGCCTGCACGGACGTGAAAATTTTGGCCCCGAAGCTGAACAGGATACCCGCGAACATGCCAGAACTGACGGCAACAGGGATGCGCCGCATGATGATGTCCAGCGATCCGGTCATGCCGATGACCGTTATGATGGCCGCACTTGCCAGATAGGCGCCCACGGCTTCGGCAAAAGGCACACTGGGCAGCATGGATACCAGCAGGGCCGCGCCCGGTGTTGACCATGCGGTAATGACGGGTATGCGCATCCTCCAGCTCAGTAGCAGTCCCGTAAGCCCGCTGCCTATGGATACTGCCCATATCCAGGAGGTGGTCATCTGTTCGGAAAGGCCCGCCAGATGCGCGGCCTGAAAAATAAGCACGGCGGAACCGGCGTATGACACCACTACCGCCAAAAAGCCCGCCACCACGGCTGTGGTGGAAAAATCTTTCTGTAACTGGCTCAACTCACTCTCCGGATGTGTGCGGCCATTGCCTGTCTTGTGATTTCAGAGCCTTTGTATACCGGCGATGTCCGGCAGGCAAACAAAAGGACGTTGTCCCCGGTCCGGCGCTGTGGGGCTGTCTGCATGGCCGCTTCGCGCATGGCCCGCGCTACTGCTGCCGGCGCAGGGAGAGAACGCCGTGGTTGGTCCGGCAGAAAAGCTGCGGGCAACAAACAGGCGCTGCGTGTGCAGTGTCGTCGGGGTGGGCGGACCTGAAAACCCTGCCCCTGCAGCAGCCCTGAACAGTTTTTTGTAACGCCCTGCACACAGAAGGCCGCTTCGTGGGAAGCGGCCTTCTGCATATTCCGGCGCGGATGCCGGCTACGGTGCGGCAGGCTTATTTGCCCAGCACTTCAACCGTGGCCATGGCGATCTGCAGTTCTTCATTGGTGGGAATGATCAGCACGGGTATGGAGCTGTCAGGTGTGGAGATGGCACGTGCACCGGCCTTGCGGGTGCCGTTTTCCTTGGCGTTGATTTTGATGCCGAGGTTTTCAAGCCCGGCGCACACTTCGGCACGCACGATGTCGTCATTTTCGCCGATGCCGGCGGTAAAGACCAGGGCATCCACCTTGCCGTCCAGCAGGAAGTAGTAAGAGCCAAGGGTTTTCTTGATGCTGCGGACCAGCATCTTGAGGGCCAGGGCGGCACGCTCGTTGCCTTTTTCCACTTCGGCATGCACGTCGCGCATATCGGTGTGGCCGCACAGGCCGAGCAACCCGGACTTCTTGTTCATCAGGGTATCCACCTGCTCGGGGGTGAGGCCCTTCTTTTCCATGACAAAAGGTACAATGGCGGGGTCGATGCTGCCGCAGCGCGTCCCCATGATGAGGCCTTCAAGAGGGGTCAGCCCCATGCTGGTGTCAAAGCACTTGCCGTTGCGCACGCAGCTCATGGATGAGCCGTTGCCAAGGTGCATGGTGATGGAGCGCAGATCGCTCAGGGGCTTGCCGAGGTACTTGGCAGTAGCGCCCGCAATGTACTTGTGCGACGTGCCGTGGAAGCCGTAGCGGCGGATGCGCAGGTCTTCATACAACTCGTAGGGCAGGGCGTACATGAAAGCTTCTTTGGGCATGCCCATGCCGAATTCCGTATCAAACACAGCCACGTTGGGCACGCCGGGGAAGAGCTTTTCAGCCACTTCAATGCCCATAAGGTTTGCGGGGTTGTGCAGGGGGCCAAGCACGGCGCATTCGCGCACAATGCCCTTCACGCGTTCGTCCACCAGCACGGGATCGCTGACGGCTTCGCCGCCGTGCAGCACGCGGTGGCCGATGCCCGCAATTTCGCTCTTGTCCTTGATGACGCCTTTTTCAGCATCGGTGAGCAGGGCGATGACCATTTCCATCGCCTGCACATGGGTGGGAAAGTGCGCGGTCTGGACGATTTTTTCTTCTTTGTCCGTATCAGGGGCGATCTTGTGGGTCAGACGGCCTTCGTCCTGTCCGATGCGTTCGGCAAGGCCGGAGCAGAGAACGGCGTGGGTGTCCATTTCCAGCAGTTGGTACTTGCAGGACGAAGAGCCCGCGTTGATGACCAGGATTTTCATGTGTCTTCCTTTCCTTGTTAACGAAATGTGGGGAGGGCCGTCCCCTCCCCTGGATAGCTGTTTTGCGGCTTCGGCCTGCGGGCGTCAGCCGTGGCGGCTTTCGAGCAGTTCAACTTTAAAAAAAGTTGGGATGCTCTGCGCGGATTTTTAAAAAATCCGCACCTCAAAATGGTTGCAGGCAAGCCGGCTTCGACCGTTATGACAAAACAGGTACGGACGAACGCAGCGAAGATCTGCCGTTACGCAACCATTTCAGGCGGTAAATGCTCTAGCGCCCGGCGGCTTTTTCTGCCGCGGCCTGAACAGCCGTGATGGCCACGGTGTTCACGATGTCGGGTACGGTGCAGCCGCGCGACAGGTCGTTGACGGGCTTGTTAAGTCCCTGAAGTACAGGCCCGATGGCTACGGCTCCGGCGGCCCGCTGTACGGCCTTGTACGTGTTGTTGCCCGTGTTCAGGTCAGGGAAGATGAAGACCGTGGCTTTGCCGGCCACCTTGCTGTCGGGCATTTTTGTCTTGGCCACGCTGGGGTCGATGGCGGCATCGTACTGCAGGGGACCTTCAAGGGCCAGGCCGGGGGCCATTTCTTTGGCGATCTTTGTGGCTTCCACAACAATGTCCACGTCCGCGCCCTTGCCGGACGTGCCGGTGGAGTACGAAAGCATGGCCACGCGCGGTTCAATGCCGAAAACTTCGGCTGTATGGGCCGAGGCAATGGCGATTTCCGCAAGCTGCTGGGCCGTGGGGTTGGGGTTGACGGCGCAGTCGCCGAAAACCAGCACACGGTCTTTGAGGCACATAAGAAATACCGAAGACACCACCGAGAAGCCGGGCTTGGTCTTCACAAATTCAAAGGCCGGGCGGATGGTGTGGGCCGTGGTGTTGACCGCGCCGGAAACCATGCCGTCGGCATCGTCCTGCTTGACCATCATAGTGGCGTAGTACGTCGAATCCGCCATGGTGTCGCGGGCCTGTTCGGGGGTAATGCCTTTCTTTTTGCGCAATTCGTAATAGGTATTGGCGTATTCGTCAAACTTGGGCGAATTGACCGGGTCGATAAGGGTGGCCTTTTCCAGATCCAGGCCGAGGGTGCTGGCCTTGGTGCGGATTTCATCCACATCGCCCAGCAGGGTGATATCGGCCACGCCACGGCGCAGCAGAATGTCGGTGGCGCGCAGGATGCGTTCTTCAGTGCCTTCGGCCAGCACGATACGCATCTTGTTGGCCTTGGCCCGTTCGATCAGCTCAAATTCAAACATCATGGGCGTAATGCGCGAACTGCGCTTGCTCACGATGCGGCTGGCAATATCCTTGCCGTTGACGTGCTGTTCAAAAAGGCCCAGCACGGTGTTGATCTTGCGCAGGTTGCCCGGCTCGATGGGAGCGATAAGTTCCTGCAGGGCCAGCATGGTATTGTAGGTGTGCCCCTTGGTCAGCAGGATGGGCAGAGGAGATGCCGTCCAGCCCTGAATGAATTCGCACACTTCCTTGGCGGGGCGGATGCCGCCGGTCAGCAGCACACCGGCGATGTCCGGCGTGGAGGAAGACAGGCGCGAGGCAATGGCGGCCAGCAGTACGTCGGCGCGGTCGCCGGGGGTGACGATAAGCTGGTCTTTGGCGATATAGTGCAGCACATTGTTCACGTGCATGGCCGCGATAAGGTAGTCGTCCACCAGGGCGTCCAGGCGGTCTTCGCCAAAAAGGACTTCGGCGTCCAGGCCTTTTTTCACGTCGCCCATGGTGGGCTGGCCGATGGTCGGCTCGTTGGGGACGGAGTAAATGAGGGCCTTGCGGTCTTCGGTGCTGAAATGGGTGCGCAGTTCGTCAAGCTCTGTCTGGGTGAGGTTGCGGCGGTTGATAATGGTTGCCACAACGTCCAGGGAATAGGGGGCCAGGCTGTCCATGGTGATCTGGAGAGATTCACGGATATCTTCGGCCGTGGACTTTTGCCCGCTGGTCACAAGAATGACGGGCGTACCCAGGTTGGCGGCGATTTCGGCGTTAAGCTCGAATTCAAACACCGGGTCCTTGCCTAGAAAATCCGTGCCCACGCACAGTACAAAGTCATAGGTTTCCAGCAGTTTTTTGTACTTCTGGATAATGTTTTCCATAAGCAGGTTGCGCGACCCCTGGTTGATGATCTGGCGCGCTTCACGCTGGGTGTAGGCGAAGGTGTCGGCGTAGTCGGAGTTGATCTTGAAGTACTCAAGCATCAGGTTGATGTCCGGGTCGCGGTCGTCCCATAGCGGTTCATTGATGATGGGACGGAAAAAAGCCACTTTGCGCATGCTGCGGCTGAGTAGCTGCATGGCTCCCAGGGCAATGGCGCTTTTGCCCGTCATGGGGCCGGTGGCCGTGATATAAAGTCCGTTGTACATAAGCTTCCCCTGATTTTTTCGGGCAGGCTGGCAGGATAACGCGAAAAGGGCGCAGGCCTTCACCCGCGCCCCGGCCTCAGTTTATGGCAACAACCGCGCCCGCCGCCTGAAGCCCCCCGGAGAGGAGGCTTGCCTGGTGGCGGGCGCGGTATTCATTCGTCAGGTCCCTACTTGGTTTCGTTGGCGTCCGGGTAGGGGAGGTCGGCCAGCTGCTTCAGCAGGGCGTAGCGTTCGGCGTAGGCATCAGCCAGTTCCGCGCGCAGCTGCTTGGAAGCTTCGGGATCGGTTTTTTCCAGCGAGGCAAAGCGGGTTTCGCCGCCCAGGAATTCCTGGATGTCCACTGTGGGGGCCTTGCTGTCGAGCTGGAAGGGATTTTTCTTTTCCTTGGCCAGCTCGGGATGGTAGCGGTACAGGGGCCAGTAGCCGGTCTGCACAGCCAGCTTGGATTCTTCCTGGCTCTTCCCCATGCCCTTGCGCAGACCCTGGTTGATGCAGGGAGCGTAGGCGATGATGAGCGAGGGGCCCTTGTAGGCTTCGGCTTCGCGGAAGGCCTTGAGGGTCTGCTGCTTGTCGGCACCCATCGAGATGGAGGCCACGTACACATAGCCGTAGGTCATGGCCATGCGACCGAGGTCTTTTTTGCCGGTGCGCTTGCCCGCAGCCGCGAACTGGGCCACAGCGCCAAGGGGCGTGGCCTTGGAGGACTGGCCGCCGGTGTTGGAGTACACTTCGGTGTCCATCAGCAGGATGTTGATGTCGTCGCCGGTGGCCAGCACGTGGTCCAGGCCGCCGTAACCGATGTCGTAGCCCCAGCCGTCGCCGCCGAATATCCACACGCTCTTCTTGGTGAAGAGGTCGTCCATGTGCCAGATTTCGTGAGCCAGCGGGCTTTCAAAGGAATCAAGGTTGGCAAGCACCATGTCGCCGTACTTGCGGGAGCCTTCGGCGTCGTCCTTGTTGGCGAGCCAGCCTTCCATGGCTTCCTTGAGTTCGGAAGAGATGCCTTCTTCTTTCAGGGCTTCTTCAATTTTCATGGCCAGCAGGTTGCGGCGCTGATCGTAGGCAAGGCCCATGCCGCAGCCGTATTCGGCGGCGTCTTCAAACAGGGAGTTGCCCCAGGCCGGACCAAAGCCGTCCTTGTTGGTGCAGTAAGGCGTGGTGGGCGAAGAAGCACCCCAGATGGAGGAGCAGCCCGTGGCGTTGGCCACGATCATGCGTTCGCCAAAGAGCTGGGTAAGCACCTTGACGTAGGGGGTTTCACCGCAGCCGGCGCAGGCGCCGGAGAACTCGTGCAGGGGCTGCTGCAGCTGCGAACCCTTCACGGTGTCGCGGGCCAGCAGCTTGTCCTTGAGGCTCACGTGGGCTTCGGCAAAGGCCAGGTTGGCCTTCTGGTCGTCCATCTGGGTTTCAAGGGGCTTCATGACCAGGGCCTTGTTCTTGGCCGGGCACACATCGGCGCAGGAGCCGCAGCCCAGGCAGTCTTCAGGGTAGACCTGGATGCGGAATTTGAGGCCCTTCAGTTCTTTGCCCATGGCGTCCTTGGTGGCAAAGGCGGCCGGAGCGCCTTCAAGCTCTTCTTCAGTCGCCAGCACGGGCCGGATGGCGGCGTGGGGGCAGACGAAGGAGCACTGGCAGCACTGAATGCAGTTTTCCACCTGCCATTCGGGAATGGCAATGGCCACGCCGCGCTTTTCGCAGGCGGCAGTGCCGAGCGGCATGAAGCCGGCCGGATCCATGGCCGACACGGGCAGCTTGTCGCCCTGCTGGGCCAGGATGGGACGCACCACGCTGCGGATGTAGTCATCGTCGTCGCAGTGGCACACTTCAGCGCCTTCGGTGGCATTGGCCCAGGTGGCGGGGTATTTGATTTCTTCCAGGGCGTCCATGCCCTTGTCCACGGCGGCAATGTTCATGTTGACGATTTTGTCGCCCTTGCTGCCGTAGGTTTTCTTGATGGATTCCTTGAGCAGGGCCACGGCCTTGTCAAAGTCAAGCACGTTGGCCAGCTTGAAGAAGGCGGTCTGCATGATCATGTTGATGCGGCCGCCAAGGCCCACTTCCTGGGCCACCTTCACGGCGTCCACGTTGTAGAACTTGAGCTTCTTGCGGGCGATGGTGCGCTTCATGGAGGCGGGCAGGTGCTTTTCAAGGTCGGCCAGCGACCAGTTGGAGTTCAGCACAAAGGTGCCGCCTTCCTTGATGCCTTCAAGAATGTCGTACTGGGTCACATAGGCCGACTTGTGACAGGCAACGTAGTCGGCACTGGTGATGAGGTAGGACGAAGTGATGGGGGCCTTGCCGAAGCGCAGGTGCGACACGGTGAAGCCGCCGGACTTTTTGGAGTCATAGGCAAAGTAGGCCTGGGCGTAGAGGTCGGTGTTGTCACCGATGATCTTGATGGCCTGCTTGTTGGCGCCCACGGTGCCGTCGGCGCCGAGGCCGAAGAACTTGCACTGCACGGTGCCGGCGGGCACGGTGTCGATTTCTTCTTCCACTTCAAGGGAAAGATTGGTCACGTCGTCGGTGATGCCCACGGTGAAGTGGTTCTTGGGCTGGAGGCCCAGCATGTTGTCGTACACGGCCTTGGCCATGCCCGGGGTGAAGTCCTTGGAGCCGAGACCGTAGCGGCCGGCCACGATGGTGGGAGCTTCGCCCTTTTCAAGGAAGGCGGTGCACACGTCCTGGTACAGGGGATCGCCCAGGGCGCCGCTTTCCTTGGTGCGGTCAAGCACGGTGATGCAGGTGGTGGTGGCGGGCAGGGCGCGCAGCAGGTGCTCGGCGGAGAACGGACGGTACAGACGTACCTTTACAAGGCCCACGCGCTGGCCCTGGCTGTTCAGGTAGTTGACCGTTTCTTCAGCCACTTCACAGGAGGAACCCATGGAAACAATAACGCGGTCGGCTTCGGGGTGGCCCACATAGTCGAACAGGCGGTACTTGCGACCGGTGATGGACTCCACCTTCTTCATGTTTTCAAGCACGATGCCGGGTACGGCGTCGTAGAAGAGGTTGGAGGCTTCGCGGTTCTGGAAGTAAATATCGGGGTTCTGGGCGGTGCCGCGAATGTGCGGATGCTCGGGATTCATTGCGGTGGCGCGGAATTCGTCCACCTTGTCCCAGTTCACCAGGCCACGGATGTCTTCGTAGTCGATGACTTCGATTTTCTGCACTTCATGCGAGGTGCGGAAGCCGTCGAAAAAGTGACAGAAAGGCAGGCTGGAGTCGATGGACGAAAGGTGGGCCACCAGGGCCAGGTCCATACATTCCTGCACAGAAGCCGAAGCGAGGAAGCAGAAGCCCGTCTGACGGGCGGCCATGACGTCCTGGTGGTCGCCAAAAATGGACAGGGCGTGAGAGGCCAGGGCGCGGGCAGACACGTGAAAAACGCCGGGGAGCAGTTCGCCGGCGATTTTGTACATGTTGGGGATCATCAGGAGCAGGCCCTGGGAAGCCGTATAGGTAGAGGTCAGTGCGCCGGCGGAAAGCATGCCGTGCACAGCGCCGGCGGCGCCGGCCTCGGACTGCATTTCACGCACGATCACTTTCTGCCCGAGCAGGTTTTTCATGCCCTTGGCAGCCATCTGGTCCATCACTTCGCCCATGACGGACGAGGGCGTAATGGGGTAAATGGCCGCCGTTTCCGACAGAGCGTAGGCAATGTGCGTAGTCGCGTTATTGCCGTCCATGGTTTTCATGTGAGCCATCTGTTCCTCCTTGGCGCCCTGGGGCGCACAAATAGTATTTCCAAATTTCTGCGTGGCCGGTCCGGCCGGGGTAGGTCCCGCACGAAAAAAGCGGTGCGGGCGCGACGTGTTCAGGGAACATAAGGTTTGCGCTGAAGAAAGCGTTTGGATTAAAAATACCGCATCAGGTCATGGGCGTCCATAAAAGAATACTGCTGTGGAGGCTCCGTGGGCGGCATCTGAAACCGCGATTTTTCGTTGCAGAGAGTCCTTACCATAAAGCTGGTTGTTTGAACAGTTAAATAAGGCATGGCTGCAAAATTTTTTCCGGCAGATCAGAGAAAATATTTTATCAGATATTCCCGGCACATCCCGTAATCTGGGAGCCGGGTGCATTTTTTACGCCGAAAAAATATGGAAAAGGCGGCAGCAAGCCCGCCGTTTTTTTGCTGCTCCGGCATGCAGGGCGTACCGGTGGATGGTGCCCGCCCGCTTTGCGGTACAGACTGTAACGCATATCCTTGTTTATTGCAGCCCCTGCGAACAGCTTTTTACGGCAATTGCCGGAAAGAACATAGGCGAAGCTGAATGATGGTATTTATTCCTTATGGTTATGAAGCATGCTGGAACAGCCGCGCGGCAAAAACATGACGCAATCAATACCAACTATGGGGTCTTTGTCGCTTGACAAGAGGCAGTCCTCCCCGTAGGGGTCATTTTACAAATAGTAACTGATGCGCCTGTGCAGCAACGCTGCGACGGGCAGAAGGGCAGCGCGCCATGCGCGTCGTGCTCGTGCTGGTGTGCCGGATTTTCCGGCGGCACGGTTTTGCCGCCAAAATTTCGGTAATGTGTTAAAAACAGGTTATATTTCCTGTAGTTATAGATAGCTAATATTTCCAGGAGGAATCATGTTCTGGAAAAATCTTTCCATCGGAAAGAAGTTGTGTTTTGGCTTCGGCATCAGCCTGGCAGGCATGATCTGTTTTGCCGTGGTGGCCTGGTATGCGTCCAACCTGGTCATGACCATGGCTGACAGCGCGTTGCAAAAACAGAGCAATGCCCTGGTTTTTGCCATGCGCGAGGCCGATCATCTGCACTGGAAAGAACGGGTCAGCAGTTTTGTCGCCATGCCGCCTGCGGACGGCAAGCTTGAAGTGCAGAAAGACGGCCACAAATGCCTTTTCGGCCAGTGGTTTTATAATGGTGGCCGTGAAGAGGTGGAAGCCATTCTGCCCGGCACGTCGAGCTATTTTAAAAGCATGGAGGCTGACCACCTGGACCTGCACCGCAGCGCTTCGGATATTGAGCGGCTTGTGCAGGCCGGTGACCTGCAGGGGGCCAGAGCGCATTTTAATGCCGTTACGCTGGCCAAGTCATCGGCGGTGGTGGAAACCCTCGCGCAGCTGCGTAAAATGATGTTGCATGCCGCCGAAGCTGACAGGGAAAGCTACAAGCAGATCATGGCCCGTGAGGAATATGTGGTTGTTGCCCTGCTGCTGGTCGTGCTGGCGGGCATGCTTGTTTCCGGCGTAGCCATTACGCGGTCTATCCGCAATCCGTTACGCGGGCTTGTGGACAAATCGGCCGAAGTGGTGGCGGGAAATCTGGATGTGGACCTGCGTTTGCGGCGTCAGGATGAAATCGGCGCGCTGTCGCGTGCCTTGGGCGCCTTGCTGGATAACCTCAAGCTCAAACTGGCCGAAAACGAGAAAAAGTCTGAAGAAGCGCAGGCCAGCGCTGAGCATACCCGCAATGCTCTTAAAGATGCAGAGGAAAAAGAAGCGCGCATTGCCAGCCTGCTGGGCGATATGAACGCCATCGCCACGCAGGCCGACGTTATTGCCGCCGACCTTGCCGACCACTCCGCCACCCTGGCCCAGCGCGTGGAAACTGTCTACCGGGGCAGCGAAGACCAGCATGATCTCATGCGCAGCAGCCTTGATGACCTGGAGCAGCTTGCCTCTGCCGCCGGCGAAATTGCCGTCAGCGCGGAGCATTCGGCCCACGGGGCGCGCAGTTCCAGGGAGCATGCCGGCAGCGGTGTGGATGTGGTGACCCGCTGCGCCCAGGCCATCAGCCGGGTCAACGATCTTGCGGCCAAGCAGAACGGGCAGGTTGCCGAACTGGGCGAAATGGCCCAGGGCATTACCGGCATTATGAGTGTTATTACCGATATTGCTGACCAGACCAACCTGCTGGCCCTGAACGCCGCCATTGAAGCAGCCCGGGCAGGTGAGGCCGGACGCGGTTTTTCCGTGGTTGCCGATGAGGTGAGAAAACTGGCAGAAAAAACGGTCACCGCTACTCAGGCCGTAGGTGCAAAAATCACCGGCATTCAGGAATCCATTCATGCCAGTGTGGCCTTTATGGGGCAGACCAGCGAGGCTGTGCATGAATCCAATGATCTTGCGCAGCAGTCCGGAGCGGCGCTTTCGCAGATTCTGGATCTGGCTGCCGCCAACGTGGACAGCGCCGCCGGCATGGCCGTGGCCGCACAGCAGCAAAGCGATACCGTGGTGCATGTGGCGCAGGGCATGAAAAATGTGCAGGACATTGCTGAGTCCAGCCGTGCAGCCATGAGTGAAGCCGACCGCCAGGTGCGGGCTGTGGCCAAGATGGCCGGCGAACTGCGGGAACTTATCGACAGGCTTAAAAGCAGGGCCTGATTTTACAGACGGCGTGCTTTTGTAAGCGCCCTGCCAGACGGAAAATGTTTTTCCGTCTGGCAGGGCGTTTTTGCCATATGCGGCTCCGCAAGCACGCGATGTAGCTGCAGCCGCTTTGCCTGCCGTGTCGTCGTGTGGCGTGCCGCCGTTTGCGGGGGAGGCGCATTTTTGCATCCTTTATGTGCGGCCTGCATGCACGAATATTTTTTTTGTGCCTCCTCGTCTGGCTGCTAAAGCTAACCGAATAAATTACCGAAAAGCTTTATGCGACCACTGATGTTGCGCGTGCGTTTGCGGCTGGAAAAAGAAACTGTTGCCCTGCTAACCAATGGAGTCTTTATGTTCGCCTGGTACCGATCCTTGCGCATGACGCCCAAGATTGTGATTCCCGTAGCCCTTGCTCTTGTTGTGTGTCTGGGGCTGCTGACCTGGCAGATTCAGACGCGCAGCAGCGCCGCTATTGAAGATATTGCCCGCCGTGAACTGGCCGCTCTCGGCGGGGCCGAGGGAAATTCCATGTCCCGGTTCCTGAACATGGCTGTTGACGAGGCGTCGGCCCTGGCTGCCGCCCTGGGGCAGAGTGTGGCCCAGAACGAAGCGCCCACCAGGCAGGGTGTCATTGCCATGATCAAGGGTATGCTTATGGGCAATGCCGATATTTTCGGGGTGGGCATTATCTGGGAGCCAGGCCTGTTCGATAACCGCGACATGCTGTATGCGGGTGCGCCGGGCAGTGACGGCAAAGGACGCTTCATGCCCTACCTTTCCAGAGGGGCCGAGCTTGTGGATCTTGGCGAGCAGGTCGACCAGCCTTACTATGTCATTCCCCGTAAAACCCGCCAGACCTACGTTTCCGACCCCATTCCCTTCAAGGTCAGCGGGCAGGACGTGCTTATGTCCACAGTGGCCTGCCCTATACTGCGCGGCAATGACCTTCTCGGTGTGGTGCTGGTGGATATTTCTCTTGCCCGGCTGCAACAGATGGTTGCGGCCGTCAGCCTGTATGGCAGCGGCTACGCTTCGCTTGTCAGTGAAAAGGGTGATATTCTGGCGCATCGCGAAGAATCCCTGGTCGGCAAGAGCATCTTCGACCTTGGCGTTGTCAGGCGCAAAGGGGCGGTTACAGAAGCGTTTACCGCCGGCAAGTCGTATATGGAAGACGTGAGCGACGCGCAGGGTGTGCTGCTGCGCTACTTTCATCCCGTTGATTTCAGGGGCGGCAGCCAGCACTGGTATCTCAGCGTGACCGTGCCGCAACGTGAAGTGCTGGCGCAAGCCAGGGATATCAGCCGCATTACCGTCATTATTTCGGCCATAACTCTGCTGGTGTTACTCGGCATAAGCTATCTTGTCATCCGCAGCGCGTTGCGCCCGGTGAACTATCTGGCGGAAACAGCCGGGATCATCGCCGGGGGCAAACTGGAGCAAAATATTGAAGACAGCCGCTTCGGCGGTGAAATGAAGGTGCTCAGCACGGCTTTGAAAAAAATGATCGCCTCTTTGCTGGAGGGCATAAGCAGGGCTGAAGCCCTTACCGGGGCGGCGCGTGAAGAATCGGAAAAGGCCCGCCTGGCCATGATGGAGGCCGAGGATGCCCGCCGGGCTGCTGAAAGCGCCCGCCGGGACGGCATGCTGGCTGCTGCGGGGCAGCTTGAAGAGGTGGTGTCGGTGCTTTCATCTGCTTCCACAGAGCTTTCGGCCCAGATCGAGCAGTCAGACCGGGGCGCTGCGGACTCCGCCCAGCGCCTTGCCGAGGCCGCTACGGCCATGAATGAAATGAACGCCACCGTGCAGGAGGTCGCCCGCAATGCCAGCCAGGCTTCAGAAGCCTCGGCGGAAACCAGAAGAAGAGCGCTGGCGGGCGCGCATATCGTGGAGCAGTCATTGCAGAGCATACGGCAGGTGCATGAGGTTTCGGGTGCGTTGCGGCAGGATATGGCGCTTCTGAACACGCATGCCCAGGACATCAGCCGGATCATGAGCGTCATCTCCGACATTGCTGACCAGACCAACCTTTTGGCACTCAATGCGGCCATTGAGGCGGCCCGTGCAGGAGACGCAGGGCGCGGATTTGCCGTGGTGGCCGATGAGGTGCGCAAGCTGGCGGAAAAAACCATGTCCTCCACCACCGATGTGGGCAATGCCATCAGGGCCATTCAGGAGAGCACCGCAAAAAGCATGGCCGGTATGGATGAAGCCGTGCGGCAGGTGGAGCAGGCTACGGATTATGCCGGTCAGTCCGGTCAGGCCCTGAGCGAGATCGTCGGCACGGTGGAGGCCACGGCGGACCAGGTAAACGCCATTGCCACGGCCAGCGAAGAGCAGTCTGCCGCCAGTGAAGAAATCAACCAGACCATAGTACAGATCAACAGCATGTCGCGGCAGACGGCCGAGGCCATGGCCGAGGCCGCCAGGGCTGTTACTGATCTTGCGGCTCAGGCTCAGGCGCTGGACAGCCTCATAGACAACATGAAGCGCGGTTGACGCGCCACGGCAGACGCCCGAACGGGCGGCTGCCCCATGCCGCCCGAAGGCCGTGTGCAGCCAGGGTCGGGCAGGCCTGCCCCTGAAACCCATCGTACCAATGGAACCGGCCGGATTTTCCGTATCTCGTCAGGAAAATCCGGCCGGTTGATTTTTGTCTAACATGGGAACAGGCACAGGCGAAAGGGCCACTGGTCCGGCTGCGGCATGCGCACGGCAGTGTTCCGGCCGGTAGCGCCGCAGGGGTGCCCATTTCGGCGGCAGCCACAGGCTGTATGTCTGATCGCTGTTCGGTCGTGCGGGCTTGCAGCCGCATCTGCCCCCGAAGCGTGGCCTATTGTGCTGCTCCGGTTCCGGCGGGGGCGGCCTGGTCAGCGTTTTTGTTGGCCGCGTGAATGGCGGTTCCGATTTCGCGGGCCAGAGTTTCTGTAAACAGGGTGGGTGCTCCGGCATCCATGCGTACCTGCCCGGGCAACAGCACGGCTATGCGCATCTGGCTGTTGGAAAGGGCATTACGGCTGGAGATGTTCTTGAGTTTGGCCCTGCTTGGCCTTTGGGCGCTGGGAACGCGGCGCTGCACCAGCAGCACGTCGGCCATGACCGTAGCGCCGCCGCTGCCCTTGAGCGCGGAAGGCGTGTCGTAGCCTGCGTCAACCATCTGCCGCAGATGTGCCGGATCTGTATTTCCGGCAGACAGCACCGTAAGCTGTACAATATATCCGGCCTCGCTGGGGTTGCCCACAATGGTGAATCCGCTGCGCTGCAGCCAGGATTCTGTCTGCGCGCGCAGACCGAAAACACGGTTGGTGTTGTCGCGCACGCTTACATAGACAGTATCCGCAATTGTATCATCGTCTTGTGCTTCCTGCAGCTTGCCCGAACGCAATACTTCCAGCTTGTCCGGGTCAGCGGCCTGACGCACGCAGGCCGCAAGCGGCACAAGGCTCAGGCAAAGCAGCAGTGCAATAAAACGTAGTCCTTTCAAAGTCATAAGAAAACCTCGGTCCTTGCCGCCAGAGGCGCGGCTGGTATTGAATGCGAAAGCGTAGGGCTTTCGCCATGCATGTTCCCGGCGGATGCATTTTTCGGGCCAGTGAACAAGTCTGTAAAAATATTTTCGTGCGCCAGGGCCGCTGTCCGCCCGGGCGCTGTCTGTTGTAAATCCTCGGAGTATGGTATGTTTCAGGAGGATTGAAGGTGGCTGCGGGCAGAGACGTCTCGCTGTCTGTTATATGTGTTGCAGGCAATTTTTCAGGGTATGCAGAATGACCGGCGTGTCTTGCCAGGCTGCAAGGCGTGGCTTCTGCCACAGCGCAGCCTGGTCATGTGGGGGAACGGTCTTTTCTCGTCCGGCAAGGGGGAACCGGCAGGCTTGGGGCTGTAACTGAAGCAAAAGGACTGTCCGCTGCGGCATCCTGACAGGGCGGCGGGCTTGTCAGGGCTTTACGGCCTTGACGATTTCACTGCTCAGCTTGTCCTCCAGGGCGGGAAGAATATCGTCGCGCCCCATGCCGGCGCCTTCGGCGCTGACGCTTACCGTATACATCTCCTGGGGCTGCTTGCCGTTACGGCCTGCGCCCACGCGGGCGCGCATGCCCCAGATGTTGCTTGTGCCGCCGTCAAGCATGCTGACGCCAAGGCCCAGCAACAGGCCGCCGCCAACGCCCCAGGCCGCGCCGCGGCCGCCGCCGGTAGCGCCGCCCACGAGCGCACCCAGCATGGCGCCGGTAGCGGTATGCCCCAAGGCTCTGCCCGCATCGGGCGGCGTACTGCGCGAACCCAGGGGGACTACCTCGTCCACCGCAACACGCAGCAGCAGGTCAGACCCCTTGGCCGAATCCGCGGGTACAAGCTCCCGCTCACTTTGCAGGTAAGCCGTCAGCATCGACTGAAGGTCGGCGTTAAATGTGGCGCTGCCGCCGCTCACGTCCACAAAGACGCTTTGCCCGGGGCTTGCCTTGATGGCGGGCAACGGTCCGGGCCTGGCTTCGGCCTGGTTGGAGCGCGGGTCAGCAGGCGAGCCGGGCGGAAAATCCGAACTGCCGGGCGCATCCGGGCCGGTATTATGGCGCGACGAGCAGCCCGCAGCCAGCAGGCAGAGCATCGTCAGGCAGATTGCCGCTACAAGGCGGTATGGTATTGGACATATGAGCATATATCCCTCATTTTGACTGGAAATTACTACTATACTACCGCAAGTGACGCACCCCTGTCCAGTTGGGTATGTCATGCTGCCATGCTTGTGGAATTGATGTGTCATCTGCCCAATAATCCAATATATTTTTCTTTTGCACCTGCCTGCCGGCCATGCGTTGCGCCGGGCATTTTTTTGCTCTTGCCGGTTCCGGGCAGCAACCCCGGCTTCACGGCCCGCACTTGACGCCTTCGGGTTTTATCGTATCTTGCCGTTACATAAAGGGCGCGCAGGACATTTTTGGCGCAGCCGGAAAGCCAATTGAGGGCAGCATGGGCAAACAGTTGATAATAGTGGAATCACCGGCCAAGGTTAAGACCATCAAGAAATTTCTGGGACCGGCTTATATGGTGCAGGCCAGTGTGGGCCATGTACGCGACTTGCCCGCCAAAACGCTTGGCGTGGACGAAGAGCATGACTTTGCGCCTCATTATGAAGTTATAGAAAATAAAAAAAATGTGGTCAGCGACCTGCGCGCCGCCGCATCCAAGGCCGAGACCGTATATCTGGCCCCCGACCCCGACCGCGAAGGTGAGGCCATTGCCTGGCATGTGGCCGAGCTGATCCGCGACAAGGCCAAGGATATCAAGCGTATCCAGTTCAACGAGATTACGGCCAAGGCCGTCAAGGAAGCGTTAGCGCACCCGCGCGAACTCAATGCCGACCTTTTTGACGCCCAGCAGGCCCGCCGTATCCTGGACAGGCTTGTGGGCTACAAGATTTCACCCCTGCTATGGAAAACCATCAAGCGCGGTATATCCGCAGGCCGTGTACAATCCGTGGCCCTGCGCCTTATTGTGGAGCGTGAGGAAGAGCGCGAGGTCTTCAGGCCAGAGGAATACTGGCTGTTCAAGGCCCTGCTTTCGGGCGAGGTGCCGCCTCCATTTAAGGCCGATCTGCTCAAGGTCAACGGCAAGAAGGCGGTCATCGGCAATGCCGAAGAGGCGCAGGCTCTTGAGGCCGCCCTCAAGGGGCAGCCCTTTGTGGTGGAAAATGTGGAACAGAAGGAGCGCGAGCGCGCGCCCCAGCCGCCGTTCATCACCTCCACGCTCCAGCAGGCGGCCAACCAGCGTCTTTCCTATTCGGCCAAGCGCACTATGAATATTGCCCAGCGCCTCTATGAAGGCGTGGAGCTGGGCGACCGCGGCCTTACCGCCCTTATCACCTATATGCGTACGGACTCCACGCGCATTGCCGATGAGGCCCGGGACGCGGCCAAGAAATTTATTGGCGAACACTTCGGCAAGGATTACCTGCCCAAGCGCGCCCGTGTGTACAAGACCAAGGGCAGCGCCCAGGACGCCCACGAAGCCATCCGCCCCGTGGATGTGTCCATCACGCCCGATGAGGTCAAGCAACACCTGCCCCCTGACCAGTACAATCTTTACCGGCTTATCTGGTCGCGCTTTGTGGCTTCGCAGATGGCCGGAGCGCGCTTTCACGACACCACTGTCACCATTGCCTGTGCTCACAGCCAGTGGCGCGCCAAGGGCGAACGTCTGCTTTTCCCCGGTTTTATGGCGGCCCTGCCCCGCGCCGGAGAAGACGCCGATTCCGATCTGCCGCCTGTGGAGGTCGGGCAGACCCTCAAGCTGGAAAAGATGGACAAGGAACAAAAGTTCACCCAGCCTCCGCCGCGCTACAGCGAGGCGAGCCTCGTGCGCGAGCTTGAAGAGCGCGGCATCGGGCGTCCTTCCACCTATGCGGCCATTATATCCACATTGCAGGACAGGGAATATGTGAGCCTGGCCGAAAGGCACTTTGTGCCTACAGATCTCGGGCGTGTGGTTTGCGGCCAACTGACCGAACATTTTTCGCGGTTGATGGACGTGGGCTTTACCGCCCAGATGGAAGAAGGGCTGGACAAGGTGGCCGAGGGCAAGGAGCACTGGGTAGAGCTTTTGCGTGCCTTTGCCGACGATTTCAATCCTACCCTTACGGCCGCTGCCAAAAACATGCAGAGCGTCAAGGGCGGCATCCCCGCCGATCTAGCCTGCCCGGAATGCGGCAAGCCGCTCATGATCAAGTTCGGCAAGGCCGGCGCTTTTCTGGCCTGCTCCGGCTACCCCGACTGCAATTTCACCAGCAACTTCTCCCGTAACGAGGAGGGCAAGGTGGAGGCCGTGGCCGCTGAAAAGCCGAAGTATGAAAAGGTGGGGCAGTGCCCCAAGTGCGGGCGCGACCTTGTCATCAAAAAAGCCCGCACAGGCAGCAGCTTTATCGCCTGCACGGGCTATCCCGAATGCAGGCATGCGGCCCCCCTGTCCACGGGCGTGCCCTGTCCGCGCTGCGAAAAGGGGCAGCTGGTGGAAAAAAGCACCAAGCGTGGCAAGATATTCTATTCTTGCGACCAGTACCCGCAGTGCGACTTTGCCCTGTGGGACAGGCCCGTACCCGGCCCCTGCCCGCGCTGTAACTCCCCCTATCTGGTGGAAAAGAAGAGCCGGGACGGCCTGAAGGTCATATGCCCGGTCAAGGGCTGCGGCTATGTGAAGGAGGAAGATCATGAGCAGGAGTGACGAACCTGGCGGCGGGGCCGTCAGTACCGGCCCTGCGGGGGCCTGTTCCGCTGACGCTGCCGGTTCCGGCGGCATGAGCGCCCCCTGGCCCGACACGCTGGAAGCCCGCGTGGCCCGGCTGCTGGGCGAAGGGGAAAGCGTGGTGCTGGTGACGGTTATCAGCCGCACAGGCTCGGCCCCCCGTGATGCCGGAACCCGTGCCCTGTATACGCAGGCCGGGCCGGAAGGCACGGTGGGCGGCGGCCTGCTCGAGGCCCGGGCCATGGAGGCCGCCGCCCAGAGTCTGTTCATGGGGCGTTCTGCCCGGGTCAGCTGCGATCTCAGCGGCTTTACTCCTGACAGCGACATGATCTGCGGCGGCGGCATGGAAGTACTGTGTGAAGTGCTGCTGCCGGAGCAGGCGGGCCTGTTCAGTCTGGCTGCTCTGGCCCTGAGCGAAGGCGTGGGCGGTGTGTGGGTGGTGGACGTGAGCCACGAAACGCCCTCGCGCAGCCTATGTCTCGACAGCCTGCCCCAGGGCGGAGAGCTGGCCGCCGGCGCGAGCCTGGACACGGCAGCAGCACGAGAGCTGGCCGCCCGGCGCAAGGGCCGTGCCGGACTGGTGGAAAAAGGGGAGTCCAGCGTTTATGTGGAACCTCTGGCTGCCCCGACGATCCTGCTGCTTTGCGGGGGCGGGCATGTTTCGCTTGAGGTGGCACGCCTGGCGCATGCCTGCGGCTTTGTTGTAGACGTCGCGGACGACAGGCCGGAGTTTTCCAATCCGCAGCGCTTTCCCATGGCGCGCCGTTGCTACGTGCTGCCGGAATACGAAAACCTGGTAAACGCCTGCGGCATCGGCCGTCACCATTATGTAGCCATCATCACGCGCGGACACGGCTTTGACCGTGAAACTCTGGCGCAGGCGCTGACCAGCCACGCCCAGTACATAGGTATGATCGGCAGCAGGACCAAGCGCGACCAGATTTATGCCCTGCTGCGCGCCCAGGGGGTTCCCGCCGCCGAACTGGCCGCCGTATGTTGTCCCATCGGCCTGACCATCGAGGCTGAAACTCCGCAGCAGATAGCGGTATCCATTGTTGCCGAACTGCTGGCCGCGCAGGCGGGCACGCTGAAGCGACTGCGCTTTGAGGAATAGAACTTCTTCGCGCCTCTGCCCGTAACGCAACTGTTCTTTTGCCGTATCCGGCGCGCCGCGTGTACAGGCATGCGGGTGCTGTTCCAGTCTTTTTCTGCTTGCCGCACTGTCAGGCGGCTCGCCTGGGTGGCAGGATTTTGCCTTCGGCCGGGTCGGTCTCCGGTTTTTTACAGGGTTTTCCACGTCAGGGGGCGCACTCTGCGTCCTTCCTTGACATTTTCTGACGCTCGAGACACTGTGAGCATGCGGAGGCGTGTTGTATGAGTTTTACCATTGTCGCCGCGCTCATTGTGTTTTTGGTCTTCATTTATGTGGATGCCAGGCGCAGAACAGCGCAACATCTTCAATGCATTGCCGAAGAAAAAAGCAGTGTCGCCACTGCTTCGGGCATGACGGCCAGTGTGGGCGTTTTTTATCCGGATGTGCGCACGGCTGTGGTCATGGGGGCTTCGGAAGATACCGGAGCCTGCTATTATAGAGTGTTGCGCGAAGGAAAGGTCATCAATCGCAGTAAAATCAATCTTGCCAATATTGTGCGGGTTGATCTGCTGCTCAACGGCTCTCCCCGGGATTTGCCGCTGGAGTCCCAGCAGGCCACCAGTTTTCTCAAGGCCACAGAAATCGCCGGTAAAGGCATCAGTACATTTTCCACAGCAGAATTGCGGGCGCTGCAAAAAGCAGCTCTGCGTCTGGTCTTTGTGGATGGAAACGGCGCAGAAAAAATGTTGGAAATCACCGTGTTGCGCATGGGCGATGAACGGCACAGGTTCAAGAGGCTGGAATTGCTCAAAGACGGCATCTGGTGGTATGCCTTTCTGAACAGTGCTGCCCGTAATGCCAGGCTGTGGCATGATGAGCACGAATTGGCGGAACACGACGGCAACATTGGGCAGGAATAGGGTATAATTTTTTATCTAATAAAATCAGTATGTTGCGAGAAAATAATACGGTGTTACAACATGCTGATTTCATTAAGTATTTTTGCAGTCTTGCTCTGACCCCCTTGCGGGGCGGCTCGATTGCTTTTTGCAATGAACTGTGTTTTTTACATTGATGCTTCGCCCGATTTTGTATGCCGGGCGGTTTTTTCAGCGTGCCGAGTCACGCGTCTTATGGAGTAGTTCATGACAAGCAGACAGCTGTTCTCTCTTCCTCTTGCCCTGGCGCTTTGCCTCGCGCTGGTCGCCTGCGATAGTGAAAAAAAAGCCCAGCAGGGGGCCATGCACCTGCCCGTGGCAATTTTTGATGTTGTAGCCCGCGATGAACCGTGGCCTGCCGAATATCAGGCGCAGGCATCCGGCTCGCGGGCTGTTGAAGTGCGCGCGCGGGTTGAAGCCATTATTGAAAAGCGGCTGTATGAAGAAGGCGATTATGTGGAGCAGGGCCAACTGCTTTTCCAGTTGGAACGCGACCATTACGAAGCGCTCATGCAGCAGGCTCAGGCCCAGTTCACCAATGCCGAACGGGAATGGCGGCGGGTGCGCCCGCTGTATGAAAAGAATGCCGTGTCGCAGAAAGAGCGCGACAATGCCCTGGCCGCCTATGAAAGCGCCAAGGCAGCCATGCGCCAAGCCAAGATCAATCTGGATTACTGTCAGGTGACGGCCCCGGTCTCCGGCTACAGCAGCAAGGAAAACTACACCCCGGGCAACCTCGTGGGCAACAATTCCCTGCTTACCTACGTGAACCAGACCGACCCGATGTACATCGATTTTTCCATTGCCGCTCCCGAGCGCATGACACGCCAGAACCTGGCCGCCGAAGGCCGCCTCGCGCTGCCTGCCGAAGGCCGTTACAAGGCGCGGCTGCGGCTGCTTGACGGCAGCATGTACAAGGGCGAGGGCGAAGTGACTTTTATTGACAGCCAAGTACAGCCAAGCACCGGCGTCATCAAGGCCCGTGCGGTTTTTGCCAATGCTGACCGCAGCATCATGCCCGGTCAGTATGTCCGGCTGTATATGGATGGCGATATCCTTAAAAACGCCGTGCTTGTTCCGCAAAAGTGCGTACTGCTGACCCAGAAGGGTTCGCTGGTTATGGGCGTGGACAAGGACGACAAGGTGTATCCCATTCCCGTGGTCGTTGGTGTGTCCGTTGGCGACAAATATCTTGTGCTTGAGGGTCTCAAGGGCGGCGAACGCATTATCAGCGAAGGCATCATCAAGGCCCGTCCCGGCACACAAGTGAGCATAATGCCCTCCGGGGGCGAACAGCCCCGGGATGGCGCGGCTAAGAAGTAGGTAAGTATGGCTGTTTCCACAAAGCCGAATTTCTTTTTACGCAGACCAATTCTTTCGGCGGTCATATCCATTGTCATCACTCTGGTGGGGGCGCTGGCCATGCGGGCATTGCCCGTGGCCCAGTACCCCGACCTGGTGCCTCCCACGGTCAACGTCAGCGTGGTGTATCCCGGTGCTTCCGCGGAGACCATCGCGTCTACCGTGCTGGCCCCTCTGGAAGTCAATATCAACGGCGTGGAAAACATGCTCTACATGACTTCCACGGCGGCTTCCGGCTCTGGCTCGGGCAGCATCAACGTCTACTTTTCGTTGGGTACAGACCCGGATATGGCCCTTGTCAACGTCAACAACAAGGTCAACCTGGCCCAGACGGTGCTGCCCGAAGCGGTGCGCCGCCAGGGCGTAAGCGTGCTCAAGCGTTCGCCGGCCATGCTGCTGGTGTTTTCGTATTTTTCGCCTGATGGCCGCTACGACCAGGTGTTCATCAACAACTGGGCGCAGATTAACGTGGTGGACGCGCTCAAGCGCGTGGAAGGCGTGGGTGACGTAACCATATTCGGCAGCATGGACTACGCCATGCGCATCTGGTTGCAGCCCGACAAGCTGGCGAAGTATGGCGTGTCCGTCAATGAAGTTGCCGCCGCCATTCAGGAGCAGAACTCGCAGTACGCTCCCGGACGCCTGGGCGAAATGCCCTCACCAGATTCCACACAGCTTACCTGGCAGATCGACACCCAGGGCCGTCTGGTCACGCCGGAAGAATTCGGCGAGATCATCGTGCGCAGCGGGCCTGACAGCGCCATGCTGCGCCTCAAGGATGTGGCCCGTGTGGAGCTGGGCGGCAAGGACTACAGCGTCACCTCGCGCTATAACGGCATGGTGGCGCGTATGGGCGCCGTCTATCTGCTGCCCGGGGCCAACGCCATCGCCACCGGCGACCGTGTGCTGGACAAGCTGGCCGAAATCGGCCTGACCATGCCTGACGGGCTTGATTACACCATTCTTGTGAACACCAACGACTTCGTGCTTGAATCCATCCGCGAAGTGGTCTCCACCCTGGTGGAAGCCATGATACTGGTGTTCATCGTTGTGTATGTGTTTCTGCAAAGCTGGCGCGCCACCATCATTCCCTGCGTGGCTGTGCCGGTCTCCATTATCGGTACGTTCGCCGGGCTGTACGCCTTTGGCTATACCATCAATACTCTTACGCTTTTTGCCATGGTGCTTTCCATCGGCATCGTGGTGGACGACGCCATCGTGGTGCTGGAAAACGTGGAGCGCATCATGACCACGGAGCACCTGCCGCCCAAGGAGGCCACGGCCAAGGCCATGAACGAGGTCACGGCCCCCATTGTGGCCATTGTGCTCGTGCTGTGCGCCGTGTTTATTCCCGTATCCTTTATGGGCGGCCTGGCAGGGCAGATGTACAAGCAGTTCGCCATCACCATTTCGGTGTCGGTGGTTCTGTCGGGCGTGGTGGCGCTGACGCTCACCCCCGCCCTCTGCGCCCTGCTGCTCAAGCCCCACGACCACAGCTACAAACCGCCCAAACCCTTTGTGTGGTTCAACAGGTTCTTTGACAGTGTAACTACAAACTATGTGAACATCGTTAACTACCTCAAGGCTTCCAGCCTGCGGGCCTTGTCGCTGTTTGCCGTCATGATCCTCATTTGCGTGTGGCTGTTCAGGGTCGTCCCCGGCGGCCTCGTGCCCAATGAAGACCAGGGGTATATCCTGGGTATGGCCATTCTGGACGACGGTGCCTCGCAGCACCGCACAACGGCCGTCAACAAGGTTCTCAACGACTTTCTGCTCAGCAACCCCGCTGTGCAGAGCATGGGTACCCTGTCCGGTCTGGACATCACGTCCATTTCGGTCAAGAGCAACTACGGCACCTTCTTTGCCCTGCTCAAGCCCTGGGGTGAACGTAAAAAACCCGAAATGTCGTCAGACGCCGTGTTGCAGACTGTGGGCGCGGTTACGCTCATGCAGCCCGAAGCGGTGGTTATGGGCTTTGCACCGCCGCCCATCAGCGGCATGAGCACCACGGGCGGCTTTGAAGGTTACATTCAGATGCGCGGCACCGGCAGCCTTCAGGACCTGGAAAATGAGACCAACCGTCTTGTACAGGAAGTTATGGCTGTGGATGCCGACGGCAAACGCAAATATCCGGCCATCGGCATGCTGCGTAACCTGTTTTCCACCGGTTCTCCCCAGTTGTACGCCAACCTCGACCGTGATCGCTGCAAGGATATGGGTGTTCAGATCAGCGACGTGTTCACGGCTATGGGCGGCACCTTTGGCGGCGCGTACGTGAACGACTTCAACTATATGGGCCGTACCTTCCAGGTTCGTCTGCAGTCCGAGGCCCAGTACAGGGTTCTGCCCGAAGACCTGGGCAACGTGTACGTGCCCAACAACAAGGGCGAGATGATCCCGCTGACCGCCGTCATGACCCTTGAACGTCGCACCGCCCCCCAGGTGGTGGAACGCTACAACGTCTTTCCTGCGGCCCACGTTATGGGTGCTCCCGCCCCGGGCTTTTCATCGGGGCAGGCTCTGGACCAGATGGAAGCCGCAGCCAAGGCCATTCTGCCCACAGACTACAGTCTGGGCTGGGTTGGTTCAGCCCTTCAGGAAAAGCTCGCCAGTACGGACACCACGGTGATCTTTGTTCTGGCTCTGGTCATGGTCTTCCTGATTCTGGCGGCGCAGTACGAGTCGTGGTCCCTGCCGCTTTCGGTGCTCACGGCCGTGCCCTTCGGCGTGTTCGGCGCTTTGCTGGCAACCTGGGCGCGCGGCCTTTCCAATGACGTGTACTTTCAGGTGGCTCTGGTCACACTGGTGGGTCTGGCAGCCAAAAATGCCATCCTTATCGTGGAATTCGCGGTAGAGGCGTGGCGCGGCGGCCGTAGCCTTGACGCGGCGGCGAGCTTTGCCTCGCGGCTGCGCTTCAGGCCCATTGTCATGACCTCTCTGGCTTTTATTCTTGGCTGCGTGCCTTTGGCAATCAGCACAGGCGCGGGCGCCAACAGCCGCCACGCCCTGGGTACGGCGGTCATTGGCGGTATGCTGGCGGCCACGTGCATAGCCACGCTTTTTGTGCCGTATTTCTTTAAGATAATCATGCAGATATCACTGAAAATACAGGGCAAGACAGATCCCAACGCCGGTAAGGACTTTACCGGGGATGGACAGGAGGATCTATGAGTTCCATCAGTAATGCCGGTCGCATGCGTCTGACGGGGGCAGTGTTTGTCCTGTCGGTATTCATGCTTTCGGCCTGCTCCCTTGCGCCGCGCTACGAACGGCCTGAAATGGATATGCCCGCCCAGTGGCGCACGGTGGATATGGGCGCCGCCCCGCTGAACACTGACTGGTGGAACCGCTTCAATGATCCGGTGCTTACCGCCCTGGTGGACGAGGCGCTGAAGAACAACCAGGATATTGCCGAATCCCTTGCCAAGATCGATTCAGCGGCCTCGCAGGTGGGTATAGCCACTGCGGATCTGCTGCCCTCGGTCAGCGGCTCGGCTTCGTCCATGGCTCAGGGGGCTTCGGAAAAAACGCCCAACACCATGCCCTTTGACAAGAGCGGTCTTTCCCGCACCACGGCCACCAATCAGGCCGCGCTCAGCGCCTCGTGGGAGTTGGACCTCTGGGGCAAGAACCGCAATAACTACACCATGCTCAGCGATGTGCTCATGAGCACGGTCATCGGGCATGAGGCCCTGCGTCTTTCGGTGGCAGGGCAGACGGCCCAGAGCTACTTTGCCCTGCTGGCCCTGGACATGCAGCTGGATACGGCCCGCCGTACGCTTAAAACCCGCGAAGATGCCTTCAGCATCTACAGCAGCCGTTACAAGCAGGGTGACATTACCGAGCTTGACTGGCAGCGCGCCCGTGCAGAGGTTGAAATCGCCCGTGCCCAGGTGCACACCAGCACCGTGGCCGTGGACAGGGCCGAAGCCGGACTGGCCGTGCTGCTCGGGCGTTCGCCCCGTGATATTATGGAACGCGGCATGCCGCGCGGGCAGGCCATCGGCATGCTGCCGTCGCCCCCCGTGCTGCCTGAAGGTCTGCCTTCCGACCTGCTGCAGCGCAGGCCGGACGTGCGTGCCGCCGAATTCATGCTCATGGCCAATAACGCAAATATCGGCGTGGCCCGTGCCCAGTTCTTCCCCTCGGTGTCCCTTACGGGTATGCTGGGTACGGTCAGTGCGGCCGTGGGCAGCCTGTTTACCGGCCCTGCCGGAGCCTGGAGCTACGGCGTCACCGGTTCCATGCCCCTGCTAGATTTCGGCCGCACCTGGTACAACGTCAAGGATGCCGAAGCACGTAAAAAGGCTTCTGTGGCCGTATACCGCAAAACCGTGCAGACGGCGTTTGAAGACATGCGCACATCGCTGACCGCCCAGCGCGAGGCCGACGCCATCGTGCGCAGCATGCAGATCCAGGTGGAAAGCCTGCGCCGTGCCACTACCATTGCCCGTCTGCAGTACGACAACGGCTATACGGACTACCTGACCGTTCTGGATGCGGAACGCCAGCTTTTTGCTGCCGAACTGCAACTGGCATCGGCCCTGCGTGACCGCCTGGACAACGTCGTGAGCGTTTGCATGGCCCTTGGCGGCGGCTGGAACGACCCCGGCGCCAGCCCGAGCTTTCCCGTGGTCAATACCGAAAAACTGCTGAATCAGGAAACAAGCGCCGGGGCATCCGGCAAGTCTTCGGGCAAGGCCGCGGCCGAATCCGCGTCTGCCGCGCCTGAGGCCAGACCACAGGGTGGCGTGAGCCTGTAGGGCTGCCTGGCAGACTGCGCTATGAATGTAATGCCCCCCGGCCAAAAGGCCGGGGGGCTTCGTTTTTTGCGTATTCACTTTTTGTTTTGAACCGGGCTGTTCGGCGGGTCGCCATATTTTCTGCAAGGCCGACAGCCCGGTGGGCTGCTTCGCCCTGTGCCGTTTCGGCCATTTTTTATAAAAAAATGTACCCCGCATTCTGGTTTGTATTTTTGGGTAAAAATATTTCCACAGTTTTGCGGTCAGCTTTACAAGCCTGGGGGACTATCGTAAGAGCAGGTATGGTCAAGCCGGTAATCACCATCATTTTTTTGTGCGGTGTCTTGTTGGCCGCCCCTTTGACGGCCTCTCGCGCTGCTGCCGCTTCCAATCAGGGGGCAAAATCCCAGGTGGCCGACAAGGCAAAACAGGGGGTTCCCTGTGTGGACAGGTCAAAGGCGCGTGCAGACCAGAACCGCACCGTTACCGTGAAAAAAAGAAAGGATGCCGTCCACGCCAGAGCCTGGACTTTTCGCGAGGGCAGCAGTCTTGATGCCTGGCAGGCCCAGGGCACGCCCGCAGACAATCTGCACAGCCGCGCGGTTGCCCCTGCCGGGGGAAAGGCCGTAGACACGGCCAAGGGGATTGACAGCGCCCTGAATGCGGCTTCCGGAGCACACAAAAATAAATCCGCCCTGGCCCTGAGCGTGGAAGACGAAAGTTCATCCTGGCGTGAGCCGGGACCGGGCTGCATTACCCCTGACGAAAACCTGAGCATGGAAAGCAGGCATGTGGTGCGGGCCTACGCCGATACCACCGTTGGGGATGACCTGAGCATCGGTCTGGGGCCGGAGCTTATCCTTAGAAACGAGCAGCGCGAACGGCCATCCAGCAACAAGCAGCCGGACTCCGCCCTGGGCTTGGGCATGCAGTTCAAGCTCGATTTCTAGTTTTTTCTCTTTCTTTCCCGTACCGTTCTCCGAGGTAGGCCTTTTGCCGTGTACGCAACGCGTGCCGAGGTTTTGCCTGCGTTTCCGGGGCATGCAAGGCTTGCCTTCTCTCTCATTGTCTTCATGTATCCCGTCGGGCTGCCCGCACGTGAAACCGGCTTTTCTGAACCGCGCGTGTCGGCATTCTGGCGCAATGCCTGCCGAATTGCGCCGTTTTTTCGGCTGCGCCGCGGGCCGGCTGCCTTACTGCGGATTCAACTCGCTGCAATGCCTTGGCTTTGGCGTCTTGGCACTGTACTTGCTGTCCCTTCTGTGTGGTATCAGATCAGCCGCTCAGGAGGAACACATGGCGCTTTCCAATTTTCTCATACGCCCCCCCAGCGAGGCCCAGCAGGGGCAGGCCGCCGGCCAGCGCCGCGCCGCGCCGGTCGCGGGCGGAGCCAGTTTTGCCGCAGTCATGCAGGGGCAGGCGCGTCAGGCTGAAGGGACAGCCCCGCTTCCGCAAGCCGTACAGGCCATGAGCGGCCAGGAATCCCCGGCACAGGTGCGACCTGCGGAACTTGCGGGCATGCAGGCTCCCGCGCGTAATCTCGTGCTTGCGGGGCGCAGCCCCAGCGACCTCATGCGAGCCCAGGTCTTTGGCAAGGCTCAGGCTGATCTGCGCCAGACGCAGGCTATTGAAGGCCTTATGCAAAGTGTTTCCGGCAACGGCTCGACCCTTGATCTGGCCCGCAGCATGGGGGCGGCGCGTCAGTTGCACTCGCTCACCAGCACTGTGGGGGAACGGCTTGGCGGTCTGAACGGCGGAGACTTCATTCATAGCCGTCCTGCAGCCCCGGGGCAGGGCAAGGCCCGGCAAAAACGGCAGCAGCCGGATGCAGCCGAGATGGAGCTGGGCAAGCTTTCCGCCCAGTTTGAATCCGGCCGCGATGGCATAGCGGCCATAGGCTATGATCGTAACGGCGGAACCTCATACGGCAAGTATCAGGTATCGTCACGCGCGGGCAGCCTTAATGATTTTCTTGCATTTCTGGATGGAGAAGCGCCGGATATCTCCAAGAGGCTGCGTTCGGCAGGGCCGGGCAATACCGGCAGCCGCAAGGGAGCGATGCCCGACATGTGGCGCGCCATTGCCGATGAGCAGCCGGAACGCTTTGAAGCGCTGCAGGAAGCCTATGTGCGCGAAAGCCATTACAAGCCTGCTGTGGAGGGCATAAGCCAGCGGACCTCTCTGGAGGCAGACAGCCTGTCGCCTGCCATGCGTGAGGTCATCTGGAGCACATCCGTGCAGCATGGCCCCACAGGAGCCACGCGCATTTTTGCCCGCGCAGAAGCCATGAGCGGTGACCCCGGCGACCCGGCCTATGAGCGCAGGCTTATCACCAATGTATACAAGGTGCGGTCCGGCCAGTTCGGCTCGTCCACCAGCGAGGTGCAGGCCGCTGTGCAAAACCGCTTCCGTCAGGAACGCACCCTGGCCCTCAATCTTCTGGATGGCGGACACAAGGCCAATCTGGCCTGACGGCCTGAGCGCTCATGAAGACAGAACCCTTCCACGCCCATATCCAGCAGCCACACGCTCTTGCGGCCGGCGAACATCCGGCAGGCGGGCGTGATGTTGTCATCATCAATCTGACCCGTTTTGGCGATCTGCTGCAAGGCCAGGCGCTCATACACGACCTGCACCATGCCGGGTTGCGCGTGGGGCTTGTCTGTCTGGAAAACTTCGCTTCGGCCCTGCCGTTGCTGCAACATGTGGATGTGACCTGGCCTCTGCCCGGCGCGCGCATCATGGCGGATGTGGAAGGCGACTGGCGGCGGGCCGCTCTGCGGCTGCTGTCTTTTGTGCGCGAAATCCGCAGAAGCATGCCCGATGCCCGGGTGATCAATCTTACTGCCACGCTGCCCGCACGTCTGCTGGCCCGCCTTGTGGCCTCGCACCCCGGCGATATCACCGGGTTCGGCATGGATGCCGAAGGTTTTGGCTTCAGCGGCGGCGTATGGGCCTCCTTTCTTGCGGGAACAGTGCTGCGGCGCCTGAACACGCCCTTCAACCTTGTGGACACGTTCCGTATGGTGGGGGCAAACGCCATGACAGGTACGGAAAAAGCGCGGCTTGCGGCAAATAGTACGATGCCCGGCAGCAGGCCAGGTTTGCAGCCGCCGCCCGAAGCGGAACGGGCATTTGCCCGCGGCCTGCTCGAAGAGGGCGCGCCGGCGGCAGGCATTACATCGGCCTGCAAAGGCTTTGTGGCCTTGCAGCTGGGGGCCAGCGAAGCAAAAAGGCAGTGGCCCGCCGCCTCCTTTGCCGCCCTGGGCGACAGGTTATGGCGCGAGGCAGGGCTTTGTCCGGTCTTGCTTGGCAGCAGGGCGGAACAAGCCCTTGCCGAAGAGTATGTGCAGGCAGCCCGCGGTCCCTGCATCTCTGCCGTGGGGCGCACCGATATCGCACAGCTGGCGGGCCTGCTCGCCCATTGCCGTCTTCTTGTCACCAACGACACCGGAACAATGCATCTGGCCGCGGGCCTGGGGGGGCCGTGTCTTGCCATATTTCTGGCCACGGCCCAGCCCTGGGATACCGGACCGTATTTGCCGGGTTGCTGCTGCCTTGAACCTGCCATGCCATGCCACCCCTGTCCCTACGGGCGCGCCTGCCCGCACGGGCATGCCTGCCTCGGGCGTATCAGCCCCGAGGGTGTGGGCGATCTTGTTTGCGGCTGGCTTGCAACCGGGCGGTGGAATGCGGCGCTTGAGAAAGGGGCGTCCTGCATCGGCCGTGAGGCCCGCGTGTGGCAGACGGAAACGGACAGTTACGGCTTTGCCGCCTTGCGTTGCCTTTCGAAGCACGGCAGTGAAGACCGCAGCCAGTGGCTTGATGCGCAGCGCTTTTTGTGGCGTCAGATGTTTGACAAACTGGGCGAGCGTGTGCCTTCAGACGGGCAGGGCCGTGCCATACCTGCAAAAATAGCTCTCAGCCCGTCATTTGCAGCAGCGGTGGGGGACGTTCTGCCCCAGGCGCTGCAACTGCTGGCCTTGCTGGAAGAGCAGGCAGGCCTGGTGGGTAAAAGCACCATGGCCGGGCAACTCTTTTTGCGTAATTGCGAGCGGTTGCAAAATCTGCTGGACGCCAGCCCGGCGTTTACCGCCCTGGGCGGATTCTGGCGCGAACTGCGGCAGCAGAGGGGCGGCGATATGGCAGACCTGACCCAACTGATACAGTGTTTACGCTCTGCCCTAATGGAATGGAAAAACAGTATATAAATAAAATGGCATACAGTTTGCTTTAACTGGTGCAGCCCTATGACGGCAAATTCTTCCCCGTGGGGACAGGAGGAACACTATGATAATCGTTGATGGTAATGAAAGCGTCAAAAGCATATCCGCCTTTGAAAACCTTGAGCAGGCGCTGACCAGCATCATGCGGGACGAGGAAATGGAAGGACGCGTGATTACCGACGTTCTGGTAAATGACGAAGCCTTTTCGGAAATTTATCCGCATCAGGCAGAAGACATCGCGTGCGACTCCATTTCGCGCCTTGAGGTGCGCTCTGTACCCAACGGCGAACTGGCCGTGGATATAGCCGGAGAAATGGGCAAGGTCACCCTGATGATGGAGCACGGCGCCCGCCAGGTTGCCCGTCTGTTTCGTGAAGCATCGGATACGGACGCCCTTGAGCTTTTGCAGGACCTGCTGGACGTTACCCGTGATTTCATGAATATGCTCGGCGACCTGCGCGGACGCTATGCCGAAGGCGACTCCGAAGCTTTTGCTGAAAAGACCGAAAAGCTTTCGAGCCTGATTTCAGAAATGAGCGATGGCCTGGAAAACGAAGACTGGATTCTGCTTTCCGACCTGCTTGAATACGAATTTTTGCCCATCTGCGCCGAATGGCGTGAAGTGAGTGAACAGCTGCGCCAGCAGATCATCCAGCGTGTCGCCCAGTAGGGCGCAAGGAGTTATTATGGCCCAGGGACTCAGCTTGCTGGATCAGGCCCTTGATCTCGCCCGGCAGGAAATGAACGCCCTTGAAGACGGGGCGTACGACAAAGCGGTGATTCTTGCAGAAAAACGCAACGAGGTCACCAGCATGGCCTGGTATATGCTTGAAGACGGGCGCGCCGAAGAATACCGCGGGCACCTTGTGGAGCTTGCCCGTGTGCAGGAACACCTGACTGGGCTTGCCACCAGAGCGCGGGATGCCCTGCGGCAGGATCTGCAGCGCTCCCGTCTTGAGCGGCAGCGGATGAACGGCTACCAGCAGTCCATAGGGCAGGCCCTGCAATAATATCCTGTTTCTGTCAGGGATGCTTGCGCATCATGCGCAGGGTAATCCGGGGCTGCGCGGGCGGACGCTTGGCGTAAGGTTGGCCGTCGTTGTGCTCTGTGTGGTAAAAAAGCCGGAATCAACGGGCAACTGCCCGTTCTCAAGGCTGCAATGTTTTCAAAGAACGCGTACCGGGACTGCCGGTGCGCGTTCTTTCATTAGAGCAATTGACGCTTCAAATGATTGCGTAACGGTCGGCAAAGCCGCCCTACAATCATTTGGCCACAAGGAGTTGGAGACAGATCACTGTGGGGCATTTCAAGTGTGAAATGCCCCAGTCTTGCGACTGCAGCAGGCATGTGCGCAGGCGGGCACAATGCCGGTTCGGGTATGGTTCGGGGTCTGCGCCGGGATGCCCCTTGCTTCAAGAAGAACTTGCGGAAAAATTTGTAATTGGGCAGCATCACTTTCGCGTGGACGGCAGGAAGTCGCGTCAGGGTGTGCATGCCTGCAAATTTTTGGCAAGGCCTGGGGCTGCCGCGCAAACCGGCCCACCGGGATTTCCGGTGGGGGGAGCGCCGCCTTTGCGCCTGCGAAGTTTACATAAAGAAACCACGCCATAAAAATGGAGAGTAGAGCATGAACCTGGTGTACCGTGGCAAAACCAAAGACGTGTATGACAACGGCGAAGACGGTTTGCGTTTGATTTTTTCAGACCGGGTGACAAAAAATGCTGCGGGAGAAATCGATCCCGGCGGAAATACGGTGGCGGAAAACACCGAGCCTGGTCAGGGAGAGGCCTGTCTGCTCATGGCTTCGGCCATATTTGAAGAGCTGGCTGAAAAAAACGGCGTCTCCACGCACATGATCGCATACGATCTGCCTTCACTGTCGATGGATGTGCGCAGAGGAACCATGTTCAATCCCGGTATCGAGTGGATTGCCCGCTGGGTTTGCACCGGGAGTTTTTTGCGCCGGTACGGCATGGTGCCGGGCGTGTATGACGGAATGCGTTTTGCCGATCCCGTGTTTGAGATAACCCTCAAGGATGATGCCGCCGGCGACCCGCTTGTTGTCCCTTCCGCCCTCGTGGCCCTGGGGGTTGTGGATGCCCGGACCATGACTGCCCTTCTGGACAGCAACGCAAAAGCCATGCAGGCCATACAAGCCATGTTTGCGGCGCGGGATCTGGATCTCTGGGATATCAAGATCGAGTGGGCACTTGATGCAAAGGGCGCGCCCATGCTGATTGACGAGGTTTCGCCCGGTTGCTGCAGGGCCTTTGACATGAAGACCAAAAAACGTGTTTCAGGTATAGCACTGGCAGAGCGCTTTCGTCGTTAAGCAGGCTTGCGTAAGGTAAGGGATGCTTTCCGGCAAGCCTGCCGGATGCGTTTTTGATGTTCCAGCCGCCTGAAATCCGGAATGCGAAAACCGGGCTTCAGGCGGCTGGCTGTTCAGGCAAAGTGTACAGGCAGATGACAATTGCCCGGCCGTACGCTTTTTACCGGTGTTTTTATGGCTGTTCACTCTTTTTATTGCCTGACCTGTTGCCGCGGCGGCGTGATGGATCAGGAAAAGAGTGAACAGCCTTTGCAGTTACTTGCCTAGCAGGTTGTCATTTCTCTTGCGGCGCTATCCGTGGCTTCCTGGCAGGAATCCATAACGCTGGGAATATCGCTGACTTCGCTGGCAGCGGCAGCAAGACCACCGGCTGCGGCGGCAGGGCCACTGGCTGCCTCAGGCCCGGCGAGGGGATTCTGGTCAAGAGCCGTACTCATGTCCGTCAGGCCCATGTCATGCAATGCATCACTTTCAAGGCCTGTTCCGGCCAGTTCTGTGTTTTGTTCGCCGGCGGCTGTGAACAGGCTGTCGAGACTTTCATCGCCGTATGTCAGGGTGATGGGGGCATGAAGCCCGGCAGAATTCCCGCTGTTTTCTCCTTCATTGCCAAGATAGCCGTTATGCAGGGCGTCATCTCCCCCTTCAAGGGGCATGCTTGCGGACGTATCTGTGGTATGGCCGTCCAGAAAGGCGAAAAGCGGCTGAACCTGTTCTTCGGCGTCTTCACTGAAGTGCGCCAAGGCTGTGGCGTCAGGCCCAGGCACATCCGTATGCGTTCCGGCATTGTCCGTCGGTGCATTGAAAGCGGTATTCAGGCCATCGTCCGTCAGGAGCGTCGGGCCATCGTGGGTAGCCAACGTTGCATCCTGCGCCGAGTCCTGCGCGGCATCATGCCCGGCGGCATGCTGCGTATCCTGCGTGTGATGCCCCGCATCGGTTTCCGCAAGCGTTGCGGCCAAAGGCGCGATAGTGGGCGCGGCGGGATCGTGCAACTGGTGGACAAGATCCGGCGGCTGAATATCGACGAGCTTATCCTTCAGGTACCAGAGAACGTCATTAAACACATCCAGGAAATCAGCCAGATCCGAGCCGTCCAGCCCTTCAAAATTGATGGCCTCCAGGCCACCGGAAAAAAGGACGCTGGCGCGGATGGCATCGAGCCATCCACCATACTGCGCGATAAAGCCTTGTGTGTCAGCGGCTTGCAGTATCAAGGTGTAGGTTCCGCCAGTAGCAAGGACATTCAGGCTGCCGGGCTGCACCAGCCCGTTGATGGTGAGGATATTGCTGCCGCCGCCCAGATTGATTTCATTAGGCGGTACCCGAAGTGCCGGTGGTTTGAGCGCTAATGTGTATGGAGCATTCTTTTCCGCCGAGGACAGAAGAGGAGGCCTGTCCACTGTTTTCATATGTGGCAAGTCCGTAGGCATTCCCGGTATTGTGCCGGGCTGTGATATTGACTGCTCCCGTTGCGGAAGCCGTGATGTCAATATCTGAATTCCATACGCCTATGTTGCCTGCGCCGCCCGCATCGGACCGGTCAATGTCCACCTGATTGTAGCGCGTGCCACCAAGGGGGACGTTCTCACCGTTCACGGTTCTGGCGTCAGAGGCGTACCATTCGTCCTTGAGATCGCCGCCAAGCTGGACTCGGTTTTCTTCAGCAGCCGCATCATAGCTTTGCCCCGCACTGCCGCAGAAACTGTGACGACCTGCCCCTGAACAGGGCGCGAAAGGGTAATAGCGGGCATGGAGCCTCCATGATGTACTGGATACGTTGATATAGCGGCAACGTTTTGCGCGTACCGAAAGGCATAGGAAGGAGAGAACGTAGGCGTATGCTTACTTCTCTGGGGTAAATTCCCCTCTGCCTCTATTAAGAGTGCATCTGCGGAAGTACATGGGTGAATCTGTGGGGGCTGTGATTCACGATCTGGGTTTGACCAATCAAGTTTTTGATAATGTCTATTTTATCAATTTCAATGGATGTAGTATCATGTAAATTGTGATGCTTTATGTCGTTTTTTATCTAAAATAAGATCTGATACATCATATATACGATCATTATATAGTTAATAAAACAAAATGTGTATCATATTGCCTTCAATATTCTGCTATCCTGCATATGGGACTGAAACCGCACGAAAAATTATATGGTTTTGCCCTGATTTGCGTGGGACAGCTCTTTTTTTATGACTGCCGGATACGGGCAACACAATTTTTATTTTGCTCAACACTTTGAAAATATGGAATGTTATCCGGCTGCCCCATATGGACCCCTGACGGGGCCTGCCCGTAATATAGATTGGCATTATGAACGTAAATATCTGAGGGCTTAACTGGCTTTGCCATACTGATCAGGAAATTTTTTTGCAGCAGCGGAAAAAATATCCCTGAGGATCCAAGGCCGGATATGCAGGCGGATATACAGGGCGTCAGGCGGCCATACCGCAGGGAGACGTGCGAGAAAGGCAGCGCGCCGTATATAAAGAAACGGCAAACACGCAGGCTTCCGAGGCGCCCTGCAAGACTGGCGGGAGAGGCGGGAAGAAGCAAAGAGAAAAGCCCTTACGAGTTATCGTAAGGGCTTGATTTCTATGGTGCCGAGGGACAGAATTGAACTGCCGACACGGGGATTTTCAGTCCTTCGGTACTTTCTTTTATTTCAACTAGTTATGTATTGTGCGCACCAAAACAATTGGTGCAACACAGTTTTACACCCCGTTTTGTCCCCCGACCTCCACCCACCTCCGCCCGTCCGGGCATCTCTTCCCTCACCACACGAAAAAGCCGCCCATTCCTGAGCGGCTATCAATTTATCGTCTTACTCCACGCTCGGCAGTTCCGGCCACGGCGTCAGTTCGCCGCCACCGTCCCACGGTGCGCCGGGTTGCGCAGGGAGATCGCGCAAGGCTTGAATGTAGGTCAGTAGCGCGGTGTATTGCTCCGGTGTGAGTGATGTTTCCTTGCCAAGTTCCAGTTCATCTGCGTGTCGTTCACGCATCCATCCCACAGACTGAATGCGGTTGTCGCGCACTGAGCGGAGGGCGTCGAAATTAGCTTTCGTTTCAAACGCAGCATAGGCGACGCATATATCCCCCCAAGATGGTTTGGTGCGTTCATCTTCCCATACAACAGCGTTCCAAGCGGATTCAGTGTTATCTGTAACACTCCCGCCAAATTTCCAACCTGTCCCCATTTGGTCGAGGGCGATGCGGATATCAATTACATTTTCCATATACGAAGCTCCGAATAAATTTCTGCCACGGTGCTTGGTGACGTATTGATTCCCATACCAGACGCATTTCCAGCCGACACCCACATCCGAAGTTCTAGAGTTGATGTTGTGCTCAGAGTTATTTCCCCCTCTATGGGCTGCAAACAAAAACCATATCCAGCGTTACTGGAAAAACATGACGGACTGTACATCAAGTATTTTGAGTGTGTACGGTCATACAATGCAGCCCGGCTATACACGCCAATATATACAGGGACAGACGCCCTGATATAGTATTTACCAGCAGGCAGAGTAACAGCATTACCGGATAAAGAAGCCCCTGCGATGTAGTTTTTTACTGTGGTGTTTAAATCGCGTGTTTGCCATGTTGCTGTAGACGTAGACCCTCCATCAGTCCCGGCCGCTTTTTCATCTCTAAAGTAAGCATAGATGCCAACAGCATTCCCGGTGACATTGCCCAAGCTGATATCGGCCTTGCCCGCTAACGACACCCACCCATCCAGCTTCCCACCCGCATCAGCCTGCGGCACAGCGTGCGCCGTGGGGGTGGTGGTGATCACGCCGCCCTTGACGTCCAGAAACGCCGGGCCATTCTCAATAATAGCGTCCGGCTCCATGTCAGCCAGCGTGGAAACCCGGCCAATGCCGCGCGAAGTGGTGGTGGCGGGTATGCCTACGCCTATCATGCCGTTCTCCTTTAAAAGGTTTAGGTCAGTGTACACCCCTTCCATCGCTGGGGTCAGCCTGTCGTCAAAGCCCTCTTGCACCGTGTCGCCGTCCGGAGTTGAATCGACGATGGTTGATGGGGCTTGGTAAAACTCCTCAGTCTCAGGATTGTAAGGCATCTCCTATACTCCGTGCTGCCGTTCCCCGATGCACGGTATGCCATGTTTTTCGCCGCCTTGATGGCTCAAGTTCCCGATGCGGCTTGCTCTGGTGAGCCAATAAATATATAGGTTTGGAAAGGAATATTTAAATGAGAATTGTTATTCTATTTTTTATTTTATTGCTGCCAGCGCAGGTTTTTGCGTGGCCAGCACAGATTATTTCTGTTCACGACGGTGACTCTCTGCACGTCGTAAAGTCGAGCACTGGTGAAAAGGTTAAAATCCGCGTCTTTGGCGTCGATTGTCCTGAGATAGGGCAGCCCTTTGGCGATCAGGCCCGTGACCTCACGCGCTCCATTGTCGAGGGGCATCAGATCGAAGTTGTGCCAACCGGGCAGCGCCAAAGCTACGGGCGGGAGGTGGCCGGCATTGTGGTGCCGGACAAGCTGATCGTACTACAGGCCGCATTAGTGTCCGCAGGATTGGCCTGGGTGGACGGGCGGTATTGCAAATCTGCGGTGTGCGACCAGTGGCGCGTTTATCAAGAGGACGCCAAGGCCGCACGCCGTGGGATGTGGCAAGATGATAACCCTGTTCCGCCGTGGACGTGGCGCAGAATGAAAAAGTGAGGGGAGAGTGAAAAAGCTGTTGGTCGCGTTGGTGGTGGTTGGTGCTAATAGTGTGGCGCTATTTTAACAGCACAGCATATATTTACGGAGAGAGACAATGGCAGACAAAAATGAGCAAAACGTCCATGATTTTAAGAAAAAATATGAAATGTTTGACCTTTCATACCTCTCATCCACAAGAAGGATGAAAACAACCGGACTTGTTGTGTTTTTTTATGCAGCATTAATATCATCAATATATTTCTTCATGTTGAACGAAAAAAGTGATTTAAATCTGCTCTTGGCTGGCGGTATTGGAATCAGTATTATGTCTATAATTGTTCTTTTTTTTATGAATAAAGGTATTTTTTTCTACGATGCTATAAAGGCGATAGCTTTTTCATACGGAATCGCAATAACATGGGCCATTTTTATAATTTTATGTTTTTTTCTGTTTGATTGGATGTCACCCTTTTGGGGAAGTGAATATAAAATAATTACAGTCACGGATAAATTCTTGATTGGCATTAGCGGGACATGCAAGGCGCTATTTTTTGGTGTAATAGCCTTCTATGTCTTAAAATACCCGTATATAATATGCAGAGATACTCAAAAAAAACACCAGGGCCTTGTAATGGCGTACAAGATGCAGAAAGAATATGAAACCAGAGGGAGAGGCGCAAAAAGCGTAGAAGAATATATATCTAACAACAGGCATATTTGGGACAATGATATTTGCATTTGACAAATTTATAGTTTTGTGGCGTTCTCTTTCTACGGAGCTTGAAAACTCCTCTGCGAGCGGATGCCTATCCCGAAAGTCAAGGCTTTTTTTATGCCCAATTTAGGGTATAATGCGCCATTAGTGGCCGGGAGTAGGCTAATAAAATACCCGAAAGGGGAATATGCTTGCCGCCTCGCAGCGGTTTTCAGCTCCCGGCTTTTGCTATCCTGCAAGAGCCAATGAAAAAATCTGCGAGGCTTTATCATGTCCCAGGCTCAACTTATCCCTACCGCGTCACCTTCTTCCCTTCCTCCCATCACCTACAAGGGCTTGCCAGTCGTCACCACAGAAATGCTGGCGAAGGCTTACGGCTGCCCGGTTGCTAACATCCGAGTTAACTTCAATAATAACCGTGAGCGGTTTGTTGAAGGCAAACACTTTTTCGTTTTAACCAACGGCGATTTAAGGCAATTTCGTGACTGCGTAAAAACTTTTGATGCAGTCGTTCCGGCTCGGACTCGCAATCTCACTCTTTGGCTTGAGCGTGGAGCAGCCCGCCATGCCAAGATGCTGAACACAGATCAGGCATGGGACGTGTTCGAGATGCTGGAAGAAACTTTCTTCCGCGTGGTGAAGCCGCAACCTACCGCCCTCACGCCCTCCACAGCCGACGACAGGAAGCCCCTGCGCTCATTAGTTGCCGCATGGGCGCAGGTCAGCGGCACTCCGCATCAAGCCTTGTGGCCGCAGGTTAAGGCGCACTTCCAGCTTGCGAGGATTGATGATCTGCCTGTGGAGTGGATTGGTGACGCGCTGGCCTTTGTGCAGGGGAAGATTGACGGGCAGCCCAAAGCCTTACCCGAGGCCAAGCCCGTTCACATCTTCCAGCGCATGAGCCTGACGCCGCTCGAAGAATTGCAAATGGGGTCGCCCATCAAGCGCATGTTCGACGGGCTGGACATGGACAAGATCGGCCCGCGCACGATGGAGGCTCTTGTTCTCAAGGCGAAGTATGTCAATGCCATTTCCGAGGTGTACAGGCTCAACCGCCATCTTTTGAAAGACATGGACAGGCTTATGCACGACATCAACGGCCCGGCCATGAAAGCTCTGAATAAAAGCGGCTGCTTTTCCGACCCTGTTGCCGACACGCTGCACGAACCACGCGAACGCCTCGACCGCATCAACGAAGAATATCGGGCGGCGGCACGGGCTGCCCTGAATGGTAGCATATGCCTGGCTATGATGGTTGGCGTGTAAACAAGCAACCATAATAGTTCCTACGCCGCTCCTTCGAGGGCGGCTTTTTTGTTGATGTATAGTCTCGGTCTTCGTTTTGGATACATAGTGACCCCATGATTTTTGAAAACCGAAGGGTAGCAGGGGGACGTTTTAAAATTGCTTTTAGTCCATAGATGCCTTATTTTCACTGTACGGGTAATGCCACTGAGGCTTGCATAAGCCCTGAAACATGTGAGGTGGGATATGCCTACAGCGAAAGACGTAGCCAACTATTTTCTCTCGAAAACTCGTGAAGAAATTGGCGATAATATTACACATTTGAAGCTTCAAAAGCTTGTTTACTATGCTCAGGGATTCCACCTCGCGGTGTATAAGACCCCTCTGTTTGATGAGCCAATTGAGGCGTGGGATCATGGCCCCGTAGTTCCTGCGCTCTACAAGGAATACAGGGTGTATGGATCAAGCCCTATCCCCGGCACAGTTGAGGCAGAAGCCGTTTTGCCTTTTACAGAAGAGCAACTTGCCCTTTTGGATGATGTGTATGAGGTGTACGGGCAATTCTCGGCTTGGAAGCTACGCGCCCTGACACACAGTGAACCGACGTGGGAAAAGGCTTATCCTAATGGCATCATTACGCATCAAGCAATGGAAAAGTTTTTTAAAACACAGATTGACGACTAGCGATGAAGATCAAAAAAACTCGCTACACAAAGAAGTCTGGCAAGATAAGTCCGTCTAACGTATCCAACACTCAATCCATAATGGACAAACGCCCCAAGTTTTCATTGAAATATCTTGGAGGACAGCACTGCTTGTCACGCTGCACCAAAGATGAGAAGGCGGCCTTTGCTGACCGCATACATCGGCTTTCTCAACAGACTTGGAGCCAAATATTCCAAGGTGACAGGCATGGCGGCGGCTTTGAAAAAATAAACGAACCCCTGCCGTGGATGCCGGACAAATTCTCTGAAAAGCAAATTATCGCTTTCCGTTTTGCTGGCATGAAGGCTATGCTTGGTTTCTCCGACAAAGAGATATTTTACGTCTTGGGTTTGGACAGGGATTTTACCAGCTACGGACATTAGTGCCACTTAACATGTTGCCCACCGGGCCGGGGATTTTCACCCCGGCCTTTTCTTTTCCTTTCCATCCCTATGCAATTGTCAAAGACCTGTGGGCTATTTGCCCAAGGTGATCTTAACGCCGTGCCTGCGCAGCATGTCGGCGTAGGACTCCTTGGCGCGTTCCCCAGCATACGCCCCAGCCGTGGCGGGCGGGTGTATCTCTGAAAACACTTGCTCCATGAGCTGTGCCGTTGGGCTGTTCATGGCGTTGCGTGCGGAGTCAAGGGCGAAGGCTGCGCGGGCCTTTGTGCCTGGCTGCCGACCTATTGCGCCAGCAGCAGCACCCAGTGCCGCGCCAGTTGGCCCACCCAATGCCCACCCAAGCCCACCACCCCCACCAAGCCCAGCAGAAAGCCCCATAACGTCCCAGTTACCACTTCTGGCAGCAGCCTTTTCAACCGGGTCAGCAAGTGCATTAAGCCGCGCCAACCGCTCGTTAATAGGCCCGACCTCTGGAACGTTCTGTTCGATTGCCACGCGCAATTGGTGGGCAATGCCCTTGTTTGCCTCCTGCGCAGGTGTGGTCATTGGCTCACCAAAGGCCTTTTGTGATTCAAGCTGCGCCCGCCGTTTGATCTGCTGCGCCGTAGCCGTATCCAGATTCCCTGCGCCCCAGTTATCCAGAAAGTTTGCGTATGCGGTGTCAGCACGTCCAAGCAGGCTTGCGCTATTCGGGCTATATCCGAGTTTGCTATCAGTATAGTCCATGGCTCCGCGCACGATGGATTCTGGATCTATGGTGCGAGGAACCGCGCCAGATGCTTCAAGCTGCGCCCGATCACTTATCAAGCTGCCAACATCGGAGCCGAGCTGCTGCTTGAGCACGTTTATTTGGTCGTTTCCTGCGGCATTGGGCAGGATTCGTTCTTGCAACCCCGTTTCAATGATTGCGGCTCGTTCTTCTGGTGAAAGCGTGGTTGAGGGCTTCAAGGCAGACCCATACAGTTTTTCAGGCGTAACCTTTAGCGCATCCGGCGTGATTGCGCTTACACCACGCCCAACAGCCCCAACGCCTTTTCCAGCAAGGGATATGGGGTCAGTCATGCTTGCCGCTGTTCCTGCCAATTCTGCGGCCCTACCAAGCCCTTCAGCCAATCCAGACTTCCCTGCGAGTTGCGCACCCTTGGCTATGCCCTTTGCCGCGCCTGCGCCCCCGGTGAACACTGTGGACATATCAGCCAGCACGCCTACCGGGTCATACGAAAGCGCCCGCTTGAATCCGTCCATGCTGCCGTATCTGTCAGAAAAATACTGGCCCACGGCATCAGCATATTTTTCGCTGTCCTGTTCGCCGGGTATCAACTTTTGGGCCGCACCAATGGCAACATTACCCATGGCCTTTGCCGTTTCGATAGGGCTGCTGAAAGCATCGACCATATCCCCGGCAAAGCGCTTTGCAGACGGAACAATATTGCGCATGGCATTGCCTGGAACGTCAGACCACGATGGCGACAGGTGCGAAGAAATAGCACCCTCCATAACATCGCGTGGCGTACCATCGGGGAACTGGGCAATACTTCCATCAGGGAGGCTTACTTCAATCATTCTAGCCTCCCGGTTTTGGGGTTGAAGGTGAAGCGTTTACTTGAAGCGCCAGCCAGAGATTGCGATTGGGCAGGCGCACCGGCTGGTTGAATCCCGCTGCCCGTCTGAATATCTGCTAGCGGCTTAATATCTCCGTACACAGACCGCCAGCTTGCGCTCTTTGTTGCAATATAATCTTTATATCCTTCAAGTTTTTTGCGAATAGTTGGCAGGTCGTCTGATGCCGTGGGAAGGAATCCTTCAAGTCTCACGCGCTCTTGATCTGATACTGCTGCGCCAGAAAGTGCGTTCATAATCACACTGGACATCTGAGAGATTGCAGAACGGAGGTTTGTGCCGCCGGGGTCTATGCGGTTCTGGATAGTTTGCGGAAGCATGCCAAGCAAAAGTCCTGTCCCGCCTGCACCACCGCTAGCCGCAAAGGCATCCAGTTGTTTCTCTACTCGCATCGCCTCGTCCCATTGGCTTCTCAGATCGAAAGCATCTTTTTTTGCCGCAGTGTCGATAGGCATATGGGTAGATTTGCCAGTTTTTTGTGCAGCCTCAAAGGCTCCCATGTCCATATTGTAGCGCTTGATGTTGGCTTCATCGCGGGACTTAAGCCAGTTAAAAATGGCTTGGCCTTGCTGTGACCCCAAAAGCTGTGGAGGGAAATTGTCTACTGTTATTTTTACACCATTGACGTCAAGACTTGCAGGCTCGGGCATTTGCGGCATTTCCGGCCCGGCAGAAGGGGAAGGCGCACTCTCGCCAGTAGTTGGTGTAGACTCTGCCTGTAACGGCGTTGCGTCAGGCTGCACTCCAAACATCGGCGCGAGACCGGACAAGACGCGGTCAGTTTCAGTTTGCTGGTTAAGAGGGACTCCAAGGCTCTGCTTCATGGCATTGAGCACAAGCCCCATTGTGGCGTTTTTGTCACCTTGGCTACCGGGGGTCGGGGCATGGCTCGATTTAAGCGGCCACAGTCCGGCGCGTTCCATCAATTCCCCGGTTGTAGGCTGTGGCTTCGGGGGCCACAGCCCGGCCTGCTCCAAAAGTTCCTGATCGGTTCGGCGGTTAAGATCAAGTGCAGAAGCATCGGCACGAACACTCACAGCATCGGGCAGGGATAGCATGTTGCCTGATTGACCACCCATTCCTTCTGATGACATTGGAGACCAGCCAGGGGAAAGCACTTCATCTGCCGCCCTACTGGCTGCCGCATCCAAGCCGGGTATACTGCCACCAGCGCCGCCAGATGCAGGAGAAGACATGCCATTGAGTAGATCGTTCAGCCTTTTGCGGGCGGCTCTTTCATCAGCATCTTTGGCGTAAGCCATGCCAAGCCGCTGCTTTTGCAACGCCAGTTGAGCCTCCTTCCACTTGTCCTCTTGCGCAAACCTGCGCTCCTGCATGGCGGTGTTTTCTTTCCACCGTCTGTCGTCGCGTGCGTTGGCGTCAGCCAGCCGCCGTTCCTGCATTCCGAGGCCCATCATCTGCATATTTTGCGCATTCTGCTGCTGCGTCATGGCAAGAGTGTGCTGGATGAAGTTGTTCGCCAGCTCCTGCATAGACTGTCCGGCCTGCTCAAGCCCGGTGGGCTGCCTACGGATATGGATGACGTTTGCCATTGGCTACCTCCAGCCGGGGAAAAGACCGTTCATAGCGGCCATTTCATCTTCCGTTGGCAGGTTGGCTGCCCCTGTTTTCATGCCAGGCAAAGAGGAGCCGAAGCCTATGACATTGGCAGTAGTGTTGAATGCTGGGAGGTTGCCACCGGCCTGTATGCCACCACCATCCGCTCCCCACATGCGTTCAAGCAATTTGGCCCATCGGTCGTTGTTTTCCTTCATCATGTTCATCTGCTGCCCGCCCATGTAGCCTGCGCCAAAGCCCGCCATGCCCTGACCGAGAGCGCCGAGGGTGTCTCCAAGCATATTCCGCTTGTTTTTCCTGATAACCTGCACACCAGCCATTACGCGGCCCTCCTTTCATTTTCGAGTTCTTCAACGCGGGCCGCAAGCTCCTGCACGGCCTTGAACAGCACGCCTGCCATGTCCATCAGACTGATTTTCTTATCACTGCCGCCGAATCGTGCCGAAAAATCTTCGGCATACGGTCCGATGTGTTCAGCCTCGTCAGCAATACCTTCCTTGTATTTCCAGCGCTCCACAGGCAGGCTTTGCACCTTTTCAAGCACGGATTCTGCGGGACGTTTGTTTTCCTTGAAGTCGCGCGATGACGCCGCAAGCATCATGCCGCCCATTTGCGCCGCACCGCCAAGAGCAGAACCCAGCCCACCCTTGCCGCCGCCGCCTTCATCCTGCACAACGGTCTGACCCTGCATGATCGACGGTATGGAAATGCCCATGCCGCCGAGCAGGTTGCTAATAATCTGCTGCTGCATGGTGTTGCCGTAGTTCAATTTGCCCAGAGCATTCTGGTTGTCCCAATTCTGCGCCAGTGAAGACAGGTTGTAGTCAAGCGCCTGCGCTGCCTGTGCCTTTTGCTGCGCGTCGGCCATTGATGTTGCGTAATTCCCTGCCGCGCTGGACATCGCACCAGACATAAGACCATTGCCAACGCTTCCATAAGTGCCCCTGGCCCCGAACAGATTCTTTGTGTCAGTCAATGCCTGATCGTATGCAGCCTTGGGGGCCGCACTGAAGCTCTTCAGGTAATCCTCTCCCGTGCCGCCGCCGAACAGGCTTTTGTACTCGCCGTAGGGGTTGGTCATGTCAGGGTAGGGGGAGTAGTTCTCCTGCCTGCCGAGAGCATTCTTGAACTTGCCCGCACTCCATTCGCCCAGGTCCATCAGCCACTCCGGAGTGGTATTGATTACCTCCGTACCGCCGCCGCCATCTTTTCCACCGCCGCCGCCCATATTACAACCTCCTGCCGCATGTGCGGCCAAGCTCATTCCACCCATATTTTGCCAGCGCCCGCACCCAGCCGGAGCGGCCAGAGCAGGTGATATATTCGCATCCGTTCGACACCGCGTAGGCTTCACACAGGGCTACAACATCGTCGATCATGGACATAAGGCCCTTGCCGCCGATTGCGTACACGATAGCCGTGCGGTTTGCGCTATTTTCGACACAGCCAAGCACCAGCCAAACAAAACTATTGCCGTCAACGCAGCGCAGCAGAATCTTTTTCCCCTGCGCAATAGACAGGCCCATGTCAGACAGTGGATAGTTTGAGTTGCCGCGCAAATTGGCCTTCTCAATCCATTTTGAGGCATGCGGCCATGCCTGTTCAAGTTTGTCAGGTGTTACGTTGATTACGCGCATATATTACCCCACCAGGGCCAGTAGGCCGTTTATATTGCCGATAACAACGCGACCACCGACTGTCCGCACTTGAAGCGACAGGGCAGAGCGGCGGACATTTGTTTTTACGTCGAAATACTGCGCAATCGGCTCACTGCCGCCTGATATTTTCCAGTTGGCGTTGGCTATTTTGTCGTGCGCGTCGTAAATTTTCTGCGAGCTACTGCCCGTTTCTGCGGTGTCCATCTCTGCTACCAGGTAGCGCCCGCCGCCTTCGTCCACCGCCTCAATGCGTACATTGGTTGGCAGAATGCGCCCCAATCCGAGCTTGACACCCTTCAAGATCACATCGCCGCCCATCTGCTCGTACTTCTTTGTGCGCAGCGTGGCGTAAATCGGCTTTCCGCCGTCTGCCGTCCAGTCTGTGCCTGTGGCTGAGAGCATATAGAGACGCCCATCATCGCCACCGATGTACACACGTTCGCCCACTTCACACAGGCTGCGCATGGCAATCGGAAAGTGCATTTCAGTCCAGGCGCCACCACCCTGCATAGGGTGATACAGAACTACCGTGGCAGCGGCTCCACTGCGACTTATCCACCAAAGCTGGCCGAGATTCCTGACCCACTGCACATTCCCGTGCGTCGCTTTGCGGGCAGAGGCGGCAATCATTGGGCGAATCTTCGGCCCCATCTTGGGATCAACGGCGATGTCACCATACGCACCTGCAGATGATGGTGAGAGGGATTGAGCGCCGTCAGAATCGAGAAAAAATACTTTGTCAGCCACGCCTGCCATACAGTCCAGCGCTACGGCTGCCGACGTCTGCGAAAGCTGTATGCCTTGCCATTCTGCGGGTGTGCCGGTGGTGGAAATCATGTGCAGGCGCTTTTGCGTCACTGCGCCTGTGGTGTCGTGATGCACTTTTGACACCACCAGATAGCCATACAGCGCCGCCATGGCGTTAATGATCATGCCCTCACCAAATCCTGCCGGGACGATCACCGCCGCACCGCCCTCAGTCACGCTCCACTTATCGTACTGTTCCGGCTCACTGAAAAACACTGCGTCAGGGCTGTCTAGACTGTTGCAAACAACGCGATCAGCAATGGTCGTCACAACCGTGGGGCGCGTTGGGCTGCCCTGAATCTCGTTGATTGTGGTTCCGTCCCACGCAACCAATCCACCGTTGCGGCCATCAGCAATGAGCAGTACGCCGTCAAACGACAGCAGGCCCGGTGCATTGCCGTTGTGTGTCTCAAGATCAAGAACCTTGGCCCAGGTTGGCGTAGGTCCGCTTTCATCTAGCCGATAAAGCGCGTCTGCGCTGGTATTTGTGCAGGTCGTTGCGAGTAAGTGCGCCGTTCCGTCAGCCATTACATGATAGTGCAGCTTCGATATGCCAGCCGGCAGGACAGGCGCTGCTGTCACGGCCAGGCCGTAGCGCGTAACCAGGCCATTTATGTTCGGCTCGTACCACATATTATAGGCCCGCGTGAGGGCGTTATCATGCAACGCAGCCGGGGAAGTGGACAGATCAAGGCCGCGATCCGGCACGCACTGCACGGCCTTCACCGTCTGCTGTTTACGAGAGCGCACAGGCATGGCTATAACCACCCTCGCGGCTGTATCACTGGCGGATTGCGCGAGATAGCCAGCACAAGCATGTTGTTTTCCAGGTCTTGCAAAAATTGCACGTCCTGTGTCACCGTCATTTCATCATAGTTCGCCAATCTCAGGCGCACATAGTCAGAGAGAGGGGCGTCAAAAACACCGTTCCACGGCATCTTTGATGCAGCGGTGGTAAGGGGAGCAGGGGCTTGCCAGTAGCGCAAGGTCAACACGGCCTCGCTCGATGGCGGGCGCTTTACAACGCCTTGGCTACCTTCAACGGCCCACACGGCCAGCGGAGAGGTGGCCGTTATGGTTTCAAGCTCTTCAATGCCCTTTAGCTGCACAAGCTTCCCGTCATGGTACAGGCCAACAACGCCGCGAAAATCATCAGGCAGGGCGAAAGTGCCCACATCGGCAGGCAGCAATACCGTAGCCCGGCCCATGCCGTAATCAAGCATATTTCGCTTGAAAATTGCCAACATACGCTCGGCGGCGCGGTTCAGTTCACTCAGAATAAACGTGTCGCTCCACCTGTTTTGCATCTGGTCGCCCAGGCCGCCGCGAATGGCATATATGACGTCATTGGCTACGCTCATGTCAGTTCACCCGTATTTGTGCGTTGCGCTGGTTCCCGCTGTCCAAGTACTGCACCGTGCGGTATTCGGGGTGTTCGCGCAGGTACTTTTGAATATCCTTGCCCGTCAGCACTTCGCCACGCTCTTCATAGGAGCGCATGAGGTCAAAATAAACCGCAGCTGGTATTTCACCCACAACGCGGTGGGTTCCCCCCTTGCTCATGCCGTTTCGTGACGCTGCCTTGACCTGCTGGGCGTACGTTGCAACGTCCATCACGATAGCGGCATCAGGCCCTGTGATTCTGCTCATGTTCTCCCCCAGGTTCGGCGGCCCCCGATGCCGCCTACACCGTATTGAATCGTTACGCGGCGGGCATGACGCGGGACAGGTTCACGATGGAACCAAGGCCCTTCTGCGTGCTGCATTTGAGCGTCATTTCAGCCACCAGCATGCGCTTTTCGCTGTCGCCGGTCTTGGCCAGGGTTTCTTCCTTCACCGGGCGCAGGGTCAGGCGCTTGAAAATGTCCTTCTTGTAGACAAGAAGCTTGTCGTACTTCGTGCCGGAAACGTCGGTCGGCTCAATGAACCGTTCAGCCAGTACAGCCACGGTTCCCATGTCGGTCTCGATGACGCGAACGGACATGGTGACCTTTTTGGCATCTGCATTCTGGTTGATTGTCAGTCGGCCCGCATCGGTGAACTTGCTGATCTTACGTTTCTGCGTCATGGGACACAGAACGGTGTCAGCCTCGACGCCCTGATCCCAGATACCCTGAAGCACACCCAGGAGGATGTTTTCAGTGATGTGGTTGGTGTCCGCAGGCGTGGCCGAAAAATCGTGGTAGCGACCGTCCGTAGCGCCATTCACGGTGTCAACCCACGCGAAAGCACCCTTGAGCTTGCGGGGGGTGCTGCCAGAGCCAGCATTTTGCACGCCGTTCAGGAGGTTCCATTCCATATCCCGGGCCAGCTCTTTGGTCTTAAGCATGCGCAGGCGACCAAGCTCAGAGGTGCGCCCGTACTTGGCAACCTTTTCAACGGTGGCACTGACTGAGAAGTCCTTCTCGAAAATCTGGCAGTAGTTGCCAGCCCTGGCCGGAGCGACGCCTTCGGTGGTCGTGACGTCAAAGCCTTCAACATGCGCGTTTTCTGCGGCAACAGCCAGTTCATCTTCCAGCCATTCCTCATAACGCTGAATGGCTTTTTCCTTGCTCATGTTCGCCATGAACGGGGTGTCAGTGGGGCTGAAAAGCCCGATATTGTCGTCTACCGAGGGCTTGAGCGAGTTGCTATAGCCTGTGGTGTAGGTATTGGTGACGACCGAAGCGAGGGAAGTAGACATAAACTGCCTTCCTTTGGGTTATTGGTTTTCAAAAAGGTCGTTAAAGGCTTCGGCGTCACCGCTCAAGGCCTTTGCCATTGCCTGTCGTGCGCGCTCCTCCTTGGCTGCGACAGCGGTTGCCGAGCCCTCAAGCCGTGGCGCATGGGGAACAGTTTTGACGGCCTGCGCGGGAGTATCGGCGGGAGGCTGCTTCGACTTCTGCAATGCCGTCTTAAATTTGCCAAACCACTGGCCGAACAGCTCGGGGTCTGCCCGCAACTTGGCGTCAATTTCCGCCGCCTGCTGCATGGTGATCGCGCCTTCGGCAACCTTGGCTTGAAGGTTCTGTGTCATGAGACTGCTGACGTCGCTGTAGTCAGGGTCAGACTGGTACTTGGCAAAAGCCTTTTCCCGGCGGGCCTCGGTAGCGAAGTTGTTCACGTCGTCGACGAAGGGTTTGTACTTTTCTTCAACCGCCTTCATGATCTGAGGGAGCAGGGAAGGTAGCGCTTGCGCAAGCACCTGCTGTTGGAGTAGAGACATCGCTTCTTCAGGCGTCCCAGGCTGAGGCATCTGTGCCTGCCCGGCGGTATTATGTCCCGCAATCTGCGGAAGGGGCTTGCCCTCGCTGTACGCCTGCAAGAGTCCCTGCAACTGCTGATCGCTCTGAACGGCCTGAAAAAGCTGCATGGCCTTTTCCACCTGCGGACGGTTCTGCATGAACTGGATGCCGGTTTCTGCGGCCTGGATAAGCTGATCAGCCGTCAGCTTCGCGGGCTGCCCGAACAGTGGAATTTCATAGGTGTCCGGCTGTTCATCGGCCTGCGGCTCTTCCGTCGGGGCTTCCTCCGGTGCGGCCTCTTCCTGCGGCTGTTCGGCAGGCTGCTGCTCACCCTCTGGCGCATCAGCATTGAGGGCTTCGCCGTCGGGTTCGTCGCCTTCCGCTTTGTCCGCATCCAGCATCGCCGAGAGCATGTCCTCGGTGAAGCCGTCCGCGTAAATATCCGGCTGTGCCTGCTCTGTGGGCGTAGCCTCATGTTGCTCAACAATCTGACTCATGGTTCCTCCCCGAAAGGTTGTTATTCGGACTCGCGCGGCGTGTACTCAAGATACCCAGCGCCGCCCTCTGGCAATTCGGTGCCAGAGATGGTTGCAATGTTGGCAGACAGCACGGAATATGCTTCCAGCGCATCGAGACGGGCCAGAATGCTTGCCATGTCTGCGTCATAATTCGTCTGTAGTACCCGGCTGTCAGCGTTGGCATTCGCAGCATCAATGGCATCTGCCGTACTCAACGCCTCCGCAGCGCCGATTGCTGCCGGGGTAATGGGGTCGCTGCCGTCAGTCGCATGTGTCGCGGCATGCGGCGCAGGGGGCATGCCAGCAACTCCAAACGGAATATCATTGACGTACAGCCATCCATCAGTTGCCACGCGGATATTCACCGGGTCGCCCGCCGCCGTGTACAGCACAAGGCACTGCGACCCGACGTCAAATGTCGTCCGGTTCTTATCGTCCGTGTACTGTTTCGGTGCGGTCAGGTTTCTCATGGCTATTTATCCCTGCTAGCTTCGCGTTCCTGGGCGGCCTTGCCCATATTAATATCGCGCGTGGGCATGCCCCTGATCTCGTTCAAAAGGTCAATCTCTGTGCACAGCTGCGCCAGCCGCGTCTCCTGACCTGTGTACAGGTTGAGCTTTTCCCACATGCGGGCATTAATCATGCGGTCAAGCACGCCCATCCAGTAGCCGCCGTCCTCACCGTGCTCGAATTCATTGGCTTCATGCCCGGTTTCGATCAGGGTATCGTTGCTCTGCGCCTCAGGCTTAGAGGGCAACGCCTGCTTCATCTCTTTCGTTTTGCGCGCCATTGATGGCCTCCACTGCTTTTATTTGCTGTTCACTGGCCGCCATTTCCTGCATCATTCTCTGTTGCTCTTGGGCCTGGGCGGCTTTTTGTTGCTGCATCTGCTGAATTTCTTCTTCGGAATAGTGGTAGCTTTCCAACTGAATGCCAGACAATTGCCCGATGCGGTCAATCATTTTCGCGACATGTCCAACGCTCATTAGTCCAGCCTGGATGCCGCCGCCCTGCGCCAGCGCCACCATTTCACGCAATACTGCTGCCTGCTGTGCCTTTTCCTGCGGGCCAATGCCTAGCTCGATGGTAACGGTGAAATCGTTGGCGTAATCCTGCGGATTGATCTCGTTCCCTTTGGAGACGAAATACTGGATATACGGCGGACCAAAAAGCTTGAAACACTCCACCACATCTTCCAGAACGTCTTTCCAGCACTCGGCAATCACGTTTGCCATGTATTTTTGGCGCTGTTGGGCGAGGGTTGCTATTGTAGCTATGCCAGTTGCCGTTTTATTCAGGCTGTTGGCGTCAATCCCCTGATTGTATCGCGTAACGCCAGATACTCGTTCTGAGCGACCTTCGAGCATCTCAATGGCCTTGAGTATCGACGGGTCAGGCTGTGCGCTGCGGGTGATTTCAAACTTTTTCTGATTCAGCGTGCCTGCACTGGCCATCATCACGTCACCGATCATGCGATTAGCCCAGCTTGTGGCCAGCACAGCATCATCGGTGATCAATCCGCCTTGCACAGAGTCGGCGCATGCATCGTTCCACAGGCGAGTCTGCTGTGTTAGTTCGATCTGAGACTGTTTCAGTGTTTCTGGGTATGGCACCCCCTCGAATTTCCACGGACTTTCAATAGCTCTGGCAACACGGAACGGCGGGCGCTTGTATGTGTTTTCCTGCACCGACAGAATCACATCACCGGCTGCCATGTGGATAACCACAGGTTCGAGCAGGCCGTCATTGTCGATATCAAGAGAGGTATAGACCTCCCACACTTCAACGGCGCGGCCTGGCTGTGCGACCCTGATAGCATCGCCGGGGTCGTCAGATTCTGGTGTGGGCAGATTGGCAACGTCATAGCGATACGACGAGTCCCCAAAGGAGTCAGAATTATCGCTGCCTGCCAGATTTTCTTGCACACGGGCATAGCTGCCCTTGCGGTATACCCCTGCGTCTTCACCCCTGCGAATGTCTTCCAGACGCTTACTGACCCGGTGAGCCACAACCCGGCACTTGTCGAGGTCGTCACTGTCGGGTGAGTAGTAAAAAGTCTCAGGGTCAACGGCGAGAATACGCGGGCCAATGAACGTAGGTGTCATTTTGACCGCTTTCACGCTTTCAAGGCCCGCCAGGTACGGTTCGGACACAGGCTGCCCGGACTCGTCCACCACCGGGAGCCCGGTAATGGGATCAACCACTGGCCGCTCTGCCACCACTTCCTTGTACTTCGTCAGCTCCCACCCGGCTGCAAGCACCTGCTCGGCCTGTTCCTGACTGAGCGCGTCAAACTCCTGTGTGTCTTCGCGGTATTCTTCGTCCCAAAACGTTTTTACGATGCCGTAGTGGTTCTTGAGGCAGCAATCCAGCCAGTAGCGAATCTGCCGCGCACCGTACTGCGCCTCAAATATGTTCCAGCGCACCAGCTTACGGATACGCTCCCCGGCGTCAGCGTCTTCGCCAACCTTGATGTCGAAAAAGTCCGGCGAGGTGAAAAGCTGGTCAAGCCCGACTTTCATTCCCTCTACAGACTCATAGACCAGCGGCGCGACAACCTGTGACCAGCCATCACGGTTCAGATGGGCAATACCGTCAGCGTCTTTGCTCATGGCGTAGAGCATCGCGTACTGCTCGCGCTGCGGTCGCAACTCGTCCTGCCACGCCTTTGCGCGGTCAAGGTCAGGCTTGACGATCTGCTTTATAATTTCATCGCTGATGCTTATTTTCTGTGGCATTGCGCCCATTCCTTGTTATTTTCCCCAGCGGCAGCCCCTCGGGGTGGGGTTTTCGGGGATCAGCCTAGCCGCTGGAAATTTATACGACCCTGCTTCGCTGCACTGGCCATCGTGCAGCCTGCGCCTCTTGCGGATGCTTCGCTACGTCAAGCCCGCTCATGCACAGGTAGCGCATGGCGTCGCAGCAGTGGTCGTCCTTCTTGACGATCCGGCCCTTTTCGTCTCGTACGTAGCCGCGCAACTCACGGAGCAGGTTAGTGCAGTTTGAAAAAATCTGTAGTTTGCCTGTGGAGAGCAGCGTCCATACCCGCATAATCCCGGCCTCAACAGAGTTGTCGGCGGGGGTCAGGTCAAGGCCAAGCGACTGATATTCTCCCAGCAGAGTTGTGCCGTCCTTCTGGTTCGCACCAGCGCTGGCCGGATCAATAACGCCGGGAATCCATGAGCCACGAGATTTGATGCCGTGCGAGTTTTCGAGCGGGGTTGCCTGTTTGGCGTAGTGCTCTGACCAGATCACCCAGCGGTCTTCCCTCTCGCTGTACGCACCGAACACGGCAGCCGTGCAGTTCCAGCCTACATCTAGTCCGTAGGCGCGTTTCCAATCATCGGTTAATGTAAACGGCTCGATCACATAGCGGGATTGCTCAACCGGGTAGATCACACCTGCGCCCATCTGCGGGAGTCCACGGCTACGGGCGAGGCGCATGAAGGGCGGATAGGTGGCAAGCATTTCCTGCTTTGCCTGCTCGGTCAGGTGTGGAGCATCGTCCCACCCGGCCATGACCACAAAACGCCCGTTGCTCTCGCCTTCCTCAATGTCGTTGTCGGGGAAGAAACTCAGCACCGTTTCGGACATGCCCTTGAGCGGGGTGAACGTGAGCATAATCATGCCCTCGTTGGTCATGGTTCGCGTCAGGCACTCGATATACACGTCAAGCGGCGGCTCTTCGTCGAGGAGGATCACGTCGACTTCCGTGCCTTGGAATGCCTCGCGCCCCTGGTCGTAGCTCTTAAAATGCAGCGTCGACAGGCCACCTGATGCGTGGCGCACTTTGACGCTCGAAAAACTGTCTGTAATAAATCCGGCAGCGGTGTGTTTAATCAGCGAGGGGTGAACCAGCGCCAGGGCTTCCAGCAGCTTTCCCTTCTCTCCGATCACCTTTTTTTGCAGAATATCGCGTGTGGTTTCGCGGGTATCGCCCGACGCCCAAGCAGTTATTGCCGTGTCAAACCGGCGGCCCTGCCACCAGTCTGGATAACGGCCGGTCAGGTGCAGGGCCAGCTCATAGCCGCCCGCGCCCTCCGTCTTGCCCACGCGGTTGCCAGCCATAAACAGGCGCTGGCGATACTTCGTTCCAGCCGCCATAAAAGCCATATGCTTGGCGTACCCGGCCCGCTCTTCCGCCGTCTGATACATCCTGTCGATAAGACAGGGCTGCCTGTCCAGCCGGATAGACTCCAGCAGGGCCAGCAGGGTATCAGGGGTGGCGGGCAGAGCGCTCACTAAAATTCAGCTCCAAGTTCTCTGGCCATGCGCAGGGCTTCGGCCATCTTCTCTTCAGGCGACATGGCCGCGATGCGCGCGTTCAGGTCGACATGCACCTCTTTGGGCAAAACTTTCCCGACCAGCGACATGAACGCGGTGGGGTTCTCTTTGGCCTGCTCAACGAGGTAGTCTTTCCCGCCAACGTCAGACAGGGCCGTTAAAATCATGCCCTTGAGATCGGCGTTTACCTTGTTAGGTACGCCTTTCTTGCGTCCGCCCGTCTTTGGTTGTCCCTTGCCTGCCACGTCTACTTCCCTCTGTTACAGACGTCCGATAACGCCACGGATGCGCTCTTCGATGGCACTCACCATGCACTGCATTCCATCGATTCGCCCGTACAGACCAGGGACACTGTTGCACTCGATGCCCTGCGAAGAATCACACGGGGTAAATTTGTCTGCTATGGCTTCCAAGTTTTTCACCGTATTCGACAGGCCAACGAGCCTCATCTCCAGTGCTTCAACCAACCTTTCAAGACTGGGACGCTCGTCATTGACTGGCATAGAGGTTGCTGTGCTACTCATGGAGTTTGTCAGTCCTTCCCTCGCATAGTCTGCAATGGTCTTCATAAGATTTCTCCTTGCCCACCATCGGGCACTCAATCTGTTCATTGCCGCACGCCACGGTGCAGCCGTTTGGCCCTAGCAGCGGGCAGCCAGTGGGGCAGTACGCTTCTCTTGCTTTTCTGCCCGCTTGCATCTCTCTTCCGCTGGGGTGCTCAGTGTCGTGTCGATGTCCCACGGCATTGTCCTTTGCTTACGTCTGGTAGGACGCTGGTGTCCTATCAGATGGGACACAGGTGTCCGCTCCACTATTCCACTATTCTTTCCACCCTCTACTGTATCGAGCGGGATCAGGATGGACGCTCGGCCCGTTACCTTCGATCTAAACAGTCCAGCGGCAACAAGGCCACTGACTGCACGTCTGATGCTTCGGGCAGATAGCCCGCACTCGTGCGCCAGTGTTTGCTGCCGAATACGGATCGTCATTGACAATACCGAAAGGTGCAGGGCAAGGGCCATGCCCACCAGCTTTTCGGTGGGCGTCAGGTCTGCGGCCAAAATGCGACGTTGTATGCTGTACGTGTCCATTCATCTTTTACTTTCCGCCTAGCGTGTCGAGCTGACGCTGAATGTGCTCACGGTGCGCGCGGCATGTTTCCTGTCGCACGTACTCTTTCATTTCCGCGCGTTGCGCACGGACCTCGCCCAAAATGAGCCGTGCGAAAAAACCGACAACCGCGATCAGGACGGGGGAAGCGATTTGAAGAATGTCCCAAATGTTGACCGTCACGGATTCATGCCCTCGACAATTTTCCCGGCCTTGTGCATCTGCTCGACCACATCATCAGTCACGGACGGATCACCCGTAAAAAGGGCGACCACGATCAGGATTGCGAACATCACGTAAAGAAAAACCTTGGCATAACCGAGCAGGTAGCGCGGGCTGACGCGGCCAGCCTTAAACGCTTCGGCCTCAATCTTTTTCGTTTCAGCCTCAGCCTTTTCAGCCTCGACATTGCGCGTAGACCAGGAGGAAAGCAGCTGGGCGATCAGCGGCCCAAGCACAGGTACAAAACCGATAACTTTTGGCAAGATAGCTCCGAGCCAGCCCATCACTTGCCCTCCCGCAGCCCTTCGAGGCACATTTGAGATTCGTAATTGCGACGGCGCACAAGTCCGGGCAGTTCTTTGCCCTTGGCCGTCTTGTAGATTTCGGCAATGCGCTCACAGCCCCGCTTGTAGTCCCCGGAATTAAAATATCGGGCTACGGAGGAACGGCAAAAAGCTCCGGGGCCTATGTTGTAGGCCATCGAAGCTGCGGCAGCTATCACCTTGTCGCTTTGATTGCGCAGAGACGGTACACAGCGCATGATAGGGGCTGACGTCTCATAGAGATGGTCGTTGAGCGACTTGACGCACTCATCAAAGGAGTAAGACTGTCCGGGCACAACGTCAGTGGTGTCGCCCCAACACTTTGTCCAAATCCCAACCGGGTCTTGGTAAGCCTCCGGAACGTAGCCCTCAAATTCGGCTACGGTGTCCATTGTGAGTTGGTGCGCGCCAAAACCAAGAAGCAGCGCGAGGGCAATGCCTGCAACTGCCTTCTTGGGAGGTGTCTTATAATTAATGCGCGCCATACCATGCCCCTTTTGGGATGTAGTATAGCGCAGATAACAAGCATTATCCTATATGAATCTCTGTCAGTTTCTGTGAATCTCTGTCAGCACATCTTTTGTGCGGCACAGATACACCTAATTCGTGATTGTCCAGTTCGCACGAGTAGGCGAACACAGAGCCGCCAATGCCCTGTTTGTGGATGGGGTATCCATGTGCAAGAATGGTGTTGCGTGACAGTCCAAGGTAGTTCTCGATCTGCCCCCACCCCCTCAGTCGTTTAACGCTGCCCATACCCACCTCCCGCGTCGTGTTTAACCCTGTCTTTCAGCTCCTTGAGCTTTGCGTTGTTCCAGCGGTCTATGGTCCCAACCAAATACCCGCAGATGCGCCTTGTCCGTTCAAACCCCACGCCCTTCCCGACTGTGCGAGTGGTCGTCAACTGATGGTTTACAGCCACTAGACTATCCTCCCCTCGCCGATCTTCAGTCCTTCGCGCTGGCTCATCACTCCACCTCCTGCACCAGCACGTAGCTAGGCGCTGTGGTTTTTGTGCCGGAGATGGTATCCACAGTTTTCCGTGTCGCCCTGCATTTTCCCTCTCTCACGGCCTGTTTGACGAGCTTGCGCACCTTATCCACGCCGCACCCCATGGCCTCGGCTATTTCAGTTGTCGTTGCGCCTTCTCCGGCCGACGCCGTACCCAGGCGCGAAAGGAGGGCGACAAAATCCACGGTTACCCCTGCACGGGAACCGGGCGCATCGAATTTATGTTGAGCAGATGTGCTTTCCATGAAAAACTCCCGTCCTCGTCTATGTCAAAGTGAATTAATCCGAAATCTACCACGCCAGAGCATTGTCGTATGCCATACGAACTTCCCGGTCCCTGTAGCGCTGGCGTCGTCATGGCGAGGTGCGTCGGATTGCCGCTGAATTCGTGATAGTGGACATGACTGCGAATGATAACGCGAGACAGTGGTGCCCAATCGCGCTCATGCCACAGCACATTCCACATGCGTTCCCGGCTGATGGCGGTGTGGCGCCCGTGCGGTACGCTGGAGCTTCCCACCTTGTGCTTGAAATCGAAAACGCAACCGTTGATGTCGAGCCATTCATGCCCGCCGAAGTGGGCGCCAAGACGCTCTGCAATGATGGCCTCCCACGCCTCGCCATCGGGGTCTGAATGGTATGGCGTACCACCAATGAGCAGATATTTACCGGCCCGGGCCTCTTCCAGAGCGGCAGTTGCCATGTCCGCCTGCTGGCTCAGGTCTGGCGTGATCAGCTCCACGCCGTTGTTTCGGCTGCCCCTGCCGTCAATGGCGTCGCCGTTGCACACCAGCCAATCAATGGGCTGTAGGGCGCGAAGCGTTGCGGCGTACCACTGCCACAATTCCCGCTGTAACTGCGCCCATGCCCTGCGCGACTCGCTGGCGTCCTGCAAGGCGTACTGATAGCCAGGGCAACACAGCCCGGCCCTGTGTCCGCAATGCAGGTCGGAAACGATTACAAGGCGCTTCATTCGGCCTGCTCTTCATTCATGTCTGCTGCCAGAGCGATATAGCCCGCCGCGTCAACCATGTTGTCCTTGCACCCAGCGCCGTTGATTTCCCGCCCGATCTTGAACAGCACCATCATGAGGGCAACGTCTTTGGGGTCAAGTTGCGACAAATACATCGGCTGCCCTTCTATACACCCAAGCGTAACGCCCTTCGCCCGCATGTACCCATTCCACAGCTCAGCAATCACCCCGTGCGTATCTTCGGGGTTGCCGTAGCTCTGCTGCCTGTCGCCGTTGATGATCTTGTGTGCATCAAGCAAAACCTGTCCGCGTTCCGTACTCATTCCGTCCGTCCTTTCCGCAGCCGTACGCTACGGGCTACTTGTATTCCTCGCCCAAGAACCGCACCAAAGTTGCAATCACGTCCAGCGCTTCATCCATTTGGCGCGATTCCGTCTCATGCTCCACGGCCTTCTCAAGTTCATGAAACTCTGAGCCGATAACTCCCAGGGCATGGTATGGCCCTTCGGCGTACAGCGGGTGCTTGTCTCGTGCCTGTTCCAGCCGCAGCGCAATGGCCTGCATTATCGCGCGGCCCTTGGCTTCGTTGCCGTTGCCGAAAGCCCGACGCATGCGGCGGTATGTTGCTTTGTCGAGATCGTTCATGCCGCCACCTGTTCGTCGGCACACACCGCAATCCAGCGCGCATCTGCCTCGTTGTCGTCACCGTCCCACCCGGGCCACTCACGCCGTGCCGCGTCCATCATGTCGGGCTTCCCGGCATTACCCTTGCCAGTTGCTCGCTTTTTGATGGTGCCCACAGGTATGCCAGTGTACGGCACATTTCGGCGCTCACACTCTTCTGTGACCACCGCGATAATTCCGCCGTAAATGTGGGCCGCGTCTACGCCCTGGTGGCGGCGAACCTCTTCAAACGCGACCAGTGCGGGTTTGGCTGTGTCGAGCAGTTCAGATATGTGCTGACGCATCCGAAGGAACCGCATGCCGCCACCCTCAAACCTGCCGCCTTTCAAGTTCCAAGTGCCGGAGTCAATACCGCCACCCGGGTGCCTGACGCACCAGCCGCACTTTGTGCCGGGGTCTATGCCGATTACTGCTGACATTTCCGTTCCTCCTTCATCGTCTTGATCGCCTCCTGCACACCGCCGATCAGCGCCCTCTGGTGCCCACGGCACAGCCAGAAATGGAACGGCGGGTCCCACCCATCGTCGGTGTAGTGCAGGGTGAAATGGTCAGCAGGCTCGCCGCAGATAACGCAGGGCAGGCTGGTCATCGGATGGCCTCGCGGGCGGCTTCAGCCGAGAGCACCGCTTCAAGGAACGCCACATTCCTGTTGGAGCCAGACATCCACATAGCGAAATCGCGACACTCCACGAACCACTCCAACGCCTCGCCCCTGTCCCTCAACCTGCGCACCTCGGCTACGAGCGCTGGGATGGCGCTTAATACTTCGCCAACGCAGTCAATGAATTCAGGTGGATATTCTAAAACTTGCAGAGCATGGTTTACTCCAGCCGCAAATATCCCTGCCTTGTCCAGCCTCGCCAGATCGGCGTCGGTCAGTTTCATTTCGCTCATATCCCTCTCCCTGCACACTGCACACGCGAGTTCGCCGGCCCATGACCCCGCGCAGTCGGTGCGGTTACACATTACAGGCCGTTGTCCTCAGTAGAAATTTTCAACTTTACCAGTGCGGGCCTTGTCTGTGAGATGTTTGCAATAGCACTCGATCTCATTGACAATTCTGTCCCGATCCTTTTTAGGGTAAAATGAAAAGCCACGTGTGAAGCCGATCCCATCGATTGGGCTATTGTCGTAGTAGTAGCCGTTTGTAAGCGTATAGAATTGCTCTTTGCCGTCTGGGTTCCTACCCTCAATAAAGTTCTTTGCCTTTGTGACCTTTACGCTGCCTACAATGCCGTTAGGCTTTCTTCCATGCGTAAACAGGGACAATCCAAGACGTGCTTTTTCCAGGGTGAACTCTCCACCACGGCCAAAAATCTCCCCGGTGCGCTTCTGGATTGCGATGAACGCAACCCCTGTTTTTAGGGCGTCGAAAATCTTTTTAATTTCACCACCAACCGCATAAAAATTGTCATGAACTTCAAGGAAGTCGATTACATTTATTCCGTCTGGATCTATGGCGTCAGCGTAGTTTGAGCTGCGCTCTATGAATTCGACTCCTTTCTCCCATTCCTCGCGGGGCGCGCCGAATGCATCAATGCGACTCTTGATTTCGTTTGGCGTCATTTCAGACGACAAATAGCGGAATTTATGTGTTTTTAGGTTCATAAACACAAGGTTAAAAAGAAGCCCTGTCTTGCCACTGTTCGTTTCGCCAGCCACAACAATGATATTTTTGGGCTGAATAATAACGTCACGGTGCAGATTGAACGGCAGCCACATGTCTATTTGGGGGGATTCAGGAGCGTTCAAGTCTATGCGTTCAATTGTCTTTTCAACCTTGCGGAACCACCCGGTGCGCTTCCCGCAACGCTCAATAACCCTCCGAGAAAGCAGGTCTTGTACGGTCTGCTGGCATGCGTTTTTGTCTTCTGGCTTCTGAATGCCCAAATCGCGGTAGATATCAGCAATTGTGAACTCTCCGCATGACAACTGCACCCACCTTTCAACGCCACCGCTGTTTATGGCTTGTGGGTTCCTGTGGGCGTGCGTCTTTGACATACTGTGAACAGTTGTCTCAATTTCCTTTTGAGCCAACGGGGGCTTGCAGAAAGCAGAATTCCATCCAATGGCAAAGGCCAAAACTTCATCTGAGCTACAGCCACGAGCGAACATGCGCCCGCAATGGCTCGTTAAAGCTTGATTCCTTTCGCCAGCGTGGGCCTCAAGCCTGTTGCTATGTCCTGTCGTCGCAGTGTCGTCGTATTCAGTCTTTCCGTCTGGCGTTCTTCTGAGCTTGACGTCCGGAACAGGGATCAAGGAAGCCACCCCGGTAAATCCGTCCAAACTTTTCAAAGCGTATTGTGCGCCAGATGGGTGGATTGATGGGGCAAAAACGACATAAGAGCCGTCCCCACGCACATCAATTTCATCCGTTATTCTTACCGCAGGCGGAATAACCACACTGCCCCTAGGGTGCTTATAAAACGCATGGAACTTGTGATTTGAGCTGGTGTACTGAAACCAGTTGGGCTTCGGCATGTTTTCTTTGAACCACGCCTGACCGTTTTTCCCGTCCACATCCACGGCCACAATTCCTGAAATTGCGCCACAAACCAGACCAATGTTTGCGCTAGGTTCAACCTCAAACCACCTACGAACCTCTTCCTCCGTAGCGATCCGTTTTGAAAATTCACCCCACGCACCTTTTGGCAATACTTTCGCCAGTGGGCGCTTATCCCTTGGTGCTAGCGGTATCACGCTGCACCCCTGATTTATGAGCCACAGGGCCATATCTTGGCATGTTTGCATATTACAACCCCGCCGCATCAAGTTCAGCGTTCATAGCCTTGTCCCTGGCCAAAGCATCTTCATGCGTGTCACCAGGTTGAGGCATGCCGAAGTTGTATTTTGCCATGATCTCATTACGCCTTTCATCTTCTGGCGTGTTTCTCGGCTCATCTGAACTCTCGCATCCGCCATCCTCCCATCCACGGCGATGCAGCCATGTGGACATATGCGGGATATAGCGCTCGTCGTCTGGATTCTTTATCCCGCGCTGCCAATCAGGCTCAAAGCAGCGGTTTTTAATGCGTTGCACCATGTCCTGGGGTATTTCGCCCAGCGCTTCCAACTCGTAGAATGCGCGCCATGCGTTAGCCTTTCCGCTGCGTCTGGGGTATGCCTTCCAGCACTCCTCAAACCATGCGGTGTAAGGCGGAAGGTCTGCACCCTTGACCCTGCGCTTAGAACGCTGCGCCCCTTTTCCAGTTGCGTCTGACTGCGAAGTTCCCTGAACACAATCGTGTTCGGCACTCGCTACGGAAAGGAGTGAGGACTCGCCCCCCTCAAGGGGGGTAAGGGGGGTATTAATAATATTATTACGAATACTAATATTATGGGTTTTTGGGTTATCGGTTGGGTTTTCAAAAAAAACCGTTGGGTTTTTGGGTTTTTCGCTCGGTTTTTCTGGGTTTATTTTGTCGTCTTCTACAGGCTTTGCTGGCCGTCCACCTTTTTTGCCATTCTCCCGATTTGCCGCCACTTTAGCTGCATATTTTTCTTGTGCTGCGACGATACGAGGGCGGATAAGAAGGAAGGCCATCTTGGTACTTGTGTCCATTTCAGGCATTGCGCATTGTCCAGTTGACGCGGAAAACATCGCCTGAAACAGCACACCTTTTTGCTCATTCGAGAGCATAGAAATCGCTTCCCACCACTCAGCGTAAACGACAAAATTTTGTGCGTTGCTATTTTTCATTGATTGCCGCCTCAATATCTTCCTCATGGTGGAACTTGCGCCAACTGGCCCACGCCCTGAAAAGTGACGACATATGCCCGTTGAGGTAGGTTTGGTTGTGATGAATTTGCTTGTGGCATGGGGTGCATACAACCAGGAGGTTGTAGGGTTTATCTTCGCCACCATCGCGGATAGGTTTGAGGTGGTGGGCTTCTAAGCTCTCACCGCACCCCTCAATAAAATCTCGTGAGCGGCGGCAAAGCTGGCACTCGTCAATGCCAAGACGTTTCGCCGTCCATTGTGTGCTGATAGCTCTTTCGCCATCTTTTGTTTTCAGGGGTTTTACCTTCCCACCCCAGGCTAGAAACATGCCGCACTCTGGACAAACAAGCTTGTGCCCATGAGTTTCATTGGGTTCACCTTGTGCGACAGGTTGACCTGCCCATTTGCACCTTTTACATTGGCGCTCGATAAAGGTTGTGTTGAACTCCATGCAAGCGGACATTGACCCTCCTTTATTTTGCCACGGTGGTGTTACAGCACCACTGTGGTTTTCTGTTTCGGCTGCCATTCCGGTAACTGGCACCTCGCCCTGAACCCCACCAGTTCGCCGGTGACCGAACACACCCCGCGCCACCATGAATGGTCCTTGGCGCGTTGCCAGCAGATGCAGTGGATGCAGCGGGGGCGATTCATGCCATCACCCCGTACATTTCATCAGCCGTGGGGCCGTCGCAGCTATCCCGATACGTAGCGCGACGTTTCGCCCAACACTCAGGGCAGCGGTAATCTGTCGTTGGCTGGCTACAGTCGTGGCAGAGCCGTGCGTTGTGGATTGTGGCCGGTCCGAGTGGTTCAGCACAGTTGCGAGGCTTTGAAATGCCGATGCGATTTGCCTTGTTTTCAACGCTGTCGATGGTGCGGCGCAGCTTTGTCGCGCACCACGCAGCGCCCATTGCAGCGTAGTTGTGGCGCAGCGTGGCAACGTCCTGTGCTCTCCATGGTCTACGCTTGTTCATGTCTGTCTCCCCTGCCCGTGATTTGCCCGCTAGCCAGCGGCTCCAATGCATCGCGCAGTTTTTTTAGGTGGCACATCATGCCGTCAATCATGGCTTGGCTGACGCGAGCTTCATCCTTGTCAATTCTGTTATCCTCAACCTGCTCTCGAACTGTTTCGCAAAACGTGCCGACACAGCCTGTGATCGACATCGCAGCATCCGTAAGGTCTTTTGCATTCAAAATGACTATTTCAGGAAACATTTCCTCAAGCTGTGCCACTTGCCAATCAACGAGGATGCTGTTTTCCAGAGCGCTGCATAGCGCAGGGATGTTGCACGGGCTTGGATAATATGCTTCGTATTCCTTGAAATATTTTGCTACGTTCGCTGGTGAGAGTCCCGACGCCTCGCATATCTCTGCATTTGTTTTGCCGGAGTGCATTTTTGCAGCAACTAGCGCCTGCTTGAATGTTATGTGCCGTAGATTTATGGGCAGCATTGTCTTATTTTTAGACTGCATTGGGCAAAACCTCTTGATAATAGTCCATTGTTGCTGTTCATCGCATTGGTATTATGTACCCATGCCCGATTGTGATTCTGTTCCAATCCAAACCGTCCGCGTCTACCTGAAGCGCCTTCCGTCCGGCGCTTACCGCGTTACCGTCCTATCGCCGTCTCTGCCTCGCCCTGTGTTCCGCTCGTACCCTGCTGGAACCAGCGAGGCGGATGCGGTGGCGCGTGCCGTTGGGCGGGCGTTAAGCCTCAGCAGTGCAGAGAAGGGCGATCAAAAAGACTGCGACGCAAATCCAGAAATCCATGTGCTAGCCCTCGCCTCTCATGAAGTCTTGAGCAAAAATCAACAGCCACATTGCGAGACAGAATCCATCACCCCATGTGGTGTTAACGATGCTGTAGTATGTGTAGACGCCAACCATCGTCAGCAGGAACGCAGCCCGCGCCTTGCGCCGCAAAATGTTGCGCCACAGCTTACGCAGCATCGCCGCCCCCCTCTTCGCTTGAGGGTGACGTGGCAGGGGCTGCTGTAGGCGGCCAGAGGTCAGGACGAAGCTCAGAGCGGGGGATGCCCAAAATCTGCTCGTAAAGGATGGCAGATGCTGGCCCTACGTTTCTGCTGCCATAGAAGTGCTTTTGAACAGTGGTCAACAATGCTCCCTTTTGGGCAACATCTGCCGGGGACAACCCACGCTCTTTAAGGGCAAGTTTGAATTTGTTCATGAGGGCATTGTACAAAAGTGCGTGATAAAAATCAAACTAAAACGCACAAAAGAGAGTATTGTCTTGAGCGCACAATTGTGCAAAAGGTAGATTATGGGAAAGAACCTTATTGAACAGGCGCTGGACATCCTCGCGAAGCACTTAGAAAAGGAATATGGCGGGAACAAGACTGCCATGTCTGAGGCGTTCGGGATGAATCCAAAAACAGGAATGCTTGGGAAGTGGCTTAACGGCACGCGAGTCCCTAGCATGTCAAGCCTTTCGCCAATCCTTGAAAAGATTGGCGTAACGCTAAATCAAAAGTCTAGTGAGGCAGACCGCGATGTCTGTTTCGTTAACGCGAAGGTCGTGCCAGCCGGTGAGCATATTCGCCCACCCCAGGCCGAGGATTATATAGCTGCCCCTCTGGTTGGCGAGGTGGGAGCAGGGCCGGGCTACGTGGCACAGGACGATGTAGAGAGCTGGTTTCTGGTGTACAAGCACGTTCCAGCAATCATGCACCGCAGAGACCTGATTGCCGTCGAGATCGGGCGGCACTCCACATCAATGTCACCGCTGCTGAACCCTGGTGATATCGTGCTGGTAGACAGAGACGACCACAGCGTAGAGCGGCCAGGTCACATTATGCTCGTGCGTGATCCTGACGGGTCTGGGATGATTAAGCGCGTTGCCATGAATAAGGATGGCGATGATTGGGTTATCCAGTTTTACAGCGACAACGCCGCCAAAAATCCGCCGATGATTTACAGGCTGAATGAGGATTTTGACGGCGATATAACCAAGGCTGTTGTGGGCCGCGTCATCTGGGCGTGGACGGACGTGCGGGGGAAGTGAGGGGAGCATGGGATTTGGAGAACAAGGGGGAGGTATGGTTGGACTTTTTAATCTTTGGGATCAAAAGACGCCTTCGTACAGGAAGGTTTTTCCGTCATATGACTGGGATGATGTGTGGTACGTCAACCAAATTATAAATCTCCCTGTCATCCTTGGAAGAGAAAGTGTTGGGTTTGTAAAGAATGTCCCAAACGAAGAAGTTAAAAAGAGTGATGCTGCTATAAAGGCGTGGATAGACCGCCATATGCATGGATGTTCGTGTTTGGTTTTATTCTGTGGTGAAAAAACCCATCAGAGTAAATGGGTTAAATATGAGCTTGAGAAAGCAAATCGTGATGGCATGGCAAGGTTGATCGTACGTCTTGACGGAATGTTTTCGCCAGTTGGGTCATTTTGCAGCGGGAGTGTAGACCCATATGCTCACCACGGCATGTATGGTGCTACGGCGTCTGGATATGTCATAAAACAGTATCGGTGGATTTCCGACAATGGGATACAAAACATCGGCTCATGGATTAATGATGCCTGTTTACGAGCAGGGAAATAGCAATAATAAATAAGCCACAATAGCAATAAGAATTGCGGATGGGTATATCATAAGAGAAAACGAGAACATAACTTTCAGTATGCAGTCTTTGCTATACTGCTTAGGATTGAAATTCCATTGTTCCAAAAAGCCAATTGATCCTGAAACAATCGCCATGTGATGCTTCCTGAATTGACGCTCAAGCTGAAGATATTTAGCGTCCATTGTCCAAAAAACGATGGCAATAGCCATGAATGCCAGCAAGAAATAGCAAGTTATCTGAGCCTGCTGTTTTCCCATAAGCGCTGCGACAATAGCGCACATAGCAAGAAAGAAGTTTTTGATTTTTTGTGAATTGTCTGCCATTCGCTTGATGATGTCTTGATTTATTTTTATGGCATCTATCTCATTTTGCTCAAGAATGGCATTTTTATCTCTTTGTATCATGGCTGTTCTCCATTTTTTTTATTCTATCTTCATGCCTCGATAAGCTCAATCGCTTGCAGCTTGTAATCCTATCTCAATATTTTTTGCCTTTATCTCTTAATTCCTCTCTAGATTCTCCGGTTTCTGAAAAGCCCCCTTTATCCCCCACCCATAAGTAGGAGATAATCGGCTTTTCAGGGTGTGTAACTCCTCTCTGAGTTCCCACGGCCCCTTTCATGTCCCCGGCTCCATTTAACGTCTGTCCGGTTTCCGCCCTAGACGATATTTCCCACCGTGCTTTCACGGGCTGGTGTCCGCCCCGTTATCGCGCCGTTTTCCCCGGCGTGATTTTTTTATATCAAAATGCGGACATTTGTGCAAGACGCCTATTGACTCGTCACGCACATTTGTGCATACTGACTTTGCGAACGGGGAATGGCGGCGAACAAAACCCACGGGTGGAAGTAGCCACGGAGCCAGGAACCGGGAGCAAGCCGCTGCTGAGTAGCGAGGGCCGGGAAGCGAGGCAGACCGTAAGCGATGCCGAACAAGTACGGACACCTAGACCGAACAGCACAAGGCGGTTGGAGCAGGACAACAGACACGGCAAGCCCGGCCATAAGAAGGGGTGCTCGAAAAACCACGGCGTGACGCGCCGGAGCCTGTGAAGGGCGAGAGGAACATTTTAAATGGTTACAGCAAATTTTGTTTCTGACCTGCCTTCGGTGACGGGGGCAGGGATTGGAGCAGAATTTACAACCACAACAAACCAAGGAATAGCAATGGATATCAATAACTTGACCATCGGACAGGCCAAAGAGCTTGCCGCCATGTTCGGAAGCCAGAAGGCCTTGGAAGGCATCAACAATTTCTGCATCGGAAGCACCGTCATTGTCCGCACCTATTCTGCTGGCGTGTGGTGCGGTACGCTGGATCATAAATCCGGCAACGAGGTAATTCTGACCAACGCCCGCCGCATGTGGCGCTGGTGGTGCAAAGAGAGCATTAGCCTGTCAGGTGTGGTGCGGTACGGCATTGACCGCAGCAAGAGTAAGATAGCCGCTCCTGTTGACAGTGTCTGGCTTGAGGCCATTGAAATCATGCCGATCGATGGCGAATCAGAAACCTCGATTATGGAGGCTGACATTGTCCAGGCTGAATAACGGCTTCGGCGACGGCTCCGGCTTCGGCGACGGCTCCGGCGACGGCTTCGGCGACGGCAACGGCTAAACGAATTTCTTTTGACCGCTGGCTACCATATTCCCAACGATGGGAAAATGGTTGTCGGCGGAATTGAAGAGGTTCAAATCAAGCACCACGGCTGGCAGTGGCTAAGGTGCGGGGGCCGTGGCGTTGGGCTGCGGCCTTTAAATTTGGTTGTGCCGGGCGGTGCTGAGAGCAGAAGCACCCGGCAGATTGACGTAAAGAGCCGCATGACGCGGAAATTCATCTGGGCCGTAAACGCGGAAGCCAGCGTAGCGCCTGGCCCCGGCACAGCCAATTCATTAACCCACCACTCCCGGCGCTCGTCGGGTTTTCATATACACAGGGCGGCTTCGGTCGCCCTTAACTTTTTGGGAGTTGTGATGAATGGCGGCGCGAGGAGCGGGCATCCTACATGCTGGCCACATGATGGATGAAATAGAGGTTCGGCACCTATCCGCCATTCATCACAAAGCCCAAAGGAGGCGCATATGACCGAATGGAAACTTTGGAGCGAAGAACGCCCCACGGACAATAAGGCATTGTACCGCTGGCGCGTTTCAGAACGTAAAATTTTAGGAATGATGCTGCGCCCTGAATGGAGCCAGAAGCTGGACCTGTGTGGCATGGGCTATGCTGACTCGGAATACTGGCCCATTTTTTCTGACTGGAACGGGTATCGGCGATCTGTAGACCAGTCTCTTGAGTGGCGTCTTGCCACACCACAAGAGACTGAAAAGGAAAAGGACACCTATTGGGGTGGGCTTGATCTTCTGCCTTGCCCGTTTACCGGAGTAATGCCCGTGGTCGTGTATATGGGCAAATTCATCGGCGCACCGCCGTATATACTTGAGTGGATGGGCATTAAGTCACATATGGTGAACAGCTTGGGATGGACGTCTGCCAAAGCAATGCGCACGGCATGGAACACCCGCCCATAAATAACAAAGGAGGCGCATATGTCTGACGAAATCACCAGCTTGAAGGCCGAAATTGCGGCATTGCGCCGCCGGATAGGCAGCCTTGAATTTGACCTTGAAGCGGCCCGCACTGCCCTGACAAACGCGGCGCTGGAAGGGGCAGGCTTTTACGTTTTCAGTGATGATGGCGAATACAACAGGTTTGACGGGCAGCACGAGGCGTATTTGTTCCAGCGTACCTTGCAGGATGAAGGAACCGGGTCAGTCCTTATGCGCATGCTGTCGCGTCTTGATGGCGTTGACGCAGACGTGGAAGGCGGAACCTACACGCCGCCCCCGCGCCCGTCACATGACCCGCAGGACGTGCGCAATGCTGCGTAGTCACAACATCATCTGGACAATCCGAGCCGTCTACATCGCACTGGTGTGGGCGGTTTTTCAATCTCTGGAGGTAGCGACATGGCCGTGATTCAGTTCAATCGGCAGAAGCGCCGCAAGCGTCCGATCAAGTGCATCTTCAAATTTCATCACCGCCCGTGCGTGGTTGCATATTGCTACACAACGGAAGAAATGATTGACGCATTCAGGGCGGCGGGGGGGGGGCGGCATGAACCGTCGTGAAGCACTCCGCACACAAAGGGCTGCGTATCACCGCCAGCGCTACGCCACACTACGCGAACACGGCCTATGTGTCCGCTGTAAGCGGCCCACGCAACACGGCATGGCCCTGTGCTGGTCGTGCCAACTGTACAACAACCAGCGCCGCAGTGGCGCACGGCAAGCGCCGAGGGGGTAGGATGAACGAAGCAGAACTTAGAGCAGAGAACGCCAGTCTGAAGCAGCAACTTGAAGCAGCATTGAATGTTAATATGTTGTCTCAAGCCGAGCTGATCGTAAGGGCAATGGACAATATCGCATCAAGCGTGATGGGTGATGATGGCCTTGCTAAGATTTCAATGGCCTGCACTTGCGTCAACTGTGGTGCGTCATTCCATAATGCCGAAGAAGCAATGGCCCATGACGAAGTATGCCCAAAACACCCGGCGGCGATACGGGCGACGAAGATGCAAGAAGCTCTTGCGGCAGCCGCAGAATATATTGGTGAAGAAAGCGCTGGCAGCATGGAGTTTTGGGAGCGGTATTACGAAGCCATCCCAAGAAAGCGCGGAGGATAGCCATGTGCCGCCACCTCGCGCTTTGCCCAACAGCAGCACCACGGTGCTGCAACGTAACGGTATGCCCCGATTCAGGGGCGTTTGTCGGCCCAGTGGAAGGGCCATTTTTGTTTCAACACAATGAGGACTTTTATCATGACACAGACAGCGGGGCAGCTTTCGGAGCAGGCCAGCCCACCCGCGCCGAAGTATGCGAACAACAAAGAATTTGAGGACACTTGGGGCTTTAACCCTAACCCTTTTTCTCTGGATAGCGTTGTGAGCAGCAAAAATTTCTCGCCGCAGAAAGTGGTTGTTTACGGCGTACCTGGCGTTGGAAAGACAACCTTCGCCGCAACATGGCCGAAGCCCATAATACTGCGTACGGAAGACGGCGCAGGGGCTTTGGATATACCAACGTTCCCACAGGTAGCCAAAACCACAGAAGAGATTCAGCAGGCCATTACAGCGCTGAAAAAGCCCGGACACGGCTTCAAAACACTTATTGTTGATAGCCTTGATTGGGCAGAGCCGCTTGTGTGGCGAAGGGTTTGCGAACAAGAGCAAAAGAAAAACATTGAAGATTTCGGCTTTGGCAAGGGGTACGTAAAAGTTGACGACAAGTGGCGCGGATTGCAACGCATGCTTGACGATCTGCGCGAAGCCGCAGGTATGCATGTTGTGTGCATTGCGCACGCTGTCCCGGTCATGTTTGACCCGCCGGACTCAGACTCATACCAGCGCTACACTCTCAAGCTGCATAAGCGGGCCGCAGCCCTGTGGACTGAATGGGCTGAAATGCTGCTGTTCATGAATTACAAGAGCCGCGTAGTTGAAGCCAAAGACAATGGAAAATCAAAGGCAAAGGGCAGTGGTGAGCGCGTTATATACACGCAAGAACGACCTGCATATCAAGCCAAAACGCGCTGGCCCCTGTCAGACGAGATATACATAGGCAACGACCCAACATGGGGCGCTTTCCACGAGGAACTTAGCACAGCAAGCGAAGGAGCTTACAGCAATGGCAATTGATTTCAGTCGCGAGGAAGCACAGAAAGAACGTAATTATGGCCCTGTGCCTGCTGGTAGCCGGGTGTTGGTAAAGCTGCACCTTGAACGTACCAAATATCCCAGCCGAGAAGACCCCGACATTGCCGAAGCTCAAAGCGGCCTTCTGCAACTGCCATGCAAGATCGAAGTTGTAGACGGGACATATGCAGGCTGCTCGTGGTTTGAAAATATCACGCTGCAAGTCGGCATGCAGAAAATCAGGCTTACAGAAGGGCAGGAAACGGCAGCAAAGCGCGGTGGCTCCATTCTCAAGGCTATAATTGAGTCTGTGCGCCGCATTGACCCTGCCGACACCAGCGCGCGGGCTGATTCACAGCGTCAGGTAAACAAATGGACAGACTTTGACGGCATGGTCTTCCCGGCCCGCCTTGGAATCAACAAAAAGGGCTATGTTGGCAAGGACGGCAAAACCTACTGGAACAACAGCCTTTCCCGTATCGTTGCCTGCACCGACAAAGAATACAATGATTTGATGCGCGGTGTCGAGTTTATCACTGACGGGCCCACGCGAGGTGAAGCCGCTGGAACCGATGCCCCAAGAGGTGGCAACGGACGGTTGCCGTATGACGACGCACCGCCTCACAACGATTCTGACGTTCCATTCTAGCTTAACACTCTCCTCCTCACCCCATACGACAGGCGGCATCTGGATGGTGTCGCCTGAAACTGTGTGGTGAATCACGGTAGCAACCCCCAACCCCTGCCCGTGGGGCGATACGCGGGCCATATTTGTGCAACCGCCGCCCACTGAGGCGGCTTTTTATTTCTCAGCCATACATCCTCAGGTGGGCCGCGCATACCGACAACGCGGGGAGTTTTTTATGAGTGATACGACAACCACGATCACGCCGGAAGAGCGGGCGGAAATACGCGCCGTGGCTGCGGGTGAGGGTGAGTGATGTGTCTTCGTACTACAACGAAATCGACCCATTCGCTGCCGCATGGCTGCGTGAGCTAATCAAAGCCGGGCATATCGCTCCAGGCGAAGTTGATGAAAGGAGCATTGCCGATGTTATGCCAAGCGACCTTGCCGGGTTTACACAGTGCCATTTTTTTGCGGGCATCGGTGTCTGGTCGTATGCCCTGCGCCAAGCCGGATGGCCCGATGATAGATCCGTCTGGACAGGAAGTTGTCCCTGCCAGCCGTTTAGCAGCGCAGGAAAGGGAAAAGGATTCAAAGACGAACGCCACCTGTGGCCTGACTTCTTCCGTCTCATCGACCAGTGCCGCCCTTCAGTCTGCTTTGGAGAACAGGTTGCGTCAAAAGACGGCCTCGCTTGGCTCGACCTTGTACAAGCTGACATGGAAAACGCGGGTTACGCCTTCGGGGCGATTGATACCTGCGCTGCGGGCTTCGGTGCGCCGCACATCAGGCAAAGATTATACTGGGTTGGAACTGACACACTGGGCGACACCTCGCTGTGGAGATGTGTCAGAGGAGAAGTGGGAAACGAAGCTGGCACGCAATGCCCGGCACTTGGAAGCAGGGAAAATGAAGGGTGTGGGCGGTATGACGCTTCCAATGATGGCGCATGCCTGCGGTTGGCCGACACCAACGACACGAGACCACAAGGACGGTGCAGAGTGTGTCAATGTACCACTAAACGCACTGCTTGGGAGAGTTATGTGGTTGGTGGGCTGGCCTACACCGACAACGCAGGACGACAACTGCTCACGCATGCCGAACCCGCAGGAATATGCAGAAAAACGCCTACAGAGGGCGAACAAATGCAGCAATTTGGCTCAGACAGCCCAAGCGCTTTCGGGTTGGCCCACGCCGATAGTGAACGATGCGTTGGGGAGCGGGTACTGCTACGGGAAAAAGAAGCCAGATGGAACGAGGAACATCTTTCTGAAGCTTCCGGGGGCAGCAGAGCTAGCCGTAGGCCCGGCCCGACTAACGGCTTCTGGCGCGATGCTGACTGGCTCTTGTGCAAAGATGGAAAGTGGCGGGCAACTCAATCCCTCGCTATCGAGATGGCTGATGGGCTTGCCCATCGGTTGGGATATAGCCGTTTTGGCGCTCTTTTCTCGCTTAACCCACTCAAAGAAACGGAAAAAGAAGACATGCGCGTAGGACGCCTGCGCGGTTACGGCAATGCAATCGTTGCCCCGCAAGCGGCGGCGTTCATAGAATCTTTTATGGAAATAATAAAGGAGCACCAGCCATGCCCGAACTGAAGCCCTGCCCGAACCCAAAGTGCATGGGCAAAGCACCCATAATAAAAGAAGGTGCGCGGATAGATATTGTCTGCCCTAACTGTCTGCTTGCCTTGCCAGCACCGTTGGGTAGCCTCGAATGGCTTGTTGATCAGTGGAACGCCCTGCCCAGCGCCCTTCGCTGGACGCACGAGCCGCCGAAGGTGGCGGGATGGTACTGGTGGCGGGACGTGTCTCACAAAGGCGAAGCGACAATTCAATACATGTCTCAATCCCAAGTTGAGCGCCTCAAGACCTATCCAGGCGAGGAATGGGCTGGCCCCATCCTCACACCGCGCGAATTGGAGGAATCATGACGACATCACCTATCCCCCATGCCATCCAGCACCGTGACACCCTGCTGGCGCTCACAGTTATGGAAGCGGCACTGGGTATCCTCCTCAGAATTGGCAAGCCTGGAAGCAAACTCGCTACACGATGCGCCACAGTGCGCCGCTGGATTGACGAATGTTCCCCGGCCCTGACGGTCAAGCGGCTGTCCTCTGGTGCGCAACGCGACCTCGATGCCGCGTGTGAATCCCTGGCCGCGCACATGCTGACCGAAGGAACCGGGCCGGAGTTGTTGCGCAACTGGTCGGCGCAATACTGGACGGGCTTCACAATGCTCCTTGACGCCCGGCGGCGCTGCACAGACTTCACCGTCGGCCGGCCGTGGGGCTGGCTTGAACGCACGGGATGGTCGTTGGGATACCTGCTGATGGAGATAGCACCCGGCTGCGATGAGGCCGGGACGGATGTATTTTTGGAGGTGGCGTAGTAATGACAGAATCCGAGCGCTTGGCAGAGGTCGCGGCGCTCCACCATGAGCGCAAGCGCAAAGCAGAAGAGTTGGCGGCTATAGATCGTCGCATTGAGCTGGTTCTATTCCCAGGGGAAGGCACAAGCCGCAAACAAAAACCTCGCTCTGGTAAGGAGTGGGAAAGGATAATGGATTCAGGCCATGAGTGTGTCCCAACGAGCCGACGGGCGCTGGCTGGTTAAGCACAGGCGCGAAGGTAAATGGGTACAAAAGTCTTTCCGTGATGAAAATACCGCACGGGCTTTTGACGCCGAGCAGGCCGAAGAAACGCAGGACAACCGCCCATCCATGATGGAACTGGCGGCTTCTTTTTTTCATTCTCATCCTGACTACCACCATGAAACGCGAAAGAAAATTTTGCATTTTATTAATGGATATACCTCTGCGAGAGGTGTGTGGGTTGATGGAATAGGGCAATTCATTCGCGACAAATATGCAGAAGACTTGACCAGGGCTGATCTTGAAATGATGCGCGAAGTTATGCGCAAGCGCGGCAGCGGAAATTCTACTATCAACAAGATGCAGGCATACATTCGCGCAATATTGGCATGGGGCGTTGACCAGCAGCTTATCAGGCTAAATCCGTGGCGAGACTACAAGCGGCTGCCAGTCAAGAGAATGGAGATCACAGCCACGCTGGACGATTTTCAGCACATCCTACAATTCTGCCCAGACTGGCTGCGATGGGCTTTAGCAACAGCATACGCACTGGCAATGCGCCCCGGTCATGTCGAGTTGTTCAGCCTGACATGGTCAGCCTTCAACTGGCGTCACGGCTACGTGCAGTATGCGCAGGGGAAGAGCGGACGGATCAAAAGAGTGGTTCCGCCTCCTGCTTATTGGATGGAAGCTCAGCGTAGGTTTGAAGAAGACAGCGCCGCAGGTATACCGTTGGTGTGTCATCGCCTTGGCAGGAGAGTCAACAACTACAGGTCAGCCTGGGAACGCGCCAAGAAGAATGCTGGTTTTGCTGGTCGCTGTATACGTCCATACGATATCAGGCATGCTGCTGCATCTGAAATGCTAGCAGCAGGGGCAGACCTCGCAGCGGTAGCTGCACAGATGGGCCACGCTAGTATTCAGACCACTGCAACGACATATGCCCACGTCACTCCTGGAGGCCAAAAACGCGCCGCAGGCTTGTTACCAAGCTTGGTGCAGTTTGGTGCAGAAAAAAGCCCCCACGATGACTCGTAAGGGCTTGATTTCTATGGTGCCGAGGGACAGAATTGAACTGCCGACACGGGGATTTTCAGTCCCCTGCTCTACCAACTGAGCTACCTCGGCTCGCGGCAGACGTGGTTTGTGTTCCACATCGCTGGAAAGGTCTTGTACCTATTTGCCGCGACCTTGGCAAGCTTTTTTTACAAATTTTATGCAATAACTTGAAAAGCCTCCCTGTTCCGGCCATACTGCCCATGCTGGCATCGGACACCGGGCAGGCGGCTTTTTAGTGCTGTAGACAAAAGCGGGCAACCATGCGTGTTCGGCCTGCTGTTATTCTGCCGCCGGTCTGTTGTCGGCCTGTCATTGTTTGGCCGTCGGCGTGTCGCGAGTCCGGCCCCGGCAGGGCGAACGCTTTTTTCCATCCCCGCGGCGGATACGTGGTTTTCGGCTGGCTCCATCAATGTGCGGCGCGTTTGTCCGGCCGCAGATTCTGCAAAAAATGCCTCGAATAAGGGTATGTTAGTGAAAACAGGCAATCCTTTTCTCCAGATCAAGCACGACGTTACAGAAATGGGTGTTTTCGGTCTGGGCAAGATTATTGTGCAGGCCCTGCTTGTGGGCAGCGCCACCGGGGCTGTGGTTGGCCTGTTCCGGCACCTGAATGACGCCATCACCCTCTGGCTTGTGGGGGCTGTGGGGCAGCGCGGTCTTGCAGATCACCTCATGGTGCTGGCCGTTTTTGGCGGTCTTTTGCTTTTGGCCGTCATTTCGGTGCTGCTTTTGCGCGCGGAGCCGCTCATCAGCGGCAGCGGCATCCCCCAGGTGGAGTTGATGGTCAAGGGCAAGCTGCGCATGAACTGGCTGCGCGTACTGCTGTGCAAGTTCGCCGGTGCGCTGGCCGCCCTTACGGGCGGCCTTTCTGTGGGACGCGAGGGGCCGTGCATCATGATGGGAGCCTCTCTGGGCGTTGGAGTGGGGACCCTGTGGAAGGACAGCACCGCTGCCAATAACCCCCGCTACCTCGTGGGGGGCAGTGCCGCCGGTCTTGCCGCCGCCTTTGGCGCGCCGCTGGCAGGCATGTGCTTTGCCTTTGAGGAAATGAAAACCCCCCTCAGGGCGCCCATGGTCATAACCTGCGCCATCACGGCCTTTGCGGCCATCTATGTGATGCAGGGCATTTTCGGCTTCGGGCTGGTCTTTCCCTTTGGGGTGCACTCCATGCTGCCGTGGCGCGAATGGTGGCTCGTGCCCGTTGCCGGTGTGGTTATGGGCGGGCTTGGCGTACTGTATAATACCGTGCTCATACGCATGACCCTCTGGGCGGATAAGACAAGGTTGCTGCCCTTGCATTTACGGGTAGTCATACCCTTTATGTGCGCCGGTCTGTTTTTGTATTTTTATCCCACAGTGCTGGCTGGCTTCGGCATAGGAGCGCTGGATCTGGCGCGCCTGTTCATCCCGCTGACCGCGCTTTTGCTGCTGCTGGGCGTCAAGATGCTTTTTTCCTGTGCCAGTTTTGCCACGGGCGTGGCAGGGGGGCTGCTCATGCCCATCCTGTTTATGGGCGGGATGGCCGGGGCCTGTCTTGCATCCACCATGCTGCTTTTTGACCTGGTAGCGCCGGACAGGGCCGCCACCATACTCATCCTGTGCATGGCAGGGCTGTTCGGCTCATCCGTGCGCGCCCCCCTTACAGGCGCTTTTCTTATGCTTGAAATGACAGACTCGTATCATAACATGGTCTTTGTTATCCTTGCGGCGTACATTGCGGCCTTTGTGGCCGACAAGCTCGGCAACGAGCCTGTGTATGACAGCCTGCGCCGCCGCTGTGTCATCCAGGGCGGGATCAGGATGCCCCGGCGCAAGCCCCGCCGCCCGCAAGGCCCGCAAGGGGGGGCAGGGGGCGCAATGGCGAAGCGGGCTTTTTCGCAACCTGGCACATAGCACAAAAGTGTGCTATAATATTTTGATATTATTAAACTTAATAAATAGTGCTTGCACTTTGCTGTGGGAGTGGCTATTTTGACCCTTCAATGTAAATCAGGCCATGTGGAGTAGGTATGACCCGTAAAGACCGCACAGAAGGCATATACAGCCGCCGCGAAGTTCTGGATGAAAGCGAGCGCCGCCAGTACTGCCTTATCCAGCTCAAGGACTTGCTCTCCTATGCGTACCGCTATTCGGAAGACGTGAAGAAACGCTTCGACCGTGCGCAGTTCAATGTGGAGAAATTCAAGACCCTTGCTGACATCAAGCATATTCCCATTCTCAAAAAGAAAGAGCTTATCTTTCTTCAGTCCATGGGGCCGCGTCTGGGCGGACTGCTGACCAAGGATATCGGCGAACTCAAACGCATTTTTCTTTCCCCCGGCCCCATTTTCGACCCCGAAGACCGTGGCGAAGATTACTGGGGCTATACTGAAGCCTTTTATTCTGTGGGCTTTCGCCCCGGCGATGCAGTGCAGAATACCTTCAACTACCAATTGACGCCTGCGGGCCTCATGTTTGAAGAGCCTTTGCGCAATCTGGGCTGTGCGGTCATTCCCGCAGGGCCGACCGATGCCGCCACTCAACTGGACATCATGCAGAAGCTGCGCGTGTCCGGCTATGTGGGGACGCCGAGCTTTTTGATGCACCTGGCGCAAAAGGCCGAAGAAAAAGGCCTCAATCTGCGCAAGGATCTCTTTCTGGAGGTGGCTTTTGTCACCGGCGAGCGTCTTTCCGAAAAAATGCGCTCGCAGATGGAAAAGAAGTACGACCTTGTCATGCGGCAAGGCTACGGCACGGCTGACGTGGGCTGCATCGGCTATGAATGCTTCCACAAGACCGGACTGCATGTGGCCAACCGCTGCTTTGTGGAAATATGCCACCCTGATACGGGCATTCCGCTCAAGGACGGCGAAGTGGGCGAAATTGTGGTCACGGCATTCAACAAGACCTATCCGCTCATCCGTCTGGCTACGGGCGACCTTTCGTACATCGATCGCAGCCCCTGCGCCTGCGGCCGCACCAGCCCGCGCCTGGGCAGCATTGTAGGCCGCGTGGACACCACAGCCCGTATCATGGGCATGTTTGTCTACCCGCATCAGGTTGAGCAGGTCATGAGCCGCTTTGAAGAAATCAAGCGTTGGCAGATCGAAGTCACCAACCCCGGCGGCATCGACGAAATGACCCTTTTTGTGGAAACAAGCGCCTTCAAGCGCGAAGAGGAACTGCTGCACCAGTTCCGCGAAAAGATCAAACTGCGCCCCGAACTGCGCGTGCTGGCTCCCGGCAGCCTGCCCCCGCAAATCCGGCCCATCGAAGACAAGCGCCACTGGGACTAGTACGCTTTGCCCTTGAGAATGCAGCCATTCTCAAGGAGAGCACAAAGCTGTTCCGGCGTTTGACAGCAGTTTACGTTTCTGGCAGCGGGCAATGGCACAGGCCGTTGCCCGCTGCCCACATTTTCAGGCCCGGCAAGGCGACTCTGCTACGGAACCGCCTTGCCGGGCCTTTTTATTGCCCTTTTGCCCCTGTTTCGGCCGTTCTTCCTTCATTTTTTTCCTCTTTACCCGCGCCTGCGGCATGTTGCAGCATTTGTGCGGCGTACGCTCATTGGCGTTAAGCCCTTACCTCCCGGCTTAAAAGATGTTATGTGGGAATTGAACCGGATACCCGCGTGGTGCGTGCCTTACGTCCGCGCGTGCCGGGAACCGCATGGCAGGCGCAAGGCCGCCGGAACCCCTGACCGCAAGGAGCGCGCAATGCAGGAACTTGTCAATCAGACGCAGAAACTGCTGGATCTTCTGGGCCATAACGAAGCCCCGCTGGGAATATATTATACGGATGTAAAGCCGGAAGGCTTTGGTCCCAAAGCCGGAGAAACCTTCAGCCGTGAGCGTGAGGCCGCCGGAGAGATTGACTGGCAAAAGGCTTTCGGCGCTTTTTCATGTATCATCGGCAACATCCGGCTGGCGCGTAAAAAGCGCACGGCGGCGTGGATAAGTCACAAGGAGTGCGGCTGTATGGGGGGCGGGTACTATTCCGGCATGTACGCCCCCTACCTTGACATGAACGTCCGCTACGTCTCCACCGGAATGCCGGGAACGCCCATCGAAGGGGAGCATTATCTGCCTTCGCCCGAGAGCATGGTGGCTTTTATGGAAGACTGCGCGCCGCCCCTGCAGGAGGGCAAATACTGTGTGATCAAGCCGCTTGAACAGTTCAGCCCCGCGGAGCCGCCACTGGTGGTGGTTTTTTTCGCGCGGCCGGAGGTCATGACGGGGTTGCACAACCTGGCCTGCTATACTGTGGGCAGCCACACCGGTGTTGTCTCACCGTTCGGGGCGGGCTGTACCAATATCATCGCCTGGCCGCTGGTGTACGAGCGCCGCGGGCAAGCTTGCGCCGTCATCGGCGGCTTTGATCCCTCTGCCCGCAAGTACATGAAGGCTGACGAACTCAGCTTTGCCGTTCCTCTGGGATTGTACGGCAAGATGCTGGACCGGATGGACTCATCGGCCCTGACGCGCGAAACCTGGGCCGGTGTACGCAAAAAAGTGCTTAAAAGCCGGAGAATATGGGGAGAAGGGGGAGAAGAGGGCGGAACGGCTTCCTGAAAGCGGCGTGCCTGACAGGGGGCAGCCCCCACCTGCGTCACGGAGAGAAGCGCGCGTGGCGGCTTTATGAAAGCGATGCCAGATGCAGATATGGATGCAGGGCCGTTGCCGTTTGCAGTGCTCTCACCATTTTTACCCGGTTCGCCTGGGTGGCGGGCAGCAGGGGGGACCTGTCTGGGGCTGCGCTCCGTCGAGGTCCCTTCTACATCCCTGCGAAATGATTGCAAGACAAACCGACGCGCCGGTAAGCAACCGTTTCAAGCGTTCATTGCCCTAGTCTGTTTCCTGCGCCAGAATCAGGTCTACCTCATCCACGCTCAGGCCTGCGTTGCGGGCGATCTGGCGGCTTGAAAGGCCTTTGCGCCTGCCGTTGAGGATGATTTCGCGCAGGAACTGGGGCGAGCGGCTGATGCCTTCAGCCTGTTCCAGCAGGCGGCGCAGTTCCTGCGCGCGCTCTTCAAGCTTTGCGTCCAGATTCTGCAGTTCGGCCTGGCGCTGGGCAAAGGTTGCCACAATTTCCCGCTCCAGCCGGGCGTTCATTTCGATGCGGGCCAGCAGCGCTTCCTGATTGCCCTGCAGGGCGTTGAGCATGGTTTCCGAACGCCGCAGGCGCAGGTAGAAAAAGAGCACACCGCCGAGAATAGCCAGTTCAAGAATGGAAAAAGCGATAATGAGGGCAAACACGAGATTGGCATTCATACTTTGACATTCAGAAGTTTGCCCACCAAGGGGGATTCCGGCTCGCGCGGGGCATCATTGGCTTCCGGCGGCGGTGGCGGCGGGCGTTTGCGGCGGCGGCTGCCGAACTGCGGCACGGGTGGGCCGCCATCTGCATCAGGCGACAGGTGGGCCTTGTCGCCCGCCTCGCTTTTGGCGATCTGCTGCCGCTCCTGCCGGGCCATTTCAGCGGCAAGCACCCGCGACATGGCAGCAGCGGCCTGTGGGCCTACAGCTGCCGCATTGGCCATGGAGGTGGCCATGCCTGTCTGGGCATACAGCACGGCCATGGTGGCGTCAACGCTCATGGCGGTCTCCGTGGGCTAGAGCAGGTTAGTCGAGTGCTTTTTGTCTCCCCGCTTCGGCGTGCCGTACGGGCGTGATGCACCCGGCCCTTGTTACGGACGGTTGCCCGTACGGCTGTCGGAACAATGTTGTGGCAAAGTGTTCCGCCGTAAAATTCCGGATGCTGCCGGGCGTCAGCGCAGTTCTGTCTTATTCCGCAAGATAGCTTTCAAAAAGCACATCATCAATACGACCAGAGGACAGGTAGTCATTAAGGATGCTCGTCAGGTCTCTCTTGATGGTGACAGCATTGCCCGGGTTAAGCAAGTAGTCGTCACTCTTGCCGCTCAGGTAGAAAAACAGGGCGTCGCGCAAGGATATCATCTTGTGATCCATCTCGCCGCTGACGCTGGGGCTTTTGCTGATTGTCGAAAACTTGCACACCAGAAAGCGAGCCGTGCCGTCCACCTGGCGGGGAACCACAAAGGGAGCCAGCTCTTTTACATAGTCGGCGGGCGGCACATCCACGGGCTGGGACGGAACCACGATGACTTCGGGCTTGATTCCAGGAGGAGGGGGCGGCGCTGTGCGCAGAAAAAACCACCATACGGCGGCGCCAAGAATCAGCAGAATGGCAGCGCCCCCGGCACCAAGAATAAGAAGTTTTTGCTTTTTTTCTGCTTTTGGATCAGGGGCAACCTGGGCGGGAAGCTTTTTGTCATCCTGTACGGCCGGGCTGGCTGCTTCCTGCTCTTCTTTCAGAAACGGGGCATCGTCAAGATCCAGCTCCACCTTGCGCACGGCCGGGTCCGGCCCCAGTGAAATCTGTACTTCATCCCTGGCGGGAGCGTCTTTGACGTCAGTCTTGTTTGCCACAAGGTTCTCCTGGCCGCCACGCAGGGGCCTGCCGCCCGCAGGAACGCCCCCGCACCGGATCAGCCGAAGATTTTGTCGATCTTCTGTTTCATCGTGTCAGCAGTGAACGGCTTGACGATATAGTTGGAAACCTTGGCCTGCACGGCCTCGATGATATTTTCCTGCTGGGCTTCGGCCGTAACCATGAGAAAGGGAATGTGCGCAAACTGCTCGCTGGCGCGCACTTTGCGCAGCAGCTCAATGCCCGTCATGTTGGGCATATTCCAGTCTGACACGATAAAGTCTATTTTTTCGCGGTTGAGGACTTCCCATGCGGTGGTGCCGTCATCGGCCTCCACCACGTTCTGAAAACCGATCTGGCGCAGGATGTTACGCACAATGCGGCGCATGGTGGAAAAGTCGTCAACCACAAGAACACGCATATTGGGATTGTAAGGCATGTTGAAAGCTCCTTAACGCCTGCGGGGCGCCGTAGCGGGGCTTGCCGCGATGTTCGCGCCTGCCCGTTGCATCGTTATATGTCAGCGTCCTCACCATACAGGCTGACGAATTCTTTGCGCAGGCGGCTCAGGGCCTGTGAATGCAACTGTGAAACACGGCCTTCTGTGATGCCCATGACTTCAGCTGTTTCACGCATATTCAACTCATCAGTATAGTAGAGTGACAGTACCAGCTTTTCTCTTGGCGTCAAGCGATCTATAAGAGGGGCAACCCTTTCCACCAACTCACGAAAGGCTGTTTTGCGGTAGGGTTCTCCTCCGGGTTCCTGGGCATCACCCGAGATGGTGTCCTGTATGGCGTCCAGTGAAAGCCAGAGCTGGTTTTGCAGTGCTTCAAGCCCCTGGCGCACGTCCCGCAGGGGAAGGCCGGTAATGGCCTGAAGCTCTTCTTCCGTGGCTTGGCGGCCATGCTCGTGCTCCACCTTGCGGATGGCTTCATCAAGCGTGCGCACCCGTTGCCGCAAAGAGCGGGGGAACCAGTCCAGCCTGCGCAATTCGTCCAGCATGGCGCCGCGTATGCGGCTTTCCGCGTAGGTTTCAAAGCGTATGCCCAGTTGTGGCCGGAACTTGCCCAGAGCCTCCATAAGGCCGAGCGTTCCGGAGCTGATGAGTTCGCCCAGTTCCACGCTGCGCGGCAGCTTGGCCTTGAGACGCAGGGCCAGAAAGCGGATTTTGGGCGCGTAATGACGCACCACGGTTTCCTGCTCTGCCGGAGAAAAATTTTCCCAAGCGGTTGCCCCGGTTTCGAGCGCTTCCCAGGGGCCGGGGGTATGCGCTTGAGCTGTTCCGGTTTTCATGTCGCTATCCTTCCGGTTTTGCCTCTTCCACCCCGTGGCATGCTGAATGCCGGTTGTGCGCCGCCGCCCTTGCCCGCCAGGCTGTGCAGGACGCGTTATTCCACGTTAAGGTTGCTGTTGGGGCGGAACATGCGCCCGCCTGCCTGGGCCGAAATATGCATACTAGCGGAAAAGCAGTTTTTTCCAGAAAAATTTGATGTTGCCGTCAAGATTCTCGGGCACATCCCACTGCGTTATGCCCCGCGCCAGATCCATGACGGCGCGTGATGCCGGGCTTTGCGGTTCGCTGACACAGAAGGGCAACTGCTGCACCACGGCCTTGCGCACACCCGTATCGCGCGGGATGACGCTCACAAGCTCCAGTGAAACGCCGCTTAAAAAATGATCGCAGGCCTGGGCCAGCCGCACAAACATTTCCTTGGCGGTCTTCTGGTCCGGGGCCATGTTGACGCATACCCTGAAGCGCTCCACGCCGTGGTTGGTCTTGAGCACCTTGATGAGGGCGTAAGCGTCTGTAAGGGAGGTCGGCTCGGGGGTGAGCACCACAAGGCGCTCCTGGGCGGCCATGTTGAAATAGAGAACATTGTCGCTGATGCCCGCCCCGGTGTCCACGATGAGGTAATCAAGGTCGTCTTCCAGTTCGTCCACGGCGTCCAGCAGTTCCAGCTTCTGGCCTGTGGAAAGGGTGAGCATTTCGCTCATGCCCGAAGAAGCGGGCAGAATGGAAAATCCGTAGGGCGTGGGAAAAAGGATGTCGCCCACGCTGGCGCCCTCGTGGAAGAGGTGAAAGATGTTTTTCTGCGGCGTAAGGCCAAGCACCACGTCCACGTTGGCAAGGCCCAGGTCCGCATCAATGAGCACCACCTGTTTGCCAAGCTGTGCAAGGCATATGGCCAGGTTGACCGAGATATTGGTCTTGCCTACCCCGCCCTTGCCGGAAGTGACGGAAAATACCAGGGGGAATGTGCCGCTCATCTGTGTGCTCCGCATAGTTTAGGCCGTGCTTAAGCCGCCTGGCCGGGGATTTGCCTTTTGAAAATCAGTCGCCACACCAGCGGCTCCGTGGCCGGGGCAAGGCTCTCCTTGAGTTCCGCGCCGTAAGACAGTGCCGATATGGGCAAACCGGCGGCGCAGGCCACGTTGACTATAGTACCAAAGCTCACGGCTTCGTCCAGCTTTGTCCATACCAGGGACCCCGGGCCGTCGCATTTGTAGCGGTGCAGAAATGCCTGAATCTGCACCGCATCGCAATAGGGTGAAAGCGTCAGATGCGTGGCGGCGTCCACCTGTGCCAGCCCCATTTCTTCGCGCCATTGCGCGAGGCTTGTGGTGCGGTCAAGCCCGGGAACGTCGATGAACACGGCATCGGCGTCGGCCGTGGCCTTCAGCGCTTCCTGCATGGCTGCCCTGTCCGGGGCTTCGAGATAGCTGAAGTTTGAAAGTTCGGCCCAGTGCCGCAGCACCAGGCGGCCGTTGCCGCGCAGGCAGTCGGCATTGATAAAGGCTACGCGCGCCTCAGGCTCAGCCTTGCGGCGGTGCAGGGCAAAGCGCAGGGCAGTAGTGGTTTTGCCGAAGCCGAACGGCCCCGCCATCAGGTGCAGCCGCTGATCCCAGTACGCCGGTCCCCATCCTTTGACCGGAACCATGCCGCACAGGCATTCCAGCACTGATGCGCCGGGCTGTGACACCAGACGCTGGTACAGGTCCACGGCTACAGCGTCGGAAATTCCCTCACGCTGAAGATACTCAAGGGCAACGCGCTGACGGGGGGTCAGGCGCTCAAGCTGAATGGCGGGTTTCATAAGGGCAAAGAGCTGATCCTTGATCTGCTGCCACTCCTTGTGCCATTCGCCCCATCCGCCGGGCGTTCCGCCGGGCGCGCCGCCGGCGGACTGGGGGCGTTCCATCCCCGCCGTGATTTCGTGGCAGACCGCGCCGTTTTTGCGATAGGTACGGTTGCCCAGGATGACGGCATCTGGCCCCATTTCGGCCTTGATTCTTGCCAGAATCTCCTGCGATGTGGCGCCGGTGAACGTCTTTACCTGCATGGCCTTTCCTTTGACTGACGGCGGTTGCGCCGCCCGTTATTGCCGTTGTGCCGTATGTTTGACAGCACACTGACTAAATGCAAATTAGGGGCCAAGCTGGAAAATGTAGCGGAATAAAAGGGGGCATGCCCTATGTGCATGGGGCATGCATCGTGGTGTCCTGTTCAGGCAAAAGGTGCGGCCGGGCAAAGAAAAAGCCCCGCCGGAATCTGTACGGACGGGGCGGCTCTGTACGGTACAGGCAAGGTCCCCCTGTGCGAAGTCGTGGCGCTTCGCACAGGGGCCGGGGCGGTAAGGGCATTCGGGCCGGTTCCGGCGGACTGGGGAGTACGCCCGGCAGGGGCCGGGTATGCCGCACAGTGTTACGGCCCATGTACCGCCCCGGATTCAGGAAAAAAAGCGGAGCCGATTTTTTGAAAACTTGTTGAGATATTTTTGAATATTTCCCGGTTTTCGTAAAAACATTCAGCTACAACAGGGTCAAAGAGCACACCCCTGTTGTCCATAATGTACTGGGTAGATACGGAATGAGGCCACGCGCCCTTGTAAACGCGGGCAAAGCGGGTAGCGTCGTAGACATCTGCCACCGCCATGAGCCGCCCTACATATGGAATTTCATCGCCCCGCAGGCGCAGGGGATAACCGGACCCGTCCCAGCGTTCGTGGTGGGTGCGCGCGATCTGTTCGGCGAATTCGAGAAAGCGGGAATCGGAAATAAGCCGGAGGCTGTGAAGCAGGTTGCCCCCATGCAGGGTATGGGTTTTGACGGTATTGAATTCTTCGGCAGTCAGGGGGCCGGGTTTTTGCAGGATGGCATCAGGAACATGCACTTTACCGATATCGTGCAACATTGTGTGCTTTCATACGGTTTTTGCGGGCATGCCGTGAAAACGGAGTGTTGTTTGGCAGTGCCGCATAATTGCCTCAGAACCGGAGCAATTCTGACTTTTTACAGTGATATATCACCGTAAACTAGTTAGAGCAAGGCTGCTAGGATATTCTGGTGAGAGGTAGCTATATGTTGAGAAGCAATCTTAAAAAGATAATGAACGAAAAAAAGGTGACGTATAAAGAGCTTGAAGCGCGAACAGGCTTGTCGAGTCAAACTATAACACGGGCAAGAAATCACCTTATTATCGAATGTCGTATGTCTACGCTTTTGAATATCGCCCAGGCGCTGGATGTAAAAGTTAAAGATTTGTTCTCAGAATAGTCTGTTCCGGAGGAAATAACATTTTGTCTGATTTCAACGATATTTTATTTTTAGATATCTTTTTAAAATTAAATATACTTAATACTCAATACATATAGTTTGTGTTGCATGTTATGCATTTTTGTTGTGTTATTTAAGCTGAATAGGCATAAATAATTTGGCGTTGCTGCAATGGTCACGTACGTTTTCTGCTTTGAATGACCGATAAACACTCCCTGACCGCAACACACTGTGCTGTTGTTCCGACCCTGCCCGCAAAAAACTGCCCTGTTTTTGTACAAGGTCCTGGCAACTGGCGTTGATGGTAATATATTACCATGGTGTGTCAAGAAAATTTCGCTATACTGGTGGGATGGAAAAATATCCTTATTTAAATGAAGCTGTTGCCAATGTTTTGAAGGAAAGGCGCGAAGCTCTTGCCATGAGCAAGCGCAAGCTGTCTGAGCTCGCGATGATAGAGCGGGCGTATATTACCGGGCTGGAGAATGGGAAATGGAATGTGACATTAAATGTTTTCTTTTTCCTGAGTGAGGCGCTTGAGATTGCCCCTGAGAAATTTATTGAGCTGGTCCGGAACGAAATTGAACAATTGAAAAATGAAAGGGTTCATAATCAGTGAACTGATTATGAACCCTTTTGTGTAACAGCGCTGTATATAAAGGCTGTCACCTTTTTACGGTTTTGCTCATGCAGTGTGCGCCCTATTCCGCAGCCACGCTCCCCACAGCCTGAAGGCGGATGTCCGGCGGAATTTCGGCTTGCGAAATAACCGGCACAGAAGGCAGAAAGCGCGTGACAAGCTGGGCCAGGTGCGGCCGTATGACAGGGTTCACCAGCAGTACGGGCTGGCCGTCCGTGTTGACGGCGTTTTCCACGGCTGCACTGATGTTCTGCACCAGCCGCTGGGCCGAAGCGGGGTTGAGCGAAAGAAAGGTCGCTCCTGTATCTGCCTGGCGCACGCCTTCCTGCACCATACGTTCGGCATTGGGGGCAAGGGTGAGCACGGGCAGCGTTCCCTGGCTGTCCAGATAGGGGCGCACGATGGATCGCGCCAGCTTTTCGCGAACGTATTCCGTCAGCATGTCGGGGTTTTTTACGCCTGCGCCAAAGTCGCCCAGTGTTTCCACAATGGTGAGCATGTCGCGTATGCTCACGTTTTCGCGCACCAGCAGTTGCAGTACCTTTTGCACAGTGCCGAGGGGCAGCACGCCGGGTACAAGGTCTTCCACTGCCTTGGGCGAATGCTTGGCCACCGTGTCCAGCAGGCCCTGAACTGCCTGACGGTCAAGGAAGTCGGACAGATGACGTTTGAACACTTCTGTCAGGTGCGTGGCAATGACCGTTGCCGGGTCCACCACAGTGTAGCCCGCCAGCATGGCTTCTTCGCGCTGGCTGTCGGGTATCCAGAGCGCGGGCAGGTTAAAGGCCGGTTCGCGCGTTTCTATGCCGTGAATCTTGGTGGTCACGTTGCCGGGGTCCATAGCCAGAAAATGGTCTACCAGAATTTCCGCCGAAGCCACCTGGTTGCCTTTGATCAGCAGTGAATACTGGCCGGGCTTGAGCTGCAGGTTGTCACGCAGGTGCAGCGAAGGAATGACCACCCCCATATCCAGCGCGAACTGCCGCCGGATGGAGCGTATGCGCGCCAGCAGGTTGCCGCTCTGCTCTTCGTCAACCAGAGGAATAAGGCCGTAGCCCACCTCCAGTTCAAGCGTATCCAGGGGCAGAAGGGCCTGTACTTCTTCGGGAGTATCGGCAGTGCCGGACCCGGCCTTGGCATTCTTTTCCTTGCGCTCCCTGGCTTCTTCATCGGCATCATTTTTCTCCGTGAGGCGCGCCACCGTGAAAATAAGGCCGGCGATGACCAGAAAGGGGATGGTGGGCAGACCGGGAACAATGGCAAAGAGCAGCAGCACGGCCGAAACCATCTTGAGCGCCCGGCTGTTGAAGGTAAGCTGGGCCAGAAATTCCTCACCCATCTTGGCTTCGGAAGCCGCTCGTGAGACCAGCAGGCCTGTTCCCGTGGAGACGATGATGGATGGTATGGTCGACACGAGACCGTCGCCGATGGTCAACAGCGAATAGGTCATCAGGGCCGTGTTCCAGTCCATATCCTTCTGCACCATGCCGATGATGATGCCACCCACAATGTTGACGATGGTAATGAACATGCCCGCGTTGACGTCGCCCGAAACAAATTTGCACGCACCGTCCATGGCGCCGTAAAAGTCTGCCTCCTTGCGCATGCCCTTGCGGCGGGCGGTGGCTTCTTCTTCATCAATAAGCCCGGCGTTGAGGTCGGCTTCAATAGCCATCTGCTTGCCGGGCATGGCGTCCAGGGTAAAACGGGCCGCCACTTCGGCGATGCGCGTGGTACCCGCAGTGATGACCACCTTGTTGAGAATGAACAGGATCATGAATATGACCGCGCCCACCACGTAGCTGCCGCCCACGACAAATTCGCCGAAAGCGCGGATGACCGAGCCTGCGGCGTCAACGCCCATGTCGCCGTTGAGCAGGATGAGCCGGGTAGCGGCCACGTTGAGCGAAAGGCGCAGCAGGGTGGTCACCAGCAGCAATGACGGAAAGATGGTGAACTCCAGCGGGGAGCTCATGAACATGGTGGTAATGAGCACCAGCAAGGATATGGAAATGCTCACGCAGAGCATGATGTCGAGAAAAAATGTGGGCAGCGGAACCAGCATGACCAGAAGGATGATGACCACGCCGGCGGCGAGCATGATTTCTCCGTTACGGGAAAATCTGCTGTAGTCGAGCTTGGGAAGGCTTGCTGAAGCCATTTTTCTGACACCTCGCTTCTGCGCCCTGTTTTGGCACGCACGCTGGAAAAACTATGAATTATGCACCTTTGGCTTGAGCTTCCAGATGGCGGCCAGCACAGTGGCAACAGCCTTGTAAAGCTCTTCGGGGATCATGTCGCCCACTTCAGCAGACTTATACAAAGCCCGTGCCAGAGGCACATTTTCGCGGATGGGAACATTGTGCTCACGGGCCGCCTGCTTGATTTTTTCGGCAAGGTGGTCCGCACCCTTGGCAAGCACCACGGGGGCCGGAGCCTCTGTGGCGTTGTAACGCAGTGCCACGGCTATGTGCGTGGGGTTGGTGATTACCACGTCGGCCTTGGGCACGTCCTGGAGCATACGCTTGCTCATGGCCTCCATCATTTTTTTGCGCTGCTGGCTTTTGACCACGGGGTCACCGTCGGCCTGTTTGTGTTCGTCCTTGACCTCATCCTTGGTCATTTTCATGTTTTCCTTGTACGAATAGCGTGACTGCCACACGTCAAAGGCCGCGATGATGAGGATGGGGATAAGGGCGTAGCTCACCAGCTTGAAGGCCATTTGCAGCATGTACACGGCGACCCCTTCGGTGGTGGCATAGTACATTGGCAGAAAGTTCTGATATTCCTTGTAGATGATCCATGCAGGTATGGTGGACAGTATGAGGGAAAACAGCAGGCTCTTGATGGTGCGCAATATGGTCTGGGGCGAAAAAAGCATCTGCTTGATGCCCTTGAAGATGTTGAAACGCTGTAACTTGGGCTTGAAAACCTTGGTGGTCCACAGCTTGCCCACCTGCAGGCGCTGGGCCAGCATGCTCAGCACAGCCAGGGTAAGCAGGATGGGCATGATGATCTTGCAGACCTCGATCATAAGCTCCAGCGTGAGGCTGTAAACATTTTCCGGGTTGGGGTCGAACTCCCACGCGTGGCTCAAAAAATGGCGGAACAGCTTTTTGATTGCTTCGCTCATGGGGCCTATCCATGCATAAAGAATGGACATGCCGCCAAGCAGGCTTACAGCCTTGCCCAGCTCCTGGGATTTGGGAACGTTCCCCTCGCCGCGCTGCTTTCTGATGCGCTTCGGGGTTGCTTCTTCTGTTTTGCTGGGATCTTTCTGTTTGCCGAACATGCCGTTTCCGCCGTCGTTTTATTGGCACATGGCTGGAAAAACCACGCGCACAGATCAGGATAGCAAGAAGCGTACCCGGAGATGCCCTGCGGCGCGGGCCTGCTGCGCCCTGTTGTGGTCCTGCTGCGGCGCGGTTTTTTACTGCCGGAAAAGAAATGCGGGTGGTGCGGCACGCCCCGTGCGGCCGGGCTTGAGCCTCTGCGGCAACGGGTGTATGGCTGGGGGCAGGCGTAACGCGGCGTGGCCTGTACGGTCTGCCGCGCCGGTATCTGCGGCAATACCTACCTGTGCCGCTGTTTGTGACGGTATCTGCACCAATATCTGCGCAGCATCAACACCGGACGGCCCGGCGCTGCGGCCCGGCTGCGGGACTGCCCGCTGCCGGGGTGTTTTTTGGCCGTTTGGCGGGCCGCTGCCCTGCGATGTTTTTTTGGTGCGGCAACTACTTCAGAGGATGACATGTTTTACGGCTGGAAGATAAGCCTGCTTTCCATGGGCGGCAATTTCATGCTTCAGGGTACGGTGCTCTACTGCATGAATGCATTCATGGAGCCGCTATGCGTCGCGTATGGCTGGACACGGGCGGAACTGAATATCAGCATGGCCGTGGCCGCCCTGGTGGGGCAGCTGGCCATGCCTGTGGCGGCTTCGCTTTCCGCCCGCTTTGCCCTGCGCCGCCTCATGACGGCCGGGGCGCTGGTGGGCGGCGTTGCCACCATTTTGCAGGGCATGACGGGTAATCTTGCGCTCTTTACCCTGCTGTTTACCATTGCCTGGAGCGCCACCCAGATATGCGGCGGCGTTGTGGGCAACGCGCTTGTGAGCAACTGGTTTTACTATTTCCGCGGCCGGGCTTTCGGCCTTGTCAACGCAGGCACGTCGCTTTCGGGCGTGGTGCTGCCGCTGGCAAGCATGGCCCTTATCAATGCTTTTGACGTGAGCACGGCCTATCTTGTGCTGGGGCTGCTCACCTGCGGGCTTGCCCCCCTGTCGTGGTTTCTGGTGCGCGACACGCCGCAGGCCATGCACATGCACCCTGACGGCAGAAAGCACGAACCCCCGGCCGGGCGCTGCCGGATTGCGCCGGACACGTCCTTCAGGGGGCTGATGCATTCGCCCTATGCCTATTGCATGGGCATCGCCTTTGGCCTGGCCCTTATGGTCAGCTCTTCCGTCATGAGCCAGATGAAGCCGCGTTTTGTGGACCTGGGGCTGGCGCCGTATACGTCCATGCTGCTGGCCTGTGCGGCGGCCCTGTGCGCGGCCCTGGGCAAGTATGCGTGGGGCTGGGCCTGCGACCGCTTCACGCCGCTGGCGGCTGCGCACGTCATCATGCTGGCTTGCGCCCTGAGCCTGTGCCTGGGCTTTCTGCCGCCCACGGTGTGGGGCATGACCATCTTCAGCCTCAGCTTCGGCCTGTGTGTCGGCGGCCTGTGGACTGTGCTGCCCGCCGTTGTTTCCTACTACTACGGCAGCGGCAACTTCTTGCCGTCCTACAAGTTCGTGTCGGTTTTCATTGTCCTGCGCTGTCTGGGATATCCAATCATGGGCTATTCTTACGACCTTACTGGAGGCTACCGCGCGGCAGATGTGGTTTTTGTGGTCATGCTGCTGCTTTCTCTGGCCCTGAGCATGTGCCTGCGCGAAGATGACGCCGTGGAAGGCGGCGGAAAACGGCATAACTAGCGCATTTCACCTTGAAAAAGGTCTGTTCCACTTCCACATGCTTATACCGTTTGCGCGCTGTCTGGCAGCCAAAGAGCCGGACGGCCTTTCCTGCCCCTTCGGGCAAGGGCTGAAACGGGCGCGCGTCTTCCCGCGCGGGGCCAGGGGGATGTGCAAAGCGCGTATTTCAGGCTTCTGCCAGCCCGTCCTGCCCGCATTCTTCCGGCCACCACCACGCTGCCCGCTGGCAGAGCAGGTCGATGTCCCCGGCGGCAGCCAGGTTGAGCATCTGCCGGTACTGGCGCACGGCCTCATGGCTGTGAGCGTTGGCTTCAAACAGTCCGGCAAAAAGGCGGGCATCTTCCGTCAGCATTTTTCGGGCCGCATTGTGGCGGCGGCGGAAAGACGGCGTCAGAAAGGGCAGCAGGTCATCCTGCCCGGCCAGCAGCGAGAAATAGGCCAGGCTCGTGATAAAGTTCATGTTCTGTATGCGCGCCATGGCCTTGTCGTGCTTTTCCGCCGTGGTCATGAAGGTACGGCAGCCGATTCTTGTAAAAAAGGCTTCCACCAGAGCCACATGCTCCGGCTCCGCATTGCGGCCGGGGGTCAGGGCAACGGGAAGGTCTGCCTCCGCTTCCGGGCTGGGGCCGAAAAGAGGATGGGTTCCCACCACGGGACCGGGCCAGACGCGCTCCATCTGGCGCATGGGCTGTTCCTTCACCGAAGTGATGTCGGCCAACACCGCCCGCGCGGGCAGGTGCGGGCATACTGCGGCCGCCACCTCGCCGAATACGGCAGCGGGAACGCACAGCACGGCCATATCTGCCCCTGAGCAGGATTCCGAGAGCTTTTCCGGCGCAAGGGGAACGTCCACCCCGACGATACCAAGACCGGCAGCCTCGGCGCGGGCCACAAGCATGGCCCCCATGCGCCCCCGGGAACCGACAATGACTGTTCTGCCCGCGTGTTCTTTCGTTTTTCCGGCCTCCGTTGAGTCCACCGTGTCCGCATCCAGGCTGTCTGCCGTTGTGGCACGGCAGCGGCTTTGGTCTTTGTGCGCCGTCATGCCAGTTTCTCCCAGATATTCCAGAATTGCGGAAAGGATTTGCCGACTACCGAAGGATCGTCCAGGCGCGAACGTACCACGGCTTCGGAGCGGCAAAGGTCAAGCAGGGCCAGCGACATGGCGATGCGGTGATCGTTATGGGCCGAAAGGGTCTGGCCGTCGGGCAGAATGGGGTGATCGGGTTTGCCGTTGTTGCGGCCGCCCAGGCCGTTGACCAGCATGCCGTCCGAAAGTTCGTCCACGACCACGCCGGTTTTGCCCAGTTCCGTGGCCGGAGCCTTGATGCGGTCAGACTCTTTGTGGCGCAGGTGGGCCACGTTACGGATGCGCGTAGACCCCTGGGCAAAGGCCGCCACCGTCGCCACTGTGGGTACAAGGTCCGGGCAGTGCCCCATATCCAGATCCACGCCGTGCAGGCGCGAGGGATAGACCGTCACGGCCAGGGGCTGCACATCCACCCGTGCCCCCATTCTTTGCAGGATGTTCAGCATGGCGCGATCACCCTGAAGGGAGTCGGCCCGCAGGCCTTCCACACGTACCGGGCGGCGGCCGATGGCTCCCGCGGCAAGCAGGTAGGACGCGCCGGACCAGTCCCCCTCAACGGTATATTCTCCGGCACGGTAAGGGCCGGGGTAAACGGTGATGCGCAGGCAGCCGGGCAGGGCCTCGTCCAGCCTGCGCCACGCACCGTCGCCCATGGGCTGCCAGGGGGCTCCGATGTCGCGGCGGGTCTGCACTTCAAATCTGATGCCGTAGTCCGTAAGGCATTGCAGGGTCAGGCCCACATAGGGCCAGGACACGGCCTTGCGGCCGCCCAGGGCCAGGGTCAGGGGCGCTGGTCCCATGGGGGCGGCCAGCAGCAGGCCGGAAAAATACTGGCTTGAAATATCCATGCCCAGTTCCACAATGCCGCCGCAGCGGGCCGGGTCAAGGCCGTGAGCGGTGAGGACACAGGGGGGGCAGTCCGGTTTTTCCTCAAAGCTTGTCTGCGTACCCAGGGCGGCCAGGGCATCGGTCAGTTCCGCAATGGGCCGTTCGTGCATGCGGGCTGCCCCGTGGATACGGAACACCCCCTGCCCGGCGGCCAGCACGGCCGTAAGCAGGCGGCAGGTGGTTCCCGACTCTTCCACATCGCAGGACAGGGGCGCTGCGGCTGTACCGCCGCGGGGGGCGCCGTTCATGCCCGTGACCTGCCAGGCTCCCGAGGCGGGCGTGCTCTCGGGCAGTTCTGCCATTGTTGCCCCGGCTGCGCAAAGGATGGCGCGGGTGCGCTCCAGGTCGCGGCTTTCAAGGGTATGGCGCACAATGGAGGTCCCCCCGGCCAGGGCTGCGCCCATAAGATAGCGGTGCGATACCGATTTGGAGGCGGGAGCCGTAATGGTCACCGTTTCCGTAATTCCGGCGGCTTCCACAGCATGGTTGGCGGCTGCGGCGCCCTTGGTCTGGCTCATGATTCTTTCTGCTCCGGTTCGTCCGTATGAAGGTCAAGGCGGTCCAGCTGCGGTCCCGTGGGGTAGCTGCCCAGAATGCGAAAGCCCGTACAGGCGTGGCCCAGCTGAACCAGCAGGTCGGCATGCCGCGGGTCTTCGAGGTCACTTTCCACATCGGCAAAGAAGACATATTTCCAGCACTGGCCGCGCATGGGGCGCGACTCCAGCTTGCGCATGTTGATGCCGTGTCCGGCCAGCAGGTCCAGCACGCGTGAGAGCGCTCCGGCCTTGTCGGGAAGGGTGAAAAGCAGGGACGTCTTGTCCGCGCCGCCATGCCCGGGCTGGGGATTCTGTAGTTTACCGCCCTGGGCGGCGGAGGCCTTGGGGCCGATGATGACAAAGCGCGTCCAGTTGCCGGGTTCGTCTTCAATGCGGCTGGCAAGGGTGCCAAGGCTCATGAGGTCGGCGAGCTTGCCGTGCCCGATGGCCGCCGCATGCTCCTGATCCGGCCCCTGGGCCGCGCGCTGGGCAGCGGCCGCTGTGGATTCCACAGGTACAAGGCCCGCATTGGGCAGGTGCGTACGCAGCCATGTGCCGCACTGGGCCAGAGGTTGCGGGTGCGAATAGACCGTGCGTACCGCGGCAAGGGACGGGGCGTTGCTCAGCAGGCAGTGCGAGATGCGTGAAAAAAGTTCGGCCTGTATAAAGACCTCATGCTTGAGAAAAAGGTCAAAGCTCACGCCCACTGTACCCTGAAGGGAATTCTCCAGCGGCACTACGCCCAGTTCGCAACGGCCCGATGCCACTTCTTCAAAGACCTGCGCAATATCGTTACAGGGGTGAAAGGTGGCCGCATGCCCCAGGTATTCAATCCCGGCAAAATAGGAAAATGTTCCTTCCGGTCCCAGATACGCAACGTTTTGCGGCCGTTGCAGGGCGCGGGACGATGAAAATATTTCGCGCCAGATGGCCCGCAGATGGTCTTCGGGCAAGGGGCCGGGATTGCGGGCGGCCAGGCTGTCGAGCACCTCTTTTTCGCGCACGGGCCTGAAGATAATGCCCGGCGATCCGGCCTTGATGCGGCCGACCTCGCGGCTCAGGGCGGCGCGACGGTTAAAGAGGTCCAGCAGATCCTGGTCCACCGCGTCTATCTCGTGGCGGATGGTGGAAAGGCGCTCGTCGGCATTGTGGATTTTTTCTTTGCGCCCTGTTCCGCATTCCGGTCCGCACTCCGGCATGGAGGCCGGCCCGGGCCAGCGGCTGTTGCTGTCGCCCATGCTATACCTCCTGTATGTCTTCGCGTACGCGCATGCCGAAATGACGGCCCGCCTCGTCCAGACGGCAGAGCACGCGGTCGCCGGGCTTCAGCCCGACCACGCTTACGGCTTCGCCTTCGGGGGTGGTCAGGCGGATGGTTTCGGCATTCTGGAGGAACACCGTACCGGTTTTTACGCCTTCGGGGGTTTCGACCTGGGCTTCCACAAGCAACATGGGGCGCACTTCTATCTTGACCCTGCCGAGCGTGGCCACGCTGGTTTCGCCTGTGTAATCCACAACAAGCACTTCCTGTCCGGCGCGGAATTCACCAAGGTAGGTAGTATGGTCGCCGGGCAGACGAACATAGGCGTGTACGGCTCCGGCATTGACTCTGAAGGGGCGGGCAGCCACATATTCATTGCGCTCGGTTTCGGCATGCACAAGAAAGGTGAAGGCGCTGGAATTGCCCACCAGCATGCCCTGGCCCTTGCGCAGCAGGGAGAGTGTGTCGGCGCAGACGCGGTGCCCTAGCCCCACAGGCTCCACGCGGGTGACCACGGCGGGCATCAGCTCTTCACGGCTGCGAGCCATCTTGCACTGGGCCACGATATCCTTGAGGTCGGCCACGGCCGCCCTGGATACAACAATGCCCGCCACACCGCGTTCCAGAATACCTGCGGCAAGGCGGGCCTCGTCCAGTGTACCGGCTTCAGCCAGTACGCTGTCGCTCTGGGCCAGAAGGTTTTCTACAGGAATAACCTCCCATCCGCGCGCCAGCACCACGCGTTCGCCCTTGTGCAGTCGTTGCAGTACGGCCTCTTCGTCAGCCTTGGCGCCAAGGGTCACCAGAGGAGTTTCTTCGGCGGCCCATACAGGGCAGCGCGAAAGACCGGCCACCTGTTCCACATGTTCGGCGGGTACAATAACGCCGTCCACGCCCGATTCGAGAGCAAGCGTCACATCGCCCTTGTCAAAGGGGACACAACTGAAATAAATGCGCGACATATTGTTATTCTCCCACCATAGTGATGGCTTGGTCCACACTGGCGTTTTCATGCACGATGGCCCGCAGGGCCTTGACAAGATTAACTCGGCTGGGGTGCTGGAAAACGTTGCGGCCCACGGAAATGCCCGCGCCGCCCGCCTTGATGGAGTCGTGCACCATCTGGAGTATCTGGCGCGTGGACTCCATGCGCTCGCCCCCGGCAATGACCACAGGCACGCAGCAGGAGGCCACAACTTCTGCAAAGCTGTCCACATCGCCGGTGTAGGGAACTTTTACGATGTCTGCACCCAGTTCCACACCGACGCGGGCGCAATGGGCCACCACGTTTTTAGCAAAGCCGTCCTGAATCTGCGGACCGCGGGCATACATCATGGCCAGCAGGGGGATGTGCCAGTTGTCGCAGGCTTCGGCCACCCTGCCGAGGTCTGCCAGCATGAGCCGCTCATTGGGATCGCCCAGGTTGACGTGAACAGACACGCAGTCCGCCCCGTGCTTGATGCCTTCTTCCACCGTGCCGACCAGGGTTTTGGTATTGCCGTTGGGCGTCAGGGCCGTGGAGGCGGAAAGGTGGACGATAAGGCCGATGTCCTTGCCCGCACTGCGGTGCGAGCAGCGCACAAGGCCCTTGTGCATGAGCACCGCGTCCGCGCCGCCCCGGGCCATGTCGTTGACGGCCTCGCGCATATCCATAAGGCCATCAACTGCACCTATGGTAACGCCATGGTCCATAGGTACGATAATGGTTCGCCCGTTTTCACGATTGATAATTCGTTCAAGACGAACTTTTTTTCCAAGGTACATGGCCTGCTCCTTTTAGTTGTTGACGTGCGTATTGCAGTCAAATTGCATATTGCCTGTAGCCTGGACCGCTCGGCGTGGGCATTTTGAAGACCGGCTGCCCATACAAAAAAAGGGCCGCTGGCGGTTTGCCTGCGGCCCTTTGAACTTCCCAACTCGTCTTTTTGCGTCAGCGAAGCTCCCGACCACAGGCATCCATAAAATACGCAAAAAAATACCAGCTATAAAAGCCAGCGGCGTAAGAGGAAGTGTGGTTGGAAGAAATGCGTTGCATAAAAAATCCTTGTTGTTTCTGCAAAAACGTTACGCCGGGTAAAAACTGCTGTCAATACCTTTGGCGAAAAAAATAAAAGGACACCTTTCGGCTGCGTTGTAGCGGAGGCGTGGTTGTTGGAAGCGTAATGTCATTATTTTTATATTTCGCCTGATATTAAGCAGTTATGTTTTATAGCCCGCTTCGGGCACGTGCGCGTAGGGGCGGATGACCGGCATGATTGTTATAAAAGGAACATGTGGTGGTAGTCGGCAGAAAATAGTGATTGATCAATCAATCAGGCGAAGGGGCGTACTGAAAGATTCGCAGAGGCATTTTGCCGGCGACGTTGGTTTTGCAAGTAGAGTAAAAGATTATTTTTAATATACTTCATATAATTCATATCATTACCTTGTGGTTGCGTGAAATGCGCTGTGCTGGGGGCATGTTGGCCTTGACAAGCTTGGGAAAGTTTTCTTAAAAGAAGACATGTCAAATGTTGACATTTAACTTTTAACAATTTCAGAATGTGCGATCGCGTTCGCCATGGCCGAACTCACGCTGCCGGTCACGGCATCGGACAGGACGGACGCGCGGCATTTTGATGAACCCCAGCATCAGGAGGCAAACATGAATCTCAGCAAATTTCCGCGCAGAGGATATGTGAAGGAGGCCACGCCTCTGGAATTTCTGCCAGCCTTCAGCAAGGCCCTTGGCGGCAAGGTCAATGTGTGGATCAAGCGCGACGACCTGTTGCCCGGCACCAGCGGCGGCAACAAGACCCGCAAGCTTGACTTCGCCATTGCCGATGCGCTGGCTAAAGGGGCGGATACCATCATTACCTGCGGGGCCGTGCAGTCCAACCACTGCCGCCTTACGCTGGCCTGGTCGGTGAAAGAGGGGCTGGACTGCCATCTGATTCTTGAAGAGCGCGTTGCCGGCAGCTATAACCCCGATGCCTCGGGCAACAACTTTCTTTTCCGCCTTCTGGGCGTCAAGAGCACCACAGTGGTGCCCGGCGGCAGCCCCATGATGCAGGAAATGGAAAAACTGGCTGAAAAACTGCGGGCCGAAGGGCGCAAGCCGTACATTATCCCCGGCGGCGCTTCCAACGCCATCGGTGCGCTGGGCTATGTGCAGTGCACGCAGGAGATCATGCAGCAGATGTTTGACCGCGGCCTTGACTTTGACCACATGGTCGTACCCAGCGGCAGCGCAGGAACCCATGCGGGCGTACTGCTGGGCATGCTTGGCTGCAATATGAACATCCCCGTGACGGGCATCGGCGTGAACCGCAAAAAGCCCGTACAGGAAGAAGCCGTGTATTCGCTCATGCAGGAAACTGCGGGCCTTCTGGGCGTTCCTACGCCCTTGCCGAGAGAAGCAGTGGTGGCTTACGATGACTACGTGGGTCCCGGCTATTCGTTGCCCACAGCCGCCATGGTGGAGGCGGTGCGCCTGCTCGCCTCTACAGAAAGCATTCTTCTTGACCCGGTGTATTCCGGCAAGGCCATGTCGGGCCTGATCGACCTTGTGCGGAAGGGACATTTTGCCGCAGGCTCCAATGTGCTTTTCCTGCATACGGGTGGTTCTCCCGCCCTGTACGCCTATCTTGACGAGTTCCGCCAATAGTCGGCGCGGGCCGCGTGGGCTGACCACGCGGCCCGTACGTTATATTTCCCCGACGGGAGAGGAAGAGAACCATGCAGAATGACAAGTTGAAAATGTACGGCGGCATATGGGGCGGGCTTGTTCCCCTTGCCATACTGGTGGTGGGGCTTGTGTGGCTTTCCGTGGCGGGCCGGGGCGGCACCAAGCCGTTCTGGGCCTGCGCCTGGCTGGCGCTGGCAGTGGGGCTATTTTTTGCCAGAAGCAAAGAGGAATACTGCAAGGCCGCCATGCGCGGCATCGGCGACAAGACCGGTATTGTCATCGTTACGGCTTGGCTGTTCGCGGGGGTGTTCGGCAAGCTGATGGCGGCGGGGGGGCTGGTGGACGGGCTGCTGTGGCTCGGCATGACCACAGGGGCGCAGGGGGCGGTATTTACCCTGCTGGTCTTTGCCGCGGCCATGCTTTTTGCCCTGGGTACGGGAACCAGCACCGGTACGTGCATCGCCCTGACCCCGGTGCTGTACCCGGCGGGATATTTCCTTGGGGCGGATCCGGCCATGCTCGGCCTGGCCATTCTGTCAGGCGCGGCCTTCGGTGACAACCTGGCTCCCATATCGGACACGACCATTGTGTCTGCGTACACACAGGGCGCCACCATGCGCGACGTCGTGCGAAGCCGCTTTCCGCTCTGTATTGTGGCGGCGGCCTTTACCGCGCTGGTATTCATGATTTTCGGCGGCGGGGGCGAAACCGTGGTGCTGCCCGAGATCCAGGCCAACCTGAATCCTTCCGGCATATTCATGCTGGTGGCCCTGATCGTGGTTGTGGTGGCTGCGCTCAGCGGCAGGCATATCATTGAGTCGCTCATTTACGGCAACGTCACGGCGGCGTTGGTGGGTATGCTTATCGGCACACTCAAGCCCGGCGATATTTTCGGTATTCCCGCCAAGGCGGGGGCTTCTACGGGGATCATCCAGTCCGGTATTGACGGCGTGGTGGGCGCGATCATTTTTGCCATCCTTATTCTTGCCGTTACCCAGATCCTCGTGGAATGCGGCATAATGACCAAGATCCTGGAATTTGCCCACAAGAGTGTGGTCAGCACAGTGCGTCAGGCTGAACTGTTTATCGTGGGGGTGACCATTCTGGCGTCCATTCCCATTTCCGCCAATGCTCCGGCGGAACTGCTGGTGGGGCCGAGCCTTGTGCGCCCCATAGGCGAAAAGTTCAACCTTGCCCCGGCGCGGCGCGCGAACCTTATGGACTGCGCGGTGTGTACCATCTTCTTTATTCTGCCGTGGCACATTGTGGTGGCCGCCTGGTACGGCGCCATGGTGAGCGCGGCAGAAAGCTACGGTATTGCGGCGCCGCCCATCAGCACGGCTCTGTACAATCCGTATTCGTGGGCTTTGCTGGTGGTGCTGATATTCTCTGCCGTCACCGGCTGGAACCGGCGGTATGCCACGCCCGAAGACGCGGCGCCCGAAGCGGCCTAACAGTTGCCCCGACACTCTGTGTCATACCCATAGGCGGCAGGCGGGATGCTCTTATTCCGGCTGCCGCCGCTTCAATTCTATCACCATGGCGTTTCTGTGCGCAGTTGTATTGTACAGTTGTACGGACGACGCAGCGGGAGCGGGTGCCCGCAGCCAATGCTGTGTATCGGTCCGCCTGAACGCCGAAGCGAGCGCCCCGAAGATTGGGAATATAAATTCCCAACAGTAAATGCTCTATGGACAAGGCATCATAATTTGCTAAGACTATCTCCAGGCAAACACATGAGGAGCAAACATTGAGCCACGTTCAGACCTACAGCGCGCAGGCCATAGATTATATCAAGCAGTGTCTGCTTGACGGAACACTCATGCCCGGCGACCCCATCCGCGAAACAGAGATCGCGGAGCATCTCGGCATCAGCCGCGGACCCGTGCGCGAAGCCCTGCAAACCCTTCTGCAGCAGGGGCTTGTGACCGGCCTGCCGCAAAAGGCCAAGCATATCCGCCATCTTACAGCACAGGAAATTGAAGACAGTTACTGCCTTGGGGGTACGCTGGAAGGGGCCTGCATTGTCCAGTCCATGGATAAGTGGGATGATGCGGCCGTGGCCGAAGTGAAGACCATACTGGACGAGATGGCGCGGCAAAGCCGCAGCGCTACAGGGCTTTCGAGCATGAGCGTTGTGGATGAAGCGTTTCACGATGCGCTGCTTTCGCGCTGTTCCAACAGGCTGATGGTCAGCACGGCCCGCAACTCCTGCGCCCATATTTCAAAGTTTCTCTATTATAAAAGCTGGGATACGCTTTTTTCGCCCCAGGAATTCTATGAGCGCCACACGCTCATTTATGATACCCTGTGCAGCCGCGACCTACAGCGTATCGAGCGTGTCCTGCGCGAGCATTATGCCGAATCCGGGCGGCGTCTCGGGCTTCAGTGCGGGCAACGCTAGAGGCTGTTTTTCTGTACTTTTTGCCAGCTTGCTACGTTAAAAAGCCTTTTTACTCCAAGTCGTGCACTGTGAACGTACACGTCTTTTGTAAAAAGGCTTTTTTGCACCTGGCACAAGTTTTCTGATACAGAAATAGCTCCTCCGGTCAGTCGCGTTATGGCTCCCTGGCGGGCCTTGGCCCCAGGGCCGGTAGGCAGCACCGCTGCCCCGAAGGAACTTGCGGTCAAGATGCCGTCTCCATACGCCTTTGCCCAGCCACGCGTAGCGGGCGTCGTGCTGGTTTTACGGGCGGGTGCCTAGGGGGTGCGGGGGCTGCCCTTGTCTTCAGCAGCAGGGGATGTGGCGCGGCGCAGCTTGCGTGTCTGCAGGCGTTTCAGCACAAAGTCCGTCACCTTGACGTTTTCCGGAACCGCCGCCAGCGGAAACTCCGCCCTGCCCATGTTGCGGTGTCCCCCGGCCTGCCCCACGTCATAAAAGCAGGCGTCAGCCAGGCGCCCGATGTCGCGCCCGCCGTCGCCGCGAAAGATGACAATGACAGTCTTGCCCACAATACCGCTCACCGCAATCCACTTCAGCCCGTGCACACGGGTGAAAAAGTCCGCTACAGCCACCAGCAGGTCGGCGCTGTTGACCTCATTGAGCCAGGCAAAGGCCCCGCTGCCCCGGCAGTCGGTAAGACTGCGGAAGGCGCGCGAAAAAAGTGGCAGCCAGTCACGCAGGTATTCGCTGCGCACAATGCGCCGCAGCAGGTTGTTGTCCGCATGGCGTGAAAGCCACTGGTACGCGCGAAAATCGTCCTCATCGCCCGAACGTTCGAAAGCCCCCGTGTCGGTGCGTATGCCGTACAACAGGGCGGTAGCCAGCCTGGGGCCGGGCCGCATGCGCAGGCCCTGCATGTAGCGGGTCATCATGGTGCTGGTGGCCCCGAGGCCGGGGCGGATATCGCAATAGGCGTCGGAAGAATAGGGCGATTCATCTGTGCCGGACGGCAGGGGGTGGTGGTCGATGACACAGTCAAAGACAACGCCGTGAAAAGCCTTGTGATGGTGCGGCTGGGAATCCACTATGGCAAAGCGGTTGTACTGGTCGGCCTTTTCCGCCTGCCACATGCGCACCGGGATGCGCAGATAGCGTATCATGGCGAGGTTGTCGGGCCGGGTGACCTCGTTGACGCGCGCAATGTCGGCATTGTGAACCCGCGGCAACAAAATGCGCCTCAGCGCCAACGCCGAAGCCAGGGCATCGGGGTCGGCATTGATAAGGATGCACCAGCGGTCTTCCTTGTCCAGTGATTGCCGCCATTGCTTCATATTGGCGACAAGTTCGGCAGTGGGCAGCATTGCTGTGTTCATCCTCCCGAGGCCGATGCCCCTGATTGCACGGCGGATACATACGCCGCATGGCTTTGCTTTTGCCTTCAGCCCCAGGACGCATCCGGCGTTTCGCCGGTGGCAAGGGCTGACAGAACAGGCAGGGAAGCCGCCAGGCCCTCCCACTTGAAAACTTCTACCAGATGTGTGGCCGTGCTCGGGGCGTCAGCCATGATGCGCCGCGCAATGCGTCTTTGCGACGGCGTGAGAGCTGTGAGCGGCAGGTGCTGGTCGCCCTTGCCGGGTGCGCTCCAGTGCAGCAGGCCCGCCTGTGAGGGCAGGGCCGAATGCAGCAGCTTTTTCTGAGCATAGCCGAGGAGATGTCCCACGTCCAGACAAAGCCCCAGCCCGTGCTCATGAAGAAAGTTTTTGCCAAGGCAGGCCACATCGCTGTGCGCCACATTTTCCAGCAAGAGAGGAATATGGCGCAGGGCCGGGGGGGCTTCCGGGCTGTCTGCCCCATTTCGCCAGTGTTCTGCAAAATCTGCCAGCAGGGTGCGCTGCAGGTCGGGCGGGCCTTCCGGCGGGTGCAGCACCGCCACGCGCGGGACAAGGCCGGGAACAAGGGCCATGAGCCGTGCAATGACCGCCGCTGCCGTGCATGCGGCCCGGCGTGCCGGACTGGCCTGGCGCACGGCCGGTCCCCGGGACCAGGGAAGGTCTACAGGCAGGTGGGCATGCCAGCGCAAGGGCAGGGCCGCCAGATCCGGCGGCAGGTCGCCGGAGTCATATTGCAGGCAGGCGCTGGATTCAAACAGGCACAACGCCACCTCGTCTACGCGCTCCGCGAGAAAACGCGCATTTTCTGCCACGCCGGCCGGCATGACGAAAGAGGGCGCGGCAATGCGCCCGGCAAGAGGATGCCCGGCGAGAAAGGCGGTGGGCGTCTCTGCCGGGGATGGCGCGGGCGGGGCGCAAGGTGGCGGGCTGGTGGAAAACACTGTGTTGCAATCTGTGTTTCGGAACCGGTCCCGGCGAACGCCTGTCAACTCGCCTGCCGAAACCGGTCCCGTTCAGTATCCTTTTTAGATCAGTCTGCTGCTTTCCCACCCGTGTTCCGCTGCGGCAGCCTCTGCCCGGGGGCCGCCAAGCACGCAGATATGTCCCTTGGCGGCGGCTTCGGCCAGCACTTCCGCGAAATCACGGAAGTGCTTTTCGGTGGTGGAAAGGATTTCCTCGCGCATAAGCGCGCGGGCGGCGTCCGTATCGTTGGTGAGCCAGCGGGCCAGGGACTGCGCACCCTTGGCGTCGGGCAGAAGGTAGCTGTCCAGATCGCCGATGGCGCCCACTATGGCCTGGGTAAGCTGGGCCTTGTCGGGCGTGAAGCCGCGCAGGAAGTCGGCCATGCCGTCAAAGGCCTCCAGGGTGGCTTCCACATTGGGGTCGCGATAGGAGGCGCAGACAAGGGTGCCGCCCAGGCGGTCCAGGTTGCAGAATGCCCCGTATGCGCCACCGCGCACACGCACACGCTCCCACAGGTAGCCCATGCGCAGGTAGCGCAGGATAACACTGGCAGAGCCGTGATATATATAGCCCTGATCATAGATGTTGGCGGCCTTGCCCACATAGTTGATCTGCGCCGGAGCGATGAAGGCTTCGGCCGCAGGCAGGCGCATGGGGGTTTCGCCAATGCCGCCTGCGGCGCCGGGACGCAACTGGGGCAGGGCCTGCAACAGGCGGCGGGCGTGGCTTTCAGCCTGGGACAGGCCGGAAGCCTCGGCGGTGCAGTCAAAGACCGCGCCGGGGCGTGCCACGATGCGGTTGCGAAGCTCTTCAAGGTCGGCCATGACCGTCTGCGGCTCTTTTTCCATACGGCCAAGCATGGCGCGCACGCTTTCAAGGTAGCTCAGGCCCGTGGTGCGCTCGGCCAGAGCGCCCGCGCCGGTGTAGCGCGCCCGCAGGCGCGCGCTTACGGCCGCATGCCCGGCGGACTGAAGGGCGTTTTCCAGGCGGGCCTTGGTTTCAAGCAGCATCTGGCCCACGCGCGCTTCGATGACCTTCTTGTCGGCCAGAGGCTCAAGCAGGATTTCATGTATGATGTTAAATAAATCAGGTAGCTTGTCATACACTGTCTTACCGGAAACGGCCAGATAGCTCACGGTTTTGCGGCTTTCGCGCACGGTACCCAGCAGGGGGTCGGCCCCCACGCCGCCGGTCTTGGCGGCCATGAGCGCCCCAAGCTCCGTAAAGTCGCGTCGCGCCGTACCCATTTCCGTGAGGCTGCGGGCAAAGAGCGGCAGCAGGGGAACAAGGCGGTCAGGCACGTTATCCAGCGGCAGCAACAGGGTGGTGTAGGCAACGCCCTGGGTGGGAAGTTCGTGGCTCAGGATGGCCTCCGGCACTTCCACCACATTGCGGGGGATGGGGGCGTTGTGCGCCGGCAGGTCTTCAAGCCCGAGAGCCGGAATGGTCGCCAGTGCCTCCGGGCTGTCGGGGGCGCTCTGCACTTCTTCAAGGCGCCGGGTGTCGGCGGCCACGGCTGCGCGTTCTTCGGGACCAGCTGCGGCCTGCACCGCATCCATACGGGCTTTTTCCGCTTCATCGCGGGCTTTGCCAAGGCCCGTATCCGGCAGCAGCACCACGGTGGCGCGATGGTTGTTGTTCAGGAACCAGTCTTTGATGGCCTGTTCAAATACGGGTTCGCCTGCCTGGATACGCTTTTTAAGGGCAGCCAGGGGAGCCTCCCACGCCAGGGGAGCCAGGGGGTCGCCGTCATACAGCCAGGTGGACAGCGACTGGATCATGGCTGAAAGCCCGCGCGGGAAACGGCCGGAATTGTTTTCACGGTAGGCGAATTCCACCGTGTTGACGGCAGCTTCCACAGCGGCAGCGGGAATGCCTTCTTCAGCCAGTTGGGCCAGGGTTTCAAAAATGAGTACTTCGGCCGCCGGAACGTCCCGGGGGGCCACGCCCTTGAGACCGGTGGAGTAGTACATCTGGCGGAGGTCTGTTTCCAGCCCGCAGCCCGTGGTGTCTTCACCAAGGCCCGAGGCGATGAGCGCCTTGCGCAGGGGGGAGCCGGGCAGCCCTTCAAGGATGTGCTCGAGCATCTCCATCAGCAGGGCCTGATCCACGTCGCCGCGTTCGCCAAGCAGCCAGTTGACCGTGAACAGGGCGCGCTTTTCACCTTCGGAGGCTGCATAGGGCACTTCGATATGGCGCGGTGTGTCGAGACGCTTTTGCAGGGGAACAGTGGAATCCACAGGACGTGCCGTGTATTTTTCCAGAGCCTGGCCTGCAAGGCGCAGCCGTTCAGCTTCCGGGTCATCGCCCCAGAAGAAAAAGCGGGCATTGCTCGGGTGATAATAGCGGCTGTGGAAGTCGCAAAACGCCTCGTAGGTAAGGTCGGGAATGCACTGGGGATTGCCGCCGGAGTCAAGGCTGTACAGCGTGTCGGGAAAAAGGGACTGCTGGCTCTGCTCGGCAAGCACGGAGTCCGGAGAAGAGTACACGCCTTTCATTTCATTATAGACAACGCCCTTGTAGGCCCAGGGGCCGTCCGCAGATGGGGCATCCACATGCCAGCCTTCCTGCTTGAAAATGTCTTCGTTGATGCGCGGATGAAAAACGGCGTCGATATAGACATCAATGAGGTTGTAAAAATCGCGCAGATTGCAGCTTGCAACCGGGTAGCAGGTTTTGTCCGGAAAGGTAAAGGCATTGAGGAAGGTTTGCAGGGACCCCTTGAGCAGTTCCACAAACGGTTCCTTGACGGGATATTTGTCAGACCCGCAGAGGACGGAATGTTCCAGGATATGGGCCACGCCGGTGGAATCGGTGGGCGGCGTGCGAAAACTCACGCCAAAGCATTTGTTTTCGTCCGTATTGCTGATGGAAAGCATCTGGGCGCCGGTAGCTTCGTGCCGCCACAGACGGGCGGTGCCGTCCACTTCGCGCAGTTGCTGTTCGGTGATCAGGGTAAAGCCGTGGTTGTTCATGTTTTTTCCTGCGGATATTTTTTGTCTTGCATTTTTTGCGGCAGATGGACCTTAACTATAAGGGCTGCTTCAGACTTTGAAAAGGGGCGGTCTGCCTGCCGCCATTTTTTGCGGAAAGCCCGCATCAATGCTTGCCAAGCCAGCGGTGATCATGTATGTACACCCTTTCCATCAAGCACACCCAGGCAGCGGCCCGGGGTGCCCGGCGGAATGCCGCGTGTGGCGGCGTTCATACTCGTGCTTCAGGCGCGACGCCGGGTTGCAGGGTCAGGGCGTGGGTGGAAGAAAACAACCCTTTGGAGGAATCCCCATGGCTTACGTCAGCATGAAGCAAATGCTGGAAACCGGCGTGCACTTCGGTCACCAGACCCGCCGCTGGAATCCCAAGATGCGTCCTTACATTTTCGGCGCGCGCAACGGCATCCATATCATCGACCTGCAGCAGACCGTAAAGCTCTTCCGCATTGCCCACGACAAGGTGGTGGACATTGTGGCCAAGGGCGGCAAGGTCCTTTTCATCGGCACCAAGCGCCAGGCCCAGGAGGCCGTGGCTGCTGAAGCCGGACGCGCCGGACAGTTCTTCGTGACCAATCGCTGGATGGGCGGTACGCTCACCAACTTTGTCACCATCCAGAAGAGCGTTGACCGCCTGAAGAAGCTTGAAAGCATGTTTGCCGACGGCAGCATCAACCGCTACCAGAAAAAGGAAATCCTGCTTCTGGAACGCGAGCTTGCCAAGCTGGAAGAAACCCTCGGCGGCATCAAGAATATGGATCGCCTGCCCCAGATTGCCTTTATCATCGACCCCCATCGCGAAGACATCGCCGTCAAGGAATGCCGCAAGCTTGGTATCCCGATCATTGCTGTCACCGACACCAACTGCGACCCCGATGTCATCGACTATATTATTCCCGGCAACGATGACGCCATCCGCGCCATCAAGCTTTTTGTGGCCGCCTTTGCCGAAGCCTGCATGGAAGGCGAAGCTATGGGCAAGGACCACAAGGGCGAAACCGCCAACGCTGAAGAAGCCATGCAAAAGGCTGCCGCTGTTGAAGCTGCTGCCGAGGCTGCTCCCGCCCAATAGCCGGTTTTCTGCTTTCGCATTCCTGGGGGCAGCGCAACCTGATTTATGGCTGCGCTGCCCCGTTTTGGATGCACCTCTGCAATTCAGGAAGTAATTTTGATAACTCCGGCTGCAGGCCGGACGCATTTGGAGAATACAATGGCTGCTATCACTGCTCAGATGGTGAAAGAACTGCGCGAAATGACCGGCGCGGGCATGATGGACTGCAAGAAAGCCCTGGTGGAAGTAGAAGGCGACCTGGAAAAAGCTGTTGACTGGCTGCGCCAGAAGGGCATGGCCAAGGCTGCCAAAAAGTCCGGCCGCGCCACCAGCGAAGGTCTTGTAACCGTGGCTCTGAGCGATGACGGCAAGACCGTGGCCATGGCTTCGCTGCTGTGCGAAACCGACTTTGTGGCCCGCGGCGACCAGTTTCAGGACATGGCCGCCAAGGTGGCCAAAAGCGTGCTGGACAACGCCCCCGCCGACGCCGCTGCCCTTGAGGCCCTTATGGGTGAAGAAGTGACCCAGCTCATCGCCTCTGTGGGCGAAAACATGCAGCTCGGCAGGTTTGCCCGTCACGTCAAACCCTGCGAAAGCTCCCTGGTGGGCCAGTACATCCACGCCAACGGCAAGATCGGTGTGCTGGTTTTCCTGACCTGCGGCAAGGCTGAAAGTGTCGACAAGCCCGAAGTGCAGGAGCTTGCCAAAAATATCGCCATGCAGGTGGCTGCTGCCAGCCCCATGGCTCTTGATGCCGCAAGCCTTGACCAGGCCGCTGTGGAACGCGAGCGCGAAGTGTATCGCCAGAAGGCTCTGGAAGAAGGCAAACCCGCCAATATCGTTGACAAGATTGCTGACGGCGCGGTGAAAAAGTTCCAGAAAGAAGTGTGCCTTATGGAACAGCCCTACATCCGCGATGACAAGAAGACCATTACCGATGTCGTGCGTGAAACGGGCAAGGCCGTGGGCGATGAAATCACTGTTACCGGCTTTGAACGCATCCAGCTCGCTGCCGAGTAATGACATCTGACTTGTCCGAGCCGGAGCAGCCTGCTGGTCCGGCCATATGCCGGGCGTTTTTGAGCGCATGCTTGCAACGGCATTCCGGTTTTCCGCTTTCCTGTCACGTCCGGCGCGTCCTGCGCCTTGCAACGGAAGCCGAGAATCACCTGATGCCGATGGCAACGGCAATTTACTGACAAAAGGGGGCTTTCGGCCCTCTTTTGTCTTTTTTTTCGGTGGCAGTGGGCCGCCGCATCCGTCATTTCGCAAGAAGGGGCAACCGCCCCGGAGCGTGACACTATGTTCGACTTTTCATGGGTGACACACCTTTCTGCCTGGGCCGGCCTGGGTACACTTGTACTGCTTGAAGTGGTGCTCGGGGTGGACAACCTGGTTTTTATTTCCATTCTTGTCGGGCGCTTGCCCGGTGAGCGCAAACGGCAGGCTTTTCTGGTGGGCCTTGGGCTGGCCCTGCTTATGCGCATGCTGCTTCTTACCGTCATGGCGCGTCTGGCCACGCTGACCACCCCTCTGTTTGAACTGGGGGGGCACGGTTTTGCCGCCCGCGATCTCATACTCATGGCCGGGGGCGTTTTTCTGCTGCTCAAGGGTACAATGGAGCTGCATGACCGGCTGGAAGGCCACAGTGGCCGGTATGCCGGGGACTCGGGGCATCATGCGGATTTCTGGCAGGTCATCTTTCAGATAGTGGTGCTGGACGCCGTATTCTCCCTTGATTCCATCATCACGGCCGTGGGCATGGTGGAGCATGTGACCATCATGATGCTGGCGGTGGTCATCGCCATGGGCATCATGCTGCTGGCAGCGGCTCCGTTGCTCAATTTTATGGAGCGACATCCTACAGTTATCGTATTGTGCCTCGGTTTTCTGCTGATGATCGGCCTGAGCCTGCTGGCCGATGGCCTGGGTTTTCACATTCCCAAGGGCTACATGTACGCGGCCATTGTCTTTTCCATCATGGTGGAAGCGTGCAACCAGTGGGCCTTGCGCAACCGGCGCAGACGCTTCAGCATGCGCGACATGCGCGAATCCACGGCCCGCGTGATCCTGAATATTCTCGGGGGCAACGCCCCGGGGCAGGGCGATGCCCAGCTTGATGCCGCGGCCCTGGCCGGGGGAGAAAAGGAGCAGCTTTTCGCGCCCAAAGAGCGGGATATGCTGGCACGGGTCATACGTCTTGGCGGGCGCACGGCACGGTTCATTATGATTCCGCGCCAGCGTGTGAACTGGCTGGACAGCAATGCCGACCGCAAAACCGTGAACCGGTATGCCGCTTCGTCGCGTCTGGCCTGGCTGCCCGTATTGCGGCGTGACACGGACGAGGTGCTCGGCGTGGTACATCCCGGTGATATCCTTGAGCGCGGCGACTGCTCGCCCGACGGCAAGTGGGATCTCAAGTCTTACATCCGGCCAGCGCCCACGATTTTTGAGCACACGCCCCTGCATGTGATTATGGAGGATTTTCGCACACATCCCACGCCCCTTTCTTTTGTGCGGGATGAGTACGGCAGCGTGGTGGGCGTGATTACCCCGGCGGAACTGTTGAGTGTGCTGGCCGGGCAGATGGGCGACATGCCCGCCGGGCCGGAGGCCTGCCGCCGTCCTGACGGCAGCTGGGTCATGCCGGGACGTCTTACGGTAGACCTGTTCGCAAGCTGGCTGGGCATCAGCCTGCCCAAGCGCCTGTCCAGCGCTACTCTGGCGGGCTTTATTCTGGAGCGGCTCGGTCGCATTCCTGAAAAGGGCGAGCGCCTGCACTATCAGGGGTGGGAACTGGAAATTACCCGTATGGACAAGCGTCGCATTGATGAGGTGCGCGCCGTGCGCATGCTGACCCCGCCGGGCAAAGGCAGAAAAAAATGAAGGGGTGCGTGAGCGATGGGAATGCGCCTACATCACGGGAAGACGCATGCGCAGAGATGGAGGAGCAGTATTTGTTCTTCGAGAAGGGGTTTTGTCGCCCTGCGGACGCGAAAGTCCTTTTCAGTTTATTTTGGGCCGTCTGCGCGGCGGCGGCTCCGGGAGCTTCCCTTCCCGGGGGCGGGTGATCTCCCTGCGCGCCGCGCAATACCATCATTTGCTTTCACCCTGTCGCCAATATGACTGTAGGGCGGCTCTGCCGACCGTTAAGGAATCATTTGAAGGGGTGATTACTCTAACGGATGCGGGTGAAGGCCCCTTTTGAAAAAGGGGCCTTCACCCGCAAGACATGTTAACGGCTGCCTTCAGCCTTCATGTCATTGATAAGGCTCTGCAACACCTGAGACTGTCTCGCCAGTTCCGCGGTGGCCTGCGCGGCCTGTGCCATGGCGGTGGCCGTCTGGCTGGAAATGGCCGCAACCTGTTCCACAGAGCGGTTGATTTCGTCGCTGGCCGCGGACTGTTCTTCGCTGGCCGTGGCGATGGAACGCACCTGATCGTTGGTCTGGTCTACCAGAGCAACAATGCTGTGCAAGGTTTCGCCGGACTGGTTGGCCAGGCTGGTGGCCTCCTGAATCGTACCGATGGACACATCCACCCCGGCCACACTTTTGCGTGTGCCTTCCTGAATACCGCTGATGACCTGGCCCACTTCATGAGTAGCGGTCATAGTTTTTTCAGCCAGCTTGCGCACCTCGTCGGCCACTACCGCAAAGCCCCTTCCGGCCTCGCCGGCCCGGGCGGCCTCAATGGCGGCATTGAGGGCCAGCAGGTTGGTCTGGTCGGCAATGTCGGAAATCACGCTCATTATCTGCCCGATACCTTCGGCCTGATGGCTCAGGGTGTCCATATCCTGCTTGATTTCCATACTTTGCCGTGAAACTTCGTTGATGCCCTGCACCACGCGGGACACTATGGCAGCCCCTTCCTGCGCCTGCAGGTGGGCCTGGTCAGACATTTCTGAGGCGTGCCCGGCGTTGCTGGCAACTTCGCGCACGGTGGCATTCATTTCTTCCATGGCGGTAGCCGTTTCGCTGACGCGTTGTGACTGTTCATCCGCGCCACGGCTGGACTGTTCGATCTGCGCCGAAAGCTCTTCGGAGGCGGAGGTCAGGATACCTACCACTTCTTCAAGCTGTTGTGCTGCTTGCAACATCCCTTCGGCTTTGGCACGTTCTGCGGCGGCCTTGGCGGCGTGTGCTTCCTGAGTGGCTATGTTGGCCTGATCGGCCTGACGGGCCGCTTCAGCGCTTTTTTCTTCGGCTTCGGCGATTTTTTCCTTCATGGTACCGACCATGTTCTGCATCACATGATATACGCCCCCGGCTGTTTTTTGCGGCCTGAACGTCACATTGAGGTTGCCGTGTGCGATCTCGCCCGCCACTTCGGCCAGGTAGCCGGGGTCTTCGCCAAGCTGGCGCATGATGTTGCGGGTGAGCAGAATGCCCATGGCGATGGAAAGCAGAATGCCTGCACCCAGAGCCACATAGAGAAGATAGCTGGACGAATCAGCCAGTTCGGCATTTTTCTGGGCCAGCAACCTGCCCTGCTCAAGCTTGGAGGCCACAAGGTCGCCAATGGCGTTCTGGTAGGCGGTAGATATCTCCCATCCCTTTCCGGTAAGCAGGGCATAGGCCTGGGCCTGCCTGCCATCACTTGCCAGAGACATGACATCGTCTGTCATGGTGCGGAAGTCCTGACGGCGCAGCTTGTATTCCGCCAGGATCTTTTGTGCTTCAGCAGAAATCAGGCTTGATTCCACCTTGGTAGTACCGCTGTCGATAATGGCCCGGTATTGGGGAATTTCTGTCCGTACGCGCTGTTTTACGGCATCTTCATCCGTGGTGACAAAGGTCAGCAGGTCCAGACGGATACGCTGGAAATACACCGACATGTTTATAAGGTCGCCCATAGGTTCCGCCGAGCGTGTATACAAAAACGTGTCGGCCTGGCTCATGTCGTGCAGGCGGGAGTCGGCAAAAATACCCATGGACAGCGTGATCAGGGCAGAAAGGAGAAAACCTGCCAGAAGTTTAGCTTGTAATTTCATAGTAATTTCCTTGGATTTTGCCGCTTCACTCGGCGGTTAATATTTTCCAAACCGCATGAACAGATGTATTTTGAGGGAGTATGCGTATGAAGCGGCCTGAATGCCCCTGACGGGACATGGGAAAGTGGCTTGGCACGCAGGCTAATACCGTTTCGCGCAAAAAGAGTAAAGCTTATTGTTAGGGACGCAAGGGCAAAACCGTTAAAAAATTTCTTCCTGATAGGGAATGCGTTCAAAAACCTTGCGTCGCGGAGTCATGCTTATATGATAATACTGATTTTGCGGTATGTAGATATAGGGTACGTCTTCGCTGCGCTGCTGCAGGAAAAGGGAAAGCAGTACCCGGTTGACAGCCTGATGTCCCACAATCACAAGCGGGGTGTCGCCGGCAAGAAACAGGGCGCGCCGCAGTCCGCGCTGCACGCGCTCGCGCAGCATGGCGTAGCTTTCGCCATTGGGATAGGCGTATGTGTACTTGCTGGCATTGCGCCCGGCGGTCACTCCGGGCATTTTTGCGCGGATTTCGCTGTACAGCATACCTTCGCAGTCGCCGGCCCATATCTCGTCAAATTCCTTGAAGGCCATGACATGAGCGCCGGGGTGTCCCGCCAGCAGCGGCGTGGCGGTTTCGTGCGAACGCAGGCGGGTTGAGGTAAAGACCCAGTTTATGTCCTTGTGGCGCATGTGCCGTGCCAGAGCCTTGGCCTGGCTGCGCCCTCTGGCAGTCAGGGGCGGGTCGCCGCCGATGCGCCCGCGCACGTTGAATTCCGTCTGGCCGTGCCGCGCAAGATACAGACAGTGAACCCAGGCGCTGACCACGATTTCGCGTATGGCAGGATAATAGGGCGAGCCTTCGCAAGGGCGCTCGCCCAGAATGCGGTTGGCGGTGGAGTCTACGCAGAGCCAGAATTTTTCCTCTTCCAATGGCTCATAAATGGCCTCATAATAGCTTATGCGCTTCATAAAGCTTTGCAGGGCTTCATCTTCGCTGTAGGCGGCGTATTCCGGCAGGGTGGCCTTGCGGCGTATGCATGCCTTGAGGAGCAGCTGGTCTTCATTGACACATTCCACAAACAGCACAGGATGGTCGGTAAGCGTTTTTTCAATAAGAATACGTCGTGCGCGGCTTACGTTGGTGGCGTCCAGAATTGCCACCTCGCCTTCGGCGGCCAGCCATGTCCGGGCAAGTTCCATATTCCGGCGGCAGATCATCTCGCGTGCTTCGCGGCCCGATTCGTTGGCGGGATTGTAAAAATCCGGATTTGTGGATTCCGCGCCCATAAGCGCACGGCGCATGTCGCCGTTATTGAACAGTCTGGCCTGAATGCCCTCGGCCAGCAGCCCGTCACGGATGCGTTTTGCCAGAGTGGATTTTCCTCTGGCGGGCAGGCCGACCATGGCTACATAAAGTTTTTGCATACGCCCTCCATTGCCAGAGTAAGATAAATTATCATGAAATAAAAGCGGGTGTGCCAATACCCGGAAAGGAGCATAGTATGAAAGTTATCGGTCTTCTGGGCGGTATGAGCTGGGAAAGCACGGTTTCATACTATCAGATTATCAACCGTGTGGTCAGGCAACGCCTTGGCGGTCTGCATTCGGCAAAATGCCTGTTGTACAGTGTGGATTTTGCCGAAATTGAGGCCTGCCAGGCCGAAGGCCGCTGGGATGAGGCGGCGGCCGCCCTGGCCGGGGGCGCCCGGCGTCTTGAACGCGGCGGCGCGGATTTTTTTCTGATCTGCACCAATACCATGCACAAGGTGGCTCCCCAGGTGGCAGCGGCCGTGCAGATTCCCCTGCTGCACCTGGCCGGGGCTACGGCAGATGAACTGCTGCGCCGGGGCATGACCAGGGCTGCCTTGCTGGGAACGCGCTACACGATGGAAGAAGATTTTTACAGCGGAGTTTTGCGGCAACGGGGCATTGAGGTTCTTGTGCCTGATGCCCAGGACCGGGGCATGATAAACGATGTGATTTTTCAGGAATTGTGCCTGGGGCGCATTGAAGACGGCTCACGCCGCAAGATGTTAACGGTTATCGAGGGCCTCCAGGCCAGGGGCGCACAAGGGGTTGTGCTCGGCTGTACAGAGATCGGCCTGCTGGTGCAGCCGGAACATACGGATGTTCCCTTGCTGGATACCACCCTGCTGCACGCCACGGCAGCGGCGGAAATGGCGTTGGGCCGCTGAGTGGCCCTTGCCGGCTTTGAGCGCCTGCATGAGTGCAACCGGCGCGTGGGCAGGGTGGGCAGCCTGCGCAAGAGCTGTTTTGCCAGGAATTGCGCCTCTGTCGGCCTGAGGGAAAGGCCGTTTTGGCTGCCCAGGGTTGCGCGGGCAACGCCTGCCACGAAAACGTGAGCCGGTTGGCCGTTGCGGGGGCTTGCCGACGACGCAGCGTCTGCGCGTTTGCGGCGGCCCCGCAACGAGCGCTATTAGAGCAATTAACGCTTCAAATGATTGCTTAACGGTCGGCAAAGCCGCCCTAGAATAATTTGACGACAAGGATTTGGAGACAAATTCCTGTAGAATATTTCAAGTGTGAAATGCTCTACAGCAGATTAACTTTGCGAATATACATTTTCAAAGTCCAACTCAAAGTCTGAGGTATGCTCACTTCGGGGTTTAACAGCGCAGATAAACTGCGCTTCCGTAGCGGGCGTCTGCTCACACAGCTGTCAGAGCAATTTAAAGGTTAATTTACTCTAATTTGGGGGGAATACGTATTACAGGGCGATAATGCCGAAAGGCCCGTTCCAGTTCAGGATGTACCCGCGGGTACTGGTCCTGTGCTGTAACGGGCCTTTTACGGTCAATAAACAGGAATTATCGCAACGGCGCCCTGTTTCGGAGCCGTTTTTTTTGAAACTGTTCCGGCGCGTGGGCGCAGGCATCCGCCACAGGGGTGTTCAATGCCGCTTACGCGCTGCCGGACGCCGGAGTGAGTTTACAAATGCAGGGCGGCATATGCTCAGGCATGTGTAAACTGTGTTAGCTGACCAGCAGCTTCAAAAAGCGCTTTTTGCCCAGTTTGATCACATATTCCCCGGCGGACAGGGGCGTTATGGCGTCGTCGCAGCGTTGCCCGTCGATGGAGAGTGCTCCTTCCTTCATGAGGCGTTTGGCCTCACCGCGGCTTTTGACCAGGCCCGCGGCTTCAAGAAAGACCGGAGGGGTGCTGTCTTCGCCGTGCGCGCACTGGTGCTCGGGCATTTCGTCAGGTACGCCGCCATCCGCAAAGACCGCATTAAAGCCCTGCTGGGCTTCGTCGGCGTCTTTCCGGCTGTGGTAACGGCTGACCATTTCGTGGGCCAGCGTTTCCTTGGCGGCTTTGGGGTGCACCGTGCCGGTGGCCACATCCGTCTTGAGGGTGGCGATATCTTCCAGGCTTTTGGTTGAAAGCAGTTCGTAGTAGCGCCACATGAGGTCGTCGGAAATGGCCATGATCTTGCCGAAAATCTCGGAAGGCGCTTCGTCAATGCCGATATAGTTGCCGTAAGATTTTGACATCTTGCGTACGCCGTCAGTGCCTTCAAGCAGGGGCATGGTGAGAATGCACTGGCTTTCGATGCCATAGTGGGCCTGAAGATTACGGCCGACCAGCAGGTTGAACTTCTGGTCGGTGCCGCCCATCTCCACATCGGTCTTGAGGCATACGGAGTCATACCCCTGGCAGAGGGGATAGAGAAATTCGTGGATCGAAATGGGCCGTTGCTCGCGGAAGCGCTTTTCGAAATCGTCGCGCTCCATCATACGGGCGACGGTATAGCTGGATGCAAGCTTGATAAAGCCGGTGGCGTCGAGCTTGCCGAGCCATGCGGAGTTGAAGGCCACTTCGGTCTTGGCGGGGTCAAGGATTTTGAAGACCTGTTTTTTGTAGGTCTCGGCATTGGCGAGCACCTGCTCTTCAGTGAGCGGGGGGCGGGTTTCAGAACGGCCCGAAGGGTCACCGATGCGCCCGGTGAAATCGCCGATAAGAAAGACTACATGGTGGCCCAGTTCCTGAAAGTGACGCATCTTGTGCATGACTACCGTATGTCCCAGATGCAGGTCGGGGGCGGTGGGGTCAAAGCCCACTTTGATGCGCAGGGGAGCGCCGCGCAGGATCTTCTTGCGCAGTTCGTTTTCGTCGATCAGTTCGGCCACGCCGCGCTTGATGGTAGCCATTTGGCGGTCAATGTCGGTCATTTGCCCTATCCTCATGTACCGGCTGCGGTAATAAATCTGTTGCGGTAAAAAATTCGGCACAGAACCGATGTTCTGTGCCTGACTTGGACAGGTGACAGTAGCCTCAACGCGGCGGAGGTGTCAAATTTTTCATTCCCATACACGGGCAGGCAGGGCGCGGCCGGGGCCGCCCCCACTACATGCCGAGCAGCGCGAAAACGCGGCTCTGGCTCAACCCGCCATGCACGGAGAGCGCGGCCACGTTGTCATGGGCGATCATGTTCAGGGTTTCGTCCATAACGGCATCCACCTCATGATCTTCAAGCAGCTGGGGGGTGCTCAGATTGACGATGTCCTGTACGGCTGCGGGGGTGGAGCCGGAATCGTCCTTGCCGGGCAGGGGAAACGCAAAGGCATTGAATTTGTTGAGTCCGGAAATTTCCATGGCAGTGTCCTCATATATGGCCGCGAAGGCGGGTGTGGTCAGATTTTCCGCACAGGGCGGATGCGGAAAAATATGCAAATTAAATGCCATTGCCTATGTATGAAGACCACCGACCCTCTGCCTCCCGCCGTGCAGACGATTCAAACGAAGGCCATAAGGGCACTTCAAACGCTGGCTGTTATGAAGGAAAGATGATTTGCGCAAAGATTGGGTGGCGCATTGTCCGCAGGTACAGACAGGAGGGCAGCATTTTCTGCCGGTCCGGCTGTTTTTGGCCTGACTGCCGCCAGTTCGCTGGCGTTGGCTGGCTGTCGCCGGGTTGTCCGTCACTGGCCGATTGCTTCGGCAGGGGGCGGCAGGGCAGTGGCCAGGCAGGCGGGTGGCTTTGTATGGGCAGCAGCAAGGGGAATGCCACAGAGTTTTTTGCGTAACCGGCCGCCGGGGCAGCTTGGGGCGCGGATTGTACGCGACAAAAAAACTGTTGCAGGCTGCTGTGTCCAAAGGGGCCGGGGGTCAGGCAGTCAGGCGGGATTTACTTGCGCTTGTGATCTCGGCCGGGGCTTCGTCTTCTTCATCCTCGGTGTCATCATAAAGCTCCAGGCAGGCCTGGAGGCGTTCAGAGCCGGTGGCGAGAATGTCATCCCATTTAAGATGCGGACTCTGGGAAAACCAGTCAAGTTCTTCGGTAAACAGCAGCCGCAATGCGGTTCCCTGATCACACAGGCTTTTGCAGGTACCCATTTTTTTGGAAAGAAAGATGTATGGAGGGTCCGAGCCTGCAGCCTTGTTGGGTACAACAAAGAAAAGATATGTGGAAGCCAGGGTTATGGCAGAAATATCATCCGGCAGGCAGGCACAGGCTCCACCCGCGGAAAGATTGATCAGGGGAAGCGGATTGGGGTGGCTGGAGGCGTAGTACTGGGCCAGCAGGTCTTTCAGTTCCGCCCGCGTGGTGGGGGGATTGTCCAGCGGCGTGATGCCGGCCAGGCGGCTGCGGTCTTCATTCCACGGAACCCTTTTATGGCGGCGCATCTGCCGCACTGCGCAACTGCGGGCAAGGCGCAACCGCAGGCTGCGCAGGTCGCCTTTTTCATCCTTGACCTCTTCCAGCGCACCATGCCCGGCCCCTGGTAGCCCATGCGGCTGATGCCGGATTCTTCCCGCTGTTCCAGGCTGAAGAAAAATTCGCAGGTATTTTCTTCAGCCTTGCTTTTGCCCTGCTGGACTTCTGCGTGGCGTGGCACAAACAGCACTTCGCGACCCTCAACATTGCGCAGCCTGCCGTGCATGACGATATCTGTCGGTTTGCCTTCACGTGGCAGACAGCACTTGATGCGCACTGTTACCCGTTGGCGCATGGCGCGGGCGAATGCTTCCGTGGTATTGGAGTTCCAAAGGCAGTAGGAGGTAGGAGCCGTCATGAGGCACTCCGTTCCGCGCTTGTCCAGGCAGACGAAAATCGTCCGCAAGGGCGGATATGTCGTTGGAGCCGGTACACAGGCTCCTGTTCATGAACGCATACGCGAATGGAGAAACTATAGAACTGCAGTAGAGTTTTAACTAATACCCGTAAATATATACGCCAGGCTTATATGCCCGTCAATAATTGCAGACAGTACTATTGCGCATACAGCAGTGCTTTGCCACGCTTCTGGTGCTGCCCGGTTTGCAAGGGGACGGATATTTTTCGGCCGTCCCGTTCATGCAGGCAGCCGTGCCGGGAGCACCTGGATTGCTCCATGCTGCCCGTGGGACCCGCGCACAGGTACGCAGGCAGGAAGTGCGCCCTGTTACAGTTGATGCGGTGTTTTTTTCTTATGCGCAGCGAAGCATGGCAGTGCGTTGCGCGCAGGCCCGGGTAGTTTTATATCGACCGGATATGCATTTCAGAGTTTTTAAAACGCTCGCCCGGTGGCTGGCAGCACACGCTGTCAGCGGTATTTTCCTTTACCTGTGCGCCCGCTGGCAATGCCCGAAGCTGCATCGCGCTGCTGTGATGGACGCATATGCCCGGAGTGTCAGAATACTTGGTGAAGGTAGCAATGTTATTATAGCGTATTTTGCATCTTGCGGCGGAGGATATCAGAAAACCTGTTTGGCGTAAAGGCTTTTCGGCCGTACCTGCAAGAGAGGCCCCCTGCACACAGGGGGCCTCTGATCAAAGGCTCGCTTGCCTTCCCGGCAGGCTTTTTCTGCAGTGCCACCGGAATGGCGCTTGTTCGGCTAGCTTTCCTGCTTGACCTTGGACTTGGTCATGGCAAGGCCCAGGCCTTCAAAAAGTTCGAAGATGGCGAAGCCGTACCACAGGGTGTAGAGCACATAGAAAATGAGCATGGCGCTCATAAGCACGAGGTGTTCGGAAACCTTGGCAGCCGGTACACTGTAGAAGTTGTTGCCCGGTTCAATGGCGCGGCGCAGCACATGGTCGACCACCTGCGATTCGACAATCTTGTGCTGTTTTTGCAGTTCCTTGATGGTGGGTGAAAGCACGTACCACCATGCCGAGGCTACCTTGAGGGCAGGCTCGCCATCATACTTCTGCGCCACGGCTGCGGCGTCATTGTTATAAAGATTGTCAGAGTCATCAGTGGCCGAAGCCAGTATCAGGCCAAGATTGCCGGAAAAGCTGACTTTGCCGTCCTCGGCGCTTACGTTGGTCGCGCCGGACTTTTCAAGTATCATGGCGGCCAGCGGAGCAAGGTCGCCCTTTTTGAGCTTTACGGTAATCTGAACGTCCTTGCCTTCGACGCTCTTGAGGTTTTCACGCACACCGGGGATGAAGTAGGACGAACCCTTGGACAGTTCGTTAAATACGTTGTCCGCATACTGCAGGCCGGTGACATGGTTGCCCAGCTCATCCTTCATGATGGGCATGAGCATGATTGCAAAAAGGATAAGAAACGAAATCAGCAGCAGGCAGCCTCGAATAAAGGGCGCTTTAGCATGTACTAACATAATCAGGCCTCCCCTCTGAGCTTACCGATGTTGGCGAAGAACTTGCTGAAGACCCAGATACCGAAGAATGCCACAACGACCCAGAAAACGACGTTGCCCACACTTTCAATAATGCCCACAACCTTGGGCGACCAGTTGAGCACTTCCATTTCCACCAGTTTTTTGGGCAGGGTGGCCGCGCGGTTGATAAAGCCCGCGATGATGGAGATGGCGTAAAAGCCGCGGATGTGGATGCCCTTGACCACCTTGGTGGTCAGAGCGCCGACCTGGATGCCCAGCAACGAGCCGAGCAGCATGCCGATGGCCAGGGTGTAGAAGACATAGCCGTAAATGGCATACTGGCCGATGGCCGCAAAACCGGCGGTGAATATGATCTGCAGGATGTCCGTTCCTACAGTGGTCATTGAAGACACGCCGAAGATGTACACGAACATGGGGAAGGTGACGAAGCCACCGCCCACACCCATGATGGCGGCCAGCAGGCCTACAAAAACGCCGCCCGCGGCCACAATCCAGCCGGAAATGCGACGGCCGCCGGGTACGAGGTCTTCGTCAAAGGAAATCATGGGGGGTACGCGCAGGCCCTGAAGCTTGACGGAAATGCCGGTCATGCCGGAGCTGCCGCCGTGGGCATCCTGGCTTGCCGCCGCGCCGCCGCGCGAACTTTTCAGAAAGTCAAACAGGGCATAGAAGCCGAGAAAGCCCAGCAGAACAGCGTAGATGCTGCTGATGAACAATTCGGAAAGCAGCGGGTCGGCGTTATACAGGCCCTTGTTGATGGCCCCGCCGATGAAGGTTCCCACAACCGATCCGCACAAAAATGCAACGGCCAGTTTGCCTGATACGTTGCCGAGTTTTTTGTGGACGGTTGTGCCCATGATGGCCTTGGCGAAAATGTGGAACAGGTCAGTACCCACCGCCAGGATGCCCTTGACGCCCACGGCCATGAGCGCCGGGGTAATGATGAAACCGCCGCCGGCGCCGATACACCCGGTGATGAGACCGGCGGCCAGGCCCACTGCTATGGATGCCAGAAAGATGTTTGTGGTGTAAAAGGCTGGCGCATAGGCGGTTTTGCCGCCCAGCATTTCGTGGTACTCATAGGCTTCTGCCAGGCAACCCGCAAGAATGGGAACTGCCAGCGCCAGCAAGAGAAGCAGTTTTTTGCGGTTTTTGAGAATGGAAGTGGAGACTTCCAGGTCCCATTTGGCGTAAGCCCTTGAGCCGCTCAGCAGAAACTCGTAAACTTGTCTGCCAAAACTCATACTCTCCTCCAATACGATTGTGGCCGGCCAACGGCCGTAATCATGGCCCCAACAATAAACGCGCGCGGTCACAGGCGGCTGCGCGGCGCGCCCCGGTGCAGCCTTGTGCCCATAACCAAAAGCTTTTCTTGAATAAAAAAGAAGAGCTGACGGAAATTTCCCCGCGCACAAAATCACCCTGACATATTCTTTGGTTTTTGTAAAAGAAATTTATCACGAGCGGCATTTTTTTCATGGTTTACAAGGAATAAAGTACCCCTCACGTGGTGCTTTTAAGAGCTTTTATCCAAGCTCTTGTCACTAAAGAACAAAAATACGCATCGTTCTGCTTGGTTTCGTGTGATTTCAGGTGTTTTGTCGTGTTATTGTGAAAAAACACACTATTGCTTTTTGGCAAGTCCTTCACTTTGCCCGAAAATCACAAGTTCCAGCCAGTCCAGCGCGAAGTCCAGCGCCGCCACGTCGCCTTCGGGGCTGTCCTGCATGACTGCGGCCTTGCGCTCTTCGCTCGTGTCCACATGGCTGAATATTTTCATGGCCGTCACAAGCTCGCGAAAACGGTCAAGCTGGAAGAGGCAGAGCACCGTCATGGTGGCCATGCGCGGCTCCAGCGGCTTGCCTGTAGCCCGCACCAGGGCCATGAGGCGCATGTAACGATCATTGGCCCTGTTGAAGGGCTGCAGTTCTTCGTTTTCCATCCATTGATGGGGAGTGCGGCTGACGCCCTCGTCAAAGCCGTGGCAGTGGGCCTCGCGCACCACGAAAAAGCGTTCGGCAACGCCGTCTGCGGCCATCTTCGTGCCGCGCCCGATGGGATAATAGCGGCAGGCTCCGGGTCTGTCTTCATATACGGAGCAGCCTGCGGGGCTTACAAAGGGGCAGGGTTCGCCGGGGCCATCCTGCATGCGCAGCATGGGCAGGGGAAAACCCGTGTCGGGAAAGGAGCGCATGGTGGTAAAGGTCGCAAGAAAATCCTCGCTGGTCATGCCCATATGCCGGCGTAGCCGCAGGATGTCGTATGGCGTGAGGGGGAGGGTCAGCTCCGCACAGCAGCGGTTGAAACAGGGAACGCCGGGGTGGCAGTCAAAACAGAAGGTTTCAGCGGGTCCCAGTTCCGGCAGGGTGTCGAGAAATTCGCGGCTGGCGTCATTGCTCATGAAGGCTCCTTATGAGTTGCGGGCATTGCTGGCCCGGCGGCTTGCGGGGGAGGCAGGGGAGAACGGGCGCGCATTGCGCGCCGTGATTTGAAGCGGTTGCAGAACGAGAGTGCTATTGTTTTTACAGGCGCCCTTACGGCGGCGAGGGCAGGTGTTCGCCTGGCGCAAGCGGGTTCAGCCGTTGCCCGAAGGCCGTGCAGATGAAGCAGCGGAATGCGTTTACCCTGTGGGACGGCCTGTATTGCCGGAATGGTTTGTGCCGTGCCGCCACGGGCGGGTTTTGCTCTCCGGCCGGAAGCGTGACTGTTCCGGGATGCGCCCTTGGCGCATCCCGGAAAACAGACGGCGTTCGGGTGTCAGGGGTGAAGGCCGCCCGTGACGGCACGGTCTGGATACGGTTGCCGCCTGAAGCCGTGATTTGCAACGGGTACGTCTGCCTGCGCCTGTTGCGCGGCACTTTCGACCCGCCTTTGCCTGCGGCATTTCAGGGGTGAAACGCTCCTAGATAACTTTGTTCAGGGCGTATTCGATGATGCCTTCCGCCCCGGCTTCGCGCAGGCGCGGTATAAGGTCGCGCACCACATCAACCTGCACGACAGACTCTACTGAAAGCCATTTTTCGTCCCGCAGGGGAGAAACTGTGGGCGAATTGAGCGACGGCAGCATTTCAAGGATGAACGCCAGATTGCCCGCCGGGGCGTTCATTTTGAGGGCGACCAGATTCTCTGCCCGCAAGGCGCCCTGAAGCAGCAGGTCGAGCTGCTCGATCTTGGCGCGCTTGGCCGGGTCGGCCCAGGCGTCCCTGTTGGCGATGAGCACAGGGTAGGACAGCATGACGTCATCAATGATACGCAGGCCGTGGGCGCGGATGGTGGTGCCTGTTTCGGTCACTTCCACAATGCCGTCGGCAAGGCCTTCCACAACTTTGGCCTCTGTGGCCCCCCAGGAGTAGAAGACATTTACGGGGACGCCGGCCTGTTCGAAATAGCGGCGGGTAAGGCCTTCAAGCTCGGTGGCGATGCGTTTTCCCGCCAGGTCGGCGGCACACTGGTAGGGGGCATCGCCCGCCACGGCCAGCACCCAGCGGCAGGGGCGGTTGGAAGTTTTGGAATACACCAGGTCGGAAACGCGCACCACCTTGTCTTCGTGGTTGCGTTCGGTGAGCCAGTCAAGGCCGGTTATGCCCACATCCAGTACCCCGGCTTCGATATAGCCGCCGATTTCCTGCACGCGGCACAGCGAGGCCGTGATTTCAGGATCGTTGATGTCGGGAAAGTAGTTGCGCGTATGCTTGCGGATTTTCCAGCCCGCACGTTCGAAAAGATTGATGGTGGCTTCTTCCAGCGAGCCTTTGGGCACGCCGAGCTTGATGATAGGTTTTATGTCCGCGCTCATGATTCTTTCCTTTATACGCCGTAAACTTTTTGGGGATCAAAGACCATCGGGGCGCACTCGCTGACGGCGCCATCCTTCCATTCCCGGTAAAAGCAGGTGCGCCGTCCCGTATGACAGGCCGCGCCGCCCACCTGGTCCACAACCAGCAGTACCGTGTCGCTGTCGCAGTCCAGCCGCACAGCGAGCACTTTTTGTATATGCCCCGAAGTGCCGCCTTTATGCCAGATCTTTTCTCGGCTGCGGCTCCAGTAGTGAGCCTGGCCGGTCTCAAGGGTTTTACGCCAGGCTTCTTCATTCATATACGCCAGCATGAGCACCTCGCCGCTGGCGTGGTCCTGTGCGATGGCGGGCAGAAGGCCCTTGCTGAAATCGGGGGTGAAAGCCTCGCCGGGGGCGGCGGAAGACTGCGGTTCGGGGGCTGTCATGGTCACTCCTTGAAAAGGCTGCGCCCTGAGCGGCCCGTTACGTGGGCGTTGTTGGGCGGCAAAGGGAATAAACGTACTCGTAAGAGGCATGGGACGCAAGCATCACATGCATGCCGGGCCGTGCACCGGGGCGTACTGTCTGTATCGGGAGGCGGTGGCACTGTTGTTTCACCTGTGACGCATTGGGCGCTACTGGGTTTTTTGCCTGTCCGGGCGGCCTGGCCCATGTGTGCATCTGCGGCAGGGCCTTGCGGGCCGTTTGGCGGGAGCGGATGGGCGAACTTGCGCAATCCGGCTCGCTGTGGCATGCTGACCCGTTAGTAGTTTCATATCTAAACGCGGCGTTCCGCCGGGAAAATATATGCCTGAACATCAATCAAACAGCACGCCAGACAGCAGTTCCACGGCGGTGGAAGGCACATCTGCGCGAGATCCGGAAGCTCCCCTTGAAGGGCTTTCCGTCAGTGAACCGGAAGATGCCCTGCCCAGGGTGAACCTGGAAGACATGCCCGAAGACATGCGCACCGCCTGCGCCCGCGCCGGCTGGCAGGGCCTCATGCCTGTGCAGTCGCTGGCGTTGCCCTACCTGCTGGAAGGGCGCGATATCATGGTGCAGTCACGCACGGGCAGCGGTAAAACGGGCTGCTACCTGCTGCCCATGCTGCCCCGGCTTTCTGCCGACCTCAAGGCTCCCCAGGCGCTTGTGCTGGCCCCCACGCGGGAGCTGGCCGTGCAGGTGGAACGTGAGGCCGCCGTGCTGTTTGAGGGCACGGGCATTGTCACCGTGGCCGTTTACGGCGGCGTGGGTTACAAAAAGCAGATGGACGCCCTGCGCAACGGTGCGCAGCTTATTGTGGGCACCCCGGGCCGTGTGCTGGACCACCTGCTGCGTCGCACCCTGGACCTCGGCGACCTGCGCGAACTGGTCTTTGACGAGGCCGACCGCATGCTTTCCATCGGTTTTTATCCCGACATGAAGGAGATACAGCGCTATCTGCCCAGGCGGCGCATCCACACCTGCCTGTTCTCGGCCACCTATCCTCCGCATGTGCTCAAGCTCTCCGGGGAATTCATGGCCGAGCCAGCCATGCTTTCGCTTTCACAAAATGAAGTGCATGTGGCCGAAGTGCAGCATCTCTTCTGTGAAGTGAAGCCGATGGACAAAGACCGTGCGCTGGTGCGTCTGCTTGAGACGGAAAATCCGGCGTCGGCCATCATTTTTTGCAATACCAAGTCCAATGTTCACTATGTGGCCGGTGTGCTGCAGGGCTTTGGCTATAATGCCGACGAGCTTTCCGCAGATCTTTCGCAGTCGCGGCGCGAAGCTGTGCTTGAAAAAATCCGGCAGGGCAAGCTTCAGTATCTTGTCGCCACGGATGTGGCGGCGCGCGGTATTGATATTCCCGAACTTTCCCACGTGTTTCTGTACGAGCCGCCGGAAGACCACGAAAGCTACATCCACCGCGCCGGGCGTACTGGTCGTGCCGGGGCTGCCGGTACCGTCATTTCGCTGGTGGACGTCATGCAGCGCATGGAGCTTGACCGCATTGCCAAGCATTACAAGATCGGTCTTATCCCCCTGCCGCTGCCCACGGACGAAGATGTGGCTCATGTGGCCGGCACACGCCTGACGGCCATTCTTGAAGGCCGCTTCCGTAAGCTCACGGGGCTTGAGCGTGTGCGCGTGGAACGCTACGCCGCACTGGCGCGCGAGCTTGCTGCAGAGCACGATGATGAAGAAAGCGTTTTGCTGCTGGCGATGCTGCTGGACGAAGCCCATCAGGAAAGCCTGCGTGAAAACCGTTTTCCCGACCAGTCTTCCGGCACGGCCGGGCAGCAGGGGCGTGCCGGTTCCGGCGGCCGTGGCGGCAGAAGCTCCAGAGGGAGCAATGGCCCCAGAGGCGGTGCCGAGCATAAAGAAGAGGGCGCTGCCGAGGGCTGTTCCCGGACCGGAAAACGTCGTAGACGCTCTTCACGCCGCCGTGACGGCGAGCAGGGCAGGGAGGCCGCGCCCAGGAACGCGGCAGGCAAAACGGATACCGCTGAGTAAGCAGACGGGGTTCTATGCGTCACATGGACGGTACACCGGTCGCGCCCGAAGGTGCATCCCCGGAAACAACGCCGGGCGATGCTCTTGCAGGCACGCCGCGGCAGGCTCTGGACAATTTTGCGGCCCTTTTTGAGGACGCAGACTTTACCGTGGAACTGGACTATCTGGGGGTCGGCCGCATGCAGTTTCTGCGCCGCCGCCAAATGCTGCTGGAGCTGCGCGGCCTGTATGTGGCTCTGTGGCGTCTTGCGCTGGCCCGGTCTTTTCCGCAGGACGCCGGGCAGATGTTTGATACGTTTCTGCAGGAGTACAAGGCCGGGCACAAGGACAGGACCAGCGCACAGGTGCTCGTGCGCGCCCGTGAATACTGGGGCATGCTCGAGCCTATGGGCGATGGGGACTTCAGCGAGGTGGCCCGCCACCTCACGTCTTTTTTTGCCCGGACAGACCAGGGAGACAAAAGCGTCAACCTCAAGCTTGTCCTGCATATCCGCAAGGTTTACCAGCTCATATTCGACAGACTTATCTGACGCTGTTCCGGGGCGCGCCTGCATTTGTGCCGCGCATGCCCCGGCCTTCGCCCGTGCCGACAGGCCCGCGCCTTACGCGATTGCGCCTGTCCGGCGGCTACGGCCCGGGCTTGCGCCAGTAAAAATTCACATGTGTACTTTTGCTTTGGAACCGGCAGAACATGAATATCGCACACTCCATTGAAGAACTGGATTTTTCGGAAAACAGCGGCCTTACCATCGGCAATTTTGACGGTGTGCACCTCGGGCATCAGGCGCTCATCCGTCATACCCTGGACGTCTGTTCCGGCGAAGGGCTGACGCCTGTGGTCATGACGTTCTGGCCCCATCCGCGCCAGGTGGTCATGCCCCATCTGGGGCATATGCCGCTGACCACGCGGGAAGAGCGCTTTGCCCGGCTGGAAGCGCTGGGCGTGCGCCATGTGCTGGAACTGCCTTTCACGCATGAACTTGCCGCTCTTGATGCCGCGGGCTTTGTGCGCGCTTTTCTTGAGCCTTTGCGGCTGCGCCATCTGGTGGTGGGCTATGACTTCAGCCTGGGCCGCGACCGTGGCGGGCATGTGGACGTGCTGCGCCGTCTGGGCGCGGATGCCGGATTTTGCGTGGAGCAGCTGCCCCCTGTGGTGGTGGACGGCACCGTGGTCAGTTCCACCACGCTGCGCAAGCTCATAGACGAGGGCGATGTGCGCGAGGCTGCGCGTCTGCTTGGGCGTTTTCACGGTTTCAGCGGCCAAGTGGTGCATGGCGACGGGCGCGGGGCTGGGCTGGGTTTTCCCACAGCCAATCTGGCCCGTCCGGAAGTGGTCATCCCCAGGGCCGGGGTTTATGCCACTCTAGCCACTCCGGCCGGGAGTGAAAAAGCCCGGCCGGCGGTAACCTGCATAGGTTGCAAGCCCACCTTCGGCGAAAATGAGCTGAGTGTGGAAACTTTTTTGCTCGAAGGCGGCGGCGACCTGTATGGGCGGACGCTGCGTCTGGACTTTGTAGAGCGGCTGCGCGGTGAAAAACGCTTTGACTCCGTGGATGCCCTCAAACTGCAGATCGCTGCGGATGTGGAGCAGGCGCGGCGCATACTGGCGGCCTTTGTCCGGCAGTAGGCGCGGGGCCGATGTACAAGAGACGCTTTGCCGTCAGGCCGGTATGGTAATGTACATGTATGGTGTTGCGCGGCGGCAGCATGCCTGTGCCGGGTGCACGGATTGCAATGCTCCGGGGAGCAGGCGGCACGGGCCGGTCCTGATGGACCGGCCCGTGCCGTTTTTTATCTCTGCCGCTGTTTTTTCAGCCACAGGCACACGTTCGTGCGCGCAGCCGTAAGCCAAGGCGCCAGGTGCTACGAGGGATTCTTTTTGGACTGCGCGGCAATCACCTCGGAGAGATGCCTGAGGGATGTCTTCCACAGGTCAAAGATTTCTTCCAGATTTTTTTGGGTCATGCCGTAGCGCATGAAGACGTCCATTTCCATTGTCAGATCCTGATCCTTGTCAAGGTAGGTTCTGGTGTACACTTTCTGGGCGTTCCACTTGTTGACTTCAGCCATGGGAAAATCTTCTGTCTTCCACATGCCGATGAACTGCAGGGCGCTACAGCTCTTGCCATCGGTACAGCCTGAAAACCATATGGCGTATTTGATACCATCCATACGGCCCTGGATGAGGGGCGTACCCTTGGATGTGGAGCTTAGCTCTGCGCTGCCGAAGCCCTTGGCGATTTCGAGTATTTTCTCCTGGTCGGAGGCGGTAATGATATCGCTGTCGGCCATGGCTCCGGCGGCAAAAATACAGGTCAGGCACAGGCTCAGTACGAGCGTTAAAAGTTTTTTCACGGGTATCTCCTGTAATATTGATGGGGGCATTCCGGCAGGAACCGCCGGATAAAAGGTAAAAGCCGGCGTTGGCAAATGCTTTTCGGGCAGCTTTCGATGCCAGTATACAAAGCATTTTTTCTTTGTAAACGCTTTTGATTCCTTATACGAATATCGACCGATGTATGAAACATGGGCTTACAGATATGCGGATATTGCCGTATTCCGGCCGGGAGAGGGCCACGCCGCGGGTGGTTTTTGTCCGGGCTTTGGCGTATGCACAGACGATGATACGCGCTGATCTGCATAACCACACCCTGGCCGCCCACGGCCAGGACACCGTGAATGACATGTATAAGGCGGCCAGCAAGCGACATGTGGACTGGTACGGCCTCTCCGAACATTCCCCCCTGCCGCCAGGTTATTCCTGCCCGCTCTACAAGGGGGACCTTAACGTGACCTTCCCCGCCTATGTGGAGGCTGTGCTGGCGCTCAAGGACAACGCTTTGCCCGGCGGCCCCCGGGTGCTGCTCGGTATGGAGCTGGACTGGCTGCCCGTGAATATGGGGTGGATGGAAAGCCTGCTGGGGCGATATCCCTTTGACTATGTTATCGGCGGGCTGCATTTTGTGCATGATGTACCCATAGGCTCTCCGCGCAGCTGGGGCGAAGGTCTGGCCCTGCCGGAGCGCTTTGCCCGTTATGAAGCCTATTATGAAGAAATGGCCCGGCTTGCAGCCAGCGGGTTTGTGGATGTGGTGGCTCATCCGGACTTTATCAAGGTCTGCTGCTATAACGATTTTCAGGACTGGCTGCGCCAGCCGGGCAGCCTGGATATTGTGGCGCGCGCTCTTGAGGCCATGCGGCAGCAGGATGTCGCCATGGAGGTTTCTTCTGCCGGCTTGCGAAAGGCTTTTCACGAGCCGTATCCCGGTCCGGCCATTATGGGCCTTGCCGCTGATCTGGGGCTGGATATCTGCTTTGGTTCCGATGCCCACGCGGCCGCCGAAACCGTATCCCACTTCGACGATCTGGCGCGCTACACCCGCTCGTACGGCTTCAGCCGCAACCGCATAGCAGTAGGGCGGGAGCGGCGCTGGCTGGAATTCTGACGCATAAGCCTCCTGAAGCAGTCCCTGGGGTATACCTGCATTTCTTGCGGATTCGCCGGGTCGGCAACGACTGTCTTCTGTCCATTGCCCGGCTGCCCGGCCAACCCCGTTGAAGGGATTGCAGGGCGGTGGCGGTGCGCCGTCCACAAGTCCGCAGCGCAAAGCTGTTTTTGCGCGTCCTGTACAGCCCGCGCCTGTTCGCCGTCTGCAAGGCGAGCATTTTCAGCTACCTGTGTTGACAGGGAACTGTATTTCTGAAATCTATACTGAGACTATTCATTCGCCTTATCTGTAAGTGCCGCTATAGTTGAATTCCTACCAAATTACATAGTATTGCCTTCAAGTCATACCGGGGCAGGTAGAACAAGCCCCAGCAGGAGAAATCATGAAAAACCGCAGCGTGTACCTGGGGCTTGTTCTGGCAGGCGTACTGCTTGTCTTCGGCGTATGGGCGCTTTCTTTCTTCGGCTCGACGCTTTCCATAGAAAGGGTGGCTCTTGATTCCGATGCCGCGACCACAAGGATTGCCGTGCCGTCGACTCAGGCCCTGTTCAATCCGCCTCGTCCCGAAGACGCGCCGGAGAGTATCCGCGAGGAGGTCATGCTCGGCTACAAGATCATGACTGAAACGAAAAAATACGCCGGCCAGTATATCGGCAAGGACAGTCAGCTTTCCTGTTCAAGCTGTCATTTCGAGGGCGGCCGGTCCATGGAGAGTTTTTCGCTTGTGGGCGTGGGGGCGACCTACCCGCGCTACCGCGACCGCAATGAATATACCATTGATCTCGGCATCCGCATTCAGGGCTGTTTTGACCGCAGCATGAACGGCACGCCGCCGCCGCTGGACAGCCAGGTGATACAGTCGCTGCTGGTGTACCTGCAATGGATTTCCAAAGATATCCCCGTCTACGCCAAGCTGCCCTGGGCGGTACCCGAAAGTATGGACAATCCCCACAAGCCTGATCCGGCCAACGGCGAAAAGGTTTATAAGGACGTGTGCGCCCGCTGCCACGGTCTTGACGGCGAAGGTACGGACATTGCCCCGCCCGTGTGGGGCGACGGCGCATACAATGACGGCGCCGGCATGCACCGCATCCGCACCCTTTCCATCTTTGCCTGGCGCTTTATGCCCAAGAACGCGCCTTCCCTGACGCAGGAAGAGGCGCTGGATGTGGCGGGCTATATCCATGAGCAGCCCCGGCCGGCCTTCAAGTCCACCCATTCCGACAAGATCGTGCGGCTTATCCCCCTGACGGAAGGGAACTAGCCATGATATTTCCCATATTGCATATACCGGGACTTGGCGATGGCATGACCATCGCCCTGGACGCCGTGCTGCACGTCATCATAAGCCACGGCCTGGCTATCGGTCTTATGACCATGATCATCCTCTTTCAAACCCTCACATGGATGGGCAAGGGAGAGCACTGGGCAAAAATCAGCCGCAGCCTGCTCGGCCCCACCGTGGTGGTCATTACCTCCGTGGGCGCTGTAACGGGTGTGGGCATCTGGTTTATCACCAGCATTCTCGCACCTGAAGGCATCGGTTCGCTCATCCATCTCTTCTTCTGGCCCTGGTTCATAGAGTGGGGGGCCTTTACCTCTGAAGTCATCCTGCTGCTCATCTATTATTACCTGTGGGACAGGCTGGCGGAAAAGCAGCCCGGCAAACTGGCCGCGCTGGGCTGGGGCTATGTGGTCATGGCTGTTTTTTCGGCCATTCTCATTTCAGGCATCCTGGGTTTCATGCTCACGCCTGACGGCTGGCCCTGGGGCCAGGACTTTGATCAGGCCTATTTCAACCCCACCTTTGCGCCGCAGGTCTTTTTGCGCCTGGCAGCCGGGCTTGCCATCGGCTCTCTGCTGCTCACGGCCTGGATTGCCTGGCGCTTCAAGGGAACGGCACAGGAGCGCGGCAGCGCCCTGCGCCTGTCCGGAGGCGTATTTCTGGCCTGCGTGGCCGTAGCCGGAGTGAGCGCATGGGTATATTTCTCCCGCGTGCCCATGACCTATCTGACCCACTGGAAGTTCGCGGTAGCCACGTCATACATGTCGCAACTGCCGGACTTTCTGCCCACTCTCAATGCCGTGGCCGTGGGTGTGCTCTGCCTTGCCGGTCTTGTGGCGATACTGCGCAGCCGCACGGCAAGCCGTATCCTCTGTATTCCGGCCCTGCTGCTTTGTGTGTTCATGGTTATGGAATTTGAGCGTATTCGCGAATTTGTGCGCGGGCCGTATCTTCTGCCCGGCTATATGTACGCCAATCAGGTGCCGCTGGTGGAAAAGCTGGCCCTGGACGAAAAGAATGAAAATTTTCTGCCGCGCATGCGCTGGGTAAACGACAACGGCAAGCTGCCGCCTGACATGGTTGCCGGGCAGGCCCTGTTTGCCGCCAACTGCGGCGTATGCCACACCAATGTCAAGGGCGGCCTCAACAATATCGGCATCCGTGTGGCCGGGCGCACCCTGGACAGTCTTAATGCCATCATTGACATCACTGAAAATCTCGGCCCCTTCATGACGCCCTTTACCGGCTCTGAATCGGAGCGCCTGCTGCTGGCCAATTACATTTATATGCTCGCGGCGGAACAGGGCTATATCAAGACGCAGCAGGCCCATACGGGCCGCGCCGCCGGGGAGGTGAAGTAGTCATGAACACGTGGACCGATCTTTTCCTCCTGCATCCCCTGTCCGAAGGCTGGCAGAACGGCCTGCTTTTCATCTCCTTTGGCTTGCATCTGCTTTTTGCCCTGCTGATCGTGGGTACGGCCATTCTGGGCTTTGTGTTTTTTCTTCAGGACTGGCTTGACCGGGATCAGGCCGGGCAGGCATGGAACAGCCGTTTCATGCACACTCACCTCGGCCTCAAGAGTCTGGCTGTGGTGCTTGGCATCGCGCCCCTGCTGCTCGTGCAGATCCGTTATTCCTATTCTTTTTTCACCACCACGGGGCTGTTCGCCTACGCCTGGCTGGCGGTTATTCCCCTGCTGATCGTGGCCTTTCTGCTTATCGACGCCTTTAATCACAGCATGGAAAGGCGCGCCTGGCTGGCCTTTTTTTGCGGGGTGGTGGGCGTGGGCGCACTGCTTACCGTGCCTGCCGTCTTTACCGGGGCGCTGGCCCTTATGGAGCGGCAGCATCTGTGGGCGCAGTTCGGGCAGAGCGGCGGGCAGGATTTTGCCTCCATGCCCGCCCTGGCGCCGCACTGGCTGCTGCGCTACCTGCATGTCATCGGCGCGGCGCTTGTGCTTGGCGCGGCCTTTCAGCTTTTTTTCTCTACCCGTAATAATCCGGAAAAAGCCCCGCGCCTGCGTAACTGGATTTTCGGCGCGATTCTGGCGCAGGTTCTCATAGGCATTCCGTTGCTGTTCACCGTGGCTGCCGAGCTTGACTGGACCATCATGACGGCGCTCATGATCGGCGCGCTGGCGGCCCTGCTGGCCCTGTGGGTACTGAGGCCGGGGCAGCCCGCGCCATGTGCGGGGGCCGGTACAGATGCGGCGTTGCGACCTGCGGAGGCGGCGGCCCCGCGCAGTCTTCTCTGGCTGTTGCCCCTGGCCTTTGTGGCCATGCTTGTGGGCCGCCAGTTCATCCAGGATCAGGCGATGAATCCCGCTCAGGCCGCCAACGATGCCTATCGGGCCGAAAGGGCCAAGGCCCTTGATCCCTTCCGCCAGCCCGCGCTGGATGGCTATGCGTTCAAGCTCAAGACGGTCTATGACAACGGCGACACCATCTATGATCAGGCCTGCGCGCCCTGCCACGGGCTGGAAGGCAAGGGGGACGGCCCCGTTGCCGGGCGGCTGCTCATCCCGGCTGAAGATATTGCCGCCATACGCGCCAACAGGGACTATGTGTATACGCTGGTACGCGATGGTGTACCCGGATCGGGCATGCCCTATTTCCGCCTTTACGACCGTGAAAAAATCGAAATGGTGCTGGACACCATGAGCGAGCGCTTTGACATGTTCGGCAAGGCCGATGTGGACCCCGACCGCGAGCCGGACAGTGATGCCATGATTGTCTGGGCAGAGTCCTGCTCGGTCTGCCACGGCGTTGAGGGCGAAATAACGGAATTCGGCCATACGCTGCTGCCGCCCCCGCCGGACCTGCAGCAGTATTCAATGACACATGCGCGCGCTCTGGAGGTCATCACCAACGGCTATTCCGGCACGGTCATGCCGCCGTTCCGCCATCTGCCGCAGGATGTGCTGGAAGACCTGACCATCATCAGCAATACCTTCAGGGTAGAAAAATAGGCAGAACGCTGAAACCAGAACGCTGAAACCAGAATGCCCCGGAGAGAACCACGCCTTCAACGGCGTTCCTCTTCGGGGCATTGCTGTGCTGTGTTTGCACCCGCGGGAAAAGAAAGCGGCGCATTGTGGAATATACCGGGCCGGATGCAGTGCCTTCCGTACACGCGGACACTGCGGGCATGCCCCGCATGTGGACTGGTGATTGCCGCGGCCCTTGCTGCCCGTAACGCTGAACCGCCGGAGCACGTTCGTTGTGAACATGCTCCGGCGGTATGTTTTTCAGCCCGGAAAAGCTGTTGCAGACAGGCTCAGGCCTGCACGCCCATGGCGTATTCGCGTTGTTCGCGGCGGCGCACCAGCCAGAAGACCAGAAGCGCGCCAAGCAGCTTGCTTGCGCTCATGGTGATGATTGACCAGGGTGTGGCGAGGCCTATGATGAGCAGAAAAACGATGCTGTCCAGAGGCGCACCCACCAGGCTGGAAATAAGTATGCGCTGCGAGAAGGGGCGGTTGGTAAAGGTATACAGTGCCCAGTCGCCCAGTTCACCGATGGCGAAGGCCGCGGCGCTGGCCAGGGCAAGCTGCGGCGTTGCCATATACCAGCTCACTACGCAGCCCACCAGCATGGCCCACAGCACCTTGTGCCCCACCCGGCGCTGTGCGTAGTCGCGCACCACAAAGATAAAGCCTACCACCAGAGACAGCGGCGGCCACATTTCACCATTGGGCAGTTCCACAAGGGGCGTGACGGCAAAAGCGTAGTTTACGCCCACGATAAGAGCGATATATGTAAGAAGGGTAAACATGGGCGCGAGAGTAAGCGCTGGCGGCATGACCGTCAAGGGGGTGCAGGGGGTGCGGGGCCTTGCAGCTTGACCGGAAGCCGCGGATATGGGACAGAAAAGCAGATTTAGCATGTATCTGGGGCTGGTTCTGAAAACGTCCGCTGCAAAAGCCGCCTTGTTCCATTCGTCGGCATTGCGGGAAAAACCCCATCCCGCCGTATCCGGTACGGCCTCGCCCGGCAGGTTGTTTTTGCCGTGCGAAAGCCCGCTTTGTGCGGGCGGCATGCACTTGAACACAGCCCCTTGAAAAACTTTGCGCCCCTTGTGCGCAGCGTAGGCCGGTTGTCCGGCCAGGAGACGTAATGACCGACCTGCACTACCGTTGCGGATGGGTGGCTCTCATGGGTCCGCCCAATGCCGGCAAATCAACACTGCTCAATGCCCTTCTGGGGCAGAAGGTGACCATTGTCACGCCCAAGCCGCAGACCACGCGCAACCAGATTGTGGGCATCCTCACCGATGACGATGCCCAGACCATTTTTATGGATACCCCGGGCCTTACCCAGGTGCGCGGGCGGCTGAGCAAGACCATGATCCAGGCTGTATGGCAGAGCCTGAACCAGGCCGACATCATCATGCCCGTGCTGGACGCCCATCTCTACATCCGCCACCCCGAATTTCTTGATCGTGACCTCGCCCCGGTGGCCCAGGCCCTTGCCAGCGAAGAGCGCCCGATGATCGTCGTGGTTAACAAGGTGGACCTGTTCGGTGATAAAAGCCGCATGTTGCCCCTGCTGACCCGGCTGCATGAAATGTGGCCGAGAGCCGATATCTTTCCCATTTCTGCCCTGCACAAGGACGGGCTTGCCGACCTGGTGGAGCTTATCCGCAAAAAACTGCCCAAGGGCCAGGCCCAGTTCCCCGAAGACCAGATATCCACCGCGCCCCTGCGCTTCATGACGGCCGAAATTGTCCGCGAAAAGCTTTTCATGCACCTGCGGCAGGAGGTTCCTTACTCCGTGGCCGTGGACGTGGAAAGCTGGGAAGAGGATGAAGAACGCGGGCAGACCGTCATTCATGCCACCATCTACGTGGCCCGGCCCATGCACAAAGCTATGGTCATCGGGCGCGCCGGGCAGTCCATCAAGGCCATCGGCACTGAAGCCCGCAAGGACATTCAGGAACTCGTGGGCGGCAAGGTGCATCTGGAACTGTGGGTCAAGGTGCGCGAGCACTGGACGGAAGACACGGCCTTTCTGCGCGACCTGGGCCTTATGGCGGAGTAGGGTATGGAACTGCTGGATCGCTATCACCGCGTGCTGGAAAGGCTGGACGCCGCCTGTGCCGCTGCCGGGCGGCCCAGGGAAGAAGTCTCGCTTGTTGCCGTATCCAAACTGCACCCGGCCTGCGATGTGGCCGCCGTGGCCGCTGCGGGGCAGGTGGATTTTGGTGAAAATTATGTGCAGGAAGCCCTGCAGAAACGTGAAGAGCTGGAAGCTGCCCCTGCAGCTTCTGCCCTTCATGTCCGCTGGCATATGGTCGGCCACGTGCAAAGCCGCAAGGCCGGGCAGGTGGCCGGGGCCTTTGCGCTGGTACATACGCTTGATTCGCGCAAGCTGGCCGACGCTTTTGAGCGGCGGCTGGCTGATGGCGAGGCCCGTCAGGCGGTGCTTTTTCAGGTGAATATTGCCTCTGAACCGCAAAAAAGCGGCATCATGGCTGCAGATTTACCCGCTTTGGCCGATTATGTACTTGAGAGCTGCCCGCATCTTGATGTCCAGGGCCTCATGTGCCTGCCGCCGGTCTTTGATTCCGGCGATGCCGCACGGCCCCATTTTGCCCTCCTGCGTGAACTGCGGGACGGCCTGCGCGCCCGCACCGGTCTGCCCTTGCCTGTCCTGTCTATGGGAATGAGCGGCGATTTTGAGGCGGCCGTGACCGAAGGGGCCACCCTGGTACGCATCGGTACGGATATTTTCGGGCTGCGCCCGGCCAAAACCTAGCCTCTGGCACAGTGTCTGCATTAGCTGTGGGGGCCGGTTTTTGCGGGTGGCGCGGAGGGATCCGGCTGCGCAGGTTTCGCCCATAAAAATCGCACGCGGCACGGCATTGCCGGTATGTCCGCGTCAGGCCAACGGAGTTTATTATGGCGGCCAAGGAAAAAGACGCCCCGGCCCTGCCCGAAGGGCAGGCTGAAAGTCCCAAAAAGAAGTCCCGGCTCAAGCGCATTGTCATTATTTTGGCAATACTGCTCATGACCTTGAGCGGAGCGGGGCTTGGCGGGTACTGGTGGCTGTATCTGCGCACACCGGCCAATGGTGCTGCGGCTTCGTCGCCGGAGGCGGCAGGCGGAGACCGGCCCGTGGAAAGCGGCGCGCCTTCCGGAGCAGCGTCGGGCGGCCATGCCGCCGCCGGTCTGCCCGGCGGGCAGCCTGCACCCGGTACGGATGTGCGCATTGAACGGCAGAGCGACCTGCCCCGCAGCGGGGGTATGGTGCTGCCGCTGCCCCCCGTTACGGTCAATCTGGCGGACCCCTCGGGGCGGCGCTATCTCAAGATGGGGATGGAAGTGGAGGTGAACGCCGATGTGTCGGCGGCCCTGCAGGCCAATAATGCCCGCATCCGCGATGCCATCATCATGCTGCTGGCAGGCAAGAGCTATGCCGATATAGCCAGTCCCGACGGCAAGGTGCTGCTCAAGGCCGAAGTGGCGGCGCGTCTCAACCAGATTCTGGGTGCGCAGCGCGTTGTTCGTGTATTTTTTACGGATTTTGTGGTGGAATAGGCCGGGCCTCGGCATGCCGGGCGTGTCCGGTGTCACGGCACACGCATCACACCTGCACATCAGGCATCAGGTATATTTTTTTGAGGAAGCTCCCTCAGCCCGCGCAGGTGCGCCGCTGACGGGGCGGGCACTGCTCCAGCCCTTGCGGCAGGAGGCCGTGCATGACGAGGGCCGCGCCGGCTGCTTGCGCGGCCAGGGGCTGGAACCGGCGTCCAGCAGCTTTGAGACCGCATGCGCTTTCAAAGTTAATCTGTTCTAGAGCAGCTTTTCTTACAATGCTCTAAAGAGGTGACCTATGTCTCAGGAAGATCAGGACGATCTGGCCGCCCAGTGGGAAGCCGAACTTGCCAAAGAGGCTGAGACCGCCGCCGCTCCCGCTCCCGATGCGGCCGGAACCGGAGCAGGCACTGCGGCTGCCGGGGCTGATGCCCAGCACCTGGCCGATGAGGCGCTGGCCGCCCAATGGGCCGCAAGCATGGCCGAAGAAGAGGAAAAACAACCACATCAGTCCTTTGGCGGCGCGGGCGCGGGCATGGGAGGCCAGGCCACGGATGCCCACTTCAAGGATATGACCGAAATGGCGCGGCAGCCCGGCGATAACAAGCTCAAGCGCGAGCTGGATTTTATTCTTGATATTCCGCTGGACGTGTCGGCGGAACTGGGGCGCACCCGCCTGCTTATCAACGAGCTGCTCCAGCTGGGGCAAGGCTCGGTGGTGGAACTGAACAAGCTGGCAGGCGAGCCGCTGGAAGTGTACGTCAACGGCAAGCTGGTGGCACGCGGCGAGGCCGTGGTCATTAACGAAAAATTCGGCGTGCGCCTTACCGACATCATCAGCCCCATTGAAAGGGTGAAGCAGCTTGGCTAGCCTTGTGCATGCCGTATCCGCGGCGGGCGCTCTGGCCCTTTCCGTCATTGCTCCGGCATCTGGCGTGGCGGGCCAGGCCGTGCGCGGCACAGTCGGGGCGGCAGCGCCGCCAGCGGCTGATTCGGGCGTTGTTTCCGGCCTGTCCGGCGGGCTGGAACAGATTGTGGAACATGCCGCGGAGCTGGCGCGGCAGGGCCTTGGCGCTGCGGCCCAGGCAGCAGGCCATGTTGCCGAAAATTTCGGCGACAGTCTGGAAAGCGGCCTCGCGGGTGATGTGGCAGGCAGCGCGGCGGCGCATGGGGCAAGCCTTGGCGGAAGTTCTTTTTCGTGGGGTGGCTATGCGCAGGCCGTGGGCATACTTTTTCTTCTGGTGGCGCTGCTGTGGCTGGTGGTCTGGCTGGTGCGGCGCTTCGGCAAGTTCAATTTCCTGCCGCGTCCCGGTGCGCTGCCCAAGGGGGCGTTGGTTATGGAGGCGCAATTGCCGCTGGGGCCGCGCAAGGGGCTGATGGTGGTACGCTTCTTGAATAGAAGGTTGCTGCTGGGCGTTACCGACCAGCACATAACCCTTCTGACCGAGGAGCAGGCGCAGCATGAGCCGCAGAACAAGGATTTTCAACACGTCATGGAAGAAGTGGCTCGCGGGGCTGACAGCCGCTAGCCTTTTTTTCTGGCTGCCTCACCTGGCCCATGCCGCACAGGACATGGCCATGCCCACCTTGCAGCTTACCTTGGCGGGCGGCGCCAAATCGCCTGAAAAAGTCTCCATACTGCTGGAAATTCTCTTTTTGCTGACCATTCTTTCCGTGGCCCCGGCCATCATGCTTACGGTCACCAGCTTTACCCGTATCATCATTGTTTTCAGTTTCTTGCGTCAGGCAATGGGCGTGCAGCAACTGCCGCCCACGCAGATTCTGGCAAGTCTTGCCATTTTTATGACGGTCGTCATCATGTTTCCCGTGGGCAGGCAGATCAATGACGACGCCCTTCAGCCCTACCTCAATGAGCGCATCGACTACAGGGAAGCCCTGGACAAGGCCCAGGCTCCGCTGCGTTCCTTCATGTTCAAGCACACGCGCGAAAAAGACCTTTCCATCTTCTATTCCATCAGCAATATGGAAGCCCCGAAGAACAAGGAAGAGGTTCCTACTATGCTTCTGGCGGCGGCCTACGTTATCAGTGAGCTGAAAACGGCCTTCACCATCGGCTTTCTCATCTACATTCCTTTTCTTGTGCTGGACATGGTGATTTCCAGTGTCCTGCTTGCCATGGGCATGATGATGCTGCCGCCCATGATGGTCTCCATGCCGTTCAAGCTGCTGCTTTTTGTGATGGTGGACGGCTGGAACCTGCTGGTGGGGTCGCTGGTCAACAGCTTTCTGCTGTGAGCGGGCGCAGCCGCAAGTGCTCTGGCATCAATCTTGAATTAAAAGAGCCGCCGGTTGCGGCAGTGTCAAAAAAATCCTGTGAGGTTACGCCATGTCTCCTGATTTTGTTATCGGCTTCGGCCGCCAGGCCATCGAGCTGTGTCTTATGATGGCTCTGCCCATGCTGGGTGTGGGGCTGGGCGTGGGAGTGATTGTGAGCGTCATTCAGGCCGCCACTCAGATCCAGGAGATGACGCTGACCTTCATTCCAAAGATTGTATGCATGTTTCTGACCCTGCTGCTGGCCTTGCCCTGGCTTATGGAGCGCATGATCACCTTCACGCGTGATGTCTTTATCAATATTCCAAACTATGTGCGGTAAGCTGAAAATGTGGCGCGGCAAACACGGCATGCACGCCGCCGGGAAAGTATCCCGGCGCGATCAACAGCAGGCGATGCTTCATGTATCGGCTCTGGTATAATCCGTACTGTGTACAAAAGAGCGTATATGTAGCTGGAAAATGTGCGGATCAGGGTAAGTCTAGAGAAAATTCAGAGAGATTCTGTCTTTTAACAAGAAAAGGAAATGTCAATGACATTTCCTTTTCTTGTTGTCTGAAACAGCAATCGTATGTAGGTTGGACCCCGTATGCATCCGTGGCGGCAGTGCGGCAGTGCGAATTTCTGTTGCCGCCGACCGCTACAGTGGGTGCAGTCCCCCTGCGCGGCGCGGTGAGGGCCGCAGGCGCATCAGGGCTGGCGGGCGCTGCCGGCGGCCGTCAGGTCGGGCGGGTTTTAGGGTTTGAGCCGCGCGGCGGTCAGGCCCAGCAGGATGGCCCCGGCCTGGGCCACGTTGAGCGAATCGAAAGACCGCGCCAGCGGTATGCGCAGCATGTGCGCGCACCGTTTGACAATGCCCGGGCGCAGGCCTTTTTCTTCATTGCCCAGTACCAGAACGGCGGGCAGGCGCACAGGCTCGGCAAAAGCGTCCACACTGGCAGGCCCGTTCTGGCCTCCGGCACCGTAAATCGTCAGGCCCGCTTCTTCGGCGCTGTCCAGCGCATGCCCCAGATTGGTCACGCGCGCTACGGGCAGATGCTCCAGCGCACCGGCAGCGGAGCGCCGGGCGGCAGGGCCAAGGTAGGCGCTGTTGTGGCGCGGCAGGATAATGCCCGCGCCCCCCAGGGCGTACAGGGTGCGGCAGAGCGTACCCACGTTGCCGGGGTCCTGTACCTGGTCAAGGGCCAGGATTATGGGCAGAGGGGCCTGTTCCACGGCTGCAAAGATATGCTCCAGCTCACAAAAGCTGGTCGCCGCCAGCCGGGCCACCACTCCCTGATGGGCCACGGCGTCACGCCCGGCTTCCCGCGCATCGCCGCGCCTGGGACCGCCGGGGCGGCACAGCCGGTCAAGCGCGGCCTGTTCCACCAGCGTGAAGCGGATATCATTTTTCCGGCAGAGGTCTTGCACCTCGCGGGCTTCGGGGCTGCGAAGCCCTTTCTTGCAGAATACGCAGTCAACACGCTGCGGGTCGCTGGACAACAGCTCCAGCACGGGCTTGAGTCCCGGCAGAAGCGGGGCTTCTTCAGATTGTATATGCATGCGCGCCTCCGCGCGGGGGCAAACGGCGGCCACTGGCTGCCGGGCTAAAAATATAGATACAACGGGCGTTCACGACCATGCGGCTGTGTACGCACCTTCCCGGCGCATGGCAAGCCGGGCGGACAAGGAGTGCATTATGACGGAACATACTATGGGCACTGTCGCGCAAGGACGCAAGGGGGCAGGTGCCGGTATTCGCCTTTGTGTGCTGGCTGCCCTGTGCTGCCTGCTGCTGGCCGGAGGCTGCGCCTCGCGCCAGGGCGGCTCGGGTGGCGGCGGTGCTTCTTTTTCCGTCCCTGATGACGATCCCACGCCCTTGAGTCCCAAAGAGGTCGCTGCCCTCAATTCTACCGGGCATGTTGATAAAAGCCTGCCCCCGGAAGCTATGGACGATGTGGCACGTCAATATAAGTATTTTTTGCGCAAGGGACGCAATTCCGTATGTGTGTTCTCGAAACGCGCGGAAAACTACCTGGCCTATGCCCGCAAGGTGTTTCGCTCGCGCGGCATGCCCGAAGAACTGGCTTACCTTGCCATTGTGGAAAGCGGGTACAGGGTGGACGCCCGTTCGCCTGTGGGCGCTACCGGAGCCTGGCAGTTCATGCCGCCTACGGGTGAGCGCTTCGGGTTGACGCAGAACTGGTTTACTGACGAACGCCTTGACCCGTACGAATCCACGGAGGCTGCGGCGGACTATCTGCAGAAGCTGCACGAGTATTTCGGCGACTGGCCCACGGCCATCGCGGCCTATAACGCGGGTGAAGGCAAGATCGGCCGTGCCAAGGCGGGTACAGGCGGCAAGGATTTTTTTGAGGTCAAGGCCCGCAATCACATGCTGGATGAAAAAGCGCAACTGCGCGATGAGACCAAGCAGTATGTGCCGCGCTTTCTGGCAGTTACAAAAATCATGCGTAATCTGCCCGAACTGGGTTTCGAGCCGATCAGTCCCGAAAGCGCGCCCGGCGTGCTGCGCCTTACGGCGCGCCCCGGAACCGATCTCAACGGCCTGGCTGATGCCTGCGGCATGAGCTGGGGCGATTTTACTTCCTATAACCGTCATCATAAACGCCGTATTACTGATACGGACCGTTCCACCTTTGTCTATGTTCCCGCCAGAATAGAGCGCCAGGCCACGGCCTTTCTTTCTTCGCCCCGTTGCA
>NZ_AP039366.1:1032500-2185000 GCF_055385905.1 Desulfovibrio sp. GTC20076 | reverse complement strand
TCCTAAAGACGACGTATACGGACTGACGCCTGCCCGGTGCCGGAAGGTTAAAAGGAGGGGTCAGCGCAAGCGAAGCTCCGAATTGAAGCCCCGGTAAACGGCGGCCGTAACTATAACGGTCCTAAGGTAGCGAAATTCCTTGTCGGGTAAGTTCCGACCTGCACGAATGGCGTAACGATCTCCACACTGTCTCGGCCAGAGACTCGGTGAAATTGAAGTCGCGGTGAAAATGCCGTGTACCCGCAGAAAGACGGAAAGACCCTGTGCACCTTTACTATAGCTTGACATTGGGATTTGGAACTGCATGTGTAGGATAGGTGGGAGACTGTGAACCCTGTACGCTAGTATGGGGGGAGTCATTGTTGAAATACCACCCTTGTTTTTTCAGGTCCCTAACCCTCAGCCGTCATCCGGCGAGGGAACAGTGTCTGGTGGGTAGTTTGACTGGGGCGGTCGCCTCCTAAATTGTAACGGAGGCATGCAAAGGTTCCCTCAGGCTGATTGGAAACCAGCCGTCGAGTGCAAACGCATAAGGGAGCTTGACTGCAAGAGAGACATCTCGAGCAGGTACGAAAGTAGGTGTTAGTGATCCGGTGGTCCCGAATGGAAGGGCCATCGCTCATTGGATAAAAGGTACGCCGGGGATAACAGGCTGATCGCATCCAAGAGTTCACATCGACGATGCGGTTTGGCACCTCGATGTCGGCTCATCACATCCTGGGGCTGAAGCAGGTCCCAAGGGTACGGCTGTTCGCCGTTTAAAGTGGTACGCGAGCTGGGTTTAAAACGTCGTGAGACAGTTTGGTCCCTATCTTCTGTGGGCGCTGGAGAATTGAAAGGGCCTGTCCCTAGTACGAGAGGACCGGGATGGACGCACCCCTGGTGGACCTGTTGTCGTGCCAACGGCACAGCAGGGTAGCTATGTGCGGAAGGGATAACCGCTGAAAGCATCTAAGCGGGAAGCCTGCCTTAAGATAAGTTCTCCCAGGAGCAATCCCTGAAGGGCCGAGGTAGACTACCTCGTTGATAGGCTGGAGGTGGAAGCGTTGCGAGACGCGGAGCTGACCAGTACTAATAGCCCGTGCGGCTTGTTTTGAAAAAAACTCCTTCCTTCCCTGTCAATTATATATTTGACAACTTTGTTGGTAGCCATGGAGGAGAGGGTACACCCAATCCCATTCCGAACTTGGAAGTTAAGCTCTCCATCGCCGATGATACTGCATAACGTCATGTGGGAAAGTAGGCCGCTGCCAACATCTTTTAAAGCTCCCCGCTGCATCTCGCGCGGGGAGCTTTGCTGTTTTGTCCCTGGTATCTTCCATTCCCGCTGCCCCTGCCCGTACCCGCAGTGCATTGCAGGTTCGCAGACATTAAGCCGCTGGCAGTGAGGGGCGCCGTCAGTTGACGCGGCCGCAGCTGCACCTGAACAGCGAACGCCCCGCAGGAATATCTGCGGGGCGTTCGCTGTTTGCAGCTTGGCTGCAGCTTGGCTGCAGCTTCGTCCTGCGCGCGGCATGGCCGCACGTAACTTATCTGTGCCGTGTCAGAGAGGATATCAGGCGCACGCTTTTTCGGTGCAGCAATCCTGACTCCACTGCTCCAGCAGGCACCGGAAGAAACGGTCCAGCATTTTCTGGTCCGTGCCATCCAGCCCGAGCACGCTGGTTGTCAGCAACTGGCGGTGACGCAGTTGTGGAACAAGCGGCAGTGCCATGCGGTGGTCCGGCAACTGCAGTTCGGGCGGGATGATGCACATCTCTGCCCCCACCGTGCGGTTAAGCACCAGAGACTGTTTTTGCAGGCCCAGATCGGCGGCCATGCGCGAAACCTGCACTGCCGTCTGCAACGAGCGCAGGCTGGGTTCGGACACAACCAGCAGGCGATCCACATGAGCCACTGTTCCCCTGCCCAGGTGTTCAACGCCGGCCTCCATATCCACAAGAACCCAGTCGTTTCTTTCCAGCACCAGATGGGCCAGCATGGCCTTGAGCAGGGCGCTGGCTTCGCAGGCGCAGCCACCATTGGCCGTGGTCAGGGCGCCCATGACGAGCAGCCGTTTACGCCCCACCGGCCATTGCCCCAGAGACGGCCCTGCGACCGGTAGCTCTGCGGAAAGAATTTCCGGCAGGTCTTCCACATGCGGATTGAGCACCATCATGCCGCCCTGGCCTGCAGGACGGATGCGCTCGCGAACCAGTTCAGGCCGTTGCGCCAGGGCCACTGGCATGGCTTGGGCATCCAGGCCGGACGCCTGCCCCAGTGAAAGGGCTGTGTCGGCATCCACCAGCCACACCTGGTGGCCCATGCGGGCCAGATAGTCCCCAAACCAGGCTGTGATGGTGGTTTTGCCCACGCCTCCCTTGCCGGAAACGGCAATCTTCATAACCTCTCCTACCGTGCCACGCGGCAGACCATTCGCCGCGTGGTTTTTATGCGCGTCCCCCCATGGCCGCGCGTCGGAACAAACAACTGTGATGCGTCCGCCGGATCAGGCATCAAGGCCCAGGGCGCTCCGCTTGGTGCGGATGCGCCTGTCCAGCAGGTCTGCCGCCTTGACCGGATCTGCCTCAACCACAAAGGACGCCCCCACGAGTCCTTCCAACCCGTTGAGGGCAATATCGGTGACCACGTCCGAGCCAAGAATGTTGGGCGGCAGCCCCAGATGGGTATAGACGCCGCTGGCGACAGCGTAAAGGCCAATGGCCGCGGCTTTTTCAGAATACCATTCAGGGGCGGATGCCACTACGGGCAGGTCGGAGATGTCCACTCCCAGGCTGTTGGCGATAAGACCACAAAGGTGCATGATGCGGGCATTGTCCACACAGCTGCCCATGTGCAGTACGGGCGGAATGCCCAAAGATGCGCAAAGTTTTTGCAGGCCCGGTCCTGCCATTGCCGCGCCCTCGGGCAACAGCAGCCCGGCCTTGCCTGCCGCCGTGGTTATACAGCCCGTAACCAGCACCATGATATCTTTTTTGATCAGTTCCTTGATAATGCCCACATTGGCCGAGTCCTGCCTGACCTTGGGGTTGTTGCAACCCACCACGGCCGCAAAGCCGCGCACGGTTCCGGCCTTGACGGCGTCCAGCAGCGGGTCCAGCGAGCCGCCCAGGGCCTCAAGGATGGCCTCATTGGAAAAACCGGTCATGATGTTTACCGGAGAAACGGGAATATCAACCCGGCCGGGATCTCTGGCGGCAAAAGCCTCTATGGCCATATGCAGAATGGCTCTTGCCTCCTGCCGGGCATTTTCAGGCGTGAAGTTCATGTGCACGGCCCCGGTAAAGCGGGCCTTGGGGGCTGTGTCAATAAAGCGGGTGTGGTAGCAGGCGGCTACCTGCACAAGGCTCGGCATGATGCACTGATAGTCCACTACCACGGCTTCGACGGCTCCGGTCACAATTGCCAGTTCGGTCATGAGATGGTTGCCCGCCATGGGAATGCCCTGGCGCATGAGCAGTTCATTGCCCGTACAGCACAGCCCGGCCACGGTAATTCCCGCGGCTCCTGCCTGCCTGGCCTGCTCCAGCACTTCCGGCTCGCGTGAAACGGCAAGGATCATTTCGGATACAACGGGATTATGCCCGTGCACCAGAATGTTGACGGTTTCTTTTTTGATGACGCCCAGATTGACTGTGGACATGCGCGGGCTGGGCGTGCCGAAAAGAATATCGCACAGTTCTGTGGCGATCATCGATCCGGCCCAGCCGTCGGACAGGGCGCAGCGGGCCGCGTGCAGCATGGTGTTGGGGGCATCGTTATCACAGCCCATATGGGTGCGGTGCATCATTTCGGCAATTTCGCGGTCTACGCCGCGTGGTGTGATGCCCAGTTTTTCCCACACCTGTCTGCGCTTGGCAGGCACACGGGAAATAAAGTTCACCGCGCCGCGCCTGCTGCCGAAGTCGCTGTAACAGGCGTCCACCACAAGAGCAGCCACCTCGTTCACGGCGAGGCCGTCCACGGCGATGCCCAGTTCTCCGGCGATGCGCAGCAGCTTGGCCGGGTCGCGGATTTCGTAGCCTTCGGCCTTGCCTTCGACCACGGCTTCAAGGGTTTCGATGACATCGCGCCCGTGGTCGGAATGCCCGGCAGAGCCGCCGGCAATAAAGCGTCCGAAATTTCGCGCTACAATAACGTGGGCGTCCGCACCGCACACACCGCGCGAGAGCTTGCCGCCGGGCGCGGCCTTGGCGCTGATGCGGCAGGGCCCCATGACGCAGTTGCGGCAGGTCGTGCCAAGTTCGCAAAAACGGCAGTGCGGAGTTTGCTGGGCCAGTCTGTCCCACGCGGTTTCAATGCCTTCTGCGCGGGCTTTATGCAGCATTTTTTGGGCATCTTCCCAGATGGACATGTTGTTGATGTCGGTCTGCCTGTCGTCCATAGCGCTCTCCTCGCTCATGCTGAAAGTTGCTGCCTTTGGGCCGGGTGTGCGCCCGGGCGCATGTCATTTACAACAATCTGGCATGGAACGGGCATTTTGTCTGTCGGCTGGCTGACAAAAAACCAGGCCGTGAAAAAACACGGTCAGCGCAGCAGCTCACGCAGGCGCTCTTCGTCCAGTATGCGATACAGGCCGCGTTGTTCCTTGTGCAGAATGCCGAGCCGGGTAAAGTCTGTGAGCAGGGTGGAGATGGTCTGGCGTGATGTGCCGAGGCTCTGGGCCAGCTTTTCACCCGAAAGGGGCAGGCGGATAAGGCTGCCGGGCGTTTGCCCGTCCTCTTCACGGGGCAGGTCTGTGAGCAGGCGCGCCAGCCGCACGGTGACATCGCGCAGGGCAAGACCGTCAATAATACTGAAGCAGCTTTTCAGCATGCCGCCCAGAACGCGCACAATGGGCATGGTGAATTCCGGCATGGATATCATGCCCCTGTTAAAGGTGGGCGTATCCAGCAAAAGGATGGCAGAATCATCCACGGCCTGCACCAGTGCGTTGGAATGGCTGACAAAAAGATCGCCGGGTTTCAGAAAGCCGATGGTGAACTCGCGTTCTTCGCACGACAGGTAAACGCGGACAAGGCCGGACTTGACGATAAAAACAAAACTTTCCTGTTTCTGCGGCTCCTGATCAGAGAGATGATCGTCATAGCGGGGAGTGAAGATAATGGACTGCCGGGGGCAGAGCCGCTCATGAAAAGCGGCCAGCAACGGGGCGAATTCCGGCCGTGAAAGTTCGTCCAGAAGATTGATGTTGCTGAATTTCATGTTGCCCCCTTTTCAAAGCGTTTGTCTGCACCCACATGAAAAGCATAGGGGCTGCGCACGGTCTGTCAACTGCGGGCTCCCCGGAAAGGGATCGCATATGGCAGTATCCGGCAGGTAGCTGACAGTATCCGGGCTGACGGCTACGGAGTTTGCCTGTGCTGCACCGGCAGTGTCCCCGCAATGCACAAACGCAAAAATCCCGCGGCTGTCCACGGGATTTTTGTTGGAATTTTACATGGCAAGGCCGTGCGCAGTGTCAGAACTGCGGCGGGTCTTCCAGAGCCTGCGCCAGTTCACGCAGGGCGGACAGGCTTTCTTCGGCTTCTTTGGGCGTCAGGGTGTGCAGGGCAAAACCGGCATGCACGATGACATAATCCCCGATCTGGGGTTCCTTGGGCAAAAGCATTACCGAAGCGTTCAAAAAGGTCTGGCTTTCACCCACGCGCACGCGGGCCATGCCTTCGCCGAACAGTTCTTCAATGCGGGCAGGAATGGCAAGACACATAGTCACCTCTTGTCAGGCATATAAACACCATTGCGGCTTCGGCAAGCCCGAAGCGGCCGGAAGTCGCCGCAAACTGAAGAGAAGCCAGCTTAACAGCCCCGGCTGCGCTAGGCAAGCAGCCGTTGCCCCGAAGACGCAAGCCCGGGGAATTTTTCATGCTTTATGCCAATGGCTCACCTTTGCGCACTGCCAGGGGCAAACCTTGACTTTGCACGGCTATTTGCCCAAACTACAGTGATTTTTCCACCAGGGGCTGTCCTGAAACAAGCCTTTTGCCCAAATGCCTGCGTCACCCGGCCTTTTTCCGGTCGAGTACCACAAGAGTATGTTCCCTTCACAAAAAGGGCCGGATTTCCTGCTCTTGGCGCAAATTTCTTGTTTGGCGGCAACCCCAGAAGAACATATTATATCTTGCGACATTCAGTGCCGGGAGCCTCCATGAGTGATTATAAAAAAACGCTGAACTTGCCTCAAACCGCTTTTCCAATGAAGGCCAATCTGGCCCAGCGTGAGCCGGAAGCCATCAAGAAGTGGGAAGCCGCCAATGCCTGTGCCGCCATGGTTGAGGCCTCGGGCAGCGAGGGAACCTACATCCTGCATGACGGCCCGCCCTATGCCAACGGGCATCTGCACATGGGGCACGCGCTGAACAAGATTCTCAAGGATATTATCGTCAAGTCGCGCAACATGGCGGGCTATGCCTCGTGGTATGTTCCCGGCTGGGACTGCCACGGCCTGCCCATCGAACACAAGGTGGAGCAGGACCTCAAGGAAAAAAAGAAAAGCCTGCCTGCCCATGTGGTGCGCAAGCTCTGCCGCGAATATGCCAACAAATGGCTTGATGTGCAGCGCAAGGAATTCAAGCGCCTGGGTGTTCTGGGTGATTGGGATCATCCCTACATCAGCATGGACCCGGCGTATGAGGCCGTCACGGCCGGGGAGCTTGCCAAGTTTGTGGCTGCCGGTGGCGTTGCGCGCGCCAAGAAGCCCATTTACTGGTGCTGCTCCTGCCATACGGCGCTTGCCGAGGCGGAAGTGGAGTATAACGACCACACTTCGCCCTCTGTGTATGTGCGCTTCGCTCTGCCCGATGAAGGCCTGAAAAAGGTCTTTGCCGCCGCTGACCCGGCGCGCGCGCATGTGGTCATCTGGACTACCACGCCGTGGACCCTGCCGGATAATATGGCCGTATGCCTGCACCCCGAGTTTACCTATGCGCTGGTGGAGGCCGAAGGCAGCCAGTACATTCTGGCGGAAGAGCTGGTGGCCTCCTGCGCCGAGACGTTCGGCTGGAGTGAATATACCATTCTTGACCGCGCCACCGGAGAACGCCTTGAAGGACTCAAGGCGCGCCATCCCTTTTATGACAGGCAGTCGTCGCTGGTGCTGGGCCTGCATGTGACCCTGGATGCCGGCACGGGCTGCGTACACACTGCACCCGGCCACGGGCGTGAAGACTATGATGTGGCCCTCAAGTACGGGCTGGAAATCTATTCACCGATGGATGACGCCGGGCGCTTTTTGCCTGCCGTGGAATTTTTCGCCGGGCTTAACGTTTTTGAAGCCAACCCCAAGGTTGTTGAAAAGCTTGAAGAAGTGGGCGCATTGCTGCAAAAGGGCAAAATCCGCCACTCCTACCCGCACTGCTGGCGCTGTAAGGAACCGGTCATCTTCCGTGCGACCACCCAGTGGTTTATCAGCATGGAAAAGAACGACCTGCGTACCCGCGCCCTCAAGGCCATTGATGAAGAAGTGCGCTGGATTCCCGCCTGGGGCCGCGAGCGCATCCATAACATGGTTGAGTTCCGCCCGGACTGGTGCATCTCGCGCCAGCGGCAGTGGGGCGTACCCATTCTGGCCCTGCTGTGCGAAGACTGCGGCGAGGCCTGGAACGATCCGGCATGGATGCAGGAAATCGCCGCCCGCTTTGCCAAGCATCCCACGGGCTGCGACTACTGGTACGAAGCCGAACTGAAAGATGTCGTGCCTGAAGGTCTTGCCTGCCCCCACTGTGGCGGCAACCACTGGAAGCGCGAAACAGACATTCTTGATGTCTGGTTTGACTCCGGCACAAGCTTTGCCGCCGTGTTGGAAAAACGCCCCGAGCTGGGCTTTCCCGCCGACCTGTACCTTGAAGGCTCGGACCAGCACCGCGGCTGGTTCCACAGCTCGTTGCTGGTCAGCGAGGGTACACGCGGCTGCGCGCCTTACCGCGCCGTGCTTACTCACGGCTATGTCGTGGACGGCGACGGCCGCAAGATGTCCAAGTCCGTGGGCAATGTCATTGCGCCGCAGGAGCTTATTGAAAAGTTCGGCGCTGAAATCGTGCGCCTGTGGGTGTCTTCGGTGGAATACCGCGAAGACATCCGCCTTTCGGACGAAATTCTCGGCCGCCTGGTGGATGCCTACCGTCGTATCCGCAATACCTGCCGTTTTATCATGGGCAACCTGAGCGATATTACCGCCCACGACCTGCTGTCGCTGGACAGGCTGCAGCCGCTGGACCGCTTTGCCCTGGACGTGGCCGGGCGTGTGCACGAGCGTGTGCAGCAGGCCTATATGGATTTTGACTTCCACAAGGTCTACCACACCCTGCACAACTATTGCGTCACGGACCTTTCTTCCGTGTATCTGGATATTCTTAAAGACCGCCTCTATGCCTCTGCACCGCACAGCGATGAACGTCGCTCCGCCCAGACGGCCCTGTGGCATATCCTGTGCCTTTTGTTGCGTGATATGGCCCCGGTATTGTCCTTCACCGCTGAGGAAATCTTCAGTCACCTGCCGGAGAGCCTGCGCGGGCCGGAAACAACAGTCTTTGCCCTGCCGCCGCTGGCTGCGGCCCCCTACCTGCTGGATGAAGGCACGCGTGATGACTGGAACGTGCTGCTGGCCGTGCGCGGCGCCGTGACAAAGGCCATTGAGCCTATGCGCCGTGAGGGTATTATCGGGCACTCGCTGGATACGCGCATCACCCTTTTTGTGGCGGACGAACTGCGACAGCGCCTGGAAGGCCTGCATACCGACCTGCGCGCCGTGTGCATTGTGTCGCAGCTGCATCTGGAAGCGCTGGACCGCGCCCCGCAGGCAGCCTACCGGGATGAAGAGGTGGCGGGCCTTGCCATCGGCGTTGAAAAGGCCAGAGGCGAAAAATGCGAACGCTGCTGGATTTACAGCACCGAACTCGGCTCCGACGCCTCGCATCCCGCCTTGTGTCCGCGCTGCACAGCGGTTATCAAGGGTATGGAATCCTGAGAACATGCGCAGGCGTTACCGAATCCTCGGGGGCATGGCCCTGCTGGCGCTGGTGCTTGACCAGCTCACCAAGTATGTTGTCATGCAGACCATACCGGAACACCACTCGGTGCCGGTTATTGAAGGTCTGTTTGACCTTGTGAACATCCGCAACAGGGGAGCGGCCTTCGGCTTTCTGAACCGTTCGGACATCGAATGGCAGTTCTGGCTGTTCCTCGGGGCTACGGTGGTGGCCGTATGGGCCATACTGATGCTGGTGCGCAGCTCGCATGACGAACCCTGGCTTTTTGCCGGGCTGGGCCTGGTCATGGGCGGCGCTCTGGGCAACCTGGTGGACCGCATCCGCTTTCGGGCGGTGGTGGATTTTCTGGATGTCTACTGGGGCGACTGGCATTGGCCGGCCTTTAACGTGGCGGATTCGGCCATCTTTGTGGGGGCCGCTCTGGCATGCGTCATCATGTGGCGCAAACCGCCCGAAAACGGTAACGAAAAGGGCAGCAAAGCCGGAAAATCCTCCGGCAAAAGAGGGAGGGCCGCATGATCTTTCATTGGTGGCATGTGGTACTGGTCATGATCCCTATGATCCCCACATTGTGGAGTATCATACACATATGGGGGCATGAGTTTTCCACGCCCCAGCAAAGGGCGCTGTGGCTCGTGCTGGTGGTTTTTTTGCCGGTTATCGGCGGCATCATCTATATTTTCACCGGGCGCAAAAAAGCCCTGGGAAAAGTGCAAATTTGAAAAAAGAGGATATTATGCGCACATTCCGTTCATTGTGCCTTGTAACGCTGGCTTGCGCTGCTCTGCCGCTGAGCGCCTGCGTATCCGGCGGCAGTTCCAGCAGCGGCAGCCTCAGCCTTGAACAGCAGGTGCAGCAGCACGACGTGCAGTTGCGGCAGATGCAGCCCTCGCAGGCCGACGCCTGGAATCAGATACAGGCGCTGCGGCAGGAGCTGAATACCGTCAAGGGCCAGATGGATGACCTCAACAACGCCGGCGGCGCGCGCGCCCTTGTGGACCGTGTGAACCGGCATGACGAAGCCCTGCGCCAGGTTGAGCGCAGCATGGCCCTGAACCTGAACCTTGGCGAGCCGCCGTCCGCGGTGCCCGCCATGGCGTCTTCGGCTCCGGCCGCGCCCCAGGCCCCCAGCTATGGTCTGCCCACTTACGGCCAGGCCGCGGCGGGTACTGTGGCCGCAGGCAGCACCGGCTATGCCGCTTCGGTGCCTGAAGGCGTGCAGCCCTACGGCGGCCAGGCCGCCGGCGCGTCCGGTCAGGTGCCGGCTCAGGCTCCGGACGGCAGCACCTGGGGCCAGCCCTCGCCGCAGCCTCAGCCGCAGGTGCAGGTTCCGCAAAAAGACATTTCGCTGGCCCTTTTTGACGCGGGCGTCAATGCCTACAATGCCCGTAAATATGACGAGGCCCAGCGCTCTTTCACCGACTTTCTGAAAAATTACAAAGGCCATAACCTGGCTTCTGAAGCCCAGTTCTACCTTGCGGAATGCTACTTCCAGCGCAACCAGTTCGCGGATGCGGCCCTGTCCTATGACAAGGTGATCAAGGAATACCCCAAGTCTTCCAGTGCGCCAGGCGCGTACCTCAAGCAGGGCATCAGCTTCAGCAAGCTGAACCAGAGCGCGGCGGCCAAGGCGCGCCTGGAGGAACTTATCAAGAAGTACCCCAATTCGCCCGAAGCCGCCCGGGCCAAGACCTTTTTGAAGACCAACAAGTAAGACCGGTCCGCCGCCGCGCCGTATAACGGCGCGGCGGTTTGTTATTGCCGTTTTTCAACAGCGCCTGTAACGGCGTAAAGGTGCATGCATGAGCGAGAAAAAGGCCGAACCCGCCGTGTACAGGCAGTTGAGCACGGATATGCGGCAGGGACTCAAGGATATCTATCAGCAGATATCCACGGCTTCCGACAGTCAGCCGCTGGCCGATTCCGGCACGGATGCGCTCTTTCATGAAGCCACTGACCAGCTTGACGAGGTGCTCAAAGCCACGGAAAGCGCCACCATGTCCATTATGGAGATTGTGGAGCGCCACCTGGACATGCAGGAACAGAATGCCGAATTGCTGGCGCTGGTGCGGGAAGGCACGATATCTTCTGCGCAGATTGCCATGCTTGAGGCCAATAACCGGCAGATGGGCGATGACCTCACCAGCGTACTCACCACGCTGAGTTTTCAGGATATCACCGGTCAGCGGATCAAGCGGGTGGTTGCCGCGCTGAACAAGATCGAAAATACCGTGGTGGAACTGTATCTTTCCTCCGGGCTTATTATGGAAGGCGCGGAAAAGGATCCGCAAAAAGATGCCGCCGCCCTTCAGGATGAAGCCCGGCAGGCGGTGGAAGAGTTTCGTCAGCAGCGCAAGGCTGAAAATCTCAAGGGGCCGGACAAGAACGGTGTATCGCAGAGCGCCATTGACGATATACTCAGTCAGCTCGGTATGTAGGCGCGTTTTGCCCGTCTGTTTTTTTGTGGGAGGTTCCTTTGGCAAAAAGGAACCTCCTTTGCGCTGCATCGGGCGGCCAACGGTGTACTGTCCATAATGGCAGGGCGGCAGCCCTGGAGCAGGCCGGCATTGAAAATACCTGCGCTTTCAGTGGGGAGCACGTCTGGGCTGCCGGTTTACGCGCAACAGCTTTCTCCATCGTAAGGGTTGAAGCTGTACGCATGCCCGCACGGGCGTTCCCACGTAATCTTTTTATGGCCCGGCAGGCCTGCTCACAGCCTCCCGTTAACGGAGCAGGCAGCCTGCCGGAAAAGAACCGGAGCATATATGAACGTATTTACTGTTGATCATGACCTGTGCCGCAAAGACGGCATCTGCGCCCTTGTCTGTCCTGTACATATTATTGACGCCGAACCGGGTAACTATCCTGTTCTGGACAAGCACAAGGCTGTATACTGTCTCGGCTGCGGCCAGTGCATGGCCTTTTGCCCCACCCTGGCCTGTACGGCTCCCGGCCTTGAGCGCGAAGACTGCCGCCCTCTCAGCGGGCAGGATATGCCCACGCCCCGGCAGGCTGACGAACTTGCTTTCTCGCGCCGGTCTGTGCGCAATTTTAAAGATAAAACCATACCCCGCCAGGAGCTGGAAGACCTGCTTGCGGCGGTTCGTTTTGCCCCCACGGCAAAAAATACGCAGAATCTGCGCTGGATACTGCTGGAATCGCGTGAGCGGGTTGTGCAGCTGGCTGAACTGGTGGTGGCCTGGATGCGCGAACTGCCCCGCATTGATCCGGCGCTTGATGAGGCCATGCATGCTGGCGGGCTTGTGCGCGCGTGGGACAGGGGGGTGGACGTAATCACCCGCACTGCCCCGCAACTGGCTGTGGTGGTTGCCCCCCAGTGGCGCTGGGGCCAGCCGGATGCCGTTATTGCCGCCACCTACCTGGAACTGTTGGCGCAGGCCCGGGGCATAGGCTGCTGTTGGGGCGGATATTTGTGCATGGCTTTCGAGCATCCCGCCGCGCAGGACGTGCGAGATTTTCTTGGTCTGGGCGAAGGCGAGATGGCTTTTGCCGCGCAGATGATGGGCTATCCGCGCTTCAAGGCTCATGCCAGGCCACCGCGCAAAAATGCCCATATCACCTGGAAATAGGCGGCGGGTGGTAGCCGGTGAGCGGCAGAGGGTGGTGCGGCGCGGATTTTTTGCGCACAGGACAGTTCACGGTTGGAGTGATCTGACTGTCTTCATTTGGGCCGCCTGCGCGGCGGGCGGCAGATGGGGCCTGTTAGAGGCTGCCCCGCCCCTCCGGGGCCCCTCTGCATTCCCCCGGATCACCCCGTGGTGCTTTCCTGACTTCGTCACTTCCGCTGTCAACCCATCAGGGTTTTTGCTGTTTTTGTCAGTTTGCGAGGGCTGCGCGTCTTTTGCTGCGGGAACTTCCCTCCCTGCGGTCGGGGGATCTCCCTCCGCGCTGCGCAATGCCATCTGCAAATTTTGTTCTGATCGGTGGGCGCCCCGGCTGGCGGTCATCAGGCCATCTGGTGTAATGCCATCAAGGCCATTGGCTGCTGTTCAATCCCTCCACGCCGCGTAATGTCATCCGAGAAATAGGTTTCGATTGCGTGTTGTCCCACCTCGGAGCAGGAGAATTTTTGTACCATGTTGCAACAGAAACAAGCGGTTGGAGGGGTGGGGGAGAGCCATTTTTTTAAAATGGTCTCTCCCCCACAGCGTATTTCAAATGCGCATTAAAGCCCTGCATGCCGTCTGCTTGCTGCAACGGCGGTAAAAAAAGTCCCCGGTCCAGAGTGCCCCTGCTTTTTGCGGGGGCTTTTTTGGCCCGCACTTTGCATAAATTCCGGCACGGAGCATCAGGCCCAAGGAGACGATGGCCGCGCATCCACATCAGCGCGCCCGCCAACCAAGGAGTATCACATGCAAGCCGGCATGTTTAGCGGACTTTTTGCCGCACTCACCACAGAACATCGCATGAACTTCATCGCCAATAATTTGGCGAATGCCAATACGCGCGGCTATAAACGCGACACCGTGGCCTTTAAGGACACCATGGTAACCTACGCCTTTGACGAGATTCGCGAACCGCTCATGAATCTCAAGTCCAAGCCGCTTTTTCCCGAACCGCTGAACGCCTCGCGGGTGCGTCTTGCCGTATCCAAGATAGATTTTGCCCAGGGGTCCATGCAGTACTCGGGCAATCCGCTGGACATGGCCATCAACGGTGAAAATGCCTTTTTTCGCGTAGCCACGCCCACCGGAGATTTTCTTACGCGCAACGGGGCCTTCGTGCTGTCGGAAAACGGCACCATAATGACCCCGCAGGGCTATCCCCTGCAGGCTCAGGGCGGCGGCAATATTGTTATTCCGCAGGGTACGCGCCACATCCAGGTAAGCGGCGACGGGCAGGTCATTGCCGATAATGACGTGCTGGGCCAGATCGCGCTGGTTAGCGTGGATAATCCGCAGAATCTCGAAAAAATGGGCAATAACCTTTATCGGCCGCGTGAAAATGTGCAGGTGGCCGAGGGCAACGCCTATCTGGAAGGCGGCCGCATCGAGCAGGGCTTTACCGAAGCCGCCAATGTGGAAGTAGTGCCGGAAATGGTGAACATGATCGAGGTGCAGCGCCAGTTTGAAGCCTATCAGAAGGTCATGCAGACCTCGGATACACTGGACCGCGCCGCCACAGAAAAAGTCGGACGGCGTCAGGGCTAGGCATTCTGCCCTTTAAAGAATTCCTGCCGGCGCGCTGAAGCGCCGCCTCTGGATACAAAACGGACCCGCTCCAGATCTGCCGCTGGAACAAGGAGAAACCTTTATGATGCGTTCCCTTTGGACTGGGGCCACCGGTATGGTGGCACAGCAACTCAATATTGACGTTATTTCCAACAACCTTGCCAACGTCAATACCACGGGCTTCAAGAAAAGCCGGGCGGAGTTTGAGGACCTCATGTACCAGACCATGCGCATGGCCGGGTCCATCACCGAGGGCGACAACCGTCTGCCCGTGGGCATACAGGTAGGCATGGGCACACGCCCCACGGCCGTGCATAAATTCTTCACCCAGGGTGACTTTCAGAATACCGGCAATACGCTGGACGTGGCTATTGAAGGCGACGGCTTTTTTCAGGTCGATGTGAACGGCGAACTTATGTACACCCGCGCCGGTTCATTCAAGCTGAATCAGGACGGTGTGGTCGTCACGGCCAACGGCTATATCCTGCAGCCGGAATTTGCCGTACCGCCGGAAACGAAGAATATTTCCATATCGTCTTCCGGCCACATTGCCGCGCTTGACGCCCAGGGGCAGGAAATCGCCGGGGCGGAAATTCCCCTGTATACCTTCATCAACTACGCCGGTCTGGATGCGCGCGGCCGCAACCTGTTCACGCCTACCGAAGCTTCGGGCGAAGCTGTGGAGGGCATCCCCGGAACCGATAACGTCGGTACCCTGGCGCAGGGTTTTCTGGAAATGTCCAACGTGGAAGTGGTGGACGAAATGGTCAACATGATCGTCGGCCAGCGTGCGTATGAGGTGAACTCCAAGTCCATCCAGACGTCGGACTCCATGCTGGGTATTGCTGTACAGCTCAAGCGCAGCTAGCGGCGAGGGAGGCACGGCATGATTTCGCAGGCGGCATATATCTCTTTGGCGGCAATCGGTGCGGGGCGCAAGGCGCCTTCGGCCCTGGTCGCCTTGTGGGGCATATTGCTTGCTCTGGCTCTTGCCTGCCTGTGGCCGGCCGGAACCGCGCAGGCCGCGGGTGGGGTGCCGCAGGCCGTGTGGCAGGACAATGATCGAAATCACCGGCGTTCACCGCCGCAGGTAAAAAATCAGCTCCGTCCGCCGCAGGTGCGCGCGGGGCAGTTGCCGCTGGCTCCGGAGGCGCACGACGCCCGCACCGCCCGTACCGGAACGCAACTGGCAGCTGGTGATGCGCCCGTGGCGCAGGAAGGGCAGTTGAGCCTGCTGGGACAGGGCGACTGGCGCCTCAAGATCGTTCCCGCTGCCGTCAGCAACGGCAGCATGGTGCTTTTGGGGGACATTGCGGTTCTTCTCGGCCAGATGGACCCGGCCCAGTGGGAAGGCCTGCGCGCTACGCCGTTATGGGAAGCGCCGCCGGAAGAAGGCAAACCTTTACAGATCAACCGCTCGCGCCTGTCACAGGCCTTGCGGCAGGCTCTGGGACCGGACATGGCCGGGCGCTGTATCCTGCCAACATCGCTCGTCATTCAGCGCGGCGGTCTGGTTTTTCGTGAGGATGACCTGCGCAATTACGTTGTCAAAAGCCTGACTCCACAACTGGCGGCCATGCCGGGTGAGGCGGAACTTACCGATTTCAGGCTGCCGGAATACATTTTTCTTGCCCACAGCCAGCAGCAGGTTCAGCTTGAGCCGGGCAAGCTTGCTCCCGGGCGCGTACCCCTGCGCTTTGCCGTACAGGAGGCTGACGGTACGGTGCTGCGCCGGGTGGCGGGCACGGCCACGCTGTCATTATGGCTCACGGTACCTACGGCGGCCCAGTCAATGAACAAGGGCGACGCCCTCTCAGCGCAAAGCGTGACCTTTATGCGCGTCAACGCGGGCCAGTTGCGCGATCTGCCCTGGGACGGGCGCGGAGGCCCGTGGCAGCTTGTGCGCGCCATCAATGCGGGCGATCCCATATTGCAGAGCGATCTTGCAAGTCAGCTTATGGTCAAGCGCGGCGATGTGGTGTCCCTCATATTTTCCAGAGGCAATCTGCGTATAACCACGCAGGCGCAGGCGCTGGCTGACGGCGAACCAGGGGCCACCATTCCGGTGCGGAACTTGCAAACTAAAAAACAGGTCTTCGGCATTGTCAAAAACGGCAATACCGTTGAGATAAACTAGACGTTACGCCGAACGCGGCCGGACGCGGTTATTGAAGGAGAGGAGCATATGCAGGCACGTCACATCATCCCCGTCATGGCGCTGGCTTTTGCGCTGTGTGCCGCTTGCGGCGGCGGACCGCGCAAACATCCGGCCCTGCAGCAACCGGTTGTCGATCCGCAGGAATACAGGCAGGAGGCCAACGGGCCTGACAATCCCGGCTCTCTTTTTGCGGCCAGTGAGCAGGATACGCTTTTCTCCGACAGCCGCGCCCGCAGGGTAGGCGATATTGTCGTGGTTAAACTGGTGGAAAACACCAAGGCGCAGAACAAGGCCGAAACCACCGCCAATAAAAAGGGCGCCAACGATTACCAGGTGGGCGCGCTTATGGGGCAGGGATCGCACGGATTTATTCCCTTCCTGGGGTTAGGCCCGACCAACAGGGTGGGAACACCGGCCCTGACTACGTCTTCTACCAGTGATCTGTCCGGCACAGGCAAGACCAAGCGTGAAAATTACGTGACAACCTCTCTGGCGGCGCGTGTCATCCGTGTGCTGCCCGGCGGCCTGTTACAGATCGAGGGTGCGAGGGAAATTCGCGTCAACGAGGAAACAGAGTATATGGTGGTACGCGGCATGGTGCGCGCCAAGGATGTAAGCGCCGACAACAGCGTGCTTTCCACACAGATCGCGGATGCGAGTATCGAATATTACGGCCGCGGTGTGCTGGCGGACAAGCAGAAGCCCGGCTGGTTCACGCGGCTTATGGACAATATCTGGCCTTTCTAGGCGTGTGCGGCTGAGTGTCGTATATTAGGGCAGTGCCGTCGGAGAGCTGTTTTCCGGCGGCACTGGCATTGTTGTACCGACTGTACGTCTGCTCGCGTTCGTTCTGTAACGGGGGGGCAGAATTGCGGCGAACATCACAGGTTTGTCCGTGCGGATGTGTTGCCGCTGCTGCGTTGTGGGGCACACGCCGAGAGCGCGGGGTGCAACTCCAAAAATTTCTCTCCTTATCAGCCGAAAGCCCCAAGGAGCGCTCACGTTCAGTTTTCAAGGCTGTAGGTTGGCGTTTTACCACTTTTTCCGGCGGATCTGGCATAGGTTACTTTCTTGTGCCGAACCTTGCAGTAGCAAATGAAAATCAGCGTGCTTCAGTTGAAGATAGGTTGCTGCCCAAGGGGAAAATGACAGTTTTTTGCGCGAAAGCGGAAGCTGTGGGGCGCGACAGTTTTTGCGTGGAGACGCCGCTGGTTGTAGGACCGCGTGAGGGTGGGAGGTCCGGGCATCAAGCTTTTGCGGGTTTACTCGCTCAAGGTTGCCCGGCCTGCGCTGTTGACTGCGTAGATTGTCCTGTGCATGCCATCAAGACAGAGGCGGAGAGGGCGTACGCAGGCATGCCGGGCAGACCTCCCGAAGAAAACAGATAAAATAACGCTGACCAAGGGAAAATCACGACTTGTTTTTTATAGAAAACCGCAAAAACATACTTTTTTTATGCCATAGCGAAAAAAAGCTTGCCAAGCATGCCCTGTTCGGGTAAATCAATCTTCGCGCCGAAGTGGTGGAATTGGTAGACACGCTAGGTTCAGGGTCTAGTGTTCGCAAGGACATGGGAGTTCGAGTCTCCCCTTCGGCACCATTTTTCAAGAGTCGTTACAGGCAACAGCTTGTAACGACTTATTTTTTTGTCTTGTGTCCAGTATAGGCACCAGACGAAAACCCGCACTTGGGAGTGTAAACCTCCCCAAGTTAGTGCCACCCGAAGGTAGAGACTTTCTGGGGTGAATTGATTTCCAAATACTCAGCCGGAGGAATGTTGCCCAAGGACTCATGGGGCCGTTCTTCGTTGTACTGCTTCAGCCAGTTCGCTGTGATTTCCTTAACTTCCGCGAGGCTGCTGAACAGGTAGAAGTCAAGAACCTCCGTCCGATACGTCCTGTTAAATCGTTCCACATACGAGTTTTGGGTAGGCTTGCCCGGTTGGATGAACTCCAGCTCCACTCCATGCGCCTCAGCCCACTCAGCCATCTGGATCAAGATCAGTTCCGGCCCGTTGTCCATTCTCAGCTTTTCCGGATACCCTCGCCATGCCGCCACCCTGTCCAGAACCCGTAATATCCGGGCTGCGGGGAGGCTGGTGTCTACCTCAATGGCGAGGCATTCTCGGCTGTAATCATCCACCACGTTGAACGTACGGAACCGCTGTCCGCTGGAGAGCGAGTCATGCATGAAGTCCACTGACCAGCAGCAGTTGGCCTGTGGTGGAACGGCCAAGGGCTGTGGGTTACGTGTTGGCAGTCGCTTCTTCCCTTTACGCCGTAGATGCAGCTTCAGTTGACGGTAGATGCGATGAACCCGCTTGTGGTTCCACCGGTATCCCTGTCGCCGCAGCAGGCTGAACAGCTTGCCAAATCCGTATCTGGGATAGCTGTCGGCCAACCGGATAAGCGTCTCGATAACGTCGGTGTCGTCGCGCGGTGTCAGTGCATAGGCATACAGCGTCCGACTGATGAGCACTATGGCGCATGCCTTACGCACGCTCAGCCCGAACTCATCGCGAGCGTAGTCGACGATCTCCCGCTTCTCGGTTGGCCTCAGAGCTTTTTTGCTATGATGTCCTTCAAGACCTCGTGCTCAAGGCTGAGGTTGGCAAACATGCGCTTGAGCTTGCGGTTCTCCTCCTCAAGCTCCTTGAGGCGTTTGATGTCCGCAGCCTCCATGCCCCCATACTTGGATTTCCATTTGTAGTACGTGGCCTGGCTTACACCGTATTCTCGGCAGACATCGGCTACCGTGCGCCCACCTTCAGCTTCCTTCAGAATCCGAATGATCTGACTTTCCGTGAATCGAGATTTCTGCATTGCCGTCTCCTTGAGGGCAGTTTGCCAGAAATCTCTACCATGCGCTGGTCCTATTTTAGGGGAAGGTTACACCACCACGGGCGGGTATAGTGCTGACATGGCGCAAAGCGTCATGCTGGCATGCGTTGAAAAACGGTTTGGAGATGTCAAAACATTGCGACCAGTTGAATGGCTCTCTGACAACGGATCCTGCTACACGGCAAGAGAAACAATAATTGTTGCCGCCGCGCTGGGAATCGTCAGTAAAGTTACTTCGGTTCGCAGCCCCCAAAGCAACGGTATGGCTGAAGCTCTCGTCAAAACCTTCAAACGAGATTACGTCTTCTGCAATGATCGACCAAATGCCGAAACCGTGGTGGCGCTGCTTCCTGGCTGTTTTGAAGGCTATAATGAAAATGCCCCGCACAAGGCTCTACGGATGCTCTCGCCTCGTGAGTTTCTCCGTTCATTGCAAAACTTGGAGTGTCCGGTTTAGCGGGGGCAACTCCAAGGAGATCCAAAAATTACAAATACCAGTTACGAAGCCTCTCCCTAAACATGCGCCACCGATACAGCGCGTGTGCCTTTCCGTATCGCAGGGCATCAACAGGAACAAGACAAAGTGGATACAGCACGTTGAAAAGAACAAACAACTTGGAAAAGTTGTGTTTTTTCAGAAGATACATGCGGCCGGCAGCATAGTTTGCCACCTTTTGCGCCAAGGGCAACGCATCTTTGGGCGAAGGATGAAAAACACGTATTTTCCTGTATCTGCGCACTATCGTCCGGGCATGCACATAGAGCAGAAAGTCGGTATCTTCGCCGCAGCCGTAGGGCAGGTCGGTTCCTGGCCCAAGCAGGGGATCAAAGCGAATGCCATCTATAGTTTCTCTGCGGAAGAACTGTACGCAGGTTCCTGCGAGCAAAAACAGCCCAGCCCGACCAACAATGCCGTCGGGCACACCATGAACATGTATGTCAGGCGGCGAGCTCCAGACCCCAAGCAAGGCCCCGCATGAGGTATGCCTACCAAAAGATTCACGCACGCGATCAAGAGTATCTGGTGCATACCAGCAGTCATCGTCGGGAAAAACAATAATGTCTCCGTCCGCTTTTTCCAGCAAGATATTGCGGGCGATGGACACGCCTCTGGAGGGTAACATTATGCGATTTATGGATAAACCTGGATGGCGCGCCAGCATTTCGTCCAGAAAACCTGGGGGATTCTGATCGGCCAGAAGTACCCGAAAATTTTTGTAGGTTTGCCCTTCAAGAGATGTAAGCAAGCGGTCAAGTTCACTGACCCGCCCCAGCGTTGCCACAAGCAAATCTATGGATGGGATATCTGGCAATTGAGGTAATGCCACATGCTCCATTGAATCGGGGAGACTCCACAGTCTTGATTTACCTTGGGCCAAACGCGGAAGGTCGGCATAGTACCCCGCAATGCGCGATCCCAAAATTCTCCGCACGGCCAAATAACCACCGCTGCGTGCAAGCCTTAACAGAGGCTTATACGGCAATACTTGCGGAAAATACTTTCTTGAGACGCGCAGTAATTCTATCTCGCTGCGGTACATGGAATCCATACTGCCGCTTACACCACCAGCCAACATGGATGCAAAGGCAGTGTCACCCCAAACAACGTTGTCCACGCGCAAGGTGCGGCACAAAAAATCATAATCTCCGGCGATGCGACAGGCAGCATCAAACTTCTGCTTCGCAAGAAGTGTACTGCGGTGAAAAAGCCCGGGGTGCGGCAAACACATGCCCTGAGGCAGATCACGCAAAGGCGTGACTGAAGGCTTTAGCAAATCAACAACACCACCAGAGGGATTAACCAGCTTTACCGGTGTGGTATAATATTCAACATGACCGGGCAATTGTTGCAGCGCAGTCACACAGCGCGTCAGTGCTGCCCAATCAAGATGATCGCCTGCGCCTATAAAAATGGTCCATGTGCCTTGCACCCGCGCAAGCGCCTTATTCCATGCGTCATAGATGCCGCTATCTGGCGCACGTTCTATTGAAATAGGAAGCTGAGCAAAGCTCTGCGCAACCGCACAGGTTTCGTCAGACGACATCCCGTCTTGAATAACAAGCTGATAATGAAACGAGGACTGCTGGGGAATGCACGACAATGTACTGTGCAGATTTTCCGCAACATTACGTGTGGCAATGATGATTGAAAGAATCAGCGAGTCTCCAATTTCTCCACGATGTTCCATGCGCCGCACCCCTCTGCCACATGCTGTCATTACAAAACATGTTAGTGCGTTATCCACTGATTCCAAAAATTTTGCCCGTATTTTTTGTAGGCATGACACCCGAAGGGGAGCTTTCCTCCTGTCCAAGTTAGCAGCAATTCTGGGCGGCGCTCAAAGGCAAATTGTGCAGCCTCGCGCGGCAAAGGAACATGCTTTTTCCCAAGAAATGAAAAAGCCTTTGCGAAAATAAAATCCTCATGCTCCCACATTAAACGGCAATACCACTTGGTGGACAGCCTGCAAAGGCACATTTCGCCCCAATGCAAAATGCGCTTCAATTGCGCACTCAGATCCGTTTTGGCAGGAAGACGAATGGTCAGGAAATCATGATCATAATCCCGCGTATTTGCTGCCCCACTTAGCAGAGCAAGAAAGTCAGACACTTTTCGTAATGAAAAGCCCCCATTGCCTGCAAACGGGAACAACTCCCCACGGTCATTAAAAAAAGGAGCACCTATATAACTGTAGCCTCGTGCACACCAATTGTCCAACTCATCAGAGAACACCCATGCGTCAAGCTGATACACAAGTAGGTATTCATACGCGGAAAAGCGTTCATAAAAATCAAAACTCAACATCAGCTTGTTATACGTACTTACACTGCGAAACCAGTGATCCGAAAACCGCACAAGGCTCAACTGCACACCACTTCGTGCCGCCTCACGCATGTAAACATCTTCTTGCAAAGACTCCGGGCAAATCAATAATAGAGGATGGTTCCCCAGCGTAACAAAGCATTGTCGTAGTGAGGCCAATTCATCATTATCTGGATCTGGTCTGTATGCTATAATGGCAATGGCATGTGAGTTCATAATTACTTGATATACGCTGCTTTCAATTTTCGCAATGTACGAATTTTATTGTATATAAAAACTGCCCGCTGCGGCGAAAACATTCTGGAAAGCGCATAAGGCAACAGCCCTTTTACCAGGCCCAGCAGATGTGGCAAGGTCGCCTCAAAGCCGTAATACCTATTCATAACGCGAACTTTTTCATAACGATAGCGCAGCATGGTTCTCAGATTACTTGTAGCGCCGCCAATACTCATGCGCGTTACCGGAATATCAAGATAGTGCCCATCTTCATTGTTTCGCCAAAGACGGGCCACAAAATTATAATCGCCAACCACCTTGAATGTCTCGTCAAATGGCACTCCGGCAAACAGGCACGCACGCTGAAAAAGGGCCGAATGCACTGCAGGTTCCCCCGCACGCAATTTTTTAGCGACATTGCCGTCAAGCCCTCGCATCAGAAACAACTCATTATCATCGTCACAAATAAAGACATCGCCCGCACCAAAGACAACTGAAGCAGGCAGGGGCAACAATTTTTGCCGCACAGTCTCCAATGAATCAGGCGATACGAGGCAATCATCCGCACCAAGAAAGATTACCCATTGCCCTTGAATGCGCTGCACAGCCTTATTCCACGCATTATAAATGCCGCTGTCTGGTTCAGAGGCAATTGAAACAGAAGGGAGACGTGAAGCGTATGACTGAAGAACATCCAGGGTATTATCCTTGGATGCGCCGTCCTGAATGATAAGCTCAAAATCACGACACGTCTGGTTTGCTAGCGATTCCAGCAAACGGGGCAACGTGGAGCCTGCATTATACGTGGAGGTAATAATCGTAAAAAATTTTGTCATGACCAGCACACCACTAAGGACTGATTTTTCCATTCTTGAAAAATATTTTTACAATCACGCAAGAACTTGCGCGTTTTCTTTTGCTCTTTCCGTATACCAGCAAAAGAATTTATCCCCACAACACTTTTCGACTGCTGCACAGCAGCAACATACGATTGAGCATATGGCTCTACAATATATTCTTTTGCCGCGCCGCTTAGTTTACTGTGAAAATTACGTAACCCCGATGAATAAAATGGCCCGCGAATATTCTTAAAACCTTGCGCGTGATAAAAAATCAACAAATCGCTGTTAACTGTCACCCAAGTACTTTTCTGCTCCACTTTTGCATCGGCCAAATTCCACGGAGCGACACCACAACCGTTATGTTCTATTGAGTGAACTCCATCGAATAATTGAGAAAAAGAGTCCAGGTATTTTTGATCCGCAAAACGATCCGCTTCCAATTCATCCTTGCACCACTCAAGGCAAGCATCGCGATACCATGAAAGACACTTTAGCCCCTCAATAGTCAAACGAAAAGTCATCCAGCTTACATTATAGAAGCCGTATTTCACCAAGTCTGTCAGGTGCGTAGCAAACTTGTGCGGCGTTATAATGACCGACGCATCTTGCGCTTCTTCAAAAATTGGTTCAGGCGATGAAAAAAACATCATATCTGCATCAAGATAGGTAATCTCTTTGATGCCGGTATGTTTCGCCAAAAGGTACCACGGAAGACAGGGGGTGATGGTGAAGTAGTATTCAATAAGACTGCGCGTTGGGCGCGTGGCAGCCAGATTTGGGTCTGCCGCCTCCAATTCATCCAGACTGATCAGCGATACATACGGGTAGGCAAAAGCTGTTAACGCATCATAGCACTGATCAGAAAGGCAGAGGACATGCACATGCGCATGGGGGCAGTGTTCATGCAAGCTCTCAAGCATGACCACGGCACGCGGCAAATAATTATGATCAAAATATGTGCAAAAATGACGAACACTCACAAATACTGCTCCAGACGAGGCGCAAAATAGGCCAGGCTGCGCTTAAGCCCTTCCGCCAAAGGCGTTGAGGGCTGCCAGCCCAATTCTTCACGAATGCGCGTATCCTTGGAATAGTAGTCGCCAATATCTATCTTTTTCCGTTCTGCCGGAAATTCGCGCAGCACGTAGCTTCCGCCTTCGTGGGCAGCAATGAGCGTTTCAGCCAACTCGCGCAAACTGACAACAGAATCCCCGCCCAGATTGTACACACGGCCATCCGCCTTGGAATCGGCAGCAGCCATAAGCAGCGCCGACACGCAGTCATCCACATATGTAAAATCGCGCAGCTGCTCGCCCCCCCAAACCTCAAAGGGTTTGCCTTCCAAAATCAAACGAATCCAAATGCCCACAAAAGTTTGACGAGCATCTTTGATGCGCATGCAAGGCCCATAGGTATTGGTCAGCCGCAAAACGCTCGACCTCAGGCCATATACCTGATGGTACAGCAGGTGGTAGCATTCGCCAGCAACCTTGTGAATGCCGTTGATATCCACTGGGCGCACGGGATGCTCTTCATCCACTGGCAGATAATCTGGGCGGCCGTATATTTGGCGGGTTCCGGCAAAAACGATCTTCACACCCTGGTTGTGGGCACGGCATGCTTCCAAAATGGAGAGCTGCGCCTTCGCATTGATCTCAAGGTCCGTGAAGGGATCAGCCATGGAATCCATATGGCTGGTCTGACCCGCAAGATTGAAAAGAAAGTCCTGCCCCTGAATCAGGTGATTCATGGCATGAGGGTCACGCACATCGGTAATATTCAGAAATACCTTGTGTCGAAAGCCTTCCAGATTGGCCAGGTTGCCGCCATATTCAGGAATAAGACTGTCTGCAATAGTAACCTTGGCTCCAACATCTACAAGATGTCGAGCAAGGTTAGCGCCGATAAACCCAGCACCGCCAGTAATAAGAACATTGGCTCCTGAAAAATCCACAAACACTCCCTACTGCGATTTTACGCACCCAATCGGCACCATTCAAGCACAGCCGAAGAAACCCGCTCAACATCACCCGCGCCAAGCTGCGGAAACATTGGCAGGCTAACCAGTTCATCCATAACGCTTTCGGTTACGGCAAGCCCCGTGGGAGCAAGGATACGGGTTCTGTAAGCAGGCTGCAAGTGCACTGGTTGCGGGTAATGGATGGCAGTGCCAATGCCTTTTTGGCGTAAAAAATTCATGAAACTTTCTCTGTCGCTCTGGCAACGCATAACATAGAGATGGAACACGGGGACTGCCCATGAAGCAATTTGGGGAAGAATCAGGCCACAGGCATTAAGTTTGTCGGTATATACTGCGGCCAAACGCCTCCGGGTGGCGTTGTCCGCGTCCAGATATCGTAACTGCACGCGTAGAATGGCAGCCTGCACAGGGTCAAGGCGGCTATTGATGCCAGGAACAGCACTTATGTAGCGTTGTTTCCACCCATATTGACGCAAGGCAGCCAACTCTTCGGCCAGAGCAGCATTATTGGTGGCCACAGCGCCGCCATCGCCCAGTGCTCCCAAATTTTTTGTAGGATAAAAGCTGAAAGTTGCGGCAGAACCGATGGTCCCGACCATGCGCCCATTGTAATGAGCGCCGTGGGCCTGTGCGCAATCCTCAAGCACGGCTAGACCGTGGCGGTTTGCTATGGCTGTAATGGCATCCATGTCGCAAGGATGCCCATAAATATGCACAGGAATAACCACCGCCGGAATCAAATCAGGGCAGTGTGTTTGCACGTACAAAACAGCTTCTTCCAGCGATGCAGGGTCCATGGTATATGTGGCGGCATCAATATCCACAAGAACAGGCACCCCACCTGCCCGCTCTATTGCCGCCACAGTAGCAACTGCCGTGTGCGATACCGTAAACACAGCCTTGCCCGGCCCAACGCCCAATGCGCGCAGGGCCAATTCGATGGCGTCAGTGCCACTTGCGCACCCTGCGGCGTGCTCAAGGCCAAGCCAAGCAGCAAAATCCTTTTCAAATGCCTCTACTTCTGGCCCCAAAATGTATTGTCCTGAATCGAAACTGCGGGCAACAGAGTCCATAATTTCCTCTTTGCGCAATGCAAAGGCAGCATGAGGATTGGCGAATGGTATGAAAGATGTTGTCATTGAAATGCCCTTTGATGTTGTCCTGTCGGCTAGTGGTATCCCATAATCCCCAGAAAACCAAGCTGATCGACTTGACTTTGCCACCACGGGCTTACGCAATATTTGCCTTCAAGGATCTTTTTTACTCTTAGTTTGTCCAGCCATCTACAGGCATAACTGGCAGGATATATCGTCGGAGGCACATGTTGGACTGTTATCCGTTCACCATTGTCAGCAAAAGGCGTACGATCAAGAATAACTGCTTTCGGAGATAACGCTATGGCCTGTTCAAGAAGTTCATAGGGGGTTTCCATGTATTGCAGGACGCTGGAAAACAGTACTATGTCCACTGACCCGACGGCTGCACAAGATTGCATGTCAGGCCAGAACTGCAACTCGTCGGTCTGAAATTCTTTTTGCCCGCAAGATACAATTTGAGACTGTTCAACAACATTCCAGGAGAGAACTTCTAGCTTTTGCAACAAACACCTTTGTTGCCAGTAGGTACTACCGAATGCACCGCCGAAATCCAGCACCCGCAACTTCCCCTTATTCCAGGCCGCCACACTCATGAGCGCAGAAAGCAAGGGGAAATTGTATTCCTCGTGGTTAAAAGGAACAGAATCCCTTTCCCACAGAGCTTCGCCATTTTTTACCTTGCGTGCAGCATCAAGCACTCGGCCAAAAATGGCGTCTGAATCATATCCGGTAGACGCAGCCTGTGCGCTTTGCCAATCAGGGTAATTGCCACTGAATGAAACAGGGACGGCATGAGAAACCAACGTGCGCTGCGCAAGCCGCCACAACAGAGGGGGGACAAAATCTTTACAAAGCTGCTTCAAACCCATGATAAACACCTCGATACACATGCTCTCAGCGACCGCTTTAACCTACGTTTTAGCAAGTTCCATCGCCCACCAGAATCGCGCAATAAAAAATTTTTGAACGCGTCATACATAATTGCATCTGTGGCAACAGGCTGCGGCTTAACGGGCACAGGCGCAAAGGCCAGCGTAGAATCCCATCCGCTGGTTGTTCCGCAATGCGTACCGGAACTGTCATTTCCAATATTAAACACCAGCGAACGGGCCGGATGCAGAGTCCATTTATGAGCCAAAAAAGTGGCCGCATACCACCTCACTGCCCACGAGGACACCCTGCCATCACGCGTGTCTTCCAACATTTCGTAGTAACGATAGCATCCATCAACATTAAATATATTACGTAGACGCTGTGCATCAATACGCTCTATCAGGGCCGCAGCATCATCCTCAAAAAGGTTCCAGGCGCGACGCCATGTGCCCCATCCCCAACAGTCAGCCCCGGGCAAAAAAAAGGTCTCTGGCGGATCAGACACAGCATGTGGGAAGCCATAACCATGAATAGACGCTACAGCATCTTCATGAGCGTAGACCTCAAGACCGTCATTCATATAGCGCAAAAAAAATGGAGAGGTCAGCATATCATCCTCTAGGACAATAAGCCGCTCGTGAATATTAAGGATACTTGTCACGCCTGCAATGATGGATGGAGCCAACCCCTTGTTGTGCTCCTGCATGACAGTGTTCACCGATGCAAAGCGCCCCGCATCAATTTCTGCGCACGCTACGGCCCGAGCGGCATCAGTTTTTGCACGCTCCGCATCGTTGCGGGGACCATCACAAAAGATTGTCACATGACTTTGATCTGCCAGCGAGTTTGCCGCAAGGGCATCCAGCGTACGCTGAAGATGCTCTGGGCGGTTAAATGCAAAAATTGCTATCGGTGCATTTTTTTTCAAGTTCTTCCTCATGGCGGAATCACTCAACTACACATGCTAACAAGTTAAACACGATCCTTTTCAGAAATTGGCTCAAAAAACGTTAAGCAATTTTGCTCAAGCAGATGAACGAGCCTTAATATTGCTAACGAATGACGTTTTTTGACGATCCCGTTTTTAATATAATAGACGATATTATTCTCATAGCCGATCAAACAAAGTAAAGGATCTTTACTAGTGCGTTCTTGGCACTGCTCCAGAGAATAGCTCTCTGGAATGAATCTAAATTTTAGAACAGATCGAAAAAAAATTTCCTTCCTTTCTACAGCTAGGGGAGTGATCGAACGCGCTTTATAAGCCCAAATGCAATTGCGGATAGTGCTCACAAGAGATTGCGGTAATAGCTTCTTTATGTATGACTTGCATACACCTGCGCGCCCATTGGCTATGGCAGGGTTGTCTCTCTCTGGCGGAAAAAAAGAGCAATCTATATAATTTGCAACTTCTTTACATATTTCTTGTATTTCTTCACCAGGGAGAGCCCTGGCAGTAGCCTTGAACTGCTGAAGGTTATCATCTAACAGTTCAGATTTTTCTAAAAACAAACCGCAAAGACGTTGAGACACATCATCATTCAAGGAAACTGTGGCATCGAACAAAATATCCGGGATTTCACTCCCCATACTCTCCCTTAAGTCAAGGGCGGGCAATTCCGAAGTAAAATAATGAAATCGAATGGCCCTTGCCAACATGTCGACAGTGGTCTTTTTATTAAGTGCATCAGCAATACTCGAAAAATATTCATCCTTTGAGGCAGGAACCCTAATAAATTCTTCGCCATCAGGGTAGTGAAAATGTCGCACAGTAGCGATAACAGGCACACCGATTCGAGCGAGTTCCTTACCCATAGTCGACCAGCTTACAAGTACGACATCAGCCAGTTCAGCAAGATCATAACTGGAGACCGGGTCCTGCGGCCACGCAATATGGCAACGAGCGGGTAAATCCGAAAAAACCGACTCCAAGGCTTGCAGATGCGCGTGAGCTATGCCAGACCTATTGTCCTTCCCTAAGCGAGGATGGATTCTGACCACGAGCTGGAGATTTTCGTTGGCAGCCACATAGCTGCACACACTCTGAATCCATGCTATTTGGTCTTCAAATATATCTGTCATCTCAAGCTTGACGCCATCAACGTCTGCTGAGACTTGCAAAGCATCTCTTTCATCAGGACTGCTAGTATAGATAATGAGAGTCTTACGCATTGGATCTAAGTCGAACCTACCACAAATTGCTTCAAGATCGCCATTTTTTCTAGGAGAATATATATGAGAATTTCCGCTAAGGTAGTTTCTGCAGAAGACATCATCCCAACAATTGCGAACTTTATCTGGACTGAGGGGAATGTCTCGATATTCTCGCCATTGACGAGGTAGATCCTTCAATATCTGCGAAAATGGCTTGGAATGAATGATTATACGTCCGAAGTCATGACCATTGAGAGTGGTTCCCATGTGGTGCGAAATTTTAATGCCATTTTTCCGGCACACAACGCGGCTAGCAATTTCCGGGCAGTAGTTTTGACCAAAAGCAAAGGCCGCAGGCCTTACCTCACCTATTATTTTCTGGGTTATGCTAGCCGACTGAATAGCGGTGTACGCTTCTTGAAAAAACAAATCCTCACGTTCCCCTGTAAAAACAGGAGAATTATCTTTTGTGGCGAGCACAATACTCCTGAAGGCAATTTTCCCTACAGGAACTCCCTGCCACATTATATCCAAAGGATGGCTTCTGTTCTCATCAAACAAAGCATAAGCTGCCGCATCATCGTCATGCGTCCAAAAGTCACGAAATGGAAGAAGAGGTACTGAATAGCGAGAAGAAAGTAACCTTGCGTATCGGTTACACTCGGCGCAAAGCAATTTCTTTTTTCTAGCCGACTCAGCAGGCGGTAATTTCAGTGCAGCCATAAATGAGCAGCGCCTAAACTGCCCAGTGCAATGTGTTAAAAAAGCGCTTTGACCTGCATTCTTCATGGCCCCGGCAAAAATCGCCATACTACGTGAAAACGCGTAAATACCCATTTCAGCTAGGAAAAAGACAATTGGACGCATAATAATTACCGATTTTTATCTCTGCGAGTTTTTCTGAAGTTCTTCTTCCGCAAACGCCAGTCTTTGCGAGGAATCATCTGAACTGTCGAAGGTTGATTCTCCACCTGCAAGTTGCTCACTATATACGTGGGCTTGTCGAACTATCTTTTTTATGACCAAGTCTCGAGAATTGAACAGGTCATACTCAGGGTCATCCAGACGGGCATTGCAACCAGAACAGAGCGTTCCCTGCTCTTCAATCCACTCAAAATCTCTGTCTATATGGCATTGCCGGAATTTTTGCATTCGCTCGCCGTTCCAAATAGCTTCAAGACTTTCCGTCGCCACATTGCCAATAATGTGCGTTTCCGTATGGTCAACGGGGCAGGCGCTAACGGAACCGTCCCAGCAGACTGTCATCAGTTCCCAAGGCAGACGGCAGGCCGGTTGCTCATGAAAGGGCGAATGGATTTTTTGTGATACCGGCACCTCTCGGCCAAACTGCGTTGTGCCCGAAAAGTTAAGAGCCTTATTCAAAAAAACCGTATTGACTGGCAGCTTGCTGAAGTAATCTTTATATGCCTGGCTGTCTTCATGAGTATACATGCTGTCCACCATAGACATACAAATGAATGTTGGTGGAGTTCCATGCCGCTGGTTATGAATCATGAAATACAGAATATTGCCCAATGTCCTTTTAAACTTACTACCATACCTGACTTTTTCGTGGATTTCACGGCACGACCCTTCAAAGGAAAAGACAATTCGATCAAGTCGAGCTTCGACCAGAGCATGAGTCACCTCTGGCTTCAGCATAGTTGCATTCGTCAGAAGTGAAACAGAGAGCCCACCCTCCTTGGCGTAGCAAACCATATCCACAATATTTTTGTGCAGCAGTGGCTCGCCATGTACGTTCAGGGTGATATGACTCGCCCAGTGCCGTATCTCGTCAATGATCTTACGGTACACGGCCATATCCATAAAACCACTTTTTTGCCTGCTTGGATGTGCAGGATCAGCATGGTGGCAGTGAAGACACCGCAAATTGCACCGATTAGTCGGTTCAATTGATATGGTACTGGGCAGATACCCCACCTCTGGTTGAGGAGATCGGGACGCGTCGTAGAATTGCAAAATGGTATCAACAATGTTCGTAAATTTTTTTTCTGCGCCTTGCGTACTCATATTTTACCCACTACTATTCCAGTTTTCATTTAACCAGCATATCCCAAAGGATCTGGTCATTCCTTTTTACAGGTCTGTTCAGCACTTTACCAATTAGTTCTGACATCTTGCCAGGGTGAATTCCGCCTCCCGGCCATTTAAGGCACAGATGCTTTTCAGCTAAAATAGTTCCTTCCGGAAGATTTTCCGCAGCAGTCACAGAGGGCCGATATGCGCTTCGAGAAACACTTTCTTTATCTCCTGGTGAAATTTCGCCCGAGCCCTTCAAAAGTTCTATATGTCTGACACGCTCGACTAGACGCTGCAAGTCTTCAGGATCAGCAGAAAATGCATGGTCAGGCCCAGGCAACATTTTGTCGAGAGTAAAATGCTTTTCCAACACGCAAGCGCCCATAGCAACAGCAAGGACGCAGGCATCTTCACCGCGAGTATGATCAGAATACCCTACAAGGCTTCCCGTCAGCCCCTTAAGGCTTATCATTCGTGCAATATTGGCCTCAGAGGCTGGTGTGGGATAAAGCGAGACACAGTGCAAAAAGATGCAATCCGACAGACCTGCCTCCTTTAGGACAGAGCAAACCTCGGCAACCTCATCTTCTGTGGTCATGCCTGTGGAAATGAGCACTGGCTTTTTTTCTTTTCCCAATGCCCTAAGCAAAGGGTAATTGGTCAGATCTGCCGAGGCAATTTTAAAGGCTCCTGCACCTGCATTCACTGCCACATCGATACTATGCACCTCTGAAACAGAAGTAAGAGGAATTATGCCTTTACTCCGAGCATAATCGAAGAGAACTTCATGCTCCGCTTCTGGAAGTTCGAGACGCTTAAGCATCGCGTATGTGGATTCGCTGACAGTTTGGTCCCCTTCTTTATATTCATAAAGTTGGCCTTCATCCACCATAAAACTATCGACGCGGAATGTCTGAAATTTTACAGCATCAACTCCCGCAGAGACTGCTGCATCAATCATCTTTCTAGCTAAAGCCATGTCGCCGTTATGATTCACACCGATTTCGGCAATGATAAATACAGGCTCACCAGCACCTACGGGGCGCCCTGATATAGAAAACCGTTGCGAAAACATCACATTTTGCATAAATCTTCTCTCGTTATATTATTCGTGAATGTAATTTCTTTGGCTTCTTCGCCATAGCGGAACAAAAGATCGACGAACGAGAGATGGGTTATACCGTGAACCCTTCCTTGATCATACTCTGGATGATTATACTTTTGATGTACCACTGCAATGCCATATTTTTCAAAATCACTATAAACAACGTAATTTGCGCCTTGCTCTCCAGTAAGCAAAATGTTTCCATTAAATCGCAAAGCGTGTTCCAATACTAAGTCAGATTTTTTCTCGGTAAATCCCTGTTCACTGCCGATAATAATTTTAGCCGTTAAGCTAAACCATTCCATAATCTGTTTCAGTATCGTCAAATTCAGTATACTGAGGTATTCCCACTGATTATCCTCATAGAGCCATTCAAAAAACGGCAAATACTGTTTAAAATATTTGGTCTTACCATAGCAGCTGCGCAAGGTCATCAAGTGGCTCTTTTGCCAACCATTGCTCTGCCCGCCCTGCGCGATGCGAATATCGCATATCCTCAGCGAAGTAGATTCCTTGCGCGCCAACGGCACACTCAACCACAATACTTTGCCATCTGGAGCAATGACTCTGTTGCGCTGATTAAAATCCCTGTCAAGAAGTTGCACATCATCCATGAATACAAACGTATCACTAAGACTTAACTTGTGGATAAATCCCAACCATGGCAAATATAAAGGTTGATGCCCGCTAACAATGTTCATGAAGATTGTCCTGACGCACAGAGCGCTTGGAAGTTTTTTGCACAGAGGTTGGCAAGGGTCTCATTGTCATATCCTCGAGCACGCAGGCCTTCAAGTACTTGCCTTTGGCTGTGACTATGATTGAAAGGGAAATCCGATCCGAAGACAACTTTTTGCCCAAGGCCTACTTGCAAATAGAAATCGACGAATTGCAGAGTGCTGGAAACAGCTGTGTCAAACCACACGTTGCGCAATAAGGCAGCAATGGGTGGATGTAGAAAGTAAAGACCAAGCAGCCCACCCAAATGTGTGGCAAGTATTTTTGTCGCCGGGCAACTCTTAAGTAACGAGCATAGCGCAGCTGCTGACGTTGATGACTTCTTAAATGCATGATCAATATGAATTTCCAAAAAAATTTTAGCTTCTGCGCAGAATGAACATAGCTGGATTACCTCCGGATCTTCTAATGAAAATCCCTGCCATTCCGGATTGATTTTAAGCCCGATGGCTCCTCGATCAACACATTCCTGAACGTCACGGAGCCAGCTGATATTTTTAGGTTGAACTGCACATACTGGGAGGAAATGCAACCGATCATTCGCAGCGCGATCAAGAATATACTCGTTGTTTTCAACGCATAAGCTCGGTGAGTTCCATGGCAAGGCAGTCAAAACAGAAACATCAACACCTGCAACACTCATAGAGGCCAAAATCTCTTCAGCCGATGAAAGTCGAAGTGCCCGCTTGGCCACTGACACCGGAGAGCTGTGGTGGATTGCGCGTGGTGCTCCATGCTCTTCTGCGGGGAAGGAACAATCTACTTGTTGCAAACGGGGAGGGAGAGAATATACATGAGCATCAATAACCATGCATGGCTTCCTTGCGCATAATAAAAATCAGGGGTTAATCTTGTTTCTGCTCAGCCACGAGAAATATTGTTGCAGATCTTGCTTCTGGTACAATTTCCCCATGATGAGGGTCAAAACCCAGAGCCCGGATAGGATGAAGGCCTGCGTTTATTGCAGCTTGAGTCAACGAATCCAGAGTGAACCACTGCAAATGGGGATCGGGAATTAACCTCCCTGAAGTGAATTCTTCCCAATTTGCATTCTTGGTGTCCAAAAAGAGGCGACCACCAGGGCGAAGTAAGCCACTAACCTTTATAAAAAATTCTTTGGCGGAAAAATTGGTGCGCTGTAGCACCCCTATGCAAGTAATCAAATCAAACATTGGAAGGGAACAATCCAGAAAATCTCCAGCCATGAACACACAACCCTGAGTGTCAGTCCGGCCGCTCGCATGGGCAATAAGCGTAGGTGAAATATCTAGACCAACGCAGGCTATCTGTGGGAATCGGTTGCGCACTATCGCTTGAAAAGAGCCAGGGCCGCACCCAACATCAAGCCATGTCTTGGCAGTCGAAAAAGGAAGGGCCTCTGCCGCGAGCTCAAATCGTGACAGCATACTCTTTTCAGAAGCCCATTTTACCTTTTGGTGTTCATCTGGCAAAACAGCTGACTCTTCATACTCTGCCCGTATCGCAGCAGCAGGCAACACATTTTTCCTCTGCATATAATTCCCTTAGAACGTAGCACGCAAAAGTACAAATGCTTCTGCCGCTTCGCATCCGCATTGGCTACCGCGCAAACGAGCCAGATGCTCTACCGTTTTGTAGCTTCTTGGGTGAGGCCAAGGGCGCATTTCCGTTGCATATGCTTCAAGAGCTTGCAGCTTTCGTTCAAGATACGTTGCAATATTTACGTAGAGTGTTGGCTGAAATGGAGCTCCCAGCCCAGGAGGGGAATACTCTGTGCTTGAAAGGACTTCAAATCCAAGTACGGTACGCGAAGGCTCTCCCGGTAATGGCCTGAAGGCCGTCATAACAGCCCTGTTTGCAACAGAGTGATCAATATTTAAGTCACCAGCATGGTGAGTAAAAATCAGGTCAGGTTGAACCTCTTGCCCCACAGCCTCAATTCTTTTTATGATCTCAAGCAGAGGAAGCGAATCAAAACGGTTATCTGGCAAGCTTGCGAAGCGTATATCCTCAATATCAAGAGCTGCAGCAGCCGCTTTTGCAGAAAAGGAAGCCCCATTTCGAGCTTCATCGTTATCAGTTGAGACTCGCGAGGTAGGGCCCTCGCCTAACAGCAACACGCAAACGCGAGCGCCAGCGCTACGCAACCGGGCGAGTGTCCCCCCACACCCAAGCATTTCATCGTCTGGATGGGCTGCCACAACTAAAACATTTTTAGCCTGCAAAAACATCACGGCCTCATTATATATTGGTATTGTTCAAGATATTCCAGTGCGAGTCAACGAGACCTGATAAATGCCAGATGCAGCTCCCTCATGCCTTGTGAAACCAGCAGAACAAAATGCAGCAATTGAGAATTCATTCTCTTGCCGAATAAAGGCCACAATCTTGCGCCCACCTGACGAAAAAAAATTTCTGCTGGCCTCAGCAATTAATGCTGGCCCAATACCGCAGCCTCGCCACTGCTTGGCTACAACAATGCTTATTTTATGGGATTCCGAGTCTTCTTCCAAAGGTTCGAAACGGACATAACCCAAAAAAATTTTCCCAATAAAAGCCAAAAAAAACGGGGCATTGTTCAACAAAACACGCCTTTCAAACCACCCTTTGTGTTCGTCCAGCGAAATAGTATGAGGGTGAGCCGACAGGCGGTTAATATCCGGATCATTGATTAGATCATATATGCGCACACAGTCATCTGGCTCCACTGGTCGCAAAAAGAAATTTTTTGCAGCAATAGCGCCGAGCACCTTTCGTGTTCCTGCCCCATTGGTCAACCCTTTTACGGTTTCTGCTAGACGGCGACGTTGTTCACCCGACCCAATCAATGAAACAAGCAATTCTCTTGATGCAAGCTCTTTTATCCCCAACCGTCCCAACCGATCGACAATATTATGTTGGTTCTCAGCGACTTTGACAGTGACAAACGGCACGCCCAGACAACACAATTCCCAACATGTGCTACCTCCAGCGGTGATGCAGAGATCGGCCCAATAGAATTGTTCCGACATATTGTCGATTTGTCCGAGCACCGAAATATCCGCAGGACAATCACGCAGCACATAACGGACATCTGATTCGGCCATTGCCCCTGAAATCACCCGCAGACAACACTCCTTCATCTCTGGCTGTGCCAGATATGAGGCTATATCCCGCAGGTGGGAAATAACATCCCCCCCCCCCAAAGTTAATAAAATATTTCTGGCATGCTCGGGAAAGCACCGGGAATTAATGGAATGCCGGGCTTCCATAAATTCAGGCCTAAGCAAAGCGTACTTAGGCCCAAGAAGTTTGGAGCCAGCATCACCTTTATATACAAGATCTTCTGCCCCGATATTTTGGTTAACTAAAATGTCAGAGTGATATTCAGGCAAGTGCGCGTAATCATCAATCACAACAAGGCGGTATCCAGCTTCACGAACCACACAATGAGATTCTGGGCCAAAGTGATATCCGTCGAGCACCACCCAAGCACCATCATCAGCATGCGCAAGCCGAGACAGCATAGAACCCAAACTTTCTTTTTCCGGTATTTCATCACCAAAAACAGGAATGAACCGCACATTTTCCCTACCCAAGCGCTCTTGAACCCACGGGACCGACACCCTCCCACAGATTGACACAGGTATTCCCATAGCCTTTGCGGCCTGCGCCAGCGCCATACAGCGCATTACATGCCCGGTGCCAATAACAGGGCTGGCATCTGCACAAATGAATAGAGAGAAAGACATACTCACTCTTCTCCAAGCAGCATGCCACCAAGCTTTTCTGCGTTAAGCCAGTCTTCTTCAGTGTCTATATCAAGAGCTGCAAAACGCGATACCACGACGCCTCGCTTGGTTAATGAAGTAAAGTCGTTTCCCCCGTTCCGTAAAAAAGCCTTCGGCGAAACCCAATAAAAAAGGCCAATATCATGGAAGCTTATTGGCAAATCCTGCGTCCTCTTCTCAACAAATTCAGGATAACGATAGTACAGTTCTCCCTGCTCGTTCATGCATAATGATCTCTCAATAGGATGTGCATAGCTGCTAACGGCCATAACAAGCTCACACCCCATAATGCCAAAGTTCTCGTATCCTGTTGCGAGCGAGGCAGGAAGAGCCAGAGCGGAAGTGCCATATAAACAACAGCAAGCTTCTGGCAAATACCCCTCTCGGCTCTTAAACATTTGCAATTCATACGCCAACACCTCAGGAGTGCCAGCAAAATCGTCGCTCAGCGAGGCAGGCCGAAGACAATGCACTTCTCCGCCTGCTGCCGTTGCAGCATCAGCAATTTCATTATCATCTGTTGACACGATCACATGAGAAAAAAGATCGCATGCAAGTGCATGTGCAACTGGCCATGCAATCATAGGCCGACCAAGAAAACTGCGAACATTCTTTCGTGGAACGCGTTTGGACCCTCCCCGGGCCATGATAATTGCGATCGCACCATTTTTATCAGCCATAAACGTACCATATCCAGCACTATGACAGTGCAGCTAAAAGAGTCTTAACAACCCAGTTTACGTCGCTTTGTGTCATCGCTGGCCAGAGTGGGAGCGTCAGTATTTGCTCATAAGCTTTCTCCGCAACAGGAAAACTACCAGGACGAGTCCCAAGGTTTTCCCGGTAATACGGATGTAAATGAACCGGAATATAATGGATGTTTACGCCAATGCCAGCCTCACGAAGTTGTTTGAAAACATTGTCCCTGTCAGGTATGCGCACCACATACAGATGGTATGCGTGTGAAACGTGCAACTGCTTTACGAGGGGCTTAACAATAGTCCCCTTAAAAGCCTCTTCATAAGCCTGAGCCAGGGCATGCCTTCTTGCAATCCAACCATCCAGCTTCTTCAATTGGCTACTGCCAAGGGCACATTGAAAATCCGTGATTCGATAATTATACCCCAACGATGTCATTTCATAAAACCACGCACCAGATTTTTCACGCTGGCTGGCGGTGGTGGTTATCCCGTGCCCACGAAATGCACGCATTGCTGCAGCAAGGCGGGGATCATTGGTCACTGCCATCCCCCCCTCACCGGTAGTAATGTGTTTTACCGGATGGAAGCTAAAAACTGTTATATCTGCCAACGTACCAACTTTACAATCTTTGTAGATTCCACCTAAAGCATGACAGCTATCTGCCACCAAAGCCAGCTTATGTTTATCAGCGATAACACGCAAGGAGTCCCAATCGCAGGGTTGACCAGCATAGTCTACGGCTATAATGGCTCTGGTATGTGATGTGATAGCCGCTTCGACAGCAGCGGGATCAAGAAGAAGCGTATCGGGATCCACATCGGCAAATACAGGGGTTCCCCCCTGGTAAAGAATACAGTTGGCAGAAGCCGCAAAGGTCATAGGAGTAACTATAACCTCATCACCTTTACCGATGGCAAGGGCACTCATGGCCGCGTGCAGTGCCGCCGTGCCGTTTGCAACCGCAACCCCATAAGCCGCACCGGTGTAAGCACAAACGTCATCTTCAAAATGCTCAACGGCAGGGCCTGTCGTAAGCCAGTCAGAACGAAGCACATCAACGACCGATGTGATATCATAATCATCAATTATCTGCCGACCGTACGGCATGAGCGTTTTGCCCATACTTCCCCCATTCGTTGTCACCAACAGCGCAGTGCTGTCGTTTTATAAATCAGCAGCCTCAGGATAGTTGCTTAAAAGCAAACCCATTCCATTAAGAGTGCTCAAAGACCCAAGTGCAGTCATACTTGCCGACCATAAAACTAATCATAACCCTGAGAATCCTCAAAACAATTGAAGACTCCGCAATTTTTCACAGATGCTACCCAAAGAAAAAAACTGACAAAATTGCTGTTTTTCAGAATGTTAGAATACTTCTGAGGCGCTCGGCATTGTTGGCAATATCGATCTTCTCTCTGTGGAAAATCATATTGCGCCTATAGCATTTAAGTTGCGCTTTGAAAGAGTCATAATTTTCAATGATATGAGCCAGAGCGTTGGCAAAAGCATCAACGTCCGGGCAACGTATGCCAATAGGCGCAGAATCAGAATCAAAAGAAGAAAAACATTTGTTTTCAAGATAAACTAGCGGCTTGCAATAAATAAAGGCTTCCACAATGGACGCACTGCAACAAGCACGATAGCGAAAATCCTCGTATAGTCCTAAAAACATATCGATATCGCTTGCCAACGACTCCATCTCCTTCCGAGAAAGAATTCCCGAAGCCGGGCAAGTAACGCAATCAAGCTCTTGCAATCCAAGAGTGTTCCTTCCGATGATGCGGATCTCATAGTTCTTTTGCAGTGTTTTCGAGGTAAGCGCCGCATGGATCTGCTGCAGAACTTGTGGATTTCCACCGCCGAATACAGCAAATTTAGCATACGAATTATCGGGTTCCGGCGGAGGTGGTAAAAAAATACAAGGCATCGGAATCGCGACGAAATTGTATTGGCTCGTGTCTAACACCATTTTAAGGCTGGGGATAATATGATCTGACAGGACTAGATAGCGAAACATGCTCGAATGCTTATATGGCAGCATTGCGCAATTTTCTAAACCCAGCTCAAACCACTTGTGCACCGTACGTTGTATGTTGATCAGCTTGTCACTCAAGAACATCTTAAGCCTTGAGCAAAACTCACGGAAAGAATAGGCTTTCAGCTTGGCAACAATACTTTTGGGCTCTTGAGCAGGAAGTCTGACACTAGAGCTGAGATCTGCACCGAGAAGTTTCTCCATTTCACCATGGAGAGTAAACACAAATCCCATGTGTCTAAAGCAAGAAAGCTGTGCTAGGTTCTTAACAATAAAATTTTGGCCACCCCAGATACTCAAAAAAAGGACAGAGCGAACATTCTTGCGTGAAAAGTAAAAAAAAAGACGAAGCAGGATAATAAAATTAGGAATAAATTCTAGTAATGTTGACCCTGCTTTACCTCCTATCACTCTAAATTCTACATTGTTTAGAATGACATTACGCTCTCGAAATATCCTTTGTATGTTTGCAATATATTCTGCATGGGCACAAAAAAGAACTGTTTCGTCAGGATAAGCTTTGCTGACACCGTACACGAACCCACTGTTCGGAGTCTCATGCTCAAACTCTCTGCAGTTCATCTCAACTATTGCAATCATGGATGTTTTCCTGTTAACATAGCAGCATATTAGACAAAGTAGGGCTTGTAATCTGAGAAATCATACTCAAGTTGCGAAGAACGCTTAGCAACAACACGTGCCGGTGCCCCAACAGCGACTGAAAACGGAGGTAAATCTTTAGTTGCGACAGAAGCCGCGCCTAAAACAGCCCCCTCACCGATGTGGCACCCAGGCAGTACCATTGATCTTGCCCCAAGCCATGCATGGCTATCAATGATCACCGTTCGTTCAAAAGGCTCAAATGTTGGGCTATCTTTATAATGACTGGTACCGAAAATGTAGGTATGCGCTATGATGGCGACATTATCACCAACAACCAGTGGCCCCACAATGTGGCAGCGAGTTCCAACAACACAACCACGCCCAAGCGAGATCTCACCAAGCATATATGTTCCCAAACCAATATGACAGCCTTGCCCAATTCTAATATTTAAAAAATTGCGCAAGTAAAAAATCCGTAATGCCAGGATTGGGACAAATGTTAGCACATAGTTATACAGATACACCAGGAAAGATTTTAGAATACTCCTCCCTTTATAGACGCAGATTTTCGCCGTATCATAAATCTGCAATATTTTTAAAATCTCAACAATTACTTTCCTGTGCATGACTCTCTCGGTAACACCACGTAGTTATTGTCTGGAGCACGATAGAAAACGTAATTTATACTATCAACGAAATCGACATAATCCTGAAAACGTAATCCCAATGTCTTTTCCAGCCTGAATTCATATTCAAACACTATTGGCATTCTGAACTTGTTTATAGTGTTTCGAGCTCCCTTTAAAGCCATCAAGTCTCCACCCTGAATATCAACTTTCATGAAACTCACAGGCAAGGGATAATCTAAATCGTCAAGAGCAAGCGATTTAACAGGAGTACCCAAACCATGCACATAATCAATACCAAAAGATCCATACGTACCGTAAGTTGCGATGTCAGGCTCAGGAAAATAGAGAGTTTCCCCAGAAACAGTGTGCACTGCTCCTTCAAAAGCTTTAACGTGAGCCTTGTTGACTTCAATATTTTTTTCCAGCACCCTAAAGACATAGTGGTTTGCTTCAAAAGCATAAACCATACCCTTCTGCCCAACATGCTTCGCAAACTGAATAGCCATTTGGCCAAAGTTGGAGCCCACATCTAGAACTATGGAATCTTCTTTAATATACTCAACTGCAATATCGAGAATATGCTGATCAAATACTTTGTTCCAGCGTATCTCTTTGGCAATTGCATCGTTGGTGGCATCAGGCGGAAGATAGTATTTGCCGGTTTCTGTTTCCACATAGTCGAACTCACCTCTGTTCTCTAGGTGAGTTGGATAGGGATGATAGCGATATACTTCATAACCAAACTTACGCAAAATTAGTTTAAGCATTTCTTTCATAATTTCCTCGCGATAATAATATAAACAGTGCAATTGTTCGACATCAAAAAATCCTTAATGTAATTCTAGGATTGTGTTAATGTTATTTTTAAACATCTGCACGTGTTATAAAAAGTTTTGAAATTTTTTACCGTTGACTCTGCAAATAAAATTTAAAAAAGATACTGAGAACTACACCTCCAACATCATATCGGCGAGTTGAAAAAAAGACGTCTTCGGTTCCCAGCCTAGTTGTTGTATCAGACTAGGATCGCTGACCAACACATTATACTCCGCAACGTACCCTTCTCTCAGAATTGTATGTTCTTCCCAGGACAAGCCTACTTTTTGAAAGCAATAAGACACCCACTCTCTAATCGAATAAGCGGTGCCACACCCTATCACCGCTTCAAAAACCATGTCCTGGTTCACAAGCTGCCACATTGCTGCAACAATGTCGCCAGCAAAGTTAAATTCTTTTCGCACGTCAAGATTCCCAATTTCCAAGGACGTTTCCTTGCCCCCCCGAATATCCAAAACAGCCTGCACAATCTTTTGATTGACATGGTTAACCATACGCAATGGGCTGTCATGATTAAATAAATACCCAACATAAACCATCTGGCCAAAAGTTTCTCTGTAATAGCGAGCCATGTAGACAGAATATATTCTTGCTGCCGCATAGGGGCTATAGGAGTGAAAGGGGGTAGACTCGTTTATGGGCGTTCCATCGTTAAAAAACTGCACTGCACTACCGGCAAGAAATATACGAGCTTGTGGAGCATGGAGCCTTGCAGCCTCTAGAAGGTTCACCGTTCCAGTTCCAATCGCCTGATGGTTTGCGAATATTGCTTGATGTCGTGTTGTAGAATCTGCTGCTAAATGAAATACATAATCAGGCTGATGTGCTTCAATCAGCGAGGCGACAGATTCATAATCTCTTATATCGCAACTTGGATCTGTGCTACGCGAAACCCCTATGACCTCAATTTGTTGCGCTGTCAAAAGCTGTTCAAGATAATAACCATCCTGACCAGAAATGCCAAAAATAACAGCCTTCATTCCACATATCCAAGAAAAAAATTAAATTTCAGCAGGGCGAAGTAACTCACTCTCATATGATTTCGATCTCTGGCAACGGAAAAATAAACTTGCCACCATCCTGAATAAACTTCCATTCGCGCTCCAAAATGCCCGCCCTGAAGTGCCACGGCAGAACCAAGAAGTAATCAGGTTTTCTATTTCGCGCATCCTCTTCTGAAATAATCGGAATATTCGTTCCCGGAGTAAATGAACCAAATTTATCTTCGTTAACTTCAGCGATGAAGGGTATGTGCTCAACCCCAAGCCCACAAAATTGCAACAAAACATTGCCTTTTGTGCTCGCCCCATACCCTGCAATAGTCTTTCCCGATGCAACTAAAGATTCGATGAGCCCCTTAAGGCTTTTTCTATGTCGAAAAACACGCTCCTCGAAGTTCCGATAAGGCGTTGGTGTGTCGAGCCCCATATCAGCCTCTTGCTGCAAGAGCCACTGTATGACAGGTTCATTCGATATATATTGAGCAGATTTTTTACATGCCGTCACAGCAAAGCTGCCACCGTTAACTGCATTAGTTTGCACATCAATTATTCTCAAACCACAACTGTCAAGAATGTCTTTAACGACCTTGAACGAGTAAAATTCTATATGTTCATGACAGATTGTATCATAAGCGTTTGTTCGCAACATGGATGGCATATAACTCTGCTCAAAATGCCAAACGCCTTCGGGGGCTAAGACCTTCTCAATATCATGCACAAATTGCAATGGATCTTCTAGGTCGTAAAACATCGCAATCGAAGTAATTATCTTGGCATTCTTGCCTGGGCAAGCACGATCAAATGCCTCGGCTGAAAAAAAGTCAACCACCAGCTGGATCTCATCCGTGTAGTACTTTCTAAATTTTCCGCCTGTGGGGTCTATCCCAACCTTGCGACAGGGAGAGATGTAAGACTTAAGAGATGTTGCATCATTGCTGCCAATATCCAGCACAATTTCATCTGCATTCAAAGAGTACAGAGTTTCCAACGTATGTATCTTTTGTTGCAGATGCCGCACCATCGACATATTTAAGCCAGACCTGTATCCATAATTTCACCGTACATTTCATCTGGCGAATATGAGTGCTTTAACTGTAAAAGGCCACAAGAAGAGCACCAAGCAAGCTCCAAAGGCCCCTTGGCAATCTTTGCTTCAGCAATTCTAGGAAATACTCCTGTCAAGGCTTGCTCACCAAGCGACAAGACTGACATCATGTTAGCGCTTTTACACACACGGCAATGAATTGCTTCTACCATCACTTATTACCTACGGTTAAACATTTTATGCTACATCTGTGAAGCAATTACATTGACGACACAATATTCGGCATGCAGTAGCATAAGCATAGATAATTCCTTTCTCCAGACTGCAAAGGAAATTTATCGCATTTTTAAAAAACATGAACAACATGCTGGCTAAGCCCTGCACAAAGCAATCATTATTTCACAGAGAACCCTTGCTGCCGCAATACATCTCTCAGAGTACTAACTTCAAGCCATTGATCATTCGTACCAGAATTATACTCGAAACCTTCTGGCACTGGCTTACCTTCCGGCCCTCTATAGGGAAAAGTCTCCGGTCTTATTACATAATAGTTGCCAATATCAATAGTATGCCGACTATCCTCTACGGTAATCATGGTTTCGTGCAGCTTCTCTCCTGGCCGTATTCCCACGTCCACTGTGGGCGTACCAGGTGCGATGGCTTCAGCGAGATCTGTGATCTTCATGCTTGGAATTTTGGGAACAAGCACCTCGCCGCCGCCAGCAATCTCAAATGAACGTAACACCATGTGCACGCTTTCTTCTAATGTAATCCAGAAGCGCGTCATCCGCGTATCTGTGATGGGCAGCGGGCCACCCTCTTCGCGCTTTTTGATAAAAAACGGAATGACAGAACCCCGCGAGCCCATAACATTGCCGTAGCGCACCACTGAATACACGGTGTCACAGGCGGTAAAGGCATTGGCTGCAACAAAAAGCTTGTCTGAGCAAAGCTTGGTGGCCCCATACAGGTTCACTGGGGCTACGGCTTTGTCTGTAGACAGTGCTACAACTTTTTTAACACCACAGTCGGCGGCAACATTAACAATATTTTCTGCGCCGGTAATATTTGTCCTGATGCATTCTGTGGGATTATACTCTGCTGCGGGAACCTGCTTGAGTGCTGCGGCATGAATAACATAGTCCACACTTCTAAAGGCCCTGTGCAAGCGTTCTTTATCGCGCACATCACCAATAAAATAACGCATACACGGATACTTTTCTGGAGAAAAATGCTGCGCCATTTCGAACTGTTTCAGCTCGTCGCGTGAAAAAACAATAATGCGTTTCGGCTTGTACTTTTTGAGCAAAACTTCAATGCATTTTTTTCCGAAAGAGCCAGTTCCACCCGTAATAAGAATAGATTTTTCACTAAACATGTTATTCCACTTCTGCTCCGGCAACATTGCCGGGTAATACTTGCTCGGTATTTCCGGATAATGCCGTTTTATAGTCCGGCAACACCTCATCCACACAACCAGTCATGCGCACGCGTCCTTTATCGAGCCAAATAACGGCATCGCAAGTTTCAACTGTACTTAGCCGGTGAGCAACAATTACCATGGTCACTTTCTCTCGCAGAGACAGGATAGTTTCATGAATGGATTTTTCATTCTTCATATCGAGAGAACTTGTAGCTTCATCAAAGATGATCAATTCCGGTTCACTATACAAGGCTCTGGCAATGGCTACGCGCTGTGCCTGCCCACCAGAAAGACGTACACCACGCTCTCCAAGTACCGTATCAATCCCATCATCCAGCTCTTCTACGAAATCAAGGGCAGCCATGCTGCAGCATTCAAGCACGCGCTCACGGTCAATGGATTCTCCCCAACGTGAAAGCGCCACATTTTCCGCCAGAGACGCGTCCAAAAGATACGGAGATTGGGCCACATAGCCAATACGCTGTAGCCAAGAACGATGATTATCCTTAGTTATGGGCACCCCATCCACTAAAATTTGTCCTGCACCCGGCGGGATAAGCCCAGTAATAATATTTACCAGTGTACTTTTACCTGCACCGGACAACCCAATCAACCCGAGCATCTTTCCAGCTTGAATGCTAAAATCCACGTCATGCAAAGCGGCAACGGTTGCCCCTGGGTACTGAAAGCTGACCTTGTCAAGTTTTATGAACTTTTTAAAATCAACACGTGGTGAATTGACAGCAAAATCAGGGGTCAAGCTTCCTTCTAGCTGATTTTCCAGCGAAATTAGATCTGCTACTTTTGTCAAATACGGCAATGAAGACCGTAATTGAGTCAGACTATCTACAAGTCTGTTGGCAGTTGGCAGTGTGCGCCAAGCAGCTGCGGCCATAAAACCCATTACTCCAGACACGGTGGCCATACTCGCGTCTTGCACAAAAATTAAAAACAACAATACACCGACTAGAGATGCAAACCCCAAAATCTCCAAACTACCAACTGGCAGACGAGATAGAGCCTGAAGTCTCTTCCTAGCCGTAAGCACATCGTTCAGCTTCTCAGAATAGGTACTAAAAATTGCTGATTCCCGCCCGTATAAACGCATTTCCTTCAACCCATGAACAACGGTCTGCTGAATGGTGTGAGTGGCTAAATCTGCTTGAAAGACAGTATCCGCACGATCATTCAACACTTTGCGCGTCACACGGACAATCAGGTATCCACCAAAACCGAGAACACCCAAAAAAGCCAGAGAAGGAATCGGGGACACCACCACTAGCCCCAAAAAAATCGTGATTATCATTAGCGCATTGCTAAATATTTGCAAAACCATCAGCAATGTTTGTCCCAGCATTGATCCCGCGCCAAAGCCGAACAGCATTTCAGATGTGCCTACGCGTAGAACCCACAAAAAAGGCGCACGTAAAAAGAAACGGAGCAGGTGCTTACGAGCGACATTACCGATTGCCTCGGAAAACGCCGTCATGTGCCATTGATGCACGGTGGTCAAAATATTTTTACACACAATAGCTAACAATATTGCGCAGAGAACGCAAAACCCTAACCACCTAGCGTCATCAATCAATGGTGAATCAAAGTTAGTTCGCACCCAGAGCAAAGGTTGATGATTAAGTGCGGTATCCAGTGATCCGAAAACTACAGCCAGCAAGGCCACAAGGCCTGTTATTACCAGTTCGGACAGAGCAATGCACACAGACAGGGCCAATAACCCCCAAAATCTCCGTTTTTCAGAGAGGGGGGTCAACGGCATCAGTGCACGTAGCGATTGAACTATTGAACGCGCCTCGCTCATGCCTGCGCCTCGAACTGCCGTACAAACCACTGATAGCTGTCTGCCAGCCCATCAACGAAGCTTCTTTGCGGCCTCCAGCCCATGCCAAACAGCTTGCCAGAATCCATAAGCTTGCGCGGGGTTCCGTCCGGCTTTGTGGTGTCCGTGACAATCTCGCCCTCAAAACCCACCACGCGGGCCACAATACGGGCAGTGTCCATAATGGTGTGCTCCACCCCGCTGCCCACGTTCACATGCTCAAAATCAGAATAGTTCTCGAGCAGAAACACGCAGGCATCCGCCATGTCGTCCACATGCAAAAACTCGCGCAGGGCATTGCCAGTACCCCAGATGGTTACTGTTTTTGCGCCAGATATCTTTGCTTCATGAAAGCGGCGAATAAAGGCAGGAATCACATGGCTGTTTTCCGGATGATAATTGTCGCCAGGGCCGTACAAATTGGTTGGCATGACACTGATGGCGTCAAAGCCATACTGCTGGCGGTAGGCCTGACACATCTTGATGCCCGAAATTTTTGCCAGCGCGTAGGCATCGTTGGTTGGCTCCAGCGGACCGGTGAGCAGGTATTTTTCCTTGATGGGCTGGGGGCACAGCTTGGGATAAATGCACGACGAGCCAAGAAACAGCAGTTTTTTGCAGCCATTACGGTAGGCGCTGTCGATAACATTATTCTGAATCTGAAGATTCTGATAGATGAACTCTGCGGGATAGGTGGCGTTGGCGTGGATGCCCCCCACCTTGGCGGCGGCCAGAATCACCACCTCAGGCCGATGCTGGGCAAAAAAAGCCCGCACCCCGGCCTGATCGCACAAATCCAGCTCCGCATGGGTACGCGTGAACAGCCGCTCATACCCGGAACGCGTCAGGGCGCGACACAGGGCGCTGCCCACAAGCCCCCTGTGGCCAGCCACATAAACCAGAGAATCCTTGCGCATGCCCTACTCGTTGTGGCTGAAAGTTTTAAAGCCTGCCACCTTGCACACGGCATCGCGCATGCTTAAGGCAAGATCTTCGCGCGCCATCTCGGCAACCATGTCTTCAAAGGAGGTCTTCGGTTCCCAGCCCAGCTTTTCCTTGGCCTTGGCCGGATGCCCCAGCAGGGTTTCCACCTCGGTGGGGCGGAAGTAACGCGGATCAACGCGCACAATGACATCGCCGGGCTTGAGATGGCATTCCAGCCCATGTCGGTTGCCCGCAACCTGCTGCAACCTGCTCACGTCCACAGCGGCAACTGTGCCTATTTCGTCCACGCCCTGGCCCTGCCAGATCAGGCTGACACCCAGCTCTGCGGCTGCCGCATTGACAAAATCGCGCACAGAAAACTGACGGCCGGTGGCGATAACAAAGTCGTCTGCCTGCTCTTGCTGCAGCATAAGCCACTGCATTTCAACGTAATCCTTGGCATGACCCCAGTCACGCTTGGCATCCATATTGCCAAGGAACAGACAATCCTGAAGGCCAAGCACCATACGCGACATGGCGCGTGTAATTTTGCGCGTCACAAAGGTTTCACCACGGATGGGCGATTCGTGGTTAAACAGAATACCGTTACAGGCATACATGCCGTAGGCTTCGCGGTAATTAACCGTAATCCAGTAGGCATAGAGCTTGGCGCAGGCATAGGGAGAACGCGGGTAAAACGGCGTTTTTTCTGTCTGCGGCACTTCCTGCACCAGACCAAAAAGTTCTGAGGTAGACGCCTGATAAAAACGGGTAGTCTGGGCAAGTCCGGCAATACGAATAGCTTCAAGCAGGCGCAGGGTTCCCAGGGCGTCCACATCTGCCGTGTATTCCGGCGATTCAAAAGAAACCTGCACATGACTTTGCGCGGCCAGGTTGTACACCTCGTCGGGCTTCACTTCCTGCATGATGCGCACCAGATTACTGGAATCGCTCAGATCGCCGTAATGCAGAATAAAATGCCGTCCATTGGCGTGCGGGTCTTCATACAAATGATCGATGCGGTCGGTATTGAACAGCGAGGCACGCCGCTTGATGCCGTGAACCTCATAGCCCTTCCGCAATAGAAATTCTGCGAGATAAGCCCCGTCCTGACCGGTGATACCCGTTATGAGCGCTTTCTTCATGATCCTTATTTCCTGACCTGACAAATTGTCATAGTATTTTTTACGTTCAGACTGCTCAAGGTGAACTTATAATTCTATATTGCATGGTGGACGATGTCCACCTGGTGGTTTCATCTGTTTTCGTCGCCGTACGCCGGTAAATCTTCGCGTCCGTACACATCGGCAAAACGCACAATGTCGTCTTCGCCCAGATATGCGCCGGACTGGATTTCAATAAGCACCAAGGGGATGATGCCGGGGTTTTTCAGCCTGTGCCGCGTTCCCACGGGAATGTAGGTGGACTGGTTTTCTGTATACAGGCGGGTTTCATTGCCGTTGGTCACCTCGGCCGTGCCGCTGACAACTACCCAGTGCTCGGCGCGGTGGTGGTGCATCTGGAGGGAAAGCTCCGCACCTGGATTGACTATGATACGTTTGACCTGAAAACGGCCGTCCATAACTAGCGTTTCGTAGCTGCCCCAGGGGCGGTAGACCAGCGGATGCTGTCTGCATTCGGTTCGCCGGGCTGATTGCAGGCGGCCGACCATGGCCTTGACCTCCTGCACCCGCTCGCGCGGGGCCACCAGCACGGCATCGCGTGTTTCCACAACCACAAGGTCGCGCACGCCAATGGCCGTCACCAGGCGATGCTGGGCGTTGAAATAACAGTTCTCCGCGTCTTGGGTCATGATGTCGCCGTGGCAGACGTTGCCGCTGTCGTCCCCCGCTTCCGCCTGATAGAACGCCTCCCATGAGCCAAGGTCGCTCCAGCCTGTGGACAGGGGAACTACCGCCGCACGGTCCGTCTGCTCCATGACTACATAGTCGATGGAGTCGGACGGCGAGGCCAGAAATGCGTCCGCGTCCGGGCGACAGAACGCGCCGTCGGCTGCGCGTCTTTGCCAGGCGGTGCAGCAGGCGGCGTGTATTTCGGGGGCGAAGCGTTCAAGCTCTTTCAGGTACACGGAGGCACGCAACAGAAACATGCCGCTGTTCCACAAAAAGCCGCCCTGATCCAGCATGGATTGGGCCGCCGCTGTATCGGGTTTTTCCACAAAGCGGGCCACGCGGAAGCCGCCGTAGCCCAAAGTTTCACCCTGTTCAATATAGCCAAAGCCTGTTTCCGGGCTTGCGGGTGTGATGCCGAAAGTGACGATATGCCCTTGTTCCGCCAGGGCTGCGGCAGACCCCACTCCCTTGAAGAAAGCGGCTTCATTACCGATGGCATGATCGGACGGCAACACCAGCATGAGCGGGTCCGCTCCGTCGCGGGCAAGGGTGAGAGCCGCGAGAGCAATGGCCGGCGCGGTATTGCGCGGTGCGGGTTCTAAAAGAATGGTGGCGCGAACGTCACATTCGTACAATGCGGCCGTTACATAAAAACGGTGGGCCTCATTGCAGACAATGACCGGTTCCAGGCTTTCCGGAGTACGTTGCGCCCGCAAGAGCGTGTCTTTGAACAGGGTACGCCCCTCGCCCAGGTCCACAAACTGCTTGGGATAGGTCTCGCGTGAGAGCGGCCACAGGCGTGTACCGCTGCCGCCGCAGAGTATGACAGGAGCAATGCTTGGCATGGAATTACTCACAGGTGTTCAAATAAGCGCTTTATACCGCACAGGGCCTGTACGTCCGCTGTGGCGCACGGCCCGGAAGATACACTAATCGCAGGTGCAGAACAAGGCCGCCGCCCGGGTGCGCCCCGGTCCGCAGCTTACGCCGGCATAGCGCCGCCCCGCGTCTCCAGCAGGTTCAGGAGTCCGGCGGTCCTGTCTTCCAGCAGGGCGCGGTTGCCGCGGGTTTCCACATTGAGGCGCAGCAGCGGTTCGGTATTGGACATGCGCAGGTTGAAGCGCCAGTCCGCAAATTCCAGGTTCACGCCATCCATGCTGTCTTCGTAGAGGGCGTGGGGGGCGTACTGCTCCCGCACAAGCTGCATAAGGGCAGGCGCGTCCTGCACACGGCGGTTGATTTCGCCGCTGCACGGATAGGCGGCCATGCGCTCGGCCACAAGCTCGGCCAGGGAACGGCCCGTGCGGTGCAGTAAAGCCGCCACCAGCAGCCAGGGCAGCATGCCTGAATCGCAGTAGGCAAAATCTCGGAAATAGTGGTGGGCGCTCATTTCGCCGCCGTACACGGCGTCCTCGGCCCGCATGCGTTCCTTCATGAAGGCATGGCCCGTTTTACCCATAACAGGCTGGCCGCCTGCGGCCAGCACCATTTCGCGGGTGTTCCAGTAGACGCGCGTATCATGCACCACCTTGCCACCGGGAGCGCGGCGCAGCAGTTCCTGGGCCAGCAGCCCGATGCAGTAGTAGCCCTCAATGAAATTGCCGTCGCTGTCATAAAAAAAGCAGCGGTCAAAATCGCCGTCCCAGGCAATGCCCATATCCGCCCCAGCCTCGCGCACGGCAGTGGCAGTTGCAGCGCGGCGTTCCGGCAAAAGCGGATTGGGAACGCCATTGGGAAACGAGCCGTCAGGCTCCATATGCAGGCAGGTGAAATCAAAGGGCAGGTTTTTCGCCAGGTCGCGCAGCACAAAGCCTGCGCAGCCGTTGCCCGCATCGGCTACAATCTTGAGCGGCTTGCGCCCCGGAGCCGTGACAAGCTGCTCCGCACCGCTGTAGCGGAGAAGCCAGCTCACGTACTCAGCCCGGAAGGAAGCCTCATGCAGCGCCGGAGATGCTGTGCCCGCAGCGTGAGGATGGCCGCCGTCCGCCAGCAGTTCAGCCACCCTGTCGCGCAGGGCAAACAGGCCGGAATCGCCGCTCACGGGGATGGCCCCGCCACGTACCAGCTTGAATCCGTTTTCATCAGCCGGGTTATGGCTGCCGGTGATCATGATGCCTGCGTCAAAAGGCTCGCCGGCTGTGTGATTGGCGGCGGCATAATACATTTCTTCCGTGCCGCAGAGGCCGATATCCGTAACACTGGCCCCGGCCTCGCGCAGGCCGTTTGCCAGGGCGTCACGCAGAAGCGGCCCGGAAAGGCGGGCATCGCGCCCCAGCACAACACGGTTTGCGCCCAGTACTTCTGCCACAGCCCGTCCAAGGGCATGCGCCAGAGGGGCATTCAGAACATCAGGCACGCGGCCACGGATATCGTAGGCTTTGAAGCAGGGGAGGAGAGTGCTCATGCGGTTCCTTGGCTTTGGCGCGCTGGGCGCGCGACTGTCGTAAATCAGATATGGTGGGCATTGTTGTAGCCAACTTGAGCGGCTTTTGCCAAGCCTGTTTTATGCTGCAATGCGCAGGAATGGGGCAGACGCAGTGCCGGGGGAGTGCTTTTTCCGGGCAGTCTGGCGGTAGTGTCCAGGCATTGCCGCAGCGCGGGATAGCGTCTGAATATTTTCAGCTTCCGGATTCAGTCCCGGTGGCGAAGTACCTTTGAACATACTTGGCCGGCGAGGCGCCCAACGCTTTTTTGAACATGGTGATAAAGGCCGTGACGGATTCATAGCCAAGGTCCCAGGCGGTCTGCTGTACGCTGATGCCGTCCGACAACATCTGGATGGCCATAACCAGAAGAAGTTGCTGCCGCCAGCGCCCGAAAGACAGGCCCGTCTCCCTGACCACCAGCCGCGCCAGAGAGCGGCGGCTCATGCCGATGTGTCTGGCCCAGGCGGAAAGGTCTTTCCGTTCCGCCGGGGCCTCGGTGATGCTTTCTGCAATGGACTGCAAACGTATGTCTGACGATACCGGCAGGCGCAGGCCGGTTGCAGGCATGCGTGACAGTTCGTCAAGCAGCACCTGGATAAGGCGTTCGCCACGCTCTGCGAGCATGTCCTCGGGCGGCAGTGCGGCAACATGCCTGATTAGTTCACGCACCAGCGGTGATATGGACAGGGTGCAGCATGTGGCAGGAAGCAGCCGGATGTGCTCCTGGCGAATAAAAAGCAGGCATACGCTGGATCGCGCTGTTATCCGGTTGCAGTGGGGAGTGTTGGGCGGAACCCATACAGCGCACTGCGGCGGAACCAGCCAAAGGTCCTCAAAAACCCTGCATGCCGTGCTGCCGCGCAGCGTGAGCAGCAACTGTCCGGCCGTGTGCTGGTGCGTGGGCATTTCGTATTCATTCCGGACGACATCCACTTTTCTGGCTGTAACCGGAATATCCCACTGGTCGGGCGAAAAAGCTGCCAATAATTCTTTTAGTGACATTTATGGCCTCATTTAGATATTGTTTGGCATAATCGCTAAATTAAATCAAAAAGAAAAATGGCATAGTGGCCCTCTGATCCTGAGTATCAAGGTCAGTAATTCAGCTACAGTATTGAGGGTTTCATGAGTGTCAAAAAAACGCCCGAAACAAGACGGCAGGTCATGCTTGCTGTGGGCATCCTGTGTATTGCGACGTGTTTGCGGGCTCCTTTTACGAGTATGGGGCCGCTGCTGGAAATTGTGCAGAAAGCGCTTCATCTGAGCACCACGGCAACGGGTCTTGTCAATGCGCTGCCCCTGCTGGCATTCGCAACAGTATCACCACTGGCCCCGGCCATAAGCAGAAAAGTCGGGCTTGAGCGGGCGCTGGGTCTGGCTCTTTTCCTGATAGGCGGCGGGATTGTGCTGCGCTCTCTGGGGCATGGCTGGAGCCTGTATGCGGGAACGGTTTTTATCGGCTGCGGCATAGCAGTGGGCAATGTTCTGTTGCCAAGCCTTGTGAAACGGGACTTTCCCGGCTCCATTGCCAGGCTTACGGCACTATACGCATTAACTATGGGTATAAGCGCGGCGCTGGGGTCCGCCCTGGTGGTCCCGCTGGCGCAATCCTTCGGCTGGGGGTGGGAATTCGCCGCCGGTTCCCTGCTTCTGCTGCCTCTGGGGGCCGGGGTGGTGTGGTTGCCGCAACTGGCTGCGCGCAACAGCAGCACGGGTAAAGTACAGGAAGAGCCGCGCGGTGCCCCCTTGTGGAAATCCGCCCTGGCGTGGCAGGTTACGCTGTTTTTCGGCCTGACTTCATTGACGTACTATATCTGCGTAAGCTGGTTGCCTGCCTTGCTCATCAGCGCGGGATTCACCAACGCTGAGGCCGGAAACATTCATGGCGTGATGCAACTGGCCTCAGCGGCCCCGGGGCTGCTGCTTATTCCGGTTGTCGGCCGGATGAAAGACCAGCGATTCATCGCGGCGGCCGTTGCGGGAATCGCCGCTTTGGGGGCAGCCGGGCTGGCGGCGTTGCCGGGCCTGGCGCTCATCTGGGGAAGCTGCATCGGCTTTGGTGCAGGAGCGGCGATTATTCTCGGGCTGATGTTTATCGGTTTGCGGACCAACAACACCTTTCAGGCGGCAGCCTTGTCGGGCATGGCACAAAGTATGGGCTATCTGCTTGCCTCTTGTGGCCCCATAGGTGCCGGAGCGGTGTATGACATGGCGCAAAGCTGGTCGGCAGTGTTTTATGGTTGCGCCGGTCTTTGCATGCTTTTGGGGCTGATCGGGCTGGGCGCTGGACGCGATATGCGTATCGGCGAAAAAAAGCAGTAGGGCAGGCAGAAACACGGGATCGTACCCGGGCGGCGGCAAGCCGCCCGGAAAAAGTCCGGTTCATGCGGCAGTAGTTGTGGGGCTGCAGTTCCGGCGGCAGCGTTCAGATGTCGAACCACTGTTCGTTTTCAGCGCTGTCCTGGTAGTGGTTGAGATGCTCGCGCAGGCGTGAGGAGCCGCAGGGGGATATGTCTCTCCATCTGAGCCGTTGCTCGGGGTTGCTCCAGTCAAGCTCATAGGCAAAGTGCATGCGCACCGCCAGATGTTCTGTATGCGCTGCAGGCAGAAAACCCACCTTTTTGCCGAGAAAGATATAGGGAACATCGGCAGGGGGCGGGCTGTCGGGGATCATGTAGAGCAGCAGGTCAGGCTTGCCGGAAAAGCTTTTCAGCTCCGGCTCCAGCGGCATGAGGGCGCACGCGCCGCGCGCGGAGAGATTCAGTATTTGCGTGTCTGCTATGGGCATATGGTTGTGCCGGTGCAGCAGGGTTTTAAGATCACACACAAGCTGGGGCAGATGTACCAGGCGCATCACGCCCGAAGCACGGCAGTACCGGCTGCGCCACATGATTCTTTTATCGCGCCGCATACGGCGTACAAAACACCTGTTGCACAGGCGCAGGTGCACCTGGCTGATTTCTTCCCGGGCGTTTTTTTTGACCCCCATTATCCGTCCTGCGCCCCTGTAGCCGAGGCGTTCCACGACCGCGGCCCCTTTTCTGGTATCCAGGCAGAAAAAGAATTCGCACGTATTTACCTGCATTCTGCACCGGCGGGGCAATACTTCCCTGTCAAGGACCACAAAGACGGCTTCGCGCCCGGTGACGGAGCGTAGACGACCGTACAGGATCATGTCTTTCGGGCGTCCTTTCCAGGAAAGGCAGCAGGCCACTTTTACGAGGGTTTTTTGCCGTTGGGCCGCAGCGAAGGCTTCATGGTTGTGCGCATTCCAGATGCAGCTTGTATCATCAGAGGGCATGCTCATTGGGAGGGCTGATAGCTGTTTTGCGGTGCCGGGCGCGTGCCGCGCGCTAGTGGCGTCGCCGCGTCTAATCATCCCGCAGGGGGGCCGCATGCTCTTCAGTCAGCTGGACAACAAAGCGGCATGTCCTGTCGCCGGTGCACCAGCAGTCCACCTCTTTTGCGGTAAATCGCCGCCCCGTGAAGGAGCTGAAAAGACCCGCCACGAAGCCTTCGTCGTAGGTGCAGATAACATGATCGCATTCAGGCAGGCCGGAGCAGTCCACATCTTCCGAAACGGTGATGCAAAAGGTGTTTGTGGAAAGGTCGCTGGATTCTATGCGCAGTATGCCGATCTTTTTTTCAAGCAGAAGGTCATGCAGGGCAGCCACAAAATCATCAAACAGCGTATACCCGGGCAGGTAGTTTTCTACAACGTTTTCACCGGCAAGAAAGCCGGCACGGTAGAGAATTTTTTCTGACTCTTCAGTACCGTAACTTTCTTCCAGCACGTCACGCATGGTATACAGGAAAAGCCTGTATGCTTCGATGCTGACGGAGTTGCCGAGGTTAGGCCGTCCTTTCTGGATATCGCCGATAAAGTCCCAACTGAAAACATAGCGACGTGATTTCATGCGGTTTCCAACTTTGTTCGGAGTTGATGTATGAGTTCAGCGCTTCGGATTTCCGGCTCTGATAATATGGTTTCAATTTATCCAGATGTCGGCGAAATTTGTCAATTTAATCATATATCAGAATATGCGTGTACGGCGTATGGGCATTTGCGGGGGGGGGTGAAGGATTGCTGATGCGCACTGCTGCAGGAATGCATGAGGGAGTTATTGTTTGCTGACACAGTGCATAACGAGGTTTGCCACGCCGGGGGCATTGATGTCATGGTTTTTTAAAAAACAGTGAAGATGTCATATGAGCAAAGGCATAACCTGTGAAACTGCTGTGTTCGTGAGCGGATCGTATTTTTACCCATCTTGACAGTAATAATTTGATCTATGGTATGACAGGTTCTATTTCGGCACAGGTCAGCAGTATGAAGATGTGGTTTTATATGTCTGTACTGCTTTATTATAGATATTTTTATTCCAATATCGAATGACAAAATTTATTGACGCGCTCCAGTGCGGGACAGTAGTCTGGCCCCCAGAGGCACAGGCAGGCATCTTGTTTTTGTATAGCATGATCTATTTAATGTGCCTGATAGCAGTTTTAGTGCCTGTTTTGCGTGACTCGTTAACACAAGTATGAATATTTATAATGTTGTATATGTCATTTTGTTTATCGCAGTCCACCAATGACATGCTGACATCTGCTTTGACGTAACCTCCTTCCTCTTGGAGATGTTCCACTTTTTTGATGACGGTCCCTAGTGGGACTCCAGGTTTGTTGCGGTGGCAGGGCCGCTCCCTGGAGTATGACGCCCTGCTGACTTTCATTCTTTGAATGTAATCATACGAATACAAGCGGCCCCGCCTAATGGGGGAGGTGCTTATGCACGTCTGGCGGAAGCCCTGGAAGAAGCAATTATTCATGTTATGCCGAAGGCATAAGATCAGGAGCAAGATGATGGATAATAATTTTTTTGATTACTCCCTCGCTATGGAACGAATAAAGTCGGTTACCGGCTGCAAGACGCAGCAGGAGCTGGCAAAATTTTTGGGTGTTTCACAATCCTGCATTTCAGACGCCAAAAAGCGCATGGCCATTCCCGCGGAATGGCTGTTGAAACTGTTGAAAAAAGAAAACATCAATCCGGACTGGGTGCGCAGCGGCATGGGATCGCAATACCTGTATCCCAGTGAAGCCGGTGGCGATATTTTGCAGGGCAGGGTTGAGGGGCTGTCTTCCGGCTGTCTTATGCAGGAGTTTTTTTACGCTCTGGTCAGAAGGGCTATTGACGGCAACAAGCTTACCTAGCTGATGTTCTGATTTTATTCGGCTTGCCTGAGCTGCGCCCGGGGCAACGGCGCACAACGGGGCTGCCAAACGGTCCCCGGCCAGAGAACATCTGGCCGGGGCGTTTTTGTCTGCGTACGCTACAGCATGAGTGTTTTGGGTCATGCCGTACTGCCGGCTCTTTCGGGCGAAATCCGCCCCACGCGCAGCAGTTTTTTAAACTGGTCTGCGGGCATGGGCCGCGCGTAGTAGAAGCCCTGGGCATTATAGCAGCCGTGCTGCATGAGGATACTGGCCTGCTCCTTCGTTTCGACACCTTCGCAGATGGCGCTCATACCAAGCTGGCGCGTCAGCTCTATCATGCTGCCAAGCACGATCTGCGCCCTTTTGCCAGCGATATTCCGTTTTACAAAACTTCTGTCAAACTTGATGACGTCGGCAGCGAAAAGCTGCAGCAGGCCAAGCGAGGAATAGCCGGAGCCAAAGTCGTCAATGGTTGTCCTGAAGCCCAGACCCCGAAGGCGTTTTATCTGTATATTGGCCGCATCTGGGTTTTGCAGCATGGTGCTTTCCGTGATTTCCACTTCAAGAAGCTCATGGGGTACGGAGTGCCGTGAGGCGATTTCTACCAGCCGGCGGCAGAATTCCGGGCGCTCGAAGTGCTGGCTTGAAAAATTGCACGATACGGTGCTTGCCATGATGCCGTCGCGTTCCCATTGATGTATGGTTTTGCAGACCTGTTCAAAAATGTAAAAATCCACACGCAGTACATCGCCGCTGTGCTCAAAAAGAGGCATGAATTTCCCCGGCAGCAGAAGGCCGTGCACCGGATGGTACCAGCGCGCGAGGGCTTCGCTGCCGATCACGGAATTGGAGAGCATGTTCACCTTGGGCTGAAACCATACTTTCAGCTCCTCCCGCTCCAGAGCCGTGGTGATGCTGTCCTTGAGGTCCTGATGGAGCAGCGATGTCTTGCGCATGCTTTCATCATAGAGCACCATCTTGCTTTTTCCGCGTTTTTTCGATTCCTGCAACGCATAGCCCGCCAGATCCATGGCCTGCTGGATGTCATCGAGGGTGTGGCTGTGCCTGTCGAGGATATATACCCCGCAGCGCAGTTCTATCCTGGTGGGCATGCCGCTCCCGGCACGCCACTGCTCAATGGTATTGATGATGCTGTAAATGCGTTCTTTCAGGGAGTGCAGGTCGTCATAGCGAAGAAAGGCGGTAAACTGGTCTGCAAAGCTTCGGGCGCAAAACTCTGTGTCCGCCAGGGCGGAGTGGAGCGCCTCGCCGCACACGCACAGCAGGCTGTCTCCTTCTGTAAAGCCGAATTTGTCATTGATGAGTTTGAACCTGCTGATATCGAACTGTACAATGGCGTGTGAGTGTCCGTCTTTTTGTCTGAGGTGCGCGATACATTCGTTTTTAAAGCTGTGCAGATTATGCAGACCGGTAAGGGCGTCACAGTTCTGCAATTTTGAAAGCTTCTTTTTTTTATGCGATGCAAGGCCCTGATAGCCGAAGGCTGCAAGTATCGTCACCGCAAGAAAGATAACAGGTTTGTTCTGATGAAATAACGACGGTTCATCCTGATCCGCTGCTCCGGCTGCCTCGTCTGCCGGATCGGCGTCAGGCCTTGCCGCGGTTTCTTCTGTTGTGCCTGAAGAAGTAGTGGTGCTGTTGCCAGCCATGTGCAGATTGAAGGTGGACGGCCCGGTGCTTTGCAGTGTGCGGAGGGAGCCGGCAGGGAAAAATGGGGCAACCTGCCGCCGCATGGGGAGCGACAGGTCCGCCTGACGGGCAAAGGCTTTGTCGGCAAACGGCTGTGCTGACGGCAGCGCGAAGATGATGCCCAAAAAGAATATGGTTGGTGCGATCCGGTTCATGAAGCGCCTCGTGCTGTCCTGAGGTCAATTACTGTGTGCCCGTCAGCCGGGCTTGCGGCTTGGGCGGAGGGGACTTTCCATAAACTGGAAGCGTTCGGGCAAGGATGCTTTGCGCCGGCAGAAGGCACAGTATGGCATTGAGTTTGCGGAGCATGTAGTCAAGTTCTTGTTTTTCTTCTTCCAAAGTAAAGCCAAAAATAATTTAAATGTAAATTGTTTTCACTGCTCGATAAAATTCTTCAGAAATATCGAATGTAATAAATCGTTGTTTGCTGGGGGGAGTGTATTTATATAATACTATTACCGTTGTTTCGCGCGCACCGGCCTGCCGGATGGTTTGAGCGCCCCGGCGTGCATCCGTAGCAGGCTGCTGCCGGATATTACGGGCAACGGCCTGCTGCGCCCGAAGGTCTCTCAAGGGGCGCTGCCGCATATGTGCGGAAACCAGGCACGGCATCCGGACTGTTCTGTAATGATCTGTGCGAAATACAATAGGGCAGATCTGCAAGGTGGTGTAGCATGGCCGAAAATGGGGACAGCGCTTTTGTTGCCCGTGACGGAAAGTCGCCGGTAGAGGATGTGATAAGTTATGTGCATGCGGTTTTGAGCCGCAGAGTGATCGAGTGCGACGAGATCCCTGAAAATATCCGCCATGCGGGCGGCATGGAGCAGCTTTGTGAACTGCTTTGGGGCATACGCCACATGACGGACGCCCTGGGCAGGGGAGAACTGACTTACAACTGCAATGAAAGAGGCTATGTTATCGGCTCACTCAAGGCGCTACAGGCCAACCTGCGCCACCTGACGTGGCAGGCCCGCTGCATCGCCAAAGGAGAATACCAGCACCGGGCCAATTTTCTTGGCGATTTTTCCACGGCTTTCAACACAATGGTTGAGGAGCTGGACAAGAGCGTGTCCAAACTCACCCGCCTTTCCTCCAGATACAAGGAAATGTCCTGCCGTGATTCCCTGACAGGCCTGCTGAACCGCCGCGCCTTTATCAGCCGGGCCATGGACATGCTGAAAGATCCGCCGGACCAGGGGCAGGCCGCCGTTATCATGGCCGATATCGACTACTTTAAAAAAATCAACGACACGTGGGGGCATGCCTGTGGCGATGCGGTGCTGCGTCACATGGCCCAGATATTTCTTTCGCAGCTGCGCGAAGATGACCTGTGCTGCCGGTACGGCGGGGAGGAATTCATCCTGCTTTTGCCCGGCATGGGACTGCAGCCGGGCTACAGTGTGGCGGAACGGTTGCGGCGGCATATCTGCGCGGAGCCGCTGGCGTACGAGGGGCATGACATTGCCATTACGGCCAGCCTGGGGGTGAGTTGCATCGACCTCAACGGGCCGCTGCCGGACAGTGCTTCTGTTTTTGAGATGACGGTCAAAGAGGCCGACTCCTGCCTGTATCGGGCCAAAAAAACCGGCAGAAATCGTGTTGTTTGCAGTGAAATGCATCAGGCCTGATCTTCGGGCAAAGTGTGCCTGAAGCGCCGATGGTTCGGCGGCGCACGCCGCTGACGCCGGAAACAGGATTTTTTAAACGCCTGCCAAGGCCTTGCGCAGGCTGACCGCCGCATGATCCAGGTCGTCACGGGTGTGGGAGGCCATGACAGTCAGCCGCAGCCGCGCCTGCCCTCTCGGCACTGTGGGATAACGGATGCAGGGGGCAAATACCCCCAGAGCCAGCAGGGCTTCCGCAGCGCGCACGGCTTTTTCTTCTTCACCGGCCATGATGGGGATGATGGGGCTTTGCCCCGGTACGCGCATACCCTGTTCAGCCAGGCTGCCGGTAAAATAGGCCACGTTGTCCTGAAGGCGGCGCACCAGTCCGGGGTGCGCGGCAATATGCCCGATGCCCGCAGTGGCGGCGGCAACGGCGGCAGGTGAAGGAGCAGTGGTAAAAATAAAGGGTCGCGCCGTATTCCTGAGCAGTTCGCAAAGGATCTCACTGCCGCAGACAAAACCGCCTTCACTGGGAATGGCCTTGCTGAGCGTGCCCGTGACAACCGGAACATCCTCATGGCTGAGACCGAAGTGTTCCAGCGTACCTCGTCCCGTAGCGCCCAGCACGCCTGTGGCATGGGCATCATCCACCATAAGTGTCAGGCCGTAACTGCGGGCAATGTGGGCCAGTTCCGGCAGCCGTGCCAGATCACCGTCCATGCTGAATACGCCGTCGGTGATGATAAAGCCCTGCCTGGGGCGCAGTTGCCGGATTTTTTCCAGCAGGTCGTCCATATCGTTGTGGGCGTAAACAACGGTACGCCCCCGCGCCAGGCGGCAGCCGTCAATGATGCTGGCATGGTTGAGCGCATCGCTGAAGATGACCGTATCCTTGTGGCACAGGGCGCTGATAACGCCCATATTGGCCGTATAGCCGCTGGTAAAGGCCAGGGCGGATTCGCTGCCCTTGAATGCCGCCAGGGCAGATTCAAGCTGCATGTGCGGTGTCATGTTGCCCGTAACCAGGCGCGACCCGCCAGCCCCGGTGCCAAATTTTTCCAGTGCGCGCACCGCGCTGCGGCGGATATGCGCGTTGATGCCGAGGCCCAGATAACTGTTGGAAGAAAAGAGCAGCACGCGTCGCCCGTCGATGACGACTTTCCTGTCCTGCGGTGTGGAAAGCGTGCGCAGGCGCCGGTACAGGTGCGCGGCCCTGATGGTTTCGAGCCTGGCGGCAACGTCGCTCACAGAGACTCCATAACAACCATGACCGGCTGGTTTTCAAGGTAGTCCATACACTGTCCGATCTCGGCCTGCTGGCCCCTGAAAAGAAAAATGCGCCCGCCCAACTGTTGTCCGGCCTGTTTGATGTGATGGATGCGCACGTAGCCTCTGAGCTGTGAGGCAAAGTAGCCTGTGGTATAATCCGGATCGTCAGAGATGCACAGTTCGCCGATGATCTGGGGGCAGTGGGCCACCTTGCTGGCAAGGCAGAGGGCCTCCCTGAAATGGTTTTTGCCTTCACATCTGTTGCCCGTGTAATCCATGCACGTTGCCCGCACCCCCCGTTGCGGCTCAGGTTCCAGACGTTTCATGCCGGTCACGTCCAGAAGCACAGCTCCGCGCATGGGCTTGCGCAAACTATACAGCAGGTCGAGCACCGGGGATGGGTCCAGAGCCATGCCCCGCAGTTCTTCAGTCAGGACCTGCCGGGCCTCATGCTGGTCGCGTACGTGCGGTTCATGCACGGGCAGGGCCTGAATGTACACAAGGGGCCGCGTTATGGGGCGCACAGTAACAGTAACCGCCTCGGCCGGGCCGTTGGGATGCTCCATGCCCCGGCGGGTCAGGGCATCCATGGCCTGAGCCATGTCCCGGCGCTCCACGATGCGCTCTGCCCCTGAAATGTGCCGTGAACCGCTTTCAGCGCGCATTTTTATACTGTACAGCATGCTCTTTACCTTTTACGGATGCCATTGCGCCGTGTCGCGTCTGCCGCCGGTGCGGCGGCCCCGGAGTTTTTGCGGCCCGGTCTGCTTCGCGGTGCAGTCTAGCAGGCCCTTTGCCGGACATCCAGCGGCCGGATCAGGGCAGGCTGCGCTGCCCGGCGGCCAGCGTGCCGTGTTCCAGGCGAAAATGCGCATCGGCGTGGCGCAGGATGTCCTGTTCGTGGTGCGCCACCTGCACCACAGCCGTGGCGGCCTTGGCATGGCCGTCATGCATCAGGTCTTCAATGAGCTTTTTCATGTCGTCGCGCAGGGGGCCGTCCAGCCCCGTGAACGGTTCGTCCAGAACAAGCAGATCCGGGCGTACCGCCAGCGCGCGCGCCAGGGAAACGCGCTGGCGCATACCGCCGGACAGCTCCTGGGGGAGCAGGTCTGCGGCGGCGGACAGACCAACGGCTTCCAGCAGGTCAAGGGCGTTGCGGCGTGCTTGCGGGGTTTGTGGCTCGCAAGGCAGCAGGACATTTTGCAGGGCCGTGCGCCAGGGCAGGAGGCGCGGCTCCTGAAAGACAAAGCCCACCCGGCGGGCTGCAAGCGTTGCAGCTCCTTCCTGCGGGCGCAGCAGTCCGGTCATGATGCGGATCAGGGTGGATTTGCCCGTGCCGCTGGGTCCGGTAAGCACCGCGCAACTGCCGGGCATGAGGGTAAAATCAACGCCGCGCAGCACCGTGCGTGCCCCGAAGCAGTGTCCCACGCCGTAAAGTGTGACTACAGGATTCATGAAGAACGTGCTCCGCAATGCAGTTTTTTACGCAGGCAGCGCAAAAATGTGGCTTCGATGACGCTGACCAGCAGCATACTGACCAGGGCCACGGCGTACAGTTTGGGCGTGTCCAGGTCCGCCCTTGCCAGAGCCAGCATGTAGCCCAGCCCCTGCGAGGCCCCGAGGGTTTCACCCAGAATGGCAACGCGCATGCCGCCGCCAAGGGCTACCACGCATGCCGAAACCAGCGGTGCGGCAACCGCGGGCAGGTACAGTTCTGTAAACCGTTTGTGCAGGCTGATCTTGTAGGCACGGGCCATTTCGCACAGCGCCGGGTCAACAGCGCGCAGTCCCTCCTGAAGCGCCATTATAAATGGTTGGTATGCTGGTCAGGGCCACAATCAGGATGATCATGGCCGAACCGACGCCGCACCAGAGCATGGCCAGAATGACCAGCACCACGCCGGGTACGCTGGACAGGACCCAGCGGAAGGGCAGCAGCATAAAACCGGCCGCGGGGCAGATGCCGGCGGCCCATCCCAGTGCGCCTCCCACCACAAGCCCCAGCCCGAAGCCGGACAGCACCCGTCCCAGAGTTGGCAGCATGCCCTGTGTCCAGAAGGCCGGATGCGCGGCCATGTCCATTAGTGCCCGCCACGTCTCCACAGGTGATGCCAGGGCCAGGCTTCCGGCATGGACAGAGGCCCATTGCCACGCGCCCAGAAAGCACAGGCAGCCTGCCAGACGCCAGCGAAAGGCGGCAGATCTTTTTACCGTCCGGGTATTATCCATCGTGACCCATATCCCAGAAATCGTCCGCAGGCAGGGCGCCGCCCACTGAAGACGGCGAAAGTTCATGCAATTGCTGCAGCACGAACAACACGGCCTTTTTTCCTCTTTCACCTGTGAGCAGTGATGCGGAGCGCAGCAGGGCAGCGCCTCCGTCCGGCACACGTTCGCGGATTACATTGAATTCCATGTGGCGTTCGGCTGCTGCGGCAAGGACGCTTTCCGGCGCATCGGCCATCTGACGCATCCCCTGCGCAAAGCTTTGGCGCAGCAATGCGCGCAAGGACGGATCGTGCGCGACAGGTCCCACTGCCACAAGGCACGCTGCGGCCATGTCCGGATGCTCGGGAAAGGCGGTGGCCCATACGTCGCGCAGGTCCAGCAATTGGGCGAATTCGCCGTCGGCTGTGGCTATGGAGGCCGAAGGTTCCGGCAGGAGCGCCACGCTGCCCTGACCGAGACGCAGCAGGTTGAGGGCTTCCATAGCGCTGCCGCAGTGGCGGGGCGTGCAGTCAATGCCTGCTTGCGCGGCCAGCATGCGCAGGGCAAGCTCCGGCATGTTGCCGGGGCCGAACGGTAAAAGTACCGCGTTTTCAAGCAGTCATCGGAAGGTGTCGGCAGGCGGCTCGCCGTCATGCGCCAGATGGGTCGGACCCACCAGCCACAGGGGAGCGGCGTAGGCCGCCAGAACCCTGCACGGCACACCGCGCCGGGCCAGCACTGCCGCTGTGGGCAGAGCGGTTACTGCCGCGTCTGCCTGCCCGTTTGCCACAAGCGCGCGCAGCTGCTCCGGTGAACGCCAGAAGGTAAATGCAGCCGTCGCCCCGGCCTTGCGGAACGCTTCGCTTTCTCCGGCGTGCAGCAGAGGCAGGGCCTGCGGCACAAAGGGCGCCGCCAGCCGCAAGGGCGCCAGGCCGGCCGGGGCCGCTTCTTCTACTGAAGAGGCGGCATGGGCGGGGCACCCCAGTGCAAGGAGCAGCAGCGCGGGCAACAGCATCATGAACTTCATGCGTGATCTCCTGCGTCTTCCTTGCAAGATTTCTGAAACACTTCCATATGGGCTTCTCCAAAGAGCATGGGTACGGACTGCGCGTCAAGGCGTTCCAGTCCGGCGGCGGTGGCGGCGGCAGCCATCTGCCCGTGCGCCAGGGAAACATCCTGACCCTCCATAGCCAGAGAAAGCCGTGAAAGCACAAGCTCCGCAGGGGCGATCCCTTCCCGCACCCCCTCATGAACGCTGACGAACAGACCGCCGGGACGCAAGGCCCGGTGAATTTTTTTCATGAAGGCATGCAGGTCGCTGGCGTAATAAAGGCTTTGGCAGGCCCACACAAGGTCGTACCCAAGGCCAAGGTCACATACATTGAAATCACCGGGCTTCAGGCACACACGTCCGGACAGGCCCAGAGTTTCTGCTTCGGTCCGGGCCATGTCCAGCACAGGGGCAAAATCGCAAAGCGTCACATGCAGCCTCGGCAACATGCCTGCCACGTACAGGGCCGTGATTCCCGGTCCGCAGCCCAGATCCAGCATGGAGGCGAACTGCGCCGCACCGGGAAGAGCCGCAATCAACCGCGCCAGGCTGCTGGCCGCGCCGGCCTTCTGGTATGCGGCCAGCCCCGTCATTGAACGCTTCCAGTGGGCCTCGCCGCGCAGGTCTGTTGGGGGACTTTGCCTGCTTTCCGCCGGTGCAGGGGCCTCGTCAAAGAGGCGCTGGCGCAGGCTGGAAAGGTTGCGGTGCTGCATGCCGGTCAGCGAGGCGATCAGGTCCCCAAGGTATGCCGGAGAATTTTTGCGCAGATAGTCCCCTGCGAAATGGCTGTTGGAGTACCTGCCGCCATTTTTGTGGGCCAGCCCGGCTGCGGTCATTGCATCCATAAGACTCGTCAGCCGTGCGGCGTCCGCTGTTTTGCCGCAATGCGCCTGCAACGAGGCGGCAATGTCGGGCAGGCTGTGACTGCTGTCAAGAATATCCGGCAGTTCCAGCTCCAGGGCCAGACCGAGCAGAGCCATGCGTACCGGGGCCACAAGCCAGTCCGAAAGGGTCGCGAATGGCAGCGCTGCCATTGGAGTCATGCTGTGTGCTGTCATGGCTAGAACCTCCAGCCCACGCTGACGCCAAACGTCATGGGCGCGCCGTCTTCCACAATGGTCTGGCCTGCTGCAGCCAGTTTTTTGGTGGCATAGCGGGCGTCCAGAACGTTCTTGCCCCACACGGAAACATCCCAGTTGTCGCCGTGGTAGCCGATCTGGGCGTTTATGGTCTGGTAGCCCGGGTCGCTGAGAGTGTTTTCTGCGTCAAAATACTGTTTTCCGGCGCCGAAGAGGTCCACCTGGGCGAACAGCCCGGTTTCATGTGTATAGCCCACGCCCACATTATAGGTCAGCTCCGGAGCCCAGGGCAGGCGTTTGCCGCTGAAGTCCCTTTTAACGCCGTTAACCGTGGTGGTCCAGTCGTCCACTATCGAGCGGGCGTAGCCCACGCCTCCCCGCAGCTCCAGGCCGGGCAGCGGATAGGCCTTTATTTCCGCTTCCAGCCCCGAGGAGTGGGCCTGGGCGGAGTTGGTGAACTTCCATGTACCCACACCGCCGGAGGGGTCTTCTTCCCGCACCTGCTTGTCGCGGATGGAGGAATAAAAAGCAGTAACATTGGCCGTAAGCCGGTCGTCCAGCCAGTGGGTTTTCAGTCCTAGCTCATAGTTGGTGCTGTACTCCGGCTCATAATAAAAATTGCTGCGGTTGTTGGCTGAAAAGACGTTGAACCCGCCGGGCAGATAGCCCTGTGACCAGGAAATGTACGGGGTGATATTGTCTGTGGCGTCCCACGAAAGCGAGGCCATGGGCAGCAGTTCCGTGTAGGAGACATCCTTGGTGTAGTGCCGCCGCGAGGCCATGGTGCGGTAGGTCTGTTCGCCGTTCAGCCGCGTATGTTCGGCGCGCAGGCCCAGGGTCAGTCGCAGACCTTCAACGATGGACCACGTGCTCTGGCCGAAAAGCGCTCCCGTGTCGCTGATATAGTCCGTATGAAGGTAGGACCGGGCCACGGCGCGCTGCATGAGGCGATTCATGTCTGTTTCTGTTCTTGACGAGCCGAGGTATGTTCCGGTCACCCATGAGAGACGTGATTTGCCCACAGAAGCCAGACGCAACTCTTGCGTAAAACAGCGCTGATTGATCTGCATGTCTGAAACACCGGTAGGCAGCGGGGTTCTGTCAATGTCGCTCTTCATCTCGTAGTTGTATGCCGTATAGCTGGAAATGGACGTAAGTTTGACAGCATCACCCATATAACTGGCAATCAGTGCAGGCAAGGTAAAGTTTGCGGAAGACGAATCCGCGGCATCTGAGCGCACTTCCCACCTGTTGGAACGGTAGGGACCGGTGTCGAGGCGCATGGTTCCCACGCCATCTTCCTGGCGTGAGGCATCCAGCGAGAAACGCAGGTCCAGCCTGTCTGTTGGCGTCAGACGCAGCATGCCCCTGCCGGAGGTGGATTCGTGCCGCGCGGCGCGGGTGCTGTCTTTATACAGGTTGTCCACATAGCCATCGCTTTGATGGCGTAAGAAACTGCCGGAAAAATAAGCCCTGTCTTCAAGAAGGGGCGCGGAGGCGGCAGCCCCCAGACGGTAGGTATTGTAGGTGCCGGCATCGGTAAAAATGTGCGCCCGTACCTGGTCGTCCGGCACGCGGCGCGTCAGGTTGACCACGCCGGATTCGCTGTTCTGGCCGAAAAGAGTTCCCTGCGGGCCGCGCAGGACCTCTACTTTGTCAATATCCAGCAGGTAGAGGTTCTGCATGTAGGAAATGGGGTAGGGGATCTCGTCCACATACAGTCCGGCCGGTGATTGCAGGGCCGTATCCCAGGTGGAAAACCCACGGATGACAATTTCATTACCCGAACTGGTGCTTTTCATGTGCACGTTGGGGAAAAGCCGGGTGGCGTCCTTCAGGGTGTGGGCAGCGGCATTTTCCAGGTCAAGATCAGTGGCGGTGGATATGCTTGTGGCAATATCCTTGATTTTCTGCTCACGCTTGGTGGCGGTAACCGTTATGGCGTCCAGCGTGTAGTCCGGGGCCGCGGGGCCTGGTTTTGCTGTTGCCGTCGTGACGCTCAGGCACAGCCCGAGGGCTGCGAGGCTCAGGGAAAGGTTGCGCATGTTGGTCCTGCCTGTTGTTGAAATTGAATGTTCTTTTCAGTACACTCCATTGAACAGAAGGACTAACCCCCGGGGGGCCAAAAACTGTCCCCGCCGGGGACAGGCTTGTATTATCAGTGCGGCCCGCGAGCCGCAGGCCGGGCCGGGAGGAGGAAGCATGAGCAACAATCCCCTGTGCAGCACCCAGGGTGGGCGCCATCTTTTTACTGCATGCCATGAACCGTAATCCCGACATGGCGGCCTTTGCCGCTTCCAATGTGTACAAGATGACAGGAACCAGTCCTCTGGTGCTCAAGCCGGGGCTGGCGCTGCAGTTCGCTCGTGTGCCTGCGGCTGTTCACTGCCGGACGGAATTTGCCATTGATTCTTCGCCAGTGATCTTCGGATTTATGCTCGCCGGGCTGAATTGCTGCCGTTACGCACAGGGGGCACTCAGCCGTACCCAGTGCGTGCACACGGGCGGCAGCAACCGCATCACCTACCTTCCTGAAACAAGTGGTGTGCTGGACTGCAGGGGGGGGATGCAGCGTTTGAGCATTCTGGCCGCGCCGGAATTTCTGGAAGACTATGTGGAACTGGAGCGGTCAAAGCTGCCCAAGGGCCTGGTGGGCGCCATGTGCGGTAAAAGCACGGCTTTCCAGTGGGTCGGGCGGCAATGTCCCCTCAAGATGCGCCTTGTGGCAGACGTGCTGGGGGCCGCATACGCTGGCCCGTTGCGCAGGCTGCACCTGGAAGCCCGGGCGCTTGAGCTGATCGGCCTGCAGCTTGCGGAGTACCTGTCGCCTGAACCTGCCGCCACGACGGCCAGGCTTACGGCTTTGGACGTGAACCGCATCAGGGATGCCAGAGAGCTGTTGCTTCAGGATATGGAAAATCCGCCGTCCATAATGCAACTGGCGAAGCTGGCCGGGATAAATGAAAAAAAATTGAAATTTGGCTTCAAGCAGGTTTTCGGCATGCCGGTATTTGAATATTTTAGAAATTATCGTCTTGAAATGGCCCGTGAGTTGCTGGCATCAGGTGTAATGAACGTTACGGAGGCGGGCATGCATATCGGGTATCAGAGCCTGAGCCATTTCAGCGAGGCTTTTCGCAAGAAGTTCGGCGTTACGCCCAGAGAGTTTCAGGCCTCAGGCAAACGGTAAATTCGCATTGTCCTCCAATCAGAGGATGACTTTGGGGCGTGATGCAATGTGCGCGGGATTATGTTTAGAATATGGCAATGTATGAATAGCTCTTCGTTGTCTTGTAGCGTGTGGTGTGCATTCATGGCCAAAGTAGAACGGTTTTCTTCAGGCTCCGGCCAGACCTGCGCAAGGAGAGCAGTGACATCACCACTGCTCTGGTGCGTACGCTTTTGTGTCAGAGAACCGCAAACCGAACCACAATCTATAGATTTTAAAAAACAGGCTGTTATGCACAAATGCATAACAGCCTGTTTTATTATCATATGGCGGAGAGGGTGGGATTCGAACCCACGTGCCCCGATTAAGGGACAACTCGATTTCGAGTCGAGCGCGTTACGGCCAGCTTCGCTACCTCTCCGCAGGTCTGGGTGTAGCCCCCGTGACCGAAGGCAGTGTATAGCGCATCTTGCGCGGAATGGCAATGGGCGCGCTTGGTGCCGCACGGCAGTTTTTCATGCTGTCTGCCGATGGTGCCGGGCTGCGCCGGATGGGGCGCCGGGGGAGGGCGCTGCCAGTTGGTTCTATTCGGCGGAAAGTATCTGCCAGGCATGAGCGGCGGTATCGTGTTACCGGCGCTCCAGCGCTGCGATAACCTCCAGGGCGTCTGGTTGCCCCGGGTCTTCCTGAAGTGCTCGAAAGGCCATGTCTTCTGCGGCCTGTCGTTTGCGCCATGCCAGGTAGAGCGCAGCCATCTTGCCGAAGGTCGAGGGGTGCCCGCCAAAGGTGCGCAGCACGGCCTTATAGATGTTTTCGGCTTTTTCGTACTCGCGCAGTTCCATCCACGCAGCTACGGCCCCTGTGTAGGCGGCAGGCTCTCTTGGTTGGATTGTAATGGCTTCTTCATACATTTCCGCAGCTTCTTGATACAGCCCCGCTGCGGAAAAAATTTGTCCAACCTGTACGCGTATGCCATCTTCCCGGCTGAATTCTTCCACAACGCGCTTTAAAAAGGCCCGTCCTTTGGCGGTCTGGCCTTCGCGCACGAACTGCAGGCCTGTTTCAATGAGGTGCTTTTTACGCTCCATCCGTGCGGCAAGTTCAGCCTGTACACAGTTTTCTGCCTCTTTTTGCAAAATTCGCCCCAGCCCGTCCAGCACAGTAGCCAGGGCGGCTTCTTTGCCCTGCTGAAAGGGAATGCTTCTGGGCTTGCCCGTATGCTCCGGATCCAACAGGGGCTGCATGGTCTGATGATGGATAAGGGAGGCCAGAAATTCGCTGATCTGGATATCCAGTTCAGCCCTGGCGGAGCGCAACATTCTGACCTCGGCCATGCGCCGCAGGGCTTCGCTCATGGCCAGCAGGGAACGTTCCACTTCATCCCGCCGCAAGTAGCCTACAGCGCGGGCAATGTTTTCACGTATATCCTTGGGGGCAGTTGTCAGCATGGGCTTCCTGCCTGTTGCCAGTGTGTTCGCACGGTTTCTTCGCTTTCACGCAGGATTTCAAAAGCCGCCCGGGGCAGCAGAAAATCCACTCTCCGGTGTGCCAGCCACAAGGCGCGCAGGCGCGATGCGCTCACATCAAGCCACGGTAAGGGCAAAAAATGCGCCATGCCTCCACCAGGCAAGACCATACAGGGACCTTCGCCCACCAGCGGTTCACACTCTTCGGCCTCGGGCCACAGGCGAGTGGCGGTGGTTGCCATGTCACGGCCGTCCTGCCCGTCTCGCGGCACGACAACGAAGTGGCACAGGCCGGGCAGTTCCAGACCCCTGTGCCAGGTGGGCAGCAGGGCAAAGTCCGGGCTGCCGAGTATGAAGTAAAGCTCTGTATCCGGAGCGGCCTCGCGGTAGGCAAGCAGGGTATCCCAGGTATAGGACGGTCCCCGGCGTTGGCCTTCAAGCCTGTTACAGCGCAGAAAAGGCAGATCCGCTATGCTGGCTTCCAGCATCCGGGCGCGCAGGTCAAAGGGCAGCATGCCGATCATGGCCTTGTGCGGCGGCACCGCACAGGGAATCAGGTCAACACCGTCGGTCAGGGATGCCAGGGCTTCGGCGGCCTCAATGGCCAGCCGCAGATGTCCCACGTGGGGCGGATTAAAACTGCCCCCCAGGATGGCCCGTCCCGTGGGCGGGCTTGCAGAGTCTGCTGTGGGCCGCAGAGTGCGCCGTATGGTCACTACTGCCGCACCTGCCCCTGCCCCAACACCACAAATTTGGTGGTGGTCAGTTCTTCAACGCCCATGGCCCCGTAAGCATGCAGCTTGGAGGTGGATATGCCGATCTCCGCGCCCAGGCCGAGCTGCCCGCCGTCGTTGAAGCGGCTGGATGCATTGACCGCCACCATGGAGGCATCGGCTTCGCGCAGAAAGCGCATGGCCTTGGCATAGTCATTGGTGCAGATGATTTCTGTATGGTTGGATCCATAGCGGGCAATGTGGTCCAGCGCTTCATCCATACTGTCCACCACGCGAACGGCGAGAACAAGATCATGAAATTCCTGACCAAGGTCTTCAGCCCGCTGGGGAACAACGCGGCCTTGCGGGGCCTTGTTCATAAGGGGCAGGGCCGTGGTGTCAGCCCGAAATTCCACGCCCGCCGCGCCGAGTTTTTCCGCCACCAGGGGCAGAAAGGCCGAGGCTGCATCCTTGTGTACAAGCAGGCATTCCAGGGCGTTACATACGCCTGGCCGCTGCACCTTGCCGTTAAAAACAATATCCAGCGCGCGCTCAAGGTCGGCGTCCGGCTCGATATAGGCGTGGCACACGCCCTTGAAGTGCTTGAGCACGGGCATGGTGGCGGCTTCGGTAACCGCGCGTACAAGCCTTTCGCCGCCGCGGGGGATGATCACGTCAATATACTGGTCAAGCTTGCACAGGGCGTTCACAGCCTCATGCCCCGGGACCGTCACAAGCTGCGCCGCCGAAGCGGGCAGCCCGGCCTGGACCATGGCTTCTTGCAGGGTCTGGGCCAGGGCTGTGTTGGAGTGTATGGCCTCGCTGCCGCCACGCAGAATAACGGCATTACCCGCCTTGATGCACAGGATGGCCGCATCAATGGTTACATTGGGGCGGGCCTCGTAAACCATGGCGATCACGCCGAGCGGTATGCGCATCTTGCCTACCAGCAAGCCGTTGGGCCGTTGCCACTGGCTTTCGGTAGCGCCGACAGGGTCTGGCAGGTTGGCCACATGGGCGCAGGCGGCGCGCATTTCTTCCATAATGGCCGAAGTCAGCGTAAGGCGGTCCAGCCGTGCCGCATCCTGCCCGGCGGCCCGGGCAGCTTCAATATCGCGGGCGTTGGCGGCCAGAATTTCCGGTTCGCGCTGATGCAGCAGTTGCGCCAAGCCCAGCAGGGCCTGGTTCTTGGCTTCGGGCGTGGCCCTGGTCATGGCCCGCGCCGCATCCTTTGCCTGCGCGCCAAGACGCGCCATTTCTTCAGCCGGCGTCATGCAAGCTCCTTGTGGCAGCGGCCATGAGCGCGCCTTTGCGGCTCTGGCCGGGGGATATTTGTTTTGACAGATGGACGTTTTATGGCCTATGAAGAAGACTTCCGTCCTGAGCCTGTCCCCACGTGAGCGCTCTGCGCACACGCCGGAAACGGCGGCGATTTCGCCCCTAAGGAGTTTTTGATACATGAATCCGCAAAAGAATCAAGGCGCGGGCGACGCGCCCCTGTTGCGTGACCTGCAGGCCGAGGTGAGCCACGAAAGCGCACCCCTTCTGCAATTCATGCTGCGCCACGCCGGACTTATTGCCGGTGTGCTGGTGGTTTTTCTGCTGGTGCTTGTAGGCACCGGCATTTATAACTGGCACGGTGATTCGCGGGCCGAAGAAGCCCGTGATGCCCTGGCCCGCGCCACGCTGCAGCACAGCGGTGCAGATCAGGTCAAGGCTCTGGCCCAGTTGGCAGAGAGCGTGCCTTCGTCCACGCGCTTCGCAGCCTATATGGCCCTGGCCCAGAGCGCTCTGGCCAACGGTGATTACGACACCGCTGCCCAGGCTTACGGCAAGGCCGCCAAGAGCACGGACGGCGCTTTCAGCCTTTCTGCTGCCCTGGGTGAGGCCGGTATTCTGCTTCAGGCCGGAAAAAACGCACAGGCCCTGACCCTGCTGCAGGGATTGCAAAATGCCCTGCCCGGCGGAGCCAGCGCGCCCCAACTGCGTCAGATGCTGGCCGAAGCGGCCATTGCCGCAGGTCAGAAAGAACTGGCCGCCCGTACCTATCTGGCTCTGGCCCGCGAAACTGACGGCGTGAACAGCAGCTACCTGCGCACCCGCGCTGCCGAACTGGATCCCACGCTGGCTGCTGCCGACGAACCCGTCGCGCCGGAATCTCCCGCTGCGGATGCCAAGCCCAAGCCGGATGCCGCCGGACAAAAAGACACACCGTCCAAACCGTAACAGTTTCAGACGACAACCCGCAAGATGCTCCGCACTGCGGGTTGTTGTGCAATAAAAGGGTGCGCCACCGGGCGCACCTTGCATTATCAGTGCGGCCCGCGAGCCATGCGCCGGGGCCGGGAGGAAGCATGAGCAACAATCCCCTGTTGCACGGCGCCCAAGGTGAGCGCCATCTGTTGTTGGGCAACGAGGCCATTGTGCGTGGCGCTCTTGAGGCCGGTGTGCATGTGGTTACCTGTTATCCGGGTACGCCTTCGTCCGAAGTGCCGGACACTTTCCATCGCATCGGCGGTGAGGGCCGTTACCGGCTGGAATATTCCGTCAACGAGAAGGTTGCCATGGAGGTGGCCGCAGGCGCTGCCCTTGGCGGGGCCATGAGCCTTGTGACCATGAAGCATGTGGGGCTTAACGTGGCCGCCGACCCGTTGTTTACGGCGGTGTATACGGGCCTGCCCGGTGGCCTGGTTGTACTTTCTGCCGATGACCCCGGCTGCCACTCCAGCCAGAACGAGCAGGACAACCGCTATTACGCGCGTTTTGCCATGCTGCCCTGTTTTGAACCGGCCTCGGCGCAGGAAGCCAAGGACATGACGCGCGAGGCCTTCAGCCTGGCGCGTCGCCTTGAACAGCCCGTGCTGCTGCGCACCACAACGCGGATCAGCCATTTGCGTGGTCCTGTGGATTTTGATGCCTTGCCCGCGCCGCAGCCCAAAAAGGATTTCCAGCGTGACCCAGCTCGTTTTGTTCCTGTGCCTGCCGTGGCCCGCAAGCGGCATGTGGTGCTGGACGAACTGATGGCCCGTGCCCGTCAGGCCGCGGAAGAAAGTTCCTTCAATACGATTGCCGAACCTGCCGAAATCACAAAACTGGGCATCATCACCAGCGGTGTTTCGCGCAACTATCTGGCTGATGCGCTGGCCGCCAATGGATGGGAGGGTCGCGTACGTGTGCTGGAACTGGGTATGACCTGGCCCCTGCCCGAAGAAAAAATCTGCACTTTCCTTGCCGGATGCGAGCGGGTGCTGGTGCTGGAAGAGGGGGAGGACCTGCTGGAACAGGACATTCGTGTTCTGGTGCAGCGGCGTGGTCTTTCCGTGAGCATTGAAGGCAAAGACGACATTCTCACCCATCAGGGCGAGTATTCCACCACACTTGTCACGCGCCGTCTGGCCCGTTGGTTTGATGAAACCTGTCCCGTGCGGGAGCCGCGCAGCATGGAGCCAGATCTGCCGGGCCGTCCGCCCAACCTGTGCCCCGGCTGTTCGCACCGCGCCGTGTATTATACGGTACGGCAGATCTTTGGGGACGAGGCCTATTATTCCAGCGATATCGGCTGCTACACTCTGGGACTTCTGCCCCCCCTGCGCACGGCTGACTTTCTGGTGTGCATGGGTTCATCCATCTCGGCAGGCAGCGGTTTTGCCCGGGCCTCGGAAAAACCCGTCATTGCCTTTATCGGCGACTCCACTTTTTTCCATTCCGGTATGACCGGGCTTGCCAACGCCGTTTTCAACCAGCATGACGTACTTATGGTCATTCTGGACAACGGCACCACGGCCATGACCGGGCATCAGCCCAATCCCGGCATGCAGCAGGATGTGCTCGGCAGCATGAGCAGCCATATGGATATTGAAACCATTGTGCGCGGCATGGGCGTGACCGAAGTGGCCAAGGTGCGTGCCTTCAATATCAAGGCACTTACAGCGGCCCTGAATGACATGAAAGACAAGCCAGGCGTGCGAGTGCTTATCACCGAAGAGCCATGTGTGCTTTATGCCCGCCGCCAGCTCAAGAAGGTTGCCCCCCAGGTGGCCGTAGTGGCGCAACAGGGGGCGGAAGCCATGCGCTGCCTTGAAGAGCTTGCCTGCCCTGCGTTTTATCGCCACGGCGACAATCTGGAGGTGGATGCGACCCTCTGCACGGGCTGCATGGTGTGTTTGCAGGTGGCCCCCGGGGCTTTCAAGGCGCGCAAGCGACAGGGATAGGTGAAAGACAATGACTATGCAGAACAAGCAGAAGCGCATGCGCGTTTATTTTACCGGCGTGGGCGGCCAGGGAACCCTTACGGCCACGACCTTGCTGGCCCGTACGGCCCTTGAGGCCGGGCTGGATGTGGTGGCGGGCGAAGTGCACGGCATGGCCCAGCGCGGCGGCGTGGTGGAATCTGTCATGCTGCTGGGCGGCTGGCGTTCGCCCAAACTGGACCTTGGCGAGGCTGACGTCATGCTGGGCTTTGAACCTTTGGAAACCCTGCGTGGCCTGCCCTATCTGCGGCAGGGCGGCACGGTGTTTTCCAGCAGCGACGCGCTGCCGCCCGTGGGAGTGTCGCTGGGCAAGGCCGTGTACCCTGATATGGCGCACATAGAATCCAGTGCGCGCGCGATCGCCGGACAGTGCCTTTTTATTCCCTGCCGTGAACTGGGCAGGCAGGCAGGCTCTGTGCAGAGCGGCAATACCGTGCTCTTGAGCGCGGTATGCGCTTCCGGCGTGCTGCCCTTTGGTGTGGACGCGCTGGAGGCGGCCATCAAAAAATTCCTGCCCCCGAAACTTCAGGAGGTGAACCTGAAGGCGCTTGAGCTTGGCAGGCAAGTCCTCAAGGGCTGATGCGGTCAAGCGAAAAACAGGCATAGGATATAAATGCAGCGGCCCGGCCTGTATAAGGCCGGGCCGTTTTTTTGTCAGCAGGAAAAACCGCCCCAGGCCTGCGCAGAGTTGTGCGCGTGTCCGTTGCGCAGTCCGGGGCGGGCACGCTTTTTATTCGCAATTTTTCGGATCAGCGTCCGCCGCGGCTGTATCCTTCTGCCGGGCAGCCTTGAGCTGGCCGCAGGCCGCCTTGATGTCCTGCCCTTTGCTTTTGCGGATAATGGCAGTGATATCTTTGCTCCAGAGGTATTTTTCAAACGCCAGTATGCGTTCTTCACTGGGCGCCTGGTAAGGGGAGCCTTCTGCAGCGTTGTACACGATGATGTTCAGCTTGCCCTTGACCGCACTGACCAGGGGGGCCAGTTCTCTGGCGTGTTCCAGACTGTCGTTGACACCGCCGAGCATCAGGTATTCAAAAGTGATGTGTTCGCGCGTTTTGAGTGGATAGGACTTGAGTGCTGCCATGAGATCATTCAGTCGCCAGCGGGCGGCCTTGGGCATAATGCGCTCGCGCACCGCCTGGTTGGGGGCGTGCAGCGATACGGCCAGAAAGGCCAGCCCGGATTCGCCCAGCTCTTTCAGGCCCTTTTCAATGCCGCAGGTGGAAACCGTGATGCGGCGGGGCGAAAATCCCAGTCCCTTGTCGTTATTGAGGCTTTCGAGTGAGCGCATGACTTCTTTCAGGTTCAGCAGGGGTTCACCCATACCCATGAAAACAAGGTTGCGCAGTATGGGCCAGTGCAGGCGGGTATCGCCCAGATGTTCCCGGGCCACCAGAATCTGGCCGAGGATTTCTCCCATGGTCATGTTGCGCTCAAAGCCCATTTGTCCTGTGGAGCAGAAGGTGCAGCCCATGGTGCACCCCACCTGGCAGGAGAGGCATTGCGTCCAGCGGCGCACGCCTTCGCGCGAATCAGAAGGGATAAGCACGGTCTCAATTTGCGCGCCGTCTTCAAGGCGCAGCAGAAATTTTGTGGTGCCGTCCCGGCTTTCTTCCACAGCACTGACTTCCGGCCAGACGATACAGGCCTTGGCGGCCAGAAGCTCGCGGCAGGGGCGGGATATGTTGGTCATGGTGTCGAAATCGCGCGCCATGCGCTGCCATATCCACTGCCACAGTTGCATGGCGCGAAATTTGGGTTCGCCCAGTTCTGACTGCGTCCAGGCTTCCAGTTCGGGAAGTGTGAGATTGAGAAGATTTGTCATGGTCCTGCCGGACTGTTCATCCTGTGTTACGGTTGCGGCCGCGCCCTGCGCAAACGGCCCGGACATCTGTTTACCGGGAGGCGCCGGAGAGCACAAGGGGATTTGTTGAGGGAGAACCTGCGACGAGTGGAAGGTGGAGGATAAAGGGCAGGGCTGTTTGCGATGGGGGTATGTTTGCGGTCTGAGGGTTTGCGTTTTGATTCCGTTTGGTACGCCTTCTGCCGCCCGCCGCGCAGGCGGCCCAAATAAAGGACAAGGGAAAGTTCCCGTACCCGCCGGCCGCATCCAAATCAATCTGGTGGAAAAGCAAAATATAGCGGCAAACAAGAGTTGTTGTCGCCTGCCCTCGTGGGCAGACACCAAAAAGTAAATAAAAAAGGCCGCCCCATATTTCAGGGCCGGCCTCAACAGTAACCTGCACTAACTGCGACTACTCCCGCCAGTTAACCCACAGATTTTCTCGCATACTCCCGCACAAAACTCACGGCCGATTCCAGGTCCGTCACTTCCCCGGCAATCTGGGCCTTGAGCAGTGCATCGCGGATAATCCCCACCTGCGGACCGGGCGAAAGCTTGGTTTCGCTCATGATTTCATTACCGTTAAGCAGGGGTTCCAGCATCTGTTCCGGTGTTTCGGCGCGGTCCAGATACTTCATATTGTGGTTGAACGACGTGGGAATGCCGTCACGCGCCTTGAGGTCGGCCCGGGCCATGGCAATAAGGCGGGGGTAGTCGTCCAGCGCCTTGAACCGGCGAATACCGCGGTCGGTCATCATGAAATGGAAGCGCATGTGGTTGCGCACCAGGTGGCAGAGCAGGTCGATATCTTCCTGGGCGAAGTGCAGTCGCCGCAGAATCTTGCGTGTGACCTTGGCCCCCACGCGGTGGTGCTGGTAGTAGGTCCACTGGCCGTCATAGTATTCACCGGTGTACAGCTTGCCCACATCATGGAAAAGCATGGCCATGGTTCCGAGCCAGTCGTAATGGAAGTCTTCTTCGGGGTAACACTTCATGCACTCAAGGGTATGCTCGAAAACATTTTCGGTGTCGCCTTCTTTATTGCGCATCTGGGTCAGGCAGGAAAGGGCCGCCACTTCGGGGATAAGGCCCTGAAGAATGTGGGCGTCAAACAGCAGGCGCACAAAGCGGTACATGTTTTCGGCAGCAACCTTGCGCCATTCGTCCATAATGTCCGTGGCGGGGACGTAGTCCAGCACACGGCTCGAGGCGCGCACAATGGCGAGCCAGGTATTGGGTTCGATGGGCAGGTCAAAGTTGGCGGCAAAGCGCAGCGCGCGCACGGCCAGCAGGTAGTCGTGCCGCAGGGTTTCATCGGGCAGGCCGGTCAGGCAGATGGCCCCGCTTTTGATATCCTCAAAGCCATCGTATACATCGCCCGTGTATTCGGGGGTACTGAAGCCCGTAAGGCGCAGCTTGAGGCGCTCTTCATGGCTCATGAGGTCAATCATGGTGGGGGTGATCTTGATCAGCGAAAGCTCGGGATGCCCCGCCGCGGCCACTTCAAGGGGATAAAAACGGTAGGTGACGCCGTTTTCTTCCATAATGGCCAGAGCGCGTTTTTCAGGCGCGGCCTGTGCCTTGGGGAAAAGTTTGAACAGCGTGTCCATATCCGGTTCGCAGGCAATATCTACAGCCAACTGACCGGCCCTTTCGAGCAGATGTTCCTGCAAGGGGGCGTTGATGACATGAGCGTCATAACCGTTGCGCAAAAATGTTTTGCAAATGGTTATGGCGTCTTTGAGCGCTTGCTTCATCTTGATCTCCTTGCAAAAGAATGGCGGCAATGACCTGCACTATGCCTTTTGAGACCTATGAAAGTCAAGCATGTCGCCTTGTTGTGCAGCCGCGGGGCTACCCTTTGGGGGAGGGCCAAGCGGCAATGTTTTTTTGTTTGTGCTTGCCGTTATGCAGCACAAAGCCTGTGTGTTTCGGCGTGTGCTGTATTTTTGCCTGTTGCGCCGGCAGAATTGTTCGCGTCGTCTGTATATGTTCAATGATGCAAGTCAATAAGTGCATTTTATCACAATGTGGGTATATATGAAAGCCCCCGCACGGACATATCCGCACGGGGGCTTTATTTTATGAAAACCAGGCCGGCCTTGGCCGGGATTGGAACAGGCTGGCATTAAAAATGGTTACCGGTTCCGTGCGGACGGAATAGACGTCCGCGTCATGCAACGCTCTAGTCGTGCATCTGGTTTACTTCCATCTTGACGCCGAGGGCAATCTTCCACAGCAGGGAGAGTACCAGGGCACCGATGGCGTACACGCCAAGCGCAACGGCAATTTCCTTGGCCGAGGGCATGTACGGGGTGAAGGCTTCAAACATGTTGGGCGTAAAGCCCGCGACCAGCAGGCCGAGGCCCTTGTCGATCCACGAGGCCAGCACCAGCATGATAAGCGCGATGGGCAGCACGTTGGCATTTTCGCGCAGTTTGGGCGGAATAAGCAGGGCCAGCGAGGCGAAGGCCATGATTACGGCGCCCCACATCCAGTAGCTCACCCAGGTCAGGTGTCCGCCATGACCGAAGAAGAGGAAGTGGATGGGTTCTTCATGCCCGGGAATGCCGCTGTAGAAAGCGGTGAAGATTTCCAGCAGGTAGAAGAATACGTTGATGCACATGGCATAAACGATGATGGTGGTCAGGGTTTTTACGGCTTCCTTGCCGGGATCAAAGCTGGTCAGGCGGCGCAGCACCATCATGAGCAGGAGCAGGATGGCGGGACCGGAACAGAACGCCGACGACAGGAAGCGGGCGGCCATGATGGCGGTGAGCCAGTAATGGCGGCCGGGGATGCCCGCGTACAGGAAGGCCGTGACCGTGTGAATGGAGAAAGCCCACAGGATGGACAGGTAAATAAGGGGCTTGATCCATTTGGGCGGGTCAATTTCGTGCCTTTCGGCCTCAAGGGTGACCCAGCCGATGATGATGTTGAGGCCAAGATAGCCGATGAGCACCATCATGTCGTAGAACATGACAGAATTGGGCGAGGGGTGGAGCATGACGTTAAGCATGCGCTGGGGCTGGCCCAGATCCACCACGATGAACAGCGCGCACATGACCACGGCCGCTACGGCCATGAATTCGCCGAAAATGATCATGCGCTTGAACTTTTTGTAGTGATGGAAGTAGGTGGGCAGCACCAGCATGACAGCTGAGGCCGCCACACCCACGAAATAGGTGAATTGCGAAATATACAGTCCCCACGAAACGTCGCGGCTCAGGCCGGTGACGGAGAGACCGTTGTACAACTGATCCAGATACACAAGGCCGCAACCCGCGATGACGACGAGCAGAAAGAGCAGCCACATGTAGAAGGTCTTGGGACCGTCGAGCAATTTTTCAAGCATGGCCTGTTCTCCCTAAATGAGGTAGTAAACGCCGGGCTGGGTGCCCAGGCTGGGCTTGCGGCGAATACTGTAGTTGGTGGCCAAAGCCTGACGCACCGTTGAGTTGGGGTCTTCCAGGTCGCCGAAAAGAATTTTGCCATTGGCTGCTTCAACGCAGGCGGGCATCTGGCCCACGGCCAGGCGCTCGGCGCAGAAGGTACATTTTTCGACCACGCCTATCATGCGCGTGGGATACTCGGGATTGGGCACAGGGTCCGCCAGGAACTTGCGCGGGTCCTTGAAGTTGAACGAGCGTGCGCCGTAGGGACAGCCCGCCATGCAGAACCGGCAGCCGATGCAGCGGTGGTAATCCATGGCAACAATGCCGTCGTCCATTTTGTAGGTGGCCTGAGTGGGGCACACGCGTACGCAGGGCGGATTGGTGCAGTGGTTGCACAAAAGCGGGTACATGGATTCGCGGGTGTGCGTGTTCAGGTGCGCGTTCATGTCGTCAGGGAAGACATGGGCGTAGCTGTCCAGCCAGAACCACTTGATGTCCTGATTATCAGGAATGTGCGGCACGTTGTGGTAGCTGTGGCACGCCTCGATCAGGGGCTTGTAGTCTTCAGGTCCCTTGAACTGGCGCGTATCGATAACCATGCCCCAGCGCTTGGCGTGCAGGGCGTTGGCCGCGCGTTCATACTTGCCGGGGGCAATCTGCGCCTGGGCCACGCCAGACAGGGCAGCCATGCCGCTGGTAAGGGCAAAGGCCGAAAAGCCCGCCACTTTCAGAAAGCTTCTTCTGCTCTTGTTCATTACTTGCTCCCCTGGGGAATGATGTGGCAAGTCCAGCAATACGGATCAACGCCGTTGGCTGTATGGCACTTCTCACAGAATTCCTTGTAGTTGCTGTGGCACTTCAAGCAGGTATTCTGCAGGCTGATGGTCCATTTTTTGCCGCTGGTGGCCACATAAACGCGGTTTTCCTTGCGCAGGGCCTCATCGCGCCATTCATTGAGCAGGCGCATGTGCTGGTCGCGCATGAACTGCACGTCCTCGATGCATTCCTTTTCGCCCTTGGGCAGCTCAATGCCTGTGCTCTTATAGTCCTGCCCCATCATGCTCAACCAGAAAGGGGAGGTAAACAGGGCCACAAAGATGACGATTCCGACGATAACTGCTTTGGCGTTATACATTTATTGGCCCTCCCCCTGCGCTTCGGGCGCATCCTCATCATCCGCCACGTTGGGCAGATCTTCCTGGCGCAGGTCCATGGTACGCTTGCACTCGCCCTTCATGACAAGGGCGTTGCCCACCAGTTCATGCAGCCCGCTCACATTGACGCCGGGCGCCCAGTAGTTGGCAAGCGGAGGCAGGGTGGCGCGGTCGATGGCGCACACGCAGGCCATGTGGTTGACGCCGTATTTTTCTTGCACAAAACGCAGGGCATTGCCGCGGGGCATACCGGCGCGCATGCGCAGTTCCATGATTTCTTCGGTGTTCAGGCCCGAACCGGCGCCGCAGCAGAAGGTTTGCTCGCGGATGGTGTTTTCGGGCATTTCGTGGAAGTTGTTGCACACGGCATTCAGCACGTAGCGCGGTTCATCCAGCAGACCCATGGCGCGTGCGGGGTTGCAGCTGTCATGGAAGGTGGTGATGATATGGTCGTTACGGCTGGGATCCAGATTCAGCTTGTTGTGGTGAATCAGGTCGGCCGTAAATTCCGCAATATGCACCATCTTGGTGGAGGCGGCGTTTTTGAACACCGTACCCGTGATGGGCGACACGGGGATTTCCATATTAGCCGGCGACGGGCCGTTGTAGGTATCCATGTACTGGTTGATCACGCGCCACATGTGGCCGCATTCGCCGCCCAGAATCCACTTGGAACCCAGACGCTCGGCTTCGGCATACATCTTGGCGTTGAGCTTCTTGGCCATGTTGAAGGAGGTGAAGGAACCGAAGTTGCCGCCTTCAGAAGCATAGGTCGAGAATGTGTAGTCAAGGTCAAGCTCGTGGAAGAGCATGAGGTAGCCCATGAAGGTGTAGATGCCGGGGTCGGCAAACACGTCACCCGAGGGCGTGATGAACAGGATTTCCCGGCCCTTTTCGTTGAAGGGCGTTTTGGGGCGGATGCCGGTGATGGTTTCGCAGTCATCGGCCAGCATTTCCACAATTTCCACGAAGGAGTGGGGCTGGATGCCCAGGTGGTTGCCCGTGAAGCTGCAGTTTTTCACCGGGTCCATGATCCAGTGCGTGCCAAGGCCTACCTCGTGCATCAGTTCGCGCACGATGGCGGTGATTTCAGCCGTGTCGATGCCGTAAGGGCAGAAGAGCGAACAGCGGCGGCACTCGGTGCACTGGTAAGCGTAGTAGTACAGTTCCTTGACAACGGACATGTCCCAGCCGCGGGCGCCGACCTTTTTGCCAAGAAGCTTGCCCAGCATGGTGTAATCGCGGCGGTAGAGCGAGCGCAGAAGCTCGGCGCGCAGCACGGGCATGTTCTTGGGGTCGTTGGTGCCGAGGAAGAAGTGGCACTTGTCGGCACAGGCGCCGCAACGCACACAGATGTCCATAAAGAGCTTGAGCGAGCGGTGCTTCTCAAGCCTGTCGGCAAAGGCATCGCACAGGATTTCTTCCCAGTTTTCGGGCAGATTCCAGTCTTCTGCGGCCGGATCCCACTCATGGGGATTGGGCATGTGCAGCAGTTCCATGGTTTCTTTTTTGGCCGGATAGCAAAAACTGCCCGGCGTGAACTCCGGCTTGACGTCAAGCCAGTCTTCGGCCGGAAAGTCCGGACGGCTGGCGACAAGCATTTGCGGTGTAGGTAATTTTGCCATGATGAAGACTCCTTACTCGGCGGCCTTTTCGGGTTGCTTTTCCAGCGGCAGCCCGGCTTCAGCCATGGCTTCGCGGTAGGTATCCTCGTACTCGGCGTAGGTGAAGTACTGCTTGGGCGGATTCCAGGGGTTGATATGGCGCACCCGGCGGGAATTGTTGGCCAGATTGCGCGTGGGGCTGAAGAACACGCCCGGCATATGCATGAGCTTGGAGAAGGGGAAGTAAATCAGCAGTACGCACACCAGAGTAAGGTGGGTGAAGAAAAGCGCGTTGATGCCTGCAGTGGACACGGGCGCAAAATGCGTGAGGCCCATGACGAAAATCTTGACCTGGGCTATTTCGGTCTTATCGAAATAGCGCAGGCACAGGCCGGAGCTGATGATACTGATGATAAGCCACAACGGGAAATAGTCGTTGAACAGCGAGATGTAACGCAGACGCTGGTCGAAAATGCGGCGGCCAAGCAGAAAAAGCACGCCTACAAGTACCAGCCCGCCGGTCATGAAAAAGCGGGGCGAACCAACCTGCATGATGCCGTCGATGGTTTCCAGAAAAGAAATACAGGACGGGATAGGCTCCATAAAGAAGCGGAAGTGGCGGATGAAAACCAGCAGAAAACAGTAGTGGAACAGCAGGGCAAACACCCAGAGCCACTTGGAGGAAAAATAGATGGTGCGCGGCCCGTTGCTGATGGGGTCATTTTCGCGCACATCGGCAACCGTGTTGCGGAACAGCGAACGGAAGAAAAATACTTCCAGAAACATGCGCCGCACGACGTCCCAGGTGTTGCTGGGGCTGTCGAGCCGGTTGGGCTTGATGAAGTCAAGCGAAACTTCCTGGCCGCCGGTGGTGGGGATGGAGAAGGGTACTGGCGATTTGGCCCAGTACACCATGCGCCAGATAACACCGACGATAAAAACGACGACTGCAACATAAGGCAGCACAACGCCGAACAGAGGTGCAAGCCCTATGGCCGCTCCCGCCCAGGCGATGGCTCCTATGAGCAGCACCAGCAGTAATGAATTGAACATTCCCTACCTCACTTCCACTAAAGTTGCCTCAAAAGCCCACCACGGGATATTGAGAAATGCCTGGGCCGCACGCTCCAAAGACCCGCCAGGCATGACGCGGGCGGGAGGTGCGGGGTTCAGCGTTAATCCGCAGGATGCGAAGGGCCGCCTTCCAGCTTTTGCGCCCAGCGCGCCAGCTGGGCGTACTGGTTGCGAATTTCTGTTATGCGCAGGTCGGCCACAACCTCGCGGGCCTCAGTATACATATCAAAGGCCAGCAGGGTGAGACTGTCCAGGCGCGATTCGGCTTCCATATAGGGGGCCGTATCGCCCAGAGCTATGAACTCGGGCAAAAGATGCGTGCGCAGAATGGGCTTCATGAGAAAAAACACGCCCAATCCCTGGCTGGGAGCATATTTTTGCACCGCGCGCAGCCTGATAAAGCGTTCAAGGGCTTTTTTGGTCTGCCCCGGATCAACATGCTCGCCGGCCATGGCGTCATATAGTGCACCGGCCGCTTCTTTGGTCATATGGGCGACAGGATTGGCAAAAGGATCATTGCGTGTACGCAAAAAACCTGTCGTTTCAAAAGGGTAGGTGTCAAACACCTCCTCGGCCCAAAGGCGAACAATTTCACTTTTGTGCTTTCTGAACAATTCCTGTGCTTTCATCCCGCCCTCGCGCCTTACGGATAAGGCTGTTTCATATAAAGGGGAAGCGCAAAGGGCGTCAAGCCCCTTTGCAGCCGGACAGCAGCACTTGCGCACTTTTTTGCACAATGCCGCGTTCTGCTTACACGGTGTTCGGGGTTTGGTCCAATTGCGTAGTCCAAACGTATGTTGGAGCATGTGTGGCCGCTTTTTATTTCAGCAGCAGAGGCGTTATGCTGTCTGCTGCGGAGCCGCTCCCTTTTTTCAGATATCCCCGTCGTTGCCCCTCACGGGGCCGGCCTGCCATGGCTGTTGCCAGCTTGCGGCAGGCTTTTTGCCCGGCAGCGTCCGGGCAGGCGCAAATCTGCGCCCGCAGCCTATTCCGGGCAGGGGGCAGGGCCGCCGCACTGGCCCGCAATTTGCGGCTCCAGCGGCAGGGCGTCGTTCGTGCCGCCCGGCTGGCCTTGCCATTGGCCGGTTCCCGGCATGCCCGAAAAGCCGCCGGTCGGGGCAGCATTGCTGCCGGATCCGCGCGGGCCGGTGTTTTTGCCCTGCTTGACCAGCATGGAGGGCAGCCCGTGATATTCAAAAAAAGGTACGGTCTGCGCGCCGGATACGAACACATGGGCCTTGTTGCGCAGCATACGGAAGCGCAGCCATATCATATCCGGACTCCACGAACCAAGGCCCCCGGGGGCGGTCGCATCCTGCGAGCGGGTCATGGCCTCGGCCATGCTGTCGCCCTGGTCCAGCAGGCGGATCATCTGCGCCACACGGTACACGTCCGCATCGTTTTCGGCCAGGGGGTAGAAGGCCACGTCTACATGTCCGGAAAGAATGGCCACGCCCTCACGGCAACTGGAGCAGGACGGCGAAAAGAACATGCGCACCGTGGCGCTGTCGTGGTTGTCGGTAATGGGCCACACAGTGGCCTGTGACCGCGCCACAGCGCCCAGGTTGATGATGAAGAGCAGACCCCACACCAGCACGAGGAGGGAACGGCCCGCCTTGCCCGAGCGGCTGCGCGCCGTGGCTGCCTGGCGAAAACTCATATAGGTGAGCACAAAGAAAACCGCCACCACCAGACAGCTTATGCAGGGTGCGGTAAGCGCCATGACCAGCAGCAGGCCCACATCACCCAGCAGGGCCAGCGCAGCCAGCGTGCGGCCCCAGTGGGCGGCGCCCAGCAGGGCCAGAAAGCACAGGACTGCGAAAACGCCGGCCCCGATCCACCACAGCGAAATGCCCGCCACGGTGCTGTCCTGGTACAGGGAGCAGCCTGCCGTCACACACAGATTTACTTCGTTGCCAAGGGCGCTCCATACGCAAAATGCCGCGGCCAGCAGGGCAAGAAGCAGAGCGCCGGTAACGATTTCGTGGGATCGGTTCATGAACCACCTGTAATATGGGTTTGGCGGGCGCGCCGCCGGAACTTGCAAAGAAACGGACCGGACCGCGCGGCGGCGGCAGCCGCGGCACGAGTCCTGTATCCTGAATGTATCATGCCTCTATAGGCTTTTTTTGCCTTCAGGTAAAGCATGGTGTGGCTGCAAGGCATGCAGGGCAAAACAAAAGGACGCCCTTGCGGACGTCCTTTCGCGTTGTGACTGCGGCAACCCTACATGGTGGAACCAGAGGCGGCACGCTGCATCTTGACTTCGACTTTTTCGGTAAGACCGGAGTAGTATTCGCGCAGGATGGCGAGCACTTCATCGCGGCCAAAGTGATCCGGTACATCCGCGCCTTCAGAAAGCATCTTGCGCAGCTTGGTGCCGGACAGGATGACGCGGTCTTCCTTGCCGTGCGGGCAGGTGCGCATGCTGGCCATGCCGTCGCACTTCTTGCAGTAGAAGGTCCAGTCAATGTTCAGGGGTTCGCAGAGCAGGCGCTTGCCGGAATCTGCGGGGGTGGGCATCTTGCGGAAGATCTCCTGGGCTTCAAACATGCCGTAGAAGTCGCCCACACCGGCGTGGTCGCGACCCACCAGCAGGTTGTTGATGCCGTAGTTCTGACGGAAGGTGGCGTGCAGCAGGGCTTCACGCGGGCCGGCATAGCGCATGTCCAGGGGGTAGCCGGCCTGGATGACAAAGTCTTTCACAAAGTACTTGTCCACCAGGGTGTCGATGCACTTCACTCGCACTTCGGCCGGGATGTCGCCGGGCTTCAGGGAGCCGACCAGGGAGTGGATGACCACACCGTCGCACACTTCCACGCCGATTTTGGCAAGGTATTCATGCGAGCGGTGCATGGGGTTGCGCAGCTGCAGGGCGGCAACCTTCTGCCAGCCGCGTTCGTCCATCTTGGCGCGCAGCTGGGCGGGGGTCATGTACACGCCGGGGAATTTCTCGGGGAATTCGCCCTGCGAGAGCACTTTGACGGGACCGGCGATATTGTATTCTTTCTGGGCCAGAACCATTTTCACGCCGGGATGGTCTTCGGGGGCCACTTCCCAGAATTTTTCAGAGTCAGGGCCTTCGCCCTTGAAGACCAGCTCGCACTCCATCTTTTTGTCGGCTTCGGTCATTTCATAGATTTCTTCGACCTTCATGGTGGCCATGACTTCGCCCTTGCGGACCAGGGCCACTTCTTCACCGGCCTTGATGCTCTTGGCTTCGGCAGCGGAGACGTCAAGGGTTACGGGCACGGGCCAGAAGGTGCCGTCGGTGAGGGTCATTTTTTCGCACACGCTCTTCCAGTCGGCCTTGTTCATGAAACCGTTCAGAGGCGAAAAGCCGCCAATGCCCATCATGATGAGGTCGCCCTTGGCGCGGGAAGAAATTTCGATCTGCTTGAGGCCAGCGGCCTTTTTCTTTTCATCTTCCAGGGCCTTGCCTTCAAGCAGGCAACAGACCAGACCCTTACCGCCGTGAGGAGCTACCAACTTGGACATCGCGAAATCCTCCGTGTTTTGGTTATGACAGCCTCCCGCAACGGCAGCACGCACAGCCGGAATGGGGAGGGCTTCTTTCGAAATCCATCTTGTGAATAATCTAACAAAAAGTCAACTACCTCTCGCAAAATTTCCTGACTTTCAAACATGCGAAAATGCGAAAAGGCCTTTGTTAAAGCCAAAAAACATAAATACCATCTTACGGCATGTTTTTAAAAAAGAGAAGCCCCCCGGCTGAAAAAAACGCACATTGCCTCTGTTTTGTCATTTGTCCGGATGGAGAAAAATAGTACAGATAAAGGGATTTTTATATGAACAATAAATGTCATAGTATGAAGATGCTTCGTATAATATGTTTATTTTATTGTATTAAAACTATATTGTCATGGTTTTGCCGCAATCGCCGAAGACAGGATTAACTTGCCTCTGTCTGCTGATAGCTGCCCTCAAAAGTTCGATGGCGCTTTTTTTCGCAATCTCATGGAGGGCGCTTTTTAAAACGCGGATGAAAAGATTATTTGAAAAGACGGACTGTTGCCGCATCGCTTTTTCAGGGAAGCCGCGCCTGCCGCGTTTCTTTCGCGCAGGGGCAAAGGCCTGTGCGCACGGCGGCAGGGTGCAATGGCCCGAATCTGTTGATGTAAGCAGGCAGATCATGTCTGGGGGGCCAGCAGCCTTGTGAGGCTGTTGGCAAATGGGGGCAGTAGCCAGCGGCAGTGCATATTATATCCTGCCTGCCCGCAGCCGTGCCGTCAGTGCGTTGGCTGTGGCAAGCCGGAGGCCGCCAAGCCGTAGGAAGAACAGTGCGCTTCAATGCAACACGTGCTCCAGTCCTGAGAGCTGGAGCACGTGTTGCATATGCCGTGCGGCAGGCGTGTAAAACAGAAGGGAAGAGAGCGGCAGCCTGGAACGGCTTTATTGTGGCGCTCTGGCGATGGTCCGAGTGCGGGGCTGCCTGAAAAGGCGGGTACAACGGTCTGGGGCTGCCAACGCCGGACGGGACACCGTAACCCTTTGTGCATGGCTGCGCTCAAAGGCAGATTGCGCCGATGGCTGCGTGATCTGCCGTCCGCCGTAAGAGCGTGCCTTAACCTTAAGAACGTATATTCTCAAAGGCTGAATGCTCTAGAAGGGGACTTCATCCATATTGGAGGCCTCAGAAGGAAAGGCCGGGCCAAGGTCGTCATCCGCAGGTCTGCGGTTGCCCTGGCTCTGCTGGCGCGGAGCACCCTGGCCGCCACGGGGGGCATTGCCGCGGGGCGCAGCAGCGCCGTAATCGTCCTCATAGCCGCGTCCGCCGCCGCCTTCACCGCGCGGGGCATCGCCTTTGCGGTCAAGAAACTGCACGCGCTGGGCCTTGATTTCTGTGGTATAGCGGTCCTGCCCCTGCTGATCCTGCCATTTGCGAGTCTGCAGGCTACCTTCCACGTACACAAGGCTGCCTTTGGTCAGGTAGTTGGCACAGTTTTCGGCCTGGCGCTGAAAAACGGATACGCGATGCCATTCGGTGCGGTCCACCTTGTTGCCGTCGCGGTCGGTATAGGATTCGTCGGTGGCTATATTGAGGCTAGCCACAGGCGAGCCGCTCTGGGTGTAGCGCAATTCGGGGTCGCGCCCCAGGCGGCCGATGATCATGACTTTATTAAGCATGTGAAAGTCTCCGATAATACTGCTTGTTCCGGATATCTCAGGCCACAAAGGCCTTTTCAAGAGTATCCAGCACGTCTTCAAGTTTGTCACTTAAAATATTGGCCTCACGGGGCTGCCAGTCGGCCAGCGCCGCTTCCAGTGCCTGCTTGAGGCGCACGGCTTCTTCAATGCCGGGACCCATGGCCTTGCGCCTGGCTTCGGACCAGGGCAAAAACTGCAGGCCGTCGCCGAGGGCGCGCACCATTTCAAGAACGCCGTGCTTTTCGTGCTTGATGGGTACGCTGAAGGCAAGCTCTGTGAGTTTGGGCCACAGCTTTTCAAGCAGGTCTTCGTTCCATGTCACGGCAGAGACGCGAATCTGTAAAGCCTTGCCCATGAGTAGCCTCCGTGATGTTTGCCCGGCCGGAATCGCGCGGGCCTATTCCTTTTCGGTCCATTCGGTCTGTACACGCATGATCACGTCCTGGATGGCCGGCAACTGGTCCTTGGGGCATACGCCCAAAAGCGGCGCGCCCGCATCCATATTGTCGTTGATCTTGAAGTAGACTGCGTAAATCACGCCGTCGGGTCCCGTATAGCAGAGGGGAACCTCGCGTTTCATGCGCGACATGATGAGCAGTTCCATACCGTCCCGTACAGCCACGGACTGGGCGTCGGAGGCGCGGATCTTTTTGTCCACTTCAGGCGTAAAATAGTATTTGGCGCGTTCGGGCGCACGGAAGAGGTGCAGGGTTTTTTTCAGGATGATGCTTTGTACCTCATCCTTGGTCAGCATATGGCGCAGCACGGCAAGGGGCGCGCCCGCCTCTACAAACTGGCCCTCAAGTTCGCTGTGTATCACGCTCACCTCGCCTTTTTCAGGCGCGCAGATGGGCTTGGGATTGTGCTCGCGCTCCAGCGTGGCAATGAGCGTTCCGGGCTTTTCTTTCCACTGGCCCTGCGGCCCCAGGGCCTGATCGCCCTGCTTGAGTCCCGCAAAGGTGACGCGGCCCGTATGGGGCGTACGGATGACTATTTCGCGGTAGGGCGAAGCCTTTATTTCGTCCAGCAGTGAAGATATGTTGATCATGCTTGGTCCGTTATATGCTTGGGCGCGCGTACCGCCGGAGCGGCGCGGGCGCCTGGTTTTCTTCAGGGTTGCCCTGTGTGATGTGCGTGGCGGTCTTGCCGGGCCGCCCTGGTGGCGGCGCTGCCCGCATTCCGGCTGTTCCGGCGCGGGCGTACCCGGGGGCACATCACCGGGGCGTACGCATCAGGCGGCGGGGTGCATCCCCTGCCTGCAGCGCAGTTTTTACGGCCGGGAACGAAAGCGCTGATCTGGCGGCAACGCCTTGTCATCCGTCCCCGGCATGCTTTTTTGCCTACCGGTAATAAAGGTTTCTGCCGCCGATGGTGAGCAGCGCCTGCTTGAGGTTGGCGCGCACCTGCCTTCTGTCCCATATGCCCTGGATGTGCCCGCGTGACAGGGCGCGGTACGAGCGGTGGTACTTGGGCGGGATGTCCATCCCCGTGGTTTCCTTGATAACGCCCGGCCCGGCAAAGCCGATGTTGGATGAACGCACGGCGAACTGGTAGGGCGAGCAGCCAAGAAAGCTGGCGACCGGCCCGGCAAAGGAGTTGGTGTCGTACAGCACCATGTACAGGCCGCCGGATTCGATATAGCGGCGCACAGCCACTGTGCAGCGCGGCATCTGGATGACACCGTGTGTGCCTTCCTGAATGCGTATGCCCGCCGTGCCGTGTACGTATGCCAGGAAGGGATAGCGTTTTTTCTCGGCGCGCTGGGCGGCTTCCACAAACTTGTAGCCTTCGGCCGCGCCCACGGAGCCGCCGCGGAAGGTACCCATAAGCATGGCTACCACCATCTTGGTATTGTCGATACGGGCCTCGAAGGTCATGCAGCCGCTTTTGGCCCCGGTTTTTTTCTGGGCAGCGGCGACGCGGTCGTTGAAGTCGGGGAAGTCCAGCGGATTGCCCGCTTCGATTTCGCTGTTGAACTCAAAGACCGAACCGGCGTCAAAGACGTTTTTTACATACCATTCCGGCTCCATGGGGAAGTGGTAGCCGCAATGGCTGCACACGCCCGCGAATTCGGCGAAAAGGTCCGGTCCCCAGAGGTCCAGGCAGCCGTAAGAGGCGCTGTTGGGGCAGGTAACCGTACGGTCGGCCTTGTAGCGCGGGGATATGTAGTTCCACTTGAGGCGGCGCGAATCGTCTGCCCAGGTGGAAAGGGCCATGAGTTCCCTGGCCTTGTTGTCCTGCTTGCCGGGCAGTTTATGGGTAAGCTTGTGCCAGGGAGCCAGCAGGCGGCCCTTGAACACATCCCACTCGTTGCCCATTTCTTCCATAAAGGTACGGATGCGGCGTTGATGCTTGCGATAGAAGTCGTATTTGAAGCTGACCCAGGGCTTGGATATCCAGTCCCAGGCTGCGCCCGCCATCTTGGTGATGAAGGGCCTGCGGTCACGCGCCGCCTGACGGGAAAGCCGCAGAAACTTCTGCTGGCGGCGTTCGCGCAGGCGGTCTTTGGCCTTGGAAGAAAGCCCCCAGCGGGTATGCATTTCATCCAGGTTGGCATCGGGCCTGCGCAGGCGTGAAAGCGTGAAGCCCTTGAGGATGGGCATCACGCGGGTGGAAACCACTACTTCGTCTGTGGCGCGTATGACTTCTTGCCGCAAGGTGCGGAAAAAGTCGAAGTGCCAGGGGCGCGCGCCCAGTGGCGGCTCCTGCACGATGCGATCGATATAGCCGAACTTGATGTTGTCCTGCGCGGTGATCTTGAGGTTCTGGGCGCAGTGCTCGATCAGTTCGGGGGCAGCACGCTGCCCGGACTTGAGGCGGCCTTCAATGGCTGCGGCCCCTTCGGGTGAAATGACCGAATAGTAGCCATGCGAAAGCATCAGCCTTTTATCCGCCAGGCCTATGGCCTCGGCCCCGCCGGAACCGCCTTCGGAAATGACGGCGATAACGGGTACGCGCAGACCGGCCATGCTGTAGATATTGCGCGCGATCTGCTGGGCCGCGCCGGGGTAGTCCTCAATGGGATACGAGCCGGGCGTGAAGATATAGGCATGTACGGGAATGCCCTCGGTTTCCGCAACGCGCATATACTGCTGCGCCTTGGCGTTGCCCCAGGGCTTGACCGAGCCGCCGTTGCGGAACTCCGCCCCGTGGCCTTTTTCCTGCCCGATAACCATGACGGACTGGGTATAGGTCTTCTTGCCCCTGCGCCGGGTAATGACGGCGCGGGCTATGAGCATGCTGGGGTCCAGGCTGTGCTCGTCCTGTCCCCCGACTTCGGTGAAGTTGTCATAGACGTTTTCCAGGATGTCCCGCAGACAGATGCGCTGCGGGTGGCGCACGATGCGCACCTTGTCCATGGGAGTAATGTTGCCTTCAAGGCGGCGCTCCACATAGCAGAACAGGTCTTCAACCGTGGCCAGCTCCGCATAGGGGTCTTCAATTTCCCCCGCACGGGCGCGTGCCGCGAAAGAGGTGAGCTTTTCTTCCAGCAGTTGCGCATTGTCTTTGTGCTTGCCGGCAAAAATGTCCACCATATAACTGAGCCTGTCGCGCAGACTCTGGATTCGTTTCTCTATATTATTGTCCATAACTCGCATGCGCCGCTAAACGGGTTTTTTGAGGTAATTGGAGTAGGATGAGTGCAGGGCGGCCAGCGGATTGTTGCCGAGCATGCGGTCCTTGACGGCCAGAACGGTCGTGGGGGCCTCAAGATAGCGCATGGCGAGGGTATCGTGCGCCACACACAGGCCCAGCAGAACATTGAGTTCCACCTTGGCGTCGTTCATGATCTTGGCTTGCAGCACCGGGTTGCACATGGTCTCCGGCTTGGCGGGATTGTGCAGGTGCCCGGCGTCAATGCCAAGAGTGCTCTTGGATACATTGCCGACCTTGCAGATAACCGAAACCACTTCAAAACCGTGAGCCTCGAAAATGTCGGCAGAGGCCTTGGCGTCTTCACGCAGGCCGATGCAGAACAGAAGTCCGAGACGTTTGTATCCCATGGCCATGGCGTATTCCATAATTTCAAGAATGCGCGGGTGGCAGGGAATGCGCGTGCCGTCGGGCAGCGTCGTGTAACAGTTATATTCCACAATGGCCGATTCGCGCGCCATGCGCAATATGTCATCCTTGTAACAGCCCAGCGCCGCATCGCCCAGGTCGTGCCGCATGGCAGTGGGGCAGTTGGCAGGGTGCTTGCCGCCGGCTTTGACGCACAGGCGGTCTTCGCGCTTGAAGGGGCAGGTAGCGCATGTGGGAAACTGGGGGGTCCCCATGATTTGCTCCTTTGGTCAGAAACGGAGAATCCGTTCCGTATTGGCCGCTAAAAAGTTTACGTTGGATTTTAGGGTGTCTCCTGCGCCGTTATGCCCCTCAAGGCGCAGATCGTGCAAAAATTCAAGACCACGGGCCTTGGCTTCTTCAAGGTCTTTGCCCCATATGATGGCAAGAGCCAGGTTTGGATCAAATTCGGTCGGGATTTCGTATGGTTCCTGGGTGGGAACGTGGGTGAGCATGGTCAGCCACGGCTGTTCTTTCCACTGGAAGCGCTCAATGCGCCCTACCCAGGGGGTAAAGTTGCTGTCCGGGTCTTCGGCGATGAGCCGGTATTCGATGCCCACGCCGTCAAAAGTGATGTCGTCCTGGGTATAGCCCAGGGGATCGCCAAGGCCGATACGTATCTGTTCGGCAATGATGTCCACATCGCCCTGCCCCTTGACCTTGGAAATGCGGGCCGAAACGCCGTTTTCCACCTGGATGCGGGTATTCACTTCCATAAGGAAAGGTTCGCCCTTGCGGGTAACGATCCATTCCCATGTGCCCACGTTGTCGTAGCCGACCTTGCGGGCCATGGTCAGGGAGTAATGGACAATATCCTTGAGCACCTTGCCGGCGTCAAAGGTGTACTTGATTTCTTCCGGAACAAAGCCGGGGGCCACCTCGATGCGTTTTTGCAGCCCTGTGGACTGGATGGAGCAGTTACGCGTGCCGAAATGCACGGGATTAATTCCTGTGCGGTCGGAAACGACCTGAACTTCAAGGTGGTTAAAGTCCGTAATGCGCTGCTCGATGAGTACGCCTTCGTCTTTGAACTGGCGCAGGGCATAGTTGCGGATGCGGCGGTAGACGGAGCGGAACTGGTCCGGGTCGTATACTTCCTCGATGCCCATGCCGCCGCCGCCTGCCGAAGCCTTGACCAGCACCAGCGGGCGGGTGATGCCTTGCTGGGCTTGAAATTCAAAGATGCTTTTGGCGATGCGTTCTGCCTCCATCTCGTCATAGATGGGCCGGTCAGAGCCGGGAACCGTGGGCACGCCAAGGCTGCGCGCCAGGCGCTTGGTGTTGATCTTGTCGCCCAGTTCACGGATGATCTTCCACGAAGGGCCGATAAAGACGAGTTTGCGATCGCGCTTGGTCACACGGCGGGCAAAACGGAAGTCTTCGGCAAAAAAACCGTAGCCGGGATGCACGGCAGTGCAGCCTGCCTCGTCAGCCACAGACATAAGCTCGTTGGCGTCGTGGTAGGAAGAAACGCGAAAAAGGCTTTTTTCCCCACCTTCTTCGCGCGCAAGGCGTACATGGCCCGAAGCCGCATCCTCGGCGGTGAATATGGCGGTAAAAGCCACACCCAGCTTGCGGCAGGCCCGCATGATGCGCATGGCTATTTCGCCGCGATTGGCTACCAGAATTTTGTGCTTGTGCAGGGGAATGGTTTCCTGAGCGTTGTCCAAGCCTGTCTCCCTCATTATGTGGCGCCCTGGGGGCGCAAGCGGTAGTTGTTGGTCTGATAGTTCCGGCGCGGCCACGTAACGCGGTCGCCGAAGCGTAGTCCGGCCCGCCGGTTTGCCCTTGTGGGACTGGGCCGGGCGGGCTATACAGGATTCGTATCAACCGAGCATACGCACTTTCCGTGTGAAAATCCACACGCAGTACTGTGGGCGGATGAAAAAAGTCGCCCCCGGTCATTGCGCGGCATTACCCGCTGCGGCACTGTTAAAATCAGGAGGGATAATATGCAAAATCCGCAAGAAGTCCAGTCGGCCGCGGCGGCTCTGCGCAAGGCTCTGGAGGCTGCGCCATGCAGCTTTTCACAGGTTATGGGCATGCGAAAAATCACCGGCGCTACGGCAGAAGACAACAGCGTTCCCGTTGGTCTTGTGCTGGGTACGGGGCTTTCGGGTCTGGCGGACCGGCTGGCGGAGCGGGTAGCCGTGCCTTATGCCGATCTGCCGGGTTTTCCCGTATCCAGCGTGGATTCGCATGTGGGAGCCTTTGTGTGGGGGCGTTTTCCCTCATCCTGCGGCGAGGACGATGTACCGGGCCGTCCTGTGCTTATCCAGCAGGGGCGCTGCCACCTTTATGAAGGCCGCAGCCCGGCCGAAGTGTGTATGGGGGTGCGCGTCATGGCGGCCATGGGCGTCAAGACGCTGGTGATCACCAACGCGGCGGGGGCGCTTAATCCCCATTTTGACGCCGGGTCCATCATGTGTATGAGCGATTTTATCAACCATACGGGGCATTCGCCTCTGCTCGGCTGTAACTGCGAGCAATGGGGACCGCGTTTTCCCGACATGAGCGCGCCCTTTGATGCGGACCTGCGCACCCTTGCCATGGAAACTTCCGCCAGGCTGGGCCTGCGGCTGGAACGCGGCGTGTACATTGGCGTGCGCGGCCCTGAAATGGAAACCCCTGCCGAAACGCGCATGTACCGGCAGTGGGGAGCCGATGCTGTGGGCATGAGCACGGTGCTTGAGGTCATTGCGGCGCGCCATCTGGGTATGCGCGTGCTTGGCCTTTCATGTATTTCAAATAAAAACTTGCCGGACTGTATGACCCCGGCGCCTTTGGAAGAAATTATTCTTGTGGCTGCCCAGGCGGGTAAAAATCTGGGCCGCCTCATACGGGCAATGATGACAAAACTTTAAAAAATACGTACAAGCGCAGCCCGGACTCATTTTTTTACACTAAAAGGCAAAGCGCCCATGCATTATAACGATTCTCTTCGCAACGTTGCTATTATCGCCCACGTTGACCACGGCAAGACCACTCTGGTGGACGCGCTCTTCAAGCAGGGCGGCGGCCTTCGCGCCGGCCAGCAGATGGACGACCGCGTCATGGACAATATGGACATTGAACGCGAGCGCGGCATCACCATTGCCGCCAAAAACTGTGCCGTTTCGTGGAACGGCGTCAAGATCAATATCATCGACACCCCGGGCCACGCGGACTTCGGCGGTGAGGTGGAACGCTCGCTTTCAATGACCACAGGGGCCATTCTGCTGGTGGACTCTTCTGAAGGTCCCCTGCCGCAAACCCGTTTTGTGTTGCGCAAAACGCTGGAAGCCGGGCTGCCTGTGGTGGTGGTCATCAACAAGATCGACCGCAAGGACGCACGGCCCGAAGAAGTGCTGAACGAGATCTACGATCTTTTTATCGACCTGGACGCCAGCGAGGCGCAGCTCGAGTTTCCCGTGCTCTACGCCATCGGCCGTCAGGGTGTGGCCATGAAAAATATTGACGACGAGCAGAAGGATCTGACCCCTCTGTTTGAAGCCATACTGAAGCATATTCCCGGTCCGGCGCACGATCCCGGGCAGCCCTTCCAGATGCTGGTGGCTGACCTTGACTATTCCGACTATCTGGGCCGCCTGGCTGTGGGCCGCATCATGCACGGGCATGTGCACAGCAAGGAAACCCTCGCCTGCATCGGCGAAAACGGAAAACCGCGCGCTCTGCGGGCCACCAAGCTTCAGGTGTATGACGGCCTGAAGCTTGCCGAGGTAGAAACCGCCGCCCCCGGCGATATTGTAGTGCTGGCAGGCATTGAAGACGTGACCATCGGCGACACTATCTGCACCAGCACCAATCCCCGCGCCCTGCCGCGCATCAGGGTGGATGAGCCGACGGTGGCCATGCGTTTCGGCATCAACACTTCGCCCCTGGCCGGACGCGAGGGCAAGATTGTGCAGAGCCGCGCCATTCGCGACCGCCTGGAAAAGGAAACCCTGCGCAACGTGGCTGTGCGCGTGGAAGACACCGCCGACCGCGATGCTTTTCTGGTCAAGGGGCGCGGCGAATTTCAGATGGCTATTCTTATCGAGACCATGCGGCGCGAAGGTTTTGAACTTTCCGTGGGCCGCCCCGAGGTAATCCTGCGCAAGGATGAGGACGGCAAGGTTCTTGAACCCATTGAGCGCCTTTATGTGGACTGCGACGAAGTCTTCATGGGGGTGGTTACGGAAAAGCTGGCCCAGCGCAAAGGGCGCATGCTCAACTGCGTCAACAACGGCACGGGCCGGGTGCGCCTTGAGTTCACGGTGCCTTCGCGCGGTCTTATCGGGTATCGCGATGAATTTCTTACGGATACCAAGGGTACGGGCATCATGAACTCGTATCTTGAAGGCTATGAAGAATGGCGTGGTGATTTTCCCACGCGTTTTTCCGGCTCCATTGTGGCCGACAGGTCGGGCAGCGCCGTGGCGTATGCCCTTTTTAACCTTGAGCCGCGCGGCGTGCTTTTTGTGGAGCCGGGCAATCCCGTGTACGAAGGCATGATCGTGGGTGAGCACAATCGCGACAATGATATTGACGTGAACGCTACCAAGGAAAAGAAGCTCACCAACATGCGCGCGGCGGGCAAGGATGAAAACGTCATCCTGACGCCTGTGCGCCGCATGACGCTGGAACACGCCCTGCACTTTGTGCGTGAAGATGAACTGGTGGAAGTGACGCCCCAGTCCATCCGTCTGCGCAAAGCGGAGCTTTCAGCCCAGAAGCGCTACCAGATCGCGGGCAGGCGCAAGGGATAAAAGCATTTCACACGATGCATGCAGACGCGGCAAGGATTTTCAGGAATCCTTGCCGCGAATACGTTGTGGCCTGTTTTCAGACGGTTTGCGGCACTGTCAGCGCGCCCGCCATTCCATATGGAGCAGGGGGTAGGGACGGCCTGCGCTGTCCAGCGGCGAGCGTCCCGTTACGGCAAAGCCCATATGCCTGTAAAAAGCCAGGGCGGAAGGGTTCTGCTCGTTGACGTCAAGTGTCAGGGCAAAGCCTTCTTTGGTGGCACGTTGTTGCGCGCGTTGCAAAAGCGTCTTGCCTACGCCCCGGCCGAAAAATGCCGGCTCCACAAACAGCATCTCCACCTGCGGGCCGTTGCAGCCCATAAATCCGGCAGGGCGGGCCCGTGTTTCATTTTCCAGCCTGTATTCCGCCAGCCATACTTCTTCCACTGCGGGCAGGTAATCCCGCAGCACGGCGGTGTAAAGCTCATCTACGGCCAAAGGGGAAAGAAAGCGGTGCGTGGCCTCCACACTGCGCCGCCAGAGATCGGTGAGCGCGGCATGGTCTTCGGGCTGTGCACGGCGTAGGTGCAGTGCGGGGGCTGAGAAAGGGGATTCGCATTTGTTCATGTGTTAATCTGCAGGCTTCAGGCTGCGGTACTGCAAAATTGGCTTGCATTCAGCGCCGCGCCCATTTTTTTGTCTTCACTTGGGGCGTCTGCGTGGAAGATGGTGGCACACTTGGAAAAAGCTACTATTTGAAATGCATCAGCCGGTCTGGTTTGGGCCGCCTGCGCGGCGGGCGGCCAAGGCAAAATCAGAAGAAAAACCCTGTACCCGCAGGGCGGCGGTAACAGCCCTTCCCGCAAGACAGGTCTTTTTCTCTATGCCTGAGGGGTGCGGCATGCTGCCGCGAACAGCTACGCCGCCACGGCGAACGTCTGCTCACGCCACCGCCAGGATAATTTAACGGTCAATTTGCTCTAATAGTTATATTTCCAGCGTATGCCGCCCCAAGTGTTCTGCTGTTCCGAGCGCAACTCCAGGTTGGTACGCGGGGTCAGTTCAAGCTGGATGATAAAGGCCGTACTTCCCTGTTTCATACCCTGCTGCACGCCCACATAAATGACATCCGTAATGTATTTGCCCAGTTCCACGGCAGTGCCTGCGCCCATGCCTTCATCATCGGAGGAGTCGCCTGATCCGCTGCCCGGTGTGGAACTCAGGCGCAGCACATCAACCCCCAGGGCATTGCGGGTAACGTCAAAAATACCCCCGCCGCCCGAACCGAAGCCCGCCAGTTGTGCCACGGCTCCGGCCAGACGCAGGTTTTCCAGGCGTCCCAGTTCGCTGGTGCTTTTACCGAAAAGAATCTGGGCGAGGATTTCATCCCGCGGCAGTTCCGGTTCGCTGCTCAGCGAAAGCTTCATTTTACGCACGGTTCCCGTGATGTTCACATAAGACGTGAGATTGGGCGTTTCATTGGCAAGCTTGATATCCAGCAGGGGATTGCTCAGTGAGCCGCCCGCAAAGGTGATTGTGCCGCGTGAAAGCTTGAATATCTTTGTCAGAAAATCAAAGTTGCCCTTGACGGCCATGATCTGCCCCGTGATCTGCGGATCTTCGGGCGTACCCGCCACCAGCAGGTCGGCTTTCCATTCACTGCTGAGGCCGTGTCCTTCCACCAGAAAGCGCCCGGGGATCACGATGCGCAGGTTGAGGCTGCCCTCTGCCTCGGGCTTGCTGGCCACCCCTGTGGGGGAGGCGGCCTGTACCGCGCCGGGCGCGGGGTTTTTGCTGATGGGTAGGGTGGTGACACTGCCCCCCACGGCCAGTTTGTTCAGTTGCACAAGGCCCTGGTTGACGGTGATCAGGCCATCTACCCTGGGCGCAGCGGCGCTGCCTGTCACGCCCACATCGCCCGAAAGTTCGATGCGTATGTCACGGCGGCTCAGGGGGCGCAGATGATCAATGGTGGTCTTGATATCCAGCTTGCTGCCATCAAGGCTGCTGTACCCGGCCACACGCAGTTTGCCGCCAAGGCCGCCGGCGGCGTCCAGTTCAAGCCGTGCTACGCCGGGCAGGGCGCCTGCCCCTTTGCCCCGGCCTTCCTCAAGCTTGAGGCGCAGGTTGATATTGGTCAGCAGTACGCCCTGGAGCAGGTTTTCATATTTCCCCTTGTCGACAAGAACAGATCCCTTGGCGGAAGGGGCGGACAACGTGCCGCCAAGGTCCACGGACATGGCCACATTGCCCGCAAAGCGCTGGTCGGCCACGGGCAAGAGGGACCACAGCGGCCCGGCGGCCCCTTTCCAGCGTACCTGACCCCGCAGGGGACCCTGCATGTCGGGTTGTGGCAGACCGTCCTTGCTGAAGACAAGGGGTACTCGCGCTTCAAGACGCGCCTCTGTGCCGCCCAGTGCCTGGATGCTTTCCTTGTCCACGGCCAGCCGCGCCACAAGGGTTGTGCCTTCAATGCGCCCGGTGAGGCCCAGATTCAGCGGTTTGATGGGGCTGCCGGGAATGCGGAGCTGGCGGACGCCAAAGTGAAAATCGCCGCCCGGGCGGGCAGGATTGCCCGTCAGACGGGCGCGGGCCTCCACCGTGCCTTCGGGCAGGGCGGGGACAAATTTTTTCCAGGGTGTGAGCGCAAGGCCGTCCAGGTCAAGGCGGGCATCCAGCCTGTCTTGTCCAAGAGCGGCGTTGGCGCGCAGCCTGCCGCCGGGGATGAGGCGTATATCAAGGCCGGCCAGGGTAATGCCGGAATCGCCATAGCGCAGGGTTGCGCCCGGGCTTGTCCTGAAGCCGAGGTCATGCCCGGCCAGGCCTGCTTCAAGTTTTTGCAACTGCACAAGGCCCGGTTGCCAGCGCGCATTGATGCGGGCGGCCACACTGCCGCTTGTTTCCACGCTGGCGTCCAGCGGACCGTTGAGCGAACCGTTGGCACGTACCTTTGTTCCGAGAGAAAGATCGCCCTGACGCAGGGCGGCCAGGTCCAGGCGGGCGGCCAGGTTCGCCGTGCCGAAGAGGTCACGCAGCGTTGCCTCGCCCGCAAGGCTTTGCAGGGTCAGCGGCGCTTCTGCCCCGGCGCTGTAGCTCAGGCGCGGCACATTCCAGCGCAGCACGGCCTGCTGGCTGAAGCGCACTGCCGGGGCAGGCGCAGCCTCGGTTGCCTGTGCGGTATCTGTTTGCACGAGACCGGTCTCACCGCCGCCCCTTGCGGTCGGCTGGCCGTCATTTTGCGCTGTTTCTCGTAGTGTTGCGGCGCGTAGTGCGTCCGCAGCTTCTGGAGCGGCAGGGGCTGTGGTACGTTCGGTCCGCAGTTCAAGGCTCAGGGAAGCTTCGCCATCCAGGCGAGCGCCCGGCACAAGGCTTGAAAGCGCAGCCCAGTCGGTTACGCGCACGTCCAGCCTGCCGTCACAGCCGGGCATGCTGCCGGGGGGAAGTATGGCGGTCGCCTGCCCGGCAGCTTCCACTCCCAGAGCGTTGAGGCGCAGTTTGCGCAGGCCCGCCTGGAGCATTCCGCCCTCGGTGCGGCCCGCAAAGATCTGTCCGCCAAGGCTCAGGGGGCGGTTATCCCACTGGCCGCTCACATCCAGCTGGAGCACAAGCTGCGTTGCCGCCTCCTGCCCGTCTTGTGGGGCGCCGGCTTTGGCTGCGCCATGAACAGTGTCCGGCGTTGAGCCAGGTCCTGCATCAGGCGAGTCGCCGGGATTGGCTCCGGCACGGCTGCTTTTGCCGTCCGCGCTGCCCGGTGCGTGATACTGCCCGGCGGCTTCCGCCGGGGGAGCGCTATCGTGATCTTCTGCCGGAAGCAATGCCTGGCGCCAGTGCAGCGGGCTTGCGGCAAGGCTTGCCACAGCTTTTTCCAGCCGGTGGCTGCCCAGGCGCAGGTCTGCGCATTCCAGGCGGAGGTTCAGGGCGGGGGCTTCCAGAGGGCCGTTAGCCGTGAGGCTCACACTGCCCGGCGCGGCCAGTATGTCCAGAGGACTGCCCGCCTCGTCTCCAGCGGCGCGTGCGTGAGGATTTTTTAGAGGGGCGAGGCTCAGGCGCAGGTCCACGTCCAGTGGACCGGAAAGCCATGACGTGGCCTGTGCCGCACCGGTGAGCCGGGAGGCGGCAGGTCCGGCAGCGGGGGCATCAGGGCTGTGCCATGCGGCGTGCCCCGTGCCGGAGAGCGGGCCGGCCTTGAGGTCAAATGTTGTCATTCCGGCGCGGGCAGTGGCGGCCATGTCGTCAGGTGCGCCGGGGATGGCCTGGGCCTGGGCTTCAAGAGTCAGGGAAAGGCTCGCGCCACCGGCCAGCAGCGGGGCAAGAAAGCTGTGCGGATTATACGGGGCGGGCTGGCCTTGCGGACTGGCCGGGGGGGCCGCGCCGGAGGAAGCGGCGGGCGTTTCCACCGTCTTGCTGCTGTCTTCAGCCGGCGCTGCGGCGGAAGCGGCAGGCAGAACCGCGGCTTCAAGCCTGCTGTTGACGGTCAGGGTCCGGATAACGGATTTGCCGGATTTGTCTTCCTGCGGCGAAAAATTTGCCTCCACGCGCACTTCAAGGCCGCCGCAAGAGGTGTCGGCCACAAGCAGGGGGGCATGATCCCGGCCGGAGGCGGTCAGCATTACGTTGAGGCTGCCGCCCTTGCTGCCTGCCCTGAGGCTGGCGTCAACATCCGCCTTGAAGAACGCGCCGCCGGAAAACGGCGTGGAATCGGCTGAAGGCTGTGGTGCGGCCTGCCTGCCTTCTGTTTGGGTATCACCCGCCTGATGTGCGTTTGCCTGCCCGTTCTGCGCCGCCGGTGTACTTGCCGGTTCATTGTGCGGGGCTGTCGGCTGTGTGGCACTGGTGGGAGACATGCCCGGAGTGTTTGCGGCCTGGTGCTGCCCGGCGGCATCTGCATTGCCGCTGTTTTCCTTGTTCTGATCTTTTTCCTGTTTCTCTGCGCCAGCCGGAATGACCGCGCCAAGCAATGCCTGGGGCAAAACGGCGTCCACAACGGCCAGGCGGTCCATAAGCACAGCGGGCAGCCAGCCGGGCAGGGTGTTCAGGGTCTGCACAGCCTCGCCCAGCATCGCGCGCAGGCTCTTTTCCGTCATGGGGGGGGAAGGCTCGGACGGTGGGGCGGGCGGGAGGTCCGGCAGGCGGAGCAGGCGAGGATTATGGCTTGTGAGGGCGCGTATGCGTACGGTGCCTGGCAGGGCTGTCCAGTCCCATTCAAAGGTGTTGAGGGGAGCTTCAAGCCACGGGCCGTGGGCGTCCGCCAGTTCAAGCCCCACCTGCATGCTGAAGGGCAGCGAGCCGGAAAGGCGCGTCAACCGCACCTGGAGGCCGCCTGTTTCTGCCGGGGCGGCCAGAACGGCATTGACCTCGTCCTTGAGCCAGGCCTGTACGTTCTCGTTGCGCAGCGCCAGAAGAATACCCGCGAGAAAAAACAGCAGTAACAGCAGCAGAAAAGCCAGACCACGCCATACGATGCTCCAGATGCGGGAAAAAAGGGCTGCGCCGCGTCGTCCGCCGGGTCGCCCCGGGCCTTTGCCGGGTTGGCCGGAGCCGGAGACATGCGCACTGCCTGCCGCAGCGCCGCCAACAGCAGCACCGGCAACAACAGCGCCGCCCTGGCCGGTATGGGAAGAAAGCGTCGTCATCAGAAAGACTGCCCTATGCTCACATAAATTTGAACCGGCGGGTCGCCATCCCTGGGTTGCAGGGGAAAACCCACATCCAGCCGCAGGGGGCCTATGGGCGTGTAGTAACGCAGACCCAGGCCCGCGCCCCAGTCCATATCGCCGATAATGCGGGGAACTTCATCCCGGTAGACCATGCCGCCGTCCAGAAACGGAACAAGGCCCACGTCGTCGGTGATCTTGTAGCGCGCCTCAAGGTTGATGACCTGAAAAGACCGGCCGCCCAGGGGGTCGCCGTTTTTATCTTCAGGCCCGATGGACTGGTAGGCGTAGCCGCGTACAGAGCCGGCCCCACCCGCATAGTACCGCAGGCTGCCGGGAATATTGTGCAGGGCCGCGCCGGACATGGCCCCGGCTTCTACCCGGCCAGCCAGTACCAGCTTGTCGTCGGGGCGTCCGTCCTTGCGGAAGGGCGCATAGTAGCCGCTGGCCTCCAGAGAACCGGCCATGACCGTAAAACTTTCGCCATAAAAGCCCGTATTGGGATTGGCCTTGAGGATGATCTCAGAGCCGCGCGTGGGGTTGAGCACATTGTTGCGGCTGTCGCGCCGTACGCTGGCTCTGGGACCTGCATAGGCGTAAAACTGTTCGGTCCTGTCATTTTCCTTGATGGAACCGCTTTGTCCGCCAGCACCCAGGCTGCCCCACCACAGGCGCGAAAGGCGGCGCTCAAGCGCTGCCGAAGCGCTGGCCGAGGTACTTTTGTAGGCCTCGGTATCTTCGCGCAGGGCCGAGCCGGAGGCCAGCAGACGCTGCTCGCGTACCAGAAAAGCAGGTTTTTCAAAGGCCGCCTTGATGCCCTGTACCTGCGTGGCAATAGGGGCGCTGACCATCAGTTTTTCGCCGTTGCCGAAAAGATTGCGGTGCTCCCAAAAGCCTTCCACCCCCAGGCCGGTATCTGTGTCGTAGCGCGCGCTGCCGCCCACGGACCGGAAGGGCAGTTCGCTCACGGCCACCTCAATGGGTAGCACGGCAGGGCCGTCCTTGCTGCGGAGCGGAACGCCGCTTTTGTCAGCGGCGTCTTTTCCGGCCAGCAGTTCTTCCTTGGGGCGCACTTCTACAGAACGGAAAAGGCCGAGCCCGCGCAGGTGGTTGGCGTAATCGTCCATAAGTTCCGTGTCCCACGGCTCATCGCCGGGAATCCAGGGGGTCAGCCGTTGCAGGTAGGCGGCATTGACGCCCTTGTTTCCTGTCACGTCCACGCCGCCCATAAGGGCGGGAGGGCCGGGATTGATGCTGATGTCGGCATTGACCTGTTTTTTTTCTGGATCAAGGGTGTAGCGGGCCTGGGCCACGGCAGCCAGGGGGTAACCCTGAGTGCGCAGCTTTTCCGGCAGGGCCTCCACCGCGTCCAGCAGGGTGTCTGCCACAACAGGTTTGCCCACGGCAACGCCAGGCAGCACCGGGGGAAAGGACGGTGGGGGAACAGGCTCGGTTTGCAGTCCCCAAAAGCCTACCTCGCGCTGGCGGTCTTTAAAGGGAGCCGGCACGTCCGGCGATGGTTCGTAGACTACGTCGGCCCGGCCAAGGGTATAGCGCGGCCCTGCCACAAGGGTCAGCGTGACGCGCAGGGGCCTGGCTTCTTCATCAAAGCTGAAAGAGGCCGAACCTTCATAGTAACACTGGGAATGCAGAAGGCGAACGGCCGTGTCCACATCGGCGCGGGCGCGGCGTTCCAGGGCAAGCGTACTGTCGGGCGGTTCATTGGCAAGCTGCGCCAGCTGGCTTACGGATTTCATCTTGCCTTCAAGGGAGGACGGGCCATCCTCTACCTTGATGCGCAGGGAGTACGGCACCGGCTCACCGCGCCAGGCGGCTTCAAGGGATTCCTGCTCCTGCGCCTGCCCGGACATGGCATCGTCGGGTTTGGGCTTCAGAAGGCCGCAACCGCAAAGGCACAGCGTCAAAAGCAGCATCAACAGGCAGCGCAATGCCCCGGCCCCCGGATTCGCCTCAGGCAGGGGAAAGAACACGGCGCGTTCAGAGCGGAAGAAATTCAGGGGCTTTTTGCAGGGTGCAGCACGCATGGCGGCAATATACGCCGTATGTGCGGGCTTAGCAAGAAGCATTCGCACAATGCTTGTCCGTATTATCAGCAAAACCACATGGCTGCGGTGTGCACATTCTCCATTGCTTGGCAAAGCGCCAAGCCCCTGCTACTACTTGTGGCATGCCCGGCGTTTGCCGGAACCCGCAGCCGGGTTCCATCCGGCGGCAACTTATGGAGAGTATGTATGAATTACGATCTCTGCCTGCATATTGACAGCAATGAGCCTGCCATTCTGAAACTGGTGCTGAAAAATGCGGCCAATTATATCAAGGGCCTGCCCGGCCAGCGGTTCCAGCTCGTGGTAGTAGCCAACGGCCCTGCCGTGACCCATTTTACCCGCAAGAACGAAGAATTCCGCGCTGTGGCCGCGCCCCTCCAGGACCAGGGGCTGCGCATCCTGCTCTGCGCCAACGCCCTGGCCGACAACAGCATAAGCCATGACGATATCTGGCCCGGTTGCGATGTTGTACCCGCAGGTCTGGTGGAAATTGTGCGCCTGCAGCGTGAGGGCTTTGCCTACATCAAGCCCTGACGGTTCTATACAGAGAGTTCCTGGTCCGGATGGCCCCATCGCGGATTGCGCGGGCCGTTTCCGTATTGCCCGCAGGTGCCTCCGGGCGGCCGTCTGCGTGCATGGTTGACATCTGTGTGTGGTGTGCGCCGTCTGCCATGACGGCCTGGGCAGAAATGAAATGTGGATGTGCCGGGTGCTCCGTGCCGGGGGCTGTGTGCCGTGCCGGTACAGGGCGCATGTCTGCCGTTTGTGTTGCGGGCGGCTCGAGACTTCCGGCGATGCATTGTTTTGCCGGAAGGAGGCAGGATGACAGTTTTTGCGGATATTCTTGATACAGTGCGGCGTCATGAGCCGGTGGTGCACTGCATAACGAACTACGTCACGGTTAACGACTGCGCCAATATGGTTCTGGCGGCGGGCGGATCGCCCATTATGGCCGACGATGCGGCGGAAGTGGAAGATATTGTGGCCCTGTCGCAGGCGCTTGTGATCAATATAGGCACGCTCAATAGCCGCACGGTGGAATCAATGCTGGTCGCGGGCAGGCGGGCCAACAGTATGGGCAAGCCCGTGGTGCTTGATCCTGTGGGTGCGGGGGCCTCGGCCCTGCGCAACAGCACCTTGCAACGGTTGCTGGGCGAAGTTCGTTTTGCGGCCATCAAGGGCAATGCCTCGGAAATAGGTTTTCTGGCCGGCAAAGATGCAAAGGCCAGGGGTGTAGATGCCCAGGACTCTTGCCTTGTGACCGAAGACAGGCTTGAAAGCGCGGCAGCTACGGCCCGCCACTTGAGCGAAAGCACGGGAGCAGTGGTGGTTGTCAGCGGAGCCATTGATATCGTGGCGTATTCCGGTGGCGCTTGGGCCGTGCGCAACGGGCATCCGCTCATGGCGCGTATCACGGGGTCCGGTTGCATGTCGGCTGCGGTTATGGGGTGCTGCCTTGGCGTAGCGCCGTATGAAATGCCCCAGGCGTGCCTGTGCGCTGTCAGCGCTCTGGGGGTTGCCGGAGAGATCGCCGCTGAAACTATGGTAGGTGGCGGCGGGGAGATAGGCGGCCTGGGCGGCGGCACTGGCAGTTACCGGGCGCTGCTGCTGGACGCCATGAGTCTGCTTGACGGGCTGGCGCTTGGCAGCCGGGCTGATGTGACACGCATCCAGATGTAGAGAATTTTTACGTTGAAAAAGGTTGAATGCTTAGAGGGTCTGACGTTTGAGGTGATTTTAATAAAAGCCCTTTCCTTGCAGTCAGGCTGCCGCCCTGCGGGCGCGTAACCATTTTTTCTGCTTGTTATTCTGCCCGCCTGCGTAGCGGGCGGCAGAGGGGGCTGTCAGGGGCTGCGCTCCCTTGAGGCCCCTCTGCACTCTCCCCGGAGCACCCCCAGAGCTTTCCAGTTCCCTAAGGCCTGCGAAGGCTGCGCGTTTTTTGCTGTGTAAGCTTCCTCGCTTCGCCCGGTGACCTCCCTCCGCGCCGCGCAATGCCGTCAATGACTTTATGCTGTCCAGTCGGGGGCGCATCAGGTTATCCGATGCAGTGCCATCAGCGAGACTGGCTTTGGCGGCTGGCTGGATGGCCTTGGGGAATGGACAGCAAAAGCCTGTTGCCGGAGTGGCGCTTCGTGGTTGTCACGGTCCAAGCCGGGGTGGGGCACAAGCGTTGACTGTAGCAAATTATTCTTGAAGAGGCCGCCCTTTGGGCGGCCTCTTCTGGTTTTGGTCTGCTTTCCGGCAGGGCCATGTCTTAAATTATTGCGGGCCGTTCATGGGCGGGAATGTGTCAGGCCCACAGCACAAGTCCTGTTTCAAGCGGTGTTGCCAGATTTTTGTGGTAGGGCAGCACCCGCACGCCGTAGCGGTATTGCCCGCTGTGGGTGGGAATGTAGGTGGCGGCATAGTTCATGCCGTTTCCGCTTTCGCCGTTGTGGTCGGCTGCGCGCGGCTCAAGGCGCAGTATTTCGGGCTTGTCAATGAAACTGCCGTTAACCAGGGCGCGGCCGATGACAAGCTGTACGAGTATTTCTTCCGGCTGCATTTCGCCCAGGTGCATATGCAGGCGCACACTTACCGGCTCGCCGCAGATCATTGTATTGTTTTCCACGCCGCTGATGAAAAGTTCCTCTACCTTGACCGTGCCGAAGCGGGCGGGCAGGTCCTTTTCCCAGGCGGCAAGGCGGCGGCATGCCGACCAGTCGTTTTCGGCCAGCATGTTGCGGCGGCGCGCAGCCCGCAGGTAATACTGGCGGATATAATCATTGAGCATGCGGTTGCTGCCGTACATGGCCGTAAGGCTTTTGAACGACCGTTTGGCCATGGCGATCCACTGGGTCGGCAGGTCGCCCTGGGTGCGGTCGAAGTAGAGCGGCAACACGGCATTTTCCAGCAGGTTGTACAGGGCCTCGGCGTCTGCATAGTCGTTCTGCTCATTGCTGGGCAGTTCGGTGGTGACGACCGGGCCGATGGTCCATCCGTTCTGCCTGTTATAGCCTTCGCACCACCAGCCGTCAGAGATGCTCAGATTGATGCCGCCGTTGACGGGCAGCTTCATGCCGCTTGTGCCGGAGGCCTCGTGCGGACGCCGGGGTGTGTTGAGCCAGACATCGCAGCCCTGGGACATGATGCGCGATACCGAAAGACTGTAGTTTTCCAGAAAGAATATGCGCCCGAGAAAGCGTTCGTCCTGGCACATGCGCATGACTTCCTGAATGAGATTGATGCCCGCTTCGTCCGCCGGGTGCGCCTTGCCGGAAAAAACAAGCACCACGGGGCGGTGGGGATTGTTGAGTATGCGGGCCAGGCGGTCGGGATCGGCAAAGAGCAGGGTGGCCCGCTTGTAAGGCGCGAAACGCCGGGCAAAGCCGATAATGAGGGTTTCGGGCCGCAGCAGGGCTTCCATTCTTTTACGAACGGCGGCGTCCAGTTTGAAGCGTTGCGCAAAAACGGGAATGCGCTTGCGCAGGGCGTCGAGCAGGGCTTCTTTCTGATGCTGCCGCGCTGCCCAGAAAGCCTCGTCGGGGATGTCGTCCACCTTGTCCCACACGGTGGAGCCGGGCAGCGCCTGCAACCAGCCCGCGCCCAGATGTTTATGCAGCAGTTCGTGCATCCAGCTGCCCACATAGGACGGCGTATGCACACCGTTGGTAACATGCCCGATGGGGGTTTCGGCCGTGGGCAGGCCCTTCCACAGATTATTCCACATGTGGCGCGACACCACGCCGTGGAGGCGGCTGACGCCGTTGGCCCAGCACGAGAGCCGCAAGGCCAGCACCGTCATTTCAAAGGCGTGGCTGTCGCCGCCCTCGATCTGCCCGAGCTGCACGAACTGTTGCCAGGAAAGGTCAAGGTTTTTTGCCATACCGCTGAAATAGCGTTCCATCAGTTCCAGCGAGAAGGATTCGTTGCCCGCAGGCACGGGGGTGTGGGTGGTAAACAGTGTGTTGGAGCGTACACGCACCACAGCTTCGTCATGGCTCATGCCCTGGGTCATGCAGTCCCGCACGCGCTCAAGGGCCATAAAGGCCGAATGCCCCTCGTTCATGTGGTAAACGCCGGGGACAATGCCGAGGGTGCGCAACAGGCGCATGCCGCCCTGACCGAGCAGTATTTCCTGCAGCAGGCGTGTTTCGCGGTTGGCCTCATACAGGCGGTCGGTGATGCGTCTATCCTCGTCCGTATTGCGGCTGGTGTCCGTGTCCATAAGATAGAGGCTTATGCGGCCTACCTGTAACCGCCATACCCGGGCGTAAAGGATGCGGCCCGGCAGCTCGAGCTGTATGTATACGGGCTGTCCCTGGGCGTCATGCACCTGCTTTATGGGCATCTGGCCAAAATTGTTGACCGGATATTGTGCCACCTGGCGGCCGCTGGAATCGATTTCCTGCATGAAATAGCCGCTTTTGTAGAGCAGGCCGATGCCCACCAGTGGCAGGGCCATGTCCGAGGCGGATTTAAGGTGGTCGCCCGAAAGCACGCCAAGGCCGCCGGAATAAATGGGCACGGATTCGTTAAGCCCGTATTCAGTGGAAAAATAGACAATGGGGTGTTCGGGCGTCACGTCCACGCTGAGTGAGCGGATAGGTTCGGCCATGTAGGCGTCGAACCTGTCCATAACCTTGTGGTACATGGCCATGTATTCTTCATTGGCGATAAGCTCTTTGAGGCGGGCAGGCCAGGCTTCTTCAAGCATTTTCAGCGGATTGCGGCATGCCTCCCACAGTTGGGGGTTCAGCGCCATAAACAGGGCCTTGGCCTGATCGTGCCAGCTCCACCAGATGTTCTGCGCCAGTTCGCGCAGGCGCGAAAGCTCGTGCGGAACCTCGGCAACAGCCATGATGGGGCGCAGAAAAGGCGTGGCCGAGCAGGACGCCGTGAGCACCCGGGTAAGCGCCCCGTGCGCGGAATCGTGGTCGGTGCGTGCGTCGGACTTGGCAAGGGCGATGTCAAATGCCTTGATATAATTGTCGAAAAAATAGCTCCACGAGGTCTTTTCAGCCAGATCACGGGCATGCCCGCGCCAGGAGCACAGTTCACCCTCCGGGCAGGCGGCGGCCCCCAGCACTCTTTCGTGCAGCCGGTCGACGCTCTGGTCAAAGCTCATGCCGCGCCTCGGCATGACGCAGACGCCCGTGCGGTCCATGCTTTCTTCTTTCATCTGCTCCCGCGCCCACATGCCGAAACCCGAAAGGTCTGTGGTAAGGGTGGGCACGGCCCAGGCTGCGCTTTCCTGCGGCGTGTAGCCCCACGGTTCGTACCATGAAGGAAAAAAGCCCATATCGCAGGCGGCCAGTATTTCTTCATAGGGAATGTCGAAAAAGCCGTCGTGGCCGTCGAGCATGGCGGGTACAAAGATGACCTTGACGCGCCTTTCTTCGCGGTTATCAAGGCCCAGTCGGCGGCAGGCATTGATGATCGGGTCTTGCGGGGCATTCCATACGCGGTGGGTGCATATGAAGGGCATGCCGTTGTCCGTATCGTCAGGATTACCGGAAACCGCGGCTGCGTTGACGCCCGTATGCCCGCCCATCACAAGGCACAAGGCCAGGATGGAGCTGTTTGTGCCGGAAAGGTTGCGGTCGGCGCGTGCCAGGGCTTCAAGGAAAATATCCACACCCTTGTTGTGCATTTCGTACCGGCCGGAAATGGTGAAGATGCGCGTGTGCTCCGGCAGGGATCCGCGCAGGAAGCGTCCAGCCGCGCTCATGATTTTGGCGCGCGTGGCCGAGGGGACCTCGCGGTCGTCGGTATAGTCCGGTATGACCCGCAGGTCGAGGCCGTTGGTGGTGATGACGTCAGGCTGGCGACCCAGAAATACTGTGGACTCTTCACCTGTTATGGGGCTGACAGTGGTGAAGGCGTCCGCCTCGCGGGCGGCGGCGCTTTCCATGGACCACTTGGCCGTGATGTTGAGCGCGGCGGCCTCGTTGGCGGGATTGATATTGCGCATGTTGGTGTAGATGTCACGTCCTGTGCCTGCCATGGCGCGGCCCAGGGTGGTGGCGTGGGTGGTGAAGACCGTACCCACTTCAGGGGTGAGCTTTTTCACCGTGAGCAGGCCCGCGCCGCACATCCATTCGTGAAACAGGGCCACGCTGCGGCCCTGCATCGGTTCTACCCGGCTTTCGTGTATGGTCGCGATAACCTCGCCGCAGGCTGTGGCAAACATGATCGGCTCAATATAGTCCCAGCCGCCGGAGAGCGAGTCCACCCCGTAGTTTTTCCACATTTCAAACAGTAGCTGGTTGCTGGAATAGCGCTTGTCAAATTCCACCAGTATTACCTTGGGGCGGCCGGGTATGTTCCATCGACCCAGGCGGCACTTGAGGTCCCGCGTGGCAAGGCCCATACGTAGTGAATCCCAGGCATGTTCGTCTGTTTCTTCAAAGCCGGGATTGCTCTTGAGGGCCGGACCAAGAAGAAAATAGTCCTCGCCAAAATGCTCCACGGCCTGGAGGGCCTTGCTGGTGACAACAGAGTGGATGCCCCCCACCTTGTTGCAGACCTCCCAGCTTACTTCAAACAGGGTTACCAGGGACGAGTTGAAATTCATGCCATCTCCTTGTCATGAAGGTCGTGAAGCCGTGCTGCGCGGCCTTGTCATGCATTTTTGCGGCGTTTGCGCAGCGTGGCGGGCTTTTTTTCTTGGTTTGCACGGGTGGTTCCGGTTTTTTTACTGCCTGCTGCCCGCGTGTCTGCCGGATTTGCGTCCTGTATTTCGGCAGGGGATTTTCCGCCGCGCCGGGGCGCGGGGGAGCCTGCGTTCTTGACGGCGGACTTTGTATTGTTATTTCGGGCCGCGTCTGCGCCGACCCTGCCTCTGGCCTTTGCCACAGGGGCTGCGTCCGCGGGCTTGCCCGCAGCGGCTGCCGTTGCCCGTGCGCTTTCGTCTGCCTTGAGGCGCAGTTCAAAATCGGCGAGCACATTCATATAGGTGATGTAGGCATCATACGGGCTGGCAAAGGGGCTGGGCCTGTCGGGGGCCTCGTTGGAAAACCATTTGGTCGACATATGCCGAAAGTGGTCGGCGGTCTGAAGGCGGTCAAAGTCGCGCCTGAGTGCGCTGTTGCAAGCGGCTGTTCGGGGGCCCATGGCGTAGAGCGCGTGTATGGCGTCCTTCTGCATGTCGTTGCCGAGCCATGCTGTGAGGTCGCGCCCTTCATCTTCCCAGGACATGAACTGCGGCACGTCCACCTCGCCCACGGGCCTGAGATTTTCTGCGGCCAGAGCCGGGGTGGTAAAGCTGAATTCTTCGTGGGCCAGCAGAGCACCGGGCAGGGCCTCCATAAAATCGAAAATGCCCGATTCTTTATCGTGACGAAGTCCGAACACATGATAATCATTGAAGATATTTATGATGTCCGCCGACCCTTCAAGGCCGTGGCACCATGCGGCGAATGTTTCGGCCCTGAGAGGCCATGCAGGCCAACTGTGGTCTGAAAAACGCAGGCCCACATCGCCGGAAAGCCCCGCGTTGCGCAACAGCAGTGCAAGCCCCGGAGCGCTCGCCGGGCGGTAAAGATAGTTGGCGCTGCGCCAGCCGAGCACATGGTCGGCTCCTTCGGCCAGCACAGCCCTGAAGCCGTGTCCCGCCACGGCGGCGGCCAGATCGTTATTGTAAACGCACTCGGTATTTTTGAACGTCACCGGCTTTACGCCGAAAAGATGTTCAAGACGGGCGGACTGTTCCCGCACCTGCCGGTCAAAGTCCTGTCTGGAGTAGAGAAAGGCCAGTGAGTGCGGCGCGGTTTCGGCCACAAACTCCACGCAGCCCGTGCGGGCCAGCGCCGTGAAGCTTTCCAGCACCTCGGGGGTGTATTGCTCGAAAAGGTCAAGGGCGACACCGGAAATGGAAAAGGACAGGCGAAAGGCGCCGTCGTAGCGGCGGATGAGCCTGAGCATAAGCTCGTTGGCGGGCAGATAGCACAGGCGGGCCGCACGCAGGAGGGCTTCGCAGTTATGGTCGTCGTCCTCGTAGATGGAGTTCTGACCCATGTCAAAGACGGTATAGCGGCGCAGCTGGTAAGGTTCATGAACCTCATAGCAGAAGCAGAGGGCTGGCATCAGTGACCTCCCTGTACGTTGCGGTAAATGACCAGCAACTGGTCGGCGGTGTTTTCCCAGCGGATGGACTTCATTTCTTCGTGGCAGTTTTTCACCAGTTCGGCGGCAAGGCAGGGGTAGCGCAGCACGGCGCAGATTTTGTCGGCCATGTCGCGTGTGTCCCAGAAGTCGGCCTTGAGGGCGTGCTCCAGTACTTCCGATACGCCGGACTGGCGCGAAAGCAGCACGGGCACATCATAAAGCATGGCCTCAAGCGGCGTGATGCCGAACGGTTCGGAAACCGAGGGCATGACGTACAGGTCGCTCAGGGCAAACATGCGGTCCACTTCTTCGCCGCGCAGAAAGCCCGCGAAATGAAAGCGGCTACCCATGCGCAACTGGCCCGCCCGGCGGATGAGCCGGGGCAGCATGTCGCCGCTGCCCGCCATGAAAAAGCGGGCCTCAGGAATCTTTTGCAGCACAAGGCGCGCTGCTTCCATGAAGTATTCCGGTCCTTTCTGAAAGGTTACACGGCCCAGAAAGAGCACGCGTTTTTCATGCCGGATGCGCGGGGGAACAGGATAGCGCCGCCGCGCCTCGTGCCGGGCTACGGCATTGTGCACCACCAGCACCTTTTCCGGCGGGATGCCGTAACGCTCTATAACGGTCTTGCGGGTGAGGCGGCTCACGGCTACCACAACATCGGCGGCCAGCATGCCTGCGCGCTCAACGCCCGCCACCTGTTCATTGATACTGTCTCCGCTGCGGTCGTATTCCGTGGCATGGATGTGAACCACAAGGGGCTTGCCCGTGATGTTTTTTGCCAGCATGCCCGCGGGGTAGGTCATCCAGTCGTGGGCGTGGATAACGTCAAAATTTTCACGGGCGGCCAGGGCTGCGGCCAGGCGGCCGTAGCGCAGCACTTCGCGCATGAGGTCAGGCCCGTAGCCGCCGTGCAGGGTATAGGTGAATGTTTTTCGGCGTGGGCCGCGCATTTTTGAGGCGGCAGGCGCGGGCGGAACGGAAAGGCCGGCAGGCCCGGCGCTTTCATGCACATCGTGGCGGCCTAGGGCACGCACATACTCGTGCGGCGTCAGGTAGGGCATGAGGGGGCTGTCTACTGGCATGCAGCGAACGCCGCCGGGCCATACCACCTTGTGCTCATGCTGCGTAGGCTCCATGCGCCGGGCCAGATCTTCGGTAATGGGTGTGCCCGAAGCCGGGCGTAAACGCAGAAAGCCCTCTTGCTCCACGTCACTGTCGATACGGGGCAGTACAAAGATGATTTCCGCCCCTTTACGGGCCAGGGCCTGGGTCATGCCAAAGCAGGCGGTGCCAAGGCCGCCGCTGATATGGGGAGGAAATTCCCAGCCGAACATAAGAACTCGCATGGATTCTCCCTCGTGGCGGCACAGCCGCCAGGTTCGGCAGCCGCTGTTGTGGGCTGCCTCAAATGTGTTTCTTCCTCCACTGTGGTCAATACTTGCGGTCTGTGGCCGTAGTTGCAGGTTCGGTGTCTTTCTGCCGGGCAGGGGCGTGCTCCCTGCCGCCGCCCGTAGCCATGCTGATGCGGCAGATGCCCGCCGTGTCGCCGATAACGGGGTGGCTCATGCGATGGGCCGCCAGTTGGTGCCAGCGCCGGTATACGGCGGGCGCGGCTTTTTGCAGGTGCAGTAACAGCCGCAGGCATTCGGCCACGCTCCAGGCCTGCGCAATGCAGCCGTTGGGCTTGTAGGGCGGTGAGCCGTCAAAAACTTCAGAAATACTCGCCAGCCCTGCCTGGGCAAGGTGGTCGCAGTACAGCGGCGTAAGGGTGTCCAGCAGGGCCATGACCGCGCCGTCCACATCCCAGGCCGTGCGCAGCAGGGCATCGGCATAGTGGCCCAGAAGCCAGGGCCAGACCGTGCCCTGGTGATAGGCTCCGTCACGCTCGGCCGTGCCGCCGTCATAGCGCCCCTTGTAGTGGGGATCGTCGGGGGCCAGGGTACGCAGGCCGTAGGGTGTGAGGAGCTTGTTGCGCACGCATTCCACCACCTGGGCCTGACAGTCTTCGGCCAGTATGGCGTGCGGCAGGGATACGGCGAAAATCTGGTTGGGCCGTACGGCGGTATCCAGCCTGCCATCGCGCCATACATCGCCAAGGTAGCCCCCGCCGTGGGGAACCCAGAAACGCTGTAAAAACGCCGTACGCATGCGCCGCAGGGCTTCATGTCCTGTAAGGGGGGCTTCGCCGAAGCGGGCGGCGAGCTGGTCGGCAAAAGCCAGGGTATTGTACCACAGGGCGTTGATCTCTACAGGGCAGCCCTGCCTTGGGGTTACGGGGCGGCCGTCCACGCGGGCGTCCATCCAGGTGAGCTGGCTGTGGGCGTTGCCCGCATGCAGCAGGCCCTCGTCATCCACGCGGATGTCCAGCCGCCGGGCTTTGCCCGCCCCCGCACGGTAACCGGAAATAACGGCTTTGAGCGCGTGCCAGGCATGTTCACGCAGCCATACAAGATGCTCCGCACCGGACTCAAGGCAGCTTTGCAGGGCAAAGGCGTACCACAGGGCCGCGTCTACGGAATTATAGGCATGGTCGCCCGTGGGGGAGAACATGTTGGGAATAAGCCCGTCTATGACGTGATTGCCCATATCCGCCAGAACACGCAGGCCGAAATCCGTCCGGCCGGCATGAAATGTCAGGCCGGGCAGGCTGATGAGGGTGTCGCGCCCCCAGGCGTCAAACCAGTGGTAGCCCGCAAGCACCTCGGGTCGCCCCTCCGGGGAGGTGATGCAGAACTGCTGGCCGGTGCGGGCCAGATGTCCGGACAGGCCGTCACCATTTTTGCGGCTGTGATCACGGGTGCGTTCGGCATCTTCCCACAGTTCGCGCATATCCCCGTCGCAGACGGCGGTTCCGGCCGTCAGATATACGCAGGCGTTGCTGCCGGACAACGGCGGCAGGGGCACATCAAGCGTGCCGGGCATGAAAAGGTCTTCACTGTAGGCAAAGCCGCGTTCGCGTTCTTCAAGGTATTCCACATTGTAGCACCAGTCCGGCTGCGGCGTGAAGGTATGTTCCGCATCGGCGCGGCACTGGATGTAGAGGGAGGGCAGCCCTTCGTAAGGACTGATGCTGAAGCCGTCGGGCAGCAGCGTGGCGGCCGAGCGCAGATGCGCGTTGGCATGGGTGAGCTTGTGAAAGCTGCGGTAGGCCAGCAGGGGGCGCAGGCGCAGGGTCAGGGCAGGCACGTGTGCCGGGCCGCGTATGCTCCAGCGTATGGCCAGGCGGCTCTGGCCTTGCACAAGCAGGATTTCGCGGCACAGATGCACATCGCCCACGCGGTAGACGCATCTGGGCCAGTGGTCCAGCCTGAAGGCCTCCAGATAATCATGTCCGTGAGGGTAGAGTGTGTCGGGGTGCTGGCGGGTGGAAAGCGGAAATTCCCGGCCCTCGCCCACAATGGATTCTTCAAGGGCAGAGAGCAGCACATGGCGGCCGTGAGGCGTGTTGACAGTAAGCAGGCCGTGATACTTGCGCGTATTGCAGCACAGTATGGTGCTACCCGCATAGTCGCCAAGACCGTTGGTGAGCAGCCACTCCTTGCGCAGCGCCCTGCGGGTATTCTGGCAGGCAGCCTTGTCAAAGCTGAACCGCATACGTCCTCCCTGGCGATATGGGTGCGTGGGAATGACGCTGCGTGAGACGAGAAGGGGAGGCGAGATCGCAGCGGGCCTGTGTAAGACTGCTGGAAGGGCGGACCGGGCGTGCCCGCGCGAAATGTCATACGGCCGCCCATGCACTGCTGATCCGGCATGCCGGATGCCCGGACGGAACGCCTCGGCTGAAAACACCGGCGCAATGCATGGCCGAGGCATGCGCCGCACACAGGGGAAGCGACGCTTTACCTGTATGCCTGAGCATTACCATATAGCAGATTTGTCTGCCTGTCGAGTTTTACGGCATGACGACAAAATGGCTGCAATATGCACGCAGCATGAAACATCAGTAAAAACTGTTTGAATATATTCAGGTTATGGCATTCTGCGTGCAATGCGGCGTTCGCCGAGCGAAAGGGCTGCACACAGACGGCGAAAAAGCGCTGCTGGCTTGAAATGCGGCAGGCTACGCCTGCCGCCGGATTTGGGGCGGTAAAACTGGGGCTTTTTCTTTACGGGAATTTGAGGTATGCTATTTTGTTACTATCATCACCGAATACCGGACGGGGGAGTTTTTTATGAAAGCACTTGGTCGTTTGCTTGGGGCGCTGGCCCTTACCCTGCTGGTGCCTATGACGGCTCTGGCCGGTGACATCAAGGTCGGTCTCATGTGCCCGTTGACGGGCAAATGGGCTTCCGAAGGTCAGGACATGAAGAATATCGTCAGCCTGCTGGCTGATGAAGTGAACGCCAAAGGCGGCATCAATGGCCGCCAGATCAAGGTTGTGGTGGAAGACGACGCGGGCGACCCGCGCACCGCTGCCCTTGCCGCGCAAAAGCTCGCCTCAGCGGGTGTGGTGGCTGTTATCGGTACCTACGGCTCGGCCGTAACCGAAGCCAGCCAGAATATTCTGGACGAAGCCGGACTGGTACAGATCGGCACGGGTTCTACCAGTGTGCGACTGACGGAAAAGGGCCTGCCGCTCTTCTTCCGTACTTGCCCGCGTGACGACGCCCAGGGCCGCGCGGCGGCCGATGCCGTCATCAAGGGCGATTACAAGGCCGTGGCGATTCTGCACGACAATTCCTCTTACGCCAAGGGCCTGGCCGAAGAAACCAGGGCCGCCCTGAAAAAAGACGGCGTAAAGGTGGTTTTTTATGACGCCCTCACCCCCGGAGAGCGCGATTACACGGCTATTCTGACCAAGCTCAAGGCTGCCGGTCCCGATCTTGTGTTCTTTACCGGCTACTACCCTGAAACGGGCATGCTGCTGCGCCAGAAAAAGGAAATGGGCTGGCCCGTGCCCATGATGGGCGGCGATGCCGCCAACCATCAGGATCTGGTGAAAATAGCGGGCAACGAGGCGGCCGAAGGCTACTTCTTTATCAGCCCGCCCCTGCCGCAGGATATGGACACCGCTGAAGCCCGGTCTTTCCTTGAATCCTTCAAGGCCAGGTATGATGCTGTGCCTGTTTCCGTGTGGGCCGTGCTGGCGGGCGACGCCTTCAAGGTGATTGAGGCCGCGCTGGCCGCAGGCAACGACAAGCCCGAAAGCATGGCCGCGTGGCTCAAGAATCTCAAGGATATGCCGGGGCTTTCCGGCAGCCTGGGTTTTGACGCCAAGGGCGACCGCGTGGGCGAATTCTATCGTACCTATACGGTCAACGATAAGGGCGTATTTGTCTTGCAGCCCAAGTAAACAGGCCGTACAGTGTGCTCCGCGCCCCGGCGCGGTCCGGCGGTTTTTTGCCGCATACCCGCGCGCCGAAAATGGTACGCGCATACACAGCAACTTTGGCCGTGGCCGCCGGAACCGGAGCAGTCCGGTTCCGGCCCCGGGCCGGTAAAGGGGAGCCGCCGTATAACGGCTCCGGCGGCGGGGCGCAGCCTCTCCGCCCACGGTGAGGCGCGCGTTTTTTACGCCGTCGGGACGTGGCAAGGGTAATAACGCGTTATGGAACAGTTTTTACAACAGCTTTTGAACGGCCTTGCCGTGGGGGGCATTTACGCCCTGGTGGCCTTGGGCTATACGATGGTGTACGGCGTGCTGAAGCTCATCAACTTCGCGCACGGCGACCTGTTCACCATCGGGGCCTATCTTGGGCTGACCCTGCTGGTCAGCTGCAATCTCTCGGGCATGCTCAATCCTGTGGTGGCCGTGCTGGCCGTTTTTGTCATGGTGGCCCTGCTGGTGGCGATCATCGGTTTTCTGCTTGAGCGTACGGCCTATCGGCCCCTGCGCAATGCGGGCCGCCTTTCTGCCGTGGTTTCGGCCCTCGGGGCCTCCATATTTTTTCAAAACGCCGTCATGCTCATCTATGGCGCGCGCTTTTATGTTTATCCGGACTATCTCAGACCCGACTTTACCGTGCATCTTTTCGGCCTGGCCGTACCTGGCGTGCGTCTTCTGGTCATTGCCGCCAGCGTGATACTCATGCTCGGCCTCTGGGCCTTTATCCAGCGTTCGCGCACCGGCGCGGCCATCCGCGCGGTAGCCATCGATCCCGGCGCGGCCCAGCTTATGGGCATCAACGTGGACCGTATTATCGGCCTGGTTTTTCTTATCGGGCCGGGCCTCGGCGGAGCCGCCGGGCTTATGGTGGGCATCTACTACGGGCAGATAGACTTTACCATGGGCTGGAGCTACGGGCTTAAGGCCTTTACCGCAGCCATTCTGGGCGGCATCGGCAATATTCCCGGCGCCATGATCGGCGGGTTGCTGCTCGGCGTGATCGAAGCCCTGGCCGCCGGCTACATCGCCATTGCCTGGAAAGACGCCATCGCCTTCTTTGTGCTCATTCTTATCCTCATCATCCGTCCCACCGGCATTCTGGGCGAGCGCACGGCGGACAAGCTATGAGAACAGAGCCTCTTCGTATCGCCGCCAGGGTTGCTCTGGCGGCGGTCATCTGTGTGCTGCCCCTGATCAGCAATGCCTACTGGACAGACGTGTGCGTGAGCATTGGCCTGTACGCGCTGCTTTCGCTTTCATTGAACGTGATTCTGGGCCAGGCGGGTATTTTTCATATGGGGCACGCGGCTTTTTTTGCCGTGGGCGCATATACCACCGCCATACTCAACACCCTGTGCCAGTGGCCCATATTCTGGACCATGCCCGTGGCCGGAGCCGTGGCCGCCGTATTTGCCCTGCTGGTGGCGCGCCCCATCATTCACCTGCGCGGCGACTATCTGCTTATCGTGACCATAGGCATTGTGGAAATTGTGCGCATTGCGCTCATCAACGATGTTTTCGGCCTTACCGGAGGGGCCAACGGCATTTTCGGCATCAGCCGCCCCAGGTTTTTCGGCTTCAGGATAGTAAAGGGCATACAGTTTTACTATCTGGTCTGGGGCATGGTGGCCGTGAGCCTGCTGCTTTTTTACGGCCTTTGGCATTCGCGTTTTGGCCGCGCCCTCAACTACATCAAGGAAGATGACGTGGCCGCCGAGGGCTGCGGCATCAACGTCACCCACTACAAGCTCATGGCTTTTGTGCTCGGAGCGTTCTGGGCGGGTATGGCGGGAACCCTGTATGCGGCCAAAATGACGACCATTTCACCGGAATCGTTCAGCTTTATGGAATCCGTCATTATTTTTGCCGTGGTCATCCTTTCGGGCGGCAGCCAGATAGGCGTGCTTATCAGCGCCTTTCTGTTCATCGGCCTGCCGGAACTGCTGCGGGAGTTTTCCAACGCGCGCATGCTTATTTTTGGTCTGGCCATGATGGTCATGATGGTCTGGCGGCCTCAGGGGCTTCTGCCCCCGCGCCGCCGCCGTTACCACGTGGATGCCCTTTCCGGAGAAAACGCCCCGCAGGATGCCCCGGGTGAGGGGGATAGCGGGACTGCCAGCGGGAGGCCCGCATGAGCCTTTTGCGCCTGCAGGAAATGACCAAGGTTTTTGGCGGTCTTGTGGCTGTCAACGATCTCACCTTCAGTGTTGACGCGGGCAGCGTTGTGGGCCTTATCGGTCCCAACGGGGCGGGCAAGACCACGGTATTCAACTGCATTACCGGCAACTATACGCCTGAAAAGGGCCGTATCTTCTTTGACGGCGAGCCTATTGCCGGACTCAAGCCCCATCGTGTTGTGGAACTTGGCATTGCTCGCACCTTTCAGAGCATACGGCTTTTCGGCAAACTTTCCGTTCTGGAAAATGTGCTTGCCGGGCGGCACTGCCGTATGAAGTCGGGCATGATGTCGTGCATGCTGCATCTGCCCTGGCAGCGCAGTGAAGAGCGGGCCGCCGTGGCGCGCTGCATGGAAGAACTGCGTTTTGTAGGCCTGGCCGATAACCATGCCGAAGCCGCCGGGGGACTTTCTTACGGCAACCAGCGGCTGCTTGAAATCGCCCGTGCGCTGGCATCAGACCCACGGCTGCTCATTCTGGACGAGCCTGCCGGTGGTATGAATGATCAGGAAACAGTGGCTCTTGTAGACACCATTGCGGCCATTCGCGACAGGGGGATTACGGTGCTGCTGATCGAGCATGACATGCGGCTGGTCATGAAAATATGTGAAAAACTGGTGGTGCTGGAGCACGGCACCATGATAGCCCAGGGCGAGCCGGAGGCCGTGCGCCGGAATCCGGCCGTGGTGGAAGCCTACCTGGGCGTAGAAGACGAGAAGTGGTAAGCCATGTGCCTGTTGCAACTTTCTGACATACGGGTGAGCTACGGCAGCGTCGAGGTGCTGCACGGCATCAACCTGCGGGTGGAAGAGGGCGAGATAGTCACCATCCTCGGTGCTAACGGCGCGGGCAAAAGCACCACCCTGCTGTCCATCAGCGGGCTTGTGCGGCCTACTTCGGGCGAGATTCTTTTTGAAGGGCAAAACCTTCTGCGGCTGCCGAGCCACAAGGTGGTGGGGCTGGGTATTGCCCAGTCGCCCGAGGGGCGGCGCGTTTTTGGCGTTATGAGCGTGCTTGAGAATCTGCGATTGGGCGCTTTCTGCATTGAAGACAAGGCTCGCAGTGAGCGCACCCTGGAATGGATATTCGATCTTTTTCCGCGGCTGCTTGAGCGCAAAGACCAGCTTGCGGGCACGCTTTCGGGCGGCGAACAGCAGATGCTGGCCATTGGCCGCGCCTTGATGGCCGAGCCGCGCCTTTTGCTGCTTGATGAGCCTTCGCTGGGCCTGGCCCCGCTTTTGGTGCGTTCCATCTTTGAGACCGTGCGGGCCATCAACAAGCGCGGCGTCACCGTGCTGCTGGTGGAACAGAACGCACGTGCGGCCCTCAAGCTGGCTTCGCGCGGCTATGTGCTGGAAGTGGGCAACGTGGTTATGGAAGACAAGGCCCAGAGCCTGCTGAACAATGCCAGCGTGCGGGAAGCCTATCTGGGCGGGTAGAGCATTCACACTTGAAATGCCTACAATGATTTGCCTGTAACTCCTTGTAGCCAAATGATTGCAGGGCGGCTTTGCCGGCCGTTAAGCAATCATTTGAAGCGTTAAATGCTCTAGGTGTCATGTTCCAATAGGTTGTTCACCCTCCCCCAAGTCGGTAAAGCTGGAGTTAGCAGGCAACAGCAAACCGAGCGGGGAGAAGGGATGAATAGCCACAATGTTTTTGCGGCGTTTACCACAGCGCTTGGCCGTGCACGCACTGTGCTTGCGTTTTTGTGGGCCGGTTGAGCAGGTTTGGGCATTGTTCAGGCTACGGCCTTACCTGACCGTGCGGTGGCGTGTTGTTCCCTTTGCCCCGTAAAAGTGTGTACAGTCTGCAAGGCCAGCCACGGCGCACAATCCGACATTTTTTACCCTGCGCTTTTTTGCAGCAAGCCCCGTCCTTTCAGAAAGGGCGGGGCTTGCTGTGTGCAGGTTCCGGCAGTTTATTTTTTGACGTAATAGTCCAGCGGCTTTACCCGATAGCTGTTTACGGGCATCTGGTCTGTGGTCACGTACCCGGGGGCGGCATTGATGAGGTCGGGAATGCGGTTCACCAGTGTGGCGCAGGTCAGTTCAACAGTAGAGGGCCGGGTGATGACCACCTGGGTGTCCGGCTCGCCCACAAGGGTCCAGTCGTTGCGGTCCACCTCATCGGGAGCATAGACCTTGCCTATGCATTCGCTTTCAATGGTGATGCCTTCATGTGTTTCGGTGGTGACAACGGCCGACATGCCCGTGGCGTGTCCGGCAGGAATAGTCATGCCCAGGGTTTCGGATTTCAGTTCGGCGGAGTGGGTCATGGGTACGCATTTCTGTACCTGGCTTTTTACCGTAAGGCCCAGGCGCGCCGCCAGCCAGCCGTTGACGTTCCACATATAGGAAGGCAGGAAATCGCCTTTTTCAATAAGGGCGGCACGTTCGGCTTCCGGGATATTGTCGGCCGCAGCGATCTCTTTTTCAAAGGCGGCAAGGTCCAGCCCTGCCCCATGCGCCTTGGCAAGGGCAATGCCGTAATCTTCCACATTATAGCTGGATTTGCCGCGGATTTTTTTAATGGTGTGCATGGCTCCGGCCAACGTGGCGATAAGGTTTCCCCAGAAGACGTCCTGGTAGCCCGTGCCGCATATGGTGCAGCCGGTCTTTTTGGCGGCTTCGTCCAGCTCGCGGGTAATGGCCGGTGAAGAATTGGCGGGAAAGATGGCCTCTTCGCAGATGGTGATGGCGTTGACGCCGCTACGGGCGCAGGCCATAAGCGCGCCCCTGACATCGCGGATAAGGCTCATGGTGGTGATGAGGCAGGCATCGGGCTTGACCTGGGCCAGCACCTTTTCTGCCTGGGATGCGTCCTGAACAATAACGCCCTTGTTTTCGCACCCCATGATGGAGCCGATATCACGGCCGATCACCGCAGGATTCATATCAAAAGCGGCGACGATCTCGGCGCCTTTTTCGTATACATAACGCATTGAATATCGTGACATTTTTCCGCAACCGTACTGGGCGATCCGGAGCCTGCTCATGGATTCCTCCTGGTTTGGAAAAGGTTGACTTAGATTGAAAATCAATTTCAATAAGAGTGTACGCGCTCTTTGTGAAAAATCAAGCATGCGTGATGGCGTGTCAAAGCGTGACGGTTCTGATGTTTTTTGCGGTTGTGCCGGCCTGAAAGCAAACAAAAAGGCCGTGATTCCAAAAAAGATCACGGCCTTTGGCCCTTGGCTGCAGGCAACCCTCTCACATGCAGATTGCTCTAAAAAGCGTACAGAAAACCCGCATTGAAAGAGTACGTGGTACTGCGTTCCACCATGGGGCTGTCGGTCACTTCGCTTCCCAGAAAAAGGGCCTTGCCGTTGACAAGGACGCTCCAGCTGTCGGTAAGCGCCACGCGCAGCGTCAGCCCGGCATAGGGTGAGAACGCGCTTTCCGGGCTGTATTCTTTCAGGCCGCTTTTGCGCGACTCACTGGAACTGACACTGTAATAATAGTCATTGTAGTTGCTGTCAGTCCACTGCGCACCCACCGAGGGCATGATGACAATATTTTCGAAGCGTAGTGGATAGGCATAGGAAACATCGGCCATGACGCCGTTATTGACGCCGAGAACGTCCGTGGACAGTGTGGCCGAAGCCAGGCCATAGCGGGAGCGCAGGGTGTAGTTCAGACCGGCCATGAGCGAAGAATAGCGGTCATCCAGCCGTTTCATCCTGTCATTGTCGCTCCAGGACGCATAAAAATGCTGTGGCAGATAGGAAAGCTGGACATTGAACTCGTGATAGCGGTTCTTGAAGACGTGCACACCGCCGCTCAGGCCACGCAGGTACAGCCAGTTGCCTTCGTAGCCCAGCAGGGGCAGAGGCGAACCCAGCGAGTTGATGCCCTTGTATTCCGATGTGCGCAACGATGCCCCGATGCCCGCATTAAAACCCCACCGGTCCTGCTGCGCGGTTACGGCAGGGGCGTCCGGATCATCTTCCCACAGTTCCTGGGCCTGGGCGGCGGGCGCTGCCAGCAGGCAGCAGATCCACAGCGGCAGCAGAAGCAGCGAATTCAGGATGAAGCATTTTTTCATGCGTCCGCCTGGGCGCGGTCTTCCAGCGCCGCAACGGAAGGCAGTTTTTTGCCTTCAAGCAGTTCCAGCGAAGCGCCGCCGCCGGTAGAGATATAGCCCATGCGGTCGGCCAGGCCGTATTTTTCCACGGCAGCTACGCTGTCGCCGCCACCCACAACCACAAAGGCCTTGGAATCGCTCAGGTATTCGGCCAGGGCCTTTGTCCCGTCGCCAAAAGGTTCTATCTCAAATGCGCCGACCGGGCCGTTCCAGACCACCGTGGCCGCCTTGGAGAGAAATTTTTCATACAGGGTCAGCGTTTCGGGGCCGATATCAAGAATCATCTGGTCGCCCGGCACATCACCCACGGCGTGCAGCATGGTCTGCTGGCGGGGGGCCAGTTCTTCGGCGGTGATCACGTCCACGGGCAGGGGCAGTTCCTTGTTGAGGGTCTTTGCCAGCGCCATGATCTTCTGGGCTTCGGGCAGCAGGTCTTCTTCATACAGAGACTTGCCCACCATATATCCGGCCGCGGCAAGAAAGGTGTTGGCGATGCCGCCGCCCACAATGAGCACATCCACTTTTTCCAGCAGGTTTTCGAGCAGGGCCAGCTTGGTGGATACCTTGGCGCCGCCGACAATGGCCACCACAGGCCTGGCGGGATTGTCAAGCACCTTGTCAAAGGCTTCCAGTTCGGCCTGCAGCAGGGGACCGGCGCAGGCCACAGCGGCGGTGCGCACAGCGCCTTCGGTAGAAGCGTGGGCGCGGTGGGCCGAGCCGAAAGCGTCCATTACATACACATCGCCAAGCCCGGCAAGTTTGGCTGCCAGTTCGGGATCATTCTTTTTTTCTCCGGGCAGAAAGCGCACGTTTTCGAGCAGGGTTACCTGTCCGGGAGCAGTTTTGGCCTCGTCCAGGCTCTTTGCCAGGGTCACGGGCTGCCCCAGCAGCTGGGCCAGACGGTCGGCCACGGGAGCGAGAGAAAACTGCTGGTCATACTGCCCTTCAGTGGGGCGCCCCAGGTGCGACAGCACAATGACGCCCGCGCCTTTTTCCAGCGCCAGCTGTATTGTGGGCAGGGCAGCGCGGATGCGCTTGTCATTGGTGATGATTCCGTCCTTCATCGGCACATTGAGGTCTTCGCGGATGACAACCGTTTTTCCGCCAAGATCAAGATCCTGCATTTTTGTTACGGGCATGGCGCTCTCCTCTTTGTTGGACTTGCAGCGTGATTTTCAGTGAAAGCAAATGCCCGGGCGGGCCTTGCAAGCCAGAGCATGCCACCGGTGAAGTATGCGCATGCCCTGCAGGAATTTTTACGAAAAACCCTTGCCGCGCAACAGTCAGGCTGATCCTGCCTGCCGCCGGCATGTCAGGCAATATGTTTTTATACGCGCGGGCGCGTCTGAAGAAGCGCCCGCGCGGAAGTGTTGTCAGCGTTTTCCGGCCATGAGGGCGCGGGCTTTTTCCAGCGTGTTGGCTACGGTAAAGCCAAGACGTTCAAAAACCACCTTGCCCGGAGCCGAAGCCCCAAAGCCTTCCATGCCGATAACCGCTCCGTCAAGGCCTACATACTTGAGCCACCAGTCAGACGCAGAGGCTTCAATCGCCAGCCGCGCACGGACAGCGGAAGGCAGCACGCTTTCTTTGTATTCATCGCTCTGGGCGTCAAATACCTCGGCGCAGGGCATGGAGACGACACGCGCCTTGCGGCCGTCAGCGGCAAGCTGTTCGGCAGCGCCAAGCGCCAGGGCAACTTCGGAACCGGTAGCCATGATGATGATCTCGGGGGTTCCTTCGCAGTCGCGCAGCACATAGCCGCCACGGGCAATAGCCGCCACCTGTTCCTCGCTGCGCGGGCAGAAGGGCAGGGTCTGGCGCGAAAGGGAGAGGCCCGAAGGCGTATGCCCGGCTTCCAGGGCGCAAGTCCAGGCCACGGCGGTTTCCACTGTGTCGCAGGGGCGCCAGAGGTTGAAGCCCGGCATGAGGCGCAGCATCCCCAGCTGTTCCACAGGCTGGTGGGTGGGACCGTCTTCACCCACGCCGATGGAGTCGTGCGTCAGCACCCATATGACGCGGATGCCCATAATGGCAGCCAGACGCAGGGCGTTTTTGGCCTGATCGGCAAACGCAAGGAACGTTCCTGCATAGGGAATAAAGCCGCCGTGCAGGGCCAGGCCGTTCATGATGGCACTCATGCCGAATTCGCGCACACCGTAGGAAATGTAGTTGCCGGTGTGATTCTTTACATCCATATGTACCGACGAGCTTGTGAGCGTACCAACAGAGCCTGTGAGGTCGGCAGAGCCGCCCGCCAGTTCGGGCAGGCGCGGCACAAGATATTCCAGAGTTGTTTTGGAGGCCACACGGGTAGCCGTATCGGCCCCCTGGCTGACGGCCTCGGTAACGGCGTTGCGGGCAATTTCAGCCCAGTCTGCGGGCAGTTCGCCGCGCATGCGCCGGGTCAGTTCGGCGGCCTTTTCAGGATGGGCTTCGGCATAGGCGGCAAAAAGATTGTCCCATGCCGCTTCCAGAGATTTTCCGGCCACACGTGCGTTCCAGGCGCTGTAGATGTCCTGCGGAATGGTAAAGGGCGGTTCGTGCCAGCCAAGGGCATCACGCGTGGCGGCTACGCCGTCTTCGCCCAGGGGGGAGCCGTGGCTGGAGGCCGAATCGGCCTTGGGAGAGGCGAAGCCGATGTGGGTGCGGCAGATGATGAGGCTCGGGCGGTCCGTATCGGCCTTTGCTTCGGCCAGGGCTTTGTCCAGAGCGGCGGCGTCATGCCCGTCAACAGGGCCGATGACCTGCCAGTTGTAGGCGCGGTAGCGGGCGGCCACGTCTTCGTTGAACCAGCCGTCGATCTTGCCGTCAATGGAAATACCGTTGGAGTCATACATGGCGATGAGCTTGCCGAGGCCCCAGGTTCCCGCAAGGGAACAGGCCTCATGCGAAACGCCTTCCATCAGGCAGCCGTCGCCCACAAAAACGTAGGTGTGGTGGTCCACAACCTTGTACTCGGGAGTGTTGAACTGCGCGGCCAGCATGCTCTCGGCCAGGGCCATGCCCACGGCGGAGGCAATGCCCTGCCCCAGAGGGCCGGTGGTCATTTCAATACCCAGATGCGGCTCGTATTCGGGATGCCCGGCGGTTTTTGCTCCCCACTGGCGGAAATTGCGTATTTCTTCCATGGGGATGTCGTAGCCCGTGAGGTGCAGCAGGGCGTAGAGCAGCATGGACGCATGCCCGTTGGAGAGTACAAAGCGGTCGCGGTTGAACCACAGGGGATTGGCAGGATTATGCCTGAAACCGTGCCGCCAGAGGGCTTCGGCCATATCGGCCATGCCGAGGGGCGCACCGGGGTGGCCGGAGCGGGCTTTCTCAATAGCGTCCATGGCAAGGGCGCGGATGGCGTTGGCGCACTGTCTGCGGGTGGGCATGATCATTCCTCTATTTTTGCTTGGGATGAGTAAGGGCAAAGGTCTGACGCCGGGCGGCCTTTTGCAGCGCGGGGCGCTGCTCGCGGCCGTCCAGAGATTTCATGAAGGCCGCCAGGCGGGCGTCATAGGGCTTGTGCCCGAAAAAGGCCGAGCCTGACACCAGCACGTCGGCCCCGGCTTCTACCAGCTGGGCCGTATTTTCGGGGCATACGCCACCGTCCACCTGAATAAGAACGTCTTCGCCGCCGCAGGCATCCAGCAGGCGGCGGGCACTGCGGACCTTGTCAAAGGTGGCGGGAATGAAGGCCTGGCCGGAAAAGCCGGGGTTGACGCTCATGACGAGCAGCATGTCCAGATCATTGACAAGCCAGCGTATGGCGCCAAGGTCTGTGCCGGGGTTCAGCGCCACGCCCGCGCGGCAGCCCATGTCGCGGATGGCGGCAAGCGTGCGCTGCGGGTGGCGGTCGGCCTCTGTATGAATAACAAGCATATCCGCCCCCGCGTCCCTGAAGTCCTGAATATAGCGGGCGGGGTTTTCCACCATGAGATGCACGTCAAAAAAAAGCCCGCTGCCGGGCCTCAGGGCCTTGATCAGCGGGGGACCAAAGGTGATGTTGGGTACAAAGGCCCCGTCCATCACATCAAGGTGCAGCCAGGTAACCCCGGCGGCCTCAAGAGCTTGCAACTCTTCGGCCAGGCGGGAAAAATCGGCGGAAAGCAGCGAGGGTGATAGAATCATGGGAGTAGTTCTGTCTTGTGTTATGGGGAAGGGCCTTCGGGCTTGGCCGTCCGCAGAGTCTGACTGACCCGGCCGCCGTGTGCAAAGGAGTCGCCTTCCCCGCGTCCCTTTGCCTCAACCTGATGTTCCACCGTGCGCAACGACCGGATATTCGGCCGGATACCATATGCCCGGCCAGTATTGCACACCTGATCGTTTTTTGCCGCGCGGTGTACCGCGCTTTTTTACAGTCATGCCCACCCGGCGCATCTTTATTTTGAGAATATACCTCTCAAAATTTTTTACACGCCTGCTTTGGCAGCCAGCCGTGCAGGTATACTGCGCTGCTGCCTTCATCCGCAAGCTCTGCGGCACGTGCTGAAGCTGCGCCACGCCTTTGTGGCGGACGTTTGCCCGCGCCGTGGTCAGGCAACCTTATTGCACGATTGCCCTGCTGCGGGCCGATGCGCTTGCGGCATCTCTGGCCGGTTTTTTGTCCGGCCTTTGCTGTGCGGCTATGCGCCTACTGGCCGCTGAGCAGACGGCGCACCGCCGTAAGCTCGCGCCGGAGCATGCGCATGAAGTCCGGGTCCGGCACTGCGGCAACACGCTCAGGCAGGCTTTCGTCCAGTACGGCGCTGCCGTGCAGCACGCGGCGCGCGCCCTCAATGGTCATGCCCTGTTCATGCAGCAATTGCTGTATGCGACGCAAAAGACCTATGTGGTCTTCTGTATAAAGGCGTTGCCCCTTGCCCGTGCGCAGGGGGGCCAGCTGGGGAAATTCCGTCTCCCAGAAGCGCAGCACATGGGTCTTGAGGTTGAGCATTTCCGCCACTTCACCGATGCGGTAGGTTTTTTCTTCACTGTGATCCGACATAGGGCACCCCCTGACGCCCTCGCGCGGCATCATGCCGTCATAACGCATGCAAGCGCCAAGCGCCGGAAGCATGGCGTTCCATGCTCCGGCGGGCGGCGTAATTTTCAGAGCGGTCTCACTTTGCCTGCCGTGTTGCGGCGCGGCAGCGCGACTAGATTTTTACTCCCAGAGCCGCTACGAGCGACTGTGCCACTTTTTCCCGTTCCTTGTCCACTTCTGCATCCTTGAGGGTGCGGTCCGCGTGGCGGAAGGTCAGGCGGAAGGTGAGGTTTCGCACAGCCTCCTGCCCCTCGGCCGGCTTGGGTTCAAAGCAGTCTACAAGAACAAGGTCTTCGAGCAGGGGCAGGGCAAGGCCGCGCACATGCGCCATGACGGCGCTCACAGTAAGCCCCGGCCCGGCCATGACCGTAATGTCGCGGCGTACCGGCGGATACACGGGCAGAGGCCGGAAGCGCACCTGGGCCGCATCGTGCAGCTCGCGCAGGATTTCCAGGTTCAGCTCGGCCAGCCATACGTCTTTGCGGGCATGAAACTCATCGGCCATGGCGGGCTTGACACGCCCCATAACGCCTGCGGCACGGCCGTCAACGGCAACTTCAACGCAGGGCAGCAGGAAGGGATGTTCCGCGGCAAGCGTGCAGACCGGCGCCGGCAGGTGCAGAAAACGCATAAGGTTTTCCACAATGCCCTTGAGGTCCATATAATCCATGTCGCCTTCAGCCTGGGGCCATGCCGTGTCAAAACGCGAGCCGTACAGCAGCACGCCCAGCATGCCGGTTTCGCGGGCAGTGGTCTCGGAGGCGGCATCAGCCTCAAAGGTATGGGCAAGCTCGAAAAAGCGCAGCCCCTGTGCGCCCTGGGCCAGGTTGTTGCGCAGGTCGTGCAGCAGGCCGGGGGCCAGTGCGGTGCGCAGGGCGTCCTGCTCCGCTGACAGGGGATTCATGATGGAAATGCGGCCTTCGCGTGGCAGCCCCAGGTGATCCAGATCCTTATGGCCCACAAAGCTGTAGTTGACGGCTTCATTCAGGCCCAGCCCCGCTCCCCAGTGCTTGAGACGCAGCCAGAAGGCAAAGCGCGATTCCGGTTCGCCCGCATGCGCAAGATCGCGGCAGACGGGGGGCAGTTCGGGGGCGATGGTGTCCAGCCCGTGAACCCGGCCCACTTCTTCGATAAGGTCGGCCTCGCGGGTGAGGTCGGGCCGCCAGGAGGGCTGCCCCACGCGCCACACGTCGGTGGAGGCGTCTACCGTGCAGCCCATGCCGGTAAGCACGGCCTGGTCAAATTCCGGCGCGAGCTTTACCCCCAGCAGGGCATTGGCCCGGGCCGGGCGAAAGTCGATGCTCGCGGCCTTGAAGGGGCGCGGTTCGGAAACGGAAAGGCCCGGCTGTACCGTGCCGCCGCTCAGGGCGGCCATCATGGCGCAGGCGCGGTCCAGCGCCCATACCGTGCGCTGCTGGTCAATGCCACGTTCAAACCGGTAGGAAGATTCGGACGAAAGTCCAAGCCGGCGCGAGGTCTTGCGGATGGCCGCAGGCAGGAAAACAGCACTTTCAAGAAAAACATTGCTGCTTTCTGCGGTGATTTCCGTATTGAGGCCCCCCATTACGCCCGCCAGTGCCACGGCGCGCGAAGCATCGCGGATGCACAGATCCTGCGGGGTGAGGATGCGCTCCTGCCCGTCGAGGGTGGTGATTTTTTCGCCGTCCTTGGCGCGGCTGACTACAATGCGGCCGCCCTCGAGCTTGTCGAGGTCAAAGGAGTGCAGGGGCTGGCCGTATTCAAGCAGGATGTAGTTGGTCACGTCCACAATATTGGAAACCGGGCGCACACCCATGGCATGCAGGCGATGCCGCACCTGCATGGGGGAGGGGCCGATTTTTGCTCCCGTGATGACCCTGCCGGAATAGAGGCGGCAGAGGTCGGGATCTTCAATATCAATGGGAATGAGGCGCTGCGGCGCACTTTCGTCCACCTGAAGGGGCAGGCCCGGAATGTTCAACGGCAGGCTGAAGGCCAGCGCGGCTTCACGGGCGAGACCCAGGACGGAAAGGCAGTCTGCCCTGTTGGGCGTAACGGAGATATCCAGCAATTCACGGTCCAGCACAAGCTGGTCAACCAGTGGTTTGCCCACCTCAAAACTGTCGGGCAGCACCATAATACCGGCGTGGTCTTCGGTCAGGCCCAGTTCGCGCTCGGAACAGATCATGCCGAATGACGGCGCGCCGCGCAGTTTGGCCTTTTTGATGACGAGGCCGTCAGGCATGGTCGTGCCCACAAGGGCTACGGGCACCTTTTGGCCTTCGGCCACGTTGGGGGCGCCGCAGACGATGTCCAGCAGTTCGCCCTGGCCCGCGTCTACCTTGCAGACATGCAGGTGGTCGGACTGGGGATGGTCTTCGCAGGCGACTACCAGCCCCACCACAATGGAGCCGATGGCGTCAAAGGGACGGCGGATGTCTTCCAGCTCCAGGCCGAGCATGGTCAGGCGGTCGCCCAGAGCTTCAGCCGTGCCTTCGTAAGGCGTAAATTCACGCAGCCATGAAAGTGAGAGCAGCATAGCATGTCCTGTTTGCGCGGGGCCTTGGGCCGCCGCGTTGGGCGTCATAGGTAGTGGTGTTCATTACAAAACAGGGCCGCAAATAGATGCAGCCCACGCGCCGCAGGCCTCAGTTGAAATTCCAGACCGGAGTGTCGTCAACCTGTTCGGGGTCCGGCAGGGGGCGGTCATGCTCCTGCGCGGGCCTGTGTCCGTAAGCTCCTGGCCGTGGCCGCCGCTTGGGCGACTTTTCTTCCGGCTGCGACTCGGTGACAGTATTGCCGTAGGCGTCGGTATAGCCCATGCCGCCCTCGGCAGTACGGCTCATGTCCTTGCCGGGCAGGCCTTCAATGGGCTTCGGGCCGCCGGGAGGCTCCAGGCCGGAATTGCGCGGGCTGAAGGCTGATTTTGCCAGAGCAGCGCCGCCGGTCTTTGTGCCTGTCGGAAAACAGCCGTCCGTCAAGGGCCAGAACGCAGGAACCAGCAGCAGGGCTGCCGTCACTGCGCAGGTAAGGGCGTGACGCAGCATGCCGGAGGCGGCACGAGGACGGCAGGGACGGCTGGCGGAACGCAACACGGCTTTGGCCTCAGCGGGCGAATTGGCCCAGAAAGCGTACGTCGTTTTCAAAGAACATGCGCAGGTCGCCAATGCCGTATTTGAGCATGGTCACGCGCTCCACGCCCATACCGAAGGCAAAGCCGCTGACATCGGCATCATAACCAACGGCTTCAAACACTGCCGGGTCCACCATGCCGCAGCCGAGAATCTCAACCCAGCCCGTGGTTTTGCACACACGGCAGGGGCTGCCGTCAATATGGCCCTGGCCGCCGCACATGCAGCAGCTCATGTCCACCTCGGCAGAAGGCTCGGTAAAGGGAAAAAAGCTCGGCCGGAAGCGCACACGGGTGTCGCTGCCGAAAATGGCGCGGACAAAGGCCGTGAGTGTGCCGCGCAGGTGGGCCATATTGATGCCCTGACCAACCATCAGCCCTTCGATCTGATGAAACATGGGAGTATGGGTAAGGTCGCTGTCGCGCCGGTAGACCTTGCCGGGAACCACAACGGCAAGCGGGGGCTTGCGGTGCAGCATGGTGCGGGCCTGCACGGGCGAGGTGTGGGTGCGCATGAGCACCTTGTCGGTGATATAGAGCGTATCCTGCATGTCGCGGGCAGGGTGCTCGGGCGGCATGTTGAGGGCCTCAAAGTTATAGTAGTCCAGCTCCACTTCAGGGCCGGAGGCGACGTCAAAGCCGAGTCCCTGAAAAACGCCGCAGATTTCCTCCATCACCAGAGTGGTGGGGTGCAGGGTGCCGCTCCACGGTGCGCGCCCGGGTACGGAGGGGTCGAAGCGCTTGAGGGCTTCGGCTTCACGCCCGGCCTCCAGCGCGCCCTTGCGGGATTCAAACAGCGCATTGCAGCGTTCCTTGACGCTGTTGGCTGTTTGCCCCACGGCGGGGCGCTGCTCCGGGGCGAGCGAGGGAAGGCGGCTCATGATCTGGGCAATCCTGCCCTTGCGGCCCAGAAAATCCACCCGCAGGGCTTCAAGCCCTTCCAAAGAAGAAGCCTGATCCAGACCTTTTTCAAGCTCAGGGACCAGGCCTTCCAGTGCAGAAATCAGATCCATACGGATTCCCGATGCCGCCTGCGCGGCGCTGACGTTGAATTTTGTGTGGCTCAAAAACAGGGCGTGGGCAGCACATGTGCACCGCCCACGCCCTTATAGCACGTATGGCCCTGCTCCCGCAAGCCGACCCGCCGCACGTTATCATGTGCGGGCCAGCGCGGCCTGGAGGCCAGCTCCGGCGCGGGGAGCGCCAGCCCGGGGCTTATTTGCCCAGGGCAGCCTTGGCCATGTCGACGATCTTGGCGAAGTCGTCTTTCTTGTAGACGGCCAGATCAGCAAGAACCTTACGGTTCAGTTCAATGCCTGCAAGCTTGAGCCCGTGCATGAAGCGGCTGTAGGAAAGACCGCTCAGGCGGGCGCCGGCGTTGATGCGCAGGATCCACAGGGTGCGGAAGTCGCGCTTGCGCAGCTTGCGGCCCACATAGGCGTACTGCAGCGAACGCTCAACAGCCTCGCGGGCGGTGCGGTACAGACGGCTGCGGCCGCCGCGAAAACCTTTGGCGGCGGTCAAATATTTCTTGTGGCGACGATGACCGGAAAGACCTCTCTTGACACGCATGGTGTAACCTCCTTCTCCCAACCAGGCGGAGGAAAGCCCGTTGGGGGGTGTAAAGTATCATGAACCCTCGGTGAGGGGGGCGGATTGAACATCGGTTACGGCTCCGCACACGCCGCGACGCTTGCGCGTCTTGAATTTTCAAGCCTGCGGCAGGGCCGCTGCTGTTTCCAAACAGGCTTGCCCGGGACAATACAGCTGTAACAGGCTGTAGTTCTGCGCGGATAGTTAAAAAAACACACCGCCAGAGGTTCGGAAGGGAACCTGATTGCCGGGCAGGCAGGCCGGGGCAAAAGCCCTAGCCGTTGGGCAGCATGCGGCGCACGGCCTTTTCGTTGGCTTTGTCCACGGTGGTGGACTGACCCAGGCGCATTTTGCGGCTGGCGGCCTTTTTGGTAAGAATGTGGCGCAGGTTCTGGCGACGACGCTTGAACTTGCCGCTGCCGGTTTGCGAAAAACGCTTGGCGGCGGAACGCCGGGTTTTGATCTTGGGCATGGCGTACTCCTTACGAAAACATATACCCGGCAGGTCTGCAGACGCGCCAGGGGAAGGGCATAATGCCCCAAAGCGCCATAAGGCGCAAGAGCTGGAACAACTTCAATGCAAAATTGTTCTCGCGGATATGTGGGCAGGCGTTCTTCACGAGCCGCAGACAGGCATAGTAATCCTGCCGCCGCCGGACTGACCGCGTTCAGGCCTTGAGAATGCGTACTCTCAAGAGCCGGCTGCTCCAATGTGTTTTGCCGTATGAGGCCGGTTACTTTTTGGGTACCAGCATCATCTGCAGGGTGCGGCCTTCGGCGCGGGGTTCCTGATCGACCCTGGCAATATCGGCCAGGTCTTGCACCACTCGCTCCAGAATGGCTATGCCGCGGTCTTTATGGACGATTTCACGGCCCCTGAAAAACACGGTGATCTTACAGCGGTCGCCTTCTTCCAGAAAGCGGCGGATGTGGCGGACCTTGGTTTCGTAGTCATGGTCATCCGTCTTGGGGCGGACCTTGATTTCCTTGATCTGCACCACAGCCTGGCGTTTTTTGGCTTCCTGCTTTTTCTTCTGCTGCTCGTATTTGAACTTGCCGTAATCCATTATGCGGCAAACGGGCGGCTCGGAGTTGGAAGAAACTTCCACCAGGTCCATGCCCGCTTCTTTGGCCATCACAATGGCTTCGTTACGTTGCAAAATACCAAGCTGCTCGCCATCGGCGGCGATCACGCGCACTTCACGGGCGCGGATCATTTCGTTGCGACGTACGCTGTCTTGCGGCATGTCGCGGCGGAATCTCATGTTAGGCGAAGCTATAGCGCATCCCTCCTTGTTTGAAAGGCTCTTCGGCGTCCGTGCGTATGAGTGCGGCGATTTCCGCTACGGACTTGAGCCCCAGGTTGTCTCCATTGCGCAGGCGCACATTGGCGCCGCCCGCCTGCACTTCCTTTTCTCCCACAACAAGAATGTATGGAACTTTGGCCAGTTGGGCCTCACGCACCTTGAAACCCAGTTTTTCATTGCGCGTGTCGGCCTGGGCGCGGATGCCCAGAGCCTTGAACTCTTCAAGCATGCTGCTGACGGCTTCGTCGCCGGCTTCGGTCACCGTAAGCAGGCGCGCCTGCTCGGGCGCAAGCCAGGTGGGCAGCGCCCCGGCGAAGTTTTCTACAAGAATGCCGATGAAGCGTTCAAGAGAACCCATGATGGCGCGGTGCACCATGACAGGGCGGTGGCGTTCGCCGTCCTGCCCCACATAGGTGAGATCAAAACGTTCGGGCAGGGTAAAGTCCACCTGAATGGTGGAGCACTGCCATTCGCGGCCGATGCAGTCCAGCAGGCGCACGTCGATCTTGGGACCGTAAAAAGCGCCGTCGCCCTCATTGATGGTGTAGGGCAGGCCGGCCTTTTCCACTGCCTGCACAAGGGCGCTGGTGGCCATTTCCCACGCTTCATCCGTGCCGATGCTGCTTTCGGGCCTGGTGGATACTGCCACCTTGTATTCAAAGCCGAAGAGATTCATAAGGTCACGGATAAGATGTATGACCTCAAGAATCTCGCCTTCAAGCTGTTCAGGCGCGCAGATGATGTGGGCATCATCCTGGGTGAACTGGCGTACACGCAAAAGACCGTGGAGCACGCCGCTTTTTTCGTGGCGGTGTACTACGCCAAGCTCAAAATAGCGCTGCGGCAGGTCGCGGTAGCTGTGCAGTTCGTTCCCGTAAATAAGCATGTGCGAGATGCAGTTCATCGGTTTGACACCGTAGGCGTCTTCCTCGATCTGCGTAAAGTACATGTTTTCGCGGTAATGGTCGTAATGGCCGGATTTCTGCCATGTTTCAACACGCAGAAGCTGCGGCCCCTGTACTATATCATACCCGCGCTTGAGGTGCTCCTTGCGCCAGAAGTCCTCCAGAATGGTGCGCACAAGCATGCCCTTGGGCAGCCAGAACACCATGCCGGGGGCCACGTCTTCCTTGAAGGTGAAGAGCGAAAGCTCGCGCCCCAGCTTGCGGTGGTCGCGGCGTTTGGCTTCTTCCATCTGCTTCAGGTAGGCGGCAAGGGCTTTTTCGTCCGCAAAGGCCGTGCCGTAAATTCGGGACAGCATACGGTTTTTTTCGTCGCCGCGCCAGTAGGCCCCGGCAACGCTCATGAGCTTGGAGGCTTTGGCAAAGCCCGTGTGCGGCACATGCGGGCCGCGGCACAGGTCTGCAAAGCCGCTGCAGGTATAGACCGACACCGTATCTGCATCGATGCCTTCGATGATTTCAACCTTGTAGTCTTCGCCCATAGCCTTGAAGCGCTCTATGGCTTCAGCCCTGGAAAGCACTTCGCGGGTAAAGGGTTCGCGCGCATTGGCAATGCGCTGCATTTCCGCTTCAATGGCGGAAAAATCTTCGCTGGAAAAGGGTTTTTCCACGTCAAAGTCGTAGTAAAAGCCGGATTCGATGGAAGGCCCGATGGTAACGCGGGTTTTGGGAAAAAGCTGCTTCACCGCCGCCGCCATGACGTGGGCGGTGGAATGGCGGAGTATCTGCAGGCCCTCGGGCGAGTCGGCATACACCGGCTCGATGCCGGTGCAACCGGCGGGTACCGGAGAGGAAAGGTCAAGCAGTTCTTCCGCGCTGTCAAGGGCGCGGGCGGCCACAACGGCCTTGAACTTCTTGCCGCTCAAGGCTTTCTGGAGTATGGCGGCCACGCTGTCGCCAGCCTGCCCCTCTACCATCTGCCCTTCCACACGGACTTCCATGACAATCTCCTTGCATCGCCGGAGGCGCTGCCCGGCCAGACAAAAAAGCCAAAACAAAATGGGGAGGTAAACCTCCCCACTGCGCCGATACCGGTCATTCGGCCACCCTGCGGCAGCCTGTGCTATGGGCGGGGCCAAGGCCTTCCGCCGTTAAGGGGAACCATCCCCGAAGTTTCTTTTGGTAGGAACGAGCAGACTTGAACTGCTGACCCCTTCCGTGTCAAGGAAGTGCTCTAGCCACCTGAGCTACGCTCCTACATGAGGCAAGGGGTTATATAGCTACTCATGTGTGGCCCGTCAAGATTTTTTTATGCCTTTCTGCATTTTCTTTAATTTGCTTACGAATCCCATTTTTTTGCCGTAAAAGAGATGACCATCTGTTTTTGTGTTTTATATAAGGAAGTGCGCGCCGGAAAGATGGTGGAGCAGGGCCGGAGGCCGGATGCGCCTGTGGTGTGGTCGTCATCCGGCCTAATGCGTTGCCGGCCACGATCCCCTTTGTTGCATAATATGCGCGCGGTGCGTTGCGGCCCGACATCTGGCACTGGCGGGGCAGTCTCGTTGTGGCCGGAAGAAATGATGAAAAACGTGGGTATATCGGGATTTCAAGCTACGCGCGGTGTTTTTTCATCTGTTTTTCGGAGGAATTGCCGGGACGCAGGGTAATGGATACGTTGACTGTAAAGGGCGTTGCCGGGGGTAGAGCCGCGATTGCGGACAATGGGCAATGGGCGGAGAGTGTCGCGCTGACGCCGCAGGCCCTGGCGTGGGCCTGATCCGGCCCGCACAGTATTAATGAGTGTATCTGTAAAACATAGGAAGATAGTATGGGTATTATCAAGGCCATCTGTGTCAGCTCCAAAAAAGGTACAGCCAAGCAAACCGCTTCTTCCGCCACGCTTGTGGTGGATCACGGTATTGAGGGTGATGCTCACGCCGGAAAATGGCACCGTCAGGTCAGTCTGCTTTCCTGGCAGGCCATCGAGGCATTCAAGGCCAGGGGAGCCATTGTGACCCACGGGTGTTTTGGTGAAAATCTTGTCGTGGACGGCATTGATTTTGCGGCTCTGCCCGTGGGAACCCGCCTGTCCTGTAATACTGTGCTGCTGGAGGTTTCGCAGATAGGCAAGGAGTGTCATAACCACTGTCAGATATACCACACTATGGGGGATTGCATCATGCCCCGGCAGGGTGTGTTTGCCAGGGTTCTGAAGGGCGGGCTTGTTCGGCCCGGCGACGTCATGGATGTGCTGCCTGCCGCAACGGATTGCCCGGAAGGGACGGCGCCGTAACGCGGGATGGCCCTGTCGTGCGCATCACGTTGAGGAGATGGCTTCAAGGCCGTACCGTTTAGAATCCAAGCCACATCCAGAGTTTTGTGAAGGGAAAAATAAGCACAAGGGATGGGATCATGGTAATAATGGGAATGGTTTTGATGCCACACATCCGTATTCCTGTCGCAAGAAAAATGATGCCCCCAGTAGAGGTGAAGTTTTGCAGCATTTCAGGAGTAATCAGCGGTATGATTTTATTTCCTGACCAGCATAGCCCGGCAAGTATCAAGAATTGAGGAATAGCAATAATCCCGACGTTGGCCCCCAGGCTGGCTCCGAAGATAATGCCGCTGCATAAATCAAGAACGCTTTTTGTTAATAATAGTCCTGTAGTTCCGGTGATGCCTTCTTCAACCGCGCCGAACAGTCCCATACTTCCGAAGCAGAATGCGGAAACAAGCGTTATATACTGAAGGGCAAGTTCTTCGTTGTTGATGTCGCCGGATTTTCTTGAACGTGTCAGAAGGCGTTTGATTGCAGTTTCAAGGCCTTTTTCAAAATAAAACAGTTCCCCAATGGCAGCGCCGACAAGGGTGGAAAGAACAACCGCAGGAAAATGTGCGGCTTTTCCGACCAGGGAGCTGCCCAAACTTAGCGTGATAAGCCCTGCTGTCAGGGGAAGTGATGATTTTACACGTGCTGGAATATAGCAGGCAAAAACAGCTCCTATGATGCTGCCTGCCGCCAAGCAAGTGCTGTTAATTATGGGACCTGTCATGGGCTGCCTCCACAATAAGATTTGCCGATGCTATCCGCTCACATGGATATGGTTGTGTGTCAAGATGGGATTTGTGCATGATATTTGCGTGGTGGTGCGGCTTTTAAGGCAGGGCCGCGTATTTCATCCATCTGGATGGACTGCTCAATGCCGCGGCGGCCATCTTGTGCCGGGCCGGAGCGGAGCTGTTCGCACACGGGGCGTTGTGAGCGGGCTTCCAGGGGGAGTGCGTCTGGATTATCTGGCAGGAAAGCGTGAGATACACAGCGATATTGTGCTTGGGCTGAAATATCGGCATGGCTCCAAGCCTCGTCAGGCAGAACTGCAAAATGTGCGGAAATTATGAATACTGCAAAAGTTGCCGGGCTACGCGGCGTAGCATTGTAACTTTCAAGCAACAAGCCGGCATCGATAGTAGCGATCGACGCCGGTTTGTTATTTATTTTTTATGATGGAGAGTATTTTTTCTTCTTTGCTTTTGAGAACATTTAAAACAAGGCGTAATTTGTAATTCATAGTTACTCCATTTTTTTTAGATACCAGAGGATCACAATACAACCATATAATTGTTGTGCAAAAATAATTATAAAAATAATTTTATGCTGCTATCTAGCTACCAATGCTGGTAATAATTTAACAAGGTTTGGTTTTTATGTAATAATAACAAATCTGCTAAAATAGTTATTGACAACGTGCGGCCCTGTCTTTACGTTTAGAAATCATTGATTGGGTATAGTAAATTTTTCGCCAGAGACTTTACATGGGTAAGGCTTCAGCAGAAAGTCTACCTCCCCCGTAACCCCCCCATGGAGTCTTTTATGGCTACTTCTATTTATGTTGGTAATCTTTCTTGGTCTACCACGCAGGGCGACGTTGAATCCCTGTTCAGCGCTTTTGGTCAGGTGCTTTCCGTTAACCTGATTTCAGATCGTGAAACCGGTCGTGCTCGCGGCTTTGGTTTTGTTGAAATGGAAGATGACGATGCTGCCAACGCGATCTCTGCTCTTGATGGCAAGGAAGTTGACGGCCGCAGCTTGCGCGTGAACAAGGCCGAGCCCAAAAAGCCGGCCGCCCGCCGCTGGTAAGCCTAGCGCATACTAATGAAACAAAGCCCCCGGCACAGATTGCCGGGGGCTTTGTTATTTCCTTTTCCGCGCTGGCGTCATGACGATTACTCCCCCCCAGCAATTGCACCGTACTGCCAACGTTATCCTGAAATGCTGGCCGGCCGGGCTGTGGTAGAAAGAAGAGGTGTGAAAAAACAGGTCGTTTTCATGCGTCTGCCTGTTTTTTGCGGTGAAGCTGTCAAACACATGTTGCTCAGGAATAATACATGGGCTGCCAGCCCTGCTGGGTATGAGTCGTCCGTCAGAGGCCATGTTTCCGAATCCGTGAACTATCATGACGCCCTTGGCGTATACCCTTGTCTACACACAGGCCAAAGATGCAGACGGCCTGTGCCAGGCCACAGCCGCCGCAACCCCACGGCGTGGCGTGTCCGTAACGGCGCCCGCCATGCGAAGCTGTACAGACCAGTGCGCTGCCGGATGTTGTCGGAAGGAGGTCACTGGCTGTCAGCGGCCAGCGGCGTACAAGGGCTTTCTTGACCTTAGGGTGGCACCAATGCCGAGAGCAACGCCAGCATGCTGACAACCCTGCTTGACTACATGCGCAACCCACCCGCCGGCGGCACAGTGGCAGATTGTCGCCGCTGGCGCGGTCTGTTCCCCGGTGTGGTAGATGTCACGGTTTACTGCTACAGCAGGGATCGGGTAGCCACACCGCAGCGTTTTACGATCTGGACGGGCAGACATACCATAAGATGTTCTGGCAGCGCACCTTAAAAGCGGTCAGCGAGAGGAGTATCTGCGCGATAATTTCCATCGCACTACAGTGCATAAACTCCGGCAGTTCCGGTATGTGCGGTTTCTCAAGACGAACTGGCAACGTCGCCTGAGATTGCCCATCGAGCCGTATCCCAAGCCGGAAGTGATGTGCTGAAAATGACACAAAAGCTGGGTTGTTACCCCGCTTTTGTATGTGCCAACGTGCGCGCGAATCAGTGTCAACTTTCGCGCCTGCTTATTGTTTCGGCCTAGTCCCCTTATCCCGCTATATCCCTATATATTTTGGAATATCCCGGATCACCTTCTCGGTAACTCTATGTATCGCTTAACATTAAAACCGTGATTGACATGCAGTGGTACACAAGAACAGCTTGAAAGGGCCTTATGGTTTTACCCATAAGGCCCTGTTTTTGCTTGGTACCCGGAGCGGGACTTGAACCCGCACACCTTAACGGCCAGGGATTTTAAGTCCCTTGTGTCTACCGATTCCACCATCCGGGCATGCACGTAACCGAAGGCCGCGCAGTGTCGGCCTTTTCCTCATGGGCGAGTGGCAGGTGCAAATTTATTCCGCCCCTTGATCTCTCGCTGCAGGCGTGCCCTCGCCAGTGTGCCAGACCCTGAGGCCCGGCGGCGGCTCAAGGGGAACAGTGCGTTCCTCTTCCTGCCATTGCCCTGCGCGCAGCCAGTATATATGCAGGGAATTGAAGTCCTTGTCCAGACACAACATCTGCCCCCGCACGCCCGAAGGCAACAATGCGGCCGTTTCCAAGGCAATTTTTCGGTAAACGTAGAGCTTGTGTGCTTCAAAGGCGCACTGGAACATGAGCGCGTCGCCCAGTGGGGTAAAGTCCAGGTGCGCGGCGTCTGCCCGCAGCAGCAGGGCCGTGAGGTCAGCGGTAAGGTTTTCTTCCACAGCCAGCAGATCCTCATAGGTCAGGCTGTCATCATAGCTGAAGCGCCCAAAAAGTTCGCTGCGGTTTTTGTCCATGCCATGCCTATACGGGAAAGCTGTTTTTTAGGCAATAATGCGCAGGTCGAGCATGAATATCGGGGCGGAAAAGTATGCGTCGCGCTCGTTTTGTATCCGGCCATGCGTGTTTTCATTCTGGCCCTGGATACATAAAATGGCTAGACTGCATGCGCGAGAGTTTTTTGCCAGGCAGGAGGACGGTATCCGCATTTCGGTTGCGCGCTGAACCTGGTCCCTGTCTGCCTGCTGACGTTTTTTTGCCGCACTGTGCGGCGCTCAAATCTGTCCGGAGCAATAATGCGCCTGAAAGACCAGTTGGTTCTGTACTTTTGCCGTCTCGGTGTGGCCGGGCTGGACCCCAAGGCTCCCGGAACCTGGGGAACGGCCATGGCCTGTTTGCTGGCCCCCTACATTTTTTTGCCCCTGAATATCTGGCTGCGGGCGGGGTTGCTGCTGGCGCTCTTTTTTCTTGGGGCCATGGCTGCCACGCGCGCGGAAAAGCTGTTGGGCCGCAAAGATCCCGGTGAGGTCGTCATTGACGAACTGGTGGGGGTGTGGCTGGTGCTGCTGCCTTTTCCTGATCCGAGTTTTTTTATGGTGCTGGCGGCTTTTGTGGCTTTTAGGATTTTTGACATCGCCAAGCCCTGGCCGGTCAAGGCTTCGGAAAAGTGGCTACCGGATGGTTACGGCGTCATGATTGACGACGTGGTAGCCGGTTTGTGGGCCTTGCTGTGCGTAGGCGCACTTGCCTGGATGGGGCTTTCGTAACGGAAATGAAGACGCAGCATGGCTGCGAAAAGAGAAGAGGGGGCGCGGCCAGGGGCGGTTCGGCCACAGCAGTGGCTATAGAAAAGCCGCCGCGCCCGCTGCTACTTCATGCGGTAGGTGATGCGCCCGCGGGTAAGGTCGTAGGGAGAAAGCTCTACCTTGACGCGGTCGCCGGGCAGGATGCGGATATAGAATTTGCGCATTTTGCCGGAAATATGGGCCAGCACTTCGTGACCGTTTTCCAGCTCCACGCGGAACATGGCGTTGGGCAGGGCTTCCTGCACTACGCCGTCAACTTCAATGGAACCTTCTTTAGCCATGTGATCTCCGTAAAAAATGATTAGGATAAACGGCAGACAGCTTCACAAAAAAGTGGGCTGGTGTCAACTGCGCGGCTGTTTGACACAGGCACGGTCAGGCGGCAGCCTGCAGAAGCAGGGCCGCCTTCTGTGTGTCGTGAGCTGTCCGGCGTTGCTGTGTGCGGGCCGTGCGGTGGCGCTACAGCAGGGTTTGTGCGCAAAATATGTTATAGGCTGCCGGGCGTGGCGTGTGTCTGCAATGCCTGTTTCAAGCCGACAAGATGACGTTGCCCGCAGCAGCAAGCGGAAAAACGCTCTGCGCCCGGCGCCTCGTGTGCCGGATGTGCTTCAATCCGGAGCAAGGCTACTTTTTCGGCTTGCGTTTTTTATTGTTGCGGCCGTCCGGCTTTTTTGTCCCGGGCCGGTCTAGGACCACATGCATGCCCTGTTGCATGACCGGAGCCTGACGGCAGAGCAGCCACAGGCCGACAGCCATGAGCGGAAGGCAAAGCACCTGCCCCATGGTCAGCCAGCCGAACGCAAGGTAGCCAAGCTGGGCATCGGGTACGCGCACAAACTCGACGATAAAGCGGAACAGGCCATAGCCAAGGGCGAACAGGCCCGAAACAGCTCCCCGCTTGCGCGGTTTCAGCGAATATATCCACACCAGGGCAAAAAGAACCAGTCCCTCCAGCAGCGCCTCATAGAGCTGACTGGGGTGGCGCGGCAGGGAACCGGCGCCGGGAAAGACCACGCCCCAGGGGCCAGCCGTCACCTTGCCCCACAATTCGCCGTTGATATAGTTGCCCAGGCGCCCGAAAAAGAGACCCTGGGGAACCAGCGGGGCCACAAAGTCCGAAATATCCAGAAAGGAGCGGTGCCGTGTTCTGGCAAAGTACCAGAAAGCACCAAGTACGCCAAGCAGGCCTCCGTGAAAGGACATGCCGCCGTTCCAGATGCGCAGGATTTCCATGGGGTCAGAGATGTAGACGGGCAGATCATAAAACAGCACATAGCCCAGGCGTCCGCCCAGAATAATGCCGATCATGACGCAGGTCAGCAGGTCGTCCACATCGGTGGCCCGCCAGTCTGAGCCGGGCCGTGAAGCGCGCCAGCGGCCCAGCCACCAGCCCAGGCCAAAGCCCGCCAGATACATGAGTCCATACCAGCGCAACTGCAGGTTGCCAATGCTGAAAGCAACGGGATCAATGTAAGGCAGCATCATTCTTCCATATCAGGCGCGTTGAATTCGCCGCTTTTGCCGCCGCGCTTGTGCAGCAGGCGCACCCGGCTGATGATGATATCGCGCTGCACGGCCTTGCACATGTCGTAAATAACGGCTGCAGCGGTTTGCGCGGCCACGATGGCTTCCATCTCCACGCCGGTATTGCCCACGGTGCGGGTTTCGGCCTCAATGCGGATGCGCGGCGGCGTTTCGCTTACTTCAAAGCGGATGTCGGCATAGGTGAGGCTCAGCGGATGGCACAGGGGAATAATCTCGCCAACGCGCTTGGCAGCCATGATGCCGCCGATTTTGGCGCAGGTGAGTACGTCGCCCTTGGGCAGGGCCACCTTGAGCAGAAGCTCGAGGGTTGCGGGGCGCAGTTCCACCACCGCTTCGGCAATGGCCACGCGCTCTGTGGCCTGCTTGCCTCCAACGTCCACCATGGTCACATTGCCCTGCCCATCCAGATGCGAAAAACTGCTGTTCATAAACACCTCGTCGGCATTGTTGTAACGTGTATGGGCGATTGTGGCCGCCCGGCGGGGTAGCCTCAGCGCAGCCCGGCCAGCCAGTCTAGAATCCCGGGTGAAGCGGGCGGCTGGGGGGGCTGCCAGTGTGAATCCTTGCCGCTGTCGGAAAAGCGCAGACGCTCAAGCAGAAGATGCACTTCAGGCGGTACTTCCGCCTCCGGCGTACCGTCTTTTTTTGCAGCGGGCATTTCCAGTTCCGCCATGTACCGGAAGGGAATATCCGCATTGGGGCGACTGGCCATGGCGGCGCGCACCAGCTTCAGGCTGCTGCCGAAGCGCAGGTCATGAAAAAGCATGTATGTGGTACGCCCTGAAGTTTCAGGGACTGCGCTGCCAGCGGCCCGAGTGCCGGGAGCGCCGGGCGGCATGTCATCGGCAGGCAGCGGACGCATGACGGGCAGCAGGGTAAAGTCGAAAAAGGCATCCGCCGCCACGGACTGGCGGGCCAGTACAGCCACAAGCTCCGGCGGCGCGGCCTTGTGGGGAACCGGCGCGTCGTGAGGGCGGCCCAGGGCATCAAGCCCCTGGCTGTAGACAATGCGGCCCTGGGGGCCGTCCTCTTCATAAATGGTGCGCCAGAACAGGGGGGCGAAGCCGTCGGGCAGCACTACAATCCGGCTTGCTGCGCGGCCTTCCGCGATCAGCCGCTGTTCGGCCTGTGTCGTGTGCCATGCGTTGAGCCCGATGCACAGGGCCGGGTAAACAATAACCCAGGCCAGGGCCAGCCTCATAAGGCCACGCCGCCCGCGCCACCGCAAGACGGCCCAGAGCAGGGGCAGGGTCAGCAGCAGGTCTATGATAAAGACCGCATTAAGGCGTACCCTTTCATGCGAGAATGGCAGATATATCATGGTTCCGTAGGTGGTGATGACATCCAGCCAGATATGCAGCAGTACCATGCAGACCATGAATAGCCAGACTTTGGCAAAGTTCCAGTGCTCCGGCGTGTGCGCCCGCCACAGGGGCCGCGACAGCAAGGCCAGCAGCAGGCCCATCAGCGGGGCCGCCGCCAGTGAATGCGTGATGCCCCGGTGTAGCAGCAGGAATTGCAGGGGGGTGTGGCAAAAGATCACATCTATGTCAGGCGAGGCTGCCGCAAGGGCGGCCAGCGGTACGGCCCACCGGGTGGCGGGGCGGCGCGGCATGGCCAGCATGGCCACAGCGCCGCTGGCGGCATGGGTAATGGGATCCATAGGCTATTGCTTGAAAGGGCTGCGTTGTTTGGGAACGGCCCTGTATTCCGGGTGTTCCGGGTTCTGGTCGCGGTCAAGGCCATGCGCACGGTTGAATTGCTGCAACCGCCATTGCTGCGTGTTGGCCATGACGTCGGGCCTGTTCTGGATGTAGAGCAGTTGCTGTGTCCGGCTGGACCCCATGATGGGATAACGCAGCTGATCTTCAGGGGTTACGCCTTGCGCGGTTGCGGGGGCGTCGCCGGAAGTTCCCGCGCCTATGTCTTTGGGGCCGCACCCGGCCAGCAGGCATGCCAGGGCAAGACTGCATATGACGGCTCGGGCCGGAAGGCGGCGGGTGAACATGCTGCTCATGCATTATAGTATAGTCCCGGCGGCGGCATACGGCAAGGGGCGCAGCGCGGTCATATTTTGCGGCAATGGTGATGGGGCGGCCCGCGGCCGTGCCGGTCATCGGCCGTGCCGCCCTGTGTCGAAACCGTTTTTTTGGGGCCGAATGCAGGATATTGGCGCATTTTACCTTTGAAAAGGCTTGCATGCGCTAACGCTGCACGAGAGTGCAACGTGCCGTAATACGGCGTGGATCCTGCCGAAAATTGTATTTCATCAGAATGACAATTTTTTTTAACATGTAAGGCATTGCAACGTGAATCTGCTCCAGGCATGCTGCGGGTAAGGCGGTCCGCCCAGTGCCTGCTTTTTTACTTCCGCTTGCCATGCGGTCCACATCAGTCTATGGTATTGCATTGATTGCGCAACAGCGCGGCCCGGCCGCGCATTACGTACAGGAGATGCCATGCGTCCCGCCCATTGCGGAATTACCCCCGAAGGATGGCCCTGCATCGGCCTTACCGGGTTTTCGGCCCTTGTTTTTGCCGCCCTTGGCTGGTGGCCCCTGGCTCTTGTTTTTCTGGTCCTGTGCTGGTTCAGCATGCATTTTTTCCGCGATCCCGAACGCGTTACCCCTCGGGGTGAAGGGCTGGCCATCAGCCCTGCCGATGGAAAAATCATCCGCATTGAAGAAAAAGCTGATCCTTTCAGCGGCGAAAAACGCCTGTGCATCAGCATTTTCATGAACGTGTTCAGCGTGCATGTGAACCGTTCGCCCGTCGCCGGAACGGTGGAGGACATCCGCTATTTCCCCGGTGCCTTTGTCAATGCCGCCTTTGACAAGGCCGCCACCGACAACGAACGCTGCGCTTACAGCCTGCGCGATGCTGACGGCAAGCTGTGGAGCATGGTGCAGATTGCAGGGCTTGTGGCCCGGCGTATTGTCTGCCGCACGGACGTGGGCGATGCCCTTGAACGCGGGCAGAGGTACGGCATGATACGTTTTGGGTCACGTGTTGACCTTTACCTGCCTGAAGGATATGTTGCGGCTGCGCAGTTGGGGCAGCAGGTTTTTGCCGGGCAATGTGTTGTTGCCCGTGCAAGGCAAAGCTAGCCTTTTTCGGCGCTTAACGGCCCCCGGGCCATAACTTGGTGAAGTATGACCACAGAAGTCAAAAAGCCGCGCAAGGGAGTTTACCTCCTGCCGAACATGATCACGACGTTGAGCATGTTTCTTGGCTTTTTGTCTATGGTCTGGGCCGGGCAAGGGCGCTTTGAAGCTGCCTGCATGGCCATTCTGCTTTCCGCCGTTATGGACGGGCTTGACGGCAAGGTGGCCCGCCTGACCAATACGGCCAGCGAGTTCGGCGTACAGTACGATTCGCTTTCCGACCTTGTGGCCTTTGGCCTTGCCCCCGCCATGCTGCTCTGGCAATGGCAGTTGCAGAGTTTTAACCGCGTGGGCATTGCCGCTGCCTTTATTTATGCCGCATGCGGGGCCTTGCGCCTTGCGCGTTTCAACGTCAGCACCGCTGCTGCGGGCAAGCGTTTTTTTATTGGCCTGCCCATTCCCGCCGGCGGCTGCACCATCGTGACATTTGTGTTTTTTGCCGCTCTTTTTCCCGAAGTGTTGCAGCCTGTTACGCCGTATGTGGCCCTTTTGCTGGCCCTGGGCGTGGGTACACTGATGGTGAGCCGGGTGCGTTATTTTTCTTTTAAGGAATACGACTTCTTGCGCGCGCACCCCGTCCGCACCATGCTTGCCTTTCTGCTCGTTCTTGCCACTGTGATATCGTTTCCGCGCGTCATGGGCTTCATGCTCTGCGCCGTGTACATTGCCGGTGGCCTTGTCTACACCTTCGTTATCCTTCCCCGCCGCGACCGTCAGCTACTACGCGCCCTATCGCCCCAGAGCGATTAAGGTTGCGTAACGGCTCGCCGCCCCTATGGGCGGAATGCCTCCCTCCCTGGACCAGCCGCCCTGTCGGTGGCCGTTATGCAAGAGATATTACTTGTCATACCCAGAGGAGTTTCTCATGAATAATCGTGTGTATTTTTTCGACACCACCTTGCGCGATGGCGAGCAATCGCCCGGCGCCACCATGAATTTACAGGAAAAACTGCGCCTTGCCCATCAGCTTGAAGTGCTCGGCGTGGATATTATGGAGGCCGGTTTTCCTGCCTCCAGCCCCGGTGATTTCGAGTCTGTGCAGCGTATTGCCGCACAGGCCGGAGACATACAGGTAGCGGGCCTCGCCCGCTGCGTTGCGGGCGACATTGACCGCTGCTGGGAAGCCATCAAAAACGCGCGCAATCCCCGCATTCATATCTTTCTTTCCACTTCGCCGCTGCACATGCGCCACAAGTTGCGCAAAGATCCCGATGACGTGCTCAGAATGGCCGTAGAGGGGGTGAAGCGTTGCGCCATGTATACGGATAACGTGGAATTTTCCTGCGAGGATTTTTCCCGTTCCGAACCGGAATTTCTCTGCCACGTGGTTGAGGCCGTCATCAAGGCCGGGGCTACCACCGTCAACCTGCCGGACACCGTGGGCTACGCCCAGCCCGCCGAGTATGCGGCCCGCATAGAGCATGTCATCAGCAATACGCCCAACAGTGACAAGGCAGTTTTCAGTGTGCACTGTCATAACGACCTGGGGCTTGCCGTGGCAAACACGTTGGCGGCCTTCAGGGTAGGGGTGCGCCAGGCCGAGGTGACGCTCAACGGCATCGGCGAGCGCGCGGGCAATGCCTCACTGGAAGAAGTTGTCATGAACCTGCGGGTGCGCCAGGATTATTTTGGTCTGGAGCACAATATTGTCACCGAGCAGCTTTACCCTTCGTGCCGGCTGCTTTCCATGACCATCGGCCAGCCCATACCCAACAACAAGGCCATTGTGGGGGCCAACGCCTTTGCGCATGAGTCCGGAATCCATCAGGACGGCATGCTCAAAAACCGTGAAACCTACGAGATAATGACGCCACAGTCAGTGGGCCGCACTGAGAGCAACCTTGTCATCGGCAAGCATTCGGGCCGCAATGCTGTGCGTAACAAGTTTGAAGCTATGGGCTACAAGCTTGATGACGACCAGCTCAACCTGATTTTTGAAGCTGTAAAGCAGTTGGCCGACCGCAAGAAAAATCTGCATGACGACGACCTTATGGCGCTTGTGCAGGAAGAGATATACCGCGCACCCGACCGCTTCCGTTTGCGCCATGTGAGTGTGCAAAGCTCGGATACCGGCGGCGTGCCGCCTACTGCCGCCGTGATTATGGACGTGGACGGCAAGGAAAGCAGCGGTGCGGGATTTGGTGTTGGCCCGGTGGATGCGCTTTTCAATGTCATTGCCGACATGGTGGGCCGTGAGGCGGAGCTTGAACAGTATGCCATCAATGCCATTACGGGAGGAACCGACGCCCTGGGCGAAGTGACCGTACGTCTGCGCGATGGAGAATACAGCGCGGTGGGGCGTGGAACGCATCCCGATATTTTCGTGGCCAGCGCCCGTGCCTATGTCAATGCCCTGAACCACCTTGCAAAGAAAGAAGAAGAGGGGCCGCGCCTGCATTGCCAGCACGACTGAGAGGCGTTTTTTTCCTGAACGGACGACCGGCGGCATGCCGGTATAAACGGAACCTCGCGGCGCAGGCCGCAATGCCGGGTTACGGCAGCTCCCCTTTTTGAGTGGTATGTCCGCGGCAGGGGATTCATGCAACAGCGAATCCCGCCGGGCATTTTTCAAGGGGCGGTTCAAGCTTCAAAGGAGAACAGATCATGGCTCAGACGCTTGCGCAAAAAATATTGCAAGCCCATACGGACGATGCGGTAGAACAGGACGGCCAGATCGTCCAGTGCCGTGTATCCATGGTGCTTGCCAATGATATTACCGGGCCGCTGGCTATCAAGTCTTTTTACGGCATGGGCGCGAAAAAGGTTTTTGACCGCACAAAGATTGCCCTGGTGATGGACCACTTTACCCCGCAAAAAGATATTGATTCGGCCAATCAGGTGCTCATCAGCCGCCGTTTTGCCGAAGAGCAGGACATTGTGCATTACTATGAAGGCGGTGACTGTGGTGTGGAACATACCCTGCTGCCGGAACAGGGGCTGGTGGGGCCCGGTGATCTTGTTATCGGCGCTGACAGCCACACCTGCACCTATGGCGGCATCGGCGCTTTTGCCACCGGCATGGGGTCCACAGACATCGCGGCGGGCATGGCCCTGGGCGAAACCTGGCTTAAGGTGCCGTCCACCATCCGCGTCAATATCAGCGGCGACATGCCCCGGTGGCTGCGGGGCAAGGATCTGATGCTCATGCTTATCGGCGCGATCGGTGTGGACGGCGCCCTGTACAAGGCTCTGGAGTTCGGTGGCTCCGTGGTGGACGCTCTTTCCGTTGAGGGCCGCCTGAGCATGGCCAACATGGCTATCGAGGCCGGGGGCAAGGCCGGGCTTTTTGCCGTGGATGCCAAGACCCGCACCTATTGCGCCGAGCACAAGCGCCCCGGCGTGCTGGAAAACATGGCCGCCGATTCCGGTGCGGTATATGAGCGCGTGGTGGACATGAATGTGACGGGCAAGGAGCCGGTGGTGGCCTGCCCGCATCTGCCGTCCAATGTGAAGCCTGTTTCCGAAGTACGCGATACCGCCATACAGCAGGTTGTTATCGGCTCCTGTACCAATGGCCGTATCAGCGACATGCGCGATGCCGCCGAGGTGCTGCGCGGCCGCAAGGTGGATAAAGGCGTACGCTGTATCGTGTTGCCCTCCACGCCCACAGTGTGGAAGCAATGCCTCCGCGAAGGACTTATCGAGGTATTTATGGAGGCGGGGTGCATTGTGGGACCCAGCACCTGCGGACCCTGTCTGGGCGGGCATATGGGCATTCTGGGCGATGGCGAGCGCGCTGTGGCTACCACCAACCGCAATTTCAGGGGGCGTATGGGCAGCCTGAGTTCCGAGGTTTACCTGGCAAGCCCGCTGGTGGCGGCTGCCTCGGCTGTAACGGGGTATGTGGCCGGGCCGGACCAGTTATAAAAACAGTGTGCTGCGGCCGTTCAGTCCGCTGTCGGGCAGCGTCCCGAACGGGGGTGAACAGCAGGGCGTCACTGGCCGGAAGATGCAAGGAAATCTGCACAATCCATGCCGGGCAGGCAATAAGGACCATAATCATGAATTACAAGGGCAAGGCCCACAAGGTGGGCGAACATATTGACACGGACGCCATCATTCCCGCGCGCTTTCTTGTAACCACCGATGCACAGAAGCTCGGCGAAAACTGCATGTCCGGTCTTGAGCCAGGCTGGGCAAGCCGCGTGGCCCCCGGCGACATTATGGTGGCCGGGCGCAATTTCGGTTGCGGCTCATCGCGCGAGCATGCCCCCATCGCCATTCTGGGGGCGGGCATGCCCGTGGTTATCGGCCACAGTTTTGCGCGCATTTTTTACCGCAACGCCTTCAATATGGGGCTGCTGCTTATGGAAGTGGGCGATGAGGTGGACAAGATCAGTGATGGAGATGCACTGGAAATTGACGCCTCCACAGGAGCAATCCGCAACCTGACCACCGGGGCTGAAATCACCTGCCCGCCATTGCCTGCGTCAATGGCCGCCATTCTGGCAAAGGGAGGGCTGGTGGGCTACGTGAAGGAAAGGCTCGCTTAGGTATAGAGGCTTTTCATTTTTCTGCGTGTATTGTCGCTGAAGCAGCGTCATGTTGCCATTGCTCTGCGGCTGCGTGTAAAGGCGTCTGCCACAAAGGCGCAGCGTCTCAGTGCGGTGGCGTGCCGGAATGAGGTTTGAAAAAGGTTGAGCATGCACATGCTCAGCCTTGCAGCCCCCAGGGAAAGGTCCACGCGGCGACTGGAAAGCTTGAACCGGGGAAGGAGCCATCGCGGCATGTACGCGCCTTCCTGGCGGGATGATCAAAATATGCAAGGATGTTTCATGAAAAAGACTATCTGCCTGTTGCCCGGCGACGGTATCGGCCCGGAAATAGTAGCCCAGGGCGTCAAGGTTCTGGAAGCCACGGCTGAAAAATCCGGCCATCAGTTTGTTTTTGAGACGGCCCTTATCGGCGGGGCGGCCATTGACGCCGCGGGCGATCCCTTACCTGAGGACACAGTACGGCTGTGCCGCACTGCTGATGCCGTGTATCTCGGCGCGGTGGGCGGTCCCAAATGGGATGGCATGAGCCAGGATCTGCGGCCCGAAAAAGGGCTGCTGCGCATTCGCAAAGAGCTTGGCCTGTTTGCCAATCTGCGTCCGGCCATGCTTTTGCCCGAGCTTGCGGGGGCCTGCCTGCTGCGGGCCGACATTGCGGCCAGGGGGCTTGACCTTATGGTGGTGCGCGAACTGACCGGTGATGTGTATTTCGGCGAACCACGCGGCATTGAAGTGCGCGACGGCCTGCGCACCGGCTACAATACCATGCTGTATACTGAGGAAGAGATCCGTCGTATCGCCGTGATTGCGTTTGAAACGGCCCGCAAGCGCAGACGCCGGGTATGCTCGGTGGAGAAGAGCAACGTGCTGGAATGCTCGCGCCTCTGGAAAGAAGTTGTCATGGAGGTGCACCGGGAATATGCCGATGTGGAACTGAGCCACATGTATGTGGACAATGCCGCCATGCAGCTTGTGCGCGATCCCTCGCAGTTTGATGTGATTCTGACCGGCAATATTTTTGGCGATATCCTGTCGGACGAGGCTTCGGTCATTACCGGTTCTCTGGGCATGCTGCCTTCGGCCTCTACCGGGGCAGAAGGGCCGGGGCTGTTTGAACCCATACACGGCTCGGCTCCGGATATAGCGGGCCATGATATAGCCAATCCCCTGGCGACCATTCTTTCAGCCGCCATGATGCTGCGGCTGGGCTTTGATATGGCCGAAGAGGCTGACCATATTGAAAAGGCCGTGCGCAAGGCCCTGGCTGACGGTTTTCGCACTGCCGACATTATGGAGCCCGGTAAAGAACTGCTGGGCTGCGCTGCCATGGGTGATAAGGTGGTGGAACGCCTGTAGGGCAATTTGCATTGTGCTGGCTGGCGCGCGAGGAAACGTCCGCCTTCGGAGGCCCGATCATCTTCCGCCGCTGCCTGCAGGGCTTGTGGATGAAAACATCTGTGCCTGGGCTTTGCCCGGCAAGCCCGCAGTGTTTTGAGAATATATCTTCGTAATGGTCAATGTGTGAAAAATGGCCGCAAGCCATAAAAAAGCCCGCATAATGCGGGCTTTTTTATGGCGTTATTGTGCGATGCTCTGTGCGATGTCCTGCGTGGTACCTTGCAGCATGGGCATTTGCCCGGCATCATTGCTCTTCGGGAAAAAGGGAATCGTGAGCGCTTTTTTGTTCCCCGGCGGTCAGTTCCGCATAAAAAACGCACTGGTTGCGGCCCCGTCTTTTGGCCTCATAGGTGGCCATGTCGGCATGTTTGTAGAGTTCCGAAAAATCATGCCCGTCAGTGGGGTGGCAGGACACTCCCACGCTGGCGGTAAGGGGCTGGTCGTCTTCCCCCTGTCCGCAATGAAGCCGCAATTGCCTGACGAGGGTTGCGGCTCTTTCGTGTATTTTGGAAAGCGGCATGGTTTCGGTGCAGAAGACAAGAAATTCATCGCCGCCCACACGGCCCACAATATCACTGCTGCGGAAGTTACGGCGGATGATCTGGGCCATCTGGTAAATGGCCTTGTCACCCACGGTATGGCCAAACCTGTCGTTGATGCTCTTGAAGTTGTCAAAATCTATCATGAACATGGCGTAAATGCCGATACTGGAGCCGTTGTGCAGGCTCAGAAACCGCGAAATGGCCTGTTCTGTGGCGCGTTTGTTGTACATGCCTGTGGCGCTGTCGCGCGTGGCCTGGGTGCGCAGGCGCAGTTCCAGCGTTTTTTGCCGGTCTATATCGGTAATGATGCCGATAAAATATATGGGCTTGCCCTGGGCGCTGATGAGGCTTGAGGCCTCAATGCGGTACCAGTGGTACAGGCCGCTGGCATCGCGCAGGCGCAGTTCAACCTGTTTTTTATGTTCGTGCATGTCCTGATGTACGCGCTTTTGAAAATCTTCAAGCAGTTCGTGGTCTTCTGCATGCACGGGAATGCGCCCCTGTTCCGGATTCGGCTCAAGAATGTTGAACACGTGACCGAAGGTCTGCATCCATTTTGCAGAACAGGAGAAGTTGCCGGTAATAAGATTCTGCTCAAAGATAATAATATCATGCTGCTCCAGAATGAACTGGTAGCGCTCGTCGGAAATCCGTTTGGCCTGTGCGGCCTCTTTATTTTGGGTAATGTCAAAAACGATGCTCTGGATATACGTTTGCCCTGGTCCGGCCTGCACCGGAGACCCCTTGTGGTACAGCCAGATAAGAGCGCCGTTTTTGGCGCTGGTGCGGTATTCCACATCAATGGGAATGCCAGCTTCCAGTTGCTGCTGCATGGTGCGGAGGGCGTTTTCCCGGTCAGGCTCAAAAATGGACAGGGCAAAATCCTTGCCGAAGCGTTGCTCGAACTCGTCTTTGCGGTACCCCAGCATCTTGAGAAAATTGGGGCTGATAAACTGGAATGTGCCGTGCAGCCCGCCGAATTTGATGACACCGCCGGATATGCTTGCAATGATGGAGCGGTAGTCTTCCTGCTGGCGGTGGATGGTGCGGTGGTAGCTTTGCATGACGCCGATGATGAGAACCAGCAGCAGCCCGGCCAGGATGGACAGCCGCCAGGCCAGCGTGGTGGTAATGTCGTTCTGCCTGTCCACCAGATGCTTCACCACTTCTTCCGGCAGCAGCGAAACCACCTGCCAGCCATATTGCTGTAGCGGCACGTGCGTCACGTAGTAGGAGTGGTGGTCGTCTTTTATCAGGCAGTCTGTTTTCCGCTGACAGTCCGGCCCGGGCCTGATATCGGAAAAAATGGTCAGCAGGTGTTCACGCAGTGAGGTGGGCAGCCCTTTTTCCGCCATTTGCGGAAACAGCCTGTCCAGACTGCCCGGCGGCGCGGCCGAGAACAGCAGGCGCCCGTTGCCGTCGAAAACCATGTTACAGGTTTTATCGCCAAATGCCCTGGTAAACAGGCTTTTTTTCATCGGCTCGTCTTCAAGTTCGCCGATGAGAACAGCCACAATTTCCTTGTTTCGCTGTATGGGCAGCGCTACGGCAAGCTTGCTGCCCTTGCCGTCAGGCACGGCGGCAATATTGGCTGTTCCGGCCAGGGCACGTTCGAACAGGCTTTTTTTGCTGTTCTGTTCAATATCAATGGGTAGCCCCGTCATGGAGCAAAAGCCCTGGCCGTCCGGGCTGATGATGGCAAACCTTTTCAGGCCGGCGGCACGCAGCAGCGGGGCATAATGCAGCACACAGTCTTTGCGGGGCAGGCAGTCCTCTTTAGCCAGAAAACCGGTAATGCCTTGCAATTCAGTCAGTTTGTTGTCAATGCTGTGTTCAAAGTCGTCGGCCACACGCAGGCTCACTTCGGCAAGCCGGGTAGTGATGTCCTGTGACAGATGGCGTGTTGTTTCCACGGTGTATTCGCGCACCACTATGAGCAGCGCGGTGAATAACATCGCGAGAACAACGATAGCTATGAAGGTTTTGGACGACTTGACCATGCGTTTGCCCGTGTTAGAATAACCTTTTAACAATACGCATTTTGGATGACGAAGGGAAGAGCGCCCTGGGCATGCAAAAAAGCAGTCCGATCATGGCGATCTTTAAGGATAACAACTTCGATATAAAAAATAACATGTTATTGATTATCGCTCTCATACTTGCCAGAAGCCTTTTTTTCTTACACTCTGCCCGCAGAGGAGAATATATGCAAAAATTGTCCATAGCCGTGGTGGGTGGTGGCCTTGCCGGCTGCGAATGCGCGTTGCGCCTGGCCCGCTCCGGACATACGGTGGAGCTTTTTGAACAAAAGCCCCTGTTCCGCTCACCAGCCCACGTCAGCGACCATCTGGCGGAGCTTGTATGCTCCAACTCCCTGCGATCGGACGAACCAACCTCGGGCGTGGGGCTGCTCAAGGCTGAAATGCGTGCCTTGGGCAGCCAGTTTATGGAGGCTGCCGACGCCTGCCGCGTACCTGCTGGCAAGGCCCTTGCCGTAGACCGAGAGGCTTTTGCCCGCAGCATGAGTGAACGTGTTGAGGCCGAAGCAAACATCCGTCTTGTGCGGCAGCAGGTGCAGTCGCTGGACGATGCGGCGCTGGAGCCGTTCAAGGGAGAAGGGCGCGCTGTCATCGTGGCCGCAGGGCCGATGGCGTCCGACGGGCTGTCGGCTTCTCTGGCCGGAGCGCTGGGCGAAAAGCACTGCTATTTTTACGATGCCATAGCTCCTATCATCTGGACGCATTCCTTGAATATGGACATTGTTTTTCGTGCTTCGCGTTATGGGCAGGAAAATGGCGAGGCCGAAGGAGAGGGCGATTACCTGAACTGTCCCATGAGCCGCGAGGAATACGAAGTTTTCTATCAGGCCCTGCTGGACGCTCAAAAGGTGGCCGCGCACGAATTTGAGCAGGAAAAACATTTTGAAGGATGCATGCCGGTGGAAACACTGGCCGAGCGCGGTCACCGCACGCTTACCTTTGGTCCGCTCAAGCCTGTGGGCTTTGTGGACCCGCGCACAGGCCGCCGCCCCTGGGCCATTCTGCAACTACGGGCTGAAAACGCCAACAGCGATACCTGCAACCTTGTGGGCTGCCAGACCAAGCTGACCCAAGGGGAGCAGGCGCGTGTTTTCCGCCTTGTGCCGGGGCTGGAAAAGGCGGAATTTGCCCGCTTCGGCAGCATGCACCGCAATACCTATGTAAACGCGCCGCATGTGCTGGATGCTGACCTGTCCCTCAAGGCGCGGCCGGGCATTTATCTTGCCGGGCAGATTACCGGCGTGGAAGGCTATGTGGAATCCGCCGCCAGCGGCCTGTGGCTTGCCCTCCTGCTGGATGCGCGCGCCCGTGGAATTGATCTGGAGCGCCCCCCGGCGGAAAGCGCCTTTGGGGCTTTGCTCGGGCATCTGCAAACCCCGGCCAAACGGTTTCAGCCTTCCAACGCCCACTTCGGCCTTATGCCGGACCTGGGGGAAAGGGCGCGCAAAAAAGACCGCAAGGCGCTTTATTCGGCCCGGGCGCAAGAAGCATTCGCCCCCTGGCTGCATGAACTGAAGACAGCCGGTTTGGCCTGAGCCTGCCTTGTCTTTGCAGGAAGCGGCCAGCTCCCGGCAGGAATCGGTCCGAAGCACGTCTGAAGTCCGGCCCGGGCCGCCAGTCCTGCCCGAAGTCAGCATGACCGCCTGACGCACAGGCATACTATAGTACCTTATCATTATCATTGTTTACGCCCGGATGCTGTATCGGCATCCGGGCGTTTTTGTTTATACAGAAATTTTGTCAGGCAGTGCAGACGGCGATGCCGCATATGCGGGTAGACAGGGCGGGCGGTGTCACCGGCGGGTCAGCGGCCGGATGCTCCGGGATTGTCACCCGTGCGCCTTGCTTTACGGCGCTCCAGCAGGTGGCGTATGTGGCCGCCAAGCATGACCAGAACCACCGAAACCGCAATAAGGGCCAGTCCTGTAACCAGCGACAGGCTGAACGGCTCGTTGAACACCAGTATGCCCACGACCACTGCGGTAACAGGCTCCAGCACGCCCATCACTGCCGCCAGGGTAGAGCCGATGCGCTGTACGGCCAGGATGAGGGTGTAGTTGGAAAGCACCGCTGTTACTATGGCCAGCAGGGCGGCCAGGGCCAGTTCCTGCCAGCTTTGCAGCAACTGGAAGCTGTTTGTTGCCAGCGAGTTTGCCAGCGAGCATAACGCGCCGAAGGCCATTACATAAAAAGTGAGCACAAGGCCCGTCATATTGCTGATGCGGGCTGCGCAAAGGCTGGTGATGTAGATGGCATTGCACAGGGCGGAAGCCAGGGCCAGCGCCAGGCCGAACATGCTCATGTCCGCTACGCTGCCGGGCTGCGCGCCGCCGCTCAGCAGGTATACGCCACTGATGGCCAGAACCACGGCCAGAGCGGTGACCGCGGAAAAACGCTCATGAAAGAAGACAATCATCATGAGCATGACCATTACCGGGTAAGAAAAATGCAGGGTCGCCGCCACGCCGCTCGGCATGTACTTGAACGCCTGCATGAACAGCAGGGCCGCCATGGCGTACATGAGGCTCATGCCCGTCAGTTTGGCAAGGTTGCGGCCCGAGGTATGCAGGCGCTCGCCGCGTAGGAGGAGCAGTATCCCCAGTACAATGGAAGCAATGAAAAAACGGTAAAAAAGTACGGTAGCCGGAGAAAGTCCTCTGGCCATGAGCGGCAGGCTGAAAAGGGGGATAAGCCCGAAGGCTGCCGAAGAGAGCATGCTGTAAAAAAAGCCCATGACATCCTTCTTTGAACATGAGGTGCAAGAGGCTCATACAGAATAAGCACAGGGGTGGCAAGGCCCCCGCTCCGGCGGTGGAAAATGCCTGTCGGCCCGAGCCGGATCGGCCTTTTTGCTGTGGGCAGGCAGGAACTGTTTTTACAGTGCTCCTGTGGACTCTCTTGTCCATAAAACAAACCCCCGGCCCTGTGCGTCATACAGGGGCCGGGGGTGATGCCTGCAGCCTGAACCCGCTCTGCGCGGGCCGGGTGGTCGCAGTATTACGACCGTAGCGAGGCCGTACATAACTGTGCCGCAGGCGCTTGCCTTTGGTGCGGCGCGCCGGGCGACTGAAAAGATTGCCGAAAAATCGGTGCTGCGTGTGCTGCGCTACAGATACAGGCTGCTAGCGGGAGTGCCCCAGTACAACTTCTGCTTCGGGATGGGCCTGGCGCAGGGCCTCATGCATGGCGGCGGCATCCGCAAAGGCACGGAAGGGGCCGATGCGTTCGTCTCCCATGGCGGCATTGTAACGCACATAGTAGGCCTGATCGGCCTGCAGGGGGGTTCCGCTTTCGTCGCTGACCACCTCAAGCTCCACCTTGCCCACGCCACGTGTGCCAAGGTCAAGCTGCTGGGCAGCGGCAAAAGAAAGGTCAATGATGCGGCCGCGCACAAAGGGGCCGCGGTCTGTCACGCAAACCATGACGCTCTTGCCGTTCTCCTGGTCGGTCACACGCACGACAGTGCCCATGGGCAGAGTACGGTGGGCAGCGGTGAAGGTGTACATGTCGTAGTTAAGGCCGCTGGCTGTGGCGCCGCCGTGAAAGTCGCGGCCGTACCAGGATGCTTTGCCGGTGAAAACTTCGCTTTGCTGGGCGCGTTTGAGCCATATGTCGCGGCTGTCAACGCTTTGTTCGGATACGGCTTTGCTTTTGGCAGAAGACTTTGCTGCCTTGCCGCTTTTGGCAGTTTTAGCCGCTTTGCCGGACTGGCTGGTTTTAACAGCTTTTTTATTCTTTTCAGACTTGGCGGGGCGCGCTTGGGATGATTTTTTTACAGCTTTGGAGGCGCCGGATGAGGATGCGTTTGAAGAGAGTTCAGCGGAAGGAGCGCTTGCAGAAGCCGCGTCGGCTTTCATGGGGGCGGCCAATAGCATACATGCGACCGCGACCGCCAGCATGGAAGGCCAGCGTGAATACTTCATGATCATTCCTTGGTTACAGTTCGAGGCTGTCCGGCGGATGCCGGGCGGACCACGCCCGTGGTCCTGACCCCGGAGACTCTCCAATGACGGTGGAAGCGCCTTGCGCTCCTGACCGGTCCGTCTCGTTGGGGGATGCCTTTTCTTGATAGGGGAATATACCGTAATAAAAACTTCGGTGTCAAACTGACAAAGATATGTAATTCAAGTTGTTATCAGCAAATTTTTTCTAGACAAATGCTAGAGTACTGTAAATAGAATGTAGTATATTGTTTTGCATGTTTGCAGGGTGAAGCAAAAATACCTCTCCGCGCGCCAAGCGGAAAAGAAGAATCCAGCCGGAAAATGTGGGCGGCAACAGAAAAAGCTACCCGGCCGACGCTACTGTTCGGGCAGCTTCCAGGCAGATCTCGTTGTGTGTGCGCTGTGCGCTGCACTGCTGTCTGCGAATATGGGTAGCAACTGCATGTGGATTGGGGATGCAGAAAAATGCCCAGCGGCGTGGTGAAAGGGTGCGCAGCTGGCTGTGTGCGGGGAGCCGCCTGCGGGCGCGGCCCAAACGAAGTGTGTGAGAGCGCGGTAAACTGGTAGCTGCTTCAGAGCATTTTCATTTTAAAGATGCTCTGGCGGCTGCGTGAACGAACGCCTGCTGTGGAGTGCAAGTATAATTTACTTGCGTGGCTAGGCGCCGGCGGGATGTATAACTCACCTGGAGAACGCACATTCGCGCGGGAAGAAGACTCGACAAGGATTTGTCTCCAAATTCTTGTCGCCAGATGCTTGTAGGACGGCTTTGCCGACCGTTAAGCAATCATTTGAAGCCGTAATTACTCTAAACCCGTAGGGTACATGTTGCCAGCTTTGAGAACATGCATTCTCAAAGGATAAATCGTCCTATATGTCACTGCGGGGCGGCCGTTGCAGCAGCAGTTCCAGGGCAGCGGAGGCGGTTTCGCTTGTAAGCCCCTGACGCGGAGCCAGCTGGGGCAGATTTTCAACCGCATCGCAGGGGCGCACATAGAAAGGTTCCAGGTCGGCATTGGCATAGTCGCCGTGCCGGGCAAGCAGGCACAGGGACTGGATGTCGGGGTTTACCAGGTCATCCAGTGCCGTGACCGGCGCGTTTTCGGTGTCGGCGCAGTACTGGCTGCCGTCCGGGGAGGGGCGCAGGGGATCCAGCGAGGAGAATACCGCGGCATTCCGGGCAAGCCCGCTGCCGCAGGCCCACACTATGCGGCTGCCTGCGGGAACCCCCTGGGGCAGGGGGGCTGTGCGGCTGTCCAGAATGCGGGCAAGGGCTTCGTGCGGCGTGCACAGGTCTACCGGAGCCAGCGGCTGCGCGGGAATCATCGGCCCGTAGGACAAAAAAAACTGGCAATGCACGAGGCTGCGCCGTGCATGGGTAATCGCCCACACGGGCGCGCCGAAAAGAAGCTGGCGGCGCTGTACGGCCGTGGTGGCAAGGGCCTGCATATAATCCAGCCCGGCCAGCCCGGCCCTTCCGCCCCTGCGCAGGGCGGCCGCCGTAGCCAGTACAAGCCGTATGCCCGTAAAGGAACCCGGGCCGCGTACGCAGGCCAGCCGCCTGAAAACAGCGGGTTTTATGCCCAGGGCGGTGCAGATGTTTTCCAGCGCCGGGGCCAGGATTTCCGTGGCGCGGTCAGCTCTGCGCCATTCCTGGGCGCAGAGCAGTTTTTCGTCATCCGTGACAATGATCTGCAACACGCCCTCGGCCGCATTGAGAATAAGCTCAAGCCCGGTGGAATATGCGCTCATGATCCGCTCCCGAACCAGCCGGCCCCCTTTACTATGCGCCAGATGTCATTGTAGGTGGCCAGCAGCATGAGTGTGACCAGCAGGGCCAGCCCGGCCCGCATGGCATAGTCCTGCACCCTGGCGTTGACCGGGCGGCGGAAGATCATTTCCCACAGGCAAAAGACGATCTGGCCGCCGTCAAGCACGGGAATGGGCAGGAGGTTGAGTACCCCGAGGTTGATGCTGATAAGCGCGGCCAGGGCCAGCAGCCCGGCCATGCCTTCATGGGCCTGTTTGCCCACCATCTGCATGATCATGATGGGACCGCCCACCTGATCAAGGGGAACCACCCGTTCAACCAGCTTTACAAAACTTTTCCAGGTCAGGGCAAGCATGTTTGAAGTCTGGCTTGCCCCGGCCACAGCAGCGCCCCAGAAGCCGTGCTCCACAAGGCGTACAGCGCCGGTATTGCGTATCCCCACAAGCCAGGCTTTTTCATCCTCACCGAATATGGTTTTGCGCACGGCCATTTCAGGCCTGATTTCCACCGTCAGCAGGCTTGCGGGCGCGATGGCGTCGCCGTTGGCCGCTGTCTGGGCATGGCTGCCTTGCGCGGTGGCGCCTTCATCCGCCTGGGGAGCGACGCTTTCCGCCCTGTGGGGCCGCTTGAGCTTCACGAGCATGGCCTGCCCGTCGCTGGCGGCAATGGCGCGGGTCATGTCTTCCCAATCCACAATGGGCTGACCATTGATGCTCACGATGGTGTCGCCGGCCTCAACGCCGGCTCTGGCGGCGGGGCCGTCCTCCACAAGGCCGCCCACCTGGGGCAGCAACTGGGGCGTGCCCCAGCCGAAAGCCAGTATCCAGCACAGCAGCCAGGCCAGCAGCATGTTGGCTACAGGGCCGGCAGCCACCACCAGCAGGCGTTGCCACGCGGGGCGCAGAGAAAAACTTTCTTCACGGGTAAAGCCCTCGGGCAGTTCGCTGTCGTCCTGTTCGCCCACCAGGGCCACGTAGCCGCCCAGGGGAATCAGGGACAGGGCATACTCTGTTTTGCCCCATTTGCGTTTGAGAATTTTGGGTCCGAAACCAAGGGAAAAAGTGGAAACACCCATGCCGAATCCACGGGCCACGGCAAAATGCCCCAGCTCGTGAAAAAAGATGAGGCCGCCAAGAACAAGGGTGACTGCTATAATGGTCGTCAGCATGCGGATTCTCCGTCGCGGGCCAGCTTGCGCACCAGCTCGCGGCTCTGGCTGTCAAGCTGCGTGATGCGCTCCGCCAGGGTATGGGCCTCGCTTTGCAGGGCGGCCATACCGGCCGGGGCCGGGGGCATATCCTGATGCAGCGGGGCGCAGAAAGACTGATTGCCGGGTTCTGTGGCGCTGTGCGCCGTCAGAGCCGCTTCTATCAGCCGGGGGATGTCAAGAAAGGCGCAGCCGCCTTCAAGAAAAAGTTCCACGGCGGCCTCGTTGGCCGCATTCATGACTACACAACGCCCTCCACGCAAGGCGAGAGAACGGCGGGCCAGTTCAAGACAGGGAAAAACGCCGCTGTCCGGTTCGTGAAAGGTGAGGGCCGCGGCGGTAAGGTCAAGGGGCGGCACGCCCACAGGCAGACAGCGCGGCCACAGCAGGCAGTTGGCGATGGCAAGGCGCATGTCCGCTGTGCCAAGCTGTGCCAGTTGGGTTCCGTCCTCCAGTTCCACCAGCGAATGGATGACGGACTGGGGGTGCACCAGCACTTTTATGCGCTCGGGAGCCGCGCCGTAGAGGTGATATGCCTCAATGACCTCAAGCCCCTTGTTCATGAGGGTGGCCGAATCGATGCTTATTTTTGCGCCCATGCTCCAGTTGGGATGCTTGAGGGCCTGGGCCGGTGTGATGTGGCGCAGGTCTTCGAGTGACCGGCCACGGAAAGGGCCGCCGCTGGCAGTGAGAATGAGGCGGCGCACTTCCTGCCCGCGCCCTGCGAGGCATTGAAATATGGCGTTATGCTCTGAGTCCACAGGTAGTACGACGGCTCCCGTGCGGGCGCAGATGCGGCGCACCAGATCGCCTGCCAGCACAAGGGATTCCTTGTTGGCAAGGCAGATGATCTTGCCCGCCAGGGCGGCGGCCAGGGTTCCGGCAAGTCCGGCGGCGCCCACCTGTGCCGACAGCACCGTGCGGGCCTCGGGCAGGGCGGCAAGTTCGGCATAGCCTTCACGCCCGGTCAGGATGCGGGGGGAATAGCCGGAAGGCAGCAGGGCCTTGAGTCTGGCGGCGGCATCTTCATCAAGCACTGCGAGGTGCGAAGGGCGCCAGCGGTTGGCCTGTTTTGCCAGCAGTTCCACCTGGCGGGCGCAGGCCAGCCCCTCAACGCGGAAGGCCTGTGGGTGGCTTTCAACAACAGCGAGGGCACTGCAGCCAATGGACCCCGTGGAGCCGAGAATGACCAGACTGCGCGGCCATGTATCGCGCCACGCGTCGTCCGGCGGACCGGAGATATAGTCTATGGAAGGGCCGCCCTGACCCGGCCAGAGATGTGCCATGTCTGCATCCTGTGGGTGCCGCCGTGTAGAAATGCTGTTTTATGGGCAGGCGGCTTGCCCATAAGAAAAAATAGGTACGCTGGCAAAAAAATCAAGCGGCCCCGGCAGGGGCCGCCTGAAATGGCGCACCTTCGGCCGGAAACCACAAAGATGACAACACGCGGAACCGGGCGTCAGCCGTGCAAAATATCTGCCCTGCTCCGTCTGTTGCCCGTGGTTGCAAAATCCTGGACGGCGCTGCCCGGTGCAACCGCAGCTTGTCATTGCCCTGACGGATGCACGGGCAGGCATCCGCCGCAAAGGCGCATGCGCTGTGTGTGCGGTCAAGCGTTAGCGTCAACGCCGGAAAAATGTTGCGAATGTATCTTTCCGGCATGCTCTAAAAGAAAAAGAACCACTGGTCCACAACTGCCACCATAGGCATGGCAAAGAGCAGGCTGTCTGCCCTGTCCAGCACGCCGCCGTGTCCCGGCAGGAGGTGCCCGGAATCTTTTACATTGACCGAACGCTTGAGGGCCGACTCAAAAAGATCGCCCACCTGGGCAAAGGCGTTGACCGCAATACCCAGAAGAGCAAAGGACAGCCAGCCTGTTTTGCCGTAAAGCTCGCCGTAAATGGCGCAAAAGATTACGCAGGCCACCAGGCTGCCTACAGCGCCTTCGGAGCTTTTCTTGGGGCTGACGCGGGGCCAGAGCTTGTGATGCCCGAAGCGGGTACCCACAAAATAGGCGGCAGTGTCGGAAATAGCCACGGCAGCGATGACGAAGATGAGTTTGGTGGTGGAAAGATAGGTGGCCGGCAGAAGCAGCAGGGGGACATAGGCCAGCCCGGCCATGAAGATACCGCTGGACACAAAGGCATTATCCTCTTCAACAACGTCCCAGCGAAAGAGAAAGCTCATGGCCGACAGGACAAAGCCCGCGCCAAGGCACACCAGGGCGTCCTGCGGGCGGTTCATCCAGGTGAGGCAAAGCATGCCCCAGCCCAGGCCGATGGCGCATACACGGCTGGTGATGCGCCCCTTGGGACCCCAGAAAAGAGAATAGAATTCCCACAGACCCAGGGCCGACACCAGCAGAATGACGAACAGCAGGGGCCAGCCCCGCAGCCAGAGCACCAGCAACAGCACTGCGGCCAGCAATACGCCGGTTATGATGCGGCGGATGTCGATGGGATTGGCGGTGGGTTCAATGGGCATCTATTTGCTCCTGTGTTTTGCCAAAGCGGCGCGACCGCGCGGCGTAAGCTTCCAGGGCCAGACGCAGTTGCGCGGCGTCAAAATCTGGCCAGGCCACCTGGGTAAAGTACAACTCACTGTAAGCGCACTGGTACAGCAGGTAGTTGCTCAGGCGCTGCTCGCCGCTGGTACGGATGAGCAGGTCCGGATCGGGCTGTCCCGCGGTATAAAGGCGCTGTGCCAGGCTTTCTTCAGTAATATCTTCGGGCCGTGCACCGTCATGCAGAAAAGAGCGCATGGCGCGCACCAGTTCTGCCCGCGAACCATAATTGAGTGCCAGGTTCAAAACCATATGCGGGCCGTCGGCCGTGCGTTTTATGGCGTGGCGCAGGGCAGTGCGCTGTGCCAGCGGCAGGCCGTCCAGATCACCCAGCACCCTGAGGGCGATGCCCTGTTCTTCAAGGCGCGGCAGTTCCCGGCGCAGAAATTCCAGCAATAGTGAGAACAGGGCGCTTATTTCCGCCTTGGGGCGGTTCCAGTTTTCACTGGAGAACGTATAGAGCGTCAGGTGGCGTATGCCCAGCCTGCGGCACTCTGTAACCACGGCGCGCACGGCCTCGGCCCCTGCCTTGTGCCCTGCCTCGCGCGGCAGGTTTCGGGCCTGTGCCCAGCGGCCGTTACCGTCCATAATGATCGCCAGATGAACAGGCAACTGCGTGACCGGCAGGTCACCGGCGTGGCCGCTTTCCCGGCCATCGTCAGCTGCGGGTTGTGCGGCGGTTGCTCCGGCGGCTGTGGCGTCCGCCTGTGTGCAGGGCTTCTGCCCCGGCAGGAGAGTGTCGTGTGGGGTCATACTGCTCAGCCTGTATAAAAATGCTGCCCGGGCCAGCGGCGCGGATTCTCAGGCAAAAAACACACCGCTGCCAGAACGCGCCGCCCCCGCCCCGCTGTAGCAGAAACGCGGCGGGCGGCGGCACGTGGCGGATGAGCCGCCACGGCTATATTTCCATAATTTCCTTTTCCTTGGCAGCGCAACGCTTGTCCACTTCGGCCACATATTTGTCGGTAAGCTTCTGCACATCGTCAGTGGCGCGCTTTTGTTCGTCTTCGGTAATGGTCTTTTCTTTTTCCAGCTTTTTCAAGCTGTCGTTGGCGTCGCGGCGCACGTTGCGCACGGCTACCTTGCCTTCTTCACTGTATTTACGCGCGACCTTGCTCAGTTCTTTGCGGCGTTCTTCAGTGAGGGGGGGCATGACAATGCGGATCAGCTTGCCGTCATTGACAGGCGTAAGGCCGAGGTCAGACTTGAGAATAGCTTTTTCTATCAGGGCAATACCGCCCTTGTCCCAGGGCTGGATGGTCAGGGTGCGGCTGTCGGGCACAGCGATGGAGGCCATCTGGCTGATGGGGGTGGGGGTGCCGTAATAGTCGGCCTTTATGCCGTCCACAAGGGCGGTGGTGGCGCGGCCGGTGCGCAGTTTGGCAAAGTCGCGGTCAAGAGCGGCAAGGGCTTTTTCCATGCGGTCTTCGGCATCAAGAAGGATGCTGTCGATATCCATAAATTATTCTCCTTGGGGCTGCGGCCTGCGGCCTGTTCCTTTGGGGATGGCGCTGCGCCTCCCTTTGCGAAAAAATCCGGAACGGTCTGACGCTGAAAAAGCCAGACCGCCCGGCACGGTTGCAAATTTCAGGTTTGCCTGTGCTTGCGGGGCCTCGTCCGTTTTTCCGGGCGGATATGCGCCTGCCCGCAGCCGGGTTTTCCGCAGCAATGCGACAAACATGACGCACATCTGCATCAGCAGTTGCGCACGATGGTCCCCACCGGTTCGCCCATGACGGCACGCTGGATGTCGCCGCCGAACATGCGGCAGACAATGATGGGCACATTGTTGTCGCGCACCAGGGCAAAGGCCGTGGCATCCATGACGCCCAGGTGACGGGCCAGGGTTTCATCGTAGCTGATGGTGTCAAACTTTACGGCATCGCTGTGCTTGGTGGGATCTTTGTCGTAGATGCCGTCAACCTTGGTGGCCTTGATGATGGCATCACACTTGAGTTCCATGCCGCGCAGCACTGCCGTGGTATCGGTGGTGAAATAGGGATTGCCCGTTCCGGCGGCACAGATGACCACACGGCCTTTTTCCATATGGCGCAGGGCGCGGCGGCGAATGAAGGGCTCGCACACTTCCTGCATGGTGATGGCCGAAAGCACGCGGGTGGGATAGCCTTGTTTTTCCAGCATATCCTGTACGGCCAGGGCGTTCAGCACCGTAGCCAGCATGCCCATATAGTCTGCCGATGAACGCTCCATACCTTTGGCCGAGCCGGAAAGCCCGCGAAAAATATTGCCGCCGCCGATTACCAGGGCCATTTCCACACCCATGGCAAGCACCGTGCCGATTTCGCGGCATATTTCCGCCACGGTGTCGGGATTGATACCGGTCTTGTTGGACCCCGCAAGGGCTTCGCCGCTCAGTTTGAGCAGAACTCGCTTGTATGTCAGTGACATGTATCCGCCTTCATCTGGATGGGAGGCCCGTATGAGGGCCGTTGTGCTGTGGAGCGCCGCAGTACGCGGGCGTGAAAAAACGGGACCGGGCCTCCCCGGGCCCGTTCTCCCGCAACAGGGCTTTCATAACAGAAAATGTGGCTATCTCAAAGCATTTTTGCGGCCCTGCGGCCGGGGGGCAAAGGGCCATTCCAGCAGCTCAAAGGGCAGGCTGCAAGACATTTCTGCAAGCGCCCGGCGCGTCTCTTTTTCCAGATGCGGCGAAAAAATGATTTTAAGCAGGGCGGTTTTGGGTTCAAGCACAGTGAAGTAGGCCGTGTGGTCGTAAGCCTCAAGCAGAAAACGGAAAAGGGCTGTGTGCTGCGGTGCCAGGCGCACAAGCAGGCGGCCGCTGTGCCGGGGGGCCGCCAGGGCGGGAGCCGGCTTGCGCCGCCTGCGCAGGGTGGGGAGGTTGTGCGGGGGGCTGCTTTCTTTACTGTCCGGCGTGATGTGCCCGGTGTCCGGAGCGGGCGTGCGCGCGTCCATCAGTACAACCCCGAATAGCGGGCCAGAATGACTAGGCCGATGCCCACAACAATGGTCAGAAAGTAGTTTTTGCTCCACCACGCCACCACAAGAGCGGGCAGGGCCGCCATGAGAAAGAGGTTGGACGGCCCGGCATTGAACGAGCCTTCGTAAATGAAAACATCCGGCCCTACCAGTGCGGCCATGACTGCCACGGGTACAAAGGAAAGCCAGTGCCGGAGCAGCGGGGGCAGGTTGTCCCCTTTGAGAAAGGTAACGGGCAGGACTTTGGGCAGCAGGGTCACCAGGGTGCTGCCCAGGATGCACAGGATGAGGCCCGTGTTGGTATCAAGCCAGCCGGGTTCGTTCATGAGTGTACCTCATCAGACTTCGCGGGTGTGCGGGAACGCGCGTTTTTCTTGTCCCGGTACAGCAGCAGTGCCGTACCCAGGCTTGCGCCCGCCACAGTGGCAACAGCAATATTCCACTGGCTCATGCCCGCGCTTTTGAGGGCAATGGACAGGCTCATGGTGAAAAGGGCCACCAGAATATGCAGGCGGCTTACGCACTGCGGAACCAGCAGGGCCAGAAACATGGCCGTAAGCGCGTAATCAAGGCCGAGCGGCTTTACGTCGCTGACCAGTTCGCCGCAAAAAGCGCCGATGGCGCTGCCGCCTACCCAGGCAAGCTGCGTGGTCTGGTTGCAGACAAAGAGCGTGGTGAGGTTGCGCTGCCAGCCGTTCTGAAAAGCTGTGATATGAACGGCAAAGGTTTCGTCCGTGAGGCCCAGCCCCAGCAGGAAACGCTGCATGCGGGGCAGGCCGGCCAGCCAGGGTGATTCTGCGGCCGACTGGAGCAGGTAACGCAGGTTGACGATAAAAACCGCCGCCATGATGGACAGTGCGCCCGCTCCCGCTCCCCACATGCTTGCAAAGACAAACTGGCCCGAACCGGAAAACATGAGTACCGCCATGGCCACAGCCAGGGAGGGGGGGATGTTGTTTTTGACCGCCAGCACGCCAAAGGCAAAGCCTACAGGGGTATACCCGAGAACAATGGGCAGTGCACGGCGCAGCCCCTCCGCCAGGGGGGATGCGGGGGAAATGCTCGACATGTTGCAAACCTCACCAGATGCCGGAAAAGAAAATGGCTACCCTTTTTGGTGCGGTGTGGCAAGTCGGCACTTCACCACCAGAATGTGGGATACTTTTTGCCGGCGGCAAGGTTGTTGGCTGCAAGGGCCAGCAAAAGCATGCATACGGCCCCGGCGGCGCAAGGCAGCAGCACGTACCAGTACCCCATGCCGTGTATGCCCGGCCCGCCGATAACGGCAATAAGGGCCGTGGCACCGCCCGGCGGGTGCAGGGTCTGTGTCATGTGCATGAGGGCAATGGCCGTGGAAACGGCCAGCGCCGAAGCAAGAACCGGGTCTGCCCCCAGCATGGCCTGGCTGCTTACGCCCACAATGGCCGAAAGCACGTGCCCGCCCACGAGGTTGCGCGGCTGGGCCAGCGGGCTGTGCGGCGCGCCGAAGGCCAGAACCGCCGAAGCCCCGAAAGAACCGATCAGCAGGGGCAGGTTCCATTCCTGGGCGCAAACTTTTTCCAGCAGGGCCAGGCAGGCTACTGAAAGGCTGCTTCCGGCCCAGGCCCAGAAAATTTCGCTCCAGCCGGCGCGAGGCTGGGATGGGCTTGTGCCGATGCGTTTCAGAAGACGTGTCATTGTTCATCCTTGGGGCATGTTGATTTTGACAAATATTCGTTCAAGATTTTTACGGCGCGGCTTCGGCATTCAGGGCAGTCGATACTGAAAATGTTCTGTCGTACAGATCGTTTCAGCTTGTTATTCGCCGCGCACAGTTGCCTGTGCATCCCCCGGGCGATGGTAAAATTGCCCTGCGGGGCTGCCTCTGCCATGTCAGATGCGGGCCATGAACAGAAAGGCCGCGTGCAGCCCGGCCAGCAGTGCAAGAAAAACAGTTCCGGCCCAGTTCCGGCTGCCGGTTTTGCCAAGCCATGTCAGCGCCAGAGCGCCCTTGGGGCAGACATGGATACAGTCGCGGCACAAATGGCAGGTGTTGGCGGCAATGCCTTTTTCAAGAGCCGCTTCGTTCATGGCGTCCTGCCTGCACGCCCGCACGCAGGCCATGCAGTCACAGCAGTCGCCCACACGGCGCACGCGCCAGGGGGCGGCGCGGCCCAGCCATTGCGCCAGAAGCCCCAGAGGACATATGCCCCGGCAATAGGCGGCGTATCCCCGGGCGCGGCTGAACAGCAGGGCGCAGGGGACAAGCAGAAGCCCCAGCAGCAGGCCGCAGGCCAGAGCCGCGGCCGCAGACGTTCCCGCAAGGCGCAGGCCCAGTGCCGTCAACAGGGTGAGGGCAAGCATGCCCAGGCGCAGACGCGGCAGCCAGCGCGGGGCGGGGCGGGATTTCGTGTTTGCCGCCGCTGTGGCGTCCCATATGCCGAAATAGCAGAGCTGGCTGCACCATGCCGCGCCCGCCAGCAGGGTGGACAGGCCGAAAAGGCCCAGCATGAACCAGCCTCCGCCCCGGTAGACAGGCCCGGCCGCGATCAGGCCGGGAACGGGCAAGTGAAGACTGCCCGTGAGCAGAAAACGGCTTTCCACTGCCAGTCCGAGCACAAGCTGCCCGAAAAACACCAGAGAAAACAGCCGCCAGAGCCGCATGCGGGCCTGTGACGCCATGCTCCGGTCGCCAAGCCAGCCCGCCGCCAGTGTGGCCCACAGGGCGGCCAGCGTGATCTGCACCAGCCCCCCTTGGGGAATAAAGCGTTCCAGCAGCAAGAGTTGCGGATTCATAAACCAGGCAGGCAGCAGAAGAGCCAGGCATACGCTCATGGCTCCCAGTTGCGCGGCAGCGGTGTCTTCGCGGCGGCAATAACGCTGCTGCGCCTTTTGCCCCAGAAGAAGCAGGGCCGCCAGAACCGTAAGCAGTGCCACAGACAGGAGGATGGCTGCCAGGCGCTGCCAGGGTTGTTCCATCAATTGCCGTATCTGCACAAACTGGCCTGTGGTCCATATCCAGCGGGCAGCCAGAAGGGGCAGCCCCAGAAGCAGAAACTGCCGCACCCACGCAAGGCGCGTCCAGGCCAGCAGGGCGGCAAGCACACAGGCCGTGGCCAGGGAAGCCCAGCCAGCCCGCCAGAAGTGCGCCGCAGCCAGGGCAAGAGCCAGAAAACTTGGCAATGGAATAAGACGGGAAGCTCCGCTCATATCAGACTTCCTTTAAAATCAGTGTGTTAAAAAATGTTTACATTTCCGGCCAGGGGCGGCTACGGGCAGCGCATATCGCTGCTGGCGGCCTGCCCGTCTTGCCCGGGTGATGTCGCGGCGGCCGCAGGCCCCGCTTTGGCGCTCCGTCTTTTCAGGCCGCGCCGGACGGCTGCCTGCGTTTACCGACCAGCTCTTCAATATCAATACGCACGATGCCGGTGCGCCGTATGCTGGCAGATGGAGCGGGCTGCGGGCACAAGGCCGCATAGCGGACGGCAATGGCATCGAGCGCGCGACCTTTTTCGGCCTCGTCTTCAACAATGCGGGCAAGCCCCTTGCCGCAGAGCGATTTGAAGTACGTGGTGGATTTTTCGCGGTGTATGGTTACGTCCGCAATGATGGTAAAGGCCACACGGGGATTCTGCCGGATACAGTCCAGCTTGTGCCCCTCAAGAGCGCAGTGGATGTAGATGACCTGCCCCAGGCGGGCGAAATTCAGCGGCAGCACATAGGGGTAGTCTCCGTCATGCATGGCGAGAAAGATTTCGTCGGCTGCGGCGAAGACTTCATCGAAAAAGGCCGGATCATTACATTCACGATTTTTCTTGCGCATAGGTGGCTCCTTGTTGATGGAAGACGGCGGCCGCCGCTTCCAGGCAGTGCCGCCAGGACTGTCCGGCGGCCTGCAAATCTTCTCCGTCGGGGTGGCGGGCGGCTTCCTGCAGCCGCGCCAGCCGGGCCGGAGTCATCGGGTGGGTACCCTTGCGCTGTGAAGCGGCAATGACCCGGGGATTGACCTTGCCCTGGCATAAAAAGCCGTCCAGCACGGTATTGCCGTTTTCTTGCAGCAGGGCCTCGGCGGCCTGTGCGCAACGCAGGGCATGCGCCGACTGGGGCCAGGCCCCAAGTGTGCCGAAGTAGAAAACAGGCTTGCCGTATATGCGGCGCATGTAGCGCTGGGCGCGGGCATCGGGCTGGCCTTTGCGCACCCAGAAACCCACGGCCAGGCAGTCGTAATCCGCAGGGTCGGGAGCATGACGCACGGAGTGGCAGGGCAGGCCGGTGGCTGCCCCGATGGCCTCGGCCACCTTGCGGGTATTGCCCGTGCAGGAAGAGTAGACAATGCAGACGCGCATAGTTGCCCTTTACGGATTTTCAGCTTTGAAAAAATGTTGTTTCGCGGTGTGAAGGCCGTTGCCCCGGCGCTTGCCGCGCGCATGAACAGCTCTAGCCTTGCGCCCGCAGTTTCAGGGCTTCGTGGTCCAGCAGGGTGATGCTGCGCCGCTGATGCTCTATGATGCCTGCGGCCGAAAGGGCCGAAAGTTCGCGGCTGAGGCTCTCCCGGCTGATGCCCATGAGGCGGGCCAGAATTTCTTGTGTAACACCAAGGCGCAGTGTGGCGCTCTTTTCCATTTTTGCCCGGTGCAAAAGCCATGCGGCCACGCGCCCGGCCACGGATATGCGCCCCTGTGAACCGGCAATTTTGGTAATAAGCAGGCGCTGGCGCAGGCTCATGGCCCCCAGAAGGCTGACGGCCAGCGGAGCATTGTTTTCAAGGGTGTGCAGAAACGCGCGCCTGTTCAGGCTCAGCACGGTGGTGTGCTGCAGAGCCACGGCTGAAATGGGCAGCCCCCCCTCATAAAAAAGTACGCCCGCGTCGATAAATTTGCCGGAATGCACGAGGTGGAGCACACATTCCTTGCCCTGGCTGCTGTGGCGGCACAGTTTGACCAGACCAGAAAGCAGCAGCATGGCGTCTGCGCTTTCGTCGCCTTCCTGAAAAAGCGCCACGCCGGGAGCAAAGCTTTGCAGGCGGGCGTGCCGGGCAAGCACATCCCTTTCGTGATGGTTCAGGCCCGCCAGCAGGCCGGTACACAGGGCATCGGCCACGGTGGGGGCGGCTTGCAGGCTTTCTTCGTTCATAAGAGAATCCGTGTTGGCGGCATATTGTCGGTTTGTCATAGTACAATCTCCCGGGCTTTCGGCTTCAGGAATGCCGGACTTCGGAGGCGGTACGGCAGCAGCCGAAACCTTCCGGTGTACGCGCGCGGCAGCGGCAGTGTACCGGCCACTGGTTCAGTGTACAACACAAAAACCCCCCGCAATCTGTGACTGTAGTCACAATTGCGGGGGATATGCATTTTAATGTTCCGGGCAGAACGGCACACGTCCCGAAGGTCGCCCTGCTGCCGCTGCCGCCCTTGTGTCCTTGCGGCGGAGCATTGTTTTGCACCTGCCGGACAGGTGAAATGTCCTGGATGCAGTACCTGCCCCGCCGGAGCCTATTCCTGAGGCGTGGTTTTGCCGTAAGCGCCCGGCAGACGGCCGGGCGCAAAGCCTGCGCCCGCAGGGGGCATCTGGCTCATGGCCTGGTCAAAGGCCTGCACATGCGCCCGGGGCGCTGCTGCGGGCTGACTGGCATCGGCACCGGTTGCCGGGACCGCTGCCGCAGCCGGAGCCGCCGGTGCAGGGGAATAGCCGGGAATGGCGGGTTGCGCCACGGCCTGCGGCTGGAAGGGCATGGCATTGCGCCCGTAGGCAGCCTGAGCCTGGGCGCGGGGAATCGGCATGCCCTGATGCTGCATGAGGGGCTGGGCTGTTTTGGTTACCGAGCCGGTGGGCTGCATGCGGCTGGCAATATCTGCTGCGGCCTTGCGCGCCTCGGGGGTTTCGATGATCTGGGCGTAGGCCCCGCGCAGGCCTGAAAGAATGCTCTCCACGCTGTCGAGCGATTCCATATCCATTTTCAGGTTGGCGCGCAGCAAGCGCGCTGTGCAGAGCAGGTACAGGTTGTTGAGGTTAACGGCCAGACTGCCGCCCCTGTCCATATTGAGTGATGCGGCAAGTTCGTTAACGATGTCGATAACCTTTGAAATCATGATGCCTTTGCCCGCAAAGTCCTTGGCGATCATCTTGGTGCGGGCCTGCTGGATGTATTTGAGGGCGCCGTCATAGAGCATGAGCAGAAGCTGCCCCTGGTCAGTGGTGCCGATTTTGGTCTGAAAGTAGGCGTGCGCCGCTTTGTTCATGTTTCTGTCCTTGTGGCGTGCGTGTTTTTATAGCGTACCGCGCTTGAAACGTGCTAGCTCTTGCTGCTGTTGTTCATCTTGGCAATCTGTGACTCAAGCTGTTTTTGCATGGTTCCATAGTTGTTCAGCAGGGTTTCCAGATTGGCGAAATATTTTTTTTGCCGCGATTCCCAGAGGGCCAGCCGGCTTTGTTCTTTGCCGATCTTTTTATCGATATTTTCCATGATGGTCTTGTAGTTGTCACGCAGGACCATCAGTGCGCCGTTCTGCGACTTGAGGGCAATGGCGTCGGCGGTTTTGGCCGGGTCTGTGCCGGACATTTTCACATCATTGAATACCAGCTCGCTTTTCAGAAAGCTGTTTACCGACTGCACCAGACCTTCTTTGATGCGCACCTGGCCTGTATGTTCGCCTTCGCTCAGGTCGTCAATCAGAATGGCAAGACCGCGCCCATCGCCTGAAGCCACGCTGTAATAGTAGCCGGGCATGCTTGTATCGCGCTTGGCCTCCACACCGCCCACCATGACTTTTTCAATATTGCCGTGCGCATCGACAGTATACGTTACATCATATGAGCCGGCTTTGGTAATGCCGGGAACATGGCTGCCGTAGCGGAAATCCGGTGACGTGGTGGTTCCTGTGCCTTCGGTGCAGAAAAAATCCACCACGGCTTCCAGGTTATTGGTGATCATGTCGTTATAGTTTTCCTGGTCCATCTGCTGCAGGGCGGCAATGGAGGACGAGGGCGCTATTTCCAGCAGGCCGAACTTGTCGCTGGCCTCATTGTTGTTCACCTTGATGCCCAGGTTGGCCAGGTTGGCGAGCACATCGCCGGAAAGCACGTCTTCAGCGCTGGTGCGGCTTTTGAAGCCCGGAGGCGATCCGGTCAACAGGCTGTTGAAGCGTGATTTGAAAAGCTGCACCCCATAGTTGCCCTGCAAAAGCCCGCCTTTTTCCGCAGTAAGCTGCGACGGGCTGTAGTTGTCGTTGTCGGCCAGCTTGGGGTCGTTGGTTGTGGTGGCCTTGTCTTTGTCAAAGCTTGTGAACTCGCGGATGGTCAGCAGGACAGAGTTTACGGCATCCAGAAATGTCTGGATGGATTTTTCCACCGAGGTGATGTCGGTGCTGATATTGATGCGCGCCTGCCCCTTGTCCTGCAGGGTAAAGACCACTCCTTCAATGACATCGCTGACCGTATTGGTGGCGGATTCCATCTCTACGGGCCAGTTGTCCACGGTAAAACGGGCATTGGTGGACCGCTGGATGTTCCAGTTGGATGATGAGGCCACCTGCCCCTTGATGCCCGGCCCGCTGACTCCCTGCACGTTGGCGACTTCAAGGTAGGCGGGGCCATCGGCCTCGCCGGTCCAGGGGGTGCCGTCCGCTTTTACAAGCTTGGCGGTGGCTCCGGCGGCCTGGGCGGCGGGGTCGCTGTTCAGGGTGGCCTGAATGGCGTTCACCACATCCTGCATGGAGGAGCCGCTGGCTATGGGGCCGACACCGATGGGCGTACCGTCATTAAGAGTGATGGTATAGTTGAGGTCCGGCTGTGGATTGTCCAGCGTGCCGTCCGGGAGCATGCCCGTATTGGTGGTGGTAGTGGCGGTGTTTGCAGTAAGGCCGTCCATGCCGCCGCCTGTTCCCTGGCTGAGGTAGAACTTGACGGTATCATCCAGCGACAGGGAAAGATTGCCGTTGTTTGTGGCAAGGGTTGCCCCGGTTTCTGCGGCAATTTTATCGGCCAGGTCCTGATAGGTGGCGGTATTTGCAATGGCTATGTTTTTTGCAACCCCGTCCTTGCCCACAATGGTGTACGTGAACATGCTGCCGTCGGGATTATTGCCGCCGATGGCCTTGTCCAGCATGTCGGCCTTGAAAACCAGCGCCGTGCTGGCGGATGCAAGGTCGCCTACGCGGTTCCCCATCTGCGCTGCGGTATAGGTGGGGGTATAGGATGCCGCCTGATCGCCGCTGAAGCTTATATTGGTAATATTATCAAGCTTGACGGACCAAACACCGTGTGCGTCCATGCTCATGTCCGCCGACTTCATGCCGGAAGCCTGGGCCATCTGGGCGAGGGCATCGCGCATGGTGGTGCCTGCCTTGATGGTGACCGTGCGCTCGCCGCTCGTGATGCCGTCGTCATACTGCATGGTGACGGTCAGGTCGCTGCTCAGCGTATCGTTGGCTCCGCCGGACGTAAGGGCAACTTTGGTGCTGGCGGGTATGGATTTTTCTGTGGTTGTCGTGTCGCGCTGGTACATGGCGGCCACACCCGTAAGGGTCAGGTTGCCGCTGCTGTCCAGGCTGGCCACGTTGCGCCCTGTCTGGGCGTTTATCTGATCTGCCAGATTCTGGTTGGTCTTGTCGCCGGTAATGGCAACTTTGAATTTTGCGCCGTCCTCCATGATCAGGTCATAGGAGTATTTTGTTGGATTGGTCAGTGATTCTGCAAGATTGAGAGAATTGTTCGTTCTCCATGCCGAGGTGCTGCCCGCAGAGTTCATGCCCACAAGGCCGCTGTCGTGGATGACGAGATCGTTGGCCGCGCCGGTGCTCTTGCCGGCCACCTGAAAAACGTAGCCCGCGCCGGTCTGTACCGTGCTCACCTTGATGCCGGGATTATCGGTGGAATTGTTGACCATGCTGACAAAGGATTCCAGCGTGGTCTTGGGCGGAACCTTTATCTCCTTGGTGACGCCCGCATAGGTGAACTTGAAGTACTGGTCGGTGCCGGTATCGTTGATGATGTCGTTCTTGGAGCTGAATACATGCCCGGTATTGGCCCAAACAGCGTTGTTGGCCGTTTGCAGCACGTTGATGGAGTGCTGCACGTCCTGGGCCGAGGCGTTGGCCACAGCGGTAAGAACATGCTCGTTGCTGGAGGCGACATTCTTGGTGACGAAATTGTTCCGGTTGCTCAGGGTTCCGAGTACGTTGCTGGCGATCTGGATCTGCTCAATGATGGAGCCGAACGCTTCATACCTCAGATTCCAGTCGGACTTCCACGCGGTCAGACGGTTGAGCTGGATGGACTCCACCTTTTTGAGCTTGGCAAGCACGGTATCAAAATCGGTACCCATGTTGCTCAGGCCGGATATGGAGTTTGAGCCGGATATACTGATAGCCATAAGCGCCTCTCATAAAAAATTCTGCCCGGCAGGGAGGGGCATATGTGCCGGACACAGCCCATATTGCAAAATGCGTGCAACTTTCAGGGGCATTTTTTGCCTCTCCTTACGAAGAGGGTATTCCGGACAAGCGCATGCCCGTATTAGAAATAACGGCCATGCGGCAAAAAGGTTTAGCGGAACAGGCCGGCTCCGGCAGCCTTGCAGCATGCTGGTTATGAACAATGCCATGAAATTGTTGCAGGGTGGGCAGCGCCAGCCGTTTGAAGAAAAACAGAAAAATCCACGCATTGCTGTTGCGGTCCGGGCGCAGGGGCAGAGCATGTGTTTACGGCAGGGGACGTATCCGTTATTTGCGACTGCAGGGAGATGCCGTACAGGGGCCGTGACCGGCAGGATTTTTTATACGATGCACGTTGACAGGCCCGAGGTAATGCCTTAGGAGAAGCCCATACAAACTCTTGGAGTTTGGCGTAAGCGTTAACGTCACACAACGCATCACTTCCCGCAATTGCGGCAAGGGATGCGTTTTTTGTGTCCCTAACCCGTTTGCGACAAACTACAGGATTTTTTTATGCAAAAGGATACCCGCTGCCTGTTGTGGAACACGGCGGCACTGCTTTTTTCGTACATGGCTGTTGCCATGCCCCTGCCCGTTATTTCTGTTTTTGTGACCAGGCATCTCGGCCTTTCCAATGGGCTGAGCGGCCTTGCTGTGGGCATCGCTTTTTTGACGACCATTCTTTCCCGCGGTTTTTCCGGACGATTCGCCGACCGTAACGGCGGCAAGGCCTGCATGATGCGCGGTTTGCTGCTCTATGCCGCGGCCAGCGCCATCTGCCTTGTCGCCGGTGCGACGGGCGATCCCGCCTGGGCTTTCGCCCTGTTGATTGCCGGGCGCCTGGTGCTTGGCCTTGGTGAGAGCATGGCCATTGTAGGCATGCTCAGCTGGAATATCGCCCTTCTTGGGCCGCAACGGTCCGGCACGGTATTTTCCCTTGTGGGTGCAAGCCTTTACGGCGCATTTGCCCTTGGCGGCCCACTAGGGCTGCTGTGCTTTGGGCAGTTTGGCTTTACCGGGCTTATGCTGTTGTGCAGCCCGCTGCCCTTGCTGGGTTGGCTTATGGTTTGCCGGATGCCCGCTGTGGTGCCGGCATCTGCCAGACCAGGCGTGTCGTTTCTGCGTGTGCTCGGCTCCATCTGGCGTCAGGGGGCCATTGTCGGTTTTCAGGGTGTGGGCTTTGCCGCTATCGGCGCATTTATTTCCCTTTACTTTACCAGCAGAGGCTGGCAGCACGCCGGGCTTGCCCTGACCTGCTTCGGCATCGGCTTTGTGCTGGTGCGCCTGTTTTTCGGCCATCTTCCCGACAGGCTCGGGGGCATGCGGGTTGCCGCAGTTTCCCTTGGGGTTGCCGCTGGAGGCCAACTGGCGCTCTGGCTTGCCCCCTCGGCGGAGATTGCCCTGACTGGTGCGTTTTTGACGGGAACCGGATGCTCTCTGGTGTATCCGTCTATGGGCGTTGAAGTTATCAGGAAAGTACAGCCTGAACTGCGCGGCACGGCCGTGGGCGGTTTTGCCATTTTTCAGGATGTGGCCTATGGCGCAACAGCACCGATTGCGGGCCTGTTTGCCGATCATTTCGGCTATGCGGTGGTCTTCATGATCGGCCTGGCCGCTGCTCTGGTTGGCCTGCTGATCGCCATTGTAACGGCTGTGCAAAAAACTGCCGTAACACACTAGGAAAGCAGCTTCAGCGGGTTTTTCGCGGGCTGCAAAATGCACGGCGCTGGCGACTGTTTGCAGTTGAGGCCCCGTGCCCCGGTGATGCCCTTGAAATGGTAAAAAGAAGCTGCCCTGAAAAAAGGCCTGCCTGTTGCAAGGGCATTGAAAAAGCGGGTGTACGCATGCGTACACCCGCTTTGGGCAAAAACTGCTTTACAACTTTGACCGCATGCCCCACAGGCCGGAGACCGGGTTCTGCCTGGAAGGCCTGATTCCCGGATTTCTGCTGCAAGGCAGGAAAATACCTGCCACAGACTGCAACGGGAATAAAGGTTTCAGGGGGTGTGGGGGAGGGGCTTTTTTGCAAAAGGGTCCCGCCCTCACAATACCTTGCAAGCGTTCACCTAGTGCATGATCTGCGACTTGCGGAAGTTTGCATAGGCTTCGCGCATGGCAATATAGGGGTCCACGGCGGCGCTGTTCAGGTCTTCATACAGGGGCAGCACATCACCAAGGTCGTTAAAACGAAATCCTGTGGCCAGTCCCGTGCCCAGTTCCCAGGGCTTGAGGTAGAAGAGGGGGTCTGTAAAAACGTCGCCCACGCGGCCAATGGTATCACGCGCCGAGCTTGGGCCAAGTATGGGCCATACCAGGTAAAAACCCTGGCCTATGCCCCAGCGGCCCAGGGTCTGCCCGAAGTCCTCGCCCGTGGGATCAACCGGCACAATGGTGCGCTTGCCCTTGGCTACATCGGCAAAGCCTGCGCTGGAGGTGGTGTTCATGATAAAGCGGCTGAACTCCACCCCGGCTTCCATAAAGCGGAACTGAAGAATATTGTTCACAAAGCGCACGGGAAACAGCAGGTTGGAAAAGAAGTTTTTCAGCCCGCCGCGCAGCTGGTGGGGCGTGATGAACACCCATGCATCGTAGGCCGGTCTGGCAACATAAAGGTAGAAGATGTCATTGAAATGAAACCAGAAGCGGTTCCACGGCTCAAAGGGGTCGGCTATGCTGGCATCGGCGGTGTCATAGTCGTCAAGATCGTCCGTCGCGCGCAGTGAGCCGTAGGGTGTAACCGTGATGGCCCCGGCGGGCAGCATGGGGGAAGCCCCGTAGACGGTCGAGGGCGTAGGCTCTTGCCGCACCCCCCGGGCTGCCAGGGCTTCATCTGAAGCAATACAGGCAAGGCCCGTCAGCAGCAGAAGGTTCAGCGCCAGCAGGCGCAACCGGCGCAAGCAATGATTATTTGCCATGTTCCTGCCGCACTTCCATTGCCTTGGCCTTGATGCGTGCAATGAGGTTCTCCGGTGAGTCGGTATTCAGGATGTCCTGAAACTGGGTGCGGTAGTTTTTCACCAGGCTGATATTTTCTATCAGCACATCATAGACAAGCCATTTGCCGTTTTTGGGCAGCATGCGGTAGGCCACGGGAACTTTTTTGCCGTCTTTCATCGTGACCACGGTGCGCACTTCGGTGCGGTCGCCTTTGGCCGAACTGACTTCGCCCGTGTAGAGCACCTGTTCGCCGTTATAGCCGTCAATCTTGTTGAGATAGGTATTGATGAGCAGGTCGGCAAAGGCGTCACTGAACTCACGTTTCTGCTGGGCCGTAAAGTTGCGCCAGCGCGGCCCCACGGTACGCGAAGAGAACTCGCTGAAATCAAATATATGCAGAACCTCGTCTTCGATCTGCTGGCGGATGGGACCGCGTGTGGCGGGGTTCACATAGTCGGGATTTTTTATGAAGTTCAGTATGCGGTTTGTGGCTGTTTCAAGGGACTGCCGGGCAGGAGAGTTGGCCTGCGCCCCGGCGGGAAGCAGTACAAGGGTCAGCAGGAAGGCACACAGAGCAATTGTGATACGGCGCGGAAGCGCATGGGTGAACATATCTATTTCACTCCTCCGAAGGCGTATTTACTGATAAGAGAGCCGAGATCAACGGCGGATTCTGTTTCCGTGATGCTGTCGCCGGGGGCGAGCATGTGGTCCGAGCCGCCCCTGGATATACTGACGTATTTGTCGCCGATGAGGCCGCTGGTCAGGATGGAGGCGATGCTGTCGTCCGAAAGGTGCAGGTCCTTGTCAAGGCGCAGCCGCACAACGGCCTGATTGCGCATGGGGTCCGGGTCCAGGCTGATGCTGATCACCTTGCCCACCGGCACCCCCGACATTTCCACGTCTGCGCCGACGCGCAGGCCGGAAACAGAGTCGAAATTGGCAGTAAGTTCGTAGCCCTTGTTGGACAGAACTTCCATCTTGCCGAGCTTGATGGTCAGATAAGCCACACAAAGCAGGCCAATCAGCACAAAAAGGCCCACAGCGGTTTCGCGTACAGTACTCATAGGGTTCGCAATACTCCCCCGTAGCCGCTGGCTACAGTCATTCTTTCATAACTATATGGAGGCGGGCGCAAAGTTTCAAGTCCCGGCAGCGGAACAAGGCTACTTTGCCGCGGGGCCGCCAGGCCGGCATCCGGCTAAAAATCAGCACGATGGCGAAAATGCAAGGCAAAAAGTCTATTTTGCCAGTGGTTGCTGTTTGCCGCGTTTCGGTGTGCCGGCAGCAGGGCTGCAGGTTTCGCCGAAAATCTGTGCTCCGGAGTAGCGCGCAGCGTTGCAGCAACTGTGCGGAGCGATCTGACCGCAACATTCCTGAAGCAGGTCGACAGCAGAAACCGTTGCCTGCTTTGCGCAGTTTTTTGTAAAAAAATCGCGCCATCAGCAAAACGGTGTTTGCAAGCAAAACTGCTTTGACCACTGCGCTGAAGACAGATGCGATGCTTCGCCGCTACGCAAGCATTCAAAGTAAAAAAATTATGAAGTCAGCCACCTGTCCAGGGCTTCGCTCACCTTGGGATCAATGGGCTGATGCAGGTCGCGGCGTTCGTCGCCTGCCTCACGTCGTAAAAACTGCCGCAGGTAGGGGTTATCGCTGGCTTCAAGTTCGGCCAGCGTGCCGGAAAACAGTGCGCGCCCTTCGCCAAGCACAAGCACATGGTCGGCAATGGCCTTGAGGCTCGCAAGGTCATGGCTGACCACAACAACGCTCATGCCGGCATATTGTCCGCGCATGGCAAGCAGCAGGTCATCCATGCGGGCGGCCGTGATGGGGTCCAGCCCTGATGTCGGCTCGTCGCAAAGAAGAACGCGCGGCTCCGCGATGATGGCGCGTGCCAGGCCCGCGCGTTTACGCATGCCGCCTGAAAGCTGGTTGGGGTAAAAATCGGCAAAATCTTCAAGGCCCACCATGCGCAGTACACGCAGGCCAGCCTCACGCACCAGGGCCGGGGGCAGATGCAGGTGCTCGCTCAGGGGCAGGGTGACATTTTGCACCAGACTCAATGCACCAAGCAGTGCCCCGTCCTGAAAAAGGACGCCCATGTGGCGGCGTACCCGGCGAAAATCAACCTTGCCCAGTGAGAAAAGATCACGGTCGCCCACCAGCACCTGTCCGGAAAGAGGCCGGGACAGGCCTATGATATGGCGCAGCAGGGTGGACTTGCCACAACCGGAGCCGCCAAGAATGACCGAGACCTTGCCGCCGGGCAGCACCGCGTTGACATCACTGAGCACCACATGACTGCCGTAGCCCACGCTGAGCGCGCGAAATTCTATGTCCCATGCCTGCATGAAAGCCTGCCGTGTTTCAGGATTGTGCCGTGCCCGTTTGCCGGGCGCGGGGCGGAAGTACTTTGCGGTTTGTGGTTTTTCCGTGTGTTCCGCCGGGGCTGGTGCAGCCTAACCCAGGCGAAGCGGGGGAACAAGTCCGGGAAATACGGGCAGCGCCTGTAGTGGGGCATCACGATGAACCGGAGGACTCGGACTGCTGTTGAGGCGCATTGCAGGGGCATGTGCGCATCCCGTAAGGTTGTCAGCCTGCAAGGCAGGGCGCTCCGCTCTGGCGCGGTATGTGGGCCTTGCCTGCGGCGTGTGTACGCGGTTGAAAGCGATGCCTGACGGCGGGGGGCAAGGCGCGCTCGCAGCTCTTGCGCGGCAAGCCCCCGTTTTTCAGGTCCTTGCCGCGCATTTCAAACAGCAGGCCCTAGTCTTCGGGCATATCTTCAGGAAAGTCGACGTTGGCGTAGACGTTTTGCACGTCGTCATTATCGTCCAGGGCATCCATGAGGCGCAGTACTTTCTGGCCCATGTCGGCATCGACAGCCACCAGATTCTGCGGGACCATGGCAAGCTCGGCGGACTGCATGACAATGCCCGCTGTTTCCAGCGAATCGCGCACGGCGGTAAAATCGGTCATGGCCGTATGGATGGTCCATTCCTCCCCATCATCAATAACGTCGTCAGCCCCGGCTTCCAGGGCGGCTTCCATTATTTTTTCTTCGGGGTAGGCGCTTTTTTCAACACTGATGACGCCCTTGCGGTCGAACATCCATGCAACGCTGCCGTTTTCACCCATGGAGCCGCCATGCTTGGAAAAGAGGTGGCGCACTTCGGCCACGGTGCGGTTTTTGTTATCGGTAGCTACTTCGACCATGACGGCAATGCCGCCGGGGCCATAGCCTTCATAGAAGGTTTCGGTAAGGTCGCCGCCGGCGTCTTCGCCGGTTCCCTTGCGGATGGCGGCCTCGATTTTGTCCTTGGGCAGGTTTACGGCCTTGGCCGCAGCTATGGCAGCGCGCAGGCGGGGGTTCATCGAGGGATCGCCGCCGCCCTTGGCGGCAATGATAATTTCTTTGGCGGCCTTGGTGAACAGCTTGCCGCGTTTTGCGTCCTGACGGCCCTTACGATGCTGAATATTGGCCCATTTACTGTGACCAGCCATAAAACCTCCGAAACCTTTAGGGAATAAATTGTTTTACCTGCCCGGCGGCGTGGCCACAGGGTCGGTCTGGTTCGGCTTGCCGCGAAAGCCAAGGCCCACAAAAAAAGTTTCCTTGCTTTCGGCGCGCGAACTCTTGGGTTTGAAGGACTTGACCGTTGTAAAAGCCTTGCGCATGGGCGCAAGCAGTTCCTGCACGTCCGGTCCCATGAAAATTTTCACCACAAAGCCGCCGCCCTGCTTCAAATGCAGGCAGGCCACAGCCAGCGCCTCCACAGCCAGATCCAGTGAGCGGGCCTGGTCGGTAAAGCGGGTGCCTGTGGTGCGCGGGGCCATGTCGCTTATGACATGGTCAAAGGGGCCGAGTTCTTCCAGCCTGGCCTCAAAGGCCGGGGAGCGGTTGAACACGTCTTCCTGCATGAAAATGACCTGGGGGGGAAAGGCCGTCTCGGTGCTTTGAATGTCACAGGCAAGGACCAGGCCCCTGGAACCCACCTTTTCCGCCGCGCCCAATGACCAGGATCCGGGGGCTGCCCCCAGGTCCAGAATCTTTTGGCCGGGCCGCAACAGGCGGAATTTGGCGTCCAGTTCCTTGAGCTTGTAGACCGAACGCGCGGGATAGTTCTCGCGCTTGGCCTTGAGGAAGTAATGGTCTCGATATTCCTTCATAATAAATACCAACGCGCAAGCGTACTCCTTTTTGTGCATTTCGCCAAGTGGCGTGTGCGGCAGGTACCCGAAAAAATCTCCGGATGCGTTGACCGCATTCTTTTGATGATATAGGTTATCAGTACGGTTTCATGGCGGGCGGGCTTTTCGCCTCGTGCGCCGTAACGAAAGGAGACTGCTTATGAAAAAAATTCTGCTGGCCTTGAGCTTTGTGTGTTGCGCCCTCTGGATCGGCGCCGGTGTCGCCCAGGCGGACAGCGTTAAGGTTCCCGTCAATAAAATCACTGATGAAGGCGTGGGCGAGGCCATCGGCTTCATCACCTTTGCCGACGATGGCAAGGGCGGAGTAGACGTTCTTGTTGATGTCATAGGCATAAGCGAGGGCGAGCACGGCATGCATGTGCACGAAAATCCCTCCTGCGCCCCTGCTGAAAAAGACGGCAAAAAAGTTGCCGGCCTGGCTGCGGGCGGACACTTTGACCCCGATAAAACCGGCAGGCACGAAGGCCCCGGCAAACACGGACACAAGGGCGACCTGCCCGCCATTAATGCCGATGCCAAGGGCGCTGTCAGCGCCAAGCTGCATGCTCCCAATCTGAGCGTCAAGGATCTCAAGGGCCGTTCCATCATGATCCATGCTGGCGGCGACAATTACTCCGACCAGCCCGCTCCCCTGGGCGGCGGTGGAGCGCGCATTGCCTGCGGCGTGATCGAATAGGCGGACATTCCGTCCTTCCAGACAGACGAATCCTCTCCTGGCATACAAGCCCCGTCGCGATCCAGGCGGCGGGGCTTTTCCATGCTGTCCTCATTGGCTATGCTGTGAAAAAGCACGATACAGCGAGGGGCCATGGCAGAAAAAATACACAAAACACCGTCAGCCGTGAATGGAAAAAAAGATTTTTCCGTAGTGTCAGGCCATGAAAGCGCGGGCGGCAGCAGTGATAGACGGGGCCGTGAACCCCTCTCGCCCCCCATGCCCCGGCGGGTCTGCCTGCCGGACTTTTCCGGCCGTACACTGACTCTGCCCGATGGGCCGGAGTCCTGGCAGTGTCGAGGAGAAGGGCCTGATGCCCTTGTTCTGGGGCTGGGGCCGGGCAGCCCCTGGCTCACGGGCCTTGTGGGAAAGGCGCGGCGGGTCTGCTGGCTTGAGCATGAGCCGACGTTGCGGGCCTTGCCGCCGCTGGAGTCACGGGGCGGTACAGGCATGCCGGAACACTGGCAGCGCGTGTCGCCGGAAGAAGCGGCGGCGCTGGCTGTACGCAGTACCTGCTATTTTTATGGCCCGGCCATGCGTCTGGCTCCGGAGTTCTGGGGACCGCTCATGGGACGTGTGGACGCCGCGCTGCTGCATGCCCCCTGTCCAGATATGGCTGCGGAGCCGGCCGTGATGGAGACTTCCGGCGTGAGGCGCGGGGATGGGATACGCAAGGGCGGGCCGGTGCTTCTGCCGGGGCATAGCGGTCTGTTGCTGCATCAGGAACTGCACCAGGCCCTGGAGGAATGCGGCCTCGGGCCTGTGCTGCCGATGCCGGAAAAAGCACATGGCCCAGTGGAACGAGCGTCTCTGCACCATATTTTCCGGCAGGGACGCCCCCGTTTTCTTCTGTCTGTCAATCTGCGCGGGCTGGATGCGGAGGGGCGCGTCTTCCATCTGTGCCGGGCCATGGGCGTGCCTGTGGTCTTGTGGCTGGTGGACAATCCCTGGCATGTGCTTTCCGCCCTGCGCCTGCCCTGGTGGCGCGAGGCTTTCATTTTTGTAACAGACGCCTCGTTTGTTCCGGCGCTTGCCGGGGCCGGGGCGCGGCAGGTGTTTCATCTTCCGCTGGCCGTGCCTCGGCATATGTGGCGGAGCACAAGGCCGGGACATGCCCGGGGCGGGGCGGAAATGGAGCCGCTTTTTGTGGGCCGTTCGGCCTTTCCGCACAAAGGGCGTTTTTTTGCGGCAGCCCGTGTACCCGACGCACTTGGAGAAGAAGCGCTTCGGGTGCTGGAGCGCAGCAGAGGACCAATGGACGCGCCCAATTATTTCTGGTGGCAGGAGCGGCTTGGAGCCGCTGTCTGGCCGGGGATGGCGTCCCGCGATGCCGGGCTTGGAGCTGAAATATGCGCACAGGCCAACCGCGCGCGCTGGCTGCGTGCGGTTGTGGATCAGGCGGCGACCCAAAAAAATGACGCTTGCGTTCGTCCCGCCTTGCGGATTGTGGGCGATGCAGGCTGGCACGAACTTTTGCCCGGCGCACAAATTCTGCCTCCTGTAGACTATTATATGGTACTGCCCGATCTTTATGCTTCGGCGGCGGTACTCAATGTCACGAGCCTGCTGCTGCCCCGGAGCCTGAGCCAGAGGCATTTTGACGTCTGGGCCGCCGGGGGCGTGCTTTTCAGTGATGCCACGCCGGGGCTGGATATTTTTCCCACCAGCCTCACAGAGCCGATCCGCCTGCGCGGGCCGGAAGATTTCTGGCCGCGCTGGGACGAAGCTTGCTCACGGCCCGCACAGATGGCAGAGCTGCGGCGGGCCTGGCGTGAACACCTGCGGAGCGCGCACGACTATGAACACAGGGTGCGGCGCATCTGCGAAATTGCCGGAATCGGCTGCCCCGCAAGCAGGTAGAGAAAACAGTGCAAAACCGGTTTATTCCGGCATCTGACATTTTTTTACGAAATGGGCATTCGCCGGATAGCTTGGTTGTTGCCATGCTGGTTTGCGGCCCTGGCTTGAAATGCCGTGTTGCTGAAAACGCATTGCGGCCCGTCTTGCCGCAATGTGCCGTTCTGAATTCCTGGCATTGGCTGCGCGGCATTTTGTGCAGTTGTGCGCGCCGTACGGGCTGCGGATACGGGCAGCCTTTGCCCTGCCCATGCGGAAAAGTGGCCTTGCAGGGGGACCGGCAAAGCACTTGACAGCAGGACGTGTATTGCCTATTGCTTTCTTCCTGCGATGTTTACGCGCGTGGGGAAGTAGCTCAGCTGGGAGAGCACCGCCTTCGCAAGGCGGGGGTCGAGGGTTCAAATCCCTTCTTCTCCACCACAAATTTAAGGGGTTACGGTGAATACCGTAGCCCTTTAAATTTTGTACACATCATCTTGTACACATATTGGCGGCGCTGGAAGGGCTTCAACTGCCGCCTTTTTTTGTGAATCGCGTACATGCTGGTAGTGTTTTAGAACCATCATCGGGCTACGATGCCCCATGAGCTTTGCGACCGTTCCAACGTCCACATCTGCGGCAATGGCTTCCGTGGCAAATCCATGTCGCAGGTCATAAGGCCGAATGTGCCTGGTTATCCCGGCAGCTCGCAATGTGCTGGACCATGCCTTTTTTATCGTGCCTATCTGCCGTCCTTTGTAATGGACTACGAATTCTATGCCGCGCCCGGCATCTTCTCGTAGCCAACTTCTAAGCGTTGGTAACAGGTCGTTTCTTATCGGCACATCACGCCACGGGTCTGCCGCGCCCTTTTTGGCGTTTGGGACGCGTATAATGCCAGATGCAATGTCTACGTCTTCCCACCGCAGTTTGAGCATTTCACTTGAGCCAACGCGCATCCCGAACTGATAGCCAAGGATGATAACGCGCTTGATATGGGCCGGTGCAGCATTGTACATCAGTGCCACTTCGTCTTGTGTGGGTGGCACATATCTGGCATATTGCGCTTGTGGCATCTCTGGAAACAATGGCAGAACATCAATATGCCTGTTTCTGTATGCCCAGTTGAGCATGGCACTGATAATGCCCATTTTCCTGCGGATGGTTGACCACTTGTTGCCTGTAGTGGTTAACCATCCTTTTATTTTTTCCAAGCGGTCCGCGTCAATGCTGAGCAATTCTTCATCGCCGTATCTCTCAACGATCTGACGCATGGCACACAGTGTCTTTGAAAGATTATGCACCTCAAGGTTTCTCGCCTTTAGGTACAGATAAAGCTCTGATTCCAACGTGGGCGCAGACTTTGTCTCGGCAATCTCTGTGCGCCGAAAAACGTCGCGCTCATATTTTAGCTGGTACTTGATAAAGGCGTCATACTTCTTTGCGTCCTCCAACGTGGCGCATGACTTGCTTTCTCGTTTACCTGTGAATGGGTTTATCCAGTAAACAACAAAGGGGCTTTTACGCCCCTTCTGCTCCCGTATCGCCATAGTGCACACCTTTGCAGCTTCATTGTACCGGCTGCTCCCTGTTAAACTCGGCAAAAAGTTCTGACGCAGACCTCCCACGGATGGGGCGCATCTTTGTTGGCCTTCTGGCAGACTTTGCCTTTTGTTGCTGGGCTTCGGCGTGCAATGTGTCCGCTACTTGGATAACAGCCGATGTTCGCCACCGCAAGCCATTGCCCCGCCCCCTGCCCATGTCTACAGGCTTGACGTTATATTTTTCTAACAATGCGCGGGCCTTTGACTCGCTCATATTGAGCGCTGGCCCTATTTCTTTCCTCGTAAGGTATAAAGGCATTTTCATGTTCTATGCCACCTCCAAGTATACATCCGTCCCGGCCACATCGCAGCCGGGGGCAAGCTCCATCAGCAGGTAGCCCAACGACCATCCCGTGCGTTCAAGCCAGCCCCACGACTTACCCACCGTGAAGTCTGCGCAGCGCCTGCGGGCGTCCAAAAACATTGTGAATCCTGTCCAGTACTGCGCCGACCAACTTTGCAACAACTCCGGCCCGGTGCCTTCTGTCAGCATGTGCGCGGATAATTCTTCACACGCTGCGTCAAGGTCGCGTTGCGCACCAGACGACAATCGTTTGACTTTCAGGGCCGGGGAACATTCGTCAATCCAGCGCGATACTGTGGCACAACGTGTAGCCAATTTGCTACCGGGCTTGGCAATTTTGAGCAGGATGCCCAGTGCCGCTTCCATAACTGTGAGGGCCAGCAGGGTATCGCGGTGCTGGATGGCGTGGGGGAGTGGTGCGGTTGTCATGGCTGGTGCTCCTTGATTTCCATAAACGCTTCTATGAACGCTGCAGCTTGCGGCGCGACAATGGCGTTACCATAACCGCGCAGTCGTCCCACGCGGTTGGTAGCCCCATGAGCCAACGGGGAAGTGCCGGATTCAACTGCCCGCCACTTTCCATCCCTGCACAAGAGCCAGTCAGCATCTCTCCAGAAGCCGTTAGTCGGGCCGGGCCTACGGCTAGCTCTGCTGCCCCCGGAAGCTTCAGAAAGATGTTCCTCGTTCCATCTGGCTTCTTTTTCCCGTAGCAGTACCCGCTCCCCAACGCATCGTTCACTATCGGCGTGGGCCAACCCGAAAGCGCTTGGGCTGTCTGAGCCAAATTGCTGCATTTGTTCGCCCTCTGTAGGCGTTTTTCTGCATATTCCTGCGGGTTCGGCATGCGTGAGCAGTTGTCGTCCTGCGTTGTCGGTGTAGGCCAGCCCACCAACCACATAACTCTCCCAAGCAGTGCGTTTAGTGGTACATTGACACACTCTGCACCGTCCTTGTGGTCTCGTGTCGTTGGTGTCGGCCAACCGCAGGCATGCGCCATCATTGGAAGCGTCATACCGCCCACACCCTTCATTTTCCCTGCTTCCAAGTGCCGGGCATTGCGTGCCAGCTTCGTTTCCCACTTCTCCTCTGACACATCTCCACAGCGAGGTGTCGCCCAGTGTGTCAGTTCCAACCCAGTATAATCTTTGCCTGATGTGCGGCGCACCGAAGCCCGCAGCGCAGGTATCAATCGCCCCGAAGGCGTAACCCGCGTTTTCCATGTCAGCTTGTACAAGGTCGAGCCAAGCGAGGCCGTCTTTTGACGCAACCTGTTCTCCAAAGCAGACTGAAGGGCGGCACTGGTCGATGAGACGGAAGAAGTCAGGCCACAGGTGGCGTTCGTCTTTGAATCCTTTTCCCTTTCCTGCGCTGCTAAACGGCTGGCAGGGACAACTTCCTGTCCAGACGGATCTATCATCGGGCCATCCGGCTTGGCGCAGGGCATACGACCAGACACCGATGCCCGCAAAAAAATGGCACTGTGTAAACCCGGCAAGGTCGCTTGGCATAACATCGGCAATGCTCCTTTCATCAACTTCGCCTGGAGCGATATGCCCGGCTTTGATTAGCTCACGCAGCCATGCGGCAGCGAATGGGTCGATTTCGTTGTAGTACGAAGACACATCACTCACCCTCACCCGCAGCCACGGCGCGTATTTCCGCCCGCTCTTCCGGCGTGATCGTGGTTGTCGTATCACTCATAAAAAACTCCCCGCGTTGTCGGTATGCGCGGCCCACCTGAGGATGTATGGCTGAGAAATAAAAAGCCGCCTCAGTGGGCGGCGGTTGCACAAATATGGCCCGCGTATCGCCCCACGGGCAGGGGTTGGGGGTTGCTACCGTGATTCACCACACAGTTTCAGGCGACACCATCCAGATGCCGCCTGTCGTATGGGGTGAGGAGGAGAGTGTTAAGCTAGAATGGAACGTCAGAATCGTTGTGAGGCGGTGCGTCGTCATACGGCAACCGTCCGTTGCCACCTCTTGGGGCATCGGTTCCAGCGGCTTCACCTCGCGTGGGCCCGTCAGTGATAAACTCGACACCGCGCATCAAATCATTGTATTCTTTGTCGGTGCAGGCAACGATACGGGAAAGGCTGTTGTTCCAGTAGGTTTTGCCGTCCTTGCCAACATAGCCCTTTTTGTTGATTCCAAGGCGGGCCGGGAAGACCATGCCGTCAAAGTCTGTCCATTTGTTTACCTGACGCTGTGAATCAGCCCGCGCGCTGGTGTCGGCAGGGTCAATGCGGCGCACAGACTCAATTATAGCCTTGAGAATGGAGCCACCGCGCTTTGCTGCCGTTTCCTGCCCTTCTGTAAGCCTGATTTTCTGCATGCCGACTTGCAGCGTGATATTTTCAAACCACGAGCAGCCTGCATATGTCCCGTCTACAACTTCGATCTTGCATGGCAGTTGCAGAAGGCCGCTTTGAGCTTCGGCAATGTCGGGGTCTTCTCGGCTGGGATATTTGGTACGTTCAAGGTGCAGCTTTACCAACACCCGGCTACCAGCAGGCACAGGGCCATAATTACGTTCTTTCTGTGCTTCCTCGCGACTGAAATCAATTGCCATTGCTGTAAGCTCCTTCGCTTGCTGTGCTAAGTTCCTCGTGGAAAGCGCCCCATGTTGGGTCGTTGCCTATGTATATCTCGTCTGACAGGGGCCAGCGCGTTTTGGCTTGATATGCAGGTCGTTCTTGCGTGTATATAACGCGCTCACCACTGCCCTTTGCCTTTGATTTTCCATTGTCTTTGGCTTCAACTACGCGGCTCTTGTAATTCATGAACAGCAGCATTTCAGCCCATTCAGTCCACAGGGCTGCGGCCCGCTTATGCAGCTTGAGAGTGTAGCGCTGGTATGAGTCTGAGTCCGGCGGGTCAAACATGACCGGGACAGCGTGCGCAATGCACACAACATGCATACCTGCGGCTTCGCGCAGATCGTCAAGCATGCGTTGCAATCCGCGCCACTTGTCGTCAACTTTTACGTACCCCTTGCCAAAGCCGAAATCTTCAATGTTTTTCTTTTGCTCTTGTTCGCAAACCCTTCGCCACACAAGCGGCTCTGCCCAATCAAGGCTATCAACAATAAGTGTTTTGAAGCCGTGTCCGGGCTTTTTCAGCGCTGTAATGGCCTGCTGAATCTCTTCTGTGGTTTTGGCTACCTGTGGGAACGTTGGTATATCCAAAGCCCCTGCGCCGTCTTCCGTACGCAGTATTATGGGCTTCGGCCATGTTGCGGCGAAGGTTGTCTTTCCAACGCCAGGTACGCCGTAAACAACCACTTTCTGCGGCGAGAAATTTTTGCTGCTCACAACGCTATCCAGAGAAAAAGGGTTAGGGTTAAAGCCCCAAGTGTCCTCAAATTCTTTGTTGTTCGCATACTTCGGCGCGGGTGGGCTGGCCTGCTCCGAAAGCTGCCCCGCTGTCTGTGTCATGATAAAAGTCCTCATTGTGTTGAAACAAAAATGGCCCTTCCACTGGGCCGACAAACGCCCCTGAATCGGGGCATACCGTTACGTTGCAGCACCGTGGTGCTGCTGTTGGGCAAAGCGCGAGGTGGCGGCACATGGCTATCCTCCGCGCTTTCTTGGGATGGCTTCGTAATACCGCTCCCAAAACTCCATGCTGCCAGCGCTTTCTTCACCAATATATTCTGCGGCTGCCGCAAGAGCTTCTTGCATCTTCGTCGCCCGTATCGCCGCCGGGTGTTTTGGGCATACTTCGTCATGGGCCATTGCTTCTTCGGCATTATGGAATGACGCACCACAGTTGACGCAAGTGCAGGCCATTGAAATCTTAGCAAGGCCATCATCACCCATCACGCTTGATGCGATATTGTCCATTGCCCTTACGATCAGCTCGGCTTGAGACAACATATTAACATTCAATGCTGCTTCAAGTTGCTGCTTCAGACTGGCGTTCTCTGCTCTAAGTTCTGCTTCGTTCATCCTACCCCCTCGGCGCTTGCCGTGCGCCACTGCGGCGCTGGTTGTTGTACAGTTGGCACGACCAGCACAGGGCCATGCCGTGTTGCGTGGGCCGCTTACAGCGGACACATAGGCCGTGTTCGCGTAGTGTGGCGTAGCGCTGGCGGTGATACGCAGCCCTTTGTGTGCGGAGTGCTTCACGACGGTTCATGCCGCCCCCCCCCCGCCGCCCTGAATGCGTCAATCATTTCTTCCGTTGTGTAGCAATATGCAACCACGCACGGGCGGTGATGAAATTTGAAGATGCACTTGATCGGACGCTTGCGGCGCTTCTGCCGATTGAACTGAATCACGGCCATGTCGCTACCTCCAGAGATTGAAAAACCGCCCACACCAGTGCGATGTAGACGGCTCGGATTGTCCAGATGATGTTGTGACTACGCAGCATTGCGCACGTCCTGCGGGTCATGTGACGGGCGCGGGGGCGGCGTGTAGGTTCCGCCTTCCACGTCTGCGTCAACGCCATCAAGACGCGACAGCATGCGCATAAGGACTGACCCGGTTCCTTCATCCTGCAAGGTACGCTGGAACAAATACGCCTCGTGCTGCCCGTCAAACCTGTTGTATTCGCCATCATCACTGAAAACGTAAAAGCCTGCCCCTTCCAGCGCCGCGTTTGTCAGGGCAGTGCGGGCCGCTTCAAGGTCAAATTCAAGGCTGCCTATCCGGCGGCGCAATGCCGCAATTTCGGCCTTCAAGCTGGTGATTTCGTCAGACATATGCGCCTCCTTTGTTATTTATGGGCGGGTGTTCCATGCCGTGCGCATTGCTTTGGCAGACGTCCATCCCAAGCTGTTCACCATATGTGACTTAATGCCCATCCACTCAAGTATATACGGCGGTGCGCCGATGAATTTGCCCATATACACGACCACGGGCATTACTCCGGTAAACGGGCAAGGCAGAAGATCAAGCCCACCCCAATAGGTGTCCTTTTCCTTTTCAGTCTCTTGTGGTGTGGCAAGACGCCACTCAAGAGACTGGTCTACAGATCGCCGATACCCGTTCCAGTCAGAAAAAATGGGCCAGTATTCCGAGTCAGCATAGCCCATGCCACACAGGTCCAGCTTCTGGCTCCATTCAGGGCGCAGCATCATTCCTAAAATTTTACGTTCTGAAACGCGCCAGCGGTACAATGCCTTATTGTCCGTGGGGCGTTCTTCGCTCCAAAGTTTCCATTCGGTCATATGCGCCTCCTTTGGGCTTTGTGATGAATGGCGGATAGGTGCCGAACCTCTATTTCATCCATCATGTGGCCAGCATGTAGGATGCCCGCTCCTCGCGCCGCCATTCATCACAACTCCCAAAAAGTTAAGGGCGACCGAAGCCGCCCTGTGTATATGAAAACCCGACGAGCGCCGGGAGTGGTGGGTTAAATAAAGGCCGCAGCCCAACGCCACGGCCCCCACACCTTAGCCACTGCCAGCCGTGGTGCTTGATTTGAACTTCTCCAATTCCGCCGACAACCTCAGTTGCCAGCGGTCAAAAGAAATTCGTTTAGCCGTAGCCGTCGCCGTAGCCGCTGCCGTCGCCGTAGCCGCTGCCGTTGCCGCTGCCGTCGCCGTTGCCGTAGCCGCTGCCGTTGCCGCTGCCGTTGCCGCTGCCGTCGCCGTCGCCGTAGCCGTTGCCGTCGCCGTAGCCGTTGCCGTAGCCGTCGCCGTAGCCGTAGCCGTTATTCAGCCTGGACAATGTCAGCCTCCATAATCGAGGTTTCTGATTCGCCATCGATCGGCATGATTTCAATGGCCTCAAGCCACACGCTGTCAACAGCGGCTGCAATTTTGCTTTTGCTACGGTCGATGCCGTATTGTACAACCGCCGACAGACTGATGCTCTCTTTGCACCACCAGCGCCACATGCGGCGGGCGTTGACCAAAACGACTTCGTTGCCGGACTTCTGCACCAGCGTACCGCACCACACGCCAGCAGAATAGGTGCGGACAATGACGGTGCTTCCGATGCAGAAATTGTTGATGCCTTCCAAGGCCTTCTGGCTTCCGAACATGGCGGCAAGCTCTTTGGCCTGTCCGATGGTCAAGTTATTGATATCCATTGCTATTCCTTGGTTTGTTGTGGTTGTAAATTCTGCTCCAATCCCTGCCCCCGTCACCGAAGGCAGGTCAGAAACAAAATTTGCTGTAACCATTTAAAATGTTCCTCTCGCCCTTCACAGGCTCCGGCGCGTCACGCCGTGGTTTTTCGAGCACCCCTTCTTATGGCCGGGCTTGCCGTGTCTGTTGTCCTGCACCAACCGCCTTGTGCTGTTCGGTCTAGGTGTCCGTACTTGTTTGGCATCGCTCACGGTCAGCCTCCCTTTTCGGCCCTCGCTACTCAGCAGCGGCTTGCTCCCGGTTCCTGGCTCCGTGGCTACTTCCACCCGTGGGTTTTGTTCGCCGCCATTCCCCGTTCGCAGATACAGATTACCAAAAGGTAATTTATAGTCAATAATAAAATTGCCAAAAAGTAATTTTATGCCTATAAAAAACACCCGCAGTTCAGCGGGCGCAAAAAAGCCCCCAGTGAGGGGCGGGGAGGTCAATTATGAGCTTTCACGGAAGACTGAAGCGGCTCGACCAAGACGGTATTTTCATCGATTACGGCTGCACCCAAATTGCAAGTCTGTCAGGCCGTGGACTTATTCTTTACCCGAGAAAAGCTGGTAGCGGCTTCGGCTACGACGAGCGCTATGAGGAATTTAAAGTTGACTTTAAAGCGTTCATGAAAAAGCACTATCCCGACTTTGATATTGACGCCTACATGAGCGAGCTGAATCAGGAGCTGACTCCGGAACAAATAGGGCGGTACAAATTCAAGGATTAAGTCAAAACGCGGCTTTCCGAGCCGCATCATCAAGCCAATCGGCGGGGCCTGTGTTGTTGGCAAGTACATAGTCCGGTGCAAGTTTGAAAATACCGAGGCCCCCGATGGGGCCGCACATTTCGACAATGCGTTTAGCCAGATTTTCCGCTCCGCCACCACAATATTGTACGAGCAATTGATGCGCTGAAAGCTTTATGAGCTTCAGCGCATTTGCCTTAAGCGCACTCTGCACATCTTCCAAGATATGGCCGTCAGGCGCTTCAACAGAAATTAGGTAAATCGACATAGTAACCGACCTCTTACCAAGGAAGATACTTCTTGCAGCCGACGCAGCGATACGGGCTGCCCTTGAAAGTGCTCTTGAGTATTAGCCACACATACCAAACGCCAACAGTGCATACGCAAAGGACGAGATTTTTGGGGCGTGCAAAATGAAACATGTCCTTTTCATATTGGCTGCAGCCACAATGCGGGCAGCCTTTCGATAAATCTGTTTTCGCCATTATATCACCTGCCTCTATTTTTACTGTCATTGATCTGCCTAGGTGGAACCATCAACACAACTGCCACGCCCAGGTGACGCGGCTACTTGTTTCGCACGTCTGACCATGCCCAGATCACGCGGCCTACAACGGCCTTGGCAATATCACTGTCGTAATCCTCGCCCAGCTTAAAAGTCATGGGCGGATTCTTGGCGGCATTGTCGCTGTAGAATTGGAGAGTCCAATCAGTGCCGTCTTTGTTTAGTGCCACGCGTTTAATCATGCCTGCCCCGTCAGGGTCGCGCACAAGCATGATGTGACCTGGGCGTTCTACGTCCTGATCATCCCGGTCCACAAGCACAATGTCGCCGGGATTGAGCAGAGGTTGCATTGACGTGGAGTGTCGCCCAATTTCAACGGCTATGAGGTTGCGGCGGTGCATGATGGCGGGGACGTTCTTGTAGACAAGAAACCAGCTCTCCACTTCTTCCTGGGCAAAATACCCAGGCCCGGCCCCGACCTCGCCCACCAGAGGGGCAGCTATATAATCCTCAGCATGGGGTGAACGAACATGCTCGCCGGCTGGCATCACCTTGGCGTTGACGAAGCAGACGTCACGGGCTGGCTCACTGGTTGGAAGCATAAGATTAGCGCCCATGGCTTCAAGGATAGGGGCAACCTCGCCCACGCGCGGAGTGCGCCCTTTTCGCCAGCGGCTTATGTTCGCCGTGGAAACCCCGGTTGCTTGTGACAAAGCTACCGCAGTGCCATATTTTTCTATGGCTGCCTCAAGAATTTCTAGTACTGCTTCTTCGAATTTTCCCATTTTCATTCTTTATTACCGAAACGAAATATACACAAATCTTTTTATGGTAATTTCGCTTGATCGTTAAATTACCTTTTGGTAACATTGCGACATGGAAAAAACCCCTATTGCAACCGAAGTCGTGGAATTTCTGAAAAGCCACTCCGTAACCGGCGCTCAGTTGGCTGAGGCTGCTGGCGTTAATCCTGTGATAATCAGCAGGCTGCGCACGGGAAAACGGGCTGACGTGCTTTCCGCAAATGCTGATGCCATCAGGGCCGCTATCAATGAGCTTCGAGATTCTGCGATTCCCCCAGCAGCCCCTGCCACGCCACACGAACCTGCGCAGGCCCGACCGTGAGCAACGCTGCTGCCCGCGCCACGGCCATTTCAACTGCGGCGGCCTCGTCAATGTCTGCCGGGTAGCTGCGGTACAGAGGCTTAAGGAGGGCAGGGGAGAGGATTGTCACGAGCAGGTGGCCCTGCTTCGGTGTGATGTATGCGCGGAAGATTAACGGCTCTGGTTTTGCCATGAAAACAGATTACGGCCCGGAGCGGCTGGAAGGAATTACAATATGAGAGAGCAGTTACAGAGGATTACGTCCCTTCTGGCCCAAGCGTGCGCCACCTATCCGGGCGGCAAGCGCGGAGTTTTTAAGGCCATTGAGCACGAAGAGGGCAAGGGGCTGTCCGAGTCGAGCCTTTACACAGCGTTGAATGCAAACCCTACGGCGCCGGACACGCTGAAAGTGTCGCAACTGGTGAACGTCATGCGCGTAACCGCGGATGTTGCACCGCTGCGCTATCTCGCGGCCATGTTCGGCTATTCCATTGTGTCATACGAGGCCGAGGCCCCGGATGCCCCTACCGCTGAGGGTGAAATGCTCCAGGACTTCCCGGCGGTGGTGCGGTTTCATGAGGTCGCCCAAAGCTACATTGACGGGAACGCCTCTGTTTCTGACCTACTGCAATCCCAGGAACACGCATTGTCTGAATTGCGGCAGACTACAGCAAAGACTGTCGAGGCAAAGAACGAACCACAGGCGAGGCAATAGCATGAACAAGCTTGGCCCATGGAGCGCTGAAGAAGTTGCATGCCTGCGAAAGCACTACAACGTGCAGGGTGCCGTGTGGTGTGCTGCGGAGCTGAATCGCAGTCTGCGCAGTGTGCACAATAAGGCGCACAAGCTCGGCGTGACGGGAAAGATCGTGAAGGAAAAACGTGCCGTGAAAGCCCTGCTTGGCCCGGCGAAGGTTGGCACATTGCGCCCATGCCCTGACTGCGGGCGGATGATTGCAGATTACCGTTGCCCTGAGTGTTGGGCGAAGCGTAGGGGCCATGGTCCGACTGCGGATGAATCATACAGGGTGATGCTATGAGCACTATTTACCACCGCCGCCCGGACGGCTTCAGGGCAGTAAAATTCAGCGACTCTCAGCGCATTTATTATTGCTGGGAAGAGAACGGCGAGACACACGCGGAGAGCCACAACCACAAGTTCCACTTCGTTGTCGAGCAGAAAAAGAGCTTCAATCGCCTATTCTGCCACGAACACAGCCCCGAAATGCCACCGGCAGTCAAGGCGCGGTTTGAAGGCAAGTCGAGCTTTGCGCAGTGGTGGGATGCCAAAAACGAGGCAAAACAGTGAGCGAAAAACGCAAAAAAATAGCCTCAATTTGCCTCAAATCCGAGGCAACAGGCAATACGAAAATAGAGCTTTTCGACTCTACGCAGTGGGAGGACGCGCCTGAAAGCCGTGTACGCGCGCGGCTCAACGGCAGATGGGTGGACGATCATGAGGGCGGGAATCTGTACCTCGACACGAACGGCGTGGCCGCGATGGTTGGCAAGCTGCTCTCAGAAGGCAAACTGCCACCGGCCCCACCGAGGCCCACATACGCCAAGGGCCAGCGCGTGTTGCTGCCTGTGGGTGAGGGCGTGGAACAGGGGTACGTGATTAACAGTGAGCCTTTCCTTGGCGCTGATAACCGCTGGCATGTCATGGTTCACGGCGGGCAGAACTCATTTTGCCTGATGCCATGTGACATGTTGCGGGATGCCCCACAAAATAGGAAAGCCCCGGCGCGAACCGGGGCAATCAAAAAGCAAACCAATTAACGAATGAGTGAGGTTATTATGAAAGAAGCTAATGCAAAAGTCAAGGAAAGCGCGGTGGCATAGATGAACACAGACTTTCGCGTTGCTGTAGATTTCTTCGCCCACCACAAGGCCCGCAAGCTAAAAAGGCGCCTTGGTTCCGACGGCGTTATGGCCCTGCTGCAACTGTGGGCTTACGCCGCAAAGCTACGTACTGACGGTGATCTGTCCGGCATGAACACAGAAGACATAGAGCTTGCCGCAGATTGGGGCGGCGAAGACGGCGCCCTTGTGTCTGTTCTGGTGGAGGTTGGCTTCATTGACCAGGGCGACAGTGGTTATGTCCTTCATGACTGGCTGGAAAACAACGCCTGGGCTGCTGGCGCAGAATCGCGCTCAGATGCTTCACGCTTGTCCAGGATGGCCAGAACTTTCCCCAAGGAATATGCGACGCTCGTTGAAGCTGGCGTTAAGGGCATAAGCAAGGAGGACTACGAAGAATTAAGAAGCGTTAACGACCGTTCAACGTTCGTTCAACGGATGCTTAACGCCCTGCCAAGCCCAGCGCCTGCTCCTTCTCCTGCTCCTTCTCCTGCTCCTGTTCCTGCCCCTAAGGCTATAATACCTGTGAGTAGTCTTGAGAACGAAGATAGCGCGCGCGTTGAAGCCTGCGCAGCGGATATAAACCCTGCTGGCGCTGTTCCCACTGAGCCGAGCATTGATTTTCAGGAGCTACGGCAATTCTACGACGAGCATTTCAGGCCAGAAGCCCCGCTGGCCGGATTCACGGAATACAAGCAACTCAGGGCAGCCAAGGCGTATCCCGGGGACTCTCGGATTTACGAAGACCTCAAAGCCCGCATTGATTGCCAGTTCTGGGATCAGGGCTTTGCGCCGGGCCTTGCAAAATATCTACGGGAACGAGCCTGGCTCAGGCCGCCGTCTGCTACGTCGAGGGCTTCTCCTGTCGCAAACGCGAAACATGAATCACAGGCCGACAGGGCTGCACGGCTCACATATGAAGCCGGAATGAGCGTGCTGGCTGAAATGGAACAGCGAGGGCTAAACGGCGGGAGGGCATTAAATGCGCGATGAAAACAAAGAAAAGCTGGCCGCCATCATGGCGCTTTCAGCGAATTTCGGAAAGGAATTTTCCACGGCTCTCCTGAAAATCTGGCTTGAGTTGTTGGAAGAATATCCCGCCGATGTCGTCAACGCAGGTGTTCGTGCTGTGATCGTGCAATACAAGTACAAGACGATTCCGCCATTTGCGGTGTTGCGCGAGGCCATGGAAAGAATCGCTGGCATTATCCCGCAGGAAGAATCGCTGGACATCGCGGCAGCCGCCGAATGGAACAAGCTCGTTGACGACATCGGCCGCCGTGGTCGCTACAACTGCCCGCAGTTTTGCCCCACAACGTCCTACGTTTTGCGCGGTATGGGTGGATGGGACGCCGCCTGCTCATGGGATACAGACAAGCTGGAATGGCGGCGCAGGGAATTTATCGAGGCATGGAGGCAGTCCCACGGCAGGGAAGAGGCAATGATGCTCGGCAGTGAGGGCATTAAGGCGCTTGTGGGTGGGCCTGAATCGTCTCGCGCCATCCTAAACCGCGTACTGGAAATCACGCAGTAGGAGGCGGTATGAAACTTGTCGTCAGAATCGTACCCAAGGCCCAGATGCGCGCCCGGCACGGCGTGGTAAATGGCTTTTCGCGCACGTACAAGGACAAGCGTCAGGCTGCCGAAGAAGAGGCGCTTATGGCTCTGCTCGGCCCGTACCAGCCAGCACAGCCGCTTCAGGGGCAGCTACTTCTGGGCGTGAAGGCCTTCCTGCCGATACCGAAGAGCAAGCCGTCATGGTTTACAGGTAAGCCCAGAGAATTCCAGACCCTGGCTCGAAAAGGCGTTGTGCGCCCAACCACAAAGCCCGACCTGGACAATTTGCTGAAGCACGTCAAGGACTGCCTGTCTAAACTGCGATTTTGGGAAGATGACAAGCTGGTTGTGGGCTACCTGCCGCACACAGGGAAATACTACTCGGACGTGCCGCGCTGGGAGATTGAAATTCTGGAGTGTCCACATGTTTGATTACGCATATCCCGACATGGTTGTGGTCGAGGCAGAGCCGCGGCAGCCAAGAAGGCTCGTCGGCGTTGGTGTTGGTTTTGAGCGCACCCGCAGGATCACCGGATATCTCGTGGGCGATCTGGACAGGTTCAACAACGCCAAGCGGGCAGAGGAACGGGATCGGGTAAAACATGTGTTGGGAGGGACGTGTGGAAAATAAGCTTGAAGGTTGGTTGCAGATTGAGAGTTATCTGAATCTTTCACGCAAGACCATCATTGCCCGCGGCTATCCAATACGCAAGGGCGGTGGAGTGTTTGCATTCAAAAATGAGCTTGATGAGCACGGGAAGGGCAAGCCATTTTTGAGCCATTCCCTAAAATTCCCTAAATCTCCCAGTTTTTCCCAATCTTTCCCATAGGGGCATGGGCTTGTTCGCGTTACGCTTCTGCCCAAACAGGAGCGTATGCCGTGCCCAACAATTTCAGCATTGCACACAAATTTACTGCCAAGTGGGAAGGTGGAGAGTCCGACCATCCCGACGACGGCGGTGGGCTGACCAAGTACGGCGTCAGTCTCAAATTTCTCGGCGGCCTGTCTGGCACGCAATCAAACCGCGACGTACTGGAGCGTATGGGCATCAGACTGCCTATCACACGCCAGGTCATTTACGATCTGACCAGAGATCAGGCCGCGTCGCTGTTCCGTTGGCAGTTCTGGGACAAGCTCAGGCTCGGTCTCATTCCTCTGCGCCCTGCCGTGGTGCTCTATGACGCCGCAGTCAACAGCGGCCCCGCCCAATCCGTCAAGCTCGCCCAGCGCGGCTACAACCGCTGTGTAGCCTACGGCCAGCCTTTGGTTGTGGACGGCATCATGGGGCCAGCCACCCGCGCCGCCATGCAGCTTGCCGACACGGACAAGGCCCTTACGGCCATGCTCGACGCGCGCGAGGCGTTCTTCCAGACCATCGTTGCCAATAACCCCAGCCAGCAGGTTTTCCTGCGCGGCTGGATCAACCGCGTGGACGATCTGCGGCGCTACGTGCGGGGGCTGTGATGCGATGGCTGGCCGCTCTCGCCATTCTTTGCACGGTGTCTCTGCTTACCAATGGCTTCATGATTTGGCGGCTGTCGAACGCTGGTGACAAAATTGAGCGCCTTGAATCCACGGTCACAAACCTCCGCGCCGCCCGTCATGCCGACGGCTTGGCGCAATCCCTCCGGGACAAGCTTTATGGGGAGGCACACGATAATGCCCAGGCGAAATATGATGCGCTCGAAAATATCCCGGACGGCTTACCTGATGCTGACTGGCTTGATGCTTTGCGTCGCGGGCTGCGCTCCAAGGGTGGAAACGGTAGTTCTGACGCCGCCGGAAAGCTTGATGCAGCCAACGCAACACCCGGAGCTACCGGAGGCGCTGATGCGCACCGATAATCTGCGTGAATACTCCAAGGCTGCCACGCTGGCCATTGCCCGCTACAGCGAAGCTCTGGACAGGAGCAACGCTGACAAGGCGGGAATATTTGCGTGGAGCAAGGCGGTCAATACGGAGATGCCTCGATGATCCAGCACAACGTCGGGCCAGTGGACGGCCTCGCCTACTACACGCAAAGCCTGCTTGCATGGTGGCCGCAAAAGGTCGCTATCAGCGCCGTGGTTGGTGGTTGCACTCAGTTCTTTGGTGGGGACGTGGTTCTGGTGTGGATGGTCTGTGCCATGTGGGCAGCAGACTTTGCCTTTGGATTGACGGAGGCCTTGCGCCGAGGGCGCTTTAGCTGCCGCCTGTTCGGGCGTGGCGTTCTCAAGTTGCCCACATACTGCCTTTATCTTGCCTTGGTTGGTGCAGTCAGCGTCAGCCTTTCCCGCTCTATGGGCATCAGTCTCCCTTTGCTGGACATGTTCTGTGCCTACCTCCTTGCAACCGATGCCGTCTCTGTCATGGGGCACATGATCCGCCTGGGGCTGCCTGTGCCACGCACTCTGCGGCGCGTCATTCTTCGGGGGCAGGCAAAAATACAACGCAGCGTGGAAACGCTGTTTGACGATCATGGCGGTCAGTGATGACGAAGCTCACTCCCAAGCAAGAAGCATTCTGCCTCCATTTTCATGAATTTGGAAATGCCAGTGATGCTTACCGCCATGCTTACAACGCCCAAAACATGAAGCCCGAGACAGTTAACAGGAAGGCAAAGGAGCTTCTTGATAACGGCAAGATCACGGCAAGATTGAAAGAGCTTTACGCTCCAGCATTAGAAAAAGCGGAAGTCACATCCGAGCGCATTGTTACCGAGCTTGCGCGCATAGCTTTCGGCAGCGCCCGCGATGTCATGGAGTGGGGGCCGGGCGGCGTCATTCTCAAGAACAGCGACGATCTCACGGATGATCAGGCCGCTGGGATAGCTGAAGTGTGCGAGAGCACTACCAAGGATGGTGGCAGCCTCAAAATCAAACGTCACGACAAGGTCAAGGCGCTTGAACTGCTGGGGCGTTACCTCGGCATGTTCACGGACAAGGTGAAAAGCGAAATTTCCGGCGGAATTGAAATCAAATGGCAGGAATAAAGGTCACGATTCCTTACACGCCCCGTTATCCGCAGGTGCATGCGAAACTGGAAAGCTACCGCTTTGTGGTGCTGGTGGCGCACCGTCGCTTTGGAAAGACCGTGTTGGCCGTTAATCATCTGCTCAAGGCGGCGCTGACCTGTGCCCTTGAACGTGGATCGTATGCGTATGTGGCCCCATTCCGCAATCAGGCCAAGGAAATAGCCTGGTCTTACCTCAAACATTTCAGTGCGCCTGTGCCGGGCGTCGCGGTCAATGAGTCCGATCTCTCCATCGTCCTGCCCAATGGCGCGCGCATCCGCATTTTCGGGGCGGATAACCCCGACGCCCTGCGCGGGCTCTATTTTGACGGCGTGGTGTTGGACGAGGTGGCGCAGATGCGGCCGGAGGTATGGGGCGAGATCGTCCAGCCTGCCTTGGCTGACCGCAAGGGGTGGACGCTGTTCATTGGCACACCCAAGGGCATCAATCTTTTTTCGGAATTATACGAGCGCGCGCAGCGTTTTGAGGCGGAGGGGCGCAAGGATTGGGCCGCCCTCTGTTATCGCGTGGACGAAACCGACGCCATAGCGCCTGACGAAGTTGCCAGGCTGCGTTCCGAATTATCAGAAAACGCATGGCGTCAAGAAATGCTCTGCGATTTCACGGCGGCCAGCGACAACGTGCTCATTCCCATTGACCTGGTCACGGAGTCCGCCGCGCGCCAGCACTACAAACCGCAAGACATTGTGCATGCGCCGGTGATCCTGGGTGTGGACGTGGCCCGCTTCGGGTCCGACGCCACGGTGATTTTTCGCCGTCAAGGGTTAGTGGCCTTCCCCCCCACGGTCATGCGCGAGATTGACAACATGGCCGCAGCGGACCGCCTGGTCCACGAGATCACGCAGCACTCTCCCGCAGCGGTCTTTATTGATGCCGGGCAGGGCCAGGGCGTCATTGACCGGGTGCGGCAACTCGGACACCGGGTCAGCGAGGTCCATTTCGGCGGGCGGGCCATGCGCAACGATATCTATGTCAATCGTCGCGTGGAAATGTGGACCGGATTGCGGGATTGGCTCAAGGCCGGGGGAAGTGTGCCCAGTGACACTGCCCTCAAAAGCGATATGTCAACGCCCACATACAGCTATGACGCTGCGGGGCGCATGGCCATGGAGAGTAAGGACAAGATCAAGGAGCGCCTGGGACGCTCGCCAGACCTTGCCGACGCTCTAGCCCTCACCTTTGCCGCACCTGTGGCCGTTGGCGGCGGCAACGCCCCCCGCAAGGCCAAGACCTCATACAACATGTGGGGAGCATAGCCATGCGCGCCTTCACATACACCGAAGCCACCACGCCAGAAGCCAAGGCCATTCCGTTTCGTAAAGCCGACACCGAGGGGCTGTTGCCGTGGGCTATGAGCGGTTTTACTGCACCGACACTTGAAACGTGGCTTCGCGTCACGGCTCACGGCGTACTGCTGTGCTGCACCGATGCGGCCACGGGCGATCTGCTGGGCTGTGGGCATTTCACAATATTCCAGGGCAGCGTGTGGCGCTTCGACTTTACAGCCTTTCACGCCGGATTCCATTGCGCCGCACAGCAGGCCCAGGGCGCCTTTGACTACATGTTCACGCAACACGATGCCAGCGCCATTGTCGGCATCACACCCGTGCAGTTTCGGCACGCCTGGCAACTGGCCGAGGATTGCGGCTTTGAGATTGTAACAAGGCTGCCCGGTGCATGCTGGCTGGCCCGAAAGCAAAAATATGTCGATGGCGTCATGGTCGTGTGTACGCCGCAAAGCCTGCGCGTGGCGCAGCAAAAAGGAGAATAATTATGGGATTTGGAGGAGGCGGAAGCCCCAGCATGCCTGAGATTAAGGAAACCCCGAAAGCCGAAGTGACCAAGCCTGTCACCGAGGCCGCCACAGCAGCCCGCGATGATCAAAAACGACGCGCTGCCAAGGCGGCAGGCTTGCAATCGACCATCCTGACCGGCACAGCCGCGAACAACAGCGGCGGCAAAACCCTGCTGGGGCAGTAGGAGCGGCATCATGGCCGTGGACATTAATAAGCTTAATCAGCGGTATCAGGCGTTACGCAACGAGCGCAGCCCGTGGGATGCCGCGTGGCGTGACCTTGCCGAACATTTTTTGCCCACCAAATTCAGGGCGGACAGTGATTCAAGCACCCGCAAGCCTGAAGTGCTCAACAAGAAGATTGTGGACACCACCGGCATTCTGGACATGCGTACCCTGGCCGCCGGCATGCAGGGCGGCATGACTTCGCCCGTGCGTCCGTGGTTCCGGCTGACGCTTGAAGACGAGAGCGACCACACGGGCGAGATCGGCGCATGGCTTGACGACGTGACCAAGCGCATGCAGGCGCTCTTGCACCGCAGCAATTTCTATAACGCCAGCCACAGCCTGTATGCGGACCTGGGTACATTCGGGCCAGGTCTGCTTATTGAAACTGCAGACTGGACGGGCCTGCATTTCAAACTCATTCCCGCTGGTGAGTATGTGTTGGACGTAGATGACAATGGCACGGTGGATACATTCATGTACCGGCTGCGCATGTCGGCCCGGCAGATCATACAGCAGTTCGGCGAGGACAAGGCCCCCGATGCAGTAAAAACGGCTGCCAGTTCCCCGGCTGCCGTCACGCAGTTCTTTGATGTGGTTCACGCCGTATTCCCGCGTACAGACAGAATATACGGTAGGATGGACGCGGCTAACATGCCCTATGCTTCCGTCTACTGGTTGGGTTTTGGCGAGAACGGCGGCGGTAAGCCCTGCATACTGCGTGAATCCGGTTTCAAGGATTTTCCGGCATTTGCGCCCCGCTGGGACGTGACCGGCAATGACAAGTACGGCCGCAGCCCGGCCATGGATGTGCTTTCCGACTGCCGCATGTTGCAGCAAATGGGCATCACCACGCTCAAAGCCATGCACAAGGCCGTTGACCCGCCTGTGGGCGTACCCGTGGGGCTGCGCTCCGAAGGCGTCGACCTGACCCCCGGCGGGTTGAACTATCTCGATTTCACCAGCAACACCAATGGTGAAATCAAACCTATCCAGCAAATACAGGCGCAGATTATCGAGGCGGCAGAACTGAAAATTCAGGCTGTACAGCAAAAAATTCACGACGGCCTGTACGCCGACCTGTTCAAAATGCTCATGCTCAATGACCGCCGCAACATCACGGCAACAGAAATTGACGCCCGTGAGCGCGAAAAGCTCAGCATGCTCGGGCCGGTGGTGGAGCGGTTGGACAAGGAACTGCACTCCCCGCTGATTCTGCGCACGTTCAGTCTCATGGAGCAATTTGACGCGCTGCCGCCCGTGCCTCCCAGCATGCAGGGCGCGCCCCTGCGTGTGGAATTCACTTCGGTTCTGGCCCAGGCGCAGCGCATGGCCAACACCAGCCCCATTGATCAGACCGTGGCTTTTGTGGCCAACGTGGCCCCGGTACGGCCGGAGGTCACAGATATTATTGACGTTGAGTACACCGTCCGGGCGTACGCCGACGCCTTGGGCGCTCCGGCAGCCATGCTGCGCTCTGAACAGGACGTGCAGCAGATCAGGCAGGCGCGGGCCGAGGCACAGGCCCAGGCAGAGCAGCAGGCGCAGGCACAACTGGCAATTGAACAGGCGTCGCAACTTTCCGGAGCCGCCAAAAACCTTGGACAAACACCGCTGGGTGCGGATGGGCAGACTGCCATTGATGCGATCGTTGGCGGATTGGGAGGCATGTAGTGGATTTTTATGAAGATGCCGAACACAAAGCCCAGCGCCAGCGCGAAGCAGCATTGGAGGCAGAGCGGTGCTTTTGTAATGCAATCATCAGCATTGCGTCCACGCCTGACGGCCTGCTGTTTCTGCGCTGGATTATCGACAAGACTCAGATTCTCACGGCCTATTCCTCGCCCCCAGACCACGCGCACGCTGCATACAATGAAGGGAAGCGCCATATCGGCGCACAACTCATAGCCTTGGCCAAGAAGGCCGGGGTACTCCCCGAAATACTGAAGGAGGACACCAATGGATACTGAAATCACCAATGGCGCTGAAGGCGCGGAAGCCGCTGCCGGAACCCTGCTTACTGACCAGCCCGGCAATCAGGGCAACAACGACACGAGTGGCGACGGCGGCAAGTCCAATGCTGACGTCAGCGGCAATGACGAAGCCGACAAGGGCAAAGACGGCGCTGACGCAGTAAAGCCCAACGAGCCGGAACCGTTCGAACTGACCGCGCCGGATGGCTACCCCATCAATGACGCTGGCCTGAAAGGGCTGAATGACCTGTGCAAAACAGCCAAGCTCACCAAGGAACAGGGCGAGGCCGTCATGCAGTACATGGCGGGCAACTATTCCACCTGGCAGGAACAGCAGCAGGCTCAGGGCAAGGCGTGGATTGAAGAATTCAAGGCAGACAAAGACTTTGGCGGCGACAAGTTTGATTCGTCCGTGGCCGAAGCCCAAAAAGCGCTGGCCACCTTTGACGAAAGCGGTGACGTGCGCGCCATGCTGGCGGAAACCGGCTACGGCAACAATCCGGCAGTGTTGCGCATCTTCGCCCGTGTGGGCCGCGCCTTGGGTGAAGACAAGCTGCCCGGCATGAGCGGCGGCGCGGCGGATAAGCCGCTTGAAGATCGTTTTTATCCCAACATGTAACCAATTGCAGCATCAGGAGAATGCACCATGAGCTACAACAAAGGCATTGTCGCCACCCTCGCTGAGCTTGAAGACTTCTACAAGGGCCAGAAGGCTGGCGACATCATCGAACTGATGAACCAGACCAACGACATCATCACGGATATTCCGTTCATGGAGTCCAACCACTCGGACGGGCACCTCACCCGAATCCGCACGGGTCTGCCCGAAGTCTATTGGCGCAGGCTCTACCAGGGCACGCCGCCTTCCAAAGCGCAGTTCAGCCAGGTCAAAGAAATCTGCGGCATGCTTGAAGCCCTTATGGAACTGGACGTTGCCGAAGTGGCGCTTTACGGCGACCGCGCCAAAACCTTCCGACTCTCCGAAGGCAAGGCCTTTGCCGAAGCCATGCGCCAAAAGGTGGCCCGCACCCTCTTCTATGGTGATAGCAACGTGAACCCTGATGAGTTCAACGGCTTGGCCATGCGCTACCCCTCTAAAACCAGCCCCAACGTCATTGACGCAGGTGGCACTGGCAGCAAGTGCACGTCTATGTATCTGACCTGCTGGGGTGCCAACACTGCACACGGTCTTTACCCCAAGGGCAGTACGGGTGGTCTTTCCAACGAAGACCTCGGCAAATACATGACGCAAGACTCTGATGGCAAAAAGTTCCAGGTGGTGGGCGACATGTATAACTGGAAATGCGGCCTCACCGTGCGCGACTGGCGCGCCGTGGTGCGCATTGCCAACATCCCCACCGATAAGCTCACCCTGACCAAGGGGGAAACCGGCTTTGTGGACCTGCACCGCCTTTCCATCATGGCCAAGAACAAAATGCCGGAAAACATGCGCAACCAGGCCATCTGGTACTGCAACGCCGATGTTCTTACTGCCCTTGAGCTTCAGGCGACTGATGCTGGCAACGTCACTCTTGCGTATCGCACGGAAGATTCCCCCAAGGGAGGCCCCTTGTTCAAGTCCACGCAGATCACCAGCCTGCACGGTCGGCCCATTCGTCAGTGCGACGTGATCTCTTCCGCCGAAAAGGCCATCTAACCCCACACACGGGCAGATAGAGGATACAACTATGCTTCTTGATTCCAACCTTATCATGATGGACAGCACGCCCATTCTTGCGGCGGCTGTTACTGGCCCTGCTGTGGCCCTCACTTCCCTTCTCAAGCCTGGGCGCGCGGAACCCATTCCCATCTGCGCCAAGGTTGTTGGCGAAGACTTCGCGGGCGGCACGTCCATCACCTTCAAGCTTACGCAGTCCGACACTGAAGCCGGAACCTATACCGACGTTCCCGGCTCCGCCGTCACCGTGCCGCTGGCTGACCTCAAGGTGGGAAAATCCATCGGCTGGCGCTTCCTGCCCCGTGGGGCAAGCAAGCCCTGGCTCAAGATGGTTGTCACCCCCTCCGGCACGTTCACCGCTGGCAAAATATTCGGTGCCATCGTGCGCGAAGACGACCTGCCCTATGAGGCTGGCATGTATATCGACAAGGGCGTGGTGCAGGGCTAGCCCCGGCAGCGACCAACGGGAGGGGCTTTCGGTCCCTCCCGACAACAGGAGAACCAGCATGGCGGACGTGAGTAAAATTCAGATATGGAATCAGGCCCTCGGGTATATCGGCACACGCAGGGTCGCCAGTGATGCCGAAAACTGCGAAGAGGCCAGACAGTGCGCCCTGTATTGGGATAGCGCCCGGCAGCAGGCTCTGCGCGATTTTCCATTTCCCTGGGCGCAACACCGGGCCATGCTTGCACAAAAAAAACTGCCCGACGTGTGGACGGCAGATTGGCGCTTTGCCTACGGCCTGCCGCAATCCTGCCTCAAGGTTCACCGCATCGGCAGCGCCAGCAGGCGTGACCTGCGCGCGCCCTTCAAAATGGTTCATGACCCGGCTGGAACCGTGCTGATCCTCACTGATGCCGAAACAGCCTTTGCCGACTACACCACTGATGTGGAAAGCCCCACCCTGTGGGACGCTGATTTCATCCACATGTTGGCGCGTAAGCTGGCGGCCATGGTTGCCGTACCCCTACTCAAAAACAACAGCGGCAAGCTCGCTGAGCTTGAGCAGTTGTACCGCGCCGCCATCCCTCAGGCGTACCAGCCCGCAGCGCAGGAACAGAAAAGCACGCCGCAGGAAGATAGCTGGATATCTTGCCGATAGGAGCACCACGTCATGACACTGGATACAGCGCACAGCAAAGAGATTTATCAGGGCAACGGCAGTACCACGGAGTTTCCGTTCTTTTTCAAGGTGTGGGATGCCGCACAGATTGCCGTCACCGTCACTGATGCGGCAGGCTCAAGCGTGGACGTTACGACGCAGTGCGCCATAGCACTCAATGACGGAGGGGGCAGTGTCGGCTATCTGCACGCGGGCGCTCCATTACCCGTAGGCGCGACTCTGGCCATTACCCGCAACATGCCGTTTACGCAGGGCGTTGATCTCGTTTCCGCCTCGCGCTTTGACCCGCAGGTTATTGAAGACGCCTTGGACCAGGCCACGGCAGAGCGCCAGCAGACGCTTGAGATGATGCGGCGCGCCGTGATCCTGCCCGCCACCAGTTCCGAAACCCCGCAGGATGTGGTGCGGGCTGTTTACGCCGCGCGGGATGACGCACAAACAGCGAACAGCGAAGCCCAGGCTGCTATGAACACCGCTGCGAACAGCGCCACAGCGGCCGCCGCAAGTGCGGCCGGTGCTGCGGGTGATGCCGACCTAGCCCGCCGGTGGGCGTCTGAAGAAGAGGACGTGCCTGTGAATGGGGAGTTCAGCGCCAGGCACTACGCTAAAAAAGCAAAAGGGGCGGTGCCCGAAAATCTGGTGAGTCGGGTTGAAGCAGTGGAGGCAAAGACGCAGCCCGCCACCACCACTTCGCGCGGCATTAGCCGGGTTGCCACGCTGGCCGACATGGAGCCGGGCGCGGAGGTGTCGAATGGCCCTGCGGTTATCGACGCAAAGGGCGGCGTGATTACCACCACCCCCACGGCGCACGCTGTGCCGCAGGCTGACGCGAGTGGAAAGCTGGATGCGTGGGTTTCGTTGGATGGCAAGGCCGATATCAGCTTGGGCAATGTCACCGGGAATGCTGTTGGCATCTATGCTTACTTCAGAGATGAAAAAGCGGCCGGGACTGATGGAGGGTCTACATCTACAGCAACATGGCAAACACGCGATTTAAACACCACAGTAAAAAACTACATCGCAGGGGCTTCTTTATCCGGTAATGCTGTTACTCTGCCTGCTGGTAAATACTATATCAGGGCGTCTGTCCCTGTATATATTGGCGTGTATAGCAGGGCTGCATTGTATGACCGTACACACTCAAAATACTTGATGTACAGTCCGTCATGTTTTTCCAGTAGCGCTGGATATGGTTTTTGTTTGCAGCCCATAGAGGGGGAAATAACTCTGAGCACAACATCAACTCTAGAACTTCGGATGTGGGTGTCGGCTGGAAATTCGTCTGGTATGGGACCCAATACGTCACCAAGCCTCGTGGCAGAAATTTATTCGGAGCTTCGTATATGGAAAATGTAATTGATATCCGCATCGCCCTCGACCAAATGGGGACAGGTTGGAAATTTGGCGGGAGTGTTACAGATAACACTGAATCCGCTTGGAACTCTGTTGTATGGGAAGATGAACGCATCAAGCCATCTTGGGGGGATATATGCGTCGCCTATGCTGCGTTTAAAACGAAAGCTAATTTCGACGCCCTCCGCTCAGTGCGCGACAACCGCATTCAGTCTGTGGGATGGATGCGGGAACGACACACAGATGAAATAGCGCTGGGCAAGGAAACATCGCTCACACCGGAGCAATACACCGCGCTACTGACCTACATTCAAGCCCTGCGCGATCTCCCTGCACAACCCGGCGCACCGTGGGACGGTGGCGGCGAACTGACGCCGTGGCCGAAACTGCCGGAGGTGTAGGGCATGCCGCGCATTGCCTATAAAAACTTCACTGGCGGCGAAGTTTCGCCCACGCTGACCGGGCGCTATGATCTGGAGCGTTATGCAACATCAGCACAGTGTGTGGAAAACATGCTACCCGGCCTGCACGGTGACGCGGCCCGGCGGCCTGGCACTCGATTTGTGGCGGATTTGGGCGAATATGCCGTGCTCATTCCTTTCAGTTTCAACGTGGATGCTGATCAGAACTTCGTTATAATCCTGTCGCATCAGGCCTTGCGCGTTTCTGACGGCACAGGGACTCTCTCTGCACCTGTGGAAACGCCGTATGCTGCCGCCGATCTTTTGCGCATCTCATGGGCGCAGGTGGGTGATGTCGTGTATCTGGCTCACCCGGGTTACCCCCTGTACAAGATCATGCGCACTGACGCCGATGGCGGCGGATATGCGTGGAGCATCCGTCAAGTCATTCTCAATGAAAGTATCGACGCCCCGGCCAAGCCATCAGTTAGCTTTAGCGGCGGCGCTGGCAGCTACACGCTGCGCTATAAGGTTGTGGCGGTGGATGCCGATGGCCGCGAGTCCCTACCATCCATGGCGGGGTCAACTGGCAGCGGCAAGCATCCCTCAGATTGGGTGCAGGGCAATAGCGCCACAGTCAGTTGGCAAGCTGTTACTGGTGCGACGGAGTATAATATTTACCGGGAAGAGGCAGGCTATTACGGGTTTATCGGCGTGACACAGGCTGCAAACGCCACTGGCGGCACGCTGACAGGCCTTAAAATGGGCAGTATCACAACAGGTATTTCCAAGTATGCAGGAGCCATCACAAGAACGATTGTCAACGGTAACGGTCATGTGTCCAATGTCGATACCACGAGCAATTTAAATGTCTCTGTATCAGCATCACAAAACGCATTTATCATCAATGGATTGGCATTCATTGGCGTAACAAGAACCACCAATACTACAACATGGACAAGTACCTCGAATGGTTCAGGGGATGTTACGTGGAATTCTTCCACAACATCATCCAGCTCGTTCTTTTGGGTTATGCTTCCGTGTCCCAGCGGCAACCCTGTAGGGACATATACCACCTACACAACAGGCGACCTTGGCAGCAACACGGCATACCCATCCGGTACGGCAGGCGCGTATACCGTGGCCCCTATCCTCACGGCTGGCACCAACCTTACGTTTATTGACAACAACTACGAAGCCGACACCTCTGACACCCCCAAGGAAGATTGGGACCCCTTTGCCGATGGCAACCACCCGGCCACGGTCAGTTTTCACCAGCAGCGCATGGCCCTTGGCGGTGGCATAAAAAGCCCGCAGACCTTCTATATGTCGCGCACAGGCGACTTTGAAAACTTTCGCAAGTCCCGGCCCCTGCAAGACGACGACCCCGTGGAATATATGGTGGCATCCGGCAGCATAGACGCCATCCAGTGGATAGCAAGTTTTGGCGATCTGCTCATTGGCACATCCGGCAGCGAATACAAAGCCACAGGCGACGGCGGCGTTATAACCCCAAAAAACGCCACAATCACGGCTCAGAGCTATTGGGGCAGCGCGGGAATTGCTCCGCTTATCATCGGCAACTCCATCCTGCATGTGCAGCGTCACGGCTCCCGCGTACGCGACCTTTTCTACTCACTGGAAAAAGACGGTTACGCGGGCAACGACCTTTCCATCATGGCCCCGCACCTTTTTGAGGGGCATACCATTTTGCAGTGGGCCTACCAGCAGACGCCCGGCTCTCATATCTGGTGCGTGCGCGATGATGGCATCGTGCTGGTGCTGACCTATCTGAAAGAACACCAGATATTTGGCTGGTCCCGTCATGTCACACAGGGAAAGGTGCTTTCCGTGGCATCTATTTCCGGCGATGACGGCGACGTTATCTTGATGGCCGTACAGCGTGAAGTTGATGGCCGACAGCGTGTCTTTCTGGAGCGCCTGGCCGAACCTTTTGCCCCAGGAACAGCAATTGAGGATGCCTACTTTGTGGATTGCGGCATTACGCTCCGCAGCAAAGAGGAAGTGCAGACCATCACAGGCCTTGGCCATCTTGAAGGCTGCGAACTGGCCGTGCTGGCTGACGGCAGCCCGGTGGAAGGTTGTGTGGTGCGCGGCGGCAGTATTGAATTGCCATACCCCGCCCATGTGGTTCATGCGGGCCTGCCGTACACATCCGTTCTTTCACCGCTTCCTGTGGAGGCTGACACACAGCAGGGTTCAACCCTGGGCAAGCGTCGCGGCTACGGTCGTTGTGTGGTGCGTCTGTTCCGCAGTGTTGGCGGTCAATACGGAGCCAGCCGCGCCGAACTCAACGACTTTCCATTCCTGCCTGCGCGCTGGGGCGAACCTTGCGAACCCTATTCCGGCGATGTCGATTTTACACCCGGCGGAGGGCAGGACGCGGATACCTCTGTCTGGCTGGTGCAAAACAAACCCCTTCCGTGGCATGTGGTGGCAATCATGTGCGACGTGGATTTTGGCGAGGTGTAGCCGTGAGCATATCCTTTGCCGTCGAGTCCTATTCCTTCATTCGTGACGAGGTTGCGCCCCTGGCCGTGGCCCACTGGCAGGAAACAGAAGAAGCCATGTACGGCAGCCAAACAGCCGTACCTATGACGCACCCCATGTATGAGGCCATGGAGCAAGGCGGCGTGCTGCATGTCGTTACTGCGCGCGTGGATGGAGTTTTACACGGTTACGCAGCGTACTGTCTCTCTGAAAACCTCAACATGCCCGGTCGCGTCACCGCGTCGGCGCTGGCCCTGTATATGTCCCGCGAAATCAGAGCAGATGCCTTTGCGGCCCTACGCCTCTTGCGATGGGCTGAAGATAGCCTGCGGCAGCGCGGCGTTTCCGGCATCGGCTACAACTCCCCGGCCTCGCGTCCGTGTGACGCGCTATATCGCCGCCTTGGGGCCAGGATCACTGAAACCGTCTGGTATAAGGAGCTTTGATATGGCCGCAATTTCCGGCACCACAGCCGCGGTAATATCCGCTGTATCTATTGCTGCCTCGCTGGCCGGCACTGCCATGAGCATGTCAGCCCAGCAACAGCAGGCTCAGGCCCAAAAGGCACAAGCCAACTATCAGGCCAAAGTGGCTGAAAAAAATCAGGAGCTTGCAGAAGATCAGGCCCGCGCCGCGCGTCGGGAAGGCTATGACGCCGCCGTTCGCAAACGGCAGGAGGTTGCAAGCATCATCGGTAGCCAGCGGGCCGTTGCCGGGGCCAGCGGCGCTACCGTGGACACGGGCAGCTTCCTCGACCTCAATATGGACACGGCGGAGAAAGGCGAAATGGACGCCCTTGCTCTCTACCAGCAGGGCTTGGACAAGGCGCGAAACTTGGAAATTCAGGGCTGGAACTCCGGGCAGCAGGCGCAGGCCTACGCATGGCAGGCTGACCGCGTTGACCCCACTGCCGGAATGATCGGCACGGCTCTGGGCGGCATTGCCCAGGCCGGAACGAATTTTGGCAGTGGGCTGTGGGGCGGGAAAAGTGGCGGCACAAAGTCGTTTGGCAACACAAAAACTACCGTAACATCTTCTAATATGAAGTGGTGGTAGTCATGAGTTTCGGCACGGCAGAAGCCGTTTCATCCAACCCAAAGCTTCAGAGGCAGGCAGCACCCGCAGGGCAACTTGAAGCTGGGAACATTAATTTGAATAACCGCCCGCGCGTCAAAAACGCTGATGGCTCAATAAGCACCGTGCGCAGTATGTCTTTCAACGATGGTACGGGTGAAGTCGTAGTGCCCACAGTTTCCGATGATGGCCGCATCATGACGGATGATGAAGCTATTCAGCAATACAGGCGCACGGGGCGGCATCTCGGCAAATTCGACACCCCTGAAAATGCGACGAATTTTGCTATCCGACTGCATGAAGATCAAGAACGCCAGTACGTCGGCACTGCGCGATAATCGAGGTCATATATGAACAGAAATGCTTTCCGTGTTCCCACAAACCAGCCCGGTTCCCGCATGCCGCAGTATAACCAGCAGCAGCTTCCAGCAACACCGGGTGCAGATGTTTCCGCCCGCCTGTCAGACAGCGCAGGGCAGATCATAGCCCAAGGCGCAGACCAGCAGGCCCGACAGCTTGAAATGCTTGGTCGTGGCATGCAGCAGGCAGCCAAGGCCGGATATGACCTCTATCATGACTACCAGGCCACCAAGGCCAAGGAAGCATGGCTGACGTACAAGCAGGAGGCGATAACCAAACGTGCCGAGCTTGGCAGAATGCAGGGCAAAGACGCCATTGATCCGGAAAAAGGTATCACGGCGCAGATGGCGGCATGGCGCACCGAACGTCGCCAGACCCTCATGAAAGACCTTGGTGGCCCCGCTGCCTCAATGTTCGATACTGCCGCCAAGGATATTGATTCCAGCATGGACGCATGGGCAATTGATAAGGTGAATACCGAACGCCTGAACTACGAAAACAAAACCAGTGAGGCCCACATATCGCTTTTGCAGGATGAAGCTATGGCGCTGGCCGCAAATCCTGCGCTTTTTGGTCAAAAGATGGGCGCACTGGAAGGCGAACTTAAAGCCATCGCAGGCCGCAGCGGGCTTGATGAAACGTGGGTTAAGGCCAAGTTTCAGGATATCCAGCAAAAAACACTCACGCAGACCATTTCTGACAGCATAGCTGGTGAGCAGTTAGGCAAGGCCAATGCCATGATAAAGGCGTATGCCCCCATGCTTGGCGGCGCTGCTGAAGGCCTGCGCGCCCGGGCCGCAGCCAAAGGAAGGGAACTCCAGGCGCGGGCCAGGGCGGAGGCGGAGAGGGCGGAGGCGGACGCAAATAAGCGCGCCTTGGATTCTTTTCTTACCGATACTGCGGGCATGTCGTCAGAAGAGCAGCTTGCAACCGCAAAAAGCAGGTTTGGCGACAATCAAAAGATGTATGTCGCAGCCTTGGACGCCGTTGCCTTTCGTGATGGCGCGGCAAAAAACATCAAGAACAAGGAACAGGAAATCAGGCTCAATGCCCAGGCAGATAAAATTGCTGAGATCGCCACCCTGCCGCCTCAAGAAAGTCTGACAAAGTTTAATGAATTTTCCGCATCCATGCCTGTTGAGGATCGCAAAAAAGCCTATGAAATGTATGACAATGCCGTAAAAGCCACCGGGCCGGACGCTCGGGGCACAGACTACCCTGGGGCCAAGGAAGAGGTGCTTTCCCGTATGGCTACTGGTGAAGAATTCAACGTCTGGACAGAATACGGCGGACTTCTGTCGCCTCGCACCTTGAAGGAACTCAGTGACAAGCATGTTCGGGACGCCCTGCCTGGCATCAAAAACGACTTTAAATTACGGGCAATGGAATTCCTTGGCGAGGAGAAGAACAAAGACCTCGCGGAAACTGCGCTTGGTGGAAAGAGTATCAATGCGTTATTCGCAGTGTACTATGACAGCCTTTCCCAGGAAGACAGGCGGAATCCTGTTGCCATGCGCGAGAAAACCGACAGGTTTTTTAAGTCGACCCTGCTGGATTCCGGCAGATGGTACATGAGTGACAAGAGCGTTCCCATGGGCTTGCAGCCCCGCTACCTTGAAAAGAAGCCCGGCTGGTTCCCCAAAAAAGGCCAACCCGAATATGACGCCATAACCACATGGCTGAAGGGTGAGGGGATAAAACCTGAAGGCGCGGCAGGAAAATATACGGACGAACAGCGTGCACAGGCGTATAAAATAATGCTTGAAGCGCAGCGATAAACCGGGGGCAGCACATGAGTTTGCTTGACAATCTTGACAACGAGAAGGCCCGCAGGCTGTGGGATGAAAAGGTGCGCGAAAAGGCGACGCCAGAAGTTGGCACTGCCCTCGATATTGCTCCTGGGGTTTTTGTCGGCCCTGCCATTACCGGGCGTCAGCCCGAAGTCAAAGACAGCACCTCTTTTTTTGACAAACCCATAGTGAATCTTGCAGACGCGGACAGAGATTTTGTAGAGCCGGAGCCGCTTGCGCCTTTTGTGGACATCATGCCCGCTGATGAAGCTATGCGCGTATTCGGCGAGAGGCGCAAGGCTGTAGGACAACAGTTCGAGGCCGAGATACGCGGACTTGGGCAGACACTACACACGCTCAGGAACAGTCTGAATATACGCAGTCCGGCAGAGCTTAAAAAACTTGCCGCACAATCCGACCTTCCTCCTTCCATCGTTGACGATGACCCTGCCTTTGCCCGTAAAAAGGTGGAGTCTGACAGCTACGCACAGAATGTCAGCCTATCCCTTGAAAAATTTACAGACCGGTCAATGGTCACGCCTGCCTACCTCAAAGATGCCGATATCCTTGATCAGCTTGCCCTTGCTTCCGATACAAACCTGATGGCGCTTGAGAAGGAGATCAAGGAGAAGCATCAGGGATTTTTTGATGCCGGGGCCATTGGAGCCGTTCGCCACGCCGCAGATTATGGCATGGTTTCGCGTGAGATGCGCACACTGCTTTTAAAAGAACTTAAGGGGGGAAAATTAACCACAGAAGAGGAAGAGCGTCTGAGTGTGTATCGTCTTGTGGAAGAGTATGGCGCTTCACGCTACGCCGACATGCCTTTGGGACAACAGGCTTTGTGGGGTACTGTTGGCAGTCTCGGTGTGCCAATGTACGGCATGATTGAGGGCGGCGTAAAGAATGTGCTTTCGTGGAAAGGCTCGACCATGATCGGTGCTGGGGCCTTGCATGGCGCGCTTGCAGGTGGTGGAGTTCTTTCCGCCCCTGGCGCGTTTGGCGGCGCACTCGCGGGCATGGGCGCCGCATTTGCCGGTGGTAGCTTTGTAGATATTGCCGAGCAGGAAGCCGCTGGGCTGTATGGCACACTTCGAGAAATAGAGGATGAGAGTGGCAACCGCATAGACAGGGATGTGGCAAAAACTCTCGCCGTTCTCTACGGCGGAGTGGCTGCCGGGCTTGAAGTGTATGGCATGCATGGCCTTGGAAAAATGTTTCCCGGTATTGAAAAGATCATCAGTAAAGAGGCTGCCACTAACACCCTTGCTTTTTTGCAAAAGAACCCGACATTTTTATCCAAGATTGCAAGTGCTGGCCTACGCAGCGCCAGAGGCGTCAGCGGCGAAGTGCTGACCGAAGGCGTGCAAGAATCACTGGCTGTCCTTGCCGAAAACGCGGCACTTTCCACCAGCAACGTGAACCAGGCATATACTGGATTTGGTGAAGGCGCTGAGCGTGTCGTTGGTACGGCCAAAGAAACAGTGAAGGCCATGCTGATTCCCGGTGGCGCTGGATTTAGCGCTCGCATGGGCCGCAGCATACGCGCCCAGGGCAAGTTTGATAACGCCATGAGCCAGCTTGCGGACTATCAGGCCTCCATAATGGATTCCATCGCCAAAACAGCCCAACAGTCTACCACATTCAAGGACATGCCCGAAATGGCACAGTCTCTCGTGCAGGCCTTGGCCGATGGCGGCATAGTGCCGGAAAACGTCTATCTCAAGCCCGAGGCCGCACAAGTCTATTTTTATCAGGAAGGCAACCCCGACCTGATACAAGTCGCAGAGGCCATGGGCATCACGCCGGAGGTGCTGGAAGAAAGCCTTACCCTGGGTACAGATATTGCTGTTCCCACACAGCTTGCGGCAGCACATATCATGCAGGACGAGGCCCGCTACGAGGCACTGAAACCAGACATGCGCTTTGACCCTGACATGCCCACCATAACGGATGCGGCGGCGCTTGCGGAAATGGTGGAAGATGCCGGACAGCGCAACGCCTACCTTGAAAGCTTTATTGCCCCCTATATTGAGGAAGAGAACAAGGCCTTGAGTCGCCATGAAGAACGCATGGCCATTGCTGCGCCCTATGTGGAACAGTTGACGCATGCGGGCTACCAGCAGACACACGCGCAGGCCTACGGCACGGTCATTGCCGCCAATGCCGAACGCATGGCCCCTGTATTCGGCATGACCCCGGCGGAATATCTTGAAAAGCGGCTGGCCGGATTCATGCCCATGACGCCAGAAGAATTTATGGGGCTTGGGCGCAACGGACTTGAAAGTCTGGAGGTCGATCGCGCTTACAGCCAGCTTATGGAGGATATGGGCGTCAAGAAGGGCATGGGCCGTGTGCAGAAGCGGCGCGTTTTACAGCCGGAATTTGCCTATGCTTGGGGCAAGGTCAACCCCGAGAGCTTTGCCAACACCTACGGCAAGGATACCTACCTTGAGATGCGACGGCAGTTCGGCCCCGGCTTCTTTGCCAGAAAGGGGCAAGGTGTCGGCATTGACGTGTTGGCGCATGATTTCAGCAGTGAGCAGCGCGGCGGATATGATCTGAACCGCAATGACTTTGACGTGGACGCCTTCGCCGAAAAGGTGATGATGCCGCACGACGAATTTGAAAGTTCATTGCGCCAGAGCATTGGACGAGGCGCGTTGTGGCAGCCCAAAAATGCGGATGTTGATCTGGACACGCCCGTAAAGGTGGTTGCGGTGCAGCCGCGCTTTGCGGGGAAAAAACTTTGGGAATTGATGAAGGGGCGTGACAAGGGCGCTCTTCGGAAGGAGTTGGTAGGGACATATACCAATACCGATACGGGATGGAGCATCAAGCTGACAAAAAATGGCTTTGACCATGCGGTCAGTAGCGCGACCCGGCGCGGCGTAGGCGGCATGGAGCATATGGAGGCTGTGGCCAGTCTTCCCGCCCTGATCGAAAACGCTGTTCTGGTGGAAAGCCACGAAGATAAAAAAGGGCAACGGCTGGCTGCCGTACATCGTATGTATGCCCCCATGTCTCTTGGTGAAGAAATGTACGCCGTCAAACTGACAGTCAAGGAGTCGGCGGAAGGGATGGTGGCTGAAATAGAGGATATGCGGCGTCTGTATGATGTGTCTTTGGAAAAGAAGATGCCCGTGGACCTTTTCGCGCCACCGCCGGACCTTGCCGAAGCAAGCGGGAAAATGGCACCCACCACGGGCATTTCTGAAATCAGTTTAAGGTCACTGCTTGAGGATGTCAACGACAGCAAGGGAAATCCTTTCTTTCAGCCCGAAGCCCTCTTCCACGCAGATTCCGCGAAGCCGCGCGGCGGTATCAGGCAGATGGCGGACGGGCGCTACATTGTCGGTCTGTTCAAGAAGGCTGACTCCTCCACCATTCTGCACGAAACGGCCCATTTCTGGCTGGAAGAACTGCGCGATGCCTCCAAGCTGGAAACCGCGCCTGAATGGGTGGGCGAGGCCTGGGGCAAATTACAGCAGGCCTACGGCTTTGAAGGGTTGGTGGACGGCAAGGATAGTGAATCCATCGCCGCCTGGACTCGTATCCAGGAGCGCTTTGCCCGCGAGTTTGAGGCCTACGCCCGTGAGGGTAAGGCCCCTTCATGGGAATTGCAGTCGGCCTTCAACAAGTTCCGCAACTGGCTGACGGAAATCTACAGGACTGTACGCAGCCTGTTAGGTAATGACGGCGTTTCGGAGCAGGCCCGGGAAGTGTTCGACACGCTTCTGGCCACGCAGGAAGAGATCGAGCTTTCGCAGCGCCGGGCCTCCGGTGATTCCGTCATGGACTTGATCGGCGATACCGTGAAGCCGGAACTGCGCGACAGATACGCCCAGGCCGCGCAGCGGGCCTATGACAATGCCAGCGCCCTTATTGCCAACCGCAGGCTTGTGGAACAGCGCAAGGCCGTGCGTGAATTCCGTGAACAGGCCACCGCTCTGGTGGACAGCAACCCTACCTATCAGATGCTGAAAAGGTTGCGCGAGGACGGCATTGACTTTGAAGCGCTGAAGGAGGCCGTGCCTGAAGACATGGCGTACAAACTGCGCGAGAAATGGAAAGGCGCTCGTGGCGAGGGCAAGGGGCTTATACGCAAGGGCGGCACGCTTGATCTGCTGGACGTGGCCGCGCAGTTCAATGAGGACAGTCTGACCGGCCTTGCCGCCGCGCTGACCGACACCCCCACCAGACGCGAGGCCATTGACGCCGAGGTGCAGCGCCGTCTGGAGCAGTGGAACAGCGAGTACGACGCGGAAGTGGAGTACAGCAACGCTATGGACGAGGCCCTATCCATTGAGCTTGAAGCCCTGACCGGGCGTAAACAGGCCAGCCCTGCTTCATTGCGGCGCGAGTTCGACTTGTTGGTGGACGCCAAAAAACTTTCCGAGCTTGATCCGCAGTATAAATCCCTCAAGGCTCGCCTGCGTCAAGACGCGCGTGTGGCCCGTGAGGCATACAGGGCTGGCAAAAAGGAAGCCAGCGAGAAGGGCAGGGTCGACATGGGCAAGCTGCGCACCAAGCTGGCAGAAGTGCGCGAGACGGAGCGCCTGCGCCGTGTGGCCCTTGGCGCGTCCTACCGCGCCCGCATGGAGCGCGACCATATTATCAAGCAGTTGCGTAAGGACGCAGCCAGCAAGAGCGTCAATGACGCCTATAAGCAGCAGGTGCTGCGCATCCTGTCCAACTGGAAGGGGCTAGGCACGGAAAGCATGGTACCGCGTGACCCTGTGGGCATGCCAAGCTTCAAGGATTTTGTGGCAAGCAATGTGTCGCTTTTTGATGCCCCGGCCACTTTTGCGCCGGAGTTCATTGAAAACGGCAGCACCGGCCGCGCCGGCGACCTGACACTTGAGCAATTGCGGGAAGTGCGCCGGGTTGTAAAGGAGCTTACCCACCAGGGACGCGTACACAACCGCATGCTGGCGAACCGGGAAAAAACGGAAATTGCCGTTGTGGCCGGAAAGTGCGCCAAGCAGATGGAGAAGCTTTCAGCAAAGAAAGTGCTATCTGAGCGTGAAGGCATGTTGGGAACCATACAGGGCGCACTGCGCAAGGGGCTTTCATCCCTGACCAGCGTGCGCTTTATGGCCCGCGCAATGGATGGCTTTACTGACCACGGCCCCAACCATGACGCCTGGCTGTTCCCCTTGCAAGAGGCCAGAAGCCTTGAAATGCTGCACACCCGCAATATGGACGAAATGCTGAAAGACGCCATGCAGCCCATAGTGCAGGCGGGAAAGCTCACAACCGCATTTGAGATTGAGGGGGTGGCTCTGCCAAGAGACGTGTCCCGGCTGTGGAAGGGGCTGTGGGATATGGACAAAGTGTATTCTGTGGCGCTGAACATGGGCAACGCCGGGAACCTCAAGGCCCTCATGCGGGGCTACGGCTGGAGCGAGCAGGACCTGCGCACCATTACTGCCAGGCTGACGGAAGCCGAATGGCGGGCCATTGAAAAAACATGGGACGCCATAAACAGCATATACCCGCTGCTGAATGAAACAGTAATGACCCTCAAGGGGTCCCCGCTTGCCAAGGTGGAGGCGCAGCCTTTCATGGTGCGTACGGCTGACGGTAAGACCATCACGGTCAAAGGTGGGTACTACCCCCTGATCTTTGACCACAGGCTGAGCGACAAGGCCGCTGAGCAGATTGACACCGATGCGCTGCTTAACGGCATGGAAGCGGTATTGCGGCATCCCAATCCAAAGAGCGGCATGACAAACGAGCGCAAGGGCGGCACCTTGCCGCCACACTTGACGCTGAATGTCATAGATCGGCATGTGCGTGACTCCATCCATTATGCAACGCATGCCTTGCCCTTGCGGGACACCATGCGGCTGTTCAGGGATGCAGATTTTAAGGAGGCCTTTGTACAGGCCGCCGGTGTGGAAAATTACCAACAACTTTTGCCCTGGTTACGCGGCATAGCGCGCCCCGATGGGGAACGACTCACCGGCATGCACGCCGCCATGGACTGGCTGGCCCGGCGCGGCAGCATGTACGCCCTTGGGGCCAACATGAAGACCGCGCTTTTGCAGTTGACCAGCGTAGGTAACTCGTGGAGTGAGGTAGGCACGGGCAATTTCTTCACGGCTGCCAGCACCATACTTTCTTCTCCCATGCAGTCCATACAGACTATCCGCGAAAAATCGGCCTACATGAATGAGCGGGCCAAGCTTATGGATGACACCCTGCGGCGTGAATATGAGCGCATGCGGGCCAGCGGCGTGGCCGGGGTGCGCTTTATGAACGTCAATTACGCACTGGACACGGTGCAGAGGGCGCAGTTCGCTTTGATATCTTCACTCGACGCCACGGTGGCCTTTCCTACATGGCTGGCGGCCTACGATAAGGCCATTGCCCAGGGCATTGAGGAAAGCAGGGCCGTGGCCATGGCCGATGGCGCTGTGGTGGCGGCCCAGGGCGGCGGTGGGCCGATAGATACACCATCTGTAATGCGGCAGGCAGGCTTTATGCGCATGCTTTGCCCCTTTATGAGCTTCGCGCTGGCGGACTTTAATAGAAAGATGGAGACGGTGCGCGGGCTGGAAGAATGGAGACGCACAGGCAACAGCGCCATAACGCCAGGTGTAGCTATGCGCGACTTTGCTTTTCAGTGGGTGATGCCTGTGGTCTTGACGGCACTTATGATATCGCTGGGCCGTGATGGCGAATTGCCAGAAGCTGAAGACTTTGTATGGGAGGCCCTGGGCTTTTACTCAATGGGCGTCCCATTGGTGCGAGATTTTGCCCGCATGGCCGAGAGCACTTATTCAAGCGATGGCATCAAAGGTGGGCGCACTCCTTTGATGTTCGCGGGCGTGGGCAATGCCATCAAGGGGATGGGGCATGCCGCCAAGGCCATCGCCGAAGACGACGACCGCGCAACCTATCTTGCGATCAAGGAAGCGACCAATGCAGTTGGCTTCGCCTTGGGCCTTGGTACGCCGCAAATCTGGCGGACCATCGAAGGATCACAGGCGTATTTTGTAGATGAAAAAGGCGGGGTGCTTGCGCCACTGCTGGGCAAGCCGTACCCACGTAAAGATTAGGAAAACCGAAGGCCGGGTTTCCCCGGCCTTCTTTATCTTGTTCGCCTACAAACATTTCTTGCATGCGACAAAAAAGTGCTTTTTCTTTGGCGACACGTCGTTCGGATCTTCGGGGTTGAGAGGCGTGCACATAACATCGATATGTTCAAGCAAGTCGTCAGGGACTTTGTTCCCGAGAGGGTCAAGTGTTACATGCATGCCCTCTGTTCGGGCAAGTTTGGCAGCCGGGGAAAAGTCTGAGTCGCCAGCGATTAATACTACCCTATCCGCAAGTTTTTTAAATGTTATCGTGGCAATATCAAGCCCGATCTTCATATCAACAGTTTTCTGTTTGATGTTGGGATAAAAATCATCATCGCATAAAGAAACTTGCGCCCCGGCCGTAAGCTCTTTGATTTTGCTCTCGGCCAGCAGCCAATCGTTTTGCCATGAGGTCTTACCAACCCTGAGAGCCATGTCTGGGGTTTCCCGTATAGATTGCAGGAGCTTCTGCTGACGCAGAGCAGTAGGCTTCGCGCCAAAGTCTATCTCATTGCCAAATGGTGTTTGAGAGATGCGCTCAAGAGGTGGGGTATCATAGTAAAAAATACGGTAGAAGTTTTCGTCAGGTTTCAGATGGCGTGCGCAGTATTCTCTAACTTTGGGCCCGCTCAAAAAGAAAGACTTGAACAGAGACACCCGTCGGAACATAAAATGCCCGTCAACAAAGAAAGCGACTTTGCTCATACGAACCCCTAAAAAAATGGCTCGGAATTTCGAGGAGGTCTTTTATCATCCCCCACTACTCATCCGAGCCTATTTATAGCTTGCTAAGCGAAGGCGCGTTTTGCGCCCTCGTTGAGTAGACCATAGTCACTGGCATCAAATAGGTCAAGATATTTTGAAGCAGCTATGAGCTGTATCCCCCGCTTCCCTCTTAAACGGAAAAACATTCTTGCGCCAAATCCCTCAGGTTGATAGGGGAATAGAAAAACATATGGGCCTTGAAAATGTGGAGCGGACATGAAAAAAGTGCTAATGCTGGCCATGATGGCGCTGATGCTGATGCCGGGGACGGCGGGGGCGGAGGAGGAAGAGGCTATTTGGAAGTCTTTTTCAAAAGAATCTAAAGCCGTGTATATTGATGGATACATGGATGGTGCCGCAGCCGTTTGCCTCTCAAATGGTGGAAAACTATTAAAAGAACCTAGTTGCGTTATTTTTTCTAACTATACACCTAATAAAGACAACATTATATATTTGATTGACTCTATATATAAAAAAGAAAAATATAAAAAAATTCCACTTAGATCGGCCATCGTTATTTCTATCGGAGTTGATTCAGAACTTATAGGTCATGAAGCCTTTCTAGATGCTCTCGACGCGGCAGCACGTCTAATAGAAAGAGATGAGATGGTCGGTAACCTATTGAATTAATAAAAAATACATGTGTGAGGCGGGGTATGTGGGGTATTGTTTTTGCGGCAATGATAGGTGCATATGTTTGGGCCGATTTTTTTAAAAGAGAAAGAGAGCAAAGGATCCGTGATCAGGTTAAAATGTTCAGGCATTTTGCGAGCATTTTTCACTTTGATAAAAATTCAACGGCCTACGAAATCGCCTTTGATCGCGTTCTCGCTGGTGATCTTGACAGTTATAAAAATGTTCCGCGATATGATGAATATGGACAAATGTCTGACGACACCAGGGCTTTTTTCCTTCTTTTTGATGCGGCTATGGATGAAAAATCCCTTAAAGGTTGCTCATTGGCCAGAGAGATACTTAATAGGGCAAAGGATAGCGGTCTTGTAAACGAAGATATGTACTCTAACGAAAGAGAGAAGATAAAAAACTATGAAGAACACCTTTCATAGTCTTGACATCCCCCGCGTTTTATGGCTGGCTGTTTCTAGGTGCTGAAAACACCCCCTTGGCGGCCACGCCATTTCCGAAAGTCAATGGCTTTTTTTGCGCCCATTTTTGGGCTATAGAAGTATTCATTGCCGGGCGTGGACGAATAAAATACCCGTGAGGGGAATTACTCCGCAGCTCCAAGGGCTGTTTTCAGCGCCCGGCATTCTCTTTGTATGAGGATGCCTTCGCGAACCTGAAAAGTTCCCTTGGAGGCATTATGACCACTTCCCTTTCTTTCAATGAAATTTCTCTCGTCCCATTCCCCGTCAAGAACGACAATCAAACGTGGCTACGTAGCGCAGACATTGCCCGCGCCTTGGGCTATAAACGCCCTGACATACTATCCAAGCTCTACAATAATAACGCCGACGAATTCACGCCGGATATGACGCAACTAGTTGAAATCGTCGCAGAACACCAGAACGGTGTTGCCGACAACCTGTCCGAAGGACGCTGCCGCATCTTCTCCCTTCGCGGCTGCCACCTTCTCGCTATGTTTTCCCGTACCCCGGTAGCCAAGGCGTTCCGTAAATGGGTGCTGGACGTGCTGGACAGAATGGCAGAAGAAGAACGCGCGGCGCTGCCGGGTCGTCCCGCCGCCCTCACACCATCCACCGCCGACGACCGCAAGCCCCTGCGCTCATTGGTTGCCGCATGGGCGCAGGTCAGCGGCACTCCGCATCAAGCCCTGTGGCCGCAGGTCAAGGCGCACTTCCAGCTTGCGCGGATTGACGATCTGCCTGTGGAGTGGATTGGTGACGCGCTGGCCTTTGTGCAGGGGAAGATTGACGCTGCGGGCAAGGCGCTGCCCGCTGCGCCGGAGAATACCGAGTTCCTGCCGACCATGTTCCCAACATTCGAGAAGGACATTCTTGATATTGAACGGCTTATAGAGCGGCTGTGCAACGGCATGAGCATCTTTGCCCGGCCCGGAGGTATGATGTACAGCGAACTTGTCAGGAACAAGCAGCTTATTGACGCGGTGCAGCCCTGCATATCTGCGGCCAAGAATGCCGTGGGCACTGGCTACTTCATGATGCAGACGGCAAGGAAGATTTACGGCGCCATGAGGTGAGATTAACGTCTTAAATGAAAAGGCCGCTCAGAAATGGGCGGCTTTTTCTTTTTCGCAGCCTTGGATATTATCTTGCAACAAATGAGAGTCCCCATACGATGGAGAAATAATGCATGCCTCTTAACCACCTGTTTACTTTGTTTAATGTGCGTAAAGATTTAAGATTTTTTATACATAGACTGCTCGTAGGTCTAGTTTTGTCTTTTACATTTTCTGCAGATATGCCTCATGTATTGAATGAAATTGAAGCCAAAAAGCTTGAACTTTTAGTGATCTTACTTTCAGTGTTAATCCCAATGTATATAGTTTATTTATGCAAACCAAAACATTTAATTTTTAAAAAAATCCAAAAAGAAAGCATTTTATTTTGCAGCTCTCTCGTGTCAATTATTAGAAGCACTATAATAATTGGCATTTCTGCGCTATTATACAATATTTTTATATGGAATGAGCCTGTTACAGTATTTGTTTATATTGTAAATCTACTTATCGCATTAGAAGTTATAACAAATGCACAGTCAGGCCTTGCGGATTTTGAGTATGACAGTGATGTTTCTCAAGAATGGATTACAATTATTGTGACGAACAAAGACGATCATGGTAATGAAGTCAACCTAGAGGATAAAGAATAATGCGCAAATTCCTTCTCTCTACTCTGCTTGCCGCCCTGCTGCTCCCCGCTCTGGCCATGGCCGCAGGCAACACGACCAACGATAGTTTCTCGCGTTCGAAAAAGATGTTGTCCCAGGTCTACGCCGACCACCGCATTACATTCTATTGTGGTGCCGAGTATGACGCACAGGGGAATGTGACACTGCCGGATGGAATCGTGATACCGATCAAGCGAGCGAATCGTGTTGAATGGGAGCACGTGGTTCCTGCGGAGAACTTCGGGCGTGCCTTTGATGAATGGCGTGAGGGTTCGCCGGAATGCGTTGATAATCGCGGCAAGGCGTTCAAGGGCAGGCGGTGCGCTGAGAAGGCGAACATGGAGTATCGCCACATGCAAGCCGACATGTATAACTTGTACCCGGCCATAGGCGCGGTCAACGCCATGCGCTCAAACTTCAATTTTCAGATGCTGCCCGGAGAAGAATCGTCGTTCGGCAGTTGTGAGATGAAGATTGCAGACCGGAAGGCAGAACCCCCGGCACGCGCGCGGGGCCAGATCGCGCGCACGTACTTCTACATGCAGGATGCATATCCGCGCTACAAAATGAGTCGCCAGCAGGAACAGCTTATGGGCGCATGGGATAAAATGTACCCTGTTGATCAGTGGGAATGCACCAGAGCGAAGCGAATTGAAGCTGTGCAGGGGAATGAGAACAGGTTTGTGAAAGAGCCGTGTGAAGCGGCAAAGATGTGGTGAGGGAAGAGATGCCCGGACGGGCGAAGGTGGGTGGAGGTGTGGTTCTGTGTACACATTTTTTGTACACATTGCCTGGCTGTATGTTGAGCAGTTTTGAACACATATTGGACACATTGCACGCAAAACTTCTCAATTATTCAGCATAGTTAAACTGCAAGCAATCGCCTTCGCAAGGCGGGGGTCGAGGGTTCAAATCCCTTCTTCTCCACCACAAATTTAAGGGGTTACGGTGAATACCGTAGCCCCTTTGTTTTTGCCTCTCCGCCGTAGCGGCCCTTGCCGGGCAGCGGGGTTTTATGCGGTTGTCATGACTTTGAATTTTTTGATACCTTGCTGGTCACGTTGACGTGCTTATTTCTGCCCGGGTTTTGCAACACGCAGGGCTGCCATGAAAAAATTTCAGATTAAAAGGATTCACCCATGACCTGCCAACTTGTCACAGGGGGCGCGGGCTTCATCGGCTCGGCCTATGTGCTTCAGGCGCGCCGCACCGGCATCCGCGTCATCAATCTCGACAAGCTGACCTATGCGGGCAATCCGGCCAATCTGGCTTCACTGACCGGCGACCCGGAGCATGTTTTCGTGCGCGGCGATATCGGCAATGAGGAGCTGGTGGCCTTTCTGCTCGAGACGCATCAGCCCGATGCCGTGGTCAATTTTGCCGCAGAAAGCCATGTGGACCGCTCTATTGTGGCCCCGGACGCTTTTGCCCGTACCAACGTGCTCGGCACGGCAACCCTGCTGCGTGTGGTCAAGGACTGGTGGAGCGGGCTTTCTTTTAAGCAGGCTGCGGATTTTCGTTTTCTGCATGTGTCCACAGATGAGGTGTACGGCGCTCTACAGCCCGGCGACCCGGCTTTTTCAGAGAGCACGCCATACAGTCCCAACAGCCCGTATTCGGCTTCCAAGGCGGCCAGTGACCATATGGTGCGCGCCTTTCACGAAACCTACGGCCTGCCCATCCTGCTGACCAACTGTTCCAATAATTACGGGCCGCGTCAGTTTCCGGAAAAACTCATTCCTCTCATGATTCTTACCGCACTTGAGCGCAAACCCTTGCCCGTGTACGGGCAGGGGGCCAATATCCGCGACTGGCTGCATGTGGACGACCACTGCACAGCCATCGCCCGGGTGCTTGAGGCCGGGCAGGTAGGGCGCACCTACAATGTCGGCGGTCATGCGGAGCGGACCAACCTTGAGGTGGTGCATGCCGTGTGCGCCATTCTTGATGACGTGCGCCCTTCCGCCCGGGGGCCGTATGCCGATCTCATCACCTTTGTTTCCGACAGGCCCGGGCATGACTTCCGTTATGCCATCGACTGCTCGCGCATTGAAAACGAACTGGGCTGGCGGCCTTCGCGCCGGTTTGACACGGGGTTGCGCGATACCGTGCGCTGGTATCTGGAAAACAGCGCCTGGGTAGATCTTGTGCGCAGCGGGGCCTATCTTGAGTGGATGGATATCAACTACGGGCGGCGTACCATTGCAGGCGGCGGGGGGGAAAGCCTATGAGCGCATGGAGAGGCATTGTTCTTGCCGGGGGATCAGGTTCGCGCCTTTATCCCCTGACCCTGAGCGTGAGCAAGCAGCTCATGCCCATCTACGACAAGCCCATGATTTACTATCCGCTGGCCACCCTGCTGATGGCCGGCATCCGCGAAATATGCCTTATTTCGACGCCCGACCACCTTCCACTGTACCAGGCCCTGCTGCAGGACGGTTCCCAGTGGGGCTGCTCCATCTCTTATGTTGCGCAGCCGCGCCCCGAGGGGCTGGCGCAGGCCTTTTTGCTGGCGGAAGAGCATATTGCCGGGCATAACACCTGTCTTGTGCTTGGCGACAACGTTTTTTTTGGCCACGGCATGCCCGATCTTACCCGTGAGGCCATGACGCGCAGCCGGGGAGCGACCGTTTTTGGCTATCATGTGCGCGATCCGCAGCGCTATGGCGTGGTGGAGTTTGACAGCGAGCGCCGCGTGGTGAGCATTGAGGAAAAGCCCCGGGAGCCAAAATCAAATTTCGCCGTTACGGGTTTGTATTTTTATGACGCCGATGTGGTGAACATCGCCCGTTCTGTGCGGCCTTCGGCACGCGGCGAGCTTGAAATAACCGACGTCAACAATGCCTATCTGGCGCGCGGCGACCTGCATGTGGAGCTTATGGGCCGGGGTATCGCATGGCTGGACACGGGTACCCACGATTCGCTCATGGATGCCGGGGCCTTTGTGCAGGCCGTGGAAAAACGCCAGGGCCTCAAGGTGGCCTGCCTTGAAGAAATTGCCTGGCGCAACGGCTATATTTCATCCGATGAGGTGCGCGCCCTGGCACGGCCCATGGGCAAGACCGGCTACGGCCAGTATTTGCTTGACCTTGTGGATACGGGGATAGGCCAATGGAAGTAGCGGCAACGCCTCTGGCCGGAGTCATGCTTATAAAGCCCAGGGTATGGGGTGACAGGCGGGGCTATTTTGTCGAGACCTGGCAGCATGAACGGTACGCGGCTGCGGGCATTGACGCGGCTTTTGTGCAGGATAACCATTCCATGTCGACGTATGGCATATTGCGCGGCCTGCATTTCCAGAAAACCCGTCCCCAGGGCAAGCTTGTGAGCGTTTCCCTGGGCAGGGTATTTGATGTGGCCGTGGATATCCGGCCCGGGTCGCCCACCTTCGGCCAGTGGTATGGCGTGGAGCTGACGCAGGACAATCAGTGGCAGCTCTGGGTTCCGCCGGGCATGGCGCACGGCTTTGCCGTGACCAGCCAGGTGGCGCACTTTCATTACAAGTGCACAGACTATTACTGCCCCGAAGACGAAGGGGGCATACGCTGGAACGATCCGGACCTTGCTGTGGCCTGGCCCGTGGCGCAGCCTCTTTTGTCGGACAAGGACCGGCACACGCCTTCGTGGCGGGAATTTCTGGCAGGACTGTAAGAATATCAGGGGGATGTATATGCTTCAGCAGCGATAAGGCTTGGGCAAAAAATTGTAAGAGCTGGATGTTTTTGCAATGAGTTGAAGACCGCTTACGCGCATATCAGGAATTGTTCTGCTCTTCTGGGCATCGAACTCCTTTTACATGTTTTGTCTATAAAAGCTGTTTCTTGGCTTTGGGATAGTCAAAGCATTTTTTATTATAGCATGGCAATTTGCCTACGCCCTCTCCTTTGTCTTTATGTTTTGCCGAAAGATCTGTGATTATTTTACTGCTACAGTCTGTTCTAGTGCTTTCAGCAAGTCACGCATTTGTTTCAGGCTGGTGTGCTCAGGATTTGCCCCAAGTGCCGCAGCCTGTTGCATTGGATCATGATAGGCCAGCCATGCCAATCCCGCGTTGTCTTCATATACAAGCACTCTGAGTGGCAGTTCCAGGGCCATTAGAGGGCATTCGGCCATTAAAGGAGTGCCGACCGCAGGATTTCCAAAGATGATCACCGTGGCGGGGGGTTGGAACATGTTTTGGGACACTGCGTTGGCCGCATGGTCTACAATGCAGAAAATCTGTATGCCTTTTTCTGCAAGCCAATGCTCTATTTCTTTTCGTGCCAGAGCCACATCCTTTACAGGCAGGATACGTATTCCGGCATATGGGCTGTTGGTTTGCTGAACAGGTTTTTGACTGGTTGGATGATCATTTTTCATGTCAGTTCCTTTGCAGTAAAAAATTATGGCGCTGACGTAAGTTGTATTTCAAATCAACGTATTATATTGCCTGGATAGCATAGTCATGTCTCGTAAAATACGTCGTGATCAGTATGGTCATATCATTGATATTAAGTGCATTCACCAGATTTAAAGTTTATTAAAATATAATCGGTGTCAAGTTAGAATTTTTATTTCTTGCAGAACGTCTCGTCATTCAAAGTCAAGACGATGTCTAATATTTTTAAATCAACGTGTTGTATTCTCTATCCTCATCTTGCGAAATGGTATATAGCAAGCTGGATGCAATCTGCAAAACATGATCGTTTAGTGCGGACTGATCAACGAGATGAAGATATACTGTGGAGTATTGAAGTATATATAAGTTTTATTCTTTTTTTTGTGCTGCGATACCGTCTACGCTCTGCGTTGCATCCTGCAGTACGCTTGACATTTGCACATACGCATTTCAAATATGTTGAGGCGATCAGCTCAACGGCCAAGCTTACAGATAAACTGCGTTTACGCCTTTGCAGCCACCGGAGCAGTGTTAAAGCGCATTGCTCCGGCCAGCGCCGCCTGTCTTTTACGGGTGCTTTGCTTTTGTGGAAAAAAGCGGGCATAAAAGAGCAGGAATGTATACTGATAATACAAGGTGCAGGCTAGGTTATGAAACGTTCACGACGTATGTTTCTTATGGGGGCCGGGGCGGCGGGCCTGTCGACTATGGCGGGGCACGGCAGCGGCGATGCGCTGGCTGCCGCCGGCGGCACTCAGTACGCCACATTGCTGGAACTTGAAAAATGCATCGGCTGCGGCGCATGTGTGCAGGGCTGCCGCGAGCGCAATGGCACGCGGTATCCCGTGGTGAGCAGGCCCATGCCCGAACTGTTTCCTCCGGGAACCAAGACCGAAGACTGGTCACAACGGCAGGGTGTGGACGACAGGCTTACCCCCTACAACTGGCTGTACATTGAAACCGTGACCGTGCAAAAAAACGGCGCAAACCTTGACCTGCACATACCGCGCCGGTGTATGCACTGCACCAATCCGCCCTGTGCCAATCTCTGCCCCTGGGGAGCGTGCAGCCGTGATCCGCAGACCGGCACTGTGAATATCAGCCCGTCAACCTGCCTTGGCGGGGCCAAGTGCCGCACGGTTTGCCCGTGGCATGTGCCACAGCGTCAGTCCGGGGTAGGGCCATACCTGCATCTTATGCCGCGCTTTGCAGGCAACGGCGTCATGTACAAATGCGACCGCTGCGCGGATAGTTACGCAGGTGGGCAACTGCCCGCATGTATTGAAGTCTGCCCCGAGCAGGTGCAGACCATCGGTCCCCGCGCAGAACTGCTTGCCCATGCGCAGGCGCTTGCGGCCGAGCGCGGCCACTATCTTTACGGTGTGGCGGAAAACGGTGGCACCAACACATTTTACCTGTCGCCCGTACCGTTTGAAGATCTGGCTGTCACAAGAGAGGCGGGACCGGGAAGGCCCACTCTGGCGGATGTGCCGGACAGCATGGCACAGGCCGCAAACCTGGGCCGCATGCTTGTGGCGGCCCCGTTGGCGGGTATAGCGGCCGGCATGGCGCGAAGCGTCAAAAGCGGCAGTGCCGCGCTGGATGAAAAGCAGGCGGCGGCAAAGCCCGCGTCGCTGGCGCTTCCCGGCTGGATAAAACGTGTCTGGGTTGCTGTGGCCCTTATCCTGGGCTTTACCGGCATGATGCAGATGCCCATAGCCGCGCGCTATGGTTTAACCCGGTTGCCCGGCATGGGCTGGACCGGAAATTTTTATACTACCCTGAATATCCACTATGTGGCGGGTGCGGTGCTGATAGCGCTGTGCTGCCTGCTGATAGCGCTCAGACTGAAAGCGGGCGGCGGTTTTCCCCGGTTTGTGTTCTGGGGTGCGGTGCGCGCCTCACTGGTTGTGGGGCTTGTATTGACGGGCATTTTTCGCGTGTTGAAAAATCTGCCTGCATTTTCTTTTGCGCCGGAACTGGTCATGGGTATGGATCTTGCGCATCTGGGACTTGCCGCCGTTCTCGGCGCGCTGTCTCTGGCGCTGTGGGTCAGCGGCCGCAAGGCCTGGACAGGCCCGGCCCGGTAACGCATCCTCGGCCCGAGGAGTGCGCTTTTTCGCGGAATGGGCCGTTTACCGTCCTGTGCGCAATGCCGGGCGGCAAACGGCCCATTTTTGTTTTTGCTGGCATCGCAGCGCAGGGGCAGCGCCGAAGCATTCATGTTTTGTGAACAGATGCCGCAACATTTTTACAGCGTCACGTGGTGATTGCGCACAGCGGTTTATGCTTGCGCAACGGTACTGAAAGGCATCGCCTACAGCATTTCCAAAAAGGCCTCAACGCGCACCTTGAGCTGTTCGGTATCTGTTTCGGAGTAGTCTGTTTCAACATTCAGATAGGGCAGTCCCAGGTCGCTCTGCACAAATTTTTTCAGAGTCCAGGCTTCAACGGCATAGGTCTGGCAGCCCTGCCATGTAAGGTCCACCACGGCATCTGCCGAAAAATCCGCCGCCATCTGCCGCAAGGCCTCGTACCTGTGCGGATTGGGCGACATGACGGCGCAGGGCACGTCCAGATAGCGTTTTGCCATTTCGGTCAGCGGGTCGCTGTTTTCTTCCATCATGACGCGGGTTTTTTTATAGGCCGAGCAGTTATCAAGACAGACAACGCTGCCGCCACACTCCTCAATAAGGCGCACGACCTTGTGCGAACCAAGGCCCACAGGAACTCCCGTAAGCAGAATGCGCGGAGCCTCGGGGCTGCAGGCCGCCTGTCCTTCATCAGCCAGCCTGCCCATTTCCCGAGCCAGGTCTTCCAGCATGGCGATGCCCACTTCCTTGTCGGGAAAGAAGGACGTTTTAAAGGCAATTTCCACCAGTTCCACGCCGGTAACAGGCGAGGGCCTGCGCTGCGCCAGATCCATGACAGCCTTGAGCGCCAGCCGTTCACGGTTCATCAGTGCAATGGCTTCGCGCAGTTTGGCATCGGTGATCCTGACGCCGAATTCCTGTTCAAGGCGGTGCACCAGTCCTTCAAACTGCTTGCGCCAGTAGGACAGGGCGTCGCTGTCCTGAATCTGCGGCAGTTGCAGCAGGGCCACAGGTTTGTATGGGGCAAGCAGTTCATACATCTTTTTTTTGCCGTCACAGGTGGTGTCGGCCACCACAATGTCTGCGGCCGCCAGATAGGGGCAGCTGTCATTGAGGGCAAAGCCGAAGCTGCTTTTGATCAGCGGGCAGAGAGAGCGGGGCAGCACCTCCTCGGCGGCGGGTATGGAGTCGTTTTTTGTGCCGCAGAGAGACACGGGAATAGCCCCGGCAGCCAGAGCTATTTCAGATGGCGAATACAGGCAGAACTGGCCCACCACTTTCCTGCCGTTCTGCTTGGCTTCCGTAAGGTTGAGCACGTTTTTTTCAAAGGCCGTGGTGATTCTGTCAAAACTGGCGCACTTCATATCCGCTCCTTGCTGGTTTACGGTTTGGCCCTTTTGCCGGGCCGGCTAGGCATGATGTTTCTTTTCAAGCTGATGCGCTGCAAGCAGGGCAGCGCCCAGGGCGCCCACCAGTTGCGGTTCGTCGGGAACCCGCACAGGTATTTCCAGTTCCCGGGAAAGAAAGTCGCAAAACGCCGGGCTTGTAGCCATGCCGCCGGTAAAAACACATTGCCCCGTAAAAGAAATACGGCGTGCAAGGCCTCGCATGCGTCTTGCTATGGACACAAAAACTCCGGCTGCCAGATCGGCGGGCGGGGTTCCCTGCGCCAGCAGGCCAACGATTTCTGTTTCCGCAAACACTGCGCACATGCTCGAGATGGGCACCGGACTGCCGCCAGCCGCGGCTTTGCCCAGGTCGTCCAGCGGCATGCCCAGGATACCGGCCAGTACCTGCAAAAAACGCCCGGTGCCTGCCGCGCATTTGTCGTTCATTACAAAGTCCCGCACACCGCCGTTTTCATCCAGACTGATGGCCTTGCTGTCCTGGCCGCCGATATCGAGCACCACGCCGGAACCGGGAAAAAGCCACGAAGCGCCGCGGGCATGACAGGTGATTTCCGTCACGGTTTTATGGGCAAAGGGCAGGGCGATGCGCCCGTAGCCCGTGGCCACGATGCGGGCCAGGTCGGCCCGGTCCACCCCGGCCTGCCCGCAGGCGGCAGCCAGCGCGCGTTCGCCCGCTTCCCGCGTGTTCCAGCCTGTGGGCAGCACAGTGCCGCCCGCCATGCTGCGGCTTGCCGTATCAAAAATGACGGCCTTGGCGGCCACAGAGCCTACATCTATTCCGGCTGCAAACATCGTTTGTCCTCCTGGGCATTGGGCATGCCGTGCGTGAGCGCTTCACAAGGATTCTCATGACATCCTCGCCGCAAAACAGGCACGGGCAAGCTGTGCCTGCCGCTGTGCGGCTGTATCACCAGGTTTGCCCGGGGACGGGCGCGTTACCGTGTGAGCCATGCCGTCACGACACTGCGGATGTACCGGCGGCGGGCATAAAAAAGCCCCGCATTTTTTGCGGGGCTGCGCTATGAAGAGGAGGACCGGCGGAAAATCTGAACCGCCGCTGTCGAAACAGGAAGGGCGCCGTTCAGAATTTCAGGCGGGACAACCTGCCCCACAGCGCCATGCTTCAGGTTACGCCAACACGCGTGCGGCGTTGGGCGGCAGACAAGACGCGGGCTGCGAGAATGCGTCCTGTGATGGGAGGCGTTGCATCCGCCGCCCTCAGGAATGCACCTGTCTGCATGGCCTGCCTTGCTGTTGTTTTCATAGATGGACTATCATCAAAAGAAACAGGACTGTCAATCGGTGGCCCGGCGGTCCGCGCTCGTGGTGTTTCGCGAAAGGTCATCTGCGCGGCGTTTTTCGTCTGTCGCTGCCGCGAGACCTGTTTTTACCGGTGCTGCGCACTGGACGTCTTTGCCGCCAGGCGGGAGCGATATGCTCCGCACAGCAGTTGCGGCCTGTTCACTGTCTGCCTGCTGTATGCAATATCCTGCTTGCCGCGGGGCGGCAGTTGGTTCAAAAAGAGGCCCCCTGTCCTGCAAGGGACAGGGGGCCTCCGGGTAGGCAGGTTATGCGTGTTTATTACTTCGATTGCTCTTTTTCCGGAGCGGAGGCATTGTCTGCGTTTGCCCTTTCGGCTTCCGGGGCAGCGGGGGCTTCTGGCGTGGCTGCCACAGGCTCTTCGGGCTGCGCGCCCTGAACCTTGGCATCATCTTCGCCAGCAACGGCGGCCTGTTCGTCCTGTGCCGCGTTGTCGGGCGCTGCTTCGGTTGCCGCGCCTTCAGTGGCGGAAGGTTCGGCTATACCCGGCACTGCCGCAGGACCGGGCGTGGCGGCGTCTTCCGCATCCTGTGCGGGGGCAGCGTTGCGTTTTTCCATTTCTTCGGCTGCACGGGCGTCGTAAGCGGCTGCTTCAGAAGCGGCTTTTTCCAGCGCTTTTTCAACGGGGCTTGCCGTGTCAGCAGGGGCGGCATGAGTCTGCGGCACCGCTGTTTCCGGCGTTGCCGGTTCGTGCGCGCGCTCTTCCGGCGCAGGGGCCACCGCTTCGGGGCTTTCTATTGCGGGCACGGGTGCGGCCTGGGGCTGCAACAGTTCTTCAAGGTGGCGCAGTTGTGCCTGCGGTACGGCCTTTAACTGCGGACCAAGCAGCATGGTGCCGGGCTGGGCCAGCAGGATCACAATAACGGCGCAGATAAGCAGTGCCCCGCCCATGCCCCCATGCGCGCCCTTGCGCACCATGCGGCTTAGAAGGACGGCGGCCACTATGCATATGCTGCCGAGAATGGGCAGAGCCTTGAGGCCGAGCACCATTTCCCGCTGTTCGGGGCTGAGGCTGAACTTGAAGAAGCCGCCCATCCAGTCCAGGGTGGGGCCAAAGCCGGCTGCCGCCAGAGCCATGCCCGCATGCAGAAGGCACAGGGCCGCAAAAATGAAGAACAGGCGGCCGCCGAGGCCGGAAAGGCGCAGCAGGGCCTTGCCCAGCAGGGGCGAGGCCAGGCAGATGATGGTAAGGGCAGCGGAGGCCGGGTCATAGGCAGCCAGACTCAATACGCAGGCCACAGCCAGGCTGATCCACAAAAAGGCAATGCCCGAGCGCTCCTTGCGGGAGGCTGCCAGATCGGCGGGGGCGGTGCGCAGCACACGAACCCACGAAACGCAGGCCATAATGGCGGCCCAGGGCAGCAGGCCCGCTGCCGCCACAAGCAGAGGCAGCCACCATTGGGCACTGGGCCAGGGCCAGAGAATAAGGCGTTCGCCCAGAAATTTGAGGTAGCCTTCAGGCTGTTGCCACAGCATGACGCCGCCAAGCCAGCAGGCCAGCAGCAGCAGGAGCAGCACAAAACCGGTCACACCGTCCATGCCCTGCGCCCGGCGGAAGGTTCCGCGCCAGCTCAGGAAGAAAACACTGGTCACAAGAGGCAGCATTAACTGAAAAATTCCGCCCGTAAGTCCGGCCAGACCCGCCAGGATGAAACCGGCGGGCAGGCTTGCCCAGGCGTGAGGCTTTTGCCAACCGTGGCAGAGCAGCGCCAGAGAAAAGAGCGTAAGGGCCGTGGCGAGACTTTCAGGCCCGGTAAAATGGGCCATAGGAACAAAGAGCGGCGCGGAAAGAAGGATCATGCCGCCGGCCAGCGCTGCCTGGGCGCCAAGACCAGCAACGCGGGCCAGCGTCCAGACGCTCATGAGGCAAAGCAGAGCGCCCGCCAGGGCCGCCATGGGAAAGAGCAGATGCCCGAAGCCGGGTCCTGCCAGAGCCACGAGGCTTTGCATGCCCGCAAGATACCAGTGGTACACAGGCCAGTGTGCCAGACCCGGTGCGGCCGGGGTCAGCCACAGACCGTTCTGGCTGGTCTGGCTGAAGATGAAGATGCTCTCCGCTTCGCGCGGGCAGTACAGGGCGTTGCCCATAAAAGCGGGCCAGGCCTGGGCCAGGAGGAGCAAAAGCAGAAAGAACGGCCCCACGCGGCTGGCGGCTTCAAAAAACTTCTGTGCGGCGTTTGGTTCCGGGGGTGTCATTGCTGCCTTGATACCGGCTGCCACGGCGTTTTGGGGCGCGGCGGCCCCGGTGCTGCGGGCGCCTTTGCCGCGCCAGGATGAGAACATGCCCCGCTTTTTGGCTGTACCGGCAGCCTGGCTGTCGTCGGCCGGGGGGTGGCCTGCCTGCGCTTCTTCGGGGTGGCTGCAGGACTGTTCATGCATGCTGTTTGGCACTGCATCCGGCATTGCGCCGGTTCCGGCGTCTGGCCTGGAGTCTGGCCCGGCATGCGGCGCAGCACAGGGGCAGTCTGCCGCAGCGTGCTGTTCATCCGTGTCCGCACTGGGGGCCGGACAGGCTGTTTCCTGTTCCCGGCCGGTCGCGGCTGCCTGAGTTTCCTGCCCCGGCCCGGAAGAAAGGTGCTGGTCGGCATTGTCCATGCGCTTGGGCTGGCCGTCCTCGGGCAGGGTGGAGTTCTGGGTCATGGGTTCGCTCCTTCAGGTGTTGCCGCCTGCCCCGTGAGCAGAATATGCCGGGACTGGCGGGAGTCTAGGTCAAGTTCCACAGTGCGCCCTTGCACGGGCAGGTTTGGGCCGGATGGTACTTCGTGTGCCGCGCGGGCCGCTGCGGGCAGTGCGCAGGCCAGACGCTGCCGCTTGCCGGAAAAGTTGGCGGCCAGCAGCCAGTAACCGCCGCCGGGCAGGGTGCTCAGCACGCCGATACAGCCCGGCGGCCCTGAAAATATTTCTGTCACCCGGCCGCCAGCCAGGCCGGCATCGCGACGGGCGCGTAAAAGAGCCGCCAGTTCATGAAGAAAACTCTGCCTGTCGGCCCACTGTCTGTCCAGAGAGCCGAAAGCCAGCGGCAGCGGCGGTATGCTGCCGGCGTACCCTGTCTGTTCGTCCCACAGGGGAACACTGCCCATACTGGCGGGCAGACCCGCCGGGGGACGTGCCAGATTGAGCGCTCCGGTCATATCCTGCGGGCTTATAAAAGCAAGGCCGGGCAATCCCACGCGGAAGGAAAGCAGCAACAGTACAGCCTGCCGCAGTGTTTTCGCCTGCTCCGGCCGCACTGCTGCCGTATCCAGCCCCAGAGCCAGCGCCGCAAGGCCGGCCTGCGTGGTCCACAATTCTGTGGCATCGGCAGGGGCCTGGGCCTGCTCCTGCGCGCGGCGCGCCATGTTCCGCCCTTCGGGCAGGGGCAGCAGGGGCCGCCAGTCCACGCTCTGCCTGTCTTTCTGTCCACGGGCCAGACGGCTGTGGTCCACGCCTTCGGCCAGCGATGCCCGCAAAAGTCCGGCAAGGGGGGCGGCATCGCCGCTCAGCAGCGCATAGGCCGCCGCCGGTTCCGTAATGGTGTCGCGTGTAAAATCCACAGACGTATCCAGCACCGCCCGCGTCAGGGAGGGCGGCAGGGCATCGTCCTGCATGGCCCATCCGCCGTAGCGGTGGATTTCGCCCGACAGGGCGTCCAGTGCTTCCAGGCCGGGCGTCAGTTCCATCAGTCGTTGCGCGTTCGCCGTACTGCCCGGCGCATTGTGCCGGGCCGGGGCCGTCCGCCGGGGCGAGGCAGGGCTTCGGGCGGCAGGCGCCGCATCGCCGGATGGCGGAACATCCAGCCCCATAAGGGCCTCCATGCGCAATCCGGCCAGGGTCTGCTGCTGCAGCCCCGTATGGCGGATGACTGCTGCGGAAAATATGCGTCGTGCCTGACCGGAGGGGTCCTGCCACAGCAGTACTGGGCGCAGGGGATGCCCGCTGTAGCGGTAAACCCACCGCCGCGCCTGCCCGTCCGCACCGCGAACTTCACCCGTGACCGCCCAGCCGCCGGGCGTGGTCCAGGTCATGCCGTCACGCACGAGACGTTCTGGTAAAATGCCGCGCTGGGCCAGTGCCTGCACGGCTTGCGGGCGCAGGGGCAGGCAGTCCCATTCGTCGGCGGTGACAGGCAGGACATCCCAGTCTTTTTGCGGCACGGCCATCATGGCATAGAGACCGTCAAAACGCGAGGCGTGCCGCGCCTGTAAAATAAAATCAGGCCCAAGACCCGTGGCCGAGGGCGGCAGTTCGCCGCCCAGCTGGAGTCCGATATTTTCCAGGCGGCCTGCGGCCCTGTCAAAATCTTCCTCACTGCCCAGGGCTGTGTCAAAACGCAGGGCGGTCACGTTGCCCCCGCCGGGGGTAAGCATTTTATAGCTGCCCCATATGTCACCCCTTTCGCCTGTGGGGGCTGCAAAAAAACCGTTCAGGCCCGCCTGTCCGAGCATGTCAGGCAGGGGGGACAGGCCGAGCGCCCTCCAGAAAGGTTGCCCTGATGTGACCGTGTGCGGGTTTACATCCAGCCAGGACGGAGCGGCGGAAAGCAGCAGGGGAATCCGGCGGGCCGCGGCGCTGTTGCGCCAGATAAGCCCTGTGCCGGACACCTGCGCCGTCAGGTCCTGGGTGGAACCCAGCATGGACTGGCGTTCAAGCCATTGCAGATAGCCCGGATCAGCCCGGGGCAGGGGACTTGCATGCGTTCCGGCCCGGGGGGTTACGCTCTGATCTGCCGTTTTTTGCGCGGCGATCTTCTGGCCCGGCGTACACGCACCAAGCAGAACTGCCAGCAGCAGGCAAAAAAGCAGCAGTGCGCCCGGAGGCAGAGCGCTACGAACCGCGCGCGGCGCAGCCTGACTGCCCGAAGGCAGCACACGAGACCCCGTATCTTGCGCGGCACGGCAGGCTGCCGCCACAGGGCGGCATGCCGCGCCGTTTTCGGCGGGTGCTGCAGCGTACCGGCTCAGGACCGGGCTTCTTCCTCTGCCTTGGCCGTATTCCACAGTTCGTCCTTTTCATCGAGGTTCAGGGCGTTGAAATCCTGCCCCTGGGTGCGGGCCAGCTCTTCCATACGGGTAAAGCGCTTCAGAAAACGGCGTGTAGCCAGATCCAGAGCCTCGCTGGCCTTGATGCCCTTGCGGCGGCCCAGTTCGGTAATGCTGAACAGCAGGTCGCCAAGCTCATGCTTCTGGGCTTCCCCGTTGCTGTTGGCGGAGGCGTCCAGCCATTCCAGCCATTCGGCTTCCACCTGCTGTTCCACCTCTTCGTCCTTGGTCCAGGTAAAGCCCACGCGGGCGGCCTTGGAATGAATCCGGTAGGCCTTGATCAGCGGGGGCAGGCTCTCGGGCAGGCTGTCAAACAGGCCTTTGGGCTTACCGTCTTCATCGGCGTGTTCGGCCCGCTTGATTTTTTCCCAGGCTTTGAGCTGTTCATCAAGGCTGTCAAACACCGTGTCGCCAAAAACGTGGGGATGGCGGCGGATCATTTTGGCCCTGTTGTTGTTCAGGGCATCGGCAAAAGTGAATTGCCCGTCCTTTTCATACAGCCGCGCCACAAAAAGCAGCAGAAAGGCCACATCGCCCAGTTCTTCGCGGATGTCGGCCACGTTGCCCGAACGGATGGCGCTGACAAGCTCGTGGCTTTCTTCAATGATATAATCGGCCAGCGTATGGGCGGTCTGCTCCTTGTCCCAGGGGCAGCCCTCGGGACCGGTGAGCGTGTCAATGATGCCCTGCAACTCTTCAACAGCGTTTTTTTTCATGAATTTTTATTCCTTGTGCCGGTTACGGATACGAAGGCCGGGAGCACCCTTGCGGCATGCCGGGCCTCAGGCTGCCGCACAGTGCGTTGCGCGCCGTCAGACGGCGCGGCTGCGACGGAAATCAGGCTTCCGGCCGCATTGCCTTTGAAAATATACAGCCCTTCAGGGACCTGCTCAGGGCAATTGCACGGCACATTGCTCTGACGGCAGCGTGAGCAGGCGTTCGCCGTGTAAGCGCAAGCGCAGTTTGTCTGCGCTGTCAAGCGCCGTAACGGGACTGTCTTGACCTTTGAGAACCTGCATTCTCAAGGGTAGTCTGCATCTAGAGGCCCAGGCGCGACACCAGATCGGGCGGCAGCCAGCCGCGGACCTGCGCCGTGAGAGCGTTAAAATAGGGCAGCACGCGGCTGTGCTGCATAAAGGCCGCCTGAGAAAAGAATTTTTGCAGCAACAGCATGCCCAGGGACCACAGCAGGGCGCCCTTGGCAAGGCCCAGCATGGCTCCGGCCATCCTGTCGGCCCAGGTGACGAAGGAAAAGGAAAGGATCTTTTGCAGCAGCCGTGCAATAAGCGCCACGGACACAAGCACACCGAGAAAGACCAGCACGTAGGCGGCCACGGTGCGCCAGCCGGGGTCTGTGATGAGCGTCAGGTGGGGTGAAAGCCTGTCGTGGTAGTTGTGGGCCGTCCAAAAGCCGCCCAAAAGCGATACTATGCCGGCAACTTCACCAACAAAGCCGTGCAAATATCCACGCCCGGCAAAAAACACCAGCGTCAGAACAACAATGAGGTCAAAAATATCCTGGCCCATGCCTTCTCCCTGGAAAGTGCCTGTATGCGGCTTCTGGCGCACGTTCCGCAGCCTCATGCGGACGGCGCAAGGCAGCATAGCAAAAGCGCGGGCGCGGCACAATGCACCGGGCCGCCCGCGAAGCCGCCGGTATTTCGCGGAACTGCGGTATCCTGCTGTCGTGCGGCGCGCCGGGGGTGCCGCGGTGCCGGCCGGCATGCCCGTGTCTTTGACAAGATGACGGCAGATATTACATGTCTTAACTGCGCGGTCCCGCACATGGCGGCAAAGCGAAAGCAACGGGGGAAACATGAAGAGCGAAAAAGGCCGGGTCGCCGGGGTTGTACTGGCAGGCGGGCTTTCAAGCCGTATGGGTACCGACAAGGCCCGACTGCGCCTGCCGGGTGTTTGCGACACGGCCTTTGACAGTTCCGGGGCGGCGGATATGCTGTTCACGGCCTGGGCGCTCGTGCGCTCTGTTTTGCCGTTCTGTCTTGTTTCCTGCCGCGCCGATGCGCCCCGGCAGGGCTATGACTGTGTTTTTGACGCCATGCCGGGCCAGGGACCGGCCGCCGGGCTGCAGGCGGCCTTGCGCCGTGCCGGGGAGCTTGGCTATACGGCTCTTCTGGCTCTTTCGTGCGACCTGCCCCTTATGGATGCCCTTACGCTGCGCAGGCTGCTGGCGGCCAGAGATGCCGCGCCACCGCAAACGCTGGTTACGGCCTATCGCGCGCGGGATACCGGCCGTGTGGAGTCCCTCACTGCGGTTTATGAGGTGACAGCCCTGCCGCACTTTAACGCGGCCCTTGCCCGGGGCGAGCGCAAGCTGGGCCTGATGGTTCCCGGTGAACTGCGCCTCTTCGTGGACTACGGGCCGGAAGAGTCTGAACCTTTTTTCAACTGCAACTGTCCCGCCGACCTCGAGCAGGCCCGGATCCTGCTGGCGCAAAAAAATGCACGCTTTACTGAAAAAGGGTGATTTTTGCAGTAACGTCCAATTGTTATAGCGCGTTAGCGCCTTATGCTGCTTTGTGCCCGAGCGCGTGAAAATCAGCGTTATTCGCGCGTGCGGGGCTTTCGGTACACAGGTGGAGAAAAGCGGCGCACAGGTAGCCAGAACAGACGAATTGGCTTACACAAGGTCAAAACAGCATTTGCATCCGCTCCCGCAGGGGCAGCAGCATTGGAGAAAAGCATGAATATTGGTTCCTATACATTCGACGAATTCCGGCGCCTGGCGGAAAATTTTCATGGCTATGCCGCGCCTGGCCTGCTTGTGGGCGGGTATATGGTGGAACTCGCCAAAAGGCATATCCCCGAAGGCACGCTTTTCGAGGCCGTGGTGGAATCCGGCAAATGCCTGCCCGACGCCGTGCAACTGCTCACCCTGTGCAGCATCGGCAACGGCTGGATGAAGATACACAATCTGGGGCGCTATGCGGTATCGCTTTTTGACAAGCATACGGGCGAAGGTGTGCGTGTAAGCCTGGACCCGGAAAAAATGGCCGCCTACCCTGAAATCAAGGCATGGTTTTTTAAGGAAAAGCCCAAGAAAGATCAGGATGTTCCGCGCCTTGAATCCGAAATAGAGCAGGCCGGCGACAGCATCTGCACTGTGGAGCCTGTGACCATAAAGCGCCGTTTCATCGGGCATAAGCACATGACACGCATTGTCTGCTGTCCCGGCTGTGGCGAGGCCTATCCGGTGGAAGACGGCCCCGTATGCCGGGGCTGCCAGGGCGAGGCCCCCTATGTGGTGGCACGGCGCGAGATCAAGGCGGCCCCCCGGCAGGAAACCGCCGGCATACGGGTAGTCCCTGTGGAAGAAGCCGTGGGCCATACCGTAGCGCACGACATGACCCGTATAGACCCAGGCCAGTTCAAGGGACCGGAATTCAAGGCCGGGCAGCGCATCAGCGTGGGCGATATATGTCGCCTCCAGCAGATGGGCCGCTTTCATGTGGCGGTTACGGACAGCCCGGTAGGGGAGAGTGATTTTGCCGCCTATGCTGCGCGAAGCGGCGATACGGTACACGAAAATGAAGCGGCCGAGGCTTTTGCCCGGCGCATGGCTGGTGAGGGCGTGGTTTTTTCGCTGCCGCCCCGCGAGGGCAAGGTAGAATTTACCGCCGGGCGCGCCGGTCTTTTTACCGTGGATGTGGAGCGCATGCGCCGCTTCAACCTGGTGCCCGAGGTTATGGTGGCCTCCCGGCAGGACGCCACTGTGGTCAAACAGGGCGGCCCGCTGGCCGGGACCAGGGCCATACCGCTTTTTATCAGCCGTGAGCGCCTCTCCCAGGCTCTTGAAACGCTGGAAGGCGGCCCGCTTTTCAGCGTACTGCCCCTGCGCAAGGCGCGCGTGGGCATTCTTGTGACAGGCACCGAGGTCTTTCAGGGCATCATTGAAGACAAGTTTATTCCCATCATCACGGCCAAGGTCGCCATGCTGGGCTGCGAGGTGGTCAGGACCGGCATCGTGCCCGATGACAGGGTCATGATGGGCAAGGCCGTGGCGGAAATGCGTACGACGGGGGTGGATCTGCTGGTGACCACGGGCGGGCTTTCCGTGGACCCTGATGATGTGACCCGCCAGGCCCTGCTGGACGCCGGGCTTGCCGATGTGCTGCACGGTGTGCCCGTGCTGCCGGGAACCATGAGCCTTATCGGTCGCATACCCGGTCCCGGTGGCGGCATGCAGGTGCTTGGCGTACCCGCCTGCGCCCTGTACTTCAAGACCACGTTTCTGGATCTTGTGCTGCCGCGCCTTCTGGCCGGGCGTGAGATTACCCGTGCCGAGCTTGCCCGCCTGGGTGAGGGCGGCTATTGCCTGGCCTGTCACACATGCACCTGGCCCAAATGCTGGTTTGGTAAATAGTGGAGTAAAATCCGCAGCTTCATATTCTGCTCAACGGCCTGTGAAAAAGTTTTCGCAGGCCGTTTTTTGGGCGCTTTTGCGGCCGGGGCCGCCCTGTTGACAACGGAAGTGGAAAAAATTGATGGATAAATAAAATGGTAAAAGAAAAATTCAGTGATTTCGGGCGATATTCCATACATGTTTTTTGTGATTTTTCAGCAAAAAATGGACAGCATCAAGGGGGAGTTTAAGTATCTGGCTGGAATGGTATGACAATTTGCCATCTAGGGAAAAATATCACAACCACGTGAAACTATAATATAAAATGTCGAACAATCTTGCGACATCACGATTTTTGGAATATGGTGATCGCAACTCTTTTTATTATCAAGGCGCACACATTGTCGCCAAAGCTTCTTTTGCGCGGCCGCCTGCCTCGGCCCCGCGCATGTGACAGGCACAAACAAGGAGAGGTCTCATGAAAAGCACTCGACGGAGTTTTCTCAAAGGTGTCGGTGCAGGGGTATTATGCCTTACGCTGGGGCACCTGGGTTTTGACCTGGGCGAGGCCCAGGCATACGCCGGCAAACTCAAGATCGAGGGTGCCAAGGAAGTATCGAGCATTTGCCCCTTCTGTTCTGTTCAGTGTCAGATCATCGCTTACGTCAAGGGCGGCAAGCTTGTCTCCACTGAGGGCGATCCGGACTTTCCCATCACCGAAGGCGCGCTCTGCGCCAAGGGCGCGGCGCTGTACTCCATGTACACCAGCGACCACCGCCTGATGAAACCCATGTATCGCGCTCCGTTCAGCGACAAGTGGGAAGAAAAAGACTGGGACTGGACCCTTGAGCAAATAGCGCGCCGCGTCAAGGACGCACGCGATAAGGATATGATCCTTAAAAACGACAAAGGGCAGACGGTCAACCGTCTGGAAACCATCTTCTGGATGGGAACCTCGCACGCTTCCAACGAAGAGTGCGCTGTTATCCATCAAGCCTTGCGCGGCCTGGGTGTTGTCCATATGGACCACCAGGCGCGGGTCTGACACAGCCCCACTGTTGCGGCTCTGGCAGAGTCGTTCGGACGCGGTGCAATGACCAACCACTGGATCGACATCAAGAATGCCGATGCGGTGCTTATTATCGGCAGTAATGCCGCTGAACATCATCCCGTGGCTTTCAAATGGATCATGAAAGCCAAGGACAACGGGGCCGTGCTCATGCACGTGGACCCCAAGTTCTCGCGCACATCCGCCAGGTGTGATTTCCATGTGCCCCTTCGCTCGGGTACGGACATCCCCTTCCTGGGCGGCATGCTCAACTACATCCTTGAAAACGGTTTGTACCACAAGGAGTACGTTAACAACTACACCAACGCGGCCTTTGTGGTGGGTGACGGCTACGCCTTTGAAGACGGGCTTTTCAGCGGCTATGATGCCGCCGCCCGCAAGTATGACAAAAGCAAGTGGGCCTTGGCCAAGGGGCCTGACGGCGGGCCTGTCGTGGATCCCACACACCAGAACCCGCGCTGCGTCATCAACCTCATGAAGGACCATTACTCCCGCTACACGCTTAAAAACGTCTCCGACGTCACGGGCGTTTCGCAGGACAACCTGCTCAAGGTGTACAAGAACTTCTGCGCTACCGGCAGGCCGGACAAGGCGGGAACCATTCTTTACGCTCTGGGCTGGACACAGCATACAGTAGGCGTGCAGAACATCCGCCTTTCGAGTCTTGTGCAGCTCTTGCTGGGCAACATAGGCATCGCCGGGGGCGGCATCAACGCGCTACGCGGCGAACCTAACGTGCAGGGCTCGACCGACCATGCCCTGCTGTACAACAACATTCCCGGCTACCACGGCACACCCCAGGCTCCGTGGCAGACCCTGGGCGAATACAACAAGGCCAATACCCCGGTAACGGTGGTGCCTAACAGCGCCAACTGGTGGGGCAACAGGCCCAAGTATGTGACAAGTCTGCTCAAGGGCTGGTTCGGCGATGCCGCCACCCCCGAAAACGACTTCTGCTACAGCCTGCTGCCCAAGCTGGAGCCGGGCGTGGACTATTCGTACATGTTCGTCATGGACAGGATCTATAACAAGAAGATCAAGGGCGGCTTCATCATGGGTGTAAACCCCATGAACAGCTTCCCCAACACCAACAAGATGCGGGCAGCCCTGGACAATCTTGACTGGCTGGTCTGTTCCGAAATCCATAATTCGGAAACCACGGATAACTGGCAACGCCCCGGCGTGGACCCCAAGACCAAGAAGACCGAGGTCTTTTTGCTGCCTTCGGCCCATCGCATCGAAAAGGCGGGAACCATCAGCAACAGCGGGCGCTGGCTGCAGTGGTTCGACAAGGCCGTGGAACCCGCCGGAGAGGCGCGCAACTTCGCTGACGTGGTCGTGCCGCTCTTCAACACCATCCGCCGCATGTACAAGACAGAGGGCGGGGTACTGCCCGAAGCCGTGCTGCAGATGCACTGGACGGACAAGTATGATCCTGAAGACTGGGCCAGGCGCATCAACGGTTTCTTCTGGGCCGACACCAAGGTGGGCGACAAGACCTATAAGCGCGGGCAGCTTGTACCCGCCTTCGGCGCGCTCAAGGATGACGGAACCACGTCTTCCCTCAACTGGATATACACCGGAAGCTGGACGGAAGAAGACGGCAACAAGTCGCGGCGGCGCGATCCCAGCCAGACGCCCATGCAGGCCAAGATAGGCCTCTTCCCCAACTGGTCGTGGTGCTGGCCGCTCAACAGGCGCATCCTGTACAACCGCGCCTCGGTGGACATGAACGGCAAGCCCTTCAACCCCAACAGGGCTGTTATCGAATGGGACGGCAGCAAATGGGTGGGCGACGTGCCCGACGGCCCCTGGCCGCCCATGGCTGACCCCAAGGGCAAGCTGCCCTTTATCATGGTCAAGGACGGCCTTGCCCAGTTCTATGGTCCCGGCCCGGCTGACGGTCCGTTCCCCGAGCACTACGAACCTGCTGAAACGCCCCTGGCGACCCATCCGTTCTCCAAGCAGCTCAGCAGCCCGGTATATAAATACCACAAGACCGACATGGACCAGATCGCGCCTCCGGCCGATCCGCGTTACCCCATAGTGCTGACCACCTACAGCCTTACCGAGCACTGGTGTGGCGGCGGTGAAACGCGCAACGTGCCCAACCTGCTGGAAACAGAGCCGCAGCTTTATGTGGAAATGAGCCACGAGCTGGCCAAGGAAAAGGGCATCAAGAACGGCGACGGGGTCGTGCTTGAAAGCGCGCGCGGCAACTGTGAGGCCATCGCCATGGTAACGGTGCGTATACGTCCCTTCACGGTTATGGGCAAAACTGTCCACCTGGTGGGTATGCCCTTTGCCTTTGGCTGGACAACGCCAAAAACCGGCGACTCCACCAACAGGCTTACCGTTGGCGCGTATGATCCCAATACTACCATTCCCGAGTCCAAGGCCTGCTGCGTAAACCTGCGCAAGGCTGATAAACTCACCGAAATAGGCTAACGAGAAGGGCGCGCCCTTACGGTAGGGCGCGCCTGACAAGGAGCATACTATGCCGAAAACATTCTTAGTTGACACCACGCGGTGCACGGCATGTCGTGGCTGCCAGTTGGCCTGTAAGGAGTGGCATGATCTGCCTGCCAACCACACCAAGCAGCGCGGCACGCACCAGAATCCGCCGGATCTGAATCCCAACAACCTCAAGATTGTACGCTTTCACGAATATATCAATGACGAAGGCAATGTGGTCTGGAACTTCTTTCCCGACCAGTGCCGCCATTGCCTCACGCCGCCCTGTGTGGATGTGGCAGACATGGCGGTGCCGGGAGCCATGATACAGGACAAGAAAACAGGGGCCGTACTGGCTACGGAAAAATCGGCCAAGCTCAGCGAGGACGACGCCCAGGCCATACAGGAGGCCTGCCCCTATAATATTCCCAGGCGCGATCCCGAAAACGGCCGCCTGACCAAGTGCGATATGTGCATCGACCGTGTCAGCGCGGGTATGCAGCCTATCTGCGTCAAGACCTGCCCCACAGGGGCCATGGTTTTCGGCGAGCGTGAAGAGGTGCTGCCCCTGGCCCAGAAACGTCTTGAAAACGCCAAAAAGCGTTGGCCCAAGGCTTTTCTGGCCGATATGGAAGATGTCAGCGTGATCTACCTGCTGGCCGACACCAAGGATAAGTATTACGAGTTCGCGGCCTTTATGTAGAGTGCTTCAGTCAGGTTTCAGTTTGGCATTGCCATAATTGTCAACTGAAATTATGCTGATGCACAGCGTTGCCGTCAGGCCTGTACCGTATTCAACGGCTTCCGGCGTTTTGCCGGAAGCCGGATTCACGGCACAGCCGGGCGGGGCACTTGTGCATATCTCCGGCGGAAACGCCTTTTCGCCGGAAACGGGCAGACCGCTTCGGCGGCAGGGCCTGCGATACGGCATCAAGTGCGGCGCGCGGGAAACAGCCCGCGCGCCGCTATCACCTTTCGGACGGAGGTTCCGGCCTCCGGGTTTGGGAGCATCAATGGCCTCATCCTGCCAAAGCGTGGCAAAAACCCTGGCGGAGGTGGTGGAATGCCGCCCCGTGCTGGAACCCGTGCTACGGGCGTTTGAACCCCTGCTGGCCGCCCAGGCCCAATTGGCCGATGATCTGGCCGACAGCATACGCGCTTCGGGGCTGGAACTGCCTGAAGCGCAGCCCGGCGCCCTGGAGCAGGGTCTTTCATTGCTGGCCGGCGTACCGTTGACGGGAGCCGCCGCCCCGTTGCGGCAAAGCGCCGAAAAACTGCTGCCGCTTTTGGCTACGCTGGAAACCATGGCTCCTCACCTGCCCGCCCTTGAGGCTTTTTTGCTGGCTCCGGCTGGAGCAGCAAAGAAGGGCAAGGGGGCCAAAACCAGGCAGGATCCGCGCGAAGCACTGGCCGAAGCCCTGCTGTCGGGTAACAGCGAAGAAGAAACCCGTCTGGCTGCCGCACATGACCTCGATCCTTCAATACTGCATTTTGCCTTCAGTTTTGTGCTGGCCCCGGTTTTACGCGCAATTGTGTCAGGGAGCCTGCCTGAAGAAGGGGACGCCCCCTGGGATGCGGGCAGCCTGTGGCGGCAGGGCTATTGCCCCGTATGCGGCAGTTTTGCCACCATCGCCTGGCTCGACAAACCCCTGGTTGACGAAAAAAATGCCTATCTGGCTGGCGGCGGCGGCAAGAAACATCTGCACTGCGGCCTGTGCGGCACTGACTGGAAATTCATGCGCGGAACCTGTCCTTCATGTGGCGAGAAGGGCAGCGGTGTCATCGAAATGCTGCGTGAAAGCGGCTCGGCTCACGGCGAGCGGCTGGACTGGTGCACCAAGTGTAAAACCTATTGCCCGACAGTGGACCTGCGTGAACGCGACGGAAAGCCGGATATGGACGCGCTGGCCTTGGGGATGATGCACCTGGATATGGTGGCGGCCCGTAAAAAGCTGCGCCCGCTCAAGGTTTCGTTCTGGAATACTTTTTAGGGCAGCGTAACGCTGAGACTGTTCTGAAGGATTGGGAGCAGACGCCCGCCGCAAGGGCGCTGGCCGCAAGCATGGCGGAGGCAATGGCAGCATGAGGTTCATGCGCCGTGAGCAGCCGCGAGCGCAAAGAGTTGTGTGTAAAAGGCCGGAAGCATGACGGGCCGGGCCAACGGGCAGAAGCGCGCCCGAAAGCCGCCGGGCTGAAGAGAAGCGCCAGCGGCGCGTCAGAGGCCAGGCTGGCCGGATGGTCCGGCATGCGCAGAGACACAAGGGAAACCGTTGCAGTAATGAGGATTTTTGCTCTTTGCCAAGGCTGGCGGCCCGGCAAAGCCTGATGCACCAAAACATGTATGAGGTTTTGCGGTGCGGTCTGCTGCGGGCAGAGAGCAAAGATGATCATTATTCAGGGCTTCCGAAGATTTACTACCTCAGGAGGAGCTTGTTCATGAAAACCCTGGTCATCACTCTTTTTGCCCTGACGTTTCTGTGGGCTGGCGGCGCGCAGGCCCGCAGCGTCAAAGAGATGTCGCAAGCCATCAAGGAACCCATTGAAATTGAAGCTTCCGGCTCCAAGCGCATGAACGTCATGTTTCCCCATACCGCACACAAGGGTATTTCCTGCTTCCACTGCCACCACGAGGAAGGCAGCGATGGCCGCTATGTGGCCTGTACCGAGTGTCACGCCACGCCCGGCGCGCGTGAGCGCGACCCCATGAGTATGTTCATGGCGTTCCACTCCAAAAACAGCGACCGCTCGTGCCTTGGCTGCCACAAGAAGCTTGCTGCTGAAAATCCGGGCAAGTTCCCGCAGTTCAAGGGCTGCCGTCCTTGTCACATGAGCCCCGCCGCGCGTGAAGCCGCCGAGGCCGCCAAGGCTGCCAAAAAATAGTTTGTATGCACAGTACGGCACTTGTGCCGGATGTTGGATGTCGGTCAGCCGGAGGTTGACCGGCATCCTTGCTTTTATGGACGAAAGCTTGCCGCATAACGGGGACTTCCTGCCGTTACTGCGGGCAGACCGGGATTTTTTACGGTTCTGCTGCGGTTTTTAGCCACAGATTGCCCGTCTGCTGTTCTATGCCTGCCTGGAGGCCCATCCTCGGTGCTGATTTTTGTGGCGGCGGAACGGGCAGCAATGCTTTTGATGAAGATGCCCGAAGGCGCACGGATAAAGCGATCATGGTAGGGCAGATTTTTTAATCTGGAAGCTATATGACTGTGAAGCAGCCATGAGTGGCGACATTTTGAGGAAAAAATAGTTTAATTAGCTTGTGCAATCTCTTCCTTTGTGTCACCGTAAACGATAATGAAATTGAATAATGAGATTACAAAGAAACAACGTGGTGAGATTGAACGTATTTTATCAAACTGGACAAACTATCTTAACAGTGTGCCGCCGGCTTCAGATGAAGTCAAAGTGCACAGATGGTTTGGAGCGAATACGCAGATTGTAAAAAAAGATGATTTTAATCAGGGGCTAAGAAGGATTATTGACGAAACAAGAATGAAGCTGGAGGCATCCTCGGTTCAGCATCAATAAAAAATTTGCGCCACTAATATGGATGGGCGAGGTCGTTCACACGACGTAAAAGCGGAAAAGCCGGGGTGATAACCTCGGCCCTTTTTTTGCACAGCACATCTTGGGCATGCCCGAACAGAGAGGGACCAACGGCGAGGATAAAGATAAAGACGGTGTGTCCACACATGCTGTTGAATAATAAAAAAGGCCCTTGCGGCGTGACCGTAAGGGCATGTTTTTTCTCTGGAGCGGGAAACGGGATTTGAACCCGCAACCTTCAGCTTGGGAAGCTGACACTCTACCGTTGAGTTATTCCCGCAAAAGTGGAGCGGGAGACGGGATTTGAACCCGCGACTTCAACCTTGGCAAGGTTGCACTCTACCACTGAGTTACTCCCGCATGGTCTGCGAAACGGCGAAGCGTGAAAATTTTTTGGAGGCGGCATCCAGATTTGAACTGGAGATGGAGGTTTTGCAGACCTCTGCCTTACCACTTGGCTATGCCGCCAGCAAAAAAAGTGGAGCGGGAGACGGGATTTGAACCCGCGACTTCAACCTTGGCAAGGTTGCACTCTACCACTGAGTTACTCCCGCTCAGCGAGGTATGCTTTTACGTGGATTGAGCCTGAGTGTCAAGCTTTGTTCCATAAATTTCGGCAAGATTTATTTTTTTCTGCTCTGCCGGTATGCCGAACCGGGCAAAAACTGCATGAAAAGCCGGGGCTGATAAAACGCAGGACGGGCCGTGGATAACGGCCCGTCTGAAGTCCTGCATCTGCCGTGTGCTACGGCTTTTCGCGCTGGTCCACGATGCGCTGGGCCTTGCCTTCAGAGCGCTGGATGGAGCGCGGTTCCATCAGGCGCACCTTGGCCGAAACACCCAGAAATTCTTTGATGCTTTTTTGCAGGCGGTTCTCAAGCATTTGCAGTTTGCGTATTTCGTCGGCAAACAGGGTGTCGCTGACTTCCACACGCACCTCAAGGGTGTCGAGGTTGTTGGATGTGCCCACAATGATCTGATAGTTGGGCGTAAGGCCGTCGCTTTCCATAAGCAGGCCTTCGATCTGCTGCGGAAAGACATTGACCCCGCGGATGATAAGCATGTCGTCGCTGCGGCCCTGAAGACGCGAAATGCGCACATGGGTGCGCCCGCAGCGGCAGGGGGTATAATCAAGGCTTGTGAGGTCGCGGGTGCGGTAGCGCAGCATGGGTATGCCCTCTTTGGTGAGGGTGGTCAGCACCAGTTCGCCGACCTGGCCCGGAGGCAGCTGCTCGCCGGTGACGGGGTCGATAATTTCCGGCAGGATGTGGTCTTCCCACAGGTGCATACCGTGCTTTGCCTCAACGCATTCCATTGCCACGCCGGGTCCCATTATTTCAGACAGGCCGTAGATGTTCATGGCGTCCATGCCCATCTTTTCCTCAATGTCACGGCGCATGGCTTCGGACCATGGCTCCGCGCCGAAAATGCCTGTGCGCAGCGACAGTTCGCGAAAATCCACCCCGGCCTCGTTGGCGGCTTCCCAGAGGTGCAGGGCGTAAGAGGGGGTGGCGCACAGCACGGTGGCTCCGAAGTCGCGCATCAGGTGCGCCTGACGGCGTGTGGCGCCGCCGGACGCGGGAACCACCGTGGCGCCGATGCGTTCCGCGCCGTAGTGCGCCCCAAGCCCGCCGGTAAAAAGGCCGTAGCCATAAGCTATATGTACCACATCCGAGCGGCTGACGCCTGCGGCGGACATGCTGCGGGCCATAAGTTCGGCCCAGGTTTCAAGGTCGCGGGCTGTGTAGCCCACTACCACGGCCTTGCCCGTTGTTCCGCTGGAGGCGTGAAGACGCACGATATGGTCGCGCGGCACGGCAAAAAGGCCGAAAGGGTAGTAGTCGCGCAGGTCCTGCTTTTCGGTGAAGGGCAGAAGCTTCAGATCGGCCAGCGACTTGATGTCTGCGGGGGATATGCCCGCTTCGTCAAAGCGTTTGCGGTAGAAAGGCACGTTGGCGTAAACGCGGTTGCACAGGTCGCGCAGACGACGCAACTGCAATGCTTCCATTTCCTCGCGGGGCAGGGTTTCCTGTTTGATGTCGAAAAGCACGGCCCTCTCCTTTAGCTGGCTTTTGGCGGCGGCCTTGGGCCGTCAATAACAAAGATGAAAAACGGCGTTGCCGTGTGCAAACCCTTTCCGGTATGCCGCAATGTCCGCAACTGGTCAACAAAAACAGGTCCGTGCACCGCGCCGGATCTGGCTGCCGCGGTGTTCTTTAGGGGGGCTTCCGGCGGCCGGGCATGAGGTTTTTCTGCCGTACTCCGCGGCCAAGCATACTCTTTTTACACCTAGGGGCGGCAGCCCGGGAAAAAGCGAAATCCTCCGCTCGGGCATGCCGCCACCCTGGCAAGCCCATTGCCCTTGACCCGGCTTTACGGTATGTGCTGGCTATGGAAAACAATCATCCCAATACACCCGCCGGGGGCCGCGCCCCCATACAGTTTTCAGATGTTCCCGCGAGCCGCAAGGCGGCGGATGTGGCCCAATGGCTTGAAGAGCACAAGGCGCTGCGCGTGGTCTGCCTTGACCTTGAAGGTGAAGGCAGCTTTGCCGACGTCCTTGTTGTGGCCGGCGCAAATTCGGTGCGCCATGCCCAGAGCCTTGCCGACGGCGTGGCCCAGCTATGCCGCGAACACAACTACGAATTTCTGCGTACAGAAGGGTATGCCACCGGGCAGTGGATTCTTGTGGATATGAACGATGTTATCGTCAACATCTTTCAGGAGCCGGTGCGCGAGCTCTACGCCCTTGAAGCCCTGTGGGGGCACGGTTCCGGAAAAGGCACGGCCGCTGGGCAGAACAGCGGAGAATAATATCATGACGCCAACACTGCTGCTGATACTGGACGGATGGGGCATTGCCCCTCCTGGGCCTGGCAACGCTCCGTCTGTTGCCCGTACCCCCAATCTGGATGCCCTGGCCGCCCGCTGCCCCCAGAGCCGCCTTGTGGCTTCGGGGCGTGAAGTGGGCCTGCCCGTGGGGTATATGGGCAATTCGGAAGTAGGGCATCTTAACATCGGCGCGGGGCGCGTGGTCTATCAGGACATGACCCGCATTGATGTGGCAGTGGAGGATGGCTCCTTCGCGACCAACCCGGTGCTTGGCGAAGTACTGTCCGCAGTGCGGCGCAGTGGCGGCAGAGTGCATTTTGTGGGCCTGCTCTCTGATGGCGGCGTGCACAGCCACATACGCCATCTTGAAGCCCTGTGCGCCATGGCCGCTGAGCAGGATATTCCCGTGCGCATCCACGCTCTTACAGACGGGCGCGACTGCCCCCCCCATAGCGGGGCGGACTTTGTACGCGCCCTTGCGTCCAGCATCAGGAACCAGCCGCAGGCACGCATTGCCAGCCTGGTGGGGCGCTTTTACGCCATGGACCGCGACAAGCGCTGGGAGCGCGTCAAGGAAGCCTGGGATGTGATCGTGCACGGCAAGGCCCCGCTGGCGTTTGATCCCGTGGCAGCGGTGGAAGCGTCTTATGCCGAGGGCATTACCGATGAATTTCTGAAGCCCGTGCGTTTTGATACAGGCGATGTCGCGCCCGGTCTGGCCGACGGCGATGCGGTCTTTTTTTTCAACTTCCGGGCCGACCGGATGCGGGAGTTGACCGCTGCCTTCATCACTCCCGGTTTTGAGGGCTTTGACAGGGGCAAAATGCCCGTGCTGTCGGCCCTGGCCTCCATGACCTCTTACGAGGCCAGCTTCAATCTGCCAGTGGCCTTTCCCAAAGAGGCGGTGGATCAGGGGCTGGGGCAGGTGGTGTCGCGTCAGGGCATGCGCCAGCTGCGGCTGGCGGAAACGGAAAAATACGCCCACGTGACCTATTTCTTCAATGGCGGCGTGGAAGAGCCTTTTACGGGCGAAGACCGCATTCTTGTGCCTTCGCCCCGCGACGTGGCGACCTATGACCTCAAGCCTGCCATGAGCGCCCCCCTGGTGACGGACGAGTTTATCAAGGCCTGGAATTCCGGCCAGTACGATCTTGTGGTCTGCAATCTTGCCAACGGGGACATGGTTGGACACACAGGGGTTCTTGAGGCCGCCGTTGCAGCCTGCGAGGTGGTGGACCGGTGCGTGGGGCGTATGGTTGAAGCTGTTGAAGCCCGCGGGGGGCGTATGCTCATCATTGCCGATCACGGCAACTGTGAGGTCATGCTCACGCCCGAGGGGCAGCCGCAAACGGCGCATACAACCAATCCTGTGCCTTGCATCCTGCTTGAGCCGGGCGGCAAGGTCAAAGCCTTGGCCGATGGCAGGCTGGCCGATGTGGCGCCCACGCTTCTGGCATTGTGGGGGCTTGCCCCCTCTCCCCTCATGACGGGGCAAAATCTGGCCCGCGAAGACGGGACAAAGCCGGACAGAAAGGAGAACGCCCGTGGCTGAACGTAAACGGCCCATAGAGCCTGTGGCCCCGGATGGCATGGAAATCCTTTTCTTTTACCAGTGTCCGGGCTGCGGCAAGCATGTCCCCCAGGCCAGCCCCACAGAGCCGCGCATGGTGCGTTGTCCGGGTTGTGGTCAGGGTTTTCCCATCATCCCTGTGGATGAGCACAGCCTGCATTATGTGCGCATCATGCTGGCCGAAGGCAAGGCCGCCGCTGATCCCGACTTTTTGTAACACAATTGTTTGAACCGCTCCCGGATTTTTGGGGGAGCGGGCCGGAAGAATCAGGCATGGAAAACGGCATTCGCGAGAGCGGATGCCGTTTTCCATGCCTTTTGAGGCGGCGCGATCACGCGCCGCAGCGAGTTTTTTACAGGCGGTTAAAATTTTTTGACGAAAATTCTTGCCACCGAAACTGAATCCGTGTAGAACGAATTTCAACCTAAATGTAGGTTGCTGTATTTTTCTATTTTGTGGGATGTTTTTTCAAAGAGAGGAAGGGTTATGAAACGTATCTGTACACTCGTGCTGGCCGCCGGCCTGCTTTTTGGCGCGGCCACCGGCGCCAGCGCCATCGACTTCAAGGCCAAGGGCCAGTGGCTCATGGGCTTCGGCGTGGGCGACGCCAACCCCATCAAGAATTTTCGTGACGCAAACACCGGCAAGAGCAGCAAGTTCAACAGCGACGACGATTTCCAGGCCGCCCAGCGCCTGCGCCTGCAGTTGGACGCCGTGGCTTCTGAAGCCCTGTCCGGTACCGTGTACTTTGAAATCGGCACCTCCCAGTGGGGCAAGGCCAGCAACGGCGCTGCCCTCGGTGCTGACGGCACCAACCAGATCAAGCTGAAGCGCGCGTACCTCGACTGGATCGTGCCCGATACCGACGCCAAGGTGCGTATGGGTATCCAGGGCGTGGCCCTGCCCAACGTGGCCGGCGGCTCCGCTGTGCTTGATGCCGACGCTGCCGGCATCACCGTCAACTACAAGTTCAACGAAAACGTCGGCCTGACCGCCCTGTGGGCGCGCCCGCTGAACGACAACTATGTTGACGGCACGAACTCCAAGCAGAACAACTACCTGGACAATATGGATCTGTTCAGCCTGATGGTGCCCCTGACCTTTGACGGTGTGAACGTGACCCCCTGGGCCATGTACGGCATGGTGGGCAAAAACGCCCTGAAGTCCTGGAATGAGAAAAATAGCGCGTATGACGGCGTCGGCACTGCTGACGGTAACCTGCACTACTCCCTGCGCCCCTATCCCGGCATCGGTGTCACCCACAGCGGCATCGGCAGCACCGGCAACGACTACGGCAACGCTTTCTGGGCTGGTCTGCCCATTGCCGTGACCATGTTTGATCCGCTGAACATTGAGCTTGACATCAACTACGGCTACATGCAGGGCATGGGCCGCTTTGACGCCACCAAGAATGGCAACGTGACCAAGCGTTCCAGCACCGAGCGTCAGGGCTGGCTTGCCAAGGCCCTGGTGGAATACAAGCTGGATTGGGGCGTACCCGGCATCTTCGGCTGGTATGCTTCCGGCGACGACAGCAATCCCAAGAACGGTTCCGAGCGCATGCCTTCCGTGGCCGCTTCCGGCAACTTCACCTCCTTTATCGGTGACGGCAACATGGGCTGGATCCGTCAGGACTACTCCCTGACCTATGACGGCACCTGGGGTATCGGCGCGCAGATCCGCGACATGAGCTTCATCGAAGACCTGTCGCACACCTTCCGCGTGGCTTACTGGGGCGGCACCAACAGCCCGACCATGGCCAAATACATGGACAGCGCCTACGCCTGGTCCGATGGCTGGGGCAACAACACCGGCCCTTACCTGACCACCAACGACGGCATGCTGGAATTCAACCTCGTGAACAGCTACCAGATTTACGAAAACCTCGAAATGAATCTTGAGCTGGACTACGTTGCCAACTTTATGGACAACAGCACCTGGAAGAAGGCCAACAACGGCGGCAGCTTTGACAAGCAGGATATGTGGAAGGCCCAGGTGGTCTTCGCGTACAGCTTCTAAGCTGCGCAGCCTGCCGCAAGGCAAGCATCGACTTCAAGGGGGAGCTTCGGCTCCCCCTTTTGCGTGGGAACCGCAGGCGCATGCAGGGGAAGCGGCTCTTTTCTGTACGGATAGGCCGCACCTGAGCTTGAAAGCCTTGCATTTTCAAAGCTGTTCGGTGGTTACCTCGGCGATTGGCAGCAGGTATACAGTCCTCTCGTATGCCCTTGCGGCGAACTTCTGTCGTCAGGCTTGCCACCGGCAACGGAATGCCCGGGAGTGGATCAAGGAGGACGGAGGCACTTCGGAGGCGTATCGCGCCTGACAGATATTTTTTGTGGTCCGCCTGCTGCCCGCCGCCCTACGGTTCCGGCGAAAGCAATGGGAGCATTTAAGGCTGCAACTGTTGTTGCCTGTGCAAGAAGCAGATCTGGCCTGTGCCTACGCTGTCCTTCTGTGCTGCAAAACGTCAGTCTGCCAGTCCGGCACGCCTCAAACGCGCTGCACGGCTTGCCTGCCGATGTGAAAAACGCCGCCCGCCACACTGGTGACGGACGGCGGAGTCAGGAGGGAGCGCCGGAAAGGCGGCAGGAAGAGCCAAAAGCAGGGAAAAATCAGCGTTTGCGCTGCAAGTGATCACGCAGCAGTATGGCCACCAGGTTCATGCCCAGTACCAGAAGCAGCAGTACAAGCCCGGTCCCGTATTGCAGGGGGCGGGTTTTTTCTATTTCCGTTCCGGCGGTTGCCAGCACATACATGTGATAGGGCAGGGCCATGACGGAACTGAAGATGGAGTCCGGAGTCTTGGGCGTATAAAAAACAGCCGCCGTAAACATGATGGCCGCTGTTTCGCCGGCGGCGCGCGCCACGCCAAGGATGGCCCCTGTAAGCATGCCGGGCAGGGCGCAGGGCAGCACTACGCGGCTGATGGTCTGCGATTTGGTGGCCCCCAGGGCCAGCGAGGCTTCGCGGTAGGTATCCGGCACGTTGCGCAGGGCTTCCTCGGCCGTGCCGATGATCACGGGCAAGGTAAGCACGGCAAGGGTGAGCACGCCGGAGAGGATGCTGACCCCTAACCCGCAGAAAGTCACAAAAAATGACAGGCCGAAAAGGCCGAAAACTACGGAAGGAACCCCGGCCAGATTGTTTACCCCCAGGCGCACATAGCGCGCGAAGGCATTGCGTTTGGCGTATTCATGCAGGTAAACGGCCGAGGCCACGCCCAGAGGAAAGGCCAGCAGCAATGCCCCCAGCGAAAGGATGGCCGTGCCGATAATGCAAGGCAGTATGCCCCCTTCGGTCATCATGCTTCGGGGGGACTGGCTTATGAATTCCCAGCTGAGGGCGGGCAGGCCGTGATAGAGCAGAAAGCCGCACACGGCCACAAGGGCCAGCACGTTGCAGGCGGCTACGCCCCGCAGAAAAATAAACATGATGTTTTGCGCGCGGCCGCGCGCCTTGCCGCTTGTGGGTGTAAAGCGTTTCTGCGGTGTGTTCAGGGGGCCGGTCTGGCCGGGCCATATGGGCTGTGACATGTTCTTTCCAGATTCCGTTGGCGTTGTTACAGGCTCGAGGTCCCGGCCTGACGGTGTTTTTCGGCGATATGGGCCGCCAGCATGTTAAAGGCCAGGGTAAGCAGAAAAAGTACGATGCCGATGGCGAAAAGCGCGTGATAATGGTCGCTGCGAAAGGGGGCCTCGGCCATTTCTGCCGCGATGGACGCAGGCATGGGCCGCACGGGGTCAAGCAGTGACGTGGGGATGATGCCTGCGCCGCCCGCCACCATAAGCACCACCATTGTTTCCCCGATGGCTCGCGACATGCCGAGCATGACAGCGGTGCCGATGCCCGAAAGCGCCGCCGGAATGACAACGCGCACCGTGGTTTGCCAGCGCGTGGCCCCGAGCGCTAGCGAAGCTTCGCGCAGGTCGCGTGGCACGCTGTACAGGGCGTCTTCAGAAACAGAGCAGATGGTAGGCACGCTCATGAAGGCCAGCACCACCGAGGCATTAAGCAGGTTCAGCCCTGTGGCCGCGCCCAGATAGTCCTGTAGGAAGGGGGCCAGCACAACCATGCCCAGAAAGCCCAGCACCACCGAGGGCAGGGCTGCCAGCAGTTCCACAAAGGGCTTGATGACACGGCGCACGGCAGGGTGGGCAATTTCCGTAAGGTATACGGCGGTGAGTACGCCCAGCGGCACTGCCAGCAGCGAGGAAAAAAACGTCACCGCCAGCGAGGCCGCCAGCAGGGGAAAAATGCCGAACAGGCCGGGATCTTCAGTGGGATACCACAAGCGGCCGAAAAGGAAATCCATGACCGGATAGTGTGCAAAGAGTGGCAGGCCCTCCATAAACAGAAATATGACAATGCCGGCCAGGGCCAGCAGCGAGCTGCCCGCCATGCCGGTGAGTATGTAGCGAACCAGTTTTTCTTTCAGGTCTGCGGAACGCATGGGCCGTTCTCCTGACGCGTTGGCTGCGTCCATTGCACTGTGCCGCACAGGCGGGGCAGGCCGGTTTGCGGTATCCGTCCTGCCCGCGCCCTGCAAGGATTTTTCTTCTGGCGCCTATTTGCTCAGGGGTACGTAGCCCACGGCGAGCACATCCTTTTGTCCCTTGTCGGGGGCCACCAGATATTCCACAAACTCTTTCACCGCGCCCTGGGGTGCACCGTTGGTGAAAATGTACAGTTCACGCGCGATGGGCCACTGCTTTGAAATGGCGGTCTCTGCGCTGGGGCTTACGCCGTCAACCGTCACAGGCCTGGTGGACTTGTCCACATAGCCCAGGCCTACATAGCCGATGGCGTTTTTGTTTTTGCTTACAGTCTGCACCACGGATCCGTTGGAAGCCTGCATGAGCGCTCTGGGGCTGACGCGCTCCTTGTTCATGACAAGTTCTTCCCAGGATTCAAACGTTCCGGAAGAAGTGTCGCGCGAGATGGCTACAATCTGGGCGTCTTCGCCGCCAAGATCCTTCCAGTTGGTGACTTTTCCTGTGTAGATGTCGCGCAGCTGCGCAAGGGTAAGAGCGCCCACCTTGTTGGCCGGGTGGACCACAGGCACAATGGCGTCAATAGCGATGGCCGTGCGCAGGGGCGTAATGCCGTTTTTGGCGGCGGCGTCCTTTTCCTTGTCCTTGATGTCGCGCGAGCTCATGGCTACATCGCACTGCTTTTCAATGAGAGCCTTGATGCCGTTGCCGGAACCGCCGCCGGAAATGCTCAGCTCCGTGCCGGGATGAGAGGCCATGAAGGCTTCTCCGGCTTTTTGCACCACGGGCAGCACGGTGGTGGAGCCGTTGATGATGACCTGCTGGGCGGCGAAGGCCGAAGCGCTCCAGCAAAGCACGGCCAGAGCGCAGGCCGCGAGCCTGCCGCTGTAACGGGAAACGCGTTTTTTGCAATCAAAAGACATGAGTTTCTCCTGGTTTTATCTATGGTGAGAACATTTCACCCGCGGCATCTTTTTGCCGTGTCTTTCTTTTGGCCCGCCTCTGTTACAGAATGATGACGGATACACGAAGACTGCGTGAAAGGAGGCCGGGCCGTTCCGGCCGTGCTGCCTCCACGCGGCATCCGGCTCTTTGGGGCTGCATGTGCGGTGTGGGGGCCGGTTTTTACGGAAAGTCGTTGTCCGGCGTGCGTGGCGTGCACCGGAGCATTTCCGGAAAAGGCATCAATTGATTTGCCACGGCCTGTGAGGCATGCTTTTTCAGGCGGTTCGCCATGTCACGAAATTGTAACAGAGCTACCATCACATTGGCGCAAAGAGGCGGTTTACTCGGGCTGCGTCACAGAGGTGTGCACTATGAGCCAACAGATATTGATAGTTGAAGATGAAGCCGACATTCGCGAGCTTTTGCGCTTTAATCTCGAGCGTGAGGGCTTCAGCGTTCTGGAGGCGGCGGATGGCAACGAGGCGCTCAGGCTGGCCCGCCAGCATCTGCCGGACCTCATGCTGCTGGATGTCATGATGCCCGGCCCGGACGGGTTCGAGGTCTGCCGCCTTTTGGGGGCGCAGGCTGAAACCGCCCATATCCCCGTGCTTATGCTGACGGCCAGAGGCGAAGAAATGGACCGCGTGGTGGGCCTGAGCCTTGGCGCGGACGATTATGTGGTCAAACCTTTCAGCGTGCGTGAGCTTATGCTGCGCATCCGGGCAGTGCTGCGGCGCGGGACGCGCAGCGGCGAAAGCCCGGTGCTGGAGCGCCACGGCATACGCCTGCGCCCCGATGCCCATACGGCGGAAGCGCACGGCGAAGAACTGCAGTTGACAGCCACGGAGTTTCGCCTGCTGGAAGACCTGCTGCGCCATGCCGGGTCGGTGCGCACGCGTGAGCAGCTGCTCAACAAGGTATGGGGCTATTCCTTTGAAGGATATGCCCGCACGGTGGATACCCACGTGCGCCGCCTGCGCGCCAAGCTGGGGCATGCGGCCTCCATGCTGGAGACCGTGCGCGGGGTAGGCTACAGGATAAAGGAATAGCCGCCTGGATCACGGGCAGGCTTGCCGGCCTGTGACGTGTCCGGGCAGATACGGCGGCACAGCCGCATTGGCGGAAGATATGCTTTCATTCAGAACCAGAATTTTTGGCGGCATGCTGGCCGTGGCCCTGGTTTCCATTGGTGTGGCCGTATTTTACGGCAAGGCCTGGTTTGAAAAGGTGCAGCTTGAGGCGGCGCGAGAACGCCTTGTGCGCGAAACAGCGCTGGCCGGAGTCATTCTGGATGGCCTTGGCGATCACACCGCCGGGCTGACGCGTCTGGCTGCTGTTCTTGATATGCCAGAAGAGCGCCTTTCGCTGCTGGATCCGCAGGGGCATGTGCTTGGCGATACCGCGCCGGATGCGCAGCCCGTGACCAGGCTGGACAACCATGCCGACAGGCCCGAAGTGCGCGAGGCCATGAGGGGGGCGCCGGGTTTTGCCATCCGTCCCAGCGGCACATTGGGCAAAGATCTGGCCTATGCCGCTGTGGTTCTGCAAAATGGCGATATCCTGCGCGTTTCTGTGCCCCTGGCGAGCCTCAGGCAGATTATCGACAGCCGCCTTGCCGTATTCACGCAGATCGGCGTGATCACCGTTATCCTTTCCCTGATTCTGGCCGGGCTACTTTCCGGGGCGCTGCGCCGCTCTTTGCGACAGATGGTGTCTGTGGTGGAGGGCATTTCACTGGGCAATTTTCAGCGCCGCCTGCGGCGCATCCCCGGTTGCGAGTTTGCCCCCCTGGCCGATGCCGTGAACCGCATGGCCGAAAACATTGAGGAACACGTGCGCACTGCGGCGGAACAGACCGCCCAGCTTGAAAGCATACTGGACACTATGAGTGACGGTGTGCTGGTACTTGGGCCGCGCGGGCGTATCCGTCGCTGCAACAGGGCGCTGGTGCGCGAATTTCCTGCTGCTGCATCGGCCCTGGGCGCCCAGGTGGTGGAGGTCATCCCCTCACCCCCCCTGCAAAACGCCGTGGACGAACTTATGGCCGAAGCCGAAGCCCATGCCGAAGCCCGTCAGCGGGCGGCGGTCCTGACTGCCGCGGCACGGCATATTACCGTTCAGCAGGATGACGAGGCAAGCTCTGGTTCTTCCGCTGCTGCGGTTTCTGTCTCTGCCCCGGTGGCCCAAGACCAGGCCTTGGCATCGTTCCCGACCTCCATCGGCTCCGCAGGGCCGGCCACGCATGGCGCGGAGGCGGAAAACGACAAAATTCCTGCTCACGACGAAGCTTTTACTGCGGAAGGCGGGCGCGTACAGCGCTATTTGCACCTTGAGCTGCCTTCGGGCCAGGCCATGTCGGTCTGCATTTCCCTGCCGCCTGCGGCGGAGATGGCGGGTGGAGGGCAGGTGGGTGCCGTGGCCGTATTCCACGACATAACGGAACTCATGCGGCTTGAACGTGTACGGCGCGATTTTGTTGCCAACGTGTCGCACGAACTGCGCACGCCGCTCACGGCCATACAGGGGTATGCCGAAACCCTCACCAGTCTTGACGGGCCACCGGAATGCCGCCGCTTTGGTGAAATAATCCTTAAAAACGGAGCCTGCCTTTCACGCATGGTTGATGACCTGCTGACGCTGGCCCGCCTTGAGGGCAAGAGCGGCAGCCTTGAGCTTGCTCCCACAGACCCGCGGGAGGCTCTGGCCCAGGCAACGGGCATGTGCCGCGAAGTGCTGGAGCATCGCCGCTGCCGGGTCGAGTCGCACCTTTCCGCAGACTGCCGGGTGATGGCAAGCCTGCCCCATTTGACGCAGGTTTTCCGTAATCTTCTGGAAAATGCAGGGCGCTACGCGCCCGAGGGCGGCAGCATCCGCGTGACGGCGCGTCAGGTGGGCGACAGTGTGGCCTTTCGCATTGCCGACGACGGCCCGGGTATACCCCGGCAGGACCTGGAACGGATATTCGAGCGCTTCTATCAGGTAGAGCGCCACCGGGGGCAAGCCAGCACCGGCCTTGGGCTTGCCATCTGCAAGCATATCATTGAGCGGCACGGCGGCAGTATCCGGGCGGAAAGCCCCGCCACGGACGGCAGCACGGCCCTTGTTTTTACTCTCACTTCCGCCCACGGAGCAGCATAGTCATGAAGGAATACCTGCAGGCACGCAACGTCAGCGTTTACTACGGGCAGCACAAGGCCCTGCATGAGGTCAGCCTGGACTTTGAGCCGTGCCGGGTTACGGCCCTCATCGGTCCATCCGGCTGTGGCAAGTCCACTTTTTTACGCTGCCTGAACCGCATGAACGACCTTGTGCCCGGCGCGCGCGTGGAAGGAGAAATCCTGCTGGACGGCAACGATGTGAACCGCCCGGATACAGATGTGGTTTCCCTGCGTTGCCGGGTGGGTATGGTCTTTCAGAAGCCCAACCCGTTTCCCAAAACAATTTATGAAAATGTTGCCTACGGTCTGCGCGTCAACGGTCTGCGGGACGAAAGCCTGATTGCAGAAAAAGTGGAATTTTCACTGCGGCGGGCCGCCATTTTTGACGAAGTGAAAGACCGTCTTCAGGCTCCGGCCCTGGGGCTTTCCGGCGGGCAGCAGCAGCGCCTGTGCATTGCCCGCGCCCTGGCCGTGGAGCCGGAAGTGCTGCTGATGGACGAACCCGCCAGCGCTCTGGACCCCATAGCCACACAAAAGATTGAAGAAAGCATACGCGAGCTGCGTGAATCACTGTCCATCATTATTGTCACCCACAATATGCAGCAGGCCGCCCGCGTGTCCGACACAACGGCCTTTTTCTATATGGGCGAGCTTGTCGAGCATAATGCCACGGACATCATGTTTACACGGCCCGGAAAAAAACAGACGGAAGACTATATTACAGGCCGTTTCGGCTAGAGTATTTTCATCCTTGAAAATGCTCTGGTGGTTGCGCGGGCAGGCGCTCGCCGTGGAGGCGCAAACGCAGCTTGTGTGCGCTGTTAAACGCCGTAGCCCGTAACTTTTGAAAGTGTATATTCCTAAAGCGAATCTGCTCTGGGACCGCCAGGCGATTTTTACCCATTCCATCGCATTTTTCAGGAGAGCACCATGCAACAGGCCAACTATCTGCAGCAACTGCTTGTAACTTTGCGTACCCGTCTGCTGGTCATGTGCGCCAGCGTGGGCATTGCGCTGGAAGAAGCGGGCAAAGCGCTTGCGGCCAACGATCCCGGCAGGGCCGCCGCGGTTATTGAAAGCGATGCGGCCATCGACGCCCTGGAAAACGAGATTGACGAAATGGCGTTGCGCCTGCTGGCTCGTTCGCAGCCTGTGGCCGGAGATCTGCGTTTTGTGGTGACATCATTGCGCATGGTGGTGGATCTGGAACGCATCGGTGACGAAGCCGTAAGCATGTCCGAGCAGGCCATTCTCATGCAGAACATGCCGGGTTTCAGCATCATATCTCACGTGCGAGAACTGTATGAGGGCGCGTGCGATGCCTTTGAAAGCGCTGTGCGGGTCTTCCGCGAAAATGACGCCCAGGGGGCGCTGGCCATGAGCCGGGGCGATGACGAGGCCGTGCAGAACGAGGTACGTATTATACAGGGCATTATGGAATGCCTCTCTGATCCGCATTGCAGCCTCAAACCGCACGTGGCCATGCATATCATTCTTGTTACGCGCTCACTGACGCGCATCTGGCGGCGGTCCATCAATATTGCCGAGCATGTGTACTTTATAAGCCGCGGCGAAAGCCTCAAGCACAGGGGTGACGGACGGGAAGAAGCGGCAGCCTCCGTGGTGGATGCAGCGCAGCCCGGCGTTCATGCCCGTAGGACGGCGGAGGCCCAGGATACGTCGGCAGAGGCAAAACAGCAGTTGCGCGGCAAGAAGGAAAAGCTTACCGATGATGGTTGAGCGCCGGGCTGTTCCGGCCGCAAAACAGTACTGGAAGCGCCATGCCCCTGATCCATCCCCTGCCTGACGAGGCCCTGCGCTACAGGCACAATGACAGGCAGCTTGAACGCCTTTACCCCGGCCTGCCCCTGTTGCTGGACGCCTATGCTGTTGTGGATATGGGGGTGAACGAGGCCGTGCTGGCCGACGGGCGTGCAACGGTGTGCCGCGCGGGTTGTTTTCAGTGCTGTTGCCAGCCCATACCCGTCAGCCCGCTGGAAGCCCTGGCCCTGCACTGGCATATGCGGCACAGGATGAAGCCGGAGATGCGCCGCTTGCTGGGCCACAGGCTTGCATCCTGCCGGGGGCGGAGTGAGGACGTGCTTTTGCCGTGTCCCTTTCTGTGGGATGGGGCCTGCCAGGTGTACGCCCTGCGCCCCGTTGCCTGCCGCCAGTATATGGTTTTCAACCGTCCCTGCGCTCCGGGTGAAGACGCCGCGCGCGACCGTCAGCAGGATGTGCTTGCGCCGCGTCATGACCGCATGCTGGAGGCCCTTGCCCGCACACTGCCCTGGTATGCCGGGCGTGAGCCTCAGCCCCCGTCGCAGCCTGCCAGAGAAGAAGTGCGAAATTTTTTTCGCTCCATCACCACCGTGATTCAGGCGATCCCCTGGGAGCGCTTTACGCAGGCCTGACGGCTCCGATAATGTGCGGTTATTTTTTGGCGACCGCGTTTGAGCAGCAAAAAATAAAAAACATATTGACTTTCCCCCTCACTGTAATGTTTTTGTGAAAGAAGCATCAGTAGATGACATGCCCGCCTGCACGGCGTGCAGCAGTGGGCAGACTGAAAGCACCAAGCTACAGGCAGCCCGTTTTCTGCCAAAGCCCGAGGTTGATTGCTCCAGATGCCAATGCCTTCGCAGGGTGGATGAAAATGCCTGCGCAAGGCCTATACACGCCAAAGGCCCGCACGGTTTGCCGCCGCGCGGGTCTTGTGTTTCCGGTGGTCAGTTTCTAGCCGTCTTCTGTCAGATTTTGCTGTTCAAGCAGGCCAAGAATATGGGCGACCATGCGTGCATAGGCGGGATCGTCCCTCTGCCGTGGGCGTGGCAGAGCCACATCAAAGCGGGCCACAATGCGCCCAGGATTTGTACCCATAACGATGATTTCATCGGCAAGATAGACGGATTCGTCAACGCTGTGGGTGACAAAGACGATTGTTTTACGGCTCTGTTCCCATACTTCAAGCAGGCGTTTTTGCAGGGTAATGCGGGTGAAGGCGTCAATGGCGCCAAAAGGTTCGTCCATAAGCAGCACATCGGGGTCATTGGCCAGCGCCCGGGCAATGGCTACGCGTTGCCGCATGCCGCCCGAAAGCTCATGGGGCATGGCAAGGGCAAATCTTTCAAGGCCTACCATGGCGAGATAGCGGCGGGCCTTCTGCTCGCGCTGGTTTTTATCCATACCGTGAAATTCAAGGCCTATGCCCGTATTGTCAATGACGTTCAGCCAGGGAAAAAGAGAATATTCCTGAAAAACCATGCCGACCTGGCGGCACGGGCCATGCTGTAATGCGCCGCGAAAGCGTATTTCGCCCCGCTCGCACGGGGTAAGCCCGGCCATCATGCGTAAAAGCGTTGACTTGCCGCAGCCGGATGGCCCCACCAGGCATATGAAGTGCGAGGCCGGCACGGTCATGCACACGCTACGCAAGGCCTCCACAGGGCCGCTCTTGGTGCTGAACACCTTGGATACGTTGTGGATGGCAATTTCCGCTTCTGCCTGCCCGGCGGCCTGCGCTGCTATTTGGTCAGTCGTTTCCATACAAATTTCCTGTCTTCATAAAATCTGAACAGCCTGTCCAGTAGCGCGCCCACAACGCCGATGCTGATCATGCCCGCGATAACCACATCGGTTCTGCCCACGGTGTAGGCATGCGTTATGAGATAACCCACGCCCGAAAGGCTGCCGGGCAGCATTTCCGCAGAAACCAGGCACATCCACGATACCCCGAGGCCGATGCGCAGGCCGTTGACAATGGAAGGCGCGGCGTAAGGCAGCAGCACCTTGCGGAAAATGTCCATCTGCCCGGCTCCCAGTACCCGTGCGGCATCGGTAAGCGTTTGCGGCACCATGCCCACGCCGTGTATGGCGCTGGTCAGGATGGGATAAAACCCGCCGATGAAGATGATAAAAATCATGGATACTTTTATGTTATGGAAATATGGATAGGCTGCGCCAATGGGGACGGAAAAAACGTCGGCCAGGCTGAGCATGCCGAACCACGCAAGCACCAGCGGAACCCAGGCCAGCGGCGGGATGGACCGGAACAGGCCAAGAAAGGTGCTGAGCGCCGTGTTCACGCCGGGCTTGTAGCCCATGACAATTCCCAGGGGAACGGCCAGCGCGGCGGCAATAAAATAGCCTGCAAAAACGCGCGCCAGGCTTATGAGGGTGTTGGCGGGCAGGGTCCCCATAGATATCACGTCTTCCTGCGGGCTGGTCATGAGGCTCCATACCTGCGGAATGCCAGGCAGAATGATGTCATTCTTTACCACATGGGCCATAATGTGCCACAGTAGCAGAAACAACAAAGGAAAAACCAGAGGCAGAATAAAGGCTTTGATATTTTTCATTGATGCCAGTTGCGCCCGAGTGATCAGCGTCTTGGTGATCCGCCCGGCACGCGAGGTGCCGCAGGTGACCGGCGGAATGGATATATGCGGGCCTTGCCCGGATTGTGCTGCGGGCCGGTTCCGGCCCGAATAGTGACCGGAACCGGCGGTAAGCGTGCTATTTGCCGTTCAGAAACTGCGGATCCACAAGAATGTTTTCTACTTCGCCAAAGCTTTTGTCTTTGAGCGCACCCTTGAAGTAACCGGCTTTGTTCAACTCGCCCAAATAGCCGTTGGCGCCTTCTTTCCAGCCATCAGTAAAGCTCTGCAAAAACCGCAGGTTGGAATTTTTGCCGATTTCTTCCGGCAGGCCTATCCATTTGGAACCGACAATGCCGGCGCGCTGGGCGTCTTCGTTGCACCACTGGCCCACGCCAGCCATCAGGCTTACAAAGTCGCGCAGAATGGCGGGGTGCTCGGCAATGATTTCGTCGCGGGCAGCGATAACGCAGCAGGGATAGTCCGACCACTGTCCCGCAGGGGGAAGGTCGCGCAGCATGCCGATATCGCAACCGGCCCCTTTGCCTGCGGCAGTTTGGGGGAAGGGTTCCGGCCCGACAACGGCATCAACCTGTTTACTGCTCAGCGCCGGAATAAGGTTGGACATGCCCTTCAGGTCCACCAGCACCACCTGCGCCTTTTGGTCAAGGGGATTGCTTGTATAGCTGATACCCTCTGCCTTGAGCGCGCTTTCCAGAATGATGATGGGCGCGCTGCTGGGCGAATGGTAGCCAATGCTTACCGGTTTGGAAGAGGATTTGATGTAAGCGGCAAACTCCGGCCAGGTTTTGGCCGGGACGGCATTGGAAACCACAACGCCGCCGCTGGCAAGCACCAGCGGGGAAACGATTTTTATGGGAATGCGCTTGTCGATGCCCGCCATGATGGCGGTAATGGAAGCCAGGCCGATATCAAGCTGCTTCTGGGCAAAGAGGGTGGCTGTTTCAGAGCCACTCTTGATGACGACAATGTCCAGCACGGCAACGGGCTTACCGTCTTTCATCAACTGGTATTTTTCCTTGGGAACCACGGGCTGCAGCCACATGCCGTTGACCGTGAGTTTTTCTCCCATATCCATCGCGGCCATGAGGGGCGTGTGGTTTGTGGTAAAAATATACCCCACCTTCAGTCGGGGCAACTCTGCGGCGTGGCTCGCGGCTGCCAGGGAAAGAACAAAAAGAGCTGCAAGAACTTTACTGAACAGGGTTCGCATACTGTCTCCATCAGGTTACTGGTGTTGCAGGGTATTCAACCTTGACCGTGTGCATCCGGGCAGGTCTGCGCGTATACCGCGTATGGTCTGGGTGGATGCAAGATTTTAAAAGCCTGCGGCGTTTCACTGACCGCAGGCATGAAGTTTCCGGTGTGCGGGCAGCGGCCCGTGGCAGACATCCTCCAGTTGTCCTTCTTCGCCAAGAAGGCCCAGCGCATCGGCGCGGCAGCGTGTGCAGTGGCGCATCTGGGGGATGAGTATGGCGGCCTCGTCCCGCAGGCGGCGCATCATTTGCGGGTCCGGTGAAGGCGTGCGGGCAAACCGGGTTCCCTGCACAGGCAACAGGGGAATGCAGTTCATAAGGTCTGCTCCCCAGGAAGACACCGCCTGGGCGACAGCCTGCACGTGCCTGTCGTTGATGCCCGGGATAACCACGGAGTTTATTTTTACGGTTACCCCCGCTGCCTTGAGGCGGCGTATTCCTTCTTCCTGCCGTTCAAGCAGCAGGGCCGTGGCGTCTGTTCCCGTCAGCCTGCGCGCGCCATCGCTCACCCAGGTGTAAATGTCTGCGCCAATGGACGGGTCAACCGCATTGACGGTAACTGTCACATGCCCCACCCCCAAAGACGACAGGGCCGCAGCATGCAGCGGCAGGGCAAGGCCATTGGTGGACAGACAAAGCAGAATGTGGGGCAGTGCCTTGCGCAATGCTTCCAGTGTGTGCAGTGTGCGCCTGGCGTCTGCCAGGGGGTCGCCGGGGCCGGCAATGCCGATGACGCTCAGGTGCGGCATCTGCTTTACGGCACGCAGGGCGGCCTCAAGGGCTTCTTCCGGCTCCAGCAGCCGGGCTGTAACGCCCGGGCGCGATTCGTTGACGCAGGAATAGCGGCGGTCGCAAAATCCGCACTGCACATTGCAGCCCGCAGCTACAGGCAGGTGCGCCCTGCCGAAGGAGCGGTGGGCCTCGGCATTGAAACAGGGATGCCGCGCACTGTCGGCCTGGGCTATGGTCATGCCTTGCTCCCCGGTTTTATGCCGAACCGTATACAGTCCTTGGGGCATGATCCCACGCAGTCGCCGCAATTCGTGCAGTTTTCTTCATCAGGCCGTGTGCGCATGAGACAGGCGCGCTTACACTGGTCACAATCGTTGCATTCCTGTGTTTTATAAAACCGGAAAAAGGAAAACCGGCGCACCAGCTCAAGGGCAGCGCCAAAGGGGCAGGCAAAGCGGCACCAGCACATGAGCACGCCAAGGCCCAATGCCAATATCGCTACCGTGATCACAAGGCGCAGTTGCCACATGGGAAAAGCGTGTTCCCACGTCAGCCATACAGACGGCCAGAATTCGCCAATCCGCAACGGCACGTTTACGCGGGGCTGCCCCATGACGAACCATATGGTCAGACCCGCAGCCAGCATGAGGTATTTTGTCCATTTATAGCTGCTTATGCCGGACGGATTGGCCTTGAAGCGCAGGGGGTTGAGGGCGAGCGCCCGGTTGACCAGGCTGCCGGGGCACAGCCAGCCGCAAAATGCCCTGCCGAAAAACAGGGCCACAGCCAACCACACTCCCCAGAAGCCCCAGAACAGGCGTGACATCTGGCCGGGGCAGGTTATGACAGGGCAGTTTTGGCAACTGACAAACGGCACGACAAAGGGGCAGCGAAATGCGCCGTACAGCCCCCATTCACCGATAAAGAGGGTAGAGGCAAAAAGCGCCGCCCTGTTACACCAATGCAGCATCCGCAGTTTGACGCTGGGCCTGGCGACTATTTCATGCAACATCTTTGACCCCCAGCTTTTCGATCATTTCCTGGCCCTTACTGGAAAGGGCGGGGATGAACCCGGCATGTTCAAAAAAGGCCTGGCCCTGTGGCCCGGTCAGCCAGTCTATGTAGGCGGCAGCCATGTTTTTATCCGCAGCGTCCGCCATAAGCCCCACTGTGAAGGTCAACGGCCCGGCAGGAAAAAATTTCTCCGGGATCTCGACCACGTCCAGATGATCGGCAAAGCGCTGCATGCGGCATATGCGCCGCTCGACGATCATTGCATCGGCATTGCCACTGGTGACGTTTTCTACAGAACGCTGCACGCAGGTTCCCTGCTCAGGCACATTTGCCAGTACCTGCTGTGTGAGGCCAGATGCCTTGAGCAGCCCCATAACCGCCTGGCCGCCGGGGGCGGAAGCGTCTTTGGCCATGGCAACGCGCACGCCGGGGCGGGCGAGGTCGTCAAGAGCCTGTATTCGGGCCGGATTGCCCCTGGGGACGGCGATGACGTAGCTTGTAAAGCACAGGGGGCGAAAACTGAGCATTTTCCCCGCCTTGCGCAGGTTCTGCGCGAGGGCAAGCACCCGTCCGGCAAAAACCTCGGTGTGTCCGCTGCCCGTGAGCAGGGATTTGCCGAGGGCTGCGGCAAAAGCGCCGGTATAGACGATATTGACGCCGGATTGACTGGTGTACTCCTCATGTGCCGGACACATGGCCTCGGCAAGACCGCCGCACGACCAGACCTGGAGCGTGCCGCCTGTTGCCGCGGCGGCAGCCCGGGGAGCGATGACCGCAGCTCCGGCAGCCCCCAGGGCCAGCGATTTTATGAAACTGCGACGTCCGTTTTCTTTCACATCCATAACAGTCTCCATAAACATATGTTGGAACCGATGGCTTGCCGCAGCCGTGAGGGGCTTGCAGGCGAACAGTTGTACACTCATGGAAAAACCGCGTTCGCACTCTTGTTTCCGCTGCCGTACGGTTGGCGGCAGATGTTTTCCGGCCTGGAAAATAAAAAAAGTTTCGCATGGACATGCGAAACTTGCGCTGTGAAAGATGATTATCGCACCCTGTCAGGCAGGGCTAAAGATATGGCTAACCGGAGGCCCTGCGTGAAAGATGATGCGAGACAACCTGCCTCACAGCGCCGGTACGTCAGGTTCCGCCGGTTGCGATGCTATAATGCCGCAGAAACAGCGCCGCCGTGGTGCGGGCGGGGCTGAAAAGAAGCGGCATATGGGGTCGGTTGTTCACTTTCATTTCAGAAAACAGGGGTGTTATCCTGTCACAGGGCAGAGCGCTTCGGGCAGGGAGTCTGGCGTATGCTACTGTGAAAAAAATGTTCCAGCAAGGGGCATTAGCCGCGCTGCCGGAATTGACCGGCGCAGTCTGGATAAAAAATTTTGTGCCATCGCGTATGGGCCTGCCAGTAGGCGTACATTTTGGCCGTATGGCTGAACAGCCGCTGCGAAGGGGCCAAAGTGCGCAGCGTGCAGCATACTGCATTTCTGGCTGGTGCTGAAGGGACCGGGCCTGCCCAGAGGACAAGGCTTCAGGCATATCGCCTGGGCGGCTGTCCGGGCATAAATCGTATCCCCCGGCGGCTGGCCGCCCCTGCCGCAAGACAGGGCGGTCAACCGCCGGGGGATGTTTTATTGCATGCTTGTCAGCAGCCGGAGCTGCGTTTTGCTATTCAGCCGTAAAGGTGAGGGCCTCGTCCTTGACGTCCACGTTCACACGCTGGCCGTCGCGTATCTTGCCGCCCACAATCTGGCGCGCCAGCGGCGTTTCCACAGCCTGCTGTACATAGCGCTTGAGCGGCCGTGCCCCGTAAACCGGGTCATAACCCGCCTCGCCGATGAAGTTTCTGGCGGCATCGGTCATGTCGAGCCTGATCTTGCGGTCTTCAAGGCGCCTGCGCAGGCGGGCCAGTTGCAGATCCACAATGCGGCTGATCTGGTCGCGCCTGAGCGGCAGAAAGACCACGGTTTCGTCCACGCGGTTCAGGAATTCCGGCCTGAAATGCGCCCGCAGTTCTTCCATGACACGTTCGCGCGCGCCTTCTTTCAGGGCGCCATCCGCTTCAATACCGTCCAGAAGGTGCATGGAGCCGATGTTGGACGTCATGATGACAATGCAGTTGCGGAAGTCCACGGTACGCCCCTGGCTGTCAGTGAGGCGGCCGTCATCCAGCAGTTGCAGCAGCGTGTTGAACACGTCCGGGTGGGCTTTTTCTATTTCGTCAAAAAGGATGACGGAATAGGGCTTGCGCCGCACGGCTTCGGTAAGCTGGCCGCCCTCGTCATAGCCCACATATCCGGGAGGCGCGCCGATGAGGCGGGATACGGAGTGCTTTTCCATATACTCGCTCATGTCCAGGCGGACCATGTTGTCTTCAGTATCAAAGAGCGCCTCGGCCAGGGCCTTGGAAAGCTCTGTTTTACCCACGCCCGTGGGACCGAGGAAAATAAACGAGCCGGTGGGCCTGTCCGGGTCGGAAAGCCCGGCACGGGCGCGCAGCACCGCATCAGATACCGCATTAACGGCTTCGTCCTGGCCAACTACGCGCTGGTGCAACTGTTCGGGCAGGCGCAGCAGCTTTTCTCGTTCCGACTCCAGCAGGCGGGTGACAGGTATGCCTGTCCACTTGCCCACAATTTCAGCCACATCGTCGGGCCGCACTTCTTCCTTGAGCAGGCGGGGGCCTTCAGCGCCGCTACCGTCGGAATTTTCGGCTTCAGCCAGTTTTTTTTCAAGCTCGAGCAGCTTTGAGTATTTCAGTTCGGCGGCCTTGTTGAGGTCGTATGCGCGTTCGGCCTGCTCGATGGCCAGCTTGGTCTGCTCGATCTGCTCCTTGATTTCGCGTACCTGGTTGATGGAGCCTTTTTCACTTTCCCACTGCTTGCGCAGGTCGGCCTGCTCGATGCGCAGATCGGCCAGTTCATTTTCAAGCTTTTCCAGCCGCTCACGCGAGGCCGCATCGGTTTCGCGCCGCAGGGCCTCACGCTCGATTTCAAGCTGCATGACCTTGCGGTTCGCTTCGTCAAGATCCGCGGGCAGAGAGTCAATCTCGGTGCGGATAAGGGCGGCGGCCTCGTCTATAAGGTCAATGGCCTTGTCGGGCAGCTGGCGGTCAGTAATGTAGCGGTGCGAGAGCATCACGGCCTCTACAATGGCCGAGTCGCTGATACGCACGCCATGATGCACCTCAAAACGTTCTTTCAGGCCGCGCAGGATGGAGATGGTGTCCTCCACCGTGGGTTCTTCCACCATGACGGGCTGAAAGCGGCGTTCAAGCGCGGGGTCTTTTTCGATATACTTGCGGTACTCGTCCACAGTGGTCGCGCCGATGCAATGCAGTTCGCCGCGCGCCAGCATGGGTTTGAGCAGGTTGCCCGCGTCCATTGCGCCTTCGGTTTTGCCCGCGCCCACAATGGTGTGCAGTTCGTCAATAAAAAGAATCGTCTGGCCTTCACTCTTTTCCACTTCATTGAGCACTGCCTTGAGGCGCTCTTCAAATTCACCGCGGTATTTGGCCCCGGCGATAAGCGCACCCATGTCCAGGGCAAAGAGTTTGCGGCCCTTCAGCCCTTCGGGTACGTCACCCTTGACGATGCGGAAGGCAAGCCCCTCAACGATGGCTGTTTTGCCCACGCCCGCCTCGCCGATGAGCACGGGGTTGTTCTTGGTACGCCGCGAAAGAATGCGGATGACGCGGCGTATTTCCGCATCACGGCCGATGACCGGATCCATCTTGCCCTGGCGCGCCGCCTCCACAAGGTCGCGCGCGTACTTGGTCAGGGCCTCGAAGGTGTCTTCGGGGTTGGCGCTGGTCACGCGGGCGCCGCCGCGCATGTCTTCCATGGCGGCCACAAAGGACGCGCGGGTAATCTTGTACTCTTTAAACACTTCGCCAAGGGGCGTGGAAGGCGGCACTTCGGTCAGTGCGGCAAACAGGTGGTCAACGCTGACGTATTCGTCCTTCATGCGCTTGGCTTCGTTCTGGGCGTCGTTCAGTACTGTGGCCAGGCGCTGGGTGATCATGATCTTGGTGGGATCGATACCGCCGCCGGACACGGAAGGACGCTTGCGCACGGCGCCTTCAAGAGCCACCGAAAGAGCGCGGGGCTGTACGCCCATCTGTTCAAGAATGCGCGGCACGATGCCGTTTTCCTGCTGTGTCAGGGCCAGCGCCAGATGCTCGACATCTGTTTCCTGATGTCCCATACCCGCAGCGAGGCTTTGGGCTTCGCTGACGGCTTCGCGTGCTTTTTCCGTAAATTTGTTGATATCCATAAAGGGTCCTCCAGACAGTGCCGCATCTTGCAGGCGGCAAAATATTCGTAAGGCGTTATTATTTGAAATGCTATAACAGCCCGGGTCTTTTCCTGCGGGTCTCCCGCGCTGTGACCATTCTGGCCTGTGGGGCGGCTGTTTTTCCGGCCCATCGTGCCTGCGGGGTCTGTCCACCAGCCGGGCGTGTTTTGCGCGGCAGGTTTTCTGCGCGCCGCTGAGCCGGGCGCCTTCAAGGTATTGAGAGGGATGTTCTCTCAATTCGAAAGTCGTTCAAAAATTCATGCAGAGCGTTTGCTTGCCTGCGAAGTGTTTTCTGCCGGGTTTGGTGCCGGATTCGTTTCCTGCCTTGCGGTAGTGGAAAACCTGTCTGGCGCCGGCCCTTAATCCTCAAAATGTTTCAGGCTGCGTACCGCCTGTTCCAGCGCATCAATGCGCTCCAGAAGGTCCACTATGATGGTGCCGCCGAGCACGGGCAGTTCAAAGTCGCAGCAGATACGCTCAAGCTTGCGCACGCGGTAAATATCCGCATCGCGGAAAAGATGCCGCCGGGCAGTGTTGCCCCGGGCTTCAATCCAGCCGAGGGCCAGCAGCTCCTGCAGCCGCTCGGGGTCTACGCCCGTCACCTGAACAAATTCTTCCCAGACCATAACCGTGGAAGGCGCGGGCAGGGTGGGATGCTTGGGTGTCATGCTCATGCTAAAACCTCCACCAGTTGCTATGCGCGGGCCTTGAATGCTGATGTTTCGGCCAGCTTTTGCCAGAGTTCGCGCTCATCGTCGGACAGTTGCGCCGGGGTTTTGATCATGACCCTGGCAAGCAGGTCGCCGCGTTTTCCGGATGCACCCAGCCCTTTGCCGCGCAGGCGAAATTTGCGCCCCGAACTGGACCCGGCGGGAATCTGCATTTCAACGTTGCCTTCAAGGGTGGGTACTTCCACCTTGCCGCCGAGCACTGCCTCCCAGGGGGCCAGCGCCACATCGCATTGCAGGTTTTCGCCGTCCACCCTGAAGGTGGCGTGCGGCAGATAGCGCACCCGCAAAAAGAGGTCACCTGATGTGCCACCGGGGGCGGGATCGCCCTGACTTGCCAGGCGCAGCTTTGCACCTTCGCGGATACCGGCGGGCACGTTGACTTCCAGCGTTTTCGGCCCCTGCGGTCCCTGCAGCGAGACAGTGCGGCTGCCGCCTTTCTGCACCTCTTCAAGCGTCAGGGGCAACTCGGCCTCAACGTCACGGCCCCGTCGCGGGCGGGAAGAAAAGCCGCCGAATGGGTCGGGACCGAACTGGGTGCGGCCGCCGCCCTGCCCGCCAAAAGGCCCGGCCTGCCCGCCGAATTGCGCGCCGCGCGCACCTCCGAACAGGGTTTCGAAAAAGTCTGAAAAGCCCGAGCCGTCAAAGTTTTTGCCATTGAAGGTAAAGTGCACGTTTTCAAAACCTGGTTCGCCCTGAAACTGCTGGCCGTGCTGCCAGTTGGGGCCGAGCTGGTCGTAAAGCCTGCGCTTTTCAGCATCTTTGAGAACCTCGTGGGCCTCGTTGATTTCTTTAAATTTTTCTTCTGCCTGCTTGTCGCCGGGATTCAGGTCGGGGTGGTACTGGCGCGCCAGCTTTTTGTAGGCCTTGGAAATATCCTCGGTCTTGGCCGTGCGCTCCACTCCCAGAAGTTTGTAATAATCTTTGTAAGATACTGACATTCTGCGCTCCCCCGTGCGAATCGTACTGTCGAGCGCAGCCCGTGTGCGGGCGCGCTTCGGAACCGCAGGCCTTTTTGTGGCTGTGGTTCAATATGCAAGAATAAGGCCGTTCTGTGTAAGGTCAATGCCCGGCATTGGAAAAACAGTATACATTTTTGCGCAAAAAGCCAAAGGGCAGGGCTGAAGGCCGGTGAGGCAACGGCCTTGATTTTTCAGGATTGTCTTTGAGGGGAGCACGTTTCACCAGGCTGCGTGTCGGCCACTATTGGGCAAAGGCCTGCTCACAAGCGCAGCTGGCGGCAAAAGAAGGCGTGTGTGACTGCCCGGGTAAAGCAGCCCCTGTGGAGTGCAGGAGCCTTGCTTCTTTGTCTGGAACGAAAGCAGCCGTGCACATGTGGGCCTGCGTACACGCCACATGCCCTTTGGGGATGCTCCGCCCGTTATACGAAGGAAACTACGGGTGGAGGCAGGTGGAGGCAACAGAGAGGTCCGGGCAGCGCTGTGTATCACTGTGCAGCGAAGCTGCCCCGGCCTGTGCGGGAAATGCGCGCAAAAACGGCAACCGGCTAGCGCAGACCGGACAGTTTTTCCAGCAGCATTGAGGCCTTGGCCGGGCCAATGCCAGGAATTTTGCGCAGATCTTCCTGCGTGGCGGCACACATGGCCTCCACACTGCCGAAATGGTCCCACAAAAGGCGCGCCGTGGCCGGGCCAACGCCGGGCAGACGCATGAGTTCGCCTGCAAGGGCTGCTCCACGCCGGGCCTTGCGGTGGCGGCCGATGGCGAAACGGTGGGTTGTATCACGAATGTTTTGCAGAAAAAGCAACTCCTGGCCGCCTTCGCGCAGGGGCAGGGCATTGGCGCGGTTGGGTACAAAAATGCGGTCGGCCACATTGCCCGCGCGGCGGTCGGCGTGGCCCTGCTCATCTCTGGCTTTGGCAATGGCCGCCAGTGCGAAAAGGTCGGGCTGGCCCGCTTCTTCAAGGGCGCGCTGTATAGTGCGCAACTGCCCACGGCCGCCGTCAATAAGCAGCAGGTCGGGCCAGGGAGGGCCGCTTTCAAGCCTGCGGGCAACCCAGGCGTACAGGGTGGCGTAGTCGTCACCGCTGTCGGGCATGCTGTAGGTGCGGTACTGCGGGCGCGCGGGCTGGCCGTCTTCAAAAACCACCATACCCACACGGGTCTGGCGGCCGCCGGTATGTGACACGTCCACACATTCGATGCGGCTGGGCGGCCCGGAAAGGTGCAGGGCGCGGGCCAGCCTGTCCAGAATGTTCATTTCAGATTTCTGCTCCTGGCGGCGCGCTTCCTCGCGGGCGTTGGACTGGGCCATGTCCACCAGCTGGTTGTCTCCGGCATGCTGTGGCGGCACAATGCGCACCGCGCCGTCCCGGCGGTCGGCCAGGGTCTGCTCCAGCAGTTCGCGCCCGGTCAGGGGGGCGGAGGAAAGCACGGCGGCCGGAACAGAAGGCAGAGCGTCATCCGGATCAGAATGCGGGACAGATGATGGCCCGGAAGGCGGGCTAGACGCGTCCGCAGGGGGACTTGCCGCAACCGGAGGAAGGTCAGCGCCTGTCCCTGACGGTATGGGCGTCAGCGGGGCAGCTTGTGTGCCAGCACCAGCGTTTATGCCTTCGCCCGTACTCTCGCTATCTTCCGCGTCCTCCACGCGTTCTGTATCGGGCGGCAGCCAGGGCAGCAGTATGCGCGGCGGCGGCGTGATCTGACTGTAATACTGGCTTACAAAGCTCCAGAGCAGTTCGGGGGCGTCTTCAAATGTCAGGCCCGGCCAGTAGAAGGCGCGCCCGTCCGTGACGGCACCGCCGCGGACAAAGACTATGCCCAGAGCAAGGCCTTTCTCCGCCTGGTAAAGGCCAACAGCATCCATATCACCGCCGCCGGGCAAAACAGCAGCCTGCCGCTCCACCGTGCGCTCCACAGCGCGGATCTGGTCACGCAGCACTGCGGCTTTTTCAAACTCCAGATCTTCCGAGGCCTGCTCCATAGCCTCGCGCAGACTATCCAGCAGGGGGGCCGCACGGCCTTGCAGAAGATCGCAGACTTTACGCACGTTTTCATTGTATTGCTGCGGAGTTACCAGGTCCATGCACGGGGCGGGGCATTGCCCCATAAAATGATACAGGCAGGCGCGCACACGGTTTTTCATGGCCCTGTCGGAGCAGCGGCGCAGGGCAAAGGCCCGGTGTATGAGTTTCCAGGTTTCGCGGGCAGACAGGGCGGAAGTGAACGGGCCGAAGTAGCGTGCACCGTCTCGCCTTGCCTGGCGTACAACTTCAAGACGCGGAAAAGGGTGCTTGGGGTTGAGCCGAAACAGTACATACTGTTTGTCGTCCCGCAAAACGATATTATAGCGGGGCCTGTGCTTTTTGATGAGGCTCGATTCCAGAAGCAGGGCCTCTTTTTCCGTTGTTGTGGTGAGGTACTCTATACTTCCGGCATGAGAAAGCATGGCTTTTGTCTTGGCGGGCAAGCCTTCGGCCCTGAAGTAGGAGAGCACACGGCGGCGCAGAATACGGGCTTTGCCCACGTAAATGATGCGTCCCCGCTCATCCTTGTACAGGTAAACGCCGGGAGAAAGAGGAATGCTGGCTGGTTCTGGCTTTTGCATAGATAAATTTTACGTTGATAGTGCTCTGACCGCTGCGTGAACCGGCGTTCGCCATGCGGGGGCGATACAATAGCTTTTTTGTGCAGTTTTTTGTGCAGTTTTTTGCGCAGGCTGTCAGTGCGGGGGCGGCGCAGTTTGTTTGGGCAGCCAGATGTGAGGGCACCTTGCAAGCTCGGGGCGACAGGTTTGCAGCGGCAAGGTTTTTCGAAATATCTGGGACCCGCATGCCTTGCTGTGCCGTTGCAGTCTGTTGTGTTACACCACATATAACCATCCCCACCTGACTTGCCAAGCCAAAGCCGCGCAAGACGCGGGAAGAGTGCAGGAGCCTTGCCTCTTTGTCTGGAGCGAAGCGGGAACGGCGTTTTCAAGATATTGTTTTGAAGTCTGTATATCACGCCTTTTGTTCTGATGATCGGCGTGGGGTATCGTCTTGAATATATGTTGCTTGTTATACGAATTCTGATTGGACGCGACAGTCACCGGGTGGTGGGGACCATTCAGATTTCACGAACGTAGCAGGGCGGCCCATCGCCGGGCGCTCTACGCCGAAGTCGAAACAGGTTTTCTATGTTTTATTATTGCTATTCTATATTGCGTAACGCCTGAACTGTCCAAAGGTTTTGCCGACACAAAAAAGAACCTCTCCCATACGGGGAGTGCGCACAAAAAAGGGGGAAGCCTTGCGGCTTCCCCCTTTTTATAGCTGAATCAGAGATCGTGTTTTTCTTAGAAAGAGTACACGAAGCTCAGGTTGACGTTCCAGGGGTCACGCACTTCGTCGGACTTGCCGTTCATCTTGCTGTTGCCCCATACGGACTTGGACTGGTCAAGCCAGGTAGCCAGGTAGGCGGCGTCAAGCATGATGGTGAAGTTTTCGTACATCTGGTAGGTGCTGGTCAGGCCAACTTCCATCGCGTAGTCTTCGGTGGTCATGTACAGGGGGTCCATGCCAGGCGTACCATTGCCGCCGCTGTTGGCAGCGAGGCCCCAGTTGTCCTTGGACATTTTTTTGGCCATGGAGGGGCTGTTGGTGCCGCCGATGAGGTTCACGCGGAAGGTGTGCTTCAGGTCTTCAAGGAAGCTCATGTCCTTCAAGCGCGCGCCCACGCCCCAGGTACCGGCCATGCTGTAGCCAAGGGTGGCTTCGCGGGCAATGTAGGGGTTGCCGTTGAAGGCAAAGTTGGAGAAGCCGTTGTTATTGTTGTTCACGCTCAGGCTGGGCATGCGGCCGGAACCGTCGGACGGATTGTCGCTGTCGCCGGAACCGTACCAGCCGTAGATGCCGGGGATGGCCCAGTCAAGTTTGTATTCGGCAAGCAGAGAAGCCAGCCAGCCGGAGCGGGTCAGGCGGCTCTGGTCATATTCAGCGTGGCCGTAGTTGAAATCCCACGCAATGCGGATGGGGTCAAACATGGTCACTTCGCCGGTCAGGCCGGCCCAGATGGCGTTGCCGTATTCGTCCAGCTTGTAGTTAACCGGGCTACCGTCCTTATGACGGGCGCCACCCACGGGAACCATACCAGCGCGGGGGTACTTGCCGGAGGTGCCGGAGAAGTTGTTGAGATAACCATTGTCATTACGGAAAGCGTTGGGGCCGATGGCAGCGTACATGACCCAAGGGGTCACTTTCACGCCGTCAAAGGTCAGGGGCACGAGCAGGGCGGCAACGTCCACGTTATCCATATAGTTGCTCTGGTTGCCACTGTTGTCGGTGTTGTAGTTGTCGTTCCAGGGGCGGGCCCACAGGGCGGTCACGCCAACGTTTTCGTTGAACTGGTAGGAGGCGGTGATGCCGGCTACGTCGTCGTTGAACACGTTGCTGCCGGTGGTGAAGCTGGGCAGGGCCATGCCCTGGATACCCATGCGCACCTTCAGGTCAGTCTGGGGAACGATCCAGTCAAGGTAGGCGTTCTTGACTTTGATGACGTTGTTGGCGTCAGCACCCAGCGCGCCGCCGGAGCTATTCTGGCCCCAGGTCTGCTTGCCGATTTCAAAGAACACGGTACCGGACAGGGATTCGGAGGCTACGGCGTCCAACTGCAGGCGCACACGCTGGTTGGCTTCGAACTCGTCTTCTTTACCGTTGTAGCCGGTCTGGCCGTTGCCACCGGTAAAGTTGCCGTTCATGCCGTAGTCAAAGCTCATGATCCACTGGCCCTTGGCCTTGAAGTCGATGGCGCTGGCGCCTGTGGCAGCGCCGAACACCAGACCGGCCGCCAACAGAAGAGTAGCGATCTTTTTCATGGTTAACCTTCCTTTATTTTGCCCAAAAGGGCATGTTTTACTATACACGCCTGTGGAGCGGATGTCCGCTTCGGGCCAACTATAGGAAAGGCCCGCACACTTTGCAAGCATATTCGTGCAAAAATTTTAACCCGCCAGAGGGTATAAAAAGAAAAAAAGATCAATCATCCGGAAAATCTACAGGTTAAAAAAAATCTAGAGAAAAAACTTTTTTTCCGGACACGGCATTTTTTTACCCGGCAGCGGGCATAATTTGTAAGGGTTTAGCAAAAACAGCCCGTTATGGAATAATGCATGGCGGTATAAAATTTTTCGTCTCATACGAGGAAAGCCGGGGACGCATCCCCGGCTTTCCTGATGTGCCGTATGACCTTTACGGGCGTCAGGCTGATGCGCAGCGCCGTTTTGTGGTGTTTTTTTCTGCCGGTGCCAATTTGCAGGGGCCATTGCACGACGGCGTTGTCCCCTCTGGTATTTTTTTACAGGGGCCGACAGCCACTGGCCGGTGGCTTTCAGATTTCGCCTTTTTCCATCATTTCCGCTACTTGTGCCACATCCTTGTCTCCCCGGCCGGAAAGGTTGACCAGCAGGATGGCATCCTGCGGCATGCCCGGGGCCATCTTGATGGCATGTGCCAGGGCGTGGGATGATTCAAGTGCCGGGATGATGCCTTCGTGGCGGGACAGGGTGAAGAAGGCTTCCAGGGCTTCCTTGTCGGTAATGCTGACATATTCGGCGCGGCCCGCATCCTTGAGCATGGAGTGTTCCGGGCCTACCGAGGGGTAGTCCAGTCCTGCGGATATGGAATACACAGATCCGGCATCGCCTGCGGCATTCTTGATCATATAGGAATTAAAGCCGTGCAGTACGCCCGGTTCGCCAAGGCAGAGCGAGGCCGCGTGCTGGCCGTAGTCCGTGCCGTGTCCGCCGGGTTCCACGCCGATAAGGCGCACGCCGGCGTCATTCACAAAGCCGGAAAAAATGCCGATGGCGTTTGAACCGCCGCCCACGCAGGCCAGCGCCGCATCGGGCAGACGGCCGCAGGCTTCGAGCATCTGCTCGCGGGCCTCGCTGCCCACCACAGACTGGAACTGGCGTACCATATAAGGATAGGGGTGCGGTCCCACAGCAGAGCCCAGCACATAAAACATGGCATCGTCCGCCACCCACAGGGCAAGGGCTTCGTCCACGGCTTCCTTGAGCGTGCGCTGGCCGGATGTGGCCGCCACGACGTCGGCTCCGAGCATGCGCATGCGGATGACGTTGAGGTGCTGGCGCTCCATGTCCACTTCGCCCATGCAGATGGTGCACTCAAGTCCCATAAGGGCGGCTGTGGCGGCTGTAGCCACGCCGTGCTGCCCCGCGCCGGTTTCGGCGATGATGCGGCTTTTGCCCATACGCTTGGCCAGCAGGCACTGGCCGAGTGTATTGTTGATCTTGTGCGCCCCGAGATGGTTGAGGTCTTCGCGCTTGAGCCATATCTGCGCGCCGCCCAGTTTATGGCTCAGGTTGGCGCAGTGAAAGACAGGGCTTGGACGTCCTGTATAATGGATGAAAAGGTCGTTGAGTTCCTGCATGAAGCCGGGGTCGGCCAGGGCAGACTCCATAGCCGCAGTCAGTTCATCCAGGCGGGCCTTGACTGGTTCGGGAACATACTGGCCGCCGTAAGCGCCGAAAAAGCCGTTGCTGTCCGGTTTGTCGTGGGGTGCGGAATGCTGGCTCATGCGATCTCCTTGCTGCTGATGCTGTGTCGCCGTCATGCTACCTGGTCTGCGGCAAAACGCCGTTCTGCCGTGCCCGGTTCTGCGCCCGGCGTGGGCGGCTTCGGGACCGGTAAGCCTGAAAAGCGCAAAGGCTGAAAAACGGTTCTCACTCTGGCGTTTTGGGCGCTCTGTGTCAAGGCGCTTTCCTGTCTTTGCCGTATGCGCTGTATCTATGGATGCCCTTGTGATTTTGTGTTCTTCTTGCCGTGGCTTCCTGTTTCGCTTATGCTTGATGCGCGCACGCAATTTTGCGGCAAGGAGTTGAAATGCTGGATGAAAAATTTACCGGAAACGGCAAGGTCGTGCTACTGGCCGGCGGCGGCAAAATCTATACAGACATCGCGGCGCGCTTTGTGCGTAGCGAGAGGGACCTTGAAGACATTGTGGCTTCGCCCTATTCCAAAAAAATAGTGGAGAACATCCTGTCATCGGGGCACAGGGCCGCGCTGGAGTTTGATTTTTTCATTTTCGGCCTTGAGGGCTACTCCCGTGTGACCGAAACCCAGCTTGTGCGCAAGCGTCTGGCCTCTTACCTTATCAAGTCGGGCCGGGCGGAGCTTGGCGGCAAGCGCCGTTATTCTGTGGTGTACCCTCGCGGCGTGGCGGAGTTCACCGCGCCGGTGACCCTGCCCGGCGGCGCAACGGTGAACCTGAGTGGGCGCGACCTCGCCGATCTCGGCCGTCAATGGTATGAGGCGGGGCTTGATGCGGACCTGCCGGAAGAAGATCTGCGTTATCTCAAGCCGCAGGCTACGGAGTTCAAGGCCATTGTGGGCATGAATGCCCACGCTCTGCTGGACTGGTTTTCCATCCGCTGCTGCCGTAACGCCCAGCACGAAATACGGCACCTTGCCTGGCAGATGCTGCGCCTGTGCCGCAAGGCTGCCCCCGATCTTTTCGCAGGGGCCGGACCCAACTGCGTACAACTGGGCTATTGTCCGGAAAATGCCCTTCAGAATGCCCGCTGTAGAGGCCGCATCATTACCAAGGACGAGGCCATGGCCTTGCTGCGCTCTGCCCGGGGGGCCGCAGCCGCACCTCCGGTTCAGGATGAGTTTGCAGGAGACTAGGCCTCGCGCCTGCGTACTTTTTTTGCTGGCTGTGGCAAAAGACCTTTTTGCTTCTGTCGGGTGCAGCAAGAGCAGACTTTTCGGAAAAATTCTTTTGCCTGCCTTGGCACAAACTTTTTTCTGAGAGCAGTTTTTGCTTTGAGGCTGTTACGGAGGGTGCGCGGGCCAACGGCCGCCGCCAGTGCGCAAACCGGCTTCAGTCGTTGCCGAAGGGCTTGGGGTGAAGGCCGCCGCGCTGTTTGTCGCGCGGGTTTGGTTGTGGTTGAGGGCGCAGGTGCTCAGTGGCAGCAAATTTTTGCAGCAATATCTGGGGAGTGTCCCTGAAGCTGCTGCACCCGGATGGGTGCAGCAGGTCTGTGTGTGGCGCCGGTGTGGTGCTGCTGTGCAACGCGTATTGTGCGAAAAACCGCATTTTTAGGGGTTACATGCGTTCCCGAAAGGGTGTACTGTTTGAAAACGGATCTTGAAGATTTTATTTGCCTCAAGTTCTTTGTCAATAATATGGTCTGCTGCTGCGACCTTGCAGGCCGTGGATGTTGTGCAGGCGGGCAGGCTGCCGGTGTCGGCGCGGTGTCTGGACGGGGCCGCCCCGGCGGTATGCAGGAGCGGAAGGCTTCACGTGCCGGTTCCAGCCCGAAACGTATCCCGCCGCGCGTTTTTCCGCCTGCCAGCCGGTTGTTGGTGAGTGTGCGTTACGCGCCGTCTGTTTTTGTTCCCGCCATTTCCGCCGCTGTGGAAAGGCCGTCCGGCCTGCCTGCGGTTCTCGCATCATCTGCCTCTTTCCGGCCTGCCGGTCCGTTGACGACCGCGCCGATCATGACGCCCAGGTGGCACATGGCCAGAGCCAGCCACCAGACCCTGTAAAAATCGTGGCCGAAAATGCCGTTAAAAAGCCAGGCCACAAAGCCCATCCAGAAGCAGGCCGTCATGTGCCAGTAAATACCTTTTTTCTCGCGGGTACGCTCAGCCTGCAGGCGTGGCCTGATGCGCGTATATCCCCACCAGGAGAAACCCAGCAGGAAAATCATGCCCAGGGCAAAACCCACAAGCCCGTGCGCGTACAGCATGTCCAGATAGATATTGTGCGGGTGGCTGATGGTTATGGCGTCTTTTTCCGGGCTGAGGCCCAGGCTGCGAAAAGCGGCATTATACTGCCCGGCTCCGGCGCCGAACCAGGGGTGCTCCAGAAAAACGCGCCAGCCGAGCTTCCACAGGCTCCAGCGGCCGTCTTCCACCACAGCGTCCAGGCGGGCGCGGCCTTGAGCCACAAGAATCAGAAGCAGGGCGGCTGCGGCAAAAAGCGGGCCTTTCCAGCGGACCGAAGAGCTGCCCGTCAGGAGCAGCCACAGCCCCATGGCGGCGGCGATGGCCAGCGCTCCGCTGCGGCTGCCGGCGCCGGCCAGCAGGAAAAAAGCTGGCCAGAGAACGGCTGTGCTCAACAGCAGTGACGGCAACCGTGAAAAAAACTGCCGCAGGATGAACCAAAGGCCGAATGCCGGTATGAGGGCGAGGGCAATGTAGTTGCCTACTTCGTAGTCGTCAAAACTGCCTGTCAGCCGCCCGCTGTGGAGCGGGTAGCCCATGAGGAAATCCCTGCCTGTCTGCGCCTGCCACACACCATCAAGTCCCTGCCAGAAAACGGCCAGCACGCTGGCCCATACCAGGCGGCGCAGATCTTTTTCTCCACGGACGCACTCCATGGCGATGAACGGCAGAATGAACCCCTTGTTGAGGCCAGACCCGGCATGCAGCAGGGATGCGCCGGGGCTTTGCGAAAAGGCCACGCCTATAAAGACCATGAGTCCGAGGCAGGCGAAGAGCGGCCATGCCCCCAGCCTGCGCAATACGCTGTGACGCCAGTTGCAGCGGTAATACAGGGTGAGAAAGATCAGGCAGACCACCGGCATGATATCGCGAATGGCATAGCCCGAAGGAAATGTGACCAGTGAGACCCAGAACGACCAGAAAAGACAGGAGAACCAGCGCTCGGCGGGCGGCATCTGCCGAAAAGCCGCTATGGCGGCATGCAGACCGGTTATCTGGCCTTTGCCATATTCCAGCAGGTTTCGCACAGTCCCTCCCGAGCGATGTTACAGAAAAATATCTGCTTGATATTAAGAAGCTTTTATATCCCGCACTCTCTGTTTGTTCAAGTGCGGCAAAAACCTTGCCATGCGTTGGCATGCAAAATATACTGAGATAGTTCGTTATCTTACCATGAGGATAATATGGCACGATTTACAGGGTTTGATGAAGTTTACAGCGCTCTTTATGTTGATTTTGACAACATTTTTACCCGTTTTCTTGAAATCGACCCGGAGGCGGCCCGTGCCTTCGGCGCCACGCCGTACCGCTGGGTGCGCTGGATCGAAAACCACGCCTTGCGCATTCTTTACGGTGAGGGCGTGCGCCGCCGCATCCTGAAGCGCATGTGTTATCTCAATCCGCAGCGGTATCAGGAGTTTCGCAACTCTTTCATCCGCAGTGCCTTTCAGGTGGTGGATTGCCCGCCCCTGACATCCCGGGGCAAAACCAGCACGGATATTCATCTGGTCATGGACTGTATGGATGATCTTTCGCATTCCACCAAGTTTGACGAGTTTATCATACTTTCCGGCGATGCCGACTTTACTCCACTGCTCATCCGCCTTCAGGAACACGCCCGGCGCACCCTTGTGCTTTCAGTGGGGTATTCTTCTCCGGCCTATACGGCTGCGGCTTCTTGGCGCATCCGTGAAGACTGGTTTTTGCAGCAGGCCCTGCGCGATGACCGTGATGACCTGGATGGAGATACCGGTGATGTTTCAGGCAAGCCATCCCCCCATGCCACACTGGTGCAGGCGGCGGCCCGTGCGCCCGAAGGCCATAACGGCTACGATAATCGCGATGATGCCTTTCCCGCAGATGATGCCGATAACGGCGAAGGACCATCGCCCGGCAACGCCTGGTAAAAGATCTTGCCCAATCGGCGTGTTCCGCGGCGTTGGCGCTTGACGCAGGACGCGCCCGAAGCTAAAGATGATCACGCTTTCTTTTGGTTGCCCGCCCCGTTCAGGGGCACTGCGCATTCCGGCGAAAAATTCAGCCGTGGCCTTCCGCCGCGGGGAATATCCCGGGGCAGGCTTTTCCACTGGCGCTGTGGGCGGCGGGCTTTGACGGAAACCATTTAAGGAGGTCCCATGCTTCGCCGAATGACACTCGCCTTCGCTGGTTTTGTTCTGATGTGCAGCTCTGCTATGGCCGCTGAAAAAATCGTGGTCGCCAGCGACTGTACCTGGCCACCCATGGAAATGCTTGATGCCAACAAGAAACCCGAAGGGTACTCCAGCGATTACCTGCGGGCCGTAGGCAAGGCCGCAGGTCTTGATATGGACATCCGCAACGTGGCCTGGGACGGTATTTTCGGCGGTGTGGCCACCGGGCAGTACGATGTTGTGGCCTCTTCCGTCACCATTACGCCCGAACGCCAGAAACAGTTTGACTTCACCGAGCCTTACTATGAGGTTGTGCAGGCCGTGGTGCTGCCCGAAGGGCAGAGCGTCAAGAGCCTGGCCGACCTCAAGGGCAAAAAGGTGGGCGGCCAGATCGGCACCACCGGCATCTTTGTGACCCGTAAGGCCGATGTCGGCGCTGACATCAAGGAATATGACGACGTGGGCCTGGCTATTCAGGACCTGGTCAATGGCCGCATTGATGCGGTGGTCTGTGATGACCCGGTAGCCATGTACTATGTGAACAAAAAGGCCGACACCGCCGGCAAGCTGAACCTTTCTTACAAGACCAACGAAAAGGAATACTACGGCTTTACCGTGCGCAAGGGCCGCAAGGACCTTTTGGACAAGCTCAATAAAGGCATCAGAGAAGTAAAGGCATCCGGTGAGGAAGCCAGGATAATTGAAAAGTGGATGGGCAAATCCAACTAGCCCACAGGGGACGCGCCGGTACTTCCGGCGGAGTCCGTCGCATGAAGGAGGTTTCATGATACGTCGTTTTGCTTTCGCCCTGCTGGTTCTGACCCTGTTTTGTGGTCAGGCTTTGGCCGCTGAAAAATATGTTGTGGCTACCGACTGCACCTGGCCGCCTATGGAGCTTCTTGATGAAAACAAGCAGCCCGTCGGCTTTGACGTGGATTTTATTACTGAAGTGGGCAAGGCCGCCGGTTTTGAGGTGGACGTGCGCAATATCGCGTGGGACGGTATTTTTGGCGGCGTAGCCACCGGCCAGTATGATATTGTGGCTGCTGCCACAACCATCACGCCCGAGCGCCAGAAGCAGTTTGATTTTTCCGATCCCTACTATGAGGTGGCCCAGGCTGTGGTGCTGCCTGCGGGGCAGAACATAAAGAGCCTTGACGACCTCAAGGACAAAAAAGTGGGCGGCCAGATCGGCACCACCGGCGTTTTTGTTATCCGTAAGTCCGGTGTGCCTGTGGATCTCAAGGAATATGACGACGTGGGCCTGGCTATCCAGGACATGCTCGGCGGCCGCATTGACGCCGTGATCTGCGACGAGCCTGTGGCCATGTATTACGCTAACAAAAAGGCCGACACTGCCGGCAAGCTGAACCTTTCGTTCAAGACCGCCGAAAAGGAATACTACGGCTTTACCGTGCGCAAGGGCCGTACGGACCTGGTGGAAAAACTCAACAAGGGTATCAAGGCCGTCAAGGCTTCGGGCGTAGAGGCCGAGCTGCTTGAGAAGTGGATGGGCAAGGCCGACTAAACCGGACCAGCCATTATGGTTTCATGGGAGTCCGGGCCGTGCGGCCCGGACTCCGCAGCCGTATTGATCTGAAGGATTGTGATGCACGATAAAAAAGACGGAAGCAAGGGCAACATCATTATGGTCACGGAGGGGGCCTCCATCCCTGACCCCCGCGAATGGCGGCTCATCAATGCCTGGTCCATTGCCCTTGTCGGGGCCATTTCCACTCTGTTCGCCCTGTGCCTGCTCTGGCCCGAACCCTATTTGCGCATTTTGCTCTATCTGCCGGACGGCGTTCTTATCACCTTCAAGATCACCGTTCTTTCCATCTGCTGTGCCGTACCTCTTGGCCTGCTCACCGGCCTCGGGCGTATTTCAAACAATCGCCTGATCAACCTTATTGCTTCCACCTATGTGGAAGTGATCCGCGGCATTCCTTTGCTGGTGCAGATTTTTTACATCTACTACGCGCTTTCACGTTTTGTGCAGGTCAGCGGCGTTACTTCCGCCGTGGTGGCCATCAGTTTTTGCTACGGCGCGTATATGGGCGAAGTATTTCGCGCGGGCATTACCGCCATCAACAAGGGGCAGAGCGAAGCTGCACGCTCGCTGGGCTTCAACGGCTTTCAGACCATGCGTTATGTGGTCCTGCCGCAGGCCATGCGCACCATTCTGCCGCCCGTGGGCAATGAATGCATAGCCATGCTCAAAGATACCTCGCTGGTGTCCATTATGGCTGTGCCCGATATCATGCAGCGTGCCAGAAGCTTTGTGGGAACCACCTATCTCTATTTTGAAACGTATACGGTGGTGGCTCTTCTGTATCTTGTCATCACGCTCATCCTTTCAAAAACCGTGAGCATCATGGAAGCCAGGCTGAACTATTATGACGGAAAGTAGCACCACGGCCACGCAGGCCGCCCCTGCGCCCATCATTACCATCAGTAATGTATGGAAGTACTTCGGCTCGCTGCCCGCCCTGCAGGATGTGAGCCTGGACGTGGCTACCGGCGAGCGGGTGGTTATCATCGGCCCTTCCGGCTCGGGAAAATCGACCCTGCTGCGCTCCATAAACCGCCTGGAAGAAATCGACCAGGGCAGTATTGTGGTCAAGGGGCAGAATATAATGAGCCCGGACAACGATATTAACCTGGTGCGGCAGAATCTGGGCATGGTGTTTCAGCAATTCAACCTTTTTCCGCACAAGACCGTGCTGGAAAACCTGACGCTTGCACCCATCAAGTTGCGCAAGCTTTCGCGCGAAGAGGCTGAGTCCCGCGCGCTGGGACTGCTGAAAAAAGTGGGCATCAGCGACAAGGCCAATGTGTACCCGGCCATGCTTTCCGGCGGGCAGCAACAGCGTGTGGCCATTGCTCGCGCGCTCGCCATGCAGCCCGATATCATGCTGTTCGACGAACCCACTTCCGCCCTTGATCCGGAAATGGTGGGTGAAGTGCTGGACGTTATGGTCAAGCTGGCTGAAGAGGGTATGACCATGGTCTGCGTCACCCACGAAATGGGCTTTGCCCGTACCGTGGCGGACCGTCTTATCTTTATGGACCAAGGGCAGATCGTTGAGCAGGGCAGACCGGAAACCCTGTTTACTACCCCCCGCCATCCCCGCCTGCGCCAGTTTCTGAACCAGATCTTATAGAACAGGCGGTCTTTTGGGCAGGAGGGGTAGTTTTGTAAAGCAGGGCTGCCCTTCCTGCCATACTTTTTCCATCAAAATACCGGCGCTTGAGACGCCAGAAACGCCGCCCGCCCGTTCGGTGTCCAGCCTAGCAGTGGAGGGAAAACCAGTGGATTGCGGCGGCAGAGACCATGCGATGTCTACCGGTAACAGCACGTTATCCAATACCGTGGCCGTGGCCGTAAGCGGCGGCGTGGACAGTCTTTGCGCCCTTGTCATGCTGCAACAGGCAGGATACAGCGTATTGGCGCTGCACGGTCTTTTTTTGCCTGATGCCGCTCCTGAACCACCGCCTGGCCTTGCTGCGGCCTGTGCGGCTCTTGGCGTACCCCTGCATGTGGCAGACCTGCGGCCTGTTTTCGAGCGAGAAGTGCTGGCTCCCTTTGCCGCTGCCTACGCTGCGGGCCGCACGCCCAATCCCTGCGCACTATGTAACCGCGCCATAAAATTCGGTGCCTTGTTTGATGCCGCCATGGGGCTGGGCGCGCAGAGGCTGGCTACCGGGCACTATGCGCGGCTGGCCGCCGCGCCGGAAGACGCAGTGACGGCCCTTCTGCCGGAAGGACTGGACCCGGCGGCATCTCGGGACAATGCCCGCATTTCCGCCGTTGACAACGGTTGCGGCTGCACGGAAGGGCGGCATGGCGTGAGTGGGGCGCATCCGCCCCTGCTGGCTGCGGCGCATGACGCCGCCAAGGACCAGAGCTATTTTTTGAGCCTTGTACCGCGGGAGCGGCTGGCCCGGGCCTGTTTTCCGCTTGCGGAACAGGACAAGGCCCGCAGCCGTGAAATTGTGGCCCGGGCGGGTCTGGCCGTGCCTGTTCCCAATGAGAGCCAGGATATCTGCTTCGCTCCGGTTGTGAGTGGGGCTGCAACTGCGGGTCTGGCTGCTGCCGATGCCTACCGGCCTTTTCTTGAACGCCGCTGGCAGAAGGCCGCGCTTGTGCCGCCTGGTCCGGGACCCGTCTTTTTGCGTGATGCCGCGGGGGGACTGCGGGAGATCGCCCGGCACAAAGGCCTCTGGCGCTATACCGAAGGGCAGCGCAAGGGCTTGGGCATAGCCCACAGCGAACCCCTGTATGTGCTCGCCAAGGATGGCACGGCCAATGCCCTTGTGGTGGGGCCGCGCGCCTTGCTGGGCGTCACACGCTGCCTCACGGGCGCGGCCAACGTGTCCCTGCCGCAGCAGTACTGGACCGGTGAACTGCTGGTGCGCCTGCGGCACAGGCAGAAACCGTCGCCCGCTGTGGTGACGCTGGACGCCTCGGGTCGCCTGGATATATGTTTTGCGGAACCGCAGTTTCCTTCTGCTCCCGGGCAGGTCGCGGCTGTGTACGACGGCCGGGGGCATGTGCTGGCGGCCGGCATTGTGGAGACTATGACGTAGGCAGTGTTATGCTGATATGCTTTGGCTGTGAAGCAGATGAAGAGCTGCTTGCCTTGAAAGGCTTCCGCTCTAAAAGATAACTACGCTAAAAAGCCCCGACCGGTCTGCGGTCGGGGCTTTTTGATATTTGTGCCCATGTCCTGTGCCTGTGTGGAATCAGGCCGGCAGCACAGCCAGCAAGCACAGCTTATTTTCCCCAGATGCTCAGCAACGGTCTGGCGGCCAGCAGTTGGTCCAGAGGCATGTCTACCTTTTGCGCTCCGGCCGCCCAGGGCGCTACCTGGTATGGCTGAAAATTGATGCGCACTCCCTGTGGGGTCAGGGTAAGGCTGGCGAAATTTTCCGGTACGGGGTTAAGCCCCGTGCGCAGCATCTGTTCCTGCCGCATGCCGCCAAGACGCCGGGAAAGCTCGTTGTACGACCATTCGGACATGAGGCTCAACGCTGCATCAGGATCTTCGAAAAGGTCCACAAGGCCAAGTCGTTGTCCCGTAAGCAGGCTGTAATTGAGGGTCATGACGTCAAGGTTGCCGTGCGCACCGCCGGTATAGGTCCAGACTTCAAAGGTAATGCTCAGTCCTGCGGGCGAGGGGGCGGTAATGCTGTAAGATGCCCACAGTTCGTAAGGCGGGTGTTCTCCATCAAGGCCAGGGCCTGTAGAAAGGCCCGCCGCGCTACTGCTTTGATCGAAAGCCGTGGCAATGCCCGTGACCCACTGGCGGATGTCGCCGTCGATCTGTTTACTGCCCACGGAAGGATAGCTGATATTGATCACGGGGCTGCCCGGTTCGTTATGGACAAGCTGATGCTCGATAATGCCGGGTCTGCGCGCGCCGGAAATAATGGCAGCGGCGCTGTCGCGGGCGGACTGCTCCGCAGTGTCGGCACTGTCCTGTCCGGCGGCGTTGGTTCCGGGGGCATGGGCGTGATTTTCGGGCGCGGTATGCCCGGCAGGCTGTATGGGATGTGCGACATCGCCGTCAGGGGCGATTTCCGTCACATCAGCGATGGCTGTGAATTCTTGTGAAAGGGCGGGGGATGGCGTCTGCTGGTCCGGCATACGGGCCGCTTCGGCCGCTCTTTCTCCAAGCAGCAAGACCAAGAGCAGAAGAGACAAAAGGCGCGGCATGGATATAATACCTTGATAACCAGTAAAATGTGAAGGCGAAACTGCTTGCCCGAGGTACCGTTCCATACGTGCTCTCCGGCCATGCAGGCCGTTGATGCAAAAGTGCGGGCGGCGGCCTTGCCCCGCCCGCAACAGTATACATGCTTTGATTAAACTTTGAAGCCCTTGCGAAGTTCCCAGGTCTGCCGCCAGTTCTTGACAAGCAGAATCACCGCCAGCACAAGGTATACCTTGGCGTAAAACAGGTGCAGACGCAACGGGTCGTGGGGCAGGCCCAGAAGGCTCTCCAGATGCACCTCGTATAGCGGCGAAAGCAGCTGGAGGCTGAAGAGCAGCAGCAGCCACACGGCCTCACGCACATGCAGGCGCAGGTCCAGCAGCAGGGCCACGGCGAAGAGAGACTGCCCGGCTGTGAGTAATATTTCCTGAAACTGGTGTGTGTCAAGGTTTATGGCAGGGCTGAGGCCACCGGAAGAAACCGCGTATACACCGGGTATCATGCCAACCAGCAGGGTCCATTGATTAAGTTTTGACGAAAGCAGGCAGCCCAGGGCCAGTCCGGCGTTGCCTCGCGAGGCGAACATGACGGCCACGATAAATTCCGGCGCTTCCGAAGCCAGGGGGGCGATCCATTGTACCAGAAGAAATTCGTTGATATTCAACTGTTTTCCGCTGGCAACAAGCCCTTCGCTGAAAGATTCGGCATTGCCCAGAATAACTAGGGCCGAAAAAATAAAAATAGCCCCCACAGTGCGCAGCCGTATTTTTTTTGCCAGCCTGGCAAGAACTTCGGCCGGGCCTTCCAGTTCTTCTTCCTCCACGGGGCGGCGCATGATGATAAGTATATACCACACGTAAATGCCCAGAAGAACCAGACCGTCCACCCAGGTCAGTGAACCCTTGATGGGGATGAACAGGGCATAAATCGTGGCCATGGCCAGAAAAAGCACGTCGGTGCGTTTGTCGTCGTTGAGGGTTACCGCCGAGTGAAAGCGCCCGGCAAAGATCAGCACGATGGCCGACCAGCCCACGCCGATAAGCAGCCTGTTGGCGCCGGTCATATTGGCGATGGCATAGTGCGAATAGGGGCTTTCGGGATGCTGGCCGGCCATCCAGGTAAAGTACATGTCCACCGCATATTCGGGCAGCACGGCGATAAAGGCCACCACAGCCACTGCCACGGCCTGCGGCATGTCCATCTGCGCCACTTCACAGGCCCAGGTGAGCAGAAAGGATGCGCCGAGAATGGCCATGCCTGAAAGCAGCGTCACGATAAACGGAGAAATGTCCGGCGGAGCCAGATGCAGGGCAAGACCGGGAATGGTCATGAGCACTGCCAAAATGTAGGGCCGTAGGGCGCGTATGTTCATGATGTCTCCTTAAAAATAAAAAAAGACCTTGGCGTTGACGCCAAGGTCTCACTAATCGGCTTACCGACGGCGGCACCAGGCCCGAAAGCCATGCTGTTGATACCGCCCGGGTTTCAAGAACCCAGTTACTCCCCTTGTAGCAGCCAGCCTATAGCCACTCAGCAACGCTGTCAACAATAAGAGCTCTTTCCAGGCACACGTTTTTTGTCAGCGCGGCAAGGGCAGCGGCGGCCCCTTGCCAGCGCCGGGGCCTGCAGATAGTATAAAAAGGATTCGTGCCCATCTTTTGAGTTTACCGAGGAGAGTCTAGTGAACATTACCTGCCCGCGTTGCGGCTTCAGCCGCCAAGTGCCCGCCGACCGTCTGCCTGCGCGCGCGGTCATCGCCACCTGCCCCCATTGCGCCTGCCGCTTCCGTTTCGGGCCGTCCACGGGGGAACACGAAGTTCTGCCGGACGCGCCACAGGCGGAGCAGCAGGAAACCGCACACGGGGGCAATGCCGGTACACCTGCTGCTTCGGCTCAGGATGCCGCGCCAGATGTGGACGGACCTTCTCCTGCGCGCGGCCCTGAAGAAGACGATCCGCTGCCCCCCGGCGCCATTGTGCCGGGTTCCTCTCCCGGGACTTCCGGCCGGTCGGGTCGGGCAGGACAGGAAGCGCACGAGGAGTACAGCAGCAGGGAAGAAACTTCTGCGGGCGAAACGCGGCCTTTTGACCCGCGCAGCGCCAGAGGGGAAGAACATGCTGAGGAAGACCCCCGTGCCGCAGCCAGTCGCGCCTATGAACGTGAATACGGGCGCTATGGAACCAGGGGCGGCGCGGGAGGCGAGAACGGCAGCGTACATGACGACCGTGACATACATGACGCCCACGGTGCCCGTAATGAGCGTAATGCTCGTAACGAGTATGGCCGTAACGCCGAAGACGGGGGGGATCCCTATGGCGGACACGGCTATGATGACGAATATGACCATGCGGAAAGCGGCATCCCCTGGGAAACAGCCCCCGAACCGGATGGGTGGATAGCGGCATTTTACCAGACCTGCATGCGGGTCATGTTCGGAGCGCAACGCTTTTTCAGTCAGGTGCAGCCCGGTTCGCCGCAGATGCGCGCCCTGATTTTCTATCTGCTGGTGAGTGTGGTACAGGTTGTTGTGGAACGTGTCTGGTCGGGTGTGTTCATGTCGCTCATGGCCCCCAGTGCCGCCTCGGACCCGCAGCTTGAAAAGATGCTGGTCATGCTTTCGCCGCAGATGAGCCTGCCGATGGTCATGCTTATAAAAACGGGCATGTCCGTCATTCAGCTGTATGTGCTCAGCGCACTCATAAATTTTACCTATGGCTTTGTGCGCGGCAACCGCACCGACTTCAGCCAGGTGTTTCAGGTGATGGCCTATTCCGCAGCGCCCACCCTGCTGTGTGTGGTTCCCCTGCTGGGGTCTCTTGTGGGTTTTGTCTGGATGGTGGCCTGCGTGCTGATAGGCTGCCGCGCGGCCCTCAAGCTTACCTGGCCGCAGACCCTTATGGGGCTTGCTCCGGTGGTGCTACTGCTCGCCCCCCTGATTTTGCAGATTTTTCAGGCGGCACGGATGTAGGCCTGAAGCATGGCGTTTGCCCCCAATAGGCATCGCCGCCCGGCTGTTTCTTTGTGGACGGCCGGGCGGCGATACTTTTCAGCGCCGGTCGGCGCCTGCCGGGTTGCCGTATCCTGTCGTGCTGAAAGTCCCTGTTTGGCACGTTTCTGGCATCTGACAGGAAAATGGCACACACTGTGCCGCCCCACAGCGTTGGGGCATGCGGGGGCTTTTAACGGGAACGGCATTTCATCAGCTACAGTAGCCGCCGGTCAGCAGTTGGCAAGGTGAATGCCAGCAGCAGCGTGCGGCGGCCCCGGCCAGGAGAAAATATGCATACCTGCCTGAAATTTTCCGGAACGTGGCGTGAACAGGGCCTTGCAGCATGTGCATGGCCGCTGGCACGCATGGTCATGACCGTGGCGCTGGGCCTGCTGCTTTTTTTGCTTTGGGGCTGCTCGCGTGCTCCTGACGACAGCCGCCGTACCTATGATTTTACCGGCGACCTGAGCACGCCCATACAGGTGCAGGTCAACAATTTTGTGCGGCGGCAGCCTCCGGCCATCTACGTGCGTCCCATGGAGCCTCTGGGCTATCGCCCGACCGCGCTTTTTGTGCCTTTGCGGGCCGTGCAGCAGATCAAGGACCCCGTGACCTTCAGCACTATGTTTTCACGCCAGATCTGGCAGGTGTGGCTGTCGCTCAACGCTTTTTCGGCGCTTGAGTATGACGCCAAGGCCGGGCCTTTTGACCCGCAGCGCGCCCTTGCTCTTGCGCGTGCACGCGGGGCCGACATGCTGGTGGGCGGGTACATCAACCATTATATGGACGGTGGTTCCGGTGGCACCAGTTCGCTTTCGCTGGCCATTGAGGTGTATGACGCCAAAAGCGGTACGCTGCTGTGGTCCATGGCTCAGGGAGGGCTTATGGATGCCCGGCAGGTTCACGATTTTTATCTGTTCTCCATCACGGAAGTTAACCCTGAGGATCCCGCAGGCCTCATAGCCCGCGCCCTTGCCTGGGACATGGGGCGTCAGGTACTGGGATGGGTGGACCCGAGCCGTCCGGCAGGCAGGGAATCTTCGTGGACGGACATGCTGAAGTCCAAGGCATTCTGAGGGGTGTGCGCCTGCCCCTGCTCAAGCCCCCGGAACCTGTTGCCGGGGGCTTTTTGCGATGTGGCTTGCCTGCGCGGGTTTTTTTTGAGAAGTATCAGGACCTGAACAGAACAGCAAAGGAAGACCTCATGACCAAGGAACCCACGGAACGGCGCAAGGCCCGTCTGCTTGAAGTGCTGGCCCACCGCCAGCCGGACCTCACCCTGGTGCTGGCAAATATTCACGATCCGCATAATGTTTCAGCTATTTATCGTTCGTGCGATGCCTTTGGCGTCAGCCGCGTCAACCTGTATTATACCAATACGCCTTTTCCCGCGCTTGGGCGCAAGACATCGGCCTCCGCCAGAAAATGGGTGGAGAGCGCGCGCCACAAAGACAGCGCAGCGCTTATGGAAAGCCTGCGCGGGCAAAACATGCAGGTGCTGGCCACATCCTGCTCGCCCACGGCCCGTCCGCTGCGCGACTGGGATTTTACCCGTCCCACAGCCGTCATTATGGGCAACGAGCACAGCGGTGTAGAACCGGAACTGTTGCAGATGGCCGATGGCGAGCTTTATATCCCCATGTACGGGATGATCCAGAGTTTTAACGTATCTGTGGCGGCGGCCATTATTTTGTCCGAGGCTGCCCGTCAGCGGGAGGCCGCAGGCATGTACGCCACGCCGCGCATGGCTGCTGCGGCTCTGGAGGAAAAACTGCAGGAATGGCTGGAGAAATAGCCCGTTGCAGTCACGGAGTTTTTACCGCGCCGCTTTCCCGATGATATGTGCCGGAGAAAGCGGCGCGGCCGTTTGTGGCGGCACGCCTGCCTGCGGGTACGGTACGGGGGCTGCCGCCATACCACGGCGTGACCGTCCGGCTTCAGTCAGCCGCAAGCTCGGCCACAATGCGGCAGGGCAGGCCGGTGCTGCCCTCAAGGCGCAGGGGAAAGGTTCTGACCACAAACGTTTTTGCCCCTGCGGCAGTGCACAGTGCTCCAAGATTGTAGACGTTTTCCACCACAAATGTACCGGCTTCCGCACAGAAGAGGTCGGCTTTCCTGTGTTCTCCGGGCAGGCGCACTCCGGCGCAGTCTACTCCGATCATGGCCACACCCTGTTGCGTCAGGTTTTCCAGCAGCTCCCAGGCAAGCTCCACCGGAGTGTGAACGTAAGCCTTGTCGGCATATGCATGCTCTTCCAGCACGCCTGTGCGCAGAAACACAAAATCTTCTGCCTCAATGTCCTGCATGGGCAGGTCACTTGCCGTTATGTCGCGGCCCCTCACGTGGCGTACGTCAAATACCCGTCCCTGCCGTGTAAAATATTCCTGGGGCCAGGCTTTGCCCATAAGGTCAAGGTGGGTTCCCACATGGCCAAAAAGCTCCAGGGCAGGGTGTGGCAGGGTGGCAGTGGTGGCGGAAAGGGCGTCAAAAGTTTTTCGTGTCAACGGAAGGCTCAGGTCAATAAGCATTGCTTCTCCTTTTACTGCATATTTGTTTCCCGGGAAACAATGTAGGCATGTTTTGCTTCCTGGTCAACAAAAAGATGTTACACTGTTGCCCGAGCAAGCACAGGGAGAGGATATGTCTGAAAAAGAACAGTTAAGGCAGAGAGTTATCAACGGTCTTGTGCATCTTTCCCAGAGGATGGAAGAAGTGAACGGGCTGTTTGACAAGGCCGGCAACAATCTTGCGCAGGTGGAGCTTGGCGGGCTGATTTTGACAGAAATGCACTTTCTGGCCCTTATTGCAGGCGATGAGCCGGTCAACGGTGTCGCCGCAGCCAGAAAACTGGGGATGACGCGGGGCGGTATTTCAAAAATGGCGGCCAGGTTGCAGGTGGGGGGCTTTGTTCAACCGCGCAGGCTCCCCGGCGATAAGAAAAGCCTGTTGTACGAGCTGACGGACAAGGGGCGGCGGGCTGCGGACACGCACCGCACACTGCACAATCTGGCAGAAGATCTTTTATGGGAGCGCCTCAAGGCCAGCCCGGAAGAAGAGCTGGAGCGCTTTGCCCGCATGCTGGCCCGCACGGCAGAGGCCCTGGGCGAAGCAAACAGGCAGGTGCGCATCAATGCCACGGCCCTGCTGGCGGGTGAAAAAAAATAGTCCCTCCGGGGGGAGGGACCTGATGGATTGCGGCGTTTGCGGTTAGTGGCGGATCGCCCGAAATGCCCTGTTACTGCATTTCACTATGCGGCTGCACATGCTTTTCAAAGTTTTTGCCGTTCCACTGATAGCCGATATCGTTGGCTACCGGCACATGGGCCATGCCTGTGCTTGTCCAGAACAGGGGCTGCGCCCGCAGGCCGCCAAGGCCAAGGCAGATCATGACGGTGGCCTGAACGTCCGGCGGCAGTTTCTGGTCCTTGCCCAAAAATTCTTCCACAGGCGGCTCTGGTGGTGTGTCCACAGGCACAAGGCGGCCAGAGGCGTCCATGCGCCATAATTCTACCGTGCATACGGGGCCGCCCAGCGTGCCGACGGCCGCATCCACGGCGTCGCTGCCGTTATGCCGGAAAAGGCGCAGGGCTACGGCCACATCATGAAAAGGAAGGGTGGCGAAAACCATGATATCTTCGGTTTCTCCGGCCACTTCCCAAAAATCGGCCTGCCCGTTGACGAGCAGTTTCTGCTTTTCAACAGAGCCGAGGCCTTCAGGGGTATTTTCAAAAATACTTTCGGGCAGGGCGGCAAAAACTTCTCTGGCGCTGCGCTCATGCCCGACGGCAGCCGCGGCACAGTGGAGTGTCAGGGTGGTTGTCAGGGCGAGGGCCAGAACAAGAAAAACAGTGCGTGAGCGCTGGCGAAACATAGCATACTCCCTCCGCAAGACAGTTTGATGGACTTGCGGTTCGTAAAAATTTTTATACCGTGTTTGCCATTGTTTGTCCACGCAGGAACAAATAAGTTCTTTCATATTGATTTAGTAATGAAAACAGGCTATTAATTACATTCATTCCTGTTAGTCGCGTATGGGCGCGGCATCACCATCTTGCCAAGCGGCCCTGCCGCGCTTACATATGCCCGCATGAACACCAGCACCAACAAGTCCTGCATACATATCGAAAAGGCCCGTCAGCACAACCTTAAAAACATCAGCCTGGACATCCCGCGGGATGAGCTGGTGGTCATTTGCGGGCCTTCAGGCTCGGGAAAGTCCACTCTGGCCTTTGACATCGTGTACGCCGAGGGGCAGCGCCGCTATGTGGAGTCCTTATCGGCCTACGCCCGTCAGTTTCTGCCCCAGATGGACAAGCCCGATGTGGAAAAAATAGAAGGGCTTTCACCCGCCATTTCTCTTGAGCAGCAGAGCGTTTCGCGCAATCCGCGCTCTACCGTGGGTACGGTGACGGAAATTTACGACTTTCTGCGCGTTTTTTTCGCCCGGCTGGGGCGTATGTACTGCCCCCAGTGCGGCCGGCCCATCGAAGCCCGCGCTGCTGATGAAATCATCGCTGATATTCTTGCCCTGCCCCAGGGTACAAAATTTATGGTGCTGGCCCCTCTTGTGGAACTGCAGAAAGGTACGCATCAGGACAAGTTTAAAAAACTCAAGGCTGAAGGCTTTGCCCGTGTGCGCGTCAATGGGGCCTTTCACACGCTGGATGACGTGCCCGCTCTCGATAAAAACAAAAAACACAGCATTGACCTTGTGGTGGACCGTCTGGTCAATAAAGAGGGCCTGCGCGGGCGTCTGGCCGACTCGGTGGAGCTGGCCCTGCGCTACGGCGAAGGGCGGCTTGTAATCCACCTGCCCGACAGGGCTGCCGCCGGTGAAGAGGCCGACACCGTGCACTCCACCTCATCTGTGTGCACGCACTGCCGCATTTCCCTGCCAGCGCCCAGCCCCCAGCTCTTTTCTTTCAACGGCCCCCAAGGAGCCTGCCCACGCTGCGTGGGACTTGGCGGGGTGGACTATTTCGAGCCGCGCCTGGTCGCACCCAATATGGGGCTTTCGCTGAACACGGGAGTGCTTCTGCCTTGGGCCACGGGCAAGATGTTCAGCCGTTATGAAGAGGCGCTCAAGGCGCTGGGCAAGCGTTTCAGGTTCAGCCTGTCCACACCGCTGGAAGAATTTTCTGAAGACGCCCTGGCTGCGCTTTTTTATGGCGAGGACGAACACGGCAGACCTGCGCGTTCTTCTCAGGGCCTGCGCCGTAACTGGATGGGCGGCAATGTGGCCCTGGGGGCCGGCGGCGACTACCAGAGCGAGCATTTTACCGAGGCCAGAAGTGCCGGAGATGTAAGCGTAACTGCAAAACGCTGGCCCGGCGTGATTCCCCTGCTGGAAAGCGGTATGCAGTACGGCGATGCCTGGCGCGAAGCGCTTTCACGCTACCGCCAGACCATGGACTGTCCGGACTGCAAGGGCGCGCGGCTCAATGTCAACGCGCTTTCGGTGCGTGTGGACGATCTGAATATTGCGGATTTTTGCAATCTTTCGGTGGAGCGCGCCCTGGAATGGCTGGACAGGCGCACGTTCACGGGGCGCCATGTGGTTATTGCCGAGCCGCTCATGAAAGAGCTGACCCACCGTTTGTCCTTCATGCGCAGCGTGGGGCTGGAATATCTTTCGCTGGGGCGCTCCATGTCCACCCTTTCCGGTGGCGAGGCGCAGCGCATCCGGCTGGCAAGCCAGCTCGGCTCCGGCCTTGTAGGGGTGACCTATGTGCTGGACGAGCCGTCCATCGGTCTGCATCCGCGCGACAATGAGCGGCTGCTGGGTACGCTGCGCTCGCTTCAGGCTCGTGGCAATACGGTGCTGGTGGTGGAGCATGACGAGGCCACCATCTGCGAGGCTGATACGGTTATCGAGCTTGGTCCCGGTTCCGGTGCGCACGGCGGGGACATCATGTTTCAGGGCAAGGTGGACGATCTGCTTTCTCAGGCAGATACGCTGACGGCCCGCTATCTGCGTGGCGACGACACCATCGCTCTGCCCGATGCCCGGCGTGAGCCGCAGGGCGAGCTGGTGCTGCACAACGTGACCACCAACAACCTGCGCAATGTGGAATGCCGCATTCCCCTTGGCGTACTGACCTGCGTGACGGGCGTTTCCGGCTCGGGAAAAAGCTCGCTGGTGGTTGATACACTCTACAAGCATCTGGCCCTGAACCTGGGCCTGCGCGTGGACCAGCCCGGCACCATCGGCGGCCTGGCATATGAGGGCGGGGCTGCCCCTGTGGAGCGAATCGTGGCGATCGACCAGACGCCCATCGGACGTACCCCGCGCTCGAATCCGGCCACCTATACAAAAATATTTGACGAAATACGCAATATTTTTTCCATGACGCAGGACGCCCGCAAACGCGGCTACAAGCCGGGGCGTTTCAGCTTTAACGTGCGCGGCGGGCGTTGCGAAGCCTGCGGCGGCGATGGGCAGATACGGGTGGAAATGCACTTTTTGCCTGACGTTTACGTTACCTGTGACGTGTGCAAGGGCAAGCGCTATAATCACGAAACCCTTGAGGTGCGCTACAAGGGCCTGAATATCGCTGAGGTACTCAACCTTACCGTGCGGCAGGCCAGGGAACTGTTTGAAAACTATCCCGCGCTGGAGCGTCGCCTGGCAGTGCTGGAAGAAGTGGGGCTGGAATACCTGCGGCTCGGGCAGCCCGCCACCACACTTTCCGGGGGCGAGGCCCAGCGCATCAAGATCTCGCGCGAACTGGGCAAGCGTTCCCTGCCCGGAACCATGTACATCCTGGACGAACCGACCACGGGCCTGCACATGCACGAAGTGGGCAAGCTCATCAAGGTGCTGCACGCTCTGGTGGACAAGGGAGCCAGTGTGGTGGTCATCGAGCATAATACCGACATGATTCTGGCTTCGGACCATGTTCTTGATATGGGACCGGGCGGTGGAGAAAACGGCGGGCTGATTGTTTCCGCAGGTACCCCCGAGGCCATCGTGGCTGACCCCCAGTCCGTCACCGGGCGTTTTCTTATGCAGGAACGGCTGGACAGGATAAAGCGGCGCAAAAGCTGAGCGCACAGCGCACCGTACAGTCAGGATTGCACGGCGCGTGATGCAGGCAGCCGTGTGCGTAGATGCCGGGTGCTGCTCCGTGAAAATCCGGTACTGCAAAGATCAGGGAGTGGAAATATTGGGGGGCAATATCACAGGGACATTTTTTACACCGGTCGCGTCCCATATGGGCCAATTCCGGCGTAAAAAAGGCCTCTCCTTGTCCCTGGCAACACATACGTGTGTTGAAAATATGTTCTGACCAGATAACGATGATGGATATAAAGGAACCACCCGCGTAAGCGGGTGGTTCCGGTTTGGGGACAGTGCCAGAGGAGGGGTGAGGCTATGGGACTGAGAAATACAGGCTACAGCTTGCCCACCAGGTCAAGGCCGGGCTTAAGGGTGGACTTGCCGGGCTTCCAGCGGGCGGGGCATACCTGATCGCCGTGCTGGGCCACAAACTGGGCTGCTTCAAGCTTGCGCAGCAGCTCTTCGGCATTGCGGCCGATGCCGAGGTCGTGCACTTCGTAAGCTTTGATGATGCCTTCGGGGTTTACAATAAAGCTGCCGCGCAGGGCCTGACCGGCCTCTTCAATCAGCACATGAAAAGCGCGTGAAAGGGTGCCCGCACTGTCGGACAGCATGGGGTATCTGATTTTGGCTATGCTTGGGGAAGCATCGGCCCAGGCTTTATGCACAAAGGCGCTGTCTGTAGAGACAGAGTAAATTTCGCAATTGAGTTTTTTGAAGTCTTCGTAGGTGTCCGACAGGTCTTCAAGCTCTGTGGGGCATACAAAAGTAAAGTCGGCAGGGTAGAAAAAGAAAATGGACCAGTGCCCCAGCAGGTCTGTGTCGCATACATTTTTCAGCTCACCCAGGTGATATGCCTGCACATTGAAGGGTTCAACCTTGGAATTGATCAGATTTGCCATATTATTTTCCTTGCAGGCGGAACGCGCGTACGGCTCCGGAAAAGGTTGTGAATCGTCCTGTTTGAAAACAGTATTCAATCCTAATAAAAATGTCAAGTCTGTTGTAAAAATCCAGTGCAGCCAATGAAAAAAACTATGGCTGTACTCTTTGATTTTAAACCTTATATACAGGCTAGCGAACGGGAAGCAAAGGGGCAAGGCCTTCACGCTGTAGGGATTACCGGGATTTAAGCCCGTGACAGGTTCTTGTAATTCATTGCTTTTTGTTTGAAAGTGCGTCACAAGTAAGGATGCATTATCTGAACATTTCAACATAACGGACTCGAAAAACTCGCGCTTTGTTTTTCTTGGCATGAACGTGGAAAATATTTTACATTGCTCCCGGGGGTAGGCAATTATGACAGCAACACAGCTTAACGCCTGCCTGGCGGACTTTCTGGAGTTCATGAACCGCAAGGGCCTGAACACCACATCGCAACGGCGCATCATAGCCGAAGCCTTTTTTGAGCTGCCGGGCCACCACTCTCTTGAAGAGTTTTATCAACACATCCTGCAGCGCGATCCGGGTATCGGGCAAACTACAGTATACCGTACCCTCAAGCTGCTCTGTGACGCCGGTATGGCTATGGAAATTCACTTCAGCGACGGAATCACCCGCTATGAAGTAGCTAGGCCCGACAGTCACCACGACCATCTGGTCTGTCTGCAGTGCGGCAAGATCGTGGAAATCTGCGATCCACGCATTGAAACACTTCAGCGTGAAATGGCCGAAAAATACGGCTTCAGGTTGCGGGGCCATGTACACAACCTGTACGGCCTGTGCGAAATGTGCCGTACCCAGGCCGCTGAAGAAGACAAGTAAGAGTTTCATGCGGTTGCGGCAGGGGTGCAGCCTGCGTACCGCATGAAACTGCTTGCTGCTGGCGCAACAGGCTCGCCTGTTGCGGTCCCTTACGCAGCCGTCACATGTTTGTGGCCGTGAGTGGCTGGCAAAAACTACGGCCTGCGCCTGGTTTTGTCGCGGCGCAGGGATTTGGTGCGTCCTTGTTCGGGCGGCAGTGCGCTCGAAGCTGTTTCTGCTTTTCTTTATCCTTGAATATCCGTGCCGATTGGGTACAAAATGCGTTTATGCCATCGCGAGATAAAAATCGGCTTTTTACGAACTTGACTTTCATTTTCGATAAGAGCACTATGCAAGCGTGAGGTGATCTGAGATGGACATACAACTGATTATCGTGGCGCTCTGTATTGCAGCCGCAGCTTTTTTTGTTATCAGGCGTATGGTGCGCGCCATGCGCAAGGGCCAGTGCGGTTGTGGCTGCGACAGTGGTTGCGGCAGCACTGACCGTTCGCGGGAAATGTCCTGCTGCTGCACGGGGAAAAGCGCGGATGACGATGAGGCCCGGCGTCTGGAGTCTGCCCGCATCGATTCCGGGCATAAACCCGAAGAGCGCCAATAGGTTCTACACAGGCCGCTTCCTGCCGTTTTTTGTGGAACAGCCTATTTTTTCAGGCCGCCTGCGCGGTCATATACGGCCGCTATTTTCGGCCATTCACGGCTGGATGCCGTTGCTGCCGGAGCCTTTCCATCGGCAAAAGCGGTCAGCCTTGCCAGACAACGCCCCCTCCGCCCGTGTCTGCGCCGCCGTGCGGCGTTGGATAGCGGGAAAGTAAAGGCCCCGGAATATTCCGGGGCCTTTCAACATGTGTGGCCTGTTTTGGGGTGGATTTGCCGAGAAGCATCAGATTGCGCCAGTGAGGCACAGAAAAGCCGTTGTACTGCCCGGGGTGGTACGGGTATCCACCGCAGATTTTCCGTCGATTCCGCAGGTTCTTTGCGGTTGCGCCATGCAGTTCCAGCGTTCGCCGGCGGTGTTTTGTTTCCGGTTTTTCCGTTTGTTCAGGACAAAGATTTTCCGGCATCAAACGTGAGGCTGCGGAACCAGTCCGGCACGGGTACGGGGCGGCCTTCGGCGTTGACCAGAGCGTGCTGGGTCATGCCGGTAGCCAGAAGGCGCTTCTTGTCCTCGCTCCATATCTCATATACAAAGCGCATTGAGGCTCGCCCCCATTCGCTGATGCCCGCCCGCACCAACACAAGGTCGTCATAGCGGGCAGACGAGCGGTAGCGGCACTGGGCCTCGCGAACCGGCAGGATGATGCCTTTCTTCTCCACCTCGGCGTAGCTCATGCCGCAGCGGCGGATGTACTCGCTGCGGGCACGCTCGAAAAGGTGCAGATATTCAGCATAATAAAGAACGCCCATTGTATCAGTTTCACCATATGAAACGCGATGGGGCATCCAGATATCAGGAGTGGGGAACTCTTCATGCACGCGAATGCTCCTTGTTTATATGCACCTTGCACTTGTGGCGCGGTCGACCGGCCCTGTGGGGTCAGACCGGTTCTGGCGGCGCTGCTGCTCATGTGTCTTCTGCTCGGGGCCTGCGGCAAAAAGGTGGCCCCGCCTTCTCCAGAACCCGTGGGACCGCCCGTGGCTTTTGAAAGCCCGGAATTTTTTGTAAGCTGCCTGAAGCCTGTCAATCAGGACCTGACCAGCTGGAAAGATATGGCTCCTACCGTGCGCAAGTCTTTGCGCTATGTCAACAGCAAGCCCGCCACGGCCATTGCCGTGCAACGCCCGGGGTTGACCGTGACCTGGGGCGAGCTTTCGCGCACGTTGACCCGGCTGCAGGAGCTTTTGCCCCGTCTGGACAGGGAACCGGAGCTTTTTCTGGCAAACTTCCGCTGGGTGGAAGTGCCTGACGGCATAAAATATTCGGGCTATTACGAACCTGTGGTGCGCGCCAGTCGCACACGCAAGCCAGGGTATACCCAGGCCATCTACGGGTTGCCGCCGGACCTCAAAAAGGTGGCGGCCAAGCGCGGGCGCTACTATGACCGTCGCACCATTGAAGAAAAACAGATACTGGCCGGCAAAGGCCTGGAACTGGCCTGGGCCGCCGACCCCGTGGACGTATTTTTTCTGGAAATTCAGGGTTCAGGCCGACTGGTTTTTGACGACGGAACCCAGGCCTATATCAACTATGCAGGTCAGAACGGCCACAAGTATAAAAGTTCCGGACGCATCATGCGTGAAAAGGGCCTGCTCCGGGAAGGGCATATATTTGAGCAGCGCCAGTGGTTCAAGGATAATCCGCAGCGTGTGCGCGAGATACTGAACGAAAACCCCAGCTATGTCTTTTTTCGGTACGGAACCCGGGGACCAACCGGGGCCACGGGGCAGGTGGTGGACGAGTGGCTGTCGCTGGCTACGGACCGCACCTTCATCCCTTTGGGCTCTGTTGTGGCTTACGGCGTGAACATTCCTGACCAGCAGCGCGGCAAGGTCCCGCTGCGCGGTATCGGCTTTGCCCAGGATGTGGGGGGCGCCATCAAGAAAAACCGTATAGACGTGTTTTGTGGCGGTGAGGAAAGAGGCAATTATGTGGCCAGTCATCTGGATGCCAGAGGCCCGGCCTGGGTATTGCTGGCAAAATAAAAAACGGACGTCTTGGGCCGGTTGAGGCAAAGCCCGTTTGCAGCCTAGGGAGCATTATCCCCAGGCTGCAAACGGGCTTTTGTATGCTTGAATGTTTTCAGCGCTCTTCAGCGTGTGTTCAGTCTTTGGGCCTGTCGCCGATGGCGGCGGTGATCTGTGCTTCCGCAGCCAGCTTGCCATCTACAAAGGCGCGTGCTTCCATCTTGCAAAGTTTGAGTTTCATGCGGATGTTGGAACACTCGAGGTCCAGGCGATCGCCGGGGACCACTTGACGGCGGAACTTGACGCCGTCAAGCCCGGTGAAGAGAAAAAGCTTGTCGTCCAGGTCGCCCATGCCTGATGCAGCCAGCAGGCCGCCTGTCTGGGCCAGGGCCTCAAGAATGAGCACACCGGGCATAATGGGCGCGCCGGGAAAATGCCCCTGAAAAAACGGCTCGTTGAATGTGATGTTTTTGTACGCCTTGATATGCGAACCGGCAACGCATTCCACCACCCTGTCCACCAGCAGGAAGGGGTAGCGGTGGGGCAGCAGGCGCAAGATGCGCTGTATGTCCATGCTCTGGCTCTGTGGAACTGAATCCTGCATATTGTTCTGGCCTCCTGGCGAATTTGGCGTGTGTGTGACGGCGGCATCGCCCCTGCGGCGCTTTGCCTTGCGCCCACTGGAAGTTTTTATCTTTGTGATGTATGCGCAATGCTTGCTAGAGGTTCATCCGGCTGTTCGGCTGCACAGATGATCGCACAGGTGCGCCATCAATGAACGCATCGTGGCAGGCGCCTTGCCCGCGCAGCCTTCAGAACAATGGAAGGCGGCATTGCTGCAAAAAAAAGCCTCTCGCCCCGTCAGGGTCGAGAGGCCGTGTCGCTTTATTGCGGGGGCTTATTTTTTGCCGCCCTTGTCGTTCTTCTTTTCTTTGTAAAGTCTGTTCACTTCGGTGAGCACGTCCTGGGTCAGGTCCATTGACTGGTCGGCATACAGAACGCCGCCCGCGGTCACGTCCACCACAAAGTTGAAGCCCTTGGTGCGGGCCACTTCATAGGTAGCGCTGAAGACCAGGGTCACCATGTCCTGACGCAGCTTCACTTCTTCCTGCTCAACCTTGCGCAGGAAGTTGCGGGTCTTCTGGTCCAGGTCCTGTTTGGCGCGGATGAACTCCAGCTTTTTTTCTTCGCTGACCTTGGGATTTTTGAGCGATTCGGCCTTTTTCTTCAGGGCTTCGCCCTGCTTTTCCAGTTCGGCGCGTTCTTTGCCGAACTTCTGTTCCATCTGCTTTTTGGCGGCCTCGGCGGGTTCGCTCTGCGTGGCCACAGTTTGCATGTCCACTACGCCAATCTTGGCGGCGGGCACGGCGTTGCTGTCAGCCGCAAGGGCCGCTCCGGCCATGAGCATGCAAACCGCTACGGTCATCATCAAAACCTTGCGCATGTAAAGTACTCCTTCCCCGATTGCTGTTTTTATATTCGTCCTTGCGGAATTGGGATGACCCTTGCGCCGTAAGAAACTTGTATAACACTGTTTTTTGTGTATGGCCCATGCGCTGCACAAGCCGGGACCGGACCTTGCCGCGCCAGTGTAACTGGGCTTTATTTTTGCTGATACGACAGCACGGCATACATTTGAAATCCCTGCATCACATAGCATCGGCGCTTTCGGGCGTCAAGGAATTCTGGGCAGTCCGCCTTTTAAGCAGTCTGTCTTTGTATGCAAGTATGCCTTCAGCCAGTCCCTCGGCCAGTGCAAGACGATATTTGGCATTGGCGAGATTGCGGGCTTCGGCGGCATGGGTGCAATAGCCAAGTTCCACCAGCACAGCGGGCATTTGTGCACCGAGCAGTACGTGAAACGGCGCAGACTTGACCCCGTTGTTGCGGACGGCATACTCTCGTTTTTTCAGGCGGAACATGCTAAGTCGCTGAATATCCTGTGCAAGCCTGCGTGATTCGTCAACTCTGGCATTGAGCATAACATCGGCCAGCATTTTCTGCATGTCGCCCAGGCGATGGTCGCTGCCAGAGTTTTCAAGGGCGGCCACCTGGGCGGCCTCGCTGTTGCTTGCCAGGTCAAGGTAGTAAGTTTCAAAGCCGTTTACGGAGGGGTCTTCATTGGCATTGACATGAATGGACACAAAGATGTCCGCCCCGGCGGCATTGGCTCTGGTTGTCCGCTCCCGCAGTGAAAGGCCTGTATCCCTGGTGCGGCTGTACACTACGTCCACACCGTTGGCCTGCAGGAGGCGCCCCAGGGTCAGGGCCACGTCCAGGGTGATGGCACGTTCGAGAATGCCGTTATGATTGGTTCCGGGATCGCGTCCGCCGTGTCCTGCATCAATGAAGACCGTGCGCAGAGTCAGGCCGAGCTGACGGGCCATATCGTTGACCTGGCGGGAGTCCGGCAAGGGGGTTTCACGGGTCGGCGCAGGTTTGCCCTGCTCGGCAAAGGCCGCGCCGGATGCCTTGCGCGGAGGCAGGGGAGTGTTGCCCGCAGCCACGCGCAAGACGATGCGGCACGGGTTGCTTTCCACCTGGGTGTCAAAGCGTCGCACATCCCTGAAGCTGAACTGCATGACCGCGCCGCCGCCCTTGCGGTCACGCACGCGTACCGACTGCAACAGGCTGCCCTTGATGGTCACGCCCTGGCGGACATCCTTTACGACCGAAGCATTTTCCAGCTCGATATACAGGCTGGATGGAGCGCCTTTTTTCCCTTCCACAAGTTTTGCGTTGTAGCGGGCCGGAGAGGACAGCTCAAGCACGATTTCGACAGCGTTTTTGTTCAGGGAGTTCCACGAGAGCATATGTACTTCAGGTGAAACCGCTGCGGGCGGAGTAGGGTCTGCCTTGCCTGCCTGGGCTGCGCCGGACTGCCCTGTGAGGCGCGCGCGCATATCTTTGGCCTGGGGCAGCATGTCGCCGTGAGAATAGAGTGTGGCGATGGCGTCCAGCAGTTCCAGAGCTTCTGCAGTCTGGTTCAGCCGGTCGGCATCAATGATGGCCGCGCGCAGAAGTGCATCGTCAGCCAGGGCGCTTTTGGGAAATTCCTGGGCCAGGCTGAGGTACAGGTCGCGGGCTTGCCTGTACTCGGCAGGCAGGTGCGAGCAGTCCGCCAGCGCTTCCTGGCTTGCAGCCGCGCGAAAGAGCGCGCCAGGCGAAATGGCCCAGTTTTTACGGCTCTGATAGATACGCAAAAATTCTGCGGCCAGCTCTTCCCACGGCTGCCGCCAGCAGGAACGCACCTTGTCGGCGCGCAAGGCCTCCATATCAGCCTTGGCTTTGCGGTAGCGCGGCAGAAGCTGGTTTTGCGGCAGAGGAGCCGCCAAGGCCGCCGCAAGGCCGGGAGTGGCAGCGGCGACCTGTGCTGCGGAGGGGGCAGCGTTTGCGGCAGGGGAATTGCCGCCTTGTGCAGCCGGGGCCGGCTGGTCTTCAACGGCAGCCTTGTTTTCAGCCACTGCCACCTGGCGGGCTTCCGGCGCGGTGCGCCCCTGCGCGGAGGCCAGCAGGGTCTTTTCCAGCGCCAGAGCCTCGGGCAGCATGTCGCCCTTGGGGTACTGGCTTTTGATCCGCCCGATCAGTTCCAGCGCGCCCTTGTCGTCTTTAAGCCACGCGGCGCGAAGCTTGGCGGCGTGAAACAGCGCATCGTCGGCAAGGCGGCTGTCTGCATGGCGCAGGGCAACGGATTCGTAGCATTCGATGGCCTTGCGGGCATCGGCTTTGGCAAAGGAGCGGCGGGCGAGTTCTTCAAGGCTTTCCGCAGCGCGGAAGAGGGCGGCGGGCCGATTGGGCCAGCCGGGGTCAGCATCATAGATTGCACGGAATTCTGCGGCCAGCTTTTCCCACGGCTCGCGCTGGCCCGAGCGCTTGGCATCCATGCGCAGGCTTTCAATGCCCGCCTTGGCGGTATCGTAGCGTTTGGCTGTGGGAGGCAGGGAGGTGTAGCCCGTATCGTAAAAGCAGACCACCAGCAGGCAAAGGGCCAGCAAAAAGGCCAGGGGAGGCGCAAGCCGCCTGAGACCGCTTCTGGTCGAGGGCTGGGGTCGGGGGCTTTTTGCTTTGCGGGCCACGGAGACTCCTTGCTTGTCCTTGCGGCGCGTCCGTCAAGCTTATGACATGGCACGGCGCGTGAAAAATTCCTTATAGCCCTTGTGGGGCAGGTAATTCAGACTGTCGCAATCTTGCGCGCATGGCAAAAGACTGCGTATGTTTTGTTATTTGCATAAAGCATGCCGAAAAAATACACAACCGGAGGTCAAACGCATGCCTGCCCAATCAGTGGGTGTAGTCCATAATCCGTATGGAATCTCCAACGGCGCGGGTCACGACCTCACGCATTTTTCTGGCAAACGGGCAGGGGTAGCCAATGGGCGTACCTTTTTGAATACAGGACGCGAAGACAATGGTGTCGGCGCCGCGTTTAACGAGTTCCTGAGCGCGGAGCACGACTTTTTTGCCGGGACAGCCGCCGCAGGAAATGAAGCCCGTGATATTGATGTCCTCTTCAATACCCTCGAATGCCCCTTTTCTTTCGCGCACCATCTTGAAATCCGTGCTGCCCGGGCAGAAATCTTCTGTTTGCATGCATCTGATAATGCCGATGTCCATTATTTTCTCCATCAGGCGTGTCATATAAGGTGAGCAGAAAACTGAAAAGACGTGAAGCCTGGCCGGACCGCCGCACCGCAATGAAAACACTGCGGGGGAGAAGCCTTGACCTGCAAGGTTTCTCCCCCGTGGATGTTACGTCTGAACGGCTGCAAGCCGTGTGGGCATACTGTTCATCTATTCCGGATACCGTCCAGGGGATGGCTCCAAGTCCGGCTCAAACCCGGCCTAAAAGAACTGCCCCATGCTGAATTCGATTCTGCCCGGAGGCATTTCCTTATCGTAATCCTGCACCAGGGGGATGCCGTAAGCTATGCGCAGGTCGCCCATGGGAGAGCGCCAGCGCAGCTCCAGGCCGGTAGAGGCGACGATGTATCTGTCCCATTCGTCGCCCATGGTCTTGGAGTCAATGTTGAAGCCGGTGTCCACAAAGGGTACCAGAGCAAGCCCCAGGTCTTTCTGGAATGTCCAGATGTACTCCAGGTTGCCGACAGCCATGCGGTCGCCGCCGATCTGTTCGTTGCCGTGCTTGTAGTCGCGGGGCGAAAGGTCGGAGTAGCTGTAGCCGCGGATGGTGTCCATGCCGCCGACCCAGAAACGTTCAAACACGGGGACCCTGTCACTGGTGTTCTGGAACACACCGCCCACGCGTCCACGCAGGTGGACAGTGTTTTGCGGGTTGAAGGACCAGAAACCCTGCCAGTCGGCCACGCTCTTGACGAAGTTGTCTGTACCGCCAAGGCCGCCGCCGCCGTATTCAGCCCACAGGCGGGCAATGGTTCCCTTGGTGGGGCGTTCCTTGCTGTCGGTGGTATCGCGCAGGATGCGGCCCGAAACGGCACTGGTCCAGTTGATGCCCTTGTAGTCCTTGATGTAGGGCGAGCTGTTGTCAGCCACATCGTACAGGTGGTAGCGCTCAAGGCGATAGCCCACGCCCACGGACGTGTACTCGCCGATGGGGTAGCCGAAGCGCACGGTGTCGCCTATGGTATCCTTGGTGAAGTTGTCCCAGTAGTCGTGGGTGTAATAGATGTCGTTGCCGAACGAAAGGTCGGTATCGTACACACGCGGGTTGGTGAAGGACAGGGTTCCCGATGTGCGCCGCCAGGAGAAGAAGCCCTGGAGCTGCAGCCAGTAGCCGCGGCCGAAGAGGTTGCGCTCCATAATGGAGGCCGTGACGCCCACGTCATAGTAGCTGGAGTAGCCGATACCGCCCATGATGGCGCCGGTATTGGTTTCCTTGACCTTGACCTTGAGGTCCACTTCGTCTTCCTGCCCGGTGGGGATAAGTTCCATATCCACGACAGAGAAGTACCGCAGGCGGTTCAGGCGTTCGTTGGAGCGGCGCAGTTTGGCCCCTTCATACATGTCGCCGTCGCCCAGGCGCATTTCGCGCAGGATGACGTTGTCGCGCGTTTTGGTATTGCCTTCAACCACCAGGCGGCGGATGAAGACCTTCTGCTTTTTGTTGATCAGGTAGCCTACGTCCACCTGGTCGCTGCCGTCTTCTGCCTTGATGAGCTTGGTGTCCACCTCGGCGAAGGCGTAACCGTAGTCGGCGTAGTGGTCTGTCAGGCGCTTGGAGTCTTCCTGCATGACCGTCAGGGAGAAGTAGTCATTGGACTTTTTCCAGTCATCCATCTGCACCACTTCGAGCATATTGTCTTCGCTGTCGATGACGTCTCCGGCAAAGACCACGTTGCGCACGGTATAACGGGGACCTTCGTTGACCACAAAGGTGACGTAGATGCCATCGTCCTTGTAGTCTACCTGAGGTGCGCCGACCTGGATGTCGATGTAGCCTTCATTGAGGCCGTAGGCCGCAATGGCGTTGGTATCGCGCTCGAGGTATTCCTCTTTGAGCACGCCCGAGCCGGTGAGCCAGGAGAAAATGCCCCGCGGCTTGAGGGCAAGGTATTTGTCAAGGTCGCCCCGGCTGAGCTTGTTGAGGCCCTCGATGTTCACTTCTTTGACGTAGAGCTTGTTGCCCTCGTCCACAGTGATGACCAGCACTGCACCGCGCCCGCTCTGGCGGTCTTCAAGACGGTAATTGACCTTGGCAAGGTAATAGCCTTCCTTGCGGTACAGTTCGGTAATTTTTTGCAGGTCGTCGGAAAGCACCTGCTCGTTGAGCACGTTACCGGTTCTTGTGCCCATGGCGGCAATGACGTCTTCCTGGTCCACACCTTTGGACCCTTCGACAATGATGTTGTCGATGCGGGGTTTTTCCACCACGGTGAAGACCAGCACGTTGCCTTCAAGGCTGGCCTGCACATCGCTGAAATATCCCATTTCCCAGATGCGCTTCACTTCCTCGTTGATGGCGTGGGCATCGGGGGTGTCACCTTTGCGGATGGTCAGGCGCATGAGTACGGTATCCGGATCCATAACGCTCATACCGCGAACCTGTACATCGGCCAGGCCGCCCTTGGCCGCCGTGGGCGTACCCATGGGCACAAGGCCGGGGCCGTCGTCGCCGGACTGCGGGGCGGCGGGGGCAGCGCTGGCTCCCGTGAGTTCCGCAGCGCGTCCGGCCAGGGTGCTGGCGCAGTCGCTGAGGGCTACGAGCGAGTTGCGCTCAAAACCTGCGGGTACGGCTTCGCCCTGCTGCACGGGCACAAGGCGCGTATCCATGTTGAAGCCGTCGCCAAGCTGGTTGAAGCTGCCGTAAATGACAAGCTGCGCTCCGGCCTGACGGCCCAGGGCGCGCGCCGTGGCAAGGTCAATGGTTTCACCGCTGCTGCGTTGCAGTTGCCGCGCCGTATTCATAGGCACAACGCGCATGCCGCTTTGCTTGAGCTGGTCAGTGATGATCTGGGGTACGTCCTGAGCGGCATTGGGCATTTCCGGTCCGGCATTTACCTGAAAGGGCAGCACCAGAACAAGAGGCCCCTGTGACGCGCCGGCCTCGCGGGGCATAAGCTGGACGGCGCATACCAGAGCGGTGACGCAAAGAATGTTAGACAGGATATTACGCAAGATTTTTTTCATACAGTGTCCCCGCTTTCAGTTCCAGGATGCGGCCCATACCCGCGGCCAGTTCCCGATTATGCGTCACGACCACGAGAGTCATGCCCAGCTCGCGGTTAAGTTCATTCATAAGCGCGCCCACCTGCTCTCCGGTATGTTCGTCCAGATTGCCGGTGGGTTCGTCAGCCAACAGCACGCGCGGGCGCATCAGCACCGAGCGGGCGATGGCTACCCTTTGCCGCTCGCCGCCGGAAAGTGTGGCTACCTTGCCGTCCATACGGGCCGCAAGGCCGACGCGTTCAAGCATTTCCCGGGCCTTGGGCATAACGGCTGACTGGCGTTCACCGCCGATGATGGCCGGCATTGCCACGTTTTCCACTGCCGAAAACTCCGGCAAAAGGTGATGAAACTGAAAAACGAAGCCCAGGGTTTTATTGCGGAAGGCCGCTTTCTGGTCAGGTGTCATGTGGGCCATGTCCTGCCCGTCAAAATAGACGGCGCCCGTACTTGGAGTATCAAGAGCACCCATAAGATGCAAGAGGGTGCTTTTGCCCGAACCGGAAGCCCCCACAATGGCAAGAGCTTCGCCTTCGTTCACAACCAGGCTGATATCTTTGAGAATTTCAAGATTTTCCCCGGGTGCGGAAAAAATTTTGTTCACATCGGAAAATTTGTAGAGTGCAGACATGGCTACTCGTAGCGCAGGGCTTCCGCCGGTTCAAGGCGGGCCGCCTGGCGGGCCGGGTAAAGTGTGGCCAGAAAGCACAGCAGCATGGCGCTGGCCCCCACGATGAGCACATCGCTGAGGGTGATGCTGATGGGCAGGTGGTCGAGAGTATACACGTTTTCAGGCAGCTTGATGAACTGGTAGCGCTTGAGCAGCCAGCCCACTGTAAGGCCGAGCACATAGCCCAGCAGCGTACCGATAACGCCGATGATGCTGCCCTGGAACATGAAGATGCGGCGTATCATGCCGCGTGTGGCCCCCATGGACATCATGATGGCGATGTCGCGTGTTTTTTCCATCACCAGCATGACAAGAGACGTCACAATGGAGAAAGAACCAATAAGCACCACCATGGTCAGCAGGATGAACATGCCTATCTTTTCCAGCTTGAGGGCTGCAAAGAGGTTGGCGTTCATTTCCATCCACGAGCGCACATAAAAGGGCGATCCCAGTTCGGTGGCTACGCGGCTGGATATCTGATCGGCCTTGAAGAGGTCGTTCACGGTCAGTTCCACGCCCGAAAGATATTTTTCGGGCAGGCCGAGCACATCGCGGGCTGCGGAAAGATGCACGAACGCCAGGGACGAGTCGTATTCAAACATGCCTGTCTTGAAGACGCCCACCACCTCGAAGGGGCGGATGCGCGGCGCGTAGCCCGATGCGGTCTTCTGCCCGGACGGGGAGAGCAGGTTCACCCGGCTGCCTACCGTAAGGCCAAGGCGCTTGGCCAGTTCTTCACCGATGATAAGGCCGGGCGCGCCTTCTTTTTGCAGGTCGGCAGCAGAACCGGAACGCATCTGGCGCAGCATGGAGAGCACACGCGGCCCGGATTCAGGGTCAATGCCGCGCAGTACCACGCCCTTTACGCCGTTGGCAGTTGAAAGCATCACCTCGGTATAGACAAAGGGGGTGGCCCCGGTAACGCCCTTGATGGAACGGATGCGCTCCAGCAGGCCGTCATCGTTTTCAAAGGCCGAGGGCAGATAGGACATGACTATGGCGTGTGAATTGGCGCCGAGGATCTTGTCCCGCATATCGGTGGTCATGCCGTTGTACACGCCAAGCACCACCACCAGCGCGCCAACGCCGAGTGCCACGCCCAGAATGGACATGAGCGATATGATGTAGATGAAGGTCTGCTTGCGTCTTGAAAACAAATAGCGCAAGGCCACGAAGAGTTCGAACGACATTTGCGGCATATTGGCCCAGCTTGGCAGGATATTCAAGATATTTTTTAGAAAATGCTCCTGCCGCCGGTTTCCCGGTGGCAGAACTCCCCACATGGACGCAATAAAGGCGCGGCCCTGGCGCATGGCGTGAAGCGCTTGCCGGCAACCTCTGGCGGCCGTGGACGGCGACTCCGGTCCAGACCTTTTCTGTGCCGTGCCGCCGTCTGACGGGCATGGCTTATACGCTTACGGGGCAGGGAAATCCAGAGCTATTTTCAGCCTCTGGGGCAGCCCGCACTTCATTTTTGTTTCTGACCGCTTTTGTTCCTGACTACCGGCTGTGCACGGCACAACGATGTGTTCCGCCAGCGGGCATAATCCTGTCCCGTCAGTTTTTTCGTTTTCCTTTTTCTGCCCGGCTGCATCGGGGCGGGTTTTGAGCGCACGCGACACGGATGCGCCGCTGGCTGATGCCGGGGCAGGGCGCGTCAGTCCGCCGGCTGCCGGATTTCACGGCTGCGTGGTCTGCAGGGGTCATGCACGGACCGCCCAGAGGGAGTGGCATAGCGCCGGGAGTTGTCATGTTTTTATGAAACTGGTCATATTTTTATGAATGTCGGTCGGTTTCAATTGTGATGTTTTTCTCAAATAGTGAGTAATATCACACTTTTTCTTGAAACTGTGAACTGGCATGAGACTTGCTTATAATTATATAACATTCTGTAAAACAAGAACTTGTTCAAAGGGCGACAGCTTTTTTAATCGCACGGCAAGCGCAATCAATGTTTTCAAACGGTGCTCTTTTTATTGATGGAGGTGCACTCCCATGCCTTATCCGCGAAAGCGCGTCTGGATTATCGGCAGCGTCATTCTGGCAGCGTGTGTGGCGGTGGCGGGCGCGGGGGTGGCCTACACCTCCGGCACCAGCTTTTGCCTGTCCTGTCACGAAATGCGCGTATATCAGGAAGAGATGCGCCTTTCATCGCATGCGGCCGATGCCAAGGGCCAGCCCATCGGCTGTTCTCAATGCCACATTCCGTCAGGCAATGTGGTGCGCATGCTGGGGGCGAAGGCCTGGCTCGGCGTCAAAGACCTGTGGGTCCACACGACAGAAGGCGGGACAGATCTCGACCGCGCGGCCATGCAGCCCATAGCCCGGCGTTTTACCGATGACGCCAACTGCCGGGCCTGTCATCAGGATCTGGCAAGAAATGCCAAAAATGATGGGCCTGTTTCCGAGGTGGGCAGGCTTGCGCACGAAAACTACGAAGGCAAAAACGGTCAGGCCCGCAGCGGTTGCGTGGGGTGCCACCGTAATCTTGCCCACCTGCCTGTTTTTGACGAGCGTATCCCCACAAATCAGAAGTTCGCCCAGAAAATCAAGGAGATCCGGCCATGAAGTCCTGTAAGATCGTGCTTTTTTCCCTGCTGGCGCTGCTGATGCTGGGGGGCGCCTATTTCGCCTACATGGCCTGGGCTTTTCCCACTGACCGTTGCGAAGCCGCAAAGCATCTTTCTGCTCCACAGATGGAGGGCGACTGCTATAGCTGCCACGCCAAAAGCACACCTCGGGTGGCGCAGGAGTGGTATGAAAGCAAACACGGCATCACTCTTGTGCGTTGTCAGACCTGTCACGGCATGCCCGACGGCAAGGGGGCCATCCCCTTTGCCCGCAAGCCCGGTGTGGAGGTGTGCGCGCGTTGTCACTCCCTGTCCATGCAGCGTATGGAAGCCAAGTTCGGCAAACGTGATGATTGCGTAAGCTGTCATCCCTACCACCAGAGCCCCATGCATGGCCGGGCCTATGAATACCGCCTGCCCACCAACAAGACGGATCTGTAGCGCGTACGCGGCGGCCGCGCGCCGCAGGCTGGAGTTATTGCCTGAAAAAAACAGCCGGTCATTTCCGGCGGCACAGAAGCTTCCCGTATGACAGGGCCTGGGAATGGGCTGTGCCGGACCAACAGCGAGGTTGAACACATGAGTACTTCACGTCGTGATTTTCTGAAATATTTTGCCATGTCCGCCGCTGTGGCGGCGGCTTCCGGCGCGGGATTCGGCTCTCTGGCGCTTGCCGCGGACAACAGGCCGGAAAAATGGGTAAAGGGCGTCTGCCGTTATTGCGGCACGGGTTGCGGGGTGCTTGTGGGCGTCAAGGACGGCAAGGCCGTGGCTATTCAGGGCGACCCCAACAACCATAATGCAGGCCTGCTGTGCCTTAAAGGTTCTTTGCTTATCCCCGTGCTCAATTCAAAGGAAAGGGTCACACAGCCCCTGGTGCGCCGCCATAAGGGCGGCAAGCTTGAACCTGTGAGCTGGGATGAGGCCCTGGACCTCATGGCTTCCCGGTTTCGCAGCAGCATTGATATGTATGGTCCCAATTCGGTGGCCTGGTACGGCTCGGGCCAGTGCCTTACCGAAGAAAGCTATGTGGCCAACAAGATTTTCAAGGGGGGCTTCGGCACCAACAATGTGGACGGCAACCCCCGCCTGTGCATGGCCTCGGCCGTGGGCGGCTATGTGACCAGCTTCGGCAAGGACGAACCTATGGGAACCTACGCCGATATTGACCAGGCCACCTGCTTTTTCATCATCGGTTCCAATACATCCGAGGCGCATCCCGTGCTTTTTCGCCGCATAGCCCGCCGCAAACAGGTGGAGCCGGGCGTAAAGATCATTGTGGCCGATCCGCGGCGTACCAATACGTCGCGCATCGCCGACATGCATGTGGCCTTCCGGCCCGGCACCGACCTGGCCTTCATGCACAGCATGGCCTGGGTCATTATCAATGAAGAACTGGACAATCCCCGTTTCTGGCAGCGTTACGTGAACTTTATGGATGCGGAGGGCAAGCCTTCTGACTTCGAGGGTTACAAGGCCTTTCTTGAAAACTACCGGCCGGAAAAAGTGGCGGAAATCTGCCGTGTGCCGGTAGAGCAGATTTACGGCGCGGCCCGTGCCTTTGCGGAGTCCGCCGCGACCATGAGCCTCTGGTGTATGGGCATCAACCAGCGTGTGCAGGGGGTGTTCGCCAATAATCTTATCCATAACCTGCACCTGATCACCGGGCAGATATGCCGCCCCGGGGCTACGTCTTTTTCGCTTACCGGGCAGCCCAATGCCTGTGGCGGTGTGCGCGATGGCGGGGCGCTTTCGCATCTGCTCCCTGCGGGGCGGGCCATTCCCAACGCCAAACACCGCGCCGAAATGGAAAAGCTGTGGGGCCTGCCCGAAGGGCGCATTGCGCCCGAGCCGGGCTACCATACCGTGGCCCTGTTTGAAGCCCTGGGCAGGGGCGATGTGAAATGTATGATCATCTGCGAGACCAATCCGGCCCACACCCTGCCCAACCTGAACAAGGTGCACAAGGCCATGTCCCATCCGGAATCCTTCATTGTCTGCATTGAGGCCTTTCCGGATGCCGTTACGCTGGAATATGCCGACCTTGTGCTGCCCCCGGCGTTCTGGTGCGAGCGCGACGGCGTGTACGGCTGTGGCGAGCGGCGGTATTCGCTTACCGAAAAGGCTGTTGATCCGCCCGGCCAGTGCCGCCCCACGGTGAACACCCTTGTGGAATTCGCCAGGCGGGCGGGGGTGGACCCCCAGCTTGTAAACTTCCGCAACGCCGAGGATGTCTGGAATGAATGGCGCATGGTGTCCAAGGGAACCACCTATGATTTCTGGGGCATGACAAGAGAACGCCTGCGTAAGGAATCGGGCCTGATCTGGCCTTGCCCCAGCGAGGATCACCCCGGCACCTCGCTGCGCTATGTGCGCGGGCAGGATCCGTGCGTTCCGGCCGATCACCCCGACCGTTTCTTTTTTTACGGCAAGCCCGACGGCAGGGCCGTGATCTGGATGCGCCCGGCCAAGGGCGCGGCTGAAGAGCCGGATGCGGAGTATCCCCTGTATCTTACGTCCATGCGCGTTATCGACCACTGGCATACGGCAACCATGACGGGCAAGGTTCCCGAACTGCAAAAGGCCAACCCCATAGCCTTTGTGGAGATAAATGAAGAAGATGCCGCAAGGACGGGCATCAAGCACGGGGACAGCGTCATCGTGGAAACCCGACGGGACGCCATGGAGCTGCCCGCCAGGGTCAGTGACGTCTGCCGCCCCGGTCTTATTGCGGTGCCGTTTTTTGATCCTAACAAGTTGGTCAACAAGCTTTTTCTGGATGCCACGGACCCCGTCTCGCGTGAGCCGGAGTACAAGATTTGCGCCGCGCGCGTGCGCAAGGCATAGGAGGGGGTATGGCTATTGCCGGAATTGTCATCAGTGCGCCCCAGGAGCGTCTGGCTGGTCTGCGAGGATCGCTGCTTGATCTGCGGGGCGTGCTCGAGGTGCGTGAAGTGGCGGAGGCGGGCAAGCTGGCTGTGGTGCTGGAAAGCCCCTCACACACCCTGCAGCGTGATCTGGAGGAGATGAACGGGCTGCCGCATGTGCTCATGCTGGATGTGGCCTTTATCAATTACGAGGATGATCTGGACAGCCAAGGGCATATGGCCTGCCCGCCACACAGGCAGAAAGAACATTGTCTTGTGCTGTCAGAGGACGAAGCTGCCGCCGGGAGACTGCAATGAACGCGTTTCTTCCGCCGTTGCGTCCGCCCGGCGCAGCGGCGGAAGAAGAATTTTTACGGCTGTGCGTCCGCTGCGGACAATGCGTTGCCGCCTGCCCGCACAAGAGTCTGGAGCTGATGGGGGGGCTGGGGCGCTCGCGGCGCACGCCGCGCGTCGTGGCGGGCCAGACACCCTGCTATCTCTGCATGAAATGCCCGCCTGTATGCCCGTCCGGCGCGCTGGACGCCGGAGTGACGGACATGGCCCGGGCAAACATGGGCCGCGCCTATATTCTGAAGGATCGTTGCCACAATTACGCAGGGGGTGTCATGTGCATGACCTGCTATGACCGCTGCCCCCTGCGGGGTTCCGCAGTGGTGCTTTCCGGCGGCCTTGTGCCGGCCATGACCGCGGCCTGTGTGGGCTGCGGCATCTGCGAATACGTCTGCCCCGTGCAGGCTGTGGAAATATGGCCCGCATCAGCCGGGGGCTGCCCGGCGAGTGCGGCTCCAACGCTGGACGCGCCACGGAGCGGACTATGAGCGCGTATACTCTGGCCCGCAGATGCGTCCAGATAGGGGCGTTGGCTCTGTTCTGTACCTTGCCCTGGATCAATTGGGCCGGGCTGCGTCAGATCAGTGGCAGCCTGTTTTCATTAAATTTTTTCGGATTGCCCTTTGCTGATCCCGTGGCCGCCGCCCAGGTGGCGGCAGGGGGCCTGCTGCCTGCCGGGGCGCTGTTATGGGGTGCGTTATGCTCCCTTGCCCTTGCACTGCTTATGGGGCGCGTATTCTGCTCGTGGTTTTGCCCTTACGGGCTGTTTTCTGAACTGGTGTATGCTGCGCGCAGCCGTATGGCCCGCCGTTACGGCGCACCGATACTGGCAGCCAGACGGGCAACAGGGCGGGCAGCAGTGCGCAACCGCTCCGGTCGGGCCTTTGCAGCCAAGGGAGCGGTGCTTCTTCTGGGACTGTCGCTGGCCGGTCTGCTGGGGTATCCTGTGCTCAATCCGCTTGCCATGCCCGGGGAACTTTCGCTGTTTCCGCTGCTTGTCTGGCAGGGTGCGGGAGCCGCCCTGCTGTTTTTCGCCGTGCTTCTGCCCGTTGCGGCCTTGCTGCTTGAAGCCGTGAGCGGCAAGCGCCTGTGGTGCCGTTATGTCTGCCCGCAGTCTGTTCTGCTGGGCGCGGCGGCCCGCTGTCTGCCGGCCAGGGGACCTGGCCTGCGTGTGGCCTGGCATGCCGCAGATTGCACCTGCAAGGGGGAAAGGCCGTGCCGCGATACCTGCTCGCTGGAGCTTGATCCCCGGCGCCCCGGCGGCCCGGACAGGCGGGACTGCACCATGTGCGGCGATTGCCTGCGGGCCTGTGCCGACCGCGGTGGTGCGTTGCGCTGGACTGTCCTTGGGCGTTCGGGCCGCAGACCGCAGGATGCTGCCTGACCGGAGCGGCAGAGCTTTTCCGGTGCTGCCCGCAGAACAAAAGGTCTGTAACGGGCTGTACCGGCAACAAACTGAAAGGCCCGTTCCGGACAGGAACATACCGGCAGGTACGCTTTCTGTGGGGAACGGGCCTTTTTGTCAGCAGGCACCGGCCGTTTTGGGGGCCGTTTTCAGTACTGTTTCAAAAGTAAAATATTCTAGGATTCCGGCCGCAGCAGGGGGAAGAGGATGACCTCACGTATGGAGGCGGAGTCCGTCAGCAGCATGACCAGCCGGTCAATGCCCACACCCTGGCCGGCAGCAGGTGGCATGCCGTATTCAAGGGCGCGCAGGTAGTCTTCGTCCATACTGTGCGCCTCATCGTCTCCGGCTTCTTTTTCGCGCACCTGGTCTTCAAAACGCAGGCGCTGGTCCACGGGGTCGTTAAGTTCGGAAAAGGCGTTGGATATCTCGCGGCCGGTAATGAAAAGCTCAAAGCGGTCGGTCAGCGCGGGGTCGTTGTCGTTACGACGCGACAGGGGCGAAATTTCCGTGGGGTAATGGTAGATGAAGTGCGGCTGGACGAGCTTGCCTTCCACGTCCAGGTCAAAAAGCTTGGCGTGCAGCTTTTGCAGGCTTTCGCTGTCAGCGGCCTTTTCACCGCGCTGGCGGATGTAGTTTTGCACCCTGCTGTAGTCATTGTAAAATTCCGGCTGGTGGCCGCCAATGACGGTGAGCGAGTCGTAAAAACTCATGCGTGTCCACTTGCCGGGCGTGAGGTCGATCATTTCGCCCTGGTAGGGAACCACGGTTGTGCCGCAAACCGTCTGCGCCAGATGCGCAAAGAGTTTTTCCGTAAGGTCCATGAGATCTTCAAACGTGGCGTAGGCCCAGTAGAATTCGCACATGGTGAATTCGGGATTGTGCCGCGTGTCGATCCCTTCATTGCGGAAGTTGCGGTTCAGCTCAAACACTTTTTCAAAACCGCCCACAAGCAGGCGCTTGAGGTACAGCTCGGGCGCAATGCGCATGTACAGGCCCATGTCCAGAGCATTGTGATGGGTTTTGAACGGCTTTGCCGCCGCGCCCCCGGCCAGGGGCTGCATCATGGGCGTTTCTACTTCCATGAAGCCGTGGTCTTCCATAAAATGACGGAATTCGCGCACGATCTGGCTGCGTTTGAAAAATATTTCGCGGGCGCGGGGTGTGACGATAAGGTCCACATAGCGCTGGCGGTAGCGCGTTTCCATATCCTTGAGCCCGTGATACTTCTCGGGCAGGGGGCGCATGGAACGCGTGATGAGCTTTATGGTGCGGCAGGCGATGGTCAGCTCGCCCGTCTTGGTGCGGAAAAGATGCCCGGAAACGCCGACAATGTCGCCGATATCAAGCTTTTTCACCAGGCTGTGCGTGGCGTCGTCCAGATGTTCGCGCGCAGCGTAGCACTGCACGCGGCCCGTCTGGTCCATGATATGAAAAAAGGCCACCTTGCCGAAAGAACGGAGCGAAACGATGCGCCCGGCAATGGCGACGACATCTTCCTGTTTTTCCAGGGCATCGCCCTCCAGGTCGCCGAATTTGTCCAGCACCCAGGCAATGGAATGTTCCTTGCGGAAATCGTTAGGAAAGAGCGGTACGCCCGCGTCCAGGAGGTCACAGGCTTTGACTACGCGGTTTTTTACGACCTCGTTCAACCCTTCACGGGCGGCGAAGCTTTCCAACATGGGCATGAAATAGCCCGCGTACTTAGACTTGGTGCCCAGCTTGACGGCAGGCTTTTTATTCTTCTTTTCCCGATTTTCCACTGAAAAAACTCCTGAGATGCCCGGTCTTAAAGGATTGTAACGGTATGCCATTCACGAAGAAGCGTCAAGGATGACGTGCAGATGCTTTTCATGCCGCGCCAATACCCTGTTTGGCCTTGAAGTTCGCGAGGGTTGCGTATATAGATTTTCTTTCCTGTGACACCTTCCCGTGGCCCTGCCACGGATCATTTCCGTAAGGATACGCGTCATGCACAAGTATACCGCCTCTTTTCTGGGGCGCGACTGCCCCGGAGTGGTGGCCGCAGTCAGCCGCATTCTTGAAGAAAACGGCTGCAACATTGAAGAAGTGACCCAGAGCATTCTTTCCGGCGAATTTGCCGCCATTTTTGTGGTGGCCGCCCCCGATGCCCTGGATGCCCAGAACCTGCACCAGAAGCTGAGCGCCAGCCTGGCCGAGGCTAAAGTGGATCTTTCGGTGCTGGTACGGCCCGCCATTCAGGGGCAGTGGGGCCAGAGTCTGCACTGCGAACCATTTGTGATCACCGCCGACGGCCCGGACAAGCCCGGCCTTATCGCGGCCATGAGCCGCGTGTTTGCCCGGCATGATGTGAATATCGAAAGCCTCAAGGCTATTCTGGGCGAAGGCGGGGCCAATCATGCCCTTTTTGTCTTTGAGGTTATGGTTCCCGATGCCGTTGACCTTGGGCGTCTGCGCCGCGAGCTTTCCTGCGAGGGCCAGAGCCGCGACCTGAGGGTCAGCGTGCAGCACAGGGATATTTTTGAAGCCGTTCACCGCGTCAGCTCTTTTTAGGGCAGTACAGCTTTTGTATTGCTCTGGCGACGGCGTGAGCAGATGCCCGCCGTGGCGACCACACGCACGTACCTGCGCGGGCAAACGCCGTAGCGAGTGGGTCTTCACCTTGAGAACGCATATCATCAAAACCGATCTGATCCAGAGCGTTTTAGCCTTGCAACCATACAGGATACCGCCATGCTTTCCGAACGCGAAGTCATAAGCACCCTTAACATGCTCCGCAACGAGCACCTGGACGTGCGCACCGTCACCCTGGGCGTGAGCCTGTTTGACTGCGTGAGCCACGACCTAGAGCTTTTTACCGCCAATGTGCAGGCCAAAATCCGCCGTTATGCCTCACAGCTTGTTTCTGTCTGTGACGAGGTGGGAGACAAGTACGGCATTCCCGTGGTGAACAAGCGCATCAGCGTCAGCCCCATTGCGGTGGTGGCCGCGCCCTTTGGCCCGGACGGCATGGTGCGTGTCTGCAAAGCCCTGGACGAGGCCGCCAAAGAGGCGGGCGTGGATTTTCTGGGCGGTTTTTCCGCCCTGGTTGAAAAGGGTTTTGCCAATGGCGACCGTGCCCTTATCGAGGCGCTGCCCGAAGCCCTCGCGCAGACTGACCGCATATGCTCGTCCATCAACGTGGCATCGTCGCGCAGCGGCATCAATATGGACGCTGTGGCGCTTATGGGGCGGCAGATCCTCAGGGTGGCCGAAGCCACGGCCGACCGTGGCGGCATAGGCTGTGCCAAGCTGGTGGTTTTTGCCAACATTCCGCAGGACGTGCCCTTCATGGCCGGGGCCTACCTTGGGGTGGGTGAACCTGATGTGGTGATCAACGTGGGCGTTTCCGGCCCCGGTGTGGTGAAGAAGGCCCTGGACCGGGCCCGCGAGGCGGGCCGCAATGAAAAGGGCGCGCCCCTGACCCTGCTGGACATGGCCGAGGTGATCAAGCGCACGGCGTACAAGGTGACCCGCGTGGGTGAAATGATCGGTACTGAAGTGGCTACCCGTCTGGGCATACCCTTTGGCGTGGCAGACCTCTCCCTGGCCCCCACCCCGGCGGTGGGCGACTCCGTGGGCGAGATTTTCCAGAGCCTTGGGCTTTCAAGCATCGGCGCACCCGGTACAACAGCGGTGCTTGCCATGCTCAATGACGCGGTGAAAAAAGGCGGGGCGTTTGCCTCCTCTTCGGTGGGCGGTCTTTCGGGGGCCTTTATTCCCGTATCGGAAGATTCAAGCATTGAGGCGGCCGCTACCGCAGGCCTGCTCAGCATTGAAAAACTGGAAGCCATGACGAGCGTATGCTCGGTGGGGCTGGACATGATCGCCATCCCCGGCGATACCCCGGCGGCTACCATTTCCGGCATTATCGCCGATGAAATGGCGATCGGCATGATCAACCACAAGACCACGGCTGTACGCCTCATACCTGTACCCGGCAAGGGCGTGGGTGAGGAGGTGTCGTTTGGCGGCCTGCTCGGCAAGGCGGCCATCATGCCCGTGCCGGGCGGCAATGCTGAAGACTTTATCACCCTTGGGGGGCGCATTCCCGCCCCTATCCACAGCCTGAAAAACTGATGCCGTTTGCAACCATGCCAGTATAAATGAAAAATCCCGCCGAAGCGGGATTTTTCATTTATACTGGCATGGTAAAACCTGCGGGGCAGCACGGCGCGGGGCGTGTCCATCCGGTACAGATCGGTTTGACCGGGTGGTGAATATTTGTCATAGCTTTACTGTGCGGAACCGTACGCTTCGCAGGTGAAGCGCGCACCCGGAAAAACAGGATCAAGGAGACAACCATGCTGAAAACAAAAATTGTGGCAGCGGCCTTTCTTGCTATGTTTGTAGCGGGTTGTGGCTCATCGCTGGAGTGTGATTCCAGCGATGGTAAAAAATATGCCAAAAAAATCATGCAATCCTATGCACAGGAACTGGGTATAAAGGATCCGCATATCAGCTTTGAGAGCTTCAAGACCATGAGTGCGGATAAAAAATCCTGCAAATGCGTGGTTACTGCCGTCATGGGAGACAAGTCCGCCGAAAGCGCCACCGGGCTGAAGTATGCTCTTGAATTTGAGCTGCCGGAAACCGCAGACAGCCGTTACTATATTGAGATGATAAACTAGGTTCTCTTCAGGTGAACTCCCGGCACGTCTTGCTTCTGCCGCCCGGCTGCAAGGGATGAAAAAGTCCTTGTGCATGCCGTTTGCGGTGTATGCCGGCAGAGCGGTTGCAGGCCGCACTGGCTGCGACTGCGCGGGGCGCCCTGACGGCAACACGCCGCAGCGTTGCCGCGGGCTTTGCGCATGTAGGCAGCGCTGCTGTTTGTTGTGCCGCAACGCCGAAGTGTAGAACCTGAAAGTATTGCGAATATGTTTCGCACGTTGCCACGGTCTGTACGCAGTGTTTCTTGACGTGCCGTCAGGAGTGTCCGCGTTTCTGGTATGCTTTCCGGCAGCCTGTGTTTTGCCTTTTTCAGGCTGGCGGAGTCTTGCCACTGTTCATGCCCTTCCGCTGTTTTGTCAGCTTCACGCCTTTTGGCCGTGCCGCAGCGCCTGCCCGGCCTGATGCCGCCTTTCATGAATTCCGGCGACGGAAGCGCGCGTTTTTTTCTGCCTGTATGCAAGCCCGGCATGGGGGCGGCATGGCTGCGTCAATGCCGTTCTTTTATGTATAACGTCCAGAGAGGAAATTATAATGAAGTATTATGCAGCAATGCCTGTTTCGCTGTGCGTCGCGCTCATTACTCTTTTTGTTTGGGCCAGCGTCGCGCAGGCCGGGGGCGTCTGCCAGAAAAAAATGGCCCATATCCAGCGGCAGATTGATATCGCCAGGCAGCACAACAATACACAACGGGCGGCAGGCCTTGAGCGCGCCCTGGAAAATGTCCGCACATGGTGCACCGATGACGGCGAACAGGCCGAAGCGGAAATAGCTGTTATGGAAAAGCAGGAAAAAGTGCAGGAACGACAGGCGGAGCTGGACAAGGCTTTTGCCCGGGACAAGCAGGAAAGCAAGATCGCCAAGCGCAAACACAAACTACAGGAGGCCCAGCGCGAACTGCGGGAAGCCGAAAAAGCTCGTGATGCCCTGAAGTCCGGCAGATAACGGAAGTTTTATGGCGTTACGTTCAAAGAAAGATGGCGGCCCGGCGCAAGAGTCCGGACCGCCATCTTTTCTGCATGTCATTTCTGCCGCGTTGCCGCAGGCTACTGCACAAGAGGGGCAAGAAAAAACTGCCAGATCAGGGTGAGTAGCAGCAACGACAGCGAAACCATAAGAAAACGCCGCACCGCCGCGGGGCCGACGCGTATGGCCAGGCGGCTGCCAAGCCAGTTACCCACACAGCAGGCTGCGGCCATGGGCAGGGCCAGGCTCCACAATACCACGCCGTTGATCATAAAAACCACCACTCCTGCGAAGTTGGACGCAAGGTTCAGCACCTTGGAGGTGGCGGAGGCCTCCATAAGGCCCATGCGCAAAATCCAGTGAAATGCAAGAATAAGAAAGCTGCCTGTTCCGGGACCGAAAAATCCGTCATATGCGCCGATGACAAGGCATACCAGCGGCGTCAGTAGCCACAGGCGCGGGCCGTTCATGTCGGCTTCGCCGTAAGCACGCGCGCGCTCCTTGCGGGGCATGAGGGTTGCGCACATGCCTACAGGCAACAGCCCCACCAGAATTTTGCCCAGCAGGGCAGGCTCGGTGTGCAGTGCCAGACGCGCTCCGGCCCAGGAGCCGATCAGGGCAAAGGCCAGTCCTGTCAGGGCAACGCGCCATAGCACAAGGCGGCTGCGGGCAAAGTTGCCCAGGGCCACGCACGTGCCCAGGCAGGCGCTGAATTTGTTGGCGCCCAGGGCCGCATGCGGTGGCACGCCCGTAAGCAGCAGGGCGGGCATGGTCACAAGACCGCCTCCGCCGGCGATGGCGTCTATAAAGCCGCCCGCAAAGGCGGCGGCAATGCCTATCAGCAAAGGGATGAGGCCTATTTCCACATTACCACTCCTTGAAGATGATCCAGGCAGCCAGCACAATGAGGGCAAAACCCGCAACGTGGTTCCAGCGCAGGGGTTCGTGCAGCCAAAGGCTGGAAAAAATCATGAAAACCGTCAGGGAGATGACTTCCTGTATGGTTTTCAGTTCAGCAGCGGAAAAATGCCCGTAACCGATGCGGTTGGCAGGCACCTGAAGCAGATATTCAAAAAAGGCCAGGCCCCAGCTGGCAAGAATGACCACAGGCAAAGCCGCGCCCTTGTAGCGCAAATGGCCGTACCATGCGAACGTCATGAATATGTTTGATAAAATCAAAAGGCCAACGGTGGCCGCAGGGACGGGTATGTTCATGTCGTATCCGTATGCCTTGTCTGTCTGCCGGGCGGCAGGAGTGGAGCCGCCCGGCACGGTGTCGGGACAGTCCAGAGGCATACCCGTGCCGGTGCGGTGAGTCAATAACCGCACGAATGGCTGCATGAATGACAGAAAAAAGCGCCCGGCGTGTTCCGGGCGCTTTTTCCAGATTTTGTGCGGTCTGAGACCTGCCGTGCGGTTCCGGCGCGGCCCCGCAGGGGAGCCGCGCCGGGCGGGCATATCTGTGAGCAGGGCAACATTGAAAAACGGCTGTCTGCTCTGCGCGGATTTGTAAAAAACCGCCCCCCGAAGTGCTTGCAAGGCGAACATGTTTCGCCCGTCACGCCGAAGCAAGCCACCAGCGAGGGCCGCAGGGCTGTTTCGTCGCGCCATAAGCACGTTACGGCGCAAATGCCCTAGTGATCCTGAAGCATCTTAACCGCGCAGAACTTGCCGCACATGGCGCAGACTTCTTCAGTCTTGTGCTCCTCACGCCGTTTTTCAAGCATTTGTGGATCCAGGGCGGCTTTGGTCATGCCTTCCCAGTCCAGCGCCTTGCGAGCGGCGTTCATAGCTGCCTCACGTGCCACGGCGCGGGGGTGGCCCAAAGCCACTTCGCCTACATGCCCGGCCACGCGCGAAGCCATGACCCCGGCGCGCACGTCCGCCTCGTCAGGCAGGGTGAGGTGCTCGGCAGGGGTGAGGTAGCAGAGAAAGTCCACGCCTGCTTCCACGCCTAGTGCGCCGCCGATGGCTCCGGCGATATGGTCGTAGCCCGGGGCGCTGTCGCAGCACAGGGGGCCGAGAACATAGAGCGGGGCATTATGGGTGAGGCGCTTTATGCCCTGAATCTGGGTGCGCACCTGGTTGAGGGGCACGTGGCCGGGGCCTTCAATCATGCATTGCACGCCGCGTTCAAGCGCGTATCTGGCAAGGCGCCCCAGATTGATGACCTCTTCCCACTGGGCGGCATCGCCCGCATCAACGCCCGCGCCGGGGCGCAGTCCGTCGCCGAGGGAGAGGGTCACGTTGTAGGGAAGGCAGATGTCGAGCAGGCGGTCAAAATGCTCCAGCAAGGGGTTTTCGCGGTCGTTTTCGAGCATCCAGCGGGCCAGCATGGAGCCGCCGCGCGAGACAATGCCCAGAGCGCGGTTGTTTTTGACGGCCATTTCGGCTCCGCGCCGCGAAAGCCCGCAGTGAACGGTGACAAAATCCACCCCTTGCCGGGCCTGTTTGGCGATTTCGTCAAAAAGCTCGTCCGGGTTCATGCTGGCAATGTCGCGCTCCGCGTCCAGTATGCGCTGGCCCACGGCGTACAGGGGAACCGTACCCAGCGGCCGGGGGCAGGCCTCCAGCATGCCGAGGCGCAGGGCGTCCAGATCGCCGGCGATGGAAAGATCCATAACCGTATCGGCTCCGGCTTCAAGGGCGGCCTGTATCTTGCGCTCCTCGGTGCGGGGGCAGTTGTTCAGGGGAGACGTGCCGATATTGGCGTTCACCTTGACCCTGGCGGGCTGACCCACAAGAATGGGTTTGAGTCCCTTATGGGCGGGGTTGCCCAGCAGCACCATAGTTCCGGCCTCAAGGGCGGCGGTCACGCTTTGGGCGTCGAGCTGCTCTTCAGCGGACAGGCTGTCCAGATGGGAGTCCAGAAGACCACGCAATGCGGTATTCTGCGAAAAAAGTGTGGTAGACATGTGTGCCTCGCGGGTTGCGACGCAGGGCGCAAAAAAACCACAAGCAGCGGAACAGCTTGTGGCCGCGGCTTCCCTCCGGCAGTGCGAACTGCGTCAGGTTCAAGGGTCTGGGAAATCCCACTCTCAGCCGCGCAGTTGTCTGCACGGCTCCCCTAGCTCGAAGGAAACTATATCCTCGCCGCAGGCGTATGTAAAGTGCGGGTTGCCCTTCCGTAAAAACAGCATGCCCGGTTGACGTCAAGTCCGCAGCCTTGCGGCCGGCACAGGGGGGGCGTACGTCCTTGCCGGGGGCGAAGCGTCGCCGCGCGGCTGAAGCAGGGCAGGGATTGGGCATGGGCCGCGGTATTTCATATATTTTTCAAGGGGGAAGGGGCTGCGCGCCAGCGATATGGCCCATCGTCTTGCTTTCCTTCAGCGGCTGGCATAAATGGGGGGCATGCAGCGGAACAGATTTTTCAGCCCTCTTACGTGGCCCGTATTTTCCTTTCTTGTGGTTATTGCCGTGGGCGCAGTTTTGCTGCACATGCCGGCGAGCCTGCAGGAAGGCCAGAGCCTCAGCCCCATAGATGCGGCCTTTATCGCCACGTCGGCCGTTTGTGTTACAGGTCTGACGCCTGTGGACATCAGCGCTGTTCTCAGCCCCGCGGGGGTGATGGTGCTGCTATTTCTCGTGCAGTTGGGCGGCCTTGGCGTCATGACCTATACGAGCATTATTTTTTTGCTCTGGCGAAACCATGTGCCCTTTACCAGCCGCGAGGCCGTGAGTCAGGCGTTGCTTGGCGACGACTTCAACCTCAAGGGCTTTCTGTTGCAGGTGCTGGCCCTGGTGTTCAGCATCGAGCTTGTCACGGGCTTGTTGCTTTACTGGCACGATCCCGTGTTTTTTCATCCGATCAGCGCGGCTTTTCATGCTGTTTCTGCCTTCTGTAATGCGGGGTTTTCGCTCAGCCCCAACAGCCTCATGAACTTTCGGGATGATGTGACGGTCAACTGCATCATCACGGCCAGCGTTTTTTTGGGCAGTATAGGCTTTGGCGTGCTGCGTGAAGCCCTGGGCATCATTTCCGGCGGCCGCATGGGCATTCCTGTACGCAGGTTCAGCCGTTTCAGCCGCCTTGTGCTCAAGACAACGGTTTTTCTTATTGTGGTGGGCGCGGCGCTGGGCTTTGTCATCGAATTCTGGCGGGTGGGCAACGAGCAGGCGCTGGGCGATGGTTTTGACCTGGCCCTGACAGCTTTTTTTCAGGCTGCAGTGGCCCGCACTGCCGGTTTCAATACCGTCAATATGAGCAGCCTGAGCGAGGCCACCCTGCTGGTGCTCATGGCGCTCATGTTTGTGGGCGGCGGCCCCGGCTCATGCGCGGGCGGCATCAAGGTGGTGACTTTCAGGGTGCTGGTGGGCTATATTGCCGCGCAGTTCCGGGGCGACAGGCAGATCGTGCTTGAGGGAAGGGGCGTGCCGGCAGAAAACGTAAGCCGCGCGCTGACGCTGTTCTTTTTCTACTCGATGCTTGTAGGGTTTTCCACGTTTCTGCTCAGTATTACGGAATACGGCATACTGCACGGCACCGGGGTTGAGGGGCCGTCTTTTCTGCGCATTCTGTTTGAAGAGGTCTCGGCCCTCGGTACTGTGGGGCTTTCAATGAATCTGACTCCGGAACTGAGCGCCGAAGGCAAGGGTGTTATTATTGTCAACATGTTTGCCGGGCGCGTGGGCCTGCTGAGCCTGCTCATGGCTGTGCAGAGCCTGCAGCCCCGCAAGGCATATACAGTGGCGGAAACGCAATTGCCCATTGGTTGATGTATTGTTTCAGCAGGTTGTTCACAAAAGATTTATATATGATCGCGTTGCGAGGGGCGCTGCTTTCGGCTTGCTGCCGTAGCGGCATCTTCGGTCACAGACTGGCTGTTTTGGGGGCCTGATGCAATGCTGCACACCGAAAGGCCGCATTCGGATTTTGCCCGGCATACCCGGCGGGGCTTGCTCCTGTCCGGTCTTTGCCGCAGCGGAACGCTTCCGGCCTTCCGGCGCGGATACAGCACGGAGAAAGTAAAGATATGGCGGAAAAGAAGCTGGAAATAGGCGTTATCGGCCTGGGCAAATTTGGCCTGCGCATGGCGACCACCCTTGTTTCCCTTGGGCATACTGTGGTGGGCATAGATATGTCTGAAGCGCGGGTACAACGGGCCGAAGATGCGCTGGAGTCCGTCTACAAGGCCGACGCCACCAATATCGCCGTGCTGCGCTCACTGCATGTGCAGGACCTGGACTGGGTGGTTATCAGCGTGGGAGAAAGCGTTGAGCAGTCCCTCAGTATCACCCTCAACGTGCAGGAATTGGGCGGCCCCAAGATATGGGTCAAGGCCTCCAATGAGGAGCACCGCAAGATTCTTCAGCGGCTGCGCGTCAATCGTGCCCTGGTTCCCGAAATGGAGGCCGCCGTCATGGCTGCCCATCAGCTCACCTATCCGGGCATGCTGGATCTTATCCCCAAGTACGGAGGCATCGCGATTCAGGAACTGAAGGTAGACGAGTGGCACGGCAAAACGCTGGTGGAGCTTAATCTCATGCAGCGTTTCAATATTATGGTTCTGGGCATTCGTCCCGTGGGCGAGCATTCTTTTAACTTCGTCCCCCCGGCCATGACCGTTCTGCACAAGGGAGACACCATTGTGGTGGCGGGCAGGGCCAATTCCATGAGTGAACTGAAACCCTAGGTGTAGAGTGTCAACACGTTGTTCACCCTCCTAGCCTTGAAGCTGGAGGTTTTCTGCCAAGAGCCGAGTGTGGTCGCAAGAAATTATACCGATGCGTCCATATCGACAGATAAGCTGTTCTTTTCCATGAGTGGGTATACGTTTCGGCGTATGCCCACTCATTCAATGCTGTTCGAATGAAGCGTTCTGCCTTGCCGTTGGTTTGTGGTCTATAAGGCCGTGTGCGTTTATGCGTTATTCCAAACTCACGGCAAGCGTCTCGAAATTTCCAAGACCTATAGCAAGCGCCATTGTCCGTCAGAATTCGTTCTACTTTGATGCCGTGCGAAGCATACCACGCGATGGCAAACCACAAAAACTCTATGGCAGATTCCGCCGTTTCATCCGGCAGTACTGCCGTATACGCGGCCCTGGAAGCGTCATCCACACATACATGTAAATATTCCCAACCTGGTCGATGCCGACGGACTTGCCGTGTCCCCGTCTTCCTATGACCAACTCCATCAATCTTGCCGAGACGCTTGATGTCCAGATGAAGCATCTGCCCCGGCTTCGCCCATTGATAACGCTGTACCGGCTCTTTTTCTTCCAAAGAAGAAAGCCGGGAGCAGCCGAGTCTGCGCAAGGCACGAAACACAGTGCTGCGGCACAGGCCAAGGCGTAATGCGATTGCGTCGCCAGTCTGTCGCTTTTTCCGCAACTCAAAAATTCTGGAAACGTCCAGCTCCGTCAGCCGATTTCTGCAATGTCGAGGCCGGGAAGAGGCGTCTGCTAAAGAAGCAAGACCTCCTTCACGGTATCGCTTCATCCATTTTCTGGCGGTTCGCAGGCTTACTCCAAATCCTGCCGCCACCGTAGCGGCAGGATTGTCCAGCATCCGCTGTATCATTTCTTCTCGACCTCTTGCGGTCAGTTTGGCATTCTTATGGCTGTTCACCTTCTCCCTCGATCGGTTTGCTGTTGTCTGTTAACTCCAGCTTTACCGACTTGGGGGAGGGTGAACAACCTATTGGAACACTACACCTAGGTGTAGGGCAATTGCCGTCTGCAATGAGTTTATTGCAAATGCTTGCGCAGCCTGCTCGGCGAGCGCATCTTTCTTGACCTGCTTTTGGGGAGCGAGTGCGCCCGTTCTTCTGGCGCGTGGGGCGGGCAGCGGCTCCGGAGTGCAGAGCAGATCACAACTTCGGGGCGTGAGTTTAGGCGTCGTCTTCTGAAGGATCACCGCCGGGCAAGGCCCACCAGGGCAGACCTCGCCATGCATGGTCCAGAGCTTTTTCGCATCCGGGCCAGTCCGGGGAATAGCGGGCAAGCTCTGCCCTGTAGGCAGGGGAGTGGTTCATATGGCGCAGATGACACAGTTCGTGCCAGCACAGGTGTTCCAGCAGGGGGCGCGGCAGCAGCAGCGCCCGCCAGTTGAGGCTTATACGCCCTGCGGGATCATCCCCGAAGGTGTCGGCCGGGGCGGCTGCGTTGCGCCCTGCAGGTGTCAGGCCCGGACTGTCCGCGTCTGAAAACAGCCGGAAAAAAGTGTCCATCCAGCGCCCCGCCCTGCTGGAAGCCGGAGCGGCAGCGGAGTTTTGCCGCCTATGCTCCATCTCTGCCAAAGACGCGCCGTTTTGTCCGGCTTTTTTTTCTCCGCTGCGGGCATTGACGGCGGAGCGTCGTACGCGCGCACAACTGCCCCAGCGCGACCGCTGGTCCCGTATGCTGACTTTTTCAAGCATAAATCCGCCCTGCCGCGCCAGGCCTTCAAGATAGGGCGGCAGCAGCACGCTCGCCATGTTGCGGCACCATTGACGCAATGCCCGGGCGCACAGTGCCGTATCCTGCACCGGACCGAAAAGGCGCAGCAGGCCGGGGCTTTGCACCAGCAAAAGGCGTTGCGGCCCGGAGCGCACCAGCAGGGAGGCGCTGTGCTCCTGATGTTGCGCCGCAGCCAGCCGGCCGGCGGCAAGGTCGCCGTCAAGACACACCTGAAATGATATGTCAGGCAGGGGCAGGTTTATACTGGGGGGCAGCTGCTCCTCCGGGCTGCCGGACTGATGCTTTTTCCACGCGCGTTCCAGCCACGGCAAAAATTGCGGCAGGCTCTGTTCCAGAAGCACAAGGGGCATGCCTTCGGGAACCGTGAGGGTCAGGCGGCCGCGCGGGTCAAGCGTCAGGCGGGTGCGGCGGGCGCGGGCTGAAGGGCGCACCCTGGCTGCCAGTCTGGTTCCCCCGGCCAGAGGCAAGTGAATGTACTCCGGCAGGGGAGGGAAGGCGCCCGGGCCTTTCCGGAGTTGTGGTGCAGTTTTTTTTTCAGACATGGGGCGAGGCTGCCACAGGCGGCAAGCCCTTGTAAAGGGCCGTGGATGCATCCTGACAGAACCGCCGGGCAGAATTTTCCCCTTTATGCTCTGGCATGGCTTTTGCTGCTTTTTCGCAGGTACTGGCGGGAGGAATTGTTTTCCAACCGGTGCAAGGCATCCGAGGAGCAGACATGAGCGTGTCAGGCACATATGGCGTTGGCGGCCTTTCCGGTGTGGAAGGGATATGGGATCTCGGCGGCAGCGCCAGAAGCACCACAGCTTCCGGCAAGGGCGATTCTGGTGATACGGTGAATATTTCCGACAAGGCCAGAGAGCTTTTGCGCGAAAAACTTGGCCGCTACTCGGCTTCTACCAAATCGCCCGCGCCAGGTGCCCGGCAGGAAAGCTCCGGCAGTCAGGTGGCCGGACTTTCCGGTAATGACGGCAGTGACGGAGGCGAAAAGGCTTCAGGCGCAGGGGGCGCATCGGGTGGGCCTGGCGGCTCAAGTTCTGTGGAAAGTATAAAACAAAAAATAGAAGCCCTCAAAAGCCAGCTGGCAAGCCTTGCCAGCCAGGCCAGTGGCGGTGGAGCAGATACGGCCCTGCAGAGCAAGATACATGCCCTGCAGGCTCAGATTGCGGCCCTTGAAGCGCAGCTTGCGGAGGCCGAACAGGCAGGGTAGCCTATTGACAGTAACAAATATCAATTATATAAAGTCGACTTGGGGGATGGCTGCTGCTGTCCCTTTTTATTTCGTTTACGTCCAGACACCTTGTATACAGCATGTATTGCATGCGAAAGAGAGGTTTTGCCATGAAATCGTTAAAGGGAACCCAGACCGAAAAGAACATTCTGACTGCCTTTGCCGGTGAGTCGCAGGCCCGTAACCGTTATGACTTTTTTTCCTCCGTGGCCAAAAAAGACGGCTACGTGCTGGTGCAGGAAATCTTTCTTGAAACTGCCGCGCAGGAAAAAGAGCACGCCAAGCGCCTTTTCAAATTTCTTGAAGGTGGTGAGGTAGAAATCCAGGCTGCGTATCCTGCGGGCATTATCGCGGGCAGCGAAGCCAACCTGCTGGCTTCTGCCCAGGGCGAAAACTACGAGCACACTGAAATGTATCCTTCGATGGCTGCCACCGCCGAAAAAGAAGGTTTTTCCGAAGTTGCTTTTGTCATGCGCCATATCGCCGTAGCCGAAGCCTATCACGAAAAGCGCTTCCTCAAGCTCGCCAGCGATATCAAGGAAGGTCGCATGTTCATGCGTTCCAAGCCCACAGTGTGGCGCTGTATCAACTGCGGCTGTCTCGTGGACGGGGAGCACGCGCCCGAAATGTGCCCCGCCTGTGCGCACCCCAAGGCCTTTTTTGAAGAACTGAACTACAGTTTCTAGCCTGTCTGTTGCGGAGCCGCACACCTGCCGAAGGATATTTTCTGCTGCGCAGTGTGCGGCCCCGGATTTTTGCAAGATGGTTCGTCGCCTGTACAGGGCGCGCCTTGTGACGAGGCCCCCAGGGCGACCTGCCCGGGCTGTCTGCCGCAGGCAGCCCGAAAGCGATCATCTCACGGGGTGGAAGCCCCGGTTCAATCGTCATGTGCGTCCTGTCGCAGCTTCCCTCTGGAGCAAGGGCATCCCCGCGCAGTTTTTCTGCTGCCCGGGGGGGCAGGGCAGGCAGCCCGCAATCAGCCCCATGCTGCATGCCGAGCGGATAAGGCGCTCGTGGAGCAATGCTTTTTTGAAACCGCCCCGGCGGCGGTGCGGAGCATCTGAAGCACTGCAATGGACGTCTGCTGGCTTCAGAAGATGTGCTGCGGCATTGATCTGGCCTGATCTCTTGGATTGATTGACTTGCAGGCAATGCTTTTCATCGGTTTTTCCGTATGCAATTCTGCCGCTGCTGTTTGTCGGATCATTTTGCGTCATGCCATTTGGCGCCTGAGAGTAAAATTTTTCAGCCAGATACAAAAAATATAATACTATAGTTAAATATATTTATCTTTATTTTTTGATGCGTTATACGTTTTTCTGTTTTTGGTGAGGTATCAGGCTCTTGCTTTTATTCCCCAACTATTGCTAACTGTTAATAGTAGCAGGCACCAGCCAGAATCCGTTTGTGGGTGGCTGGACCTGCCGCATCTGACTTTTGTCGTGCCGGGCGTTATGCGGAAAAACTGCGTAACCTGTAGGGCTTTGAGCCAAAAGAGCTTGCAGGGCGCCCTTAATCCGGGTATTTCACCAAAAGCCTAAAGCATGCCGTTGTGGACGGTGGCGCACCCGGTTGCCGTATCCACAATGTGGGCCATTCTGGCCGGCATGCGGACAGAGCGAAAGGCCGCCATAAGGCGCGGCTTTTCATTCTTAGGGAGTGAACTGTGAAACAGTATGTTTTTACCTTATTGGGGCTGATTCTGCTGGCCCCGGCGCTGACTGTAGCTGCCGAAAGCGCATATCCGCCTCCTCCGCCCGCAGGGCAGGCCATAACCGTGGAAGATTCCATTTATGGCGTGCTGCGTACCAACAGGGCTTTGAGGGGGATTCAGGAAAACCGCAATGTGCTTGAGCACGAAGTTGACCGCGCCAAAGCCGGGTTCGGCCCCCGCGTGGACGTTACGGGGCGCGCTGGCGGCAGTGTGCTGAGCGATTCGAGCACACGCAATAAAGACCTGGACTATCAGATGTGGGGCCTGGCCGGCGTTAACGCCCAGCTTGTGCAGCCTATCTGGGACGGTTTTGCCACGCGTTCGCGTGTGCGCACGGCCAAGTCTACCCTCGAGTCCGTAAAGTATCGCGTGTTTGATACGGCCACTTCGCTGTCCCTTGAAGGTATCATTTCGCATATCGACGTTCTGCGCCGCAGAAAGATCCTTGAACTGGCCGAAATGAACGTAAGCCAGCACAAGGCGCTTGTGAACCAGGCACAGGACAGGGCCAGCCTTGGCGCTGATACCGCCGCCGACGTGACGCAGGCCCGTTCGCGCCTGCAGCGCGCCCTGTCGAGCCTGTCCGAGGCCAAGGCCGCCCTTCTTGTGGCGGAAGACAGGTATGTTCGCCTTACTGGGCTGCCCGCCGCGGCCAAAATGGCCCCTGTGACGATGCCCCCCGAGCTGTATAAAGGCCCGGATGCGGTACTGACACAGGCCGAGCAGAGCAACCCCAAGCTGTCTGCCTACATGCAGGACATCCGCGCCGCGCGCGGCGAGCGTGAGCTGGCCGACTCCGCCTTTTATCCCACGCTGAACCTTGAAGCCGGCCCCAACTATACGGACAGGGGCGGAGCTACCGACCGCTGGATATACAGCTTTGACGTGCTTGGCGTCGTGCGCTGGAATATCTTCAACAGCGGAGCGGACCTGGCCGAACGGCGTGCGGCTTCAGCGCGCATCCGGCAGAGCCGCCAGGTGATGTACGATTTTCTTGATGAGCTGAAGCTGGATATCGAAAGCACCTGGACCAACTATCAGGCCGCGCAGGAACAGTACTCGCACTACAGCAAGGCTGTGGAGTACAGCAAGTACACCCGCTCGGCGTATGTTGAACAGTTCCAGATCGGCAGGCGCAGCATTCTTGACGTGCTCGACACGGAGAATGAGCTTTTCAACTCCTCCACCCAGGCCGAAACCGCTCGCGGCAATATCCTGGTGGGCGCGTATCGCCTGAGCGCGCTTTCGGGCAACCTGCTGCTGCAAATGTCCATTAATACCGGTCCCCTTGGGCAGGAACCGCCCAAGGACGCCACTGACCCCCGCGAAGAATTCGCTCCCGGCTGGTTTGAGTAAGAGGTGTTTGTTCCCCGGTGCGCATGCGCGCCGGGGAACATCGCCTGATTTCTTTATTTATTTCCCCGCGTTCACCAATTTTCGCGTTTGCACCTGATTGCCTAACAGCTTGGCAATTCGGTCGCATTAACGTACTTTCATAAACGGTAAACCGTTCAAAGCGGTATGCCGGCCGCAGCGCCCGGCAAGGCATTTCCGCCTTGTGGCCCACGCTCCTGCCCCTTTACAAGGGCTTCCAGCCCTTGTGTTACAGCAATGGGAATACCATGGAACAGCCTGACACCACACAGATTTCAGGGAAGACCCCGGACGGAACGGCAGCCAGCGCGACTGCGAACGGTGCTGCTCCCACGCCGGCCTCCGCAACGTCTTCTGCTACAGGCACGCATGCTGCCTCCATAGGCCCGGCCTCGCCCGGGTCCGGGAGCGCGACGCAGAATGCCGGACTTTCGCAACTTTCCGGAGCCGTGACCATATTGCCCGGCCAGCAGGCAAAAGAGGCTGCCCCTGCGTCTGGGCAGGAGGGCATGCCGCCCGGCATGCCCAATGGCAGCGCTGTGCTCGGCAATGCCCACCCCCGCACGGAAGCTTCCAGTGAACGGGATGCCGCTGCTGCCGCTTCCGCTGAGGTTGCCGCACCTGCGCAGGACGCAGGAACCGCCGAAACGCAGCCGCAGTCCGCAGCCGAAGCCGGAGCAGTCCCGGATGCTGAAGGTGCTCCCGCGCCGGGCGACGCACAGGGAGTTTCAGGCCAGACGGGTGAAGCCGCCATGAACGCCATGGCCCAGGCCGCACGTCACGAAGCGGCCATGAAGTCCGGCCAGTCGGGCAGAGATTCCGGCATGGGGCCTTTGCGCCCGTCTGACGTTGACTTCATGCCCGGCCTGTTGCGCAGCCTTGCAGTGCTGTTGCGCTTGCGCGGCAGGGTGGTCAGCCCGCAGTTTCTTATGGCCGGTCTTACCGGCAGCAAGGTAACCCCCCAGGCGTGCCTCAGGGCTGCGCGCAAGGCCGGGCTTTCGGGCCGGATTGTCTTTCGCCCGGAGCTGGAGGATATTCCCACCCTGGTAATGCCCTGCATTCTTCTGCTGACCCGCGATCGCTCATGTGTGCTGACAGGCATGAAAGACGGCATGGCCGAGGTCATATTTCCTGAAACCAGCGATGCCGCGCAGGCGGTGTCTCTTGAAGATCTCAAGCAGGAATACTCCGGTTAGGCACTCTTTGCCGCTGTGGAATCCGCACCCGATGACCGCGCCGAGCGGCTGAGCATTTCGCACGGCAAGCGCTGGTTCTGGGATGTGCTGCGTTATTACGCGCCCATTTACCGGCATGTGGCTCTGGCCAGTGTGGTGATCAACCTCATTGCCGTGGGCAGCCCGCTTTTTGTCATGAACGTCTACGACCGCGTGGTTCCCAATAATGCCATTGAAACCCTGTGGGTTCTGGCTATCGGCATTCTCATAATCTATCTCTTCAACTTTTTGCTCTCGTCGTTGCGTACCCATTTTGTGGACGTGGCCGGGCGCAATGCCGACATTGTGCTTTCGAGTTCGCTGGTAGAGAAAGTGCTTTCAATGCGCATGGACGCCAAGCCAGAATCCACAGGGGCACTTGTTAATAACCTGCGTGAATTCGAGCAGTTACGCGAATTTTTCAGCTCTTCAAGCCTGCTGGCCTGCATTGATCTGCCTTTTCTGGTCATATTCCTGCTGCTTATCGGATTTATCGGCGGCCCGCTGGTATTCTTGCCTCTGGCGGCAATGCCCCTGATGCTGGGCATCGGCCTGCTGCTGCAGTCGCGCTCGCGGCGCAGTGCCGAGGCCAGTTACAAGCAGAATATGCAGAAAAACGCCCTGCTGGTGGAGATTGTGGGCGGGCTTGAAACCCTCAAGTCGTGCATGGCCGAAAGCCGCATGCAAAAGCTCTGGGAATCTGTGGTGGGGCTTTCCGCCCAGTCCAACAGCGAGGCCCGCAAGTACAACAATCTGGCCGTCACGTCTTCCATGCTCATTACCCAGCTTGTGACGGTGGCCATGATCGTTTGGGGCGTGTACCGCATATCCGACGGCCTGATGACCATGGGCGCCCTTATAGGCTGCAATATTCTGGTGGGGCGGACCATGGCCCCTCTGCTGCAGATGGCCTCGCTGCTTACGCGCCTTCAGAACTCGCATGTGACGCTCAAGGCGCTCGACATGCTCATGGTGCTGCCTTCAGAAAACCAGGTGGAAAAAACCTGCATGGATTTCGGCATGCTGCGGCCGTCATTCACTATGGAAAACGTGTCCTTCGCTTACCCGCAGCAGGAGCGTCTGGCCCTTGACCGCGTATCGCTGCATATCGAGCCGGGCGAGCGTGTGGGCATCATCGGGCCTATGGGGTCGGGCAAGAGCACACTGTCCAAGCTGCTTATCGGCCTTTATCAGCCCAAGGAAGGCGCCGTGAAATTCGGCGATGTGGACATACGGCAGATACCCAGCACCGACCTCAGGGGACGCGTGGGCGTACTGCCGCAGGACGTGGTACTGTTTTACGGCAGCATTCGCGACAATATTGCCCTGGGCGATCCCACCATCAATGACCATCTTATCCTGCGCGCAGCGGCTCTGGCGGGTGTGACAGATTTTTTGCGCAACAATCCCGCTGGCTTTGCCGCGCAGGTGGGTGAACAGGGCAGGGCTCTTTCCGGCGGGCAGCGTCAGGCTGTGGCGCTGGCGCGCGCCCTTGTGCGCGACCCCGAAGTGCTGCTTCTGGATGAGCCTACCAGCAACATGGATACGGACTCTGAGGTAATGCTGCAAAAGCGCCTGTATTCGGTCATGGATGGGCGCACCGTGGTGCTGGTGACACACCGCTTGTCCATGCTGCGTATTGTAAATCGCCTGATTGTTATGGAAAACGGCCAAATAAGAATGGATGGCCCGCGCGACGCCGTTTTGCAGCGTCTGCGTGACCGTTCACGGCAAAGCATGGATACGGCACGACAGGGACAGGGCGCTCCGGCGCAACGGCCCGCGGAGAATATGTAGCATGCAGTTGACACCACAAGATAAAGATAAAGCAAAAGGCCCCATTGCTCCGGCGGCAAGCCCTGCGGAATCCGCTGTGCCCGACGGTGCCCGGGGGCAGGAGTCCGGCGGTCCGGCCGCTTCCGGGGCCGTTTTTCCGGATTCTTCTTCCCGTACCGCGCCGCAGCCGGATTTTAATGCGGCTTTTTGCGGCACGGCCGAGAACGGGTTTTTGTGTTACCTGCCCTCGGGGCAGGCTCCCTTTGGCGCGCCAAAGCCGGTCCATAAAGATGATGCCCTGCCCGCCATGCCCGGTGCGGGATCGGAAGGAGCCGCGCCCATCGTCATGCCTGTGTCTGGCGAGCATGATGGTCACTGGACGGATGATCAGGTGGACGGCATCGGCTTTCTCCCGCTGGGGCATGGTGAGGAGAGCGGTCATGACATGCCGCACCCCGTCGGCCCGGAAGGGAGCGTTCCCGCGCCTGTCGAGCAGAGCGGCCCCAAGGCTTTTCTGCGCGACCTGCTCATGGGCGGCGAGCATGAGCAGCGGCCGGATAAAAGTCTCCGCCAGTCCATCGCCGAAACCCTGAACCGCCTGAAAGGCGGTGAGGGAGCGCCGCCACCCGGCCAGCAGCAGGGCAATCCCGGTCTTTTTGCCGCTATGGACGCACCCCTCAACGGCCTGACACCCGACGACATACAGTTTGCCAGCGAGGTGGACGCCGCGCTGGCGCGCAGGCCCCATTTCGGTGTCCGGGCGCTCTCCATCTGCGTGGCGGTCATGTTTTTGTGTCTCATCATCTGGGCTGCCTTTGCCAGTGTGGACGAAGTGACCCACGCCGAAGGCACGGTGGTGGGGTCACAGCGTACCCAAACCATACAGAACCTTGAAGGCGGCATTCTGCGTGCCGTTATGGTGCGCGAAGGCCAGATTGTGGACAAGGGGACAATACTGGCCCAGCTGGATAACGAAATGGCCGAGAGCGCGTACCGCGATGCCGTGAACAAGGCTATGGAAAACAGTCTGGCAATAGCCCGCCTTGAGGCGGAAATAAAAAGTGAGCCACCTGTTTTTCCGGAGCATCTTGAAGCATGGGCCAGTCAGCTTATTGGCCGCAGGGTGGACGAATCCGTCCTGGCCCGCGCCCGCCAGATCATGCAGGACCAGGAAAATGCCTATCAGGTGCGTCGTGTACAACTGAATGCTGAAGTCGAGGTATTGCAGTCGCAATACACCCAGCGCATGCACGATGTCGAGGAGCAGACAGCCCGCAAGGTACAGCTTGACCGCAGCCTGGCCCTGGCCATTGAGCAGCGTGATACTGCCTATGCGCTGGTGCAGCGCAACAACTTTTCCAAGATGGAATATCTCGGCCTGCAGCAGCGGGTGGTGGAGCTGCAGGGGCAGATTGACGCCCTGGCCGCAGCCATACCCAAGGCGCAGGCTGCGGCTGAAGAATCGCGGCAGCGCATAGCCTCGCGCCGTGCGGAGCAGGCCTCGGCCATTACGGAAGAAATCAATAAAAGGCGCCAGGAGCTGAACTCGCTGCGCGAAAGCATCTCTGCCGGACGCGACCGGGTGACCCGCACCGAACTTCGCGCGCCTGTGCGCGGCACGGTAAAGCAGATATACATTTCTACCGTAGGCGGCGTGGTAAAGCCCGGTGAACCCATCATGGACATCGTGCCCCTGGACGATACCCTGCTGGTGGAGGCCAAGGTCAAGCCGCAGGACGTGGCTTTTCTGCGTCCCGGGCAGGATGTGATGGTCAAGGTTTCTGCCTATGACTTTTCCATTTACGGCGGTCTTGAGGGCAAGCTTGAGTCCATCAGTGCCGACACCATTGAGGACAAGAAGGGCGAGCATTTTTATCTGGTCAAGGTGCGTACCCAGAAAAATGCCATTGTCTATCACAAGGAATATCTGCCCATTATCCCCGGCATGATTGTGACCACAGATATTCTCATCGGCAAAAAAACTGTTCTGGATTATCTGCTCAAGCCCATTCTCAAGGCCAAGCAGAACGCCCTGCGAGAGCGCTGATCCGTCGCGAAAGGAACGATTATGGCATTACAGGATTCTTCCGACATAAAGTCGCGCAACCGCGCCGCAGCCCGGATCATGCTGGCTGTCTTTGCGGTGATGGCAGTTCTTATCGTGACAGGGGCCAACTGGTACCTGCAGAATTCCCGCGAGCGCATGCTGCGCGAAGTGGGGCAGAATCTGCACGTGCAGGCCAACAACAAGGTGGCCCTGCTCACCGTGTGGTCCGGCGGCATTATAAAACAGGTTGAAATGTTTGCAGAAATGGATCTGCTGCGGCTTTTTGCCGCCGAGGTAAACAGTTCGCATCTGTCGCCGGACGTGCTGCTGCGCGAGTCACGAAAAGAGGTGGAAAGCGTACCGGTGCCGGACAGTTTTGCAGATCCGGATCATGACGGGTGGCGGTCGTCCACGCAGGACCCCATAAGCGCCATTCTGCCGCGTCTGCCCATGATGCTGCGGCAGCTCAAGGATTTTATTGAAAAGAACTCGTTCTGGGGTGCAAGTCTTATCAACACAGATCTGGAAGTATATCTGTCGCCCGGTGAACCGCCCGTTTTGAGCGAAGAGCAGCGCATGTACGTTGCCGAGGCCATCCGTACGCGCCAGCCTGTTTTTCTGCCTGTACGGCGGCAACACGGCGAACTGGTCATGGATATGGCATTTCCCATTGTGGCTCCGCTTTATGTGGATGCCACAGGCGACAGGGTGGTTTCCGTCTTGCTGGCAACCAACAACGTGCTGCCGGTCGTCAAGGCCATTACGCGGCATACGGGCGGCAAAGAGTTCAGTTCCGCCATACTGGAGCATTTCAACCAGCGGCTGCAGCGCATCGACCCAACCGTGCAGGAAGGCTTTGTGAATCTGCCGGGCTGGACGCTTGAGGGCGGGCGTTTGCCCCTGGCCATGCGCACCGAACCCGGCCCCGGCGGCAATGGCGAAGAAACCACATATACGCTGGCCGTGCCTGTGCCGCGACTGCCCTGGCTTGTGGACCAGGGAGTGGAGACCGTGCGGATTGACGCGTCCTACCATTCTCTGCGCAAAAACGTCATGCTGGGCGCGGTTCTGGTGCTGGCCCTGACGGGCATCATGCTGTTCGCCCTGTGGTGGTGGCTTGTAGGACGCAGGGAACGCGCAGTGGCCGATCAGCTGCGTCGTCTGTATCTTATGGTCAACCAGCAGAAGCAGATCATGGACGGCGTGAATTCAGCCCTGTCGGCAGGGGTTGTGCTCAACGACCTTAACGGAATCATATTTTACGCCAACCAGAGTTTTGCACATATGGTGGGTGTGGATGCAGGCAGCCTGCGCGGCCGTTCATATACCGATCTCGGTCCGGATATCGCGCGCAGCCTTGTGACTCATACTCTGGCGGTACACCAGACCGGCGACCTTTCAAGTTTTACCGAAACGCTGCCGGTAGACGGCAGCCAGCGCTACTTCTTTACGTCCTGCACGCCGTTTCGTGACGAGGCGGGGCGTATGTCGGGCGTGGTTTCTGTCTACAGCGACGTGACAGACCTCGCCGTGGCCCAGCAGCGGGCGCAGCAGATGGTCAACCAGACCGTCAATGCCTTTGTGCGCGCGGTTGAAGCTGTTGACAGCTATCTGCGCGGGCATTCATCCCTTATGGCGCAGCTTGCCGTGACCCTGGCCTATGGACTTGAAAAAACAGATGCAATCACTCTGGCTACCTTGCGTACGGCGGCCAACCTTTCGCAAATAGGCATGATTCAGCTGCCCAGAGAGCTGCTCACCAAGTCCGGTGTGCTTACGCCCGAAGAACGCTCGATGCTGCAACGGCATGTGGAATATGCCGTACGTGCCCTGGAAGGCATTGATTTTGGCCTGCCGGTTCTGGAAGCCATTTCGCAGATGTATGAAAGGCAAGACGGTTCCGGCTATCCGGCCGGACTTTCCGGCGATGCCATTTGCGAAAACGCCCGTATTCTGGCCGTGGCCAATACCTTCTGCGCACTGGTCCGCTCGCGTTCTTACCGTCAGGCCCTCGGCGTTGAACAGGCGCTGGGCATTCTGGAAGAACAGCCGCCCAAATACGACGTGCACGTGGTGGCAGCCCTGAGAAAATTCCTGGCTTCGGAGCAGGGCGCGGCCTTTCTTGCGCTGTTGCATGACAGCCGGGATGATAAATCTGAACATGAAGGCTAGCGTGGGTATACATGCGGGTATTGTTTTTGAATTCGACGTTTCCAGGGCGTTTTCGCTCCCTGGCCCAGGCGTTTGGGGCTGTGCGTGAAAATAAGGTGCTTTTTCTGGCCGAAACCGGACAGAAGCTAACGCTTGCCGGAGTTCGCCGCCTGCGTCTGCCGCCTGCCGCCCCCTGTGATAGTGATGACCCGGCGGAAAGGGAAATCGTCACGCGGCTGCGGCGTGGCGCACGCGCGGGCAATACTTTGCTGGGGCTGCGTAAAGACGGATTTTTTCCTGATATTATTTGTGCTTCGGCCAGTATGGGCGGCAGCTTTTATTTGCGCGACATTTTTCCTGATGCCTTTTATGTGGGGCAGGGCGACTGGTTTTATACTCCGGGCGAAAGCCACTGCTTTTTCACCAGGGGAAAACAGCGTCCGGCTGCGGACTTTGCTCCCGCAAGGGTCGCGAATCTTTGGGAATATAACGCCTTGGGAGACTGTGATCTGGCTGTGACCTCATCGTTGTGGCAAAGGGAGCAGTACCCTGAATTTCTGAGAAAAAGGTTGCACGTTGTGCACAGCGGCATTAATCCCCGTTTTTTTTCCCCGGTGGAAAACCAGGAGGAACACGCGCAAGAGCTTGTCAGCTTTTTGGGACCGCCGCATGAGCCGGCGCGTGGTTTCAACCAGTTTGTGGAATGCCTGCCGCACCTGCTTGCGCAACGTCCCAACTGCCTGGTTCTGATCGCCTGGCTTGAAGGCGCAGCCTCGGGTGGCAGTATGCGCGGAAGGGAAGAAGAAGCCCTGCAACGGGTAGACAGCCTGAACCTGCCGCCGGAGCAGAGAGTTCGCGTACATGTGCTCGGGTCACGCTCTCTCAGGGAATACCGGGAACTTTTGCGGTCATCTACTGCCCATGTTTACCTGGCCGCGCCGCATTCACTGACTACCGGCCTGCTGGAGGCCATGGCCTGCGGCACTCTGGTGGTAGGCTCTGATACGCCGCCTGTGCGGGAAATCATACGGGACGGCGTCAACGGTTTTTTATGTGGTTTCTGGGATGCGGAATGTATGGCCCGCACTGTTGCCAAGGTACTGGAAAATGCCCCTTCGCTTGTGCAGATACGCGTTGGCGCACAACAGACCATATTGCGGGAGTTCGATGCGGAGGTGCAGACGAGGCGGCTCATGAGCCTTATCCTGCACAGCATGGAACAGAAAAAAAGCAAGGAAAGCACCGGAGCATAGCCGGCTTGCCTTGCAGCACCAGCCTTTTTTAAAGCGTCCTGCAGGCCATGCCTTCCCAAAAGCAGATTACCTTTGAGAATATATGTTCTCAAAGGTTAAGGCACAATTACTTCGGCGTTTACCCGCGCAGATACATGCGCTTACGCCTCTGCAGCGAAGGTCTGCTCACGCAGCCGTCAGAGCAGTGTAAAAAGTACATCGTTCTAGGGCATTTCACACTTGAAATATTCTACACGGATTTGTCGCCAACTCCTTGTCGTCAAATGATTATAGGGTGAATTTACCGACCGCTAAACGATCATTTGAAGCGTTAATTGCTCTATGTGATGAGCATGGCCAGCCGGGCTTCAAATTCGTGCTCCGGCTCGGGTTTGGCATAGTAGTAGCCCTGAGCCTTGAAGCAGCCAAGCCGCATAAGAATGGCCGCCTGCTCGGCGGTTTCCACACCTTCGCAGATAACAGACATTTCAAGATCCAGAGCCATGCGTATGATATTGCCAAGCACTGTCTGCGCCCTCTGGCCGGGCAGGTCGCGCAGGACAAAGCTGCGGTCGATCTTGATGACGTCGGCATTGAGCATCTGCACGAGGCCCAGTGAGGAATAGCCCGCGCCAAAGTCGTCAATGGCGGTCTTGAAGCCGTACTGTTTGAGCTGGATCAGGCGCAGCCAGGCCGCCTCGGGGTTTTTCATGATGGCGCTTTCAGTAATTTCCACTTCCAGCAACTCGTGGGGAATGGCGTAGCGGTCGGCTATTTCTGCCAGTTGCCGGGGGAATCCGGGCCGGTCAAAATGTACGCGCGAGAAATTGCATGAAACAGTGTACAAGGGCAGATTGCGCAAACGCCAGCTCTGCATGGCCTTGCAGACCTGCGTGAAGACATGCATGTCAATGTCCATAATCAGGCCGTTGCGCTCGAACAGGGGAATAAAACTGTCGGGCATAAGCAGGCCGCGGGTGGGGTGCTTCCATCGCACCAGGGCCTCGCTGCCGATAATGGCGCCTGTGCGCATGTCCACCTTGATCTGATACCACGGGACCAGTTCGCCCTCCCTGAGGGCGGTCTCAAGTCTGCCGTTAAGTTCTTGGTGTAACAGGGTTTCCTGTCGCATCTGCTCGTCGTAGAGCATCAGGCTGGTGCTGCCGTTGCGTTTGGCCTCGCGGCGCGCATAGTTTGCCAGATCAAGCATGAGCTGCACATCGCGCCCCTCTGTGCCACTGACAATGTAGGCGCCATATACCGTTTTGACCTTATACGGCATTTCTTCTTTTTGCCGCCAGATATCCAGACTGTCATCCATATGGCGCAGCCGCGCCAGCAACAGCTCCCACCCTTCATAGCGCAGAAACATCGAGTACATGTCGGCCGATGCGCGGGCGCAAAGTTCACCTTCGCCCACATTACTTCTCAATATATCGCCATATGCGCGTAACAGCCTGTCGCCGCTGGAAAAACCAAACTGGTCATTAATGGCCTTGAACTGGCAGATATCGCCAAAAAGCAGCACATAGGCATGCTTGCCCGTATCTGCGAGCAGTTTGGCGCAGTCCTGGCGGAATTTATAAAGATTGGGCAGGCCGGTGAGCATGTCGCGGTGCAGCAGTACCTGTATGCGCTTGTTGCTGTTGGACTTGATGGCGAGGCTGATGCCCATGAGCAGGGTGACAGTGAGGAAGAAGAGCATGAGAGCGCTGAATGTACTTACAGGATTCTGGCTGATGAATTCTGCAAGCGTGGTTTCACGCTGCAACGGACCCGCAGCGGACACCATGCTGTCGACAGGGCTTTCCGGCAGAAATTGCAGGCCCTTGTCCAGGATGGAATACAGGCGCAGATCTGCCTGGCGCGAAACGCCCATCCTGATATTGCTGATGTATTTGTCCGCAGGATTCACAGACAGGCCCGCGTAACGCGGGTTTTTCAGCAGGTGGGCTGCGGCGTAGACGTCAGAATAGGTCATGTCCGTTTCGCCGTTGACGAGGGCGTCCAGGCATTCTGTGAGGTTGTCGTAGTAGTGCGCTTGCTTGTCCTTGTTGTCGGCGGCCACCTGGCTTGAAATCAGGCAGCCCCGGCGCAATGCGATGCGACGCCCGTTTTGGGGCGAGCCGTCACGTCGGTATATCTGAACCACCGCCGTGCGCAGATACGGACGCGTAGTACGCATGAACAGCTCTTTGTCCCACAGAAAATTTCCGGAAAGAGCGCAGACAATATCTACTTCGCCGCTGGTGACCATGCTCAGGGACTGGGACATGGACATGGGAACAAACTGGAACCTGAGCCCCGTTGCCTGACGGATTTTATCAAACAGGTTTGCAACAATCCCCGAAAAAGCCCGTGTCTGAGGATCTTCCCAGGTCAGCGGGGGCCAGTCCGGGTCATACGCCACGATAACGGGTTTGCCCTCATTCAGGTACAGATGTTCATCAAGAGTAAAAAGAGACTGTTCGGCCATATTGACGGAGAGATATTTGCCGTACAGCTCATGGGTGGCAGAGACACGCCGCGCGATCCGGCGCTGCTCTTCGTTGAGCGTGGCAAGCAGCCGTGATTTCCTGGGGGTGACGGCAAAATAGAAAGGTTCCGGAGAAAAATGTGCCACCACGCGGAGGGGAGTGTCGTTACGAGGCTGGCTGGTGGCAATGGCGTCCACCTCATTGTCGCGCAGGGCTTGCAGCAGGGCCGGGGTGGTGGTGTAGGCAACCGGGGACAGGCGTATACCCATCTTGCGGGCGTAGGCTGCAAGGGCGGGAGCATCCCTGGCGCCGGAAATAACACCTACACGCATGCCGTCAAAACTCGCTGGTTTGTCATATCTGTAACGGGCATCGTCCGGTTTGACGGCGATGGAGACAAAGGAAATGGCAAGGGGCAGGTCGGGAAAGAGCATGCTGTTTTCCCGGCCGGAAAGGAAAAACGTGCAGGGCAGCAGGTCTATCTGGCCTTGCTCGAGCAGTTGAAGACCGCGCGGCCAGTCGTCGCAATCCACGATCTTGTAGCGTATTCCCGTATTGGTCGAAATTTCGTGCAGAATTTCAAAGACCGTTCCCCGGTAATGCCCGTTCCGGTCACGGGTCATATAGTCGCCGAACTCAAAAAATCCCACGCGCACGACCTCTCCGGCAAGAGCGGACGTGGACAATAACAGGTAAACTGCAATGGCGAGGACCGGAAGAAAAATTCTGTACCGAAATATCTTCATGAGCGCTTTCCTCAGGTTTAACAGATCGTTAGGGAAGCGTGTGCTCGATGCTGCCAACGCAGCACTATCGTGTGTTTTTTGAGGGGATTGCAGGGCCGCCGTGACCTTCAGGCTGTGGGCGGACATCGCCGCACAATAAAAGAGTTTACCCGCCATGGCGTACGGGTATGACGGGAGGAACAGCCTGCGATTCTGTCGCAAACGTGCAGCAGAATCGCAACAAATGATAAATCACTCTACCTTTATGGAATTGCTGATGCAAGTATCAAAAGTTTATTGCACTTAGTATATGATTTTTATTGCGGAAATATTATTATTTTTTATCTTAATATGTTGAAATAAAAGCATAAAAATATATATTTGATACAGGGAATGACACCATGTTGCTAATGATGCCAGTTCGTATTGCTACTTTGTAGCGCGTAGTGGAAAGAAGACAGCTCATTTTTTAGTGCATATTTTTATAAAGATGTAATTATATATTTCGCTATAGCTATTATGTGTTAAAGTTGTAGATGTATATTTATATTTTATTGATGCTGTTTATTTGTATTTATATATCTAGACTAATAATCATATATTATTAATATAATATTGTTATGTGTAATGCATAACTATGATGTAATGATTATTTTTTGTTATATACAAATATAATAATATTTAAAATTTATGCACATGAATGTTTTTAAAATTGTCATTTGTGTAAACTGTGTATGCACTGGAAAAAGAAATAACAGGAATTCTTGATATATGGATGGTTTTAAAGAGGTATTTTACGGCTCACCGCGGCAAAAAAAGAATAAATATGGAAAAGATGTAAACTATAGTTCCCGATTTGTGAGTGCTATAGTTCATATTCATCGGCGTGTTTTGGTGTAATTAATACTTATGAAAGTATATCCGTACCTTTCGGGCGCCATTGCAAAGGTGATTGAGGCCTTGCGCGCAGAGCGCGGCATGACCAAGTCATCGCTGGCTGACTTTGCCTGTCTCGAGCGACGCTATCTGCGCGATATTGAACAGGAACTGAAACGACCGACGGTCAATGCCGTCTACTCTATCTGTGAGGCGCTGCGTGTGCCGCCGGAGGAGTTTTTCAGGAGGGTTTCGGAAGAAATTGAGAAAAAAAGAAACAGTGAGCGCCGCGTCCATTGTGGAAAAAATGCGTCGGGCATGAAAAAAATTGATGGAAAAAAGGTCTGAAAGCGAAGCGCGCGCGGCGGGTGCCCCGCGCGCGCTCCTGGTTGCAAGGGCTACCGGCCGAGGCAGGCCCGGACAGCGGCAAGCAGTTTGTCAATGGCTTCGGGCCGTGCGCCTTCGCCCATAACGCCCACGCGGATAACCTTACCGGCAAGCGCCCCAAGGCCGCCCGCCACTTCAATCTTGTGCTTTTCGCGCAGGCAGGCGCGCAGGGCGTTGGCGTCCACGCCGGCGGGAGGAATGAAAAGGTTCACCTGAGGTGCCGCGCCTTCCTTTACATACAGGCTGAAGCCCAGTTCTGCCAGGCCGTCCGCCAGGCGGTGATGCATGGCCTTGTGCCGTGCAAAGGCCGCGTCCAGCCCTTCCGTCAGCAGGTTGTCCAGCGCCTGGTGCAGGCCGTAGTACATGTTGATGGGCGCGGTATGGTGGTATACGCGGGGGGAGCCTTCCCAGTATTTGCGGATGAGTGAAGCATCAAGGTACCAGTTGGGTACTTTGTGCTTGCGCCTGGCCATGGCGTCCATGGCGGCCTCGGAGAAAGAGGCGGGAGCAAGGCCGGGAGGTACGGAAAGGCACTTTTGCGAACCACTGTAAAAAGCGTCCACGCCCCAGTTGTCCACCTGCATGTCCACGCCGCCGAGTCCGGCCACGCTGTCTACCATATAAAGAGTGTCGCTGCCCTTGACCAGCTCACCGATCTCGGCAATGGGGTTGTTGACGCCCGTTGATGTCTCGGCATGCACCACGGCCAGGATCTTGTAGTGTTTTTTGCCCAGCTGGGTTTTGACGTCCTCGACCTTTACGGGAGTACCCCAGGGGCTTTCAACCACGTCCACCTCTGCGCCCAGGCGCGAAGCCACCTCTACCATGCGCGAACTGAATACGCCGTTGTTGACGACAAGCACGGCATCGCCCGGTTCCACCAGGTTCACAAAGCATGCTTCCATACCCGCAGAGCCGGTGCCCGACAGGGGAAAGGTTACCACGTTGCCGGTTTTGCACACGGCCCGCAGCTGGTCCTGGATGGCATCCATAACCTTGATGCAGTCGGGGTCAAGATGCCCCAGGGTGGGCAGGCTCATGGCCTGGAGAACGTTGGTGGCAACGGGGCTGGGGCCGGGGGCCATCAGCAGAACATGGTCAAGCGATCCCAAAACTGTACTCATGGCAGTCTCCTGTGGTTGACGGCTAATACTCGTCAGGGCTGGGTATTTCGACGTCCGTACAGACGGACGTCCGCTGCGCGGTACGCAGCTTAAAATTTTTATTTTTCAAAAAAATTTTACGATACCATGCGGCATCTGTCCAGCGGGCGAATGGACTTTTCGCACGCCACGACAAAAAACTGTGCTTTGCCCTCATGCCGTAAAGGCTGCGGCGGAGCAGCCGCCATGTGCCGGCGTCTTTTCAAAGTTTCATAATCCTGATATGCCTTGCCGAATCATTTTAACACACGAGCCGGCTATGAAAAAAGAAACACCAGAGCTTCACCGTGCCTTGAAGAACAGGCACATCCAGTTGATCGCCCTTGGCGGGGCCATTGGCACGGGCCTTTTTCTCGGATCTGCGGGAACCATCCAGATGGCCGGGCCGGCTGTCATACTGAGTTACGCCATTGGTGGTTTTATCGCCTTTCTCATTATGCGCCAGCTTGGCGAGATGATGGCGCAAGAGCCTGTGGCCGGCTCTTTCAGCAATCTTGCCTACAAATACTGGGGCGAGTTTCCTGGTCTTCTTTCCGGCTGGAACTACTGGATTCTTTATGTTCTGGTGGGCATGTCCGAACTGACGGCCGTGGCTGTTTATGTGCAGTACTGGTTTCCCGGCATTGAGCCGTGGCAGACCACGGCTTTTTTCTTTATTCTCATCAATGTGGTCAACCTGGCGCAGGTTGGCGTTTTTGGCGAAATGGAGTTCTGGTTTGCTTCCATCAAGGTGGCGGCCATTGTGGCCATGATCGCCCTGGGGACGTTTCTGCTTGCCACCGGGGGGGCCGGACCCGATGCCAAAGTAAGCAATCTTTGGGAGTATGGCGGCTTTTTTGCCAGGGGTTGGGGGGGCGTGTTTACCTCGCTTGCGGTGGTGAGCTTTTCTTTCGGCGGGCTTGAGCTTGTGGGCATAGCTGCGGCGGAAACTTCTGATCCGCAAAAAACCATTCCCAAGGCCGTCAACCAGCTCATCTACCGAATCCTGATCTTCTACATCGGCGCGCTTACCGTGCTTCTGGCGTTGCACCCCTGGAACCAGCTTGGCGCTTCCGTTGACAAAAGCCAGTGGGCCGAGGCCATGGTCGCCAGCCCCTTTGTGCAGATTTTTGACCTCATAGGTATTCCTTCTGCTGCGCACGTGCTCAACTTTGTGGTGCTGACTGCGGCCCTTTCCGTATATAACAGCTGTGTCTACTGTAACAGCCGCATGCTTTACGGCCTGGCGCTTCAGGGCAACGCGCCCAAGGTTCTGGCCGCTGTGAGCGCCAGGGGGGTTCCGGTTTATGCGCTGATGATTTCTTCCGGCGCAACCCTGCTGTGCGTATTGCTGAACTTCATTATGCCCGCCAAGGCCCTTGGCGTGCTTATGGCCCTGGTGGTGACGGCTCTTGTGATCAACTGGGCCATGATAAGCCTGACCCACCTGAGATTCAGGGCCGCCAAGATAAAGGCCGGAGAAAAGATAGTTTTCAGGGCATTCTGGCATCCCTGGTCCAACTACCTCTGTCTTGTCTTTATGATGGTAGTGTTTGTAGTGCTGGTGCAGATAGACATGGCCGTTTCTGTTTATGTGGCTCCCATCTGGCTGTTCTTCGTGTGGCTGGGCTACAAGATGAAGAAGCACTATACGCAGTAGCGCCGCTTCAGTTTTTCGGCTTTGCGGGCGCCTCTCACGAGGTGGCCGCAAAGCCCCTCTTTTCAGGCTGCCTGTTTTTGCGAAAGGTCCCTTTCTATTGAAGGGGCCTTTCTTTTTTGCCGAGACCCGGCCGGATCGGCGTGACAGGAGCATGGCTTCCCGGCTGGAACCATTGCCGGCCGGTTCACATTTGCAGTGGTGCGGGCTATCATGGATGATCTGCCGCATTTTCCGGCAGCGCGTCTGCGGGGACTGCCCGCCCAGAGAGGAGAGAAAGGTTCACACCTATGCAGGACAAAAGTATTTTTCAGCTCAGCCGGGGCGAATGGGCGCTGGTTGGCATAACCATAATATGGGGCACGACCTTCCTTATCATCCGCAACGCCCTGGACGTGACCGGGCCACTGTTCTTTGTGGGCCTGCGTTTTGGTTCGGCGGCTGTGGCGCTGACGCTTGTTTCTTTGCCTGTCCTGCGCGGCCTGACCCTGCACGAGCTTTTTGCGGGTTCGATCATAGGGCTTTCGCTGCTGGGGGGCTACGCCCTGCAAACCTTTGGCCTGCAAACCATTACTGCCAGCAAGTCGGCATTTATAACGGCTTTTTATGTGCCTACAGTGCCGTTGCTGCAATGGCTCTTCATGCGGCGCGCGCCCAGCAGAATGGGCTGGCTCGGCATTGGCTGCGCGCTGCTGGGCCTGATCATGCTGGCCGGGCCGGACGGCGTTTCGCCGGGTTTCAGCACCGGGGAACTTCTTACCTTGCTGGGGGCCGTGGCCTGCGCGCTGGAAATTTTGTTCATCAGCTATTTTGCCGGTACGGTTAACGTACGCAGGGTCACTGTGGTGCAGGTGACGGTGACCGCGCTGCTGAGTTTCAGCCTGATGCCGCTGGCAGGAGAATCCGTACCGGAGTTTTCCTGGCTGCTGGTGTGCAGCGCCGGGGGGCTGGGGCTTGCCACGGCCCTTATCCAACTGGTCATGAACTGGGCGCAGAAAAGCATTTCGCCCACAAGGGCCACCCTGATCTACGCGGGCGAACCGGTATGGGCGGCCATTTTCGGGCGTATGGCCGGAGAGAGGCTGCCTTTTATGGGGCTTGTGGGCGGCGCGTTTGTGGTGGCGGGCGTGCTGATAAGCAATCTGAACCCGCGCCGTAAGGGAAAGGAAAAAAAATCCGCATAAGCGGCAGGCGGCCTGAAGTATCCGGATATAGTCCCGGCAGTTGGCGGACAGCCATTTTGCGAGACGGGCAGGGCACCCTGCACGGATCCGTCAGGTTACGGCCGGGTCTGGCAATGGGCTGTCAGTGGAGCCGCCCGGAACTGTTTTTTATAGGTATGCTACCGGAAGGGACTGCGCCCGGCGCGATCTCTTCCGGTCTGTTTTTAGAGCATTTTACACGTGAAATGCCCGACAGGGATTTGTCTCCAACTCCTTGTCCCAATTGCTTATAGGGCGGCTTTGCCGACCGTTAAGCAATCATTTGAAGCGTTAATTGCTCTGGGGGGGCAGCTTTGCTGACGCATGCCCTACAGGCAGCAGCATAAGAAGGATTTTGCCTGCCCTCCGGGCCGGTATGCTGTGAGCAGGTGCTGCAGGAAGACTGGTACTCCCGATACTGTTGAGGCAAATGCGGGTTACAGGCGTTTTTGTGTGTTTTTCAGAATATTTTTTTCCATGTTGACGTATAGCTGAGAGGGGGGTATTTAAAACGAAATTCAATTTTGATTTCACTAAATATCGGATATTACATTATGTCGCACTCGAAAACACTTCAGACGGTCGGCACGGGCCAGACAGTCTTTGTTCTTGCCGTCAACGCGGCAGAGGCCGAATTGCAGCGCCTTGAATCCATTGGCGTTTTGCCCGGCGTGGAACTGGATGTGCTGGCCGACAATGGCGGGCCTATTCTTGTGGCTGTGGGCGAGGCACGGGTGGCCGTAGAACGCGAACTGGCCGCATCGGTTATTGTTGCGTAAGCAAGGAGCATTTGATGACACTCAGCAAGATGGTTCCGGGCGATACCGGCAGCGTGAAGGATGTCAGCGCCACCGGCGCCCTAGGCCAACGGCTGATGGACCTGGGGTTTTACCCCGGCGCACGTGTGCGTGTTGTACGCAACGCGCCGCTTGTGGATCCTGTGGAAATTGAGCTGGACGGTTACCACGTCAGTCTGCGTCATGACGAAGCTGATCTTGTGGAGGTTGACGGCCAATGAGTTCTCCCCTGCTAGTGGCTCTGGCCGGGCAGCCCAATTGCGGCAAGTCCACACTGTTCAACATGCTTACCGGGGCGCGCCAGCACGTGGCCAACTACCCCGGTGTTACCGTTGAGAAAAAGACAGGATATTTTGACCTCGGCGGCCGCAAGGTAGAGCTTGTGGACTTGCCGGGAACCTACAGCCTGACCTCCTATTCGCTGGAAGAAAAAGTGGCGCGTGATTTCATCCTTGAAGCTTCGCCTCAGGTCACCATCAACGTGGCCGACGCGGCCAACCTCAAGCGTCATCTTTATCTGACCCTGCAACTGCTGGAAATGGAAGCGCCGCTCGTACTGGCCCTTAACATGATGGATGTGGCCGAACGGCGCTCTATCAAGGTTGATGTGGATGGGCTGGCCAACGAGCTGGGCATTGCCGTTGTACCCACGGTGGGTAAAAAGAGCAGCGGCGTGCAGGCATTGCGCGCGGCCCTGACCACCGCAGGGGAGGGCGGGCCGAGGTCTGCGTTTGCCGTGAATTACGGCCCCATGGAGCCGTATCTTGCCGATCTTGCTGCCCTGCTTGCCAATGAGGAAGCCCTGGCCGGACTGCCCCTGCGCTGGCTTGCTGTGAAGCTTATGGAGAATGACGAAGCCGCCATTGCCCTGGTGCAGAAGCGCTGCGCAGAGGGGGCCGGCATTCCGGCCAGGGTGTTCGCCATGCGCGAGAGCTTTGCCGCGCAGGGCGTCAATGCCGAAAGGCATGTGGCCTTTGCCCGCCACCGCACGGCCGCGGCTCTGGCTTCGCGGCATGTGACCCTGCCCGCGCAGGGAACCACAAGCCTTTCCGACAAGGCTGACAGGTTTGTCTGCCACAGGTTTTTCGGCCCGGTGATTCTGCTCGCCATTCTGCTCATCCTGTATCAGGTATCCATCGTTTTTGGCGGGGATGTGGCGGCCATGATCTGGCCCCTGTGGGACAATGCCCAGAATGCCCTGGCGGGACTTTTGCCCGCATCCGGCTTTCTGGAAGATCCTCTTCTGCGTTCCCTGGGCGTGTGGGTTATGCGCAGTGTTACGGCAATTCTTAACTATCTGCCCATATTCTTTCTGCTTTTTGCCCTTATCGCTATTCTTGAAGACAGCGGATACATGCCGCGTATGGCCTTTATTCTTGACCGCGCCTTTCGCCGTTTCGGCTTGCACGGCCAGTCCACGCTGCCGCTTATTCTCGGCGGCGTATATGTGGGCGGCTGCGCCATCCCCGCGGTCATGGCGACCAGGGCCATTCCGGACGAGAAAGCCCGCCTGGCTACCATTCTTATCGCACCAATGATGAACTGCCTGGCCAAGGTGCCGCTGTATCTCATACTGATCAGCGCCTACTTTGCCGCCAACAGCGGCATGGCCATGTTCTTTATTGCCACCATTACCCTGTTTATGGCCCTTCCTGTGTCAAAGGCCCTTTCGCTTACCCTGTTGCGGGGGAAACCCAGTGCGCCCTTTATTATGGAGATGCCGCCCTATCACCTGCCCACCATCAGGGGAGTACTTGCGCGCGCCATCGAGCGGGTGTGGATTTTCATCCGCAAGATTTTCACCGTGGTGCTGGCTGTGGCCGTGGTTATTTTTGCGCTCATCAATTTTCCCGGTCTTGGGGAAGAGCGCATGGCCGTGTACGAAAAAAAATCCACAAAAGCCATGAGCGATTTTGTCAAGGCTGTGGACAAGACCACACTGGCCGGGCAGTTCACCCTGGATGACGTAACGCCTCTGCTGCTTTTTGAAGAAGACCTCAAGGATGCCAAACGCAGCGTGACAGATCAGGAAGCCTCAAACAAGATTGATGCGGTTTTTCAGGAAAAAAGCCCGATCTACTTCACCATAGTGCGCGCTGTGGGGGCGGACGGCAAAGCCCTGCGCCCGGCGCTGCGCAAGCTCATCAGTGCGCGCAAGCAGCTGCGCCGTGAACTGCGCGAAGAAACCTTCGAGCACAGCGCCCTTGGTATTGCGGGCAAGGCTCTGGAACCGGTGACGCAGTATGCCGGCTTTAACTGGAAGATCAATATTGCCCTGCTTTCGGCCTTTGCGGCCAAAGAAAACAGCGCCGCCACCCTCGGGGCCATTTACGGGCTTGATGGCGATGCGCCTGTGCAGGACAGCATGCGTGAAGACGCTACCGGCTTTACCCCGTTGCATGCCCTTGCGCTCATGCTGTTCATGGCCCTGTATCCGCCCTGCGTGCCCACCTCCGTTATGGTGCGGCTGCAATCCAATTCCACGGGCTGGATGCTTTTTTCCATCATCTATCAAACCTGCCTGGGGCTGGCGGTGGCCGTTCTTGTGTTCACCGGCGGGACGTTACTGGGGCTTTCTGGCTGGCAGGCCATGTGGATATTCTACGGCCTGTGCGTGGCGCTCACCATCGTTATGGGGATGATACCCGAGCCTGAAAGCAGAAAAAAAGTGGACGCTAAAAAGCCGGTGACGGCATAACATCTTAAGGAGGATCTGATGAAAAATCTCTTTCTGGCCGCAGTGCTCGGCCTGACCATGCTCTTCGCTACCGCCGCCATGGCGCACAGCCCCCTGTGCAGCTGCTTTGACAACGGCGACGGTACCATTACCTGCGAAGGCGGCTTTTCTGACGGCTCTTCTGCCTCCGGCGTGAAAATGCTGGTGGTGGACGGCAGCGGCAATACTCTGCTTGAAGGCAAGATGAACAAGGACAGCGAATATAACTTCAAAAAGCCGGAAGGTGCCTACAAGGTCATCTTTGACGCCGGCGATGGCCACAAGGTGGAAGTGGACGGTTCGAAGATCGTTCAGTAGCAGGCCGCGCTGCGATTTTTTTGAAAAATGGAAGACTTTGAAATTCAAATTCTAATGGAGGTTTCATGAAAAGCATCAAAACCCTGATCTTCGCCGGGCTTCTGGCCCTGATGGCAGTGCCTGCCCAGGCGCACTTCATGGTCATGTACACGCCGGAAGTGGCCAAGAGCGAACCCAGCGATCTGGACGTCCGCATTGTCTTCACTCACCCGGCAGAAGCCGGACATACTATGGATATGGGCGGGGTGAAGGAGTTTTATGCCATGTATCAGCGTGGCGAAAATGAGCCGAAAAAAATCGACCTCATGAGTTCGCTGAAGCCCATTACCTGGAAAAATCCCGAATCCTCCGGTCCGGCTTTTTCTGCCCTGATTCCCCGCAAGGACATGCGCTCCATGGGCGACTATACGTTTGTGATGGTCCCCGGCTACTATCTTGAAAAAGAAGAAGACGTCTACATGCAGCAGATCACCAAGCTGGTGGTCAACGTGGGCGGCATCCCCGGCAACTGGAACTCCGCGCTGGGCCTGCCTTGCGAAATCGTGCCCCTGATCAAGCCTTACGGCGTATGGACCGGCAACGTGTTCAAGGCGCGTGTGCTTTCCAACGGCAAGCCCGTGCCCAACGCCGAAGTGGAAGTGGAATACATGAACCACATGCCCGACCTCAAGGCCAATGCCATGACCAAGAAGGGCATCGTCAAGTACCCGCATGATGCTTTTGTTACCCAGACCATCTTTACCGATGATCAGGGCTACCTGACCTTCGGCATTCCCAAGGCCGGCTGGTGGGGCTTTGCCGCTCTTGGCGTAGGCCCGGACAAGGAATACAAGGGCAAGGAGCTTTCCCAGGATGCCGTTATCTGGGTCAAGGCTGTGGATATGAAGTAGGCTTTGACGGGCAAAGCGGCTGATTGCCGTGGTGGTCGGCTGCTTTGCATCTGCGCTGCCTGTGCCGCGCAGGATTGTCTCAGTACGGCATTCGTGCAGAGGAAACCGCATTTTCGCTGCATGAGGCCTTGAAAAAAGTGTAGTGTTTTGACTGTCTGTTCAGTTATGGAAAAAGTACCGTAGTGTGTGTGAAAAATGCCCGGTTTACCGGGCATTTTTCGTTTTTTGCAGCGCAGGCCACAAATAGCGTCCACGCAGCGTGATCGTTGCGTGGACGCTGTTCGGAGCGGATTTGCCGCGGCTTATTTTTTCACTTCAACCCATACAGGATTGGTGACGGCGTAACGGCCTTTGCCGTCCATCACCACAAAGTTGTACCAGGTGTCCTTTTGGGGCGCAGCTTCAAAGGTGTAGGTGACGGCATCCTTGGTGTCACTGAATTCTTTTTTGCTTACAGGCTTGCCTTCGCTGTATACCTCGATGCTTTTCAAGCCATGTACGGCCTGCAGCTCTGTGCTGAGCGTGACGGTCTCCCCGGCCTTTATGGTTCTGGTGGAGCCGAACATGCTGCCGGCGGCAGGAGTAATGACAGGCCCCATGGTCACATAGCTGTTGCCGGCCTTCAGGGCCGCCATGTAGGACTTGGGGCTTACCTTGCCGTCAACGTATGCGTAGGTTCTGATAATACCGGGATAGAGAATGGACGTTACATCGTGCTGGTCCGAACCGGAACTGAGGTAAATCTTTTTCCCCTTGTTCCAGTAGTCCATGGCGGCATCAAGAGCGCGCTTGTCCATATTTTTAGGATCGGTCAGATCAATGGTGGACTGGATTTCAAGCAGGTCAAAGTCGTCGCTGCCGGGCGCATAGCCGTCCTTGACGCCGTCCCTGTTATGGAGGAAGCCGTAGTCGGTATACGGATGATTCATGACCACCAGCGCGCCCATGGCGTGTCCGGCCTTGATGATCTCTGCGGGAGTAAGGTCGGGCGAGATGGGTTTTTGCTTGTGGTCCACCCCGAGAATGCCCCAGTGCCCCCAGCCGGGAGAAACTTCAAGGCTGGAAAGGAAGGGGTTTCCGGTTGACTTTGCAAGTTTTTCCATTTCGGCATTATTGCCCACAGAGTCGTGGTCAGACACGGCAAGACAGACCAGCCCGGCAGCCAGCTGGCCCTTGTGCAGTTCCTTGATGGGGGTGGCGCCGTCGCCGATGTCGGAATGCTGATGGATGTCCGCGCTGTACCATTTTCTGCTGGAGGTCTGGATGGCAGTGGGAATGGTAATGGTTTTTTTGAGTACTTCTTTGGGGGTGACGGTCTTTTTGACCACCGCGGGCAGACTTTCAAAGTCGCTGCCGTGAGTGATGGTAAACGTCAGCTCATTTTCCGGAGCAGGGATGTCCGCCCGGATTTCGTATGTTTTGGGGTCGGAGAAAAAGACCGTTCCGCCGAGGGTTTTCACCGTCGAGGTAGTGCCCTCAACCTTCATCTTGGCATGGATTGGTTCGCCTTTTTCGTTCACGACCTTAAAGACGGCTTTGGCGCCGTCCTTTACGGTAAACTGCACCTTCTGGTCAGCCGTAAGCGCCATCAGCTGACTGCCCGAAGGGGTGTAGCCCTTGGCCTCGACATGGGTACTATAGTTCCCCTGGGGAAGCCGCATGGAAAACTTGCCTTTCGCATCGGTCATTTTCCATACAAGGGGCTGCAGGATGTCTTTTTTTACCGCTTCGGCGCCGTGCGACTTGACGGTTTCCTTGTACGCGCCTTCCTTGCTGATGATAACAAAGGCTCCGGGAACCGGCTTGCCGCTGCTGTCCTTGACCTGACCCTGCACGAGGGCAAAGGGAAGCGACGGGTCTTTTTCTTTATAGCGCTCAAGTATGGGGGCGGTTTCGCCCTTGTCCACAACGATTATTTCGCCGGTGTACTCGTAGGTTTTGCCCGGTTCAATGGTCCGCAGCACATACAGGTCTTTGTAGCCGCTGGAGCCTTTGTAGGCGTTAGCGCCGTCAACCTGCACGGCAACGGCATAATCCTTGCCGTAGGTGACAATAAAGTCGCCAAAGCGTTCCTGCACGTCCTTGTCGGCGCCGATAGCTATGCCGGTGGCCTTGAGGTCGGGGTAGTAGCCAAAAGGACCGTACATGCTGGCGGCCAGGGTGCTCAGGGAGTAGCCGCTGTACATGTTTTCATAGGCTTCGTTGCCGGCGGGATTGTGTACCGTGGTTTTCAGGCCGATGTAGTTTTTGTCCGCCTCAAGCGTGTACTCGATGGTGACTTTGAGGGGCAGGGTGTGTCCCTTTGTCCAGTAGCGGCTGTTTACCGTAACGACGATCTTGTCTTTGTCCTGCTTGCACAGGATGTCCTGATGGGGAACATGAAGCAGGTCTTCATCATTGTACGAGCCGGTGGCAGACCAGAGGTCGTTAAGAAATTCGATGTCATTGACCAGGTCTGTGCCGAACTTGCCGTCTTTCATGACGGCAACGTCGAGGATGCTGCCACTGGTCATATTCCAGTAGTTGTTGGAGCCGACAGCAAAAGAGACAGCGATTTTGCCGTTATAGATGGTGAAATCTTTTTCGTGAATGGCCATGCCCTGATCAATGGGGGTAGGACCTTTGACAACGCCCAGAGGAAAGGCGGGCGATGTTCCGGCAAAACACACAGTGGGCAATGCTGTAGCGGCAAGCAGCCCCGCTGTGCCGATAAGAAATTCTCTGCGCTTCATGTTCTCTCCTGTAGTAAAATGTAGCCCGGCAAGTGTGGCCTGGACTGATAAAACGTGTGTGCAACCGCGCTTTGCCGTGTGTACGGCCAAAGCCGCAAGGCAGATGCGCACATAAAATTGTGCTTTTGCAGCAACACCGGAACCGGCCGGAAGAGCGTGAGAGAATTTTCTGGAGGCAACCTATACCGCCAGGGGCGGCACGATTGAAAACAGGAAGAAGGAGGCAGGCGGCAGCCAACAAAAAAGATGTATAATCTTATGTTACAGTAACCTGCTGCGACATGTTTTCCTGCGCAATGCGGCAGCTACGCTGCGCGAGCAGTGAAAAAACGCAAGGTCAGGCATGTGCCGTCTGCTGTGCGGGCGTCAGGCCAAAGGCTCTGGCTGCTCACAAAGCATCTCTCCTGTAGGCAGAAGTTCCAGCAGTTTCCCGCTACGCCTCTATAAAAGGCCGTATTCTGACTTGTTAGAGCCTAGTATATCTTCAGGATTTTTCAATAAAAATTTTTGAAATACTAAAAGTTATTGAATAAAGAATTTTATATACGAAGGCCGAAGTGCCCAATCGTACAGGCATGTCCTGCGGGTACGGGGACCTGTTGCACAATGTGCGTGCTGTGATAACCACGTTGCAATAAAGCCGATGACGTGCGGGCGTCTGCTGTTTTACAGGCATGGCGGCGGTGCGGCCGGTGCGGGCTGGTTGCAGCGGGTGGTGCACGGCAACACAGGCGGGTTGTGCGGATTGCTGTGAGCGTTGATGGCACGCAGGCGTGGAAATGCATGGGGGCTGGCTGTGGACTGTGGTGTAGCGGGGGCAGCGAGGGGCGCGGTGCCCGCTATTTCCTGTACTGCATTGGCGATATTGCGTTTTTTTGATGCGCGATATGTGATAATACCCGGAAGCGGATGGCTGTGAAGCGGCTGGCCCAGGTCGGAGAGCGCACAGGCTCAGGCGTGCAAAAGAAAAAAGGTTACTGCCGGAACAGTAACCTTTGATTTCGTGGAGCCCTTGAGCAGGATTGAACTGCTGACCTCATCCTTACCAAGGATGCACTCTACCGACTGAGCTACAAGGGCGTTGTAACGAAAAATGCTTTTAGCTCATACCTGCTTTATGGTCAAGTATTTTGTGCAGGGTTTTTGCATTTTTATGCAGATTGCTCGTTGCTACCCGCGCCCGATTCAACCAGCAGCTTGTGTAGCGCGCGAAAAACGGCCCGTCGCGCATGGGGTGCGCTGCCATCGGCCATTTCCTTGCGGGCCTTGAGTACCAGGCTGCGCAATTCTTCGCCTGCGGCTGCCCGTCCTTTGCGCGGGTTTTGTCCTGCAGCGGCGGTCTGTGGGCCGTCGGATTCTGCCGGATTTTCAGCCTGCGGGCGGGGCAGGGCATCCAGCAACTGGTCAAGCTCGTCTGCCGGTGCAGAAAGCAGACGGTCGCGCCACTGTTCTGCCCGATGCAAGGCTGCGGTGGCCGCCATAGTGCCTGCCTTGCGGCGCTCCAGAGCGGCACGCAGGGGTTCTGCATCATCCATTTCGCGTATGAGGCGGCCGATGAACTGCATCTGGCGGCGGCGCCCTTCATGATTGCGTATGCGGGCATACAGGGCCAGGGCTTCTGCAAGTTCCGGGGGCGGATTCAGGGCCTGCACTTCCTGCGGCCCAAGGCGGGCAAGTTCTTCACCCAGGGCCTGAAGAGCGTGGCTTTCGCGCTTTTTGGCCGAACGGCTGGGCTGCTCGAAGTCCTGTCCCTGGCCGTCATCATGGGCCTGCCATTGATACTGTTTTTTACGAGGCATGAAACATCCTGGAGCAATTGTATTTTTTAGAGGTAAATGCCAAGAATCACCCCGGCCAGCACCACGGGAGAAATGATGCCGTTAAGAGTGAAAAAGGCCGTGTTTACGTGGCGCAGGTCTTGCGGGCGCATGAGCCTGTGCTCCACAAAAAGCATAAGGGTAATACCCAGCCATACCACATACCAGGGCCAGCTCAGGCCGGCAGCAACGCCTGACAGCAGCAGGAATATGGATGTCATGGCATGCGAAAAGGCCGCCAGAACAAGCGCGGTTTCCGTGCCGAAGGTGGCCGGTATGGAATGCAGCCCGAAAGCCGCGTCAAAGTCCATATCCTGAAAGGCGTAGTAAACGTCAAAGGCGGCCACCCAAAAGGTAACGGCAAAAAACAGCAGTATCGGGGCCATGCCCAGGCTGCCGGGATCGACGGAAAGCCATCCGGCCAGCGGAGCAAGGCCGAGCGTGGCGCCCAGCCAGAAGTGGCACAGGGGCGTAAAGCGTTTGAGCACACTATAAATGGCCGAAAAAACAAGCGCAGGAACGGAAAGCCACAGGCAGACCTGGTTCATGCAGGCACAGGCGACGACAAAAATGACGGCCATAAGCCCGCAAAATGCCCATGTCTGCCTGGTGGAGATGACCCCGGTAACAAGGGGGCGGTTCTGGGTGCGCGGGTTGTCGCTGTCAAAGGGCAGGTCCACAAGGCGGTTGAACGCCATTGCAAAAGACCGGGCCGCCACCATGGCGATGGTCAGAAAAACCAGGCTCCATGCCGGGGGCATTCCCCGCGCGGCCAGAAACGCTCCGGCCCAGGCGTACGGCAGGGCAAATATGGAGTGCTCGATCTTGATCATCCGGCAGATATCCGAAAATTTGCCGAAAGGGGAGGACAGACGCCCCAGGTGCGGGCTGATCCGGCCAAGAGGATTTTGGAAACGCATTTTTTCTCCTTACAACTGATCCTGATCCGTACGGAAAATATTTTTTGCCAAAGTCCGCCGCGCCCGTGCCGTACATGCCCCGGCAACGCACCGTTTCCGGTGGCAAGGGTGCCGCGCAACCGTCAGAGCGGCTTTAGGGCAAAACCGGCTAGCCGCCGCAGTCGGCGGGGTCGCCCTGGAGCTTGGCCAGGGCGTGGGGCAGGGCAGGCAGCACGGCGGCCAGATTTTCTATGACGGCCTTGCGGCTGCCCGGCAGGTTTATGATGATGCTTTGCCCAAGCACGCCAGCCGCAGCCCGTGATATGACGGCGTGCGGGGTTTTTGCCATGCTCGCGGCCAGCATGGCCTGGCTGAAGCCAGGCAGGCTCACATCCAGCAGGGCTTCTGTGACCTGGGGCGTGATATCCCGGGGGGAAAGGCCTGTGCCTCCCGTGGTGCAGATGAGGTCATACCTCTGGCTCAGGGCGAGTTCCGTCAGCAGGGCGCGCAGCGGGGCTGCTTCGTCCGGAAGCACAAAACCCTGGCTGTGGCACAGGGGCATGGCGGCAGCCACCGCGCCTGCAATGGCCGGTCCGCTCAAATCCTCGCGCATACCGCGCGAGCCTTTGTCTGAAAGGGTCACCCAGGCGAGACTGTAGCCCTTTTTGCGGGCGGTCATCTCCAGCGGTCCCTCGGGCAGGTCGGTAAGGGCCGTCAGCAGAAGGCAGTGAGATGCATGACTGGCCGTGCCGTTCTGCGTGTCGGGAGCGGGCAGCCACATACGGCCGGTCACCTTGAAAAGAGGGGTGCCGCAGGCTCCGCAAAAGGTTGTGCCCACCGGTACTGGGGGCAAGGCCCACTGTTCTGGAGCCATAAGGCCGTGCCACGGAAAATGTTTTTCAAGAGGCATGCCCCCCGGCAGGAGCGGCAGACACTGGTCCTTTTGGCAGGCGCGCACATGCAGCAGAATGTTCATAAACATGCTCCGGAAAAATCACTGGCGGGTGTCGGATTCGTGAGAATAATAGAATATTGTAGCCGCAAGCGCGATGGGTTACAAGTCCAATACGCGCCCGCGCCTGCCCGGTCCGGCCGGGCGCGGAGCATATTTTTCAAGGAGTTTAAGCTATGACCACTCGCAGCCAGGATCAGACCCGGGACCTCAAGGTTCTCGGCACAGGCCGCCTTACCTCCCCAGAAGGAGGCCCCAGCGTAGCCTTGCTGGAGGCTTTTCCCAACTGTTTTCCGCAACGGCCCTATGTTATCAGCATCAGCTTTCCCGAATTTACATCGCTCTGCCCGGTGACCGGTCAGCCCGACTGCGGGACTATAACCGTTGAATACATTCCGGACGAACTGTGCGTGGAATCCAAAAGTTTCAAGCTGTATATGTTTGCTTTTCGCAATCATCAGTCTTTTATGGAGACCATCACCAACAACGTGCTGGAAGACCTGCGAGCACTGCTCAATCCCTGCTGGTGCCGGGTCAAGGGCCTGTTCGCGCCGCGTGGCGGCACGCGCATCCATGTTTTTGCCGAGGCCTTCAAGGACGGCATGCCCGAAGAACAGAGCGCTCTTGTGCGTGAAACCGTTCGTTCCTGGAAGTCCGAACCGGACCCGCACCGGCCGTAAGCGCCGCCGCGCCGCCTGCTCTTGTCCGGCGGCGCGGGTTTGCCAGGACTTGCGCCGAAAAGCCCGGCCCAGGCCTGATAGCCATGAGCAAAGACTACCGGCAGAAAGATGCGGCCCCATCAGGCGGCCTTGCCCGCATTGCGGCCCTTTTGGGCGGCTTTGCTCTTTTTTCGCGTCTGCTCGGTCTTGTCCGTGATATGGGCATGGCCTGGCTTTTGGGCGGCGGCGCGGCAGCTGATGCGCTGGTGGCGGCCATGCGTCTGCCGCATGTGTTGCGGCGGCTGCTTGGCGAAGGCTCATTGTCAATGACGCTGACCGCCAGTCTTGTACGCTTGCAGCTTGGCGGGGACGGCGGACCGGGGGGGGCAGAAAACGCTGCCACGGGGCTTTTGGCCCGTGCTCTCTCCTTGCGGCTCGGCATTGTGCTGATCCTGTTTACCCTGGTGGCCCTTGCGGCAGCCCCCTGGCTTGCAAAAGCGCTGGCTCCGGGCTTCAGCGGTGCTGAACTGGAGCGCACGGTTTTTCTTTTACGGCTCTGCCTGCCATATGTGCTTGCGGCGGGCATGGCGGCGCTGGGCATGGCCCTGCTGCACAGCATGGGCATATTCTGGCTTCCGGCGCTTTCTCCGGCCCTGTTCAACATGGTTATGCTGCTGGCTGCAGGGGCTGCGGCCCTGGGGTTTTTTCCTCCTGCGCCAGCCCTTGCCGCGGGTATGCTGTGCGGAGGAATTGCGCAGTGGCTGGCGCAGTGGCTGGCCGTACGGCGCCTTTTGCCCGGAAGTTTCAGGAACGGGCCGCCGGGCACGCCACTGAACGCGCTTGGGCAGGCGCATGGTGCGGGTGCGGAACGCACGCGGGCGGTCAACAGGGCTGCCTGGCGCTGTCTGCGTCTTCTGCCCGGCGGGGTGCTTGGGGCTGCGGCTCCGCAGCTTGCCATGCTGGCGGCCATGGCGCTGGCCTCCGGTCTGGGGCAGGGGCAGGTGGCGGCGCTGTATTATGCCGAGCGTCTGCTGGAGCTGCCATTGGGGCTTGTGGGCGTCTGCCTGGGCATGGCCAGCCTGCCTGCTTTGAGCCGCCTGGCTGCTGAAGGTAATTTCAGCCGGTTCGGGCAGCATCTTTCGGCGGCTCTGCGCCTCACCCTTATGCTCAGCTTGCCCGCAGCCGCGGGCTTGGCGGCCTTGGGGCCGCAACTGGTAGAAGGTCTGCTGGGTCATGGGGCTTTTGACCGTCAGGCCGCGTTTGAAACCGGCCTGGCCCTGCTGGCCTATGTGCCAGGGCTGCCCGCCTTTGCCTGCAACCGTTCGTTGCTGGCGGCCTGCAACGCTCTGGGGCTTGTACGGCACACAGCCGTGAGCGCCCTCTGGACCGTGGGGGGGACCCTGGTCGCCGGACTGGCACTGGTACGCATGCTCGGGCCGGAGTATTCGATACTGGCCCCTGCTCTGGCGGTGAGCTGCGGTCTTTGGCTGCAATGTGTCCTGCTGTTGCGCCTGCTTGGCAAAAGGCTGCGGGAAGGCGACGTTTGCCCGCCCGCCGGGCGTAGAGGCTTCTGGCCCGGCCTGCCGCTCTGGCTGCCCGGCCCGCAGGTCATGGGGCGACACGTGCTTGCCGGAGGCCTGACCGGCTTTGCGGCCAATGCCCTGTTGCGCCTGTGTGCGCCGTGGGGCTTGTGGCCGTCTCTGCTGGCGGGCATTGCTGGCGGGGTTGCCGTATGGGCCTTGGTGCTGCTGGTCCTGCGCGATCCGGATCTGTTTCTTCTTGCCGGGAGCTTGCGCAAGAAGCCACGTGTCCCTATAGTTGATGGCAGTGCCTGAGGAAGCGCAAGGATTGCCCGCATGAAAAAAAAATTCTCGCTGCATTTACGGATCACGCCCGGACGCGCGGCTCTGGTCATATGGGCCACGGGGCTGCTGCTGCTTGCGTTGTGCTCTTTATGGGCCATGCGTGAAGACAGCGAGGCGGCGCGTGAACGCCTTGCCGTGCAGGCCCGTAATACCGCGGTGCAACTTTCTGCCCTGCTGGCCGTTCCGGCGTGGGATGTGGACGAACTGGCAGCCCGCACCATTGTGATGGCCGCTATGGAAGACGAGCGCATTTATGCCGTCAAGGTACAGACGCCCCAAGGCATGCTTGAAGGGCAACGCCGCAATTATCAGTGGGAACCTGTACCCTGGGATGATGAAATGGCCGAAGATGCCGTGGCGGGGCTGAGTCCATTGCGGGTGGAGGGCCGCCCTGTGGGCACGGTACAGGTTTACGTTGCGCCACGCGTGAGTCAGGAAGAAACAGCTCTTGCCGCGCGGCGGGAGCTGTGGCGTTTTGTTCTGAGCGGTATGCTCTGGACAGCGGGCCTGGCCGTGGTATTCAGGCTGCGCCGTGGCCGTGGGTCAAAGATTGCGCATGGGGCGGATATGTCTTCCGTACCTCCTGAGTCCGCCGCGGCGGAGATGGCGAGAACGGAAGCAGCGCCCTCCGGGGCGCAGCCCGTAATGTCCGGCATGGCGGAGCTGGCTGGAGCCTGCCCCTGTGATGCTGACAGGTCCACGCCCGGAAACGGAAATGACGAAGGTCTTGAGGCGCTGCTGCCCAATGCGGCGGGCGAGATTGTCAGTCCGGTGCTCGGTCTGGCCTTTATGCGCAGGCATGACCATGCCTGGCATGTTGCCGCCGGGCTGTTCCGCCATTGCTTTGCCCATGCACCGGGCCTCATGAGCCGCCTTTATGAAGAGGGCGACAGAACCTCGCTGTGCCGCCTTGGGCATCTGCTGGAAAAAGCGGCTCCCTGTCTTGGGGCAGAGCGTCTGGCCGGCGCGGCCAAAGACATGCAGACGGCCCTGCATGGACCAGACGGACTGCGTGCCACGCTGGCTGTGGAAGAATGCGTTCTGGCCCTTGATGAAGTGCTGGACAGCCTGCGGTAAACAGTTTCAAAGAGGCACGGCCTGCCGAAAACCTCTTTTGCCTGATGTGCCTGTGCGCAGAAAATTTTCTGAAGCCTGCTGCATTGTGACACGGCAGGCGCGACATGCGTTTTTGTTGAAGGTTTGCACCGTGCGCTTATAGCGCCTGGGCGGCCATAGCCCGGGATTTCGGGCCTGTACCGTTTTTGTCTTGGGGCACGAGTCAAGAAGGAGAAGGAATGGGATTTTTTTCAGCCATAAAAAAGATTTTCAGCACCGGAACCACAGAGGGGCAGGAACAGGAAAAGCTGGAGCCGACCGGAGAGCAGGTTCCCGGCGAAGTCGCCGCCCCCGAGCAATCGGCAGCACCGTCAGAAGCCACGCAGCCTGCCCCGGAGCAAACCGGGCCGGAGCCTGGTCTGGAACAGGCCGGCAGCCGGGAATATGCTTCTGAAGCCCCCCCCATGCCGCACGAAGAACCTGCACGGGAAGTTTCTGTGCAGGCAGGCAGCGCGCCGGAACACTCTGGGCAGGAGAGCGCGGCGGTGGAGCAGCCTCTGTCTGCTGGAGAAAGCGCGGCAGATATGGCGCATTCGGCCGAAGCCGACCGAGTTGCGGGCGCGTCTTCAGTTTCTTCGCCCCACGGGACTGAGCCGTCTGCCGTCGCTGCTTCCGGCGATCAGGCGCTGACCCTGCGCCTGCGCGAGGCCGAACCGCGTCTTTCTGTCTGGCTGGGCATTGTGCTGGAAGGCGTGGACGAAACCGGCGATTTTTTGTGGCAGCGCCTTTCTTTTCTGCTTGGCGCGCTGGAAGCCCCGCCCCATGAGGCACAGGCTTTTGTGGAGGACTTCCGCCACTGGACGCAGCGTATGGACTACCGGCAGGTGGACGAATTCCGTTCGGAATTGCAGTACCGCCTTGCCCTTGCCCTTGATCTGGAAGATGAAGAAGACGAGCGCAGTCGACTTTTTATCAAGATTACCGAAGGGTTGGCCCGCACACGTGAGCAGTTCGCACGCGGACTGGACACCCTTTTTTCTGGACACGGCGAACTTGATGACGCGTTCTGGGAAGAGCTTGAAGAACTTTTTATCATGGCCGACCTGGGCTATGAGCCGTCCATGGAGCTTGTTGAGCGCCTCAAGGAGCGTGCCCGCAAGGAAAAAGTTACCGAAGCCTCCGGCATGCGGGCCTTGCTCATGGCTGAAGTGGAAGAGATATTCCGCGCACCACGCCGCATTGCTGCGGTCAACTCGCCAGAAGTGGTGCTGATGATAGGCGTCAACGGCGTGGGTAAAACCACCACCATCGCAAAACTGGCCCACCGTGCCCGCATGCAGGGCAAAAAGGTCATGATTGCCGCCGCCGACACCTTCCGCGCCGCTGCCATAGAGCAGCTTCAGGTGTGGGCCGAGCGTGTGGGAGCGCTTTTTCATGCCAAGTCCGCCGGGGCTGATCCGGCGTCTGTGGCCTACGAGGCCATGGACCGCGCCGTCAGGGAAGGGGTGGATATTCTTTTTGTGGATACTGCGGGCCGCCTGCAGACCAAGGTCAATCTTATGGAAGAGCTGACCAAGATTCGCCAGGTACTGGGTAAAAAGCATCCCGGCGCACCCCATCGCAGCATTCTGGTCATTGACGCCACCACGGGGCAGAACGCCCTGTCGCAGACAAAGCTGTTCAAAGAAGCGGCCGGGGTGGACGAGCTTATCCTGACCAAGCTGGACGGTACGGCCAAAGGGGGCGTTGCCATTGCGGTAGCTATGCAGCATCATTTGCCCATCACGTTTGTGGGGCTGGGCGAAAAAATGGAAGACCTGCGCCCCTTCAACGGCGAAGACTACGCCCGTGCACTGCTCGGGCAAAAAGAATAGGCAGCGTGATTTCACACATGGGGTTGAGCCTCGTGTGCGGATGGCATGTAAATGTTTTTCTGGAGGGAGCGTAAAAAACTCTCATTGCCGATATGCAAAAGCGGCCCGCCTGACGGGCCGCTTTTTGTCGCTCTGGGGCGGGAAGAACGGGCGGCAGTACAGGGGCTGCCGCCGCAGGGCGGTTTTTTGCTGTCGCTACATCATGCTGCGCTCAAGGCCGCGCCGCGCACCTGCATGGCCAGGCTCCATATCAAGGGCCGCCTGAAAGAACTGGGCCGCACGCTGCTTTTCGCGTGACTGAAGAAAAACAGCGCCATAATTGTAGGCAATGGTTACGCTGGCCCGATACAGGTCCGGGTCCATATCCAGCGCCTTAAGCAGGTTGGCCTTGGCCTGCAGAAAATCCTGCCCTTCGGCAAAGGCCATACCCATATTATAGTAGAGGTTGGCATCTTCGGGCGCAATCCTGACTGCCCGTTTGTATTCCGTAATGGCGTCCTGCCAGCGGCCCTGTTTGCGCAGGCTGATACCAAGCTGGTTAAACAGCGCAAGATCACTTTTGGAAAGATATTTTCCTTTAACATCGAGGCTGTTGCGCAGGAATTTTTCGGCCTTGAGCGGATCGCGCTCCGCGTACACCCCGGCTATGCGGCCGGAGAGCGCGCTTAGCCCCTCCACTGCCTCACGGTTCATCTGCACAAGCGCCCTGTCAAAAAAGTCTTCCGCCTGCTCCGTATTGTCCAGGGCCAGATGCACTTCACCCAGGCTGACTTTGCGGTTGACGTTGAGCGGTGAAATGTGGTCGAGCTTTTGCAGGTAGCGCAACTGGTTTTCCCTGTCGCCCAGGTGTTCGTACATTTCTGCCAGCCGCTGCAACGGGGCCAGGTACAGGTCGGCCGCGGCTGCTGCGGCTTCATAGGCCTCTCTGGCAAGGTCATACTCGGCAAGGCCCCGGTGGGCATCACCCATAACGAGGTAGGCGGCGGCGCTGCCGGGCTTGATTTCAAGAATTTTGCGGCTGGCGGCCAGAGCCTGTGTATATTCCTTGCGTTCAAGCAGGCCCTTGGCCAGGTCAATGGCCTGCCCAAGCTTGCTCTGGGGTTTAATGGTAAAGGCCATTTTTTCAATAAGCGTGTTCATTGAAACAGGTTTGGCAATGAAGTTGTCCGCGCCGACTTCGTGCAGCAGCATGAGCCTGTCGCGTTGCACCTCACTGGTGAGAATAATAATCTTGAGCGCGGTATAGGCCTGCTTGATCTGGCCTACAAGAAAGCTCAGGTCCTGTCCGCCAATGCTGCGTTCAAGAAAAAGCAGAGGGGCAGGGTGCCGTTGCAGAAGGTTGCGCAGTTCGCCGGGCAGGTGGCGGGGGTCAGTAAGGGCGGTAAACTGCCCGGGGGCGGAGAGGCCCAGTTCTTTTGCCAGGGTAAGGCGCAGTTGCGTGCTGAAGGCCTGGTCATCAGTAAGGGCAATGACGTGCCCGCCTTCCTTGCTTATATAATTGATGACAGTGTCCTGATAGGATGTCTGCCGGGCTTTCAGGGCCGGGTCGGATGCCATGACATCTCCTTTGGGGATTCAAAAGAATAAAACGGCCGGAACCGGCCGTGAAAACAGGGGAAATGTTTTCCGTCTCCGTGGCAGACCACAGCATGGCGGAATTGTATTGGCTCATACGTAGTTTTTTAGTGTGTTGTCAAGTGCGCGCGGCAGAGGCAAAAACAAAAAATATGGCAAAAAGCCTTGACGCCGCGCCGTGTGTTAGCTAGAACAACGCTTGCCCATGAGGACAGGTGTCTTCAATGGGTATTTCCCTGGACGGCAGGGAAGGGCAGGTCGAGCCTGCTCTGCTGCACCTGGCGCGGTCAATCGCGATCGCACAGGATTTGACATGTGCAGGCGTTACCAGATGCCGGACAATGTCGAGCCGTTCCAGCCCAAAGACGGATCCCACCGCTGCCCCGGAGGCGCGCGTGACCCGGGGCTGTAAGGTAGAGGGGTATACCCCTCATTTGGTGACCCTGCGGGACCGCCTTGCCACCTTTTCTTGGTGGCCTGGCCTGGGCGACGCCGGGGAGCATCATGCGGATGATGCAGGCGCGTTCAGGCGTCCAAAATCTTCCGAATTTCCTGATTATCAGGCATGATGCGCGCATTAGCGCAGCCCCTTACGTTGCTCCGTTCCGTCCCTTCCAGGGTGAGGTCGGCCTTCGGGTCATACTTCATGGCCCCGCGTATGCTGTGAAGAAGCCCGCACTGCCGGTGGTCGGCAGGTGGGATGTTTTTGCAAACGGAGTAGGCACAATGACGACAGTTAGCAGCGATCGCATTCGGATCAAGCTCAAAGCCTACGATTACCGCATACTGGATAAAGCCGTTGCGGAAATCGTGGATACGGCGCGCAATACGGGTGCTGGAGTGGCAGGGCCAATCCCTCTGCCCACCAACATCCACAAGTACACCATCCAGCGTTCCGTGCACGTGGACAAAAAGTCCCGTGAACAGTTTGAGATGCGTATCCACAAGCGCCTTATGGATATTCTGGAACCCACGCAGCAGACCGTCGACGCGCTGGGCAAGCTTTCCTTGCCCGCCGGTGTGGACGTGGAAATCAAGCTCTAGCGAGAGGCAGTCATGGCTGAGAAAATGGGAATTTTGGGTCGCAAACTCGGTATGACCCGCATATTTGACGGTAACGGCGCAGCCGTGCCCGTCACGGTGATTGAGGCAGGGCCTTGCCCCGTCACCCAGGTCAAGACCGCGGATTCCGACGGCTATAACGCCGTGCAGATCGCGATGACCAACGCTAAGGAAAAGCATGTGAGCAAGGCCATGCAGGGCCACTTTGCCAAGGCTGGCAAGGGCCTCTTCCGCCATCTGCGCGAAATCCGTCTTACGGCTGCTCCTGAGCAGGAACTGGGACAGGAACTTACCGTTGAAATGTTCGCTGCCGGCGACACCGTCAAGGTGACCGGCAAGAGCGTGGGTAAGGGCTACCAGGGCCGCATGCGCCGCTGGAACTTCGCCGGTTCCAAGGATTCGCACGGCTGCGAAAAGGTGCACCGCAACAACGGCTCCATCGGTAACAACACTTTTCCCGGTCGCGTGTTCAAGGGCCGGAAAATGGCCGGTCACTGGGGCAATGAAACCGTTACGGAAATGGGCCTGACCATCGTTGACGTGCGTCCTGAAGACAACGTCATTCTGGTCAAAGGTTCCGTGCCCGGCCCCAAGAACGGGCTGGTGCTGATCCGCAAGCAGTAGAGGAAGCAGCAATGGCTACCGTGAAAGTATATGACCAGAACAAGCAGGAAAGCGGTGAAGTTACGCTGGCTTCCGACGTGTTCGAAATCGAGGTGAGGCCCGAAATCCTCAACCTCGTGGCACGCGCGCAGATGGCGGCCAAACGCGCCGGGACGCACAATGTCAAAACCCGCGCCTTTGTTTCCGGCGGCGGCGCCAAGCCCTGGAAGCAGAAGGGTACCGGTCGCGCTCGCGCCGGCTCCAACCGTTCGCCCATCTGGCGCGGCGGCGCGATCACCTTCGGCCCCAGCCCCCGCGACTACACCTTCAAGGTGAACAGCAAGGTGCGCAGCCTGGCCCTCAAGATGGCCCTTTCGAGCCGTCTGGCCGCTGAAAGCCTGATGGTGGTCAAGGGCATTGTGCTGCCCGAAGCCAAAACCAAACATTTTGCCAAGGTGGCCGACACCCTGGGTCTTACCAAGGCCCTCATTGTGGCGCCCGAGGAAAATGCGGACCTGACCCGTTCGGCCCGCAACATCCCCGGCCTCACCCTGACTACGGTGGACCGCCTGAGCGTGCTTGAAATCCTGAAGCACAAGCAGCTTGTGCTGCTGGAAGGCGCTGTGGAATCTGTGCAGGCGCGCTTCGAGAAGAAGGGAGCTTAGTTATGGAAATCACTTCTGTTCTGCTCAAGCCCCTGCTGACCGAAAAGACGACCATGCTCAAGGACGAAGCGCAGCAGGTGGCCTTTATGGTCCACACCCAGGCCAACAAGCTTGAAATCAAGCAGGCCGTGGAAAAGGCTTTTGATGTTAAAGTGGAAGCGGTTAACGTGGTTCGCCGCGCGCCCCTGAACAGGGAGCGCCAGGGCCGCGTTGTCGGCCGCAAGCCCGGCTGGAAAAAAGCGTATGTGACGCTGCGCCAGGGCGATAAAATCGAGTTCTTCGAGGGAGTATAAGCATGGCTGTCCGCAAGCTGAAACCGACTTCCGCTGGGCGTCGTTTCCAGACGGTTTCCGATTTTGAGGAAATCACCCGGACGCGCCCCGAGAAGTCCCTCACTGTCGGTCTGACCAAAAAGTCCGGCCGTAACAACCTGGGCCGCATCACCAGCCGCCGTCGCGGCGGTGGCGTCAAGCGTCTGTACCGTATTATTGACTTCAAACGCGACAAGACCGGCATTGAAGCCCGCGTGGCGCACATCGAGTACGATCCCAACCGTACTGCCCGTATCGCCCTGCTGCATTATACAGACGGCGAAAAGCGCTACATTCTGGCCCCTGTGGGCCTGAAGCAGGGCGATGTGGTCATGAGCGGCGTCAACGACCGCAACGGCGAAGTGGCCGACATCATGCCCGGCAATGCCCTGCCCATGCAGCGCATTCCTGTGGGCACGGTCATCCACAACATCGAGCTGTACCCCGGTAAGGGCGGCCAGCTCTGCCGCGCCGCCGGAACCTACGCCCAGCTGGTAGCCAAGGAAGGCAAGTATGCTCTCCTGCGCCTGCCCTCGGGCGAAGTGCGCAAGGTGCTGGTTACCTGCGTGGCCACTGTGGGCCAGGTGGGCAACGTGCACCACGAAAGCATCAGGCTGGGCAAGGCAGGCCGCAACCGCTGGCTCGGCCGCCGTCCCAAGGTCCGTGGCGTGGCCATGAACCCCATCGACCACCCCCTGGGTGGTGGCGAAGGCAGAAGCTCCGGCGGCCGCCATCCTGTGTCGCCCTGGGGCATGCCTGCCAAGGGGTACAAGACCCGCGACAAAAAGAAGGCCTCTTCCAGGCTTATTGTTAAACGCCGCGGCCAGAAGTAGGAGTAGCTCATGCCGAGATCATTGAAAAAAGGGCCGTTTGTTGACGGCCATTTGATGAAAAAGGTCGACACCGCTGTGGCCAACAGTGACCGCCGCGTGCTCAAGACTTGGTCGCGCCGCTCGACCATCCTGCCCGAAATGGTGGGACTGACCTTTGCGGTGCATAATGGCAAGAAGTTCGTGCCGGTGTTCGTCACCGAAAACATGGTGGGCCACAAACTGGGCGAATTTTCGCCCACCCGTACCTACCATGGGCATGCCGCCGACAAAAAGGCCAAGGCCGGCAGGAAGTAGGGTAGCGATATGGAATCTAAAGCTATTGCGAAGTTCCAGCGCGTTTCGCCGCGCAAGACCCGTCTTGTGGCCAAGAACGTGCAGGGTCTTGGAGTGGAGGAGGCTATGAACCTTCTGCGCTTCACGCCCAACAAGCCCGCGGGGGTTCTTTACGGCGTGCTCAAGAGCGCGCTGGCTAATGCCTCCCAGCTGGGCGGCGTTGATGTGGATGCCATGGTGGTGAAGGAAGTCGTTGTTAACGAAGGTCCCACCTGGAAGCGCTTCATGCCCCGTGCTCAGGGCCGGGCTACCAAGATCAACAAGCGCACGAGCCACATCACCGTTATACTCGCAGAAGGGCAGGAATAGGCTATGGGTCAGAAAGTACATCCGTTCGGGTTCCGGCTTGGGTACAACAAGAATTGGCAGTCCCGCTGGTTCAGCAAGAAGGAATACCCTGCCTTTGTCTACGAAGACAGCAAGATCCGCGCGTTCGTCAAAAAGCTCCTCTATCATGCAGGGCTTTCCAAGATCGAGATTGAACGTGCTGGCGGCAAGGTACGGCTTATTCTGTCCACGGCGCGTCCCGGCATCGTTATCGGGCGCAAAGGCGTGGAAATTGAAAAGCTGCGCAATGACCTTCGTCAGAAGTTCGGACGCGAGTTTTCTCTGGAAGTGAATGAAATCCGCCGTCCTGAAGTGGACGCCCAGCTTGTGGCCGAAAATATCGCCCAGCAGCTGGAACGCCGTGTGGCCTTCCGGCGCGCCATGAAGCGCACCGTGTCCATGGCCCGCAAGTTCGGCGGCGAAGGTATCAAGGTAACGTGCTCCGGCCGTCTGGCCGGTGCTGAAATCGCCCGTACCGAATGGTACCGCGATGGCCGGGTGCCCTTGCAGACCCTGCGCGCCGATATCGATTACGGCTTTGCCGAAGCGCGCACCACCTACGGCATCATTGGTGTCAAGGTGTGGATATACAAGGGTGAAATCCTTGACAAAGAGGTTGATCAGTAATGCTTGCGCCCAAAAAAGTTAAATTCCGCAAATGGCAGAAGGGCCGCCTGCGCGGTCTGGCCACCCGCGGCGCCACCGTTGCCTTTGGCGATATTGGTTTGAAGGCCGTACAGCATGGCCAGCTCACCAGCCAGCAAATCGAAGCCGCGCGTATCGCCATGATGCGCCATATCAAACGCGGCGGTAAAGTGTGGATCCGCGTGTTCCCCGACCGCCCCGTGACCGCCAAACCTCTGGAAACCCGTCAGGGTTCCGGTAAGGGGGCGCCGGTCGGCTGGTGCGCTCCGGTGAAACCCGGTCGCGTGCTGTATGAAATCAAGGGCGTCAGCCTTGACCTTGCTCGCGAAGCGCTCACCCGCGCCGCGCACAAGCTGCCCGTGAAGACCGTCATCGTGGTGAGGGAGGGCATCTAATGGCCGCCAAGAAAAAAACCGACAAGGGCGCCCGGCCCGTCGCCGCTGATCTTCGCTCCATGAGCGTTGAAGAGCTGCGCGGCAAGCTGGCCGAACAGCGCCAGGAACTGATGACCGCCCGGTTCAAGCATGCCGCCGCGCAGCTTGAGAAGACTTCCGAGCTGAAAGCCATGCGGAAGCAGGTGGCGCGCATCGAGACTGTACTGAACGAAAAGGAACAGAGGGCCTAAAATGCAAGCTCTGGAAGATCGTAAGGGCAGAACGCTGACCGGCATTGTGGTGAGCGACAAGAACGACAAGACCATTGTCGTGCGCGTTGAGACCCTGGTCAAGCACCCTCTGCTCAAAAAGTATGTGAGGCGCCGCAAGAAGTTCACGGCTCATGATCCCATGAACGAATGCGGTATGGGCGATAAGGTCAAAATTGTGGAGTTCCGTCCGCTTTCGCGCAACAAGCGTTGGCATCTGGTCTCCATCATTGAAAAAGCCGTATAGGGTAGTGCCATGATTCAGGTAGAATCCACGCTCCAGGTTGCCGACAATTCCGGCGCCAAAAAGGTTGCCTGCATCAAGGTGCTGGGCGGTTCACACCGCCGTTACGCCTCTGTCGGCGACATCGTGGTGGTTTCCGTCAAGGAAGCCATACCACATAGCAAAGTGAAAAAGGGCGACGTTATGAAAGCTGTTATCGTGCGCACCGCCAAAGAAGTGCGTCGCATGGACGGCAGCTACATCAAGTTCGATGGCAACGCCGCGGTGCTGCTCTCCACTCAGGGTGAGCCTATCGGCACCCGCATCTTCGGCCCCGTGGCCCGTGAGCTGCGCGCCATGAACTTTATGAAAATTATTTCGCTGGCCCCGGAAGTGCTGTAGGAGACCGTCATGAAAATGTATCGTATCCGCAAGGACGACAAGGTGATGGTAATCGCCGGCAAGGACGCGGGCAAAATCGGCAAGGTGCTCAAGATCCTGCGCAAGAAGGATCGCGTGCTGGTGGAAAAGACCAATATGGTCAAGCGCCACATGCGCCCCAACCCCTATGCCCAGCAGCCCGGCGGTATCGTGGAAAAGGAAATGCCGATCCACGTGTCCAACGTCATGGTTGTCTGCTCCGCTTGTGGCAAGGCCACTCGCGTGGGTTACAAGACCATTGAGTCCGAGGGCAAGGAAAAGAAAGTGCGCTTCTGCAAAAAGTGCAATGAAGTCATGGAATAAGGTGATACGATGACACGCCTTGAAAAGATATATAGAGAGAAGGTGGTTCCGGTAATGCAGAAGGAGTTCAGTTACTCCTCATCAATGCAACTGCCCGGGATTGAAAAGATCTCTCTGAACATCGGCCTTGGCGCCGCCAGCCAGAACAATAAGCTGATGGAAGAAGCCGTGGCTGAACTTTCGGCCATTGCCGGCCAGAAGGCCGTGGTGACACGCGCCAAAAAATCCATCGCTGCTTTCAAGCTGCGCGAAGGCATGCCTATCGGCGCTCGCGTCACCCTGCGCAGGGACCGCATGTGGGACTTTCTTGACAAGCTCATGAACTTTGCCCTGCCCCGGGTACGTGACTTCCGCGGTATTCCTGATCGTGGTTTCGATGGGCGCGGCAACTTCACCCTGGGCATCAAGGAGCACACCATCTTCCCCGAACTCGAGGTCGACCGTGTGGAAAACCCCAAGGGTATGAACATCACCATTGTCACCACGGCGGCCACGGACAAGGAAGGCAAGTTCCTTCTTGACCAGCTGGGCATGCCGTTCCGCAAGTAGGAGTTAAGCTATGTCCCGTACTTCTTTGGAAGTAAAGGCCAAGCGCAAGCCCAAATTCAGCGCTCGCGCTTACAATCGCTGCCCGCTCTGCGGCCGGCCCCGGGCTTTTCTGCGTCAGTTCGGCATCTGCCGTATCTGCTTCCGAAATATGGCCCTTCGTGGCGAGCTGCCCGGCGTGCGCAAGTCGAGCTGGTAAATTTCCGGGCGCGAAAGCGCCCGGATGGCGCGTTTTTGGCGCGCCGCGGGAAGTGGCGGCATTGGGCCGTTAACCCCGCCCCCAAACTCTTAGGAGCTTCTCGATGTTGACAGATCCCATTGCGGATATGCTGACCCGCATCCGCAACGCACATTTGGCCCTGCACAAGGAAGTAAATGTGCCGCGCTCGAGGATGAAGGAATCGTTAGCCGCCATCCTCAAGCAGGAAGGTTACGTCGAAGACGTGGCCGTGGCCGACAGCAACATTACCATTACCCTCAAGTATCTGAAGGGCAAGCCCGTCATCAGCGGCCTCAAGCGCATCAGCACTCCTGGCCGCCGCGTGTACGTGGGCGCTCACAAGATCCCCAGGGTGCAGAATGGCCTCGGCATATGCATTTTGTCCACGTCCAGCGGCGTGCTGGACGGCATGACCGCCCATGAAAAGAAGGTGGGCGGCGAACTTCTGTGTGAAATCTGGTAGGCGGTGCGAGCATGTCCAGAATAGGTAAACTGCCCATTCCCGTTCCCAATGGCGTTGAAGTCAAGATCGGAACGGATGTTGTGGAAGTGAAAGGCCCCAAAGGCTCGCTGAGCACGCCTGTCTGCTCCCTGCTCCAGTACGAACAGGCCGACGGCCATGTTGTACTGACCCGCATCGAAGACGACCGCGTTACCCGCGCCCAGCACGGCCTGCGCCGCTCGCTGCTTTCCAACTGCATCGACGGCGTCACCAAGGGCTTTTCCAAGGCCCTGGAAGTCATCGGCGTTGGTTACCGCGTGGCGGTGAAAGGCAATATCATCGAGCTTCAGGTGGGCTATTCCCATCCGGTGCTGGTGGAACTTCCCGAAGGTCTCAAGGCCACTGTGGAAGGCCAGGTGCTGACCATCAGCGGTATTGACAAGGAACTGGTGGGCGAAATGGCCGCCAGGATTCGTCGCATCCGCAAGCCCGAACCCTACAAGGGCAAGGGTATCAAGTACGCTACCGAGACGATTCGCCGCAAGGTCGGCAAGTCCGGCGGCAAGAAGTAGGGGGCGCGTCATGAAGTACAGCAAGAATGAATCGCGGCAGCGCCGCAAGATCCGCATCAGCAAAAAGGTCAGCGGCACCGCCGAGCGCCCGCGTCTGGTCGTTTACAGGTCCAACCTGCATGTCTACGCCCAGATCGTGAATGATCTGGACGGAGCCACTCTGGTGGCCACCTCCACCCTTGCGCTTGGCAAGAACGAATCGGGGCTGCACTGCAACAAGGGCGGCGCTGAGAAGGTGGGCATTGAAATTGCCCGCATGGCCAAGGAAAAGAATATCGACAAGGTCGTATTCGATCGCAACGGGTATCTTTATCACGGTCGCGTCAAAGCCGTAGCCGATGGCGCCCGCGAAGGCGGCCTGGAGTTCTAATATGCGTCAGGAAAATACCGAAACACAGCAGAACGAGTTGGGCGAAATCGAAAAGATCGTTTCCCTCAACCGCGTGGCCAAGGTGGTCAAGGGCGGACGCCGGTTCAGCTTCAGCGCTCTTGTGGTGGTGGGTGACGGAAAGGGCGGCGTGGGCTTTGGCCTGGGCAAGGCCCAGGAAGTGCCCGAAGCCCTGCGTAAGGCGACAGAGCGCGCCCGCAAGAACCGCGTTCAGGTGGCTCTTGTGGACGGCACCCTGCCTTATGAAATTCTGGGCCGCTTCGGCGCCGGACGCGTCATGCTCAAGCCTGCCTCCGAAGGTACCGGCATCATCGCCGGCGGCGCTGTGCGCGCCATCATGGAAGCTGCCGGCGTGCGCGACGTGCTGACCAAGGCCATTGGCACCAATAATCCGCACAACGTGCTTCGCGCCACCATGCAGGGCCTTACCGCCCTGCGCAGCGCCGATGACGTGTCGGCTTTGCGCGGCAAGAAGCTGGAAGCTCCGAGGAAGTAGTCATGGCAGAAATCAAGGTAAAACTCGTGCGTTCGCGCATCGGCGCTTCGCCGGCGCAGCGCAAGCTGCTGGACTCCCTTGGCCTCAAGCGCCGCGAGATGGTCAAGACGTTCAAGGACACCCCGGCCATCCGGGGCATCATCGCCAAAGTTCCGCATATGGTGGCCGTTGTCGAATAACGGCCGGAGGACATATACCATGCAACTGCACAATCTCTATCCTTTCCCGGAAGAGCGCAAAACCCGCCGCAGGGTGGGTCGTGGCTCCGGCTCCGGTCTGGGTTGCACGGCGGGCAAAGGCCACAAAGGCCAGAATGCTCGTGCCGGCGGCGGCGTGGCCCCCGGCTTTGAAGGCGGCCAGATGCCCCTGCAGCGCCGCTTGCCCAAGCACGGCTTCAAGAACGCCCCTTTCAAGGTAACCTACGACGTGATCAATCTTGACCGTCTGCTGGAAGCCTTTGAAGGCAAGGATACTATTACGCTGGACGACATCTACGCCCGCGGCCTCGCCCGTATGGGTGCGCCCGTGAAAATTCTTTCGCGCGGTGAAGTCAAAAGCGCTCTCAAGGTCGAAGCTCACAAGTTCAGCCAGACTGCTGCGGAAAAAATCCGTGGCGCCGGCGGCGAAGTGAGCGAGCTTGAAGCTGTTCCTGCGGCTTAACAGTTGACGCCAAACCGGCTGGTTTAACGACCAGCCGGTTTGTTCCGCTTCCGGACTGTCGGGCGGAAAAGGTGAAGGCCCTGCAACGAATACTCCATTTCGATTCCGGCGGCCTTCAGGGCATGGCCCTGTCAATGCCTGGCATTGGCCTCATTGTCTTCGTGAGCGAAGGGAATGAGGCTGTGCATATACTGCGCCTGAGGCGCATAAACGCAAAGAGTCTTACATGGCAGTAGGAACGGCAAACACTGTGGCGGGTCAGCCTTCGCTGTTCAAGCGACTTGGCTGGACCTTCCTGATTTTGTGCTGCTACCGTATTGGTGTGCATGTGCCCATTCCGGGTGTGGACGCCTCCGCCCTTGCTTCTTTTTTTCAAAGCATGCAGGGGACGCTGTTCAGCCTTTTTGACATGTTCTCCGGCGGTGGCCTGTCCAACGTTTCCGTCTTTGCCCTGGGCGTCATGCCGTATATTTCGGCCAGCATCATCATGCAGCTGCTCCAGGTCATCAGCCCGGACGTGAAGCGCATGGCAAAGGAAGAGGGGCAGGCCGGGCGGCGCAAGCTCACCCAGTACACCCGCTACCTTACCGTGCTCATCACTCTGGTGCAGGGCCTGGGCATCGCCGTAGGCCTTGAGAACATGACAAGCCCTGCAGGTACGCCCGTGGTGCTTAACCCGGGCTGGCAGTTCCGCATGGTGACCATGACCACGTTTACCGCCGGTTCGGTGCTGGTTATGTGGCTTGGCGAACAGATTACGGAACGCGGCATCGGTAACGGCATTTCGCTGATCATTTTCTGCGGTATCGTTGTGGGCATCCCCCGTGGGATCATTCAGTCCGTGGCGCTTATACAGGCTGGGGACATGAGCATTTTCATGGCAGTGGTCATCGTGGTCTTCATGGCTGCAGTGCTTGTGGCCATTGTTTTTGTGGAACGGTCGCAGCGGCGTATACCCATAAGTTATGCCAAGCGGCAGGTGGGCCGTAAAATGTACGGCGGGCAGAACTCGCATCTGCCCCTGCGTCTCAATACGGCTGGCGTTATTCCGCCTATTTTCGCCTCTTCATTGCTGCTTTTTCCGGCCACCATCGGCCAGTTTTCCAGCAATGAGTATGTAAAGCATGCGGCCGAGCTGTTCTCTCCCCAGGGCGTGGCTTACAACGTGCTTTATGTGGCCCTCATGTTCTTCTTCTGTTACTTCTATACTGCCATCATCTTTGATCCCAAGGATATGGCTGAAAACCTCAAGAAGAACGGCGGCTTTATCCCCGGCATACGTCCCGGCGAAAAGACACAGGAATATATTGATACTGTACTGACGCGGCTGACCCTTTCGGGGGCCACCTATATTTCCATCGTATGTCTTCTGCCCATGTTGCTCATCAGCAATTTTAACGTGCCGTTCTTCTTTGGTGGTACGAGCTTGCTGATTCTTGTGGGCGTGGCTATGGACTTTATGAATCAGGTGGAATCGCATATGATTTCCAGCCAGTATCAGGGCCTGATGGCCAAGGCGCGCAAAAGCGGCCGGCTGTAACCAACGGGTGATGGAGTATGAAGAAATATCACGGCGCGTACATCAAGAATGAGCGTGAAATCGGCTGCCTGCGCGAAGCTAACCGCATGGTCGCCAACGTTCTTGATGCCGTGGGCGACATGGTGGCTCCCGGCCTTCCCACTATGCGCCTTGAAGAGCTGGCGCGCGATATGTGCGCCGATTACAAGGTCAAACCGGCCTTTTTGGGCTACTGTGGCTATCCATATGCCCTGTGCTGCTCGGTCAACGAGCAGGTGGTGCATGGTTTTCCTTCCGGGCGGCTGCTTGAGGAAGGGGATATTGTCAGTGTGGATATGGGCGTAGTCTTTGAAGGCTTTGTTGGCGATGCGGCACGCACCTTTCCTGTGGGCAAGGTGAGCGACGAAGCCAGAAAACTCATGCGGATTACCGAGGAAAGCCTCTATGTCGGCATTGAGCAGGCGCGGGCAGGCAATGATGTGTATAACATCGGCGCCGCCGTGCAGGATTATGTGGAAGCCGCAGGTTTTAACGTAGTGCGGCGTTTTGTGGGGCACGGCGTGGGCGCCAAGATGCACGAAAAGCCCGAGGTGCCCAACTTCAGGCCCGGCATGCGCGGGCTGACCCTGCAAAACGGCATGGTGATAGCCATTGAACCAATGGTCACCATGGGGACCTACGAGGTCGACATACTTGACGACCAGTGGACTGCGGTGACGCGCGACGGCCTTTGGGCCGCGCACTTCGAACACAGTGTTGCCATTACGCCGTCCGGGCCGCAAATCCTCAGCATCTCGGATCGTGGACTCAACCGGCACACCATCGAAGGTTGACAGAACAGGTAAAGCCGGATAAAGATTTCCGTTCACGTCCTTTTGTTTGGAGGACGTCGGTCAGCCGTCTGTGCGGCCTGTGCCGGTATGCCGGAGACTTTATCTGTCAAAGCAAAGGCTCTTATTGGAGAAATGGAATGAAAGTAAGACCTTCCGTCAAGAAAATATGCCCCAAGTGTAAGGTTATCCGGCGCAAGGGAGTGCTTCGAGTTATCTGCGAAAACCCCCGGCACAAGCAGCGCCAGGGCTAGGGCAGGAGATGTATTGTGGCGAGAATAGCAGGTGTTGATTTGCCTCGCGGCAAAAGGGTGGACATTGCGCTCACCTATATTTATGGCATCGGCCGCACCACGGCCATGAAAATTCTGGACACCACCGGCGTCAACTGGGAGCGTAGTATCGACGATCTCTCTGCTGACGAAGTGAACGAGATCCGTAAGGAACTCGAGCAGCACTACAAGGTGGAAGGCGATCTTCGCCGTGAAGTATCCAGCAATATTAAGCGCCTTATGGACATTGGCTGCTACCGTGGCCTTCGTCACCGTCGCGGCCTGCCCGTGCATGGCCAGCGCACCCATACCAACGCGCGTACCCGCAAGGGTCCCCGTCGCGGAGCCGTGGGCAAAAAGAAGTAGGGCGTGCGGCTGCGCTTGTCGCAGTTTGTAAAGCGGACGCAGCATTCGTGCTGCCGTGAGGACGAACGGATTTTCCGCCGCGCGCGGAGCATAAATCTGACAAGCTCCATCCAGAGGGATAGTTATGGCCAGACCCAAAAAAGTGGTCAAGAAAAAGGAAAAGAAAAGCGTGCCGGTGGGCATTGCCCACATCCAGGCTTCGTTTAATAATACCATTATTACTTTTACGGATACGCGCGGAAACGCTGTTTCCTGGGCCTCTTCGGGCCAGAGCGGCTTCAAGGGGTCGCGCAAGTCTACGCCTTTCGCCGCTCAGGTGGCTGCCGAAACAGCCGCCCGCAAGGCACAGGACAACGGCATGCGCACTGTCGGCATCTATGTGCAGGGTCCCGGTTCCGGCCGTGAAGCTGCCATGCGCGCCATTTCGGCCGCCGGCATGAAGGTTGCCTTCATTCGTGATGTCACGCCCATTCCGCACAACGGTTGCCGGCCGCCCAAGCGCCGCCGCGTCTAACCGGCCTGCCCCGGCAGAGTCCGTAACGTAAGAGGTATTGATAAATGGCAAAATATACTGAAGCCAAGTGCCGCATGTGTCGTCGCGAGGGCTGCAAGCTCTTTTTGAAGGGCGACCGTTGCTTTACCGACAAATGCGCCTATGATCGCCGCCCCTATGCCCCCGGCCAGCATGGCCGCGCCCGCAAAAAGGTGAGCGAATACGCGGTGCAGTTGAGGGAGAAGCAGAAGACCCGCCGTATTTACGGCATTCTGGAGCGCCAGTTTCACGGCTACTTTGTTAAAGCCGACATGCAGAAGGGCGTTACCGGTACCAACCTGCTCGTCATTCTTGAACGCCGCCTGGACAACGTGGTTTACCGCCTTGGTTTCGCCAACTCGCGCAACCAGGCCCGCCAGCTCGTGCGTCACGGTGTTTTCACCCTCAACGGCCGCAAGGTGAACATTCCTTCCTTGCAGGTGCGTCTGGGCGATACCATCGAAGTGCCTGAAAAGAATCGTAAGATTCCCGTGCTCGCTGAAGCTCAGGAAGTTATCGCCCGCCGCGGCTGCCCCGCCTGGCTGGAAGCCGACGGCGCCGCTTTCAAGGGTACTGTCAAGGCAATGCCGCAGCGTGACGACATCCAGTTCCCCGTCAACGAGCAGCTTATCGTCGAACTTTACTCGAAATAACCGGGGGTTCGCATGCTTATCAAACAGGGCGAACGCCTTATCAATGCGCGCAATTGGTCCGAGCTTGTCAAGCCCGACCAGATTTTGCGCGAAGAAGAGACGGCCAGCGGCACGCACGGCAAGTTTGTCTGCGAGCCTTTGGAGCGGGGCTACGGCACCACCATCGGCAATGCCATGCGGCGCGTCCTTCTGGCCTCCCTTCAGGGGGCGGCCTTTGTGTCGGTGAAAATCATCGGCGTACAGCACGAGTTCACCACCATCCATGGCGTGCTGGAAGACATCACTGATGTCATCCTGAACATCAAGCAGGTTCGACTGCGCATGGATACGGAAGAACCCCAGCGTCTGACCCTGCGCGTTGAGCGCAAGGGACCGGTGACGGCGGCCGACATTGTGGCCAATCAGCACGTTGAAGTGCTTAACCCTGATCTGCACATCGCCACTCTTACCGAAGACGTGGTGCTGGAGATGGAGTTGGAGGTCCGCATGGGCAAGGGCTATGTGCCCGCCGACATGCACGAGGGCCTGGCCGATGAAATCGGCCTCATCAAGCTGGATTCCAGCTTTTCCCCGGTGCGCAAGGTCGCCTATACGGTGGAACAGGCCCGCGTGGGCCAGATGACCAACTATGACCGTCTTCTGCTTGAAGTGTGGACCGACGGCTCGCTGACGCCTGAAGATGCCATTGCTTACAGCGCCAAGATCATCAAGGATCAGATATCCGTATTCATCAACTTTGATGAACGTGTATCCGGCGACATGCGCAACGGCAGCGGCGAAAGCGGAGAAGTGAACGAACATCTGTTCAAAAGCATTGACGATCTTGAGCTTTCCGTTCGTGCCACCAACTGCCTGCGCAGCGCCAATATCGGCCTTGTGGGTGAACTGGTGCAGCGTACTGAAGCCGAGATGCTCAAGACCAAGAATTTCGGCCGCAAATCGCTGGACGAAATTGAGGGTGTGCTTTTGGGCATGGGGCTTGACTTCGGCATGAAGGTCGACTCCTTCGACAAAAAATATCAGGAATGGAAAAGGAAGCAGCAAAATGAGGCATAGCAATTCCGGCAGGAAATTCTCGCGTACCCCTGCGCACCGTAAGGCCATGTTGCACAATCTCGCCAAGGCGCTGCTGATCCACGGCAAAATCCGCACCACGGAAATCAAGGCCAAGGAGCTTCGCCGGGTTGTGGAGCCTCTGATTACCCTTGCCAAGCGCAACGACCTGCACGCTCGCCGTCAGGCCTACCGTGTGCTTAACGATCATGCCCTGGTCAAGCGTCTTTTTGACGAGATCGGCCCTGTCTTCGTCGGTGTACCCGGCGGCTACACCCGTATTCTCAAGATGGCCATGCCCCGCAAGGGCGATAACGCCCCCATGGCGATCATTGAACTGAGCCGCAGCAGTGAAACCGCTGCCGCCGAAGCCCCCAAAGCCGCCAAGGCCGCTCCCGTCAAGGAAGCCAAGCCCGCTGCTGAAGAAGCTCCGGCCAAACCCAAACGTACCCGCAAGCCCAAGGCTGACGAAGCTGACGCTGAAGCTGCCAAGGAAGAAAACTAAGCCGGCAGGCGAAGATTCTTCACGGGTTTAAGGTTATTGATATGAAAGGGCGCTACGGCGCCCTTTTTTTGTAAGTAAAAACCTACTACAGCAACCACCACTTGAAATGCTCCCATGATCTTCATCTGGTTCGCCTGTGTGGTGGCGGCAATGGGGCCTGCCAGGGTTGCACCTCCTCCAGGGCCTCCTTGTACTCCTTCTGGATATTTTCAGCGTTTTCAGATGGCTGCTGTGCGATGGGTGCGCAGCGTATGCTCCGGAGCCTCTTCTCGTCGCCCGATGGTCTCCTTTCGCGTAGCGCAATGCCCCAGCAAGGTCAGGCTGGATCTGGAAACTACCCGCAAAATGGTGCAGTCCGCCGGCTTATATCTTTTCGGGCATAAGCCGGAGACGATTTCAAGGGAGATTACTCTACCTGCACTACAGTTGTCGGATATTAAAAACAGTGGCGTGGAGTTTTTGTATTTGCCGCGTATGGCCTGCCTTGAATTTCATCAAGAATATTGGGAACAAAGGTAGGCAGTTATTGCAAGGCATGGAAGAACGACCATATACCGCATTAAGAAATGGCATCGCCGGCGCACGTGTCCGTTTTGCGCAGGCGATGCCCAAGAATTTTTTCATGAATTGTGGATATGAGCTATTGCAAGTGTCACATGCTCTACAAGGAGTTGAAGACAAATCCTTGTAAGGCGGATTTGCCGACCGTTAAGCAATTATCTGAAGCGTTAATCGCTCTAGTATTCCGACAGTTCCCGCTCCACTTTTTTGGGATCAGCGGCGAGGCCTTTCTGAATGCTCTTGGCAAACGCATCAGGGTAGATGTCCTCGGTGCCGTTTTTCATGCCTTCGAGAATTTCCAGCGCGACAGCTTCAGGGCGGGCCTTGGGCATTTCAAGACCGTCAGTCATGCGTGTATCGACAGGACCTGGGTATACGCCGATGACAGTCGTTTTTTGTCCGGCCAGTACACCGCGCAGCCCCTGGGTAAGTGAATGCAGGGCTGCCTTTGAGGCGCAGTAGGTGCCGATGGAGGGCATATTTACCAGGCCGATGACAGAAATGATGTTTACTATGCAACCGCCGCCATTGTTGCCCAGAACCGGCGCGAAAGCAGAGCACATGGCCAGTGTACCGAAGTAGTTGACCTCCATTTCGGCCCGCGCCGCCTGGGGGGCGCCGAGCAGGCCGCTGCCGCCCATGCCCGCATTGTTCACCAGGATAGTAGTGTCGCCGCATGCGGCAACGACATTTTCAATGGCGGCGGGCTTGGAGATATCGAGCTGGACAGGTAGGATTTTTTCGTTATTCCGCAAGTGCTCCAGTGATGCCGTATCGCGGGCGCAGGCATAAATCTTTTTGGCTCCGGCTGCCAGAAAGGCGTTGATCAGCGCCTTGCCAATGCCGCCGTTGGCGCCTGTGACAAGAATGGTCTGTGCATTGATATTCATTATACTTTCTCCATATAAAATATTCGACCGTGGTGTCGGGACGAATTTTTGTGATGTAACTTTATTCTCGTATAATTTGCTGTTGTTATGGATAAATTGTTCTTTTTTCAGCATATCCAAGAGATACAGGAGGGGGCGGGCCGTGCCGGATCTGGAACCCCTTACCTTTGATAATATATATTCTCAAAATGTTAAAGGCGCACAATAGCATAACTCACTGGTGGCGCCTTCGGCGTAAAACCTTTCGGACAACGACCGCACAGGCACATGCCTGCTTGCACCCATGCGGCATGTTTGAGTTACACGTGTTCCGTGGCTGCCACTATGTCCCGTACAGCCGGGCAGCCAGCGAAAGGGCGGCATTGGCGCGGCATGTATGCTTGAGGCAGAAACGGGTGGCGAGCAGTCACTGCCTGCTGTGACCCGCCTGGGCGGGGCGGCAATAGCGGCCCTGCTGGCTGTTTTGACCTTTGTGCCGGAAGAGCGCATACTACAACAGCAAATTTACGCAAGGAGACGCGCATGAAGCTTCTGGAAAAAGCTCGCGCTGCCGGCTGAGCCGCAAAACTTGCTCCAGGGGCCCTGGAGCGGCTTTTGCATGGACTGCCGCTAGGCACCCGGCCGGATCTCGAAGCCCGTGTGCTGGCAGGCCGCGCCCGCAATGAAGATGCGGTGGTGCTTACCGTGCCGCCCGGTCGCGCCATTGTGCAGACCGTAGATATACTTGCGCCCATTGTTAATGACGGCTTTCACTTTGGCCGTATAGCTGCGGCCAATGCGCTTTCAGACGTGTACGCCATGGGCGGTGAGCCGTGGAGTGCCATGAACGTTGCTTTTTTTCCGCAGGCTCTGGCCGAAGAGGACCCTGACGGCATTCTTGCAAGCATCCTTCGTGGCGGTCTTGAGGCCATGAATGAGGCCGGAGCCGTGCTGGCCGGAGGCCATACGGTTCAGGACGAAGAGCTGAAGTACGGCCTTGCCGTCACAGGCATTATTGATCCGGATCACATGGCGCGTAATGACGGCCTGCGGCCCGGGCAAAAGCTTCTGCTGACGAAGCCGCTGGGTACAGGTGTACTGGCTACCGGGGTCAAGGCCGGGTGGGACGGCGCGGACCAAAGCGAAGCGGAGCTTATACGCTGGTGTTCACGCCTTAACAGTGTGGGCGGTGCGGTCATTCGTACGCTCAGGCTTGCTGCGGCCACGGATATTACCGGCTTCGGCCTGGGGGGGCACGCCCTCGAGATGGCGCTGGCGTCCGGCGTGTGTGTGGTTTTTGAAACCGAAGCCTTGCCGCTCATGCCGCGTGCCCTGGAGTATGCGCGCGACGGCCTTATTCCGGCTGGCAGCCACCTTAACCGCAAGCATTGCGCCTGTTCTTCCCTGGTGGAGAAAGGCGTGGATGAAGCGCTGGAAAGTCTGGCCTTTGATGCCCAGACGTCGGGGGGGCTGCTGCTTGCCGTGCCTCCGGATCAGGTGGATGAGGCGTGCGCCCTGCTGCATGCCGGCGGTGACCTTGCCTGTCTTGTGGGCGAGGTTGCAGAGCCGAGGCCGGACGGCAAGGCACTGGTACTGCGCTGATATTTTTCGGGCAACAGATATCCGCACGGTGCTTTCATGCTTTTGCCGCATCGTCGGTAACGGCGTATTTGGGGCCTTTGCCCCGTTACCGGGTGCATGGGCCAGAGAGTTTCACCTTGAAAACGCTCCGGCCGCCGCGCAAGCAGGCGTCCGCCGTGGGGGGCACAAGCGTAACCTGCCTGTGCGGTCAAGACCGGGCAGGCGTGTCCCAGCCTTTGAGGGTGTGTATTCGCAAAGGTAACATGCTATAGGGGGTATTGCTGTTTTTTTATGCCTCCGGCTTGCCATAAGGCCTGGAAGTATTATCTTAAGGAAGTTGCGTCTCCGCCATTGTTTCCGCATGCTCCGCCGCCCGGTTTTTCACAGCCGACGTGGCCGGACGCCGCTTGCGGGCCGAGAGCAAGTGTGCTATGGAAACACGCTTTGCGAGAGTGGCGGAATTGGTAGACGCACTGGACTTAGAATCCAGCACCATAGGTATGGGGGTTCAACTCCCCCCTCTCGCACCATCACGCCCACCCAGAAAAGGAGTCCCTCGTGGAATATAGCGCTGAAGACATTTCGCCGGTCAGAAAAAAAGTCGTCATCACTACGGAACCCCAGGAAGTTGAAGCTTCCATCATGGGCACGATCGCCCTGTACAAGACTTCCGTACAGGTTGACGGTTTCCGCAAGGGCAAGGTTCCGGCCTCGGTCATCGAGCAGCGCTTTCGCGACAAGATTTACGAAGAAGCCCGTCAGGACCTCATCAACGTGCACATCAATGACGTGATGCAGAAGCTCGACGTCATGCCGCTGGCCGGTCTTGATGTAGACACGCCCGACGCTTTCGAGCGCGGCAAGGGCTTTGCCTATACCATCGAATTTGAAGTGCTGCCCACGTTTAATCTGCCCCCTTACGAAGGTATGGATGTGGAGCAGGAAAAAGTTGTGGTGGACGAAAAAGAAGTGCAGGAAGTGCTCGACCGCATCCTGCGCGACCGCGCCCAGCTTGTGCCCGTGGAGGGCAAAGGCCCCGCTGTGGATGGTCAGATAGCCACCGTTGACTTTGCCGCTTTTGAAAACGGCGAACCCGTGGAAGGCGTCAAGGCCGAATCCTTTGATCTGGCCCTGGGCGAGCGCCAGGCTCTGGAAGATTTTGAAGCTCTGGTCAAGACCATTCCTTATGGTGAAGAAGGTGAGGGCGAGATTCACTTTCCCGAAGACTTCATTGCCAAGGATCTGGCTGGCAAGACCGTGACCATGAAGGTCAAGGTGCATGCCATCAAGGAGCGCAAGCTGCCCGCGCTTGACGATGAACTGGCCAAGAGCCTTGGCCTTGAAAGCGTTGAAAAGCTGAAAGAAGCCATCACCAAGAGCTACACTGAAAGCCGCACCGGCCTGAACAGGAGCGCGGCCCAGAAGAGCCTGCTGGACGGCCTGCTCAAGATGGTTGCATTTGAGCTGCCCCCGAGCCTGGTGGAAACCCAGATGAACACGCTGTTGGCCGACATGGCCGGCCGCCTGGAACGTCAGGGCCGCAGCCTCGAAAGCCTCGGCAAAAGCATGGAAGACCTGCGCAAGGACATGCAGCCCCAGGCTGACGAACTGGCCCGCGCCCAGGTGCTGCTGCTTTCTGTTGCCAAAAAAGAAGGTCTGGACGTTACCGACCACGAAGTTACCACGCAGATTTACCAGCTTGCCATGCGCACCGGTGAAGACTTCAAGGCCCTGCGCGAACAGTATGAGCGCTCGGGCATGATCTTTGTGCTGCGCGACCGCATGCTGGCGGACAAGGCCATGGATCTCATCTACGCCAAGGCCAATGTCAAGGAAGTGGAGCCAAAAGCTCCCGAAACCGGAGCAGAGGCCGATGCCGCGCCGGGCGCATCCGCCAGCGCTCAGGAAAGCAAATAATAATCAGGGAAGGCGGCCTCTGGGCCGCCTTTTGCTTTTTTCGCGGCTCGATGCCGCATATATCGGCCCCCGGGCCATGTCAGTGAGGCTTTCATGTCGCTTATACCTATGGTTATTGAAACCACCGGCCGTTCCGAACGCGCCTACGATATCTATTCGCGCCTGCTCAAGGACCGCATCGTTCTGCTGGGGTCCGAGGTCAACGACACCGTGGCCTCGCTGATCTGCGCCCAGCTGCTTTTTCTTGAATCGCAGGATCCGGAAAAGGAAATTTCTCTCTATATCAACTCGCCCGGCGGCTCGGTTACCGCTGGTCTTGCCATCTATGACACCCTGCGCTTCATTTCCGCGCCTGTTTCCACGGTGTGCATGGGGCGTGCTGCCAGCATGGGCGCTTTTTTGCTGGCCGCGGGCAAACCGGGGCTGCGCTACGCCCTGCCCAACAGCCAGATCATGATTCACCAGCCTTCGGCCGGGTATCAGGGGCAGGCCACTGATATAGAGATTCATGCCAAAGAGGTGCTGCGGCTCAAAGAGCGCCTCAACCGCATACTTGCCGAAAATACCGGTCGTCCTTACAAGGATATTGTCAAGGCGACCGAACGCGATAACTTTTTGACTCCTGAAGAAGCCAAAGACCTGGGCATTATCGACCGCGTACTGGTTTCGCGCCAGGACATGGCTCAGGAAAAGAGCGAATAATCATGGCCAAGAACGATAAGAACAAGGTCAGCGAACCTTTGAGCTGCTCCTTCTGCGGGCGCAGCGAACTGGAGGTGCGCAACCTCATCGTGCAGGACGGCGCGAGCATTTGCGACAAATGCGTCAAGGCCTGCAACGACATCATTGTGCGCGACCAGATGGAAGTTACCGAGGACGACGGGCCGCTGCTCTCGCCTCAGGAAATCAAGGACAGGCTCGACCAGTACGTCATAGGGCAGCACGAAGCCAAGAAAATTCTTTCCGTGGCCGTGCACAATCACTATAAACGCGTGTTCTATGCCGACGCCCTGGGCGACGACGTGGAACTGGAAAAAAGCAATATCCTGCTGGTGGGGCCTTCGGGCAGCGGCAAAACGCTGCTGGCAAAAACTCTGGCCCGTGTGCTGCGCGTACCCTTTGCCATAGCCGACGCCACCACCCTTACAGAGGCGGGTTATGTGGGCGAGGATGTGGAAAACATTCTGGTCCAGCTGCTGCAGAATGCCGACTATGACCTTGAAGCCGCCAGCAAGGGTATCATCTACGTGGACGAAATCGACAAGATTTCCCGCAAGGGCGACGGCCCCTCCATTACGCGCGACGTGTCGGGCGAAGGCGTGCAGCAGGCCCTGCTGAAAATCATTGAAGGCACCGAGGCCAACATTCCTCCCAAGGGCGGGCGCAAGCACCCGCAGCAGGAATTTATCCGCATGGATACGCGGAATATCCTGTTTATCGTAGGCGGAGCCTTTGTGGGCCTGGACAAGATTGTGGAATCGCGCATGAGCGGCGGGGCTATGGGCTTCGGGGCCAAAGTCCGCTCCAGCAAGGAACTGCCCCTGGGCGAACTGCTGGACAGGATACATCCTCAGGACCTGGTCAAATTCGGCCTGATTCCCGAATTTGTGGGGCGTATTCCCATCATCACCCACGTGGATGAGCTGGACGAAGCGGACCTGGTGCGCATCCTTACCGAGCCGAAAAATGCCTTGGTGCGTCAGTACCAGAAGCTGTTCGGCCTTGAAAATGTGACCCTGCGTTTCACGCCCAATGCCCTCAAATCCATTGCTTCCAAGGCCATTGAGCGCAAAACCGGCGCGCGCGGCCTGCGCAACGTGATGGAGCGCATTATGCTTGATATCATGTTCAGGCTGCCCTCCATGCCCAATGTGCGCGAATGCCTCATCAACCGCGCCGTGATCGAAAAGGGCAAGGAACCTGTGCTCCTGTTCGGTGAGGCGGACGAAAACCTTGTGCAGGAAAAAAAGCAGGCAGGTGGCGACCGGGCATCCTAGGGCATTTTTATTGTAAAATGCTTGGATGGCGGTGTGACATGGTTCCTGCTTCTGGCTGCCTGTCTTTGCCGCAACGGTTGAAGACGGTTTTGGGCGGGCAGCGGCTGCTGCTCCGGCGGCTTTCGGAAAAATTCGCCGCTGAAACAGCTTTTTCTTGAAATATCCGGTGGCTCGCGTGGTTTTGCTTCCAGTTTCGGGCAAAACCACGCAGGCCCAGGACAGGTTTGCCGCGGCAGCCGTGTGCCTGCCGGAACTGCATATTGTGAAGTGCGCTCGAGGGGCGTGGCGTATGCCGTTCTTCGCGCAAAAGGAAATTTTAATCCGGAATTTGGGCGGCCTGCTGCCGCAATGCCATGACATCGTGGCACGGCTGGGTTTTTTCCGCTCTGACAGGTCGGGCGCTGCACGATCTACAGGCCATTCTGTCGCGCGGCTGTACCCCTGCCCGGAATGCCCCGGCAGCGCAGGCAAGGACGCCGGGGCCAGATGGGTACAGAAGTACCGGACTTTTGACGTATGCGCCCCGGGGTATGTTCCCGGCTGTGTTTATGCCGCCTGGCGGTGCGCTGTGGCGCACGCGGCGACAGAGTGTAACCCGTCTTTACCGTAATCCGCTCTAATCTCCCAAGCTATGGGGCCGTGCCAATGCGGCCCGCGGCCTTTCAGGGGAAAACTATGACTGAATCCGTACGCGGTACTGGAAAACTTGTGGAACTGCCCGTCATGCCTCTGCGTGAGGTGGTCATGTTTCCGCGCTCCATCATGCCGCTTTTTGTGGGGCGTGAAGCCTCCATCAAGGCCATAGAGGCCGCTCAGGCCAGCTACAGCAAACAGATTTTTCTGGTGGCCCAGCTCGAGCCGGAACTGGAAAAACCCGAAGCCGGAGACCTGGCTCCCGTGGGTGTGGTCAGCAAGGTTCTGCAGATGCTGCGCCTGCCCGACGGCACCATAAAGGTGCTGTTTGAAGGCATGTATCGTGCCGATTGGGAAGACATGCACGAAAACGAGCAGTGCGCCGTTGTGCGCGCGGCCCGGCGCGGCGAGGCGCAAAGCCGCCCCGAGGAGCGCGAAGCTCTTGTGCGCGCAGTGCATGAGGCTCTGGAAGAGTTTGCCAAGGGCAACAAGAAGCTCTCGCAGGAATCTGTGCTTTCCATGATGGCGCTGCATGAGCCAGGCCCGCTGGCCGATTCCATTATCCCCAATCTCAAGGTGGACTACCGCAAAAAGCAGCAGGCCCTGGAGATGGACAACGTGACCGAGCGGCTGGAGCTGGCCTATGAGCTGCTTCACGGTGAGGTGGCGCTGGCCACGGTGGAAAAGCGCATTAAAAATCGTGTCAAGGTACAGATGGAGCGCAATCAGCGCGAGTATTACCTTAACGAGCAGATCAAGGCCATCAACAAGGAAATGGGGCGCGACGACGACCCCCAGGCCGAGGTGGACGAGATAGAGCAAAAGCTCAAGGCGCGCGACATGCCCGAAGAAGCGCGCCAGAAAGCCCTTGGCGAAGCCAAAAAACTGCGCAGCATGCCGCCTTCGGCTGCCGAATATACGGTTGTGCGCAACTATGTGGACTGGATTCTCGATCTGCCGTGGAATGACCTCAAGCAGGTTGATATCAATATCGAAAAGGCCCGCAATATTCTGGACGGCGACCACTATGGTCTTGAAAAGCCCAAAGAGCGCATCCTTGAATACCTGGCAGTGCAAAAGCTTTCCCAGGGGCTGAAGGGGCCGATTCTCTGTTTTGTGGGGCCTCCGGGCGTGGGCAAAACGTCTCTGGCGCGGTCTGTGGCCAAGGCCACAGGGCGGGATTTCGTGCGTCTGTCACTCGGCGGCGTACGCGATGAGGCCGAAATTCGCGGCCACCGCCGTACCTATGTGGGCGCGCTGCCGGGCAAGATCATCCAGTCTCTCAAGCGGGTGAAATACAACAATCCGCTCTTCTGCCTGGATGAAGTGGACAAGATGACATCCGACTACCGGGGCGACCCGGCATCGGCCCTGCTGGAAGTGTTGGATCCGGAACAGAACCATACCTTTATGGACCATTATCTGGACCTGGAATATGACCTGTCCAAGATATTCTTTATCACCACGGCCAACTCGCTGCACACCATTCCCGTGCCTTTGCTGGACCGCATGGAGATAATAGAGCTGAACAGCTACCTTGAAACAGAAAAGCGCCATATCGCGCGACACTTTCTGCTGCCCCGCCAGATAGAAGAGCACGGACTCAAGGAGAGCAACATCCGGGTTTCGGATAATGCCGTTCTTGAGATCATCCGTTCCTATACCCGCGAGGCGGGCGTGCGTAACCTTGAGCGCGAAATTGCGGCCCTGTGCCGTAAAACAGCCATCAAGCTGGTGGAAGAGGAAAATCTGGACAAATGCGTGAACATCTCGTGCCAGAGTCTGCCCTCCATGCTTGGCGTCAAAAAATACCGGCATGACGAGCGCGAGGCTGAGCCGCAGGTGGGCGTGTGCGCCGGGCTTGCCTACAATCAGCGCGGCGGCGAAATTCTGCTGGTGGAAACAACGCTCATGGCCGGTTCTGGTCAGGTGGTGACCACTGGCAAACTTGGTGAGGTCATGACTGAATCGGCCAAGGCCGCGCTTTCCTATGTGCGCTCGCGGGCCGAGGTGCTGGGGCTTGACCCGCGCTTCCACCGCAAGGTGGATATTCATGTGCATGTACCCTCCGGAGCCACGCCCAAGGACGGTCCCTCGGCAGGCATTACCCTTGCCACGTCAATTACCTCGGCCTTGCTGGGCATTCCGGTTCGCAACGATGTGGCCATGACGGGCGAGATATCCTTGCGGGGCCGTGTGCTGCCCATTGGCGGCCTGCGCGAGAAACTGCTGGCCGCGCGGCGCAGCGGCATCAAAAAAGTGCTTATGCCCCGCGACAATGAAAAAGACCTCAAGGAAGTGCCGGACGAGGTGCTGAAAGACCTTGAAATTGTTTTTGTGGATCATGTGGATGAAGTGTTGCCCCATGCCCTGGATGCCGGTGTGGAGGAAATATTCTCCGGCCGGGCCACGGCGCAGCCCATCTGCCGTATCCTGCGGCCCGAAAAGCATGGCGAAGAAGACAAAAAACAGCCCGCCCAATAAAATCACTTTGGCAACGGCAGAGCATACCTGAAAAGCCCGCGTAAGCGGGCTTTTCAGGTTATGGTTTTAGAGCAATTTCTGACGGCTGCGTGAGCGAACGTTCGCTACAGAGGCGTATAGCGCAGGTTATCTGTGCGGTTAAACGCCGAAGTAAGTGTGTTTTAAACTTTGCGGAGACATATTCTCAAAGGTAATCTGCCCTGGCCCGGCGAGCGCAACAAAAAGCATCCGCTATGCGGGCGCTGCTGACTGGCGGCACCAGCATGCCCCGTCAATTTGATGACGAGAGAAAAAATTTCCGCACAATTATGTTGATTTATATGGATAATTTTTTTTGGCAAGACCTTTGCATATGGTTTGTATCCGGCAGCGTGCCGCGCTGCCATTCCACTGCTTCTGGAGGTCAGGCATGTTCTTCTTACTGGGCGGTCATGAAAAAAAGGCGCGTAAGGCTGAAAAACAGGTGCGCATGTCGGACGCCAACGCGCGGGTGCGCGAGGTTTTTATGGCCGGGCGTTTTCCCGTGGTGACCACGCATCAGGTGGAAGGCCGCCGTATTGCCAAGGTACTGGGCCTTGTGTGCTGCCGGGGCTTTGACTCTGACGAAGCCTTTTTCGGCATGGCAGCGCGTGCCATGAACAAGGGGGCGCAGGCCATCGTTGGGTATAGCGAAAACGTGGCCTTTCACCCTGACGGCAGCAAGTATTTTTCCTGCTTCGGCACGGCAGTCATGTTTGAGTATGACCCTATGGACCCCGAAGCCCTGCCCATCATGCTGCAACAAAAATTCAGGGCGCAGGAACAGTCTTCTGACCTGAATGAAATGATATAGGGGAGCGTTTTTTCGCTTTGAAGTGTTGCGTGGCGAGGGACCTTTTTGCAAAAAAGTTCCTCGCCCTCTTCCCCCCTAAAAATTTTATTCCTGGTCGTACGGGCCAGAAACAGTGTCTTGCAGGCATGGTACTGTTTCAAGCGTGAAATATATAAAAGTCCCCATCTTGCGGTGGGGACTTTTGCGTTAGTGAGCGAAAGAATGGTTTGTTGCCAATGTGTGCTGCGGGCAGCATATAAAGCTATGGCTCTGGATATTTCACACTCACCAGCGCCAGCCCCTCGGGTGGGGCCGTTACCGAAGGCACTGCCTGGCGGTCGCGGGCTGCAAGCAGCTCAGGTATCTGCGCGGGCTGTATTTTGCCTTGACCGCACGCGGCAAGCAGACCGGCCACATTGCGTACCATCTGTTTCAGAAAGCCATCGGCCGTAATGGTAAGGCGCAGCATGGGGGCGTGGGGGGGGTAGTATTCGCAGGGGGCCAGTGCATCCAGGCGGGCGTCTATAATGGTACGTTCGGTACTCTCCACATCCGTACCGGCATTACGCAGGCCAGCGAAGTCGTGCCTGCCCAGAAGAAAGGGCAGGGCATCGCGCATGGCGTCCAGGTCCAGCATGCCGCAGTTCCATACATACGGGCGCACGTGCGGCGGCAGAAAGCGGCGGTCCTGCCAGAACTGGTAGGCATAGGTTTTGCGCAGGGCGTCTTTGCGGGCATGAAAGTCCGGGGCAGCGGGGGAGGCGTCCAGTACGCGGATATCGCGCGGCAGCACGGCATTGAGGCTGTGCCGCCAGTCAAGCCCGGCCCGGGTATCGGGGATGTCGCAATGGGCCACCTGACCGTGGGCATGCACACCGGAATCAGTGCGGCCCGAACCGTGAACGCGCACGGCTTTACCGGCAATGGTACGCAGTGCGGCTTCAAGAGCGCCCTGCACCGTAGGCGGCGGTTTGGGTTTTTCCTGAATCTGCCAGCCGCTGTAGCCAGTGCCCACGTAGGAAATAAGAAGTTTCAGGCGCATTATTCTGGCAGCTTCATGCGGGTGATGATTTCCGTCAGTTTGGCGGTTTTTGCCGGGTTGACGTAGGTGAGGATGTCGCCGGACTGCTTGGGGGACATGCCCGTCAGAATGCGCACAGCCACGCGCTCATCCATGCTTTCCAGCGCCTTGGCGGCGGCTTTGGGCTTCATCTGGGTGTAGGTGAGCACGAGACGGCGGATTTTTTCGTCTTCAATACCGCGCGCTTCGCGGATCATGTCTTTCATTTTTTGTTCGGCGTTCTGGATGTCCTTGAGCCGTTGGTCCATCTGCTGGCGCAGCATGAGAATATCCTGCTGCTGCCGGGCAAGTTCCTGCGCCTTGAGGTTGGGATCCGTCCCCGAGGGGACCGGACGGACTGCCGGGGGCGGCACGGCGGGCAGCCCCGGCTGGTTGCTCTGGGGCAGGGCGGGTATGCCCGCTGCACCCGAGCCGGATGCGGAGCCGAAACTGTTGGAACCGGAAGCGCCGCGTGGGGGCAGGGGGGCGCCGTCCGTGCTTTGCCCGCGCGGAATATTGGCCGGAATGTCGGGCGCTCCCGGCAAGGAGTAGGGCGCGGCCTGCTCTGCCGGGGCAAAGGGTGAGGTCGGCGCAGAAGACGGCGCTTGCGGCACGGGCATATCCAGTGCCGCCGCATGGGCGGCCTGCACGCTGCCGAGCGCGGGGACCGGCAGCCCGGCAAGGCCTAGGGATTCAAGCCAGCCATGACGGGGTGCGGCGTTTTTATCCGCGGCATTGGCAGATACCCCCATAGTATCCTGGCGGGGAGCGCTGATGCCCGGCTGGGCAAGGGGTGCGGGCAGAGGGGCGGGGCTGTCCGTGCTGTCAGGGGTAAAAATCTGGATCTCGGCGGGGCCGGCCGGATGTACTCCGGCAGTGACCAGCGGCGTGGGCAGGGCGTCGGCATCAAGCATGCGGCCTGTGGTCGGGGTGGTATCCCTTTGTCTGGGGCGTGCGGCTGCGGCCAGCCGTGCGGCTTCCGAACCCTGGGGGGCACTGCCGTGGGCTTCGCCACGGGCCTGCGCCGGATTGTGGTTTACGGCAGGGGTTGCCGGGAGGGGCTCAGGGACCGTGTTTGCACTGCTGACCGGGGAATGGGTGGGACCTTCATTGTCTTTGGGCTGACTGGCGGCCACAAGAGCGGTGAGCCTTTCCATTATGTCGGCGTCGGAAGGAGCATCAGCGGGCAGCTGTGACGGGTCGTTTGAGGCAAGCTGCGAGGGGCGGCCGTCAAGCCATGCGGGCAACGGCACATCCAGCAGAAGCATGGCAAGCATGGCAAGCTTGATAAAGCAGAGCACCGCCAGCCAGCGGAACAGCTTAGAAAGTCGGAGCTTTGTAGCGGAGGGTGGCTGTTTCGTCATTGATGCGTTGCTCCTTGAGTTGTTCCTCGCGAACATGATGCTGCTTTTGCCTTTCCTTGAGTTTTTCCAGCAGTTTTTTGTCTATGGCACGCGCGGCAAGCAGTTGGCGGGCCTCTTCGGCCAGCTGTTCCAGCATGCGCACCTGGATGGCTTCGTGGGCGGCGTCGGCCCGCAGCCCCTTGACGTACTGCTCGCGCAGCCAGCGTTCTGGCGCGTCCATAAGGGCGGCGTTCATAAGCCCGTCTTCAGCCTGATGCAGTTCCTGCCGTATCTGCTCGAGACGCTCGCGTGCCTCGGCCAGCCGGGTCTGCTGAACGGCCAGATTGACCTTGGCTTCTTCTTCCAGTTGTTCCCGGTAGTCCAGAACTTTTTGCATTTTGAAACGAAATGGCACGCGCACACCGCCTTGATTTTGACGCCTGCACGGCATCCATATTCAATAGAGTGCAAACAGCGGGCCAAGCCCGCTGTTTGTTGTATTGACAAGATGCTTCGGCCTTGCGCAGCCACCATGCCACGAAAAGTGCAGTCTGCCGCAGCGGGCGTTCAAGTGCCTTCAACTGTTTTTTTGCGGCATGCGCCGGTTTCAGGGCATTTTATCTTTAAGAAAGTTTAAATGCCCTGAAGGTTCAACCCGGCCGAGTGATTGACAGGACCGCATCCGTTGCCGGGGCTGTAGCTGCGGCGCAGGGCAAGATTGAGAAACTCCTGTGCGCGGGTTACCGCCACCTGCAGGGGCAGCCCCTTGCCAAGGCCGGTGGCAATGGCGGCGGAAAGGGTGCAGCCCGTGCCGTGGTTGTTGACGGTTTCTACCTTGGCCTGCGGCAGGTGTTTGGGAGCTTGTCCCTCCATGCACAGGCAGTCGGTGACAACCACATTGCTTTCCATATGACCGCCCTTGATAAGAACGGCCCGTGCGCCCATTTGCAGCAGTTTTTCACCGGCCGCCGCCGCGTCGTCAAGATTATCAATGGTCATGTTGGTGAGCATTTCCGCTTCGGGCCTGTTGGGCGTCAGCAGATCGCAGCCGGGCAGGATTTCCTGTACAAGTGCTTTTACCGCGTCTTCCTGCAGAAGAACGCTGCCGCTCTGGCTTATGGAAACCGGGTCTACCACAAGCGGAAAGTCGCGCTTGCGCAGTATGGGGGCAATGGCCTTGATGATGGGGGCTGAAAACAGCATGCCTGTTTTCGCGGCCGCTACAGGAAAACCGTCAAGCACGGTGCAGAGCTGCAGGGCTACAAAGTCCGGGTCCGGGGCGTGTATGCCCGTGACGCCCTGACCGTTCTGGGCAGTGAGCGCGGCGATGACACTCATGCCGTAGCCGCCCAAGGCCATAATGGTTTTCAGGTCGGCCTGAATGCCCGCGCCGCCGCCGGAATCGGAACCGGCGATTGTCAGGATATTGGGAGGAGTCTGCATCTTGCCCTCTAGGTATGTATTTTATGTGAGCCGGGTATACTATAGCCTTCCCTGTTGACTGATGCAATGTGCGGCCCGCGTCCGCATCGTATGGCCGTATTACCCCCTGTGCCGCCAGATACGGCGATGTGTGGTGGGGCCTGCCATGCCGTGTTTGAGCCATGGTCCGGCCGGGCTGCGCCCCGCGCATCTGTCGTCCGCGGTTGCCCGGTGGCAGGACGTTGCCGCGCCGGTTTCACGGCAGCCTCATGTCTGGAAAAAGTCTTCACAGGCCCATAAAGCGATGCTAGCATCGGCCCAAGCGGTTTGAGCGCCACGGGAACGCCGTGTCCGCCTTGTATTTTTTGGGCAGGGCTTCTTGTTTTACCTGTATAACGCTCTGCGCGCCGCCGTAAAGGAGTTGCGCATGAAACTGGATAAAAAACAACCCGGCGTGCCGGGCATCGTCAATCTGCCGGAGCCTGCCCCCGGCAAGGGCGGACGTAAGGTGGCTGTTCTGGCCCTTCTGGCGGTGTTGCTTGTGGGTGGCGCGGCGTTCTGGCTCTCGCGGGACAAGGACACGCGCGACCAGTGGCGCGAACAGGCCGCCGCCGTCATCGACAATGCCACAAGCGGCACGCCGCTGGCAGGGGTGAGTGGTGTGCTGCGCGATGCCCCGCCGCCGCCTCCGCCTTCGGTGGTCAGCCCCTATACGGCTCCGGGCACGCTGGCCGGGCAGAACGTGCAGGGCACTGTGGCTTCGCCTTCGGATATGGCTGCGCAGGGCAGCACCGCCGCTCCTTTTACCGGGGCAGACATACCCGGACAGCCGGGACCGCGTGTTACCGAAGACAGCCGCGTGCGCCCGCAGTTTGTGGAAAGCCTGGCGGCCTATCTTGTTTCGCGTTTCAAGCCCGGCCCACGGGGCGGAACTCTCAGCGCTTCGGTGCAGAGCGTAAACCAGCGCTTTGGCTCCAAGCTTACCGGCCTTGCCGAGGGTGATGCCGGGGGCAGGGCGGCCCTGCTGCGTTATGCTTTTCATCCCACAATGGTGCAGGGGCTTTACAGCCTCTATGTAGACCGCTTTTTGGAGGCCATAGCGCGTGAGGCTCGCGCCAGGGATTTTAACGCCGAGCAGATGCATCAGCTTGAAATGGCGCTTGCGGGCCGCTTTGTGATGCTGGCCGGAGCACTGGAAGGCGTGGCGGCCACGCCTGACCTGGATGCCCGCTTGCGGCAGGTGGACGCGGCGGCGCGCAATGCCGTGGAAATAAACGGGCAAATGGCTGAAGCCGTTTTTGATTATGACCAGTTGCGTGAGTCCGGCGCTTCGCAATCGCAGCTCGGCACGGCGCAGTTGCGTGTGGATGGCCTTGGCGCGCGCTTCCGGCGGGCGCTGGAAGAGCAGGCCACAGCGCAGCGGGCGCTGGTAAGCGCCATTCGTCGTGGAGCCGGCCAGGCTATGGACGACGATGAACTTATCTTTGTGGCCCGGTGGGCAGACCGCCGCCTGAAGCAGGATCCGCAGGCCATGAGCGCAGTGCGGACATCAGCAGGCGTTTTGCGCGACCTTGCCCGGCGTTGCGCCCAGGCTGCCACGGGCACGCCTGCTGCCGCTAGTGTCCGCACGCCGGAGACAGGGCAGGGGGCTTTGCCTTCGCCGTCAGCTGCTCCATCATCCGCCCTGCCCCCCGCTGCTTCTGTTCCTCAGGCTCCGGCAGTGTCCACTGTGCCGCAGGCTTCTCCGGCGCTTACGCCGCCCCCGGCGCGGCCCGAGGCCGTGGATGCACCTGTTCAGGTGGGCGGTCAGGGGCGTTGAGCGCGCCTTGTGTTTTTTTTGTGGGCGGCACGCGCAGCGGAAAAAGCGGCATGGCCCAGCGCTGGGCCGAGGCCGTGGCCCCGCAGCGGCTGTATCTTGCGACCTGCCGGGCGGAAGATGAAGAAATGAACCGGCGCGTGGCCCGGCATCAGGCCATGCGCGGGTCAGGCTGGCAGTGCCTTGAGGAACCGCTGGAGCTTGCGGGCGCTTTTGACCGCATTTTTGCGGATGTTGCGCAGGCGGGCGCGATGGTTACAGGTGTGCGTGGCGGCCTGCCCGTTTGTGTGTCCGCTGACATGCCTGCCGAAGTTGTGGGTAAAGTGCCTGGTCTTGGTCTGTCCGGCGTACAGCTTGGGATAAAGTCGGAAATGCAGTCCGGAATGCTGTCCGAAATGGAGCATGGCGCACGGCCTGAGCAGGAGGCTGCCCAGCAATCTGCTCCGAAGCCGGGCGTTCTCCTGCTGGACTGCATAAGTCTGTGGATTGCCAATCTGTTGGCCTGTGATCTGGGGCAGGAAGATATTTTATGCAAGGTGTCGGCCCTCGGCGAGCGGCTGGCAGCGCCTCCCCTGCCCGTGGCTGTGGTCAGCGCCGAAACGGGGCTGGGGCTTGTGCCCATGTCGCCTTTGGCGCGAACCTTCAATGACGTTCTAGGTCTGGCCAATCAGGAACTGGCGCGTGCCTGCCGTCATGTTGTTTTTGTCAGTTGCGGCCTGCCCCTGCCTCTCAAGGGGGGGCTGCCGGAGGAATTATGCTGAAATTTGCCCGTTTGGGCTGCGCGGTGGCACGAGCCGCCATTTTACCGTTACCTGTGACTTTTTTACTGCTGTTTCTTCTTGCCGGGTCTGCCATCGCAGCGGGTACGGCCTCCGGGGCGCGCCAGTGCGTAACGGATATCGGACTGGCCGTGGACAGGGCCGATGCCGCAGCCATTGAAAGACTTGTGGATGTGGATACGATTCTGGCCGCTGCCCTTGATATCTTTGTACAGCGGGCGCGGGATCCCAGGGTGGCGGAAGAACTGCCGCCCATGCTGGCTATTCTGTTTGCGCAGGCGGCACCCGGCGAGCAGGGCAATGCCACGGTACGCGCCGTGCTGCTCAGCGAATCCCGCGCTTTTGTCATGAACGGCATAAGCTCCGGGGCTTTTGCCGGGCGCAGGGTAGAAGGGCGAGCAGCCCAGGGCGTGCTTGCGCCGCTTTTTGCCGATGCTTCCACTGGCCGTAAGGAAGTGCGGCAGGTGGGCGAAGCCCGCGCCAAGAACGGCGACTGGCTGGTTCCATTTACGGTGTATGACCACGGCAATGGCGAAAATTATCGGGTGACCGGGCGTGTACGCTTTAATGACGGCAAAGCCCGTCTTGTGGCGGTGGAAAATCTGGACGCCCTCATGGGGCAGGTAGCCGACGAAAGCCGCAGTATGCAATAAACCAACCCGAGGTTTAGATGCGTATCTCTGTTGATAATCGCCACAGAATAGTGCTGTTGCTCTTTGTTATCGTTGACCATTTCATATGGCTATATGGCGGGCATTGGGAACAGGCGTCGTTTGCCTATGTGGTCCTGACGGAATGTATACGGATTTTTGTGGGCATTGCTCTTGTGGTAAGCTTTTTTTATAAGAAGATTTTGGAGTTTAGTGTCAATATCATATTGGCATATTGTGCGATCATGGCAATACTGAATTTTTCTGGGTGTACTACAGAAGGCATCTCAGCATCTTCAACCCCTGGTGCTATGCCTAATATCCTTTTTTTTAAAAAAGACCGCCTTGTTCCTATTGAACACGGTGTGCTGTCTGTAGTCTTTTATTTGTATTTTTTATTATGCGCCTATTTTTTTTCAGGGAAATATATCAATCGGACATTTCTTACAAAAAGCCGACAATAGCCTTGTGAAGGCTATTGTCGGCTTTTGACAGGGTTGTTTTATCTTGTTTTGAAAAGTCGATATTAATTTTTGGAAGCGTTTATTTCTTTGATGAGTATAGCACCATTTTTTATTAAAAAAGTTTGTAAATCAGGATGATCTGCAAAGGCATTTCCCATTTTTTCCGCCCTTGGCTTGAGAGCCTTTTGCAGCATCTCAATTTTTTTGTTTTTTTCCGGATGCCCATAGGGGTAAGACCACCACGGGCGCAAGACGTCAAGTATACCGCCGGAGGGGCCGCCAGCGTCTGTGACCGTGTTTTGGGCGGCCGCAACCAGCGTACCTTTGGCAAAAGCCTCTGACGCGCGCCAGCCGTCTGTTCCGGCAAAGAATCCAGCACCTCTGCCTCCACCCATTACGCAGCCTCCTTACGAACAGAAAATGCGTAATATGGCAGTTCAATGGGTTCCGGCCCGTTATTTCGATAGGGTTTAAAAATATCATCCGGCATCCGGCTGTAGTTGACGATGGTTTGCGGCCGGAGCGTTTCAATCATAACGGCCAGGCCCTGTTTGAAATAGTCTCTGTCCTGCTTGCTGCGCAGCACTCCACTGGTGCTGACTGCCACGGTTCCTCCTTGAAGCAAAGAGGTTTTGTTTTTTGCAGTAAAAATTCTGAGCAATCTCCGTTTGGGAGTCCTGTTTCAGGCCGGGAGACTTTCTGCAAGAGACTGAAACAAAATAAGAGTTTTTGGGGGTGGGGGTGTGGGGGAGGAGACCCTTTTTCAAAAGGGTCCCTCCCCCACAAAGCATTTCAACTCTCACTCCTTTTAAAAAATTCCTCCCCCACAACGCATCTCAGACACTCACTTGTGTGCACTCTCCCCACAATACTTCAGGGCAGCAGCGGCCCGCGCGTGCCGAGGGTGTAGAAATTCCGGCCCATGCGGTTGGCCCCATTGAGCAGGGTGGTGGTCAGGCCGAGATAGTCTGTCTGGGCGTGATTGTTGAGATTCTCTGCATTCAGCATGGCTCCCGCGGACTGGTTGCGCAGGTTCCAGGCGCGCAGTTGCTGGCCGTAGGCCGCGTCCGCGCCCTGCTGTTCCTGCGACATGGCATCAAGTTCGCCTTTTTCCGCCGTATCCATGATCTGGTCCAGTTGGCTTCCGGCGTCTGCCTGCGCGCCCGAGGCAGAAGCCTGCGCCCGCTGGCTGCCGATGATGCGGGCAGCCTCCTGCCGTTTTTTGACCGCAGATTCATACCCGGCCTGTTTTTCGCGCCGGGCGGCCTCATCGGCCAGTTCGGCACTTTGCCCGGCCTGACGCGCGTTGCGTTCTGCCAGTTTGGACTGGTATTCGGCCTGCTGTCGGCGGCTTTCTGCCTGCTGGATGGAACTGACCGTACCCACTGCGGCCCCGGCCAGGGCCATGGCCGCGGTAATGGCGGCGGCTGTGCCGCTTGCTATGGCCATCAGCGTATCTCCTTGTGCCAGACGGTTTCGGTATGGTGCGCGCCCAGGCGCCGGTACAGGGCATCACAGGGGCGCGAGGCGGGCGAGCTGTACTGCACAAGGCCCGCGCCGCGTTGCCTGAGCGCTGTTTCGGCATGGCGCAGCAGGCGCAGGGCCGTGAAGCCGCCACGTGCCTGCGGGGCCAGATACAGGCCGTCCAGTGCGGCCAGAAGCGTTTGCGGACGGTGCGGACAGGGAACAAGGGTAAAGGCCGCATAGCCAGCCAGAGTACCGTTTGGTGTGCGCGCGGCGCTGACGTGCAGCATGTTCAGTGTTTCCAGATGTCGGTAGCGCTCTGTGTCAAGCCGATAGTCGGCCTGGCCGTGCAGGGGGGCTTCCACCTCGTTCCAGTGCGCGGCGGTGAGGGGCCGGGCCTCGGATTCCAGTTCTGTAAAGGATTCGGTGGCAAATGCCAGCATGGTGTTCTCCTTTGTGACTCAAGCAAGACGCCGCAAACTGCCTGGACACTGTCCAGAGCATTGCCACGTTGAAACAGTGTTCTGCCTGTAAAACGCTGCTTTCTGGCCCCCGCCTCAGATCGGAAGAACTCCTGTGACAGGTTGAAACAGGAGTAAAGATTTTAGGGGGTGGGGGTGTGGGGGAGGTGACCCTTTTGCAAAAGTGTCCCTCCCCCACAAAGCATTTCAAAATTACTCTATTTCAGGAAAAGTTTACCTCCAGCACCAGAGACAGCAGCCTGAAGGGCAGGGGCCTGTCCTGCACCAGCCACAAACTGCCGGAAGTCTCCCACGAGCCGCCGGGCGCAAACGACACTTCGCCGGAATAGGGAAGAACAGCCTGGCCCCAGTGATCCGGCAAAAAAGGCAGATCATACAGTTCATGCCTGTCCGGGCCGTACTTGCCGCCCACGCTCCGGTACAGGCGCGCCGTGCACATGCCGTAGGCGCGCTGGCGGCCAAGGCTTGTGCCGTACTGGCTGTCGTGCTCCACAGGCAGGCATGAAAGAGCCGAGGCGTAAGGCAGGCCCGCCTGTACCACGCTTGCCGCATAGGGCAGGTTTATGCGGCCCTGATGCACCACGCAGCCTTCCACAGGGCTGCCGTCTGCCAGCACGGCCAGTTCGCAGCCTTCAAGATGATCCAGACCCTCCAGGGTCAGGGCGGGGGCGGGAAGCCGGAACGTCAGGCCGCAGTCCGCAAAGTACGCTTCTTCCACAGGTTCGTGGTCTTGCCACTGATCCGCCAGACGCTCCAGAAAGATGCGCGGCTGCCCGTCAATGCGGCGTTCCGTCACCAGCATGAGGGTGTCGCCTTTTTCGCCGGAAATGGCCGCTGCCGAAAGTACCCTGCCTTGCGTGATCTGACGCGACCAGCCCCAGATATCGTGCTCTTTCATATAGGTGAAGGCCAGCAGCAGGCCGTCGTCACGCACGCACCAGATGGTAGATCCCGGCGTCTGCTGGTAGGCCCACTGAAGGATGGTATGCCCCTCAAAAAGGTGCGGGGCCATGATGGAAAGGTCGTTGCCCGCGTAACCGTCCTTTTCCAGTGAGTAGAAAAGGTCGCGCACGCGGGAGCCGTGACGCTGCACATGCAGGATGGAGTTGCCGATAATGATGGGCGCAAGGCCCGCGCTGCCCCAGTAGCTCTGGGCCGTGATGCTGATATTGCCTGCGGTTATGGACGCGCCATCGCCGCCTGAGGCCTTGTATTCACTGCCCGACGTGCCGATGAGCAGGTCGCCGAAGCTGGCTGCCCAGGTGACGGCATCGATGGAGCCGGAGGCAATGAGGTATTCCACAGGGTCGTCATCCTGCAATGGTCTTGATTTACGGAAGTTTTCAAAATCTCCCACGCGCGACATGTAAAATGCCTGTGGATTTTTGGGAGTGGCGGCCAGAACCATACGCTGCTGATGAAAGGCCACAATGCCGGGATAGTTGCCATCGGCGAACGGGTCCCAGTCTTCCTTGGGCGTATCCGCTGTATCGGCCTGATAGTTCTGGTCATTGAAGTTCAGGCCGCCGGATACGCCGATAAAGCCGAAGTAGCCTGCTTCTTCCCTGTAGATATTGTATTCCACGGCTCCTTCCACTGCGGCCCAGCTTATGGCTGCGCTGTTGCCCTGCACCCAGTCGGACGGGTGGCGGCCATTGGCGCACTGCCCGGCGGGTGAAGGAAGAGACTCACGCCCGGCGGCATCCACGGCAGCAACCTTGTAGCGCAGGGTATAGCTGCCCGCGCTGCCGGAAAATGTCACCGAAGGTAACTCGGGCGCAGCAAGGGATGCGTTGAGCGCCACTTTTTCAAGGCTCCAGGCATAGGCCGCCTCTTCAAATTGCGTCCGGTTTTCCGGCGCATCGCGCCGTACCACCTTGTGCAGAGGGTGGTTGCTGTGAGCCAGGTACACGGTATCGCCCACCTGGGCGTAGGAAATGTCCTGTAATTCACCGGGGGCATATGGCGTTTCAATCACAGGAATATTTTCAAGACCCTGTTCGCCCGCGATGTGCAGGCAGTGACTGCCGAAAACAAGCACAAAATTCTGACTGGTCAGGGCATTGAAACTGAAAGGGATGAGAACGGAATGTCCGTCCAGATTCGCCACAAAACGTGTGCCGGGGCGCCGGGCCGTGTCACCGTGCAGGCCGGGCAGCATGTTTTCCATGCAGGACAGGCAGTTGCGGTAACGGGCCAGATCATAGCGCGCAGACAGGGTGGGCGCTATTTCGCCGCCGGTAAAGTTGTTGCAGGCAATGCGTATGGGCATGATCATACCTCCGGCATATGCGGCCACGGCGTCAGTTCGCCGCCACCGTCAAAAGGCGCGCCTTCCTGCGCGGGCAGATCACGTAAAAACTGGCGGTAGGCTTTGATAGTCACAAGCTCTTCCGGGCTGATGGGGTAGTCCGCCAGCAGGTATTTGTCAGTGGCGACAAGGCGGGCGTCGCGCTCTGTGCGCAAGCGGGCTGCCCTGGCCGCCGTACTGTTGTATTCTGCAAGGCGGGCGGCTTCGGCTGCGGCTTCTTCAGCAGCGCGGGCGCGTTCCCATTCTTCGGCAGAAACATGGCCTTCAGGCTGCTCATCCCATATCTCGGCGTTGCCTGCAGGGGAATAAAATGTGGGCATATTAACCTCCAAGGTTCAGGGTTACGATGACGACGCCTTGCGTGCCGGATACGCCGCCTGATGGAGAAGTGCGTCTGCCGCTGGAATAGCCGCCGCCGGGACCGCCATTTCCTCCGTGGCCGTACTGACCGTGCGTGGAGCGGCCGCCTGCACCTCCGGATCCGCCAGTTATGGAGGGGGTTTCATTGTTGTCCCAACTGCCCCTGCCACCGGAACCGGCTCCGCTTCCGTATGATGTTCCGCCCCCTCCGCCATTTGGGATTCCACTGCCTCGGGAACCACTGCCCCCGTTGCCGCCACGTCCTCCTCCCCGGGCAACCGCATGCGAGCCAAACGAGGAATTTCCACCAGGGCCACCAACTATCACAGGCACACTTTCGCCCTTTGCCAGGGTGACATCCCTGACCAGCGTTTCTCCTGCGCCTCCACCTCCGCCACCGCCGCCGGAATAGGCTGTATAGGACCAATATGCATCATTCACATATTCAGACCAGTCATACGCTGTCCCGCCACTGCCACCGCTTCCTCCGCCGCCCACAACAGTCACACGGTACGTGGCGGCCTCGGGGGCAACAAAGTCCCGTGAAGAGGTGATGGTTGTCGTGCCCTTCAGCCCCAGCAGCTTGTCATACATGGCTTTGGCCCCCGCTGGGGAAAGGCCGATGCCCTCACTGGCAGAGGCTGTTTCTTCAAAGTCATCCGTCAGCCTGACATGCCCGAAAAACTGGAAGTTACCCCGACCGTACTTCTCACCGTTTTCCGAGGCATGCCCCCCAAGGGAGACGGTTCCCGGATTTGGCTGTGCCTGCGCATCCTCGCCGGAAGAAGCCCCGGCTATTTCCAGACCTTCGCCGATGATCACCGTTCCGGCAGAGGCGGTTGTGGCAAGACTGATTTTCGGCGGGGGTGGTACGGAGATGGTTCCATCGTCCTCCACGGCAATGCCTTCACCAATCTTGACCATGCCGAATTTTTCCTGCGTTGCCGGCCCGATATTGGCAAGGTTTTGCGCCCGGTCGGCTTCTGTTTTGGCGCGGTCGGCCTGACTGAAGGCACGGGCAGCGTTTTCTGCGGCAGCGGCGGCGCTCTGCCCGGCGGTGTTCATAGCTGCCTGGGCGGCATTGCGGGCAGCCTGGCTGTGGTCGCGGGCGGCAAAAATGTTTTGCACCACATCCTGCGGGGTCTCGGAACTGGTGGCGGGAAGAATGACGGAACGCCGTATCATCTCAAGGGTCTGCTGGCGTTCTGCCGTGGCCTGATCCAGGGCATCTTCAATAACCTGCGGATCAAAGCGCGAGGCGGACACAAGATTGACTTCCTGCGTGAACGGCATGTTGCGGGTTATGGCCAGCTTCCAGCCGTTGGGCAGGGGGGCATTCTGGTGCAGGTAGGTAATTTCGCCTCCGGCAGCACCGAGGTCTGCTGTCCAGCCGGCAGCTTCGGATGTGACTCCTTCCGGCGAGGTCAGGGTGACCACAAGCTGCGAGGCGGTCCAGACCCGAAAAAAGAACGGAAAGCTCGTGGCCGCATTGTTGCCTTCATATACGGCGCGGCTGGGACTGTAGGGCATGGTCATCCGGGTATCCTCATTTTCAGGGTATTTTGTGTCGGAAATACCTGTTGGGAGCGGCGCAGCCAGCTTGCTGCAAGACTGGGCCGGTACATGGCTGTGCAGGTTCCCGCCGTTTCAGCGCACGGCAAGCCAGGCGTCTTCCGCGGGCTTTTCACTGCGTTCGGAAGCGGCGGCCCCTCTGGCCGGCGGCAGACTGGCTGCGTAAAGCTGTTCCAGTTCCGCAGCCTTTTGCCCGCTGCCCTTGAGCAGCGGTACAGAGACAAGGGCGGCAAGCTTGCGCGCCAGCATGTGGGCGAAAAGGTCATCAAACAGGCGGCTGTTGCGCACATCCTCGGTATACAGAACCAGTGCGCGCGAGGCGTTGGTCACCAGCAGGGAGCTGTCGCCCGCAGGACTCATGGCCAGGCAGAACGGTCGTGGTGAAAGGCCTTCGTGGCGGACCTCGTGAACCTTGAGGCAGTTTTCGGGCAGGGCGTAAGCAAAGCGGTATTCCGGCGCATAGCCCTGAGGCAGGGCCTGAAGCGCCAGCCATGCCCGGCGCTGGGCAAAACTCCAGGGAAAGTCGCGCAAGACCTGACGCCGGGCAGAATCCCAGTACAGGCTGCATTGTAGGGCCTCCGGTGTGCTTTCGCGCTCGGAAGCCACGCTGCGCGCGCCCAGAAAGCCGAGGGCGCGGTTCCACACGTCTATCTGGCTGATAGTCATGAAATCTCCTGGGGTGAATGTTCAGGGGATGAATGTTCAGATGGAAGGATATGCTGCGGCCTTTCCGGAGCATTGCGCTCCGGAAAGGCCGTTTGGAAAGGCAGGTGACCGTGCATCTGTGCTGTTGCACGGGAGTTATGCCCTACAGCCGTCGGGCCGGGGCCGCGTCATGTGGCAGGTACGCTGCCGGCAGGATGCCGCGTTGGCGCATTTCAGCTTTTCAAGGGCACAATGTGCTAGCGGCCTGCCATAAGGGCGGCTTCGTAAGGCAGGTCTTCTTCGCGTGTCAGGGCTGCGAAAATGCGCCCCTGGCTTGCGTTCTTGCCGCTCACTACCGTGAGGCCAAGGGTCAGGCGCAGCCAGCTTTTACGCACTCCCTGGGGCAAAAAACGGTGATAGGGGCGCGCCCCGGCGGCCAGTGCAGGATTTTCAGCCGAATGGGATACGGTGACGGAGGCTCCGGGTACGGCGGTCCAGGGGCCGCCGGCGCTGTCGGACTCTTCAAGCCCGATGGCGATGCCCTGCACCTCATCGGGGCTGAAGCTTTCGGTCACGGACAGGCGCAAGGGCATGGGTTCCATGCGGCCCGGAAGCCTGAGGGCGTTGAGGGCCACAGCAGGACCAGTGGTGTCGGCGGTAAGGGAGCCTTCAAAAAGGATGGAGTTGCGGTCAATAATAGCCATGTGCGCTCCTTGTGGAAGGATGGTTATGCTCTCGGTAGCAAATGTTCGGCCCGGCGCTGACAGGGCAGACACGCCTTACCCGGTGGGACGCCGGGGCTTTTCGGCAGCCCCGGGTCTGCAGTAAGGTGTTTACACCACGCTTTCGTTGCCCAGCACGGCATCGCACTGGCGCACAGGGCGGCCGTGCAACACGGGAACGGCTTTGGCATCAAAGAATTCGTCATACTGCAGTTGCACGTTGCCCGCATCGGAGTTCTGCAACTCAAGGGCGGTGAGTACATCGGCATTGGCGTACCACACGGCTTTTTGGCGCAGATGCTGGGGCATGCGGTTCTTGGCCTCGATGGTCAGCTTTTGCAGGTCGATGAATCCGCTCTGCCCCTTGCGCTTGCCAAGGGCTGCCAGGGGCAGGTTGGCAACGCGCACCACAGCGCGCCAGTCGCGCACGGCAAGACCGCAGCGCCAGTTGTATTTGTCGCCCACGACCTGATATTTGCGCCCGTCGGGGTCCTGGGCCATATAGGTACTGAGGTCTTCGTGAGAAAGTCCGCCGGTGCTGTCCTTGGGATAAATGCCATGTACGGCCTGCGCTCCCCACGATACAAGCCACAAGGAGGTGCAGCCCCCTTCTTCGCGGCCGCCCGCATCCATCACGTTTTTGGCGTCCTGCGCGGGATAGCGCATGGCCAGGCCGTTGAATTCGTCAGGATTGATATTGCTGTTGCCGTAAAAAAGTGTGGCGGCCACTTTCTGGCGCATGGCTTCGGCAAAGGCCACGCCCTCGCTCATGCGAAAGACCCTGTCGCGGCTGCCGTAGAGGCGCAGCTCTTCCACGTCCAGCTCCATGATGGCCTCGAGGATGCCGCAGCCTTCCTTGACCTGCCCCCACTGTGACTTGGACGGCGGTGTACCCTGATAGAGCCTGCGCCAGTAAACCTCGGGCAGGCCGGTGCGGATGCGGGTAAGATGTCCGTCGCTCTGGTTGGACTCCATCCAGAGCACGTCATCCATGATGTCATTGGTCTTGTTCATCAGTTCGATGATTTGTCCCGCCTTGTCGCCACGATAAAACTGTTCCATTTCCGCCAGGGAAACCACAAGACCCATAGAGTTGGACATAGTCGCCTCGTATGTAGAAAGGTGAATGTGCGGGATGAAAAAACGTGCCGGAAGCTATCCGGGCAATTCGCTGCGTGCCGTTTTCACGGCAGGCAACTGTCTGGGCACGGTTGCAGGGATACGCGGCAGGCCGCCTTTATTTTCTGGAAGACCAGCCTGCGTACATGCGTTCTTCGAGCGGGGGCATACCTCCGCCGGGTTCACCGCGCACCAGGCTGTCTTCCATAAGGGCATCAGCCACGCGGTTGAAAAAGCGCAGCACCTCGGGATGGTTGCCGTAACCGCTTTCTTCCAGCAGGCGGCCGATGTGCTTACCCTGATCAAAGCGGTCAAGGGCAAGCTGGGCGCGCGCCACGCTGGCGGCCATGTTGCCGCCACCCATGTGAGGGTCCTGAGCCACTTCCTGTCGCCACTGGCTGACCTGCCCCTGCCACTGCTCGCGCCGTGCGGCCTCGTGTTGCAGCAGACGCTGTTCCAACTGCAGTTCCGCATCTGCCTGCCCGGGCTGTTGCCCTGTTTGCCCGGTGTGCGAAGTGCCGGGCTGCGTCGTCGTGACGCCGGGGCTATAGCTGCCTGCGGAGGCGCGGGCAGGGGGTTGCGCATTTACCTCGGCGAGGTTGCCGTGGCCGTGGGCAGACCCCAGATATGAGGGCGCTTGCGGCATGCCGGAAGCAGCGGTCGTGCCGGAGGCAGATTTATGCCTGTCGGCTGTGCCGGGAGCACCGGATGAACCCGATACGCTCGGTGTACCGGCTGTGCCGGGCGCGTTGAAAAATTCAGAATGCATCTTCGTCCTCCCTGATCTGAAAAAGTTGCGGCAAATTTTGCGGGTCGGCGCACTGCACAAGCCGCAGCAGGGTCATGCCCACATAGCGGCGGCCTTCAGCAAAGCAGAGGCGTGCGGTATCATGCGCGGACGTCTGCGTTCCGTCCTGCGTAGCCAGGTTCTGGGCACTGAAGCACTGACAGTTGTGCATGAGCCAGCGCAGGAAAAAACGTCCCTGTTTTTGGGCCATAAGGCCGTTGATGACGGCGTGCAGATGCGCTTGCGCCTCTCCGGCGCGTTGCTGTGCCGTGTTTGAGCGTGCCTGCGCCTGTTCATACGGCGCAAAAATGTCCATCAGGCTGTCTCCCGCGTTTGGGGTCCGGGCACATTGGGGGCAACGCCCTGCATGCCGCTGTGGCCGTCACCGGGTGTTTCACGCGGCATTGCTTCTGCGTCCGCTTTTCCGGTCATACGGCCAATGAGGTCCGCAAGGCCGTCCAGTACGCTGATCTGGCGACCGTCCGGTCCGGAAAGAGGGCTTTTTGCCAGTTGCTGCACCAGATCCACCCCCTGTTTCAGGCTGTCGGCCAGGGCTGCGCCGCGCGCGGCCTCGGCCCTGGCGGCCCGCATCTGCTCCCGTTCTTCAGGGGGGCGTGTGAGGCTTATGGGCAGGCCGAGGCTGTCGGCATAGTTATCAAGCAGATGATCCACGTTGAGGGTGTCCAGAGCTTCGGGCCATGCGGTGGAAGCCCTCAGGGTCAGTGCCAGATACTGGTCAGCCGCACTGACGCCCACCAGCTTCTGCGCCTGGGCCAGCAGAGAGACAAATTCCACCTTGAGGCGGCGGCCGGACAGTTCCGGCGGGCAGGGCGGCAGCATGTCCAGCTCGCGCATGCATTCGAATGTGCGGTCCATAAGCGGAATAAAAAGCTCATCGTGCAGGCGTTCGAGCACAGGGCCGATGAGCACCAGTTTTTCTTCTTCCCGTGCGGCGATTTCGCTGGCCGTCACTCCACTGCGGCCTTCAAGGATGAGTTTGAAAAGATCATTGTAGAGGCCGGAACGGATCTGGTTCTGTACCGACTCCATGGCCCGCCGTGCCGTGGACAGATCCGGGTTGACCTGAAGCAGCGGCGTGGCTGCCTGCGGGCTTTGCCCCGGGGCGCTGTCCACATAGTTGATGCCGCCGGGGGTGAGGTCCAGCCCCACGGAGCGCAGGCCCGCAGAGACGCTCATGGGCGGGTCCACGGCTTTGTGGATGGCCTTGAGCGTGGTGATGCCCATCTGTTGCAGCATGCGGCAGTCGGGCAGGGCGTCCATGGCGGGCGAACGCCCGTACACGTCATTGCCCGCCACATCCCAGCGAGGCCCGAAACCAGGAAAATGCCTGAAACCGGACTCGCGCAGGGCATGTTCGCCGCCGTCCCGCCCTTCCAGCCAGTAGACCGAGGCCACAGGCATATGACTGGCCGTGAGTATGCCGTGTATACGGTCATCACGCGGGTAAACTGCCTGAATGACATTGCGCCTTTCATCCGCATTGCGACGGACAGCCTCGCGCAGGGATTCGGGCAGGGCAGCCGGGCCGAAGGTTTGCACGATCTGGCGCAGGCTCATGCTCGAACGGCGAAAAACCGTGTCCACCCTTCGCCCGGCATCGCAGTCCAGCACATATTCCCCGGCGCAGAGCGGCATGAAGCGGAAACCGTCGCGCGGATCTGCCAGTTCAAAAACAAAGGCGGTGCCGAAGGTTGCCAGTTCCGCATAAAGCGTGTGCATGGCGTTGTAGAAGTTGCAGCGGTGAAAGACAGAGCGCATGCGCGCCGCAACCTCGTCCAGCCATGCCTGGCCGGGGCGGCTGCGGGCCAGGTCCGCATCATCCAGGCCAAGGCGAAACCAGGGCCGGGCCGGACTGGTAAGGCCGCCCTGAAGTCCGGCCGCCAGGGTGCGCATGGCAAGAATACCTGTGGCATCCACAAGGCCGCTGTTGAGCATGGGGCCTTCCTCTGCGCCGCCTCCCTGTGGCCGCAGGCGGCAGCGTGTGGGCAAAAAATGGTCGGCAAGGCTTTGCCAGGCCGTGTCCCAGGGCATGCGGCGGCGCAAAAGGGCCTGATAGCGGCGGGCCAGCACGGGAATGTCGGCCCTCATGCCGTTGCCTGTATCACCTGTGTGATCAGCCGGAGCGCGCGCCGGCTGTTTTCCGGCATGGCAGGGTGTTGATATGGTCATGATCACTGCCCCAGCAATGTCTTGCGCGCATCTTCCGCGCGATTGAGAGGACTTGTATGCACGGCCCCGTTAATGCCCGCGGCCTTGGCCGCCTTGTCTTTCTGGGCCTGCCGCGCGGCAGTGGCGGCCTCGGTAACGGGTTTTTGCACCTCCTGTTTGGGCGCGGGGGGAACTTCGGGGATACTGGGGGCGCTGTAACCTCCTCCAAAACCCATGGCAGCCTCCTTGGCTATGGCTATACTGTTTGTGAGCGTGGACGGTGTGCAGAGCACAAGCACCCCGTCCACATGACGTTTTTTGCGGGCGTGCCAGCAGGCTTGCGGCAGATGCCCCATAATCTGAAACCCGCAGGTTTCGGCCAGACGCCATGCGTGACGGTTGGGCGCGGGGCACAGGCCCACGATGGCGGCGCAGTCCAGATGGGCAAAGGCCCAGGCTAGGCAGCCGTGCGCCAGCGGAACGGCAAAGGGGGCACCCGCGCGAAAGGTGGTAAAATCAAATTCCCACACCTTGCCGCGCCGCGGCGTGAACAGGGCGCAGCCCAGCATGTCCTTCATGCGTGGGGCAGTGCCAAAGGCGGGGTCCCGCGACAGGACAAAAACCTTGTCCCAGAACGATATGGAGGTGTTTTCACCCGTAGGGGGACCGCATTTTTTTTGAAAAGGCGTTTTTTCTGTTGCAGCCTGTGCATAGCAGCGGAGCAGAAGCCCCTGATGGGGATTGGTGATGCGCCGCCAGTCTTCATGCGTGGGCGCAGGCAGGGCGCTCATGGCACAGCCCAACAGGCCCTCGGCCTGCATGCGGTTGAAGATGGCATCCTGCTCGGATCGGGCGCCCGGGCCGCGCAACGGCTCATAGCGAAAACGCATCTGTGCCTCCAAAGACGTTATAGTGTGTTCTGGCCTTGCGTTTTCCGGCGGCAGGGTCCTGGGGCGGGCGAAAACCCGTGGCCGCATAGCGCAGGGCATCGGCCGCATGGCTGGCCCAGTCGTGCAGGGGGCCGGATCCCGCTGTCTGCTGCCCGGCGCGCCATTGCCGCCTGTAGGAGCGCAGGGCCTTGACCCCGGCAGTGCAGAAATCGGCGTCAAACCAGCAGCGGGGCAGGTGGCGGCGCACTGCGTCAATGCCGTCCGCCAGGCTCAGGGCCGGGGCAAGAGTAAAGCGTATGCCCAGTTGCGCCGCGCTTTCCCACCGGCTCTGGCCCGTACCCAATTCACGCACGCGGATGTCGTGCGGGGCGATATGCAGGCCGTAGGAAAAGCCGCGGCCCGTGAAATTCCGGTTCATCAGTTCATTTTGTCCGTCCTGTTGGGCGGGGATGTCTTCCAGCGCCTGCTGGCCTGCTGGCCGCGCCTTGCGGGCCAGCACATGGGCATAGTGGGCCAGCCCTTCGCCCGAGGCCTCGTAATAGTCCACAAAGCGCCATTGGCCTGACGGCTCCACCTGGAAGAACCAGATGGCTGTCGCATCATCCATTCCCAGGTCCCAGGCTGTGTGAACGGGAAGTTCCGGCGCGTGGGGGACCGTGCGTATGCGTCCCTCGCGGTCGGCGGCGTCCAGTAGGGGCGCGTAATAGGAACCGCGCACTGCGGCGGCAAAAGAGCACTCAAATTCCTGAAGATACTCGGCTTCATCCATAGCACGTCGCGCTGCCGCCAACTCCTGCGCGGGCAGGTAGCCTGTCTGTGAAGCGGGAAAGCGAAAGCGTGACCACAGCCCACTGCTGTCTGCCCCGGCCTGTTCCCATGCATCGTAAAGGAGGTTGTCCGTCCCCTGGGGCGTACCGCAGAAGAGCGCTCGCCCCTGGCGATCGGCCAGCATGGGCCGGAATATCTGTGTCCAGACCTGGCGCGGCATATCGGCCGGTTCATCCAGAACAAGGTCGTCCAGATACAGGCCGCGCAGGGCCTGCGCATTTTCCGTACCCAGCAGGCGTATGCGCGCGCCGGTGGGCAGAATGCAGGCCAGCTCGCTTTCCAGAAAACGCGTGCCCGGAACAGCCCCGGCAAAACGCTTGCAATAGTCCCACGCCACGGCTTTGGCCTGTCCCAGAAAGGGGGCGGCATATGCCGCCCGCCAGTCTTCCCGGCCTGAAACAAGGGCCTGGCGGATAAGGTCGTTTACCGCGGCCACTGTTTTGCCGAAACGCCTGTGGCAGAGCAGCACGCAGAAGCGGGTGCGCTCTTCATGAAAGCGCCACTGCAAAGGCCGGGGGATGTATGGGATGACGTGGAGCATGGCTTCCTTGCGCTTGTTCGTTTATGGCTGCGGCACATGCCTGGAGTGCGTTTTCAGACTGTGAAACCATGTCTGTTTTTGCAGGTGATGACGGGTTCTGTTGTGCACTACTGTTTTTCAGGCTGTGCCTGTCTGCCCAGCGGCAACTGGGGTATCACGGACGTATCCCGGGGCTAGCCCGGTTTTGCTTCCGCTTTTGTGTTTCGGGTGTTCCGGACTCTCCGGTCGGCGCGTCCGGAAGTGCTGGGGGCTGTGCGTGCGGCGAATTCCGCCAACGGGCCGGAACCACTGGATGACCCGCATGAGCCGCCGGGCATCTGCGGGCCACCCCACACCACCATAAGCTGTTGCGGCTGGTCCGGCGCTTCCGCCTCGCGCAATGAACGTAAAATGGTGTGCAATTCTTTTATTTCTTTGACGATATCTATACTTTTTTCGGAAATGTCCGCTTCGTTGAGGGTGCGTGTGAGCAGATCCAGCCGCTGCTCGAGGCTGTCGAGCAGATGGCGGCTTTTCCTGTTTTTCGTGGCGCGTTTTCCGGCGGCGGGCATCAGTGCTTTTCTCCACTGACGGCAGCGCTGTTTCTGCGTAAAAGCGCACCGTGACTTACAGGAGGGAGCAGGTGCAGGCGGTCTTCCTGTCGTTCAAGACCGTGTTCCAGTCGTTCAAGCAGACGGTCAAGGCCGGATATGCGGGCACTGAGGGCCTGTATTTCGCCACGCAAGGTGGAAAGTTCGCCATGCAGTCCGGCCAGGTCACCGTTGCCGGGCATGAGGCGCAGGCTTTCTTCCAGGGCGCAGATGCGGCGGGCTGTGGCGGCTTCGCGCCGCGTATCACGCTGCATATGCAGCAGGTAATCGTCCTGCCGTACAAAGGCGCGGCGCAGGCTCCAGAGCGCCCAGGCAAACAGGCCCTGGACTATGAGCACCAGCAGGGATGCGCCGGAAGAGGAAAAAATATCCACTGTCATGATGTTCTCCATATGCGCGGTGCTTGATGCGCGTGTTGCAGGGTTCGATGTATTTGCCGGAGGCAGAATCTGGCTGCCGTGCTGCCGCCAGCGTTGTTCGGCGGTCTGCCAGTCCGGCTGCCCGGCAGGGTTGCCGGACAAGCTGTGCAGCAGGCGCGGCCCGGGGTCGTGATCAGAAGCCAAGTCCCAGCATGCCCAAAAGCAGTGCCATGATCTGGTCCAGTGCAGAGGGCGGCAGGTTTTCACCCCACCGGGCGAAAAAAAGCGGCACAATGACCATACGGCCCACAACCTCCCAGCAGAAAAGCAGTGCCAGAACCCAGCCCAGAAATGACCTCCACAGGCGCATGAGGCTGGCCGGAGCGCCGGAAACCTCGGCCTCGTTGATACGGCTCTGGGCTTCATTCTGCCTGTTACGGTCAGGTATGATCCGGCCAACCATGCCGCCAACGCCACCAAGCAGCTTGCCGATCAGGCTCCACATCAGTTTTCCTCCCTTTCAAGCTCGCCCAGGTACTGACCAAGCGCCTTGACCCGGTTGCGCCAGCCATTCAGAAAAACCTGCATGGAAGGACGTCTGGCCGCCAGGTCACGGTAAAAGGCGTCGCGCAGGCGCAGTATCTGGCGTGCCGCGTACCACTGCTGCCCGCTCTGCTCCAGCGCCTCGGCCAGTTGCGCGGTGCGGGGCCCCATGATGCCGTCTTCGGCAATGGGTGCGTAGCGGTCCAGTTCGGATTCTCCCACGGTGTTCATGGCCCGCTGCATCTGGCGCACGGCCCGCGCGGGACCCATATTCACCGCACCGTCATAAAGCGTCACAGCCAGGGGCAGGGGCAAGCCATTGCAGGCGAGCTTGTTCCAGAAGTGTTTTTTAAACAGGGCCGCAGCCTGGGCCTTGGTGCAGGCGCGGATGTCATCGGCGTCCACATCGCCATCCATATCCATATCCAGGCTGTAATAGCCGCATTTGCTGGTTCGCATCGCATTGCAGCCGTCACAGCTGCGGGCTTGCCGCTGGCAGTCTTCACGGGCCTGACGGGCCAGGTCCTGCACCCAGCGCAGGGAAACGCCGTGATTGGTCAGACCACCGGGGTCAGAGGGATGGTCGGTAAGGCCTCCTTCCCAGCGGGCGGTAAATTCGTGAGCTTTCTGAAAAAAATTTGACATGGTCTGCTCCCGCATGTGTTGTGGGTTTGTGGACTTGGCCGCCACAACGGCGGCGTGGGTACACCATGTCAAAAAGGGCGGTTGCGGTAAGACTGAACCGGTTCAGTACTGCTATCTGCTTGTCCGGCGCGGGCCAAAGGCGGCAAAGAGCCTTGCCTGCTACAGTTATGAATAAAAAAAGCCCGCAACTACGCGGGCTTATATATTTTACTACCTGTGCTGTTTGGTATTTTTATCTTATATTACAGGTTGTTGTGCATGTTTTTGCGTGCATGTCCATGCGTTGCAGGTGATGAAGCAGATGCCCCTGCGCTGGAGCGGATGCGGTTTTTTTAAGAATTTTCCATATCTGGCGGTCAGACAGGCCATGCTTTCGGGCCAGGTTTGCCACTGTGGCAGTGCTGCTGATGCCGCGCGTTGTTTCGCGTGTAAATGATTCGATAATCTCCCGTTGGCGCAGTCTTGTCAGCACCCCGGCACAACTGGGTACATATAGTGGCGTGCCGCCGAAAGCCGCCACAAGCTTGACCGTGCAGCGTGTACCCAGGCGCCGGCGCAGTGGGTGATGCCGTTGCGCCGGCAGGCTTGAGGGGACGCGCAGGCTTTGTCCGCCGTAGGCCTGCAGGATGCGCCACAGGTCTTCCATACGTCCCTTTTCATGTCCCCCCAGGGCATGCCATATCTGCCGGACGTTTTCCGGCAGGTGCTCCAGTAACTGGCGCCACTGCCGCTCCTTCCCGGCCTTTTGCATGGCCTGCCCCCACGACTGGCGCTCGCTGGAAGACGAAGGCCGCCGGGCCGCGCTGTCGCGGGGCCTTGCGGCGCTGGCGGCAGGCCGGGAGCACGCCGCGGCCTTTGCTTTGCTGGCGGGACTACTGGCGTACATAGCGGACCTCGCCGGTTTGCGCGGCGAACCGGGCGAGTCGGCCGGGATCTGAAGAATCACGTGCACTCTGACCTGCGCCTGACGGCGGCATGTGCGGTAAACAGCGCGCGGGAAGATCCATGCAGAGTGCGAGCAGGCGCAGATGATCGCCCACCAGGCGTAAAACAGGTCTTTGGGCGGGATGGGCGTTGTTTTGCAGAATATCCAGCACAGCGCTCAGGTTATGAAAGTTGTCTTGAAGATCGGACATGCTATGCTCCCTGAAATATAGATGTGAAATATACGGGGCGTATTTGGGATTTATAACTTTTTGTTTTATGAATCAAGCTTAAAGTTTATAATAAAAGAAAAGATTTAATTAATTGATTTATAATAATTTTATTCTTTACATAATACATATCTGTTTTTATTTTTTGAGTGTGTTTTCTATTTCATTCTTGTATTTATAAAGAAAATATTGATTCTTGAAAAGAAAAAAGGTAGTTTTCTGGTAGGCAGAGTGAAACTGCCCTGATCGGGGGCTGTTTTAAAAGAAAAGTTTTAACATGCTGAAACCGCATGTGATGGAAATTCTATGAAAACATTCTCCCAGGCTGGATTGACCAAGGCTTTTGCGCAGCGCCTTCGCCAGCGCCGCGAAGAACTTGGCATGCACAAGCAGGATATGGCCGCCAGGGTGGGGGTGAGCCTTACCACCATTCAGAAATATGAAAACGGGCAGATGCCGAAGGGTGAATACGCTGTGCGTCTGGCAGACACGCTGGACTGCTCGCTGGACTGGCTGCTTGCCGGCAAGGGCGCGGCAGACGGCAGCGGGCAAAACTGCGGAGAGGCCAGACTGGTGATGGTTCCCATGGTGGAGGCGCGTCTTTCTGCGGGAACCGGCAGCTTTGAAACCGGCGGTGATGTGCTGCGTCACTATGCCTTTCGCTGGGATTTTTTGCGCCGCAAGGGCAATCCGTCGCAGATGGTGCTGTTGCGGGTATCTGGCGACAGCATGCAGCCGCGCATCATGCACAATGACGTTGTGCTGATAGACCAGACTCAGCGTGATCCCGTGCCGGGGCGCATATACGCTGTGGGTGTGGAGGACATGGTGTATCTCAAGGTGGTCAATGCCATGCCGGGCAGGCTTATCCTGACAAGCTTCAATCCGGACTACGCGCCCATTGAGGCGGATACGGGCGAGCAACTGGCCGATCTTGTGCGGGTTATCGGACGTGCCGTGTGGGTTGGACGGGAACTAGACTAGGTTACCCTTGCCTTTCGATGTATAAGCGCCAGAGTGCAGCCGATTGTGTGGCAAGGTTTTTTATTCCAGCAGATCCCCCATGACCCGGCATGGAAAAACATTCCTTTCACAGCAGTTCTCTTTCTTGTTCTGACGTCATGCCCTTGCCCGGAGCAGTGCTGTTTCAGTGTGGCTCCGGCGGCTGCGTGAGTCACGTCCGCCACAAAGGCACAAGCCGTTTTACGCCGCTGCTCCGGCCTGTGAGTGAATGCAGTGTCCGCGCATCTACGTTGCCGCGCGCCCTAAAAGCGTTGGGGATGTGATCCTCAAGGGTAAAAATGCCCTGGAAAACGGCTTGAGGGGGCGGCAGCAATGCCTGCGGGTACATGCCGGGCCGGTCTGCAACAAAAAAGGCCGGAACTCCAAGGGTTCTGGCCTGTCAGTGCGCGTACACGGGCAAGTCGTTTTTGGCGCCACCTTTATGCCCGGTGTATGTGGCAGCCATCTGGGCGGAGGGTGCTGTTGCCCGGCAGATCCTTTCCGGCGTGGGCATTGGGGAGGGCTTTCTGTCGTTTCTTTGTATAGAAAAAGCTATTTGTAGCGGCCCACAAAAGATTACCGGCGGATGGGTTGTTGGTCCGCCCATGCGCTGGGATCAAAGTTCGTTTGCGCAGGCCAGGTTGCGGTTCCAAGCACGGATAGCCGCGCCTTGAGAAACTGACCATTGCTGCGATGTCTGCCCACAGGAGCAGACTACCCGCCAGACTTCCTGCCGCCTGCCTGGCGGCAACATGGACTCCAGATGAACATTGGTTCCGCCGCAGGCCAGGCAGGGGCGGATCGTATGCGGATCAAGCTCTTTCATGCGCGGCAATATAGCAGCTTTGATTCATGTTCACAAGAAGAGGCTTTGTTTCATATTTTTTCTGCGGCAGCGTCCTGCCTGCGCGAATTCGGCGGTTCGTGTTTTTTTGTTCCTAACGCTTCGCTGACGTGCGTGGGTGCAGGTTTTATCTGCGGTCGCACATGCGTTCCGCGCACCCGGTAAATTTTTTGGAGGATTATATGCGCTATCTGCTTATTATGGTTATGGCTATGGCTTTGACTGTTCCCGTTCATGCTGCTGACAAAACCGTATCCGGCGAGGGCGCTCAGGCCGTCACCGCGCCTGCGCCGCAAAAGGGCAAACCCCGGCACGAAAAAGTTCAGGGGATGACAAATCTTCATGAGGTGGATACCGTTGCAAAAGCGCTGAAAGCCCCTGACAAAAGCCCTGTCATGATTGTGGGCCGAATTGTGGAAAAGGTGGACAGCAAGAAAAACCGCTTTATTGTGGATGACGGTACGGGCCGTATGGCTGTATCCATCGGCCAGAAAACCCTCAAGGGAATAACGCTTACCCCCGACATGAAGGTGCGCCTTGTGGGCAAGGTCAGAGCAAAGGACGGCAAGGAGCCTGTGGCGGGCGTCAAGGCCCTGCACGTTCTCAACTAGTATCAATAGGACCCGGAACAGTTACCGCCTGAAATGGTTGCCTGGCGGTGAATCGGCGCTGCAGTTCTGGTCCGTAATTTCCTTTGGCGTAACGGTCAAAGCAGGTTTGCCCTGCAACCGCTGAAGATTCGGGCATGCTGCTTATGGCTGACGGAGCCGGTATGCGCCCTGCGGTCCGTTTTTTACCCCGCAGGGCATGTCGGCCGCTTCCGGCCCGTTGTCGGCAGCGGCTGTAAAATAAACACTGATCCATAAGGAGGCTGCCATGCGCGTAGTGCTTTCATTACTGTTGTTGGGCCTTCTGGCCCTGCCGGCTTACGCCGCTTTTCAGGGACCCGGTTCGGACGCTTCCGGCGGCTTCAAAGGGCCGACGGTGGGAGTTGAGGTTACGACCGTCAAGCAGGCGCTGGACAGCAAGGACAATACCCCTGTCATGCTTACCGGTCATATCACGGGTCGCAAGGCCGGCAGTGGCGACAAATATATTTTCAGGGATGCCACTGGTGAAATGACGGTGGATATAGACAAAAAAATCTTTTCCGGCCATACCGTCACACCCGAAAACACCGTGCGCCTTTCCGGCAAGGTGGATAAGGATATGCTGAAGCCGGTCAAGGTTGATGTCAAGGTGCTGGAAGTCCTGAACTGATTGCAGTGGGCGGCCGGGCACAAGCCCGGCCGCCCGGCAGTGGAGAACGGTTATGCGTGTACTGGCAGTGCTGCTGGCTCTGACTCTTGGGCTTTCCTGGGTTTTTTCGCCGGGCGCCCGTGTGGCGGCTGCGGGCTTTGAAGGTCCCGGTGTGGCATCCACAATTACCCGCGCGGCGGATGTGCTGGGCGCGCAAGATGATGCCCCCTGTGTGCTTGAGGGGCATATTCTGGAAAAACTGCCCCGCCGTAAAAATCGCTATCTGTTTGAAGATAAGAGCGGCAGAGTAGTGGTGGAGATAAGGAATGAGGTGTTCGGCCATCTTACCGTAACCCCGCGCGACAAGGTGCGCCTGCTCGGTCATGTGGACTGGAACCGCAAGCGCCCCAATGAGGTAGAGGTGGACGGTCTGGCCATTATCGGCATCATTGACGTGCGGGACACGCCCGAGCGCTGAGGCCATGTCCTGTTCCCTGCTGCTTGTGGAAGACAACGAGGACATCCTCGCCAACCTGTACGCCTACCTTGAACCGCTGGGCTACACGCTGGACTGTGCCCGCAACGGCAAAGCCGGGCTTGAGATGGCTCTCGGGCGCGGTTTTGACTGCATCGTACTGGACGTCATGCTGCCCGGCATGGACGGCATAAGCCTGTGCCGCCGCCTGCGCCAGGAATACAGGGTCTCCACTCCCGTCATCATGCTTACGGCCCGGGATGCCGTTGCCGACAGGGTGGCGGGCCTTGAGGCCGGGGCAGACGATTATCTGGTCAAGCCCTTTGCCCTTAAGGAGCTTGAAGCCCGCATCCGGGCGCTGCTGCGGCGCGGCCATCTGCAGGGCAGCAACGGCGCAGGCGGTCTCTGGACCTGCGCAGACCTTGTTTTTAATGATGAAGAGCACTGGGCCGAGCGCCGGGGGCAGCGCTTGCGGCTAAGCCCCACGGGCTTTCGCATCCTCAGGGAACTTTTGCGCGTTGCGCCGGGGCTTGTGCGCCGTCAGGATCTTGAGCGCCTGCTCTGGGGCAGCGAACCGCCGGAAGGCAGCGCCCTGCGCACGCATATTCATGAGTTACGGCGTGAGCTGGACAAACCCTTCGGCAGGGCGTTGCTGCATACCGTGCCTCATGTCGGCTACAGGCTGAGTCCGGACGCATCTGAAGAAGACGAAGCACCCGAACCGGGCATGCCGGGTGCGGGGAGTGGCTCTTCCGGCACGAAGATAGCCGGCGCGGAGAACACCTGATGCCTGCCGTTCCGCGTCCGGGGGCCTGCCGTCCGGTTTTTGCGCGCCGTATGCTTATGGCTTTTGTGTTTCTGGCCCTCGGCATGGGGGCTGCCCTTGGCCTTGCTGCACATCTGTCTTTTGAATATCTGGGCAGCTATCTTGTGGGCTGGCATGCAAGGCCGGTGATGGAAACCCTTATCGAGGCCGAAAAGCGCGCCTGGGAAGCGGAAGACAGTGGCCGGGACCGGCTGTATTACGGTGAAGACCTGGCAACGGCCATGCACTGGACGTTTCTTGTGGGCAAGCAGGTTTCGCCGCAATGGCGGGAACTGCCCGATGGCCTGCACTTTATGGATGACGGCAAGGAATTTGTTCTGGTCGAGCGTCGTGATGGGTTGGAGTACGCGCTCAAGGGCGGCACGGGAGCTTTTCAGGCGCTGAAAAGCCGGTTTAACGGCATCCTGCTGTTCTGCGCTCTGACCGGGCTTGCTGTGGCTGTCGCTCTGGCCGTTATTTTGAGCCGCCGCCTCACCGGACCGCTGCGCCGTCTCACCCTCGCGGTGGAAAGCCGCCTGCCGGGCGGCCTGTCTTTTTCCGCAACAGGCGCGGCCGAAAATATGGCGACCGCCATGCCCGGGGGACCTGACGCCGCCCGGCAGAGTCTGACGCAAACTCCGTGTCCGCCGGATTCCGTCCTGCTCGCAGACCCGGGCCAGATCATGCGTCCGCACATGTCGCCCGGGCCTGTACCCATGACGGATATGGACGACGAGGTGGGTGTTCTCGCCCGCGCCATTGCCGCCCGTGAGGAGGCGCTCTACCGTTTCGTGCAGCGCGAAAGCCATTTTACCGGCGACGTAAGCCACGAACTGCGCACACCGCTGACGGTCATGCAGGGCGGGCTTGAAGTTCTTGAGGCACGTCTGCAAAATCTGGTCAGAGCGACCCCTCAGGCCGGAGAGCTTGTTCCTGTTGTGGGGCGTCTTTTGCGTACCACATCCGACATGACCCGCACCGTACGCACGCTTCTTTTGCTGGCCCGGAAACCCGGAGAAATACAGGCTGCTGCGCTGGACTGTTCGCTGATTTTGCGGGATATCATAAACGAAATGGAGCGCGAAGGTGTTGTATGTCCGGTGGAGTTTCCGCAGACGCCTTCACACGCTCAGGCAGACAGTCTGGCCGCCATGCTGGCACTGCTCGAGGGCGGCGATCGCCTGCCCGAATTGACTCCGGTGGCGGCTTCGTCAGTGGTCTGGTCCAGGCTACAGGAAGCAGCCCCGGCTGATCCGCGTTCCTCTGGCGCTGCCGGGGTGTTTCTGGCCGTGGGCCTGTCCTCGCCTGTTCCGGTATGCGGACAAAAAGAGCTGATAACCGTCATATTCAAGAATTTGCTGGACAATGCCCGCCAGTACACCGAAAATAGGCGCGCTTTTGTATTGCTTGAGTCCGGCAGGATGCTGGTCGGCAATAAGGGCCACATTGTTCGTGATGTGGATATTTTTTCGCGCGGCGTCAGCCGCTCCTGTAACAACGGTCAGCAATCCGCCCGGGAAGGGGCGGGCAACGGGCTGGGGCTTTCCCTTGCCCAGCGGGCCTGCGAGCGTATGGGCTGGCGGCTCGAGCTTGCGTCACTTCCCGCAGGCGTGGATGGAGTGACCGTTTTCAGCCTTATTTTCCCCCCGGCAGCCCAAGGAGAAGACGTATAATGCCCGTTATTCAACATAGGCCTGTTTCCGGCCTGCTTTCAGGACGCCGCAAGGCTGTGGTCCTGATACTGGCCCTTCTGGCTCTTGTCGCGGGCTGGAAACTGTTGGGCAGGGGAGCGGGCCGCCCGGACATGAGCATGGATGCGCCGCCGGTGCGTGTGGCCGCCGCCCTGGCCCAGAATGTACCTCATTTTCTCAATGGTCTCGGTACGGTGCTGCCTTCCGGTGATGTGCTTGTGACCAGCCGGGTGGACGGGCAGTTGCTGCGCCTGCACTTTGCCGAGGGCCAGCGCGTGAAGGCCGGAGACCTGCTGGCCGAGATTGACCCGCGTCCTTTTCAGGCCAGCCTTGACCAGGCCCTGGGCAACCTTGCCAGAGACAAGGCCCAGCTTGAAAACGCGCGCAAAGACCTTTCCCGCTACGCCAAACTTGTTCAGGGCAGTTTTATCGCCGCCCAGCAGTATGAAACGCAACGCGCGCTGGTGCGTCAGTACGAAGGCACGGTTGAAGCTGACCAGGCCGCCGTGGATTCTGCGCGCCTGCAACTGGAATACAGCCGGATTACCGCACCCATCAGCGGGCGTCTCGGCCTGCGTAATGTGGACGAGGGCAATATGATCAAAAGCTCGGACTCCGGCGGGCTTGTGCGCATTACTGAAATCAGCCCATGTGACGTCATTTTTACCCTGCCCGAAAGTCAGGTGCCGCTGGTTGTGCAGGCCCTGCGCCGTGCTGAAGCGCAGCCTGCCCCGCACCGTCTGACGGTTCAGGCCTGGGACAGGGAGCAGAAGCACCTGCTGGGCACAGGCCGCCTGATTTCTCTTGATAACCAGATAGACAGCGCCACGGGCACAGTGCGCCTCAAGGCAGTTTTTCCCAACAAGGACGAAGCGCTGTATCCCAACCAGTTTGTCAACGCCAGGCTTTTGGTGCGCGTGCTGCATGACGCGATTACGGTTCCCGCCGCTGCGGTGCAGCTTGGCAGGCGCGGCGCGTATGTCTATGTGGTGCGCCAGGGTGAAAAGGGTGGGGATGAGGCGGAACTGCGCCTGGTCACGCCGGGCATCAGTGCCGGCGGCCTGACGGTCATTGAAAAAGGACTTGAACCTGGAGAAAAAGTGGTGGTCGACGGTCTGGACCGCCTGCGCGAAGGCATTGCCGTGCGCGTTGCGGCCACCACGGAAACGCCCAGGGCCGAAAGCGCCGATGCCGCGCCCGAAAACGGCCCGGACGCCGCTTCGGCGTTCGCTCCCGGCACTCCGCCATCCGCTGGCGCATCGTCTCCGGCCGGGCCAGCTCCTGGCACGGGCGGGGCACCGTAAGCTTTTTTTCGTGCCGCTCCGGCTCACAGGATATATGCCGCCATGAATCTTTCCCGCATTTTTATTCTCCGGCCCATAGCCACGTCTCTGCTCATGGTGGCCCTGCTTCTTTCCGGCCTGCTGGGCTATCGTTATCTGCCCGTGGCGGCCCTGCCACAGATCGATTACCCCACCATCCAGGTGCAGACCCTCTACCCGGGGGCTTCGCCCGATGTGATGGCCTCGGTGGTGACCGCGCCGCTGGAGCGCCAGTTCGGCACTATGTCCGGCCTTGTGCAGATGAGTTCCCTTTCTTCGGCCGGGGCTTCGGTCATTACCCTGCAGTTTGACCTGTCCATGGCTCTTGATGTGGCCGAGCAGGAAGTGCAGGCGGCCATCAACGCGGCCGATAATCTGCTGCCCGCAGACCTGCCCACGCCGCCTGTTTACAACAAGGTAAACCCGGCGGATCCGCCGGTCATTACACTGGCGGTAGTCAGCGACGCCATGCCCCTGACCCGCCTTGAAGACCTGGTCGACACGCGCATGGCCCAGAAAATTTCACAGTTGCCGGGCGTCGGTCTGGTCACCCTGTCGGGGGGGCAGCGCCCGGCCGTGCGCGTGCAGATGAATCCCAGGGCTTTGGCCAATGCGGGCCTCACCCTGGCCGATGTGCGCACTGCCATTGCAAAGGCCAATGTCAATGACGCCAAAGGCAGCTTTGACGGCCCGGAGCGCGCGAGCACCATTGATGCCAATGACCAGCTTGCCTCGGCCGAGGAATACGCCCGTGCCATCATAGGCTACAAGGACGGCGCGCCCCTGCGCCTGCAAGATGTGGCCGAGGTGGTGGAAGGGGCTGAAAATGCACGTCTGGCGGCCTATGTGGCGGGGCAGGGCCTGGGCTTTCGCCCGGCCATCGTGCTTTCCGTGCAGCGCCAGCCCGGCGCCAACGTCATCGGCGTGGCCGACAGCGTGACGCGGCTTCTGCCCGTATTGCAGCAAACCATGCCCGGCAACGTCGAGGTGCGCGTGGTGACGGACCGCACCACGACCATCCGCGCCACGGTGCACGACGTGCAACTGGAACTGCTGCTGGCCGTGGGCCTTGTCATCTGGGTCATCTGGCTGTTTTTGCGCAATGCGCAGGCCACGATCATTCCGGCGCTGGCCGTGCCGCTTTCGCTGGTGGGGTCGCTGGGCGTCATGCATCTTGCGGGCTATTCCCTCAACAACCTTACTCTTATGGCTCTTGTTATCGCCACAGGCTTTGTGGTGGACGATGCCATTGTGGTCATAGAAAATATTTCCCGCTATCTCGAGAAGGGCATGCGCCCGCTTCAAGCCGCGCTTACGGGCGCGGGGCAGATCGGCTTTACCATCATATCCCTTACCGTTTCGCTGGTGGCCGTGCTTATTCCCCTGCTTTTTATGGGGGATGTTGTGGGGCGGCTTTTTCGTGAATTCGCCGTTACCCTGGCCGTGACCATTCTTATTTCCGCAGTCATTTCGCTCACGCTCACGCCCATGCTGTGCGCGGTCATGCTGCGGCCAGCGCGCTCTGCGGACCGTAAGGGTGAAGGGCGCTTTTTTGTCCGGCTGCTTGTCTGGTACAAGCACCGGCTTGACTGGGTGCTGGCGCATCAGGGCCTGACCCTGGCCGTGGCCGTGGGTACTCTGGCGCTTACCGTGCTGCTTTACATTGTCGTGCCCAAGGGCTTTTTTCCCGTGCAGGATACGGGCGTTATCCAGGGCATGGCCGAGGCTCCGCAGGACACCTCCTTCAAGGCCATGGCCGGTCGCCAGCGCGAACTTGCCGAAGTGATTCTTGAAGATCCGGCCGTGGAAAGCGTGGTTTTTTTTGTGGGAGTGGACGGCATCAACCAGACCATGGCCACCTCACGCCTGACCATAGAGCTGCGCCCGCTGGCCGATCGGGACGCCCGCGCTCCGGCCATTGCCCGACGCATTATGGACAGGGCCGCGTCCCTGCCGGGCATGACCCTGTATCTGCAGCCGGTGCAGGACCTGACTATTGAAGACCGTATTTCCCGCAGCCAGTACCAGTTGACGGTGGAGGCGCTGGACAGGGCGCAACTGGACACCTGGGCGCGGCGCATGGTTGAGGCCCTCAGGCAGCAGCCCGAACTGGAGCTTGTGACCAGCGACTATCAGGCTCCGGGCCGCATGGCCTGGCTCAACATCAATCGCGACGCCGCCGGACGGCTCGGCATCAGCATGGCGGACATAGACAACGCCCTGTATGACGCCCTGGGCCAGAGGCTGATTTCCACCATCTTCACCCAGACCAACCAGTACAAGGTTGTGCTTGAGGTGGCCCCGCGCTTTCGGCAGGGTCCCGGAGACATGGAAAACATCTACGTCAAGGGCGGTGACGGCAAGCCGGTGCCGCTGACGAGCATCGCCACCATTGAGGAACGGCCCACCCAGCTTTCCATTGCGCGGCAGGGGCAGTTTCCCGTAGCCACCATTGCTTTCAATGTGGCGCAGGATTCCTCGCTGGGGGCGGCTGTGGCTGCTGTCAACAGCACCTTTGAGCATCTTCAGGTTCCGGATTCGCTGCGCATCCAGTTTCAGGGGGCCACCCAGGCTTTCATGGCGTCCACCAATAATCAGGTCTGGCTTATCCTGGCGGCCATTGTGACCATGTATATTGTTCTGGGCGTGCTGTATGAAAGCTATATTCACCCGGTAACCATTCTTTCCACCCTGCCGTCGGCCGGAGTGGGGGCCTTGCTGGCACTCATGCTGGCCGGTATGGAACTTGGGGTTGTGGGTATTATCGGCATTATCCTGCTTATCGGTATTGTTAAAAAAAATGCCATCATGATGATCGACTTTGCGCTGGATGCCGAGCGCAATGAAGGCAAGGAGCCGCTGGCGGCCATACGGCAGGCGTGTCTGCTGCGTTTGCGTCCCATTCTCATGACGACCATGGCGGCCCTGCTCGGCGCGTTGCCCCTCATGCTCGGCTGGGGCATGGGCGCCGAACTGCGGCGGCCTCTGGGCGTGACCATGGTGGGCGGCCTGATCGTCAGTCAGGTGCTGACGCTCTTTACCACCCCGGTGATATACCTGTGGTTCGATCGTCTGAGCCGCCGGGTGCGCGGCAGGGGGGCGGCAGCTGCGGGTAGTGGCGGGGCTGCATCTGATGCAGAAGATACGCTGGATGGGGGAAATGGCCTTCATGAGGCGGTCGAGCCGGTGAACGTCTGGGGGGACGCATCGGGGGGCGATGGGGCGGCTGACGTCCCTGCCCGCGGAAGCGCCATGCCGGGCGGGAGCAGGACATGAGCGCCCCTCACAGCGCCCCGCATGAAAATACTCATGACGCGGCGCAGCAGGTTCGTAAAAAGCCCGTGCGCGGGCATCGCCTGGGACCTGCTGATTTGCCCCTGAATATTTCTGCGCCCTTTATCCGGCGGCCTGTCGCCACCGTTCTTCTGACCATCGCCATCACCCTGGCGGGGCTGGTGGCCTTTGGCCTGCTGCCCGTGGCCCCGCTGCCGGAAACGGATTTTCCCGTGGTTATGGTGCGGGCGCGCATGCCCGGCGCAGGCGCGGAAACTATGGCCGCCACTGTGGCGACCCCGCTGGAGCGCGCCCTGGGGCGCATCGCCGGGGTGACGGAAATGACGTCAAGCAGCAGCCTCGGCTCCACCAATGTTATTTTGCAGTTTGACCTGGACCGCAATATCGACGGCGCTGCCCGTGATGTGCAGTCAGCCATCAATGCCGCGCGTTCAACCCTGCCCACTATGCCGTCCAACCCGTCTTACCGCAAGGTGAACCCGGCGGGTGCGCCCATCATGATCTTGTCCGTCACCTCGGACGTACTGACCCGCTCACAACTGTATGATGCGGCCTCCACGGTGCTGGCGCAAAAGATATCCCAGCTGGCGGGCGTGGGCGAAGTTGTGGTGGGCGGCGGGGCGTTGCCTGCCGTGCGTGTGGAGGTCATCCCCGATGCCTTGAGCCGGGCGGGCCTGAGCATGGCCGATGTGCGCAGGGCGCTGGCCGCTGCCAATGCCTACCTGCCCAAGGGCCAGATAGAGAGCGAGCAGAACTACTGGCTGGTGGGGGCCAACGACCAGTTGCATCAGGCGGATGATTACAGGTCGCTTGTTGTGGGGCGCAAGGGCGACAGGGTCATTCGTCTCGAAGATGTGGCGCAGGTCAAAGACAGCTCCCAGGATGTGCGCAACATGGCGGTGTCCAACGGCCAGCCGGCTGTACTGCTCATTGTGTTCCGTTCTCCCGGCGCCAATATCATCGAAACTGTGGACAGGGTGAAGGACATGCTGCCCCAGTTGCGCTCCTGGCTGCCGGAAAGTGCGGACCTGAGCCTGCGCATGGACCGCTCGCTGACCATCCGCGCGTCTTTGCACGAGGTGGAAAAAAGCCTGATGCTGGCCATGGCGCTGGTGGTGCTGGTGACCTTTCTTTTTCTGCGCAACGGCCGGGCCACCTGCATTCCGGCGGTGGCGGCTCCGGTATCCCTTATTGCCACGTTCGGCGTCATGTACCTGTGCGGCTACAGTCTGGACAATCTTTCGCTCATGGCACTTACGGTTTCCACCGGTTTTGTGGTGGATGACGCCATTGTGGTGCTGGAAAATATCGTCCGGCGTCTTGAGCTTGGCGAAAGCCCCATGCGGGCCGCCCTGCGCGGCGCGCGGGAGGTGGGTTTTACCGTTGTTTCCATTTCCCTTTCCCTTGTGGCGGTATTTGCCCCCATTTTGTTTATGGGCGGCGTGGTGGGCCGGTTGTTCCGGGAATTTTCTGTGGTGCTGACCACGGCGGTGCTGGTATCTATGGTGGTTTCGCTTACCACAACGCCCATGATGTGCGCCAGGCTGTTGCGGCCCATTCGTGCCAGCCAGCCCGATGGTTCTGCGCCCGAGCCTGCATTGCCCTCGGCCGGAAGTTCTGCGGCGGTCCTGAAGCCGGTGTTTTGGGGCAAAAACCGTGCATGGAATGCGGCGCGGTGTTTTTTTTCGGGGATGGGTGATGCCTGGGGCAGGGTACTTGCGGGCATGCAGTCGGGCTACGCCCGCAGTCTGCCTGTGGTGCTGCGGCATCCGCGCCTGACCATGTTCGTCCTGCTGCTGGTGGTGGCGGCCAATGTATGGATGTACATCATTGTGCCCAAGGGATTTTTCCCCATGCAGGATACCGGCGTCATCATTGGCGGCATCCGCGCCGACCAGAGCGCGTCGTTTCAGGCCATGCAAAGCAAGCTGGCAAAGCTTGTGGAAGTTATCCGCGCCGACCCGGCGGTGCGGCAGGTTTCAGCCCATATTTCCGGTGGCCGTGGCGGTGGCGGGGTGTTCATCGCCCTCAAGCCGCTGGAAGAGCGCAAAGTCGGCGCGCAGGCCGTTATAGGCAGGCTGCGCGGCAAACTTTCCGGCGAGCCGGGTTTGCAGATTTTTTTACAACCTGCACAGGACATCATGATGGGCGGGCGCAGTTCGCGCGCGCAATATCAGTATACCCTGCAAGCCGACACGCTGGACGACCTGCGTACCTGGGGACGCCGCATGCAGCAGGCTCTGGCGGACCTGCCCCAGTTCAAGGACGTGGACAGCGATATTGAAGAGCGGGGCCTGCAAACTATGGTTACGGTCAGCCGTGATGCCCTGGCGCGGCACGGCCTGAGCATGAAGGATGTGGACGCAGCCCTGGGCAATGCCTTTGGTCAAAGCCAGGTTTCCACCATCTATCGGGACAAAAACCAGTATCGTGTGGTGCTGGAATACGCTGAAAACTGGCTGCAAAGCGAGGAGGCGCTGGGCAAGGTCTACCTGTCCGGCAAGGACGGGCTTGTGCCGCTGCTTGGGGTGGCCGAGGTAGCGCCGTCATTTGCGCCCCTTTCGGTTTCGCATCAGGGACAGTTTGCGGCCATCACCCTGTCATTCAACCTTGCGCCGGGGATTGCCCTCTCGCAGGCGCAGGAGGCCATTGAAGAGGCGCGGGTGCGGCTCGGCGTACCGTCTTCCATTGTGGGCAGTTTTCAGGGAACTGCCAAAATGTTCAGCGATACTGCGGGCAATCAGGTGGTTCTCATTCTGGCGGCCCTGGCGGCCCTGTATATAGTGCTTGGCGTACTGTACGAAAGCCTTATCCATCCCCTGACCATTTTATCCACCTTGCCTTCAGCCGGGGGCGGGGCCTTGCTGGCACTGATGCTTTTCAAGATGGAATTCAGCGTCATAGCGCTTATCGGCGTGCTGCTGCTGTGCGGTATTGTCAAAAAGAACGCCATCATGATGATCGACTTTGCCCTTGAAGCCTCGCGCAGCCGCAATCTGCCGCCGGACAAAGCCATTTATGAGGCCTGCCTGCTGCGTTTTCGGCCAATCATGATGACCACGGCTGCCGCCATTTTCGGCGCTGTGCCGCTTGTGCTGGGGCAGGGCGACGGCGCGGAGATCCGGCAGCCGCTGGGCGTGACCATTGTGGGGGGGCTGCTCATGAGCCAGCTTTTGACGTTGTACACCACGCCCGTGGTCTACCTGTGCCTGGACCGCGCCCGCCTGCGCACACGCCGCTGGTGGTGGCGCCTGCGCTACGGTGAAGCCGTGGCGCGCAGATTGCAGGTTTTGAGCAGAAGGACATAGGGTATATTTATAACTTCCTTATGCTCTATGACGAACCCTCGCCAATACTGTGACCCCCATCAAGTAGATAAAGCAAAAAGCCCACTAGGGGCTGTCTCTAACTAATTCTTTTGTCCAACTGGCTGCGTCAAAAGGCTTTTTTTACTCCAGTCATGTACCGCAAAAGTACACTCCTTTCGTAAAAAAGCCTTTTTCCTTGCCCTTGCGCAAAATCATTTATTTAGAGACAGCCCCTGGGCTGAAACTTTGAAAATTTGAAGAGGGTTTTGTATGTATACTGGATGGTTGGGAAAAGTGGCGGCAATTGCTGGGCAAACCCGCAAGCGCTGAACAAAGCGCGGGTGTGAAGAGTTTGCATTACATGTGTAAGCCGAGAATGCCGAATATGTTCCCTTCTATGTTAAGGGTAAAAAATAAGAATACTGGCTGTAAAAATACGCATATGAAAAATATGGTCAGGGGTATTTTAATGAGGGCGGTGTAACCAACGGTATGCCGAAACCCTAACAGATACAGCCCTGCTGACAAGAGTATGACAACTGCCGTCCATTGCAATGCCACTGTGACCCGCCATACAAGATAAAAATTCAGGGACTCAAGGTGCCAATATTTTTGTATGTTGTGCGCATCAACAGGATTAATGGAAACCCAAAAAAAACTCAAAAAAGCCAGTATATATACCCAGAAACAGCGCTCAAACCGAAATATTTTCAGACAAGCGACTGTGCCAACAAAACTCGCGGCAACAACAGCTTGGCTAATGAGGTTCGCGGATATCCACAACTCCAGTACAGCCCATAGGGTGAGCAGACATAACGGCCAGTGCCGCAGCCAGAAATCCAGCACGGCTCTGGCTGTAGAGTTTACCACGTCTTCAATGTTCATGCGCGGATCCTTGTAAGAGGAGGTATGCTTGCCGTAGCGCAGCAGCCTTGAGTCAAAGAAAACGGAGCCAGCGCGGCTGGGAGAAAAGGGTTGTTAAAAGTACCGGCAAAGAAAAATTGGGGTGCCTATTCATGTGTATCCACGTAAATAGTGTTTAGTTTAAGGGCTTGTCAATAATATTTTTTGTAGTTAACTAGCTATAAAAACAGGAAAAAATAAGAACTGTACAGGCTTTTATTTTCTAATCATATGTTTTGTTTATAAAAAATTATCAGAACTCGCTTGAAAGCGCCCTTCGCCATTGAATAATCCGCATCAATCAAGCAAATAGTGGTACTGAACCAGTTCAGTCTTACGCATTGTTGTCATTGAGCTATACTTCCGCCAAATCACCAACCATTGTCATACAGGAGGGATAAAAATGGCAGGAAGTTATGGCGGCAGGCGTGGTGAGGCAGGACATGACGTATCAGGTCAGCCACGGTTGAAAAATGGGCAGTTTACCTTTGTGGCGAATAAGGCCCAGGCGGACATGGCCGCAAGGCAGGCTCAGGTTGTTCTCAACGCGCCCATGCCCGTTTCAGCCGAGGCGCCTCTGGAAGAACGCATGTACGCCGAGAGCGTGGCGGATGTGGTCAAGAAGCACGCACAAAAAGATCATTCCGCGCTCAAACCCTATACAGCGGAACCTGACGCCGCAGTGGCATACTATCGTATGGGTGTCAGGCCGTTAGATTCAGCCTATGTTCCTAAAGACTGGTTTGGTACGCAGGTCGGAAAAACAGGTCAACACTGGGACCATATGCACTTTGTGGGCAGCGACGGCAGTAATTTTGGTCTTACCTGAGGCGGGACATTTTTAGAAAGTACAGAAAACCTGAACGCCTATCAGGTAGAAACGCCCAAATACCGTAAAGAGTATATTGACCGCGCGCGTGCAGAAATGGAGAAGGAGTACGCCCCCATTGAAATATTTCATACTTGGCAGGAAAGGAATCCATACAATTTGCTTAGCAATAATTGTCAACATTATTTCGCCAGAGTGCTCCAGAAAGCCAAACAATACGAGACAAAGGCCAAACCCTTGGTGCTTCCATAGGGTAATTCACTTAGAGCATTTCACACTTGAAATGCTCTACAAGGATTTGTCTCCAAATCCTTGTCGCCAAATGATTGCAGGGCGGCTTTGCCGACCGTTAAGCAATCATTTGAATGTTAATTGCGCTAGTTGCATTCACTTTCAGGAATACATACTGAACAGGCAAAGCCCCGGCTGTTCTGATGGCTCCGGGGCTTTGTTCACACAGGAATGCCAAGAATGCCATATGTAAACATCATTAGAATAAGCCAGATAAGTATGAAAACCGGTTGCAGGAAGACGTACATGAAAAAGACGGTCAGGGGTATTTTAATAAGGGCTGTGGGACTTACCTTAAGCCGAAAACGCAAAACATAAAGCCCTGAAGACAGTAATGCAACTATGCCTGTCCACTATACAGCTTCTGCTATCCGGCAAACAATATCTTCATCCAGGCTTTCCAGGTGGAGGTTATGTTGCAATGCTTTGACCTCGGGACTGCTCATTGATACGCAAAAAAATACCAATAAAAACAGTTAAGTACACCAAGAAGCAGCGCTCAAGCCGAAATGTTTTCAAGCAAGCGACTGTACCCGCAAAACTCGTGACGGTAACAGCGACACTGGTGACAATGGCAGCCGTGCCAATGAGGTTCCCGGATATCCCACAATTCCAGTACAGCCCATAGGGTGAGCAAACATATTGGCCAGTGTCGCAGCCAGAAATCCAGTACGGCTCTGGCCGTAGAGTTGACCACGTCTTCAATGTTCATGCGCGAATTCTCGGGAGCAGAGTTATGTTCGCCGTAATCTCCGCAATACAGGCTCCAGAATGGACGGGGCCAGCCACAGGCACAAGGGTAGAAAAAGCAGCATAAAGGCGCAGCCACCCAAGCCAAGAGCCAGCAGGGCCGCCCAAAGAGGGTGCAGCCCAAGATCTGCCGCGCGGCCGAGGGTATGGGCGCTCAGCCACCATGCGGCGGCCGCACCGGGCAGGGAGCAGGCGACGGCGCGGATATCCGGCAGCCGCTGGGCGTGACCATTGTGGGGGGGCTGCTTATGAGCCAACTTTTGACGTTGTACACCACGGCCGTGGTTTATCTGTGCCTGGACCGCGCCCGCCTGCGCCACGGCTTCACCGTAGCGCGCAGATTGTAGGTTTTGAGCAGAAGGACATAGGGTATATTTATAACTTTCTTATGCTCTATGACGAACCCTCGCCAATACTGTGACCCCCATCAAGTAGATATAAAGCAAAAAGCCCACTAGGGGCTGTCTCTAAATAATTCTTTTGTCCAACTGGCTGCGTCAAAAGGCTTTTTTTACTCCAGTCATGTACCGCAAAAGTACACTCCTTTCGCAAAAAAGCCTTTTTCCTTGCCCTTGGCGCAAAATCATTTATTTAGAGACAGCCCCTGGGCTGAAACTTTGAAAATTTGAAGGGGGTTTTGTATGTATACTGGATGGTTGGGAAAAGTGGCGGCAATTGCGGGGTAAACCCGCAAGCGCTGAACAAAGCGCGGGTGTGAAGAGCTTGCATTACATGTGTAAGCCGAGAATGCCGAATATGTTTCCTACCATGTAAAGGGCAAAAATTGGAAAAAATTCATGTAAAAACACGCACATGAAAAATATGGTCAGGGGTATTTTAATGAGGGCGGCGTAACCAACGGTATGCCGAAACCCTAACAGATAAAGCCCTGCTGACAAGAGTATGACAACGGCCGTCCACTGCAATGCCTCTGTAACTTGCCGTACAAGAAAAAAATCCAGAGACTCAAGGTGTAAATATTTTTGTATGTTGTGAGCATCAACAGGATTAATGGAAACCCAAAAAAAACTCAAAAAAGCCAGTATATATATCCAGAAACAGCGTTCAAGCCGAAATATTTTCAGACAAGCGACTGTGCCCACAAAACTCGCAGTAACAACAGCAGCACTAGTGACAGCAGAAGGTGTGCTGTTTATGTTCGCAGATGCCCATAAACTTACTACAGCCCATAGGGTGAGCAAACATAACGGCCAGTGCCGCAGCCAGAAATCCAGCACGGCTCTGGCTGTAGAGTTTACCACGTCTTCAATGTTCATGCGCGGATCCTTGTAAGAGGAGGTATGCTTGCCGTAAGTTTTGCTGTATTGATGCAGAAAGCGGCGGAGTCAGAGCCGGATGATGTTGATAGAGCAAAAAACAGAGCCAAAATATTGGAGTTATCTGCTCATGAGTATGTATTTAAATAATTTAAGAATAGCTTGCTCATTTACATTGGCTTTTAACTGCACGTTCTGACAGGATAAAACCCCGGCGACGCAGAACCGCCGGGGTTTTCCTTATTCGGGTATGCCCAGAATGCCATATGAATACATCACCAGAATATACCATATGAGCATGAAAATCGGCTGCAGGAAGACGTACATGAAAAAAACGGTCAGGGGTATTTTAATAAGGGCAGCAGGACTGACGGTATGGCTGAATCGCAAAAAATACATTCCTGAAGACAACAGTGCTACTATCCCTGTCCAAAGTACAGCTTCTACGACCCGGGATACCAAGTTTTCGTTAAATGTTTCCAGGTGTAAAGCGTTCTGCAATTCATCTGATTCTATATCGGCGAAGAAGAAGGCGATAATGCCAATAAAAACCAGTACATATATCCAGAAACAGCGCTCAAGGCGAAATGCCTTCAGGCAAACAACTGTAGCCACAAAGCTCGCGGCAAAAATAATTCTGCTCACGGAGTCGTTGTTGTCCAAGAAATCCAGCACGGCGCACAGAGTGAGCAAACATATCGGCCAGTGCCGCAGCCAGAAATCCAGCATTGCCTTGGCTGTAGAGTTTACCACGTCTTCAATGTTCATGCGCGGATCCTCGGGAGCAGAGTTATGTTCGCCGTAATCTCCGCAATACAGGCTCCAGAATGGACGGGGCCAGCCACAGGCACAAGGGTAGAAAAAGCAGCATAAAGGCGCAGCCACCCAAGCCAAGAGCCAGCAGGGCCGCCCAAAGAGGGTGCAGGCCAAGATCTGCCGCGCGGCCGAGGGTATGGGCGCTCAGCCACCATGCGGCGGCCGCACCGGGCAGGGAGCAGGCGACGGCGCGCAGCGCAAGGCCGCCCAGGCCCGTAAAAGCGCCCAGCCCCTGTCGCCGCGCCCAAATGGTCATAAGCCACAGCACATACAGGCTCACGCTCACGCCGGAAAGCGCGGCAATGGCCCATGCCCCGCGCGGCACTGCCCAGTAATAGTAAATGGGCAGACAAACCACTGTCATGATTGTGCCGGTGACTGCCGGGGTAATGGTGTCGCCGTGGGCGTAATAGGCCCGTACCAGCACCATGTAGAGTATCCAGAAAGGCGTGACCGCCAGCATGATTTGTGTCAGGGGCGTGGCGGCAAGGGTGTCTGCGGGGCCAAAGCGGCCGCCCTGGAAAATAACGCCCAAAATCGGCCCGGCGCAGGCGATCATGACCAGGGCGCAGGGGATAATAAGCCCCAGGCTGGCCCGCAACGCCGTGCGCAGAGTGCGGTCAAAGCCTTCCCTGTCGCCTTCGGTAAGCAGCTTGACCAGAAAAGGATACGATGCCACGGCGGCAGCCTGTCCCATAAGACCCACAGGCACTTGCGTGATGCGGCGGGCGTAGTTGAGCAGGCTCACCGCGCCATCCCCGGCCAGAGAGCCGAATACCCGCAAAAACTGCTCGTCCAGCATCATGATGGTCTGCCCCAGCATGAGGGGCAGGGCGGTGACAAGAAATTTGCCCATAAGGCGATGCCGCCACACGGGGCGCAGGCGCATGCCACCCTGCATGGCTGCTGCCAGAGGCAGAGCGAAAGTTCCCAGGGCCGCGCCCACGGTAACGCCCACGCAGTACCCCGTCATGCCTTCAAAATGGATCAGCAGGGCGGGGGAGAGCACCGCGCGCACCGGGGCCAGCCCCGCCAGCCAGGGCAGGGTGAGGCCGCCAAGAATGATGCAGCCGTTATAGATAATGGGGGCCAGCGCAGGTACGCGGAACTGGCGCCGTAGAAAGAGCAGGGCCGTTATGCAGGCCCCGCAGAGAAAAAAGACCTGCGCGGGCAGCACAATACGCATAAAAAAGGCCAGCCGGTCCCACTGTTCCGGCGTAAAGCCGGGGGCGATCAGGCGGGCCAGCGGCCCGGCGGCCAGCATACCCGTCAGAGTCAGGGCCAGGGATGCCACGGCCATCCAGCAGAACACGCAGGAAAAAAAGCTCCAGGCGTCGTCTTCATCCTCCTGAAATCGGCGCGACAGCAGGGGGATGATGGTGATGGACATAAAGCCGCCGGCCAGCATGTAGTTGATGATGTCCGGTACCACAAAGGCGGCAAAGTACATGTCCGCCTCGCTCCCCGCCCCAAACTGCCATGAGATGACCTTGTCGCGAACAAGGCCCATGAGGCGCGAAATGATGGTGCTGGCGGCCAGTATAAGGGCCGCCGCACCCATGCGCTGTTTGGCGGACAAAAGACCCATCAGCCGCGCTTACCTGCTGTTTTTTTACCGCTTCTGACGGGCCTGCCGGATTTTGCGGGTGTGCCCGTGCCGTTTTTGCCCTTGCGGGCCGACTGACCGCCAGGCTGACCGGAGTGGCCCGATTTGCCCGCGCCGCTCTTTTTGCCGTTCTTGCCATTTTTAGCGGGCTTGTCGTTTCTGCCGCGGCTTTCGCCGTCACCGGGGGAAACCAGCTTCCAGCCGGAACTGGAGCCTTTGCGGCCGCCCGCAGCACGGCCGGCAGGCGAGCCTCTGCCGCGCGAACCGCGCGGACTGCGCGCCCCGCGCCCGCCGATGCCCTTGGGCAGTTCCAGCGGCATGAGGCGGATTTCAAGACGGCCCAGATGCACTTCAGACAGGGCGACCTCAAGCTTTTGGCCCATGCGCCACTGTACGCCAGAGCGTTGCCCCACAAGGCTCATGAGGCGGGCGTCAAAGTCGTACCAGTCATCGCCCAGGTCTTCCACGCGAATCATGCCTTCCACGGGCATGGCTTCCAGCTCCACAAAAACGCCAAAGTCCGTCACGCCCGCCACAATACCGCTGAAGTGCTCGCCCACGCGGGGCAACAGGGCAAGGCAGCCAAGGCGGCGGTCCATCTCGCGTTCGCAGGCCATGGCCGCCCGCTCGCGCCGGTTGATCTGGTCGCCGATACGCAAAAGCTTTTCACCGGCAGGCAGTGGTCCCGAATCCAGCCCCAGCGACATTTTGAGCGCCCTGTGCGTGAGCAGGTCGGCATAACGGCGGATGGGCGAGGTAAAGTGGCAGTATGCCGTGGAGGCCAGGCCAAAATGCCCTTCGTTAAACGGCATGTACCGGGCCTGGGGCATGGCGCGCAGACAGAGGCGGTTGACGAGGAATTCCTGTGGCGTCCCTTGGGCAGCGGCAAGAATGCCCTGCATGGCGGCAGGCGAGGGCTTGGGCGGCAGGTTTTCAATGCCTGTGGCTGCCAGCGTGTCAAAGAGGCTTTCCAGCCTTTCGGGATCGGGGTCGGGGTGAACACGGTAAAGAAAGGGAATGTCCGCGTCGCGCAGGTGGCGGGCCACGGCCTCGTTGGCCGCGATCATGAATTCTTCGATAAGCCTGTGCGCATCGTTGCGCTCCCGGTGGCCGAGCCAGACCACACGGCCAAGGTCGTCCAGGCGGCTTTGGGCTTCGGGCAGGTCAAAGTCCAGCGTGCCGCGCTGACGGCGCACGTCGCGCAAAACCGTATACAGTGCAAAGGCCTTGTCCAGCATGACAAGCACTTCTTCACCGCGTTCTTCGGTGCGCAGCTCCGCAAGGGCGGCTTCATCCTTATCAAGTATGCAGGCCTTGACCTGATCATAGGTCAGGCGGGCAGCCGAACGCATGACCACTTCAGAGAAACGCGGTTTACCGGGCTTGCCCGCAGCGGTAAAGGGAATTTCGGCCAGTACGGCCAGACGGTTCACGTGGGGACGCAGGCTGCACAGGCCGTTGGACAGCACTTCGGGCAGCATCGGTTCCACAGAGCGGGGGAAATACCATGAGTTGCCGCGCGACAGGGCCTCGGCATCAAGGGCGCCGGGGCAGCCGCGCCCGCGCGGGCGCACATAGTGGCTCACGTCGGCTATGGCAACGCGCAAGACCCAGCCCTTGCCGCCGGGCTGCTCCTCGACATGAACGGCATCGTCAAAGTCGCGGGCGTCCGCGCCGTCAATGGTCACAAGGGCAAGGTCACGCACGTCCCTGCGTCCCTTGAAATCGGCTTCGCCGGGCAGGGCTTCGGCCTCGGCCAGTGCCCCGGCAGGAAAATCACGAGGGACCTCGTGGTTGAGCTTGACCAGCTCTTCCTGCACGGCCACGTCATCTTCGCGCCCGTAGTTGCCCAGAAGTGTCGCGCTCCACAGGTCTGAAGCCAGCGGCTTGAGTGGGGCCAGCAGCACAAGGGTTCCCTGGGCGGGAGCTTCGGAGCCTGCGGGCAGTTCCACGTTAAAATCGGCAGGCAGTCTGCTGTCCGCGGGGCGGCAGAACAGGCTGTTGCCGTGGCGGTGCACCACGTGGGCGGGTACTTCCTTGAGGCCGCGCTCAACTATTTCAACGATGCGCCCTTCAGGTGAAGGGCCGCGCTGCGCACCGGGTGAAAGGGCCACGCGCACCAGATCCTGATGCCATGCACCGCCGTTTTGGGCCGAAGGGATATAAATATCCTTGCCGCCGGAAAACTGCCACCGGGGGCTTTCCTGTTCGTCATCGGCAGCCAGCCGCATGGGGGTTACAAAGCCCGCGCCTTCGCGCAGGGCGCTGAAGCGTCCCGTAATGCTTTTCAGGTTTTCAGGGCGCGTCCACAGGCCGCCGCGCAGCCGCAGGGCGCTGCCTTGCCGCTCCAGATCATCAAGGGCGGCTTCAAGTTCTTTTCTTTCGCGCCGGGCAAGGCCCAGAACACGCAAAAGGCCGTCCAGCCGCATGGGGCGGTTTTGGGCGGCAAGGGTTTGCAGCAGTTCCTCAGTCGAGGGAAAACCGCCGCTGGCAGGGGCGGAAGCCGTAGTGGTTCCGCGAAGTTTTTTTTGCTTTTTCATAAAAATTGTTCACTGGCAAGGCGTGAAAAAGGGGCAAAAGGCCTGGCCTTTCGCCCCCCATCGCGTACCTGCTCTCAGCTGTTGCCCGAATTGCGGCAATCAGTTGCGGTTGCCGCCAAAAAGGCGCAGCAGCATGAGGAAAAGATTGATAAAGTCCAGATACAGGGTCAGCGCGCCCAAAATGGCTCCGCGGCGCAGGGCCGTGGCGTCGTCCAGAGGGGCGCTTTCGCCGAACCGGCGCAGCTTCTGGGTGTCATAGGCCGTAAGGCCGGTAAAGATAAGCACACCAAGGCAGCTCACCACAAAGTCCATCATGGCGCTCTTGAGGAAGATATTGACCACCATGGCGATAATGATGCCGATCAGGCCCATGAACAGAAAGCTGCCCATGGCCGTGAGGTCGCGCTTGGTCACGGTGCCGTAAACGGTCATGGCCAGGAAGGTTCCGGTGGTAACCAGAAAGGCGTTGGTGATGGAGGCAACGGGGTAGACCACAAAGATGGACGACAGTGTTGCCCCCGTCAGCGCGGAATACAGCAGAAACAGCCCTGTGGCCGTGCTGCCGGACATTTTGTGCACTGCGGCGGAAATGGCGATGACAAGGCCGAACTGCGCCACGATGAGGCCGATCATGATCAGCGAATTGCCGAAGATGACCTGCTGTACTGCGGGCGTGCTGGCAACAAACCAGGCCATAACCGTGGTGATGCCCAGGCCCAGCGTCATCCACTGGTAAACCTGGCGCATGTAAAGGGAAGTAACGCTGCTTACGCCACTATGCGCTACACTGCGGGGATTGGTCATTACTATCCTCCAAAAAACTGTTGAATCCGGAGCGCCCGCGGAACAGGTGCGTCTGAAAAGCATGAAATGCCTGGCAACGGGCCATTTTTTTTCATGCCTGTTCCGTCCGCCGGACAAGCCGTATTTTTTATCTTCCTGTTCATACTATATGACACAAGCCGGGTTTAGCAAGTGCTCTCTGGCCCGGATAATGGCGCCAATTGTGACAATTCTGTTACAGGTTCCGTTAACCGGCAACTGTGGCAACTTGATGGACGCGTGCGGGCATGGTAGTTTTTCATGCACCGCCGGATTTTTCCGGTCTTTATACCGCAGCAGCGCAAGGAGATACATATGAAATCTTTCCGTACCGGCGTCGTGTTTCGCGCCCTCGCCCTGGCGTTTTGCCTTATGGCCGCGCCTTTCATGACTCCGGCCCAGGCCGCCACGCCCGATCCGGCAGTGAAGCTTGAAACAAACTTTGGCGAAATTGTCGTGCGCCTGGACGCCCGCAAGGCTCCCATCAGCACAGCCAACTTTGTGCAATATGTCAAATCCGGCTTTTACGACGGCACGATCTTTCACCGGGTCATCAAGAATTTCATGATCCAGGGCGGTGGTTTTACGCCGGACATGAAGCAGAAAGAAACCCGCGCCGCCATCCGCAACGAAGCGGATAATGGGCTTAAAAACAAAAAATACACCATAGCCATGGCCCGTACCGGCGAACCCCATTCGGCCACGGCCCAGTTTTTCATCAATACCAAGGACAACGATTTTCTGGACTTCAAAAGCCAGACTCCCCAGGGCTGGGGCTACGCTGTTTTCGGCAAGGTGATCAAGGGGCAGGAAGTGGTGGACAAGATTGCCGCTGTCATGACCGGCAAAAAGGGGTATTATGATGACGTGCCCAGGGAAAACGTCATCATCAAAAAGGCCGTGGTGGTGGAATAGAGCATTTTACCTTTGAGAAAAGTTAGATGCGCTAACGTTGCACAAAAGTGCGGCGCGCCGTAACACGACGTGGATTCTGCCGGAAATTTATTTTTCGGCAGAATGATACCTTTGAAATGCTTCACATTTTAAAGGTACTCTGCTCCAGCCCTCGCGGCTTTGTGCGTAACCGTTCTGCCGGGGAGTGACGCCTGCGCGATTGCCCGGCCGCCAGGCAGATCGGGCAGAGCACAGCAAAAGATTTGCCAGTTTCCTGCTTTTGCCGGAGATGAAAATACAAAAGGGCCGCGAGGCCCTTTTTGCGTGGCAGATGTGCGGCCGCGTAATGTGTTGAAGTTTTTGCACGAAGGTCGGGCTGTGTATTCGTAACTGTTTTTGTGGCGGAGACAAAAAAGATCTTGGCGGACCCGGCCCAAATACAGGCGGTGTTCAGCCATATGGGCTATTTGCCTGTCAAGGCCGCGAAGCGCCGCATGGTAAGGTGGCACACAGCCACGGCCAGAGCGTCTGAAGTGTCCAGCGACCAGCTGGCGTTTTTGACATTAAGCAGACGCTGCACCATAAAGGCTACCTGCTCTTTTTCGGCACGGCCCGTACCCACCAGAGATTTTTTCACCAGGGTGGGTTCGTAATCGCTGATAGAGAGGCCATGTGCCGCGCAGGCCGCCACAGCCACACCCCGCGCCTGACCGAGCTTGAGCGCGCTGGCCGCATTCTGGGCTGTAAATACCTGTTCAATGGCAGCTTCTTCAGGCTTGAGGCGGCTTAGCACCGTGGAAAGCTCATGGTAGATGCATGCCAGACGGTCTGAAAATGCCTTGCCCGCCGAAGCAGTACGCACCACGCCGCAGTCCACCAGTTGCAACACGCCTGAAACTTCGCGCACCACGCCCCAGCCCGTGCGTTGCGAACCGGGGTCTATGCCCATAACCGTGACAGGCCCTTTGGCGTTGAGCGTCGGCATATCAGAGCAGGAAAGAGGTGATAACGTAGTCTGCGGCCAGAATCAGCACGCAGGATATGACCACGGCCGAAGTGGTGGCATTGCCCACGGCTTCCGGCCCAACGCTGTCGCGCCGTTTGTTGGTGTAATACCCCTGACGGCAGCAGATGGTGGTGACCAGCAGGCCGAAAACCACAGACTTTATGAAGCCCCCGGCCACGTCCGTCATGGTCACGGAACTGGCAATGCGGTAAAAATAGGCTCCCTCGTTGATGCCGAGCATGAGTACGCCCGTGAGGTAACCGCCAATAATGCCGATGACGTCAAATACGGCGGTAAGCAGGGGAAATGCAATGAGCGAGGCCACAAGGCGCGGACTCACAAGGTAGCCCATCGAATTGATGTCCATCACATCCAGGGCGTCGATCTGGTCGGTAATGCGCATGACGCCGATTTCTGCGGTCATTGATGACCCGGCACGCCCGGTAAGCATGATGGCAGTGAGCACCGGACCCAGTTCGCGGATAAGCGTCAGCGACACGGCAGAGCCGAGCATGCCCACAGAGCCGAACTGCACCAGGGTGTAATAGCCCTGCAGGCCGAGCACCATGCCGCAAAATACCCCTATGAGCATGATAAGAAAGAAAGATTTTGAACCGATGATGTAAAGTTGCTGCATTGTACGCGGAAAGATCTTTCTGCTGGCAAATATCTGGGCCAGGCCGTCGAAAAAGAAAATGGCCGTGCCGCCCAGGGCATCAATGGCACGCAGGCAGGGGCTGCCTATACGACGTAAAAAGGCTGTAGGAGCAAAGGATTGCGTCATGACTTCCTCATCTGCCCGTTTTGCGGCTTTTGCCGGGAACGGCTTTTTTGGATGCCTGTATGGGCGCGCCCAGCTTCATGCGTTTGAGTTCTTCACGCAGGTTGGCGGCGTCAAGTTCCGTGCCGCGCAGGTTGACCATGACCAGTTGCACCTTGCCGCTTTTTTGCAGGCGTGTGCGCAGCCCCCGGCCTTCAAGGCGCTTGCGCAGCCTGTCGGCGTCGTCCTCGCCTTTAAAGGCCGCCACCTGAAAGACATAGTCGTAGAGCTGTTCTTGGGCAACCGTTGTGCCGGGGGCTTTTCCCTGGCCCGGAGCCGTATTGGGCGTGACGGCATTCCGGGCGTTGGGGGCGGCTTGCGCGGCGGCCTGTTCGCCGCTTTGCGCGCCCGGACGGGGCTGTTTGATACCCCAGGCGGCCAGACTTTCGCCACTGGGACGTTCAAAAGGATAGTCCGTGCCTGCGCCCGCTTCCTGGTTGCCTGCGGGTGTGCCGGTTTCGGCAGCGGAGGGGGGGTGCCCGGTCTGTCCGGCGGCAGCAGGAGTCCCGGCTGGCTGGGCTGACGCCGCATTGGCTGCGGCCTCTGTTCCTGTCCCTGCCAGAGCGCCGGAAACGGCGGGATCAACTACTTCTGCCGCTTGCGGGGCATGTTGCCCACGCAGGCCGTTTTGCCTGCCCTGACCGTCCAGTTGCAGGCCGGTCATCTGTTCCACACGCTGTTCGGGGTTTTGCCCGCGCCCCACCATAAAGCCCATAAAGAAAGACCAGCCCACGGCGGCCATAAGGACCAACCCTAGCAGGCTGACCATGGGGACGGACAAACGGAGAGTAAAGCGCCGTTTGTCGTTTGAGGCGGGGGCGCTTTTCTGCCTGGGTCTGCGAAGCGGTGGAGGCATTCTTTTTCCTTTCTATTCCTTGTGAGCGGCGGTTGCAAGGCATTGACGCGCGGCGGCCGGACCACATGTTTTTCCGGCAGCCGTCGTGTCGTGCGCCTTTTGTCCGGCGCGGCACAGCGGCTTGTACCCGGTCTATGTGCTGTAGGGGGTTGAGGACGCCTGGCAGCGTTTTTCACTGTCTGCGGCAGCCCTGCTTTGTGCAGGGGCGGCGTAGGTTCTGCTGCGCTGCATTTGTCAGCATTCCGCGGTGATGGCCGAAGGTTCGGTATCAGCCGGGCAGTTTTACTGTCCGTTGCACAGCAAGGCTGCCTTGCAGGCGAGCGACCCTGTGGGGCCGCATCGCTGCTACATGCTTTCGGGCGCGCTTACGCCGAGAACGTCCAGGCCGTTGCGCACCACCTGTCCCACAGAGCGCAGCAGGGCCAGTCGGGCCAGGGTGCGCGGCGCGTCGTCGGCCAGCAATACCTGATGTCTGGCATAATAGCTGTGCAGCAGCCCTGCCAGTTCGGTCAGATAGTGGCTTACGTGGTGTACGCCAAGGGATTGGGCCGCTGCAAAAAGCATGTCTTCAAAAGCGGCGGCCTTGCGCAGCAGGGTCATGTCCTCTGCCGTATCCAGGGGGGCAAGCAGGGCTGCATCGGATTTTTCCGGCAGGACGAAGCCGCGCTCGGCGGCGCGCCGCAGCACTGCACAGATGCGGGCATGAGCGTATTGCACGTAGTAAACAGGGTTGTCCAGGCTGCGCTGCTTGGCAAGTTCAAGGTCGAAATCCAGCGGGCTGTCGCTCTTGCGCGAAAGAAACATGAAACGGGCGGCATCTGTACCCACTTCCTTGATGACATCCGCCAGGGTTTCAAAGGTTCCCGCGCGGGTGGACATGCTCACGGGCTGACCCTCGCGGAGCAGGTTCACAAGCTGGATGAGCACCACGTCAAAGCTGTCGCGCTCTTTGCCCATGGCGGTAATGGCCGCGCGCATGCGGGGGATATAGCCGTGATGGTCCGCGCCCCACACGTCGATGAGCCAGTCATAGCCGCGTTCAAACTTGTCATGATGATAGGCAATGTCGGAGGCGAAGTAGGTCAGGCTGCCGTCGGATTTTTTGAGTACGCGGTTTTTGTCGTCGCCCAACTGCTCGGTGGCGAACCAGAAGGCATTGTCCTGTTCGTAGGTGTAGCCCGATTTGCCCAGCGCGGCAAAGGCAGCGTCCACGGCCCCGGTTTCCACCAGGGTTTTTTCCGAGAACCAGCGCAGGTGCTCCACGCGAAAGTCGCGCAGGTCGTCCTTGATGCCGTTGAGAATGTCGGTCATGGCCTTTTCGTAACACAGGTCTTCGCCTTCGGCGGCGGGCATGTCTGGCAGGGCGGGATTGGCCGTGAGCATTTCGCGGGCGATGTCTATGATGTAATCGCCCCTGTAGTAGTCTTCGGGCCATTCTACGGGGCGTCCGGCCAGCTCCAGCACGCGCAGCCACACGGAAAGGCCCAGCAGGCGCATCTGGCGGCCCGCGTCGTTGATATAGTACTCGGTATGCACATGATGCCCGGCCTTGCGCAGCAGGCGGGCGAGGCTGTCACCCACGGCAGCGCCGCGCCCGTGTCCCACATGCAGCGGCCCCGTGGGATTGGCCGAAACATATTCAAGCAGCACCCTGCGGCCCGGCTCACGGCTTTCGCCATAGGCCTGTCCCGCGCTTTCAATGTCGGTGACGGTCTGCCGCCAGAAGGCCTGGCTGAATGTCACGTTGCAGAAACCCGGCCCGGCAGCCTCGGCTTTTTCCACATCGGGGCAGCGCTCCAGAAGCCTGGCGGCAAATTTTTGCGCCAGCTCACGGGGATTGGTCTTGGCTTCCCTGGCGAGCAGCATGGCCGAATTAACCGAAAGATCGCCGTGGCGGGGATCGCGCGGCGGCTCAATGACAGTCTTGGAGGGCCAGGCCAGGCCCTCTTCCTCAATAATGGCCGCCAGGGCCGTGCGCAGGGTTTCAATGGCGCGCATAATGCTCTCGTGTCCTTTACATACAGGGTTTCAGTTCTCTGCATTCCGATGCCCGTGTGTATCCGGGGATTCGGCTCATAACAGTGTATTTTTGAAAAATCCAGAAATCCGGTAACTACGGAAGACCGCGCAGGGGCTGTCGGGCGGTCCGGTCTGCTATTCCGCCAGGGCTGCGGCACGTTCCGCATTGTTGACCAGCTGTATGTCAAGCTGGTCCGCAGCGGCGCGGTCGGTAAGGCAGGGGGGCACCATCTTGCCGAGCAGGGCCTTGGGACCAAGCTCAAGCCAGCGGCGCGCGCCGTTGTCATACTGATTGCGCATGGTGTCGATCCATTGCACGGACGAGGTCATCTGTGCCATCAGGCCCTCAAGGGCGCTTTCGCCTTCATGAACGGCCCTGCCGTGGGCGTTGCAGTAGACAGCAAAGCGGGGCTTGTTCCAGGTGGCCTTGCGCAGTTGCGGGGCGAATTCTTTGGAGGCTTCGGCCATGAGGGGGCTGTGGAAAGCACCGCTGACCTTAAGCTCAATGCCGCGGCCTTTCATTTCCTTGGCTTTCTGGCAGGCCATGGCCACAGCGGCTTTGGTGCCGCTGACTACGAGCTGGGCGGGAGTGTTGTAGTTGGCTACAATAATCAGCTCGCCGCACTGGGCCGCCGTATCGGCCACAATTTTTTCCACCTGGGGCAGGTCAAGCTTGAGCAGGGCGGCCATGGCTCCCTTGCCGTCAGGATCGGCTTCGGCCATCAGGCGGCCGCGCAGGCTGGTCAGTTCCAGTACGGCCTGGGGAGAAAGAACGCCCGCCGCAGCCATGGCGCTGAATTCTCCAAGGCTGTGTCCGGCGGCGCCCAGAGGCTTCACGCGATTCGCCACAGCGTTCCAGAGGTTCAGGTTTACCACGGTCAGGGCCGGTTGCAGGGCGCGGGTGTCGCTCATGGCGGCATCATCGCCCTCCCAGTATATTTCGCGCAGGGGCAGGGAGCTTGCACGCTCGGCCTGTTTCCAGAGGTTCATGGCCTCTGTGGAGGCCTCGGCCAGATCGCGGCCCATACCTGCTTCCTGTGAACCCTGACCGGGAAAGAGCAAAACGGCTTGTGACATTGGAATGTATCCTCCGGAAAGAATGGCGGACGCCGTAAAAATGGTCAAGATATACGCAGCACGTCCGCAAGCCCTCTTTTTTACGTTATCGGCGCGGGGCTTGCAAGTCCTGGTCGGCGGCGCTATGAGTATGCACCCGGCCTGCCGCCGGACGCCGGGCAGCCGCAGGCGCGAAGCCTTTTGCCATCAAGGCGGCTTACCTTTAAGAGTGTATGTTTTAACGGGTAAGGTACGCTTGATTCGGCGTTGAGCCACGCGGATAAACTGCGTTTACGCCTCCGTAGCGGACGCCTGCTCACCAGCCGCCAGGGCAGTTTCAAAGGCAAACTGTGCTCAAGCCGCCTGTGGACGGACGAAAAATACCGGCAGCGGCACGGCGGCGCAGTCGGCCTTGGCCGCCGGTACACGGCAGTTTAAAACGTACAATGCTACAGGAGCCTTGCAAGAACATGCAGCAGCACATGGTGGACAGAAAGGAACTGGCCCGGCTTGTGGCGTCCACGGGCGCGGATGTGCCCCAGGAAGCCCTGGAGCCTCTGGGGATATACCTTGAGATGCTCTGCCAGTGGAACAAGGCCATGAACCTTGTGGGACCGCACTCCTGGCAGAACATGCTGACCCGTCTGGTGGCGGACAGCTTTCACCTTGCTCCCTTTCTTTCCGGTCTGCCCATGCCCGCTGCGCCCCTGACGTGGGATCTCGGCGCAGGGGCCGGCCTGCCGGGCATTCCCCTGCGCATGTTGTGGCCTGACGGCTCCTATTATATGGTTGAAGTACGGGAAAAGCGCGCTCTTTTTCTTTCCAGTGTGCTTTCGCGCACGCATCTGCCCTGCACGCACGTGTTTCGCGGACCTGTGGAACACTTTTTTCAGGGGCAGTACTATCAGGCGGACTGCATCGTCAGCCGGGCCTTTATGCCCTGGCGGCAACTGCTTGACCTGACTCTGCCCCGCCTGCGGCGCGAAGGGCATCTGGTGATTCTGGCGCTGGAACCCGCGCCGGAAAAACTGCCTGCCCCCTGGCGGGTAGCCGCGCAGCACAGCTATACGGCGGCGGGCAGCGGGCGCTGGTTCTGGGCGCTCAGCCCGGACCTGCCGGAAAACGACCTCAAAACCTTCAGTGCCGGACAGCATGACGACGGAGCATAATATGCCCCATCAGAGCCTGGAAAACAGCTCTTCGGAGCAGGCAGCGAACCATCCTGCCTGCAATGCCGGCGGCTGCAATGATGCCGTTGCCCACACTGCCGAACATTCCTGCGCAACCTCCACTGCCCACAGCGTGGCCCTCCGCGAAAGGGGGCATCCGCTGGCGCTGCCGCGCGCCGTGCATCTGGGGTTGCCCCCCGGGCCGGACGTGGCGGGCTACTGGTTGCGGGGCTTTTTCTGGGGAGTTGTCACGCTTGTGCTGGCTTTCGGCCTGCGTATGCTGGAATGGCCCTGCTGGCAGGACCCCGAGTTTCGCCTGGGCAGCCAGTGGCTGCTCGCCACGCACGACGCCTATCACTGGGTGGCCGGGGCTGAGGGCATTGGCCTGGCCGTGGGGCATCCCATGGCCGAAATGCTCCGCTGGATGGCGGACGCCCTCGGAACCTATCCGGCGGCGGTGGCCTTCTGGTTTCCGGCGGTGCTGGCAAGCTTTGTGGCCCTCATTGTCTACGCCTGGGTATGGGCGCTGGGCAGCATGGAGGCGGGTGTGGCCGCGGGGCTGCTTACCTCGCTGGCGCCGGGCTTTTTGGCCCGGACATTACTTGGCTATTATGACACCGACCTTGTTACGCTGTTTTTCCCCCTGCTTATGACCCTTGCCCCGGCAAGCTGGGCCATGCGCTACATGCTGCTGCCCCAGATGGTGCTGCGCCGCATGGCTATCGGCGCAGGCATCATGACCGCACGGCGTCTGTTCAGCAGGGGGCTGCCCGAAGACAAGCTGGTCCGCCAGCTTGGGCAGGGCGAACACCTGGGTAATCCTTTACGTTGGCAATGGGTTGTGCTGCTGGGTTGCTCTGGCGTCATTTCGTGGTGGACCCAGGAATGGCATTCGGTTTTTCCGTATCTTATCCGCTATAACGTCATCCTGCTGGCTTTCATGAGCCTTATCATGGCCCCTCGCGGGCGCCGGGCCTTGCTGCTTCTGGGCAGTCTTGCCTACGCGCTGCCCACACTGACAGGGCCTGTGGGGCTTGTTTTCAGTCTGCTGCTTCTGCTGGCGGGTACGCGCCCCGGCCTGAAGGCACGGCGTGTGCTTTGCCGTCCGGGGGTGCTTTCCCTGCTGTGGGTGGGCGTGGCCTTTCTGTTGGTGCAGGGTGAAATTCTCACCACCCTCACCAACCACGTCAATGCCTACCTGAAGCATGCGGGCGATGCTAAAAGCACGGGAGAAGGGGCGGTGCTCATGTATCCCTCGGTGGCCCAGTCCATCATTGAGGTGCAGGACCTGAGCTTTGCCGCGCTGTTTCCCTATTTTCATCCCTGGATGGAAGCGTCCATTGTTGGCCTTCTTGGCTTTGTGGTGGTGATGGTGCGCCGGCCAGGCGCGCTGTTTCTGCTGCCGCTGGCCGCCTTGGGGCTTTTGAGCACCAAGCTTGGCGGGCGCATGGTCATGTTCGGCGCGCCTGTGGTGGCGGTGGGGCTGACCCTGCCGCTGTTCTGGACGTGGCAGCGGCTTTTGCGCACCAGCCTGCGGGGTTCCGTGGCGGGCCTGCTGACGTCGGCGGTGCTCATCGCCCTTATGGTGGCCCCCTTTGTGGACATGATACCTGCCATGTCGCAAGGGCCGATGATCAACCGGCGCCATGCAGAAGCCCTTACCCGCGCACGCACGATGACGCCCGAGGACTCCATGCTCTGGCTGTGGTGGGACTGGGGCTACGCCGCGCACTATTTCGCGCACCGTGCCACCATAGCTGATGGCGCACAGCACGCCGGGCCATCGCTTTATCTGCCCGCTGCCGTGTTCGCCACCGACAACGCCCGTTTTGCGCGCCAGCTTATCCGGTACACGGCGCAGCGCGGCAATGAGCCTGGCAATGTTTTTGAAGGGCTGGACGGAACGTCGGCCCAGGTGCTTATGGACCGGTTGCGGTCTGATGAAACGCCACTTATTGAGGCCAGAGGACGGCTTTTTGTGGTGGTGAGTTTTGAGATGCTGCGCCTGGGCTTCTGGATAAGCAATTTCGGCAACTGGAATTTTATTACCCATTCGGGCGAGGGCGGAGCACTTTCCATTGTGCCGCAGGAGCTTGCCTACCGGCTTGACTCAGGCGAAGTGCGCCTTGAGGGCAGCACCAGCGCCATTTATGCGTCGTCCATCAATGTATTTGAAGAAACGGGTGTTACCCGGCGCAATTATGTGCAGGAATGGTTTGACGCCCACCCCGATGCGTCGCCGCAGGAGCAGCAGGATTTTCTGTCCCGACGGCGCAACGTCAATTTTCTTTTCAACAGGATAACGGACGAAAAGCTGGCCATGGACGAGGGGCTGTACAATTCCCTTATGGTGCAGCTGCTGGTGGGCGACCCGCAAAGCCCGCGTTTTTCACCATACTTCAAGCTGGTGTACGATAATGTTTTCGCCAGGATTTACGAGGTATTGTAAAAAAGCAGCTTGCGGTATCCGGAAACGTCAATGGTGGTAGGGCACTTTGCGCAGGATGCATTCGGCGCGGTATATCTGCTCAAGCAGGACCACGCGGGCCAGTTCGTGGGGCAGGGTCATGTCCGAGAGGCTCAGGACCTTGAAGGCCCGCTGCCGCACGCTGTCGTCCAGGCCCCAGGCTCCGCCCACGACAAAGCAGGCCCTTCCGCGTGCCTCCTGATCCAGGCGGCGCAGCAGGGCGGCCAGTTGGGGCGACGAGAGCTTCTGGCCGTGTTCGTCCAGCACAAGGGCCACGTCCTGCGGCGCAAGAGCTTCAACGATGCGGCGTCCTTCAAGGGCGTTACGCTGGTCAGGAGGCAGGGCGGCATCGCCGTCGCGCACTTCAGTATATTCCAGATGCCGCCAGCGTTTGATGCGCGTAAGGTAGTGGGCTGCGGCGTCCTTCCAGAAAGGTGTTTTCAACTTGCCCACACTGATGCACCGTAAAGGTTTGCCTGCCATGTCTCTCCAAATAGTCTGCCGCGATCTGCAAGAGGCCGTTGCCTGCCTGCGCGGCGGTCATGCACTGATTTTTCCGACCGAAACATTTTATGGTCTCGGCTGCCTGGCTTCCGATGCCGCTGCCGTGAGCCGAATCTATCAGTTCAAGCGGCGTCCCGTCCATAAGCCCTTGCCCCTGCTGGCCGCCAGTGAGGAGCAGGTGCGCTCGGTAGCGCAGCTTGAGGCCATGCCGGAACCCTTGCGGGCCTTCTGGCCCGGGCCTCTTACCGTGCTGCTGCCCGCAAGGCAAGGTCTGCCTTCGCAACTGGTGAATGAGGCGGGGCAGGTGGCGGTGCGTGTAACCCCCCATCCCGTAGCTGCGGCTCTGGCGCAAGGGGCTGGCGGCCCGCTTACGGCAAGCAGCGCCAATCTTAACGGGCGGTCGCCCGTATGCGCTGTGGCGGACCTGGATCCGCAACTGCTGGCCGCGCTGCAGGATCTGGGGCAGTGCCCCTGTGTGGTCGCTGAAGGCCCACAGCCGCAAGGCGGTGTGCCTTCGTCCCTTGTGGAGCTTTTGCCGGAACAGGGCGAACGCCGTGCGGGCGCCTCATGCCGGCGGCTGCGCATTATCCGGTCCGGGGCGGTAAGCCGGGCTGCGCTGGAGGCGGCGGGCTTTACGGTGGAGCCGTAAGCAATGGGCCTGAGGGCAGGGGGCGGTCAGTTTTTGCTGAAGGCCGTGAGGCGGGCCAGAATATCGTCCAGAAAATGCGCAAAATTTTCCACAGTGGCGGCGTCGTGTCCGGCGGTGGCCTCTGCCACAACGCCGTCAAGGCGGCTGTGATAATACATGTGGTTTTCGTGCGCTGTCTTGCCTTTGTCTGTAAGGTAGACGTTGAGCCTGGTCATCTTGAGCGGGTCTTTTTCCTTGCGCACAAGTCCCTTGCGTTCAAGTTTGCGTAACATTTCAGACACGCTGCCCTTGGTGATGCCCAGTTTTTGCGCCAGTCCGCCCACATGTATTCCTTCGGTATTGTGGATGGTCATGATCATCTGGATTTCGCTCAGATGGATAGTGACATCAGTGCCGAAGGTACGGCATTGCCGCTCGAGCGCATAAAAGCGGTTCACCAGAGAAAGCAGGGTAAAGCAGATATGATTGTTATGCAGCCGCTGGATGGCCGGATCAGTCAGGTCGTTAAGGACGGCCTGGTGAATACGCAGCTCCACGTCTGTTTTTCTGGGGATTTTGTCGTGCATGCGCATTATGTATGGCAGCCATACATTGCTGTCAAGACAAGGCCCGCGCCATTGTCCGCTCTTGCGGCCCGGCGCGTGCTGGCTTAGTATGCCTGTGCCTGCGGCCTGCGCCGTGCGGCATGCAAGCCTGAGGTCAGCATGAAGAAAGACGTTGTCTGCCCGCATTGCGGCAAGCCGTATTCCTGTTTTCGCAATCCTGCGCCCACTGCCGACGTGGTCATTTACGAACCGGGCAGAGGGGTGGCTATTATCCGCCGCCGTCATGCCCCGGTGGGTTTTGCCCTGCCGGGAGGCTTTATTGACGAGGGTGAACAGGCCGAAGCCGCCGCTGTTCGCGAAATGCGCGAAGAAACCGGGCTGGATGTGGAATTGACAGGCCTGCTTGGCGTCTATTCGCGGCCCAAACGCGATCCGCGCCAGCATACGCTTACGGTGGTGTACACGGGCAGGGCGCGTAATCCCGAAGCCATCACGGCAGGGGATGACGCGGCCCATGCGGCTTTTTATCCGCTGGACGGCCTGCCCGAGCCGCTGGTTTTTGACCATGCGGAAATACTGGAACATTTCAGGCAGGTGCTGTCCGGGAAGCGGACCGTGGCGGCAGTGCAGCCTCTGGCCTGTCACCATCTGCCGTCTCTGGATGCCCAGAGCGGCTCTGACGCTGCCGGCTCCGGCGCTGCCTGCGGCTGCCGCGCGGCTGACGACCCTGCGGGGGCTGCCATAGCCGTTGCGCCCGGAGAGGCCGCATCCGGTAAAAGTGGAAAGGAGTTTTGTTGATGTCTTACCGCAACATGCAGGAATGCCTTGCCGATCTGGAAGCTCACGGCCACCTGAAGCGCATTGACGCAGAGGTGGATCCCTGTCTCGAGCTGGCGGCTATCCAGCGCCGTGCCTTCCGCGCCAATGCTCCGGCCCTGCTGTTCACGCGGGTAAAAGGCACATCCTTTCCCATGCTGTGCAATCTTTTCGGCACCCGCGAGCGCCTGCACTATATTTTCAGGGACAGCCTGCCCGCAGTGCATGCCGTGCTGGCGGCCAAGGCCGACCCGGCGGCCGCGCTTAAAACCCCCTGGCGCTCACTGGCTGCCGTTCCGGGATTGTGGCGTATGCTGCCGCGCACGCGCCACGCCGGAACAGGAGAGGGCGTGCCTGTGCTCGCACGGCGATGCGCCCCGGCCGATCTGCCCCGGCTCACCTGCTGGCCGATGGACGGCGGAGCTTTTATTACCCTGCCCCTGGTTTACACCGAAGACCCGGAAAAGCCGGGAACAGATGCCTCGAATCTGGGCATGTACCGGGTGCAGCAGAGCGGCAATGCCTATGCCCCGGACGAAATGGGCCTGCACTACCAGATCCACAGAGGCATCGGTGTGCATCATGCCCACGCCCTGGCCGCTGGCCGCCCGCTGCCTGTTCATGTGTATGTGGGCGGCCCGCCAAGTCTTACCGTGGCTGCGGTCATGCCGCTGCCCGAGGGGCTGAGCGAACTGCGCTTCGCCGGTCTGCTGGGCGGCCGCCGCATGGACCTTGCCCGGGTGGACGGCTTGCCCCTGCCGGTGCTGGCCGAAGCTGATTTTTGCATCAGCGGGCATGTTTTGCCCGGCCTGAAGCCCGAAGGCCCTTTTGGCGATCATGTGGGTTACTATAGCCTTACGCATGATTTTCCCGTGTTCAGGGTGGATGCCGTATACCACCGCGAAGGGGCAGTCTGGCCGTTTACGGCGGTGGGGCGCCCGCCTCAGGAAGATACTGTTTTCGGGGACTTTATTCATGAACTGACCGGCCCGCTTGTTCCCCAGGTTTTTCAGGGCGTACGCGAGGTGCATGCCGTGGACGCGGCCGGGGTTCACCCCCTGCTGCTGGCACTGGGCAGCGAACGCTATACGCCGTATGAGGCCGGGCGCAGGCCGCGCGAACTGCTCACAGCCGCCCTGCACCTGCTCGGAACCACACAGACGGCCCTTGCCAAATATGTTCTTGTGGCTGCGCACGAAGATGCTCCGGGTCTGAGCGCCCGCCATGCGCCGGAATTTTTGCGGCACATGCTGGAACGCGCGGATTTTTCCCGTGATCTGCACTTCATCACACACAGCACCAATGACACCCTGGATTATACGGGCCTTGGACTTAATGAGGGTTCCAAGCTCATATGGGCTTCGGCCGGTGAAAAACGGCGGACTCTGGGGTTGGAGCTTACCGGTCCGGCGGCGGATATGCCCTCGCTGCCCGAAGGTTTCGGGGATGTGCGGCTGGTCGGCCCCGGCATGCTTGTTGTGCGCGGTCCGGCGCATGCCCTTGGACGCAACCAGCAGGATCCCGGTGTCGAGGCGCTGGCGCAGGCCTTGGCCCGCTGGCCCGGCCGTGAGGCATTTCCGCTGGTTCTTGTTGTTGATGATGCGGATTTTTGCGCGGAAAATATGGACAATTTCCTTTGGGTGGCTTTTACCCGGTCTGACCCGGCCACGGATGTGTACGGCGCCCGCGCGCAGACGCGGGCCAAGCACTGGTCGTGTGAAGCCCCGCTGGTTATGGACGCCCGCCTGAAACCCTTCCACGCTCCCCCCCTGGAAGAGGACCCGGCCATCACCCGCAGGGTGGATGCGCTGGCTGCTCCGGGCGGGCCTTTGCACGGATATATCTAACTCGGGGGAGGCTGCGGATGAAGATAGCCCTTTTACAGTGCAACAGCGTTACCGGTGATGTCGCCGGAAACATGCAGCGCATTCTTGAAGCAAGCCGTCAGGCTGCGGCTGCCGGGGCCGAACTGTGCGTTACGCCGGAACTGGCCCTGTGCGGTGTGGCCCCCGGCCATTATCTCTGCGCTGAAGACTTCGCGGCAGGATGCCGCACGGCCCTGGACCTTCTCGCCCTGGAACTCAGGGATGGTCCGGCCCTGCTGGTGGGCGCGCCCGTACCCAGTGTTTACGCTTCGGGGCTGCTTTCCAATGCTGCCGTTCTTGTTGACAAGGGAAGCTGGCAGGTGGCCTCACGCAAGGTCTATCAGGGCGGCGCGCAGGGGATGGGGCCAGACACGGACGACAGCCGTTATTTTGACAGGGGCATCTCCTGCGGTATACTCACCATCGGTGGCTGGCGCATGGGGGTGGTGCTGTGCGAAGACGCACGCAGCGAAGAAGAGGCTTTCTGGAAAATACGTTACGCCAGCGGGCATAATCCGCTTATGGAACTGGTGCAGCGGGGCGTTGACGCTCTCGTTCACATGACTGCCGCGCCGTACAGCGAGGGGGCGCAGGCCGCGGGCGAGCACATGCTTTCACATGTGGCGGCCCGGCATCATGTGCATCTTTTTTCCGTCAATCTTGTGGGAGGCAACGACAGCCGCGTGTACAGCGGCCAGAGCCTCGCCTTTGACCCCACGGGTCAGTTGCTGGCGCGCGGCAAGGCTTTTGCCGAAGACGTCCTGGTGGTGGAAACCGCCGGAAGCGCCCCGGGCGGTGCATCGGGCGGCAAGGCTCCCGAGCCGTTGTCCAGTTGCGTTGAAGAAAATCTCTGGCACGCCCTTACCCTCGGCACGCGCGACTTTGTGCGCAAATGTGGCGCAGAAAAGGTAATCGTGGGCCTTTCGGGCGGTATGGATTCTTCGCTGGTGTGCTGCGTGGCCGTGGAGGCGCTGGGGGCAGAAAACGTCACCGGCGTACTCATGCCATCGCCTTACAGCAGTGAAGGTTCTGTCAGCGATGCCCATAGCCTGGCGCAAAATCTGGGCATACGTACCGTCACCCTGCCCATAGAATCTGTCATGAAGGTTTTTGAACAGGCCCTTGCTCCCGGGCTGGAGCTTTTCACATCCCGCCCGGGCGACACCACGTTTGAAAATCTTCAGGCACGCATTCGCGGTGTGGTTCTGTCATCTCTGGCAAACAGGGCGGGCGCTCTTGTACTCAACACGGGCAATAAAAGTGAAGCCGCCATGGGTTACAGCACCCTGTACGGCGACACTGTGGGCGCGCTTGCCGTCATTGGCGACCTGACAAAAACGCAGACCTATGCCGTGGCCCGGTGGTACAATGAGTACCGTCAGGCAGAGGTGATTCCGCAACAGGTTTTTGACAAGGCTCCTTCCGCAGAACTGCGGCCCGGCCAGAAGGATGAAGACAGCCTGCCGCCTTACGGGCAGCTTGATCCTGTACTCGAAGAGCTGCTGTTGCCCGGTGCTTCTTCTGCTGCGGCCAATATTTCACCCTTGCGGCTTGAGGTGCGGAACAGGCTTTTTGCGGCGGAATTCAAGCGCAGGCAGGAACCGTTGGCGCTTTTTGTAAGCCGCGTGCCTTTTGGTGCGGGCTGGCAGGCCCCGGTGGCGGGGCGCTATCGCCTGCCCTGAAGCTGAGCAGCTTTGAAATACTTTATGTTTCAAAGCTGTCATTCTGCCGGAAAATGCAATTTCGGCAGAATTCACGCCGCGTTACGCCACGCTGTACTCTCGTGCAGAGTGAGCGCATGTAAACTTTTTCAAAGGTAAAATGCTTCAGGCCCCGGGGCTGGGCCAGACGGGTTTTTGACAAGATATTCCGGCATCCGCAGGCAGGGCAATGATCATGCGGACTGCTGGGCGGCAGCGGAGCTTCGGGCGGCAGACCCGGGGGTTTTTTCTTGAAGCCGGCAGCGCGCTGGGGTAAGAGCAGTGTGTTGCATAACGCAGATACGAGTGGAGGAAGACATGGTGGAAGCACCGGAGAAAAATCTGGCCCTGGACATTGTGCGTATTACCGAGGCGGCGGCCCTGGCATCGGCCCGCTGGCTCGGGCGCGGAGACAAGGAGGCCGGAGACGGCGCTGCCGTGGACGCCATGCGCATCAGTTTTGCCACTCTGCACATTGACGGTCTTGTTATTATCGGCGAGGGCGAAAAAGATAATGCCCCCATGCTGTACAACGGCGAAAAGGTCGGCATGGGCGTGGGACCCAGCCTTGATGTGGCCGTTGACCCGGTGGAAGGCACGAGCCTGCTGGCTTACGGGCGTCCCAACGCCATTTCCGTCGTGGGCGTGGCCCCCAAGGGCAGCATGTTCAATCCTGGCCCCAGCTACTACATGCAAAAGCTCGTTGTGGCGCGCGAGGCGCGCAACGTCATTGATCTTGACGCTCCCGTCAAGGTCAACCTGGCCAACGTGGCAAAAGCTATGGGCAAGAGCGTGCAGGATCTTGTGGTTTTTGTGCTGGACAAGCCCCGGCATGAAAAGCTCATTGCCGAAATCCGCGAAGCCGGAGCGCGCATACAGCTGCAGACGGACGGCGACGTGGCCGGAGCGCTCATGGCTGTGGACCCCCGGTCCGAAGTGGACATCATGATGGGTACGGGCGGCACTCCTGAAGGTGTGCTGGCGGCCTGCGCCATCAAGGGCATGGGCGGGCAGATGCTGGCCCGGCTCGACCCCCAGTCCTATGTGGAAAAAGAGGCCATCAACGAGACGGGCATTGACGCACGCGAAGTGCTCACCGTTAACGATCTGGTGCGCAGCGACGACTGTTTTTTTGCCGCCACGGGCATTTCCGGCGGCGATTTTCTGCGCGGCGTCGGCTACAGCGCCAAATACGCCGTAACACATTCCCTTGTTTTGCGCGGCAAGACAGGAACGTTGCGGTATGTCGAGTCTTACCATAATATGGACAGACTCTCGAAATTCAGCGCGGTACGGTATTGAATGAATATTTTGTTGCGGATTTTCAGGATGTTCACAGGCCCTTCGGCCTTGCCATACATAAAAAATCCCGCATATACAGGCAACTTGGCCTCGCGCGCGGGAAGCTTCCTGGCGGCGGGGACTGCCCTTGTGTGCCTGCTGCTTGCCCCGGCCATGCCCGGCGAGGCGCATGCGGCAACTGCCGGGCAGGAGAAAAAGGCGGCGCGGCAGGCGGCCACGGTCTACGACAGACAACCGCCGGTGACAGATAAGGAACTGCTGGGTTTTCTTGATATTTTGCCGCACTTTCGTGCCTGGGCCAAGGCTGGCAATGAAGAGGCCCATCCCGTTCTTCGCAACGGCAAGGCAGATTTCATGTATTCGCCCAAGGCCGCTGCCTGGGTGCAGGAGCAAGGCTGGAACCCTGTGCGCTTTTTCTGCGTTATGGGACGGATGGCCGCCGCTCTTGCCATTGTTGAAGAGGGGAATGACATGACCGGGGTACGCTCCAGTGACATGCCTGAAGTTACAGAAGGCGAACTGGCGTTGGTCAGGCGGCATCTCGGCACCATGCTCAAGGTCAGCGGTGATGTGCCGCCGATAATTCGCTGATCCGGCTCATTGGCACGGCGCTGCTCCTGCTGCTTTGCAAGGGCGGGCCTGCTTTTTTTGGCAGCGGGCGGTTTGCGGGCTTTGGGCCTGCGGCTGCCCGCTGCTGGCATAATGCCGGGGGGCCGAAGACTTTTTTGTTTGCAGGGGTAAGGTCAATGCTGCTATCATGTACTCTGGCACTGACTCTGTAAAAGGCGGTTTTTCATGGCGACCCGGCGTTACGCTTTCAGTTGGGATTTTGTCGGCAATGTCCGTGAGGGCCGGCCCAATCTCGGTAACAGCGCCCGTATTGAAGTATACCGGCTGTTCCAGTATACCATGCGCGATGTTGTCGAGCTTCGGTATGGCACCGAGGCGTCAGAAGAAATCATGCGTGAATGCGGCGAACTGGCAGGCCGCAAATTCTGTGAGAGATTCATTGGCCCCTGCGAAAATTTTGATGATTTTGTGGCTACGGTACAACAGGTACTGCTGGACTTCGGCATCGGCATCCTGCGTGTAGAAACGGCAAATTATGAAACCTCCCACTTTACGCTGACTGTGGCAGAAGACTTGGATTGCTCCGGCTTACCTGATATGGAGCATACGGTCTGCCACTACGACGAGGGATTTCTTGCGGGAGTGCTGTTTTCGCATGCCGGAGTGGAATTTAACGTGCGCGAGATTGATTGCTGGTGCACCGGCGACCGCACCTGCCGGTTTGAAGCCCGGCCCAGGCAAAAACCGCAGCACACTGAAAAGACACCAGACTGAGCCGGCCCTGCTTTACCTGCCGGCAGGCAGTGCAGCTGAAGCCGCTCCTGATGTTCTGCACAAGTTTTTTTGCCCTGCGGCCGCAAAGTGTTTGTTGTGCCACTATCACGACTGTTTATAAAACAACTGGAACCGTACTTTCTTTACAGCCACTACATACGCCGCCGCTGCGCTGCCCCGCATTGTCCGTTTTTGGAAAGGATGCCGGGCGAGTTCCGTGTCGCGGAAAAAAATTATCAGACAATGCCGTTGTATGACAGAGCAGTGTTTTTTTACATTGCTCTGGCGGCTGTGTGGGCTGACGTCCGCCGCAGAGGCGGGCTTCATCTCTATCTGTTGCCGAAGGGCCTGCGGATGAAGGCATTGTTATATACTTGCACTCCAGAAGTTTTTGAGTTTCGTCATGCCTGTGTAAGGAGCAGGCATCTCTGCTGTTTTTGCCCGTAACGCCCTTTGCCGTGCAGCCGAAGCATGTTCGCCACGCGAGTACACATTGTTTCTGTGTTTCCATGTCACAGTCGCAGAGGTGTGTCCGGCACACCGGGTATTGCCCACGCAGCTTCGGGCGCGGATTTTTGCAGAAATTCGCGTGGAGCAGATAACTATTTTCAATGTTACCCATCTGCTAACCGCCATGACGAGCGTCTGACAGATGTGAGGCCATGTCCTCAAAGGTAATAATTCAAAATGATTGTGGCCCCCATACGTTGCGCGGCGTGGTTGCTGTGCCTTCGTGCCGAAGAGGTCCGGCAGCGCGCCGGAATGTTCGGGAGCCGCACGCCCGCCACTGGTTTGGCACTGCGCCTGTCCGCTGTGTCCGTGTTTCCGGTCCTGAGGGATATTCCCTCCGGCGGGTTCAAGATAACCGGTAGTAAATACTATGGATGATCCTGCGAATACCGGGGCCGCGCTCTCAGAGGACGTGGCCCTTGCGACCGAAGTTATAGGCCATGTGCATTCCATCCTGACCGGTGTTTCCGTCAGTGAAGGCCCCCTGCCTGACAGGCTGCGGCAACTGGAAGGGATGGAGAACCTGCACAATCTGATATGGGGTATACGCTCCCTCGCCCACAATCTGGGCAAGGGCGACCTGCATTACATGTCCAAGCAGCGGGGCTTTGTTATTGGTTCTCTCAAGGCCCTTCAGTCCGATCTGCGCCATCTTACGTGGCAGGCCCAGTGCATCGCCAAAGGCGAATACCAGCACAGGATCAACTTTTTGGGCGACTTTTCTACCGCATTCAACAAAATGGTGGAAGAACTGGACAAAAACGTTTCAGAACTGACCCGTCTTTCTCATAAATACAAGCAGCTTTCTTTTATAGACCCTCTTACCGGGCTGCTTAACCGTCGTGCATTCATGGTCAAGGCCGAAAAAACGCTGGAACTCCTTCGTGAGGAAGGGTTACCCGCCAGTGTTCTTCTTGCAGATATTGACCACTTCAAAGCCGTCAATGATACCTACGGGCATGCCTGCGGCGATGAGGTGCTCGTGCGCTTCAGCCGTTGCATCAGCTCTTTTTTGCGTGAACAGGATTTGTGCTGCCGCTACGGCGGTGAAGAGTTTGTCATACTTCTGGCGGGTGAAGAACTGGCAGAAGCATGCGAGCTGGGCGAAAAAATACGTTCGGCTGTGGAGCAGACCGTTATGGATGAAGCCGCCATGCTTCACTGCATCCAGGCCCGCTCCAGAGAGGGGCAGGCGTCCATCCCGCATCCCGTGCCCCTGCGGATAACTGTGAGCCTTGGCGTCAGCAGGCTGTGCCGGGACAATGTATCCTGCTCTCTCTTGCAACAGCTTGAAGCCGGCATCGCCGAGGCCGACAGATGCCTGTACCGGGCCAAGTACAATGGACGCAACTCTGTGGTGTGCCAGGATGCGCCCTCTTTTCTTCAGGAATAGCCTGCATGTTGCCCGCCGTGTTACGGCGCGCTGCACCCTCGTGCAGCGTTAGGGGTATTTAAATTTTCTTAACGCTAGCAATTAACGCTTCAAATGCTTGCTTGACGGTCGGCAAAGTCGTCCTGCAGTCATTTGCGACAAGGATTTTGAGACAAATCCTTGTAGAGCATTTCAAGTGTGAAATGCTCTACAATGCCTGCCGTGAAACTGCTAAAAATCCCTGAAGAAATCTTCAGGGATTTTTAGCTTTGTCTGCGTTGCCATATACGCCAACGGCATGATGCGCAGAGGGCAAGTAGTGCCGTGTTCCCCTGCGAAAAGATTTTCCGGCCCCCGGCACCTGCCAGGGGCCGGAAAATCATGTGGGGAGGGGAGTATGTTCTGGCAGCGGCCTGGCCCGGGGGCCATGGCTAGGCAGCCATGGTGTCGAAAAGTTCTTTAGCGCTGTTGTTCGCCGGGTTGGCGCCGAGCACAGCTTCAAGGTGGATGCGGGCCTCTTCTCCACGGCCGAGATAGATAAGGCAACCGGCCAGGGTTACGCGCACGGCCTCGGCTTCCACACCGGTATTCAGGGTGTCTTCCAGGTAGGGCAGCACGCTCTCGACGCAACCCAGCTGATAGGCTTCGCGCACAAGGCAGTTCAGCGCCACGATATTTTCAGCGTTCTTGTTGAGGGCGCGGGCAAAATTGTCAAAAGCTTCCTGATGCTGACCCTGTTCCATATGGATCAGGCCGATGCCGCACAGGGCTTTGTCGGTTTCTTCTACCGAGGCGGCTTTCTGGTAAAGCACCAGGGCCTTGTCCAGTTCAGCCCGCTGCACGGCCACAGTAGCCAGGCCCAGATAGGGGGCATCGCTCTGCGTGCTGCTGTTGGCAGCCTTGCGGTAGTATTCCTCGGCCTTGTCAAAGTCACCCATGAACAGGTAGCACTCGCCCAATTCTTTATTGATTTCGTAATCCAGCTGATTGCTCATATTTTCCTCCCCAACTGAGGCTGGTTTGTGCAAGGCGCTGTATGCGCCATTGGCTTGCCCAGTGTTATGCACTGCTCATGCCAAAATATAATTATGCAATAAAATCATGATGATATTTTTCAATGGGTAGGGTTTTTAAGTCGCATAGGCAAAGGCGTCCTGCCCCGAGCGCCAAAAGTCCGGCAACATCTGATGAAGAAGGGCAGGTTTTGCCGCTGCCTGGAATGGTTTACTAAATAAAACGAAAACCGCCTTTCGCTTTTGAGCAAAAGGCGGTTTCAGAATGTGGGATGAAGGTGTTTCAGGGTTGTCAGGCATTTCAACTCTGAGAATATATTTCTCAAAATTGAAGACAAGCTTGTTACGACGTGTAACAGCGTAAATAAATTATGCCTGCAACATTCACGGGCGACTGCTCACGCAGTTGCCAGAGCAGTTTAAGCATTATATTGCTTTAGCGGCGAGGGATATGCCTGCGTTGCGGCTCCACACAACACCATTCTGTCAACGGGCGGATTTTGACCGCTTGGCGGGTTGGCGATGGACAGCAAAAAACCGTTGCCGGTGCATTCTCTTGCAAGGCCCCGGGTATGCGCCAAAGGGGCCTTTTGAAGGAGAATGACTCTAGCCGCGCAGGCTCTGCGGTCCGCCATGCACACTGATATGATGCAGCATAACGCCGAGCACTCCCGAAATATCCAGATGGGAGGTGTCTACAATGAGGGCATCGGGAGCGGGGCGCAACGGAGCCACGGCGCGATTGCGGTCCAGAGCATCGCGCTGGCGTATCTGTTCCGTAAGGCTTGTCAGTTCGGCAGCTTCGCCTCTTTCTTCAAGATCGCGCAGGCGGCGCATGGCCCGTACTTCCGGGGCGGCATCAAGGAAAAACTTGAAGCGCGCATCGGGAAAAACCACGGTCCCCATATCCCGGCCTTCTGCTACAAGGGCAGAACTTTCGCCAATGGCGCGCTGCGTCTGGCGTAAGATATCGCGCACCACAGGCACTGTGGCTATGCGTGCGGCCAGCATCCCCACTTCTTCAGTGCGCACTTCGCCGCGCACAGCCACGCCGTTGCAGAACAGGGTAGACTGCTGCCCCATGCCTCCCAGGCTGAAGGTCCAGTGGGCGCAGCGGGTGCGCAATTCTTCTTCCGGCAGCTTTTCTGCTCCCGGTCCCAGCTTGAGAGCCATGCAGCGAAACATGGCCCCGGTATCCAGATAGGCAAGCCCCAGGCTTTCAGCCATGCGGCGGGCCAGGGTGGTTTTGCCTACTCCGGCAGGGCCGTCCAGCGTCACCACAGGCAGGCGCGCACTCATTTCAGCTCCTTGTTTTCAAGGCCGTTGGCGGCTCTGTGCTTTTCCAGCAAAATTGCGTCCATAGCGGCCAGAAAGGCCCTGTTTTCATCCTTGTTGCCCACGCTGACCCGCAAATGTTCCGGCAGGTTATAGCTTTTGAGCGGGCGTATGATAATGCCGCGCCGCAGCAGGGTCTCGAAACAGTCCTGAGCGCCAAGGGTGTTTTCCGGCAGTCTGAAGAGTACAAAGTTGGCCGCGCTGGGCCAGACCATGCAACCCAGTGCGGTCAGCCCTACAGTAAGGACATTGCGGCCCCGGCGTACGGTGTGCATGGTCGCGTCAAGAAAGGCCGTATCGGCAAGCGCCGCCAAAGCGGCTTCTTCTGCCAGAATGTTGACGGAAAAAGGCAGTCGCGCCCGCCACCAGAAGTCGGCCAGCCCCGGGGGCAGAATGCCGTAGCCCACGCGCAGTCCCGCCAGACCGAAGCTTTTGGAGAATGTGCGGAGAAATGCCGTGTTTTCCGGTAGGATACCACTGGCCAGCAGGGATGATTCCTGCTCATTTTCGGCAAAATCCATATAGGCTTCGTCCACAACCAGCAGGCAGCGGGGCGCGGTTTCCGCCAGACGGCGGGCCAGTTGCGCCACGGCTTCACGCGGGGGACAATAGCCGGAGGGATTATCGGGTGTGGTCACAAACACAAGGCGGGTGTTGTCGTCCACATGCGAAAGAAGGGCGTCAAAGTCAAAGGAAAAGTCGTCATTGAGAGGCTGCCGCCGCACCTCGACGCCGCCGATGCGTCCCTGAATGGGATAAATGCTGAAACAGGGGTCAAAGCATACGAGGTTGTGTATACCCGGTTCGGCCATGATGCGGATAAGCAGGTCTATGATCTCATCCGAACCGTTGCCAACGACCACGCGGGCAGGCTCAAGGCAGTGCCTGCGGGCCAGCGCCTCCACCAGACGGGGATTGCCGCCCTGGGGGTAGCGAAAGCCCATGTCGGCATGGCGTTGCACGGCCTGTATGGCCAGGGGCGGCATGCCCAGCGGGTTTTCGTTGCTGGCCATTTTGATGACCTGGGCAAGGCCGTATTTTTGCTGGATTTCAGCAATGGACAGGCCGGGAACATAGGCCTTGAGGGCAAGAATTTCCTGCCGCACGCTGATCTGAAACATGCTTTCTCCATTACCGGCATGGTGTACCCGGCAACAAGCGTTTAGTCTGACAGATTATTCGGGATGGAACAATGTCATCTCGAAGTTCCAGACAATGTCATCTTGAAACGGTTCCGGCGTCTGCGCAGGCAGACACCCGCCATGAAGGCGTAACGCGGCTTCATGCGTTGCCCGAAAGGCTGGCGCGGGTGAAGGCAGCAGCGCTATTATGTGTGCGCCCTAAAACTTTGGGAATATTTATCGCAAAATTCAAAAAATCCGTTGGCGAGGCCGGGCGATGGTGCCACTGTAGCCGCGCATGCCGCCTGTGAGGCTTGCCGTGGGGCGGGATGGCTTTCGGTAAAAATCCGCCTTTTCATCCGGCGGATCTCAGTGGGCCAAAAGCCGAAGCGGCCCGTATTTCTGTTTCGGGCCGCGCCCCTTTATGGAGACGCGGCCCGGGTGTGACATTCTGCGGCAACGATGCGCAGCACTGCCTTTTACTCACATCTTCTGCGTAAAGTCGGGGCAAAAGGCGTCGGCTGCCTAGCTGGGGCGCACTGTCAGCACGGGCATGTCGGCGTTTTTTACCACCTTTTCGGCTACCGAGCCGAAAAGAATGCGGTCAATGCCCTTGCGGCCGTGGGTTCCCATAACGATGACGTCTACTTTTTCCTCATTGGCGTGCGCCAGAATTTCTTCAGCCGCGTAGCCGATAAGAACCTTGCCCGTGGATTCGACCCCTGCGAAATTTTCGGCTACGAAAGATTCCATGGATTTTTCGGCGCCGGATACTATTTCGCCCACAAAGTTTTCGATGGTGTTGGGGGGCACATGAAAGCCCACATACTGACTCAGCGAAGGCGCAGTGTAAACAACCACAACGCTTGCGTTAAAGCCCTTCGCAAGCAGAACTGCATATTCGGCCACATCCTTGCTGTGTTCGGAGAGGTCTACCGCGCAAAGAATCTTTTTGATTTCCTTCATGGCAAGCTCCTGTTCCCCGTGGGATGCTAGGGTTAGTAAAGATACAGTCTCCGCAACCATGTTTTGCCGCCGTGCGGCGGTTTAAGGACTGCTGAGGGTAATCTTTGTGAAATTTTAGGTTTTTTTACAGCAATAGACAAGACATTTCGCAGGGCATATGTTTGGCGTGCGGAAAAATTTTCCTCTCCCGGTGCAAGGGGGATGCCGTAAAAACAGGCAATTAAGGCTGAAAGAGCCTTGGCAGCATTTTTGCATTAAATGCGGCAAAATGCGGAACGCCAACCCTGGAGGCGACATGAAGATCAATAATGAACAACTGGCAGCCCTGCTGCGCCAGCAGGAGCAGTCTGCCGGCACGGCTCATAAGCCCGCCGGGCAGGGTGCCGGTTTTGAGGCAGCCCTTGCCGAGCAGCTTGGGCTGGGCGGCGCAGGGGCCTTCCCTTCCGCCGGAGCCGTTTCCGGCGGGCAGGGCATGCAGGCGGCCCAGGCATCGCAGGCTTCCATGATAAGCCAGATGCTGCTGGGCGTTACCGGCGAAAACAACGACGTGGACCCGCATGAGGATGTATTGCGCGAGGCTTTTACCCAGGCTTCGGGTACTCTTGACATGTGGGACTCGTACGTCAACACCTTGGGCGATGCCGGCAGGGGAGGTTCCTTGCGCGAGGCATATGCCCTGTTGCAGGGAATTGACGGACAGGTAAGCGCCCTGAAAGAAAATACCGCGGGCCTGCGCGGGCAAAACCCCGGCCTGGATACCCTGGTGAACAATCTGGAGGTGCTTGCCGCCACAGAAAAGTTCAAATTCAACCGTGGTGATTATAACGTTTAGAAACGTCTGGAGTAGGTTGTCCTTGAAATACAGGATATTTCAAGGATGTTGCCCTGTCTGAAAGAAATCGTGTTTCCAGGCAGGCAGCCTGCCACGTTGCGGCGCGCCGTACCGCATGCGGCGCTACAGGACTGTTCTGGCTTTCTGCCTTGCAAATGAAAAGGCCGTGAATTTCAGGGATTCACGGCCTTTTCGTGCCTTGGAGTGTGGGTATGTTCTGCGTGTTCTGTTTCGGCCGGGGCGTCTTTTGCGGGTCGTTCAGCCCCGGCCGCATGGGGGAAGTCTGCTTCGGGAACATCAGCCTGGGAGGAGATGTCTTTCAGGAGAAGGGTTCATGGTCTCCACCGGAGGACGCGCAGGCAACTTGCGCTGTTCCGGCGGCGGGCGGCTGCTTGTAACAGCCGCCCGCGACTGGAGGGTTGGGTGTTGCAAGGTGGCTCTGATAAAAGGGGCTGCTTTAGTTCTGCTTGGTGTCAGGGGTAGCGGCATTCTGATCCATGGTGCCGTACATGCCGTGGCCCATCCCGTGACCCTGGCCGTGCATGCCGCGTCCCATGCCGCGTCCGCTCATGCCGGGGCAATCGCCCATCATGCCGCGTCCCATGCCGTGGGCGCCCATGTAGGGCAGGCCCTTGTCCTGCATCTGCTTGCGCATGGCGGCATCAAGCTGGTACAGCTTGCCGTCCACATCCTTCACTTCTTTCTGCAGGGCCTGAATCCTGGGGTCATCGGCCTTTACTCCCTGATAGAGCAGGGCATTGATCTCGGCCTGCTTGCCGTACTTCTGCTGCAGCAGGGGCTGCATCTTGGGGCCGAATTCCTTATGGATGCTGTCCATAGCGTTCATCTGTTCGGTGGTCATGCTCATGTGCGGACCCATGTGGGGACCGGAGGGGTTGCCGTGCTGGGCGCTGGCGATGCCGGCTGTGCCAAGCAGGGCCACAAGAGCGAGAGCCGCGGTGGTGGAAGCTATTTTGGATGTCTTCATGGTGGTATCCTTTATGATTTCGGTCTGAGCCGAGGGTTTTTATTTGCTTTGGGGCTGTGTTGAGCGCCTGTAAAGTCCGGGTAAATTCCGGGGGCCGTATGTGCCTTTTCTGTCGTGCAGGCCCGGCCCCCGATGGCCGCCGCAGCCGGACAGTGACGCCGCTGTTGCAGAATTTTTCTGCCAAGAACATATGTTTTTAGGGTGTCTCATGTGTTGTCCTTGGTTGGCGTCAGTTCCTGGGCTTACCGGCCCATGTGACCTCCGCCATGGGGACCGTGGGGACCGTACCCGCCGTGACCGTTGCCGTTGCCGCACCAGGGAGAGGCAATGCTGGAGCTTGCACCGGTCTGAGCCTGAGAGGGCAGGACGGTGAGGGCCATGACGAAAACAAAGGCCAGGGATGCTACCAGAATGGAAGGTTTGAAGGTTGTGGTTTTCATGATTTTCTCCTTGTCTTGTATATATTCGTGATCTTGATCCGTTTTTCTGAAAGAAGCGGTCAGATCACGTTTTTAAGCTTCTCGTATTCTTCCTGCGTTATTTCGCCGGATGCCAGGCGGTGTTTCAGTATGTTCAGCGAATCACGCCGGTCAAAGTTGCACCGTTTTCTGGTCAGCAGGCGGCTTATAAGGCAGACCGCCAGCACGAGCACTATGACTGTAAGAAACATTCCCAACCAGCCGCCGCCCCAGCCGAAAAAACTCTGAAAATAACAAGTATGCATTTTGTGTCCTCCCGGTGAGGCCGGGCGCGCCTGCACCCAGGCGGGGTGGCGCTGTCACCGGTTTGCGCTTCGCGCTGTCTTGGCTCTTATAAGGCAAAGGTCGTGCCAATATGACAAGTTTTATATAACATCAGTAATTATTATATGTTAACACAACGATATCTGTATTTGTCCTGACAGCCTTTTTTCATTGCTGTCCAATTTTTACTCACATCTGGCGGCGACTGTCCAATTTTTACCCCCGGACTTGACCGGGTGGGTAAAAAATACATAATACAGTCATCCTGCAACCAAGGAAGACCCATGAAAAGCAGAGTCTCAAGACTGTTTTCCGCCAGGGGCCTGCGCGCCCTGCATCTAGGCCTTTCACCCTGGATGGTGGTCGGCATGGCCATCATTCTCGGCCTTGCCATCACCGCGCTTGCGGTGCGCAGCAATCAGCGCGGCAAGACATATATGATACAGAATCTCATAGACAGGGCCGAAGCCCTCATCTGGGCCTTGGAAGCCGGCGCGCGCACAGGGCTGTGCACGCCTCTGGGCACGTTGGGTACAACTGACGGCCTTCAATCCTTGCTGACGGAAACCGCCAAGCAGCCCGGCATTGTTTTTATGGCTGTAGCCAGTGATGAAGGTAAAATGCTTGCCTACAGCGTGCCTGTGCGCAACAGGGACAGAAGCCGGCCAGAGCGCGAAAACGCATCTCCGCGAGAAATGACGGGCGTGCAGCCCGGTGAGCGGGCACTGGCCCTCATCATGCCCACCGGGGTGCAGGTAACAGAAAAGCCCACCTGGCGCATACGGCAGTGGAACGGAAAAAAAGTTTTTGAGGTTTACCGGGCTTTTGTGCCACTGGCTGATGTTCGGCCCATGCCCATGCCCATGCGCGGGCATGGGCAACATATGGGCCGCGGGCGCAGTATGGGCGGCGCAGGCATGCCGCATGGCCCCATGACCCTGAAAGATATGAGCCCGCCCGGTTCCATGCGGCCCATGCCGGAAGGCAGACACGGGGGCATGTCTTCCTCCGGACCAGGCGTCATGCCTGGCGGCGCCGAAGGGCAATGGCAGCAGGAGCAGGTCCGGCAGCCCATGGGCGTGGTGGTGATCGGGCTTGACCTCAAGCCTTTTGAAGCCGCGCTGGCAGCAGATTTACGCCACAATCTCACCTCGGCGGCCCTTCTTGCGGCCCTGGGGCTTGCCGGTTTTGTTTCCCTGTTCTGGGCGCACAACTACCGCCGTTCACGACGTATGTTGCGCGATTCCCGGGCCATGGCTTCGGAGGTCGTTGCCAATCTGCCTCTGGGGCTTCTCACCAGCGACCCTTACGGCAGGGTCGCCATGGTCAACGACACGGCCCTGAGCATGTTTGAACTGGACAGAAGTACAGCTGTGTACGCGCCCCTGACCGGCCTGCCCGGTCTGGACTGGAGCGCCCTTGTGGCGGAGCTGGCCAGCGGGCGAAAGGTGCTTGAGCGTGAGTGCGCGCTCACCACAGGCCGGGCGGGAGCCGTCATCAGCCTAAGTGCGGCATCCATGCACAATCAGGATGGCGTGTTTCTCGGCAACGTGTTCATCCTCAGGGACATAACCGAGGTCAAACGCCTGCAGGCCGACGCACAGCGCAACGACCGCCTGTCCGCCTTGGGGCATCTGGCGGCGGGTGTGGCGCACGAGGTGCGCAATCCCCTGAGCACCATCAAGGGGGTGGCCCTGTATATAGCCAAACGCATGTTGCCCGGCGGCCGGGAAGAAGAGGCCGCGCAACGCATGATTGACGAAGTGGACAGGCTCGACCGCGTGGTGTCTGAATTGCTGGAATTTGCCCGGCCCGGAGCCATCAATACGGCTGAAGCCGACCTTGCAGAAGTGATCGGCCGTGCGTTGAGGCTGGCAGAGGCTGATATGCGCTCACGGCATATTCATGTGGTTCTTGATGTGCCGCCGGGCCTGCCGCCAGTGCGCGTCAACACCGAGCGGCTTACCCAGGCCCTGCTGAATCTTTTTCTCAACGCTGCGCAGGCTATGGGGGAGGGCGGCGAACTGCGCGTGGACGCGCGACTCTGTTCCGGCGGGCAGACCTTCTGCATCACGGTGGCCGATAACGGACCAGGCATTGCCAGAGACATTCAGGCGGCCATTTTTACGCCCTATTTTACGACCAAGCCTTCAGGCACGGGCCTTGGCCTTGCCATTGTACACCAGATTGTGGAAGGCCACGGCGGCAATGTCAGCGTGACCTCTGCGCCTGGCCGGGGTACGGAATTTACCCTTGAACTGCCGGTGCGGGGCAGGGATGCTGCTCCGGCGGGCGGATAAATGTTCAGACAAAAACAACGGAATACTCAAGCTGCCGAGGAAGATGAAATGACTGCAAAAACGGCCGTAAAGCTGCTGGTGGTAGATGACGACCGCAATCACCGCGAAATGCTGCGCGCCCTGCTGGAAGAGTGGGGCTATGCCCCCGTCACCGTGGACAATGGCGAAGAAGCCGTGGCCCTGTGCCAGGAAAGCCCCTTTGACCTTATCCTCATGGACGTGCGCATGGGCGGCATGAGCGGCATTGAGGCCACCCGCGCCATCAAGGGGTATAATCCGGCCATTCCCGTGCTGATCATGACGGCCTACTCCGATGTGGCCAACGCTGTGGAGGCCCTCAAGGCCGGGGCTTACGACTATCTCACCAAGCCGCTGGCCTTTGACGCCCTCAAACTGGCTCTGGAACGCGCCCTTGACCATGCGAGCCTGCGGGACGAAGTGCGCGCCTTGCGGCATGAACTGGCGGCCAACGTGGATTCGCGCGATGTCATCGGTCAAAGCCCGGCCATGCGCCAGATGCTGGGTCTGGTTTCGGCCATTGCGCCCTCAGAAGCCACTGTGCTTATCACGGGTGAATCCGGCACGGGCAAGGAGGTTATCGCCAGGTTGATCCACGCCAACAGCGGCAGGAGCAAGGGGCCTTATGTGGCCGTCAACTGTGCCGCGCTGACAGAAACCCTGCTGGAATCCGAATTGTTCGGCCATGAAAAAGGCGCGTTCACCGGCGCGGAAAAACGTCGTGAAGGACGTTTTCTGGCGGCCAACAAAGGCACGATTTTTCTGGACGAAATCGGCGAAATCCCGCTGTCCATGCAGGTCAAGCTGTTGCGGGTGATCCAGGAGCGCGAACTGCAGCGTGTGGGGGGCGACCAGAACCTCAAGGTGGACGTGCGCATTCTGGCAGCTACCAATAAGGATCTGGCGCAGGAGGTGGACGAGGGGCGTTTTCGCCAAGACCTGTATTACCGCCTCAATGTGGTGGCCCTGCAATTGCCGCCCCTGCGCGACCGGCAGGAGGACATCCCCCTGCTGGCCATGCACTTTATGAAGCTTTTTGCCGAGCGCAACGGCAAAACGGTCAAGGGTTTTACCCCTGCCGCCATGGACAGGTTGCTCAAGCACAACTGGCCCGGCAATGTGCGTGAACTGGAAAATGCCGTGGAGCGGGCTGTGGTGCTGCTGGTGGGAGAATATATCAGCGAACGTGAACTGCCGCCCACCATTCTGGACGTGGAAGAGGAAAATACGCGTCCGGCGCGGCTGGATTTTGCCAACATGACGCTGGAAGAAATCGAGCGCCTGGCCGTGCAGGATACGCTTGAGCAGGTGGGCGGCAACAAGAGCGAGGCCGCGCGGCGTCTTGGCATCAACCGCAAGACGCTTTTATCGAAACTCGGGGATGGGAAGTAGCGGAGCGCTGCCGTGGGCCGCGCCCCTCATAAAGGACTGCCATGCTGAAAAAAATATGCGATGTACTTTACAGGCGCTGTGTCGGGGCAACGCGTTATTCAGTGGCGGGATTCCGCGCGGCCCTTACCAAGGAAGAGGCTTTTCGTCTGGAACTGGCGGGCTTGGCCGTGCTTGTTCTTGTCCTGCTTGTAGTGCCGTGGCCCCTCTGGAAAAAATTTTTGCTGACAGGCTCATATCTCTTGATCCTTATTGTGGAATTGCTGAACTCCGCCATTGAGGATGTGTGTGATCTTGTCAGCAGCGAATATTCAGAGTTGATAAAAAATGCCAAAGATAAAGGATCAATGGCAGTTTTAACGGCGTTGCTCTGCAATGTGTTGCTGCTTATTGCCCTGATTTTGCTATAGCCGGTATTTTTTGAGCAAAAAGCTGCCCGAAATTTCTTTGCAGATAGTGATACATTTTACTTCTGTTCAATGGCGGGGAAGATTCATGCACACAAGGATGTGATTGCCCTGTGACGAAAAACAGAAAGGGAATGTAGCCGGAGGCTTCGCTGGTATACGATCTGTGGTCGCCCCATATGGCCACAGTGGTTCCTTCGGGCAGTTGCCGTATATAGGCGGCAAGGGCGGTGTCGGTGTGTCGGCACAGCGAGTAATAGACGTTGCGTGGTTCATCCGGAAATTGCAGGGCATTGCAGACCATTTCCGGCTGGTCCATGACGTGCATGTCCAGCGTGATGATAAAATGTAAAAAAGGTCCCTTGACGGGAATTTTTTTTGCCGCAAAGCCAAGCAGGTCCGTGTCAGCCGCAATGCCATCCGTCCATATGGCAACAGCAGGCACGCCTTCGGCCTGCATTTTTTCCAGCCCGCAAACATACTGCACCCCCTGACGCCGGTAGGCAACCTCCTGATTCATGTAGTTGCCCGGCATGCCATGGAAGGAATAGCTCGGGGAAATCTTTTGAGTCAGAAAACGCAAAAATGAGCCAGAATAATCTGTTTCATACTCATAGTGCAGGATGCTGTGTGAAGCGATACGCCCGGTAAATACTTCATAGTCGGAATTGGCAGACGCCATTTTTTTTGTGCCGTCCAGGCGCAATAGCACTGCATGGTCCAGCAGGTTGTGCAGAAAAGGCATAATGTATTCTGCTCGTGCCTTTTCTGTAAGCATTTCGTAGTCCAGAGCCTCTACTTGAATAAGAACGATTTTATCTGTGCAGGGAAGCAGCGGCAGGTTCTCAACGCCGTGTGGAGATTCCATCGGTTGCGTTTGCTTCTGCATGCGCCAGGGGTAGCCGGAACCCAGTTCCAGCGCATATGTGGCCAGATAGCCGCGTGCATGCAATGAACGTCGTTCCGGCGGGGTAGAACTGATTTTTCCGTTCACGGTGTCCTGGGGCCAGAATTCCCTGAGTGGCTGTACTGCGAAGCTGCTGCCCATGGCTACGGCAAAACTTGCAAAGGCCACTATTCCGACCTGTTTACGATAGGGCAATATTGTAATTTTGGATAAAAAAAATATCTGCACAAAAGCACAGATAACGAAAAACAGCGATTTTATAACAGGAATATGAAAAAGCACAGAAAGGCCAAGATGGCTTGCGTAGCGTGTGCCATGTATTATTGTGGAAATATTTGGTGGCACTTTAAGCGTTTCAGATACTGCGACACACACAATGCCAAAGATACATTGCATGACAATAAATAGTATACATATCTTACGGTTGAAAAATATAAAGAGACACAATGAGGCTGCTATGTTGATGCCCACGATGGGAAATGTGGGGCGGATGCTCCACCATTGACAGATAGAGCTCGACAGGGATGTCGCCAGAACCAGAAGAAACAAGTATAACCATGCGCGCGTTGCATCTGTCATATACCGTTCCGGTTTGCTCAAAAGTTGCTCGCCTATGGCGAAAAAATTTTATTCCCGCAACATTAGCAAACCGTCCAGAATAGTCCAGGGGTTGGGTGGGCAGCCCGGAACAAAAAGGTCCACGGGCAAAATATCTGCAATGCCGTTATTACACTGTGGGGCATCGCGGAAAAGCCCGCCCGATATGGCGCAGGCCCCCACAGCCACCACGAGGCGTGGTTCCGGCGTGGCGTTATATGTATCAATAGCTGCCAGCCGCATGTTTTCAGAAACAGGACCGGTAAGCACGATGCCGTCGGCGTGTCGTGGCGAAGCGACAAAATCAATACCGAAGCGCGGCAGGTCAAACACAAGGGTTCCGAGCACGTTACAATCGGCTTCACAGGCGTTACAGCCCGCAGCGCTCACCTGACGCAGCTTGAGGGAACGCCTGAATATGGCAAATTTACCCGGCACAGGGGGCGTTGCGGGCTGCGTCACAGGTTTTCCGGGTACTATCAGCAGATCTTCGCGCCTGAAGGCCGCCATGCGGTGTTCACCCGTAAACGTGATGGCCTGCTTGGGGCAGGCAGCGCGGCAGGCTCCGCAGAAGGTGCAGCGGCCCATATCCAGTGTTGGCGTACTGCCGGGTACGCCCTCTGTGGGCAACAGGGCGGCAGTGGGGCAGGCCGCATAACAGGCGCGGCAGTCACCGCAATCCACAGGGATCAGGCTTGGACGGCCCATGTACCGGGGCGAGAGTGTGGGCTGTTGGTGTGGATAGTCCAGCGTGCGGTATTTCTGATGAATGCGTTCCTTGATGATGCGCAACATGTCAAAACCTCACAGGTCATGCCCGCAATAAGAGAGGTTGAAGCTCTTGTTGCAGAGGGGAAAGTCTGAAATCTGGTTGCCACGCAGGGCCATGGCCAGCCCTGCCCAGTTATGGAAAGAAGGGTCGACAACCTTGTAGACCAGCAGGCGCCCCCGGGAGTCAGTAAGCCCCACATGGCATACTTCGCCGCGCCAGCCTTCTACCAGTGCCACCGCCAGGGTGTCCGGCGGCAGAGCATCAAAAGAGGCGGCCTCAGCCGCTGTGCCGGAAGTATTGGTTGCTGCGGCAGTGGCGGGTGCGGAAACCGTACTTTCCGCCGTTGCTGCATTTTTTGTGTGGGGCAACGCCCCCAGCCGGGCAAGGTCAAACTCCAGCAGGCGCAGACTGTCGTCCAGTTCGCGGCTGCGCACAAGGGTGCGGGCCATGACGTCGCCCGTTATTTCCAGCCGGGGCGCGCATCCTTCGCAAGGCAGATCGCTGAGGGGCATGTGAAAACGCGCATCCACGTCCAGCCCGCAGGCACGTGCGGCAACACCCACAAGACCCAGTTCACGGGCTGTGGCAGGTTCCACCATGCCGGTATCCGCAAGGCGGTTACGCACGGTCACGGCATCAAGCATCACGTCCACCGAACCGCGCGCATCGTGCCAGGCCGCACGAACGCGGGCGAGCATATCAGCACATTCCGATGGGGCAAGGTCGTAGGCCACGCCCCCCGGGCGCAGCAGCCCCCTGCCGAAACGGTTCCCGCACAGGCTGGCGGTTATATTGAGAAAATCGCCGCGGATGCGGCCATTCCATGAGGCAGTGGGCAAAAAGCCCGTATCGCCCGCAATGGCTCCAAGGTCGCCCGTGTGGTTGGCGAGGCGTTCCAGCTCAAGGCCAATGCGGCGCAACAGCTGGGCGCGTTCATCAGGCTGTTGCCCGGTCATGCGCTCAAGCAGCACACAGTGGGCCGTGGCATGGGCAACGGTGCTGTCGCCAGCGGCGCATTCCAGCAGGTGCAGGCGACGGCCGGCAGGCCCTTGAGTGATCATGGCCTCAAGGCCCCGATGCTGGTAGCCCAGCGCTATTTCCAGATGCAACACATTCTCGCCGTAGCACTGAAAACGAAAATGCCCGGGTTCGATGATGCCCGCATGTACAGGCCCCACGGCAACTTCGTGTACATCTGCCCCTTCTACCCGGTAAAAGGGATATGGCAGTGTCTGGGGCCGTGCAGAAGCCGTCAAGGCCGGAGAAGGAACTACTTCCGCAGATTCCTGGGCAGGGGCGGCGCTGCTGGTTTGGCTTTCCGCGGCATTGCGCGCTGCGGCTTCGGCGCTGTCGGGGATGCGCCGCACACTTTTGAGCCAGGGATGCCCCACCGGCTCCACGCCCCACTGTTCGTAAATCTCGCGCTCGAAATAGTGCAGTTGCGGCAATTCCGGCGTCATTGATACAAAGGCCGTCACCGGCGGCGTGCATCGGGCCATAAGGCGGCGCGTACCGTCATGGGCCAGTATGCAGCAAAGGCTTACGGCACGGGGCTGTTCCGGTGTGTCATCGTTGTGCGCGTCAAGGGGGGCATCCATGTCAGGAATGCCGAAAAAGGCCAGTACGCGCCATCCACCGGCCAGGGCGTGCCGGAGAATGTCCCGCAGTTCAGATACGGAATGACGCCCCAGTTTTTTCAGGGTTACCGCCTCACGGTAGTCGAACGACATCAAGATCCTCCTGGAGCATTTTATCTTTGCGAATACATGTTCTCAAAGGTTTCAAATGCTCGCTGCGGTGTTTGGCAGTGCAAATACGCTGCACCTACACCTTCGTAGCGGACGCCTGCTCATGCAGCCGCCGGAACAATGTTAAAACAACACTGCTCTAGCCGCCGATAAGGGCCGCGCCCTGCCGCAAAAAATTCCACAGCCAGTCGGGTATCCACAGGCCCAGTGTCAGTACGCCCATGCCGAGCGCCAGGGGCGGAAGCACGCTCAGCAGCGGCTCGCGCGGATTCTGGGGCATGTCTGTGGGGCGGCTGCCTTGCACCATGCGCAGCACCGCTACCGAAAGGCCCACAAATATTACGGCCAGAGCCAGCAGATAGGCGGCGGCCAGAAAAGGGGATCCGGCAGCAAGCATTCCTTTGAATATAATGAATTCGCTGATGAAAATGCCGAAAGGCGGCGAACCGGCCACTGCCAGAAATCCGGCCATCCACAGGGCGCCTGTAACTGGCATGGTCCAGTGCATGCCGCGAATGTCGTAGCTCGAAAATGTGTGATAACGGGCCAGGATATTGCCGGAAAGTAAAAAGAGCATGCACTTGGTCAGCGAATGGCAGACCGCGTGCAGCATGGCTCCCGACACTGCCAGGCCACCAACGCCCACTCCAAGAGCCAGTATGCCCATATGCTCCACGCTGGAATAGGCCAGCATGCGCTTGTAATGCCCCTGGTCCACAATGAAGATGGCCGCCGTAATCAGCGACAGCAAACCGAAAAAGCTGAGCAGGCCGCTGCTGAAGCCGCCAAGCCCGGCGGCCAGCATGATCTGGTGGCCGCGCAGTATGCCGAGCATGGCACAGTTGAGCAGTGCGCCGGACAGCAGGGCCGAGACCAGCGAAGGGGCCTGACTGTGGGCATCGGGCAGCCAGTTGTGCAGGGGGGCCAGACCCATCTTTGTGCCGTACCCCACCAGCAGGAAAATAAACGCCGCCTTGAGCCAGGTTTCTTCTCCGGCGCGGGCGTGGCTGACATACCAGCCCACCTGGTTCATGCCTTCCACCATAGCTTCCATGCCTTCAGGCGTGTAAAAAGCCACAGAAAGCAGAATATTGCCCACCATGGCCAGGGCAATGCCCACGGAGCATATGATCAGGTATTTCCAGGTGGCCTCAAGGGAGCGCTGGTGGCGGTGAAAATAGATCAGCGGCGCGCTGGAAAGCGTGGTGGCTTCAATGCCCACCCATAATGCCCCAAGGTGCGGAGTGGTGGTTACCAGCGTCATTGATGCAAGAAAAAAGCACAGGCAGGCGGCCAGACGGCGCTGCGGCGCATTGGTGAAGCTGCGCCCGTCCTGAAAGGCGGTATGCACACCGAGGCTTTCTTCTTCACGCAGATAATACACAGCGTACACGGAGGCCGCCAGAAAGAGCAGGCTGGCCAGCATGAGAAAAAGCGCGCCCAGCGGGTCCGGTGCCAGCAGGCCGCCCAAGGCTTCCGGTTCGGCCCCGCTGGCCACGTTCCAGGTGGTCCAGGCGGCCAGCCCGGCGTGGGTCAGTCCTGTCAGGGGCAGCAGAATGCGGCACAGGGCACTTGTGCCAAGCAGCATGATACAGCCCGCCGCCAGCGGGAGAAAGAGCAAGGCTTCCAGCATGGCCGTCAATCCCTGAGGCTGCGAAAGCGGCCTACATCAATGGATTCAAAGGTGTTGCTGATGTGGTTGATGGCAATGCCCATAACAAAGACAGCCACAAACACGTCCAGCAGAAGAGCCAGTTCAAACCAGATGGTTCCTGCCGTCATCAGGGGCATGCCCAGCAGGAAAATTCCGTTTTCCGCCACGAGATAGCCGATGACCTGGGCCAGGGCCGTAGTGCGCCCCACCACAAGGATGAGCCCGCAAAAAAGCGTGGTCAGCGCCGTGGGCAGCAGCAGGGGCGGAAAAAGGGCGGGCAGGGTCAGCAGTCTGGCTTCAAGCCACAGCGAAAGTACAAGTCCTCCCATGCCGGCCAGCACCCCTACGGCCACATGCAGGCGGGGGCGCATACGTTGCCGCGCGTGCAGGCGTTCGCGGGTGCGCCACAGCAGCCCCGGCAGCAGAACACCCTTGATCAGCAGCACAGCCCCGGCCAGCAGGGCGTGATCCAGGCTGAGCAGCATGGCCGCCAGCAGTATGCCCTGAAACGCGGTAAGACGTATGAGCCACATAAGCCGTGTTGTGCCCAGCATGAGCAGGTTGTTCAGCATGAGCAGGAACAGGCAGGATTGCAAAAGGGATTCCATGCTTCTACCTCGCCTGGGTCAGGATGAGCGCCAGCGCAGCCATGGCCGATGCGCCGCCGAGCAGGTAAGGCACACGGTCCATGCGCAGACGCGCCATGACAGATTCCACAATGCCCACCACCACGGCCAGCAGCAGCACGATGAGTACGCGCAGCCCAGCCTGCTGCCACAGGGGCAGGGCGGGGGTAACCAGTCCGGCGATAAGCGCCGCGAAAAACCACAGTTTGAGCGCTGCACCGTAGACGATCATGGCCAGGTTGGGACCGGAATGGTCCAGCACCATAACCTCGTGGATCATCGTCAGTTCCAGGTGGGTGTTGGGATCATCCACAGGAATGCGGCAGTTTTCCACCAGCAGCAGAATAAAGAAAATGCACGGCAAAAGCAGAAGTTCGCCCCGGCCCATGGCCCAGGCTCCGGCAATCTGCCCCCCAAACATGGATGAAAGCGAAAAGGCCGCGTGCGGGCCGCGTCCCATATCCAGGGTGACGCTGGTAAGCACCAGCAACGCCAGAAAAAAGAGCGGTTCCGCCAGTGCCGCAAAGGTGGCCTCACGGCTTGCGCCCATGCCCTCGAAGGCCGAGCCGGTATCAAGGGCCGAAAGCATGATGGCAAAGCGGCCCATGCCGAGCAGATAGGCTGCCAGAATAAAATCGCCGCCGAAAGCCAGGGGCGAGGCCGCTCCGCCTAGCGGCAGCAGGGCAATGGCGCAAAGGGCGGTGGCCAGCGCTACCGCCGGACCGCAGGCAAAAACCCAGGTGGTTGTGCGGCTGATGACCTCGCCCTTGCGCATGAGCCGCGCGAGGTCATAATAGGTTTGCAGGAGGGGTTTGCCATGCCTGCCTGCAAACTTGGCCTTGACCCTGTTGATAATGCCGGGCAGCAGCGGAGCCAGAACAAGGGCCAGCGCAAACTGCACGAAATAGACGGCTATGTCTTGTCTCATGCGCTCAGCCCCCATACAAGCAGACCCACAACTGTGGCCAGAATGTAAAGAATATAAAGATGTATTTTGCCGTGTTGCATGATCTTGCAGGCATTGCACAGGCGCTCTATGCCTTCAAAAAGCGGGTCGTAGATGGAGCGGCGCAGGCGGTCAGGAGCGGAAACGCTCATTTCCCCCTTGTCGGGGAACAGACGTGAATCCAGCTGCATGCGCACTTTCAGGCCCATGCCGGGCGCGAATATCTTGCCGAGCGGTTCGGAAAATCCCGCATCAGTGTACTGGATGCGGGCCGTACCGCCCTGATAGCCGCAGCCCCAGGTGGGCATACTGCCCACGCTGCGCCTTTTGAGCAGCCGTTTGCGCAGGACAATGCCTGCCAGGGCAAGGCCCAGGGCAATGGAGCCGACCAGCGACACCATGGCAAGGCTGGCGCGCATCTGTTCTTGTCCTGCCAGGGCACCGGCCTGCATGTCGTTGGGCATGGGCAGGGCGGCCAGTCCCGTCATGGAGGCGAGGTCAAAAAAGAGCGGAGCCGCCAGACCGCCAAGCACACAGACTGCCGCGGGCAGGGCGAGAGGCCAGAGGGTTCGCCAGCCTGCGGGGCGGGCATTGGCCGCAAAGCCCGAACGTGGCTCGCCAAGAAAGGTGATGCCGTAGGCCTTGGCGTACAGGGCGGCGGCAAGGCCACTGATGAGAGCAAGGGTTACCAGCGCCAGCAAAAGCCCCACCTGCCGCTCCACGCCGGGCAGGCTTGGCCCGTCCAGCAGCGAAAGCGCCAGCACAAGCTCACCTGCAAAACCGTTAAGAGGCGGCAGGCAGGCAATGGCCGCTGCTCCAAGGGCAAAGGCCGCGCCAAGCAGGGGCAGGCGTTTTTGCAGGCCGCCCAACTGCTCCATACGCACAGTGCCTGTGGCATGCAGCACTTCTCCGGCGGACAGAAAAAGCAGTCCCTTGAAACCGGCGTGGTTCAGCATGTGCATAAGGCTGCCCGCAAAACCGAGGGTGGCTATCCATGCATTGCCGCAGGCCAGGCCTATGAGACCTGCGCCCACGCCCATGAGCATAAGTCCCATGTTTTCCACGCTGGAGTAGGCCAGCAGGCGTTTGAGGTTGCTCTGGCCCAGCGCTTTCAGAATGCCGGTCAGGCCGGTGGCAAGGCCCAGCAGCAGCAGGGTCCAGCCCCACCATTCGGGAGCCGCGCCGGGCGCGGCCAGCAGGCTGAGGCTGCGAATGATTCCGTACAGGCCCGCGTTGATCATGGCTCCGGAAAGCAGGGCCGAAACATGGCTTGGCGCGGCAGGGTGTGCCTCCGGCAGCCAGACGTGCATGGGGACAAGCCCGGCCTTGGCACCGAAACCGAGCACGGCCAGTGCAAAAAGGGCTGTCAGCACGCCGGAACCGGCGTCGCGCGCCACCCCCTGCATGACCGCGCCGCCCTGAAGGATGTCAAGCGATGTGGTTCCCGTGCTCTGCCAGAGCAGCACAAAAAAGGCCATAAGGGCCACGGCCCCAAGGTGGGCTGCCACTAGGTAGACCCATGAGGCGTCGCGCACCTGACGGTCGCCGTCATTAAATTCAATGAGAAAAAATGGCGCGAGAGACATAAGTTCCCAGGCCAGCATGAAAAGTACGGCATCACGCGCCGCCATAACAAGCGCCAGCCCGAGAATCAGCAGGATGTAAAAAAACCAGTGCGCCGCCAGGTTGTGTTCCTGCGGGCGGGTGTGCCGTAGTGCCATGCCTCCGGAGAGGGCGCACACAAGGCCAAGACCGAAAACCGGCAGCAGGAAAATACGGCTCAGGGGATCAAGCCCCAGAGTACAGGCCCCCACGGGCAGGCCCCAGGGCAGGCGCAGGGAGACAGCCTCGCCCCAGGGGGCGAAGGCCAGCGCGCACAGGCCCGCCAGACAGCCCGCCGCGGCTCCACAGGAGCCAAGCAGGTTGGCGGCCCGGCCGCTGCCCGCCGGAGAGGGCAGCAGCGCGAACAGGGCCATGGCGGCGGCAGCCGCCGCCAGGACAAGCAGGGTTATAATAAAGAGCGTCATGGCATAGGGTGGCTTTCGGGCAGTGGTCAGGCCATGCCCAGTTTTAACATGCTGTCAAAGTAGGCGATGGTCTTTTTCAAACCGTCTTCCAGCTTGACCTGCGGCTCCCAGCCGAGTTTTTCGCGGGCCAGCGTAATGTCGGGCCGCCGCTGTTTGGGGTCGTCACCGGGCAGCGGTTCGTAACTGATCACGGATTTGCTGCCGGTCATGTCCACGACCTTTTCTGCCAGTTCGCGAATGGTGAATTCGCCGGGGTTGCCCATATTCATCGGGCCGATGAAGTCTTCGGGCGAAGCCATGAAGCGGACCATGCACTCGATCAGGTCATCCACATAGCAGAAAGAGCGCGTCTGGCTGCCGTCTCCGTAAATGGTGATGGGCTGGCCCTTGAGCGCCTGAATGATGAAGTTGGACACCACGCGCCCGTCGTTGGGATGCATTTTGGGTCCGTAGGTATTGAAGATGCGCCCCACCTTGATGGGCAGGCCGCCCTGGCGCCAGTAAGAGAAAAACAGGGCTTCGGCGCAGCGCTTGCCTTCATCGTAGCACGAACGGATGCCGTTGGGGTTCACATGCCCCCAGTAGTCCTCGGTCTGCGGGTGTATTTCGGGGTCGCCGTACACTTCACTGGTGGACGCCTGATAGATGCGCGCCTTGAGCCTCTTGGCCAGCCCCAGCATATTGATGGCCCCGTGAACGCAGGTCTTGATGGTCTGCACCGGGTCGTGCTGATAGTGAATGGGCGAGGCCGGGCAGGCGAGGTTGTAGATTTCGTCCACTTCCACATACAGGGGAAAGGTCACATCGTGGCGGATAAGCTCGAATCTTCTGTTATCGAGAAATTCCTCCACATTGGCGCGGGCGCTGGAAAAGAAGTTGTCCACGCAAAGGACTTCATGTCCCTCGTTGAGCAGTCTTTCACACAGGTGCGAACCGAGAAAGCCCGAACCGCCCGTGACCAGTATACGTTTGCGGAGATGCATATTTCCCCCGGAAAAAGTGGTGTTAAATCAAAAAGTAGGACAACAAAACCAGTTCAGCATAGCGCTATTGCCCTGTCTTGGCAATGGCGCTGCTGCCGGGCCTTGCCCTTGCCCGCGCACGTTGTTATGTAACGGCGCGAGGTAAGCATGTCGAAAAAATCCACCAACCGCATTGATCCCGTTTCTGTTCCCCTGCCGCCGGAAGGTGTCGACAGCCACGCCCATCTGGACGGCGAGGAGTTTGACCTGGACCGTGAAGCCGTACTGGAAAGGGCCGCTGCCTGCGGCGTAAGCCATGTGGGCAATGTCTTTCTCAATCCCGGCCATCTCGCCGCCCGGCGGCACTATTTTGCGGATCACCCGCAGGTTTTCTTTCTGCTTGGCGTGCACCCCTGCCATGGGCGGGACTGCACGCCCCAGGTTATCGAAGCCATGCGCCAGGCCTTTGCAGAAGAGCCGCGCCTCAAGGCCGTGGGTGAAATCGGCCTGGATTTTTATTGGGACGATTGCCCCCGCGAAGTACAGTACGAGGTTTTTACCGCGCAGCTCAGGCTGGCCCGTGAGCTGGAGCGTCCTGTGGTGATTCACTGCCGTGAGGCTGAAAAAGAAACGCTCATGGTTCTGGAGTCGCAGGGTTTCGCCGGTTATCCGCTACTGTGGCACTGCTTTGGCAAAGGGCCGGACCTGGCCCGGCGCATCGTGCGCAACGGCTGGCATGTATCTGTACCCGGCCCCGTGACCTACAAGGCCAATGAAGAGCTGCGCGAAGCCGTAGCCTGCATTCCCTCCGACCGGCTCATGCTGGAAACCGACGCTCCGTATCTAGCTCCTGTACCCTGGCGCGGCAAGCGCAACGAGCCTGCCTTTACAGTGTTTACGGCGCGGGCGGTGGCGGAAGCGCGCGGGCAGGATGCGGAAGAACTGTGGCGGCAGTGCGGTGCCAATGCCCGGCGGTTTTTCGGCCTGTAGACAGTGTCGTCACGTATACCTTTCATGATATCTCTGCGTCGAATTTTTCCTTGATATGACAGGCAAAATCATTTCGGGACGACACGGTTTCGGGCGGGGATATGCTGTTGCACCCTTGCCTTTCGTCCAAAACTGAAACGTCCAGCCGGACCAAAGGCGGGGCACCCCGGCGCGGCTTGACCGGCCCCCGCGCATCAGATAAACCCGAGCTATGGGTATTCCTTTCAGATTCCACGCGGCTTTGCCGCGATGCGCCGGCCGTACCGATCTTGCGGTTTTGGCGGTCAATGCGGGCAGTCTGCCGGATATGGCGGGGCTGGTCGCACAGGAACCCCTGTTCTTTTTTTCCGGCATCACCTGACTGCCTGTCGGGTGGGGCTGGATGTCTCCCTTGTCCGTCTAGCGGGCAGTTTTTGTACTGCGCCGCAAGGGCAGCTTTCCATCTTCTACCTGACTCCCGGCGATGTAATCGCGTCTGTTGCTGTTCACTGCGTGGCGCGTCCGCGCTTTCTGTTCACGCTAACCGTAGGAGACTGTCATGAAACGTATAATTCTTGCGGCTGTTCTGCTTATGTGCGGCCTCGGCGCGGCCTTTGCTGCCTCGCCTTCCGCCCCTCTGGATGCATTCAGGGGGCAGAAGGGAGTTGTGGATATTGCGGGAGGTACGGCCCACATTCCTGTTATGAAAGAGGCCGCCAGGCAGATCATGGCCGTTAACCCGGACGTACGCATTACTGTGGCAGGGGGCGGCTCCGGCGTGGGTGTGCAGAAAGTGGGCGAGGGCATTGTGCAGATCGGCAATACCGGCCGCGCCCTCAAACCTGCGGAAGTGGAAAAATACGGTCTTGTGACCTTTCCATTTGCCATTGACGGCGTGGCTGTGGCTGTCAATCCGGCCAACAGGGTCACGGGGCTGACCAAAGCCCAGATAAAGGATGTTTTTTCCGGCAAAATAGCCAACTGGAAGGAAGTGGGCGGTGCTGACGCTCCCATATCTCTCTATGTGCGCGAAGACGGCAGCGGCACGCGCGAAACGTTTGAAGAACGCGCCCTGGACAAGGGCGTCGCAGCGTCCAAAGCCAACGTGGTCAGTTCCAACGGGGCCATGAAAACAGCTGTCAGCCAGGATCCCAACGCCATCGGCTATGTGGGCATCGGCCATCTGGACAACAGCATCAAGGGCATAAGCATTGACGGTGCCACTCCCAGTCAGGAAAACGCCGCTTCAGGCGAGTACAAGGTTACGCGCCTTCTGTACATGAACACCAAGGGCGAACCGCAAGGCCTGACCAAGGCCTTTGTGGAATATATCTTCACTCCCGCCGGGCAGGATATCGTATCCGGTGCCGGCTACATCCCCTATGTCAAGAAATAGGAATCGCTCCGCCCGCCAGGCCGGGGGCGCTGCGGCGCTTCCGGCTGCGGACCGCCATATGCGGGATAATACCGACAGCCCCGGCCGTCTTCTGCTGCTGGCCGTCTGGCTGGCAGTGCTGGCGGTTGTTCTGCTTTTCATGATGGTGCTGGCGGCGGCCCTGCCCACCATAAGCTCCCCGGGACCCGGCGGACCGCTGGACTGGCTGTGGCTGCCCTCGCAGGGGCGGTTCGGCATTCTGCCCATGTGTGTGGGGTCCCTGGCGCTGGCCTTACTGGCTCTGGGGCTGGGCTGGCCTCTGGCCCTGGGGCTGGCCTGCTGGCTGCTCACTGAAGAAAGCGCCACGGCGCGCCCCCTGACGCGCTTTGTGAACGGTCTGATCCGCTTCATGACGACGGTTCCCACAGTTGTTTATGGCTTTGCCGCCGTATTTCTGCTTACGCCCCTGGCGCGCACCGTGCTGGGCGGCACGGGCATGTGCCTGGCCTCCGCGGCTGTCATGCTGGTTCTGCTTGTTCTGCCGACCATGGTGCTCATCCTTATGGCCGGGCTGCGTCCCCGGCTGGACCGCCTCTGCCCCTGGGGGCTGGCCCTGGGTTTCAGCCGGCTTGACCTGTTGCGTCTTTTTGTGCTCCCCGGCTCGGGGCGTACCCTTGCCAGCGCTGCGGTGCTGGGCTTTGGCAGGGCAGTGGGCGATACGCTAATTCCCCTCATGCTGGCGGGCAACGCCACCCAGGTTCCCGGCGGTCTTGCCGAGAGCATGCGCAGCCTCACGGCGCACATGGCCCTTGTGACGGCCAATGAGGTGGGCGGAGCTGCCTATACTTCCCTTTTTGCCGCAGGACTTGTGCTTCTGGCCGTAAACACGGGGGCAAGCCTTGTGTTGCGCCGTCTTGTGCGGTCCTCAAGTGGCCCGGTCCCGGCAGGTAGCGGGGGGGCGGCATGAGATGCAGCCTGTTTTCGCAAGCATGGCTACGCTGGCTGTTGCGCTGCTGTGCCCTTGTTCCCTGTATTGCCGTGTTTTTTCTGCTGGCTTTTCTGCTGTATAAAGGTTTGCCCCAGCTGGGAGTGCCGTTGTTTTTCGACGATGTGCCGCCCCTGGATGCCCTGCTGGGCCGCCGTCCGGTGTGGGACGGCCTGTGGCCGGCCTGTGCCGGGACCCTGTATCTTGTGGGCCTGACCTTGGCTCTTGCGCTTTTTCCCGGGGTGGGCTGCGGCCTGTATCTGGCGGAATTTGCTTCCCCGCGTCAGGCTGCGCACATCCGTCTGGTCATGGATGTGCTGGCGGGTACGCCCTCCATCGTTATGGGGCTGTTCGGCTTTACGCTCATACTTTTTTTACGCTACTCCTTTGCGCCGGGGGCCAATACCTCACTGCTGCTGGCGGCCTGCTGTCTTGCGCTGCTGATTCTGCCCGTACTGGTAACGGCCACATGCGAAGCGCTGGAGGCTGTTCCCGGAAGTTTGCGACTTACCGGAACGGCACTGGGCTTCACCCGGCGGCAGCTTGCCCGGCGGCTTTTGCTGCCCGCCGCAGCGCCCGGCATCTGGGGCGGAATTATCCTGGCCATGGGCAGGGCGGCAGAAGACACGGCGGTGATCATGCTTACGGGCGTTGTTGCCAATGCTGGCCTGCCCGCCGGGCTGGGCGACAAGTTTGAGGCCCTTCCGTTTTCCATTTTCTACACGGCAGCGCAGTATCAGGATACTAACGAACTGCTGCGTGGTTTTGGCGCGGCTCTGGTCTTGCTTTTGCTGTCATCGTTTCTGCTTCTTTGCGCCCGCCGCATGGAGGTGCGCTTCCGCCGCCGCTGGCAGGGGGTATCATGAGTATAGCCGCCCGCATTGATGATCTCTGCGTGAGCTTCGGCCGCCGGGAAATTTTGCACCAAGTGTCTTTTGACATCCAGGCGGGGGGCATCACAGTGCTTGCCGGGCGCTCCGGCTCGGGCAAAACAACCTTGCTCAGGGCTTTGAACCGCCTGAACGAAACCTTCTCCCACTGTCGCACTTCGGGACGGGTCGAGCTTGATCTGGGGCAGGGGCTTGAGCCTGTATATCCCGCCCCAGGGGCGGCCGTGCGCTCTCTGGCTCTGTTGCGCAGCCGCGTGGGCATGGTTTTTCAGACTCCCAACGTGCTGCCCGTCAGCGTGGAGCGCAACCTTGTGTTGCCGCTTGCCGTGGTGGCAGGGCTGCCGGAAGCCGAATGCCGCCACCGGGCCGAAAATGCCCTTAAAAGCGTTGCCCTGTGGAGTGAAGTTAAAGACCGCCTGAGCATGAATGCCGACAGGCTTTCCGGCGGGCAGCAACAGCGGCTTTGCCTTGCCCGCGCCCTTGCGCTGGAACCCGCCATGCTGCTTCTTGATGAACCCACTGCCTCGCTGGATGTTCATGCCACGGCGGAAATAGAAGATCTTCTGCTGCAGCTTGCAGGGCAGTATCCGCTGGTAGTGGTCACGCATCATCCGCAGCAGGCCGTGCGCCTTGGAGATCGCCTGATTGTCATGGCTGACGGCCATGTCCGGCAACAATTCGAACGGGGCAGCATTGATGCCGACACACTGGCCCGGGTGCTGGCCGGAGCAGGTGCAGATTCGCCGGAAGCCGCGCCGGCATGCCTGCCGGGCTGACAGGCGCCTTGCCGTACACCCGGCAGTGCGGACAGGGGCAACCGCAGGCCTGCACCGCATTTCGCGAGCAAGACGCAGCGGCCAGGCGCACGGCCCGGAAATTTTGCCGATAATTTTGAAATTGCCCGCTGTTCCCTTGACCTTGTCACCTGAAGCGCGGCATTGTCCTGATGGAGGCCGCATGGAACACCTTACTTTTTCTACCCTTGATCCCGCCTTTAACCTCGCGCTTGAAGAGGCGCTGTTTGAGACGCTTCCAGCCGGTCATCCAGGGTATTTTCTGCTTTGGCAGAACGGCCCTTCGGTTATTGTGGGGCGCCACCAGTGTACGGTGGACGAAGTCAATGCCGATTTCATCCGGCGTGAAAACCTGCCAGTGGTGCGTCGTATCACCGGCGGCGGGGCTGTGTATCATGATACGGGCAATCTGAATTTTTCCTTTATTGAGCATGCCGGCGGCCGAGAAAAGGTGGATTTCCGGCGCTATCTTGAGCCGGTGTGCGCGGCTCTGGCCGATCTCGGCGTGCGTGCCGGAATTTCCGGTCGCAATGACGTGGAGACCGAGGGACGCAAGATTTCCGGCAGCGGGCAGATGCTGCGCCGGGGCAAGGTGCTGCACCACGGCACGCTGCTTATTGATGTGAACTTTGACCGCCTTGTGGAAGCCCTGAATGTGGACCCGGAAAAGATGCGCTCCAAAGGGGTGGCGTCGGTGCGGTCACGGGTAGGCAATATCTCGGAATACTGGCAGCCGGGCAGCGATATGGACGCGCTTGTGGCTGCGCTGGTCAGGCGGTGCGCATCGCGACCCGGCAGTGTGGGTGAAAGTATCATGGGCGAGGCGCACAGGCTTGCTGACGAAAAATACCGGCAGTGGAACTGGAACTACGGGGCCATGCCCAACTTTACCGAGCGCAAGCGGCAGCGCTTCGACTGGGGCACGGTGGAACTGCGCCTTGATGTGAAGCAGGGGCGTATCGCCTCCTGCGCCATTCTGGGAGATTTTTTCTGCAATGCCGGAGAAGGCATACAGGAACTGGAGCAAAGCCTCGCGGGGGCTTCCCGGGAGCCTGAAGAGCTGGAAGCCATTTTGCGGCAACTGGACATGGGCCGCTACTTCAGCGGCTGCGAGGCCGAAACCATGACGGCATTTTTCACGAGCTGAGGCGTAGTTGAGGGCGCGTCCGCCGCAGCCCTGCGACTGGTCCGGCCCATGCCGCCGAACCCCGTTTTCCCGTGCGGGCAGGCCCGCGCGGCACGGCAGTAATTTTTTTCACGCTCCTTGTGTCCGTTTTTTGCCGATGGTATCTTGCGGGCATATGTGCGTGCTGTTTGGTGTCCTCCGGGCGCCGCAGCCGATTACGGCACGGCGCAACAAGTTCAACCACCCCATATCAAGGAGAAACCATGTCAGACTTGCGTACCCCGCTGACCTCCTGGCATGAAGCCCAGGGAGCGAAAATGGCCCCCTTTGCGGGCTGGCTCATGCCCATTCAGTACGAGGGCATTCTTGCGGAACATCTCCACACCCGGAAACATGCCGGTATTTTTGACATCTGCCATATGGGAGAATTTCGCATTGAAGGCCCCGGCGCTACAGAGGCCCTGTCGCGCGCCGTAAGCCACAATCTTGAAACCCTGGCCCCCGGCAAGTGCCGTTATGGTTTTCTGCTCACGGAAAAAGGCGGCGTTCTTGACGATGGCATCATCTACCGTTTCGGGCCTGATTCCTTCATGGCCGTGGTCAATGCCGCCTGCGCCCCCGGCGATCTGGCAACCCTGCGCGCCCGCCTGCCTGAAAGTATCAGGATTACCGACATCTCGGCCGAAACCGGCAAGGTTGACCTGCAAGGCCCGGATTCACTGGACGTGCTTGAAAAGATCATGGGCGAAAATTTTCATGACCTCGGCTACTTTTCTTTTCGCGAAAGCAAGTGGCAGGGTGTGCCTGTGCTTGTGAGCCGTACCGGTTACACTGGTGAACTTGGGTATGAGCTTTATCTGCCCACGGACAAAACCGAGGCTTTCTGGAAAGCCCTGCTGGCCGATGAGCGCGTTAAACCTGTCGGCCTTGGCGCTCGCGACACGCTGCGCCTTGAGGCCGGTTTGCCGCTTTACGGGCATGACCTTGATGAAGAACATACGCCCGCCGAGGCGGGTATGGCCCGCATGATGACAAGCCAGGCCGACTATGTGGGCAGGGAAGGGGCACAGACCGTGCGCGAAGTGCTTGTACCCCTGCAGATCGAAGGCCGCCGCGCCGCCCGCCACGGCGATGTGCTGGCGCTGCCCGGCGGCGAGGCCGTAGGGCGCATCACCAGCGGTTCGTTTGCGCCCTCTTTGGGCTATGTTATTGCTTTTGCCTGGGTGGCTGCCGCCCATGCGGACAAGGAAGATTTTGTGGTGCGCGCCTCCAGAACGGAACTGCCCGCCAAAAAGGTGGAAATTCCCTTCTACAAAGAAGGCACGGCCCGCAAAAAGCTGGTCTGATCGCGCGGCGTTCTGCGAACCGCTTGTGGAGCAGACCTGCCGCCCGTCAAATACGTGAAGGCTTGTGCGCCGAGAGGGCGCGTATTGTTCCCCCCAACTACATATTTCAGGAGAATGCACATGGCTACCAATCCCTCGGACCTGTTGTACAGCAAGAGCCACGAATGGGTGCGCCTTGAAGGCGACGAAGCCGTGGTCGGCATCACCCACTTTGCCCAGGAGTCCCTTGGCGACATTACCTATGTGGAACTGCCGCTTGTGGGCGATGAAGTCAGCGAAGAAAGCGAATTCGGCTCCATTGAATCCGTCAAGGCCGCCAGCGACCTGGTATCGCCGGTGAGCGGTGATGTGATTGGTATCAATACCGCCCTGGAGCAGGCGCCTGAAAAGTGCAACGCCGACCCCTACGGCGAAGGCTGGCTCATGCGCGTCAAATTTTCCCGTAAGCCCGAAGGCCTGCTGGACGCAGCGGCTTACGAGTCCTTCTGCGCCACCGAAGGTCATTAGGTCACAGTTTTTCCGGCGTCTGGTTTTGCCGCACGGCAGTATTGCCGTGCGGCGGCCAGGTCCGGAGGAATGAACCGGACAGAGCGGGCAGCGGCACGCCCCGGCCGGAAAACAGGGCCTTTTTCGGCCTACAGGCGGCCGGAGGCCTCCCGGCCCTGTTCCAGCTTGTCTGCAAGGCATGCCGCCGCCGGATCTTTCATGAAACGGCGGGCAGAATGCCGCCGATTTGCCGCGCAAGCGAAAGCCACCCGCCGTTCCGTATCTGCGTCATCATGCTTTTTTCAGGCACACGTTCACGCGTAACATGCTCAAGGAGCGGATATGCCATACATCCCCCACACGCCGGAAGAGTTGCAGGAAATGCTCTCTGTGGTTGGCGTGCGCGATCTGGACGGCCTTTTTGCCGATATCCCCCCAGAAATGCGCCCCAAACAGTTCAATCTGCCCAAAGGCCAGTCCGAAGCCGCGGTTTGCGCCTATTTTGAAGGCCTGGCCGCCAAAAACTGCCCGGATCTCGTGTCGTTTCTGGGCGCGGGCTATTATGCTCACGACATCCCCAAAGCTGTGGATGCTCTTGCTGGCCGCAGCGAATTCTATACCTCCTACACGCCTTATCAGCCCGAATGCTCGCAGGGAACCCTTCAGGCCATCTTCGAGTTTCAGACGGCCATAAGCCGCCTCCTGGGCATGGATTGCGCCAACGCCTCCGTGTATGACGGCGGCACGGCCATTTTCGAGGCCGCCATGATGGCAGTGCGCTCCACCCGCCGCCGTGTGCTGGTGGTGGACGAGGCCGTCAATCCCATCTGGCGGGTCATGCTGGCTTCATACATCTCCAGCCTTGATCTTGAACTCAAGACCGTGCAGCAGGAAAAGGGCGTGAGCCGCCTTGACGCGCTCATGGCCGCCATTGACGACACCACCGCTGCCGTGATTGTGCAGAACCCCAACTTCTTCGGGGCCGTGGCGGACTACACCCAGGTATTCGCCAAAGCCCGCGCGCACAAGGCGTTCGGCGTCATTTCCGTGTATCCTGTCATGCAGTCCGTGCTGAAAACCCCCGGTGAAATGGGGGCGGACGTGGCGGTGGCCGAAGGCCAGAGCATAGGCATGCCCCTTTCTTTCGGCGGTCCCTATCTGGGGCTGATGACCTGCCGCAAGGAGCATATCCGCCAGTTCCCCGGCCGTATTGTGGGCCGTACCACAGATGTGGACGGCAAAACAGGCTACGTGCTTACCCTGCAGGCGCGGGAGCAGCACATTCGCCGGGCCAAGGCCACATCCAATATCTGCTCCAACCAGGCCCTGTGCGCCCTGCGGGCGCTCATCCACCTGTCCCTGCTGGGTCCCTGCGGGCTTACACGACTGGCGGAAAACAACATGGCCCTTACCCGTTACGCCGTGGAGCGCCTCACCTCCATCAAGGGTATTGAGCTTCTCAACGATGCGCCTTACGGCAATGAGGTGGCCCTGCGCCTGCCCATGCCCGCCCAGATGCTGGTGGATGCCCTGTTCGCGCACGGCTGCGTGCCCGGCTATCCTCTTGGCCGCTACTATCCCGGTATGGAAGACGTGCTGCTGCTGGCCTGCACCGAACGCAACAGCCGTCAGCAGATCGGCATGCTGGCCGAAACCGTGGGAGGTCTGCTGTGAAAACCATCTTCGCCAAATCCGTTCCCGGGCGCGGCGCGTTCTGCATAGAGTCCGACGCCCCCAAGGCTGCGGACATGCTGCCCGCCGGCCTGCTGCGCAAGGAAGAACCGGGGCTGCCCCAATGCTCCGAGCTGGATGTGGTACGCCACTTTACCGGCCTTTCAAAACTCAACTACAGTGTGGATGCCAATTTTTATCCGCTTGGCTCCTGCACAATGAAGTACAACCCCAAGTTTACTGAATACGTGGCCGCGCTGCCGGGGTTCGCGCGCCTGCACCCCATGCTTGCCCAACTGGGCGGCGCGGCGGGCTGCACCCAGGGCGCGTTACAGTGCATGTATGAAGCAGAAAACATGCTTTGCGAACTGACAGGCATGAAAGCCTTCACCCTGCAGCCCATGGCCGGGGCCAATGGCGAGTTTGTGGGCGTCAAGCTTATTGCCGCCTACCACAAGGCCAAGGGGCGTGACCGCAAGAAAATGCTCATCCCCGATGCTGCCCACGGCACCAACCCTGCCTCTGCCGCGCTGGCCGGATTCGAGACAATCAACCTTGAATCCCGCCACGGCATGGTAGACCCGGAAGCCATTATAGAAGCTATCCGCAAGCACGGAGAGGACGTGGCAGGGCTTATGATGACCTGCCCCAATACTCTGGGCCTTATGGAAGTGCATCTGCCCCGCATTGTGGCCGAGCTGCGCAAGATAGATGCGCTGCTCTACTACGACGGAGCCAATATGAATGCCATCATGGGCAAGATGCGCGTGGGCGATGTGGGCTTTGACGTGGTGCACCTCAATGTGCATAAAACCCTGTCCACCCCGCACGGTGGCGGCGGCCCCGGAGCGGGTCCCGTCGGCGTGAGCGAGTGCCTGCTGCCTTTCCTGCCCGCGCCCCGTGTGCGCAAGCGTGAGGACGGCTCCTACTTCCTCGACTACGATGTGCCGCAGTCCATAGGCTATATGGGGCCGTTTTATGGCAGCTTCGGCGTGATGGTCAAAGCGCTCGCCTACATGTTGCGCCTGGGAGGGGAGGGCCTTACCCGGGCTTCGGAATACGCGGTGCTCAACGCCAACTATCTGAAAAAGAAGCTTGAAAACACGCTGGATATTCCCTATGCCGACAGGCTGTGCGCCCACGAGTTCGTGGCCTCGGCCCCGCAGGAAACCCGTGCTCTGGATATTGCCAAGGCTCTGCTGGACCGCGGCTTCCATGCGCCGACCATCTACTTCCCGCTTATTGTGCATGAATGCATCATGGCCGAGCCGACGGAAACAGAAAGCAAGGAAACCCTGGATTCCTTTGTGCAGGCTCTTGAAGAGATCATGCTCCAGGCCAAGAGCGACCCGCAGGCCCTGCTGGATGCTCCCGTAACCCTGCCCGCGCGCCGTATGGACGAGACCGGGGCCGCTCGCAACATGATCCTTACGGAAGATATGGCCTAACGTCTTCGCGACAGCGGCAGTAATGCCCTAATCAGATATCAATAAACAGCAGCTCCCCCGGCTTTCGGGGGAGCTGCTGTTATTGCGAATGATGGACACAACAGGCCGCCTGCCAGGCAGTCGGACGCGGCGTCGTACCCTTGGGGACGCGGAAGCAGGAGCAGCAGCAAGAAGTGCTGAAAGCAGGCTTGCCGTCCTGTCGTGGGCTGTTCGCGTGTTGTTTGCTGTCCTGGAGACAGGCGGCAGCATTGCTGGTGCTGATCAGCCTACAGGCCGCTTGCATCGGCTGACGTAAAGGGGCAGTGCAAACAGTTTTGGTGCAGATTTGATGCAATTTTCCGGAAAAAGCACGAAAAAAGGGTTTGCGCTTACGCAAACCCTTGTTTTCTTCTGGCTCCCCGAGACGGACTTGAACCGCCAACCTAGTGATTAACAGTCACCCGCTCTGCCGATTGAGCTATCGGGGATCGTTGAGGCAAGGAAGTGTTTACGGAAAATCCGGGCTAAGGTCAAGCAAAAAGTGTAAAAATTACAGATTATTTTTTATGAGCCGTGCCAGCTTTTTTTCATAGCGCTCGGCTTCGCTGTAAATACAGCCGCAGTAGGGCTGGCGGTACAGCTCCAGAGACTTGGAGCGGTCAATGCCTTCCTGCCAGTCCGCGCGAAAATCCCGGTACACAAAATCCGGCCCTGCGTCTGCGGCTTGTGCCAGCCACGCCCCGGCTTCGCGGATAACCTCGTGAGGCTGATAGCGGGAATAGAGCAGGCTGCTGCTCACAAAGGCAAAGCCCAGCCGGGCGGCAGTGGCAAAGGCGGCCTCTATGCGGCTCGTGCAGCAGTAGGCACAACGCTGCGGAGCAGCATCACGTCCGGCCACAGCGCGCAGCCATGCGGTGATGTCCCAGCTGGCGTCGTCATACACAATGGGTATGCCCAGATGCCGTGCGCATTCTGTGGCGGCATCCCTGCGGCGCAGATATTCCGAAAGCGGGTGGATGTTGGGATTCATGTACCAGGCGGTAACTGCAAAACCTTCATCCAGCAGCCGGGTGGCAGGCATGATGGCGCACGGCCCGCAGCAGACGTGCAGTAAAAGGCTGCGCGAGTGGCGGGGCAGCTTTTCAGGCGCGGCAGGGGTAGCACAGCCGGGTGTGGTGGCCGCAAGAGAAGGCGTATGAACATCGGCGGCCTCCGGAAAGTCAGGCTTTCCGAAGGCCGTGCCGTTGGCGTTCGTTACGGACGAACGGATATTTCCAGACATTTGCCGTAGTCCTGCTCCATTTCGCGCAAGCTGTCGCGCTTGTGGTTGAGCAGATACAGAGCCAGTTCGGCAGACGTGCCGTAAACGCATTTTTCCTTGCTCTCGGCGCGCAGCATGCGGCGTAGTTCGCGCAGGGCCTGAAGAGCCTGCCACTCAAGGTTACGGCGCTGCCCTGTGCCGCCGCAGGCCGGGCATGGTTCCATCGTGATAGCCAGAGCCGAAGACCCGGTGCGCTGGCGCACCAGTTCCAGAAGGCCGAAAGCACTCATGCGGCCCACATCGTGGCGCGCGCGGTCGTTTTTCATGGCGGAGCGCAGGGTTTTTTCCACTTCAATGATATGCTTTTTATCGCGCATTTCAATGAAGTCAATGACAACCTGGCCGCCGATATCACGTAGCTTGAGGTGGCGGGCTATGGTTTCGGCAGCTTCCATGTTGGTCTTGTGCGCCATTGCCTCAAAATTGCCCTTGCCCGAAATTTTGCCGGAGTTGATGTCAACGGCCATAAGGGCTTCTGTCTGGTCGAAAACCAGCCTGCCGCCCGAGGGCAGCAGCACCTCGCGGGTGTATATCTGGTCCAGCTGACGGCGCAGGCTGAAGCGTTCCCACATGGATGTCCGCACATCGCTGTGCAGGCGCACCAGGTCGCTTTTGCGGGGGAAAAGCAGGTTGACGGTTTCGCGAATGCTCTGTGCCACGTCTTCGTTATCAACCCATATTTCGCCCACGTCATCCGTCAGATAATCGCGCACGGCGCGTTCCGACAGGCCCGGCTCCTGATAGATAAGAGACGGAGCCGTGACCTCCGTGGCCTTTTTACGGATGTCGCGCCAGACCCTCTTGAGGTATTGCAGGTCATTTTTGAGAGTCGTTTTGGTGGTCCCCGCGCTGACAGTGCGCACAATAACGCCCAACCCCTGGCCGGGATCAATGCCGTTCATCATTTCGCGCAGGCGGCTGCGTTCTTCTTCATCATCCACCTTGCGCGACACGCCGATCTGCTCCTGCCCGGGAGTGAGCACAAGAAAACGCCCGGCCAGCGAAAGCCATGTGGTCAAAAAAGCGCCCTTGCTGCCTGTGGGTTCTTTGACGACCTGTACAAGCACTTCCTGACCGGCCTTGAGTACCTTCTGGATAGGGGGAAACTTTTTGCCCTTGGCCGGTTCATGATGCGTCAGCCAGTACTCGGGGTGGATTTCGTCTATCTGCAAAAAGCCATTTTTTCCGGCGCCATAGCTTACAAACGCGGCCTGAAGATTGGTATCGATGTTGTGGATGACGCCCTTGTAAATATTGCCCTTGATTTTGCGCTGGTGCAGCATGTCCAGGTAATATTCCAGCAACTGGCCGTCTTCGGTCAACGCCACTTCCACCTGTTCGCCGGGCAGAACGCTGATGAACATGCGCCGCCGTGCGTTTGCCGACTCAGACTTGCTTTTGTGCTTGCCGGTCTCAGTGGGAGCGTTTTTTTTGCTGCTTGCCGCCGGGGCTGCGCCCGGGCTTTCCTTGGCGGCAGCTTCATCGGGGGCATTGCCGCTGACGGCGGGAGCCTGTGGGCTTTCTGCGGAAAAGCCTTCGTCCTCGTTCTGCAAAGAATCTTCACTGTGTACGCTGTCGGCGGCAGAGGTCCCGGCAGCCAGAGCGTCGCCATTTTCACCGTTCAGTTCTTTTTTGCGGTTCCGTCCGCGTCCTCCGCGCCGTCCGCGCCTGTTCTTGCGGCGCGGCACTTCACCGGAAGTTTCGGAGGCCTCGGCGCCTGCGCCGTTTTCTTCCTGAGGGACGGTCTCGCTGGTTGTGAGCGTAAGCGCCAGAAGTTCGGTATTTTCAATGGCAAGAGAGTTCCGTCCCGTCAGGGCCAGCCTTTCTGTGGCGGCCAGGGCCAGCACTGCTGTTTCCGTTTTTACAGTGCCGTGAGCGGCTGTCGGATGAGCGGCGGAAGAGGCGGCGGGCTTTGCCTTTTCGGCGTTGGCTGCCGAGCGGGGCTGCCCGGCCGTGTGCTCTGCCGCGTGTTCCGCTACGGCTGCTGCCGGGGCAGGGGGCGTGAGGTCTTTGCCTTCACGGGCGCTGCTGGAGGCCGGGGGGGTCGGCATGGCCGGCGCAGTCGCACCGGCGGAGGGCGGAGAAATTTTTTCAGCGGCGCCTGCAACCGTTGCTGCTGCGGCGGTCGACTTCGGCTGCGCCGGGGCGACCCTGCCTTCGGCAGCACTCTTGTCAGCGCTTTTGTCTGTCGTTTTTTTGCGGGCAGTGGCTGCGCGCGCTTTTGTTGCCGCGCGGGACCTGGCGGCGCTGGCTGCTTTTGCACCGGCTTCGGGTGCGCCTGCGGCAACAGTGCCGTCCTTGGCAGCGGCACTGGGAGCGGCAGTCTGTACCTTGTTTGCGGCCGTGTCCGCAGGGGCCTTGGCAGCATCAGCGCCCGGGAGATTTTCACCAGTTTGGCTTGCACTCTTGGGGGATTGCGCCACGCTGGGGGCTGCATCTTTGGCGTCCGGCGCTTTTGCGGCTACCGCTTTTGGAGCAGCGGTTCCGGCCGTGGCCTTGGTTGCGCTTTTGGCAGTTTTGGCGCCTGCGGCAGCAGAGGCTGTCTTGTCGGCAGGCGCGTCTTCAGAGCCACTTTTTGCGGTTCCGGCGGCAGGCTTGCCCGTGCTCTTTGTGGTCGCCTGTTTGCTTTTTGCGGTTGCGGCCTTGGGGGCCGTGCGCTTGGGATCTGCGGCGGCAGAGCTGGCGGCCCCCGGCGTTTTTTCTTCGGCCTTGGCTTTCTTTACGGTTTTTTCCACGCCCTCGGCTTCACTTCCGGCGGCTGCTTTGCTTTTTACAGCGGGTTTGGCAGTGCTTTTGGCCTTCGTAGCGGTTTTTTCCACCGTTTTGGTTTTTGCTGCGCCTTTTGCCGCGCTTGCATCTTCGGCTGATCCGGCCTTTGCCGCCGTGCTTTTGGAGGCGGCAACGGGCTTGGTGGCCGTGCTTTTACCTGCCCTGGGCTTGCTTGCTTTGGGGGCGGGCGTATCGGCAGATGGGGAAGAACTGGAAGAAGTCTTGGAAGCGGGGGAGGGTCGGGATGAAGTTTTTTCCGCCTGGCCGGCAGTGGCTTCGGAAGCCGTGGCGCTTTTTCCGCGGGCAGAAGCGCGGCTTTTGGGTTTGGATGTCTTCTGGCCTGATTCGCCTGAATTTTGGGTCTCTGTCACTGGGGTTTCTTGGTCTTTGGTCATGAAAGTCCTTTCAATGCGGGGCGGTTTGCCACCGCGAAAAATTTCAGCAGCATGTTGCTATTCGTAACGAATCCACCGCAGCAGCACCGTTTGGCGCGCTTGTGCGGCAGACATGCTGGTCCGCTTTTCAGAGAGTACGTTTTTTTAAAAAATATGCAAGCTCCCCGTAGGGGTAAACTTGGGTGTAACATTTTATAATATATTGAAAAATAATCGTATTTCTATTTTTTATGCAACCGCATGCATTTTTGTTTTTTCGTGTGGGGCGCAATAAAAACGCCCGGTTTTTTGCAAACCGGGCGCGTATTTTTCTGGTTGTCATAGCAGGTTCCTGTCGTCTTGCTAGTCTTCTTCCAGCATCTTGAGCTCTGCCGACAACTGGCCGGAATTATAGCGCAGGAGCACATAGCCCCCTTGGGCCAGGGCGCCGGGATTGACCACGATGGTACGGCCCACGCGATCCACAGCTCTTGCCTCGTGTATATGGCCGCACAGGCAGATATCCGGCTGGGCCTCTTCAAGAAATTCACGCACCGCCGTAGAGCCGACATGAATGCCGCCGGGGATGACGTCGCAGGCGGTGTCCTTGGGCGGATTATGGGACACGAGTACGCTGTGCGGGTAATTGCGCGCCTTTTGCCAGCAGGTTTCAAGCCATGCCTCAAAGGCGGATTCGGGAAATTCGCTGGGCGTGCCGAACGGCGTGAACGTGGAAGCGCCAACACCAAAAATGGCGGTATCGGGCGTGAGTTCGCGGGTTACCGTGTGGAGGTTCCAGCCTTTCTCACTGAGCCACTGGTCCACCTCGGGGCGGTCCATATTTCCTATTTGCGCGAGAATCATTGAATTATGGCTGCGCAGGGCGTCCATGACCATTTCGGCCTGCTTGACGCCACCCGTGATGGTCAGGTCGCCGGTGACGATAATGCCGTCGGCCTGCGCCAGTTCGGGAATTTTGGCAAAGCGTTCGGTTTCATCATGAATGTCGCCCACGGCGATCCAGAGGTAATCCTGAGCGTCAGAGCTTGGCATGGCGGTGCATCCTTTGTTACATTGGCACTGCTGTATTATTGCCATACTTCATCATATAAGGAAAGGCCCGGCATGAGTGAAAAAAACACGGATCACGGCCCTTGCGGACGCTGCACACGGCCGCAGTCTGGCCATCCGGGTCAGGATGCCCGCCTCTCCGGAGCACGCCCCGGGCAGCCCGCCTCACAGTTAGACGCGGAGCAGGGGGAGGCCCCGGCGGCCAGCAAGCAGCGGCTGCGTGAGCGTATGGGCCGTCTGCGGCGCGAGCAGCCTGTAGAGCTTGCCGAAAGGCGCGCCCGGGCCGCACAGGAGCGCCTGCTTGATTCCCCCTGCTGGAAGCAGGCGGATTGCGTGGCTCTTTATGTGGGCATTAAGGACGAACTGGGCACCAGCCGTTTGCTGGAGCACGCCTGGAGCACCGGGCGCCTGGTATGGCTGCCCCGCGTGCGCCGGGGCAGCAGGGGGATTATGGATTTTGTGGCCTGTACCGGCCGGGATCAACTGCGGTCCGGCCCGTTTGGCTTGCTGGAACCTGATGCGGCTCTGCCGGGTGTGGGGCCTGAAGACATTTCTGCCCGGGCGGCTCGCAATGATGCCACTGCAGGCCAGGCAACAGCCGGCAGTGCGGCGATGGGCAGCCCGCCGTTTTTGCCGGATCTGATGGTCATTCCCGGTCTGGCTTTTGATGTTTCCGGCGGGCGCCTTGGGTATGGCGGCGGGTATTATGACCGTTTTCTGCAGGCCGGTCTTGATTGCCCGCGTGTGGGGCTGTGTTTTGACTTTCAGCTTGTTTCTGCCCTTCCTCTGGATCCGTGGGACCAGAGGGTTCACCATGTATGCACTGAAGAGCGTTTGCTGTGTCCATAAGCTATATTCCTTTCATGTTTCCGGGCTTGAATTCCGTCCGCTGTGTATTTCAGACCCGTCCAGGCGGCGCTTGCCTGGGTGAGTACGGCGGGGGCAATATTTCTTTCAGCGTTGGTGATGACGCAGCTCATGTGGCGGCCAATCGCCGTGACTTGCTGGCGTCTTTGAAAACTCAGGGCTTGAGCCAATGGGCCGAACTGTCCCAGGTGCATGGCCATGTGATGGTTTTTGAGCCGCAGCCTGTAGCCTGTGATGCCGCGCCTGCCGAAGAAGGCGACGGCATGGCTACTGCGCGGCCCGGCATGGGCCTGTTTATCAAAACGGCAGACTGCCAGCCCATTCTTCTGGCACACAAAAGCGGCCGGTATGTGGCGGCCATGCATGCGGGCTGGCGCGGCAACCGCTGTGATTTCCCCCTCACCGGCCTTGTGCGTTTTTGCGAGCGCTATGATCTCAAGCCGCAGGATGTTTTTGCCGTGCGCGGGCCGAGTCTTGGCCCAGGCATGGCGGAGTTTGTCAATTTTGACAGGGAGTGGGGCGCGGAATTCCGCCCGTGGTTTGACGAAGGCAGCCACACTATGGACCTCTGGAGCCTGACCCGGCATCAGCTCATGCTGGCTGGCCTGCCCGCGCGTAACATTTTTGGCTTGGATATCTGCACGGCCAGCAATAACGAACAGTTTTTCTCCTATCGCCGCGCGAAAGCCTCGGGGCGTCAGGCCAGCATTATCTGGATTCAGAACGGGTAGGGCGGGGCAGGTCTCGCGCAGCCAGTCTTGAAAGGGCCTCTGGCCTACGCCTGATGTTCCTCTGCACGGCGAGCTGGCAAGGTATTTTTGCCGCCCATTGCTTCGGTTCCCGTCTGTCGCCTGTGCGGCCTGAGGCTGACTGCCCTGTGTCTCCAGCGCCGTGCCGCAGGCGCGGCAGTCTTGGCGCACACACGCAGCCGCCTTGCCTGGGCCGCGTTCGGCATTGACAGCCCGCCTGCCCCCGCCTAAAGTATGCGCGGCAATGGTAGCCGGAACACCGGCTTGAAAAGGGAATCCCGTGCAATGCGGGAGCGGACCCGCCGCCGTAAGGTTCATGAACCTCGCACCATGCAGCGCCACTGGAAACGGGAAGGCCGGGGCGGGGGAACCAAGCCGGAAGACCTGCCTTGCCCTGCGGCCCGCGCATGACGCGCAGAGCCGCTGTTGCGGCCAGGGCCGCCACGGCAACGGGTTTTTGCCGGCAGGATTGAGGAAATACGGGCCTCTTCCGCCAATGCGCCAAACGGCGTACTGCGCGGGAGGGGCCTTTTTTATACACCCGGCGGCCTGCCGGGTGCGCAAAGGGCGGGCATGACCGCGACACCATATATATCCTCACATTCCGGCACTGCTTTTCCAAGGCTGTGGCCCGCATTTGCTGTTCTGACAGTCCTGTGGCTTGTTTCGCTGCCGCTGGCCTGTCTGCCCGGCCCTGTTTCGCTATCTGCGGAGCAGGTTTTTCATGCTCTGGCGGCCCAGTTGGGGCTGGTACAGGAGCCGCAGGACGCCTCCCTCATGCTGGTTGTAGGGCAGATACGGCTTGCCCGCGTGTGCCTTGCGGCTTTGTGCGGCGGCGCTTTGGCTGTGGCGGGCGTGGCCTTGCAGGGTGTGTTGCGCAATCCGCTCGCTGATCCTTTTACCTTGGGCATTTCTGCCGGAGCGGCTTGCGGGGCCAGTGTGGCCATCGCCTTGGGCGGCGTTCTGGCCGCAACCCTGAGCGCCCCTTTGGCTGCCCTGCGGCTGCCACTGCCCGGCCCTGCGGCCCTTGTGCCCCCTGCGGCCCTTGCCGGAGCGTTGCTGGCCCTTGCCGGGGCATTATGGCTCGGCCGGGGCGATGGCGGTTTCAGGCGTGAGAGCGTCATTCTGGCGGGCATTGCTGTGGCAGCTTTTCTGGGGGCGCTGGTGGCCCTGATCAAGGCGCTCAACGAAGAATCCGTCACGAGCATCGTGTTCTGGATTATGGGGTCTTTTCAAGGGCGCGGGTGGGACAGCCTGCCATTGCTGCTGCTGACTCTTGTGCCCGGTCTGCTGGCCGTGGGTATGGGCTGGCGGGCGCTGGACGTACTGGCGCTGGGGGATGAGCAGGCCGCCCAGCTTGGCCTGCATGTGGGCAGGGCGCGCCTGTGGCTGTTGGCCGGTGCAAGCTGCATGACGGCGGGCTGTGTGGCCGTGGCCGGGGTCATAGGTTTTGTGGGCCTGGTTGTGCCGCATGTGCTGCGTCTTGTTTTGGGCTGCGGGCATGGCCCTTTGCTGGCCGGAGCATTTTTCGGCGGCGGCGTGCTGCTGGTCTGGGCCGATGTGCTGGCCCGCTGCGTGCTTGACGGCGGGCAGGAACTGCCTGTGGGGGTGGTAACGGCCCTTGTGGGCGGACCATTTTTTGCCCTTCTGGTGCGGAGGCGCACATGACGCGCCCTCTACCCGTGCAGCCGGACCCGCCTCATGCTCCGGGCCGTGAGGCGTCCCCGGCTGCGCATGCCGGTGGGCCGCCCATACTTGAGGCGCGCGCCCTGTGTGCCGGTTACCGGGAACGCCCGGTCTTGCAGGAAATCTGTTTTACGGCGCGGCGTGGTGAATGTGTGGCCCTGCTGGGTCCCAACGGCAGCGGCAAGACTACGTTGTTGCGCTGTCTTTCCGGTGTGTTGCCGGCTGGGGCAGGAAGTGTTTTTTTGCAGGGCAGACCTCTTGCGGGCCTGAAGCCGCGCCAGCGCGCCCGCCTTGCCGCCGTGGTGCCGCAGGGCGGCCGGTTCCCCCAGGAACTGACAGCACGGCAGATGGTGTTGCTTGGCCGCTATCCACATCTTTCGTGGCTGGGCAGTTACGGGCGCCGCGACCATGAAGCCGTGGATGCCGCACTGGCAGCCTGCGAAGCAGAATTGCTGGCTCCCCGCCGTCTGGCGGAGCTTTCGGGCGGCGAACTGCAACGGGTGCTGCTGGCAAGGGCGCTGGCGCAGGAAAGCCCGCTTCTGCTGCTTGACGAACTTGCCGCCGGGCTGGACATGGCCCGCATGGTGGGGCTTTTCGACTTGCTGGAGCGTCGCCGTGCTGCCGGAGCCTGTGTACTTATGGCTGTACACGACTGCAATCTGGCTGCCGTGTATGCGACACGCCTGCTGGGCCTCAAGGCGGGCAGACTGTTTTTTGACGGCCCGGTGGACGCGGTTTTTACAGAGGAGAAGCTCAGTGCTCTTTACGATATCCCTATTGATGTGCTGCCGCACCCGCGCTGGGGGCTGCCCCAGGCTCTTCTGGCCCGTGCCCGCGGTCCCCGCAGCAGTCTCGCGGACTTTTGCAACGGCGCTGCTTCCTTTGCTGCTGACCCTGACGGTGCATCTGACCCCGGCTCAGGTTTTTGCCGCTGATACTGCTCAGCTCACGGCTTTGCAAGCAGGGCCAGCATCCGTACCGCACCAGAAAAACAGCACAACGCCTGCCGACACCGGCGCCGATACTCCCATAATGGTCAGTGACGATACCGGGCACGTGGTGCGTCTGCAGCAGCCCGCCCGGCGGGTGATAGCCCTGTACGGAGCCTTTAACGAACTTTTACTGGCCCTTGGGGCCGGGGATGTTCTGGCGGCCCGCACCGTGGCTGATGCCGAAGTGCCGGGGCTTGAGCATCTGCCCGCCATCGGAACGCACATGCGCCCCAATGCGGAACTTGTGGTGCGTCAGTCGCCCGATCTGGTCATTCAGCTTGCGGGCCGCAACGAGGCGCTTTTGCAGACGGAAAATCTGCGTGCTCTGGGGCTTGATGTGCTTGTTTTTGAAATGAATTCCTTTGAGCAGATGTTTGCCGTGCTGCAAAAACTCGGCCGTCTCACAGGGCGCGAGAGCGAGGCTTCTGCCCTTGTGAAGGCATGGCGGGAGCGTCTCGCGGCCCTTGAAGCCCGCTATGCGGATATGGAGCCGGTGAGTGTTTTTTACGAGGTACGCTATCCCAACCTGCTGGGAGCGGGGCGCGGCGGCATCGTCAATGACATGATACGCCGTGCGGGCGGGCGCAACGTCATAGCTGACGAAAAAAAACTGGTGCGCTTTAACGAAGAAGCCCTGCTGGCGGCAGATCCGGATGTTTATATCATGCAGCGAGGCCCTATGAATCCTGAGCCACAGCCGTTGGAGCAGCGCCAGCACTACAAAAGCATGCGCGCCGTTCGTGAGGGCAGGGTGCTTGTGGTGGATGAAGAGCGGTTTGCCCGTCCCGGCCCGCGCGCTGTGGACGCTGCCGAAGAACTGGGGCGATTTTTGCATTTCCGGTCAGCCCCCTGAATTTTTCATAAACAATGCTGATGACACGACAAGAGAGCAGACCATGACAGGAGTTTTGTACGGCGTGGGCGTAGGGCCTGGCGCACCGGACCTGCTGACGCTGCGGGCTGTGAACGCCCTTGGCAAGGTGGACGTGATTCTGGCGGCGGCTTCGCCCCGCAACGACTATTCCACCGCGTTGGAGACGGCCAGGCCGCACCTGCGCCCGGATGTGCGCCTGCTGCGCCTGGAATTTCCCATGACGCGCGACCGCACCGTACTGCACGAGGCATGGCGCGTGGCGGCCGAAGCCACGCAGCAAGTTCTGGAGGCCGGAGAAAACGCGGCCTTTCTGACCATTGGCGATCCGCTCGTATACAGCACTTTCGGCTATCTTATGCGCACGCTCAAAAAAAGCGCGCCGCACCTGCCGATAGAGATTATCCCCGGCATCACGTCCATTCAGGCCGCCGCCGCATGTACGGGAACCATCCTGTGTGAAAACAGCGAAACCCTGAGCATCCTGCCGGGCATCAACAGCAGGGAAGAACTTGAGCTGGCGCTGCACGGTGCTGATACGGCGGTTATTCTCAAGGCATACCGCAACCTTCCAGCCATTGTGGAGGCGTTGCGCGCTACCGGACGGCTGGATTCATGCATTCTGGCAAGCCATGTGGAACAGCCTGCCCAGAATCTGCGCTTGGGTATCGAGGCCCAGGAAGGTACGCCCCCCTATATGTCATTGATTCTGAGCAGAAAGCCCAAGGCCGAATAGCACGGAGTAGGAAGGGGAAGGAAAAGGGAAGAGAAGGCTTTGTGGGGGAAGGGGAATTTTTTTCAAAAAAATTCCCCTTCCCCCACACCCCCGCCCCCACAACACTTTTCAATCAAACACTATTCTAACAGATGCGCGGCAACTGCGCGCCTTCCAGCATACCCAGCAGCCGGCGGCCGCCGATGCGTGTTTGCAGGCTTACCTGCGCCTTGCCGTCAGTAACCGTACCCACACGCGCCGCTTCCTTGCCGTAGGGCGAGCGGCGCATGGCCTTAAGGGCTGCTTCGGCTCTGTCTTCAGGCACAATGCAGATGCACTTGCCCTCATTGGCAAGGTACAGGGGGTCCAGCCCCAGGAAAGAACAGCCGTTCTTTACCGCTTCATGTACGGGAATGGCGCTTTCTTCCAGCACAATGCCTACCTGTGACTGCTCGGCAATTTCATTGAGTGTTGTAGCCAGTCCCCCGCGGGTGGGGTCACGCAGCACATGCACCGGCCCGGCGCTTTCAAGAATATCGACGACCATATGGTTGAGCGGGGCAGAGTCCGAGGCCACGTCCGTCAGAAAGGAGAGTCCTTCGCGGCTGCCCATAACCGTCAGGCCGTGGTCGCCCATGGCTCCGCTTACCAGCACGGCATCGCCGGGGCGGGCATTATGCCCGGAGGGCACGGGATCAGCAAAAACTTCGCCGATACCGGTGGTATTGATGAATATTTTATCACACGCTCCGTGCGGAACCACCTTGGTGTCTCCGGTAACGATGAGCACCCCGGCTTCGCGGGCGGCGGCGGCCATATCGGCAGTGACGCGTTCCAGCGTTTCAAGGGACAGGCCCTCTTCAAGTATGAAGGCGCAACTCAGGTAGCGGGGGCGCGCGCCGAGCATGGCTACGTCATTGACCGTGCCGTGCACGGCCAGGCTGCCGATGCTGCCGCCGGGAAAGATCAGGGGAGTCACTGTGTAGGAATCTGTGCTCATGGCCAGAGGACCGCGCACATCCGTCAGCAGGGCCGCGTCATCCATGCGCTCCAGCAGGGGATTGGAAAAATGGCGAAAAAAGCACTGGGCCACCAGGCGCTGTGAGGCCCTGCCACCGCTGCCAGCATCCAGAAGAAGACAGTCTTCCATTATCGCTCCGAATATTTGAAGTAGGCGGCACAACTGCCCTCAGTGGACACCATGCATGGTCCCACCGGCGTGGCGGGCGTGCATTTTTTACCGAAGAGCGGACAGGCCGGGGGCGTAATGCGGCCCTTGAGCACATCTCCGCAGCGGCATCCGGCCAGCGGCGGCACGTCCGGCAGCGTGAGGCCAAGGCGCTTCATGGCGTCCATATCCTCGTATTCGGCCCGCAGCACCAGCCCGCTGTGCGGTATGCTGCCAATGCCGCGCCACAGGGCGTCTGCCGGAGTGAAAAACTGTTCCAGCAGGGCGCGGGCGCGCGGATTGCCCGTGTCGTCCACAGCGCGGGGATAGGCATTGACCACGGCCGGGGTCTTGTCGCGCAGCTGCTCGGCCATCATGCACAGGGCCAGCAGAATGTCGGCTGGCTGAAAGCCGCCCACCACGCCGGGTACGCCATAGTCCTTTGCCAGAAAATCATATGGTTGCAGGCCGAGGATGGTGGACACATGCCCGGGCAGCAAAAAGGCTTCCACAGCGCACTGGCTGTCATCCAGCAGGGCGCGCAAGGCGGGGGGAACCAGCTTGTGCAGGGAAAGCACGCAGAAATTGTCAAGTCTGCGCTGGCGGGCTGTCAGCAGGGTGGCGGCCACGGTGGGGGCGGTGGTCTCAAAGCCTATGCCCAGAAAAACCACGGTGTCGCCGGGGTTTTCAGCCGCCAGGCTCAGGGCGTCCAGCGGCGAGTACACAATTTCCACCCGCGCACCCTGGGCCTGGGCGTGCTTGAGGCTGCGTCCGTCGGGGCCGGGTACGCGCAGCAGGTCGCCAAAGGTGGCAACAATAACCCTGTCACGCCCCGCCAGGTCAAGAAAAGCGGCCACTTCGGCGTCATGTGTGACGCAGACGGGACAGCCCGGCCCGGAAAGGTGGGCCACAGCAGAAGGCAGCAGGGAACGCAGGCCGCTTTGGAAGATGGCTACCGTATGTGTGCCGCATACTTCCATAAATCGCATGGGACGTCCGTCCAGCGCGCGATTGAGACGGTCCAGCAGGCTATGGCAGAGCTGCGGGTCCTGAAAGGCGTTTTCCAGTTGCATGATGCTCCTCTTATGGTGCTTCCAAAAAATTATGGCCGGAACTGATTACGGGGCAATGTGCCGCTGCGCTGACAGACGTTTGTATAATACCTCCGCACAGGCGCGGGCAGGTTTTGTCTGCCGCCTGTGGTCATTTCAGGCGTTGCAGCGTGCTGCCGCGGGCAGTGGCAACATCAGGGGCAATCCCGGCACGCCCCGCTGCCGTGCGTAATACTGCTTACGGCCAGGAAGCGGCAGTTGCGGCCGGGGCAGGTGCCCGGGGACAACTGCAGAAAACCGCACAGCCGGAAGACAAAACGCGGCAACGCCCATGCCCCTACGGCAGGGGAGCCAGCATATCCAGCCCAGCCCCCACCGGCAGGCCGCACATGAGGTTGGCGTTGGCAAGCGCCTGGCCGGAAGCGCCGCGGCACAGGTTGTCGATGGCGGCCAGAATGGTCAGTCTGCCTGTGCGCGGGTCTACCACAAGCCCCAGGTCACAGAACATGCTGCCGCGCACAAAGCGCGTTTCGGGCAACGCCCCCTTGGGCAGTACGCGCACCCAGGGGCTGTGCGCCCAGGTGGCCTTGAAGGCTTCGCGTACTTCGTCCAGAGTGGTTTTGGGGTTTTTCAGCCTGGTATAGATGGTGGACAGGATGCCCCGGTTAAGCGGCAGGATGTGCGTGTTGAAGGAAAGGCGGACGTCCTGCCCGGCCAGCAGGGACACTTCCTGCTCAATTTCCGGCGTATGCCTGTGCGTGGGCAGGCCGTATGCGCGAAAATTATCTGAAATTTCGCAGTAGAGGGTTCCCACGGCGGCCTTGCGGCCCGCGCCTGTGGCTCCGGATTTGGCATCCACTACAATATCGTCGGCATGAACGAGATTGTTCTTGATGGCCGCATACAGGCCCAGAATGACCGATGTGGGATAGCAGCCGGGATTGGCGATCAGGCTTGCCCGTGCCGCTTCGGCTGCGTATAGCTCCGGCAGGCCGTATACGGCCTTGGGCAGGATGTCCGTGTGGGTGTGCTCGTGCCTGTACCAGGCACTGTAGACTGCGGGATCGCGCAGGCGGAAGTCTGCGGAAAGGTCCACGACCTTTGTTCCGGCCTCAAGCAGCGGCGCGGCCATATCCATGGCTGTTCCGGCAGGAACGGCCAGAAAGACCACATCGCACTCCCTGGCGGCCTGTTTGGCGTCAAAGACGCTTATGACCACATCCGCGCCGGGCATGTGTTCCAGAAAGGGGTAGTATTCGCCAAGGCGCTTGCCCGCCTCGGCCCGTGAACAGGCCATGACAAGCCGCATGGAGGGATGGCTTGCCAGAAGCCGCGCCAGTTCCATACCTGCGTATCCCGTAACTCCCACCAGCCCCGCTTTGAACATCTTCATGCCGTCAATCCTCTAACGCGCCGCAAAGGCAGCGAAAAAAGCCCATAAACCCCGCCTCGTGAAGCGGGCATGCCATAGTGGTCACGGGTCTCTGTCTGCGGCGCGCCGTGCCGCGTCGACAGGGCGGCGCTGCCTATGCGGGAGTCTGCCCCTTGTTGGACAGGCACTCGCAATCAGGGCCGCATTTGATGACAAATTTCATGCGCAGCTCGTAAAGGATGCTTTCGAGCAGCTTACGTTCCTGTTCGTCGAGGCAGCGCTCCGTTTTCATGTGCAGCATTTCAAGCACGTCGATGCTGTGCTTGGCCAGAGGCAGGTTTGTCTCGGTGCTGCCGGTTTCAGGGTTGGGTACTTCGCCCAGATGTACCAGGGCGGAAGATGCCAGGGAGAGAATAAATGTGGAAAACGTCACTTCGGGCATGGGCCCGCCGGAGGCATGGCCTGACGAGCAGCCGCAGGATTGTTGGTTCATGTTGACCTCGTGGCGCAAAGCGCTCTGAAGTTTTCAGCTTTGGGAACATGTATTCCCAAAGCGTTGAAGATGCCCGCTTCGGCGTTCGGTTGTGCAGACAGGCTGCGCCGAAGTCTTTGCAGCGGGCGGGTACTCTTGCAGCCGCCTCAGGGTGAAGCGGCTCAGGAGCAATGCAGTGGCGCTGTCAGGCGCCGTAATGAGCGTTCTGAAAACCTTGAGAACAGACATCTCAAGGTGAAGCTGCTCTAGCTATAGACCTGAGGCAACGGAGCGCCGGGCCTGCCTTCAAGGGCTGCACGATAGGCGGCCATGCCCTGCTCCAGATAGTCGCGCGAGCCGCTGTAGCCGCCCACGGCCCGCAGGCTGTCGTTGAGGGCGTAAAGGCCGGCGGCCACATCCGCCCAGTCCACCCATCCCATATGGCCGATGCGCGCCATGCGCCCCTTGTAGTGGTCCTGCCCCCCGGCCATACATACGCCGTGTTTTTCCTGAGCCAGACGCAATACCTTTGTGCCATCAACTCCGTCAGGCAGCAGTACGCTGGTGATGCCCCACGCAAAATCTTTTTTGGCAAACAGCTCCAGCCCCATGGCCGAAAGGCCTGCGCGGGTGAGCATGGTCAAGGCCCATTGCTTGGCATACACGGGTTCCAGCCCGTTTTCCAGCAGCATGTCCAGGCTTTCCTTGAGTCCGAGGATAAGTCCCACAGGAGAAGTAAAGCAGGTTTGCCCCTTGAGCACATTCTCGCGCTCTTTGACCAGATTGAAGTAAAAACAGCCCGGCGTCTGCTTTTCGGCACAGGCCCAGGCCCGCCCGGACAGCGCCAGCAGCGCCAGGCCAGGGGGCAGCATGAGGCCTTTTTGCGAGCCGGTGAGCAGGCAGTCCACTCCCCATGCATCCATGGGGCAGGGTGAAAGGCCCACTGCCGAGATGCCGTCCACTACCAGCAGGGCCTGGCTTTCGCGGGTGATGCGGGCCACGGCCTCCACAGGGTGAAGTACACCGGTGGATGTTTCGGAAAGCTGGATAAGCACTCCGGCAATGGACGGGTCCGCCTTGAGGGCCGCTTCCACGGCTTCAGGCCTGACGGCCTGGCCCCACGGCACAGGGATGGTTTCTACTTCCAGGCCGCGCGACAGGGCAATTTCACTCCAGCGCTGGCTGAATTTGCCACCGTCGATCACCAGCACTTTTTGCCCCGGCGCGAAAAGATTGTACACGGCTGCCGTCATGGCCCCCGTGCCGGAACAGGAGAGAGGCAGCACCGTGCCGGAAGTGCCGAAAAGTGTTTGCAGGCTTTGCTGAACCTGCCCCATGATCTCTTTGAATTCGCTTTTGCGATGGTGGATCATGTCCCGGGCCAGAACAAGGCGCACGCGCTCGGGCAGGGGCGTGGGGCCGGGGGTGAGCAGGCGAAACTTGTTAAGCATGTGGCTGTTCCTTATGTTTTGCGTTCCGTAAATGCTTTTGTGCCATGCCAGGGCCGCACACGTTTTTTCGCCGTTTCGCGCCGCCGTGCCCGGCGTTGCGTGCCATATCCGCAGCAGGCCGCAGGTGCGGCTTCAGGGCATTTTACATTTGCACGGCCCGCAAGGGTATGGAGACAAGCCCTTGCGGAGCAACAGACGCAGACGGATTTTACCTGCCGTAAGCGACCGTTTCAGGTGCTGGCTGCTCTGGCTGCCGGCACGGTACCGGCGTAAGGGGGCGGCGGTAACAGTCTGCGCCCGCAGGGCTTTTGCGTCAAGCCCGGTTGCCGGGTGGGGACTGTGCCGCCCGTGTATTGCCCTGCGTGTTCGGCATGCCAATGGCAGGGGCAGAAGCGCGGCTTCTGCCCCTGCGGATTCTTCTATTGCCCGGAGCTTACAGCTTGTATGGCTTCAAATGTCAGGCGCAGAGCTTCCATCTGCTCCCTCAGGGCGTGTTCACCCGGTTTGGCAGTAACGGTAAGCAGCATGCCGGGATTGTCCAGCAGGGCAATAAGATCAAGCACAAGGGCCGTGCGCCCGGGCGTGGTCTGTATTTCAAGGCTGCCCGGCCGGGCTGCAAACGTTTGCAGGCTGCGGCGTATGACGTCATTCTGTTGTCCGGCCCTGACGCCCGGCAGCGCGGCGAGGGCTTCAAGCGCGCCCACGGCCTGAGGCACGTTGGTGGAGATGTTGAGTCCGAGCCAGGCAGTAAGGCCTTCGTCTTTATACTTCAGGCTGAAATCGCTGAAGCTCTGTGTAAGCAGGTCTTCCAACGCGTTTGTGCCGGGTTTTTCGTTGAGTTTTACCTCGCAGTCAAGAACTCCCAGCCCGGCAGCGCTGACCAAGGCTGTTTTATGGCTTGCGGCTCCGCTGGAGCGTGATTCAAAGGCCATATCCATATTCAGCGGGGGCAGCGTCAGGTCCAGCAGGGCCCGGAGCAGGCTTGAGGGGGCCGTAAGCCCTTTGACACTGCTTCTGGTATGGACGGGCGCGTTGGAAAGCCACTCGAAAACCGCTTCCTTGACCTGTACCGAGCTTGTTTCCACAGCAAAGGTCATGTCGGCGGCATAGGCCTTGCGCAGCAGGGGAGGCTCCGCGCCGAGCACGGTTTCCATAAGCGGCATGAGTTGGTTCAGGGCTTCGTCCGGATCGGCCTGCCCGCTGGCATCCACAATCCGGCGCAGCAGGTCTTCATCGGGCAGGGTGAGTCCTTCCTGCCGGATATGGCCGATGCTTATGCCGGGTGTGCCGTCCACGCGCACTTCCAGGCCGTCCAGGGCGATGCTGTCAATGGTACGTCCCTGCCAGCCGCGCATGCTTGTTTCTTTCAGGCTCAGCCGTGTGGAACCGCTGGGACCGGGAATGTCCACGGTGATAAAATGGGCGTGGGTATTGTCTGCCCCCATGCTGTAAGTAGCGGCCACCATGTCGACAGGCTCGTGCCTTTCCAGCGTCTGCCGCACCAGAAACGGCATGGCCCGGATGACGTCTATTTCTTCGCGCTGCACAGCCACCCTGTTGTCGGGAGCCGTCATGGCAAGGTTGCGCAGCACCACGTTTTCGGCCACGTCCACCATATCTTTGCCGTCAAGAACCATGTTGCGCAGCGGTGTGAAAACCAGAAGCATGCGTACGGGAAGACGGAAGGAAATTTCGGCAACCTGCCATGTTTCCGGTCCCTGGGGACGCTCGCCCTGCAGGCTCAGCCCCCGGATGGACATCTCGCGTGACAGGGGCGAAAAATTCACCTGTTCCGCCGTGGCCGTATAGGCCTTGCCCTGGGGGCTCATGGTCATGTTGCCGAGAGCATTGAGGGTCTGCTCCTGAATAACAGAACGCAGTCCAAAGCCCAGCGCGGCCAGACCGCCCGCGACCAGAACGGCCAGGACGATCAGAATGGTGAGCAGCTTTTTCATAAGCAGGTATTTCCTTTATGTGTTTGGCATGGCGCACGTGCCGGGTGGCCTCGTTTTTTCGCCAGCGGGCTTGCCTGTGCGGACCGCCGCGTCAATCCACCCTGTGGTGACAACCCAGGCTGGCGCGGTTGCGCATGGCCGCCTGAATGATGACGTAGGCTGTCTGTGAGCCGTGAAAAAGGTCCACAAGGCGTCGTGAAATGCGGGTATATTTATAAAAGTCGTGGATATGCCGCACAAGGTCGCGCATGTCTTCAAACGCCCTGCGCAGCCGGGCCTCTGTGCGCGAAATGCCCACATAGTTCCACATGGTATTGCGTATGTTGGTCCAGTCCTGAGCCACCAGGGCCGGGTCATCGCGCCGTTCGTCCCCTTCGTGCAGCCAGTCGGGAATGGCGGCGGCCAGGCCCTTGGGCAGGCCGCTTTCGGCCTTGAGGCGGCGGTTCAGGTCTTTGCCGCAGCTGACACCCCACACCAGGGCCTCGAGCAGGGATGTACTCGCCAGGCGGTTGGCCCCGTGCAGCCCGGTGCAGGCGCACTCGCCAATGGCGTAAAGACCGCGCATGGATGTACGCCCTCGCTCGTCGGTAAGCACACCGCCGCAGAAATAGTGGGCGGCGGGAACAACGGGGATGGGCTCGCGGCGGATGTCGATGCCGGCTTCAAGGCACTTCTGGAATACCGTGGGAAAACGTGTGGGCAGGTCCTGTTCCACACCGCTCACGTCCAGAAAAAGGCAGGGCGCACCGTTATGCAGCATTTCGTCCATCATGGCCTGGGCCACCACATCACGCGGGGCCAGGTCGCCGCGCGGGTCATAACCCTGCATGAAGGCTTGTCCCTTGTGGTTGAGCAGGCGCGCGCCTTCGCCGCGCATGGCCTCGGTGATGAGCGAGCGGCGGTTGCTGCGTTCTTCATAAAGGGCTGTGGGGTGAAACTGCATGAATTCCAGATTTGCCAGATCCACACCGGCGCGAAACGCCATGGAAACGCCTGTACCCACGCAACCCGGGGCATTGGTGGAATGCAGGAATACCTGCCCCACGCCGCCCGTGGCAAGCACCGTCCAGTCCGCCAGGATGGTTTCCGGTTCGCCGCTTTCCTCGTTCAGGACGTACGCGCCCATGCAGCGATTGTTGATCTCGTAACGGTATTGCGAGGTTCTGGCGTGGTGGCGGCTTGTCAGAAGGTCAATGGCGGCGCGGTGGTGCAGGCGCGTGATGCGCGGGTGGACCATGATCTGGGCTGTAAGGCCTTCCATGATGGCCCGGCCCGAGTAATCGCGGCAATGCAGGATGCGCGGTGTGGAATGCCCGCCCTCGCGGGTCAGGTTAAAGCTGCCGTCTTCATTGCGGTCAAAGGGAACCCTGGCGCGCTCGATGAGCATGTCGTCAACGCAGGAAGGCCCCTGACGGCAGAGAAAGCGTACGGCTTTGCGATAGTTGTAATTGTGTCCTGCTACAAGGATATCTTTTTCCAGGGCAGCGGCGTCATCGCTGTTCTGGCCTCCGGCGGTTCCCGGCCCGCCGTTTCTGGCGGGGTCGGCACGATAGATGATGCCCCCCTGGGCCAGTTCGGAGTTGCCGTCGAGCAACTGGCTCCCGGCGTTGATAAGAAGCACTTCATGACCGGCATCGGCCAGCGTAAGGGCGGCGGTGCATCCGGCAATGCCCGAACCAATAATTAATACGGGCACATGACGGCGACTGACATTCACGGCACAAACCTCATTGGCCGCATACTTCAAGCATGCGGGTTAGCGAGAGGCGGGCGGGGGGGCAGAGTTCCTCCTCGATCGCCAGAGGGGTGGCTTTTTGAGCGGTAATTGCCTCGAGAATGGTCCAGAGCTTTTTTTCCGTCACTTTGGCCATGTTGCCGCAAATGGCGTGTCCCAGGGGGATTATGCGGCATTGGCCCGCATGGCGGGCAGCAAGGCGGTGGACAAGATTGTTCTCGGTTCCCACGATGAGCGTGGAGCCAGGGGCTTCAGCGGCCACGCGAGCCGCGTCTTTGATCAGGTAGGATGTGGAACCGGCGCCGTCGCAGACTGCGATGACATCCTCGCGGCATTCGGGGTGAGCAATGACGCGGCAGCCCGGGTGCGCGGCGCGCATTTCACGTACATCGTCAGGGTCAAACCGGGCGTGGATGGCGCAGCAGCCCGGCCAGAGCAGCAGCTTTCTGTCCAGGGCCTGGGCTTCCGGCTCCACCAGTCCCCTGGAGCCTATGCGCAGCACGTGCCTTTCGTGTGGGGCGATACCCAGGGCCGTTGCCGTATTGTTGCCCAGGTGCATGTCGGGCAAAAACAGCACGCCGTCCCCCTGCTTCATGGCCCATTGCAGCATGATGCCCGCATTGGCTGATGTACACACGGCGCCGCCGTATTCACCCACCACGGCCTTGAGGGCCAGATCAGTATTGACGTAAGCTAGGGGAATGACCTTGCGGCCAAGGGCGTAAAGCTGCTCCAGCACCTTGCGGGCCAGTGGGGCGGGGGTCATCCGCGACATGAGGCAGTCCGCGTCCATGCTCGGCAGGTAGACTGCCTGGCCCGGCTTGGCCAGCAGCGCCGCGGATTCGCCCATAAAGTAGACGCCACAAAAAACGATATGGTCCGCGTTCACCTGGGGCACACGGCGGGCCAGTTCCAGCGAGTCGCCCGTGATGTCGCAGTGCTGCACCACGGCATCGTTCTGGTAGTGGTGGCCCATAATGCAGAGCCTGTCGCCAAGCTGGCGCTTGATAGCCTGAATACCGGCACTGATGTCTTGCATTGTCTTGTCCCTGTGCTGAAAGTGGCAGCCCCGCGCGGCATCAGGCCGGCAGCAGGGTCATGCTGAAGTCCGCCGCCACGGCGGAATGGGTTAGCCGTCCCACGGAGATGAAGTCCGGCCTGCGGGGGGCCGTAAGGGCCAGTTCGCGCAGATTTTCCAGCCGCACGCCGCCGCTGACTTCGGTTTCAATATCCGGGGGAACCAGAGCCAGAGCCTCGCTCAAAAGCGCTCCGCCCATATTGTCCATCATAATGCGATCGGCGCACGCGGCAATGGCCTCGCGCACATGCGCGATGGTGCGGCACTCCACCTCAATGGGGGGGCAGGGGCTGTAGCGGCTGCGCAGGGCAGCAACGGCCGAGGCAATGGAGCCGGCCGCATCGATGTGATTATCCTTGAGCATGAGCATTTCAGCAAGGTTTTTGCGGTGGTTGGACGCGCCGCCTGCCTGCACGGCGTATTTTTCCGGCCAGCGCAGGCCGGGGGTGGTCTTGCGCGTATCGAGCAGGCGAACGCCGGTTCCCTCAAGTTCCCGCACATAACGGGCCGTGAGGTTGGCTATGCCCGAAAGATGGGTTATGAAGTTCAGGATAACGCGTTCGGCCTTGAGCATGGGCACAGCCGGAGCGGTAATGCGGGCCACCTCCGTCATGGCCGGTACGCGGGCCGTCTCGGGTACAAGGGCCTGCCATCTGAAGGGCGCGCCCAGGCTGCGGAATACCGGGCCGATCACGGGCAGCCCCACCACCAGGGTATCCTCTTTGGCTCGTATGGCCGCATTCAGGTACGCATCAGGAGAGAAAAGGCCCATGGCAGTCAGTTCCGGACCGTCTTCTTCAAGGGCGAGATCTATGGATTTTTGTAGAAGCCGCCGTCCTTCGGGAGAAAAAAAAGCGGCCCAGGGCGTATACATTGCGCTTGTTCCCATTCCTTTCGCATGCTAAGTGAAGGGGTGCCGCCCCGGTCAGAATGCCACGCGCGGCACGTTGACCCCACACGGCGTCCTGCGCCGTTGGGCGGGTGATTGAAGTAGATAGAATGCCCAGTGCGTCGCGTCAAGCTGCGTGAACCTCGAGAGCATTTTCACATATGCGCCTTGCCGCATGGCAGGCGCTTTTCACGGCATTGCCGCTCCTTCGGGAAGTATTTTTGAGCGAAAGGCGCGCTATGGCAGATTATCGTAATAAAGAACAAGAAATGCGGCCTGTTGAGGCCACAGAGCGGGAAGACGACCGCACCGCCGTTCCGTTGACGCAAGCGCCGGAACACGGCGTAAAGGCCGATTCTCCTTCACAGGACGCGGGCTTTGCGTCGTCTGATGCCGGTGCGGTACACGCATCCGGTGATTGCCCGACCGCTTCTGGCGGGGCAGCTTCTGAAGATTATGCAGATGCAGGCGCTCCGGAAGATGTGCTTTCTCCTTCTGCTTCGGCCGGCGACGGCCGTGACGGCGGCGCTTTGCCCGGAGCGGCGGGCGTGAGTACGGAAGCGGCAGCCATTGATGAAGAATATGAGCCGGAATTTCTGGATCAGGAGTTCATTCACCCGGCCGACATGGCCGACCATCTGGAAAACCTGAGCCTTGAAAAGCAGGTGAGCACGCTTGCCCGCATGTCCAAAGAGGACGCGGCCGAAGCACTGGCAGAGCTGGACGGCAATGTGGCCGTGGACCTGCTGGAAAATCTGGATACGGACGTGGCCGCCCAGATTATTGCCGAGATGTCCCCGGACGACGCCGCCGACGTGCTGGACGAGCTGGAAGAGGACCACCGCGACGCCCTGCTGGAAAAACTGACCCGCGAAGACTCCGAAGAGTTGCGCAGCCTGCTCAATTTCGATCCGGACTCCGCGGGCGGGGCCATGAACACGGAACTCATCCTGCTGGAGTGCAACCAGACAGTGGATGAGGCCATCGCCCATATCCGCACCGAAATGGCCGAGAAGGAAAGCCCCTATTACGGCTATGTGGTAGACTCGCATGACGTGCTCGTCGGCGTGCTCTCCCTGCGCGACCTCATGCTGGCCCGTCCCGGAACCATCGTGGGGGATGCCGTGGTCGGGCAGAGCGTCATCAGCGTCACCTATGATACAGACAGGCGTGAGGTGGCCAGCCTGCTCTCACACTACAATTTCATGGCCATGCCTGTTGTGGACAATGAGGGTCACATCATGGGTGTCATTACCTATGACGACATCATGGACATCATGCACGAAGAGGCCAGCGCCGACATGCTGGGCATGGTGGGTGCCGACCCGGAAGAAAGCGTGGACACGCCCTGGAAAGAGAGCGTGCGCAAACGCCTGCCCTGGCTTTTTGTCAACATGTTCAACTCGGCGCTTTCGGCTTCGGTGGTGTACATGTTTGAGGGCAGCATTGCCGAAATGGCCGTACTTGCGGTGCTCATGCCTATGGTAGCCAACCAGGCGGGCAATACTGGGCAGCAGGCTCTTGCCGTTATGATCCGTCAGCTGGCTACAGACCGCTTTGACCAGAAAAAAGCCTGGATGGCGGTGGTGCGCGAAGGCAAGATCGGCCTTGTTACCGGCATCGTCATGGCTGTCACAGCCTTTTTCGGCGTGTGGTGGTTTACGGGAGTTGCGGCCATAGGTGCTGTCATGGGCGGGGCGCTTATGTGTGACATGCTGCTCGGGGCCATTTCCGGCGGCTCCATACCGCTTATTTTTCGCGCGCTGGGGCGTGACCCCGCGCATGCTTCCAGCATATTTCTTACCACCATTACGGATGGCGCGGGCTTTTTCATCTTTCTCGGGCTGGCTTCGCTTTTTCTGCTGTAGCCGCGCAGCCTGTCCGCACTGTTGAGGAGCGGCCGCCCCAGGGTCGCCCGGTCACCGCTTTGAACAAAGGATGAGTGGACAGGCGTATGGAAATCTGCCGCATCCTGCTTGTTGACGACCACAAGCTGCTTATGGAAGGCGTGCGCAGCCTGCTGGCCCCCTATGCGCACTTGCGGGTAGTGGGCATGGCCCTTGCCGGTGGCGAGGCAGTGGCCCTGGCCGCCTCGCTGACGCCGCACCTGATGGTGCTGGACCTCGGCATGCCCGGCATGAATGGGGTGGAAACCGCGCGCGCCGTGCTTGAAGTACGCCCGGCCACACGCATTCTTGTCTATACCGGGCATGAGGATCAGCGCTGGCTGCCCGAGCTTATCGATCTTGGCATCATGGGGCATGTACGCAAATCCGAGCCGCCGGGCGTGTTGTTGCGTGCCATCGAAAACGTGCGCCGGGGCGAGATATTTTTAAGTTTTTCTGATCCTGGCGGGCGGCTGGCGGCCCTTTTGCGCGAACGCCGTCAGGCGGTGGACGAGTCCGGCGGCGATGGCTGCGGCGACCTGTCCGCTCTGTCGCCCCGGGAAAAAGAGATTTTTCGCCTGCTGGCAGACGGGCACAGCGTCAAGGCCATCGCGGGCGACCTGCATATCAGCCCCAAAACCGTAGAAACCCACAAATATAATCTGCTCACCAAGTTACAGGCCGGGTCTGTGGGCGATCTGGTTAAAATTGCCATCCGTCACGGTCTGGTCAAAGTCTGATCACACTCTGATCAAAGCCTGAATTTCCGTTTCACGCATTCGCGTTGATATTCCATCTTTCACAGCGCGCGGTACAGCCGCGTTTTTTTGTGCCTTTTTTGCGGTTACGTTGTAAAATATGCCGCGTTTTCATGCCTGTACCCAATCTTTAATGAAAAGCGCCCTTCGTGGCGCAGCGTCGTGCCCGACCTTTCTGGAGCGCGTATGCCGCGCTTTGTTCCGTTTCGTCTGCTTTGGTTTTGGCACTGCGGCCCATGCCCATGCCGGAACAGCCCTTCATTTCCGTCTGGGGAAAACCCTTAGGTATTTTTTCACAAATCAGGATTCTCCCGATGGCGTGTGCCGGACATGAATTTTAGTCTTGCCCTGACCGAAAAAACAAATGCGCCGGTCTGAGGCGCAAGGGGGAGACGATGGCCTGTGTTTTTCGTGAAGATTCCGCAAGGGTTGCAAGAAGCCATATGGCAAAGCTCCTGTTGTTGCCTGTCATGCTTATGCTGTGTTTCGCCGCGCCGTTGACGGCGCTGGCCCAGGATGCCGCTGGTGGTGCAGAACAGGGCCAGGCTGCGGTTGTTGATGCGCAGTCTGCGCCGTCGGCCTTGCAGGAGCCTGGACAGACGGTACAGCAGGCGCCCGGCCAGGCCGGTGATCCGCTGCTCACCCAGACCCAGCGGCAGGCAGACGCCCAGGCGGATGCCGCTCTGGTGGACAATCATCCCTGGTGGTTCTGGCCCATCGCTCTGCTGGTTTTTTGTTTTATTCTCGGCATTATTGCCGTTATGGCCGGTGTGGGCGGCGGCGTGCTTTTTGTGCCGCTGGTCAGCGGTTTTTTTCCTTTCCATCTGGACTTTGTGCGCGGCGCGGGCCTGCTGGTGGCTCTGGCGGGCGCGCTGGCAGCCGGGCCGGGCTTGCTGCGCCGTAATTTCGCCAACCTGCGGCTGGCTCTGCCCGTAGCGCTTATTGCTTCGGCCTGTGCCATTGTGGGAGCCATGCTGGGCCTGGCCCTGCCCACGCACGTCATCCAGACCTGCCTTGGCGCGACCATTCTGGCCATTGCCGTACTTTTGCTGCTTTCTAAAAATTCTGTGCGTCCTGTAGTGACAAAGCAGGATGCCGTGGGCCTGGCCCTCGGTATGAACGGCGTATTTCTTGAGCCAAGCACCGGCGAGGTGGTGGAGTGGAAAACCCACCGCACTGTTGCCGGACTGCTGCTCTTTATTGTCATCGGCATCATGGCGGGCATGTTCGGCCTTGGGGCCGGGTGGGCCAACGTGCCGGTGCTCAACCTGCTTATGGGCGCTCCCCTCAAGGTGAGCGTGGGTACGTCCAAGTTTCTTCTTTCCATCACAGATACTTCCGCCGCCTGGGTTTATCTCAATCAGGGCTGCGTCATCCCCCTCATGGCCATTCCGTCCATTGTAGGACTTATGCTCGGCTCTGTGGTGGGTGTGCGCCTGCTGGCCGTCGCCAAGCCCAAATTCATCCGTTATATGGTGATTTTTGTGCTCCTTTTTTCCGGCGCCAAAGCCCTCATGAAGGGACTTGGCTGGTAAATTTCCTGACCGGACTGGACTTTTTGGGAGGATAGTATGAATACTGTGGATGTTAAGAACGATATCAAGGCTTCTCCGGCGCAGGTGCGCTATGCCGATACACTGTTTTACGGCTCGCTCATCGGCTTCGTAACGATGCTTGTGACCTATGCGCTCTATGTCTTCGGCGTGCTGGAGCCGCAGATTCCCCTGGATGAACTGCCGCGCCTGTGGGTGCACAGCGCCGCGGACTATCGTGCCGCAGGGAGTATTCCCCAGGGGTGGGGTTGGCTTGCACTGGTAGGCAAGGGCGATATATGCAATTTTTTGGGCATAGCCTTTCTCGCGGCCCTGACTATCTTCTGTTTTGTGCAGCTTGCCTGGACCCTGGCCCGGCACAGACAGTGGCTCATGATGTGTATTGCCATTGCTGAAGTGCTGGTGCTGAGCCTCGCGGCTTCCGGCGTGCTGGTAGCCGGGGCGCACTAGGATGTGTGCCCGCTTTTTCAGCCATGCGGTAAAAAGCGCCCGGTTCGAGGCAGTTGGGCCGCTTGACGGAGCCACAGGCAGGCCCTCATGACGGCGCATGCCGGCGCCTGATCAGGATATGAAGGGCTGCACCGTGAAAAAGCACGTTTGAAGCTTGCGCCAGCGCGCAGCCCGGAGGAAGCATGTTCGCCGCCATAAAAAACGCCTTTGCCCACCTGCTGGAAGTGCCCGAGGCCGTGTCTCCGGCCCGGTACCGCTCTCTGCGTCGGCTTATGACCATACTTATGGTGGCCGTATCGGTCACGCCTCTGCTTCTGTTGTCCGGCATAAGCCACATGCAGTACACACGGACCCTCGAGCGTGAAATGGAAAGCCCCGTTTACGCGCTGGCCCGCAAGTCGCAGGCGGCGCTGGAGCTTTATCTCGGTGAAAGGGAATCCACGGTGAGCTTTATCGCCCATGCCTATTCCTACAAGGACCTGGCGGACGAGCGCACCCTGAACCGCGTGTTTTTGTCGCTGCGCAGTGAGTTTCAGGGCTTTGTGGACATGGGGCTGGTCAACTCCGAGGGCCTGCAGATTTCCTATGTGGGACCGTACAAGCTCAGGGGCGCGGACTATGCGGGCAAGCCCTGGCTGCGTGAAACGGAAATCAAAAGCCGGTATATGAGCAACGTGTTTCTCGGTTATCGCGGCTATCCGCATATGGTCATAGCCGTTCACAGGATGGAGGAAAGCGGGCTTTCATGGACCCTGCGCGTGGCCGTGGACACGCTGCGGCTGCAGCAGGTGCTGTCCTCCGTAGGCCCGGAGCAGGAAACCGATGTTTTTCTTGTGGACAGGGAAGGAGTGCTGCAAACAGATTCCCGCCTGTACGGCAAGGCGCTGGATTCCTGTCCGTTGCCGCTGCCGCCGGCCACGGCGGAAACGCTCGTTCGCAACGTCACCGAGCCATCGGGACGCAAGCTTATGGTGGCCTCCTGCGCACTGGCCGGTACGGATTTCATTCTGCTGGCAGTCAAGCCCGAGGCCGAGGCCTTTCGCCCCTGGACAGCCCTGCGCACCGAATTGCTGCTTGTGCTGTGCGGCGGTATTGCGCTTATTGTTCTGGTATCGCACCTGCTTATGAAGCAGCTTGTCAACAGGCTGCAGGCCAGCGATGAGCGCCGGGTAGCCATTTTCGCCCAGATGGAGCACAATCAGAAGCTCTCGTCCATCGGGCGGCTGGCGGCGGGTGTGGCCCACGAGGTCAACAATCCCCTTGCCGTCATTTACGAAAAGGCGGGCCTTGCCCGCGACCTGCTGAGCATGGGCAAGGTTTGCGGCGAAAGCAGGGACAGGGAGAGGCTGAACGGTCTGCTCGAAGGCATAGAAAGCACAGTGGAGCGGGCACGCAGTATTACCCACCGCCTGCTGGGTTTCGCCCGCCGGATGGAAGCCAACCGCCAGAGCCTGCACATTGAGGAGGTCATCACCGAGACCCTGTCTTTCCTTGAGCGAGAAGCCAAGAACCGGGGCGTAACGCTCGAGATGGATCTGGCCGAAGACCTGCCCGAGATTGTTTCGGACAGGGGCCAGTTGCAGCAGGTATTTCTGAATATCGTGGGCAATGCCCTGGATGCCGTGACCGGCAGCGGGCAGGCAGGCGCATCTGCCGACGGGCAGGGGCGCTTTGTAAAAGTACGCTGTGTTCCATCGGGACAGTGCGCGCTTGAAGTGACCGTGCGTGATAACGGCAAAGGCATGCCTCGAGAGGTGCTGCGGCACATTTTCGAGCCGTTTTATTCCACCAAGAAAGATAAGGGTACAGGGCTTGGCATGTTCATCACCTACGGCATCGTGCGTCGGCTCGGCGGCGATATCCGTGTGGACAGTGAAGAAGGGCGCGGCAGTACCGTGCGCGTGACCCTGCCTCTGGCTCCGCCTGACGGCTCTGTGGAGGTTTAGTAATGGCTTTGCGCATACTGCTGGCTGATGACGAAAAGGATTTTGTGGAAACTCTGGCCGAAAGGCTTGAACTGCGCGGGCACAGCGTGCGCGTGGTTTACGACGGCCTGGCGGCCCTGCGCGCCGCTGTAGAAGATATGCCCGATGTGGTGGTGCTTGATCTTCTCATGCCCGGTCTGCCCGGTGATGAAGTGCTGCACCGCCTCAAGAACGTGCAGCCCGATCTGCCCGTGCTGCTGCTTACCGGGCACGCGGCCGTGGACGACACGGGGCTTTCGCCCGTAAGCCAGGCCTATGCCTGCCTGACAAAGCCGTTAAGCTTCAACACTTTTCTTGAAACGCTGGAGTCCGCATGCCGTGAAGGGCGCGAGGCAGCCTCCCGCGGGGGAGACATGTCATGAATGTCAGTCAGTGTACGGCCCGCCTGCTGGCCTCGGCAGTGCACGATATGCGCAATGTTCTGGCCGTAATCCGTGAATCTGCCGGGCTTGCGCAGGATCTGGCCGCCCTTGCGTCTTCCTCCGCCGGCGGCAGCGGCTCTGCGGCAGGACCGCAGCGGCTGGAAGCTGCCCTGGCAGAGGTGCAGCGTTCTGTGGGGCAGGGCGCGGCGCTGTCTGAAGCTATGGATTATCTGGCCCAGTCGGGCGGCGCTGACAGCGGCGAACACGCAGGCCCATGCGATCTCGTCAGGGTGTGCCGCAGTTTTTGCCTGCTGGCCGCGCGGCAGGCTCGCGCGGCCCAGATAGGTCTGGCAAGCGGCGAGAGCGCCGAACCGGTATGGGCGGCCGTGCCGCCTATGGATGTGTTGCGCGCCTTGCTTGAAATTTTCGATCTCTGCGCTTCGGTGGGCGGCCAGATACGTCTGCGCTTTACTGCCGGGCGGCGTCAGAAAGAAGAAGGTATTGTGGTGGAAGTGCTGGAAGGTGGCAACCGGGAACTGGCCCTGGCAGCCATGACGGGCAGTCCTCTGCTCAGCGGCATGCGCCCCGGTTGGCGGGCGGCGCTTATGCCTTGGCGCGAAGCGGAACCGCGTTTTTTCCTTTCACTTTCCGCCTGCGATTCAGATGCGGTATAACCGGCTCCGGGTATAGTCCGGACCTCCAAGGAGTTTTTCATGACCAAGGAAGACATCAAGATTCTGCTGGTGGACGATGAAAGGCAGTTTGTGGACACGCTGGCCGAACGTCTGGCCATGCGTGGTTTTGCCGCCCGCGTGGCTTATGACGGCCCCGAGGCGCTCAAAGCCGTGGATCAGCCCACGGATGTCATCGTGCTTGACCTGCGCATGCCGGGCATGGACGGCTTTGAGGTGCTGCGCAATGTAAAGAAGAGCAACCCTCAGGTGCAGGTCATCATCCTGACCGGCCACGGGGGGGATGCCGAGGAACAGACCGCCTACCGCATGGGCGCGTATAATTTTCTCCGCAAGCCTATGGATATTGATGAGCTGCTTGGCAGCATCCGCATGGCCTATCGCGACAAGCTGGAAAACGCCATGGTGGCGGTGTCGCTGGCTGAAGGCGGCGACTTTGAATCCGCGCGCGATGTGATGAAAGAAAAGGATATCCTGCAGGAACACGAAAAATAAACAGCGCCCAGCGGGTTGTACTGCAGAAAGGGGAACGCCATGCGCGTGCTTGTTGTGGATGACGAATCAGCCTTTGCCGGGCCTTTGGCCCAGCGCCTGAGCCTGCGCGGCATGGATGCGCGCACCGCCCGCGATGCGCGTGAGGCTTTGTCCATCCTGCAGGCATGGCCCGCGGAACTGGTGTTTCTTGATGTGGGCCTGCCCGGTATGGACGGCGTTGCCCTGCTCAAGCTTTTGCGCGAGCAATATGCACAGACGGATGTGGTCATGCTTTCGGGTTCCGCAGATATGGGCAAAGCTGTGCAGGCCATGCGGCGGGGAGCGCTGAACTGGCTCTCCAAGCCCGCGGATATTGAGCAGGTGCTTGAAGAATGCCGCAAGGCGCGGGAGCGGGCCGCAGCCCGGCAAGAGGCGGCCCGCCTTGCCGAAGCCGCGCGCTGGCGCAGTCTGGGGCGGGTTGCCGAAGGGGTGGCCCATGAGGTGAATAATCCCCTTAACATCATGATGCAGGCCGCCGGGCTTATCCGCGATTGCCTGGATGAACCGGAGGCTCAGGCCCTGGCTGATGTGGACGAAATGCGCGAAGCCGTCAATACCATTCGCGTCCAGAGTCTGCGCGTGCGGGAAATAACGCGTAAGCTGCTCATGGTGGGGCATGGGCTGGATGCGCGCACCGGGCCGCTGGATGTGGCTGCGGTTATTGATGAAAGCCTTGATCTTCTTCGCCACAGGATTGAAGCGGCAGGTCTGCGCTGCCAGGTGGATCTTTCCAGCGCGTATGTGTTCCCGGGCCATGAAGCTGCTGCACAGAAAACTGCTGCGCCGGGCGCTCTCGGGGAAGCTGCTGCGGAGGCGGCGGAAGAGGCGGGCAGCGCTGCTCCGCGCCCTTGGGGTTCGGCCCCGGAATTGCGGCAGATATTTCTGCATCTATTTGAAAATGCTCTGGATGCCATGCCTCATGGTGGATTGGTGCAGGTCTCGGCCAGGCTGAGACGTGACGGACAGGGAAGGAGCTGGTACGATCTGCTCGTTGCCGACAGCGGCCCCGGCATTGAACCGGACATCCTGCCCCATATTTTTGAACCATTTTTCAGTTCGCGTGCCCTTCAAGGCGGATTCGGCGGTCATGACCAATACCATGACAGCCATACCAGCGGCAGTGCCATGCGCCCCGGAACTGCCGTACAATCCCACATGGGCCGCTATGCGGGTCTCGGCCTTGCCGTTGCCCGCTCGCTGGCGCACGCGCGTGGCGGCGAACTCTCCGCCGCCAACAGCCAGCAAGGCGGGGCAGTTTTCTGCCTGAGCCTTCCCCTGGCACAAGCGCCCGCGGCCTCCGGTCAGGCTGCGGGTGACCGCTCTCCGGACGGCGGCCTTTGAGGCCGCCCCCGGATGGCGCTGTAAATCCTGTCTGCACACCACAACTGCCGGCCACGCAAAACCGGCGTATCCGGTATCATTCCAGAGCATTTCAACATTGCGAATCTGTATTTCTCAATGTTGAAGACACGCCCGTTACGGCGCTTGACCGGGTAAACACATTGCGCTTTTACGGCGGGCGGCTGTTCGCGCAGTCACCAGAGAAATGTAAAAGCTGACCTGCTCTGCGAGGCCGCACAAATGAAGACGACGAGCATCTTTCAGGCGCTCATCGTGCCAAAAGAAATTTTCCGCTTATTCGGGGCTTTCCCCCAGAGCGTTCATCCATTGCGCCATGCGCGCGGTTTGCTCCAGATACCATAAGGAAGCCATGAGCGGTGACAGTGTGCCGCCGTCGGGGTCGTACATGGCTGCAGAGCCGCTCTTGCGCATGGCGTCCCATGCCGCGAGGGTTTCGCGCAGTGATTTGCTTCTCTCTTCACCGAGCACAGGGGGCAGGGCAATCTGTCGCACGGCGATAATTTTTTCAAGCCGTTCCAGTTCTGCATTGATGCAGTCCTGCATGTCCGTGGTTACACCCGCGGCACTGTCCATGCACGCCTGGTAGTCGGGGCTGAAAAGCCTGTCGACCGGTGCCGTGGTCTCATCATCCAGATCTTTTTCCTGAGATTCCGCGCGGCTTTCCAGCTCATGGGGGCTGCCGGGCTGGCCGCTTGCCGGAATCGACTGTTTTTCTGCGGATTTTTCCGCGCTGAAGGCGCTGAAAGGAAAAGACAGCAGAGTCAGAATGGCCATGATGGGCAGTATGACGCCAAAAAGATTCAAACGACCTTGCAACATCCTGTACTCCTTACTGGAAAAGACCATATTGCGCGCAGTGTACTCGCAGCTCCAGGGCGGCGCAATAGGTTGAGGCGCGCCTGCGGCGGCATCTTTGCCATCTGGAGCATTTTATCTTTGCGCAGGTGGATTCGCAATACTTACCCAATGCGCACTGCGCCATCCAGGCGCCAGAACGCACTGTGAAACTGGCGATTCCAAGGCGGACGCCTGCCCGTGAGCCGCCAGAGCGGGGTACAGAAAAACTGCCCTGACACGTTTATCGCCTGGGACCGTGGCTTGCGGCGGCAACGGCCGGTATCTGTTTTGCGGCAGGCTTTGTGCGTACATCCCGCGGGCATTTCAGATGTGAAAACCCCTAACGGTATTCGCGGCCTGACCAGAGCACTCGGCCGATAACCCTGAACTGGTCGGCAAGGTCGCCGCGCAGGTCCAGGCTTACCGGGGGGTAGGCGGGATTGACGCTATGCAGGATAATTTTGCCGGGAACCTTGTCAATGCGCTTTATATAGATGGCGTCTTCAAAGCCCACGGCATAAAGGCGACCCGGGCTGATTTCAGTTTGTCCCTTGTCCAGCAGCACAAGGTCATTGTCAAAAATTTCCGGAACCATGCTGTCGCCGGAGACGCGCATGAGCACCATGCGCCGGGGATTGCCCTTGCGGCGTAAAAAGTCGCCCCTGAAGGCGTAGCTGTCTTCATTACGCTCGCTGACTTCCAGGCTGCCCGTACCCGCAGAAAGACGGGCTTCAGCCAGGGGAACATGTATAAGATCCGCTTCGCAATCGCCATGCATGGACGGCAATTCGCCTTCGGCAGCTTCGGGAAGCCGCATTGGCCCACTGCCGAAAAACAGCCAGTGGGCATTCACTCCGGTTGCAGCGGCGCTGGCCTGTACCCAGGCGGGCGGCACTTCACCGCGTTTGCGTGCGCCGCTGATGGACTGCGGGGTAATACCCAGGGCGCGGGCCAGTTCTGCATCATTGGAAGCATTCATGGCCTGCATAAGGCGGTGCAGGGTTTTCGTAAAGTCTGTTTCTTCTGGCATGGCGTACCTCGCTGGCCGGCATTGCTTCCCTGATGGGTGTGCATGCGGCGGCCCCGGTTCGCTCCGTTCATATGGGAGGCGGTTTTTGTTTGAAATACCGTCAGGCAGCCAAAGCGGCAGGGCTGGCGGCGGCAATGCATATGGATAGCGTATCAGCCTTGAGTGTTGAGTGCAATAATTTTATAAATTTTTAGTTTATATATTGTTTTTCAACAATATTAAATGGATATTAAATAATGCCGAGAAGTGGATGCGCTATATTTATACGGTGTTTTCAAGTTTTTTATTTCTGTTAAGCCGGGAAGCTATAAGTCTTAATATGAGGTTGGAAATAAGCACTCCTCCACAGGCCAGGATGGTATCAAGCAGCCGCCACCGCAGCAGTGAAATATCACCCCCCATGCGCAATGTGGCCATATCGATCAGCAGCAGCACGATAAGAGTAATGATAAAACTGAAGAGCATATAGTGCCCGCGTTGTGCGTAAGGGATGAAAAGGGCGGCGCAGAACACGCAGGCAGCAAGTGGAAGGGGGGATGATATGTAGAATACAAGGGGGGCGGCAGCAATGACACCGACCACTGTTCCCAGGGCGCGGTCGCGTATGCGGCGTAGTTCGGTGGCGCCGTCACTGTGCATGACAAAGAGAACAGTCAGCCCCACCCAGGCTGGATGGCTGAAGTGCAGGCCGCCTGCGGCCAGGGTACACAAAAGTACCGTAGCGGGAACGGCCATGCCGAACAGCGGATTGTTGACAGCCCCGTGCTTGAACGCCTTGAATTCTTCAAAAGGGCTTGCGCCGCTGCCCTGTCCGCTGCCGAACCGTATGCCCAGCACGCTCAGGGTTGCCCCCAGGGCAAGACCGGTCATGTAGATGGCGGCTGCACTGATGGAACTGGTCATGCCGAAATGGGTCAGCAGGGCTGCTGTTCCCATATTTTTAAAAACAAGGCTGAGGTAGGCCTGATCAGGCCGGGGCAGGGCGGCCAGCCAACTGAACATGACCAGCGGTATAAGGGCAAGATTGTTGTTGCCCTGGGTAAACACACCCACCGCGCCGGCCATGCAAACGAGCAGCCCCCCGGCGCCGATGCAGAGCGTGCGCGGCAACGGTTTGTAGCGGGGAGCGATAAAGAGGGCGAACAAGGCCCCCAGAGCACCCAGCACAAGCACTTCCGGCTCGTTGCAGATCAGGCTGACACTGGTGGGAATAGCCATGGCCAGCATGTAAAGTATGCCCCGGACCACGAGGTCGCGGCGAGGAGTGGGAGTGGGCATGCAGGCTCCGTGTTTATGGGCGGGCAGTGGTTTTTATTGTTAAAAGGAATGACTGTAAATTAGGTACAGTGCTCTTTGCATCAGGTCAACCGTCTTTTTTCTTTATATAAACCGGAAACAGCAGGTCTACCCGCCCATCTGATCAGGAAAAACGCGCTGCACTGCATATCCAGCCATGCCGGGCAATAGCGGTTTTTTAGTAGTTTGTTTCAATTAATATTTCGTTTTTACAGGTAAACATAGCACGAATTGTTTGGACGAACAGCAACGGTATGGTGGTGGCTCTAAAGTGCTCACCTATTTCATAATATAAAAATATATTTAAAATTCTTTTTTCTATGTACCATCTTAAGAAACGGAGCAGCCGGACGATCTCAGTAAAGAGAGAGCAGTTGTAGAAAATGGCGAAAGCATACGGCAAAAAGGGACGCTGCCAGCCTGCCTGAAAGGAGCACAGGCAGAGGAGGAACTGTCTATGACCATCAAGGTGCGGGTGATACTTGGTTTCTTGCTGACGATAGCCATCATGGCCGGTGGAACCATACCCTATGTGACAAGTAAGATGCGCAACACTGCCGAAGAGTCATATCTGACGGCCTCCGGAGAGCAATTACAGCTCATGGGCAGCTATGTAGAAGGTTTTATTAACGAAGCAGAACGTAATCTTGCCTTTCTGGCTGCGGATGAACTGCTCATAGACGGGGAAAACACGTTTCCCAACTATAAAAACACGTCCACCGAAAATGCCTATAAACGTTCGGCCCTGGCCCCGGAAGCGGCCCGCGCCGGTCAGCCCCTTTTCAGGCTGGCCAAGGCAAATCCGTCCTATGTTGAAGTGTATGTGGGCTATCCTGATGGCAGCTATGGTTCATCCATGGCCGACGGTCCCGTTCCTGCGGGTTTTGATACCTCCAGGCGCGCCTGGTTATGTGAGCCGCATGAATTCTGGCAAGGCCGTTGGGCTGTCAGACAGTTATCTTTCCATTTCCGGCGAACTGGTGGCTCCCGTCACGCACAGCCTGCGCGATCGCAATGGTGTTTTTCGCGGGGTGCTGGGCGTTGATGTTTCCCTTAACGGACTTTCGGAAAAATTCGAGGCCATGAATTTCGGCAGGACAGGCTATTTCCTGCTTGTGGAAAACACGGGTCGCATCATCTGTGACCCCAAGGACAAGGAACTTACCGGTAAAATCATCGGCAAGGACATCCAGAGCCCCGGACTGGAGCATCTGTTCAAAACCCAGTCAGGCATTGTGCTTACCCGCATAAAGGACATACCGGTGCGGGCCAACGTGCTCACAACCAGCCTTGGCTGGAAGATCGCCGTTATTCAGGACGAAAGTGAAATTTTTGCAGAGACCAACGAGGCCATACGCTCTGTTTCTATTATTTACGCTGTCATCGCCCTCGTCATGCTGGCGGTGGCCTGGTATATTGTACGCTCCATCAACCGCCCGCTGCGGCTTATCGTGGAAGCCGCGGACAAGATCGCTCAGGGGAACCTTGAGGCACATCTTGACGCGCGCGATTTTTACGGCGAACTGGCGGAGCTGCGCAATTCGCTTCTCAACATGGTCCACAACCTGCAAAACATGATTGAAACCGCCAATCAGAAGAGCGCCGAGGCCGAGGAACAGACCCAGCGCGCCCAGGCAGCCACGGAGCAGGCCGAATTTGCCCGCCAGCAGGCAGAAAGCGCCCGGCGTGACGGCATGCTGGCGGCGGCCGGGCAGCTGGAGGAAGTGGTCACTATCATTTCTTCGGCATCCAACCAGCTTACGGCTCGCATCGGCCAGTCAAACCATATGGCTGCCGAGTCGGCGGCCCGCCTGAGCGAGGCGGCCACAGCCATGAACGAGATGAACTCCACCGTGCGTGAGGTGGCGGGCAACGCTTCTCTGGCGTCGGGCATGTCTGATGAAACCAGGGGTAATGCGGAAAACGGCGCGCAGATCGTGCGCCAGGCCCTGCAAAGCATTGATCAGGTACATAAGGTTTCTCTGGTACTCAAGGAAGACATGAACCAGCTGAACGAGCACGCCCAGGCCATTAACCGCATTATGGGCGTCATATCCGACATTGCGGACCAGACCAACCTGCTGGCGCTCAATGCGGCCATCGAGGCCGCCCGGGCCGGAGACGCCGGACGCGGCTTTGCCGTGGTGGCCGATGAGGTGCGCAAGCTGGCGGAAAAAACTATGGCTTCCACCCAGGATGTGGGCAACGCCATCAATGCCATTCAGGAAAGTACCGCCAAAAGTGTGAGCGGCATGGACAAGGCAGTGGAAGAAATTGAAACCGCCACAGGATTTGCCAGCCAGTCCGGCGATGCCCTGCGCCAGATCGTCAGCAATGTGGAAACCACGGCAGACCAGGTGAGGGCCATTGCCACGGCCAGTGAAGAGCAGTCCGCCGCCAGTGAGGAAATCAATCAGTCCATTGTGCAGGTCAATGATATGGCCGGGCAGACGGCCCAGGCCATGAATGAGGCATCCAGCGCGGTAGAAGAACTGGCGCAGCAGGCCAACCGCCTGGGCGACCTTATTGCCAGCATGAAGCAGGCCTGAGCACCCGCGGCAACTGATATTGATCTGTTGCGGGCTTAAAGGTGCGGCTGCAGCTTGACTGTCTCACCGCCCGACAAGACACTCCGGCTGCCCTGACCGTACAAGTCCCCCGGCATCAATCCGATGCCGGGGGACTTTTTGCAAAACGACTGCTGGTTGCGGCAATCTGTAATCTGCGTCAGTTACTTTGCCAGCCAGGCTTCCACCAGTTCAGGGTGCTCCTTCATGAAACGGCGGGCGTTTTTCATGGGGTCCGCGCCTTTTTCCTGATTCCAGGCCATGAGCTGCTGTAACTGCTCAGGGTTGGCGTAGGCGAATTTTGACAGAAAGGCATGGGCGGCGGGGTGGTCGTCCTTGAGGCCCTTGCGCGCCACATTATAGATGCCTTCTTCGCTGCCGAGGCTGCCCTTGGGGTCTTCAAGGTAATGCATGTCCCAGCGGCCGAACATCCAGTGAGGCGACCACGCCGTGACGACGATCCATTCCTTGTTGCGTATGGCGTCGGACAGGCTTGAGGTCATGATGGTATCGCTGCCTTCCATCAGTTCCATATTGTCAATACCGTAGTCTTTCATCAGTTTTTCCGTCAGCTGCATGACGCCCGCGCCGGGGTCGATACCCACGATACGGCTTTTGAACTTGCCGGCATTGGCTTTGAGTTCTTCAACGGATTTCAGCGTCACATAGTCCGGTACGGCGAGGCCAAGGCGTGCGCCCCCCGTAAGCTTGCCGAGCACTTCCACATTGTTTTTGACCTTGTTGTGCATGTCCTTGTGGGTGTCGGGCAGCCATGCGGTCACCATGGCATCGGCATCGCCGGTGGCAAGGCTTGTCCAGAGGATGGGCTGGGTCACGGGCAGCAATTCCACTTTATAGCCCAGCTTGTCTTCAAGCACGGCCTTGGCCAGATGGCTCGAAGCATTGGCGCAGTCCCATTCAACGTAGACAAGCTGAAGATTTTTATCTTCTTTTTTATCTTTGGCCATGACTCCTGCAGAGAGCAGCAGGGCAAAGGCCACGGCGAGAGTCAGTATGCGAAGTTTCATTGGTTCTCCTTTTACAAGGTTTTCCTTTTGCCGGTCGCAGCAACGGCGGCTGTGCGGCTGGCGCGGTTACGGGCATGGCTGCCCGCTCTGCGGCCGCGCACGGCCGTCATGCCGTAACACCAGCGTGAGCTAAATACTGTTAGCAGGCCGTTGAAAAACAGCCTTGCCCGTCCTGTGTGCGGCAGGGCCTCCACCGCGACATGGCGCAACTGCAGCCGTTGTCTGCAAGGTTTGCAAACAAACCGCGGCTGCACGGTATGGGGGCAATCCAAATTGAGCGCCCTGAAATTTTGAGAATGCGTATTCTCAAAATCAGTCCGGCCTAATGGGCCTTGCCGGAACTTTTTTGCGCCAGCGCACGGAAGAGGCGGTCAAGGGTAATGGCGACAATAACGATGCCAAGCCCGGCTTCAAAGCCCATGCCGATGTTGAGGCGCTGAATGGCCTTCCATACCTCGCCGCCCAGGCCGCGCGCGCCGATCATGGCCGCGATGACGGCCATTGAAAGGGCCAGCATGATTGTCTGGTTTACGCCTGCGACAATGGTGGGCATGGCCAGGGGCAGTTCCAGCTTATACAGACGCTGCATGCGGGTTGCGCCAAAGGCCTCGGTGCACTCCACAAGATCGCGGGGAACCTGCTGTATGCCCAGGCAGGTAAAGCGTATGGCCGGAGGCACTGAAAAGATGACCGTGGCTACCACCGCGCTGACCTTGCCGATGCCGAAAAAGGGAATGGCCGGAATAAGATACACAAAGGCTGGCATGGTCTGCATGACGTCCAGCACGGGCATGACAATTTTGCGTGCCACAGGGCTCATGGCCGCAAGAATGCCGCAGGGTACGCCTACCAGCACGGAAAGCAGGGTGGCAGAAAGCACCAGGGCCAGAGTGCTGATGGTGGGCGTCCACAGCCCCAGGTTCCACAGAAGGGCAAAGCCCAGAGCCACGAATACGGGCAGTCCCGGGCGGCGCGTTACCCACCAGGCCAGAGCCGCCAAAAGCAGAATAAAGAGCCACGGGGGCGGCAGCAGCAGAAATTCTTCAAAACGGTCCAGCAGGGCAAGCATGATTGCGGACCCGGCGCGGGTAACGCCGGAAAACTGCTCCACCAGAAACTCCACGCCGCTGTCAATATAACCGGCCAAGGGGAGTCTAGGCAGCATGCGCGCCTCTCCTGTCGTTATGTTCCACCAGAGCGCCCAGTAACAGTCCACGCACGATAACACCCTGTAAACGCTGGCGGTTATCTACCACAGCCAACGGGTAGGGCAGTTCGGCCATGAGCGGCACAAGTTCGGTAACGGGGGTGTCAGGTGTGACGGTCACGATGTCTGTGCGGGTTATTTCAGTAAGGTCCGAACGGCCCTCGCTGATCATGGCTTCGGCGTCATCGGCGTTAAGGATGCCCACAAAACGGCGGTGTCGGTCCAGCACAAAAAGCGAAGCAATGGAGTGTACGCGCATTTTGCGCAAGGCAGCGCGCGGGCCATCCAGACCAAGCACCGCGGTATCTTCGGAGCGCTTCATGACGCTGGCTGCGGTCAGTACCTGCGAGGCGTCGGCCGAGGCGACAAAACGGGCCACATAGTCGTTGGCCGGGGCCTGAAGGATTTCTTCGGGGGTACCTGTCTGCACAACGGCTCCGTCCTGCAGCAGGACAATGCGGTCGCCGAGCTTGAAGGCCTCGTTAAGGTCATGAGTGATGAAAACAATGGTCTTTTGAATGTCTTCCTGAAGCGACAGCAACTCGTCCTGCATTTCCTGCCGGATAAGGGGGTCAAGGGCGCTGAAGGCTTCGTCCATAAGCAGCACCTCCGGCTCAAGAGCCAGGGCACGGGCCAGGCCCACACGCTGCTTCATGCCCCCGGAAAGCTCGCCGGGGTAGGAGTTCTTCCACTGTGCAAGGCCGACGCGCTCAAGCATTTCTTCGCTTTTTTTCAGGCGCTGGGTTTCAGATACGCCCATGACCTCAAGGCCGAAGGCTGTATTCTGCAATACCGTGCGATGAGGAAAAAGCGCAAAATTCTGAAACACCATGCCGAAGCAGCGTTGGCGCACATGGCGCAGCCCTTTGGCATTCATTGTGGTTATATCCGCATCGTCCACAAGGATGCGCCCGGTGCTGGGCATGATCAGTCCGTTGAGGCAGCGCAGCAAGGTTGATTTGCCGCTGCCGGAAAGACCCATAATGACGAGCAGTTCGCTGTCTGTAATATCAAGGGATATGTCGCGCAGGGCCACTGTGGTGCGGGTTTTTCGCAGAATGTCCGCGCGTGAGGCGCCTTCGGCTGCCAGTTCAAGCGCCTGGTCCGGCTGTGGCCCGAAGACTTTAGAAATGTTTTGAATGGAGATTTTTGCCATATACCCTCCTTCTGCCGTGGCATGGAAATGTCGCGGGTGTAGCCCGTAACCGGGCGAGTATATGGAAGGACGAACAATGATTGATCGTCAAAACGAACTTGCTGGAGTCATCAGCGTTGACGGCACCAGCAGATGAACGCCTCCTCGGTACAAACCGAACTTCCATAAAGTGTTATAAAAAGTATTGTGAGAACGAAACAGCATCTTGTGCAGAAAAAAATTGTTACTCTATTGTGCTTTGGCTCCTTTGTCTTCGGCCGTCGGGCTGTTTAAAGTCGGGAATACAGGCCGGGACGGAAAATTTGCGTCGTTCACATTCCTGTTGCGCCATGCTGCAATGTGTATATGTAAATGCAGTATAACTCTTTTACACATGTTACATAATGAAAAAAGTTGTTTTTTCAGATATGCATTGAAGATTCTTTTAAGATGCGACCTTGGATGGCGCTGAATCTACAGAAGCTGTAGCACGGTGTTGAGGTTATTCTGAAGAGAATAACAGGGTGCCACGCTGTTTGATGTGATGTTCAGAGGATAATAGAGTAAAAAAACATGTGATGCAAGTATGAATTTTATTTCTGTATTTATTTTCATATTTCGGGGCCTTGGGCCGCCCTTTCAGGCTGGCGATGACCTTTGTGCGGTCTTGTATGCTGTGCGGGCGGCATGGCGGCGGGCTTGCCCGCAAGCGAGGGCACAAGGAGAAAAGGCCCGGTCGCTTGCTGGAGCAATGTATTTTTTTAAGCGCTCTAGCGACTGCGTGGCAGGCCCGGTGTGAAGGTGCAGCGCAATGTATTCGCGCGGTCAAGCGCTGTAGCGGGTGTGTCATCAGCGTTGAGCATACATATTTTCAAAATTGAAATGCTCCAGGGAAGAGCGCAGACGGGGGCGTATAAGATGACGCTCATGAAAAGCCCCTCCGCCTGGGCGGAGGGGCTTGTTGTCAGGAATATACCGGGCAATCTGCAGTTGAGTATGCCTTACCGGCGGGAGTATACATTTTCACAGTAGTCGGGCACCGCCAGTTGCCTGCGTGGACGCCGTGAAGGCCGCGGAGTGCCCGCAACGTGAAAACGCGCTATACGCCGCGCATGGGCAGCACAAAACTGTGGCGGCCCATAAGGGCAGAGGCCGCGATGCATAGCGTGGCCACAGCCACAAGGGCAGGTTGCGTTACTCCGGCCGTAACGGCAAGAAGGCAGGCAAATGCCACCACATCCAGGGCTGTGGCAGTGCCGAGATTACGGCGTTGCAGGGGGCTTGAGCCGTCTTTCAGGGCGGGCCGCAGGTGCAGCTCAAGCAGGAGCATGTCAATAGCAAGCATGGCGAGCATGGCAGGAAAGAGTCTTTGCAGGCCATTGGTCAGGTGCAGGGCCATGCCCATGGCCGTGAACAGGGCGCAGCCAAGCAGTATGCCGCCGTTGGTCAGATAGGCGGAAAACCAGCGGGCCTTGCGCCATACAGGGCGGGATGTGGCCGAAAAAAGCACACCCTTGTAGCAAAGGCCGGCAGCAGCGCAGATGCCGCCCAGGCCCAGAAAGAGCACGAGCACGCGCACCCCCGGCTCCGAACCGATAAAAGACATGACGCTGGCGGAACTGGCCGGTGACAGTATCTTGAAGCCGGTGAGCAGTCCCATAAGGCCCCATAATGCGGGTATGAGCATGGTTGCCGCCGAAAGGGTCAAGGCCCATACGCCCACCCACATGGGCGAGGTGGGGCGACAGGTGCGCAGCATGTGGTGAAAGCGCGTGGGGTCGCCCAGGTCGGCAACAAGCAGGGCAAGGTCGGCCACAAGAAGCAGCCATGCCAGCACAAAGGCGGGCTGCGCCAGAATGCCGAAGGTCACCGGCCGCAGCAGCAGGGCGCAGGTTGTGACAATGTAAAGCCCCAGGGCGGCATTGTTCAGCCACACATCAATGACCGTCATGTTGCCCCAGGGGGGCAGGTGGGGGATGATATCGCCGGAATAATCCTGGCTGTAGGACCGGGAGGTGTTTGGCGGCAGAGCGCCTCGTGTGTTTTGCGCGGTATTTTGCATTACAGGACACCTCCGAAAATGACTGACGCGCCCAGTATGGCAATGCCGAGAACCACTCCGGCGGCAGCGCGGATATAGTCGCCCTTGAGACGGCGGGCGGGATGCAGGGGAGTTTCGGGCAGGCCATAGGTGGAGGGCCTGTCCAGCAGCAGGAAAATATTGTGCAGTGACGAATAGTTTTCTGTGGGTTCAAGGCCGTAAAGGCGGGCATTGCTCACACCCTGTGCCCGCAGGTGGGCCAGGCGGTTGCGGGCGGCATTGCGCATGTCTTCAAGCCTGCCGAAGCGTATGGAAGCGGCGGGGCAGGTTTTGGCGCAAGCCGGCTGCAGGCCGTCACGCACCCGGTCAAGGCAGAAGGTGCACTTGTGCGAGTGGCCGCTTTTCTCATTTCTGGCAATAACGCCAAAGGGGCAGGCCGCAACGCATGAGGCACAGCCGTTGCAGATGTCTGCCTGCGGATACACGCCGCCCACTTCAGTGCGGACAAGCGCCCCCGTGGGGCAGGCCCGCATGCAGGGGGCATCGTCGCAGTGCTTGCAACTGTCGCTGGCGAGAAGCCAGTGCAGGCCCTGACGGTTATTGGCCGGAATATCGGTATCAATGACCTCGGCGAACTTTACATGCCGCCATGTGCGGGCGGAAAGTTCCAGGGTGTTGTCGTAGCTGCGGCCAGAAAGTCGTGGTTCAAGGCCTGGCAGCATGTTCCAGTGCTTGCAGCCCACCTGGCAGGCCTTGCAGCCGATACATACCGAGGTATCGGTAAAAAAGCCCACCGGCTCCTGCATCGCCGGTCCCGTGCCGCGTCTGAAAGGGTAAAGCAGGCGCTGTGCAAAGCCGCGGGGTTTTTTGGGAAGGCGCGTCTCAGTTATCATAGTCGAGCCTCCCTTCGGGCTTGCATATCCAGGGGACCTTGCTCATGGGAGCGTCGGGCAGAGGCGCGTAGGCATCCTTGAAGTCGCCCTTGTGTTCGCTGCGGGCCGTGAGCCTGCCGGGCCTGATGCGGCAGGCAATGGACTTGACGCTGGCAATGTCAGAATTGGGGCCGAGAGACAGCGCCGTGAGCACGTTGACGGAGTCTCCCGTCACCTCGCCCTTGTAGCCGAAATGCATGGGTACGCCCACCACGTGCACCTTGTTGCCGCAGACCATGAGCGGCTGTATGCGCGGGGTGACCAGCACCCGGCCTTCAATGGAGCCACGTTTGCTTTCGGCAATGACCCAGTCCAGATTGCGCAGGGCAAGGCTTGCGGCCAGTTCTGGGTCCATTTCAAAAAACAGGCTGGGCTGAAGCTCGTTGATCCAGCTTGAGCGCCGCGTCATAACGCCTGCCACAAACTGTTCCGTTACCCGGTAGCTTGTGAGAATGACGGGATAGCGGGGATCGCCCTGTGCGGCGATGGCATTGCGCGAGTCTTCGATGATTGTGGTCGAGGGGGATATCTGCTGTGCAGCCATGGTGTTGCGCACAGGGGTTTCCAGGGCCTCGTAGTGTACGGGCATGGGACCGTCGGAAAGGCCGAATGGCGCGAACAGCCAGCCCAGGCCGTCGAAATGCACAGTGAAGGGCGCATCGCCCGGTATGGCGTCCATGCCCCTGCTTTCGGGCGTTGGGCGGTAGTCCGGAGCCTTGTCGAGCACATAGTTGGGCACGTCCGCGCCTTTCCAGCGCCCGGCATTGGCATCCCAGTGGATGATGGCCTTGCGCTCGGACCAGGGCTTGCCCGCGGGGTCGGCGGAAGCGCGGTTATAGAGGATGCGCGAATTGCCCGGCCAGGCCCAGGCCCAGTCGGGGTAGAAGTTTTCGTCATCACCGATGGTGCCGCGCCGTTTGGCAAGATTCTGTCCCGGCGCGGGGTAGACACCACAGTAGAGGCGGCAACCGCAGGCGGTGGAGCCGTCGGCGGCAAGCTGGCCCGTAGCCTTGAGGTGCTCGCCCGTAACGGTATTGAATCCGTTCATTTCGCGCAGTACCAGTTCGGGGTCCGGCTCGTCTTCGCCGGGTTTGCAATAGTCCCAGGTAAGCTGTTGCAGGGCCTTGTCCTTCTCCTGGGTGGAATCGGCGTAAAGGGCCTTGAGACGCTTGCCGAGCTGGTAGACATACCAGAGGTCGGACCTGCTGTCGCCCGGAGCGTCCAGAACAGGTTCGTGCCACTGCACCAGCCGTTCGGTATTGGAAACCGAGCCGCCTTTTTCCATAGCCAGCGCGGCAGGCAGCAAAAAAACCTCTGTTCCCACAGTTTCCGGGCCGGGGCCGTCGGGGTCGGCGTACCATACGGCGGCGCTTTCTGTTTCAAAAGCGTCCACCACCACAAGCCAGTCCAGCTTGCGCATGGCTTCGCGGTGAAAGCCGGAGTTGGGTGAACTCACTGCCGGATTTTGCCCGAAAACAAACATGCCTCGCACGGTACCCTGCAGGGCTTCTTTGAAAAACGTCTGTTCGGATTCGTCCTTCTGCATTTTGGGCAGGTTCTGATAGCAATACTCGTTGTCTGCGGTGGCGGCATCGCCGTACCAGGCCTTGAGCAGGCTGACCATGTAGGAAGGCATGGCCGCCCATGCGCCCTTGAGGCCTTCTTGCCGCCACAGGCCGCTTTCTTCCCTGCCTCTGCGGCCACTCAGGCCGTGTCCGTATTCCAGCAGGTTTTTCAGGGTGGCGTGTTCGGCAATGGCCTTGGGCTGCGGAATGTAGTTGGGCAGATTGTTGAACAGGGTGGGAATGTCGGTGGCGCCCTGTACGTTGGCATGCCCGCGCAGGGCGACAATACCGCTGCCCGGGCGCCCCACGTTGCCGAGCAGCAACTGGATGATGCCCGCAGCCCGGATGATCTGCACGCCGCTGGTGTGCTGTGTCCAGCCTAGGGCATAGGCCATGACTGAAGTACGCTCCGGCCCGGAATTGCCCATAAGCAGATCGGCTACCAGTTCCACGTCTTCGGGGCTGCAACCGCAGGTTTCAGCCGCTCTTTCTGGCGTATAGCCTGCGTACTGTTTTTCAAGTACGCGCAGAACGCAGCGCGGATGCTGGAAGGTCGGGTCTTTTTTGGGCATTCCCTGTTCGTCCATCTCATAATCCCAGGCGTCCGGATCCTGGTCGTAGGAGCGTGTTGCCGGATTGAAGCCCACGAAAAGGCCGGTGTTTTCATCAAAGGAAAACTTTTCGCTCACCAGGGTGGAGGCATTGGTATAATGGCTGACAAAGTCGGCAAACCAGCCGTTTTTTTTCAGGATAAGATGGATAAGCGCGCCAAGAAAGGCCAGGTCAGAATCGGGCCTGATGCTTATGTGATGGTCGGCCACGGCCGAGGTGCGGGTAAAGCGCGGGTCTACGTGGATGAGGGTTGCGCCGCGTTCTTTTGCTTCCATGACCCATTGAAAACCAACAGGATGGGATTCCGCCATGTTGGAACCCATGACAAGGATGCAGTCGCTGTTGCGCATGTCGCGCGGAAAGTTGGTGCAAGCGCCGAAACCGAATGACGCGCCCAGACCGGGCACGGATGCGGAGTGTCAGAGCCTGGCCTGGTTTTCGACATCCAGCATGCCGAGACCGCCGGTGAAGAGCTTTTTCATCAGGTAGTTTTCTTCATTGTCGCTGGCGGAGCCGCCGAGAGAGGCGATGCTGTGGCAGGTGTTCACGGGCATGCCGGCCGCGTTCTTTTCCTGAAATCCGGCATCACGGGCGACCTTCATGAGCCGGGCTATGCGGTCCATGGCCCAGTCCATCGGGCGGTCTTCCCATTGGGTGGCATAAGGGGCGCGGTAGCGCACCGTGGCGACACGGTGAGGGCTGCGCAGCATTTGCAGGGTGTTTGACCCCTTGGGACAAAGGCGACCCCGGTTTACGGGGCTTTCGTCATCGCCTTCCACGCCGACAATTTCGCCCTGGTATGTATATATGTTCAGTCCGCATCCGATGGCGCAATAAAGGCATACGCCGTGGTGCTTTTCCGCGTCGCGGTATCTGCTGTGGCACACGGCAGTGCGCGGGCTGAGAGGTTCCTTGTGGTGGAGCATGTTCTTTCTCGCGGTTTTCGGCTGTTGGGAGAGCAGCGGGGCAAGCCCGTATTCACGCTTTTTTATGTAACAGGGCTATATGTTAGTCTGTATAGCAGGATCGTGCAATAGCAGTTTTTATCAATAAGGTCTGGTGACGTCAGAAATCCGGGAATCGTCGGGCAGGTCCCCGAAATACGCAGGCAGGGACGCCAGCCGCACTGGCGATTGCCTGCGAGACATGCGTGCGTCAGGGGAAGCGCCCCGGGGCTGCCCCGCGGGCGGATATTTTTGTGGCGGCACTGGTTACGGCAGAATGACAGCCACCTCGTCTCCACGCCGCAGGGGCGGGCATCCGGCGGGTATGTCCACAAAGCAGTTGCAGTCGTCACGCAGGGCTGGCTGCCCCACGCCCTCGCCGCGTGGGCGCAGAAAAACATCAGTACCCTCAAGCCGGGCCATGACAAGGCGGCGCGAGTCTTTGCGGCATGTGCCGAAGTCGTTGCTCATGATGCCGCGCTGTCGGGTCAGGCCATAGCGGGCGCGGCCGGAGAGCTTTTTGATAAGCGGCCCGGCCAGCAGCTCAAAGGCTGCTGCGGCAGCTACGGGGGTTCCCGAAAGGCCAAGCAGGATGGTCTTGCCCACAACGGCGCCCAGGGTCATGGTTCCCGGCTTCATGCTCAGCCCCCGGAAAAGCAGGCGGCCGCCGTGCCGGGCGGTGAGCCTGGCCGCCAGGCGGGGGACAAGGTCACGCGGTCCCCACGAAACGCCGCCAGTGGTAATGACAAGGGCGCTGTGGGGCAGCAGGTCTTCCATATGTTGCAGCAAAAGCGCGTCGTCATCGGGGCAGACCCGCATGTCGGCAATACGCGCGCCGAGCCGTTGCAGGCGTACGCCCAGCAAGGTGGCGCTGGTATTGTATATGCCTCCCTTGGGCAGCGGCAGGCCCGGCGGACACAGCTCATCGCCCGTGGCGAGCATGCTTGCTGCGGGGCTGCCATATACAGGTACATGGGTATGCCCCTGACCGGCCAGCAGGCCGAGGGTGCCGCTGTGCAGCATGTCGCCCCTGCCTACAAGCAGTCGTCCCGGGGCGACATCACGTCCCTGGGCGTGACAGTTGCGCCCGGGCGCAAGGCTGTGGCACACGCTGATGCTGTGGTCGTGCCTGGTGGTATCTTCCTGCCAGATCACACAGTCGGCTCCGGGGGGCAGCATGGCTCCGGTGGTTATGCGTGCGGCCTGGCCGGGTTGCACCGGCACACCCGGTCCGCTACCCGCATAGAGAAACTGGGTCACCTGCAGGGCGGCCGGAGCTTTCGGGCTTGCTGCGACAAGGTCGGCGCTGCGCGCGGCGTAGCCGTCCACCTGTGCGCGGTCAAACGGAGGCTGCGGCAACACGGCATACATGTCTGTTGCGCATATCCGCCTGTCGGCCTCCAGCAGGGGAAGCGAAAGAGTCTGCTCCACCGGGGCGGCGCAGGCCAGCAGGGCAGCCAGCGCTTTTTCCAGAGGCAGCATGCCCTGCGCTGAAGCCGCCGGCGAATGCGGGCAGTGCGACATGTCAGACAATCCTGTGCGGACAGGTATATATATTGATATTGCCCTGACGCACAAAACCCAGAATGGAGATGTCGACGGCCCTTGCCAGTTCCACTGCCGCCAGCGAGGGCGCGCCGGGGGCCACCAGCAGGCGCACACCACAGGCTGCGGCCTTTTCCAGCATGTCCAGCGCCAGTCTGCCGCTGAAAATCATGAGTTTGCCCTGCGGCCCGATGCCACGCAGCAGCATGGCCCCGATAAGTTTGTCCAGGGCGTTATGGCGGGCGATGTCTTCATAAAAAAGCAGAACTCCGGAGGGGTCGGCCAGTGCGCAACTGTGGGCTGCCCCGGTAAGCCGGTAGAGATTGCAGTGCTCCTCAAATTCCGCCTGCAATTCGTGAACCCTGTCGGCAGTAAGGCATATGGCGTCTTCAGGCGCGGGGACAGAGGGAGGAGGGGGATCAAGGGTCACGGCCATGCTGCCCGCAGGGGGCTGATCGGGCGCAGTCGCCATACGGAGCTTGACCGCCGTGCCTTTGGCGTCTGTGGCGGCCTGCGTGCGGGACGGCGCGGGGGGCAAAATGCTCAGGGAACGTATCTGCCGGGCGTCTTGCAGCAGCCCCAGGGTAAACAGCCTGCCCACGGCCAGTTCCTCAAGCTTGTCGGGCATGCAGTGCAGACAGGCTACGGTTTTTCCGTTGCATGTAAGATTATAGGCTTCTTCGCGCAGGAGCAGGTCGTCCACTTCATATCTGCCCAGACGGTTGATGCGGGTAAGGGTAATGGGAAAACAGACCGGGGGATGATCGGGCTTGGACATGGCGGGCGGATTTCTCCTTGCGGTAGGATGCTGCGCCTGCGGCGGGTGGCGGCAGACGGCTTATCTTCAGTTTCGGCCAAAACGGGCTGAAAAACAAGAGGCCTTGCGGTACGGAGTTTTCACTGTCGGACGCGGCGCGCCAGCTCCATGCAATGTCTTGTAAAAGAGGGCTTTTCATTATCAGCATGCTCACCTAGTATGGAGCAGGCACCCGGACCGGGCCGAACTGATTCCCTAGACAGGGCGCCCGGCGCGTTGCCCATCAGAAAAATACGAATCTGCCGCAAAGGAGCTTTTGTCATGAAAAAACTTTTGCTCTGCATTCTTTTTGTGCTTCTGGCGCTTCCCGCCCTGGCGGATGACGGCAGCCCCATGTGGAAGGACTTCAAGGCCAGGTGGATGAGCGTATTCCCTGCCGGTTCGGTGACAGTCCAGGACCAGGGGCAGATAAAGATATGTACCCTGGAGGAAGGCGTGACCGCCACGTTTTTTCTGGATAACGACGGGGTGGTGGAGCGCGCTGTGGTGAGCAACATGCTTCCGTCTTCGAGTCGCTACTTTGAGGGCGTTGCCCAGACCATCAAGGTTCTGGCAGGGCAGGACCCGCAAACTGCTGCCGTGAGCGCGGCCTTTGCCACCACCGCACCTGCCGTGCTGTGGCGGACTGCCGGCGGTTTTTGCTTTGAGCGTACGCAGGATCCGGGCGCAGGCTGGTTTTTTTATGCCAGCCGGGGCGAACAGTGTCCCACAGAAGTGAAGTAGGGCGAGAGGCAGCCTTGCAGACACCCTATGCGCGTCAGATGAAAAAGCTTGCGTTTCACGAACTTGAAAATCATGAGGGCTGGCAGCGGGCCGCCCTGTATTCAGGGCAGGCAGATCCTTTTTGCTGTCTGCCGGCCTGGCAGCTTTCCTTTCATGAAGTTTTTGCTCCCGAACGGCAGCTTATGGTGTGGTATGAACCGGGACGTGTTGTGGACAGCGTGCTGGTGCTGGCGGAGCAGGTTTTTTCCGCAGAATCGGTACTGCTGACTCCCATAGACACGCTGTGGTTTTTCAGTTCGCCTCTGCTGGGACCCCACGCCGTGGATATGCTGGCCCGCGCCATGAGCGATCTGGCTGCGATGTACCATCCATATTTTCCGCGTATTGTCATCAGCGGTCTGCAGCCGGGCGGCGCAATGCCCCGCCGTCTCCTGCAGGTCTTTGGCCGTAGCTTTGATTTCTTCATGCACTCGGAAACAGTGCAGTGCGCGGCCTCTCTGGATGGCGGCCTGGATGGCTTTTTGTCACGGCGCTCCGCCAATCACAGAGCCAAGCTTGCCAAGGGCAGCAGGCGTGCCCGAGAACGGGGCATCGTCTACGAGCGACATGTTCCGGCTGCGGAGGACGAGGCGGTGGCCGTGCTTGCCCGCATGTTGGCCGTGGAAGAAGAAAGCTGGAAGGGCCAGGGACAATGCGGCATGACCGAAGAGCCTGCCCGCAGTTTTTATGCAGCCATGTTGCGGCGTCTGGCCCCGGCGCGCGCCGCGCGCGTCATGTTTGCCCGGCATGAGGACAGGGATGTGGGTTTTATTTTTGGCGGCATGGCAGGCGGCATATACCGTGGACAACAGTTCAGTTATGACCGCAACTGGAAAGATGCCGGTATAGGTAATCTGCTGCAGCTTGAACAGGTCGCCTGGCTGTGCGAAGAACATGCCACACGCTACGACATGGGGCCGGTTACGGGTCCCCGCATGGGGTACAAGGCGCACTGGACGGAAAAACGCCTGCCCATACAGACCTGGCTTATGGTAAAAAAACAGTCCGGCTTTCCGCAGTAAATGTTGTTGCGTCCTGTCCCACGGGACAGTGTACTCTTTGTTGCCGGATATCTGGGTAACGCCGCCCGCCTGCTGCGGATTTTGGGCCTGTTTCTCGCAACAGGCCTTTTTATTTGCTATTTGTATTTCTTTCCTGACGGTTTTCAATGTTCTGCCTATAAAATTTTCTGTGAAACGGGTGCGCCTGGCGGCCTTGCGTCAGGGCGCAAAGCCTTGATATGCGCGTATACTTGAGAGGATTTATAGAAAATTTATTGACATTTTCTAGCTAATAAACCAGATTTGAGGCTGCCCTCGCAAAAAAATGAGGGAAAGTACTAGGAGGACTGTCATGAAACGTTTTATAGTCGCTATGGCGCTTGCCCTTTCGCTTGCCCTTCCCGGGCTGGCCGCTGCCGAAGGCACCGGCATGTACCTGGCCCCCAAATTCCTTATGAGCATCCAGAGCACCGGACAGATGGAACGTTCCAGTGGTCTGGCCGGTAGCGGGGTCGACAACTACAACCAGTTCACCCTTGGCGGCGCTATGGCCCTGGGCTATGACTTCTGGCCCCAGCAGATGCTGCCCCTGCGCGCTGAAATCGAATTCGCCCTGCGCGGCAACAGCGAAAAAAGCTGGAGCGACGGCGGCTCGAACCTGCGTGATGTCAAGGGCGTCTGGAACAACTCCACCCTGTTCGCCAACCTGTTCTGGGACTTCCGCAACGATAGCGCCCTTACCCCTTATGTGGGCGGTGGTATCGGCCTGGCTTTCAACTACACCGGCTACACCTTCAAGGACAACAACGGCAACAAGTTTGAAGCTGACGACCGCTTCACCAACTTTGCCTGGAACCTGGGCGCCGGTGTGTCTTACGACATCAACGAAAGCTTCACCCTTGACGCTTCGTACCGCTTCGTGGGCCTCGGCTATAACGAAGTCAGCTCCACCGTGAACGGCATCAAGTACGAAGTGGGCAACCGTCCCTACAACAATGAATTTATGATCGGCCTGCGTTACGGCTTCTAGAGCACGTTATCTTGAGAACATGATTCTCGAGATTTTTGCAACGTTCGCTACGGCGTTTAACAGCACAACCAGTTCGTTTGCGCCTTTGTGGTGAATGTTTCCTGCGCAGATGCAGAGTTCTGGTCGATTGTTGCTCTGGCTGAAGGCACTACTTGCTGCGACGCAAGCCGCCCCTGTACGGCGATGAAAGCCACGGATGCAACAGCGCTGTTTGAGGCGCAAAGATCAAGAGCCTCCCGGGATTGTCCCGGGAGGCTCTTTGCTGTTGGCAAGGCGCGCCTGTAAGGCTGTTTGCCGGGGCGTTGATGAAGAAGCTGGTCTGTGGGGCGTTTATGCTTTTGGCGGGCCTTGTAAACAGTTTTCTACAGGATCGGATTATTCCCCGTATGAAGCACATGGGCAGGGGCGGCGGCTGCGGCGGCGCACGCAGGTGTAATGATCGTCCGGCTGCGAATCTGCGTGGCGTGATTCCTGTGGTTGCTTAGCCGTGTTTGCCTTGCACAGCCGGATTTGCGCATGAGAGAAAAAAGGGAAAAAATCTTTTTTCCCCCTTGACAATCAATGCGGCCTTATAGTTCGGAACTTTTGGCGTGCATGGATAAAAAATGGAGAATACATGAGAAAAACAGAGTAAATCTGTTTTAGATTTGTGGATAAAATGTTGCTGTTTTGTGCATATACCAAAGGCTATTATTATGCACCTTACGGGCTAAGGCTTTTCAGGGCGGCCACACAGGCTGTCAAATAGAAAAAAATAAAACATTTCTGACAATTAACAGGAATGGCAATTGGGGAAAGCAAAAGCCGCCTCCGCCCCAAACAGCCTTTATTCATCAATTGCCCGCCGCCCGGATTTTGGGCTACAAGGCGTCATGCGAGATAAATGGGCTGAAATTTCTGAAAATCTCAAAAAAATGCTTAAATCCGGACTTTTCAAGGTCTGGATTGCTCCTCTGCACGCCAGTGTTCATGAAGGCGGGCTGCACCTTGTGGCGCCCAATGCCTACGTGGCCGGCAGGCTGGAAAGCATGATGCTTGCCTCACTGCGTGAGGCTGCCGCGCCTGTTCTTGGCCTTGAGCCGGAGCAGGTCGATGTACGTATCGAGGCAGCAGAGCAAAGTGCAGACGCAGAGATTGTTGAAGAAAAACAAAGTAGTATGCAAAAAAAACCTGCCGATAGAGCTGATGTTTCAGCTTCCGCGCCTTCTGCCGTTGCGTCTTTTATGGCGCCGGCCCGGGCGCCGCGTCAGGCATCGCTGCCGCTTCCGTCTGTGGCCGTGTACCGTGATACGCAGAATTGGCGATATTCCTTTGCCGATTTTGTGGTAGGACCCACCAACAATATGGCTGTTGCCGCCGCGCAGGATGTGAGTCGCAGTTGTGGCTGTGTGCGCACCCTTTTTGTCAATTCCAGCTCGGGGCTGGGCAAAACACATCTGGCCCAGGCCGTGGGGCGCGCCATCAGCGAAGAAGGCACCAATGCCCGCGTGGGCTATCTTACGGCCGAAGAATTTGCCTCGCGTTTCGTCACGGCCTTGCGGGCGCAGGACATTGAAGGCTTTAAGGCCCGCTTTCGCGAACTTGATGTGCTCCTGATGGAAGACGTGCACTTTTTCCAGGGTAAGGAAAAAATGCAGGATATGGCCCTGGCTGTTGTTAAAAGCCTTCAGGCCAAAGGCGGGCGCGCCATTTTTACCTCTTCGTTTTCACCGCGCGAACTGCAGAAAGTGGACAGCCAGCTTGTGTCGCATTTCTGTTCCGGCATTCTGACCGACATGGGCCGACCCACCAAGGATATGCGCTGTGACATTCTTGGGCGCAAGGCCAGAACATTTCAGGTGCTTTTGCCCGAATCGGTCTGTGACCTGCTCGCCAGCCGCCTGACGGGCGACGTGCGTCAGATGGAGTCCTGCCTTAACAGCCTTATCTTCAAGGCCCGCCTGCTGAACTGCGGCCTGAATGTCGATCTGGCCATGGAAGTTCTGAGCCAGTACGCTGACGTGGCCTGCGGTCCTGATTTTTCCACGATCCTGCGCCTTGTTTGTGAAAGTTACGGTCTTAACGAGCGCCAGCTGTCTTCGCGCTCACGCCGCAAGGAATGCGTGGTCGGGCGCAACACGGCATTTTATCTGGCTCGCAAGCATACGGAAATGACCCTGGAAGAAATCGGCGAAAAATTCAACCGCCGTCATTCTACCGTCATTAAGGGCATTACTTCGCTTGAGCGTGAACTTTCCAGAGAATCCACTGAGGGCCGTCGTATCGCCCGCGCCGTATCACTTATTGAGCGTAATGCAGGGCTGGCTGAACGCCCCATGTAGAGTTTTATTGCCCATACGGCAAATGAGCGGCCCGGTTTTTAAAAACCGGGCCGCTTTTGCATGATTGCGTTTGGGTGCTGCTGTGAGATTTTGGTTCTTGAATCTGGTGCAGATTATCTTTGAGACCGCTTATGCCCGGAAGGTATGGCTTCTGCTGCCTCCACCTCGGGGCAGGAAAATTTTTGCAACTGAGTGAAACCTGATACCGGTTTTTGGTGTGTGTGGGGAACCTTTTGCAAAAGGCCCCCCACAGGTTTGAACCGCTCACAGTTCCCCCAGCAGCAGGGCATCCAGCGCAGATGCGGATAAATGACGGGGTTCATCGCGCCGCGCGGGGTTCACGCCCCATTGGCGCAAAACGTCCAGCGCCATGGCCTCTCCTTTGTCCATGCAGCAGGCCACCGCCGGGGAAAGCGCCGCGCCCAGGGTCATGGCCGCGGGCTGCACGCCGATAAGCGCACAGTGCCCCGGCATGTTGCCGCGCAGGGTCGCCAGACCAAGGACCTCGGAAAAACTGTTCTGGTGCGGTCCGATTTTTTGTGCGGTAAGATAGGCGGGCATCTGTTCACGCAGCACCATCTCCCCCGGTTCAAGGCCAAAGTCCACTGCATCCAGTACCAGCAGCCTGTCCGCGCGTTCCACATAGGTCAGCAGCGTCTGGCCTTGTGTGCCGCCGTCCACCACTTCTACATTGCCGGGAAAATCCCAGCGGGAATAGAGATTTTGCGCCAGCCTGACGCCGTAGCCTTCGTCGCCGTAAAGAATATTGCCGAGGCCGATGATAATTACCGCTTCCATGAGATATCCTGTTTTTGTAGGCAGGCCGGGCCTGCAAGCAGAAGGCGGCCCCACTGCAGTGAAGCCGCCCTGTTGTTGCGTCTGATGCGGTCCTGGGGCAGATTAACGTTGAAATGTTTTACATTTCAACGTTGTCATTCTGCCGAAAAGTGGGATTTTTGGCAGAATCCACGTCGCGTTGCGCCGCGCTGCATTCTTATGCAGAGTTGGAGCATTTACATTTTTTCAAGGTTAAAATGCTCTAGGTTTTACGCCGCTCTCTGTAACCGCTGAACATGGTGGAAACCAGAGTGGTCTTGCCCATGATTTCTTCACGAATAACCATGTATATATGTACGGTTACAAAGGTGACCAGAAGAAGCATGCCCAGTCTGTGCAGGCTGCGCAGTTCCTGGCCGTTGCCGCCTATCCAGTAGGCGAAGTCCAGCACAAAGCGGAACGGCTTGAAGAAAGCCAGGCTGCTGCTCTCGGCATACATGCCGAGGCCGGTAAGCATGATCACGAGCATGAAAACCATGCCCACAGCCATGCCTGCCTGGGCCAGAGGGTTGTGCCCCACATGGGCGCGTGGCTCTTTATCGAGAAAGAGATACCAGCGGATGTCGTGCCACAGGTCGTTCCACCAGGCTTTGCTCCAGACGGGCAGAATGATCAGCTCACGCGAGTAGCGGTTGCCGATAATGCCGTAAAGGTAGCGCAATACTGTGGAGATGATAAGAATAAAGCCCGCGATGAAATGTGCCATGCGGGTGTAGCCCATATAAAAGGTGTCATAGGCTGACGTACCGGCTACGGACAGCCAGGGTTTGCCTATGATGTAACCGGTAATGATGAGCACGCTTACACAGGCTACCATGACCCAGTGCCAGATGCGTATGGGCAACTGGTACACATAGATGCTTTTGCCCATGGGTACTTCGGGCGTGCTTTGTCTTGTATCGCTCATATCGTTCTCCTACGCTTGGGGCGCTTACGCGCCGGGCGTCAGCGGGGCCGGAGCTACATGCCTCGGTCCATGCGCACAGTGAGCAGGTCCTTGCCGTCGGGGCCAATAATGTGGGTCGAGCAGGCAAGGCAGGGGTCAAAGCTGTGCAGGGTGCGCAGGATTTCCAGGGGCTGTTCGGGTATGGCCATGCGGGTATTCATCAGCGAGGCCTCGTAAGCGCTCAGTTGGCCGTCGGGGCTGCGCGGTGCGCCGTTCCAGGTGGTGGGGACCACGCACTGGTAGCTTTCGATTTTTCTGTCCCTGATTTTAACCCAGTGACCGAGAGCGCCGCGCGGCGCTTCGGTAAAGCCCACGCCCCGCAACTCGCCGGTGGGCCAGGATTCGGGCTTCCACTTGGTGGTGTTGGCTGTGGCGCGGACTCCGTTCTTGAGGTTGGTGATAAGGCGATCGTAAAAATAGCGCATTTTTTCAGCAGCCCATGCCAGTTCCAGAGAGCGGGCGGCTATGCGCCCCAGTGTGGATTGCAGCACCGTAACAGGCACGCCGCCTGCGCGCCCCAGGAAGTCGTCCACAAGGCCCTTGATGTCGTCATTTTTACGGGCGTAGCCGATGAGCATGCGGGCCAGGGGGCCGACTTCCATCTGGTGCCCGCGCCACAGGGGGGTCTTGAGCCAGGAGTAACGGTCCCGTTCGTCCACCTGCTTGAGGTCTGTGGGGGTACCCTTGATATTGGGGCCGGGATTGTAGTGCGGTTCGGTGATGCCCTCCCAGGGGTGCAGGCCGGTTTTTCCGGCGGGGTAGGGCTTGTACCAGGAATGGTTGACGGTTTCCTGGATTTCTTCGGGATTGGTCAGACTCACGGGCAGCACTTCGTTGAAGTTGCCGTTGATGATGGCCCCGGGAGGCATGAGCAGGCTGTTTTCGGTATAGTCGTTGGCAATGTCGGGAATGCCGCCATAGGCCAGCACCGAGAGTTTGGACAGGCCGCCGCCGATGTTGAGCCAGTCGCCGTAAAAGCCGGCCAGAGCGAGCGTGTCCGGAATAACCACCTGCTGGGCAAAGGTACGGCAGCGCTCGATAACCTGAAGCACGAAGTCCAGGCGTTCCTGATTGATGACATCGGCCGCGCCCACGCCGTCAATGTTGAGCGAGCAGGGCACGCCCCCCACCAGCCAGTTGGGATGGGGGTTTTTGCCGCCGAAGATGGTGTGGATGTGCACCACGTCTTTCTGGAAATCCAGAGCCTCGATATAGTGGGCGACCACCATAAGGTTGGCTTCGGGCGAGAGCTTGTAGGCGGGGTGTCCCCAGTAGCCGTTGGTGAATATGCCAAGCTGGTTGGAATTGATGAGCTTGAGCAGCTTGTCTTTGACCGACTTGAAGTAGCCCGGCGAAGAGTTGGGCCAGGGCGACAGTTTTTGTGCCAGTTCGGACGTTGCCTTGGGGTCGGCCTTGGAGGCCGAAACCACGTCCACCCAGTCCAGCCCCGTGAGGTGGTACAGGTGCACGAGGTGGTCGTGGTACATAAGGCAGAGCTGCATGAGGTTACGGATGATGTTGGCATTGTCGGGAATATCAATGCCCAGGGCGTTTTCCACGGCATGCACCGAGGCCAGGGCATGCGTACCGGTGCATACACCGCAGATGCGCTCGGTAAAGGCCCAGGCATCGCGGGGGTCGCGTCCTTTGAGGATGATTTCTATGCCGCGAAAAATGGTGCCGCAGGATACGGCGTTGGTGATCACGTTGTCGTCGTTGATATTCACTTCGCAGCGCAGATGACCTTCAATGCGGGTCACGGGGTCCACAACGAGGCGGCGGCCCGCGTCAACAACAGTATATCCTTGTGTCTTGTATTCATAGGACATGGGTGCGTTCCTTAGCTCTTGCTGGTGTCTTCGTTAGCTTCCGGGGCTTTCTTCTTGTCGCAGGCATGACGGACCATGCTGGCCGCGCCGTGAATAGCCACACCGGCGGCCACGCCCGCCACTGCGGCCACCCCCACGCTTTCAGCCGTGGAGTTGGTTCCCATATGCGGGATGGTGGTGATGCGGTCGTAAAAGGACTGCTGATCCCAGAAGTTCTGTTCCGAGCAGCCAATGCAGCCATGCCCGGACTGGATGGGAAAGGAAACGCCGTTGTTCCAGCGGGTGGAGGGGCAGGCATTGTAGGTGGTGGGGCCTTTGCAGCCCATCTTGTACAGGCACAGGCCGGAGCGCGCGCCTTCGTCGTCCCACGATTCTACAAACTGGCCCGCGTCAAAGTGGGCACGGCGGTAGCACTGGTCGTGTACGCGCACGCCGTAGAACATTTCGGGCCGCCCTTGTGCATCAAGGCTCGGCAGGCGGTCATAGGTGATGATGTAGGTCAGGATGGAACTCATGACCTCGGGAATGGCCGGACAGCCGGGAACCTTGATCTGCGGTTTGTTGGGGAAAAGCTTGTGCAGGGGGGTGGCCGCAGTGGGATTGGGCGAAGCCGCCTGCACGCAGCCCCAGGAGGCACAGGTGCCCCAGGCGACCACGGCCTTGGCATGCTCCACGCCGCGCTTGAGCTTTTCATAAAAGGGTTTGCCGCCGTCAATGCAGTACATGCCCTGTTCATTCAGGGGCACGTTGCCTTCCACAGCCAGGATGTACTGGCCCTTGTACCTTTCAATGGCCTGCTCGTAGCAGGCATTGGCCTGTTCGCCGGCAGCTGCCATGATGGTGTCCTGATAGTCCAGGGCAATCATTGAAAGAATAATGTCGGCCGCCAGGGGGTGGGCCGTGCGCAGGAAGGATTCGGTACAGCAGGAGCAGGAAAGACCATTGATCCAGAGTACCGGAAGACGGGGTTTGGTGGAAAGGGCCTGGGCAATAGCCAGGTCCGCGCCGGGGCCAAGCCCCATTGCAACGGCTGTGAGCGCGCAGAACTTCATGAAGTCCCGGCGGCTGACGCCTTTGCTGCGCAGAACCTCGGCGGTTGTTTCAAGACGTGCCATAGTTACCTCAACGCTTGCTAGGTTGGAAGTGAGCTGTGAGGAGGGGGTGCAAAAGCTGCACCGGGCAGAGAAGGGGCTATACTCAAGCCCGCTTTATCATAAAATCTACTAATAAGGTTATAGGGCAGTACTTGCAAAAGCAAGTGAAAAAATTGAATGAATTCTGCAAGGAGCAGGGCGGTTCGGCCGGCGGTACAAAAAACGCGGCAGAATATACCGCATTTTCTATTTGCCCTGTTTGCGCAGCTTCATCGCAGCCAACGTGTGCACATTAAGAAAAGAGAGGTTCTTTTGAATAAAAGAACCTCTCTTCATAACAGGCTTTTCAGATGTCTGGAGCAGACCGGCTTTGAGGGTACATATCCTCAAGGCTTGCCAGGCGTTCCCTTCAACATTTTTTATCAGGTCAACAAAATGCATTTACGCTTCAGCGGCAGACGCCTGTCCGCACAGCCGCCAAGGCAAAATAAAGGGTAAACTGCCCCAGTGCGACGGCCGTCCCTCAACCGCAGCGGACGCGGCGAGGCCGCGTCCGCGAGGATCCATAAGGCTATTCTTCTTCGCCTGCGCCTTCAAATTCAATGAAGCCGGGATTCACATTGGTCATGGCGTTAACGATAAGTTCCACCAGGCCGCCGTAGGCGAAGTTGTTCTTGGTGTACAGGTCGTTGTGCTCAAGAATTTCGCGGATCTGGCCCTTGCAGTTGGAGCAGGGGGCGCAGATGTATTTGCGGGTTTCGGGGCCAAGGCAATCCTTGAAGGCTTCGCTGATCTGCCACATCTTTTTGCGGCCGGAGATGTTGCCGCGCCATTGTTCGATGTTGTTGCGGGTCATGATGGCAAAGCCGGAACCGCCGCCGCAGCAGTAGTTGTCTACGCCGTGGCAGGGCATTTCGCGGAACTGGGGCGCAATTTTACGCAGGATTTCACGCTGAGGCTCCACAATGCCCATAAGGCGCACCACGTTGCAGGGGTCGTGCAGGGTCACGGGGAAGTCGTTGCGCGAGGGGTCCAGCTTGAGGCGGCCGCTCATGACGATGTCGCGCAGGGTAACATAACAGCTTTCCCGCGGGACCTGATATTCAAAGGGGATTACACGGTCGGCGATGACGGTGAGCGCCTTGTGGGCATGGCCGCATTCGCCGATGACGATTTTTTTGACGCCCAGCTCCTTGGCGGCCATCATGTGCTGCAGGGCGATGCGGGCGGTCTGGGCATCGTCGTAAAACACGCCGTAGTTCACGCCGTCATAGGCAAGGGCCTTGCTGGAAAGCGTCCACGACAGGCCGGCTTCCTGGAAGATGAGCGAGAAGGACGCGATGTTTTCAGGCCAGGCCATGATTTCGCCGGCATTGTGCAGCAGCATGATATCCGCGCCCTGCACGTCAAAGGGCGTATGAATGCCCACGCCGGTGATTTCCGCGTAGTCCTCGTCAATGAACTCCACGTTTTCTTTTACCACTTCGGGCGTCATGCCCGTGGAAGAGCCGGCCTTCATGTGGTTCATGGTTCCGCGCTCGTGCAGTTCGCGGGGATATATGCCCAATTCCTGGCTGAAGACCTTGCGGATTTCGCGGGCCATCAGGCCATTGTCCACACCGATGGGGCAGGTCTGGGCGCAGCGGCGGCAAAGGTTGCAGCGGTAGGCCAGTTCGCCCAGGCGGGCCACGGTTTTCCAGTTCAGGTTCATGTCGCCGTAGCGCCATTTTGCCAGAGGCTCTTTTTTTACATACTGCTTGTAGATGCGGCGGAAGATTTCAGAACGGAAGTTGGGGCGGTACATTTCGTTTTCGCCCGACATCTCGTAGAGATGGCAGGCATCAGAACAGGAGTTGCACTGCACGCAGTTGTCCATGCTGGTTTCAAGCATGGGCAGGAAGGTCCAGTTATTTTCCTTGCTGAACAGTTTGCGCACGCCGTCGAGGAACTTGTTGACCAGTTCTTCCTCTTCTTCACGGTTTTTGGGCTTGGGAATGTTCAGCACGCAAACTTCGTCAAGAATACAGGCTGTGTTTTCTTTCTGCTCTTCAGTAAAGGGCTTCCAGGGCATGGTATGCATATCCACAGCCAGTTCGGGGATTTCTTTCAGGTCAATGCTGACCATCTGCCCGTCGACGGTGGAAACGTCAGTCAAGCGAAGGTTGTCTTTCATGTCTGAACTCCCTAGTCTTCTTTCTTTTCTGTGGGGTTGGTGGTGGCAACATCCACCCAGGTCCTGGGGGTTCCATCACCGGAGATATGCTTGGCCGACCAGGTCACGTTGAACTTGAGGGCCTCAAGGATCTTCTGCTTGTTCTTTTCGCTGTAGTTGGTGGGCTCATCGCCCCAGCGGATGTCGTGGTACATGAAGTACTTCATGATCAGGTGCCCCATGTTTGTCATGGGAATCCAGATGAGCAGGAAGAAGCCCAGCAGCAGGTGCAGGCTGAAAAGCGTGCTGGTTTGCGGGGCAAAATTGAAGGTGAGCAGGTTGTAGATGAAGGTGCGGGCCAGTTCGAAATACGAAGGGGCAACAGCCCAGGCAGCCAGGCCCAGCACGCCGAAGGCCACAAAGACGCCCAGGTTGAAGTAATGTTCGGGCGTACTGTAGCGGCGCAGTCCTTCGTCGTTGCGGCGGCGCTCAATCAGGCCGATGCCGCCGATGACAATGCACAGCGCGCCGACCAGCACCACGGCGTTGATGACGTTGCCCACAAAAATCATGACGCCGCCCTGCGGGTTCAGGCCAAATATCTGGGCGATGACTGCGCAAAGCACGATGATGGTTCCGCCCATGAGCATGTACATGCCCACGTGGAAGGGGTAGGTGCGGACCCACAGCTTCAGGTTGTGTTCAAAGGTGGCATGCAGAAAGAGCACTTCAGTCAGAATGCCCTTGATGTCGCCCCAGTGCGAAATGTGGCGCGGCTTGGTCCACCAGTCTTTTTCTTCCATAAAACTGCCGCCGTAGGCCGCTTTTTGCGCGCCCTCATGGGGAACAGGATAGAGTTCCCAGCGCACATGCAGCGGGCTGGCCGCCATATAGGACCGGATTTTCAAGTACGCCATGCAAAAGAAGCCGGCTACCGCCAAATAGCCCAAGATGTAAAACAAAATGGTCATGCGTTTTCTCCCGTAGGGTCAATATGCCGCTGAAACATGGGTTCGGCGGGCCCGGCCCGGCCGGTGCGCCGCTAACAGCCCGGCATGCGTCTGCTTGCCTGCAACCTCTCCTGAAAAATTACCGGGCCAATGACTGTGGCAGACCGTCCCTGTCAGGAATTGGTCACGTTAAACCATAAAGTCAAGATGGCCGGTGGCACTCCTGATACCTAAAATATAAAAAAATGCAAAGATGTCGGATAGATTCATTACGATAAAATTAATCAAGATTAATTTAATTTTATTTAAGAAAATCAGATAGATTTAAAGCCCAAAAATATTTTTTTGGCAAGAAAAAAATATTTTTTCACTAAACCGGAAACACCAGTAAAAGTGCTACGGCATGAATTTGGGGGGGGATCTGCTTAAACATATCTGTTTAGTATGAGTTTGTGCAGCGTAACAGCGCCGGATACTACAGAGAAAAGACAGTGAAAGAGGAGGCAGGAGGTTCAGGCTATACGGGAACGGCGGAGAAAAACAGTATGTGCGAAAAGGGCATGCCTGGCAGTGCGGCGCGTGCATCCTGTTATGTTGCCTGAGAGTTGTTCGCGGCGATTTCCGGCAGTTTTCCGGAAAAATACCAAGCAGAGGCACTTGTCGCACGATTGCAGACACAGTTCGACAACTGGAGCGGGCAGTAAGTTCAGTCAGGAAACAGGAAATATCCTTGCGCAGATCAAGTCCACACTGCTGTGTTGCTTGTGCATGTAGAGTTGGGAGGGCGCTTTGGGAAAGGCAGGGAGGGAACGGCGGCCCGGTGACCTGGCCTAGTGGCACGCCGGGGAGGCGGGGCGGAAATTTTCAGAAAGAACTAAATCCAGATAAGGCGGACGCCGCACCGTTGAGTCCTGCCCCTGAAAGAACAGATTGCGTGGGGTCGTCCGCCGCTGCTGGATATACTGTTTTAAAGCAAAATATGATCGTCGTGCATGAGGTCGCGCAGGGTGATGGATTCAAAAACTCCGTCCAGCGTCGATTGCAGGCTTTCCCATGCCTTGCGCACTTCACAGGCATCAAAGCGTGAACAGTGGCCGGGTTTTTCCAGGCAGCCACTCAATTCGATGCCTCCTTCCATCAGGTTTACAATACAGCCAAAGGTCAGTTCTTCGGGTTTGCGTAGCAGTACGTGGCCGCCTTTGGCCCCACGCACACTGCCCGTAATCCCCGCCAGTCGCAACTGACGGAGGATTTGTTCAATGAATTGGGAACTGATACCGGTCTGGCTTGCCAGCATGCTTGAGGAAACTGGTTTCTCAAGTCCGTTCTTTGCCAGATAGAGCAATATACGGGCAGCGTATCGTGTTTTGGCTGAAAGCTTCATTGCGAACCCCCCACGGCGCAGTAATAAAATGGGGATATAAAATCGGCCAATGGCCGTATCACACTGTGTTGGAAGTTTGAGCTTCCAAAGCATAATTTGAACAAAGCACAGTATAACACCACAACAGGACTTTTTGCATCTCTTTTTTTATCTCGCTTCAAGCCTTGCGAAAGACTTCACACAATCAGAAGGGCAGCATTTTATGCCGGGCGCATGTTTGAGCACAACGCCGCAAAGCCGCTTGACGCGCAAAGTGGCTTGAGCTAAGAATCATGAGTAAAGCAGTCTAAATTAGACGTATCAAGTATGGTAAATTTTATCGCCTCCAGCAAAATAAGGAATAAATATGCGTATTTCCACCATGGCTTGTCATGCGCTGCACCTGCTATTGTGCCTTTCTGAACAAGATCGGGCTATTCCTGCTTCTGCTTCCGAATTGGCGGCCTGTACGGGCATTTCTGAAAAGTTTGTGCAAAAAATCATGCGCTTGCTGCAGGCTGAGGGAATTATCAAAAGCGTACGGGGCATCGCCGGGGGCCATATGCTTGCCCGCAACCCCGAAGCCATAACTCTGGCGGACATCATCTGCGCAGTGGAAGGGGGCATTACCCTGCCCGGCGTCAACAGCGAAGCTCCGGCGGGCAAAGCCGCTCTGGATGTTTGGGATAAAGCCGCCACGGCTTTGCGCAACTCCCTTGATGCGGTTACCCTTTGCTCCGTCCGCCAGAACGCGGGGCTTTCGCAACGGCATGGCACGCGCCGTAAGGCTGAATATCCTGTTCACAGAAGATCAGAATCCGAACTCGGAGGCCCCAATGCAAAAGCATATTCTCTTGGTAGACAGCGATGCCGAAAATCTAAGCAGGATGTCGCAAGCTCTACGTCAATCTGACTATCAGGTGAGCGTAGCCGGTAATTGTGATGAAAGTCTGAACATGGTCCGCAGCCTCAAGCCTGACTGCATCATTTTTGATGTGGAACTGGAGGGCACGTCGGGAACCATCATGTACAGCCGTTTGCGCAGGAACCCGCAGACCCGGCATATCCCGGCCATTGTCTGCACCAGTGTGGGGCCAAGACCGGTGTGCTTTGGAACGGGAATACCCGTTTTGAACAAGTCCTGTACTTGTGAGGCGCTGCTGGGGGCCGTTTCTGCCGCCACTGCCTGAGGTTGCGGCGCTGTAAAAAGACCCTGCCTGCAGAACTGGTTTTCTTCTGTTGCCGGTGGTCAGCGATCCGGCTGCGAAGGGTTTTTATTGTTGGCCGGGCAAGCGGGATGTCTTGCCCGGCCAACGGGCGTTCATGATGCGCCCTTGGGCAGAACCGCGATTCGCAAAAGGACAAATAAACCGCGGTTCTGTCACTTTAGTCTACTCAGGCGCAATATGGCGGATGTGCGGCGGTATGATCAGCATGTCCACCAGCATCGGCTTGAGGAAAGACCACTTGATGTTGTGCTCTTCATATACTTCCATCATATCGCGGATGGCGTCCCAGCAGTTGTGGCAGGGCGTGATGACCATTTCGGCGCCGGTGGCCTTGATCTGCTCCAGCTTGTTGGTGAGCGCCACGTTACGCTCCTGCCGGTAAATGCCGATGCCGTTGAGGCCGCCGCCCCCGCCGCAACAGAAATTGTGGTCGCTTTTGGGACTCATTTCGCGAAAATCTTCAGCAATATAGCTCATGATTTCGCGGGTGGCCATACCAAGGCCGTGGTTGCGCACGTAGTTGCATGAATCCTGAAGTGTGCAGGGAACCTTGATTTTTTTGGCCGGATCTATCTTGATCTTGCCTGTGCGCAGCATTTCTGCCACCCATTCCACATAGTGCATGAAGCGCACCGGCGGGTCACCGCTCTCGCGTCCGGCCCAGTATGGGCCTTCAATAACTGTGGCGCGGTGGGCATGCCCGCATTCGGTACCTACAACCACTTTGGGCTTGATGCGCTCAACAGCTGCGTAAATACGCTTGACGTTCTGCGCACAGCCTTCCCAGTCGCCGGCGAACATTGTCAGTGAGGTATTTTCCCATCCTTCGCGCGGCACGGTCCAGTTGGTGTCGGTCACGTGGAAGAGGATGGCCGCCAGGGCAATGTCTTCAGGATAGTGCTTAACCTCGCGGGCGTTGAGAACATACATGACGTCGGCATGTTCCTTTTCAACGGGTATTTCGAGGTCGGGCCATTCTTCCTGCTGCTCTTCCACCATCCATTCACAGGTTTCGAGCCAGTCTTCTTCGCTCACGTCCATCTGTGCGCCGTACACGCGGTGCATGCCGGAGCCGATCTTCATTTCCCACGGAATGAAGCCGTGCTTGAAAAGAATGCCGCGCAGATAGCTGAACATGACGCCGGTATCGATGCCGTGCGGGCAGTAAACGGCGCAGCGGTTGCAGCAGGTGCATTTGCCCCAGGCGGCGTCCATGCATTTGATCATGAAAGCGGCGTCGACCTTGCCCTTGCGGCGCAGGAGCTCGCCCAGGGTCGCCTGTATCTTGTACGAGGGAATCTGTGTGGGGTCATTATTGTTTGTTCTGTAAAAGAAGCAGCTGTCGGCGCACATGGCGCAGTGGGCACAGATGTCGAGCCACGTGCGGGTGCGCGATTTGCAGGTCTGCTCCAGGTCGCGGGCCAGTGCTGCCTGGTCGACCTTCATTTCCTTCATTTGGCTGTAGTACTGCGCCCCGCCCTTGTCCTTCAGCAACTCGAGGATGCCTTCCTTGGTGGTGATGGGAGTGGGGGTGCAAAGCAGTTCGGACATGGTTCGCTCCTTATCAGGCGAAAATAATAATACTGTTGCCCGTTTTACCAGGGGAAAGCGCCGCCGCGGGTAGCTCCGCCTCTTTTAATGGCGAAGTCCATGCCGATCTGGGCACGCGACAGGAAAAAGAGCACGATGTGCGAAAGCTTGGTAAAGGGGGCCAGAATAAGGAAAAGCTCGCCGCTCAGCACATGCAGAACAATCCAGCTCTGGTAGGCCGAGGTATCCAGGCGGGCCATAAGCCCGGTGGCGAAGGGCAAAAAGGTCAAAAGCAGAATGAACCAGTCCGCGCGGCTGTTCAGCTGCCGTAGTGCGGGCGAGGTCATGCGCCGCGCGGCCAGCAACAGGATGGCCACAAGGCTGAGCACTGAAAGAATGTCCGCCAGGGTGCCGGGCAGCGAGGGCAGGCTTATGCCCACATAGCGCTCAAGCAGCACGGTGTGACCCAGCAGAAAAAGCGGCACCAGCACAGCGCCGAAGTGCAGCAGGAAAAAAAGGGTAGTGGCCACGGGCTGCGTGCGCCAGCCATCAGTGCCGCCGGGGATGAGCCATTTAAAGATGGACGCCAGGGCACCCGGAATGGAGCGGTCTGTGTGGTAGCGGTAGGCGATGCGTTCAAGGCGCCAGTCCAGGCCGCGCACGTAAAGAAACACGCGGGCCAGCATGCCTACTGTAAAAATGACAAGTGAAATGACAAACAGGGGTCCGGTAATAAAGTCAAGCATCTGATTCTGCCTCCTAACGTTCTTTCTTCCTTAATGCAGTGAGCCACCGGCTACTTTTTGGCGGCGTACTCAGATGCGATGCGCTCGCTGTGGCAGACCCGGCAGTCTACAAGGCGGGGGCCTTTGGCAAGCTTGACATGACACTCGGTACAGGTGGCATGCAGGTAGTCCACCTGCTTGCCGGGAGCGACGTTTCTTACATTCAAGAACGTCTCTGACAGCCCGTCGTCCGTCATCTGGTGGCAGGCGGTGCAGTCTTGCCCCTTGTCTTCCAGATAGGCGATATGCTGGTCATGGGTGAAGAAAACCGGCGGCATCTTCTTGGCGCTGAAGGCCGGGTAGGTGAAGGGAATACGTTCCTCACCGAAGGCCACGCCTGAAGACAGTGCCATGCCGAGAGCCAAAAACAAGAGGCTGGTGAGAATGGTTCTGAATCCGATGTGTTTTTCCCGCATGGTGGATCCTTGCTTCCTGACATAATCCTGGTGATGTTACCCCGGTAAACAACCAGCGCCGGGCACAATATATAAGGAAATCCCGAGCACGCGCTTCGGGATTTCCCCTGGTTCCGCGTTTAGCTAGGCTTTGGCCCTGTTGAGAGCTTCAGCCGCGTTGCGCATAAAAACAGCACACTTATAGGGTTCGTTTTTCATACACCGCATGGCATAGGCCGCGCTGAGATAAAGAAACAGGCGAGATTCGTAGTCCAGCCTGTTGGTTTGCAGCCAGTGGTCATGGGGTGCTTCTGCCTGCGCCAGATCTCTGGCACGGGCAAGGTCTTCCGCATACGCATCACCGGCAAGCTTGGAATACAGTTCGCAAATTTCTTCAGCCAGGTATTCACGTTCTGATAATGCCGACATGACAACCCCCTTGCGTCACGCGCGGTTACGCCCCACTGTACAGGAGGCATTGGTAAAGGGCAATTAAATTATGTAATTTCTGACTCAATTAATCCATACAAAAAGATTATTATATTAAAAATACTGCGTCAACATGGTTTCGATTTTTTGTGACAAAAAATATATAACTATCGTTGCTTGTTAAGTATAAATGTTGACTAATAAGATATAGTATTTCTGTCACAAGCTGCTCTTATAAGAATGCACCTGTTTTGATTTAACAGTTGAAAAATATAGCTTTCAGATACATTTTGCTGTTTGAATGCCCAGGCATATTCATAGTGTGATAATATGTTTTACATCAACGTGTATTTAATATGTATTTTTTACAGTATGGCTTGCATAGTTTTTTGCTGTGTTTTTTCGGCAAGCAAGCAGGCTGAGTCTGAATCCTTTTTTAAAACTGGTATTACAGTCAGTTTTTTTGCAGGTGCGCAGCGTGATGTTTATGGGCGTTATGTTAAAATAATATTTTATTTCAATATGTTGTTCTTTAGGTGCTTTAAATCACAATCGACGGCGTTTTCTGGGACAGGCTTGAAAGAGCGGGGTGGACCAGAGCGATGGGCGAGCCGGTATGCCTGCGTGATGGGCCTGCTGATGCCACGCACTGATGGCGAATTGATGGGGCAGGGGGAGCGGCTCAGGGCCGACGGAGAAAACGGTTGAGTGTCTGATGTGTTTGCCGCGGTTACCGGTATCGATGTTTGCCGCAGCCTGCCACGTGGGCGCATTCTGCGCCTGCGGCCCGTGCCTACGACAACCGCTGATCCGGGCCGGGATGCTGTTTTTGCGGCAGCCATGCGTTCCGTCTGCCCCAATCGTCATCAATCTTCTGTGGTTTTATGAAGCCAAAGGCGCAGCAGGCCCTTGTACGCTCTTGCCGCCCGGACTGGCATGCGTTAATATTTATGGGTTATACGCCCCCTGAGGGCTTTAAAAACAAGGTGGATTTCATGCAACAGCAATGCCCTTGCGGCAGCGGCCATTCTCTTGATCAGTGCTGCGGTCCTTATATGGATGGCACGGCATGGCCCGGCGATGCCGAAACTCTTATGCGTTCGCGCTATTCGGCCTACGTGCTTGGCCGTTACCAGTGGCTTGTCGACAGCACTCACCCGGATTACCGGGAGGGTATTTCTGTGGAAAAGCTTACGGAACAGGCCAGGGACGTACAGTGGCTGCGTCTGGATGTGGGGCGGACTGAAAGCGACGTGCCGGCCGGACAAAACGGTGAACTGTTTGATGTGGTGGAGTTTCATGCCTACTATGAAATGGAGGGCATCCCCCGCCAGCTGGGCGAGCGCAGCTTTTTTGCCCGCCACGATGAAAAGATCTTTTATGTGGATGGTGTTGCCCTGAGGCCCGAGGCGTACCGCAGGCAAAATCCCAAGGTGGGGCGCAACGATCCCTGTCCTTGCGGCAGCGGCAAAAAGTACAAAAAATGCTGTGGAGCCGAAACCGCTTGAGCGCCCCCACCATAGATCGCGCTGCACGGGGAGCCGGAAAAACCGGCCCCCTCACGGCCATCCGCCAGTTTTGCCTTGAGTGCCAGGGGGCTTCCGGCAAGGCTGTGCGGGCATGCGCCGACAGGCATTGCCCTTTGTGGGACTGGCGCCTGGCCTTGCTGGCTGACGGCACATGCCCAGCGCCGGAGGCCGAGGCGGGCCGTCAGGCCCTGCGTGCCATCCGGCGGCAATGCATGCTCTGCGCGGGCGACTGTAAAGAAGTGCGGGCCTGTGCCGCACGCGAGGCGTGTGTGCTGTGGCGTTATCGCTTCGGTGTGCGCCCGCAGACTTACAAAGCCGTACGCCGCCGCTTTTTTGCCCCCAAGCCTCTGAGCCTGTTGTGACGGACGTGCTCTGCATCTGCCCGAGGGCGGTGTGTGCATTCCGCGCGTTTTAAGGCCGCGCTTTTGCCCCCTGGGCGGCGCGGTATAAGGGAGAAGCCTATGTCCCATTATCTTGAATGGTCGAGAGCCTACAGTCACAGGTTGAATACGGCGGATGCCGCTCCCCTTCAGGCCAGGGCTTCTGAAATGGGTCTGCGGCTGGAGCGCGAACTCACGCAGGGCCTTTTGCCCTTTCTGTCAATGCCGTACCGGGCCTCGCTTGAAAGCGGCCTGCCGCCTGTGCTTGAGCGTATGCGACCCTGCAGGCACATGCTGGTGCTGGGCATCGGGGGATCCGCCCTTGGCGCTCGCGCCGTGCAGAAAGCCTTTGCCCCGGGGCAGGACAGGCCGGGGCACACCGGTTCCAGCCTGTGGATTGCCGACAATGTGTGCGCTGAAGAGTTTGAAGCCCTGCTTGCCGCGCTGCATCCGGCAGAAACGGCCGTGGTATGCATCAGCAAGTCCGGGGGAACCATTGAAACGCTGGCACAGTATTTTCTTGTGCGGCAATGGCTTCAGGACGCCCTTGGCGAGGGCTGGCGCGAGCACATGACTGTGGTTACAGACGCCGTGTCCGGTTATCTGCGGCAAGAGGCCTCGAGCTATGGCCTGGCCTCGCTGGAGGTGCCGGACCATCTGGGGGGCCGTTATTCCGTACTTTCTGCTGTGGGGCTGCTGCCCGCCGCCTTTCTGGGCATTGACTGGCGGGCGTTGCTGGACGGCGCGGCCCATGCGGCGCAGCCGCTGGTGGAAAAACCGCGCCGTGTGGGTGAGCATCCTTCCTATGCCATTGCCTGCTGGGCCAGGGCGCTGGAAATACAGGATTACAGCGAACTGATCCTTTTCTGCTACGTTCCCCGGTGGGCCGCCTTCGGGCCGTGGTTTGCGCAGCTGTGGGCCGAAAGCCTGGGCAAGGACGGGCAGGGAATTCTGCCTGTGTCGGCCACGGGCGTTACGGACCAGCATTCTGTGAACCAGATGTTTCTGGACGGTCGCCGCAACAAGGGCTGCATTTTCCTTACCGGCCGGAGACAGCAGCCGGGCCGGGCTTTTGGTCAGGATCTGCCGGAAAAATGGGCATGGCTGCGGGGCAAACCTTTGGGCGCGCTGCTTGAGGCCGAGGCACTTGGCACACGCATGGCGCTCTGCATGAGCGGTGTGCCGCTGGTTCATCTGGATATGGAAGATACCGGTCCCCGGTCTGCCGGGGCTTTCATGCTGCTGCTTGAGGCCGCCACCCTGTTTACCGGCTGGCTCATGGAGGTGAATCCTCTGGATCAGCCCGCCGTGGAGTTGGGAAAACGTCTTGCCAACGCCCGTCTGGGTGCGCCGGGCTATGAGCGTGAACAGACGGATCTGGACAGTTTTATGGCCGTACCGTTGCAGGAGCAGGTGTTTTAGGGCATGTGGACGTTCTTTAGAAAAAAACAGGCTCCGCCTCCTGATGCCATTGCTACGGCAAGCGGGCAGGACGGCGCGGCGCAGGCCGGAAGCGGCCGCGGCATGCCGTCGGGCAGCAGCCAGGATTGCGGCCAGACAGGCTCTACGGCCGGCTCCCGGGGTGATGCCGGCGAGGGGTTGCCCCTGAGTTACGCCCGGCCCCTGTCCTGGCTTTCGCTGGTGATTATTCTGCTCACCAGTCTGGTGCTTTCGTTCTTCATTTCCAATTCAGCCCGCGAAACCCTGCTGACCCGGCAGGAGGGTTTCGCCCGTCTGCTGGTGGAAAACCTCAACAGCCAGATTTTCCGGCGCTTTGCCTTGCCCACGCTTTTCGGCTACGGGCGCATTTCCTTGCGGCAGCCCGCCCAGTACGACCGGCTGGATCAGGTGGTGCAGTCCGTGATTCACGGTCTGCCTGTGGAACGTCTGCGCATCTATGATTTTTCACGCATTGTGGCATATTCCACCCGCAAGGAAGAAATCGGCCGTGCCGGGCTTTCTCCGGCCAATCTGGACGAGGTGTTGCACGGCGCGGCCCCCAAGTCTGAAATAATTTCGACCATACCGGCATGGCAGGCCCCTTTCAGGCTCCCGCTTGAAGAAGGAACCTTTGTTCTCCGTGTGCTGTACCCCTTGCGGGGTGAATCGCTCAAGCCCGGTGAGGATGCCCCCATCATGGGCGCGCTGGAGCTTACACAGGACATTACGGGCGACTATGAGCAGGTGGTGACGTTTCAGGGCATTATTGTAATCATGTGCCTCATGTCTTCGGTGGTGCTTTTCGGCCTTTTGATCATGCTTATCCACAGGTCGGAGCGTGTACTGGCCGAGCGGATGAATAAAAACCGCCAGCTCGAGAAGCAGCTTCACAGCAACGAACGTTTTGTGAGCATGGGCCGCGTGATCGCCAGTATTGCCCACGAGATCAGAAATCCTCTCGGCATCATCCGCTCCAGCGCCGAGCTGCTGCAACGCCGCAGCGATGCCGATGCAGGAACCCGGCGTATACTGGGAGCCATTTTTGACGAATCTGTGCGCCTTTCACAAACCGTAAACGACTTTCTTGACTATGCCCGCCCCCGGCAACCCAAGCAGGACCTGGTTGATATAAGCCTTGTGCTGGACCAGGTGCTGGGCTTTCTGGAGGGTGATATGGGCCGCCGCAACGTGGCGCTGGAACGCAATACTGAAGAGGGCCTTTTCGTTCATGGCGACAAGGATTTGCTGTACCGCGCTTTTTACAATATTCTGGTGAACGGACAACAGGCAATGGACGGCCCGGGCGTGCTGCACATCAGTGGAGTTCATGACGGCGAGGGGCATGTGCGGCTGGAGTTTCTCGACTCCGGTCCCGGTTTTGACGCCTCCGTTCTGGCCAACCTGCTGGACCCCTTCTTTACGACCAAAGACGGGGGAACTGGCCTTGGCCTGCCCATTGTGCAGTCCATTATCACAAGCCACGGCGGCGTGATCCAACTGGAAAACGGCCCGGAAGGCGGCGCTCTTGTACGTGTGCTGCTGCCCGAAGCCCATGCCGGGGTACAGGAATAGTCTCATGAGTGAAAAAGCGCATATTCTGATTATTGACGACGAAAAAAACTACCTTCTTGTTCTGCAGACCCTGCTGGAAGATGAAGGGTACACCGTTACCGCCATCAGCGATCCAGAAACGGCACTGGCCTTTCTGGATGAAAGCGAAGTGGACGTGGTGGTCACGGACATGAAGATGCCCAAGGTAACAGGGCGTCAGGTGCTGGAACGGGTCAAGAAAAGCTGGCCGTATATTCCCGTGCTTATCATGACGGCATTCGGCTCCATTGAAAGCGCTGTGGAGCTTATGAAGTATGGCGCTTTCGACTACATTACCAAGCCGTTTTCCAATGATGAACTGCTGCTTTCCATTCACAACGCGGTGGAACTTGCCCGCGCGCACCGGCAATACCGACTGTTGCAGGAAGTGATGGAAGATCGCTATGGCGTCCACAAGATTGTGGGGCGCAGCCGCGCCATACGTGATGTGCTTATCATGGTCGAGCGCGCCGCTCCCAGCCGGTCAACCGTGCTCATCACAGGTGAGTCGGGTACGGGCAAAGAGCTGATTGCCCGCGCCATCCACTATACAAGCCCGCGTAAAGACAATCCTTTTGTTTCGGTCAACTGTATGGCGCTCAATCCCGGCGTGCTTGAAAGCGAGCTTTTCGGGCATGAAAAAGGATCTTTTACCGGGGCAGTTGCCATGCGTCGGGGGCGTTTTGAGCAGGCCGACGGCGGCACGCTTTTTCTTGATGAAATCGCCGAACTGACGCCGGACCTTCAGGTCAAGCTGCTGCGGGTGCTTCAGGAGCGGCGCTTTGAGCGCGTTGGCGGAGGAGAGGAGATCGAGGTGGACATCCGCGTGGTGGCCGCCACCAATAAAGACCTTGCCGCCATGGTGGAAAAGGGCACGTTTCGTGATGACCTCTATTACCGGCTCAATGTGGTGCAGATTCCCCTGCCGCCTCTGCGCGAACGCCGGGAAGACATCCCGCTGCTTGTGGCTCACTTTGTAGATAAAGTCTGCACAGACAATACGATGCCTGCAAAAACCTTCAGCACCGAGGCTCTCAACTACCTAACGGGCTATGAGTGGCCGGGCAATATCCGTCAGCTTGAAAATGTGGTTGAAAGCTGTCTGGTATTGGTACCCGGTACTGTCATCAATGTTGATAATCTGCCCGCAGAGATTCGCGATGAAGAGTCGCAGTTCAAAAGTGCTGTGGACCTTCTGCCCGTACAGCTTGACCTGGCCGATACGCTGGAAAAAATTGAGGCTGCGCTTATCCGCCGTGCGCTGGTACGTGCTGACCTTGTTCAGGTTAAGGCGGCAGAATATTTGGGAATTTCAAAAAGCCTGCTGCAATACAAGTTGAAAAAATACGCCATAACCGGGCACTAGACAGCTTGTTTTGGGGCATGCATCCTCAGTCCTGATCAGGATGCATGCTGCGGCGGCAGCCGTGTAACCAGGCAATCTACTTGTTTTTATTGTTTTTCCACATGCTGGTTGAGGTTGCGTTATTCCCTGTGCCGGGAGTGCGGGCGTGCAGGCTTCAATCGCCGCAAACCAGCATTGTTCCGGTTTTTCTCGTCCCGGCGTCTGCGCTGTCATGACGTCGGGACGGGATCTGGTGCGCCTTCCGGATCTGCCGTCAAGCCCCTTGGCTGCACGTTTTTTATCAAATCTCCCCTTGAAATTGTTACCCTCGAAGCGCCCCTGGTTATGCCTGGGGCTCGTGCACAGCAACGGGCTGATGAGGACTTTTTGCTGCTGATTGTCAGGCTGCCGAGGTATTCCGTTGCTGTGCCGGCGTGAAGTAAAGGGCGAGGTGCCAGGCCAGGCGGAGATGTTTGCGCAGGAAAAGCCACGCAGCCGTTCATATGATTTCAACGTCAAACTGCTCCAGCATAGACATGCTACACGTGCTCATGGCACATGCAGCATGCGGCCCGCAAACCCGGCAGACAGACCATGTGGCGCATTCTTTCCGATTTTCGGCACCCGGCACGTAGTGGGCTGTTTTTTATTGAAAATATTGGGCCGCTGACCATAAAAACTGCGGTTTTTTCCTCCCCACCCAAGTGGTATCCTTTTTAGCTTGTCAAAATGTATTTTTTGAGCAACTATCATGTAACAAGATTCCACGCGGCAAGGGCCGCACCCTGCCGTAGCGCAGCACATGAAGCTGTGCGTGGGAATATCTTTGTTGTTTTTTGACGCTGATTGATTGCTCAATTAGAACAGCTCCGCGTTGATACAGCGCTGGCGGCTGCGTGAGCAAACATCTGACGTACTTGCGCAAACGTAAATTATCCGTGCGGCCATATGTCGAAACAGACGTTCAGCAGCCTTGAACATACTGTTTTTGCAGGCAAACAGTCATGCCAGTGGTCCAGCAAGAACCGCGCAAACAGCCGGGCGCAGGCTCGCCAGCCTGCAGCACAGCCAGAATGGGCGTATCCGGTGAAACGGCGTTTTCGGCTGGATGACTGTTGAAGGCAGGGACGTATCTGCAAAAAGATGCGAAATGCTTTTCACAGGGGCAACCCTGGCTGCCGCTTCCGGCCATGCGTATAATTCTCAGGCTTTCAATATGATATTGTTTTGCAAACAATGTTTTTGTCGTCGGCCTGCGTGTCTGGTTTGCGCGAAGTTCCGGCGTCAAATACACGCATGGATATTGTGTTGATACGTATATAATACCCCGGCAGAACTACCGGTCGGTTGCACTGCGATGCAAGGAGATAATAGAATATCATGACTACCGTAAATACGAACAACAGCAGCACTGAAAGGCTGCAAGGCAGACGGCGCAGCATACAGCGTCCGCGTGTGCATGTTGAGGTGCTGTCCTGTCTGTTGGAAGATATACAGTCCGGCGTATACCAGGTAGGGCAGAAACTGCCGTCCGAGCGCGAGCTTATGGAAGAATTTGGTGTCGGCCGTCCGGCTGTGCGTGAGGCCTTGTCGGCGCTGGCGCGTATGGGACTTATAGAAGTTTCGCCCGGTATGCGGGCGCGGGTTTGCAGGCTTACACTCAACCCGCTGTTGCGCGAAATGCGCGCCACTATGGAAATATACTCGAGCACTCATGACGGCTGGAGGCAGATGCACGAACTGCGGCAGTTCTTCGAGACGGCCGTGGCCCGGCGTATGGCGCGCCATATGACGGATGAACAGATGGTCGAGCTTGAGTGCATACTGCAAAAACAGCGCGGTTTGCTGGACGATTCGGCCATACGGGAATTTGCCGAGGCTGACATCGAGTTTCACCGTTACCTTGTGAACTGTGTCGGGAACAATTTTCTGGATATTGTTTCCGACGGCTTTGCAGGCTGGTTGATTACTCCCCTGTACGCCTCCATGCAGGTACGGCAGCAGAGCGAACTGGCCTATGAAGCTCATGTGCGCATTTTTGAAGCCCTGAAAAAGCGTGATGCCGATGCTGCGGAAGAAGCCATGCGGGCGCATCTGGAAGAGATGCGCGGTATTTATCAGGTGGATGTCATGTCAGGCACGGAAAAAAAGCCGGGCAAGATGTAAGGGCAGGCAAGCCGTAAGGAGCGTGTTTCCGGGGCCGCCGCCCTGTGCGTCGGGTTTGGGCATGCGCCCTGCTGGCCGCATGGCTGTCGGCCAGAAGGCGCAACATCTCAAGGAAAATCTGAAAAGGCCCCGCAGACTGGGGTGTACTGAAAGAGCGGCGCGCTTTTACGGCACGCCGCTCTTTTTATGCTTACAGTGCTGTGAAGGTTTGCAGCACCATGTAGAGCATTTCACACTTGACATGCTCTACATGGATCTGTCTCCAGATCATTGTCGCCAAATGATTGCAGGGCGGCTTTGCCGACCGTTAAGCAATCATTTGAAGCGTTAATTGCTCTAATGATGCATGGGGTAAATGATGACGCGGGGCGCTGCACAGGTCAGGGGGCAGGCCCTGAGCGCGAAGCCGCGTAAACGCAAAAACCGCAACGGGGATTCCATTGCGGTTTTTGTGGGCCGGACACCCGGCAACTTCTGTTGCCGCTGCTTCCTTTCGGACCTGACGGAGTTGGCAGTGCTGCCGCCGTCCGGCTTGGCAAATGCTTTACTTGGAAAGAGGGCGGCTGTCAATGCCTGATGGCTTGTTCCGCCTGTCCGGTCTGCGGGGGCAGCAGGCCCGGTATGGTTGCGGCGTTGCTCATGAGCCGTTCCAGCATGCTGTCGCTCAGGCCGCCTTTTTCCTGAAGCCTGTGTTTTTCATCCAGGGGATCATACAGCGGCCAGTCCGTGCCGAAAAGTATCCTGTCAGCGGGGTAGGCGGCCAGCAAGGTTTTTACAAGCATGGGTGTGGCAAACGGCGTGGTGCTTGAGCTGTCAAACCACAGGTTGGGGCGCTCCTTGCCGGCGAAAGCCTTGAGCGCATGCGCCCACATGCGGTAGCCGCCAAAGTGCGCGGCTATGACCTGAAGGCGTGGAAAGGCGTCCAGAATGGCAGCCAGCTTGTAAGGGCAGGAGGGGTTTTTTTCTGGAGAAATTTTGTCCCCAATGTGCATTTCAAAAATAAAGCGTCCTTGCGCAGCCTCAAAGATAGGCAAAAGGCGCGGGTCGCTGAGCCAGAAGCCCTGGAAGTCCGGATGCAGCTTGATGCCGCGTATGCCTGCGGCCTCCATGCGGTCAAGCTCGGCCTCCCACTGGGCGTAGCCGGGGTGTATGGTGCCGAAGGCAATCACACTGTCCGGATGCGCCCGTTGCAGGCTGATGGCGTAATTGTTGGCCGGAATGACTTGCGCGGGAGCAGTGGCCGCGCACAATACCACGCACATGTCGATACCGGCCCTGCGCTCATTTTCCAGCAGGTTGGTTATGGTGCCGTTGCCCGCACAGGCAACGGCGTAGTGCCCGTTCAGATGTTCCACCGCCTTGTGCGCAATCTTGGGATGAAAGGCGTGGGTGTGGATGTCAATATGCATGATTAGACGCTGCTCACCCCGTTGACTACGTTGACGGGTGTGCCGGCCTGCCAGCGACGGATATTTTCCGCCGTGAGATCAATGATGTTCTGCCTTGCCCTGGTAGTGGCCCAGGCAATATGTGGGGTGATGAGCGTATTGGGGGCAGAGAGCAGGGGGTTATCGGGGCTTGGCGGCTCCTCCGAGAGTACGTCTGTGCCGAGTCCACCCAACTGGCCGCTTTTAAGGGCGGCAGCAGCGGCGGCTTCATCGACCAGCGGACCACGGGAGGTATTGAGCAGAATGGCACCCTTGCGCATGTTGGACAGAGTCTTGGCATTGATGATGTGCTGCGTTTCTTTCGTCAGGGGGCAGTGCAGCGAAATGACATCCGAAGCGCAGATAAGATGCTCCAGCGTGGCGAAAGCAAAGGGGCTGTACGCGGGTGGATTCTTTGGGGTGCGGCATTGGGCAAGAACATTCATGCCGAAGGCATGCGCCAGCTCGCCCATGCGGCGGCCAATGGAGCCAAAACCAATAAGTCCCATGGTCATGCCTTCAAGGCAGACCGGAGGCACTTTCCAGTAGCACCACTGTTTTGATTTTTGCCAGTCGCCGTTTTTGACGCTCTGGGTATGCAGGCTGGTGTGACGGCACAATTCAAGCAACAGGGCCATGGCATGCTGGGCCACATCACTTACCCCGTAAGCCACCACGTTGCATACGGGTATGCCCCGCTGGGCCAGCGCTTCGGTATCAATGATATTATATCCTGTAGCTAGTACGCCTACCATACGCACACTTTCAAGGGCGGGCAGATCTTCCTTGAGCAGGGGGGTTTTGTTGGTGAGGAGCACATCCGCACCCCTGGCGCGCTCGGCCAGCTGATCCTTGCTGGTTTCGTCATATATGCTTACATCGCCCAAAGCGGTGACAGGCCCCCAATCAACATCGCCGGGGTTGAGCACCCCGCCATCCAGAATGACAATCTTCATGAGAATATCCTCGCTTAGGCGCAGTGTAGCCTGAGCCAGTACCCTTCGCAAGGCCTCTGCCCGCGCGAACAAAACACATGAACGCAGAAATGTGGTGCGCGCACGGAGCAGATGCGTTGCCGCAGGCAGGGTGCGCGTGGCAGGTTGGCGCAATTGCCGCAGAGAAACAGAAAAGGCCACCCTTGCGGGTGGCCTTGCATTCGTCACAAAGACCGGGGTCTAGTGAGCGATAACGCGGAAGTCGTCGCGGCGGTTCTTGGCCCAGGCGGCTTCGTTGTTACCCTGCACGGCGGGGTTTTCCTTGCCGTAGCTGATCATTTCAAGCTGGTTGGGGTTCACGCCCATCATGACCAGGTACTCATACGCAGCGCGGGCGCGGCGCTCGCCAAGGGCGAGGTTGTATTCCTGGGTGCCGCGATCGTCGCAGTTGCCTTCGATGCGAACGCGGATGGCGGGGTACTGCTTCAGAAGGTCGCCCTTCTGCTTCAGCATTTCTTTGTACTGGTTTTCAACGTTGAATTTGTCGAAGGCGAAGTACACGCGGCCATCAGTGATCTGCTGGACGGCAGCGCGCATTTCAGGGGTCATGCCATCATCATAGCCAGGTTCGCCAGTGGTTTTCTTTGCACAACCAAAACCGGCAGCCAGAGCCATGACCAAAGCGAGAATAAGAGCGTAGCGTTTCATTGTGTCCTCCTGAACAGCTCATTCTCCAAGAAATTAATACCTTTCCTTTCTGCACACGTAAGGGCGCATTGCCCTTGCATTACAGATGGTATCCGCACCGTAATTTTTGTCAAGGAGTGTGCGGGGGGTTAGGCGCACTTTCGTAAAATATTTTTTACCCGGTTGGATCGAAAAAAGCAACAAACCGGGTAAAAAACATTTTTTTAAATCTTATTATACTGAATTTATTGCTTTTGCTGTCCGGGCATGCCCCACCGGGGGAAAGACGAGTCTCCGCCGCCTGTGGGCACTCTTTTGGCGTCGCCGCCATGCCGCGTGGTCAGGTAGATGCCGCGGCCGCCTCCACGCGAGGAGGTGAAGGCGATAAAGTAGCTGTCCGCACAGAAAGAGGGTTGTTCGTCGCTGCCGGGACCAAAGCTGATCTGGCGTTCGGTGCCGGTGAGCATGTCCTGCACGAAAATGCGGTGGCCGTATTCTGTCATGCGGCTATAGACCACAAGCGTGCCGTCAGGGGACAGGTTGGCCTCGGAATTGTACGTGCCGTTTTTGCTCACGCGGGTAACGGACCCACTGCCGAGATCCTTGAGGAATATCTGCGGGCCGCCCAGACGGGATGAGGTAAAGGCCATCTTGGTGCCTGTGCTGTCAAAAGTGGGCGACACGTTGATGGAATCGTTCTGCTCAAGCACCCGTTCTTTCTGGAACACATGATTGAGCTGGAAAATGACAGGGTACTTGCCGTTGGAAAGGGCCACTGCCACCTTGTTGTCAGGCATAAAGGCAGGGCCTATGACCACGTTGCCGGGAAAGCGGATGCGCTGCACCTTGCCGGTGGAGCGGTCCCACACGCCAAGGGCATGCGATTTGGGGTCTATCTGGGTAAAGACCACAAAGCGGCCATCCGGCGACCATGCAGGCGACATGGATTCGCCGGGCATATTGGTTATCTGGCGCAGGTCGCGTCCGGTAGGCTTGACCAGCCAGACGTTGGAGTCCATCTTGCCGTTCTTTTTGATGAAGGCCAAGGTGGAGCGGAAAAAGGCCCCGTTGCCTGTCAGGGCTTCAAGCAGGTCGGCGCAGAAGCGGTCCGCCACTTCGGGCAGATCGCGGGCGTTGACCTTGGGGTATTCCTTACCGAACAGGCGGCCACCGGTATTGGTTTCAAATGCGCGAATCTGCACAGGGCGTGTGCCGCTGTCACCCTCGGGCCAGAATGTGGTCACCACAATGTCAGAACCGGCAAGCTGAAAACGCTTGAAGTCCAGAGTGGGCGGCTCATATCCGGCCAGCACCACGCCGCCAAGCACAGCTTTGGGGTCCGTCAGGCGCATGAAAGGCAAAAAGCTCAGGTTTTCCTGAACAATTTTTTGCAGATCCGCGCCCATGCCCGTGGCCTGCACCTGCGGGCCTTTGAGAGGAGCAGCCAGAGCCAGATTGACGATGTTCTGGCCCGGACCGTAAATATCCACGCGCATGGCGGCCTGTGCTCCGCTTCCCAGAGCCAGCCAAAGCCCCAGAGCCAGGAGAAGAAGCAGTTTTTTCATGGCGTCAGCAGTCCTTGTTGGGTCGGCGCGCTAGCGGCGCACCAGTGTAAGAGTTATGTCCAGCGTTGCGCCAAGGTCTCCGAGTGGCGGCGGAATGCTGCCTGCCTTCCGGATGCCCCGGCGCACGAACGGATCAAGATGCCTGTCGCCGCTTTTTTCAAGAAAAGCGACATCTTCAATAGCTCCGGTGGTGGGGTTCACCGTCAGCCGTACAGTAGGATAATAGGTCCCGGGCGGCGTTTCAACCGGTATGATGATGGCGTTGGCAAGCTGCCAGCTCAGGCTGGAAAAATATTTGCCGTGCTTTTTTCCATACTGGTCCTGCGCCCTGTTGTCCGGCCCGTAGATGCGCGGTTCGTCCGGCTGGGTTGCGGGTTGCGCCGCCGTGGGCACAGGGCTGGCAGTTGTTGCGGACGTTTCCTGAACCGCGCCTTCCATTGCGCCTGTGTCCGCCGTCGTGCCGGCGGCTTCTGGCGAAGGTTGCGCGGGCAGGGGCGTCGGGGCGATGATCAGGGGCGGGGTTTTTTTCGTCACAGCCGCAGATCCGTTCCCGGCGCTTCCAGAAGCGCCGATAGCCACCGTGGCCGGGGAACTGTCCTGGCTGTAGCCCACTACCCGGGCGTTCTTGCCGGTCTTTTTCCTGCCCTTGCCGCCTGCCGAGCCGGGGTCAGCCGGGACAGGCTGAACCAATGCCGGGGCCACGGGGGCGGGCCTGACGGCGGGCAGGTCCATGCCGGTGGCCTTGGCGGCCTCTTCGGCCCGTTCACGGGCGCGCTCTTCGGCACTGGCCGCACGGCTGTCGCTCATGGCCGCTTCGGCCTTGGTCCGCGCACGCTCTTCCTGGCGCATGGCTTCCACATCATCAATGGGCGCAGGCCGCACCTTACCCCTTGGCATGCCTGTCCAGAAAGACAGGTGCACCTCAAGGGCTTTACCGTGGGGCGTTTTGCCGAAATTGCCGATCTGGCGCACCGCGCCGCAGGCGGAGCTGTCCAGGGCTTCCATACCGGAAGGGCGCACCGGACTGCAGTCCTGCACGTGGCCTGTACCGTCAAGGGCCACTTCTATCTGTACCTGAAAATCACCCTTGAGCGCCGGTGGGGGCGCCCATATTTCCACAACCTTATTGAGCATTTTTCCGGTGTAACCGCCTGAAGCGTCAGCAGCGGCCATGGCCGCCGCCCGCGCGCCCGGCGCCGCAAGGCACAGGGCCGATGCGGCGGCGAGCAGAACTGTTACGGGAAAAAATGAAAGAAGCAACCTGCGCTGCGGGGAAGGCATTGTATCCTCCTGTGGGCGCAAAACAGCCTATATTTAAAAGGGCTATCTGCCCATGAGTTCGTTGAGGGTAAACACAAGGTCCAAATCACAGTATTCCGCCGATGGCGGCGGGGGAAAGTCTCCGCTCTGGCTGGTACGAATAACGGCATTGACTGCCGAGGCGTCAAATTGCGAGTTGCCCGAGCCTTGCGAAACCACAGCCTGTTGCACCTTGCCCTGCATGTCTACGCGTACGCGCACAATGCAGCTCAGGTTCAGGCGGCCTGCCGAGGCAAAACCCCAGTTGGGGCGCACTGCCAGCATGACCTGTCCCATATATACATCACCAAGGCCGCCGCCGCCAGCACCATCACCTTCGCCGCCACCGCCGCCGCGATTACCCCCGGCACGCTTCTGGGCCTGGGCCAGGGCCTGTTCCACAGCATTGCCCCTGTCGCCGGAGTCCGCGCGGGAAGTGGCTTTGCGTTTGGCCTGTTGCAGAGCCGCAGCCACCGGGTCTTCAGCGGGCTTCTGGGTGTTTTTTTTGTCGTCCTTCCGGGCCTGCTGCTTGGGCGGTTCAGGTTTTTTCTGATCCTTGGGCTTTTCGGGCTCCTTGGGCTTTTCCTGTTTTTGCTGCTTTTCTTCTTTTTTTGCGGCTACAGGGGTTGCCTCGGGCTTTGGCTCGGGCTTTGGTTCCGGCTTTGGCTCGGGTTTCGGTTCGGGTTTTTTAATGGGAGCGGCATCCTGCCTGGGCGTTGGCGGCACAGGAGAAGGCTCTTTTATTTCCACCCGTTCCGGTGCGGCCACTTCGGCTTTGGGCGCAGGAGGCGTGGGGGCAAGGGGGCCGTCGCCCGGCGCGCCCATATGCCCGAGAATGGGAGACGGCGTGCGGTTGCCGCCCGGCGCGCCTTCCACGAGGCTGATCATCACAGGCGGCGCGTCCAGCCGTATGGGAGGGGGGCTGGGCCAGAACCAGATAAGCAGAAAAACTGCCAGGTGCAGGCACAGGGAAAGAACATAGGAGGCCAGGCGCATAGGAACCTACTTCGGGGCACGGGCAGGGGCGTTTTTGCCGCCCTTGGCCGGGGCTTCGTCGGGCTGTTCGGCGATCACACCGAGTTTCTCTATGCCGACGGCCTTGATATGCCCCATCACTTCCACCACTGTGCCATAGGGTACGGCCTTATCGGCCTGGAGGAAGAGAGTTTTGTTTTTTTCTTTGACCAGGCGCTGCAGATAGCCTTCGAGGTCTTCCATATTGTCAACGCCGTATTCATCCAGATATATCTTGCCGTCACTGCGCACGGTCAGCACCATATGGTCTGCTTCTGTGGGCAGCACTTCCACCTGTGTGGTTTGCGGCAGATCTACCTCAAGCCCCTGGCTCATCATTGGGGTGGCTACCATGAAAATGATGAGCAGCACCAGCATGACGTCCACAAAAGGCGTGACGTTGATTTCCGAAACGAATTTGTTGCCGTTGCCGACACTGGCGCCCATATTACATCTCCGTTGCGCCCGTGCGCTGCACGGGGCGGTGGGCGTTAAGCTCGCGCTGGACGCGGTTCAGAAAAACGCCCGCAAAGTTCACCAGCAGGGTGTCCACCTGCGAAAGTTTGCCCATAAAGACGTTGAAGCCGATGGTGGCGGGAACGGCTACGGCCAGGCCGATGGCGGTAGCCACCAGCGCTTCTGAAATGCCCGGGGCTACCGTGGCCAGCGAGGCGGACTTGAGCATGCCGATGGAGTGAAAGGAACTCATAATGCCCCAGACAGTGCCGAAAAGACCGATAAAGGGAGCGGTATTGGCCGTGGTGGCCAGCAGGGAGAGCGAACGCTGCAGACGCGACAGTTCACTGCCTACACCCTGGCGCAACGCGCGGCGAACGTTGTCCACCACGACTTCACTGCTGTTGCCCAGCTCTTTGGAGCGGTTAAATTCCAGCACACCCTGATGGGCGATGTAGTAAAGGGGAGAGGACGGGTCAGACCCCAGCGACTGCACGGCTTCGCGCAGGTTGGGGGCCTTCTCGAATCCGGTGGTGCCTTCAAGCGCCTTGTTGTTGGCGGCGCTGAGGGCAAAAAACTTTTGAATCATCAGGCCCCAGCTGGTGATGGACATGACCACCAGAAGCGCCAGAACCGCCTTGGCCACCAGGCTTGCCTGGGCAATCATTGAAAAGAAGCTGAATTCCATAAGGTTCTCCATAAGTGCGCAGCAGCCTTGGTTTTCACAAATCGCCGCAAGTAGTGCCGGAACGCAGGGCGCAAAAAAGCGCCGGCCATGACGGCAGCGCCGCCACAGTCGCATACGGCTCTGGGGCGGAGAATGCAACGAGTGGGGCAAATTTTCAAGATTTTTTTAGACCTTTTGCCCCTGATCCGCTTTGGACGGGGATTTTATCGCCCGCTGAGGGAATGCACCCGCCAGGGGTTTTCGTCAAGTCCGGTCTTCTTTTCGACTGTCTTTCCGGTTCGCTGCGCCCCCTGAGTCGTGCTTACCCGCGCAATGCCTCCTGGTGCGGGCCATGCTGCGGGGGATGGCGGCAGAGGGGCCTGCCGCCGGAAAGGAGCCGCCTTGCCGTCAGCGCCACGCGCATCCGGCCTGGGGAGAGCCGCAGGCTGTGCGCGACACGTCATCTTATATGAAGGCAGGTTTTTGGCAACCAGACCGGCAGTGCGGCTGGCGGCCAGTCTTGCTTCAGGTTTTAAGGCGCGCTGACCTGTCAAAATTTATGGATATTTCTGAGGCCCGGTGACGCCGGCGAGGTTCCGGCGTATGCTCCGGTACGCTGTGGTTGCTTTCTTTCAGCTTTTCCGGCGAACTGCAAGAATTCCTATAAGATGGTGGTTTTTGAAAATATATTGCCGTAAATGCGAATGCATAATTTATATTTATTTTTTATTTTCAATAGGATATATATCAGGACGTCATAAGGAAAAGCAGGGTCTGACGCGCCTTTGGCGATATGGGCCACGAGAGCACAGGGGTGGGGATAAAGGCGGGCAGGGCTGTATTGCCAATGCTGTGCCGGGCGTTGTATGAAGAGCCATGCGATGTTCGTCCTCTCCATGCGCCTGTCTGAAGGCGCGTGCCACTTTCTCAAGAACGGCGGTTTCAGTGATTCGCTCGTCTGCTCTTTCTCTTGTTATTCTGGCTGTCTTTCTCTGTACCTCTTCCGCTGCTGCAAGCCGTAATACGGCATCCGGGGCTGCGGTTCCCCTTTTTCAAGGGCAGCGCAGCCTTGGCGGCCAGAATGGAGCAGGGGCAGAAGCCACGGGCGGCCAGCCTGGCGGCGTACGCGGCATCACCATGCTGGATGCGGTGAATCAGGCTCTGGAGCATAATCCGAGTCTGGGTTCGCAGGAGGCGCAGGGCCGCTCATCTGAAGAAAGCCGCAAGTCTGCCCGGGGAGCCTTTGGTCCCAGGCTTGGCATGACATACTCGGTTGCCAAGCAGGAAAGAGACAGCACCGTGCGCAACACCGACCCGCCCAAAATGGGTACATACAGTTGGGGCGTGGAGGTTTCTCAGCCTGTTTTTCAGGGGTTTCGCCTGCTGGCAAATTACCAGAAAGCGGCCTTGCAGGCTGATAGTGACAAGGCGGCATTGCGCAATGCCGAGCTTGCCATGACAGAGCAGGTGCAGACCCAGTTTCTGAATTTCTTGCGATATGACGAAAGTGTGCGCAGTGAGCGTGACGCCCTTGCGCGTTTGCGCGACCAGCTCCGCATCACCACGGCTTTTTTTGATGTGGGACTTCGCCCGCGTCTGGATGTACTGCAGGCCGAAGTGGACGTGCGGCAGGCTGAGAATGCGGTGATCAAGGCTGAAAACAGCCGAGACACAAGCCTGGCAAAGCTGAACACCCTGCTGGGCTTTCCGGCCACGGCGGGGGTGGGATATACGGGGCAGCTGGCCCATGTGCCGTTCACACGCTCCCTTGAGCAATGCCTCGAAGCGGCATACCGGCAACGGCCGGACATCTATATGGCCGCAAAATCTGTGGAAATTGCGGGCAAAAGCCAGCAGGCCGTGCAGAGCGACTACTACCCGCAGGTTGAGGCCTATTATAATGTAACCCAGAGCGGCAATACCCCTGATCTTCAGAAAGACGGCGCCAGCGGTTCCCGCACACAGACCTGGGAAGCGGGCGCGCGTGCCACCTGGAACGCTTTTCAGTGGGGCACGACCTATTATGCCGACAAGGAAGCCGGCTGGCTTGTAACCAAGATGCGCTATGAGGCCGAAAACCTGAAGCTCAATGTTGGTTACGACATCAAGTCCAAGCTTCTTGCCGTGCATGAAGCGGAAAAGCGCATCAATGTGGCGGAAAAGGCCGTAGAGCAGGCCACCGAGGCGTATAATGTGGCTCTGGCCCGCTACCAGGAGCAGGTGGGCACAAACTTTGACGTGCTGGACGCCTCATCCAAACTTACTTCGGCCCAGGCTTCGCTTACGGGCGCCAAGGCCGACTATCTTACAGCCCTGTCCCAATTGTATGTGGCCATGGGCGAATTTAAACCTGACCTGATGCGGCGCGACCGGTAAACGGCTTCGCGCCCAAGCACAAGCGATAGAGGAATGAAAGAACCCTACCTTACCATCACGCCCCTGGGGGGCCTTGGAGAAATCGGCCTCAACTGCCAATTGTGGGAAACCGCCGGCGGCGTGGTCATGGTGGACTGTGGACTCATGTTCCCCGACGACGCCCATCTGGGTGTGGACGTGGTCATCCCGCATTTTGGCGCGGTAAGCGCCATCAAAGACAAACTGCTCGGCATCGTGCTCACCCACGGCCATGAAGACCATATCGGGGCCTTGCCCTGGCTTGTGCCCGAGCTTAAAGGTACACGCATCTACGGTTCGCGTTTTACCCTTGCCCTGGTGGAGCACAAGCTGCGTGAGCGGGAAATTCTTGACTGGGTGGAACTGTGCCCGGTGGACGCCCGGACGGTTCTGCCCCTGGGCGATCTGACGTTTCACTTTTTTCCGGTCTGTCATTCCATTCCCGAAGGCTTCGGACTGGGGGTGGAAACCCCTGTGGGCCGCGTCGTGCACAGCGGCGACTTCAAGATTGACCCGCATCCCCTGGATGGTACAGGCACGGACCTTGATGTCTTCAGCAACTTTGCAGGCCCGCAGGGCGCGCGTCTGTTACTTTCAGACTCCACCAACGTCATGCGTGACGGCCGCTCCCTTACGGAAAGGGAAGTGAAGGACTCGCTGGAAAAGATTTTTTCCAGCGCAGAAGGCCGTATCGTTATTACACTTTTTTCGAGCCATATCCAAAGAATACAGGAAGTGTTCGACCTTGCACGCGAATACGGGCGCACGGTCGTCATAAGCGGCAAATCACTGGCCAATAATATCGAGATGGCCCGGGATCTGGGTTTCGCCAAATTGCCGCCCTCTTTTTTCAATGCGCATAACGGTGTTCCCGATCTGCCCGACAACCAGATCGTTCTGGTGGTCACAGGGGCGCAGGGCGAACCTTTGTCGGCCCTGTCGCGCATGGTGCTCGGCGGTCACAGGCAGCTTGAAGTGCGCAAGGGCGACACGGTGGTCATGAGTTCGCGCATGATCCCGGGCAATGCCAAGGCCGTAGCCAAGCTTATTAACGAAATGTACCGCATCGGCGCGGAAGTGCTGTATGAAAGCGTGCATGCCATTCATGCTTCGGGGCATGCCCAGCGCGAAGAACTGCGTGAAATGTTCGAGGCCGTGAGGCCGGAACTTTTTGTGCCGGTACACGGCGAATACCAGCATCTGGTCAAGCACGGGCGTCTGGCCGTGGAGTGTGGGGTAAAAGAAGAAAACGTCGTTCTGCTGGAAGACGGGCAGCCCCTGACCCTGCTGGAAGATTCTTTCAGGCTTGAGCAGAAAGTGCCTGTGGAGTGCACCCTTGTGGACGGCAAGGGCGTTGGCGACGTGGGCTATGCCGTACTGCGCGAGCGCCGGATCCTTGGCGACGAGGGTATGGTTATCGTGGTGCTGGTGGTAGACTCTGAAACGGGCAGTGTACTGCACGGGCCGGAAATGATCTCCAAGGGCTTTGTGTTCGAGCAGCATTACAGCCATCTGCTCGAAGATGCCAAGTGCCTTGTGCTGGATGAGATAGAGGCCGCTCGCCCGGGGCAGCTCAATCGCATGCAGGAGGGCATCCGATCTTCGTTGCGGCGTTTTTTCCGCCGTGTGCTGGAGCGCGACCCCGTGGTTGTACCCATCATCAGCGAAGTTTAAGGGCAGATCAAGGGCTGCCGCAGTTCAATAAGCAATGCGGCATGCCCAGCCCGGCCAGCCCCGGTAAATACGATTATCCCGCCGTGCCCACGGCTTTTGCGGTGTGACGTCAATCCACCGGTGCATGCCGCCAGATGGCTGACAGGCGTCTGCCAGATGACTTCCTGGCGGCTGGCAGGCGACCGTGAAGCCCTCCAGCGCCAGCGACGGCACATATCTTGCTTTGTTCATGACAGGCACACAGCGGCGGTAAAAACTGCCGTAAGGAGAAGTCATGAACAAGACAGTCGGTTCCGCCGGTATTCCTTATATTATGTTAAGCACTGCTTTGGCGGGCTGTGCGCTGTTTTTCGGGCTTTTGCTCTGGCAGGGCGGGCATGATCCCGTCCGCCAGGATTCTCTGGCCTATGCCCCGGGTTTTGCCGTTCAGGCCGACGTGGTGGAGGTGGTCAGGGTGGTTCCGCTGGCAGGAGCCAAGTTGCGCAGCCCCAGCGTCGATGCGCATTCCGGTGCTGTGGTGCAGCTGGTTTACTAGGGCTTGGTTTTAATGGTCCCTGAGCCAGCGGCATAAAGAGCCTTTTCAGGGCAGCCATGTGCCTACGGCCGACCTGTCTTCCTGAAGAAACCCTTTGTTCTGCGTAACAGCATCTTCAGCCTTGAGGCCCAGGCATCGCGCGTTTGCCGCTTCTTTCCCACGCGGTATTTTCAGTGCTGCGATGGACCAGTTTCTTTGGTCACCGGGGTGCGGCGCAAAATCTGCCCGGCCATACCTCTGGCTCCATTGCCTGCACAGATTCAGCCCCGCACCCTGCTCGCGCCACTGCCGGGTCTGTGCGCTCTGAGCGTACCTTTTTCGCGACCTCTGGTGCATGATCACCTGAAATGCCCGCACAATGGCCGAAGCACTATTGCTGTTTTCGTCCACAATTTTTTCTGCCGTAACATCCAAAGCAGACTCGCCCTGCACACATGGTTGCGCTGCCTGCCCAGACTGAGGCAGAGCGTCTTTGGGTATTTTTTGTCAGTGCGTACAGTCACGGTTTACCTCAGTCTTTATGGTAATGAGTGTTTTTATCGCTACAGCCTCGTCTTTCATGTTCTTGCGAAAAAATATTTATCGAGTACAGTTTTACGGAAAATCTGAAAATCGCTCAGGACGATCAGATATTTTATTGGCGTGCAAGCCGTGCCGGCAATGCCCATTTGGGCCATAGCCCGGCACGGCCAGAAATCAGGCCTGCAGCGGATGCATCCGAAAGAATGCACAGGCGTTGTGAACAGTTTTTTGTTTTTATACCGCTTTTGATGCAATATTTTCCTATATTGCTCATAAAAATAGAGGAATATACATTTTTTGAGTGGACCGCATATGAAAATAAAAAAGAAGTTGCAAAGCCCTGCAGTCTCTGGAATACTCTAAAATGTATGCCGTTGACCCCTGTATTTGTGCTTCATACTTCATGATATGAAGTAGTTAGGGAAGTCGAGCGGAAGCAGATGATGAACAAGACAGGGCTGCCGGTGAAGTACCGGGCAGGCTTGACGGTGGATATGCTGTATCTTGTTTAGTATGCACTTGTTTACCACGGAAGCATTGGCGTTCTTGACCACACCGCATTCATGCCCTATTTTTATCTCTTCACACATATTAAAATCGCAAACATTTTTCAGTCATGATCGGCTGAAATCATGTCGCGAATCAAAAAAAAGGTAAACCTCCGTCATGAATTGGGATTGGGACAAGCTACAGGAAAAGAGGCAACGGCAGCAGGGGGCCAATCCTCCCCCCAAGCCGCCCCGCAACACTGAGCCTGACAACGATGAAGGGCAGGACCGGCAGCCCCCACGGGCGCGGCGTACTCCTTTTAACGGTCGGGGCAGAGGGGATGACAATCCCTTGAAAAAACTGTCGCAGATGAACCTTCCCAATGGAAAGGCCTTTTTTCTGATCGGTCTGGCGGTGGTGGGGCTGTGGCTTCTTTCGGGTATTTACATCATTAATCCCGACGAGCAGGGCGTGGTGCTGCGCTTCGGCAAGTATAACCGCACCGAAGGTCCCGGTCCTCATTACGCATGGCCTGCCCCCATAGAAAGCGTGTACAAACCGCAGGTTACCCAGGTGCTGCGCAGTGAGGTGGGTTTTCGCTCCGTGGGGCAGAGCACCACATTTCAGCAGGGGCAGGTACGCACGGTCTCTGAAGAAGCGTCCATGCTCACCGGCGATGAAAATATCGTCAATGTGCAGTTCAGCGTACAGTACAAGATCGGTGATCCGGTACAGTATCTGTTTAACGTGAGCGCGCCCACGGCTCTTGTGCGCAATGCCGCCGAGGCCGCCATGCGCGAGGTCATCGGCAATAGCCAGATCGACTCGGCCATCACTGACGGCAAGCTGAAAATCCAGAGCGAGGCCACACAGCTTCTGCAGACCATTCTGGACCGCTACGGTGCGGGCATCCAGGTGCTGGCCGTACAGTTGCAGGACGTGCACCCCCCGCAGGAAGTCATTGATGCCTTCAAGGACGTTGCCAGCGCCAGAGAAGACAAGAGCCGCATCATCAACGAGGCCGAAGCCTACCGCAACGAACTGCTGCCCAAGGCACGAGGCCAGGCGGCGGCCATGCTCAACGAGGCAGAATCGTATCATGCTGTGCGCGTGCGCACAGCCGAGGGTGAAACCTCCCGTTTTGACGCCCTGAGCGCGGAACACCGCAAGGCCCCCAAGGTCACCGAGCAGCGCCTTTACTATGAAACTATGGAAGATATTCTTGCCGGTGCTGATGAAAAAGTGCTTATGGATGCCCCGGCGGCATCCCGTGCCTTGCCTTATCTGAATCTGCCCAGCCTGGGCGCCCCTGTTGCCCCCAAGGCGTTGGAGAGAAAATAATGCGTACCAATCCTCTGCCGGCTGTCATCGTGCTGCTGCTGATCGTTGTGGTGGGTAGCCAGTGCTTTTTTACTGTCCATCAGACGCAAACGGCTCTTGTGCTTCAGCTGGGTGATCCCCTGGACAGGGTGTATGGCCCCGGCCTGCATTTCAAGATGCCTTTTATCCAGAACGTGGTGTATTTTGATTCGCGGGTGCTGGATTACGAAGCCCGCTCGCGTGAAGCCTTTACGGTAGACAAGAAAGCCATTGTGCTTGACAACTACGCCCGCTGGAAAATTATCGATCCCCTGCAATTTTACCGTACCATGCGCACCATACCTGGAGCGCAGGCGCGGCTTGACGATGTTGTCTACTCCCAGCTGCGGGCGCTGGTGGGCGCATACACCCTCACCGAGGTTGTCTCCTCCCACCGTGCGGCCATCATGAAGGAAGTGACAAACAAGGTTTCAGCCTTGATGCATAGTTACGGTGTTGAAGTGCTGGACGTGCGTATAAAACGCACCGACCTGCCGCCGGAAAACCAGCGTGCCATCTTCGGGCGCATGCGGGCGGAGCGTGAGCGCCAGGCCAAGCAGTACCGTTCCGAAGGTGAGGAAGAATCCACGCGTATCCGTTCCGACGCTGACCGTCAACGTGCAGTTATATTGGCTGAAGCCGCGCGCGAGGCTCAGATAAAACGCGGTGAAGGCGACGCCAGCGCCGCATCCATCTACGCCCAATCCTATAATAAGGCGCCTCAGTTCTATGCGTACCAACGCTGGCTGGAGGCCATGCGCAAATCTCTCAAGGAGAACAGCAAGATGGTGCTGGCCAACGAAGCGCCTCTTCTTAATCCTCAACATTGATGATGCGGCTTGTCCGCATTATGGAGTTCAAGATCATGCCTGCCTTTGCAGAAATATACGAACGTATCAAACTGGCGACAAACAGCCGCACTCAGGTGGAATTGGCCGAGGTGCTGGATATACGCCAGTCGAGCATCTCAGATGCCAAGCGCCGCAATTCCGTTCCCGGCGACTGGTTTATGAAGCTGTTTGAGAAGTTCGGGCTTAATCCCGACTGGCTCAAGCAGGGCATAGGGCCCATGTACCTGCGTACCGAGCAGGGGTACATGCCGCAGGATGCGCCTGCGGCGCTTGCGGAAAACGCCGCCCACTACGGCGATACTCTTGCAAGGGGATCTGTGGTTTCTGTTTATCACATGAATTGCGATTATGATGACGAGCAGCCACGCCCGTCCCTTGAAGTGGCGGGAAAAATTTCCCTGCCGCATTCTTATATGAAAGACAGCCTTGCTGTCCTGCGCATGCGTGGAACCAACATGACCCCCACTATTATGTCCGACGCACACCTTGGTGTGGACACTATGGACAGGGACGTGATTTCCGGCCGCGTGTATGCACTTTTTGCGCCCAACGAAGGCGTGATTCTTCGTCGTCTGTTCCTGAACAGCGCGCAGGACGGGTATGTGCTGCGTTCTGATTCTGCGAACTTCCCCGAAACAACACTCACCCCCGACCTGCTGACCAGACGTTTGCTGGGCCGGGTGGTGTGGGTATTTCAGGACTTATAAACATGACCATAACGCTGGCCGGAAAAGCTTCTTTAGCCACGTTCAGAACGGTCAGCCTGATATGCTGTCTGGTCTGCGGCATGCTCGTGGCCGCCTGCGGCGGCGCGCATACCCAGCCGGTTTCAGAACCTGAAAGCGCCGGTCCGGCCCATGGGGTCGTTCCGGGCAAGGTTGCCGGCCACGATTTGCCCGCAACGGACGAAGCGGTAACTGGCCGGAGCGGCGGGGGAGATCTCTCCCCCGTTCGTCCCGGCCTCCAGGCGCAGCCGGAACTACCCGGCAACGAAAATGTCTCGGAGGCGGGTACGTCTGCCATGGCCCCGGTCTGGCTGCCGCTGGCCATGCGGCTTGCCGCCGATGGGCTTTCCGGACCGCGGGTAGACGCCCTGCTGGGTACGCTGGCCTCTACGCCCAGTCAGTCACCTATGGGCCGCAAAATGCTTGAGCTTTACAAAAGCCGTTTCATGCCCCGGCCTCCTTCCGCCAAGCCCACGTCCACAACCTACTACAAAGGGGTCGTAACGGAACAGAATGCCCGCTTGTGCCGCGCGTTCATTGCCGAGCATAAACAGGCGTTCAGTCAGGCCCAGGCCCGCTACGGAGTCCCTTCGTCCGTGGCAGTGTCTCTGCTTTTTGTGGAAACGCGCCTTGGCAAGGTGCTGGCTGATGTGCCGGAAAACGCCCTTTACACCCTGGCTAGTATGGCCGTGAGCCGTGATTCTTCGCAAATCGATCAATGGCTGCCGCGTATGCCGGGCTATGAAGAACACATGGACTGGCTGCAGGAAACCATGCCGAAACGTGCCGACTGGGCCTATAAAGAAGTACGGGCTCTTGTGCGCCATATCCTGCAGGATGATCTTGATCCCCAGTACCTGCCCAGCTCCATTTACGGGGCGGTCGGCCTGTGTCAGTTCATGCCCTCCAATATCGCGGCGTATGGAGCGGACGGTGACGATGACGGCAAGGTTGACCTGTTTCATGTGCCGGATGCTGTGGCAAGCCTGTCCAACTATCTGGTACGGCATGGCTGGAAGCCCGGCATAAGCCGCGCGCAGCAGCACAAGGTGCTCATGACCTATAACCGGTCCACGGTCTATGCCAATACCATTCTTGCCCTGGCCGATCTCGTGCAAAAGCCCGAAGCTGCGGCAGGCAAGGCCGCTGCACGGGGGCGGCCGGAAAAAAGCGCTGCTTCCGGCAAAGGCGGCAAGGCCCGCCCTTCCGATGTGAACGCCGGGCAGGGGTCTTGAAGCGGCCGGTACTACACGAAGCCATCAGCCTTGCTGTCACGACAGGGGATGACGCGAATATACCCATGCCGTTTGCCTGATGTTCCGTTTATGGAATATTTGAAAAAATCAGATGCTTTTGTGATAAACCGGCATGCCGGGCAGCCATGCGCGACACCTGCCCGGCAGGATTGCTGCGCGGCAGTGCCGGGGAGTGCTCCGGAAAAAACAATGCATACCGGTCTTTTCAGTGCAGGGACTGCCGCTTTCCGAGTTCCTTGTTCTCTCAAGTTATTATTTCATCTACCGATGAAGTGAATGTGGGGGTTCCCCACCGTGGCCGCCTGTTTCGTCAACAGGCCCGCTCCGGTGTATCCGGCGATATACCGGAGATGGGTGAGCCGCCGCTGCCGGGGTGTCCCCGGTAATGGCTCGCTTTCGTGCTGCCCGGCACAGGGTCGGAGCAGTCATCCGAAAGTGAGTATTTGCGGTTGTGTGCCCGCAAATCGCCCGGCGTTCTCTTGAGCGCCGGGCGCACTTTTTTGGGGGGCGTAACCATATGTGCCTTGTGGCTTTTCTTGCCATCGCGCCTGCTGGGTGGCATACTTTACGGATGAAGTGTTCATCACAGTCCGAGTTTCCCCGGATACGGCGGCCGCTGGCTGATCTGCCGCAGTTGCTGGAGCTTGGGGATCCCGCCCGGTCCCGCAGCGTACCTGACGATGCGGCATGCTTTGCCTTGTGGGATAAATACGACATGCTGCCCAACATCCGGCGGCATTCGTTCCTTGTGGCCCATATTGCGGCTACCCTGGCCGCGCGCGCGGCCGCGTCGGGTTTTGACGTCAATGTGTCTGAAGTGCGTGCCGGAGGGTTGTTGCACGATATCGCCAAAACGTACTGTGTGCGTCATGGCGGCAGCCATGCCCAGGTGGGCGCTGCCTGGGCCGTGGCCGAAACAGGCAACTATGCTGTGGCACAGGGTGTCATGATGCATGTCTGGTGGCCCTGGGACCTGCCTGCGGGGCGAGGCATCTGTGCGCTGCCGTTTTTTGTGATGTATGCCGATAAAAGAGTCAGACATGACGCCTGCGTCAGTCTGGAAGAAAGGTATGACGACCTGCTGGGCCGTTATGGGCACAGTGAGGCGGCGCGTGAAGGTATTTGCGCCGCCTTCCGCCAGGGAAAAAATATTGAAAACGCTCTTTCGGAGCAACTGGGATGGACACTGAATGAAGATTCTTTTGATTGCGGGCGGCTGGTCTCCTGAACGGCAGGTATCACTGAACGGCGCAAGGGCCATGGTTCCTGCCCTGGAGGCGCGTGGTCATGAGGTGACATTTTTTGACCTTCTTGAAAATTTTAACGGTCTGCTTGCCGCCGCCGAGCAGCATGATTTCGCCCTCATCAACCTGCACGGCGCTCCGGGTGAAGATGGCCTTGTGCAGGCCATGCTGGATCAGGTGGGCTGCCCCTACCAGGGGGCCGGTCCCGCAGGCTCTTTCCTGGCGCTCAACAAGTGCGCGGCGAAACAGATATTTCGCCGGGCGGGCCTGCCCACGGCGGACTGGGACTTTGTGCCCGCGTTCCCCGGAAAAGACTGGCAGCCCCGGCTGCCATATCCCCTGTTTGTCAAGAGCAATACAGGGGGGTCCTCACTGCGCCTCGGCCGCGCGCGCAACCGTGCCGAGCTTGACGATATTATGGGCCAGATATTCGCTGCGGGCGAAGAAGTCATCATGGAACCCGTGCTGCCGGGCCGTGAAGTGACGTGCGGTATTCTGGGCGAAGATCCTCTGCCGCCCATCCTTATTGAGCCGGTAGCCGGGGATTTTTTCAATTACGAGAGCAAGTACGAACAGGACGGCGCGCGCGAGCTATGCCCGGCCCCCATTGGTGACGAACTGACCGCACGTGTACAGGAACTGACCCTCGCCGCACACAGGGCGCTTGGCCTCAGGGGGTACAGCAGGGCAGACTTTATCCTCGGGCCGGACGACAGCCTTACCCTGCTGGAGGTCAATACCTTGCCCGGCATGACCGCCACCAGCCTTGTACCGCGCGAGGCCAGAACCATCGGCCTTGATTTCGGCCAGTTGCTTGAGCGCCTTATGGAACTGGGCCTCGCCGACTGTAAAAAAAAACAGATGTAGCGCAGCAGTAAAGGGTCTTCGTGCGTGGTGCAAACCCGCACCGCCTCTCCATTCCACCGTGGTAAGCATGGCGGGCCGGAGGGGTTTTTTATCAGCATGCCGAAGGAACGGAGTCCTTTTGTCGTGACACATGCTGCGCGAACATGCCCGGCGGGCGCTCATTGCCGTTCCGCCGTGTCTGGCATACGGCAGAACAAACACTCCGCAGGGTCTTATGCCCTGCTTTCGGGGCGACGCACAGGTTCAAAAGGCCTGCCTGCACCCATTCAGGTATGTCGAAGGCGCAACAGTCTACACTTAACAACGGTGGCTCCATGTCTGACAAAAAAAATTCTGTTGGCCATCTGGCGGCTTTGCTTTGCATTCTTGTCTGGGGTGCAACATTCATTTCCACCAAGGTTCTGTTGCGCGACTTCAGCCCTGTTGAAATTCTTTTTTTCCGGTTCAGTCTGGGTTTTGTCGCCCTGTGGCTGGCTTGTCCCCGCGCTTTGCGGCTGGATGATAAAAAGCAGGAATGGCTTTTTGCAGGAGCGGGGCTTGCGGGAGTAACGCTTTATTTTCTGCTTGAAAATATCGCGCTTACCTACACTTTCGCCTCTAACGTGGGCGTTATTGTGGCTGTGTCGCCGTTTTTCACGGCCTTGTTGTCGTTCTGGCTGCTGGCGGCCGAAAAGCCGGGGCTTAACTTTTTTCTGGGCTTCACGGCAGCCATTCTGGGTATAGGGCTCATAAGCTTCAGCGGCAGCGCCAGCCTGCAACTCAATCCGCTGGGAGACCTGTTGGCTGTGCTGGCCGGGCTTGCTTGGTCGTTTTATTCCATCCTTACGCGTAAAATTCTGGCTTTTGGCTATAACAGCCTTCAGGTAACGCGCCGCTGCTTTTTTTATGGGCTGGTTTTCATGCTCCCCAGCTTGCCTTTTATGGAGTTCCACTGGGGGCTGGAACGCTTTGCCCAGGTCGTGAACTGGGGCAACATGGCCTTTCTTGGTCTTGGAGCCTCGGCCCTGTGCTTTGTGGCCTGGACGTTTGCCATCAAGCGTCTGGGGGCGGTGAAAAGCAGCGTCTACATATATCTTGTTCCTGTGGTGACGGTTATTACAGCCGCTCTCATACTGGATGAACGCATCACCTGGATGGCCGGGATGGGAACCGTGCTGACGCTGGCAGGTCTGGCGCTTTCGGAGATGCGGCAGTTTCGCCTATGGAAAAAAGCCGCCTCGCTGCGGCAGTGAGGTGCGTCGGAAAATTTCGGGCAGTCTTTTCATTCCTGTCCCATTTGCATGAACGCCCGGAAGCTCTGCCAAAACAGACTTTCCGGGCATTCATGCTTTCCGGTTTGGAGATTTTTTACCGTGCCGATTACAGGGCTACCCCCGCAATAAGCGCGGCACCGCTCAGCAGGTAACACGTGCGCACAAGGTGGCCGAATGAATCCAGGTGCAGCCAGTCGCCTGTTCCTGCATCACTTATGTGGCGGCAGGCCCGCAGATAAAAAGGCAGGCCAAGCAGGGTCAGAGCCACGGGCCATCCGGCCAGGCCAGCAGCCCACAGATTGAGCAGCAAAATCCACACAGCGGGCCACCACAGGCGAAAAACAAGGGCGGCCTTGTCCTTGCCCAGCCTGTTGGCAAGTGTATGCTTGCCTGCGGCCAGGTCTGTCTCGATTTCAGGCAGACTCTGGTAATAGAGCACTCCCGCCACCATAAGACCCACAGGCAGCGACAGAGCCAGGCTGCGCGGGTCAAATCCTTCAAGCAGCAGGGCAGCGCTGGCGCTGACCATGATGACGCCCATGTTCAGGCATACAAAAAGCTCGCCAAGCGCCCTGTGTCCGTAACGTATGGGCGGAGCCACATAAAAGATGGCCGAGGCGACGGCAAAAATACTTACAAGCCACAGGCCGGGCCGCAGGCCGGCTGGCGCCAGCGTGGCCAGCAGGCCGCCTACAGCCAGGGTGGCCGGGGCAAGCAGCAGAAGCGCCACGGAGAGCTGGCGGGGACTGATAAAGCCGCTCTGTATCACACGCGAGCCGCCGATATTGTCACCGCCATCCACGCCAAGGATATGGTCAAACAGGTCATTGGCAAAATTGGCGATGGTCAGGCCCAGAAAGCAGCCCAGCAGAAGCAGGGCGTATATCAGCCATTGGCGGGGAGTAATCTGCCCCTGGAGGCGAAAGGCAAAGGACAGGGCCAGGGTGACGGGTATGGCCGCGGTGATGAGAAAAGGCGGGCGGCAGGCCTGCCACCATGCCTGGAAATGCCCGGCAGCCGAGAGCCGCGGGGCATCGGCGGACCGCCCTTGCCAGGCAGCCCGCAGCAGATTGCCGTAATTCATGATTATGCCTTTTCCATTTTCCAGCAATAGGGAATGGACGGATCGTCCACGGGCAGGCGCTGTCCCTCGGCGGGATCGTGAGGGATATCCGCGCAGTTGCAGATGAGCGCCGGGGCATCACCCATGGCGGCAAAGCCGTACCATACGCCCGTGGGAATACGCAGGAGAAAATAGTTTTCCGGCCTGCCCAGGGCCAGTTCACACACGACGCCCTCGGTGGGGGAATCCGGGCGGCCGTCGTAAAGCACAATGCGCAGTAGTCCCGTGGGTACGGCAAAGTGCTGCACCTGCCGGGTATGACGCTTCCAGGCCTTGATGTGGCCGGGCAGGACTTCTGAAAAGTATACTTCACCGAATCCCTTACTGAAGTCCGGCAGCAGGGCGGAACCGGGGCGCAGCATGTGCAGCACCGGTCCGCCGGGTGTGGGAATTATTCCCAGTGATTGCAGCAGTGCCCCGTCAATGCCCACATTCCGGGCCACGGTTTCGAGGGCGTTCATGCTACTTTATCCAGAGCTGGCCGCGCTGTTCGGCGGCATTGACGTAGGCTGCGATCTGCCCAAGGGTGAAATCCAGCATGTTTTGCGGTTTTTTGCCGCCAACGCCCTGATAGAAGCAATGATACCATTCGGCAGTATAGCGGATGGTTTCCTCAAAGTTGAGGGTGGCCTTCCAGCCCAGGTGGGCAAGGGCCTTGTCGCAGCAGAGCTTGAGCAGGGTGCATTCTTTCATGCCCGCCTGTCCGGCCTTGTCCATTTCACTGGCAAAGCCGGGCCAGTGCAGGGCCAGGGCGTCCACCACCTCGGCCACCGTATTGTTGACGTCAGCGGCGGGGCCAAAGTTGTAGGCCTGACCGCGCAGGTCAAAGGGGTTGTTTTGGCCGAGCAGCAGGCGTGCGCCCAGCCACAGATAGCCGGACAGGGGTTCAAGCACGAGCTGCCAGGGGCGGGTGGCCCAGGGGCTGCGTATCTGCACTGCCTGTCCCGCAGCCCAGGCACGGGCGCAATCGGGCACGATGCGGTCAACGGCCCAGTCGCCGCCGCCGATGACGTTGCCCGCCCGAACCGTGGCGCAGGCAGGGCCATCCTTGAAAAAACTTTCAAAATAGGAGTGAGCGATGATTTCGGCGCAGCCCTTGGAGGCAGAGTAGGGGTCGTGCCCGCCCAAGTGGTCGGTTTCACGATAGCCCCAAACCCATTCATCATTTCTGTAGCACTTGTCAGAGGTTATCATCACGGCCGCGCTCACGTCCGGACAGGCGCGCACAGCTTCCAGCACATTGAGGGTTCCCATCATGTTGGCCTCAAATGTCAGGGCCGGATCATCATAGGACTTGCGTACAAGCGCCTGGGCGGCAAGATGAAAAACCACATCCGGGCGAAACTGGCGCACCGCGCGCACCACAGCATCGCGGTCGCGTATGTCGCCGCGCAGGTCGGCCTCAAGGTGCGCACCCAGATTCATTGCGGCATAGTGAGAAGGTTCGGTGGGTACATCGTCGGAAAAACCGCCCACCACAGCACCGAGCTGGCTTAGCCACGCGGCCATCCAGGAACCTTTGAAACCCGTGTGCCCGGTTACGAAAACCCGGCGTCCCTTATATGCATTGGCAAACATATGTGTTCCTCACAATAATTTCTTGCTGTATCCGCGCGCAGCCGCGCATATGCAGCGCAGGACAGGCCGGGTGCGGGGCCTGCACAGCCCGGCGGGCCATGCAGGCGGCGCCGCTTGCACGTCAAGAGGGTTTATACCCAGAATGCACGGCCGGAATCCCACATTTCGTTGAGCTTTATGGAGTCGCGCAGGGTATCCATGCACTGCCACTGGCCGGGATGTGGATACATGGAAAGCTGCCCTTCTGCCGCCAGCCGCTGCAGGGGTTCTTTTTCAAGGTCGCAGTTTTCATCTTCGCTGAGGTAGTCCAGAAACTCGCGCTTGAAGACAAAGAAACCGCAGTTGATGTATTCATCCAGCACGGGCTTTTCTTCCCAGGAGAGTATCCTGCCCTGATTATCGGTACGCACAGTGCCGAAACGTGAGGGCATACGCACGCCGGTAAATGTTCCTATGCTGCCGGACTGTTTGTGAAATTCTATAAGTTTGTTCAGGTCTATATCCGCCACACCGTCGCCATAGGTGACCATGAAACGGTCGGTATCGATATACTTGGCCACACGCTTGAGGCGTCCGCCCTTGAGGGTTTCTTCACCCGTATCGCACAGGGTGACGCGCCAGTCTTCTATATGGCTGGGATATGTGGTGATGGACCCGCTTTTCAGATCAACGGTAAAATCTGTGTTGCGGATGTTATAATCGTGAAAATATTGCTTTATGACCTGGCCTTTGTAGCCCAGGGGCAGCACAAAGTCCTTGAAGCCGAAACGCGCATAGATGGACATGATGTGCCACAGCACGGGCCGTCCGCCGATCTCAACCATAGGTTTGGGTTTGACCGAGGTTTCTTCGCGCAGGCGCGTTCCCTTGCCGCCACACATAATAATGACTTTCATGTAAGTGCCTCCTGACGCCGCGCCTCAGGTCCAATGCCGTGCGCCGCGTGTGGCCCATGTGTAGCAGAACGCCGTGAGGAAAAAAAGCCCCGCAGCCTTCCTGTCCCCCCTTTGCATAGGCGCGTGTGAAGGGGTATAAGAAATTACGGCGTCTGTATGCATGCTTCGCCTTTACCAAGGGGTATATATGAAAAAAGACAATCGTTCCTTCCGTTTTTTACCGTTGATTCTGATTATGGCCGGGCTGCTGGCTGCCTGCATTGCATCCGGCCCGCAGAAGACATTGAAAGATATGGCAGAAGCCCTGAAAAAAAATGACAGCGCGGCTTTTCTTGCCCAGGTTGACCTCAAAAGCTTTGCCGCCAACGAAGTCAAAAACATGACCCGCGAAGACGCGCCGCTGGGGCTGCTGGACAGCCTGGGCCGTTCGCTGGGCATCGGTGGCGTAGATCAGTTGATCGGCAGTATTGTGGATATGGAGGCACGCCTTCAGGGCCACTTTAACCGTGGCGTCAGCACGGGTGAACTGATGGCCCAGTGCCGCGAGGCGCAGACGCCCGACTGTCCCTGGGTGCCGGAAAGCCTGGCTGATGCCAAGGTGATGGAAATCGGCCCCAATGCCGCCGTGGCCCAGGTAACCACCCCTGCCCGCATGACAAGCTGGCTTGCGCTGCGCAAGGTCGGTGAAAAGTGGCAGGTGGTAGGGCAGGCGGTGATGGAAAGCACGGCCCGGCAGTATGCAGCAGGTTCCGGTGCGCCGGCCCCGGAAAAGCCCGCGCCCCAGACCCCGGCACCCCAGAAGCCCGCTCCTGAAAAAACTGTTCCGGATCAGGACAACAGGGCAGGCAACAGTCAGGGTGTAAGCAGAATCTGAAGCAGTGCTCTGGGGTTTGCCCCTTTTTGATCTGTAAAAATCGCATGCCGGATGGTGTTGTACCTCCGGCATGCGATTTTATTTGGGCAGATTCGGGCAACTGGCGATGTTGTGGCTGGTTCAGGCAGGCGATGTAGGAAGCTGCCGCGCAGTCTCCAGAGCAATATCAGGGAAAAATTCCCTAATTCAGACTGGGGGATATTTCGGTCACGATGTTGGTGGCCTGATGCAGCAGGCGCATTTCAAGCTGTTCAAGCAAGGGCTTGCACCCTTCGCCGGTTTTGGCAGCCACGGGCAGGGCATGGGGAAAGGCATCGGCCAGTTCAGCCCTGGCCGGGGCCTCAAGCTGGTCCCACTTGTTCAGGATGAGCAGACGGGGCATACGGTCAAGCTCCATTTCTGCCAGAATGGTTTCAACGGCGCTGATCTGCTGCAACAGGTCAGGGTGAGAGGCGTCGGCCACATGCAAAAGCAGGTGGGCGGCTTCCAGCTCCTCAAGGGTGGCGCGAAACGCGTCCATCAGCTCTTTGGGCAGATTGCGGATAAAGCCTACGGTGTCCGCCAGGATAAGTTCTTTCTCGGCCGGAAAGCGCAAGCGCCGTGTGGTGGGATCAAGCGTGGCGAAAAGTTTGTTTTCCACCAGGACCTCAGAGCGGGTGAGCGTGTTGAGCAGGGTGGATTTGCCCGCATTGGTGTAGCCCACCAGCGCCGCCAGAGGAATGCCCTGGCGTGAACGGCGGTCGCGGGTGAAGGCACGCTGGCGGCGTAAGCGCTCAAGGTCTTTCCGGATGCGGGCCATACGCTCGCGTATTTTGCGTCGGTCGGTTTCAAGTTTTGTTTCGCCGGGGCCGCGCCCGCCGATGCCGCCCATAAGGCGGTCCATGGCGCGGTTTTTGCCCACCAGTCGCGGCTGGGTATAGCGCAATTGGGCCAGCTCAACCTGCAGCTTTCCGGCCCGGCTTACTGCATGTTGGGCAAAGATATCAAGAATAAGCTGGGTGCGGTCAATGACTTTGCGCTCGGTAATATCTGCCAGATTATGCAGCTGCGCAGGCGAAAGTTCACCATCAAAAACAAGAGTGTCCGCCCGACCCTGCAGGGTCAGCACCTCCAGTTCCGCCACCTTGCCCCGGCCCATGATCAGGCGCGGGTTCACCTGGGGGACGCGCTGCACCATGCGCCCGGCTATGGCAAGCCCGGCTGTGCGGGCCAGTTCGGCCAGTTCGTCCAGATTACGCTCCTGCATGATGCGGGGCAGGGCTGCCACAGAGATAAGCAGGGCGCGGGGCCTGTTTTCTGCTTCATGGCTGCTTTCGGCCCGGCGGGAGAGGTCTTTTTCCAGCGCTTCGGCCGTACCCACCATCTGGGCCGCCGTGCGGTCCCACGGGCGTGGCAGCTCCAGATGATAACCTTGCCCGTTGACGTTTGTGGGCAAAAGATGCGCCGCCTGCCACTGTACCGGTTCGCCCACAGGATTGACAGTCAGGACAATGACGGCATCCAGGCGCAGAAAGAGCATGTCCATCAGGTCTTCCTGGCTGAGGCCGTCGGGGGTCAGGTGGGTATGCAGCAGCCGAAGGCCGCGCAAACGCTCGCCGCCGCTGCGGCCTCGGGGCAGTTCGGGTATCAGGATGCTGCCGGCCTTGCCCACAATGACCGTCTGTACACGGCCCTTGCGGTCAATGAGCAGGCCTATTTGCCGCCCGAGAGCGCGTGACAGCAGGGCCAGTTCGCGCGCCTGCTCCACCGTATACACGTCTTCCGCCGGAAAACGGCGGTTAAACAGGCGGTTGAGGGCGGCCAGCTGGCTGGGTTTCAGCCCTTGCAGATTGCCTTCTGGTTTTGAAATATCATGCTCCTGGCGCAATGGTGCGCTTTTCGCTCTGGCCCGCATGCTGGCGGGCCACGGCTGAAAAAAACAGGGCGGCCCGGGGCCGCCCTGCCTGATGGTGGTTACGGGCGCAGATAGGACGTGATGAGGGCGTCGTAGCGCGAGGTGGCTTCAAAAGCTCTTGAGGCCATGGTCTGGCGGAATTCCAGGCTCACGGCATTGTCGTGGCTGCGCATTTCATCCATGGCAGTGGGGTACCACTGGGGCGAAGGCAGCACAAGAATGCTGTGAAAGTTCTTGGCAGCGGCACGCAGCATACAGGGGCCGCCGATGTCGATCTCCTCCACGGCTTCTTCAAGGGAGAGTTTGCGCTCCACAGCTCCTGCAAAGTCGTAGAGGTTGACGCAAACCATGTCAAAGGGGCGTATGCCTTTTTCAGACAGGGTCTGCATGTGGGATTCTTCGTCCTTGTTTGCCAGGATTCCGGCATGGATCTTGGGGTGCAGGGTTTTTACCCGGCCCCCGAGAATTTCGGGAAATCCGGTAACCGTGCTCACTGCGGTGACGGGCAGGCCCGCCGCCTCCAGTGCCTTCTGCGTGCCGCCGGTAGAGACAAGCTCTACCCCGCGGGCAGTCAGAAAGGTGGCAAAATCCACAAGGCCGCTTTTGTCCGTAACGCTCAGAATGGCACGGCGAATGGGCAAGATGTCCATGAAGCGACTCCTAAAATTTCGTGGGCTTACGCGCCGGAAAGTCCGGCACGGCATAAATGTGACCCATCTGAGTTATTACAGTAAAATGCGTGTTTGCGCAATCTTCGCCGGTGGACGTCATTGACGGCAGCTCTTGCGAGGCGGGGCGTGCAAGGCTATGCTCGGTACCGGAGGTTTTATGCTGTTTAAACTCGTATCCTGGAATGTCAACGGGCTGAGGGCGGTTTCTGCCAAGGCTGATTGGGACTGGTTTGCGCACAGTGATGCCCAGGTGGTGGCCTTGCAGGAAACCAAGGCGCATCCGGAACAACTGGACGAGGACGTGCGTGAGCCTGCGGGCTGGGAAAGCCGCTGGGCGTCAAGCACTGTCAAAAAAGGGTATTCCGGCGTAGCCGTGTTCAGCCGTGTACCTTTTCTTTCGTGGAGTGCCGAACTGCCGCAGCCGGAATTTCAGGGTGAGGGCCGTCTGCTGCATCTGGAATATCCGGATTTTCATTTTTTCAACGGCTACTTCCCCAACGGCGGAGCCGAAGAACTGGATGAAAACGGCAAACCCACAGGCAACTTCAAGCGGGTTCCCTACAAGATGGCTTACTTCGAGGCTTTTCTGGCCTATGCCGAAGAGTGCCGCAAGAGCAAACCCATAGTGGTCTGCGGCGATTTTAACATAGCACACAGGCCCATTGATCTGGCCCGGCCCAAGCCCAACGAAAAGTGCACGGGGTTTCTGCCTGAAGAGCGCGCTTTTCTCGACCGCTTCACGGCCCTGGGCTATGTGGATACTTTCCGCCATGTGCATGGCGATGCGCCGGATAACTATTCGTGGTGGTCATACAAGACCCGCGCACGTGCCAAGAATGTGGGGTGGCGCATTGACTATTTCTTCGTGTCGCAAGAGCTTGCGCCCGCCATCCGCGATGCCTGGATAGAAAATGACGTGTACGGTTCAGACCACTGCCCTGTGGGCCTGAGCCTGGAAATATGAAAAAGCGCTGCCATGAGTGGATCATGGCAGCCACTTTTTTCGGGCGGACGACATCACGCTTGCCCGGCCGTTGCCACGCCTGTCGCACCCGATTTTCTGGTGCCGTACCGGGCGGCCCGGAGTGGGTTTGCCCGGCTCATGCGCGGCCGACACTTTAGCTGCCCGGGAGCGGGGCTCATGACGCAAACGCCATTTCTTAATCCACTGCCCCGCAGTGCCGATGCCCAACCCTACGCGGACAGGCTCGAACCTGCGGATATGGATTTTTTACGCCGTACGCTGGGCGGGGACCTGCTTGTTACGGCGGAAGAACTACATGTCTATGCTTCCGATGCCAGCCTGAAAACGGGCAGCCCGCTCGCTGCCGCCCGGCCCCGGTGTGTGGAGCAGGTGCAGGACCTGCTGGCCTGGGCGCAGGACAGGCGCATGCCCGTCTACGTGCGCGGCCGGGGAACAAACCTGGTGGGCGACTGTGTGCCCGTGTTGCCGGGGCTGGTTGTTTCCACGCTGCTGATGGACAGGATAGAGGAAATTTCCGCTACGGATTTTGTGGCCGTGGTGGAGCCGGGGCTGACCACGGGCCGCCTTCAGGATGCCTGCGAGGCCCGGGGGCTTTATTATCCGCCGGACCCGGCCACGGTGCGTTCTTCCAGCATCGGCGGCAATGTCATTACCTGTGCCGGGGGCATGCGCGCGCTCAAATATGGTGTTACCCGCGACTTTGTGCTGGGTATTGAGGCAGTTTTACCCGGCGGCCGCTTGGTGTGCTTCGGCGGGCGCACCCACAAGAACGTAGTGGGGTTGGACCTGGCCCGGCTTATGGTGGGGTCGGAAGGCACGCTGGGCTTCATCAGCAAGCTCTGGCTCAAGCTTTTGCCCAAACCGGAAGCCTCGGCCACCATTATGGCGGGGTATGGCTCGCATGCGGAGGCTCTGGGCGCAGTGGGCGAAATTTTTGCGGCGGGTATCGTTCCCTGTGCTCTGGAGTATATCGGCGACGGCATTATTGACCTTATGGCCGGGAGCCGTCCTGTACCCTGGCCCCGTGAGGTGCGCTCGATCCTGCTCATCCGGCTGGACGGCAGCGCCGATACCCTGCCGCTGGAAGCGGACCGCCTGCTGCGAAACATGCCTACGGCCCTCTGGCATACGACGGGGCTGAATCCGCAGGATGAGGAACGCCTGTGGGAAATACGCCGCCGCATCAATCCCACCACCTTTCTGGCCGGGCCGGACAAGATGGCCGACGATGTCACCGTGCCGCGCGGGCAGCTTGTACGGGCGCTTGCAGAAATGGAAAAAATTGCGCGCGAGCATGACGTGACGTTTCTGCATTTCGGCCATGTGGGAGACGGCAATATCCACGCCAATATTCTTTATGACGCGGCCGACGAAAACATGGCCCGCCGTGTGGAAGAAGCGCGCCTTGGCATGGAGCAGGCCGTGCTGCGGCTCGGGGGCGTCATGTCGGGCGAGCACGGCTGTGGCATCTGCAAGAATGCCGGTTTGCAGATTCCTCCGGCGGAGCGGGCGCTTATGCATGATATAAAGGCTGTTTTTGATCCCAGGGGCATCATGAATCCCGGCAAGGGCTATTAGGCATGGCGGCGCTCAAGCAGTGCACGCAGTGCGGGGCCTGCCTGGAAAGCTGCCCGGTATTCCTGCTGCGCAAAAGTGAGGAGTTCAGCCCCAAGGCCAAGCAGAACCTTTTGCGTTCCGGTCTGAATCGTGATGCGCGGCTTGACTGGCGCGCACTCATGCAACTGGCAGGGCAGTGCGCCGGTTGCGGACGCTGCAAGACCGCCTGTGCAAGGGCTTTGTCCGTACCGGAAGCACTGGCCCCGGCCCGTGCCCGGCAACCGCGCTGGCAGCAGCATTTCTGGCGTTACTGGATCGAGCGTGGCGGCTACCTGTGGCGCGTCGCGGCCCGTATGGCTCCATTGGCCCCACGTGCGCTCCTGCCTAAAAAACTCGGCATTCTGCATGCCTCGGCGCTTGCCATGCGGGCGTCTGACCACGAAGTCTCCTGGCTGCGTCTGCCCCCACAGGGCGTGAAGCCCCTTGCCGGAAAAGCATTTGCTATTTTTGGGGGCTGCACCGCCGACCGCCTGCGCCCGCAGTGGACAGACAAGGCCGGGCGCATCATTGCCGCGCTTGGCGGCAGTGTGGCTGACGCTCCCGGTTTTTCCTGCTGCGGCGGCACGTACGAGCATGCAGGCATGTTGCAACGGGCGCTGGAGGCGGCGCAGGCCAATGTGAACCGCTGGCGCGCGCTTGGTCGTCCGGCACTGGTGGTTTTTTGCGCCTCCTGCCTGCACAGTCTGCGGCAGTACGCCGTCATGGACGGGTTGTTGCCGCCGGAAGAGGGGCAGGCGTGGCTTGAAAGCCTTACGCCGCTTTCATCTCTTTTCAGGGGGGTGCATGTGGAACGCACGACGACGGTTCCGCCTGTTGCGGTATACCATTCGCCATGCCATTGGGACGGCCGGGACGAGGATCTGGCTTTTCTTGCCCCCTTGCTGCCCGCCCTGCATAAAGGCAGGGCGCTTTGCTGCGGCTTTGGCGGTGTACTGCGAATGCTGCACCCCGAATTGAGCCGAGATCTGGCCGAAGCCTGCTGGCAGGGGCTTGCGCCTGATGCAGACGCCGCAGTGCCTGTGCCGTCAGTGGCGCTGACCGGATGCAGCGGCTGTGTCATGCAGTTGCGGGCGCATGCCCCGCAGGGGGTTCGGGTTGCGCACTGGCTGGATATTTTTCAGGCCTGAGCGCGCGCCACGGTATGAACGGCGTAGCGCGTTTTTTATGCCCGGAAAAAGCGTCAAAAAATGGACGCAGAATACCGTTGCCTCACATGGGGCTTGGGCGACTTCGTCTGAGTGCCGCAATGCTGCGGACCATATTTTCAGCGCTGCACAAGAGCGCAGTGGGCCGTAACGTGGCGTGGATTCTGCCGGAAAATACAATTTTCGACAGAATGAAAACTTTGAAGTGTGAAGCAGTTCAAAGTTGATCTACGCTAGTCCAGCAGGCCAAGCAGGCGGGCTACCCGCTGCTCATTGAGGCCGGAGTGCGCCTGCAGCATTTCCTGGCTGTGCTGGGCGGCTTCTTCTTCCACCTGGGCCAGGGCCTGGGTCATTTCCTCGTTGTTGAGCATGTGAGGCGTTTCAGCTGCCGGAGTCTCAAGGGAGGGGGCGGCTGAAGACGCCGCGTCTGCATGGCTGGCGGGCAGCATGGCATTGACCCTTTCCTGAAACGTGGGAAAAAGCGGTCCCATATCATTATTGCGAAAACGGAATTCCAGTTCCACGAGGCTTCTCCTTATGCTTTGCGCTTTCGCCCTGTTGTGCGGCGGCAGGCGATGGGGCGGCAAAATCGGCCGCTCCCGTTTACTGCGCATAATCAAGCAAGAAGTGTGCCTGTGTGCCGAGTGCGATATCCATGCCCGAAGGTGCCCTGCGCATATGACAACGGCCCGCGAGCGTACACTCGCGGGCCGTTGTGCTGGACAGCAAAAAATTGCTAGCAGTGGTTCCTGAGTTCCTCAAGAAAACCTTCAGACACTTCAAAACCCAGTTCCTGCGCCTTGTCGGCCGCTTCTTTGGCCTTGGCAAATTCGCTCTGGTCAAAGTAGGCCAGGGCCAGGTTGTTCCAGGCAGGGGCAAAGGCGGGTTCTTTTTTGATGATGGACAGGCACTGCGCTTCGCACGCCTTGATGTCGCCCTTCATGAAATAGGCGGTCGCCAGCGCGTTCTGGGCCTGCACAAAGTTGGGGTCCCACTTGAGGGCCTTGTTCAGGGCGGTGATGGCCTTGTCCGGCTCGCCGCGTTGCAGGTGCACAAAGGCAATGTTGCTCCACGGCACGGGGAACTTGGCACGGCAGTTGGTTGCTTCTTCATTGTAGCGCAGGCAGCCGTCAAGGTCGCCGCGCTCAAGGCAGATGCCGCCCAGTTGCACATAGCCTTCGGCCAGGTGCGGAGAATTGCGCACGGCGTTCAAAAAGGCTTCTTCGGCGGCGATGAAGTCGCGCTTGGTCAGCAGGGCCAGGCCCAGGTTGTAGTAATGGTTGGCGCACTGCTCATTTTCGGCAATTTCCGCCTTGAGGTCCGCAATGTATTCGTCCAGGTCATCGTAGCGAGCTTTCATTGGATGTGCCCCTCTCTTTTCAGAAGATCATAGTACCAGCGGCAAAAGTCGAAAATGCCCATGTATTTTTCGTCTTTATTGATAACGCCCAGGGCGCATTCCGTAGCGCCCTTGCTGTAAGCCTTGCCATACGGGCCTTTTTTGCCCGCGTCGTGTAAAAATTCGTTCACAAGCTGCTGTGTGGTGCGCTTGCTTATGTCTGTGCGCAGGTCAAGGGGATCGTTGGGCTTCTGGAAGGGATCCCAGTTGTCGTAGCCCAGGCGGTCCACAAACTTGCGGCGGCGCGGATTCATGCGCTCATAAATCTCGCGCTTGAGCTTTTCCTGCTCTTCCGTAAGTTCCTGCGGCGTACCGTCTCGAAAGACGGTAGCGGGTATGCTGCCGAACATGCCGGACTCCTTGCGATGCGCGAAAATCCGTTTTCCGGCGCGTAACTACGGCCCTGTGAGGCCCGCGCCGCCGCCACGCCCCCGCGCGCACGGGCGGTTGCGGCTGTGTCAGCCCCGGCAAAATACAGTGCCGCGCCGTTTTGTATCAGGCCTGTTCTTTCTTGGCCGGCCCAATGCCGAGATAGCTTTCGTCATAACGGGTCAGCAGGGCCATGGACAGCGGTACATACACCTCGTGCAGTTCCTTGAAGCGTGACTGCACCGTGGTTGCGATGTCCTTGCTCAGTCCTTCGAGCCTGTCATACATTTTGTCCATATGTACGGTGGGGTAGGCCTTGCCTTTTTCAAAGGCGGAAAAACCGCAAACATGGCCCTGACCACGGATAGCCGTAGGCACGCCATAAATGCGGCAGGTGACGGGCCGTGCTTCATAAAGAAGGCAACGGTCCGCGTCGTCCAGCAAAGGGCAGCGCATTTTGACCTTGGCGGCGATGCTCAGGATATCTTCGGGGCTTTCGCCGTCTTTTTCTGCCCTGTACAGTTCACGCTTGAGACGGGTGGTGTGGCGGTCAAGTTCTGAAGCGCGTTCCAGTATGGCCGAGCGCTCGGGACCATGCCCGAAAGTGGCGTTAAAGGCCCGGTTGATATACATGGCTTCCACCAGCGAAAGGTCAAACATGGCGTGGCAGCAGTCGCTGCAGCCTTCCTTACAGGTCACGCACTGGGGATAGCTGTCGCGCACCCGTTCAAACAGGGCGTCGGCCTCGGCCCGCAGGCTTTCGTAGCGGGTGAAAATAGCGGTCAGGTCAGGGATCATGGCTTTCCTGTGGCTGTGCGGAAGGCGTATGGGCCGTCCGGCAGGTGTGCGGCGGGGCGGTTTTTTCGGGCTTTGCGTCTTGCCCGTGCGCTTGTGGCCCCGGGCCTTCGGGCGGGTCAGTTTCAGACCCCGCGTTGGTTCGCCGTATACGTATCAGGTTTTTTATGCAGACCTGCACATGCGGGCGCCCGTGGTTTGCGCGTTTTATGTAAGTGCCGCCTGGCGCGCGAGCGTCGGGCGGCACAACACTCTGTCTGCGAGTGGGTCAACAATGGAATGCCGCAAGGCCTTCCATCATCACCTAGTTTTCGTCAATGGTGATGGCGTTAACTTCGCAGACTTCCACACAGGATTCACAGCCGAGGCACTCTTCGGGGCTCACGGCTTCGCACTTGCTGTCTTTGATTTCATAAACTTCAACGGGGCACACGTCCACGCATTCGCCACAGCCTATGCACTTGTCCACATCGACATTCACATTGTAACCCATGATCGTCCTCCCAATAGGTTGTCTTGCTTGATCACACAAGCGGGTAGAATTAGCTTGTGCAATTGGATAGCTTCAGGCCATCCCCCTGTCAAGTGTCCTTTGCGCCGTGCCGTAAAAACGGCTGCCGGCGGCGGTTTGTAAGCATCAGCCCTGTGACAGGATACAGAATCGGCATCAAAATTCCGTGTTTTCCGGGCAGTCAGGACTGTTGTTTTCTCTTACGGAACAAGCCGTGCGTAATAGCCTTTGCCGTTACGCGTGATTTGCATAAGTACCTGGCCTGACATGCGTTCTCGCCTGAAAGCCTGTAAAAGATCCTTTTCTTCCTGCACGGGAATCGCCCCCACTGCGGAGATGATATCGCCTTTTTGCAGAAAGGGCGAAGGCCCATTGGCGTTAACACTGCTCACGGTCACTTTTCCGGCTGTTTGCGCCACCCTGAATCCCCAGCGTTTCAGCATGAGGTTGCGGGCATTTTCATCGGTAAAGGGCGCCGGTGTTATATCCAGCGGCACAGTTTCGCCATCGCGCCGCAGACTCAGGCGCAGCTTGGCGTCTGCGGTCTGGTTGCGCAGAATATCGAGGTAATCGCGCCTGTCGCGCACGGGCGTCGCGTTGATGCTGTCTATGATATCGCCGGGACGCAGGCGGACCTTTTCAGCCGGAGTGCCGGGAAGAACCGCGGTGACCAGCACACCGCGCGCCCTGCTGAGGCCCAGGGCCATGGCCGTGTGCGGGTCTACATCCTGCACGTCAAGCCCAAGCCAGAGCGGGGCAACACCGCCTTTGTCCATAAGGTCAGACATGACGCGCCTGGCCTTGTTGACGGGTATGGCAAAGCCGATACCTTCGCCACGGGCGTCTACTGCGGTATTGATGCCTATAAGCACGCCCTCGAGATTCAGCAGGGGGCCGCCGCTGTTGCCGGGGTTGATGGCGGCATCAGTCTGGATGAGGTCGGTAAAAGCGCTGTTGCGGCTGCGGATGGTGCGCCCCAGGGCAGAAATGACGCCTGTGGTCACCGTGTGGCTGAAGCCGAAAGGATTGCCGATGGCGATGGCTGTTTCGCCGGGCAGGATGTTGTCCGAGTTGCCCAGGCTCACAGAGGGCAGGTCGCTGGCACCTTTGACCTGCAGCACGGCTATGTCGAAATCCGGGTCCGCGCCGCATACGGCGGCGGGAAATTCGCGGCCGTCCAGCAGGCGCACCATAACTTCATCGCCGCCCGCGATAACGTGGGCGTTAGTGAGCACAAGGCCTTTCTTGCCGTCCACAATAACGCCCGAGCCAAGGCTTTCGCGTTTTTGCTTGCGGGGCGAGCGCGGGCCGCCAAAGCCCGGCCCGCGGCCCGGCCCGAAGAACTGTTCCAGTGGCGAAAGGGTCTGCCCCTGGATTACCTGCGTGCTGGTGATATTGACTACTGCCGGCGCAACTGCCTGAACTGCGCGTACAACAGGCGTCATGCGCGGGCTGCCTTCCTGCGGGGCCGCTCCTGCCGTGAGAGGGGCCAGAGTGAGCAGCCCGCCTGAAAGAAGTGTCAGCAGGGTCCAGTACATGGCCCAGGCCAGTGTGCGATGGATGCCGCAAAAATGTCTGGGTCCGGCAAGCCGTCTGATGCCGGAAGGCATTTTTTTGTATATGGCTGTAAACGATTGGGTCATTTTTGGTATCCCTTTGGGGCTTTTTTACCTCACATACATAACCATCGTGAACTGTTCGTAAAGGGCCGCGAAGCAGATTGCCGAATAAAAGGCCCGGCCCTTGCGAAGGATTGCCGGAAAGGCTAGAGAAAAAACATGAACGACAGCACTTTTTCATCTTCTTGTCCGTCCCCCTGGCTGGAACGTTTTTTCCCCGGCTTGCGTATTGAACCACTGCGGCAGCAGGATATGGTTGCGGCCCAGGCCCATCTGGACAATCTTACCAAGCCCCGGGGCAGTCTCGGCAGGCTCGAGGACCTGGCCCGCAGGATTTACGCCATGCGCCGGGGGCAGACGCCTTTGAGCGTCAGCCCGGCTCTCATGCTGACAGTGGCTGGCGACCACGGCGTGGCGGCGCAAGGTGTTTCACCTTTTCCACAGGCTGTGACGCGCCAGATGGTGCAGAATTTTTTTGATGGCGGCGCGGCCATCAATGTGCTGTGCCGCAGCACGGGTATGGATCTGCTTGTTGTGGACGCCGGGTGCGCGGGTGGTCCCTTTGCGGCGCACCCCATCCTGCTTGACCGCCGCCTCGGCAACGGCACGGCAGACTTGAGCCTTGGTCCGGCCATGAGCATCGATGTCTGCCTGGCGGCCCTGCGCACGGGCATCGAACTGGCCCATGACGCCGCCGACAAGGGCTATCAATGTCTTGGCGTGGGTGAAATGGGCATTGCCAACTCCACTTCCGGCACAGCACTTTACTGCGCCCTGCTGGGGCTTGATCCCGAAGTCATGGCCGGACCGGGAGCCGGGTCGGATGCGGCCATGGTGCGCCACAAGGCCGAGGTTGTGCGCCGCGCTCTTGCCGTTAATGCAGGGCATCTGAGCGCTGGTGACCCGGTGGCTGTCCTGGCGGCCCTTGGTGGATTTGAAATTGCCGTCATGAGTGGCGTCATGCTGGGCGCCGCCTCGCGCCGCCTGCCGGTGCTGGTGGACGGCTTTATCTGCAGTGCCGCATATGTGGCAGCTTTGCGCATATGCCCGACCCTGGGCGATTATGCGGTGCTGGCCCACGCTTCGGCCGAACAGGGGCATGGACGCGCTTTGGCCCGGCTTGAAACGGCCGCCACCGACCACCGTCCTCTCCTGCATCTGGACATGCGGCTGGGCGAAGGCACAGGGGGGGCCACTGCCTACGCGCTGCTGCGCTGCGCTGCGGACATATACAATGATATGGCTACATTCGGTGCAGCCGGAGTAGATGCGTGCTGAGCGGCGAGCAGGGCATGCGTGCTGACGGCGCGGCACCTGACACGAGGTTGGACGCGGTTGGACCGGACAGGGCCAATGAGCCTATGGATGGTATGTTTCCCGCTACGGATGCCGCCTGCCTGTCGCAGTCTGTTGCCGCTTCGCTGCTGGAACTGCACAACGTATCGCGACATTTTTCCATCAGCCGCGGCCTGTTCGCGGAGCAACGCATGCTGGTTGCCGTGGACGATGTAAACCTGAGTCTTGCTCCGGGTGAAAGCCTGGGCCTTGTGGGCGAATCGGGCTGCGGCAAATCTACTTTGGGGCGTCTGGCCTGCGGCCTGCTGCCACCTACTGAAGGCCGCGTATTGCTGGACGGCAGGGAGTTGCCCCCTGCCGGTGCGGGCAGTTGGGCCTCCGGCCGGATACAGATGGTTTTTCAGGATCCTTTTTCTTCGCTTAATCCGCGTCGTTGTGTGAGAACCTCCATTGCTGAACCCTTGGCCGCCCGCAACCTGCCCCGCGCCGAACGAAACGATCTGGCTGACCGGATGCTCGCCACCGTGGGCCTTGAGGGCATGGGGGGGCGGTATCCCCACGAGTTTTCCGGTGGGCAACGCCAGCGCATTGCCGTTGCCCGCGCCCTGATCACCCGGCCCGATGTAGTCATCTGCGATGAACCGGTGTCAGCTCTGGATGCTTCGGTGCAGGCCCAGATTCTCAATCTGCTTCGCGATGTGCAGGAGCATTTCGGCCCGGCCTATCTTTTTATTTCTCACGATCTTGCCGTGGTGGGCTTTTTATGCAGCCGTATAGCGGTCATGTATCTGGGGCAGATTGTAGAAGAGGCTCTGGCCGGGCAGCTTTTTTCCGGTGCGGCGCATCCGTATACGCGTGCGCTCATGGCGGCCATGCCCAGCGGAGAAAGTGGGGGCCGTCTGGCAGAACCACTTGAGGGCGAACTGCCCAGCCCGCTGGACCCGCCGGCCGGTTGCCGCTTTCACCCGCGGTGCCCGCTGGCGCAGGATGTCTGCCGTAACGAGGCCCCGGTCTGGAAAGAGTGTGCGCCGGGCTGGCGCGTCCGCTGCTGGCTGGCCTGAGAGAAAATATGGAAGAACGGCTGAAGGCTCGGGATTCAGCTGGTTCGCGGCCAGGGCAAAATTACAGACAGCTTGCAATCATTCACTGTATGCCTGTTGTACAGAGCATGGCGGCGTTCACAGCAGTGAACGCCGCCATTTAGCGTCAGCGGAATATTGTTCAAAGGCGGAATGATGCAGCCATATGCCGCGCCATTCATTGTGAAGGCTGCGCGGCTTTTTTATCTTTCGGCCGGGTAAGCTCCCTGCACGGTGCGCAATGTCATCAACGGCATTGGCTGTCGGGCAGCGGGCAATAAAAAATCATTGTCAGCCCGTTCGTCCGTAAAAACAGCAGGTGTAAATCAACAGCCCATCCAGGGACAGACTGCCCTAGCCGTTATTCCGCTCCATTTCAGCGCCACGGGCACTGGCGGCCAGCACCGCATCCACCAGCAGGCCGGTGAGGCCCGCGCGGTCCAGGGCGTTGACCCCGGCGATGGTCAGGCCACCGGGTGAGCACACATTGTCGCGCAACTGGCCCAATGGCGTCGCATCTTCTTCTGCCATGCGCGCCGAGCCGGCAAAAAGTGCTGTAACCATTTGCCGCGCCTGGGCATGGGGAAATCCCATTGTTACCCCGGCCTGCACAAGTCCCTGCATCATGGCAAAAACATATGCCGGGCCTGCGCCGATAAGAGCGGAAAAAGCCGTGAACTTGTCCTCGGCCATCTCGACACACTGCCCGAGACCGCTGAAAAGCCGCAGAATGTCCTGCCTGCGTTCATTGCCGAGTGCAGGGTCGTCAAAGCACAGGGCAAACACGCCCATACCCACCAAAGCCGGGGTGTTGGGCATGCAGCGCACTACGGGACAAAGCGCTTCGGCCCATTGTTGCAGGCTGTGCATGGTGATGCCCGCCGCCACAGACAGAATGACCTTGCCCTTGTTCAGGGCGGGGCGTATCTGCTCCATTATTTCGCGTATCTGGTAGGGTTTGACGGCCAGCAGGATGATATCTGCGTTTTCCGCCACTCCCAGTGGGGACGCCATGACGCGCACTCCGGCTTTTTCCAGGGCCTGCATGCGCGAGGCTGTGCGGTTGTAACCACAGAGCGTGTAGGCGCTGTTCCGGTTTTCGTTCCGCGTTCCGGGACGGGCCAAACCGGACATGATGGCCCCGCCCATGTTGCCACAACCCACACAGCCTATGCGCAGTGTCATAACTTACTCCGAAATTTCCAGTCCGTTGAAGAAATAGCCGATTTCAAATGCCGCAGTTTCCTGCGCGTCAGAGCCGTGCACGGCGTTGGCCTCAAGGCTCTGGCCGTACTTGGCGCGCAAGGTACCTGGCTCTGCCTGCGCGGGGTTGGTGGCTCCCATGAGGGCGCGCCACCTGGGTACGGCGTCCTCACCGCGTAAAACGACACAAACAACCGGGCCGGAAGACATGTAGTCCGTCAAGCTGTCAAAAAAAGGGCGCTCGCGGTGAACGGCATAAAAACCGGCAGCCTGCGCCTTGGAAAGATGCAACCTTTTAAGGGCCACGATCTTCAGCCCCGAAGCTTCCATAGCCGCCAGTATTTCACCGGTCAACTGGCGCGAAACAGCGTCGGGCTTGATTATGGCAAAGGTGGATTGCATCATGGCGTACTCCTCATGCTAGATTGGTGAAATCAGGACGCCGCATGCGTCCCGTGCGCCCCTTGCGGCGCATCGCCCGTCCGGATACTGCCCCCCATTGAAGCATATCCGCCAGGCAAATTTTTCAGAAGCCGGGCGGGCCGCGCCCCGGGAACAGCCACAGCAGGCCCAGCGTGTGCCGAAAGCGGCAGCCCGCAGCGCTTTTAGCGCACGGGCATCTGCAACGCGCTGTCCGCAGCCGTGTTTGTGGCTGTTCCGGCTTGTTCCAGAGCCATGTTCCATATGAGGCGGCGCAAGGGGACAAGCGCCACGCCTTCACTGTTTTGCCAGGCCCGCAGGGCACTCAGGGTTTCGGCATAAGGATGGCCGATGGCAATGGCGTATCCCCGGATACGCGCCCTGACTGCTGCCTGATCCAGAGCTTTGAGAATAGCTGGCGTCTGGCGGTATGTATCAAGAAAAACATCACGGCTGGCGCTCACCAGTCCCAGGGCGCGGGCCTGCTGCGCCAGCAGCGAACCGGGAGTTGTGAGACTGTCCAGCAGAAAAAAACCTGTACCCGCGAGGCGGGCGCATACAATGCGGCAGGCGGCCGCATCGCCTGTAAAGGCGGAACCCATGTGGTTGTTCATGCCCACGGCAGTAGGCAGGCTCGCCAGGTTTGCTTCAAGGATGGCCTGTATGCGGTGCGGCTCCATGCCGACCTTCAGTGCCCCCTGCCCGGGGTTGGGAATGGTTCCGTCCTTTCGGGGCAGGGCCTCCATCGGCACATGGACGAGTACATCCATACGCCTTTGCGCCGCCAGTTCCGCTGTGCTCGTGGCGTGTGGCGCGTGTGGCCATATGGCGGGCGTAACGGCATAGGGCAGGGCGGCAAGCGCGCCCGCAGCTTCGAGGCTTTGTCCCATGTCGTCAATGACCAGCGCCAGGGCCGGGCGAGGCAGGGGAATATCCAGCCCTGCAAGTTCGCCTTCGCGACCGGGAAAAAGAATGCGGTGCGTCAGGCGGCCGTGGTCGCGTATTTCCAGTTGCCCGTCGCTGGTCCAGCACAGGCGGATGTTCCCGTCGCGCAGGAAAGAAGCGTCCGACGCGGCCCTGCCTGCTCCTGCCTTTTCTGTTCCGGAGGAAGCGGCGTCTGCATGCGGCGCTGCCTGCGCCGTAAGTCCGGCGCCCCCTGCATGAGGGGAAAAAACGTCAGTATGTGCCGCAAACCTGCCCAGCAGGGCCAGTCCCAGGCGCAGGGGGGCGCAAGGACCGGTAATTGTGTAGGCGCGCATGCCGGAAATTTCCGGCAGGTTTTCAGGTCCGTTGGCCCGGTCGCCCGCATGGGAGGCCGCGGGGAGAATTTCGCGCCGCCAGTGCGCCTTGGGCAGCGCAGCTGACATGGCTTCTTCTACCGCCATATCCAGCGCCGTCAGGCGTGTATGGAAGGGCTGGGAGCTGTCGCCCGCTGCGGATTCCAGAGCGCGGGCATGCCCGTATTCAGCCTGCGCGGGTGCGTCGCTGCCGCCAGTCCTGAAAGGGGCCTCTTCCCCACGGCCCAGCCAGAGCGCCAGGGCAAGGCAACCCAGCAGCCAGAGACTGCCGCCCAGGGCCACGCGCCATGAAGCGGAAAGCCTCCCGACCAGCCATGAGCGGCCGGGCAGGAGGCTTGTAGTATGTTTTTTATCAGACATGCGCCACTGGATTGTGTTTCAGGGCGTTACTGAGCCTTGATTTCACTCATCTTGGGCAGGCTTTTGACCATCTGCAGCCCCATGCGCAACTGATTGTCCCGTGCAAGCTGCTCCTGGGCATCATTGGCCGTATTTTTCCCCTTGGGAGCCTTTTTGTCGTTCTTGGTTTCAAGGTGGCGATTCAGGTCCTGCTCGCGCAGGAGCAGGCGCGGATTGTCCTTGTCGTCGGAACGCGGCGCTTCAAAGGGGATTTCAAGGTCAGGCACAATGCCTTCGGCCTGAATGGAACTGCCGTTGGGTGTATAGTAAAGGGCGACCGTGAGCTTGAGCCCGGAACCATCGGAAAGGGGAATGATATTCTGCACAGACCCCTTGCCGAACGAGCGTTCACCCATGATGAGGGCGCGTTTCTGGTCGCGCAGCGCCCCGGCCACAATTTCAGACGCCGAGGCCGATCCCGCATTGATCAGGACCACCATAGGCACACGCACATCGTCGTTCTGTTTTTTGGCCGAATACACACGTTCTGTGTTTTCGCGGCGCCCCTTGATGGAAACAATGGTGCCTTTTTCAAGAAAAGCATCGGCCACGCTTACGGCCTGGTCAAGCAGGCCTCCGGGGTTGTTGCGCAGGTCAAGCACAATACCCTTGATGCCGCCATTGGCTTTGCTTTCTTTTGCTGCCGCCTTGAGCGCGTCTTTCAGTTCATCGGTGGTGCGTTCTGAAAAGCGCGTGAGGCGTATCCAGTAATAGCCGTCCTCGAGTTTTTTGGACTTGACGCTGATGAGGGGAATGGCATCGCGCGTAATACGGACAGTTTGCGGGTTTTTTGAGTCGTTGTGCAGGATGACCAGCTCCACTTCAGATCCCTTGGGGCCGCGGATGCGCGAAACCACTTCTTGAAGCGACAGTTCTTGGACAGGCTGGCCGTTGATGGACAGAATGATGTCGCCCGGCTGCAGGCCGGCGCGGAAGGCCGGGGTATCTTCAATGGGCGTCACCACGGTAATCTGGCCGTTTTCCTGTGAGATTTCTATGCCCACGCCAAAGAATTCGCCGGAGGTCGTCTCCTGCATTTCTTTGTATTCATCTGTGCTCATGAAGGTGGAGTGGGGGTCAAGCCCTTGCAGCATGCCCTTGACGGCCCCGTTGATGAGGTCGCCCTGAGTTACGTCGCGTACATAGTAACGCTCTACCAGATCAAGAACCTGGCTGAAGCGTTTGAGGGCATCAAATTTATTGGAGGCTTCCTTGGCAGGCTCTTTTGCGTCAGCGCCGTACGATACGCCGGGAAACGCCGCGGCAACGCCAATGAGCAGAAGGAATGCAAACATGTGTGAACGGAAAAGAAGACGCATACAGACGTTCTCCAGGCATACAGAAATGAACGTAAAAGTCGTCGCGGCGTGCTTGCCGAAACGCAGAAAAGAAGCGCCGCCCGGTCGGAAGCCCGGTCCGGCGTACATCAATTCATAATGAACTTTTTTATGGTAAAAGGCAAATCAAAAGGCGGCTGTCTCAATATCTTGTTGAATTTTTTGTAAAAATGAAAACCAGTGTTGCGAAATGGCCGGAATGTGCCTGAATGAAGCCACGCGCGGCCATGGCCCGGCAACACCACATGCAGAAAAATAAACATCCAACAGTGCGAATCTAATGATTTTTATTTCAACAGGAACAGATAACGGCTGGCCCAGGCAGCGGCAGCTCCTGCATACGCTCCGCGCCCAGTGCCCGCATGGGCAGGCAGAAGACAGGTATCCGTCATAAAAACAAGGGGCTGCCGTCTGGCGGCAGCCCCCGAGCCGAAAGGCTCCTCCAACCATCATCCATCCAGCGCCATGCGGTCAGCAGGTCTGGCATTTCGGGCAACCGGGCAGGCCGCCGGAAACAGCCTTACTTGCAGCACTCGCTGGCATTGAAAAATGCAGCCGTACCGGCGCCGCACACGGGGCAGTCGTCACAGGGGCCTTCGTGTGTGTAGCCGCAGACCTTACAGATGTAGTAATCGGTTTCGGGCAGGCCGCCGGGATTTTCCAGAGCCTTTTTGTACAGGTTGGCGTGCACTTCTTCCACGCTGTTCACAAAGTCGAAGTACTTGGCAATGGCAGTCTTGCCTTCGGCTTCGGCGTCCTTGATCATCTCGGGGTACATCTTGGTGAACTCGTAGGTTTCACCTTCAATGGCGGACTTGAGGTTAGCCGTGGTGTCGCCGATCTTGCCGGCATTACGCAGGTGAGCGTGGGCGTGGATGGTTTCGGCGGCGGCAGTGGCGCGGAAAAGCTTGGCCACCTGGGTCAGGCCTTCCTTGTCGGCCACCTGGGCGAAGGCAAGGTATTTACGGTTGGCCTGGGATTCACCGGCAAAGGCCGTCATGAGATTTTCCTGAGTCTTGTCCATTTTTTACTCCTTTTATGTAAAGCTGCTGCTTTTTATTATCAAGAACAATTCCTATTTAAACAATCTCACGCTTATTGTAAAGCTTTTTTTCCGGTCACTCCGTCATTTCACACGTTGCTAAGTCAGTATATCATATTTTTCAGTATGTTGCTACATAAAGCAGCGGCAATGCCCGTTTGACTCTGCGCCTTGCCTGCTTCGAGCGTGATCTTTTTGCGGCCGTTGTGGAAATATGGTTACCGGGGAGCCTCCTTTCCGTCAATAAAACCGGGGCTCGGCGGCGTGACGCGCAGCAGGGTGCATACACGGCTCTTTTAGATGAGCCTGCCTTATGCCCGGTTCGGTTTTTTCCCCTGACAAGCTCTTCCCTAAGAAAGGCGCAGCGGCTACACTGCCCGCATGGACCCACAGCATCTTATTGATCATCTTGGCCTTGTTCCGCATCCGGAGGGCGGCTATTACCGCCGCACGTACTGTTGCGGCCACACGCTTGCAGCGCAGGATCTGCCTTGTGGTTTTGACCGGCCCCGTCCCGTATCCACAGCCATTCTTTTTTTATTGCGGGCAGGGCAGTATTCGCGTCTGCACCGTATACGGCAGGACGAACTGTGGCACTTTCATCTGGGCGGTCCCTTGCGGCTGGCATGGATAGACCGGGACGGGCGCTCTCATGAGACGCTTCTCGGCCCGGGAATTCTGAACGGCCAGGTTTTGCAGTGGGCCGTGCCTGGCGGCTGCTGGTTCGGCGCGACACCTGCGCCGGGGTCAGCCTGCTCGCTGGTGGGCTGCACCGTGGCTCCCGGTTTTGATTTCAGTGATTTGTGCTTCGGCAGCCGTAACGAACTGGAGAGGCGCTATCCCCTGGCTCTGGACTGCATCCGCGAGTTTTGCCCTTCTGATGCCGCACAGGCTCCGCACCTCGGCCATATGGAGGGCGCCTCCTGCGGTGGCTCCGGCCTTCGGACGGATGGGGACCGTTCATGAGCCGCTACCCCGTTCCCGCTTCCACTGCCGCAGAGCCGCATTGCACAGAGCTTGTCATACGGCGCAGCCGTTTCCTTGCCCTGTGCGCCCACACCCCGGGGCCAGCCGCAGCGCGCTCCTTTGTGGAGGAAACACGACGCCGCCATGCCGATGCCACACATAACTGTTGGGCCTATGCGGCGGGCGCGCCGGGGCATACGGCACAGATCGGCTCATCGGATGATGGAGAGCCGCACGGAACCGCAGGGCGCCCCATGCTCCAGGTGGTGCTGCACAGCGGGGTGGGGGAGTTGTGCGTAGTGGTGAGCCGCTGGTTCGGCGGCGTCAAGCTGGGAACCGGCGGGCTTGTGCGCGCCTATCAGGACAGCGTGCGTGAAAACCTCGCCTCGCTGCCGCTGGTGGAAAGAGTGCCGCAGGTGCGTCTGGCTGTTACTGTGGAGTACGCTCATGTAGACGCCCTGCGGCGTCTGCTGCCCGGCTTTGAGGCCCTTGCCGTGGATGAAAACTATGAGGCCGAGGCGCATTTTATTCTTTTGCTGCCTGAAGAGAATCTGGAGCGGTTCAAGCCGGCGCTTGCCGGTCTGAGCAACGGCTCGGCTTGCTGCCGTCTTGTGGAGAATGAGGACGCCTGAGCATTTTTCGGCAGCTGACTGGCGCGCCTGTCCCGCTCACTCCGAATATCTGGCGTACCCGATGTGCCCGATGTAACAGGTGCGCCGGGATACAGCAGGGACAGTCACCCGCGCGGTTTACGGCAGATTTTGAGGCGTCCGGGCGTCCGGCGCACGGAAACGCCTGGAGCGATGAAACGCGCCACGCCTGCTGCCGGCGGCCCTATTCGACTTCCTTTACAGGAAGCCCCGGCGCAAGGCGCACCTGGCCTTCCACCACCACCTTGTCCCCTTCAGAGACAGACCCTTCCACCACACTGACGTCATTGTGCTCAAACAGGACTTTTACCGGGCGGTAGGCGGCATTTTTTTTGGCGTCCACCACATACACATAGGATTCGTCGCGGCCGGACTGCACAGCGCGGGAAGGCACGGTAAGCACACTGCTGCCCATGCCGAGGGGAAGTTGCACCTGCACAAACTGGCCGGGCCACAAGCGGCGGGAGGCGTTTTCAAACGTACCCCGCAGGCGGATAGTACCTGTGCGCGTGTCAACGCTGTTGTCCACCAGGGTCAGCAGCCCCTGTTCTGCCTGGCCTCCGGCGGGGGTCGCCGTAACCGGGACGGACTCACCGCCCATGCGGTCAAGAATCACGGGCAGGTGTGCTTCCGGAACTGAAAAGCTCACATAGATGGGCGAAAGTGTGTCGATGGTGACCACGGGAGCGGCATCCGTGGATTTCACCATATTGCCCCTGTCCACATTAAGGGCCCCCACACGACCGCTGATGGGGGCCACTACCGTACAGTATGACAGGTCAAGAGCCGCGCTTTCAACGGCAGCCTTGTCGGACTGCACGGTAGCGCGCAGTGCGGCGGCCTGGGTCGCGGTCTGCTCATAGGCCTCACGGCTTACATAGCCGCCGCCCACCAGCTTGCCGTACCGTGCCATGTCATCAAGGGCCTTGTTCAGCTGGGCCTGTGATTTTGCCAGCAGACCACGCTTTTCGCGCAGGGCGGCCTCAAAAGGGCGCGGGTCGATGGTGATGAGGGGCTGGCCTTCCTGCACGTCCTGCCCTTCCGTAAAGTGGACCTGCTGGATTTCTCCGGCTACTCTGGGCCTGACGCCCACCGAGGCGGAAGCCCGCACATTGCCCACAACGTGCAGCAGACGCGGCACATCAGCGCGCATAACCGGGGTTACGCGCACGGGAGCCGGGGCCGGACCGGAGTTTGCCCGCTCATTGCCGGAACAGCCGTTCAGGGCGGGGAGCAGGGCCAGAACCAGGGCCAGCAGCAGGCCTGAAGCCCGGAGCGTCCGCGCAGGGCGTGTGCAGAAAAAAAAGGGTATGCGTAAGCGGTTGTCAGGGCGCGTCATGGATATATCCTTAAAGAGAAAGCGTGGACATGGCTGCGGAACGGCCGTAAACGGGCCGTGCCAGAAGCCTGCGGGTTCTGGTGTCCACAGGGTGAAGCAAGCCACGCCCTGCGTCAAGAGGGCGGCGGCCTTCAATGAGTCTTGTGTTTTCCTGGCCGGTGCCGCAAGGTTCAAGAGCCTGTGGCAGGGGCTTTTTCCGGGGGGCCGGGCGGTGATAAAAAAAGCCTGTTCCGCAGGATTGCCAATATTGACTTTCACCCTCTTACCGGCATAATTACGCCTCTTTTTTGGGTGCAGTATTTTAACCCTCGCCCGCCGGGCGATACAAGGAGTGAGAATTGGCAAAAAACCGCGCATTGCAGCAGTGGCGGGTGGAGGATTCCATCGAACTGTACGGCATCCGCAATTGGGGGGCCGGATATTTTGACGTTTCCGATGCGGGCGAAGTGGTTATCTGCCCGCAAGGTCCCAAAGGCCCGCAGGTTTCCATTCCGGAGATCATCTCCGGTCTGCGTGACAGGGGCTATGACATGCCCGTGCTTTTGCGCGTGGAAAATATTCTGGACTCGCGCATAGCGAACATTCATGAAAGTTTTCGTAAGGCCATAAAAAATCTCGGCTATACCGGAGCCTACCGCGGCGTTTTTCCCATCAAGGTGAATCAGCAGCAGCAGGTGGTGGAAAAGATCGCCCAGTTCGGCGCGCAGTACCACCACGGGCTTGAGGTCGGTTCAAAGGCCGAGCTTATTGCCGCAGTGTCACTCATGCAGGACAGGGAAGCCTGCATCGTGTGTAACGGGTACAAGGATGAAGAGTTCATGGACCTGGGCCTTCAGGCCCTGCGCATGGGCTTTAACGTATTTTTTGTGCTTGAAATGCCCAGCGAGCTGAACGTGCTGCTGGAACGCAGCAAGGCCCTCGGGGTGCGCCCCAATATCGGCGTGCGTGCCAAGCTGGCCGTAAAGGCTGGCGGCCACTGGACGGATTCCGGCGGCGAGCGCTCCACCTTCGGGCTTTCCCCGGCGCAGGTGGTGGACGTGGTGGACACCCTCAAAAGCCACGACATGCTGGACTGCTTCAAGCTGCTGCACTACCATCTTGGTTCGCAGGTTTCCAACATCCGCGACATCCGCACGGGAGTGATGGAAGGCGCACGCCTTTATGTGGGCCTCATTCAGGAAGGCGCGCCCATGGGGTATCTTGACCTGGGCGGCGGCCTGGCTGTGGACTATGACGGTTCGCACACCAACTTCATTTCTTCGCGCAACTATAATCTGGATGAATACTGCACCGACGTGGTGGAAACCATCATGAGCATCCTGGATGAGGAAAATGTGCCTCACCCGCACATCATCACCGAGTCCGGCCGCGCCACCGTGGCGTACTATTCGGTGCTGCTTTTCAACGTGCTGGACGTCAGCATGATTGAAGAAGTGCAGCTGCCAGAAAGCCTGCCCGAAGGCATGCCCGAGCCGGTGCAGAACCTGCGGGAAACCCTGGCCAACATCAGCCTGCGCAATCTGCAGGAATGCTATAACGACGCCATCTATTACCGCGATGAAATGCGTCAGCTTTTCTCCACCGGCCGGGTGAATCTGCGTCAGCGCACCATTGCCGAGCGTTTTTTCTGGGCTATCATCATGCGCATCGCCCAGGAAAAAACCCGTCTCAAGAATGTGCCGCGCGATCTGGCCGACATTGATGTGAGCCTGGCCGACATCTATTACGGCAACTTCAGCGTGTTCCAGTCCTTGCCCGATACCTGGGCCATCGACCAGCTTTTCCCGGTCATGCCCATACACAGGCTCAGGGAGTTCCCTGCGCGTCATGCCATCATCTCGGACATCACCTGCGATTCCGATGGCCGTATCGATCAGTTTATCGACCCCCAGGGCATGAAACCCACGCTGGAACTGCACCCCCTGCGCGACGGCGAGGAGTACTATCTTGGCGTGTTCCTTGTGGGCGCATATCAGGAAACCCTGGGTGACCTGCATAACCTCATGGGTGATACCAACGTGGTGTCCATCCGTGTAGCCGAGGATGGAAGCTACGAGTACGTGCGTGAAATCCGTGGCGACTCTGTGGCGGATATTCTGAGCTATGTGGAGTACGACCCTCGCCGCATACTTGAAGACCTGCGCAGCACCGCGGAACTGGCCGTTCGGCAGGGCCGCATTTCGCCAAGCGAGAGGTTTTCTGTCATGCAGGCCTTTGAAGACGGATTGCGCGGCTATACCTATTTTGAACGATAGAGAGCCTGAAACAGAACGGCCCGTGCCAAAAGCACGGGCCGTTCTTCGTTATGCGGGCGAACGGGTAGCGGCTGGCTGCCCGCAGTTCCGTGGCAGCGTCTTCACAGCCGCCGTTTTTTATGCAGTTCCGTGGCGGAGAGCCGCCATGAGATGCCTGCTGCAAGCCGGCTGGTGTGACCTGTCTGAATGCAAGGCCGTTGCGAGGTGAATGCTGCCGTTTTGTCCGCAAGCGGCGCAGGCGAACATGCGGAACCCTGCACACGGTCAGGATTGCCGTAGCACTTCCTCGGCATAATTGTGAAGCACGTGCGGCAGGCTTTGCAGCAGGGCGCTTACCTGGGTGCCGGGATCAGGGGCGCAGTGCTCTGCCAGCAGGCGGGCAAGGCGTGCCGCCGCAAGGCTGGCCCGGCACATGGATATGCCGCCTGCCAGAAGCGCCGTTACAAGGCCCGTCACCAGATCGCCGGTTCCGCCTATACACTCCATCGCTGCTACCGAAGGCTCTTTTACCGTGCCTGTCAGACGGCCGCCGCAAACAATATGGTCAATCCGGCCCTTGATGATCAGGTGGGCCGGGCAGTTGCCGTGGGCGTTGGCTCTTTCCAGCAGGGCGGCGACGTTTTCTTCTTCGGCCAGCAGAAACCCCCTGGTATAAAATGGATGCGGGGCTTTTTCATCGGCAAGAAAGGCCATTTCGCCAATGTCGGGGGTGAAAAGATCATAAGCGTCGGCATAGCCGCTCATCTTGGCCACATACATAAAGCCGGCGTCCGCCACCAGCACGGGCGGGGCGGGCAGTGCCTGCAGGGCCATAAGCACACGGTTGTGCCAGTCCACATCGGGAAAAAGATAGTGAAATGTGATGCCTTCAGGGTTCAGGGTGTCGGCATGCTCTGCAAGCCAGGCGTACAGGGCGCGGCTGCCTTCTCCCGACCCTGTGTCTCCGGCCAGCAGCAGGCGGGGCGGCTGAAAACCCAAAGCCTCGCAAGCCAGAAGAGCGGTGGCGGCCAGAGCCTCGGTACCGCGCTGCACGGGAAAGGCGCTGTCGTCCGCGAGGTGGAGCCATCCGTCGGACATGCGGGCAGGGCCTTGAGCCGCTGTTTCGCGAAAAACCGGGTCCGGCCCCGGTAGAGTGCCGGCTATGTACCACATGAGTATTGCCTCCGCAGTTCTTCAAAGGCTTTTTGCAGGCTGTAGCAGCAGAGCGTCTGCCCGAGGCTCAGGGGTTCCGGGGCCTCGTCAAGGCGCAGGCCGCACAGGCAGTGTGCCAGCCACGGCACGTCCGGGCAGCCCCCGCCGGAAATGTTCACGATACGGCCGTCCCGGGTGTCCAGGGTGATTTTCATATTGGCCGCGCGTACCATGATCCAGCGGCCCATACGCCTGACCTGGTAAAGCGATACCGGCTCAAGCAGCACGTCGTGGGCGCTGACCACCTGTTCCGGATCAATGTCCTCCTTGTGCAATATTTCCAGCACACGGGCCTGACTCACCAGCTCAAACACGATCACCATATCACAACCGGTGCGCAACTGCGGCGGCGGTCCCTTGACTTCGACGTCAAGACCGGCAGCGCGAAGCTGTTTTTCTGCCTTGATGACTTCGCCCGTGTGGGCAAAGACCAGCAGGCCCCTGTCACTGACGGCACGAGCTGAGCGGGCTGCTGACTGTTCGTCTTTGCCGGGGTGGGCGGCCCGCTGGTCCGTTCTGGCTTTCTTGCCCAGCAGGGCGCGGGCGGCACGGCAAAGGTTGCCCATAAAGCCGCCGCCCGTTTTGCGTATGCCCTTTGGTGTTTTATCCATGCAGATATCCTGCCGGGCGGACGCTCGCCCGGCTGTTTGTTGGCTTTTGAAGTCATCCGTCGTTGTTCCGTGTGGCCAGGTATGGGGTCGACTGCTGTGTCCGGGCCTTCATCCTGGGCAAGTCGCTTTTGGGGCAGCGGTATGCCAGGAAAGTACGCCCTCTGGCTCCCCACCAACTCCTGCCCCGATTCAGAGCAGGAGCATTCCTGCAACAGATTGAAACAAGAATAAAGATGTTGATGGGTGGATTGTGGGAGGCCCCCTGTTGCAAAAGGGGCCTCCCACAAAACATTTCAAGAGTAGAACTCTCTAGCTGTAGAGTGTCAACACGTTGTTCACCCTCCTAGCCTTGAAGCTGGAGGTTTTCTGCCAAGAGCCGAGTGTGGTCGCAAGAAATTATACCGATGCGTCCATATCGACAGATAAGCTGTTCTTTTCCATGAGTGGGTATACGTTTCGGCGTATGCCCACTCATTCAATGCTGTTCGAATGAAGCGTTCTGCCTTGCCGTTGGTTTGTGGTCTATAAGGCCGTGTGCGTTTATGCGTTATTCCAAACTCACGGCAAGCGTCTCGAAATTTCCAAGACCTATAGCAAGCGCCATTGTCCGTCAGAATTCGTTCTACTTTGATGCCGTGCGAAGCATACCACGCGATGGCAAACCACAAAAACTCTATGGCAGATTCCGCCGTTTCATCCGGCAGTACTGCCGTATACGCGGCCCTGGAAGCGTCATCCACACATACATGTAAATATTCCCAACCTGGTCGATGCCGACGGACTTGCCGTGTCCCCGTCTTCCTATGACCAACTCCATCAATCTTGCCGAGACGCTTGATGTCCAGATGAAGCATCTGCCCCGGCTTCGCCCATTGATAACGCTGTACCGGCTCTTTTTCTTCCAAAGAAGAAAGCCGGGAGCAGCCGAGTCTGCGCAAGGCACGAAACACAGTGCTGCGGCACAGGCCAAGGCGTAATGCGATTGCGTCGCCAGTCTGTCGCTTTTTCCGCAACTCAAAAATTCTGGAAACGTCCAGCTCCGTCAGCCGATTTCTGCAATGTCGAGGCCGGGAAGAGGCGTCTGCTAAAGAAGCAAGACCTCCTTCACGGTATCGCTTCATCCATTTTCTGGCGGTTCGCAGGCTTACTCCAAATCCTGCCGCCACCGTAGCGGCAGGATTGTCCAGCATCCGCTGTATCATTTCTTCTCGACCTCTTGCGGTCAGTTTGGCATTCTTATGGCTGTTCACCTTCTCCCTCGATCGGTTTGCTGTTGTCTGTTAACTCCAGCTTTACCGACTTGGGGGAGGGTGAACAACCTATTGGAACACTACATCTAGCCCTTGTGCAGTTCCAGTTTGGTGACTCCTTGCCCTTCGTCGACGGGTTCCACGCAGAATCCCCGGTTGCGGGCCGCGCGGCTGACGTTCTCGCGGCTGGCGTCGTTATCCACAAGTACACTGAAGGGACCGTCGCCCGCCTTGGCGGCATTGAGAAAGAGAAGCACCGGCTGCGGGCATGAAAGACCGCGGGTATCTATAAGTACGGACATTACGCGCCTCGCTTGCAGTTGTAAAATCCTATGCACAAACAAATGCCAAGGCCGGCCAGAGTGGCGGCCATGCCGTGAGGGCCTATGCCGGCGGGGCTGGAGGCCATGCCGAAGTTGTGGGCCATGGCCGTCCCCGCGATGAGGCCCATAACAAACACGGCAGCATCGTTGTCGCCTTCGCCCGCCATAAAGAGCTGCCGCCCGGGGCAGCCGCCTGCCAGGGCAAAGGCAAGGCCCGCCGTAACCATACCCATAAAGTTCCACAGGTCATTGGGCTGTGAAACCGGCTGGTTTTCAAAACCCCAGTGGAAGGAGCCGAAACCGATATTCATGATCAGGGCCGCCGCGAACATGGCGATAAAGCCCAGGGCCAGAAACCACTGGTTGAACAGGATGACGTCGCGCAGAGCGCCCATGGTGCAGAAGCGGCTGCGTTGTGCCAGAAAGCCCACGGCCAGTCCGGCGCACAGTGAAAAGATGAACGGTGCATGCTGTGAACCGGGGCCTTTGATGGAATAGAAGAGCACACCGCTTTTAAGTTCGCCGATGATTTGCGGGTCGGCAAGATACAGGGCCACAAGGGCGATCATAAGCGCAGGCAGCAGCAGCCCCGATATTTTTCCCTGCCCCTGACTGCGCCCCAGAGAGAAGCCCATGCGGAAAAAGACCGTGCCTATGCCCACACCTACGATAAGGCCCGCAAGGCCGAAAAGGGCATGCGCGTCGCCACCGGCCAGGCGCAGGATGACGCGCCAGGGGCAGCCCAGAAAAACCAGCGCGCCTATGCCCGCGATGGCCCCGAGAAAAAAGCGGATGATCGGCGCCGAACCGCCACGCGGCTTGTATTCGCCAAAAAGCATGGCCGCCGCAAAGGCGCCCAGTACCATACCCATTATTTCCGGGCGCAGATACTGCACAAGGTCCGCCCTGTGCAGGCCCACAGCCCCGGCAATGTCGCGGTTAAAGCAGACCACGCATATACCCATATTGCCCGGATTGCCCGCCTGTTGCAGCAATACGGCCAATACGCCGAAAATGAGGCCGACCACGATGATGCCCGTGGTGGTGGACAGAATATTGAAGCCCTGTTTCATGGCTTTCCTCCTGTTTGCGGGCGTGCGCCCATTGCGTAGGCGGCCTGTATGGCCGCATTACGCGGACGGAGGATTACCGTTTGTCAGGGTTGTCGCGCCATGCTCCCAAGCCTCGAGACGCGCCGCCGCCCGCATATACTCCACACCGTGAAGCCTGTGGGTTTGCGTCAGGTCTTGCGCTTGGGCATGTGCGCTCCTTAGTGTTGCGCCGCACGGCCCTGGGCCGTGGGCAGGGGCGGCGTGGCCGCCCGGCAGGGTTACAGCCGGGAGATGCTTCAGGCAAATCCGGTCCCGGCAGGTTGCCCCTGAAATCAGGCGGGGCTGGCTGTAAGGTGAACCGCGTCCTGCCCGTCCCTTTCGGTGAGCAGCACGTCCACGCGCTCCTGGCGGCTGGTGTTGACCGTGCGGCCCACATAGTCGGCATGTATGGGCAGTTCGCGATGACCCCGGTCTATAAGGGCCAGCAGTTCCACAGCCCTGGGGCGGCCATAGTCCAGCAGGGCCTCAAGGGCGGCGCGGATGGTTCGGCCCGTATAGAGCACGTCATCCACAAGAACGATCACGCGCCCGTCCACGCTTGCGGGTATGCGCGACTGGCCGATATGCGGCTGGGCCTCAAGGCTTGTCCAGTCGTCACGGTAAAGATTGATATCCAGCGTACCCAGCAGCACCGGGTGACCGAGGCGCTCCTGCAGCAGGCCTGCCAGGCGGTGGGCAAGGTCCGCGCCGCGCCGCTCGATGCCTACAAGCATGACATGCCCGCAGTCTGCGTGGCGTTCCATAATCTGGGACGCCAGGCGCTCCAGCATGCGGGTCATTTCATGTTCTTCAAGCAGCAGGGTTGTAGCCATCTTTCCTCCCGTAACGTCTCGCTGAAAGCAGGTTAACGCTTTTTGTGGCTGAAGAAAAGTCCCCCGGTAATTGACAAGCCCGGTGCATGGCCTTAGTTACTAGGTCACCAGAAATATGGAGGACACCATGATTCAGTTGACCGACAACGCCCGCAAGGAACTCGATTCCTTCTTTGCGGACAAGAAAAAGGATCCCATCCGGATCTACCTTTCGGCCGGTTGAGGCGGCCCGCGCCTCGCACTGGCTCTGGACGAGCCTAATGATCAGGATTCAACCGAGGAACAGGCCGGGTACACCTTCTGCATGAGCCAGTCTTTGCTGGACGAAGTGAAGGGCGTCACCATTGATTTGACCTATATGGGCTTCACGGTTACCCCCGAGGTGCCCTTTGCTTCCAGCGGCGATGGCGGATGCAGCAGCTGCACGAGCTGCGGCAGCCATTAACAGGGCGGGCTTGGTTCCCCGCTGGCCGATGAAGCATATCTGCCTGTTTTTCGGTATTTTTTATATACTTGAAAAATATTGGAGGAACCATGCTTGAATTGACCGAAAGCGCCCGTCAGGAACTGGATGCCTACTTCAAGGGCAAGGAAAAGAGCGATATCCGCATCTATCTTGCCCCCGGCGGCTGCACCGGCCCGCGCCTTGCGCTGGCTATCGACGCTGCCACTGAAGATGACCAGAGCGAAGAACAGGGCGGTTTTACCTTCTGCATCAATAAAGACCTGCTGGGCCAGATCGAGGGCGTGAAAATCGACCTCACCCACATGGGCTTTATGGTGGAACCCACCGTACCCCTGCCACAAAGCGGCGGGGGGGGATGCTCGGGCTGCTCCGGCGGCTGCGGCGTCTAACAAGGCAGATTGGTATAGTTGACCGGGGGCGGCCTTTGGGCCGCCCCCTCGCCGCTTTAAGGGCGCGGGCGTTTTCGCCATAGCCGCTCCACCATATGACACTGCGGTTCTACGCCGCACTCCCGCATTACAGCGTGCCGGAAAAGTACGCTGTATGGAATATTTTCATGAGTAATTTCAGCACAGTACTGGCAAGCAAGGAAGGACAGGTTTATATCGAGCGCAGCGGCATGGCCACACGCTGCCGCCTCGCCGCCGAGGCCTTTACCCAAGGGCGTACCGTGGTGCTGGTGGCCCGTGACCGGGAAGAGTATAACAGCGCTCGCGCCTTGCTGACGCTTTTTACCCCCGAGCTTTCGCTGGCCGACAAATCTGTTTCAGAACCTCAGTGGAACAGCCCATGCCTGACCCTGCCGCCCCTGAGCCAGTGGCAGGACAGGGCCTCATGGTCGGCGCGCCTTGCCGCCCTGTACGGTCTTGCCCAGGGGCGGCCACGTTGTATTGTCTGCAGTGTCGAAAGTCTTCTGCTGCGCCATATTCCCCTGGATTTTTTTGCCGCCCGCAACCTTGATTTGCGCAAAGGCAGCGACTATGCGCCTGAACTGCTGCTGGATCAGGCCGTTGAGTGGGGATATGAACGTGTCCCCATGGTGACGCGACCCGGAGAAATGGCCCGCCGCGGCGATATTCTGGATATCTTTCCCACAGGTCATGTAAAGCCGGTACGTCTGGAATTTTTTGGCGATACGCTGGATGAAATGCGTGTTTTTGACGCTGAAAGCCAGCGCTCGCTGCAGGGCTGTGATGAACTGGTTCTTCTGCCCGCCAGCCCGCTTGCCCTGGACGCCAAAAGCCTTGCCGCGGCGCGTGAGCGTTGCGACCGCATGTTTGCCGAGGGCCGCATCAGCGAAAACGAGTGCTATTCTTTCAAAAAATCTCTGGATGGCGGCGGTCTGGGGCTTTTGCCCGGCAGCGTACTTGCATCGCCAAGCCTGTTTGAAGACTGGCTGCCCAAAGACAGCCTGTGGCTTTTGCCCGGCGAAAGCGACAGTGCCGATGTCCTGCGCGATGGTCGCCTGAGCCTCAAGGAAAGGCTGGAAGCCGCCGACGCCCCCCTGCCGCAACCCGCATCACTGGCGCTGCGCAAAAGTTCGCAGCCCGCCCCCTGGAACACATTCCAGCGTGTTTACGCCGAACCACTGGTTATGGGCGTGGAAGAGCGGGGGCTGGACCTGCCCGAACGGCCCTTGCATTCCTTTATCGATCTTTTCCCCCTGCCCGGGGCGCAGGACCGCCCCTGGCAACATCTCGCCGCGGGTCTCAAGGAATGGAAGAGCAGCCGCCGTCAGATTGTGTTAAGCTTTTCTTCGGGCAGAAGCCGTGCAAAATTTCTGAAACTTGCGGAGCAGGACGGCATCGTGCCCGTCTTGAGGTATGCGCCCGAGCAGCGGGGGCTGTTCGCTCTGGTTTCGCCTTTCCGCTCCGGAGCCGAGCTTGTCTGGGACGATGTTCTGGTGCTTGGCGAAGACATCCTTTACCCCAAGGCTGAAAAAACGCCGCGGGTCTCTTCCCGCGTGTTCAAGGGACTGGACTCTTTTGATGACCTGAAGCCCGGAGATCTGCTTGTCCACAGGGATTACGGCATAGGTCGCTTTGCGGGTCTGCACCATCTTGATCTCAATGCCGCCGCCAACGATTTTTTGCTGGTGGAATACTCCGGGCGCGACAAGCTCTACGTACCTGCCGACAGGCTGGGCCTCATCCAGCGCTTCAAGGGAACCGAAGGCGTGGAGCCTGCCCTTGACCGTCTGGGCGGCGCGGCCTGGGTGGCAGGTAAGGAAAAGGCGCGCAAGGCCATTGAAAAGATTGCCGCCGACCTTGTGGAGATGTACGCCTACCGCAAGGTAACCAAAGGCTTTCGTTACGATCCGCCCGGCGAGCTGTACCACGAGTTTGAGGCGACATTCGGCTTTGAGGAAACCCCCGATCAGGCCAAGGCTATCCAGGATGTGCTGGACGATATGGACAGGCCGCGTCCTATGGACCGCCTTGTGTGTGGCGATGTGGGTTTCGGCAAGACAGAGGTGGCCCTGCGCGCAGCCTTTCGTGCTGCTTCCGAAGGGCGGCAGGTGGCCTTGCTGTGTCCCACCACGGTGCTGGCCGAGCAGCATTATCAGACATTTCGGGCGCGTCTGGCGGGCTTTCCCGTCAATGTGGGGCTGCTCAGCCGCTTTGTGCCTCGGCCCAGGCAAAAAGAGGTGCTCAAGGCCGCCGCTGCCGGGCAGATAGATATTCTCATCGGTACGCACCGTATCCTTTCCAGTGATGTGAAGCTGCCCAACCTGACGTTGCTCGTTCTGGACGAAGAACAGCGCTTCGGTGTGCGCCACAAGGAAAAGCTCAAGGCTCTCAAGAAAAACGTGGACGTGCTGACGCTCACGGCCACGCCCATACCGCGTACCCTGCAGCTTTCAATGTCCGGCATACGCGAACTTTCCATCATCGAGACAGCGCCGCAGGACCGCAAGCCCGTGGCCAGCGCCGTGCTGCGCAAGGATGACAATGTGCTGCGCAAGGTGCTGGAGCGGGAAATCGAGCGGGAAGGGCAGGTCTTCTGGGTCTACAACCGTGTGCAGGGCCTGGAGCGCGTGGCCGAATATGTACGCGGCCTTGTTCCTGATGCCCGCGTAGGCATGGCTCACGGCCAGATGTCCGAGGCCGAGCTTGAAGATACCATGCACAAATTCTGGCACGGCGAACTGGATGTGCTTGTCTGCACATCCATTGTGGAATCCGGGTTGGATTTTCCCCGCGCCAATACGCTTGTAGTGGACCAGGCGCAGATGTTCGGCCTGGGGCAGCTGTACCAGCTTCGCGGACGTGTGGGCCGCAGCGACAGGCAGGCATATGCCTTTTTTGTGGTTCCCGATGCCGAGCGGCTGACGGCTGTGGCCGAAGAGCGCCTGCGTATCATTCTGGACATGGACTATCTGGGCGCAGGCTTTCAGGTCGCCATGGAGGATTTGCGTCTGCGCGGTGCCGGGAATATACTGGGCGAGGTACAGTCCGGTCACATGTGCCGTGTGGGGCTGGACCTTTACCTTGAAATGCTTGAAGAGGCCGTGGGTCGCCTCAAGGGCACGCCCGAAAGTCTGGTCAGCGAAACCGAGCTTACTCTCGGTCTGCCCGCCCATATTCCGGCATCGTATATCGACGATGGCCGTGAACGGCTGCGCTGTTATAAGGCCCTTACTTCCGCCCAGGGCGGGGCCGCCCGAGAAGAGATCGCCCTCTCCATACGCGACCGCTTCGGTCCCTTCCCCGAGGAACTGGCGAACTTTCTGGCCGTTCTGGATTTCAAGCAGTTTCTTACGGAACTGCAGGTGCAAAAGGCCGATGTGCACCGCGAGCATGTGCGCCTGACCTGGCCCGATGGGCAAACGGCCGTGCAGCCCGAACGCATTGTGGCGCTGGCCGCGTCCATGCCCGGAGCGCGCATGCAGCCCCCGGCCGGGCTGACCCTGCCGCTGGCGAAAGATATGCCTCTTGCCGGGGGGCTTGACAGATTGCGGCAGGCCCTGGAAGACATACGTATGCCCGTTGCGGAAAAGGCCGAAGAAAAAGCCCCTGCCTGATTGCAGGCGTTTCGGTCCGTTCTGCCGCCAGGCTGTTTTTCTCCGGCATTTGTTCCCGTCGGAAAAGGATGTCTATGCCTCTGCTGCCTTCCGTTTTTCACCCTTTTTATGGCGCTCGTCCGGCAGGCCTCGCGTTGCTTTGCCGTCGCCTCTCCGTTTTGCCCGGCCTTGTCCTGTTTGTCTGCTGCCTGTTTCTTGGCGGTTGCCTTGAAGGCCGCCTGCCTGAGGGGGTTGTGGCAACAGTCAACGGCGAACCCATTTATCTGCGTACCGTACAGGCCTTGCTGGATGGCCGCTCGGCGGCTCTGGACACCATGCAGCGTCCATCGCTGGAAAACATGAAGCGCCAGTACGGCGATGCGCTGGGTACGCTTATCATTTACGCTCTGGTCAATCAGGAATTGCGCAGCCTGCAGATCCCTGTCACCGAGTCGGCTGTGGAGTCCGCCGTGGCGAATGTCCGGGCGGATTACGGCGGAGAAGAGGAACTGGCGCGCTTTCTGGCCGAAGAATCGCTGGACGGCAATGAATGGCGTCTGCTCATGCGCGATTACCTCGCCATGCAGAGTTTTGAAAAGCGTGTTCTTTTGCCCGGCATCCGTATTTCTCTTGACAGTGTGCGGGGGTATTACAAGAGACACGAAACGGAATTCAATTTGCCTGAAACGCTGGACATTTGTTTGACCTCCGCCGTAGATCGGCAGGCTGTGGACAACTTTTGTGCGTCTTTTGCCTCTGTTGGCCCGGTTCGTGAAGAGCAGACAGGCGAACTGCTTTTGCAGTGTGTAGAAGCCGGGGCTGCTCAACTGCCCAACGCATGGCAAAAAGGGCTGGAAAAGCTCGCTCCCGGGCAGTGTCTGCCGCCACGGCAGGAGGGTGACCGCTGGTTCGGTCTGGCGCTGGTGCGGCGTAATCCGGCCCATGTCATGAGTGTGGCCGAGGCCTATCCGCTTATAGAAAATATTCTGCGCGAGCGGGAAAAAGAAGCGGCTTTTGCGCACTGGCTGACGGCCGCCCTGTCGCGTGCCCAGGTGCGCGTGAATCCCGACCTTGTTGCTGATCTGCTCTCCCCGGTTTCGACCCGGGCGGCCGGGCGCAACGAAACCTCCGGCGGCAGCGCTGCCGGTGTTGCTCCCGGCGGAGAGGGGGAGAACGAAAACCAGACCGGTCAGGAAGAAGCAGAGGGGTTGGGCGCCCCGGCTGCAGAGCGCCCCGGACAGGGAACTTCAGGAGGGCAGGGCCTGTAGCGCGAGGGCCTGTGCGCCGCTGTGCGGGTGTTTCAGGCCCGTTCGGTTCTTTGGTAATATTCTTGTCTTGCTACATATGCGCCGTATTCTGGCGTACATGACAGTGTTGCCGGGTTCAGCCACAAGGCATCCGGCAACGGCTGAAGCCGGGCCTGCTCCCCGTGGCGATCGGCCGGCGGTGCAGACACCGGGAGATTTTGACGCAAAGTCGCCTGAATAGGGCCGGGGACACCTCTGCCGGGCAGACATTGCATGTCGCGTTGTTTTGGGCTAAAAATCTGAGGATAAACAGGCGCACTGCGTCTTACATGAGGGAGAAACCCGTGAGGAAGACACTTGTTTTGCTGCTGGCGGTCATACTTGTGGCTGCATGCGGCGTGCAGGCCGCCCAGCTCAATAAAGTGGCCGCCGTGGTCAATGGGCAGGTCATTACCATGTTTGATCTGCAAAAAAATGCCCTGCCCGATATGGCGCGCGCCAGGCTTAATCCGGATAATCCCGCTGACGCCAAACAGGTGGATGCTATTTTCCGCAAGGTTCTGGACATGATGATCATGGATATCCTCATTGCCCAGGAAGCCAGAAGGCTGAAGGTCAGCGTGTCACCTGCAGACATTGACAATGAGATTGCCAAGCTCATGCAGGGTCGCAACATGACCAAGCAGCAATTTGAGGAACAGCTTGCCAGACAGAAAAGCAGCGTTGCAGAACTGCGTGGCAATATTGAGAAAAGCCTGTTAAGACAGAAGATCATGAGCATGGAGGTTGGCCGCAAGGTGGTGGTCACCCCCGAGGAAATCCGCGCATACTATGAGGCCCACAAGGACACCATGTATGACCGCAACGGCCTGCACATGGGGGTTATGGTTTACTCTCCCAAGGTGAACGCCGCCTCCATCGCTGCCCAGATCCGTTCCGGTGCGCTGACGTTTGAAGAAGCCGCGCGCAAGTACTCCATCGCGCCCAACAAGGAAAAGGGCGGCGATATGGGACCGGTGGAATGGGACCGCCTGAATCCCGAGTGGGAGGGCCGCCTCACCAAGATGAAGCCGGGCGACGTGACGGAGCTTTTTGACTTGCAGGGGCATAAGGCCCAGGTGCATCTCTTCCGCCCCGGAGGGGGAGGAGTGAAAATGCTCAGCCTTGAAGAGGCCAAGCCGCAGATTGACGCCATATTGCGGCAGCCCAAGGCTATGGAACGTTTTGACGATTATACTGGCCAGTTGCGCAGCAAGGCCGTGATAGATATTCGCTTGTAGCGCGTCTGACCGGGCGCAGCGTGGCCGTGTTTGCCCTGGCCCGCAGCGCCGTTCCGGTTGCGGCCGGGCCTGAAACGGCCCGCGCCGTGCCGCCGGCAACAGCCGCCCATGGGGCGGCAAAGACCTTTACCGAGGCTTTGCATGACCTTAGAGGAATTGGGTGCGGCCCTGCGCGCCGAGCGTGAGCAGAGGGGGCTGAGCATCGAGGATGCGGCCAATCATCTGAAGATAGGTGCACGCCTTTTGCGCGCCCTCGAGGCGGGAGATACATCCTCCCTGCCGCATCTTGCGTATACCAAAGGGTTTATCCGTTCCTATTCCGCCTATGTGGGCCTTTCCGCCGAAGAGGTGGGCGCGGCTCTGGCAACACTGGAAGCCAACAGTGAGGAAGCTGCCGCGCAGCATGCGGGGCCGCCGGAAATCTATCTGGCCCCGCGCCGCAGCCTCAAGCCTTTTTTTGTGGCGCTGGTGCTGATCCTGCTGGGGCTTGGTGTTTATGTGGCCTGGCAGCAGGGCGCGCTGGAATTTTTGAGCAGTCAGACCCGGCGTATGGCGCAACCCGCGCCCATGCAGCGTCCTGACACGGCTGACAACCCGTCTCCGCTTTCCACAGCCCGGCCCGGGCCGGAGGCCGCGCGTACAGACAGCCCCGCCGGGCAGTCCGGCGGCGCGGATTTGCCTGCTGCTGCCACAGCCGCCCAGGCTGCAGCGCCCGCGGGGGCGCAGCGGTCCGAGGTTGTGACCGGTTCTCAGGCCGCTCCAGCGGCTGCCACGGCGTCTGCGCCTGCATCCGCTGCCGCTCCCGCCGCAGCGGCAAATCCTGAAAGCATCGCGGTAGCCGGGCCGCACAAGGTCATCATCACTGCCACCGAAGAATGCTGGGTGCATTCCAGCGCCGACAATACCGATACCAGGCAGTTTTCATTGCGCAAGGGCGATACCTTTGCCCTTACCTTCAACAAGAGCCTGGAACTGAAGCTTGGCAACGCCGGCGGAGTACGCATCCGCTATAACGGCGAAGAACTTCCGCCTGTGGGCGGCAGCGGCCAGGTCCGCACCCTTACCTTTCCCCCGGCTCGGCAATGACAGAATGGGCCGATCACGCGCTTGTGCTGCGCATGGGGCACTTTCGTGAGTCGGACCTCTGGCTGAAAACCCTGTGCCGCAAGCATGGCCTGCTGACGCTGTTCGCTTTTGGGGGCAGCAGAAGCAGGCGTCGTTTTTGTGGCTGCCTGGACGTGCTCAACAGCCTGCACTGCCGCGTTAAAACATCGCCGCGCGGCGGCTTTTTGAACCTTGAAGAAGCGGTTTTGCTTGGCGGGCCACAGGCACTCAGGCAAGACTGGCGACGCATGGGCCTTGCGGCCAACTGCCTGCGCTTTGTGGAAGCCCTTGGCGTGAATGACGACGGCGCGGACGAGGCTTTCGCGCTGGTTGAGGACATGAGGCGCACGCTCGAAGAAGCCCCGGCCCTGCCTGCGCTTTTTCCTCTTTTTTTCCGTCTTCGCCTCGCCGGAGCGCTGGGTTTTGCCCCGAGCCTTGACGTGTGCGGCCTGTGCGGCGCTGACCTGTGCGGCTCTGTACAGTTTGTAGTGGATGAAGGCCATGTGCGCTGCCCATCGTGCCGTGCGCAGGCCGGCCCCGTGCGCTACGGGGTGGAATTGAGCGCCGGCGGGCTTGACCTTTTACGCCATGTGCAGCAAGAATTGCCATCCGGCTGGCACGCGGAGGAATTGCCCTCGGCGGACCGGCGGGCCTGTTCCAGGGTTATCGACGGCTTTGTCCAGTATCATCTGGGACTGGCGTGGGAGGGGGGATTTTTTCGCCGCGTGTAGATGGCCGGTTTTCGCCGCCCCTGTTTTGCGGTTTTGCGGGTCAGCCCGGCCATATCTGCCCATTCCGGGATGGCCATGCTGGAGCGTTTTCACTTTGAAACTGCTCTGGCGACTGCACGCAGGCGGCCGCCACCGAGGCGCAAGCGCAGCTTGCCTGCGCGGGTAAGCGCCGAAATGAGCGTGTTACAAGTTTTGGGAATGCGTATTCTCAAAATTAAAATGCTCTAAAAAGGAGCCGCTGGTCAGCGATTTTTGCCTTCTGTCGCCGCAACGGCAGGGCCGGGCGCAGATATATCGCCCGCAGCGACGGTGTGCCGTTCATGCCGTTGCTCCGCCAGGAAGCAAAAATTTTTTTGATCAGCCTTCCAAAGGACAGCACATGTATTTTCAGGACGTGATTCTCACCCTACAGAATTACTGGGCCAGGCAGGGCTGCGTTATCGAGCAGCCGTCAGGCGTGGAATGCGGGGCCGGAACTTTCAATCCTCATACCTTTTTGCGGGTTATCGGTCCCGAACCCTGGAATGTGGCCTACGTGGAGCCTTCGCGGCGTCCCACAGACGGCCGTTACGGCGAAAATCCCAATCGCTTGCAGCGCTATTTCCAGTTTCAGGTCATCATGAAGCCCTCGCCGGACAACGTGCAGGACCTGTATCTGCAAAGCCTCAACGCTCTGGGCATCAATCCTGCCCAGCATGACATCCGCTTTGTGGAAGACGACTGGGAATCGCCGACCCTGGGGGCCTGGGGCCTCGGCTGGGAAGTGTGGCTCAACGGTATGGAGGTGAGCCAGTTCACCTATTTCCAGCAGGTGGGTGGTATCGACCTTGCGCCTGTGAGCGTGGAGCTGACCTACGGTCTTGAGCGCCTGGCCATGTATCTTCAGGGTGTGGAATCCGTATACGATCTGGCCTGGAACAAAGACGTGACCTACGGCAATATCTACCACCAGAACGAGGTGGAGCAGTCGCGCCATAATTTCGAGGCCAGCGATGCCCAGATGCTGCTGCGCCATTTCAATGATTTTGAAGGCCAGTGCAAGGCTATGCTCGAACTGGGCTTGCCCTGGCCCGCCTATGACTATTGCCTGAAGTGTTCGCATACCTTCAACCTGCTGGACGCGCGCGGGGCCATATCCATTACGGAACGCACCGGCTATATCGGCCGGGTGCGGGCTCTGGCGGCGGGCGTTGCCCGTCTGTACGCGGCTCAGCGCGAAGAACTGGGCTATCCCATGCTCAAAAAGGATGCGAGGTAAAGCCGTGGCCACCTTTGTGCTCGAAATCGGCAGTGAAGAACTGCCTTCCCGTTTTTTGGCTCCCGAAGAAGCGGAACTTTTCACCCGTTTTACCACGGCTCTTGATGAGGCAGGCCTTGAGTACGGCAGCCTGCGCGTCATGAGTACGCCGCGCCGTGCCGTGGTTATGGTTGAAAACCTCAATCCCGTGCAGATTGAGCGGGAAGAGGTGATCTCCGGTCCGCCCGTGCGCGTGGCCTATGACGCCGAGGGCAAACCCACCAAGGCTCTGGAGGGCTTTGTCCGTACCAATGGCTGCGCCCTGGAAGACGTTTTTCAGCAGGAAACAGAAAAAGGCGCGTACGTGGCCGTGCGTAAACGCACCGGCGGCGCGCCCGCCAGTGAACTGCTGGCTGTCATGTGCCCGGCCATCATTTCGGCATTGCCCTTTGCCAAGCGCATGCGCTGGGGCAACCATTCGCTGGCCTACGCCCGCCCCCTGCGCTGGATTCTGGCCCTGCTGGACGATGAGATTATTTCTTTTGAGGTCGGCCCGATGGTTTCGGGACGCGAAACCTGCGGGCACCGCATTCACGGGGCAGGTCCCTTTTCTGTCGCCCGCGCTGCAGAGCTTCCGGCCATACTGGCAGATTCCTGCGGCATCACCCTTGATTCCCCGAAGCGCCGGGAAATTATTGTGGAGGGCGGCAACAGGCAGGCGCAGACCGTCGGCGGCAAGGTGCTCTGGAAGGACAGCCTGCTTGACGAAGTGCAGGGCCTTGCGGAACATCCCGTGCCACTGCTGGCGGATTTTGATCCGGCTTATCTTGAAGTGCCACGCGAGGTGCTGCTGACCAGTATGGAAAGCCACCAGAAAAGTTTCGGCATCGAAGGGGCCGATGGCCGTTTGCTGCCGCACTTTCTGACGGTGCTCAACATCACTCCCGAAGACATGAGTATTGTCAAGCGCGGGTGGGAAAGAGTGCTGCGCGCCCGTCTGGAAGACGCCCGCTTTTTCTGGCAGGCCGACCTGCGGGAAGGGTTTGACCACTGGCTGCAAAAACTCGATTCGGTTATTTTTATCGGTGGGCTTGGCAGTATGGGAGACAAGACACGCCGTCTCGAATCCCTGTGCCGCTGGCTGGCGGAAAAATGCGCCCCCGACCTTGCCGCTGATGCCGCGCGGGCAGGTCGCCTTTCAAAGGCCGACCTCGTCAGCGGCCTCGTTGGCGAATTTGACACCCTGCAAGGTGTCATGGGGGGCATTTATGCCGCCCGCAAGGGCGAAAGCGCGGCCGTGGCCCAGGCTGTGGCCGAGCAGTATCTGCCTGCAGGGCCGGATTCGCCCCTGCCGGGCAGCATGTGCGGCGCGCTGCTGTCACTGGCCGACAAGGCCGACACGCTCGCGGGCTGTTTCGGCCTGGGGATGATACCCACGGGTGCTGCGGACCCCAACGGTCTTCGCCGTTGCGCTCTGGGCATCATTCGTATTGTGCTTGATTTTGGCCTGAGGCTCGACATGCGTGAGGTTTTTGCCAGGGCGCAGGAGCTTTACGGGGACAGGCAATGGAAACTGCCTCCGGCAGAAGCTCTCGATAAGCTTATGGAATTCTTTGGCGCAAGGCTGCGCAACTATTTCATGAGTCAGGGGCAGGACACCTTGCTGGTGGATGCCGCGCTGGGTGCGGGTGCGGCTCAGGTAAAGGACTGTGGCGAACGCCTGGAAGCTCTGGTGGCCTTTAGCCGCGAGGCTGGTTTTGCCGAAGCTGCCCAGACCTTCAAACGCGTGGCAAATATTTTGCGCAAGCAGGGGCAGGCGGAAGATATCCCGGCCCAGTGGCAGGCGGAGCTTCTGCATGAAGATGCGGAAAAGGCCCTGGCTGCAACTCTGGATGGCCTGCTGCCGGAACTGGACCGTATGTGGGCGGCACGGGAACACACCGCTGCGCTGGCTTGCCTGAGCAACGTGCGCCCGGCTGTGGACGCCTTTTTTGACGGCGTAATGGTCATGTGTGACGATGCCGCCCTGCGCCGCAACCGCCTGGCCATGCTTCAGGCCCTGGGCGGTCGTTTTGCCCGTCTGGCGGATTTTGCGGCCTTGCAGATGTAGTTGAATCACGCGGCGCGGGCGTTTTTTCGTTCCCGCGCCGCGAATATATCAGCGCGGCGACCGCGAATAACGGAACTGCCAGCCGATGCGGCCATAAGCGGCCGGAACAGCACCCACAGCGGATCGGCATACAGATGCTGCACTGCTGTTTGTGGCGACAAAACAAGTATCTTGGAAAAAACGGCGCGTTTGCTTGACAGCCGTAAGGCCCTATGCTAACAACCCGTCTTCGCGATAGCGCAACATATTTCAGACTCATGGCTTGCCGGGGCAAGCCCAACATAGTGGAGGATTACCGTGGCCAACCATAAGTCAGCCATCAAGCGTCACAGGCAGAGCGTAGAAAGAGCCGGCCGCAACCGCGCCGCCCGCACTCGCGTCAAGAACGCCATCAAGCAGGTGCGTACCGCCATTACCGGCAGCGACAAGGCTCAGGCCGGTGAAGCTCTGGTGGCCGCCACTTCCGTGCTTTCCAAGGCCGCCAGCAAGGGCGCCATGCACTGGAAGAAGGCCGCGCGCAAGATTTCGCGTCTGGCCCGTGCTGTCAACAGCATAGAAGCCCAGTAGTTTGCAGGGCCGCTTGTGAGCGGCCAGGAGAGTGGAGCGGTTTAAACTGCCCCAAAAGTTTGGTGCTTGAGTGCGATGCGCTTGCGTGGCCGCACAGTGCTTTGTTAAGTACACGCTGATTGAAAATTTCAACTAAGTTCGCAGATTTTCAAAAAATATTTTGAAAAAAAGCTTGACCGCCACTGCGACTTGATATAGTTTCCCTTTGTTACGCGCTCGTAGCTCAGCTGGATAGAGCAACAGGCTACGAACCTGTAGGTCAGGAGTTCGAATCTCTTCGAGCGCGCCACATAAGAATCAAGCCCTTACGGTGAAAACTGTAAGGGCTTTTTCTGTGGGCCGGATGCGGCGGGCTGTTTTTTACGTCAGGCTCGCGAGCGTCCGGTGTAGTTTATCTTTGCAGGTTTATAGTCGTAAAATTCAAGGCGCTCATTCCGGCTTTTGCGCAGTTTGGCTGTACTGTTTTGCTGCCCGGGCAAACTGTGCATGGCCTTGGGGCGGGTGTTTGCCCCTCAAAAAAAAACAGCAAGTCAGTTTCACAATAAAAGCAAAACTTTCCTGATTCCCTGCTGCTACAGCGAGGCGCGCTTTGCCTCAGCGGGTTTGCACTGGAAGTCCGGCGGCAAGCCAGCTACTATGACAGAGGTGACCGCACGCCCGCTTTTTTCATTACTGCCAACTCCGGATTACTGCCAATAGCCCAGCCATGATTATTCTTGGAAACAGAAACATAAAGACACTCCTTCTGGAACTTGCGCAGCAGCAGGCTGTGGAAGACGTGCTTTCTCTGGCGGTCAAAAGTCTGGGAACGGCGCGCGATTCGGCTCTGGTGCGCATATGGCTTGTGGAAGCTGATGACGGTTGCCCCTCCTGTGCAGACAAGGGCGTCTGCGCAGGGCGTGGCCGCTGTCTGCACCTCAAGGCAAGTTATGGGCAGTCCCGCGTTGACGGGCGGCTCTGGACGCAGACGGAGCCGTCAGGTTTTTACCGTTTTCCTCTGGGGCACAGAAAGGTCGGGGCCATAGCCATGACGAACAGGCCCCTTGAGGTTTCGCATATTGAAGGGAATGAAGACTGGATAGCCGCCCCGGAGTGGATTGCGGCAGAAGGCATTGTGAGTTTTGCCGGGCAGCCCTTGGTGTGCCGTGGTGAAACCCTTGGCGTTATCGCATTCTTTTCGCGTGATACCTTGGCGCAAGGCGCTATGGAAATGTTGCGCATGGTGGCTGACCACATTGCGTATGCCATCACCAATGCCCGGCTTTTTGAAATAACCCGGTCCATAACGCAGCGAAGAGAACTGGAAAACGCCCACCTGCGCGAAGAACTTTACGAAGCGCGGCAGTTCACAGGCATCATAGGCGAAAGCGCGGCCATCAAGGCCATACGGGAACAGATACTTGTTGTCAGTGAAACTGAAGCAACAGTGCTTATTCAGGGGGCTTCCGGCACGGGAAAGGAACTGGTGGCGCATGAGCTGCACAAGAACAGCAAGAGGAAAAATAATCCCTTTATAAAAATAAACTGCGCCGCCATACCGCACCATCTGTTTGAGAGCGAATTTTTCGGCCATGTGAAAGGGGCCTTTACCGGAGCCATCCACGACCGCATGGGTTTTTTCCAGCTTGCGGACGGCGGTACGCTGTTTCTTGACGAAATTGCAGAAATCCCTTTGGAACTTCAAGGCAAGCTCCTGCGCGTACTGCAAGAGGGCGAATTCAGGCGGGTGGGGGAAGAGAAAAACCGCCATACCGACATTCGCCTTATCGCAGCCACCAATAAAGACCTCAAGGCCGCCATACGAAAACGCACATTTCGCGATGACCTATACTACCGCCTGCAGGTTTTTCCGCTCACAGTGCCAACTCTTAAGGAGAGGGAGGAAGATATTCCGCTTCTGGTACGCCATTTTATACGTATTTTCTGCCGTAAAAACGGACGCCGCGTTTTTGATGTGCCGGAAGCGCAGATGAACAGATTGCGCCAGTACGACTGGCCGGGCAATATCCGTGAATTGCAGAATTTTGTGGAGCGTATGGTCATTACCGGGCGGCCGGAGCAGGCTCTGGCATATCTTGCCCTGTGTGAAGCGGCGTCGCCGGAAGCGGAAGAAGCGGCTCCGGAGCTGTGTGCTTCTTTTGGCATTCCCAAAATCCTGACAGAAAAGCAGATGCGCCAGATGGAAAAAGATAACATGAAGGCGGCGCTGGAGCGGACCAACTGGCTCATTTACGGAAACCGCGGGGCAGCGGCCTTGCTGGGGATGAAGCCGACCACACTTATTTCGCGGCTCAAGCGGTTTGATCTCTACAGGCTGCGCCCGAATTCCATTTCTGCTGATGGACCTGCAGGCCCCGCAGGCGCAGACTGACGCAAAAGGCGAAGTTCCGGCGGCAATGGCGTGTTCCGGAACTTCGCTTTCATTCATCTGTCTGCAGTGCAGACTTGCCTGGTCAGGCGGCGGGGCAGGAAACGGCCCTAGCCTTCACCTTCTGCCTGACTTTGCTTTCCAGCCCCTTTGAGTCCGTACATGGTGGTACTGCCTGAGGACCAAAATTCCATAATTTCGCTTTGGACCATGGCCGTAAGAAGTTTTTTTACTTCACGCGGCCCTTTGTCAGGAAAGATTTCCAGAAAGTCCTTGAAGTAAAACTTGGTCTTGTTCTTTGTGCTGATGAAATCAACTATCAGTTGCTGATCAGGAATCATGACGGACCTCTTTTGCTGAGCCACCCCGGCGCACCGGGGTGGCTCCATTGGTAATCAGTGTCTTTCCAGAGCGCAACGCTTGCAGCCTTCGCTTGCGACAGGCAAAACCGCCTGCATCTCATCGTGCGCGGCAAGGATTTGCCTTCAAAACCCTGTCGTATTTCAAGCGCGTAATGCCCTGGAGCAGATTTAAGGCACGCTTACTTCGGCGTTTAACCGCACAGGTAAACTGCGCTTACGCCTCCGTAGTGAACGTCTGCTCACTGTCAGAGCAGTTTAACTTTTAAATTACCCTAGAACTTGAACTGCGTGCTCTGCCGCCAGGTGTAGTAGGCAGGGTCACGGAAGTCGTCGATAAGGTGGTGGGTGAACTCAAGGCCGGTCATCTTGAAGAAAGTTTCCCAGCCGATGCGCTCGGCCCAGTCGCCCAGGCGTTCGTACTTGTTGGCATTGGCCGCGTACACTTCAACGATGTGCTTCACGGTCTTGGTCAGCGAAGGCCAGCGGGGCGGTTCGTTGGGGATGTAGCCCACAACGACCTTGGAGAACTTGGGCATGCTGATGCGGTTGGAAACCTTGCCGCCCACCATGATGGCAATGCCGTCGCCTTCGCCGTCCGAGATGGGCAGCGCAGGGCACATGGTGTAGCAGTTACCGCAGTACATGCAGCGTTCGTTCTTGATGGCGATGGAGTTCACCTTCTTGCCGTCAAGCTCCACCTTGGTGGGGCGCACGGCGGCAGTGGGGCAAGCGGCCACGGCCAGGGGAATTTCGCACAGCTGGTCGGTCCACTCGTGGTCGATCATGGGCGGCTTGCGGTGGATACCCACAAGGCCGATGTCGGAACAGTGCACCGCGCCGCACATGTTGATGCAGCAGGCCAGGGCTATGCGCACGGGGGCGGGCAGACGCATGGACTTAAAGTCCTCAAACACAACGTCCATCACAGCCTTGACCGGGCCGGAGGCGTCGGTGGCAGGCGTATGACAGTGCACCCAGCCCTGGGTGTGCACCATGTTGCTGATGCCGGCGCCGGTGCCGCCCACGGGGAACTTGAACGAGCCGCCGTCAAACTTGCGGCTGTTCAGGTCATCGCGCAGGGCCTTCATGCCGTCTTCGCTGTCCACCATGAATTCAATGTTGTTACGCGTGGTCCAGCGCAGGTAGCCGCCGCAGTACTTGTCGGCGATGTCGCACAGTTCACGGATCAGCGTGATGGACATGGTGCGGGTGCCGCCCACGCGGACGGTGTAGCACTTGTCGCCGCTTTCGGCCACGTGCAGCAGCACGCCCGGCTCAAGAATCTCATGATAGAGCCACTTGCCGAAGTTGTTTTTGATGATCGGCGGAAAGTATTCATCATACTTGTGGGGGCCGATGTCAGTGATACGGCCTTCCATCGGTTTTGCGGGATTGTACCCGGAAGAAATAAATGCCATGTTTTTCTCCCCCTTTGACTAGCGTTGATGGCGTTTGCGGTAAGCGGCGAGGTCACGGTCCCAGCCACCGGTAACTTCTTCTTCCTTGAAGAAGATGTACGGGTTGGAACGGGGTTCCTTGACGTGGTAGGCGGCAGCAGGAGTGTCGGTGACTTCCAGCAGTTTCTGGAAGGACAGACGCTTCATGGTTTCACCCACGCGTTCGCGGTTTTTGCCTTCTTCCATCCACCAGTCCCAGATCTTTTCGATGACTTCTTTGACGTCATCGTAGGGAGCTTCACAGGAAACGAAGGGCACGAGCAGCGAACCCATCTGGGCACCGTCAACCACGGGAGCCTTGGCGCCCACGAGGATGCTCGCACCGCGCTCGTCGCCGATGTGCAGGGCGCGGGGCATGGTGTTGATGCAGTGCATGCAGCGCACGCAATCAGCGGTCTTGATGGAAAGCTTGGAGCCGTCCCACTTCATGCACTGGGAGGGGCAGCGGTCCACCACTTCTTTCTGCAGGTCGAACTTGCCCCAGTCGCGACCGGAGTGAGCACCGGCGTTGGGGGCAAATTCACCGGCCACGTAAGCCTTCACGGCTTCCTGGTCGATTTTGATGTCGTCCTTCCAGGTGCCGACCACGGCAAAGTCGGAGCGCGCCATGGCGCACACGCAGCCGTTGGGGCAGCCGTCGAACTTGAACTTGAACTTGTAGGGGAACGCGGGGCGGTGCAGTTCGTCCTGATAGTCCATGGTCAGCTGGTAGCACATGTCCTGCGTGTTGTAGCAGGCATATTCGCAGCGGGACTGACCGAGACAGGCTTCAGGCGTACGCAGGTTGGAGCCGGAGCCGCCAAGGTCCACGTTCATCTTGTGGGTCAGCTCGTGGAAGATTTCTTCGAGCTGGGCGGTCTGGGTGCCAAGCAGCACGATGTCACCGGTGGAGCCGTGCATGTTGGTCAGGCCGGAGCCGCGCAGGTCCCATATGTCGCACAGATCACGCAGGAATTTGCTGTGATAGTACTTGGCAGCGGGCTGGGCCACACGCATGGTGTGAAAGTGGGCCACGCCGGGGAACATTTCGGGCTGGTCGCAGTAACGGCCGATAACGCCGCCACCATAACCGAACACGCCCACGATGCCGCCGTGCTTCCAGTGGGTTTCCTTGTCATTGTAGGAAAGCTCAAGCACACCCAGCAGGTCTTCAGGGCAGTCCACGGGGATCTGATAATCAAGCCCCTTAGGATTCTCGGCCCGGTAGGCCGCTTCCAGCTTGATGTCAGACACAAAGCTCGGCCAGGGGCCGCTTTCCAGCTGGTCCAACAGCGGCGTTGCACATTTTGCCATTATCACACCTCAAAAGTTCAATGTTGTTGTACGAGCAGATAAAGCAACCATGCGGCGCAATAAAAAAAGCACGGCAAAACGCCTTTGCGCCGGATGTCCGCCATCTGCTTGCTCCATCTCCCAGATATGCCCCCTGAAAACCAGACAGGAGCAGATGTAGTGCTTCCCTTATTCAAGAAGTAAGCCTGTTTTGTTTTATATTTAAAAATAATATAGTTACGTAAAAAATAAAAATGTTGTCTGTAAATATATCACGAATTTCAACGTAATATAACGATATTTCGTTGTTAACTGGTTGTTGTCGTTGCTCTGGCTTATGCCTCCATTACAGTGGCAAAAAACAAATGCTCAAATGTACCTGCCCTGTGGAATTCCCGGATGTTCGCAGAGGGGTGAAGCCCACTGACGTCAAAGAGATATTTTTATAGGCTGCTTCAGTTAATTATGTGCTGCTAGGGGCTGTCTCTAAGTTGATGGAATGAAACTTCTTCTATATTCAAATTTGTTATTTTATCCATACCCCGGGGTGAACATGGGGCATCAAGAATGTCGGCCAAATAGTTTAATAATATTATGCAGTAAAATGTATAAAAACGATCATTCCCGGAACAGGTCTGTTCCGGCAGTTGTGTAAAAGGATATCTGTTTCATCCTCAGGCTGATCAAACGCACATTCCATCCTGTTAAGGATTGCTGTAATCATGAGTCATATATAGCAATTCAATAGGCTATTTGCTATTAATGCGTTACTCTATTATGAGTTGCCTTGTGGTCGCCTTGTATGGAGTACTCATGGAAAAGTATACGTTTTGGGCTAAAACATATGCTTCAAATCTGCCGGGGATATCAGTGCTCCTGCATGGCAGGTTTGCCAGCGCTGTGGGGCGCTGCCTTGTACGGGCCATGTTTCCCCCGCAGTGGCAAGATTTGCATGCTGTTGTTGCCTTTCTGCTATCCATACATGATGTCGGCAAAATCAGCCCGCAATTTCAGGGCAAATGCCTTTTGTGGCTTGAGCAGAACGGTCTTGCCAGAGAGGCCGCAAACAATGCGTGGCCCAGTTTTACTACGACTCATGCCTGCCTTTCACAGGAAATTCTTGATTATTTTTGGCAACAAAAGGGGCTTCTGTCAGAGTCGTACTCTCTGTGGAGCGCCATTGTGGGCGCGCATCACGGTAAATGGGCCAAGGCAAGGCCGTACCATTACGGGCAGGTTTCACCACCTTGCCTGGCCCCATCCCCATCAGTCGACTGGCTGCGGGAAGAGCTGAATTTTGTTGCCTATCAATGGGAACAGCATGCCAATACAGAGCTGCCGCCTGTTACGGATGCAAGCGCCAGTCTTTACGCCTCAGCAGGACTCCTGGTTCTTGCGGACTGGATCGCTTCTGACGAGCACCATTTCCCTGCAAACCCTACGCTTGCGCCCATAGCTGATGAACAGATCGACAGAGTGGCTCATGATGTTGTTGGCAGTCTTGGTTTTGCTCCACTTGAAATACGCACCGGCCTGAGCTTTGAAGATATCTTCGGCTGCTCGCCGTACCCCATGCAGGTCGCCGCATGGAGTAGTATTACTGAACCCGGGGTCTATGTCATAGAAGCGCCAATGGGCATGGGTAAAACAGAGGCTGCGCTCATGGCTGCCTACAAGCTTATGGAGCAGGGCAAGGCGCGTGGGCTGTATTTTGGCCTGCCCACACAGGCCACAAGCAACAGGATTTATGAACGGGTACTGGAATTCATACTGCGAATATCGCCGACTGCGCAAAGGGTGCAGTTGATCCACGGCAACTCATGGCTCCTGGATGACACGCTTGCCATGCCAGAGCAGCAGCAACTGTCTGATGATTCCGCCGCAGATCCAAAAGCAGGCTCCGGTGCCGATCCCTTGCGCTGGTTCTGTTCGTCCCGCCGGGCGTTGCTCGCTCCCGTGGGGGTGGGCACGGCAGATCAGGCCATGCTGGCTGCGCTGGCGGTAAAACACTTTGCCCTTCGCAGGCTTGCCCTTCTGGGCAAAGTGGTCATTCTGGACGAAGTGCACAGCTATGACCACTACACGAGAGCCATCATACAGCAGCTTTGCAGGGTTCTTGCTGATCTTGGATCAACGGTCATTATCCTTTCCGCCACGCTTTCCGGCTCAGCCCGTTCAGCGCTCTTGCAGTCATGCGGCCCTGTTCCCAGCATGGGTGCAGAGGAGGACAGTCTGCCATATCCCTGCATCAGCGGGCGCGCCCATGATCAGGATACCGTGCAGGTTATCCCTTGTACGCCGCCGCCTTCACACACTGTTCATGTGGATTTTCAGTCACTACAGGGCGCCATCAGCCGCGCACTGGATATTGCTGCCGCAGGCGGCCAGGTGCTTTGGGTCTGCAATACGGTTGCCAATGCTCAGGAGACGTTTCGCAATATACAAGCTCATGCAGCAGTTACAGACTGCCAGGCAGACATGGGCATTCTGCATGCCCGACTGCCGTTCTTTATGCGCGAAGAGCGTGAAACGGAATGGATGCAGCGCCTGGGCAAGAAAGGGCAGCGGCAGCGCGGATGTATTCTCGTCTCTACGCAGATTGTGGAGCAGAGCGTGGACCTGGATGCCGATGTGCTGTTCACGGAGCTGGCCCCCACTGACATGCTGCTGCAACGTATGGGCAGGTTATGGCGGCATACACGACGCGACCGCCCGGTTCCCCATCCCTGCATGCATATTATTGCCGAGAATTTTTCCCTGACAGATCTGCTGGGTATGAGCGCGCCTGCAATTACAAAAGCGCTGGGCAGCAAAGCCAAGGTGTACGATCCGTTCATTTTATTGCGCACACTTGAGGTGTGGGGCAAGGCTGCATCGGTAACGCTCCCGGACGACATCCGCAGGTTCATATATGCAACATACACAGAACCTGAATTTCTGACGGAAGCATTGCAGGAACTGTATGACGCGCAGTTTGGTAAAAGTGCAGCCATGAAGATGCAGGCGCAAATTAACACGGATATATGGCGACTCGCTGGTACTGATGTAGAAGAATACGCGCCCACAAGGCTTTCAGACCATCAGGAATACGGTTTCGTTATGTACCGTAGTAATGTAAAAAATCAGATAACACTGCTTGATGGCAGTGTTGTTAATGCCAATGACAAGGACTTTCGTAAGGATACGGCTCGCAAACTGCACCGTAACGCAGTCAGGATTCCTGACTACCGTTTGGTGAAAAATCCAGAAAAGTCAAAATTTTTATCTGGTTATAATCTGATGCACTGGATAAAAATTTGTGATGATGGAAACCTGATCCTCCCTTGCCTCAAGAACTCTGCACCACCACACTGGGATAAGGAACTGGGCATCATATGGCCCAAGCAAAGGAAGTAATCATGAACCTTGTGTCAGATCAGTGGATACCTGTACTGGACAACAGCGGGCAGCACCAGCTTGTCAACCTGCGTGAGGCCCTCTGCGAAGGGGCGCAATGGCGCGATCTGGCCGTACGCCCACACGAGAGGGTGGCCCTGATGCGCCTGCTGCTGTGCATTGCCCATGCTGCGCTCAATGGCCCGTCGCGTGAAGACTGGCCCCGCGTGCCGCAATTGCTGCCGGATGCCGTCGCTGCGTATCTGCAGAAATGGCAGGATAGTTTTGACCTGTTCCACCCCCAAAAGCCCTTCTTACAGATTTCCGGCCTTAAAGCGGCAAGTAAAAAAACAAAACGGACTGAAGATGATGAAGGCCCCCTTGTCAAAGCCAGCAAGCTGGATTTTACCCTGGCCACAGGCAATCAGAGTACCCACTTTGACCATGAGGGCAGTTTGGCGCAGCGGTCGGCAGAGCAGGCATTGCCTGCCCTGAACCTTTTGTCTTACCTGTGCTTCAGCCCCGGCGGCCTCATTGGAACCGTAGTCTGGAACAACCATGTTACCGCGCGAAGTTCCAGCGACGGTCCCTGCGCTGTGGGCTCCATGACGCATACGTTCTGGCGGGGCGCAAATGTGCTCCAGACCCTGCACCTCAACATGTGTGCCCGAGATGACATCGAGCGGCGACTGGCAAGTATTCCCGAGGCCGGCTGGGGAAAGCCTGTGTGGGAACAAATGCCTGTAAGCTTTGATGATGCAAATGCATGGCGCAACGCAACCCATACGTATCTGGGGCGTTTGACCCCGCTTTCGCGCCTTGTGCTGTTTCAGCGTGGCGCTTCAGGCATGACTCTTGGCGCAGGGCCGGTTTTTCCCAATTTTAACAATGCCAAGGCTCCCTATGTGGAAGAACCAACTTCCACAATCATCCTCAGGGGCAAGGACAACAAACAGACACGGGCGCTTTTGCCTGTTACACCGGGCAAGGCGCTCTGGCGCGAACTGCACGCCCTTGTGGCACATCGCAACAAGGACGATGTGGGGGGATTCTGGGCTGCGGCTTTAGCCAGCGCTGAAGGTGCATCTGGCAGGGATATGGTTGTGGCGGGCATGGCGAGAGATCAGGCCGAAGTCGTGGACACCCTTGAATCCGTTTACCACATACCGCAAGCCATGCAAAAAACTCCAGGGCAACTGGTTTACGGGCAGGGGGTACAATACGCCGAAGACATGTCCCGTAAACTGGGCTGGGCTGTGGATACGTACCGTGAAAAAGTGGACGGAGGGTGGGCAGGCAGGCTCAAAGGGGCTGGAGCAGGTAAGGTGGAGTTGTTGATCAAGCTTCGTCAAAAAGCCTTCACACTGTACTGGACAGCAGCTGAGCAGAGCCTGCCCCTGCTGTTCGCCTGTGTGGAAAGTCTGGGCAGTGATGCTTTTCCTGTAGCGCAAAAGGCGTGGCAAAAAGCGCTGTTTGTCGCAGCTCGCAAGGCATATTCCTCCATCTGCGCACCGCAAACCCCGAGACAGCACAGAGCCTTTGCCCTTGGCCTTGCCAGGCTCTGCAAACCAGTTGCGACAGCAGCTTCACCAAATATGGCTTCTGAAATTTCTTCCGATACATTCCATGAGGAGGACGACGAATGACAGCACTGGTGCAATGGCTGCGGACACAAAAGGAGCGTCGCGGGGTTCTGGCCCAGCTGCGCTGCGGTATTGTGCCCGGCAAACAGCAAAGAGCATGGCCGCTACTGGCTCCCTTTGACGGTATTGAGGGATATAAGGGTGAGGTTGTTCGCACTGTTGCCGCCCTGTATGCCGCACATCCTGAGGAATCCGCTTCCGGCAGTATGGGCAGCGTGTGCCGAAAACTGTGTTCGGATGACGAGCGGCGCGATGATGAAAAGCCCGGTGCCATTGGTATGCGTTTTCAGCATTTGCTTGCCGCCGAAACTGCGGAGGTATGCCCGCGTGTGGTGCGCCTGATTTTGCGTGCCAGGGCGCAGGGCATACCCGTAAACTATGTGCAGTTGCAAGAAGACCTGCTGCAATGGGCGGTTCCGCACAAACGCAGGTATGTGCAGGAGCGATGGGCGCAGCAGTTCTGGGCACCGGCCGCTCAGCCTGCAGGACTGGATAACACGTCCGGGCAGCAGCCAGATACCCCACAGGACACTCCGGAGACCATGCCATGACCTGGATGACCCGCTTTATGGTGGAGCTGCCAGCCCTGCACCGCAACAGGCTGAGCGACTGCTACGCCTGGCACAAGGCCATCTGGCAGTGTTTTCCCAACAGGCCAGACGCCAGTCGCGATTTCCTGTTCCGGCTGGATGAAGTTCCCGCAGGGACTCTGGTGCACGTGCTCAGCCCGCATGAACCGCAGCGTCCTGATTTTTGTACAGAGGACCACTGGCAGATCAAGGCTGTACCGCCCTGTTTTCTGAAGTACAACTGTTACCGCTTTGATGTGATCTGCAATCCTGGCCGCAAGGTAGAGGCCTTTACCAGTGATGGACAACGCAAAAAAAACAGCCGCCGTGAGGCAATCATAAAACCGGATGAGCAGAACGCATGGCTTGACCGCAAAGCGGCGGCCAACGGCTTTGAAGTCCTGCCCGGCATGCGTATAGATCCCTCAACCAGATATTCCTTCAGAAAAGACCATCGGTCGGGAACGCATATCGGTGTGCGCTTCAGCGGTGTTTTGCGCGTTACTCAGCGGGACGAATTCTGCCGGGCATTCCATAAGGGGCTGGGCAGTGCTCGCGGATTTGGTTTTGGCATGCTGCTTCTCAGCCCTGTGCGGTAATCACTACATACGATTTCAGGAGAAAATACCATGCGTCATCTTGAACTTCATATACTGCAATCCGTTCCTGTTGCCTGCCTCAACCGTGACGATCTTGGCTCGCCCAAAACAGCTGTTTTTGGCGGCGTACAGCGTGCCCGTGTTTCCAGCCAATGCTGGAAAAGAGCAATACGTGAATATTGCGGCGAACTGTTGCCCCAACATTTTAAGGGAGAACGCACACGCCTGATTGTGGAACCTCTGCGTGATATTTTTATAAATACGTATGGCATGGACGAGGCCACAGCATTGGTCAAGGCCAGCGACCTGGCAGAAGGCCTTGCAAAGCTCGATAAGGATGCAGCCAAAAAAAATAAACTTCAGACAAAAACACTTTTTTTTACCAGCAGGTCAGAGTTGGAGGCATTGGCCGCCATCGCTGTAAATAATGAGAATATAAAAAAACATGCCAAAACTTTTGCCCAGTCTCTTTGCACAGACGCGGCGGATATTGCCCTGTTTGGCCGCATGGTCGCCAGCGCGCCCGAGCTTACTCTGGAAGGAGCGGCCATGTTTTCCCACGCCCTTTCCACGCACAAGGCTGATAATGAAATAGATTTTTTTTCCGCTCTCGATGATTTGCTGCCCTCAGAGGAAACGGGAGCCGGCATGACTGGTACACTGGAGTTTAACGCTGCCGCCTACTACCGTTTTTGTGCTCTTAATCTGGACATGCTGGCGGATGCTGACCATCTTGGTGCACTCAGCCCCGATGAGCGGCAGGGCATCGTGGCGGCCTTCGTGGAAGCAACGCTCAAGGCCATGCCCGTTGCCAGAAAAAACTCTATGAATGCCAACACGATGCCTGCCTACGTGTTGTGCGTGTTGCGTGACAGCGGGCAGCCTGTGCAACTGGTCAATGCCTTTGAAAAAGCCGTGTACTCGCCCGATGGCAGGGGATATGTGGAGGCCTCGATCAAACGTATGGAGGAGGAATACCAGCGCCTGGAAAACACCTGGGGCCTTACGGCGGTGGAAACCATCCGCATGCCACTGCAGAGCCTTGGCGAACTCTTGCAGGGGGTGCGGCGGCATGTGCGCTGACGTTTGCTGCCTTGCCCTGCGCTTGCAGGCCCCCATGCTCTCGTTTGGCAATGAAAGCCGGTTTAACCGCAGGTGTACAGCTTCTTTGCCTTCAAAAAGCGTGGTGGCTGGTATGCTGTGCGCGGCCAAAGGACTGCACAGGGGCAGTGTAGAGGAACAGGCCTTTCTACAGCAGGTCGCAGCCATACCCATGCTGTCGGTAGCCATACCGCGATGCTTGTCTGCCAATGGCAAGGACTGGCTTTTGGCCGCTGGCCGTACGGTGGACTTTCACACTGTTCAGGGCACTCGTAAAGCTGCGGGCGGCATCAAGGATTGCCACATCACCACGCGGCACTACCTGCACGACAGTTCTTTTGCCGTGTTTCTCAACGGCCCGTACAGGGTACTCGAGGATGCTGCCAGGGCTTTGCAAAATCCGGTGTGGGGGCTTTGGATAGGCCGCAAGTGCTGCATACCCAGTGCTCCTGTATTTGGCGGACTGTTTTCCAGCGAGGCCGTGGCATTAAACCATATGCTGGATGCTCCGTTGGAATTCTTTACCCATGAGCGGGAGGTGCACAGCTTTGAAGACGGTAACGACACGGTGCCTGACCAGGCGGAAAGTTTTCTTTCTGCCGCTCGCCGGTTTGCTCCCCGACGTGTCCTGCGGGTGCGCGCACGGGTGCATGGCGTACAGCGTGAAGATGTAGAAGAAAAACAGCAACAGGCGGTAATGACTGATGCGCCTGATGTCTGAAACCGTGCCTCTTAAAGAAAGAAACTCCATGCTCTTTCTCAAGTATGGGCGCATTGATGTTGAGGACGGGGCATTTGTATTGGTAGACGCAACGGGCGTGCGTATGCAGATTCCCGTAGGTGGCGTTGCGTGCCTTTTTCTTGAACCGGGTACGACGGTAACTCACGCTGCTCTGGCCTTGGCAGCAGATTGCGGCACCTTGATGGTATGGGTCGGCGAGGGCGGCGTGCGTTTATACTCCGCCGGACAACCGGGCGGCGCACGGGCTGACCGTTTGCTGTATCAAGCCCGTCTTGCACTGGATGATGAACTGCGCCTCAGGGTGGTTCGGGCCATGTACAGAATGCGTTTCAATGAGGAACCGCCACAACGACGGAGCATTGAACAGTTACGGGGTATAGAGGGCGCAAGAGTTCGCGCCTTATATAAATTCCTGGCTGCACAGTATAAGGTGACATGGGGGAAACGGTCTTATGACCCCAGGGAATGGGATGCCACTGATGTGGTGAACAAGGCCGTCAGCGTTGCCTGCCATTGCCTGTATGGAATCTGCGCGGCCGCTGTGCTCGCGGCGGGATATGCACCTGCCATCGGATTTATTCATTCGGGTAAACCGCTTTCTTTTGTATATGATGTTGCCGATCTGTTCAAATTTGAAACTGCAATCCCTGCTGCATTGTCTGTGGTGGCTAAAAAGCCAGGCAAGGTTGAAAGCGAGGTACGTTTGCGTTGTCGCGATCTTTTTAGAGAAACGCGGTTGCTGCAAAAAATCATTCCAGCCATTGAAGAAGTGCTTTCTGCCGGAGGAATCGCCAAGCCAGAACGTCCCCCCGAGGCAGTGCCCATAGCCATTCCCAACAAAAAGGGGCTTGGTGATGCTGGTCATCGTAACTGAAGCAGTGCCGCAGCGCTTGCGTGGGTATTTGTCACGCTGGTTGCTGGAAGTTCGGGCAGGCGTGTATGTGGGCAATTACTCAGTCCGTGTGCGGCAAAAATTATGGGAGGTGGTGTGCCAGCAGGTCGGTGACGGTAATGCCGTTCTGGCCTGGACATCTTGCCACGAATCTGGTTTTCAATTTTTGACCGTTGGTGCCAACTGCCGGGAGCAGATAGACTGGGATGGCCTGCCACTTGTCGCGTATACTCCCAGGGACAATGATCGCGATGATTTGGTAGATTTGTGATGTTTCTGTAACGCGCTGATTTAGTATTTGTATTTATGAAGGTGTTCCCCACGGGCGTGGGGATGAACCGCGGGGGCCTCGTCCCAGGCGGGTGTGGTAGCGGTGTTCCCCACGGGCGTGGGGATGAACCGTTTGGCGCAAGATTGAGGACTCTCAATCGTACGTGTTCCCCACGGGCGTGGGGATGAACCGAGCGCAGACCACGGATAGAGCCTGAAAGGGGAGTGTTCCCCACGGGCGTGGGGATGAACCGGGCTGGCAGGGTAGCACCCAATATGCTCTTGAGTGTTCCCCACGGGCGTGGGGATGAACCGTTCCAAAACGAGGTCGCAATTACTCATGGCAAGTGTTCCCCACGGGCGTGGGGATGAACCGGATGTATTGGCTGCCACTATCCCCCGTGAGACGTGTTCCCCACGGGCGTGGGGATGAACCGTAAGGTGGCTCCCCCTACTCAGGTTCTATTTTGTGTTCCCCACGGGCGTGGGGATGAACCGCGTCACGTATGTGCACAGACATCGAAGAGACAGTGTTCCCCACGGGCGTGGGGATGAACCGCATCACAATTTTTTGGAGTAACGCATTCCTTTGTGTTCCCCACGGGCGTGGGGATGAACCGGGTGTTTCGGCAGAGGGTTTTTCTCTCACAGAGTGTTCCCCACGGGCGTGGGGATGAACCGTGAGGGGAGTAAAAAGACGAACAAGAGGGAGAGTGTTCCCCACGGGCGTGGGGATGAACCGAGAACCCTCCGGCGAGTTTTCCTACGAATGCAGTGTTCCCCACGGGCGTGGGGATGAACCGTTACTGGCGCACCATCATTGTCGTTATCTGCTGTGTTCCCCACGGGCGTGGGGATGAACCGGGATAACGCTATGAGAAAAATATGTGCGTATTGTGTTCCCCACGGGCGTGGGGATGAACCGTAGCCATTTTTACCTCCGTTAAATAGGATTGCGTGTTCCCCACGGGCGTGGGGATGAACCGAGTTTGCTACTATGTCTCGTAAACCCGGTCACGTGTTCCCCACGGGCGTGGGGATGAACCGAGCAAATTACAATTTGCTCTTGAGATTGATGCGTGTTCCCCACGGGCGTGGGGATGAACCGCACACGGCGACAGGTCACGCCCTTCGGCAAGGGTGTTCCCCACGGGCGTGGGGATGAACCGTTGGCGTACCATATCCATCTTTATAGCATCATGTGTTCCCCACGGGCGTGGGGATGAACCGCTTGATATATCCTTCCCACTCGCCCTCACGCTGTGTTCCCCACGGGCGTGGGGATGAACCGGCTATCCTGTTTTGGAGCTTTCAGCGGATGATGTGTTCCCCACGGGCGTGGGGATGAACCGACCTCCGTACGCTCCCGCGCGCACACCAAATTGTGTTCCCCACGGGCGTGGGGATGAACCTTCTGCGGCAGTGCGGGGCAAAGCTATGATGCGGGTGTTCCCCACGGGCGTGGGGATGAACCGGTCAGCAAAAGGTACTGGATCACTTCGTGCCCGTGTTCCCCACGGGCGTGGGGATGAACCGGCTGTACCGCCGCTGCGCCCCGGCGCGGCTGCGTGTTCCCCACGGGCGTGGGGATGAACCGGGTAAAAACGGCTATGTCAACGGCCAGCCGCAGTGTTCCCCACGGGCGTGGGGATGAACCGTGCATTATTGCCGTTGCCTACCATGGCACAATGTGTTCCCCACGGGCGTGGGGATGAACCGAGTTTGCTACTATGTCTCGTAAACCCGGTCACGTGTTCCCCACGGGCGTGGGGATGAACCGGACCTCGCCGTTACCACCGACGGCGCTGACACGTGTTCCCCACGGGCGTGGGGATGAACCGGCAAACTGCAGCTTGCTTTGGAGATTGATGCAGTGTTCCCCACGGGCGTGGGGATGAACCGTTAACATCACATACGGATTCCAGCGCGGCGAGGTGTTCCCCACGGGCGTGGGGATGAACCCAATTTCATGTTGGCTCTTTCAGAGGGAACAGGGCGAGGTGGGGAACATGTTCAGTTCTGTTTATGGAAAACGAAAAAAGGCCGCACTTTCATGCAGCCTTTTTTCAAAACTAACCCCCCGGGACTAACCCCCTGTGGGTATCTGGTGAGGTTTTTATTATAACCTCTTGTAATCAGTGGCGTCCCCAAGGGGATTTGAACCCCTGTCGACGGCGTGAAAGGCCGTTGTCCTGGGCCGGCTAGACGATGGGGACGCACTGTTTGTGTTGGCTGGGCTGCAAGGACTCGAACCTTGATTAACGGAGCCAGAATCCGCCGTCCTGCCAATTGAACGACAGCCCAACACGAAGAGTGTGTATATGTGAACCACGCCGGACTGTCAAGCAAGAATTTTAAAAAAAATCATTCAGCTAGCAAAATGGCTGTTTCCAACGGGCAGAAGAGCGTGCCACTCAAACAGAAAAGAGGGCTGGTTTTTGTGAAAAAGCTGTATCCTGAAAACTTATTTTTTTAGTACGTTAAATTGCCATGCCCAGTGGTTCGCAGGCAGGCGCTGTTCTTCTGATTGAAAAGTTAAAAAAAGAACAAGTATGTCGTTTGGTTGTGACTCGTAATGCTTTGCTGGTTGTTTATGCAGTTTATCGCTTTTTCTGTTTTTTTAAAATTTATTGCTCTACAACCCACACTAACTCACTGAATATACTTGCGCTAATTGGTTTGACGTGATATTCACACCAAACAACTATCCTCTTAACCTTTTACCGGATTGTGAAAGAATGTTTGTAACGTAAAACAACGCTGTGGCGGAGGATGATTATGGAAGACAAAGGATTATTGGGTAAAATTGTGGCCATTATCCCCGGTTTGGTGCTGATGATCGGCACCCTGGCCGTATTGCGCATGTATGCTGTTCCCTGGCTGAACGGCATCACGCTTTTCGGCGTAAAAGGCTGGCCTGTAAAAGTGCTGAGCCTCAACTATATCTTGCTTTCCATTATTGCGGGCATGCTGTTTCGCAACGTTTTGTTTGGCGGCAAGATTCCCGCGTGGGCGGATGCGGGCTTTCGCACAACCCGCCTGTTTATTAAAACGGGCGTTATCATGCTGGGTTCGCTGTATACCCTGCAAAGTCTGCTCAAACTGGGTATAAGCGCCGCGCTGCTGATTATGGCTTTTGTGTTCGGCACTGTCTTCCTTATCATGTGGTTGAGTAAAATATGGAAAGTTGACCGCTCTGTGGCGGCTGTTATGGCGGCGGCCTGCGGCGTGTGCGGGGTTTCTGCGGCGGTGGCGGCAGCCCCCGGTGTGCGCGCCCGTCCTGTGGACCTGGCCCTTGCCATTGCCACGATTCTTGGCTTTGGCATTGTGACGATGTTTATCAGCCCCTTTATCGGTAAAGCGCTCAACCTGTCAGACCTGCAATACGGCGCATGGGTCGGTACGGGCATTCTGAACTCCGGCCAGGTGCTTGCCACCTGCCTGGCATTCAATCCGGTAATTGCTCCGGGAACGGCCGTGGCCTATGGTGAAGTGTGGAACGTGGTGCGCGTCATCAGCATTCCTTTTGTGGTTTTTGCCATCACCGTCTGGTACTGGAAGGGAGAGGGAGAGGCCGAGCACATCAGCCTGAAGGAAATTCTTATTTCCAAGTTCCCCATCTTCGTTTTGGGCTTCTTTGGCATGACGGCCCTGTCTTCTCTGGGTATGCTCGGGGCTGAAGGTTCTGAAACCCTGCACCTTCTGCGCGACTGCATGCAATGGATATTCGGCATCGGCCTTGTTGGGCAGGGGGCGTACATTGACTTCCGTGAAATCAAGGCCGCCGGCGGCAAGCCGTTGCGCCTCGGTCTGACCGCGGGTACCGTAAAATATGTGCTGGCCCTTATCGTCATCATGCTGTTCATGCCCAAAGTAGGCGCGTTCTAAGCCAAAGGAAGATGCCATGAGTAATGACAAGCAAAAAATGACAGTCTTCAGGAATGACCGGCACGAGGATATCGCTTCGATTATTTTTGCCGGGCTTGTAGTAATTTGCGTGCTTGGCTACATGGCCTTTATCGTACCCACGGTAAAGGTGAAGGCCAGCCAGGACGGCAAACTTGTTTCTGTCGCAGTGGAAAAAGGGGCCGAAGTCAAAAAGGGCGATGTGATCTATTCGCTTGAAGTTGTTGAAAAAAAATGGAAAGACAACGTGATGGAAGAAAAGGTTGTCACCAGGGACGTGAGCGTCAAAGCCAACGGAAAGGTTCTTGATGTTCCCGGCAAGCCCGGCGAAAAGGTAAAAAAGGGCAAGGATACCATCATCGTGCTTGATCATGAAAAGGGAACATTGCCTTGATGTCCGCCTCTGCCCCCAAAAATATCCTGCTGCTGCTTGATGAGGAAAGCCCCGCCGCAGCCGAGGCTGTTCGCATTGCGCGTGAAAGCGGCGCGGCCCTGACCGCCCTTTTTGTGCTGGACTCCACATGGAATGACTATGTGGGGCATGACTGGCTCTCGGGTAGTGGGTCCCGCGCGGACTTCATCGACTATATGCAGCAGGAGGAAGAAAAAAGCGCAGCCAGGGCCTTTACCCGGCTTCGGGAATTTGCCGGTGACCAGATGGAAATCCATTGTCTGACAACATCCGGCAATGTGATTGACCATGCCCGGCAAGAAATGGTCCGGGGGTATGACCTGTTTGTTGCTGCCAACCCCCTGCGGCGTGGCCTTGAGCGCATTCGCGGTAATGTGGGGGCGCTTTGCGAAAATGCCCCGTGCCGCATTCTGCTTGTACCCGCAGCGTAATATGACTGAATGGCTAAACCGGCCCTGACATCGCAAGGGCTGTGGAAAAACCGGGGACCGTGCTTTTGACGCGGTCCCCGGTTGACGTTTGCGGCTGTTACGGCGCAGGTGAAGCAGAAAGGCAGCCGTTGCGTGCGGCGGGCGAAAGCCGCTTTTTCGTAGGGACCGCTATTGCCCGCATGGTATTTTTATCGGATCACGCGCTTGTTTTGACGCGGCTGCGCTTGACGCTTCTGATCGTGGGCTTCGGCAGCTAGTCGGTGGACCGGGCTTGTTTTTGCACCGCAGCCCTGCCGGTATGTTTGTGACCGCCATGCCCGCTGCGCAGATAGATCAGCCAGTGAAACATGCCAACAAACACTCCGCCGCCAAGGATGTTGCCAAGTGTTACGGGGATAAGGTTTTTGAAGATGAAATTCGACCAGGTCAGCACAGTCGCGGTATGCTCGGGATCGGTCAGCCGGGCAGCCACAGCGGGAGGCATCATGTCGTTACACAGGATACCGATAGGAATCATGAACATGTTTGCTACGCTGTGCTCAAATCCGCAAGCAATGAAAAGGCCTACAGGAAACAGGCAGGCGGCCATTTTATCAATCAGTGAGCGTCCGGCATAGCTCATCCATACGCCGAGGCAGACCAGCAGATTGCACATGGTACCCAGAAAAATGGCTTCAATGAAGGTGTGTGTGAGTTTGTTTTCTGTGGTGTTGATATAAAAAACAGCTATATCACCACCAGATGCCCACGGGTGTCCGCTCAGCAAAATGAGCGCCGCCAAAAAAAGACTGCCCACAAAATTTCCTGCATATACTATTCCCCAGTTCGAGAACATTTGTCCCCAGGTAATCTTGCGGCAGGCACGCGGAAGAAGCGTCATGGTTGTAGAGGTAAACAGATCCGCACCCAGAACGATAACAAGCATGAGGCCGAGACTGAACACCAGCCCGCCGACTATTTTTCCCGCTCCTGCCGTGTTGGCTACGGCACAGTAAACAAAGCCCAGGCCGATGAACACGCCCGCCATAACAGCAAGCATAAAAGCATTGGGCGCTGGCCTGAGCGCCTTGCCTGCCATTATCACCACCGCCTTGTGACACATCTGCTGGGGATTCAGTGCCTCGAAGGAGGAAGGATCATGCATGGTGTTCTCCTTTGCATGGGATAAAATGCCAAATTTACATTTCTTGCACATATCGAAAACACGAATACCCACGGCTCAAATTCGTTTCGATGTTTACATCCTCTTGAAGCATACGAGTTTCAAAAGATATGCTGAGATGATGCATTCAGGGGGCGCTCCGGCATGCCAGGCGGCGGTCACGAACCTGAGTGTCCTTCCAAGGGGTGTTTTACCAATTTTTCAATAAAGGTATAGGGGCATTTTTATTTATTCCCGGAAAGTATGAATTTTCTAGCCACAAGGGTGGAAGCCAGAGCGACTGGCACCCGCTGAACGGCAGCGCCTCTTGTAAAAGAGAGCATGCTTGATAAAAGGAGCATGTAGACCCATCTGCACCATACAAGACGTACAGCAACGGGGCGCTCTATAGCCCGAATACTTCTGCCTGAAAAGTAAAACAGCCTTGCGGGCGTATCTGTAAAAAACAGAAAAGCCCCAAACGCTGATACGTTTCGGGCCGTAATAATCAGAAGTCTCATATGAAAATTTGTACTTTTGATCATCTTTCGCAAAATTTCAACAGAGTTACCGGTACGGGGACGGGTTTTCAATTAATACGTAATCATATGTATTTTAATGAAGTGGCAAGTTCAGCCCTCAGTTCTTGGTTCTGCTCATTTAATCGCTTGTTCCACTGTCGGAGATTTTCAATCTGTTTTTGGGCTTCGGCAAGCTGGGCTTCGAGTTCGGCCATACGAGCGGATCTATTTGCATCTGCCTTGCTTTGATTAGCGTTGGTTGGGTATTCATCATCGTATCTGTCATAATAGCCATTGTCATGCATGGGCTTTTCATGATTCCTGATCGTCCGATAATGGAATGTGAAGTTATCCAACTCTTCAACTTTGCGGCTCATTGGTTGATATTCATACCACATGCCCCTTTCATTAATAGTATGGTGTTGGATGTAAAACCACTCAAGAACACCATGAGAGAACAGGTCTTTGTGCTGCATGAGATATTCCACGAACTCAGCAGGACCAAGCTTATACCGTTCCATGAGGTTATTGGACGTGTAAAAATCTCCATCATCTGGCTTTGGCATTTCTGTGAAGAATATTTTCAGAGGAAGGGTTGCCAGTTCTGGGGGGCAGATTGTGCCGTCAGCGTCAAAGGCAAGGACAAGATTGTTTCGGCAAAGGCTGTCTGAATTTTAGGTCGTGATTCAACGTCTTGAATGATGTTACAATCTCGCCAGTCCGTTTTGTCAACAGGGGGGAGAGGTGCGCCGCTGCTTTCGGGGGGGGCTTTTCGTGAAAGGCACATCTTTGAAAGGGGCATCCGGTAAACCAAGGTCCTCAGCGGAAACATTGCCTATATATTCGGGATGAAGCTTCTCACATTGCAATACATCTTCCAGTAAAAAATAGGAGCATTGATCATCGTGGATCAGACCAAGGCTAGGGGCAGGAAATTCGAGATCAGTTTTGTTTGCTCTCATTTTGGCCATGATCGAGAATGCCAGAAATATCGGTGACATGGATAGCATGCCCGCCAACTTCCTTAAATATTTCACTGACGGCCACATCAGCCTGTAGTTTTGCAGTATCTAAAACAATGCGTTCTCTATCCCAAGGCTCATACTTTTGATTAACAACACTTTGCCAATCGGGCAGAACATGGCCGGAAATGTCTGGCGACCGGCCTTCGACCCTTTCCTTATGTTGCTCCGTGTCCGAGCAGATGATTTCAATTTCCAGATAATCAACGCCCTCTTGAACGGCTATATCCCGCCATGCGTTACGGGTAATTCGTAATGGATTCACGGAGTCTGCCACAACCGAAAGCCCCAGACGTAGATTGTCCGCAGCTAAAGCATAACCGGCAATATACCCCGCTGGACCTAAATCCCATTGATTTTTTGCCAAGCCTGAACGAACAAGCGCCAGTTCCAAGCTGTCCATGCGTATGTATGCGGCGGAAAGTTTTTGAGCGACTTGGCGCGCTATTGTAGTTTTGCCAGTTCCCGGCAGGCCGCCGAATATTAATAGCAATTTTTGTCCTTATCGTTGAAGTGACCGGGTGTTACTCAGACGAATGCGTTATTCGCGGGCAACCAACTGTCCGTCCCCCTTTCTGAATTGCCGCAATATCCACTTCAGCAACGCCCGCCTTACAAATTCATTGAAAAGATCCTATGAGCGGAGCAGGTTCCGGTGGTCTAGCTTCCGTTATTCGCACCGCATGGGCCGTACTGTGCGGGATCTGTCGGGGCACCGTCCTTGTACACCCTGGCTTCCTTCCACACTAGTGAGCTTAAATGCTTTTGAGATGAACTAAATAATCTGCCATTCCTGCATCATGCGGCGGCGCTCCGGCAAATATTCGGCATGATTGTAGCGGCCCGAATGGCGTTTTTCTCGCCGTGGGCAAGCTGGGCTTCAATTACGTCTGCTCTGTATCCTTGCTCGTTGAGTAGGGTATTGCTCCGCCGCTGGGGGTACCAGAAGTTTAGGCAGGGCAGGGGAGAGAAAATGGTGGGAATATCAGCCAGGAACAAGGCTTTCGCGTGTTGGGGGTATCGCGGAAGGCAATATTCTTTTCTCTGCCTTACTACCCCCAAAATACCCCCAGAAATGGGGTATGTCAACGAACCCTCGCGAATTGAAACGGAAGCTCAGAAAACAAAAAATCCGCTTGGCTATTGGCCTTGCGGACTTTTGCGAACTTCTTTGGAAGTCTTTATGGTGCCGAGGGCGGGACTCGAACCCGCACGAGAATTCTCACTACCCCCTCAAGATAGCGTGTCTACCAGTTCCACCACCTCGGCGCGAAAAAATGAATTAGCGTATTGTGCTGGTCTTGGCAAGCATTTTTTTAAAAAAATTGTCGGGGCTTGCGCTTACGTCGTGTTGCGAGTAACTTCAGGCGCTCACTGGAGACTGCCAATGGACGAAAACGTACATAAATTTTTGCGTCGCACAGGCCCTGTGCTGTGCCTTGATATCGGCAGCGGTACTCAGGACGCACTCCTGGCCCGGCCCGGGCTTGAATGTGAAAACTGGCCGCGCTTTGTATTGCCGTCGCCAGCCCGCATGGTTGCCCAGCGCATCCGCGAACTGACCCTGCTGCGACATGACTTGTGGCTGCATGGCAGCAATATGGGCGGCGGCTTCAGCCAGGCCATCAAGGAGCACCTGGCCGCCGGATTCAAGGTGTGGGCTACTCCGGCCGCTTCGCGCGGCATCCACGACAGTGAGGATGTGGTGCGCGCCATGGGGGTGGAGTTTTGTGCCACCTGTCCCGTGGGCTGCGTTCCCGTTTTTCTGTCGGACTACGGACCGGACTTCTGGGCCGGGCTGTTGCGCATTTCCGGTCTGCCGCAACCGCACATGGTGCTTGCGGCCGCTCAGGATCACGGCCATCATGTAGGGGGCAACCGGCAGGGCAGGATGCTCATGTGGAACCGGCTTCTTGCCGAATCTGCGGATCCGGCATCCTGGATTTATTCCACGCCGCCCCCATCGCTTACCCGGTTGCAACCTCTGCATGACAAAACCGGTGGCCCTGTGGCCGATACAGGGGCCAGTGCCCTGCTTGGCGCGCTGTGTGACAGCGAGGTCATGAACCGCAGCTACCGTGAGGGCATAACCGTCATAAATGTGGGCAACGGGCATACTGTGGCGGCTCTTGTGTACAAAGGGCTGGTGCGCGGCATTTACGAGCATCATACGGGCATGCGCAACCTGGAGCAGTTGCTGGCTGATCTGGAACAGTTCCGCAAGCATTGGCTGCCCGCTGAAGAAGTGCAGGCCACGGGCGGGCACGGCACGGCCTTTGGTCCATACTGTGAAGAGGCCGGAGGCTATGAGCCTACGTTTATCACAGGGCCAAGGCGCGCCTTGCTGCAAGGCCACGGGCGTTTTTTGGCTCCGCATGGCGACATGATGCTGGCCGGCAGCCTGGGATTGCTGTGGGGCTGGGCGCGTACGCATGCCGATTGATCTGCAGGCGCAACCTGCGGCCTGATCCGGTCCGGAGGCTGACCTCCGGAAGTTTTGACAATGCTCCAGTAAGGTGAGGAGAGGCATGGAAGTTTTTGATCCAGCGGAACTGTGGAGCCGGGAGCGCATAGAGGAAACCCAGCTTGTCCGGCTGAAAAATATGGTCGCTCAGGCCCGTAAGTGTGATTTTTACCGGCAGCGCCTCGACGAGGCGGGAATCGGGCCGGACTCTTTGCACAGCCTTGATGACCTGCGCCGCATCCCCTTCACCACCAAAGACGATCTGCGTACCCAGTATCCCACCGGCATGCTTTGCGTGCCTCAGGCTGAAATTGTGCGTATGCACTGCTCAAGCGGCACTACCGGGTCGCCCGTAGCCATCTGTCACACGCAGAACGATATCAATTCCTGGGCCGACCTTATGGCGCGCTGCATGCACATGGTGGGCGTGCGCCGTGAGGACGTATTTCAGAATATGTCCGGTTACGGTCTGTTCACGGGCGGTTTGGGCATCCATTTCGGGGCCGAACGCCTGGGCTGCCTGACCATCCCCGCCGGGGCGGGAAACTCGCGCCGCCAGATCAAGCTGGCCAAGGACTTTCGCACCACTGTGGCGCATATTCTGCCTTCCTATGCGCTCATTCTTGGCGAACACCTGCGCAATATGGGTGAAGACCCGCGTGAATTCCCCTTGCGCATCGCTCTTGTGGGCGCGGAGCCGTATACTGAAGAATTCCGCCGTCGTATTGAAAGCCTTTTTGATATGAAGGCGTATAACTCCTACGGGCTTTCCGAAATGAACGGGCCGGGCGTGGCCTTTGAATGCCTTGAGCAGGCCGGCATGCACCTGTGGGAAGACGCCTATATTCCTGAAATTGTCGATCCGGAAACAGGCCAGCCTGTACCCGAGGGCCAGGTGGGCGAGTTGGTCATGACCTGTCTCTGCCGCCAGGGGATGCCCATTCTGCGCTATCGTACCCGCGACCTTACCCGTTTTCTGCCCGGAGTATGCGGCTGTGGGCGCATGCACCGCCGCATGGACCGTATCCTCGGCCGCGCGGATGACATGTTTATCATCAAGGGCGTCAATGTTTACCCCATGCAGGTCGAGCAGGTCATCATGACCTTCCCTGAAGTGGGGCAGAGCTATCTTATCCTGCTGGAGAACGATGGTATCGGCGATGTCATGCGGGTGCAGGTGGAAGTGCGCGACGAATTCTTTGTGGAAGACATGCGCGTTCTGCAAAGCCTGCAGAAAACTATTGCCCAGCGCCTGCGTGATGAAATCCTCATCACGCCCAGGGTAGAGCTTGTGCAGAGCAACAGCCTGCCGCGCGCCGAAGGCAAGGCCGTTCGCCTGCAAGACATGCGCGAAAAAAAATAATACCGGAAACTGTATGGATTTTTTGCCATTTCCCCTTGCCAGTCTGCTGGCGGGCGCATTCATCACCTTGCTGGGCTTCGTGCTTTTGCTCAACGTCTTCGGGCTGCCCGCCAACTGGGTGCTGCTGGGACTTGTGGCCCTGTGGAAGATGGCGCATCCCGCTTCGGACGCAATGAACGTCTGGTTCTGGGTCATGATGATAGCTCTGGCCCTTGTGGGCGAAGCGCTGGAACTGGGCATGCAGATAGTCAAGGCCAAGCGGTATGGCTCAAGTTCGTCAGGCACATTCGCGGGCATGATCGGGGCCATTGCCGGAGCCATTTTACTGGCGCCGCTGTTTTTTGGCCTCGGGGCACTCATTGGCGCGGTGGCTGGCGCATGGACCGGCTGTTTTATTATGGAAATGCTCAAGGGCCGCCCCTTGGGCGAAGCGCTGGATGCGGCCTTTGGGGCTATGATGGGGCGCTTTTTGGGCACAGTGTGCAAGTGCGGTGTTGGCGGGGCCATGCTGGCTCTGGCGGCAAGCCGTATCTGGCCTCAAGTGCCGGCGCAAACACTGCCGGTGGCCTCCGATCCGCTGCAACTGGTGCTGGCCCTGATCGGAGGCGTGTGCTGATATGGCTTCTCTGCTTGACGGGTTGGATATTGTTCTGGTCAAAACACGTTTTCCTGAAAATATCGGTATGGCTGCGCGGGCTTGCGTCAATATGGGCTGTTCATCGCTGTCTCTTGTGGATCCCGAGCGGTGGGACAAGGAGAAGGCTCGCCCGCTTGCCACGCCCAAAGGGCAGGATCTGCTGGATGACGTAAAGGTCTATGCTGACCTGCCGGAAGCCGTAGCTCCCGTAACCCTTGTGGTAGGAACCACAGCGCGGGTGGGGGGCTGGCGTCAATCCCTGCTCTCGCCGGGGCGTGCCGCTGCGGACGTGGCGGAGGCCCTGGCGCACGGCGAAAGGGTGGCCCTTGTTTTTGGCCCGGAAGACCGGGGCCTGAACAATGAAGAAATAACCCATTGCCATAAGCTTGTGACCATACCAACGGACCCTGCGGCCAGTTCGCTTAACCTTGCGCAGGCCGTGTTGCTGCTTTTATATGAATGCGCCGATGCCCTGCGCAACAGACCGGGAAAAGACGCCGGAAATGCAGAAAAAAAACATCCCGGCGGGGGCAGGCAGGTAACGGCGGCAGAGCAGGAGCGTCTGATGGAATCCCTGAAAGACATGCTGCTGCGTCTCGATTACCTGCATGGCGATAATCCTGATTATTTTATCATGCCCTGGCGGCGGCTCTTTAGCAGGGCCGGTTTACGGCGTCATGAGTATGACGCGTTGATGGGCCTGTGCCGTCAGGTGCGCCACAAGCTGGGCTGACCCGCAGGTGCCGCACTGTCCAATATTTTGCCCGCTGACGCTCGTCAGCGGGCTTTTGTTTTGTGGGGGGCAGCCCGGGCACTGCAACGTAATCCGCCCTGACCGGAGAGCGTGCATCGCAGCGGATGTGTCGGGTAATCTGTGCCGCCCGGTGTTCTCGTCATGTTCGTGGTTTGCAGGTAATTGCCGGCAAACCGCATTTTTGTTTTTTGCCGGTTATATGAAGACTGCAATATTTTTGTTCAATTTTTTATCTATCCTTTTGACTCCGGCAATAATGCAATTTATAGTCTTGCCTAAATAATTATCTCAGTCATCCGATATGCTGTTAAAATGCTCCGTGCATCAGGATGATTGATGATATCTGACAAAATATGTCAGATATCTGATATATCAACGTGTTTTATACATATATTTAAATAAGGAGTTGTCCTTGTAACAATCTTTATTCTGCAGCGTGTATCTCCAGCGTGTTTTTATAGAGGCAATGAACATATTTTCAATGTGCCGTAAGCATGAGGAGTGGCAGATGCGTTTGAGCCTTACCCACAAATATGTCGGATCTCTGTTTTCAGCTCTCATTACCTGCTGTGCCGTTGTTCTGTTTGTATCCATCTATTATATGAAAAAGCCGATAGATGAAGAACTGAGCAACAGCATACATCGCATGCAGAATATCGTTCACTCCGCCAATGAGATGACCATACAGCGTTTTGCCCAGAACGCCGCCTTCATTGCCACCAACGACCGGTTGGCCCGGGCCATGGCCTATAAGGATCACGATGAGGTATTTACCCTTGCTGAAAAGGCCATGAAGATGGCCGGATCGGACTTTATGTCTGTAACAGACGCCCAGGGGATCGTTATTGCGCGTGGGCATTCCAAAAGCAAATTCGGCGACAGTATCGCCAAACAGGAAACAGTTGCCAAAGCCATGCAGGGAGTTCCGGCGCAGGCTGTGGTGACCGGGCCGCTCAATCCATTTACGTTACGCGCATCGCAGCCGGTTCTTTATGAAGGGCAGCTGGTGGGAACCATCTCCATTGGCGTATCGCTTACCGCTCCTGATTATCTTGACTGGCTGAGCCAGCTTGCCGGGGCTGCGGTCACCATTTTCAAGGGTGATACGCGCGTCATGACAACCATTGTTTCTGACAGCAAGCGTGCCGTGGGTACAAAACTGGAGGCGCCGGATGTCATCGACGCCGTACTTGAGCGTGGCGAGACGGTTTTTGTGCAAAATACCATTCTTGGTGTTCCGTATCAGTCTGCATACTGGCCGGTGAAGGCTGCCGATGGCAAGATTGTGGGCATGTGGTTTACGGGAGCGCCAATTGGTGAACTGAAAAAACTTGAAAATGAGGCCATTGTCACGGCCGTCAGTGTGGCTGCTGCTTTGCTGCTGGTACAGCTGGGCATTTCAGTTTTTGTCGGCTTGCGTGTAAGCGCGCCGGTTCGTAAAATAACCAGTTATGCGCTTGAGGTGGCCGACGGCAAGCAGGACAGTGTACTCACGGTACGCGGCTCTGATGATATGGGTATGCTCGCCGATGCCTTGCGCAGCATGGAAAAAAATTTGCGAACACTGGTGTTTGAGGCGGCGGAAAAAGCCAGAGAAGCCGAAAAGTGTGGCGAAGAATGCAAGCTGGCGATGAATGAGGCAGAGCAGGCCAAGGCAAAGGCGGAGCAGGCCAGGTGCGACGGCATGTCAAGCGCGGCAGCGCGCATCGAAGAGGTTGCCGTCAAACTCGGCAATTCGGTTTCGGATATTGCCGAGCAGGTGGAAAATACCGATGTCGCCTTGAGCCGGGCTGTGTCCAGACTTGCTGAAATAGCTTCGGCTATGGAAGAAATGAACTCCACCGTGCTTGCAGTTGCCCGCAATGCTGGCGGCGCTGCAGATATTTCAGATGCGGCGCGCAATCTGGCAGAAACGGGTTCCAGCGTGGTTTCGCAGGCCGTATCCAGCATCCAGCAGGTACAGCAGCAATCGCTGGGCCTCAAGGGCGGCATGACCCTGCTCGATGAGCACGCCAGGGCCATCAGCCGTATCATGAGCGTCATTTCCGACATTGCCGACCAGACAAACCTGCTGGCCCTCAACGCGGCCATTGAAGCTGCCCGCGCAGGCGATGCCGGCCGAGGATTTGCCGTTGTGGCCGACGAGGTGCGCAAGCTGGCAGAAAAAACCATGACGTCTACTACGGATGTGGGCGATGCCATCCGTGCTATCCAGTCCAGCGCAGCGCAAAGCATTCAGCAGGTAGATGAAGCCGTGAACAATATCTCTGTAGCTACAGAATATTCCAATAAGTCCGGCCAATCACTACAAGAAATCGTGGGCATGGTGGACAAGACCGCTGACGAGGTGCGCGCCATTGCCACTGCCAGCGAGCAGCAGTCAGCCGTGAGCGACGAGATCAACAAGTCCATCAGCGACGTAAACTACCTGACCGGAAACACCTCTGAGTCCATGAAGGTGGCTCTGCGTGAGCTTGATGAACTGCGTCATCAGACACAGAGCCTTATGGATCTGGTGGAAGCCCTGAAAAAATCCTGACCAGCGCCTGGCTTCGGCGGGCCATGAGAGATGCCGCAATTCCGGAACAAGGAATTGCGGCATCTCTGTTTTTCCCCGGCATGCCAGCAAAACGTCAATCTTTCTGGGATGGGGCCGGGCAGTCACAACCACCTGACCAGCGTTGCCGTGGCTATGGAGCTGAAGCAAAGAGTACACGCGGAGCGGGCAGTTCTATGCAGCGGCCGGTTCTCCCATAAGTGATGCAGGTGGCGATGCTGCAAGAGCTGCCGGGCAGGTCTGCCGGCATGGTTGTGGGGCCATGAAATATCCGGCGCAAAGATTTTTTTTCACAATATATGGTGTTCCTGTTGTTTTATAATACGCTTATATAATTATAGTTTATTTTTATTCTGAATAATTGTTGAATATAATATGTAAACATTTTTGAATTAAATGCTTAATATTTTGTATTTATTGATAAAAAATTTTTAATAAATATGTACGTATTAGCTTGTGTGAAATCTTGGTTTGCTTTCTGCTCTATTTGTTTTTAAATTCGTGCCGAACAATATAGTAATACTGAATATGCCCGCCGTGTTGTTTATAAAATCAATGGCGGGTTTTTGAGATGTGCTGATAGCAGCGTCAAGGCTGGGGGCCTTTACGTGGATATTGCTCTTTTTTGTAAAAAAAACTCTGCCATGTGGCAGAGGACAGCGTTTTGTGAATCATATATATTTATAAAATAACTTTTTGTTGCAAGGAGGGGGCATGCGCATAACGCTCACGCACAAGTATGTGGGTTCGCTATTCGGCGCTCTGATTACCTGCTGTGGGGTAGTGTTGTTTGTTTCCATCTATTTTATGAAGGTCCCCATTGAAGATGAGCTGGATAAGGGCATCCGCCGCATGCAGAATATCATTCTGGAGGCCAACGAGGTCACCAGCAAGCGCTTTGCGCAAAGCGCCGCCCTTATTGCCAGCGACAGCAGCATGATACAGGCCATTGCGCACAAGGATCATGCGCTGGCCCGAGAGTTGGGCGAAAAAAGCATGAAAATGGCCGGGTCGGACTTCATGACCATTACTGATGAGTCCGGCAAGGTCATCGCCCGTGGTCACTCCGATAAATACGGCGACAGTGTGACCAATCAGGAAACCGTGGTTATTGCCCTCAAGGGGCAGCCCGCAGCGGCTGTTGTGGCAGGCACCATTGTGCCGTTCACAATCCGGGCCAGTCAGCCTGTGGTTTATGAGGGGCGGGTAGTGGGGTCCATTTCCATCGGCACCTCTCTGGTCACCCCTGCCTATCTTGACTGGCTCAAGCAGCTTTCGGGAGTTAACGTCACCATTTTCAAGGGCGATACCCGGGTGATGACCACGATCGTGAATGACGGGCAGCGGGCTGTGGGCACAAAGCTGCAATCGCCGGAAATTATCGACGCCGTGCTGAAAAAGGGAGAGGTTTACTACACCCACAACACCATTCTTGGGGTAGACTACAACTCTGCTTACTGGCCGGTCAAAGACGCTAATAACCAGATCATCGGCATGTGGTTTGTGGGCATGCCCATGAGCGACCTGCAAAAGCTTGAGCACGAAGCAGTGGACAAGGCCATTCTGGTGGCCTGTGGCCTGCTTGTGGTGCAGCTTACCCTGTCGGTGATTCTGGGGTTGCGTGTCAGCGCGCCGGTGGGCAAGATCACCCGCTACGCCCTTGGCGTGGCCGAAGGCAAGAAAGACCTCACCCTTGATGTTTACAGCAAGGACGATATGGGCCAACTGGCCAATGCCTTGCGCCATATGGAAGAAAACCTGCGCCGCCTGGTTCAGGATGCAAGTGAAAAGGCCGAACAGGCACGCCTGATGGGCGAAGAAGCGCAGCAGGCTATGGAAGAGGCCAAGCAGGCCCAGGCCCAGGCTGAAATTGCCAGGCGTGAAGGCATGATAAGCGCTGCGGGCCAGATAGAGGGCGTGGTTGAACGCCTTAATGCTTCCATAAACGACATTGCTGAACAGGTGGACAATACCGGCGGCGCGTTGAGCCACGCCGTGGCCAGGCTGGCGGAAACCGCGACAGCTATGGAAGAAATGAATTCCACCGTGCTTGAGGTTGCCAAAAATGCCGGCGGCGCTGCGGATGTTTCGGCCTCGGCCAAGCTCAAGGCCCAGGCAGGCTCCGAAGTGGTATACAAGGCCGTGGACGGCATACAGGAAGTGCAGCGCCAGTCCCTGGCTCTCAAGGATGGCATGACCCAGCTTGACGAGCATGCCAGGGCCATTAACCAGATCATGAGCGTCATTTCCGACATTGCCGACCAGACCAACCTGCTGGCGCTCAACGCGGCCATTGAAGCGGCCCGTGCGGGTGACGCCGGCAGGGGATTTGCCGTTGTGGCCGACGAGGTACGCAAGCTGGCAGAAAAAACCATGGCTTCAACCACAGATGTGGGCAATGCCATTCGCGCCATCCAGCAAAGCGCCTCGCAGAGCATTCAGGAAGTGGAGCTGGCCGTGCACAACATCGCCTCCGCCACAGACTTTTCCAACAAGTCCGGCGAAGCGTTGCAGGAAATCGTGGGCATGGTGGATCAGACCGCGGACGAAGTGCGCGCCATTGCCACCGCCAGCGAGCAGCAGTCCGCTACCAGCGAAGAGATCAACAGGTCCATCGCTGATGTGAACCACATTGCCGCCACAACCTCTGAATCCATGCAGCTGGCCATGACCGAGCTTGAAGCCCTGCGCAAGCAGGCCCACAGCCTGGTAGAACTGATTGAACACATGAAAAAAGCCTAACGGCGTCAGGGGCCATGCGGCCTCATAAAAAAGATGCGAGCGCCCCCTCCGTTTGTGCGGAAGGGGCGCTCATTTTTTCTGTACAGGCGGGGCGCTTTTCAGAACCACAGTGGTCCGTGATTCTTGCCGGACCGAAAGCGCCCGGTAATCCGGGCAATTTCTACCCTGCTGCCATGCCTGGTGGCTGGGGTACACAAACTCCCGCAGCGCAGGCCCCATGTGCGGACAGTCAGGACACTTCAGACAAGCAGCTGCGCTACACGTTGAAAAGAAAATGCATGACATCCCCATCCTTGACCACATATTCTTTGCCTTCCACACGCAGCACGCCGCTGGCGCGGCAGGCGGCCTCGTTTTCGTGGCTCATGTAGTCCTGGTAAGAGATGACCTCGGCACGGATGAAGCCGCGTTCAAAGTCCGTATGAATGACCCCGGCAGCCTGGGGGGCCTTCCAGCCCTTGTGAATGGTCCAGGCCCGCACTTCCTGGGGGCCGACCGTAAAGTAGCTGCAAAGGCCCAGTGTTTCGTAGCCGGTGCGGATGATGCGCACAAGGCCGCTTTCGGTAATGCCGTACGACGAAAGCATTTCGGCCTGTTCGGCATCGGACAACCCCTGCAGTTCTTCTTCGAGCTTGGCGCAAATACAGGCAAAGCCTGCGTTGCGCCCGGCAGCAAAGTTTTTGAGGGTTTCCACAAAGGCGTTGCCCTCGGCCACGGCGTTTTCATCCACGTTAGCGCAGTAGATAACGGGCTTGGCTGTCAGAAGACCCAGTTCACGCCACGAAGCCAGAAAGGCCTCGTTGCCTTCCGGCAGGGCAAATTCGCGGGCGGCCTTGCCGTCATTCAGGTGCGTCTGCAGGGTCTGCATCACTTCGGCAGCTGCCTTGGCGTCCTTGTTGCCCTTGGACATCTTTTGCAGACGTTCAAGGCGTTTTTCAACACTTTGCAGGTCGGCCAGCAAAAGCTCCGTCTCAATGGTGTCCACATCACGCAGGGGATCAACGCCACCGTCAACGTGGGTGATGTTTTCATCCTCAAAGCAGCGTACCACATGAACTATGGCCGCGCATTCGCGGATGTTGCCCAAAAACTGGTTACCAAGGCCTTCACCCTTGCTGGCTCCCCGCACAAGACCGGCAATGTCGATAAAATCCACACTGGCGTTGATGGTTTTTTGTGGTTTTGCCTTGTTTGTCAGATCCTGCAGGCGCGTGTCCGGCACGGCCACCGTAGCCTTGTTTGGCTCGATGGTGCAGAAGGGGTAATTGGCGGCCTGGGCGTTCTGGGCCTTGGTAAGGGCATTGAAAAGAGTGGACTTGCCCACGTTGGGCAGACCGACGATACCTATGCTGAGGGCCATGCTTTCTCCTGAATTGTCACCAGTCAAGACCTGGCGGGCGTCCGGGCCGCACACGCGCGGCTGCTCCGGAGGGGGCCGGGTCGGTGTCCATACTGAGCTACCGTCATGAAGCCGCACTATCAGCAGGCAACCTTACGGCAGGGGCTGGCGCGGCGGCGAAAGATTTCAGCGGGCCTTGCCAACAAGTCGAGGCCCGGCGCATGCGCCGGGCCGGGCTTGTTATAGACAGAACGGGCCGCCAAGGCAAGAAGCTTACTGCAGGCGGGTATTCACCGATGGCATGACGCCGCCCCTGCCGCCGGGCGTGGGGTCGCGCAACAGTGGCAGCAGATCTTCGGTGATGGGGATCGTGCCGGAACCCATAGCCAGCACTTCGTTGCTGGTGGTGTGGATAAGCCGGATATTGAAGCGCACCTGCTCGCCGCTGACCACGTAGGTTCCTGCCATTATGGCCTGGCTTGTGCCGATTTTGCTGGCAAGGCGGTTGACGTCGCGCGTAAGGATGAATTCGCCTTTCTTTTTGTCAAAATAGATGTCGCGCCCCTTGCGCAGTTCCTGAAAACGGTAGCCCGCGTTGATAAGCCAGCGCGACACTTCTTCCATCATCTGTCGTGCCAGGGGTGAGGCCTCATTGAGGTCATTGAGGTTGGCGGGGGTTGTACCCATGATCATTATATTGGCGCGGGCTACGGCCTGTTGTTCTTTTTTGCTTTCGGCCGGGTCAGTTCTCGCGTAGCGCATCATGAGCTGTTCGTCGATCTGTCTGGCTATTTTTGTAGCCGCCGTGGGCACGTTGCCTGCGGCAGCGGCGGTCAGCGGCAGCAGAAGGGCAGCCATGACAAGAATTATAACAATATAGAGCCTCATGACACAATCCTTAGCGCATGGTGCGCAGCAAAAGTTCAATACCGCCCATTTCTCTTTCAATAACCTCCAGTTCCGCGGCAGAGCGGCAGGTGGAAAGAGCCTGGGCATAGGATTGCCGGGCCAGTTCATACCGGCCCTGGTCGCGGTAGGCACGGGCCTGTTTCAGATATTTGGCGCTGATGTTCGGCCCCTGGTCTGCTGATTTTTTGGGCTGCGCCGCGGGTTTTTCCGAAGCGCGCTCATAGGTCGAGAGATTCTGGGCCGTGGCCCGCGCGCCGTCCGGGTGCACCGCAAAAAACGGCCCTGCCACCAGGGCGGCAAGTGTAATTCCAAAAATACGCAAGCTACAAGTAAAACGCATGGCTGCTTTCCGGCATTATTTGCCCTGTTTGATGGCTACGTTGCCGCTGCTGATGGAACTGGCCGGTGTGTAGAGTGAGGGATACAGGCTTCCGCGCTGTCCGGAAGGCTTGGAGGCCGAAGCTGTGGACACGCTTGCACTCTGTGCCGGTGGCGCGGATTTCGGCGCAGGGGGATCTGTTTTGCCCATACGCGCCACAATGGGCGTATTGACCAGTACAAGCTGCCCCGTGCGCATGACAAGGCCGTCGGTGGCCCGCACAAGACGGGCGTTGACGAAGGTGGCGTCCTTGTCCACATAATAGGTTCCCACAACCAGCGCCGCCCATTTCTGCCCGACGGGGATGACCGCATTTTCAATCAGGGCCAGGTCGTCGCGTCCGCCGACAACGGCAATATTGCCCGTCAGGCGGTATTCGCGTGCGGGAAAGCCCCGCTGGTTGAATTCGTAAAACATGGCTTCGCCCATGAGCCTTCCCAGCGGAGAGCTGCGCGATGTGCTGTTTTCATCCACAAAGGATGTGGGCATGGCCACAAAGCCCTGCAGGGCGTCATTGGGCACTGTAGCGAGCATCTGGTCTGCCAGTTCGCGAAATTTGAGCTTCAGCTCCACGGCATCTACGTAGCCGGGATCATTGGCTGAAGGCGGCGCTTTGGAGCAGCCGGGCATCAGGGGCAGCGCAAGGGCGCAGATGAGTATAAAACGCAATAAACCGTGCATGGCAACCTCAGGTAGTGTTCTGTCATACTTATCGGCCCCCGTCCGGTAAACTTCAGTGCGGGGGTGAAAAATCGGGCGCCTGCCCGTCCCGGTGCAAAAAAATATGCAAAACACGTTCCAGCGGCATGATCGGCTGTCTGCTTGGCTTGCTGCATGAAATAGCTTACAAGACGCCTTTAAAGGATATGGCGACGCAGCGCCGCCAAGTTTTTCATCTGGGAGAAGGCATGGGCAGGAATACCAGAGCGATACGCCTTGGCGGCGTTACTGTGGGCGGCGGCGCACCTGTTGTTGTTCAGAGCATGACCAATACGGATACCCGCGATCCGCAGGCCACCCTGGGGCAGATTGCCCGTCTGGCGGCCCGTGGCTGTGAAATGGTGCGCCTGGCCGTACCTGATGAGGCGGCCGTGGCGGCCCTGCCCGCCATACGATCAGGTACGCCCCTGCCGCTTATCGCCGACATACACTTTGACTACCGCCTTGCCGTGGGCGCGCTGGAGGCGGGCCTTGAGGGGTTGCGCATCAATCCCGGCAATATTGGCCCCAAGGCGCATGTGGACAGGGTGGTAGATGCGGCCAAGGCGCACGGCGCGGTTATTCGCGTGGGCGTCAATTCCGGCTCGGTGGAAAAGGATATCCTGCGCAAGTATGGCGGGCCTTGCCCCGAAGCTCTGGTGGAAAGCGCCCTTGGGCATGTGCGTCTGCTGGAAGCCCGCGCTTTTTACGACACCAAGATTTCCCTCAAGTCTTCCTCTGTGCTGGATACCATAACAGCCTACCGTCTGCTGGCCGCTGCCTGTGATTATCCCACACATATCGGCATCACCGAGGCCGGGGGCCTCATGCGGGGAACGGTCAAATCTGCCGTAGGGCTGGGCATCCTGCTGCACGAGGGCATAGGCGACACCCTGCGCGTGTCGCTGACGGCAGATCCCGCCGAAGAAGTGACCGTGGCCTGGGAGATACTGCGGGCCCTGGGCCTCCGCTCCCGCGGGCCGGAGATTATTTCCTGCCCCACCTGCGGCCGCACCGAGATAGATCTTTTTGCCCTGGCACGCGCGGTAGAAGACCGCCTGGCAACATCCACGGCCTCCATAAAGGTGGCGGTTATGGGCTGCGTGGTCAATGGTCCCGGCGAGGCGCGCGAGGCTGATCTTGGCGTGGCCGGGGGCCGCGACAAAGGCATTATTTTCCGCAAGGGCGAGGTCATCCGCTCCGTGAAAGGGCAGGAAGCCTTGCTGGCGGCTTTTATGGAAGAACTGCAATCACTGCTTAACGAAAAGGAAAATACCTAATGCGCTTCAGCTCCTGCTATATTCCCACGCTCAAGGAATCTCCGGCCGATGCGGAAGTGATCAGCCACAAGCTGCTGCTGCGGGCGGGGATGGTGCGGCGGCTTACATCCGGCCTGTATATTTATCTGCCCCTGGGCCTGAGGGTGATCAACAAGATCGCCCGCACCGTGCGCGAAGAAATGGAAAAAGCCGGTTTTCGCGAACTGCTCATGCCTATGGTGCAGCCTGGCGACCTGTGGAAAGAAACAGGCCGCTGGGAGCACTACGGCAAGGAGCTGCTGCGCTTCAAGGACCGGAACGAGCGTGAATACTGCCTCGGCCCCACCCACGAGGAGGTCATCACCGACCTCGTGCGCGGCGAGGTGCGTTCTTACCGCCAGTTGCCTGTGCGCCTGTATCAGGTGCAGACCAAGTTTCGCGATGAAATACGCCCCCGTTTCGGGCTTATGCGCGGGCGAGAATTCATGATGAAAGACGGCTATTCTTTTGATGCCACTGCCGAAGGGGCCGAAGAAAGCTATAAGATCATGTACGATGCCTACATGAGTATTTTCAGCCGTCTTGGTCTGCGGTTTCGCGCGGTAGAAGCCGACACCGGCTCCATTGGCGGCAATTTTTCCCATGAATTCATGGTGCTGGCCGACACAGGCGAAGATACTATCGCCTTCTGTCACGACTGTGAGTACGCCGCCAACGTGGAGCGGGCCGAGGTTGCCTGGCGGGGCAGCCCCTCGACAGGGGGGTGCCCCGCCATGGAAAAAATCGCCACGCCCGGCGCGCATAGCGTGGAAGAGCTGACGGCCCTGCTGGGAGTTCCCGCCAGTGCCATCGTCAAGACCATGCTTTTCAAGGTGGACGGCAAAACTGTGGCCGTGCTTGTGCGCGGCGACCGCGAGGTCAACGACATCAAGCTGAAAAATCTGCTCAAGGCGCAGGAAGTGGAGCTGGCCGATGCTGCAACAGTGCAGGCCGTTACAGCCGCCCCTGTGGGCTTTGCCGGGCCTGTGGCGCTTGATGTGCCTGTTTATGCCGATGCCGAACTTCAAGGCGGCACGGACTATGTGGTAGGAGCCAATGCGGCTGACGCCCACCTGAAGCACGTGGATCTTGCCCGCGACGCCGCGGTAACCGCCTGGGCGGACCTGCGCGCCATCACCGCTGACGACCAGTGTCCCCGCTGCGGCGGCCGCATGGAACTGACCAGGGGCATTGAGGTGGGGCATATTTTCATGCTCGGCCTCAAGTACAGTGAAGCCATGCACGCTGTTTTTCTGGATGAAAACGGCAAGGAGCGGACCATGATTATGGGCTGCTACGGCATAGGCGTTTCCCGCGTGGCCGCTGCTGCCATTGAGCAGAACCACGATGAGCACGGCATTGTTTTCCCGCCGCCGGTAGCTCCTTTCGAATGTGTGCTGCTTAACCTTGATCCCCGCAGTGAAGAGGTCAACGCCAAGGTTGAAGAAATCTACGCCCTGCTGCAGGGCATGGGGATCGAAGTGCTGCTGGACGACCGCGAAGAGCGGCCCGGCGTCAAGTTCAAGGATGCCGACCTGCTGGGTATCCCCATGCAGCTTGTGGTGGGCGGCAAGGGCCTTGGGCGTGGTATTGTGGAATGCAAAGACCGCCGTACAGGCGAAAAGGGCGAGCTTTCCGCCGCCAGTCTGGAGCAGGATTTTGCCGCCTGGTCTGAAAAAGTGCGGCAGGGCTGGGCCAGCCGATAGAGCCTTTTTTGAAGTAACCGCCGCCCGCAGAGATGTAATTTTTGCGGGCGGCGTCTCATTGGTGCACTGTGCCGGTTGCCGTTCGGGCCATTGTGTCCGGCGTATGGGCGCTGCCCGACCATTGCCAGGTCGTTCAGGATTTGCTTCCTGGCTACGGCATGGGATAAAAGTGTGGATCGGTCTGAACCGCATGGCAGCCGGACACGGGCAAGCGGTTTGCCTGTGAGCGAAGAGCCTCTGCCGGTTACCAGGCGTACTTTTTATCATTATGTGCCGTGCGCCTTGTGGAAACGGCTGTTATCGGCGGGCGTTCGGCCGGGTGATCCCCCGGGTATTTCTCCGGCCCGCCGTCTTCCCTCCGTGGCGTCAAAAAGATATGCTGGCAAAAATATCATGCAGGAAGCCATACTGACCGTCCGTGAACTTACGGAACAACTACGCAAAAGCCTTGAAGGGCGTTTTCCCTTTGTCTGGGTACGGGGTGAGGTGACCAACTTCTCACGCCCCGGCTCGGGACATGTCTATTTCAGTCTCAAAGACCAGGATGCGCAGTTGCAGTGTGTCTGGTTCCGGCACATGCAGCGGCAGGCAGACCAGGGGTTTGATCCGCTTACAGGGGAAGTTTTTGACGAGCCGCGACCTTCTCCTCTTGAGCTTTTGCGCAATGGGCTGGATGTGCTTTGCGCCGGGCGCATCAGCGTATATGCGCCGCGCGGGCAGTATCAGCTTGCAGTGGAACTGGTGCAGCCCGCAGGCGAAGGGCTGCTTGCGCAGGCTTTTGAAGAAAGCAAGCGCAAGCTGGCCGCCCTGGGGTATTTTGACCACGGGCGCAAACGCCCTTTGCCCAGGGACCCGCAGCGAGTGGCTCTTGTTACTTCGCCCACCGGGGCGGCCATTCACGATTTTCTTGAACTGGCGCGCGACCGCGGCAGCGGTTCGTGCATCCGCCTTTTCCCGTCGCTGGTGCAGGGGGCGGAGGCGGCTCCGGCCATTGTGCGCGCTCTGGCCGAAGCCAATAGCCAGGCCGGGCAGAATGACGGGCCGCAGGTCATCGTTCTTGTGCGCGGCGGCGGTTCGCTGGAAGATTTGTGGGCCTTTAACGAAGAAAGCGTGGCAAAAGCCGTCTTTGAATCCCGGCTGCCTGTTCTTGCGGGCATCGGTCATGAAGTGGACATGACACTGGCGGACATGACCGCCGATATGCGCGCCGCCACGCCGAGCCATGCGGCCCAGTTGCTCTGGCCACCGCGCCTTGAGTTGCACCAGCGGGTGGACGAGGCCCGGGCGGCCCTGCGGCGCGCTATGGAGCGACGCCTCGAATCTGCCGGGCAGCGGCTGCGTGAATACGAAAAAGCACTGGCCTGGTTTTCGCCACAGCGGCACCACGAGCGTCTGTACGAGCGCCTGGCTGTTCTGGACGCTGCGCTTGCCAGGGCCGCGCGGCACTGGCTGGAAAGTAGGGAAGCGCAGACAGTCCGGCTCGAATGTGCTTTGCGTGGCTCTTTCGGCCTGGAAAAACTCGATATTTTTGATGCCCGTCTGAAACACCTGCATGCGCGTCTGCATGCGGCTCTGCCGCGTCTGACGGACGAGCGGCAGCGTGCCCTGAATTATGCCGCCCTGCGCCTGCAAAGCGCAGCCAGAAACCATGTGGCGCAGCACGAACGTAGCCTGGATGTTCTTGGGGCGGCCCTTGATGCGGGCGATCCCCTCATGCCGCTTTCTCGCGGTTATGCTTTGGTAAGCGCCGGCGGCAGCCTTGTGCGCTCTGTGGAAACAGCGCCCCCCGGTACGGAAATTCAGGTGCGCCTGGCTGACGGCAGCCTGGCAGCCGTGGTCGGCAGCGTGAACCACGCCGGACGCGGAAAAAGGAAAAAAACGTGAAAAATATCTTCTATATACATCTTGCGTACAGGGCTTTTGCCGCACTGCTGCCTGTGCTGCTTGCATTGGTGGTTTTTTCCGGCGGCCCGGCTCTGGCTGCTCCGCAGATAAGCCTTGAGGCCCCTGCCACAGTAGCCAGAGGCGACGCCTTTTTGGCTCTGGCCCTCAGCAGTGAGGCTGTTCCGGCATTCAGCTTCAGTTGGATGGGGAAAAAGCACACGGTTACGGCATTGCCTGTAGCGTCTGCCCCCGGTGCGGCACAACGCTGGCAGGCCGTTATTCTTCTGCCCGTGCCTCTGGACGCCAGGGAAAGTGACCTCACCCTTGGGGTGAGCCTTGCAACAGGGCAGGGCGGTGGTAAAAAATCCGGCGTTGCCGCGCAGGTTGTCACACAAGGCATCAGCCTTTATGACAAAGACCGCCCGGTCCAGAAGCTCACGGTGGACAAAAAATACGTTAACCCGCCTGCGGCACAGATGGAGCGCATCAAGGCCGACAGGGAGCTTGTGCGCAAGACCCTTGCGGAGTATACGCCCGAGCGTCTGTGGACGCTGCCGTTCGACAGGCCCGTTCCCGGCGGCGTTTCGAGCCTTTTTGGCCTGAAGCGCGTGTTTAACGGCCAGCCGCGCGGCCTGCACCGGGGGCTGGACCTGCGGGGCACTGAAGGCACACCCATAGTTGCCTGCGCCGATGGCAGGGTAGCCCTGACCGGGGATTTGTACTTCTCGGGCAATGTGGTGTACATCAATCACGGCGAAGGGGTTTTCACTGCCTATCTGCACATGTCAAAAATTCTGGTCGCGCAGGGCCAGCCTGTACGCAAGGGCGAGGTCATCGGCCTGGTAGGGGCCACTGGCCGCGTTACCGGGCCGCATTTGCATCTTTCTTTGCTGGTACAGGGTGTGTCTGTTGACCCACAGCCTTTTCTGGCTGTAAAACCCGCCGCAGATGCAGCGCCCCCGGCTGCTTCGGGCATGGCTGCGCAAGACGCCAAAACAGGAAAGTAGACTGCATGAGCGCCAAAAACGACAATCTTTTTGAAAAAAAACTGGCCCGGCTTCAGGAAATCGTCGGCGCGCTGGAGTCCGGCGACCTGCCGCTTGAAAAGGGCATGGCCCTGTATAAAGAAGGCGCCACATGCGCACGCTATTGCCGCCAGCAGCTTGACAAGGCCCGCCATGAACTGGAGATATGGCAGGATGGTCAGGCAAACCCCATGAGTTCCCAGGGCCATACGGCCGGGGAATATCCCGATGATGAAGCGGAAGAAGCCGAGGAAGCGTAGGAGGCTTGACAGGTGATGATGCCAGTATCCCGGATGAAGGAACTTTTGCGCGAACGCGGGCAAATGGTGGAAGAAGAGCTTGCCGTCTGCCTTGACGGCCGTGCTGTGCCGCAGCGCCTCAAGGACTCTATGCTATACAGCCTCCAGGCTGGCGGTAAACGCCTGCGCCCTGTACTCTGCCTGAGCGCTGCCGCCCTGTGCGGTCTGCCGCTGCGCGATGCTTTGCCCTTTGCCTCGGCCATCGAGATGATTCATACCTATTCGCTGGTACATGATGATCTTCCGGCTATGGATGATGACGACCTGCGCCGTGGCAAGCCTTCAAACCACAAAGCATTTGACGAGGCCACAGCCATTCTTGCGGGTGATGGTCTGCTGACGGACGCATTTCTGATGATGTGCCGCAGCCCCCTGGCCCCGCCGCGCGTGTTGCGGGCCATCAGCGAACTGGCCCTGGCCGCCGGCTCTTCCGGCATGGTGGGCGGGCAGGAATGGGACATGATATTTACCGGCAAGGACTTGGTATCCATTGAAGACCTGCGCGGCATTCACGCCATGAAGACAGGCGCGCTGCTGCGGGCTTCCTGTGTATGCGGGGCCATGCTGGCCGGGGCTTCGGATGAAGACCTGGCTGCCATCGGCTCCTATGGCGCAGCCCTTGGCGTGGCGTTTCAGATTGCCGATGACATCCTTGACGTGGTGGCTGACACCGCCACTCTGGGCAAACCCGTGGGCAGCGATGCAGCCCAGGGCAAGAAGACCTATCCCGCCCTGCTGGGGCTTGACCAGAGCCGTGCTCTGGCGCGGGAGCAGGCCGAAAAGGCCAAGGCCGCACTTGCGGGCTTCAGCGGGGACGAGGCGGATTTTTTGCGTGCATTAGCTGACTATACGGTCACCAGGGCGGCCTGACATGCCTGACACACATATAATGACGGCGCAGGATGTTTCTGTGGGAGCCGGAGCGGCACAGGCTGCCGATATGCCGGAACCTGCCGCGCGGGATGAAAACCCGCCGGCTTCCCTACTTGACGGCATAGAGCGCCCCTCACAGCTTGTGGGCATGGATGATGTGGCGCTCGCGCAGCTGGCGGGCGAGGTACGTCAGCGCATTATCGACGTGGTTTCGCGTAACGGCGGCCATCTGGCGCCGTCTCTTGGTGTGGTGGAACTGACGCTGGCGCTTCTTTCCACCTTCAATATTGAAGAAGACAAGCTCGTGTGGGACGTGGGGCATCAGGCCTATGCCCACAAACTGCTTACCGGCAGGGCGCAGCAGTTCCATACCCTGCGCTCTTTTGGCGGTATTTCCGGTTTTCCACGCATGGCTGAAAGCCCTTATGACCATTTTGGCGTGGGGCATTCCTCCACATCCATTTCTGCCGCCTTGGGCATGGCTTTGGCCCGTGACCTTTCCGGACTCAAGCATCACGTGCTTGCCGTGATCGGCGACGGTTCCCTGACGGCCGGAGAAGCCTTTGAAGGGCTTAACCTGGCCGGGCATATGGGACGTCGGCTTATTGTGGTGCTCAATGACAATGAAATGTCCATTTCGCCCAATGTGGGGGCGCTTTCGCTTTTCCTGAGCCGCACACTTTCGCGGCGCTGGGTGCGGCAGACCCGCAAAGAAGTGCTCAACTTCCTGCGCTCCATACCCCGTATCGGTCAAAAGCTGGCTGTATACGCCATGCGCGGTGAGTGGAGCTTCAAGTCTTTCTTTACGCCGGGCATGCTGTTTGAGGCGTTTCGTTTCAACTATATCGGCCCTGTGGACGGGCATGACCTGCCGAGCCTGCGCCGCCACCTGCAAATGGCCGCAGCTGTCGAGGACGGCCCCGTGCTGCTGCATGTGCGCACACAAAAAGGCAAGGGCTATGCCCCGGCAGAAAAAAATCCGACCCTCTATCACGGAGTGGGCCTGTTCACGCCCGAAACCGGTCAGCCGGTTCCTTCCACGGCCAAAGTACCGTCATTTACCGGAATTTTCAGTAAAACTCTGGTAGAACTTGCTGAAAATGATGAAAGAGTCATCGCGATTACGGCTGCCATGCCCGAAGGGACCGGTACAGACAGTTTTCGTCAGCGGTTTCCTGACCGCTTTGTGGACGTGGGCATTTGCGAGCAGCATGCCGTAACCTTTGCCGCCGGGCTTGCCAGTCAGGGATTCAGGCCGGCGCTCGCCATCTACTCCACATTTTTGCAACGTGCTTATGATCAGGTGGTGCACGACGTCTGCATACAGAATCTGCCGGTCACGCTTTGCGTGGACCGTGCAGGGCTTGTGGGCGAGGACGGTGCCACCCATCACGGAGCCTTTGACATCGCCTATCTGCGGCATATCCCGCAAATGAGCCTGCTGGCTCCCCGCAACGAGGACATGTTGCGGCACTGTCTGTTCACCTCTTTGAATCATGATGGTCCCTGCGCATTGCGCTATCCCAGAGGGGCGGGCTTTGGTGTGCCTTTTGACGGCCTGCCGCGCCTGCTCACTCCCGGCAGGGGAGATCTGCTTCAGGATGGAGAAAATATCGCTATTATTGCCGTGGGTAACCGCGCCCACCCCGCGCTGGAGGCGGCGGCGCAGGCAGAACAGGCGCTGGGCTTCCGTCCGCTGGTTTTTGATCCCGTGTGGCTCAAGCCTTTGCCTGAGGAACAGCTGGCCTCCATTGCGCGCCGCTTTGACCGCATACTTTTTGTGGAAGAAGGCGTTCTGGCTGGCGGTTTTTCTTCAGCAGTGCTGGAATTTTATGCGGATAAGGGGCTGTTGCGTGGTCAGTGCATCAAACGCCTTGGCCTGCCTGACAGTTTTGTGGAACACGGCAGCCAGTTGCGGTTGCGTGAACTGGTGGGCCTGCGCACAAAAAATATTGCTGCTGCCATTGTGGAACTGGCAGGGCAGAAAGAGAATGCCATGTGAAAACTGTTTAGTTGCAGTAGGATAACGTTTCGTGCGGGCAGGGGACTGATAAAAATATTCTGCCCGCACGGTGTATTTCGCAACAGGCTTGTTCATGAAACAGGTTTGTGAGTAAAAACAGGCAGTCTCGGGAGAGTGTATTCTTTGGGTTGCCTGTTTTTATATTTTATGGAGTACGTTTGGCCGCCTGCGCGGCGGGATGCAAGGCGGGGCCGGCTATGGGGCTTCGCCCCCTTCTCGGCCCCCTTTGCATCCCCCCCGAAGCACCACAGTTCTACCCTGATCGACAAATACGACTTTTCGAGGGCGGCTGCGCACGAACCTCGCCGTCGTGTCGGCTTCGGTTCTTTATGACGCTGCCCCGGCAACAGTTTGCCCCCTGAGCGGGAGGCGGCATACCTTAGAGCATTTTAACTTTGAAATATTGAATATTTCAAAGTTGTTATTCAGCCGAAAAATGTGATTTTCGGATGAATCCACGCCATATTGTGGCGCGCTGCACTTTCGTGCAACTTTAGAGCATTTACACTTTTTCAAAATTAAAATGCTCCAACGAACCGGATGCTCTACAGTTTTTATGCAACGCAATGGCAAGTGATGGCGTTGCGCGGCGCGGAGGGAGATCGCCGAGCGAAGCGAGGAAGCTCCCGCAGCAAAAGACGCGCAGCCCTCGTAGTGTTATGGAATCTGGAAAGCCCGGCGGGGTGTTCCGGGGGAGTGCAGAGGGGCCTCGGAGGGGCGGCAGCCCCTAACAGGCCCCATCTGCCGCCCGCCGCGCAGGCGGCCAAAACGAGTTCTTTCCTTAAGCGCCATAGCCCGCCGTGCAGACATTTGCTCCGGCGCGCAACGCCATCCACGAATGCCTGATGCGCATAATATTTCTGATTAATTATAAGATTTATATTATCAAGAGCAAAGTGTTCCAGCGGAGCCGCCTCATAGCGGGCCGGAGCGCAAAAAGCGGACACTCCCACCCTTGAGGTGAGCCTCAATGCCCCCAGGCAACTGAAAAAGCGTATTGCCGCGCCCCTGTTCCAGCGCATGGTCCAGAGCCAGCAAGGTTGCCGCTCTGGCCTGCCCTGTGGTGGCTGTTTGCTGTGCCATGCTGTCTGGCAAGCCATCGTCTTCCGCATCAGGTGCGGAACACAGGTGCTGCACTGCCCGCATGTAAAGGCGCAAACGGGCCGCAGCGGGTAGCGACCGTAGCAGGGCGCGGGGCAGGGTGAGGGCCGTGCGCGCCTGCCCGTTCAGCCCAGCCTGTGCGTCATGCGCAGCTTCTTCCATATGCCAGGGATTGTCGCGCAGTGCGGCATCCAGGGTTTCCTGCCAATAGGTCCTGTCCATATCGGCAAGTTGCCACAGGTGGCCCAGGCTGCGGTCCAGAGCGGGGTTTTCCGTCCGCAGCAGCGGCAGTATCTGAAGTCGCAACCGGTTGCGGCGATATATGGTGCTCTGGTTGCTGGCATCTTCACACCAGTCAAGGCCGCAGTGCCGCAAGAGGTCTTTGAGGGCCGAGGGGGCGCAGTGCAGCAGGGGGCGCAGCAGGCGGCGTTTGTCGTCCCGCGCGGGCATGCCGCCAAGGGCAGGCCAGCCTGTGCCGCGCACAAGCCGCAGCAGGATATCTTCGCTAAGATCTTCACGATGGTGCCCGAGGGCGATAAAGTGCGCGCCACTCGCCTGTCGCTCTTCTTCAAGCAGGGCATATCGCAAGGTACGCCCTGCCTCTTCTTCGCCCATGCGGCAGCGGGCGGCCAGGCCCTGCACATCCGCTTCGCGCACGGCACAGGGCATACCCAGGATGCTGCATGTTTTTTGCGCATGTGCCGCATCAGCCTTGGCTTCGGGCCTCAAGCCATGATTGATGCTCAAGCCCCGGAGCTTCAGGTGCAGCCGGGGGACAAGCAGGGAAAGTATGGCGGCCAGCGCTGTGGAATCCGCACCACCGGAAAGGGCCAGCACAAGACTTGAGCCGCGCGGCAGAGCCAGGTGATGCAGGCAGAAGCGCTCTACTTCAAGGCAGAGCAGGGCAGAGGCACGGGGAAGGTCCTGCAGGCGTGGGGGCTGGTTCATGCTTGTGCTCGAGCCTTGTTTGCGGGCTGTACCTGTTTGGCGTCAACAGCTGGGGGGCCTTTTAAAATAGAGAACGTTTGAAATATGTTGTGGGGGATGGACCTTTTGGAAAAGGCTGTCTTCCCCCACGCTCCAACCACATAAAATATTTATTCTTGTTTCAATCTGTTACAAGAATGCCCGTGATCTGAGACGGGGGCTAGAGCAGTTCATACTTGAAATGCTCGACAAGGATTTATCCCCAACTCCTTGTCGCCAAATGATTGTAGGGCGGCCTTGCCAACCGTTAAGCAATCATTGGAAGCGTTAATTGCTCTGTTGGGCTGATGACCATCAATTTGGGGAACACTGTCTGTTTTTTAAGCAGTACGGAAAACTGTCTGATGATCGTGGCTCGGGCAGCAGCCGATCAAAGCCCCAATTGCGGGTGCCATTGTGCGGCGCGCAGGGAGATCCTCGAGCGAAGGGAGGAAAACTCTCGCAGCAAAAGACGCGCAGCTCTTGCAGCACCAAGCTAATTGGAAAACCCTGAAGATTCAGGTCGTGGGAACGGTGCAATCAGGAAAATCCAGCGGGATGTTCCGGGGAGTACAGAGGGGCCTCGAAGGGATGCAGCCCCTGACAGCGTCCTATCTGCGGCCCGCCGCACAAGGCGGCTCAAACCAAAGTTAAAAAAGAGCCTTCGTAGCCGAACAAGGCTCAAAAATCCCTTCTCAAAGGCCATGCTTTTTCTCATCCCATTCCATCCCGGCATGCGGGCTGCGCCACGCCTCGCCGGACAGGGCATTCCGCCGCGCAGGCAAAAATACCTGTCGGGTCAGGCGTTGATGCCGAGATCGGCAAGCGTCTGCTCAAGCCAGGCAATCATGCGGGTACGCAATTCCGGCCCGGCGTAATGCACACATTCGCACCGCATGCGTCCTCTGGCCCGGACCAGCAGCTCCAGTCGTAAAGAATCTTCTTCAAGTTCCAGTCCGAAAACATGCGGCCCACAGCTTTCGGCGTGCTCTTTCTGCAGGCCGGAAAGCAGATCTGCGGGCGCGGGCAGCCAGTACAGACCCTCAAGACCGGCCTCAAGCCCCATTTCTTTGAGTCTGTCGGCTATTTTTGCCGTGTCTTCGGGTGTGAGGTCCTCGATGCCGTACCAGCGCATCAGTTTTCCTCCGAGTAAATACAGCCTGTTTTATCCAGATTGAAAATACGGCGCATTATGCTTATGCGCGGCCCGTTGCCTTCTTGCGACATGCCGCCGTGTTTCAGAAACATGATGGGGTCGTGGTTGAGCTTGCGTACCAGTGCGCCCGCCATGGCTTCAAGAGCCTCACGCGTATTGTCGTCCACAGGGCCGAGCCGCTTGAGGGTTTTTGCCAGTTCTTCTTCCGCGGCGCGCTGGCCTTTTTTGATAAGGTCCACAATGGTGGGCTGCATGTCCAGGCTGGCAAGCCAGCGGGAGAACTGCACCACTTCCTCATTGACGATTTCCGCCGCCTTGGCCGCTTCATCACGGCGGGTGGCGAGGTTTTCTTCAACAACCTCCTTGAGGTCGTCAATGTCATAAAGGTACACGTTGTCCAGACCGTTAACGTCGGGATCAATGTCACGGGGAACAGCAATATCAATAAAAAACATGGGCCTGTTCTTCCGGATCTTGAGGGCGGCGCGGATGTCGCGGGCGCGGATAATTGGTTCCTGCGAACCGGTGGAAGTGATGATGATGTCCACATCCAGCAGGTGGCGGGGCATATCTTCAAAAGGTATGGCGTGCCCGTTGAACTGTTTTGCCAGTTCCTGCCCGCGCACAAGGGTGCGGTTGGCTACAAGTATGTCGGCAATCCCGGCCTGGAGCAGATGCATGGCGGCCAGTTCGGCCATTTCGCCCGCGCCCACAAGCATGGCCTTGTGGGCGCGCATGTCGCCGAAAATGCGTTTTGCCAGTTCCACGGCGGCATAGCTGATGGAAACCGCGCTGGAAGCCACGGCGGTTTCAGTACGTACTCTTTTTGCCACCGAAAAAGCTTTGTGCAGCAGACGGTTGAGGATGACCCCAGTGGCGCGGCTTTTGACAGCCTTGCGGTAGGCTGTTTTCAACTGCCCGAGAATCTGGGGTTCGCCCAGCACCATTGAATCCAGGCTTGATGCCACGGAAAACAGGTGCCGTACCGCCTCAAGATTTTTATGCACATAGACGTAGGGCCTAAGATCCTCAACGTCACTTTTTCGCGCTCCGGCCCAGTTGCGCAGTACCTGTTCCGCCACTTCGCCGGTTCCGGCGGCCAGGATTTCTACGCGGTTACAGGTAGAGAGTATAATACTCTCGCTCACCGCGCCGGTACATGGCAAAGCCCAGTGTTCCTCATCGCAATGATTGGCCAGGGCGAAGCGTTCGCGCACATCCACTCCGGCGGTGCGGTGATTCAGGCCCACAAGAAAGATATCACAGTCCATAGTTCATGCCCAAGTCAGCGCCGGATGAATGCGTGGTGCGTCTCCATAAAGGTATTCACCACAATGATTGAAAAAAGACACAAAATAAAAATAAAAACAGCCAGTCGTGCCGGTTTTCGGCCTCTCCACCCCTTGGTGATCCGGTTGTTGAACAGAGCAGAAAACAGCATCCATATGACGATGCTGATCACTTCCTTGGGGTCGCCCGTAACAGTCGCGCCAAATACGGGTTTGGCCCATACAAGGCCTGAAATTATGCCCAGAGTATAAAGAGGGTAGGCCACAACCGTAGTGAAGGCATTGATTTTGTCAAGCATGGTGAGGGCGGGCATATCCTGCCAGAAGCCCTTCATGTATTGCTTGCTCTTGATGCGCGCCTCCAGAAAAATAAAAAGCGCTCCGGCCGCAAAAGCCAGGGCCAACAGGGCCAGGCTCAGAAAAAGTGTGCCTATGTGCAGGGCGTAAAAAGGCGCCTTGAGCGAAGGCGGAACCTGTACCACTGCTTCGAGGTACGGGGCCGACATGGCAAAAAGCATAAGCCCCAGAGGCGCGGCGAAGATAAGCGGGGCCTCCTGCCGGAGCTTGCCCCAGGCCACAAGCCCGCATAAAACCACAAACCAGGCCATAAGCTGCAGGTATGCGCCAAGGCTCAGCCCGCCGGGCAGGGCCTTGTGAAAGCCTGTGGCCAGAGAGATGGTCTGAAAAATAAAGCCCGCGCCCGCCAGCCAGCAGCCAAGTTTTCGCCAGAAAGGGCTGCGCGCTACCATGCCGACTATGCCGGACACGCTGGCAAGGCCGTAGAGCAGCAGCGTGACGCCGGTGGAAAATTCAGGGGAGATCATAAAGTAACTCCGCTATATGAGCGTGCAGTTCCGTTGGCAATTCCGCCAACAGCCACTGGCGGCAGTTTTCCATTTCCTTTTCCTCCAGCCATTGCTGCAGGGGAGAGGCCGCCAGTTTCCGGAACAGCTCAGTATTCTGCCCTGTCTCGCCGCCCAAAGCAAGGACAAGCGGCCGCAGGCGGCCCATCAGGCAGGCCATGCGCGCCCGCGGAGCCAGCCAGCAGACCAGTTCGCCTTTCCAGCGCCGGGCCAGGGCCGGGCTTGCGCCACCTGTTGAAAGCGCCGCCGCCAGGGGCGTTTTGCGGGCCACCGCAGGAACCTGAAAACTGCCTTCTTCCGGGGTGCTTGCGCAGTTGCACAATACACCGTTGCGGCGGCAGATGGCGGCGATACGCCTGTTTTCCGCATCGTTGCCTGTTGTGGCGAACACAAGGGCCATGCCCTGCATGTCGTTTTCCACGCAGGCGCGGCGTTCAAAGCGCACATTGCCCTGGCGCAGCAAGTCTTGCAGGGCTGTATCGCCGGGCGAAGGTTCGTCAATATCCAGTACAAGCACAAAAGCCGGGCCGCACGCCAGCAGTCCTTCCAGCTTGCGGCGGCCTACCTGACCAAGGCCCGCCACAAGGCAGCGCATGCCTTCAAGGGAAAGAAAGAGTGGATAAAAAGCCGGCCTGGCTGCGGGTGTTTCCATGTGGGGTCCGTTGTGTAGCATGATGCGAAAAACCGCATGTCTTTTCGATATATTCTATGATACAGCAGCCTTCACGTTTTGCAAAGGCCCCGCCCTTGCTTCGCCGGGGCTATTGCCTTACCTTTCCATAATGCGGAAGCCCGGCACTGCCATCTGTCGGGCCTTTTGAAGTGATTGTGAATCCGGCGTCCGGCAAGGAAGGGGTATGGCGGCATTTCTGGTGCTTCAGGCAGCGCGTTTCGGCGATGTGGTGCAAACAGGGCGTTTGTTGCATGGCCTCGCGGCGCGCGGGCAGGTACATCTGGCGGTGGATGAAAGCCTGGTTGCCCTGGCGCGCCTTCTCTATCCTTTCGCGCAGATACACGGCTTGCACCTGCACGGCTGCGACGAAAACGGAATTTTACAAAAAAATAGGCCTGTATTGGCGCAATGGCGGCATGAAAATTTCAGCATCGTCTATAACTGCAATTTCTCTGGCCTCACTGCTGCCCTGTGCCGGATTTTTGAGCCGGAGCAGGTGCAGGGCTACAGGCCGGCACCCGGCGGCATATGGCGTTCGCCGTGGGCGCGGATGGCATTTCGTCTGAGCGAGCGGCGTGTGCTTTCGCCTCTCAATCTTGTGGATTTCTGGGCGTTTTTTGGTCCTGACCCTCTGCGGCCCCAACAGGTGAATCCTGAGGCAACGCCCGGCGGTCAGGGGCTTGGCGTGGTGCTTGCCGGCCGCGAATCACGCCGGTCGTTACCCATACCTTTGCTGGCAGATGTAGTGCGCACGACGTTTTCGGCTATGGGCGGGCCGCGTGTGCTGCTTTTCGGTACAGCGGCGGAACAGCCCGCCGCCCGCAGGCTGCTGCGTCTGCTGCCCGCAAAAATGCAGGACAGGGTGGAAGACCTGAGCGGAAAGACCGGCTGGCCCGGGCTTGTGACTGCCGTGCAGGGGTTGGATGCCGTCATTACGCCGGATACGGGAACCATGCATCTGGCTGCGAGGCTCGGCGTACCCGTGCTGGCTTTTTTTCTGTCTTCGGCCCTGGCACACGAAACCGGGCCTTACGGGCAGGGGCATTTTGTCTGGCAGGCCTCGCGCGCCTGCGCGCCCTGTCTTGAAACGGCCCCATGCCCTTACAATGTGGCCTGTCTTGAACCTTTCCGCAGTCGGGAACTGCTGCGCTCATTGACGCTTGCCCTGGCCGGTGATGCAGGGCGTGCGGTTTTGCCCGATGGTCTGCAATTGTGGCGCAGCCAGGTGGATAGTCTGGGTACGGTGCTGCGTCTGAAATCCGGTAAAGATCCGCATGCCGAGCGGCGTCAGCGGGTGCGGGAATATCTGGCCTCTTTTTTACGCCTGTCTCCACCCGGCGCAGTGGATACGCCGCCTCCGGTCATCGCGGGCGAAAAAACGGCGTATCCGTCGGGCGCGGCTGGTGACGAAGGGGTTGATCAATGGCTGTGCGGCGATGCGGACTGGATGTTGCCGCCGGAACGATACCGCTGATGTGGAGAACACGCTGATGCCCATGACTCCTTTAAGAATACTGGTTGTTTTGCCCATGTATGGCGGGTCGTTGCCTGTGGGCAGGTACTGCGTGCGCGCTCTTGAACAGATGGGCCATAGTGTGCGCGCCTTTGAGGCCCCGCTCATGTTTTCGGCCTTTACAGGATTACAGGCTCTTGGGCTGCCCCCGACGCAGACAGCACAACTGGAGAACGCTTTTCTTCAGGTGGTGGGGCAGGCCGTCTGGGCGCAGGTGCAGGCGCAGGAGCCGCATCTGGTGCTGGCTATGGCACAGGCCCCCATGGGGCGTGGGCTTTTGCAGCGTTTGCGTCGAGCCGGAGTACGCACGGCCATGTGGTTTGTGGAAGATCACAACGTGTTTCAGTACTGGCGGGCCTACGCGCCGCTGTATGACGTGTTTGCCATCATACAAAAACAGCCCTTCATGGACCTGCTTGCCGCAGCCGGGCAAAAAAACTTTCTATACCTGCCGCTTGCTGCGCAGCCTGACTTTCACGTTCCCACAGACCTGACGCCGGAGGAGCGTCGCGAATACGGCGCGGATCTGGGTTTTCTGGGGGCCGGTTACCCTAACCGCAGACTGGCTTTTCGTCCTCTTGCGGGCCGTGACCTGAAGATCTGGGGATCGGACTGGGACGGAGAAGGGCTGCTGGCGGCCCATGTGCAGCGCGGTGGCGCACGTATAGGAGAAGAGGAGAGCGTCAAGATTTACAACGCCACCAGGGTTAATCTCAACCTGCATTCCAGCCTGCAAACGACGGAACTGGTAAGCCGCGGCGATTTTGTGAATCCGCGTACTTTTGAACTGGCCGCCATGAATGCTTTTCAGTTGCTGGACGAGCGCAGCCTGCTGCCGGAACTGTTTGCTCCGGATGAACTGGCTACCTTTGCCTCTATTGAAGAATTTTACGCAAAAATAGACTATTTTCTTGCGCATCCTGACGAGCGGGCCGCCTACACAGCCCGCGCGCGAGCGCGGGTATTGCGCGACCATACCTACAGCCACCGCATGCAGACCTTGCTGGATTTTGTGGGCGAACGCCTCGGCCCCTGGTCGCAAGAGGCAAGGCCGGACCCGCCGGAAATAGCGGCAGGGCAGGGCGCAGGTGCGACCGCCGCATCATGCCCCCCGGGCAGTGCCACGCCGCCGGAACAGGCAGGTACATCCGGTGCAGATATGGCTGCCGCCATAAACCGCACTGTGGAAAAACTGGGCCTTGGGCCGCATGCGGATTTCGATCATGTGGTGGCGGCGCTCAGGACCAGAACAGGCGCTCTTGATGAAACCGAGGCCTGTCTGCTTTTTCTGGATGAATGGCGCAAGCAGTACTTACAGTAACCGGTCTGTTCCTGTGTAAAATGATATGCCCCTGCCAAAATGGACAGGGGCATATCAGAAGGGCCGCCTCGCTTTGCATTACTCTGTGCTTGCAGGAGCAGGTATCTGTTCCGGATGGCATGCGCACAGTGTGGCTGCACGGTGATCGCCTGGGCGAATGCCGGCAGGCTTTGAGATTCGTATGGACAAGGGCGAAATGCCCTAAATGCCTGTCAGGGGCGCGGCGCTGCTGTTTTGTTTTTCGTATCCTTGCTGGCGTCAGGCGTTGCGGGTTGCCCGGTTTCCTGCGCGTCGCCTTGCTGCGGAGCAGCCTCCGGTGCCGCAAGGCTGCCGTCCTGCGGTGCTGTTTCCGGCGTACCGCTGTCCAGCGGTTCTACAAGCGTTTCTTGTGCGGCATCCGCTTTCAGGCTTGAAAGGTCGGTTACCTGCGAATAATAGGGCAGCATAAAGGCCACGGCGATCAGCAACGCCAGCAGCAGGCTGAGCTTATGGCGCATGGGGGCTGCGCTGCGTGCGACAATGGTCCACAAAACCGGCGGCACAAGCCAGATAAGCACCTTGATGCTTTCAAGCGCCACACTGCGACCGGTAAAGGCATCACCCTGCCAGCCCTGCTGTATTTCCGCCACGGTTGCGCCGAGAAAAATCAGCCAGAATATGGTCCAGGCATTGCGCGCCCAGAGGGTGCACCAGGGGATCATGGTGTTGTAGTGGTCGCGGCCGAAGTCCTCACGTTTGCGGCGTATGGCAAGCCACATGGCGCCGCCGGCTCCTGCCATGGCCAGCGCCAGGGGCAATGTCCAGTACAGGGCGAACCAGAAAGGCGACAGCCAGCCGGGAAAAAAGATATCCCCAAGGGTGATGCTGCTGGCGTCAGGGCGCATATAGGCGCTCAGCATACGGGTGGCCCCAAGGGTGACCGCTACGGCGATGCAGGCCTGTATGCTGCTTACAATGCCCATAAAGATGTGCAGGACGGGTACCTTGACCAGAAATTTCCACAAGGCGAAATACAGGCTGCTGATCAGCACGGCCAGGCCCAGCAATATCCAGCTCAGTTCCACCATAAAGTCGGGCAGGGAGTCAGGCGTATAGGCGTCCTGAACAAAAAACAGCCACACGCGCCCTGCGATGAGCAGGGACCAGCCCAGAATCAGGGCCAGCATGGCCAGCTGGCGCGCACATTTGTCGTAGGAAGAGCGCTTGCGGGTGATGGAAAGAATGCGCGCCATGGCAGACACAAAACCGAGGCCCGCAAAGGCCAGCAGCGCCGCCAGAGGCAGGGTCACACACAGGGCGTCTATACCGGTCTGCAAAAAGGGATAGGCCTGTAGCCACTGTTTGGGCAACGCGGCCCATATGGTCAGCTGCGCCAACACATCCTGAAAAAAATTCATCGGGCGCCGCCCCCGGTCTGGCGTGGCTTCAGAACAGAAACACTCATGGTCGCTCCTTGCAATCTTGCGCTGGCTTGGGAAAATACGCTATAGTCAAAAAAATGTGTGCAGACCTGTATTTGCCTTAAAAAGGCCGGGGCCGCAAGGGTTCTTGAAATATGGCCGGGCTTGGGGCAGAACTACAGGGGAGGCTGGTTATGAAAAAAATCTTTGCAGTACCCTTGGTTTGCGCGGCACTAGCTGCCGGCTGCGCTTCTTCCGCCCAGATGCGGCATGTGGAAGAAAAAAATTCTGCCAACCAGCAGGCTCTGCGCGAAACTGACCGGCGTCTGCATACGCTGGAGCAGAATGTGGCTGTTCTGGACAGTCAGATGGCCCAGCTCAGAAACCGCAGTTTTGAAGTGCGCACCCGGGGCGGCAAAAAAACCGGTATGACAGTGGTGCCCATACTGCCTCCGGCGGCTCCCGCTGTTTCTGTTTCAGCCCCGGCAAGCGTTGCTGCCGCGCCCGGCACCCCGGGGCAAGCCGTTCCACCCGTGGAACCGAATGCCGCGCTGGGCAAACATGGCCCTGAAGTGGCTGCCGCACATCCTGCCGTTGCCGCTCCGTCTGCAAGCGCCAATGGCACGGCGCCGTCCGGCACAGGCGCAAAAGGGCCGAAGATTCCCGCGTCGTCTCCTGCTGCGTCCGAAGCGCCCAAGGGCAGGGTTATTGACCCCGCGGCGCCTGTGCGGCCATTCCCGTCGGTTGCGGCTTCTGCAGAATCCGCTGGCCCGGGTCCCCGTGCGCCGGAGGGGGGGCACGCGTCCGGCCAGAGTGCCAAGGCCGGCCCCATCGGTGCTGTAGGAGAAACGGTGAAAAAACAGGTGGCGCCGGCTAACGGCGAAACAGTGCCCGTGGGGCTGCCCCCTGTGGCTGCGCCGGAACCGTCAGCACCACCCGCTCTTGATCCCGCCAATTTTGCTGCTCCCAATGCCGGGCAACCTGTTGTTCCCACGGTTGCAGACAAGGGGGATCCAGCCGGCGGCAATGCTGCCGTACCCGTGCCCCAGCTGCCGCCTTCAAGCCTGGCCCTGCCGCCGGAACATCCCGGCCTGCCTCCGGTGGAAGCCCCGGTTGCAAGCGCAAATGTCACGGCACCGTCTGCCGCTCCGGCAGGCATTGCACCCGGGACTCCGGGTATCCCCACGACAGCCTCCCGGCAAACCGGCTCCCTTCAGGATGTTTCTGCCGCTTCGGAAAAGGCCGCTTCCGCAGCAGGTGCGGCACAAAAGCCCGTGCGCCCCATCAAAGGGGAAAAGGCGGCCTACGAAGCGGCTCTCAAGGTGGTCATGGCCGGGCGCTCCGTTGAAGGTATATCCCGCTTCGAGACGTTTTTGCAGGAATATCCGCAAGGTACTTACGCGCCCAACGCGGAATACTGGATTGGCGAAGGCCTGTACGCTCAGGGCAAATACCGCGAAGCGCTGGCGCAGTTCCGCAAGGTGGACGCCTCGTACCCGCAGCATCATAAAAATGCCGATGCGCTGCTCAAGACAGGCATGTGCCTGAGCCGCCTTGGCGACAAGGAAGCGGCGGGGCAGGCCTACAGCCAGTTGCTGGCGCGTTTTCCCAAATCCGAGGCCGCCCGCCTGGCGCGGACGCGCGGCCTGGCCCGCTAGCATGAATCGCGGCACTGTCTGGTCGGAATTGAGCGATGAAGCCCGCACGGAATACTGGGCCGCTCTGGCCCTGCGCCACTGTGCGGGGCTTGGCGCCAGATCGTGCGCCCGGCTTTTGAAGGCCTTCGGTTCGGCCTATGCCGCCGTGCAGGCGCGTGAGCGCTGGCGCGAGGCCGGGCTTAATCGGAAACAGGCGGCAGAACTGGCTACGGGTTCGTGGCGTGTGACGGCCCGTGATGAGTGGGACCGCGCCCGCGATCTTGATGCAGCCATAGTGTTGTGGACCGATTCCGCATATCCGCCTTTGCTGCGCCAGTTGCCCGATGCTCCGGCGCTTTTGTACTGCCGGGGGGATTTGTCGCTGCTTCAGGCTCCTGCTTTTGCGGTGGTGGGGTCACGGCGGGCCACGGAGCACGGCAGGGCGGTGGCCGCGCACATGTCTCGCTGTTTGTCGGCCTGCGGTGTGACCATTGTCTCCGGCATGGCTCTGGGTATTGACCGGGTGGCGCACGAGGCGGCCCTCAGCCGGATCGGCCGCAGCATAGGCGTTTTGGGCACGGGTATTGATGTTGTTTATCCATCGGTAAACAGAAAAATTTTTGGCATGATGGAGCAGCAGGGCCTGCTGGTTTCTGAATTCATGCCGGGAGCGCGGCCTCTGCCCGAGCATTTTCCCATTCGCAACCGCATTATCAGCGGTTTTGCTTTGGGGGTGCTGGTGGTCGAGGCCGCAAGCCGCTCCGGCAGCCTGATTACCGCTCGTCTGGCGTTGGAGCAGAACCGCGAGGTGTACGCGGTTCCCGGCCCGGCCCTGGATGCAAGCTGCCTTGGCTGCCAGGAACTTGTGCGTCAGGGGGCGCGGCCTGTTTTCAGCGCGGAGGACGTGTTGCGCGATCTGGCGGAACAGCTGCGTCCCTATGGCATCAGCCGCGACAGTCTTGGTGACGAAGAAAAAATTGGCCCGGAACTGGCGCTCATACCGGAAGCGGCAAAAGAAGAACCGGCCGAAAGCGGATATGCCGGGCGTGCAGCCCCGGCGCGCTCGGGGAAACAGCAAGAGAAGCAGTCTGCCCTCCCGGCTGTGGCCCGGCAGCATAAACCCCTGGGCGCCGCGGAAAACCTCGCCCCGGCCGGGCGCAGGGCGGCCCTGCTGGACTGTTTGCGCCAACGCGGCCCCATGCAGGCGGATGATCTTGCCTGCGCGCTGGACATCAGCGTGGCCGATCTCAACGTCATGCTTGTAGGGCTTGAAATGCTCGGCCAGGTGTGTCGTCTGCCGGGGGCCAGATATGCATCGGGGCAGGATTCCGGGAACGGGGCAGAAGCATGAGCGAAAAAAAACTGAAAAAAAATACTGCCGCTGCGCATGCCGAAGCAGATTCCCTTGGCGCGCATTCCGGCGGCAAGGCCTTGTCCGCAGCGGGCAAGCAGGGCAATGGCCGCAATACTGCCCCCATGTCGCCGCCTGTGGGCGCGGCGGGCCGGGCGGGGATGCCGGATGCAGGCGGCCGTGCCGGTTTGCTGATAGAAGCTTTTCTGGCCTGGATGACCGTGCAAAAGGGGGCTTCTGAAGCCACCCGCAAAGCCTATGCTGTGGATCTGGCACAGCTTGCGGAATTTTTACGCGGCCAGGAAATTGATCTGGGGCAGCCGCAAACCGTAACCCGGCGGCACATGCAGGCTTTTCTTGCCTGGCTGTTCCGCAAGGGCGAGGCCAAAAGCTCCATGGCGCGCAAACTGGCTGCGGCCCGCTCTTTCTTCCGTTTTCAGATGCGGGGGGGCAAGGTGGCGGAGAATGTTGCGGCCCAGGTGCGCAATCCCCGCCAGGAAAAACGCCATCCCCGCGCCCTTAACGTTGATGAAACCTTCGCCCTGCTGGATTCGGCCACGGGGCCGGGGGGCAAGAGAGGACCCGTGGTCGGCAGTGCCGAGGAAGAACGCATTCTTTGCCGCGACCTTGCCTTGGCGGAGCTGCTTTATGGCTCGGGGCTGCGCATTTCCGAAGCATTGAGCCTGGATGTGGATGATGTGCAACTGTCTTCACGCGTTTTGCGCGTTATGGGCAAAGGTTCAAGGGAAAGGCTTGCTCCTCTTTCAGACACTTCTTTTTCCTGTCTCAAAGCGTGGCTTGAAGAGCGCCCCCTGCTGGCACTGCCCGATGAAGCGGCTCTTTTTGTGGGCGCACGCGGGGCGCGCCTGAACAGAAGAGAGGCCGCACGCATTGTAGAGCGCCTGTGCCGCCGGGCGGGGCTGACCTTTACGGTGTCGCCCCACAGTTTGCGGCATTCGTTTGCCACTCACCTGCTGGAGGCTGGCGCAGATATGCGAAGTGTGCAGGAACTTCTGGGACATCAGCGGCTTACCACAACGCAGCGCTATACGCAGGTAAGCCTTGAAAGCCTGATGCAGACTTACGATCAGGCGCATCCCAGGTCAGGTAAAAGGTAAAAAAATCACGAGCATATTTTTATACTGTTAATTAAACGAGTTCAGTGATATTCTGCGATGTGGTGACCGTGCCGTGTCAGGAATTTTTCCCCAAGGCTCTTGGCATGAACAGGACTTTGTGCTAAAGAGTACAAATCGGTCAAAACGAACCGCATACCTGAACCATACCGGAAGGAGAGACAGTCATGTCCGCATTAGTTCTTGGTCACATGAATCCTGATACCGACAGCATCATCTCAGCCATTGTTGCCGCCGACCTGTACAGCAAGCGCGGTATGGACGTCACCCCGGTTGCCCAGGGCGCGCCCACTCCCGAAACAGAATTTGTGCTGAAAAAGTTCGGCATTGCCGCCCCCCAGATTGTGGACGATGTGGCCGGCAAGGATCTGTATCTGGTGGACTATTCCGACCTGGCCCAGGCCCCCAAGGGCATGGATTCGGCCACGGTTCTCGGCATTGTTGACCACCACAAGCTTGGCGACGTGACAACCTCTGCGCCGCTGGAAGCCTGGATCTGGCCCGTTGGCTGCACCAACACCGTTCTGAAGAACATGTATGACTTCTATGGTATCGAGATTCCCAAAAATCTCGCCGGGGCCATGCTGTGCGCCATTTTGTCCGATACGGTTATCTTCAAGTCGCCCACCTGTACCCCCGCTGACAAAAAAGCCGTTGAAGAGCTGGCAAAAATCGCGGGCGTGAGCGATATCGTGGCTCTGGGCATGGAGATGTTCAAGGTCAAGAGTGCCGTTGACGGCGCTCCCATGAAGGACCTTGTTTTCCGTGACTACAAAGACTTTGACATGAACGGCAACAAGGTGGGCATCGGCCAGCTTGAAGTGGTTGACCTCTCCATCCTTGAGCCTGTGAAGGCTGGCCTGCAGGCTGAAATCGAAAAGGTCAAGGGCGAAGGCCGCCACAGCGTCTTCCTGCTGCTGACCGACATCATGAAAGAAGGCTCGGAAATGCTTATTGTTTCCGATGACCCCTCGGTGGTGGAAAAAGCTTTTGGCGTCAAGCCCGAAGGCGCCTCTGTGTGGCTGCCCGGTGTGATGAGCCGCAAAAAGCAGGTTGTGCCGAATTTTGAAAAGGCTTTCAAGTAAGCACTGCTCACCATACCTCAAAAGCCCCCGGCACTTTGCGCTGGGGGCTTTTGTGTTACCTGTGTGCAGGTTCCAATAAAAAATGTTCCAACAGGCTGCGTGTGTACACAAAAGCTATAGGGCTGCCGTTTGAAATGCTTTTGTGTTCGTTTGTGGCGCCTGTCTGTATAACGGTCAGGGCATTTTCGTCTTGAAAAGACCCTAATGGCCTACCCAGATAAGCAGGGCAAGCATGCCCAGACAGCCGACAAGTACTACATAGGCCTGGCGGGTTCGCAAGGAGAGCACCGCGCCCATCAGCGCTGCCACATAGAGGGCAGACCAGGTAACTGCCTGCAGGGGGGGCAGGGCCTGATGGCGCTGCAATATGCCGAGCAGGGAGAATATCAGGGCAAAGCAGAGGCAGTACAGGCCGATCTGCCAAAAAAACCTGCGCAGAGACGAATAGCAGAGCGCCGCGCCGGGCGATGTTCCTCCGCGTTTGCCCTCACACCATATCTCCACCTTGTCCACCATGGCGTTTTGCCATATGCGCTGGCGCTGCTCGCAAAAGGAAGCCAGGTAGGCGGCCAGCATGCAAAGGATCAGAGGAATGAGCAGGCTGCCTGGCTGCGTCAGATCAAAGAATCTGCACAGGGGAAAGAGCAATAAAAAACTCAGGTTTCCGTAGGGAGGTACGACACTGCCCAGTTCGAGGGCGTCCAGCCAGAGCAGTTCAAAGATAATGCCGAGTGGCAGGGCCAGGCTCCAGTCCGAGGTGATGAAACCGGCTATGAGGGCAAGGCAGATGGGGCGGTCAACAAGGCCGATTATACAGGAAGAGCGGGCTGCACCGGCCAGGGCAAAAAAAAAGCGTAGGGAACCCCTGCTGCCGTCATTTCATATAAACTGCTCATGGGAACCCCTTACGGTTTCCGTAGGCACACTGCGGAAATCCAGTTGCACCAGATGTTGCTGCATGGAGCGCAGGTCTTCCCTGTCTTCGGCAGACAGGGCCACATGCGGGAGCACCTGCGTTTTTTCAGGACCGTAATGCAGATTGCCGATATTGAGAGTTTCCATAATCACCCCTGCGTCATTGGCGCGGCGGGCGTCCCGGCAGTTGCCGAAAAGTACGAAACTGTCTTCGCCACAGGCGTCAAGAGTGAAGGCCAGATCATCCACGGGAATGAAGTGGGTAAGAACGCGCTGCGGCACGGCGAGTTCAATAATCTGCTGGCGCAGTATGTCTGCCGCCAGCTCATCATTGGCGACTACCAGATGCTTGGCACCGGTATAGGGCAGCCATGCCTCAATGACCTGCCCGTGTATCAGGCGATTGTCCACGCGAAACCACATACTAGCTGTCGCTTTTGGTTCGCGCCTTGTTGCGCAGCATGTTTCCGGCGACCACAATACCCTTGGATCCGGCCTCGCCCGCCAGTTGGGCGAGTTCTTCAAGACTTTTTTCGCGAGCGCTGAACACCTTGAGCAGCATGGGCAGGTTGGCTCCGGTTACCACTTCTACCTTGTGGGTGGCCAGCAGGGAAAGGGCCAGGTTGGTGGGGGTTCCCCCGAACATGTCGGTAAGAATGATCACGCCCGCGCCTTTGTCCAGTCGTTGGGCCGCATCATTGAGCCGCCGCACGGTCTCGGAAACTTCCTGGCCCACATCCACGCTGATAGAACTGCAATCGCTCTGCGGGCCAAGGATGAATTCTGCGGTGCGCAGCATGGCCGAGCCGTAGTCGGCGTGCGCGACAACGATAATTCCCACCTGTGTCTTCTTGCTTTCGTCCGTCATGGCGTTCCTCTTGGCGCAGAGTCTGCCAATTTTTTCAGCCAAGTTCAAGGTGCCGGTGTTCCAGGGTTACCGGATAGTCTGCCTGTCGAAGGGCCTGGGTTACTTCTTCCGCCATGGCCACCGAGCGGTGGCGGCCGCCTGTGCAGCCCACGGCAATGGTAACGCGGTAGCGGCCCTCAGTTTCCATCAGCGGCAGAATGAACAGCAGTAGGTCTATGAGCTTGACGCAAAACTCGCGTGCATGGGGCTGCTCAAAAACATATTGTGCCACCTCTTTGTCTTTGCCGCACATGGGCCGCAGATCTGCCACAAAATAGGGATTTGTGAGAAAACGCAGATCAAAAACAAAGTCTGCCTCACGCGGGACGCCATATTTGAAGCCAAAGGAAATAACATTGACTCTGATGGCGCGCAGCTTGCTTTTACTGTCGCTCCAGCGTTTCTGAATGGCGCGGCGCAGGTCATGAATGGAAAAACGTGAGGTATCAATAACCAGGTCAGCCATTTCGCGCAGCGGACTCAGGCTGTTGCGCTCAGACAACAGGGAAGCCTCAAGTCCCATGCCTTCACGCTCCAGCGGGTGCGGGCGGCGGGTTGTGGCGTAGCGGCGTATAAGTTCCTGCGCGTCGCATTCCATAAAAAGGAGCATGGGGCGTATATTCACGGCCGCAAGGTCAGACAGGGCTTCGTTGATTTCATCCAGAAAATTGCTTTGCCGCAGGTCCATGCCCAGGGCGATGCCCTTGAAGTGGCTCATGGAGGGGCGGGACATCATGTCCACCATTTCGGGAGCAAGGCTCGCGGGCAGGCCGTCCACCACAAAATGGCCCATGTCTTCAAAAACTTTGAGGGCCGTGCTTTTACCCGCTCCGGAAAGACCGGTGACAATGCACACGGCTACGGGCGGCATCGGGGCAGCAGTTTCAACCACCGGCCCTTCGGGCCGCGGGTGTGTGGCGGTGCTCATGAATCCCCCTGAAATTTCCGGGCCGCCCCCGCAACGGCGTTCTTGGGGCGGCCCGGAACAGGCGTGTTATAAAACAGGGTCGATCAGCGCGTAGCCGCTTGTGCGTGTGCGGTATACGACGTTGATGCGGCCGTTTTCAGCGTTGAAAAAGACCAGGAATTCGCTGCCGATAGAATCAAGCTGCATGAGCGCCTCGTCAAGGTGCAGGGGCTTGGCCGCCAGGCGGTCAGTGCCTTCCACCGGTTGCGGGGCCTCGGCTTCTGCCTCGATGTTGTAGGTGAACACATCGACATCGGCGCTGCGCGCCTTGCGGCGTTGGGTTTTGACCCGTGAAACCTGACGCTTGATCTGCGCTTCGACCTTGTCTGTCACAAGGTCGATGGCGGCGTACATGTCCGTGGTCTGTTCCGTGGCGTTGATGTGCAGTCCTTCCCCCACAACGGTTACTTCGCAGCGGTGGCGGAATTTATCTACGGTCAGCACGACGGTAACTTCAAGACCGGCGGACTTGCCGAAAAAACGCCCCAGCTTTTCCATGCGGCGGCGGGCATATTTTTTAAGATGGTCGGAGGCTTCAAAGTTTTTGAAGGCAAAAGAGATATTCATATAATCCTCCTTTTGATGGCGGTTTCCGGCATGGCAACCGCGAGGTCCCGCCCTTGGGCGGGCAGCGAAGCAGTGGCGGTTTACGGCCCTTTTTCGCAATCTTGCGCGTCATTCGCCGTTGGGGCGGCCGGGACCGGGGTTCCGGGACGCGGCGGAAAGATCAGAAATGCTCCTTGCGCCTGGAGGATGAGGGGATGTCAAGGGCGGTACGGTATTTAGCCACAGTTCGCCGGGCAATATTGACCTTGAGGCGTTCCTTGAGCATTTCGCCTATGCGCTCGTCACTGAGCGGCGATTTGGCGTCTTCTTCGGCAATGAATTTTTTAATGAGCGCCTTGACGCTTTCGGAGCCGACCTGGCTGCCGTCGTCCAGCTCAAGCCCGCTGTTGAAGAAAAATTTGAGTTCAAAAATACCGTGCGGCGTGGCCACGTATTTATTGGTGGTAATGCGGCTCACGGTAGATTCATGCATGCTGATGTCATCGGCAATATCCTTGAGAATAAGGGGGGCCAGCCGTGTGACGCCTTCTTCAAAAAAAGGCTGCTGATGCCGCACGATGCTTTCCATCACCTTGTACAGTGTGCGCTGACGCTGGTACAGGCTCTTGATCAGCCATGTGGCCGAGCGCATTTTTTCCGTACAGTATTCTTTTTCCTTGTCCGAAGCGGTGCCCATGTTCATCTGTGTCAGGTTGGAAAGCTGGAGCTGCGGCAGGCCGTCTTCGTTCAGCAGGATGATAAATTCATCGCCCATTTTATACACGAACACGTCCGGACTTACGTAGGCCGGTTCACCGCCGCCGAAGCTCGCTCCGGGCAGGGGGTCAAGGCTCTGGATGATGTCGAGATATTCCTTCAGTTCATCCATGTCCAGCTTGAACTTGCGCAGCAGGGGCTTGTAGCGTTTGGCTTCAAGGTCTTCAAGGTGCGCGTTGACAAGCTCGAGCAAAATGGGGTCGCGATCATACTTGAGGCTTCGTATCTGCACAAGCAGGCATTCGCGGGCATCGCGGGCAGCTACGCCTATGGGATCAAACATCTGTACACGTTCGAGCACGGCCAGCGCCTCGGCGGGTTCCGCCCGGGCCATCTGGGCAACCTCTTCAATACTGGCCTGCAGGTAGCCCGCAGATGAAAGATTGCCGATAATGATTTCGCCTATATCTTTCTGGGCTTCGGTAAGGGAAGAGAGGCGGAGTTGCCAGAGCAGATGCCCTTCAAGGGTGGGTTTGGCGGAATAGCGGGCTTCGAGGGGGGAGATGTCTTCCGCGGCTTCATACTCGCGCGGCTGCACAAGGCGAGGAGTACTGGCGAATTCACCAAGGTAGTCCTCCCAGTCTGCATCCTTGGCAAGATCCTTGTCGTATGCTTCCTCAGCACCGCTTTCCCGCCGGTCTTCCACGTGTTCCTGTGCGGCGTCGTCTCCGTGGGATTCCTCAAGAAAGGGGTTTTCCAGCAGTTCCTGCTGCACGGTTTCCAGAAGCTCCAGACGCGAGAGCTGAAGCAGTTTGATGGCCTGCTGTAATTGCGGGGTCATCACCAACTGCTGAGCCAGTTTTAATTGCTGTCGAAGTTCCAGTGCCATGTGCGTTTTCCGCCTTGAAAAATCCAGAAGCCTTATATTTGTGGTTACAAGTAGTGTGCCATAGTGGCAAAAATTACGCAATAGCCAGAGGTTGCACCATCAAAAGTAAGAAAGCACGGCTAGTTGGATCAAACTTTGCATAAAAGGGAAGCCGCTTTTTTGTTTTCAGGCGGCCCGAGTGAAATATACAGTGAAAAGATAATGTTTCAAACATGTTGCTGTGCGTTCAGACAAGCCTGCAAATAAAAGCGCGGGCCAGAGGCCCGCGCGAAGGTGTGTAAAGAGGAAAGCCCCTCACGCCGGGGATCAGACCTTGGCGTGCTTTTTAGCCGCGCCGATGAATTCCCGGAACAGCGGATGGGCATTCATGGGGCGGGACTTGAACTCGGGGTGGAACTGGCAGCCCAGGAACCAGGGATGTTCCGGCAGTTCGATGATCTCCATCAGGGAGCCATCGGGCGAAGTGCCGCTGAATATCATGCCTTTTTCCGCCAGGGCTTCCTTGAATTCATTGTTGAATTCGTAGCGGTGGCGATGGCGTTCTTCAACCATGTCGGTCTTGTACGCTTCAAAGGCGCGCGATTCGGGCATGACCTTGCAGGGATAGGAGCCAAGGCGCATGGTGCCGCCCTTGTCGCTGCCGGCATCGCGTTTTTCGACGTTTCTGGTGCGGAAGTCATACCATTCAGTCATGAGATAGATGACCTTGTGCTTGGAGCGGTGGTCAAATTCTTCGGAGTTGGCATCGGCCATGTCCGCCATGTGGCGGGCAAATTCGATAACTGCGCACTGCATGCCGAGGCAGATGCCGAAGAACGGTACCTTGTTTTCACGGGCGTAGCGGATGGCCGCGATCTTGCCTTCCACGCCGCGATAGCCGAAACCGCCGGGCACCAGAATGCCGTCACAGCCTTTGAAGTGTTCGGCAGCGTTGCTGTCGTCCACATTCTCAGAGTTGACGTAGCGCAGGTCCACCTGAACCCGGTTGGCCACGCCGCCGTGGATGAGGGCTTCGTGCAGGCTTTTGTAGGCCTCTTTCAGGTCTACATACTTGCCCACGATGGCGACCGTGACCTTGCCGTGAGGATTGTCGCTGTCGCTGACGAGTTTTTCCCACGCATCAAGCTGGGCATTGCGTGCGGGCAGGCGCAGCATGATGGCCACTTTCTGATCAAAGCCTTCCGCATAAAACTTGAGCGGCACTTCATAGATATTGTTCACGTCTACCGAAGAGAACACGGCATCCTGATCCACATTGCAGAACAGGGCGATCTTGCGGCGCAGTTCTTCAGGAATGCTCTGTTCACAGCGGCAGAGGATGATATCGGGCTGAATGCCGATGGAGAGCAGTTCCTTTACGCTGTGCTGGGTGGGCTTGGTCTTGTGCTCGCCGGCGCTGCGCAGGTAGGGAACCAGGGTAAGATGGATGTTCAGGCAGTTGTCGCGCCCAAGTTCGGAGCGCAGCTGGCGTATGGCCTCAAGAAAGGGCAGGCCTTCAATATCGCCCACGGTGCCGCCTATTTCAATGATGGCGACGTCCGGGGCGTCTTCGCCTTCGGCCAGGGAGAGAACCACGCTTTTGATTTCATCCGTAATATGGGGGATGACCTGTACCGTGGCTCCCAGGTAGTCACCGTGACGTTCCTTGGCGATAACCTGGTTATAGATGGCCCCTGACGTGGTATTGTTTTTCCGCGACATGGGCACATTGAGATAGCGCTCGTAATGGCCCAGGTCCAGATCGGTTTCAGCCCCGTCATCAGTGACGAAAACCTCACCATGCTGGAAAGGATTCATAGTGCCGGGGTCAACGTTAATATAGGGGTCGAGTTTCTGTATTGTTACCGAAAGGCCACGGGTTTGCAGCAGCGCGCCCAGCGAGGCGGCCGCCAGGCCCTTGCCCAAGGATGACAGTACTCCGCCCGTCACAAAGATAAATTTAGTTTTCATGGCCTCCACCTTGATTCTTGATCGCTTTTTAGCACAACCCCAAGTTCATAGACCAAAATGATTTTTTTGGCTAGCATTGACTATCGAAAACAAGGTACGTAGTGTGATATTCCCTCTTCAGCGTGCGCGGGTACGGCCTGGCTTTACCGGCGGCTCTTGGGGTGCGGGCTCATTGCGGCCCACGGGCCGCGCGGCGCGCGCCTGGTACGCACTTGCCCGCACTCTGAAAGATCTGCTCAAGCCAAGGAGGCTTTACCCGCATGGGCACGGTCAATACACTGGTCATCACCGGTTACGGAACAAATTCTCATCTGGAAACGGCCCATGCGGCCCGTCTTGCTGGTGCAGACAGGGCTGATGTGGTCCATTTTTCAGACATCGTAGCGGCCAAGGTGCGTCTGGCTGACTACCATTTTCTGGTTTTCCCCGGCGGCTTTCTGGATGGTGATGATTTGGGGGCGGCTCAGGCCGCAGTAATGCGCTGGCGCTATCTGAAAGATGCGCAGGGCGTTCCCCTGCTACAGAGTTTGCGCGACTTTCTGGATGAGGGCAAGCTCATTCTCGGAATTTGTAACGGTTTTCAGCTTTTGGCCAAACTGGGCCTGTTACCCGCGCTTGGCGGCGTGCGCTTTGAGCGCCAGGTTTCGCTGGGTCATAACGATTCTGCCCGTTATGAAGACCGGTGGGTTCATCTTTTGCCCAATGCAAAAAGCCCCTGTGTCTTCACAAAAGGCATGCCCATGCTGTGCATGCCTGTGCGCCACGGTGAGGGCAAGCTTGTGCCCCGCGATGAAGACTGCCTGCGCCGTTTGCAGGAAGAAAACCTCATCGCCCTGCAATACGCTGACCCCGAAACGGGGCAGCCTACGCAGGAGTATCCGCTCAATCCCAACGGTTCGGCCTTGGCCATTGCCGGCCTGACCGATCCCACGGGCCGGGTGCTCGGCCTTATGCCGCATCCGGAAGCCTTCCATCATGTGACCAACCATCCTGCCTGGACGCGCGGTGAGCTGGACCCGCCAGGAACGCTTCTGTTTGTCAATGCCGTGCGCTATCTGCGCGGGCAGTAAGCGCGCTTTTGCTTTGACGATTGCTCAAAGTCTTTAGGCGCCCATTGCGGCCTTTACTGCTCGGGAACACGGTACTTACGCCTGCGAGGTGGATGCCTGCCCGGGCGCCCGCTAGAGCAGGTTACGACGAAACGGTTCACATTGATTGTTGCAGACATCATACAAACAAAATCCCCTGGCTCTGCCAGGGGATTTTGTTTGTATGGCTGTGGCGCCTTTGCTTGCGACCACGCAGGATTTGTTTTTTTAACTTTTGCCGTTGTTGAACATGCTTTGCACACTCTTGCTCAGCGAAGACATGGCTTCGTCAAATTCATGCTGCAGGCTGTCCATAAGTTCGCGTACAGACGTGATCTTGTTTACACGCGACACGTTGGCGCCACAAAAGGCAAAGCCGCGCTCAAGGTTGCCCTTCATGGCATTAATGAGCGCCTGGGCAATGCAGTAGGGGGTTTTTTCCTGTTCGCAGGTGTGTACGCAGTGGAAGATGCATTTGAAGGGCTTTTTGTTGCCTTCGCGGGCGGCATGGATGAACCCATTGTCCAGGGCGCGGCCGGGCATGCCCACCGGGCTTTTGATAATGGTGATGTCTTCAGCCCTGGCTGCCAGGTAGGACTGTTTGAAGCGTTCGTCGGCATCGCATTCGTGGGTAGCCACAAAGCGGGTTCCCATCTGTACGCCCGAGGCTCCGAGGTCAAGAAATTTTTTGATGTCCGCGCCGGAGTACACGCCGCCGGCAGCGATAACGGGAACGGCCTTGCCGTATTTGTCTTCAAAAGACTTCACGGCTTCTACCACCTCAGGAACCAGCACCTCAAGGGAGTGAGCCGGATCGTGCAGTTCTTCGGCCTTGAAGCCAAGGTGTCCGCCTGCCTTGGGGCCTTCAACCACAAAGGCATCGGGCACATAGTTGAAGCGGGATATCCATTTTTTGGCAATAACCGACGCTGCCCGGGCCGAAGACACTATGGGTACCAGCTTGGTTTTAAATTCTTCTTTCTTTTCTTCGCAGGCCTGAAAAAGGTGCTTGGGCATATCCAGGGGCAGCCCTGCACCGGAAAAGATGATGTCTGCCTTGCTTTCAATGGTGGTGCGCACCATCTGGCTGAAGGTGGTCAGCGCCACCATAAGGTTGACGCCCACGATACCGCTGGTCATCTGGCGGGCTTTTTCGATTTCGTTGCGCAGCGCCCGCAGGTTGGCGGTCAAGGGATCCTTGGCCACGTCCGGTTCTTTCATGCCGATCATGGCTCCGGCGATAACGCCGATGCCGCCCTGATTGGCCACGGCCGAAGCCAGGCCTGAAAGTGATATGCCTACACCCATGCCACCCTGGACTACAGGGATCTTGGCGGTGAGATTACCTATTTTAAGTGCGGGAAAAGACATTGCAAGACCTCCGTCCTGACTTGTAAGGACAAGCCCACCCGCCCCCGTTGGTGGTTCTCAGGCATGCCCCGTATGGAAATTAGGCGCAACAATAGCCGTAAAATCCTCAAGACGCAACAGGTGAAATGCCTCTTTTGTGAAGAACGCCAAGGGTTCGGCACTTATACAGAACATAAGCCCGCATAGGGGCACCATCGGCAGTGCTTGTCCGGGCGTGCCGCAAAGCAGGGCGAATATTCCATGTGCAGCAGGGGCAGGGCCAGTGCTGTGCGGCAAAAGCCAAGAGCCGCATCAAGGTCTTCGTCCACAAGGCCGCCGAATAGGGGATGCTCCCTGCCGTCGTCGCGCAGTTCCACCAGGGCCGCATCGCTCAGGGGGGTCATGCCGCTGGCCTGTGCCATGGCCAGATAGCAGGGAAGCTGCAGGCTCGGCAGGCGTTCCCGCAGTTGGCTGAAGAGAGCTTCCAGTTGTTGCAGATGGCTTTCACCAGCTTCCTGCGCGGGGGGCAGGGTGTCGCACAGTTGCCCGGCACGGGAAAAAAAGGCCAGGTCTGTCCACAGGCTGCCATCAAGTTTTTTAATGCCGCCGGTTTTGTAGTCCAGCACGTAGAACAGGCCGTCGCGCCAGTCCACGCGATCCATTGCGCCCACAAAAGCATAATCGCGCCCGGCCAGCCGCAGGGGAACCTTAAGCTCTTTTTCCAGTGCCATGATTGTCACGTCGGCGGGCTGGTTTTCAAGAAAGCGCATAAGGCGCATGGGAGCAGCTTCTTCCAGCATCAGGCAGCTGTCGGCGGGCAGCAGTTTGCGCAGGCCGTGCGCCTCAAGCTGTTCATAAAAGCGGGCGCGGACCGTTTCGGCCGAGATGTCGCCGGACCGCACAGTTTTATTCAGGTACGGCTCATAAAGGGCCTTGAGCGTGTCATGAATGCAGGTTCCTACGGCGGCGGGGTCATCTCCTTCATTAATTTCCTTGGGGGGACGCAGCCCGCACAGATACTGCCAGGCAAAGCGTAGGGGGCACTGAAGGTAAACGTCCAGTCTGGTGGCGGACAGCGGTTCGCGCAACAGGCGCGCCAGCGCATCATTCATGTCGGCACTGCGCTCAAGCTGCTTTTCCCCCAAGGCCGCGGCACGAACCTCGCATACGGCGGTTTCCAGCGGTGGTTCACCCGGGGCAAGCACGGCCCCGCGGGCCAGTTCTTCCTGCCAGAGCAACTGCTCCACAAAACGGCTGCGGCTTTTTTTGCCGTCAAAAAGGCTTGAACGGCTGATGCCTTCCTGCCAGAAAAACGAAACTTCCTGCGCTCCGGCGCACAGACGGTACAGGGTGTGCGCGGCGGCCCTTTCCCGGCGGCGGGAATCGGGCAGGCCCAGAACCTGCCGCAAAGAATCCGGCAAAAGAGGATCCTGCGCGGGATTGCCGGGCAGCCTGTCGTCCGTGGCGTCCACGATGAACACACGCCCGAAATGCAGCAGCCGCGTCTCAAGCATGCCGAGAACCTGGAGTCCCGTGAGGGGATCGGCCTCAAAAGGCACGCGCTCCTGCCCGAGTACTTCGCGGGTCATGCCGTGCAGGGTGGTCAGGGGAAAGGGCGTGCGGGCCAGCAGGTTTTCGCGCAGAACAGGTACGGTCTGCCGCATGAGCCTGTACATGGCCTCGGCGTCCAGGGGAAAGTGCCGCCACAGGTCATCACCCCGGCAGCGCAGAAAGGAGCACAGGCCATGCAGCACACGGGCCATGTCTTCTGTGGTCGCAGCTCCGGCCGGGGCGCGCACGAGGGCCTCCAGTGTTTCTTCAAGCAGCTGGGCCAGCGCTTCGGGCAACTGCCCCCGGCACTCCAGGATAACCTCATCCAGGTCCACGAAGCGGGTTCCCTCACGGATGATGCGCTCCAGCGGCCGCAGGGCGTCACGCAGCAGCAGGGGCTGCCCGTACGCATCGCGGGTACGCAGCATGTTCACATATGGATGGCGCAGGCACTGCAAAAGATGACGCCAGTAGTAGCGGCCTTCATCGCTTCTGGTGGCCTGCAGGCGCAGCAGTCCATCCAGCAGGCGGTTCAGCGGGGACCGCTCCAGCGGATAGCCCATGGACACGTTGACGTCTTTATGCGGCAGGTGGTGCAGCACCGGCATAAGCAAAGAGCTGTCCGTAAGTACAATGGCCGTGGAATGCCCAGACTCCACAGGGATGGGGCTGCCGTCATTCTCGGGGCGGGTGGTTTTTTCCGCTGTGCCATCAGTTGGATCTGCGCGCTTTAGGTCGCGATGCAGGGCGGCAAGCTGTGAATGACAGTCATAACCTGCAAAAAAACGGTATTCGGGACGATGATTTTTTTCATCTTCATCAAGTTGCAAGGCAGTGGCTGCCCGTGCTTTCCAGCGGCGCATCCACGCGGCCAGCTCCTCACAGGCCCAGTGCGGGCGGCTGTTTTCAGCAAGGGCCGGATCGCCATGCAGGCAGATGTCCGCCCCGGCCTGCCAGAGGCGGCGCAGCAGATGGTCTTCACCGCCCGTGAGCAGATAAAAGCCCGCCACCAGTACGGGACGGCCATCCTGGGGCCGCAGCAGCGGAGGAATGGGGGCATCGCCGCGTGCCAGATTGAGAAGGTCAAGGCCGGGCGTGGTCCAGTTTTTTTCCAGCAGAGCGGATTCATAGGCGTGGCTGATGCGGCCAAGAGCGCCCAGCAGAGCGGCCGCAGGCGCGGCTACTTCGTCTTCAACATGGGCAATATCCCTGATTTCCACCATCTGTCCGTACATTTCTTCCAGCAGGGCTGCCAGGCGCAGCCCCCAGGGCAGAAAGAGGGCCATGTCCATACGTGCAAAACGGGCGGCAAGCGTTTCGTCCTCGCGCGACAGCGTGTTAACGCAGGCATGCAGCAGGGCAACGCGGTCCAGCGTGTTGGCCGTGTGCAGGGGGGCAGCGCTGCCTGAAGCCCGCCAGATGCCCACAGCATCGGCCAGGGGCAAAACCTTGGGCAACAGGCCCGTGTAGCCATCTGCGGCATAGAGTTGCGCCATATATCGCCAGGGGCGGTTGTGCGGCACAATAACAAGGGCGGAGCCGGGGCGTCCGCCCGTGATCTCGTGCAGATGCTCCTTGAGGGCGGGCAGAAAGGGGCGCTGCCAGGGAAAAACCAGAAAAGGCGAACTACTCATGCAGGTAATCCTCTGCGGGCAAAAGACCGTCGCAGTGAGGGGTCAGTTCCGATGCGCCGTCCGGCGTCACCAGGCGAAAACGGCGCTGGTCAAGATAGACCAGCAGGCCCATGACGGGGGTATTGGCGTTTTCGCGCTCCAGAAGCAGGCCGCCAAGATATCTGCGTACCTGCTCCACGTGCGCGGCTTCGGGCTGCCCGCTTTTATAATCAATGACCAGCCGCCCCCAAGGTTCGTGGACCAGCAGGTCCATGCGCAAAAGCTGGCCCTGGGCGGTCATTATGGAATGCTCGGGCCAGCCGTTGGCGAGCCACCGCGCGCTTTGAGGCTGGCTTGCAAACCAGTGCAAGGCTTCAAATGCGCCGTGGCGCAGGGCCGCATCATCGGGAACAGGCAACGGATAATGCCGCAGGCCGAAGTTCAGGGCCGCCTGGGCGTCTTCACGCGGGCTGCCGGTAAGGCGCAGGTGTTCCAGGCAGAAATGCAGCAGATTACCCCTGTCTTCAGGCTGAAAATCAAAAGCGGCCATGGGATTGCGAAAAATCTTCAGGCGTGGCAGCCACTGCATGGGGCGCCAGTCTTCAGCAGCATCAGCCGTATCCGGGGAAAAAGCGTCGTATTCCTGATCTGCACCGACGGAAGGGGTGCGGGAGATGGCAGGTGCGGCAGCGGGTAAAATTCCCGGCGCGCCGGCTGTGCCGTCCACATGCTGCAAGCCGGGCGTCGGGGCTGGGGCCGGGTTTGCAGGGCGGCCGCCAGCGGGGCTGGCTGGCAATGCGCAGTCTGTATCCACATCTGCCCCGATAGCGGCATGCGCATGGCTGCCCCGTGACGTGTCAGCGGCCGTGGGCAGACTGCCCAGAGCATAGGGTGGCTGCAGTCCGGCGCGTTCCCAGAGAATATCCAGTCCTGCAAGTACCGGCGACTGTCTTTTGGCCGAAGTGCGAAAAACATACAGGGCGTCTCTTGCGCGGGTAAAGGCAACGTAGAGCAGGTTCAGGCTCTCTCTGGCCTGACGGGCCAGATCCTCGTAGTAGGGGCGTCCCAACGCTTTCTGATTGCGCACCATCATGCTCAGCCCCTGGCGGTTTGTGCGCAGCGGCTTGTCAGAGGCGGAAATGTTCAGCGCGGTAAAGGGGACGAAAACCACCGGGGCCTCAAGTCCCTTGGATTTGTGCACGGTCATGACCCGCACGGCATTCATGTTTTCCGGCATGGGAACCTTTTCTTCCTGGCTTTTGGCATTCCAGTGCTCCAGAAAGGTAGAGAGCGTCGCAAGTCCCTTTTCTTCTGCACTGTGCAGTACCTCCATAAAGCGGCGCAAAAAGGTTGCCGCTTCGGGAAAACGCTGTTCCACCTGAAGGCGCGCATACCATTCAAGTACGGTATCATAGGGCGTCATCAGGCCGGACTGGCTGAAAAAAGGCGCCAGCAGGCTTTGCCATACATGCGGCCAGCGCTGGCGGAAACTCTGGTACAGAAAGCCTTTTTTCTGGCGGGCGCACCAGCCGTGCAAGTCGGTATGCGCCAGTTCGGCAGCCTCGGGATGGCCGTGAAAAATCTCTCCGGTCAGGACGGTCAGCAGGGCGATATTGTCATCTGGGCTGTCAAGAAAGGCCAGCAGGGCCACGGTCTGGACAATGAGAGGATGGGCCGAGAGCAGCAGGCTGTTTTCGGTGATGACCGGAATCCCCAGCCGCACCAGATGGTCCGCGATGCGTGCCGCTCCGTCATTGCTGCGTACCAGCACGAGCACGTCCGACCAGGGGCGCTGCGGGGCCACATCATCAAGCAGGATGCGGCCCAGACGGTCAAAAACGGCTTCGCGCAGCATCTCGGATGAGTCTGCCGCAATATCTTCCACCTGCACAAGGCCGCCGTCGGGTGTGTGCTCCGGGCATTCCTGCCGGGTTCCGGCAAAAGCGCCGAGCAGGCTTTTTACAGAGGCGTCCATTATTTCCGCAGACAGGTCTTCGGGCATGTCGCCCGGCAGAAGGGCGCTCATGACGGCTCTGGCCGTATCTGCCTGTTCCAGAAGGGCAAAAAGGGCATTGTTGTGCTCAACCACCTGACGGCGGCTGCGCCAGTTGAACGGCAGGCTGTCGCGGGCCGTGGTGGCGGCCACGGCGGCAAGCCCCTTATCTTCAAGGATGCCGTCAAAAAGTTCCGGATCGCCGTCCCGCCAGCCGTAGATGGACTGCTTTACATCGCCCACCCAGGTCAGGGACCCCCCGCGCGACAGCGCTTCCTCCACCAGTGGGCGCAGCGCCCGCCACTGTTCCTGGCTGGTATCCTGAAACTCGTCCACCAGGTAGTGGGTAAGGCGCGCGCCAAGGCGGCAGAGCGTTTCCGGCACACCGTGATCGCCGGACAGGACCTTATGCGCCATATGGGGAACAAGCAGACCGGGGAGCGTGCCCTCCTGCTCCTGATTGTGCAGAAAGGCGTCAGCCAGAATACGCGCCATACGTATGGACGGCTCAAGGCGCAGGGCCTGTCGCAGAAGTTGCCCGTCCTGCATGCAGGCCTGGGCGGCCAGAGAAAAAGCAGTATAGGCGTGCTCCACTTCTGGGCCTACAGCAGCGCCTTTTTTAAAAAGTTGGGATGCGGCATCTTTGGTTAAAAAAGCCGAGTTCTTACATTCGCCATCAGCCCAGGCAGTGACAGCCTTTTCCGCATTGGACAGCCAGGGCAGCCGCGTGCCTGAGGCTGCATGCAACAGGTGGCCGGCAGCCTGTCTGGCGGTCCGGTTGAGGGCAACCAGCTTTTGCTCAAGTTCTTCATAAGAAGAGAGATCGCCGTAGCGCCCCAGCAGGGCGCTGTCCAGAAGCGGGCGCAATTGATACAGCAGCTTTTCTCCTGCCAGAAAACCCTTGCTTTGCCCGTGGTGAACCATGGCCCGGCAAACCTGCCGCAAAAGGCCACGCATATTTTCATCCCCTTGCCAGGCTTTTTCAAGCAGGAGGTCCAGATAGGGCGTGAGTGCTTCTTCGGTGGCAAAGACGGGCTGAAAGTCCGGGTGCAGGCGAAGATCCAGGGCAGCTGCGCGCACGATAAGGTGCAGCAGGCTGTCAATGGTGCGTATGTTCAGCGCGCTCATGTCACGCATGATGGCGTCCACCCAGCGCCCGGCTGAAGCGGAATCAAGCTCCAGTCCTTGCATGGGCTGCCCCAGGGCCGCGCTTTTAAGTTGCCGGATGACGCGTTCACGCATTTCGGTGGCGGCGGCATTGGTAAATGTGACAGCCAGTATGTCGCCCCAACCGCAGGGGCCGCTGCTGCTCAGGGCGCAGGCCGGTGACGCAGCTGTGCCGGGAGCACCGCAAGCCACAAGACGCTGTAAGAAACAGCGTGTTAGTTCATATGTTTTTCCGGATCCGGCAGAGGCTTTGACCTGACGCAGATGCTGCATGAATATTCTCGTGTTTTCGCACCGGGCCGTTTGGCTCCGATATGTCGCAATGTGGATTGCGGCCGGGGCCACAACCAGGATATTGCTGTATGGCTGGCCCATACTTCCTGAAAAAAGGCGTGCCGGAAAATCCGCGCGGTACAGCGCGCCCGGCGGCCTGGCCGAAAGCGCCCGGCAGCGGCTCGCATATTTGTACTGCCAGCCCGCAACTGCCTGCTTTTGTTACAGGCAACCGGAATGCCAGCGGCGCTGGCTGCCGGATCCAATCATGCCAAACCACCGGCTTCGAGTCGAGAGGTAAAGTCCGGGCGCCCCTGTGACGGCGTTTAGCGTCGGTTTGCCAGAAAAATTGCGCCAAGGATAAGCCCGCCGCCCAGAAAAACGCGCCCCCCCGGCGCATCACCCAGAACCAGCCAGGCCGCCGCAATGGCGTAAACCGGCTCCAGCGTAATGATAAGGGCGGCCTGGCGTGCCTTGAGAACAGTGAGGCTGTTGATGAAAAGAACGTAGGCCAGGGCGGAGCACAACAAACCCAGGCTGGCGATCCACAGCCAGTCCAATGTGCTTACAGTGCTGAACTGCCGCCAGACAAAGGGCAGGAGAACAACGGCCGTAACTGTATTCTGCCACCAAGTGGTTTGCAGTCCCGGAAGATGCCCGGCAAAGCGGCGGTTGCCCACGGTCACCAGGGCGTAAGCCAGGCCGGATGCCACGCCCAGCAGCAGGCCGACTGTGCCTTCATGAGCAAATGAAAAGGATGGGGTTGTGCAGACAAGCCCCAGCGTTACCATGCCCAGGCCGCGCACCTCGGCGAAACTGGGGCACTCCCGGTATATGAGACTTTCGATCAGGGTTGTGAATGCCGGAAAACAGGCAAAGCCAAGCGTGCCGACGGCCACGCCGCCAATCTGTATCCCCATGAAAAACATTACGAAATGTGCTGCAAGCAATGTGCCGCTTATGGTAAGCGCCAACAGGTCGCAAGCATGCAGCCCGCGCCAGGGGGGCTGTTTTTTACCAAGTCCTGCAAGGGTGAGTGCCGCTACGGCAAAGATGGCACGCCCGCAAACAAGCATGGGAGCGGAGCATTGGCAGAGTTTGCCGAAAATGCCCGAAGCTCCGAAGAGCAGGGTGGCGCCATGCGCACGGGCCAGAGCGGCACGGCGGCCTTTGGGCGCTGCCAGGGCGTTTGCGGCGTCCCCTCTGGTCGTTCCGGGAGTGGATGGTCCGGAGGAGGCCTGTCCGGCAGGGCCGTGCGTTCTGGCGGGGGGCGGTGTCATAATTATCCTTAAAAAAGCATGCCCGGTGCGGGTACGCCGGACGTAAACTTGCGCAGGCGGCACACAGTCGTGCGCGCGTGGCGGAACTGCCTAAAATGTTTTTAAAAATAAGTCTAGATTTTATCTTGAAAATCTGCTTTAATTGATGTAGCGCTTTATAGAACATGATGTAAAACAAGGTTCGGCTGCTCTGTATGCCGGACAGAACATAAAAGTATAGTCTTTTCCCGGGGGCATCATGCCGCAAGTCGCAGCACGCATCAATGAAGAACAGGAACGCTGGCTCAAGGATTATTTTCGTACCAAGAGCGCCGGCGCGGAATTTATCCTGCCTTGGGCTGTGGACACGTTTTTCCGGGCCATCACGGGCATAAAGCACATATTCAGCGGGCCGGAACTGAAGACCATCGTCGAGGCGCATAAAGACATGAAGCTCATGCCGGACCACACGCGCCTTTCTTACCTCATGCTGCGTGTTTCTGATGCCTGCGACGTCAACGGAGTGCATCTGCGCCACGGAGCCAGTAAATCAAGCCTTGAATCAAAAATAAAAAGCCTGGATGATACGCAGGCCACAGCCCTTATGGTGTGGGCTTCGGCTTTTTGGGTCAGCCGCAACTGCTCGGCTGAAAATCTGGATGAGTACATCAAGGCGTATTGATCTTTGCTCGTGGAATCCGTAGGTTCAAGGCCGCGTATGCGGCCTTTTTTATTTTGTGTATGTTGTTTCGTTCCGGAAAGCCAAAGGTGTTTGCAGGTTGTGCGATGCTCGCCTGCAAAAGCAGCCCGCGCGGGGGCGGCAGCCTGTTTGTGCGGCATGTTTTGAAAGAGAGAGAAAAATGCTGAAGATTTTACGCGCCAAATTGCACGGCATACGCGTAACGGAGTGTGTGCTGGACTATCACGGCTCTATCACCCTTGATCCGGAAATATGCGGGCTGGCAGGTATCATGCCGCTGGAGTTCGTTTATATCTGGAACAAACACAGCGGGCAGCGTATTTCCACCTACGTCATTTACGGCGAGGCCGGGTCGCGCTGCTGCATTCTCAACGGAGCGGCCGCGCGCACATGCCAGAAAGGGGATGAAGTTATCATCAGCGCTTTTGAGTATGTCGCCGGACCGGGGGATATTTCTCAACGCAGCCCGGTTGTTTTGACTTTTGACGCTCACAACAGGGTGCAGGAACGTTTACGTTATATAGTGGAACAGAAGGATGGCGGCATGTCTTTCAATATTGCCGATGATCCCCTGCCGGAGGCATGACCTGCCACCGCTGAAAGCATATAACAAAAGGCCCGGTATATCCGGGCCTTTTGTTATATGGAGTCTGTCACGGAACTGTTAGTTGTTGGCGCCGTTCTGACGCTTGCTGACATGGTTCTTGTGGCTGAAGTAATAGCTGATGCCGAGAAGCACGAACCACAGGGGCGTGGTGAGCATGGCCATGCGCGTGTCGGCTTCAAAGGTCAGCAGGACAAGCACTATGGCGAAGAATATCCAGCAGATCCAGCAGGAGAACACGCCGCCGGGCAGCTTGAACTTGGAAGCTGCGTGCCGCTCGGGGTACTTCTTGCGGTAGACGTAGTACGAAACAAGAATCATGGACCATACGAAGATGAAGCAAATGGCGGAGATGGTTGTCATGACGGTAAAGGCCGCCATAATGGTGGGCATGATAATGAGCATGGACGCGCCGAGCAGCAGGCAGAGGCACGAGAACAGCAGGCCGTTGGCAGGAACCCGGTGCGAAGAAAGCTTGCCGAAAGACTTGGGAGCTACCCCGGCCAGCGACAGGCCGTAAAGCATGCGGCTGGTGGAGTAGATGCCGCTGTTGGCGGAAGAGGCCGCCGATGTCAGCACCACGAAGTTGACGATACTGGCTGCCGCGGGAATGCCCACGGCTACGAAGGTGTGAACGAACGGGCTTGTTTCGGGGTCAATGGCGGACCAGGGCGTGATGCACATGATGGCCACCAAGGCGAACACGTAAAAGAATACGATACGGAAGGGAATGGTGTTGATGGCCTTGGGCAGGTTGATTTCGGGATCCTTGGCTTCCGCCGCTGTGGTTCCGATAAGCTCAATGCCCACAAAGGCGAACATGGCTATCTGAAAGCCCGCAAAGAAGCCGAATATCCCCTTGGGGAACCATCCTCCATGATCCCACAGGTTGGATACTGCGGCCACGTCACCTGATATGGATGAGGTAAAGCCGGTAATGACCATAACCGCTCCGGCACAAATAATGGCCATGATGGCCACGATCTTGATGGAGGCAAACCAGAATTCCATTTCACCGAAAAGGTTCACTGAAACAAGGTTGAGTGCCATGATCAGCAGGACGAAGAGAATGGAAGGTATCCATACCGAAAGCGTGGGGAACCAGAAGTGAAAGTAGGAGGCAATGGCGATAACGTCTGCCGTACCGGTAACAATCCAGCAGAACCAGTAGGTCCAGCCTACAAAAAAGCCGGCCCAGGGACCAACGATATCCTCCGCCATGTCAGTGAAGGATTTGTACTTGAGGTTTGAGAGAAGGAGTTCTCCCATGGCCCGCATGACAAGGTACAGAAAGGCCCCGATAATGGCGTATACAAAGATGATGGAAGGCCCGGCAAGGTTGATGGTTTTGCCGGACCCCATGAAAAGGCCTGTACCGATGGCTCCGCCGATGGCAATAAGCTGGATGTGTCTCTGGCTGAGGCCGCGTTTGAGAGTATGAGGATCTTCGTGTCCCACGGGGGGGGTGGGCTTGTCACTCATGGTACGTGCTCCCTGTTTTTTGTTGGTGCTGTGGGGCGTTTACGCTCTTGCCCCGCACGAATAGCAATGTTTGTTTTCCGGTGCGGGATTGGCCTGTGCGGCCTGTCCCGCGCGTGGCCTGTCTGGGTGTCCTCCTTACGCAATCAGCGGGGGGAGCTGGTGCGTCAGTTACAATTACGTCGGTTTCTGGTCAAATAACGACCTGCTGACAGCAAAGGGTAAAAGGCTCATACAGCCCTGAAAAAAACAGGGCAGCCATGAGCCTTGAAAAAAATGGGCATCGGTCTGTTGTATGAATTTTTATGCTGGGAAGCCTGAAAGGGCGGGAGCAGAATATGGTGATAGCGCGGCAGGGCGGCGCGGGGTTTGCCGTGTGTGCTTCGGGCAGCAGGGCATGAAAGTGTGTGCAGTGGCAACGAAAGGCCGCGTGTCGGAGTGTGCGGTAAAACTTCGCTGCCCGCCGTGGTAAGCCGTTTTGGGGGGCTTTGTGCTGTCGGGTAAAAAACAGGCAGCAGAAAATATGTTTTTACTGGATGGAAATGAACAGTGCTGGTGTGGCGAAGGCTGGTGGCGTGGGGGCAGGGCTGCCCCGGCAGAGGCGCGTGTATGCAGGGCGGGGATGCGCCTGATTCTGATTTTGCGGCGGTATAAAAAGGACGAGGGAGATTAGTGCGAACACGCAGAAGCGGAGCAAAACCGCTACGCCAGTCCGTTGCCCGCAGCACCTGCGGGTCCGTCCTGCACGGTCAGTTGTGGCTCTTGTGCTGAAGGGCCGCCAATAGTGGGGCCGATGGCAAGTAAAAACACGCCATGACAGTCACCTCGTTGCAGAGGTTCAACTTCTGTCATCAGCGTGCGCCAATTTCAGAGTGCGTCCGACCATGATCCTTTTGCCTGAGAGTTTCGATCGCTCTTGCCCCTTCGGCGTGCTGTCCAGCAGCAAGCTCTCTCATGGTCATCATTCGCTTTTATGAAAACCCAATGCGAAGTATCTGGTATGCTGGTCAGAGTAGTAACTGTTTAATATGAAGATTGTCAAATAAGTTTTTTCACAATCTTTTGTCACATAAAATAAACATGTTGCGAAGGTTTTTCGTCTTTGGCACTGAGCTGGGAAATGTTTTTCCGTTCATCTGGAATGAAGCCGTACTGTTACCATTGCTACTGACGGATGGGCTGAGGCACGTCTGCCCCGCAGCGGACGGGCAGGGCCTACTCGGTGTACAGTGTAAGATAGAGATCCCCTTGCCAGGGGCCGACGCGCTTGCCCAGCCCGCGCAGGCGTATGGGTTTACCCACGGTAAAGTCAGGGGGCAGGGTTATTTCAACCGTTTTAAGCTCAGCCTGAATTCCCTGGCGTATCTGCAAGCGCACCCGGCAGCCCGGCGCAAGGTTTGCGGCGGGCAAGGTAAGGCTTTGCTCTTCGTCGATCTGTCGGCGCAGCCAGCCCCTGACCAGGCCAGTGACGCCTTTTGTCATGTCAGATGACCATTTGGGCGTACCCCAGGCCAGGTTGCTTTTATGGAGTGGAGCGCTTTTCTTTTCTTTCTGCGCGGCCTTTGGCTTGGCCCTGCTTTGCGGGGCGGATTCCGCTGTATGGGCTTCGGCTGTTTCCTGCTGTGGTTTTTCGGCATGCTGCCGGTTCAGTTCGCTATAAATATCTTCAAAAACACGGCGGGCAAAAGGATCGTTAAGCAGGTCGCGCAGCACGTCCTGTTCCGCATAGGCCGTGCCGTTACGGTCTGCGGTATTTTCTTCAGGGTCGGGGGCTTGTTCGCTTTGAGGCTTTTGCTGCTCGGTCTGCGCGCCCTCATCTGCCCCGGCTGTTTTTGCCTGCTGCTGCCCCGTTGCTTCGGTTCCGCCAGGCGGGGGAGGGGCCTTGCTTTCAGTCTGGCCGGTATCTGTAGCGGGGCCGGATTTTTTATCGGAGCCATTCGCCTGGTCGGCGTTTTTTCTGGGTTTCTGTGCCGCCTTTCGCGCTTCAGATGTAGCCCTGACTCCGTCTTCATGCTTGAGGATGCCTGAAAGCGCCACATAGGCTTCGTTGAGCATCTGAAAATCCCGGCTGGCCTCGGCATTGCCGGGATTCAGGTCAGGGTGCAGCTCAAAGGCACGTCGGCGGTAAGCCCTTTTTACGGCGGCAAGGTCAGCGTTCTTCTCAAGCTTGAGAATTTCGTAGCATTCCTTGAGGGATATCTGGCGGGAGCGGCGTCGCATGATTTATTTAAGGATTAGGGCGTTGGCTTCGCAGTTGCAATCGCTGGCAAGCAGGCCGTGCTCGCGCAGGTACTGGCGGCCTTGTCGTTCAAAGGCTGCGTGGGAAGCCTCCAGACTGATGCCCGGACAAAATTCTTTAGCCATGGCAAGGCTTGCGGGGTCTTCAATATTACCGCGAAAAAAAGGCCAGGCACGACAGATGGCAGGCTTGCCTTCGTGTACACCGCAGCCTTTACCCTGTTGGAAAAAAACGCAATAACCGTCTGCACCGCTGCGGATTTTCAATTTGCCGCCCGCATAGTAGCAATACCCTTCTATAACGGCTTCGGGGGCAAGCCCCATGTGCGCGGCCAGGCGCGTAAGGTCAGTGGGGCTGACCACAATGCCGCCGACTCCTTCGCAGCAGTGGCCGCACATGCGGCAGTCGAAAACCGTATCCGGTGAAACAGACATGAATTATCCTTGAATAGTTGCGGCGTTGGGCAAAAGGCGGGCATGCTCGACCATGATGCAGGCGTCCTCTATCACGGTAATGCCAAGAGCGGTCAAAAGCACACGGGCTTCGGGCGAACGGATGCCTTGCTGCATCCAGAAAACAGCGGGTCGCCAGGGCAGGGCCAGCACTTCACGTGCGTGATCCGGGCAGTATTGCGGAGCGCGAAACAGGTTCACGATGTCCACGGGGCCGGGCAGGGACGCAAGGTGGGGGTAGGCTGTAAGGCCCCACACCGTCTGGCGTACCGGGTGTACGGGATAAATTTCGTAGCCTTTATCCATGAGGTAGCGGCCGACACGGTCAACGGGCTGTCCGGGTTTGTCCTTGGCCCCGACAATGGCTATACGCCGCGCCCGCTCAAGCTGGGCGCGCAATTCTTTGTGATCCTGCATATGGTCCCCGAAAGGTGAGATGACAGAGAGCCGGCGGATTTTCTCCACCGGCAGTCTGCCATCCTAGACGGCTACAGAAAAATGCGCAAGCTTTCCTGACAAGGAGGCCGGACGTAGCGGCATGTTGCCGCGCAGATATCTGGCGTGGGATTAGGGCCCGCAAGGCTGCCCGCAGGATGTGCCCGCAGCGCACCCCTGCAGTACGGAACATGTGCTGAAGCCTGACGATCACCGCGGGGTTGGGCAGTTTTTGGGTATTTTACTTTTGAAGCGTTTTCGCTGTGTTCATCTTGTCTTCATTTGGGCCGTCTGCGTGGCGGGTGGCAGAGGGAACTGTCGGGGCTGCATCTCCGGGGTACCCTCTATATTCCCCGAACCATGCCGCAGGTCTCCTGCTCGTTGCAGTTGCGAGGGCTTTCCCGCTCCATGCCGGACCGTCCTCTGCGTCGCCAAAGGCATCAGTGGGATTGGCTGAAAACATTGGCAGCGGGTAACAAAAATACTTTGCGAATCCGTTGCTGCGCTGGCACTTCAACCAACCCCAGGGCCATTTCAAGAAATAACCTGCTCTACATTCAGGCTGTGGGCCGGGCCGGTTGCGGCATCCCCCCCTTGCCGTCCCTGGCGCTTTCGCGCACAGGCCCGGAAAACAGGGGGGTTATGGCAATGACTTTGTCTGTTTTGCCGAAGAGGTAAACGATGTCCCCGGGTTCAAAAATTTCATCTGCACCCGGCGAGGCATGGGTTATGCCTTCCCGCAGGATGGCAATAACGGTGACCCCGTGGCGGCGGCGCAATTCTGTTTGCGCCAGGCTGCGGCCGCACAGGGGGGAAGCCCCGCCAAGGCGCATGGCCTGTACGCCCATGTCGGGCAGGCGGTTTACAATGCTGTCCAGAGAATCCACCGCGGAACTCATGCGGCGTATCATGCGGTAGTTTTCCTGCCTGATCCGGGCGGCAAACGTGTCTATATCCTGCCTGGGTACAAGGTACTGGCTCAGCACTCTGGTAAAAATTTCAACAGAAGTTTCAAACTCTTCCGCAATAACCTCGTCCGCTCCCAGTCTGCGCAGGGCCGCCACCTCGGTAACAAAACGGGTGCGCGCGATGATGTGCAGGTTGGGGTTGAAGCGCCGCGCCTCAATGGTAATGGCCCGTACAGCCGAGGGGTCGGAAATAACAATCACCAGCACTCGTGCCCGGGTAACGCCCAGATGCTCCAGTACCACGGGTTGCGAGGCGTCTCCGTGTGCGATGGGTTCTTTCTGGCGGTAGCGGCTCACGGTTTCCGGGTTCATTTCCAGAATGGTATATTCAATGCCCGACTCTTTGGCCACATGGGCCAGATGCTTGCCGCTGATACCGAAACCAACGATGATCAAATGATCTTCCAGGCGTTTTTCGCCTTCCTGCTGCCCGGATTCTTCTTGCTGCTCGCTGTTGCGCTGTCCGGCAAAGCGGTCGGCCAGACGTGGGGCAATGGCCATAAGCCCGGGCGTAAGCATCATGGTCAGCACGCTTACGTCCAGAAAGTTCTGATAGGCATCCATGTCAAAAAGCCCGGCGCTCAGGCCGGAGGCCGCCAGTACAAAGGCAAACTCACCCACCTGGGCAAGGGAAAGGGACGTGATGATGGCCGCGCGCAGGGGATAGCCCTGGACGAGTACCGCGGGCAGCGTGAGCAGGCTTTTGATCACAATAAACAAGGCAGTAAGCCCGATGATGGAAAAAAAGTGTTTTCCGAAGAAATCCACATTGAGCATCATGCCTACAGAAATGAAAAAAAGGCTCATAAATACGTCACGATAGGGCAAAATGCCCGCAATGACGCTCATGCTGTACTGGGAGCGGGCCAGCAGCAGCCCGGCCATGAACGCGCCCAGCGAAAGGGAAAGGCCCAGAGTGTTGGTCAGCAAGGCCATGCCGAGGCACAGCCCCAGTGTGGTCAGCAGCAGGATTTCTCTGGTGCGTGTGCGTACCACGGCTTCCATGAGACGGTTGAGGCCGAAGCGCGCAAAAAGAAGCACTCCCCCAAGGGCCAGCACCACCCACAGTGTGGAAAAAAAGGCGCTTTCCAGCGAAAGGTCAAGCGTGCCGGAAAGTAGGGGCACGCACAGCAGCATGGGAGCCACCATAATGTCCTGAAAGACCAGAATGGCGAGAGATAGCCGCCCTGTGGGCGTGTTGGTAGAGCCGCGTTCCTGCATGATGCGCAAGACAATGGCCGACGATGAAAGGGCTACCAGACAGCCCATAAATACACCCTGCTGATAGGAGTAGCCGCCCAGAAGGGCCAGCCCCATCACGGCCAGTACGGTAAGGCCGATCTGCAGGCTGCCGCCCAGAAATACCGGACGCTTCAGGCGGTTGAGTGCCTCACCGGAAAGTTCCATGCCGATGGTGAAAAGCAGCATGGCTACGCCGATTTCAGCCACATGATCAATGGCTTCGCGATCGCTGACTATGCCGAGCAGGGACGGGCCGCACAAAACGCCTGTGAGCAGAAAGCCTACAGTGGCAGGCAGCTTGATTTTGTTGCATGTAACGGTGACGAAGATGGAGAGCAGAAAGATGGTCACGATCTCATAGAGCAAGGGCACGTCCATAGGACCTCCGTGCCGCGCAAAATATCACTGCGGGCATAGCCGTGCAAGCATCTTTTATGAATGAAATTAAATGGGTTATATTTAATATGCTTAGAGAAGAACAGGAGGGCGACGCTACGGTTTTTCCGGCAGGTTCTGCGGTTTGCAGCAAGGCCTGAGGCGACAGCGCGTTGCTGCAACGATATAGCTGCTCTGGTTATTTTAGTATAACGGGTGGTCGCTGTGATTGTTGTCAGGCCCGGGCGCGCGTTTGCCGTCCGCAGGAAAAGTCTTTTTCTGCCCATAGTCCACGTTGCCGTGTATCCGGTAGAGCACATGCGGGCGTAACGGGTTATCCATCCCGGCGTGGAGTAAAGATAACACCCGCAGCCGATTTTAAAAAAGTACGTGAGGCTGGCCGTTGATACGCTGCAAGCGGACAGGAATGCCGTAGACCCGGCTCAGGTCGTGTTCGCCCAGGTCTTTCGACGGTCCCTGATACGCCGGGCGCCCCTGATGCAGCAGCATGGCATCCTGCGCGTAACGCAGGGCGTAACTCAGGTGGTGCAGCACAATGAGTACGCACATACGCCGGGTTATGGTGATTTTTGTAATTATTTCGAGGATATCAACCTGATTGCGAATGTCCAGGTGGTTGACGGGTTCGTCCAGCAGAAGTACCGGAGCTTCCTGCGCAAGCGCGCGGGCAATGAGTGTTTTTTGCAGTTCGCCGCCGCTGAGGCTGGTGACGCACTGTTTTTGCAGGTGGGCAAGCCCCAGTTCTTCCAGAATGGCCTCTGTTTTCAGGCGGTCATTCTTGCCGGGCAGCCAGCCCATGCGTGACCTGCGTCCCAAAAGCACGGCATCAAAAACGCTGCACGGCACGGGATGGGCAACCTGCGGCAGATAGGCCACAGTTTGCGCCCGCTGACGGCGGTTCAGACCGGAAAGGTCCGTACCCTGGTGAAGCACGCGCCCGGATGTGGGTCGGTCAAGCCCTGCCACAATTCTTACAAGCGTGCTTTTGCCTGCGCCGTTGGGGCCGATGAGGGCCATGCAGCGTCCTGGCTCAAGACGGAAGGATACGCCGTTAAGGATAGTTCTGCCGGATCGCGCCACAAGAGAAATGTTTTTGGCCTCAAGCATGCGCTTTGGCCCCCCTGAAAAGGATGCATAAAAAAACGGGCACTCCGGTGAAAGCGCAGACAATGCCTATGGGCAGCAGGGCAGGGTATATGATGGTCTGGGCTACAAGGTCGGCCGCCAGTAAAAAGCATGCGCCGAACAGGGCAGAGCAGCCCAGCAGAAAAAAATGTCCGGCATGGGGAAATGTCAGGCGCACCATGTGAGGAGCCACCAGGCCCACAAAGCCGATGACGCCGTAAAAGGCGGTGGCAAAGGCGGCCATAAGCGAGGCCATGAACAGGGTTGCACAGCGCAGGCGCAGAACAGGTACACCCAGGGCCGTGGCCTGGGCATCGCCCCAGCGCAGCGTGTCGTAGTCAAGGTTGTGACGCAGGGAAAAGGCAAGACCTGCCAGCAGCACAAGCCCTACCAGCGCGACCTCGCGCCAGCTTCCTCTGCTCAGGTCGCCAAAGCTCCAGAATACGGTAGCCGCCACCTGGCTGTCAGTGGCGAAATACTGTAACGACATGGTGGCGGCCCCGAAAAGGGTCGACAATGCCACCCCCGCAAGTATAAGCCCCTGCGGCCCCATGCCGCGCACCATACTGAAGGCCAGTATAAGCAGAGACGCGCCGAGGGAGCCGGCCAGTGCGCCCATGGCTACAATGCTCAGGCCGGCCAGGCCGCCTGCGGCGGGCAGGATGATCATGGAAAAACTGGCTCCGAAGGCGGCTCCCTGTGAAAGGCCGAGGGTAAAGGACGAAGCCAGCGGATTGTTGAGCACGTTTTGCAACATGGTTCCGGCAAGAGCCAGCGATGCACCCACAGTCAGGGCGGCGCAAACTTTGGGCAGCCGCAGGTGGAGCACAAAATAGCGTAAGGATTCATCGCCTGAAGGACTGAACAGGGCCGAACATATGTCGGCCCAGGAGCGTGAGATTGCCCCAAGCTTCATGCCCGTCAGCCCCAGCAGTACGGCAGCGGCCAGCAGTGCCGTTGCTGTGCAGGCCCGCATGAAAGGGCTGTCCCACGGCAGGGAGCAGCAGTGACGTGTTTCTGTGCTGTTGCTGAGGCGTCCGTCTGGGCTGCCACAATAAGCGTGAGACTGTGCGGTGTTGTTTTCGCCGCCGCAAGGTTCCTTACCGGGCATAGTCCAGCCCCTGCCCCGTCAACTGCAGCCTGCCCGGCCTGCCGGTGACGCGCACCATGTCTTCATAAAGAGGGTAACCGTTGAAAAGGATGAATATTTCATCGGCAATCGCCTCGGGGTCAAGGCCGGCATACCTTTGGGGGTAGGCAGCCTTGGCCATGAAAAACGCGTTGATGTAGAGCACTTCAGGGTTGTTGAAGTAGGCAGTATGTGGCAGCAGCAGCCAGGCGTTACCGCTGGTCAGGGCCGTGAGCCGCTCGTAGTAGGCCCGTTCGCTGCCCAAACCCTGCCGTATGAGCGGCAGGCCATTACCGTCAATGAAAATCAGGGGCGGATTGGCTGCCAGCAGAAATTCTTTGTTGATGAAAAAATGCCCTGAACGCCCCATGCCGTCGGCCATATTTTTTATACCCGACAGTGCGAACGGCAAAAAATCGGCGGCCGTGCTTTTGATATCCTGGTTGCCGCGGTAGGAAAGCCCGCCCACGTAGGCCCGTGCCTCTTCGCCTGCCGGCGGGGCAGGCAGGAGGGCGGCCAGAGCACGAACGCCTCCGACCACTTCTTCGGCACGTTCTTTTTTGCCCAGAATACTTCCGGCAAGAAGGATGGAGTCAAGAAAGATTTCACTGTCGAAAGCAGGCAGGCCCTGGCTCAGGGCAATGACGGGGATGCGCAGTTTGCGCTGGAGCAGGTCCGGCTCTGCCGGATCGGTGGAAATGATGAAGACCACGTCCGGCCCAAGGCCCACAATGCGCTCGTAGTTCGGTACGCGCACGGCTCCGGCCTTGCCGACAACGGGCAGGTCTTTGAAGCGTTCACGGTTGCAGAGCACATAGGGCTTGGCGATGATGGTCTTGTCTATGTCTTCCACACCCACGATTTTATCTTGTGCGCCAAGGTATGTGACAAAGGCCATACTGCTGCCAAGGGCCACTATGCGCTTGATGTTTTCCGGTTCCGGCACTTCCACAATGCGGCCCATGGCATCGGTAACGGAGCGCGCCCCGGCATGGGGCGCTCCCGTCAGCAGCGTCAGAGCCAGCATGAGCAGACTCAGCGCTTTTGCCATATGATCATCTCGATGACATAGTCTGTGCGTTCCACATACTGACCGTTTTCGTCTTTGAATGCCTCCACGTGAGCTTCTACAAGGTGCGGGTCCGGCTCCGCGCCGTAGTCGCGCAGGGTGGTGACGCAGGAGTCCACCAGTTCTTCCCGGCTTTTTGCCACTACCCACTGGCCTTTGACCGGGATAGCCGTATACGGTACGCCCTTGTCGTCAAGCCATGCACGCATCTCCTGGGCATTGTTGAAAATTTTTGGAGTAATACCGTAGTGTTCGTGCAAGCCCTGCATGACATCGGAAAGCATGCGGTCGGAAAAGCCCATAAAAACCACCTGGCCGGTGGCATACTGCATAAGCTTTTCTCTGCTTTCATCACTTTCGATGGCCGGCGTCATTGAGGCAAAAACAATGTCAAAGTAGTCGTCTGAGGAAAAATCATCCCAGCCGGAGCATACGGTGGTAATGTTGGTGATGCCCATTGCGGCGGCGTCTTCGCGCAGCAGGCGCAGCATTTCATCGGCCACGTCCACAGCAGTGACAGATCCGGCCATGCGCGCCAGGCGCAGGGTGTACATGCCACTACCGCAGCCCACGTCCAGTATGCGCTTACCGTTGAAGTCCACACCATTTTCCGCGGCATGGCGCAGCATGCCCGCTTCGTAATTGTCGTCGCCTTCTTCAAAGCGCGGAAAGGTGCGTGACCGGGCGTTCCAGTATTCACGCTGCTTCTGCTGTTTTTCGTCTACAGTTCCCATTTGATGCTGACTCCCGCGTTGAATCCCAGTGCCGGGTACCCCCAGGCTTCTTCATACTGGGTGTTGGTGATGTTGTCCGCATAGGCTTCAAGGGTCAGATGTTCGTCCACCTTGTAGCTGAGGCTTGCGCCCAGGGTGGCGTAGTCGTGCAGGGTGCCCTTACGCAGTTGGGCCGTGTTGACGTAATAACTGCGCTCGCCCACATAGGTCAGCACAGTGTCAAGAGTGAACTGCTCATTGATTTTCCAGGTGGTTCCCAGGGTTCCTTTCCAGTCGGGAATATACTCCAGCTTTTCCATCACTCCCCCGGGGTCGGCGGGGTCATTGGACTTTTTGCTGTCCTGTCTGGTCACGGCGGCCTTTACCGTAACATTGTCCAGCACGTCATAGCTGCCGCTCAGCGTAGCGCCGTATATTTCGGCGTCAATATTATAGGCGGCCCATGCCTGATAGCTTTGCGGCCTGTTTACGTAGACGGGCTTGTGGACGATATAATCCTGAATATTGTAGTAAAAGCCGGAAAGCTTGAGAAAACCCTTGCCGCCGAAGCTGTATTTGTAGGCGGCGTCAATGCCGCGGGCCGTTTCTGGTTTTATGTCCTTGCCCACAAGATAGGGTACATTGACGGTATTGTCCCGTGATGATGACTGCGAATTCCAGTACAGTTCGGGAATGGTGGGGGTTCTGTAGTTCTGGTACAGGGCCAGGGAAGCGGACTGGTTTTCGGTAAACTCGTAGGTGATCATGGCCTTGGGGGAAAGCTGCGAGCCGAAATAGTTTCTGTCCTGGCCGTCGGGGCTGTAGCTGAAGCTGTCGTAGCGCAGGCCGATATCCAGATGCAGGCTGTCGGTAAGGGAAAACTTGTCGGCCAGAAACGCCCCCACTACCGTGGCCGGCGCGCCCGCTTCGGAGGATTCCATTTTTCCCGTCCACTTGTTTGGTCCGGCCTTGTTGTAGTTTTTATCCACATATTCCACTGTAATGGGACCGGGGGTCAGTCTTTTGTACTCCACGCCGGTCATAAGCTCGTGGCCGTGAATGGTGGCTCCTGTCTTGAACTTGAAGCCGTGAGTATTGTCTACAATGACATTGCGGTCCAAGACGAGATCGCCGTTTTTTGTTTTGGACGGATCGAAGCCGTCCGGGCCTTTTTTAATCTGCATGCGGGCGTCAATATCCGCATAGTTTTTTTCACGGCGATTTTCGCTGTTCTTGAAGCCGGAAAGCTCAAAGTAGGCTGTCTCCAGAAATTCCTGCCGGTAGGTGAAGTCCATCAGATGGCGGTATTTGGTCCAGTGCGCGCCGTCGCCAATAACGGTCATCGAGGGCGTGGGGGATCCCCCGGCAAAGCTTTCGCCGCTGGCTGTGGGATAGTTGGAGTCTATGGGAGAATCAAAGCCGGGCAGGTCCGGATTGGAGTCGCTGGTGGGGTTGCCGTCGTTTCTGTTGGTGCGGATAAGCCCGCGCCGGGTCTGGCTGTAATTGTAGCCCAGGGTAAGCTCGGCCCGCCAGGGCAGGTCTACGTACAGTTTGGGATTGAAGTGAAAGGAATCATAGTCGTTGTTGCGAAAAAAAGGGTCGGCGTGCTGATGGCTCAACCCCACACTCAGGCCGATGGCGTTGAATTTCTGGGCATAGCTGCCGCGCACGTTATGAAAGTCATAAAAATCCTTCCAGCCGCCCATGGTGGCGTAAACGCTGAAGTAGGGCTGCTCTGTGGGGCGGCGGGTATAGGCATTGATGACGCCGCCCAGGGCGTTGTTGCCGTATTCAACCGAACTGCCGCCTTTGATCACTTCGATCCGCTCGATATTGTCCAGTGGAATGGTGCCGAAGTCGATATAGTTGCCGCCGGACATGCCGGTAGAACTGATGTTGCGGCCGTCAAGGTTGAGCATGATCCTTTTGGATTCCATGCCGCGTATGGAAATGATGTCGCTGCTGTCTCCCATGGCGGCCTTGCGCTTGAAAGAAATTTCAGGGTCGCGCACCAGGTAGTCGGCCACGTTGTTGCTGCGGTTTTTTTCCACCACGATGGCGGTGGTTCTGTCCAGCCTGTCTTCTTCCATACGCCCGGTGACTTTTACCGGGTCCAGAACAAAGACGTCCTGCATGAGATTGTCGGAACCGGCTGCGTGGCCTGCCTGGGGAAAGGCCGTCACAGCCAGCAGGCACAGGCAAAGGATGAGTTTCATACATACCCTCTGGCAGCGCCCGTGCTGAAGGTTGGTGTCAGGCCGGCGCATGTGATGTTTTTAAAAAAAGTGCTATCAATTGCTGGAAAAAAAGGCTGCTCCGGGCAGCCGTCAGCACATTCCCGGCCTACCAGCGCCGGGCGTAATGCCGCAGACAGTCCAGACAGACTTTTTTGCCGTCCTCAAAACGCAGCATGGGTTCGGCCACCCCTTCGCCGCATGTCTCGCAAGGTACGGAAGTGAAAATACGCGGTCTTTCAGGGGCTTCATATGCCGGGGCAGATGCGCTGAACATTGTTTCAAGCGGCATATCCATAAGGGTTTGCTGCCATTCTTCTCTGCCGGTCTGCCCGTTTTTGCTCGCACGCAGACACAGGCGCAGGGCCGTGCCGCTTTCGCGGTCGAAAAAAGAATACGCGTGCTTGCCGCGCGGGCGGGCAACCAGATTGCCTTTGCCGGCGGAACAGCCGAGCAGGCATTGAATGGCGTCTACGCCGCAGGCATCGTTTTCTGTGATGCAAACGAGCTTGCCGTAGCCGGCCTGCCCAAGCACAGGGTGGCCCATTACAGCCTCCACCGCGCGCAGGCCGATGACAAGTCCGGGACAAAGGTGGCCGTGAAAGGCGACGGCTCTGTTAAGCCTGTCTGAAGCTGACTGGTCCATAATGTCTCCTGCATGGCGGTGTAAATAGCCTTTCCGTCTGGCCGGAATATGACCGAGAGTATTCACTGGCCGCAGTTTTGCCGTTGCGTGGAAAGGCTGTGACAATGTTGATCCGCCCAGTAGTATTATTTGTAAAATCGTAACACTAACGCAAAAAGCAGGCAAGGAAATACTTATGAGAAGTGCGTCTTTCGCTTTTTTCCCTGACCCTGCCAGCCGTGATTTCCGGTCGCCAACAGCAGGGCGAAGCACAGAAAAACTGAAACCGGACTGCCTGCATACAGGCAATTCCGGCTTCAGCTTTTGCAGCAGTCTGCAATGTTTTACAGGCTTGGACCCGTTACAGGCGGCGCGAAGCGCGACCTGGCGGCGGAAATTACAGTTTTATGAGTTCGTAGGCCCGGCTGCCCAGCCCGATTTCTTCGCCATACTGCAGTTGAACGCCCCCGCGTGTATGGGGCCAGCGCGCGGTGAACTTGTCCTGTTCCCCGTTTTTTTCCTGCGCGCTGCCGCACAGGCTGGGGGCGCTGCTGACCAGGTCAAGACACGCCTGGTCCAGGGCTACGGGATCTGTGGAAGCCAGAATGCCCACATCGGGCACCAGCGGCATGTCGCTCCAGGCCACGCAGTCGCAGTCCGGCGTTACGTTGAGCACAAAATTGATATAGCAGACGCGCCTGCTTCTGCCCTTGACCGTACCATAGGCATACTCGGTCATGCGCTCCATAAACGGTTCCATTTCCGTCGCCCAGTCAATAACAATGGCCTTGGCCGGGCAGACTGTCATGCATTCGAAGCAGCCGATACATCGCGCCGTTTCCACATGGCTTTTATGGTCGCGCATGCTCAGGGCCTGCTGCGGGCATGAATGCACGCATTTGGCGCAGCCGATGCAGTCGTCTTTGTTGATGCTCACATGGGTGGCGTGCTGCTCCCGCTTACCCCGTACAGATGCACCTCCCATTGCCAGATTTTTGACGGCTCCGCCAAAGCCAGCCATCTGATGCCCCTTGAAATGGCTGAGTACCACCATAGCCGGCGCGTTGCGTATTTCAGTGGCGATATGAACTTCCTTGAAGTGTTTGCAGTTGATGCGCACCGGCGCGTCGTTGCCGCCGAACAGGCCATCGGCAATAATAACGGGAGCGCCCACCACCGAAGGAGCAAAGCCGTTGAGATAGGCGGTCTGCAGGTGGTCGACCGCATTATGTCTGCTGCCGGAGTACAGGGTAGTGGTGTCCGTCAGAAAGGGTTTGCCCCCGGCGGCGGTGATCTTGTCCACCACCTGCCGCACCAGGGTGGGGTTCAGGTGCGTGTCGTTGCCGTATTCTCCAAAATGCAGCTTGACGGCAGTCAGTTCATTTTTTTTGATAATTTTTTTCAGGTTAAGGGCATCGCACAGGCGGGCGACCTTGACCATCTTGCTTTCTTCATGTGAGCGGGAATGTGTATCGGTAAAATATACTTTGGCAGGCATGCTGTCCTCCATAGCTGGCTTTTTATGCTGTAACCATAAGGTTTTTTATGCCGCAGCCAGGGGTTTTCGCAAGTAAAAATCTAGGCGGAATCATGAAAAAATGACCTGCGGCACGGCCGGGACGCTTGACAAGATACTCACGCAAGAATAACCTTAATAAGTTTTATGCTTCATGAAAACAGCGGGTTAGCTCATGCCCTGCAAGGAGGCTCCATGGCCGTTTATGTTGTAGATCATCCCCTTGTGCGCCACAAGATTGGTATTTTGCGTATGGAGTCCACCTCCACCAGCGAATTTCGCAGCGTTTCCAACGAAGTGGCCCGCCTGCTTATTTATGAGGCTACCAAGGGGTTTCGTACCGAAAAGCATACTGTGCAGGGTTGGGCCGGCCCTGTGGAAATTGAAGCCATTTCCGGCAAAAAAGTCACGGTCGTTCCCATTTTGCGCGCCGGTCTGGGGCTTATGGATGGCGTACTGGACATGATCCCTGGTGCCAAGATCAGCGTTGTGGGACTGTACCGCAACGAGGAAACCCTGGAGCCTGTAGAGTATTACGTCAAGCTTGCCAGCGATATGGACCAGCGCCTTGCCATCATTCTTGATCCCATGCTGGCCACGGGGGGGTCGCTTATCGCCACCATCGAGCTTCTGAAGCGTCACGGCTGCCGCCAGATATGCAGCCTCAATCTTGTATGCGCGCCCGAGGGCATTGCCAAGGTGGAGGCGGCGCATCCTGATGTGGACATATATACCGCCGCCATTGATGATCACCTCAATGAGCAGGGATATATCATTCCCGGCCTTGGCGATGCCGGAGATCGCATTTTCGGTACCAAATAGCACCGCGCACACCTTTAGAACAATCGAGGCAGGGTATGAGCTTGAGCGGCTCGCGGCGGGAATTTGCGCCCACCGACTACAATCTGCGCTTCAGGGATTGCCTGATCGGCGCGCAGATGCTTTTTGTGGCCTTTGGCGCACTGGTGCTGGTGCCCATACTTACCGGCCTGGACAGCAACGTGGCCCTGTTTACCGCAGGGGTGGGGACTCTGCTTTTTCAGATATGTACCAGGGGCAAGGTGCCGATCTTTCTGGCATCGTCCTTTGCCTTTATCGCCCCCATCATCTACGGAGTACAGACCTGGGGTGTCGCCCAGACCCTGGGCGGGCTGGTTTGTTCCGGCTTTGTCTACTTTATTCTGAGCGGCCTTATCCGCTGGCGCGGCATTGATGTGGTGTTGCGTGTGCTGCCCCCGGTGGTGACCGGCCCTGTTATTATGGTCATCGGCCTTATTCTGGCTCCGGTGGCGGTGAACATGGCCCTTGGCAAAACCGGCGATGGCGCGGTGCAGCTGGTTCCCGAAGAAATGGCCCTGTGGGTTTCGATGACTTCGCTTCTGGTTACGGTGCTGGTTTCGCTTCTGGGGCGGGGGTTTTTACGGCTCATGCCCATATTGTGCGGTATAACGGCGGGCTTTCTGGTTTCGTTGTATCTGGGGCTCGGCGACTGGACAAAGGTTGCGGCCACACCCTGGATGAGCCTGCCGCAGTTTACCTTTCCGGAATTTGCCTGGGAACCCATACTCTTTATCATGCCCATAACCCTTGCACCGGCCATTGAGCATTTTGGCGATGTGGTCGCCATAAGTTCCATCACCGGGCGCGATTATCTCAAAGACCCGGGCGTGCACACCACCATGTTTGGCGACGGCGTTGCCACCATGGCCGCAGGTTTTGTGGGTGGCCCGCCCTGTACCACCTATGCCGAGGTTATCGGCGCGGTGAGCCTGACCCGTGTGTTCAATCCGGCGATCATGACCTGGGCGGCCTTGTGCGCCATTTTGCTGTCTTTCGTGTCCAAGATCGGGGCTTTTTTGTCGTCCATCCCTGTTCCCGTCATGGGCGGCATAATGATCCTGCTTTTCGGGGCCATCATGGTGGTCGGGCTGAATACTCTGGTACGTGCCGGAAAAGACCTGATGGAGCCGAGAAATATGATTATCGTGGCTCTCATCATTATTTTCGGTGTGGGTGGAATGCAGTTCAGTATCGGCTCTTTCAAGCTCGGCGGCATAGGTCTTGCCGCAGTGACGGGCGTGGCGCTCAACCTCTTTTTACCGCGCAGTCGCAGTTGAGCCTGATATAAAAGCGCCTGTCGGTTGTGGCAACTGCCCAGGAAAATACAAAATAGCGGCAGGGCGCGGCGCAGGCAGATCCCTGATATGCGAATATTCTTCAACCCGCCGGGCGGTATGAGCCTGCCCGGCGGGTTGTATCTTTTCCGGCAAGCATGCTAGGCTTTATTGCAGGGCAAGCCCCGGCTGCCATGTGGCTTTTGTTCGGTGGCGACAAGAAAAAACCGCTTCGCGCAGTGTTGCGGTTTTGGGTCGATTGCCTTGCTCATGTCCGGCCAAAGCAATGTTAGTGTAAAGCTGCCCGATGTTCTATTTCGTGAATGTGCTGTTGAAAAATCAGCTCCTGTTTCAGGGCTGCCATCGAGTCGTAAAAGGAGGATTCCTATGGCTGATAAGAAAAATAATGATGACTATACTGTGTGCCCTGCCTGTTCCGGTACAGGCAAAAATCAGGATAATACCCCGTGCTTTGAATGTAACGGTACCGGTAAACGGCAGAGCGCCTGCACCGTACCCGTTGGCGCTGAAAACAATGGTGTATGCGACTAAAGCGCATGATTCAGGCATCTGTTGTTATTGCTGAAAGAACCCCGGCCAAGGCCGGGGTTCTTTCATGTATGCGCAGGTTACGTGAACGAAGTTGTTTTTATGCGCTGCCGGTTTGGGCTGGCGGCCTACAGGTTGCGCTCTTCAAGGCCGCCCCTGGCGGAGCCTTTTTGCGGCGGTTCCGTTACGGGTTGCAGGCCGGGTACGACGTCGTGCACTTCGGTGGGCGGCGCAAGCGGATTGGAGGCGGCTCTTTCGATGATCTTGCTGTCGCGCACAAAAACTGTGCAGGACAGGCCGAAGCATTCATTGATGGCGGCTACGGTTCCCTTGAGCATTTCCTGATCGTTCTGCGGCGGGGGAACAAGAAGGTAATAGGTGCGCGTGCGCCCGCCCATGCGCGGCTCAACTGTGCAGGCGACTATCCACTCGTCCTGTCCGTCGCCGTTCCAGTCGGCGATGGCCACCATGTTGACAGTAAGTGTTTGCGTGGCATGCCTGATGCGGAAGCCGTTATCCCAATGCGTCACGCGGCTGTCGGGCTGCATGGTGCCGGCAAAGGTCTTGCCCAGATATACATCGTGGCTTGTCTCACCGGCCATGAAGGAGGGAGAAAGCCGCCGGAAGAGCGTTTCACCGTAGCTTTTATAGCCCGCAAAAGACATGGGGGCCACGTAGGAACCTTTGTCATCCAGCAGGTTGCGGGCTTGAAGTTCTTTGGGCATGGCTCTGGCCATGCGGATGAATTGATCTTTCTCCACAACTACCACAGGTCGGGTGGAGCAGCCGAAAAGCAGAACGCCCAGGCAGAGCAGGGCGCAAAAACGCGTGATAAGCATGATGACAGTATTCTCCTGGCGGAGTTTTGACATGAGGCCGGGGTATGCGGCAATGCAGCCTTTGTATGCGCAGGTCAGCGCCTTGTAAAGTGGGTTGTCCTGTAGTTCCGCCCCACATGGTATGGTATCTGCATATTTTTTACAGGCTGGTCTGTTCATGTTTCAAGCCAAGGAAAAATCATGTCTGAAGCCCTGTATATTGAAATGCCTCCGCGAAAAAGCGGGAAAAAATCCCTGTGGCTGCGTCTTCTGCCGCTATGGGCGCTTGTACTGCTTCTTTTGGGGGGTATCTGGCTGTGGTTGGCTCAGGGCCGCATCGTCAGCGCGCATGCCTTTCTCGATGCCATGATACATGTGGTCGCACCGGAATTTTCCGCGCCCGTGGAAGGTTTCTTTGTGCGTGAGGGTGACAGTGTGCGTCGTGGGCAGCCCCTGTTGCGCCTGAATGGCCGCGTCTATCATGACCGCCTTGCCGAGGCCGGCCGCGAAGGTGCAGCCTTGCGTGGCATGGCCGGGCAGGCTTCCGGGCCGCCAACTATGGAAGAAGCCGCTGCGCGCCTTAAAGTTGCGCAGGAGGCAGAGCAGGATATGGTGCGCCGTCTGGCCCTGGCGCGTAATGAAGAGGATGCTAGGCTGCGGCTGCAGCAGGACAGCGTGGCCCTGCATGTGCGCCTGCAGCTGGATTTGCGCTCACTTGACGCCCAGGGAGGCGAACGGACGGCGGGAAAAAGCAGGTATGCCGCAGCCGTAAAATCCGAAGCGCAGGCGCGCAGGCAGATGGAGCTGTCCCGGGTGGAGTACGAAGAAGCCAGCCGCATGCGCGCTGCCCTGGAACAGGAGTTGGGGCGCATACGGCAGGAAATGCTGCGTTACAAGCAGATGGCTTCACGTCAGCGCTATGCGCCGGTGCCTTCAGCCAGGCTTGAGGAGGCGCGGAAGGAGCAGGATGGCACTTCGGTAGATGCCAGCCTGTATGCGCCCGTTGACGGACGTGTGCTGCGCATTACAGGTGCTGCAGGGCAGATGGCGCGAAGCGGCGAAGCTCTTGTGCTGCTTTTGCCGGAGGGAGCAGCCGTGTCAGAGAATTACTGGCTGCTGGCGTATTTCGCGCAAGACAGGGCCGGGGCCATACTGCCGGGCCAACCTTGCCGGATTGAGCTGGAAGACGGTCAGGCTCTGCGCGGAACGGTGCAGGAAGTGCTTGCGCCACAGGTTCTGCCCGGTGGTAAACAGGAGAAACCGGACGGCACAAAGGTGGAAGGCAAGATCTCTGCGGCACTGTATACGCCGGTACGCATCAGCATCGAGCCGGGCGATAAAGCACTGCCACTGCCCGGCACACAGGCTAAAGGTGTAGTGTTTACACGTAATATATGGGGATTTTACGGATTTTAATGAGAATGCGCTGCACGGCTATGCGCCGGGCTGAATGTCATATAAACGCCGTAAGAACAGTAAATATTTAGATTCTAGCAGTATTGTGCTGCGTTTTTGCGCAGCAGGGACAGACAGCATGGCAACAGGCCGCGCGGTCTTGATAGCGCGCGCAGCCCGTACTGTTCTTTACTGCCATCAGACGCAGGGGCGGCAGACAATGTATTGCAGAAACAGCAACCTCGGCCTTTTGCAATGAATGCGCACATAAAGCACACGTTCATTGCAACAGGTCGAGGTTCATAGTTTTTTATACACAGGATTGTTGAAAAAGGGCTTTTACCCCTGTGCGTCCATCTGCGCCAGATGCTGACGGGCAAAATCCAGGTTGGGGTCCAGCTCCAGAGCCGCCGTCAGATGGCGGCGGGCATCCTCATTCTTGCCCATAAACTTTTCGCACAGGCCCAGATTGGCGAGGTCCATGGCCGAACCCTTGTCTACGCGCAGGACTGCGGCAAAGGCCTCTGCCGCTGCCGCGTAATCGCCGGTTTTAAAGCGCGCCACGCCAAGCAGATTGCCGTATTCCTTCATGTCAGGGCACAGTTTCACAGCTTCGGCCAGGGCCGGTATGGATTCGGCCCAATGCCCCTGAAGGGTGTCGGTATATCCCAGGTAAAAGGCTGCCAGAGCCTGGGCATCGGTATCCGGCTGCAGGGGCAGGGCCTGGTCGAAAAAGGCGCGGGCGCTGTCCCAGTCTTCTGCCCGCAAGGCCAGCATGCCGTGAAAAAAGGGGAGAAAATGCGCACCGGGGTAGCATTGCTCAAGCACACGCAGGCCCTCGAGGGCGGTAGGGGCGTCAGCTTCTTCCACCAGCTTGCGGCCGACAAAAAGCCCCAGGCTCTGGTTGCGGTCACGCTCTCTGAAAGCCATGCCGGGTATGATATTGTAATGGGCCGGAATGCCCAGGTGTGGATGGGTGGTTTCCACCGCGTACATGGTCAGCGGGCGAATGCCTTCAAGGGCGGCGAGCAGCTCCTGCCTGATATCGCTGTTTTCCACTGTGGGCAGGCTTTCCAGGCTCACGGTGGGGCCGTCAAGCAGCCATGCGGCCTCTTCAAGGGTGTTGAACTTGGGCAGGCCGGATGCCTCGTAACAGGCATTGGTGCAAAAATCTCCAGCCAGCTGGGCAACTTCGGTTACCGCGCGGATGGCCGCTTTGGCTGGCGACGCTGCCGTACCCGCAGTAAACACGATTTCAGAACTTTTCCCGAGGGTGGCCGGATCCCACGCGATGGCAGCCACTGTGGGCAGGGGCATGCCGAGGGAAAAATCCTTGAGCACCAGATGGACGCCTTCTTTGGCAAAGGCTTCAGTCAACTGGCGAAGCACCGGATCCTGGCAGGTGGTGGGATCAATGGTGGGGGTGCCCGAACGATCACGGTCAACAAGGCAGCATACGTGGCGCTCAATAAGTTCGCTCAACCCCTGAAGAAGAGATTCTTCAGGGCTGTTACCCGCAGAAGTGCCGTTGAATTCGCCCAGCAGCTTGAACCAGTCCAGCGGCAGCCATGCCGTGGTTTCATCGGGCAGGCGCGTTGCCGGGTAAAAGCTCCAGCTTATAAGGTTAAGTACACGGCGGGCCTTGTTTTCATCAAGTTCTTCATTGACTGAGCGCAGCATTTCGGCAAGCGGAATCAGGGCGCTGTCGAAGCGCTCTTCGGCTTCGCTCCACGTGGCCCGTTCCATATGGGGCCGCTTCTGCCAAAAGCTGAAAAATGCGTAGCGCTCCATAAGCTCCATAAGGGCAGATGCTTCGGCCTGCTCAGGAGACGAGCCTTTGCCCATCTGCTTGCGCGTGGGCATGATGCGTCGGGCATCAGCCCCGCATATGCTGAGAAAAACGGGAATGCCCAACCGGTCCACGTCCACCCTTCTGGTGCTGGCAAGGATGTCCAGGTCGGCCACTGTCAGCCGCTGGCGCACACGGGCGATGGTTTGCGGCGGGCTCATGGTTTTGTCCAGATCACGGGTGTAGCCCTTGGGACAGGGGGCCAGCTGTATGCGGGGAAGATGCGTGTTCATGGGCGCTCCAGAATCAGAATACTGTATATGCGGCGTTGCTCTTCGCCATTGTCGTCGTTGGTTTTGACGCCAATGCGGCCTTCGGTAACCTTGAATGTTTTTGCCGCCAGCTTGGCAAAATGAGGCTTGGCGCGGGCCATGTCGGTGCAGAACAGGGCCTTGCCCCCGGGGGCCAGGTGACGGTCCACAAACTTCACCAGAGGCCTGTGCAGGGCGTCAAGGTAAAGAATTTCCGAGGCGGCCATAAGGTCGAACCCACCGGCAAAGCGCGGATCGCGCCCCGGAGTGGTCACATCAACGCGGGCAACCTCGATGATATCCTGAAGGTTGTTACGCAGGACGTTGGCTTTGGCAAAGCACAGGGCTTCGTCCACCACGTCGCTGACCACAACGCGGGTGAATCCGTAACGGGCGGCCACAAGACTGAGCACGCCACAGCCCGCGCCCAGTTCCAGCAGGCTTTTACCCTGTGGTTCATATTTGCGCAGCAGGCGGCCAAGCACAAATGAACCGGGCCAGACCTTGGCCCACAGGGGCAGGTCTTTGAGCGGATCACGGATGGCACGTTTCTGCAGCAGCCTGTCCAGATGCGACTGCATGTTGTTGATGGATAAAATGTGCAGGGGATTTTCATCAACCTGCAACGGCTCGAAATCCACATCAAAATCGGCGCGGATCACGGCGAGAATATTGTCGAGTTCTTCCGTGCTTGTTGGCATGTACTTTCCTTAAAAACGTGAATTAGAGCAGAGGAACATTAAAAATGCTTCTGCTCTGCGCGGAGGGTTGTAAAAAGTCGCGCCACGAAATGTTTGCAGGACGAACTTGCTTCGCCCGTTATGCAAGCATTTCAAAATGAAGATGCTCTGTTGGCGGAGTACAAATTATCTTTTTACTAAGAATCTTCGCGCATGGCAATGTGCAATCTGCTGTGGCAGCGCATGCCGGCAGCGAGTGCAATCCAGATAATCCTGAAAAGGGAGGCGGATGCGTAATTGGTGCTTGTGCCGCCCTCGACCACAGGAAAAAAGTCTGGCATGCTGACCTGGCTTTCCGGCCTGTTACAGTAAAAGAGACGCAAAAAGAGATGCAATATGAAGAAGATTTTTCAGCTTGAAGCTATCGTGGGTGAAGACGCCTATGACCAGGCCCTCGGCCTGTTGACCCTGGAAGTGCCTTTCGGGTGGGAAGAAGAAAGCCTGCCCACCAGTGAAAGCCGCTTTCGTGTGCATTGCGAAAATGCCGACTTTATCCGGAACCTGTGCAATGTCTTTGAGGTACGCCTGCCCGGGGCCAGATGCGCGGTGCAAAGCCTTGAAGAGCAGGACTGGGTAGCCGCATGGAAGCAGTTTTTTACTCCTGTACCCTGCGGGCGGCGCTTTGTTATTCTACCGCCCTGGCTGGCGGACAGTGAGGAGTTTTCTGACCGCGTCAAGGTGTTCATCGAACCCAAAAGTGCCTTTGGTACCGGCCATCACGCGACCACGGCTCTGTGCCTCATGGTGCTGAGCGACCTGCTGGATGCGGGGCGCCTGTCGCCCGGCGAAACGTTTCTGGATCTCGGCACGGGATCCGGGGTGCTGGGAATTGCCTGCTGCAAGAGCGGCCTGCAGGGTGAAGGGCTTGATATTGATTCTCTTGCTGTGGAAAACGCCCTGGAAAACCGCACGCTCAACGAGGTAGAAGAATTTGCGGTGGGGCAGGGCAGTATAGATGCCGTGCCGGGCAAAACCTATGACCTTGTGCTGGCAAATATTCTGGCACGGCCCCTCATCGAGCTTGCTCCGCTTATTGTACAGGCCTGCAAGCCGGGCGCGTGCCTTGTGCTTTCGGGACTGCTTGAAATTCAGGCTGACAGTGTTGAAGCGGCCTACACGGCCCAGTGTCTGCCCAGGCCCCGGCGCGTGCTGGACGGTGAATGGTGCGCTCTGGTGTGGGATTAGGCTGTGGCGGGCGGCATGGCTGCTTCGCCTGTTGAAGGCATGCTTGCCGCCCCGGAGTACGGTTCGGGCGTTGCGGCGGCGGGTCAGTCAGTAATCTGGCTGCCGCCGGACAGCGCCCTGCTGTGGACATGGGGCCTGCTGCTGGCACTGGGGGTGGCGGTTCAGCTTTTGGGGCTGTTGTTGCGGCGCAGGTTTTTTCTGGGGGGCGGCGCCAGCCTTGTATGCTGTGCGGCCCTGCTGGACCGTGATCCCACCCTGCTTACAGGGCAGATTCTGTTGCTGGCCGGTCTTTTATGGCTGTGCGGCCCTGCTGCGGAATCCCGGTCAGGCTTCCTGCGTAAACTATCAGGGCCTAAGCCCAGATCATGAGGCCAGGTCATAAGCCCAGCCCATGAGCCAGATTCTGACATCGGAGCATGCTGCAAAAAACTTCCGGCGCAATGTTCTTTGCAGAAACTCTCCTGCCAGCGGCGAACGTTTCTGTCGACCATGGGTCCCTGGCATGCTTGCGTACAGCCGGGGGCTCGGCCATTTCAGTTGCATCTGTTCTTGTGCTCCTGCACGTTTTGCGGGACGTTATTTCGGAGAATTTTCTCCCCATCCCGGGATGGGCGGCGGGCTGTAGTTTTCCAGTTCTTTCAGGCTGCGGCCCGGGCGTACCGGGCGGCCATTGCGTCCCCGCATCACGGGGCCGCAGCTTTGCGGCGCAAGCTCCTCCGGAATGGCATCGGGGTCCGGTCGCAGAACGTCTTCAGCCCTGGACAGGAAGGGCAGGGGGTCCACCAGGTTGCCCCCGGCATCACGCAGGCCGAAGTGCAGGTGCGCCCCCGTGGTGCGCCCCGTACAGCCCACAATACCTATTTTTTCGCCGCGCTGAACTTTTTGCCCCTTGCGCGCCAGCGTTTTTTCAAGGTGGGCATAGCGGGCGGTCATGCCGTCATCCTGCCGGATATCCACAACGATGCCTGAAAGGCCGTCTTCGCCGGAACGGATGACTTCGCCGCCTTTGTAGGCCACCACAGGCCAGCCCAGGCGGGCACGCAGGTCAACGCCGCTGTGCTCGCGCACCACCATGCCCCGGCGGCTCAGCCAGGTGGGCATGCGGCGCGGGCCAAAGGGCGATGTTACCATTTCTTCAAGCGGCGGCAGCTGGCGAACCTGCAATGCAGCGGGCAGGGATTCTGCGACGGACTCTGTTTTTGCAGCCGCGTCATCTTGCTGGGCGGCTGCCGGTGGCGGTCCGCTTTTGTCTGACGGCAGCGCATGGGCGCTGTGCGCCTGGTCGCGCGCCGGGCTGGAAAGATGGCCTGGTTCATCCGCAAAAGCGGGCAGTCGGCCCCAGGCTGCCGTTACAAGGAGCAGATTCAACAGGAGTATGGCGTTGCGCATGTATGACGTCGTTAAGCGGCGTGTTACGCCGGTAAAATGTCTGTTTGTCGCCCGGAAGGGCATGCTCCGAGCTGTGCTGTTGCTTCCTGCGCTGTTTTCTGCTTACCTGTGAAGCGGCACAGCAGAGCCTGCGCGTCGCCAGGGTGACAGCATGCCGGTTTCAGGTACAGCATTCCGTTGGCGGCAGCAAGTTTTCCACATATGGCGGTTATTCCCGCCAAAGGAGATGGCATGAAAAAACGCGCTATTGCTGAACTGGTCACTGGCCGCAAGGCTGTTGACGGCGCGGGCGTACACCTCGTGCGTGTGCTTGGGTCGCCCACAGTCCGTACTTTTGACCCCTTTCTTATGCTTGACGCTTTTGATTCCCACAATCCTGACGACTACATCAAGGGTTTTCCCACCCATCCGCATCGGGGTATAGAAACCTTCACCTATCTCATGAGAGGGCGCATCGACCACGAAGACAGCCTGGGCAATGCCGGAAGCATTGTTGATGGAGGTTGCCAGTGGATGACGGCGGGCAGCGGCATTCTGCATCAGGAGATGCCGCTGCCTTCACGGCAGATGCTTGGCTTGCAGCTGTGGATCAACCTGCCTCGCGACCGTAAGATGGTGGACCCGGAATACAGGGATATCAAGGCCGATATGGTTCCGGCAGTAGAGGAAGGCGGCGCCCGTGTAGCCATTGTGGCCGGAGAATACAAAGGCATGGCCGGAGCTACACGCGGTGATCATGTGGATGTGACTTTTCTGGATATAAGCCTCAAACCCGGTGCGCTCTGGAGTATGGAAACCCGCCCGCAGGAAACCGTCTTCGCCTATATGGTGGAAGGTGAATGTGAGCTGTCCGGCGATGGCGGGGTGATCCCGCACAGAAACGCCTGCCTGTTTACGCTCGGCGACAGCCTGAGCCTTGTGGGCGGGGCCGAAGGCGCGCGCTTTGTGCTGGTTTCCGGCACGCCCCTGCGTGAGCCGGTGGCCTGGGGCGGTCCTATTGTCATGAACACGGATGAAGAACTGAAGCAGGCTTTTTTTGAGCTGGAAGACGGTACGTTCATCAGGCATGCCCCACACGGTAAGGCTGGCTGATGGCGCAAGCAGGGTGATCCTGCGGGGTGAAGCTGCCCATACCGGTCAGCTTCACCCCGCAGGAAGTATGTGCCGGTATATGTATGCGGCTGTTTTTCTGTGATTTACCCGCTTGACAGGCATGTGACGCGGGCTTAACGAAAAATATGGATCCGGCAAAATGGAGTAGAGCCATGCGTACATCTTTTTTTGCGTTTTTTCGTCATGGCGCTGTGGCGCTTCTGGCTGCGGCAGTCATACTATGCGCCCCGGTTGTGCCGCAAGCGGCCCCGGCCAGTACTCAGGAACACGGGCAGGGCAGCCTGCGTGTTCTTGCAACAACCTATCCGGTCTATCTGCTGGCGCGCAACGTGGCCCAGGCGCAACCCCATGTTCAGGTGGATCTGCTTATTCCGGCACAGACCGGTTGCCCCCACGATTACGCCCTGAGCCCCGGAGACATGAAAAAACTTGCCGAGGCTGATGTTCTTTTGCTGAACGGTCTGGGTATGGACGATTTTTTGCAAAAAGCTCTGTCTGCGGGCAAGCCGGGGCTGGTTGTGGTCGACAGCAGTGAAGGCGTCATTCCCTTGCGCTCGGCAGGGGCCGGGGCTGAACATGCCGATCACGACCACGATCACGATGACTCCGGGCATGGCGCGCACAGCCATGCCGAACACGCGTCTCACAGTCACGGTCCGGAAGCGCATGGCCACGAGCATGGTCACGCTCACGGACACCATCACCACGGCGGCCTCAACCCGCATGCCTTTACAAGCCCGCGCCAGGCCAGCATTATGGTAGGCAACATGGCCCGGGGCCTTGCCAAGGCCGACCCGCAGAATGCCGCCGCCTACGAAGCCGCCGCCCGGTCTTATGCCAATGTTCTGCTTGATCTGGGCAGACGCCTTGCGGCGCTGGGGGGCAAGGCGTCCAACAGGGGCATAGTGCTCATGCATGATGCCCTGGCCTACATGGCCCGCGATGGCGGCCTTGAAGTCATTGCCGTCATTCAGGAAAGTGAAGACGCACAACCTTCGGCCGCGCGTCTTGTCCAGATTGCCAAAAACGTACGCGAGCACAGGCCCGCCCTGATCATAAGCGAGCCGCAATATACGGATAAGCCCGTACAGGCGCTTGCGCGCGAGACGGGAGTTCCCGCCGTTTCGCTCGACTCTCTGGCTTCCGGGCCGGCTTCTCCACCACTGGACTACTATGAGAAAACCATGAGCAATAATCTTGATATCCTTGAGAAGCACCTTGAGCAGCGCTGACACGGCCGCCCCTGATCTTGTTTTTGACCATGTGCATGTGTGTCAGGGTGGGCGTTCCATTCTGGATGATGTGTACGCCACAGTACCGGCCGGAAGCAGCACGGTGATTGTCGGACCCAACGGAGCAGGTAAAACCACGCTTCTGCTGTGCCTTATCGGTGAAATGCCCTATACGGGGCGTATTATTGCGGCAGGCCGGGCAAGCCTGCCGCGTACTGCGTACGTGCCGCAACATCTGTATCTGGATGCCAGCCTGCCCTTGCGGGTGGGTGAATTTTTGGCACTCAACCGCCAACGCCGCCCGCTGTGGCTCGGCCTCTACGGTCCAGAACGGGCAAAGGCGCGGGACCTTCTGCGTATGGTGCGGGCAGAACAGCTTGAAGAACGCCGTATGAGCGACCTTTCCGGCGGCGAAACGCGTCGGGTACTGCTGGCCGCCGCTCTGGACAGGGCGCCGCGTCTGCTGGTGCTGGACGAACCTGCCGCCGGGGTGGATGTGCAGGGGGAGCGCCTGTTCTGGGAGGTGCTTGACGAAGCCCGCAAACAGCAGGGCTTCACCCAGCTGATGGTCAGTCATAATCTGTCACTGGCAGCCCACTATGCCACGCATATCATCTGCCTAAACAAAAAGGTCTGCGCAGAGGGCGCCCCCCATGAAGCCCTTGGAGCCTCTACCTTGATGCAGCTTTTTGGCGTGCCTATCCACCTTTATCCCGACCAGTGCGATCCGGCTGATCCCTCCTGCCCGCAATGTGGGGCCGTATGCGCCCCGGAACGTCTGCTGCCGGACTATGCCAGCGTGAAGCGTCGGTCCGAAGCGCACCGGCCGCAGGATGCCCCGGCAGTGCATGCAGCACAGGGTGCTGTGAAAAAGGGTAAAACCCATGCCGCAAAGGAGAGTGACCATGCCTGAACTTGCATGGGCATATGATCTTTTGGGCCGTTTGCCGCTGGACTGCCTGCAGTTACGCTTTATGCAGCAGGCCCTGTTCGGCCTGCTGTTGTTGGCGCCTATGGCTTCCGTCCTCGGAGTGGAGGTCATCAGCTTTCGCATGGCGTTTTTTTCTGACGCCATCGGACATTCCGCCTTTGCCGGTGTAGCCCTGGGACTGATTCTTGCCGTGGACCCGCATATATCCATGCCGCTTTTCGGCCTGCTGGTGGGGCTTGGCATCATGGCCGTCCGGCGGCGGAGCAGCCTTTCTTCGGATACGGTCATTGGCATCGTGTTTTCTGCCGTGGTGGCTTTCGGCCTGGCTGTGGTCAGCCGCGTCCCAGGCGTGGCCCGTGATATGCAGCGTTTTTTGTACGGTGACATTCTTACCATTACAGAAGGCGAAACAGGCTTTCTGCTTGTGCTCTTTCTGGTTATGCTGCTTTTTCAGGCGGCTGGCTATAACAGGCTGCTGTACATTGCCCTTAATCCGGTAATGGCCAGGGTGCACGGGGTGCGCGTGGCGTTGTGGCAATATACTTTTGCCGGTCTGTTGGCTTTGGTGGTGATGTTTTCCGTATGGGCCGTGGGCGTACTGCTTGTCACGGCACTGCTTATAGTGCCTGCGGCCACGGCCCGGAATCTGGCACGCACGGCGGGCGGCATGTTCTGGTGGGCCTTGCTGGTGGGGCTGAGTTCGGCCTTTATCGGCCTGGTTCTTTCGGCACAGGAGTGGATGGCCACCGCCAGCGGAGCCACGGTTATTCTTGTGGCCTGCTGCTGGTTTGCCGTCAGCGTACTCGTGGCAGGGCTGCGCGGCAGCAGAAAAGGTGCCTGACCCATGCCTGAAACAAAAGCCTCCCCTGCCGAAAAGCGAGGGAGGCTTTATTCATGCGCCGGGCGAGGAAGGGAACGCCCCGCGCGTCAGGCCAGTTTCTTGATGGCCGCCAGCGCGGCGTCATAGTCAGGCTCACTGGAAACTTCGGGTACAAGCTGGGTATAGGCTATGGAGCCGTCCGGGGCCACAACCACGATGGCGCGGGCCAGCAGGCGCAGTTCGTCGATGAGCAGGCCATAATTCTTGCCGAAACTTGTTTCCTTGTGGTCAGAAAGGGTCTCAACAGCCTGTACGCCTGCAGTGCCGCACCAGCGGGCCTGAGCAAAGGGCAGGTCGCAGCTCACGGCCACAATACGCACCTTGTCGGAAAGGGCGGCGGCTTCCTTGTTGAAGCGGCGCACTTCCATATCGCATACGGGAGTATCAAGAGACGGCACACTGACCAGCACAAGCACCTTGCCGGCATAGTCCTTAAGGTTGCGCGGGCTCAGGTCATTGGCGGCCAGGGTGAAGTCAGGGGCTTTCTGTCCAACGGCAGGCTGCTGGCCTACCAGGTGCAGGGGAGTACCCTTGAAGGTAACTGTATTCATGCGTAACTCCTTGTATCCTTGTTATGGAACCAGTGTGCTACAGGAAAATCTACCAGTCAATAATTATTCCTAGCAAGCTCCGGGCTGCCGCGGTGCAGCCTGATGCAGGCGACAGGCCTGTTCATTTTTTCAAAGACATCGCGTCCGGTCGCGCGAACAGTATCCGTTATTTTATAAGGACGGGCAAGCTTTAGTCAAACCGGATAGTTGCCGCGCGGTAAATTTGCCCGACCGCCATTGCCATCACGGTGGCAATGCCTATATTGACAGACAGGGCTGGCGTATAAAGGTTTTTTCAGTGAGGGTTTGCCCTGAGGGTACAGGCCGGTTTTGGCCTTTTGGAAGAGGCCGCCCTTGCTGTTGTGTTTGTACCTTGCAGGCAGATGGCGCTTGCGTTTTTTTGACGGCTTTTGCCCGCGCAGCCGCCGGAACGCCAGTGTATGCGTTCTGCCGCGCAGGAGCGTTTTACCCCCTGGCGGCGGGTTTGAAGCCGCCGGGGCAGACCGCTTTTTTCTACCGGCTTGCCCAAAATCAGGAGCGATTGATGAGCACTTTGACACCGCGTGAGATTGTGGCTGAACTCAATAAATTTGTCGTGGGCCAGGAGCAGGCCAAGCGCATGGTTGCCGTTGCCGTGCGCAATCGCTGGCGCAGGCAGCATCTTCCGTCGGATCTGCGCGATGAAGTTTCGCCGAAAAATATTATCATGATGGGTCCCACCGGCGTGGGCAAAACAGAGATCGCCCGCCGTCTGGCCCGGCTCTCCGGTGCGCCTTTCATCAAGGTTGAAGCCACAAAGTTTACCGAAGTGGGCTATGTGGGACGCGATGTGGAATCTATGGTGCGAGATCTTATGGAAATCGGCATCAACCTCGTACGCGACGAAGAGAACGCCCGTGTGCGCAAGGCTGCCGAAGCCGCTGCGGAATCGCGCCTTATGGATCTTTTGCTGCCTAACTCCTTTGGTCAGGAGGAGCGGGCATCCACCCGTGAAAAACTTTTGCAGCAGTTTCGTCTGGGCTTTCTGGATGAGCGCGAAGTGGAAATGGAAGTGACGGAACAGGGCGGAGGTGGCGTGGATATTTTCGCTATCCCCGGCATGGAGCAGATGGGCGGCCAGGTCAAGGACATGTTCAGCAAGGCCTTTCCCCCCAAGCACAGCCGCCGGAAAATGAAAATTCGCGATGCCTTCAATGTGCTGGTACAGGAAGAATCGGGAAAACTGGTGGATCAGGATGCCCTGAGCCAACGCGCCAAAGAGAGGGTGGAGCAGACAGGCATCATCTTTATTGACGAAATAGACAAGATTGCCAGTTCTTCGCAAAACCGCACATCGGACATTTCGCGCGAAGGGGTACAACGTGACCTTTTGCCTATAGTGGAAGGCAGTTCGGTAAATACCAAGTACGGCATGATACGCACCGACCATATTCTTTTTATCGCCGCCGGGGCGTTTCACTTCAGCAAACCGTCAGACATGATTCCCGAACTGCAGGGGCGTTTTCCGCTGCGTGTGGAGCTTCAGGCTCTGGGCCGTGAGGAGTTTTTGCGTATCCTGACCGAGCCTGACAATGCGCTCACCAAGCAGTACGAAGCCTTGCTCGGCACAGAGCAGATACGCCTGAGCTTTACTATGGACGGGCTGGAAGAGATTGCCGCCTTTGCTGAAGATATCAACTCGCGTACAGAAAATATCGGCGCACGCCGCCTGTATACCATTATGGAAAAAATTCTGGCCGACATTTCATTTGATGCTCCGGACATGCCGGGCGCGCAGATTGTGGTCAACAAGGATTATGTGGTTGAGCACTTGCAGGATGTACGCGGCGATCAGGATTTGACGCAGTATATTCTCTAGATCCAGAGCAATTTCATTTTGAAGTGCTTGCGTAACGGCGTACATCTCTGCTGTCTTCGCCGTTACTTCCTTTGTGGTGATACTCGAAATGCCCTTCTGGAGGGGCAAGCCTATGAAGTGCCTGTGGGCACTGCACACCGTGCGGGGCCGGGGATGTGAGAGTATCGCCATCGCGTTTGATTTGTGCAAGGACGGCCAAAGATAATTTAAAAACCGTGGAGATAAATTATTTCAAACGTGGACTGCGTTGTTTTTTGAAATATTCACGCAGGGTATGGGCGGCGTATAATATATGGTCTTCCGTTAATGCTGGATACAGACCGATCCAGAATGTTCGCTGCATAATTTTATCTGTGCCGAGCAAGTTGGCAGCAACGCGATGCGATACACCTTCAAAACAGGGTTGGTTGGTTATGTTGCCCGCAAAAAGCAGGCGCGTCCCTATCCGTCGGTAGTTGAGGTATTGCAGTAAATCTGCTCTGTCGTAGTTTTTTTCAATAGTAAGCAAATAGCCAAACCATGAAGGATCGGAGTGAGGCGTAGCCCTTGGCAAGGTCAGAGGACCACCTTCCAGAGGAGCTAGAGCCTCGGTAAGCAGGGCAAAATTGCGTTTTCGCAGTGCTGTAAATGCCGTGAGACGTTTAAGTTGCTCCACTCCAACAGCCGCCTGCATGTCAGTAATCTTCAGATTATAGCCGAGATGCGAATACACGTATTTGTGATCGTACCCCTCCGGCAGCAGAGGAAATTTCCATGTATACCGGCGCGTACAGGTATCGTCCGCGCCGGGTGCGCACCAGCAGTCGCGCCCCCAGTCGCGTAGCGAAAGAACTATTTTGCGCAGCAGGGGGTCGTCGCACACCACAGCCCCGCCTTCTCCCATAGTGATATGGTGGGCCGGATAAAAGGAAAATGTGGCCAGATGCCCAAAGCTGCCACACATGCCGATGTTTCCGGCCAGAGTATATGTGGAGCCAAGCGCGTCGCAACTATCTTCCACCAGCCAGAGGTCATGTTTTTGGGCGACAGTTCTAATGGTCGTCAAGTCAAAAGGGTTCCCCAAAGTATGTGCCATAAAAATGGCGCGCGTACGTTCGGTTATAGCGGCGGCGACCTGTTCGGCAACGGCGTTATATGTTGGTGGGGTTACGTCCACAAACACCGGCGTCAGGCCCAGCTGCACCAGTGGGGACACTGTGGTGGGAAAACCAGCGGCAACAGTTATGACCTCGTCGCCGGGCATGAGGCGGCGTTCCTTGAGTAATGGCGAACACAGGGCGGCTATGGCTAATAGGTTGGCGGAAGAGCCAGAATTGACGGCTAAGGCATAGCGACGGCCAAGGCGTTGGGCCAGAGCCTGTTCAAACGCTTCAGCAAAGCGGCCTGATGTAAGCCAAAAATCAAGAGAGGCTTCGCACAGGCTTTCCATTTCTTCCGGCCCCCAGCATTTGCCCGATACGGGCACGACCGACCGATTCGCCTTGAAGGGGGATGGGGCATGCACTGCGTGGTAATGCGAACGTGCCACAGACCTCCCTAAGGCGCGGAGTAGACGGTCAACCGCGCGAGACGTCAGGCGCGCGCCTGTTGTGGTAACGTCTGTTGCTTGTACTGACTTGGTTTCCCATACGTTCGCGCAGAGCGGAATGCTTTTTTTTGCAGCATCCGCAGTGTTAACCAAGGCCTCATCATCCAACGGCACAAGCAGGCCCTTTACGGGAGGCAGAGTATGCAGCCGCACTAGGTGCAGCGTGTCGTCGGACTTACTATAACCGATAACCGTATAAAGGTTGCCATCTGTCCCATTGGCATGGATGATCTCTCCCGGTTCAATCTGCATTAAGCGACTCCATCATTAACAACAGTTTGGGCGGCTGCATAGGCGTCAATCTGACGCAGGGTCACTTCGCGCATATGTCCGGGCGCAGGGTTGGCAGACCATGCGCGATACCAGTCCACAGTGACATTCAGGGCCTCAGCCACCTTGTAGCGCGGCCTCCAGCCCAGTTCGATATTGGCTTTGGTGCAGTCTAGGCGAAGCATGTGAGCTTCATGCGGTTGCGCGTCCTTGTCCACCACATATGTTCCATTGCCCCACAGTGCACAGATACGGCGGACGATTTTTTCCACTGGCCATATGTCGCCCATGTCTATGGGGGCAAAGTTCCAGCCGCAGCCATATTGGGGCCCTTCGACGTATAGCTTGGCCGCTAGCTGCAAATATCCGCTCAGACACTCCAATACATGCTGCCAGGGACGCACGGCGGATGGGTATCGGATATGTATGGGCTTGTTGTCGTGTAGGGCGCGAAAACAGTCGGGAATTAAGCGATCTTTGCCCCAGTCGCCCCCACCGATGGCGTTGCCCGCGCGAGCCGAACCCACGGCCACATGGTGGGATGTGCCGTATTCATTCAGTCCAAAAAATGATTTGATGTACGACATCGTCACCAACTCAGCGCACCCTTTACTAGCGCTGTAGGGGTCGTGTCCTCCCATAGGGTCGTTTTCACGATAGCCCCATACCCATTCATTGTTGCGATAGCACTTGTCGCTGGTGACAATAAGGACAGCACGTACAGAGGGACACTTGCGGCAGGCTTCCAGCAGGTGTGCTGTGCCCATGATGTTGGTCTCAAGTGTGATGATGGGGGATTCATAGGAGGGTCTGACTAGGGCCTGCGCTGCGAGATGTAGGACTATCTCGGGCTGAAATTTTTGTACTTGTTTTTCAAGCTGATTTAGTGAGCGGATATCGACGCGTTCGTGTCGCACGACCTCGTTTAGCCGCAGTGCGTCATGCATGGAAGGAATGCTGGGCGGCTCAAGACCGAGTCCCAAAACATTCGAACCCATATGTTTGAGCCATAGGCAAAGCCATGAACCTTTGAAGCCTGTGGAACCAGTGACAAGTACACGCCGCCCTGAAAAAGCAAAATATATATCCTTAAAGGCGTTCATTTACACTCTCCGTAAATATCCGAATTAGGTCGGCCAGTGCCGTGGTACATGGAGTAGGTAAGGAACGTCATATCGAGCGTTGTCTGGCATGGCAGGCATGCGCGGCGAGAATACGGTCACAAATTTCACGCACGGCCCCTTTACCGCCGGGAGCGGCAGTGACAATGTGGGCTATTTTCAGCACGGCAGGGTGGGCATCGCGGGGCGCGGCAACGTACCCTGCCAGCCTCATGGCGGCAAGATCATTGACGTCATTGCCCATGTAGATGACATTGTGGGGAGTAAGTGTGTGTTCCCGCATAAAAGCGGCAAGAAATGCGGCTTTGTCGCCGCAGCCCTGCTCAACGGGAATACGCATTTTATCAGCTCGTGCCCGTACTACGGGACTGGTCTCTGTTGAAAGGATTAGCATGGGGATATGAGCTGCCCGTAGCATATCTACTCCTAAACTATCGCTCCGGCTGCAATAAACGGCTTCGTGTCCGTGCTGGTCCACACGTACTATATTATCTGTGAAAACACCGTCAAAGTCAAAAATCAGTAGATCCACGCGCGGGGGCATGTTTGCCTTGATGCCAGGCCGTCTGAGGGGGCTATGGGAAATATCATGGGTAGTACACAGTGGCACGGCAGGGGCTGCGGCTGGCTGGTTTCCGAAAACGTATTCTTTCAGGCAGGTACACAGAGTATGGTACATGGGGAGGTGTAGCTCCTGTACGTGAGCGGCTATGTCGGAAGGATACCGCAACTCAGCGTCCAGCAGTTCTGCCATTTCCCCGCCATCACAGCCGGTAAGACCGATGGTGGTGCAAGAGAGCAGACGAGCCACGCGCAGTGCGTGGTTTACATTGGCGGAGTTGCCCGACGTGCTAATGCCTAGCACAATATCGCCGGGGTTTGCCAAGGCATAGACTTGTTGGGCGAAGGACAGATCCCCGTTAACATCATTTGCGAAAGCCGTGGGCAGGGCTACGCCTGATACCAGCGAAATAGCGGCGATGCCACCTTGTAGGGCGGAGAGTTCCTCTATGTGTGCGGGATAGGCATCAGCAAGACGACGCAAAAAGCCTTGTGGAAGCGAACGGTTGAGTATAAAGGATTTCATGAGTTCGTCCACAATATGCTCGGCAGCGGCAGCGCTCCCCCCGTTGCCGCAGATAAGAATTTTGCGCTGCCGCGCTGTACATTCTGCAAGCAGCTGCATTGCTTTAGCAAAGGGGGCTTGGGCTTGCTCCCACTGAGGAAAGCGTGCTATCAACCTTTGCCAGTGCTTGTGGATGAGACGCTGCATGAGTGTACCTTTATTTTGAAGTAGATATTATCAAAATCTGCTTGGAGTAGCCTTTTGCTGCCATGGAGACGCAGCCTCGTTTAGGTGTCCTCTTCCTGCCCTTCCGTCGGAAAAAGCAGATGCGACTGCAATTCTGCACGATCGAGAAAAGGAGACATGTCTTCCGGCGGCAGTGAAATCATACGCCCGTCAGCCAATTTTCTAGCGGCAATTTTGGGTTCAAAACCTTGTTCTGGGTCAAGTAGAGCTTCAATAATGAGTGGCCCATTTTCTTCAAGGGCTTGCCTGAGTTGCTGCTGCCAAGTGTTGCCTACAATACGGTGGTAGCCAAGGCCAAATGCCGCAGCCACGCCCTCGAAGGAGGGAAAGCCTAGACCCGTGTCCGGGCCGGTACCCAATTGGTATTTGAAAAAGCTGCGTTGGGTTTGCCTGATGGACATATATCCGTCATTATTGTAAATAACTATTATGATTGGTAGATTGTTTTGACGTATTGTAGCCAACTCTTGCATGTTCAACATAAAGCTGCCATCACCGTCAAGGCAGATGATACGTTGGCCAAGCACCGCAACTGCGGCACCTATGGCCGCAGGCACGGCCATACCCATGGGGCCATTGCCAAAGTTTGCAATGAGCCGCTGCCTAGGGCGTAAACTGCCTGCCTGTTGGGCGGTTACCCCAGCGCTGGCGTTGCCAGGCACGATGATATCGCGCTCTTTTAGCATTGTGAACAGTTCTTCCGCAAACCAATACGGATTGATTCGTCCTTGGGCATTCAGTCTGCGCAGATGTCCCGGTACTGCGGGTAGTTGACGTACGCGTTCGCGGCAAAAATCCAGCCATTGGGGATGTACAGCAACATTCTGCGCCGCGCATGCGGCATCTAGAGCCTGTACGAAAGCTTTCGTTTCAGCTAGTATTGTCGTATCGGCAATGTACTGTGGGCGTTCACATTCTGTCGCTTCACACTCCACTACTATTTTGTGAGCATTTTTACCCATGGCTGGCCAGTTGTAGGTTGTCATGGTTAGATGCATGGTGACACCCAAGAATATCAACAAATCGGCATTTTGCACATTGATGTTGCCCGCACGGGTGCCCACATTGCCCATACCACCTGCATAGAGTGGGTGTTCTTTTTGGATGATGTCCAACGTGCCCGCACAAAGCACGGGACAACCCAAGCGCTGGGCTAAAGCGCGAAAAGCCTTTGTTGCCTGTACAACTCGCAGGCCCGGTCCCGCAACCAGCATGGGACGTTTTGCGTTGGCTATGGCCCTAGCGACGTTATCTGCTAGGGAAGAAAGATCCGCCGGGGGAGTCAAGGGTATATGGAACGCGGGTAAGGTTTGTGGCTTAATTTTCATGCCCTGTACATCCACAGGAATTTCAATCCATACCGGACCGGGTTTGCCTGACATGGCCACGCGCCAAGCCTTTTCCATTTCATACACAATGCGGGAAGGGTCGTGCACGGCAACCGCATACTTGGTGATAAAGTTGGCCATGGGTACTGTCTGGGCTTCTTGCTCGCCAGCCTGTCGAAGCTGTCCTACTAAGCCGTAGGTCGCGCACAGGGTTTCTCGCTTGGATTGGCCAGAAACAATAATCATGGGTAGCCCATCCACATACGCGCCGAAAACCCCCGTCATGGCATTGAGCGCGCCAGGGCCAGAGGTTATTTGGACGATGGCAGGTCTGCCCGTCACATGGGCATAGCCTTCCGCCGCTAAGGCACAGGCCTGTTCGTGATGGCAACAGAGCGTATGTATGCGCTGTTCTGACGCTAGAGCATCGTTAAGGTGCATAGCCATGCCCCCTGTGAACAGGAAGGCCTGCCGCACATTTTTTGCGGCAAGAAAATCAAAAATATAAGCAGCTACTGTTATCATGGAGCAGTACCCTGAAGCCTACATATTCCAGCATATGCCGGCAGTATTATTGCTTTGCCTTAAATATGGCCAGCATACCATCGATATTGCAGTTTTGTGGTGGAGTAAATTTTCATAGTCTGGTGCGCCTTTCATTCAGTGGGCTTTGGCAGAACTACTTCAGATGCGCCCGCAGTTTTTGGGCCACAGCAGCTTCTTCGGGCAAAATGCGTTTTATACCATCGCCAATGGCAGCTTCAAGAATGCGTGTGTACCTACATAATTGGTGTATGCCAGCGCCTTCCAGACTGGCGGCTTGGTCAGAGCCATACATGGCGCGATCAAGGGTGATGTGGCGTTCAATGGATGTGGCCCCTAACATAATCGCTCCTGCGGAAACGGCAACCCCTGTTTCATGTCCGCTATAGCCGACTGGACACTTGAAAGTGGCGCGCAAGGTTTCTATGCAGCGGAGGTTAGCATGCTCCACCTTCATGGGGTATGTGCCGACGCAGTGCATAAGTTCGAAAGGGCAGGCGGCTTCGCGGAAAATTTCTACGGCATGGCTGATTTGTTCCATTGTGGACATGGCGGTTGAAATAAACGTGTACTTTTTGCGGCTTGCGACGGCGCGCAAAAATGGTTCGCTCGTAATCATGGCAGATGCGACCTTGCTGTACTTGCAGTTGTATTGGTCAAGAAAGGCTAGACTGTTCACGTCCCAAGCTGAAGCGAACCACTCAATCCCCAGTTTTTTGCAATACTCATCAATAACATCATATTCGGCCTTGCCGAATTCTAGACCTGCTTTTTGGTGGCGTTGGGTCGTGCCCCAAGGGCTTTCACGCGGAGAATCCAAAAACTCCTTGGTGTAGACAATGTCAATATCGCGTTTTTGAAATTTGACTGCATCGCAGCCCGCGCTGATCGCCTGTCGGATAAGATCCTTGGCGATTTTTAGATCACCGTTATGGTTGATGCCAATTTCTGCGATGATAAAGACGCTCATGAGCTACCCTTTCATGTTGGAGGTGTGGTTGGTGCGCAGTTGTGGCGGATTCAATAGCCCCCCCTTGCCAGTTTGGGGCAGAACTACCAAGTTGAGTTTAAAGTTTTTAATAAAATCTAATTGTCATGGTATGTTAGAAGCTATAGCTGTAAGTCATCTTGGGACACAGTACATCCAGTATGTCTATGCTTTTATAATGGTGTCCATTGCTGGCGAGGACAACAGCAGGGCTAAGCCGGAATCGTAGGGGCCAAAATCAATTTGGAGGATATCCTTGTTAAGTGCTTTGGCCATGTACTCTACTGCGTCCATAATTTTAGGATAGGCGGAACCATAACTGTTGACAGCCAGAATGCTCTGCGGTCCGACTGAGCTGGAGAGTTTCTCGAAATCTTTTTGCAAGTTAGGCGATGTGTTGAAGAAAAGCAGGTCAAGCTTTTTACGAGCTAGTGGGCTATGCCAACCATCTCGGCGCAAGAGAAAATGGATATCTCGTGCCGCAGGGATCCCTGCCCAAAGGAGATCGCGAGTAACATCCATCTGCAGATACTGCGGACTCATAACCTTGGTCAATCCTCTTCCGGGCAGGGAGTCCTCTGCAAAGACAATTCCTCGTTTGTTGTTTCTGCGAAGGTAGTCGGCCCAGAGGATACTGTAGTATCCCATGCCCGTACCCACTTCCAAAAAACTGTGAAGGTTGTTTTGTTGGATAATGTTCAGCAACAGTTGCGCCTTGAAGGCTTCCAGATGTCCAAGGGCAGCAGTGCGCAAGCTCCAGTAGTTGGGCAGGCGCACGGTTTCGAGGGTGATGGCATCCGGGTACTGTAAGGGGAAGAGCTGGTACCAGTAGTGCCATGTTTCTTTTTGTATCGCTGTCGCCATGTCCCACCAGTCTTTTTTGATGATGCGGGATTTCTGGTCGTTTCTCGGGGGGGCACTGCGTGAAAGGGCGCGCACCAACTGGAAGTTGGGACTCAGGTCTATCCACCCGTGGGCATGGCCACCATTCAGGATGGGCGGAATCTGTTCCGCAAGTTCACGCATGCGGATGCTTACGGTATGGCGTGAGCGAAAAAGCGCATATGCGGCTTCGGTCGTTTCTTTATAGAGATCTGGGTGTTCCAGCCAGTGTTGGGCCTTTTCTACACAATTGCTACTATCCGCAAGGATAAAGTGTTTGTCTGGCTCCATGCCCAGATGTTCAACTCCACAGATGTTGTCACACAGGGCCACGGTGCAACTGGCCATGGCTTCAAACAGCTTCAAAGGCATGAAGTGAAACTGTGAAGAGCAGAAGGCGGAAATACGACTTTGGGCCAAATCCTGCACATAGGATGAGGGGGGAGAAACAGTTTTCAGCAGGCTGTAGCCCGGATGATGCGGCACGCACAGGGACAGGCCGGATTGCTGAAATGCTTGGGCCATCTGGCTGCGTACTGGGTAGAATTCCGGTACATTCGCTCCTGCCAGTAAGATATCGTGTTGCTTGGGCAGGCCAGGGATATAGATATTTTCCGAGGCATAACTGCCGATGGGCATAAAGATGACTTTTTCTTGGACTGTCGGCGGAAAATAGTAGCGCATAGCTTCAGGAGTAATAAAGGGAGAAAGAAAGGCACTTATGTAGAGGCAAAAATTATTACTCAGAAGAACCCTATTCCAGTCCTGGGGGCTAAGATGCCAAAAATCCCCACAGGCTAATATCTTGGGCAACTTGGTCTTGTGAAGATTAAGAGGAAAATGCCAAAGATGGGACGGTAGGACATACTTGAGGGAGAGTTGAAGCCCCAAGGGATCTCCTGCTAGCTCTCGTTCGGGCAAAGCGCAAAAGATGGCATCAAAATTGTTTTCACCACCGTAGGTTTCAAGGATTTCTGGCACGTCGGCGGTGTGGTATCCTGGATAGCCAGGACCGTACAGCACGCTGCCGGGAAAGTATTGGGCTATCAGCTCTTCCATCTCGCTTATCAGTCGGCCTTGGGCTAGGGCCGTTGTCTGCTTGATGCTTAGGTACAGTAACTTCATGCCAGCCTCGTGCACACGTTGTGGGTTCTGCTCAAAAACCAGTGTAGTGTGGTCCTCAGGCCTTCTTCCAGTGTTACCCATTCTTGCACCTGCAGGTCGGCGCGTATTTTTGTTGTGTCGGGCACATAGCATGTGGGAGCGTTGCTTCGTGTGCTGCCTCCGTGCACGTTTACGCCCGTGCTGGGCGATGTCAGTCGGGAGCAGATCTGAGCCAGTTCCAGAATACTTACGGCATGCTGGCTGCCTATATTGTAGGGCACGCCGTGCTCTCCCTCAGTAAGCACAGTCAGCAACCAAACGGCCATATCGCTGCCATACATATAGGAGCGTACGGGCCGACCGTCTCCGTACACCTGAATATCCCTGCCGCACAAGAGATCGGCCATAAAGCTCGCCAGCGCATTGCTGCCGTTGAGTTCAAGGTGCGCACCGCAAAAGGTGAAACATCGAGCTACCGGTACGCGAATGCCATACCTCTGTCCTAAGGCCACGGCGAATAGTTCCAGAAAACGCTTGCTTTCTCCGTACAGGGTAGGCTCTTGCAGTTTTTTTGTCAGAGAAGGAGCTTCTTCCCGAAAAACACTGGTATCCGGGCACAGGGCCGGAACGCCATACACCGCGCCGGAAGAAAGTACAAGCACAGAGTGACAGCCGCAGGTCCCAGCCATGCGAAAAAGTTCTTCTGCGCCTAATACGGGCACGGCACAGTGATGCGCGGCCCAGTCAGGTGTGTAGGAATTGCGATGATTGACCGCCAGCACCGCATAGTCAAAGTCGGCCACAGGTAGGGTCTGCAGTGTCAATATGTCCCCCTCAAGCACATCAAGGTCAGACCGCCCGTTCAAGTGCGGCAAGGCGGTCAAAAAGGCGCGTCTGCTTCTGGTCAGGACCTGCACACGTAGCTGGAGTTTTGCCTGCTGGTTACACCAGAGCAGGCTTTCCATCAGCCAGCGCCCCACAAATCCCGTACAGCCAGTCAGGAACACAGAGGTGTTTCTAAATTTTTCCGCCCGCGCCCCCAGCTGAATAGAAATATTTTGCAGATCTTCTATAAACAGGCTAAATTTTGACTGCATGTAGAGCTCCTAAGGCATTCTTTGTTTAGATTAGGAACAGTGGGGAGCATACCCTCCTGCTAAAAATTCCAGTTTTTTGGTGCGCGAGCTAAGTATGTGACCGATTTTGTTCTAGATGTCTAGAACAAGAATATGGTCGTCATCAATGCCCAACGTGTACAGAGTTTCTGTAATGGGTTGCACCGCGCTGCTGGCGATGATCACCACCATATCCACATCTGTAAATTCGCCAAGCTGGTTGGGACTGAGTACCGCCTTGCCTGAAAAGTCTTGTCCCCATTTGGCAGCATCTGAGTCCACATAGGCAAAGACAGAAAGCCCCATGTCTACCAAAACTGTTGTGACACTTTTTCCTGCAGCCTCTGTGCCGTAGACAAAGAGGTGTTTTTTTTTATGCAGGGTTGAGGCGTGGCGTGTCAGGCGGGAAGCGATATAAGCGGTATCACTGAACGGAATTTCTGAAAAACCTCGGTGTCGCAACTGCAGATTGACATATTCGCGTTGGGCCTGGAAAATCTTGCGGCTTTTCGGTCCCTTGTCAGTTTTGTCCACATGCATGTTTTTGCCGTGAATGCGGTAATAACCAAGCACGTCCGGCAAAACGCAGACTTCGGCACGGGTCATGGCCAGCATAAGCAAGCATCCGTCACTATAACCTCTCATTCTTTCCGGCTGTTGTAGAGGGAAAAAGGGGGCAATGCATTCCTTGGTAAAGGATAAGGCGGAGCAAGGGCTGTGATTGTACATATATCCGTAGGTGAGCAAGGCGTCGCGTCTGTTCAGATCTTCACGGATTTTGCGGTAAATACCTTGTCCATTGGGTGCAAGATAGTGTTGCACAATCCGGTTGGATCTGTGGGCTGCAACAATGTGTTCCAGCTTTTGCGGATACCAGAAGTCGTCACTGTCTAAAAACGCGACAATTTCACCGCTGGCACGAGCAAAGCCAGCGGAAAAGGCGCTGGTTTGGCCGCCGTTTTTTTTCAACACAGATCGTACTCGTTTATCGATTCTGGTGTATTGTTCGATGATTTCAATAGAATTGTCGTCTGAGCCATCGTCAACTACAAGACATTCAAAGTCGCTAAACGATTGGGCCAACACAGAATCCAGAGCTTGGCCGAGAAAAGAGGCATAATTATAGTTGTCTATAATAACAGAGATATGAGGCATCAATTGTCCTGCCAGATGTTATATTCAAGTTCGATAAACTGGCGACGAATATTTATAATGCCTACTATGGTGCCGCCAATATCCTCTGCCGTTCGCAAGGCATCGGTATAATCATCAATAGGTTTCACCGTACTCGGCCCGAAGGAATACGGTACAATAGCTCCAGCGAACTGCTGCCGGGCTTTTATGTTAGCCCGTATATCTTGTTGTTCTTGGTAAGAAAAATGGCTCTGCTCAAAATATGTGCAGGCTTCTTCCGGCAGCCAGTCAAAAAAATACTCCTTAAACTTTTCGGTGGAAATAACATGCACGCCATAACCCATCTCTGTGATCAGGCGGGCTATGCTCAACGTGTGGAAGATAAAGGCACTGTGTGTCACGAGTAGGGTGCTGCCTGAGGGACTCGTGTCCTCAAGGCGTTGGCGCAGACGTTGCACAAAGGCAATGTCCTCGGCATAGGAGCGATATGCTTTTTCGCGAAGACAGGGAATGTCAAAGTCTGACAAGGTTTCAAATCCCGCTTCCAGATAGTGCACCTTTGCTCCCCAGGTCATCAATATCTGTTCAAGGGAACGGCAAGCGCACAGGCCGTCCTCGCCAAGCTGTCGCAGCGCAGAAGCGGTTTTGGAAAGCATTAGGCCCCTGCCCCTGCCGAAAGAACACACGAATAGATAGCCGGGATTAAGAAAATAGTCGCTTACGGTGTCAGCAAAAGCGGGCGGTAAGCTCAGATCTGGGTCGGCCAGCATTAGCCATGTTTGGAGCGGGCAGACCGCAAGGGCGCGCCGGAGAATATCGCCAAGCGTGGTGTTGGCTGTAATCTGGTCAGAAAAAATATGTCGGATGGTTTCTGAAGCGGGGAATACGCGCTCTACGTCATTTTTCAGGTTGGCGGCACCCACTATGTATATGCCGGACAGGGTATTCATGTGTTGCCGGGCAAAGTCTAGTTCCTGTGGAGTGCGAACTGGCTGTACGAGCCAAACCCCATCAGGTTTGAGATTTTGCACTGCATTGCCTACACGCAGTGCGTCATAGGGTTGGTAATTAGCTGTCACCGAAGCCATGTCTAGCCCTAGTGATGGCGGGGTATCGCTCATACTCGTGGCGGCAGAAAACAGATGAACTTTGCCTGCTTTCAATTTGGGGGATTGTACAGACTCAAGCCGCTTGTACAGAGTTTCGGAGGCATCGTCCACTTCATCATTGGCGTTGCGGCTGTATGTTTTCAGAGGCATGCCGCAGATGTCGCACCAGTGGAATTGGTCGGAAAATTCGCTGATATCTTTCTCCCACCAGCCTGGCTCAATGGTTTTACCGCCCGGCCCGTCAAAAAGCAGGTCTAGGGTGCCAGCAATTTCACAGAAAAAAGCTCCCTTGGGAGTGATACTGGCACTCCAGAAATTTTGCAGCCAGCAGTTGGCGCGCATGCGGGCAAATTCTGCATCTCCTATGCCTAGATCCTTACGGCTGATTAGAATCGGTTGATGAAAACTCGGATTGGTGTGGTCATTAAGCCAGAGGTCAGTTACGGTGTCCTGCACGATTTCATACCGAGAATAAAAATTTTTTGGCATGGAGGTGAACAGCAAAAAACCGCGCCCTGCATTTACAGAGCCTTCAAACCACCGCTGCATTTTTGCAAAGCCCAGGCAGTCTCTGACCAGAGCTTGGCAGCGTCCGTCGTCAGCTTTTTTAGGTTTTCCTCTTTTTTGCAAAAGGTATGTGGCAAAGCGGTGGTATTCAGGGTGCAGTAACGGTTCGCCGCCGATGGTTGAAATAAGGCCCCGGTAACCGTCCAAAGAGTCAACAGCTCTTATGAAGGTTTCAAAATCCATGAAAAAGTTTTTCCTATGATGCCCGCAAAAACGTGTACAATTGGAACACTGTTTGTGGCAGGCATTGGTGATGTCTATCTCAATAATCGACATTTCTCGAAGTTGGCGCATGTACGTCTCCTGCAGGCTTGCGGCTGCCAAGGTAGCTGTCGAAAAGCTTTGCAAACAGCTTTACCAAGCGTAAAGTAGGCTATCTCCCCAGGTCGGGGAATAGTGATGAAATGCAAATTGGTAGTTGACTGCGAAATTTTTCAGCAAAAGAGGAATACGGTACATGTCTGATGGGTTATGATACAGAGAAATGGCCAGTCGCGGCTTGCAGCGACATATGGTTTCTTGGGCACCCAGCAGCATATCATACTCTGCACCTTCAATATCGGCTTTGATGAAGGTAACTTCCTTGTGCGCAAAAAACGTATCAATGGTTGTGACGTCTACAGTAGAGGATTGTCCCCAAACGGGAGCGTCGGCAGATAGAAGAGCACTCCCCCCGCCTGCCAGATTCCAGTTTCTGAGAACGCCACTGCCATTGTAGCGGCTCAGACAGTTTTTTACAGGCACGAGTGTCTCTTCATTTAAGGCCCATTCCCGGACAAGCCGTTGGCAGCGGGTAAGAAGTGCGGCAAAATATCGATCATCCGGTTCAAAAGCGTAGTATGTTTGGATATGGGCGTCGTGCGAAAAAAGAAATTTTTCCAAGGAATCCCCGCAATAGGCCCCCGCATCAACCACAACATCGTTGAGACGCGGCAACTGGAAAGGAAGGCCACTTTCGTAGCGAAACATGGGTGATTCCACCAGCCAAGGAGGGACGTCCATCAGTTTTTTTCTGCTTTCCACCACCGCAAGATATTTTTCCCGTGAAGCTTGATCGGAAAAAATATTAAGGGTTTCTTGGATTTTTCTTTCATTTTTGGCAAGGACGTAAGCGTCAACAGATATACAGCGAGCATGACTGTTGAGGGCGAGCGCTTGCTTTTTTATGGAAAAAAATGTTTCTCTAGCAGTTGTGGCAACCAGTACGAGCGGATTATTTAGAGAGCAGATTCTTCGGCCATCGGCAATAACAATGCCATTGATCCGTGCGCCGACTTTTTCTGCTGCAGTGTCTACGAAAAAGTCAGGACGGATGCCTTCATATTCCAGAATACCGCTATAATACAGTGCTGTATTGCCAACCCCCCAGAAAACGATGGGAGAATTTTTCATTGCCGCTCCTTTGCCAGGGCATACACCATAAGCTCCCCGTAAGATGTAGTATGCTGGCGTATGCCCAGTTCGTATGCACCCGCTTTCGCAATACGCAGAGGAAGTTCGTAAAAATCATTCTTTTTGTGATAGAGAGAAAAAATTAGATCTGGTTTCACCGTGCGTAGGAGATTGTGCCCTCCGTCCAATACGTTCGCCTCCCCTCCTTCCACATCCGCTTTAATGACAGTGGGCTTGGGGCCCAGCCGATGGAATAGGCTGTCAAGGCTGCGCATAGGCACCTCAGCTCTTTTTCTTTCGTCTACAAAATAAAGATTGGAACCTTGTCCCTCCGTTGAGATGTACGTCATGCCGTCAGTCGCGGATATGGCAGCAAACAGAGGCAGCACATTGCGGTCATTGATAGTATTTTTTTGTAGCTGCAAAAAACTGTTCAGATCCGGTTCAACGGCATAGTAAGTATATTCATTTTTTTTGCCGCAGGGCGTGAAGGTGCGGTAATCGTGCCAAGTGTCGCCAAAGCTAGCACCCAGATCACAAAAAACGTCATAGCGGATGCGGTGCAGGAAGTCTCGATCAAAGTATGGATGCGGGGTATACGCTTTTTGCATGTATGTTAAGTCTAGCGTAAACTGAAAAGATAAAAAGTTTTTGAGAACTTCTCTGGATGTTGGATCAAGTAGGGCGACAAGTTCAGCTAGGTTGGCATTGTGTTCATACTCTTCCATGTGCAGGCCGATGGGGGCTACTGGGGTGGACGCTAGGGGAAGCTCTATGGGTAAGACCGTCTCCACCGGGTACTGTCGGCACAATGTAAACATTTCTCCGGCATAGGCGGACGAAAGTACCACCAGCGCGTTTTTGGCTTCGGCAAGTGCCGCGACCGGGCGTGTGAGGATGTTTTTATAGCTAGTACCGATACGCGTAGAGTCAGCATCAACGCAAAATAGAGGAGTGACGCCTTCTTTTAGCAATAAATCAATGGTCCCTCGGCCATAATGTCCTGCTCCAAAAACCACAACTTGACGGTCTTTGACGGCATCCCATGAAGAAAAGCGCCCCTCTGAAAAAACAAAAATGTGTTTTTTTAGGGCAGCCAGTTCACTGGGAGAAAAAAGACCTGTTAAGCTATTCATGCGCCATCCTTTGCAATGAATGTGCGGATAAATTGCCATCAGGTGCGAAAAATTTCCCGCTGGCCTGAGTAAAGCCTATCTCCCTAAGATTGTATATATTTTTTATCGTCGGAAACTTTGTGCGTACAGTATTCGCAATGGAGTCAAACTGATCGACCGCCGATACGATCACTGTATCGCAAACAGTGGTTTTGATTTTTTCCGGACTGAATACTTTGTTTTTATTTCTGACTTCCCCCCACAGGGCAGGGTTTTCATCCACTTGGAGCCAAGGAATCTTTTGTAGACTCCGCGACACAGCAGAGAAGAGCATCAGGAAAACCCCTGCTCCCCAAAATGTTACAGTGGAACCGTCCAGTAACCGTTGGAGGGTGGCATCGATAAGGTCGGCATAGGCTTTCAGGGCGACAAAAGTATGTGACTCGCCGCACCGAGGACACAGTGATCTACAATGCTTGGCCAGATTAGAAGGGTAAACGCTGACGGTGTTTTTGTGTGAACAGCGTCTGCAAAAGAAAGAGGCACTATAGTAAACGTCATTGTCTGCGTGAAGGACAAGGGAGGACTCTCTTTGTACCCAGTCCAGAAGCAGAGCTTTTTTTTCTTCATTCAGGCGACCAGTAACAAAAAGATCGTATTCCTCGTCAGAGAGTTGTGACATGTTGACAAGAGGGCAGCCTTTTTTGATGAAATCCAGCGTATCCGTGATGCGGCCTGACTGTACCGCAAGGTTGTACAGGGCTGAGCCGGGATAGAGTCTGATCATCGCATATTCCATGAAGATGACTTTATCCTTGATAGAGTTGGCAAAGGCAAAGGTATTTTCGATAGTCGTCTTGTTTTCCGCTACATCCCCAAAAATAAACTGTCCGGTACAGAGTATCCCGGCATCAAAGGTTCGCTGCACTGTTTCATGAATATCTTGGACGGTGATTTTTTTATTCATACTCCGCAGCACATTGTCGTCGCCGCTTTCAAAGCCATAAAAGATACGGATGCAGCCACTTTCCTTCATGCGGTGCAAAACGTTCGACGTCATGTGCTGGCCGACACGTAAATAAACTAGCCATTGGATATCAAACTTCTGGATCCTTTCGCAAAAAGCATAGAGTCGCTGACTATTGTAAGCAAAAAGTTCGTCATCCAGAAAGATGCGGTTGACGTTTTTTCTGTTTACTAGGAATTCCAGCTCGGTAAAAATATTGTCTAAAGAGCGTTGCCTGTAGGTTTGTCCGCCGGACTTTGAGCAATATGTGCAGGAAAATGGGCAGCTACGGCTGGTCACCAAGGGCGCGGAAATGATTTTTTGACTGCCGGTGACATGCTGTCCGCCTTGCTGAAAAAATTTGAAGCCATCCCAGTCGGGGAAGGGCAGGGCATCTAGGTCTTTTATGGGGTTACGCGGCTTGGTGTAGCAAAGAGTTTCTCCGTGCGGAGTGTTTTCCCTATAGACAAGGCCATCTACGTCTGCGAGGTTTTGTCCTGTTTCCAGCGCTTGGATCATTTCATAGGTAGTGAACTCTCCTTCGCCGATAATGCCGATGTCAGCGCTGTGGATGCCCCGCATGGCCTCGTCGGGGCTGTAGGTGACCAGCCCTCCGCCCATAAAAGTGATGATTGAGTGATCAATAGATTTGACGTAATCCATCATTTCTTTCATCTGGTTAAACCCGGAGACAAGCCCGCCGATACCCACCATGTGAATGCTGTGCCGTAGGATGTATTCTTTGACGATTTGTTTTTCATCCCCGAGTTCAACGTTGAGATTTAGAGTATGAACCCGGCAACCGCGGCTTTTGAGATAGGCGGAAACGTAGGCGGGACCAATGGGAGGAACAGACCAGTCAAATAACTGATAAGATTCGCGCAACAAGATCAACAGAATGTTGGGTTGCTCGCGAGAGAACATTAAAGAGGGACCGTTCATCACGCACCAATGGTTTACGTCGCCAAAAACAGAAATATTTTTTCAATAGCCATGGCGTAGAAAGAAAAGACATGTAGGGGCTGGCATATTTCTCTGAATATCACCGATTTGCCGCAGGGCTATGCTGTCCTTACATCATATATCCTTATGAGACTGAAGAAATCGCCCTTGTCGATCATGATTGCGCTTTCCCGTGTCCTTCCTTGGTACTAGCGGATGGAACTATCATATGCTTCGCAAGTCTAATCTTGCTTAACGTTATGCCATTTATTGAGTTTTGTAAAGAAATCTGAAGCAACATGCTTCTGCTTTTAAGCCCTAAAGTGTGGGGCCATGGAACTACAGTAAGGATTCCAGTTTGCACTATATGTATTGGCATTGGTCGCTGAAAACAGAATGATTGATTATTAGAGGCATCGTGCTGGTATATTTGATAATACATATTATCATTTATATATAAATGTATTCCATGGGTTTTGAAGCAGATTATGGGAATGTGTTTCTGGAAATACCGAGCCATAGGCCAATGGTAACTAGTATGTAACGTCAAGTTTACACTGAAAAAATTCAGGCTTGGTGTAATCGGGCTGCTAAAACAAATAATTCCGGGGATGCGTGTCCTACAACAATGTGTTGCTAAGCGTGGCAAATGTGAATATAAAGAATTGATACCGCAAACCTCCGCCAGATGCTGATTCGGGGGGATCAGCCATGTTGCGTTTGTTTTTTTCGTTGTGTTCGTTGAGTTGATACTCGCTCTTTGTTAGAATAGATTAATTGGTATTCAATATGTTAGAAGCAAAAAATATTAATCGATATGCAGAGTATTTATTTTTGCACACTTCTTGCATCTCTCTCTCTCTCTTGACACTGTATGACCGCGCTTTTTTAGGCGTGGTGCTGGCACTTGTTCAGCTAGAGCGTGCTGATAACGCGTTCTAGCTGTTTTTGTATTTTGCCAAAGAAAATATTAAAAATGTAAAAACATCGTTGGAGGGCGTTATGGGTAATTTGAAATTGAGAACAAAACTAATTTGTGCATTTTCAGGAATATTATTAGTACTAATAATATTGTCAGGTATCACAATCAACAGTTTACTAAAAATTGAAGAGGAAGTCAGCTATATTGATGGTTCATGGAATCCATCGGTGGTTGCAATAATGTCTATGAACATAGAAATGAATAGAGTTAGAACTTATCTTGCTGGAGCAATTGGGGAAAATAATGAGAAAATAATTAAATATAATGAAAGTCGTATTGCTGACGCTTTACAAACAATAAAAGAAAACATGGAACTATATAAAAAAATATTAGAAGAAGATGAAGAAGTGGCTACAGAAGACGCTGCTTTAGTTGCTATTATTGAAGAAGTTTCTCCACAATTCACGCCATTACGAGAAAAGATATTTTTACTTGTTAAATCTTATCAACATAAAGAAGCAAGAGATATATTCAATACAGAATATCGTCCGCTTTATAACAAATTGAGAGATGCATATGAAGCGTTAGTTAAGCTAAATATCAATGGTAGTAAAGCTGCAACTAAAGAAATTGTTGAACTTGGGAAAATGTCGCGTATTCTTGCGATAATTTTGTCAATTGTTGGAGGACTTGTTTGCATTACGCTAAGTTACTTTCTCATTCGCTCTATTAACAGCCAGTTAGGAAAAGATCCGGGTGAATTGAATGGCATTGCCCAGCGTGTTGTGAATGGTGATTATAGTATAGACGATGGAAGTGTGAAGATTGGTGTTTACAGCGCGATAGTAGCTATGGTTAACGCATTAAAGAATCATATTGAACATGCTGAACAAGAATCAGAAAATGCCAAAGAGCAGTCAGCTAAAGCTCATGCTTCGATGATGCAAGCCGAAGCTGCAAGCAAGGAAGCTCAAAAGAAGACTGAAACAATGTTACAAGTGGCAGATCGGCTGGAGCAGGCAGGAAGTGTCATTTCTTCAGCCTCCGCAGAACTCGCGGCCCAGATTGAACAATCTGATCGTGGTGCCGGGGAATCTGCACAACGTCTTTCCGAGGCAGCTACCGCCATGAATGAAATGAATGCTACGGTGCAAGAGGTCGCAAGAAATGCCGCTGCAGCCTCAAGCGCTTCGGCAGAAACCAGGGAAAAAGCACAGCATGGCGCCTCTATTGTTGAACAGTCCTTGCAGAGCATTGAAGGCGTTCGCCATATTTCTTCCCGACTTAAAGAAGATATGAGTCAGCTCCATGGGCATGCGCAAAATATTACCAGAATAATGGGGGTCATTTCTGATATTGCTGACCAGACAAATTTGTTGGCCTTGAACGCAGCAATTGAAGCTGCCCGAGCGGGAGAAGCCGGGCGTGGTTTTGCTGTTGTTGCTGATGAAGTCCGCAAGCTGGCTGAAAAAACTATGGCCTCTACAACGGATGTCAGTAGTGCCATTGCTGCCATACAAGACAGTACTGAAAAAAGCATGATCAGTATGGATGATGCCATGGAACAGGTAAGCCAGGCTACAGAGCTTGCCGGGCTGTCCGGTCAGGCTCTCCAGGAAATTGTGGCCACGGTTGATGTCACAGCAGATCAGGTACAGGCCATTGCCACAGCCAGTGAAGAACAATCCGCTGCCAGTGAGGAAATCAACCAGTCAATTATCCAGGTGAATGACATGGCAGGGCAAACTGCGGATGCCATGCATGAAGCGGCCAGGGCTGTATCAGATTTGGCTATCCAGGCACAAGAACTCACTAGCATTATTCAGAATCTGAAAAATGCATAATTGTCCAGCTTCTACTTGAAGGTAGTTGGTAATCCCCCAAATAGGAGATTGCCAACTACCTAATTAACAGGGTGAGATAGGTATGCTCAAAGATTTTTTTGTTGCACGCCAACCTATTTTTGACCATTCCGGTAAGCTTTGGGCCTTTGAGCTGCTTTTTCGCACTGGGCTTTCTGAACATGCGGCAATAATTGATAATCCCGATGCGGCCACCATGCTGGTAGCCTCTGATGGATTTTTACGTGCCACATCGGGACTCCCCGACAACATCAAACTATGCATCAATTTCACTGAAAAACTGATTTTCCAGCGCTTTCCACTGGCGCTGCCTCCCCAGAAAACAGTTATCGAAATTCTGGAAAACGTCCCTGTCACTCCAAAACTGGTGGAGCGCCTCAGGGAATTAAAGGCAGAAGGTTACATGATTGCCCTTGATGATTTTGTAGGCGACCCCAGTTATAAGGATATCTTCCCGTATATTGATATTATCAAGCTTGATTGTTTGGGACACTCTGTCGCCGAGGTCATAGATATAAAAAAGCGGTTTTCAGGCACTAAATGCCACTTTCTGGCTGAAAAAGTGGAATCTGAGGCGGCATTTCTGGCATTTCGGGATCAGGGGATATCTTTTTTTCAAGGCTACTATTTTGCAAAGCCACAGATATTACAAGACAAGAGGCTTACAAGCTCCTCAGAAGTACGTCTCAAGCTGGCTGTTGAAATTGAAAAGAATACGCCAAATACAAAGACGATCCTTGCTGCAATGCAGTCTGACGTTTCACTCAGCTACAGGTTATTGAGATACATCAATTCTGCGGCCTTTTCTTTCAAAGAAAAAATTTCTTCTATCCGTCAAGCCCTGACGTTGTTGGGTATAACAAAAACAAAACACTGGCTACGCCTCACGCTGTATGCAGACATGCTCAGCCCCGATGCCAATCCTGAAATTCTCCGTATGGCGTTGCAGCGCGCACATTTTCTGGGTGAGCTGGGCGTCGCTTCAAACTTTACCGCATCAAAAAATGAGAGTCTATTTCTTGTGGGCATGTTTTCAACCCTTGAGGCCATACTAGGCATGCCCATGAACACCCTCCTTAGAGAATTGCCCCTGAGTGATGAAATCAAGAGATCTCTTCGGGGCGAACCCGGCATGTATGCCGACTACCTTGCCCTTGCCGTAGCCATGGAGCTTCTGGATTTTACCCGCGCAAACAAACTGGCCAGAGTGCTTTGTCTGCCAGAGAACATAGTCTCGAAGTCTTTTGAACTGGCCATAGAAAAATCCGACGCCATGATGAACCAGCTTGCTGATGTGTAGCAAGCTCAAGGCCTAGTGAGGTTACAAGTATACTTTAACTATCTGTTTGCCTAAGAAAATTTGAAAGGCCGACAAGCACAAATAGTTCTGGGTATGTGTCGGACTGGTCAACAATGCGCGGAATAGGTCATCACTTCCCGGTCGCAAGTATCTAGGTGTAGAGTATCAACGCGTTGTTCACCCTCCCCCAAGTCGGTAAAGCTGGAGTTAACAGACCACAGCAAACCGATCGAGGGAGAAGGTGAACAGCCATAAGAATGCCAAACTGACCGCAAGAGGTCGAGAAGAAATGATACAGCGGATGCGGGACAATCCTGCCGCTACGGTGGCGGCAGGATTTGGAGTAAGCCTGCGAACCGCCAGAAAATGGATGAAGCGATACCGTGAAGGAGGTCTTGCTTCTTTAGCAGACGCCTCTTCCCGGCCTCGACATTGCAGAAATCGTCTGACGGAGCTGGACGTTTCCAGAATTTTTGAGTTGCGGAAAAAGCGACAGACTGGCGACGCAATCGCATTACGCCTTGGCCTGTGCCGCAGCACTGTGTTTCGTGCCTTGCGCAGACTCGGCTGCTCCCGGCTTTCTTCTTTGGAAGAAAAAGAGCCGGTACAGCGTTATCAATGGGCGAAGCCGGGGCAGATGCTTCATCTGGACATCAAGTGTCTCGGCAAGATTTGGAGATGGCAGCGTTACAGCGTGTATTTCCAGTATAAAAGGTGTTCTGCGTACCTGTAAATACTCCAGTTGGGTAGACCGAGAAAGGAGAAGAGGCAGATAATTGTGTAAAAAGATTCCTCCCGTGTGCACTATTATGCCTTATGGATGTTTTTGATTTTTTTCATATGTCCCTTTGACGGTTTGGCCTTTCAGGCAGTATAAAAGGTCGGAGAAAAACCGGCAAAAAGAAGTGGGGATATTATGAGAGCAAAAGAGTGGAACAAAAAAGAGGTTACAGATTCCTCCGTAACCTCTTATTGCTCTCTGGTGGGCCATCAGGGACTCGAACCCCGAACCAACTGATTAAGAGTCAGCTGCTCTACCAATTGAGCTAATGACCCGCATTGCGTGAAAAGGGATTTACGCTTATGGGTGCCAACTGTCAAGCAATTTTGAAAAAAAATAGAAAGAAAGAGTTAATATTGTGAAATTAAAGGATTTTTATTTAATAAAGGTTTTCAGGGCATACAGGTTTTCTACAGCCCTGTGGCTGATACCCCTGTGTATCAGCTTGTTTCTTTTTGTCTTTTTTTCCCGGGCAGAGGCTGAAAGCCTCTCGGGTCGCTTTGAAACCGCAGCGGAAGGCGGCAATCTCATAGGAGCCTTGCACCTGACCCTGCCGCAGGGTTTTCATGCTTATGCGCACGACCCCGGCGATGCGGGCCGCCCTACAACACTGCGCTTCAGCGTTGACGGCGGCGCGCCGCAGGCCGTGTGGTATCCTGAAGGCGCTGTACAGCGGGATTTTTATGATCCTTCGGCCACAATTTTTGTTTATGAGAGCGAGGTAACGCTCTATGTGCTTTTGCCCGCAGCCGATGCAGGCAAGACCTATACTGCTGATGTGAGCATGCTGCTCTGCTCGACACGCAACTGTATGCCCGTCAACCAGCAGTTTCAGGGCGTGGTTCCCCGGGCAGACCTGCCCCTTGCCGATGTGCCCTGGGCGGCACGGTGGCGCGGGCTGAAAAAACAGCCACCCAGATTTTTTGAAGGTGGGACCGCACAGGCGCTGCCCGCTTTTGGCACGGGCTCTTCCTTGGCAGCCGGTTCAGATCAGGTTCCGGCCGAAGGGCAGGGCAGCGTGTCCTCCGACGGAAAGTCTGAAGGCATAGCCCGCTGGCTGGCAGCCCAGAACGGTGAGGCTGCCCCTGCGAGTGATAAGAAACTTGAAGAAGAAAAAGGGCAAAAAGCCCTGCCGCCGCCCGATGGCTTTGTAAGCCTGACGCCTCGCTATATGGATGAATCAATGGAGATATCAGGACTTGGCAAAGCTCTGCTGTTCGGCATTCTGGCCGGCCTGCTGCTCAATGCCATGCCCTGTGTGCTGCCCGTGCTTACTTTTAAGGTCAGCGGCCTTCTCATGGTAGGCGGCTACGACAAGGAAGGGTTGAAAAATTTCAGACGGCATAACATCTGCTTTGCCGCGGGGGTCATGACGCTGTTCAGCGCCCTCGCCCTGGTGCTCGGGCTTGCGGATCTGATGTGGGGGCAATTGTACCAGAGTCAGCCTGTTCTGCTTGTCATGCTGCTGCTGGTATTTCTCATGGGCCTTTCCATGCTGGGTGTTTTTACTCTGCCCGTCATAGACCTGAAAACCGGCACAAATACCAAGAATCCCTGCCTTCAGGCCTACTTTACGGGACTTGTCTCCACCTTTCTGGCTACGCCATGCAGCGGACCTCTTTTGGGGGGCGTGCTTGGCTGGGCCTTCACCCAGCCCCTCATGGTGGTTGTGGTGGTTTTCTGGGCAGTTGGCCTAGGCATGGCCCTGCCGTATGTCCTGTTCAGCATCTGGCCTGTGCTGGCGCGTATTTTGCCCAAACCCGGCGCGTGGATGCATGTTTTTGAAAGGGTTGTGGGCTTTTTTCTGCTGGGTACGGCCCTGTATCTGCTCTCCATCCTGCCTGTGGAAAAGCACATGCAGGTGCTGAGCGTTCTGCTGGTTGTGGCCCTGTGTGCATGGCTGTGGGGCCAGTTTTGCGGCATATCGGCACCGCCTCTGCGCCGCCGTGTTGTAGGCCTTGTTTCTCTTGGCCTGCTGCTGGCCTCCTTTGTCTGGGTGCTGCGTCCCGTGGCGCCTTTGCCGCAGTGGCGTGATTTTACTCCGCAAACATTTGAAGCAACCCTGGGGCATAAGCCCATGCTGCTGGAATTTACTGCCGACTGGTGCCCGAACTGCAAGTTTATGGAGGCTACCGTACTGACGGATGAACGCCTGCGCCGCTTGCAGGCCCGCTACGGCATGGAGCTTGTGCGGGTGGATCTGACCAATGCCAATGCCTATGCTGTGCGGCTTCTGGAGGCCTTGGGCAGCAAAAGCATCCCGCTTACGGCGCTGTTTCCCGCAGGAAGCGAGGCCACTGCCCCCCTGGTGCTCCGCGATGTGTACGGAGGTGAAACGCTGGAACGCGCTTTGGGTGAAGCATTCGGGAAATAATGGATTTTTTTCCGGTAGGCCTATGGTGCTTTACCAATCAGCCGATAAGGCATAGTATGTAAAAAGGCGTGGGCCGGCGGTATTCTCTTCGGCCTTTGTACAGATTGAACTGCTGGTTGCAACAAGGAGCGCACATGGATTTGAATCAGAAAAAGCAGGAAGACGAACTTCTGCAACTGGTGACGTTCAGCATCGGTGAAGAGGAGTTTGGGGTAAATATCCTGAAGGTGCAGGAGATCATCCGCACTATGGAAATTACCAAAGTACCCCGCGCTCCCGAATTTGTGGAAGGCGTCATCAATTTGCGCGGCAAGGTTATCCCCATCATTGACCTGCGGCGGCGTTTCGGGCTTGCCTCCAAGGCGCACGACAAGAATACGCGGATCATTGTTATTGAAATCAACAATATTATCGTGGGCTTTGTGGTCGATGCCGTTTCCGAGGTACTGCGTATTCCCGCGAGCACGGTGGAGCCGCCGCCGCCCGTAGTGGCCGGGGTGGATTCGGATTACATCAGTGGCGTGGGCAAGCTGCAGGACCGTCTGCTCATCATGCTTGACCTCGACAAACTGCTTTCCAATGACGACATGGACATGCTCGGCGGCATCTAGCCCCACTGTCCGGACAAAAAATTGCGGAATATTACAGGGTGGGGGCTGCGGCTCCTGCCCTTTTTTCATGCAGCATGATGCTTGCAAGCCGTTCGGCTTGCGGCGTGAATGACAACCGTGCACGCGGCATGTTGGCGTTCCGGTGCTGAACCACGCCAAAAACAGCAACGTTGTTTTATGAGTAAGGCGCCAGAAAAACCGACTCCTGAACCTACCCGTGCTTATGCCCGACACGATTGCAAGGCCGTGGTCTGAGCCTCCATTTTGCTGCCTGGCGTTCGAGTCTTCGTCTCCCCGGGAGCGCCTCGCTGACGGCATTGCGCCGCGCGAAGCGATGAGCCAGCGCAGCGTATGCCGGACAGCCCTCGCGACCGCATGGTAATTGAAAATTCTGGGGATGCTCCGGGGGAAATGCGGCCCCTCGGAGGGAACAACCCTAGTCACTCCCCCCCTTTGCCGCTCCGCGCAGACGCCAATGGATGCAAGAAACATATGCACGGTGCTGTCCGATATGGGGCCGCCGTGCCTGCGGAGTCGGGTATGAAGATTTCGATTGCAGTGGTCAGTGAAAATAAAAAAGACTTTCTTGATCTTCTGTTACTCGGCGATGAGCAGGAAGACATGATCGACCGTTATCTTGAACGGGGCGAGCTTTTTGTCCTCTCTGAGCGGGGCGGGCGGGCCGCCATATGCGTGTGCGTGGTAACCGACGAAGGCAACGGGCTGTTTGAGATAAAAAACCTGGCTACGGACGCCAGGTATCAGGGGCTGGGGTACGGAAGCCTGATGGTACGACATGTGTGCGCCCAATATATGGGCAAAGGAACGGACATGCTTGTAGGTACGGGTGAAAGTCCGCGTACGCTGAATTTTTACAGGCGGTGCGGTTTCAGTTACTCGCACCGCCTGAAAGATTTTTTTATCAACAACTACCGCCATCCCATTGTGGAGGACGGCGTGGTGTTGACCGACATGATTTACCTTAAAAAGGCGCTCTGATCTTCGCTGTCAAGCTGCTTTGCCACGGCTTGCCCTATTTTGTGGCGTGTCCGGCGTTGATGCGGCGGCTATGGCGCAGGCGCAATTCTTCCACAATGACCTTTTCGTAATCCGGAGCTATGGAAAAATCGGCATGAAGCTCGGCACAGAGCATATTTTCGATCTGCTGTGTTTCTTCCCATATTTCAAGCAGTTCGTCATCCGCAAGGGTTTTGACGCGCTCGATAAAGGGTTCTTCGTCAGCAAAAGGTATACAGGATGCCATAATATTTCTCCCATGTGGCGGGCAAAACAGGATCAAAAGTCAAAAAACGCTGCAGTGTAAGTTCCATTTGCAGGGCCGCTTACGGGTATTCTCGCGCATCGGCAAAAAACTGTGCAGTTTTCATCAATTTGAGTTTGGGTCGCAAGGTTTCTGGTGTTCCCATAGGCTGTAAAACTGCCAGGCTGAACAGTAGAGGCGACAGATAACCACTATCCCAGTCAGCCACAAATGTCACGGTCTCAATGGCATTTGTGCCCTTCTCGGTGGGCCGGGCTTCCCATTGGCTCAGCATGGCCCTGATGTCGGCCGTGCGTGGGCCTTTTTTTGTGTCTCTGGTGTAGAACACCTCGGGCAGGGCGGCAAAGTCGGCAAAACATTGAGCCGCAAGGCGGTTTTCTTCGGGGGTGGGCAGGCTCAGGCTGAAAGCCTCGGCAAGGGCCTGTTCCGTACGGCGGTTCTTGTCTTCTACCTTTTCAACGCGAAGAATTTCCATGCCGGGGGGCAGCAGCGGGTTCAGACGCCCGGCCACTTCTTCGACAGGCAGTGTTTTGTGCAGAGTCAGGGCAAACCATTCGGCCCGGCTTTCAACGCCCACAGGCAAGGCCCGGCCGAATGACATGAGGGGCATGGGGTGGAAACCCTGTGAAAAGGCAAGCGGCAATGCCGCCCGACGCATGGCACGCTCCAGAACGGCCTGCAGCTCCAACTGGCTCAGATAGGCGCTGCCTTCGGCCTTGCTGTGCCAGACACGATACTGGGCGGCCTTGATTGTCAGCTCAAGTGTTATCTTGGGCGGACGGCTGGCCGGGGGGCGGCATACAAGGCGCCCATCGGCATCGCGGTTTGCCTGATGGGCGCGCTGGTCGCGCTGCGGAAAGATAAGCCTGTTGCGGTGCAGATGCGCGTCAGAAAGGGGGGCTGTCTGCCCGGCGGCGGCATCCTGCCCGGAAGGCAGGTGTGCAACGACATTTTCTTCATACGTGCCTTCGCACGGGGCTGCATCGCAAGAACCAGCAGGAGCGGGGGAAGGTGTGTGCGGCATGCGCGATGGCCCCGCCTTTGTGTCGCAGGCTCCGCATTGGCGGCATGCGCCATAGCGGCAGTCGGCGGTAATTTTTTCCTGCAGGGCTCGCTGCCACTCGCGCAATAGAAATTCTTCAGAAATACCGGCTTCCAGGTGGTCCCAGGGCATGGGGCTGCCCGGCACCCGCTCGGCGATGCATTGGGCAGGGCTGAGGCCACATTCCTCCAAAGCTTCAAGCCAGGGCGCCAGATCAAAATTTTCCACCCAGCTCGTGAAGATGGAGCCTTTCCGGTAGGCTTTTTCCACAACATCAGCCATGCGGCGGTCCGCACGGGAAAGGATGCCTTCAAGATGGCTCATGGCAGGCTCATGCCAGCGCAGTTTGAGGAATTTTTGTCCCTTGAACTGGTGCCGTACCAGATGTACGCGCCGCTGGATTTCCTCCTGGCTTATCTGGGGAACCCACTGAAAGGGCGTAAAGGGCTTGGGCACGAAGGGCGAAAGAGCTGCCGTAACCTGAAGCCGCGGGCCGCCGCGCCCGGCCGCATCGCGCACTTTGAGGCAGGTTTCGGTGATGGCGGAAAGGTCGTCGTCGGTTTCTGTGGGCAGGCCGATCATAAAGTAGAGCTTTACCTGCCGCCAGCCGTGCTCAAGCAATTTCTGGGCGTGCAGCAGCAGTTCTTCTTCGGTTATGCCCTTGTTGATGACATCACGCAGGCGCTGGCTGCCTGCCTCCGGAGCGAGGGTGCAGCCGGTGCGGCGCAGGTCGGCCATCCGTTCGATGATTTCATCATCAATGGAGCCGACGCGCAGTGATGGCAGGGAAAGGCCGATCTGTTCGCGGGCGCAGCGGTCAAGTACGCCAAAACACAGGGTTTTCAGCGCGGAAAAATCTCCGGTGCTGAGAGAGAGAAAAGAAATTTCGTCAAAGCCCGTTTCACTCAGGCACTGGTCCAGCAGCGTCTGGATGGTCGCAAGTGAGCGCTCCCGAACAGGACGGTACACCATGCCCGCATGGCAGAAGCGGCAGCCGCGGGTACACCCGCGCGCGATTTCCAGCGACAGCCTGTTGTGCACGGCCCCCACGGGGACCACCTGCCTGGCTGGATAAGGGGTGTTATTGATGTCCGCCACGATACGACGCACCGGGCGGGTATAGTCCGCAACCAGGGGGACGGGGGGCGCAGAGGGGGCTTCCGGGCGGGCGGCAAAAAGCGAAGGTACATAAATGCCGGGTATATGGCGTGCCTCAAGGAGCATCCGTTCGCGGGGCCAGTCTTCGTCCAGGGCCTTTTCGAGCAGCTGCAGCACATCGGGCAGGCTTTCTTCGCCATCACCAAGAACCATGATATCTATGAAGGGCGTCAAAGGTTCGGCGCTGAGCAAGGCTCCGCCCCCGGCAATAATCAGGGGGCAGGCCGTCAGGTCCTGCGGCCGGTTGGCTGTGCGCAGGGGAATGCCTGCAAGATCAAGCAGGTAAAGCACATTGGTATAGCAAAGTTCGTGCGTTATGGAAAAGCTCAGGCAATGCATCTGCGCCAGGGGCGTGTCTGACTCCAGCGTTGCCAGCGGCGTGTTGTGAGCGCGCAGGATTTCCGCGGCTTCGCGCTCGGGGGCCATGACCCTTTCAGCCCACCACTGGGGGCGGCTGTTGACGATATTGTAGAGAATTTTTTGCCCCAGATAGGACATACCGACATCATAGGTATCGGGAAAGGCCAGGGCTACACGCAGACGCACCCGGCTGGGATCCTTGCGGCAGGCATTGTCTTCAATACCCGCATAGCGGCTGGGCTTCGGCAAAAGGGGCAAAAGGGAACGCATAGACTTCCTCATTGAAAGTTTTGCAACAGATATATGTGTCTGTACGGGTTCGCTGGGGGCGCGGCGCTTTTGGCGCATGCGCAACAAAAAAACGGCAGCATTGCTTTTTTGTCAGCCTTGCCGGTCCGGGAATTTTCGGTTTTCCCGCAGATGGCGCTGCCGCATTTTCGGGGTAGTGCTGCCTGCCAATTGCCCTGGCGGCTGTGCTCGGGCAGATATCCGGCATGAGGGTGCCACGCAGTAGGTCTGCACGGTTAATCATCACCGTGGGGGCAACATTGGAAATACATATTCAACAGCCCCACGCCCCAATGATAGGCCGGTCAGGCATGAAAGTAAAAGCAGGGTATGAAAAGGGCGGCACATGGGGCCGCCCTTGGAAAAACCTGAACAGGAAACCGGACTTATTTTATAAGGCCGCTGCCGGAGCCGTTGAACGGCTCGGAGCTGAACTGCATTCTGCCAAGCCCGCCAGCCACGGTAAGGTTGGTGCAGGCTTCGATGTATTTGTCCTGAAGTTCCTTGGGGGTGTTGGCGTAGCGGTAGAGGAAATTTTTTCCTTCCAGGCTGCCGTCAAATTCTGGCTCAAAGGGATAGCCGTAGGGCAGCATCATCATCTGTACGCCCTGCTGGGTGGGTATGCTCTGGATGGCGGCCACGTCATTAAGGCAGTCTTTTTCGGCATCATACTTGCCAATGACCAGTTCACCCGTTACCAGCTTCATCAAACGAATATCGTAAGCCATGCTTTGCTCCTGAATGTTAATGGCTTGTAGGTAGGCATTGAAGCAGCGCATGTCAAGGCATTTTCTGTTGCCTTGGCTGCCGAAAAGACTAAAATACCGCCATGCATAATTTTGACGCTTCATCAGAATACACTTCGTCCAGGGCGCTTGAGCTAGTAAAAAAGCAGCTCGGGCATGGCTTTATTCGCAAAGACCTGCTGGAACTGGCCCTTACCCACAGCTCATGGGCCAATGAGTGCGGGCCGGGACAGGAACACAACGAGCGGCAGGAATTTCTTGGAGACGCCGTTCTTGAGCTTTGTGTCTCGTGGGAGCTTTACCGGCGTTTTCCCTCCGCTCGCGAAGGGGAGCTGACCAAGATGCGTTCCAGCCTTGTCAGCGCTGTAAGCCTTGCGGAAAGAGCGCGTGACATGGGTCTTGACAGGCTTTTGAAGTTGGGGCGGGGCGAGGAAAGTCAGGGGGGAAGAAAGCGGGACGCGGTGTTGAGTGACGCTCTTGAAGCAGTATTGGCTGCCATTTACGAAGACGGTGGCTTTGCCGCGGCGCAAGAGGCCGTAGGCCGCATATTCGCCGATCAGTGGCCCAGCCGCGCTGGGGACGGCAAGGCCTCTAAAGATTACAAGACCAGGCTGCAGGAAGCCTCGCAGCAGCGCTTCGGTCAGGCTCCGCTATATACGCGCGTGGGCAGTCATGGTCCCGAGCATTCAAAGGTTTTTGAAGTCGCCTTGCGGCTGCCCGACGGCAGCGAATTTTCGGCCAGCGGCAGCAGTTGTAAAAAAGCTGAACAGCAGGCAGCCCGTATTGCGCTGGAAACTCTTGGACACACGGAATAACATCCGCAAGCGCCCGCCGGGCAACGAAAAACCGTTGCGACCTGAGGGCTGCTGGGCAGCTTTTTGGGCGTGAAGTGGCTGTATGGCGCGGGAATGACGCAGTCTTGTCTGGTCCGGGGGCACGGCCCCCGGACCTCCCATCTTTGGTCTGCCACAGCCTATTATAAGATGGCCTAGCCGCCGATAAGCTGCATGGCCATCTGGGGCAGCGAGTTGGCCTGCGAGAGCATGGCTACCGCAGACTGGCTCAGAATCTGGTTGCGCACAAACTGCGTCATTTCCGTGGCTACGTCCACGTCGGAAATGCGCGATTCGGCTGCCTGCAGATTTTCCGCCTGAATATTCAGGTTGGTAATGGTGTTTTCCAGGCGGTTTTGCATGGCGCCCAGGTGAGCGCGTATCTTGTCTTTGGAAACAATGGCGTTGGTGATGGCGTCCAGGGCGCGCTGCGCGGCCTGCTGGGTAGAAACTGTTCCGCCGTCACGCAGTTGGCCTGTCGCATCGTCAATGGCCTGATTGCCTACGCCGAGGGCAGAGGCAGTGCTGTTGCCGATTTTGATGTAGTAATAGTCTTCGGCGGAGTCGTTGCCTGTGCCGAAGTGGACCTTGAGCTTGCCTGTAGACGTCATACCACTGCCGTCGTGCGTGTCGCTGGACAGGGAACCGTTGAGCAGGTGAATGCCGTTAAAGTCCGTGGCATTGGCTATACGGGTGATTTCCGAAGCCATAGCCTGATATTCGGACTCGATCATGAGGCGCTGGGTGGAATCATACGTGCCGGTAGCGGCCTGTTCCGCCAGCTCTTTCATGCGGGTGAGCTTTTCGTCAATAACACCCAGAGCACCGTCAGCGGTCTGAATCATGGATATGGCGTCGTTGGCGTTGCGTGCGCCCTGTTGCAGGGTCGCGATGTCGGCCCTCTGCAGTTCGCGGATTGCCAGGCCGGCGGCGTCGTCCGCCGCGCTGTTGACGCGCAGGCCTGTAGAAAGGCGCTGTACCGACTTGCTCAGTTGTGAATAGTGAGCATTCAAATTTCTGGCCGTGTTTGCGGCCATCAGGTTGTGGTTAATAACCAAAGACATGGGACACCTCCTGGTGGTTACTAAGCTGTACCCCCGGCCTTGCAATCCATGTGCCAAAAAAAATTATATTATAATTAAAGTATGTTATGAATTAATTGTGGGTGTGGGAATTTTTTTCCTCCCCTTTGGTGCGAAAATTTTGACGCATCGGTCATTGTCTGCGAGCTGCTGGAGGAAAAATTTGCGGGCAGTGAAACCGGCTGGTTACAGCCGTGGACGAAAAAAGCTTCCGAGAGGAAGCTTTCAAGGATGAGGCCGGGGTTGCCGGGCCGTTTTTCAGGCGGGATGCTTCAGTCGGGGTGGCCGGCTGCCCCGCAGTGTGCCCAGATATGCGCCGCGCGGCATCAAAAAGCAGGGCTGGTTGCAATCATACCGGTACGGCCACATCCGCCCGGGCCGCCTTTCTGATGTTCGCCTGAGCATCAGACCGCCTGCTGATGGCCTTCTGCCAGTTCGGCGGCGGCGCGGAGCAGATGCGTAAAAGATTCATGCCTGCCCGCATCAAGATGCTGGCAGGGGCGGAACTCATCCACCAGACAGCCCTCGCTCAATACTACCACCCGGTCGCAGAGGCGAAAAACAGAACCCATATCGTGCGATACATAAAGTAGCGACAGTCCCAGACTGTTTTTCAGGTTTTCCAGCAGGTCCTGCAATTGCGCGCGTACTACGGCGTCCAGGTCGGTCAGAGCTTCGTCAAGAAGCAGAATGTCCGGTTTTGGGGCCAGGGCACGAGCGATGCAGACCCGTTGCAACTGCCCGCCGCTCAACTGCCCCGGGTATCTATGCGCACAGGACTGGGGCAGTTCCACCAGCGAAAGCAGCTCCGCCGCACGTTTTTTGCGGTCTGCGCCTGACGCCAGCCCGTGGGCCAGCAGAGGCTCTTCAATGATCTGCCCGATCGTCATGCGTGGATTCACCGCGCCCCGCGAATCCTGAAAGACCGTTTGCACATGTCTGCGCCAGTTATTTTTGCGGGCTTCCGGCGAGCCGATGTCTTTGCCCATAATCAGGATATTGCCGTTATCGGGTTTTTCCAGTCCCAGCAACAGGCGGAAAAGCGTACTTTTGCCCGCGCCGTTGCGGCCCATGATGGCAAGACTTTCCCCACGGTGCAGGCGCAGGCTTACATCCCGTAAAACTTCCTGACCGGGCTGACGCCGCCAGCGGCATGCGCCATAAGTTTTTTTCAGGTTGCGACACTCCAGCAGTACCGGTCGGTTGGGATCGACATGCTTTGTTGTGCGGGGCGTTGCGATGGCCTGTTTTTCAGCAGCAGGGCGAATCCTGGATGCGTGAAAGGCATACAGCAGTTCTTTGGTATGGTCATGGCCCGGACGGCGCAGCAGTTCACGGGCCGGTGCCTGCTCCACGATGCGTCCGTCCTGCATGACAGCAATGTTGTCGGCCATGCAGGTGGCGGTGGTGAGGTCATGATCAATATAGAGCAGGGCAAAACTGTGGCGGGCCTGCAGGTTTTTCAGCAGGCGAAGAATGCGCGCCTTGCCGGGCAGGTCAAGGCTCGAGATTGGCTCGTCTGCAATAATCAGCGGGCTTTTTCTGGCCAGCGCCAGGGCTATCATAAGCCGGTGGAGCATGCCGCCGCTCAGTTCAAAAGGGTGACGGGGCAGTATGGATCCGGGATTGGCAAAGCCCACTTCGCGCAAGCGCCGTCGCATGGCGGCTTCTTCGCGCCTGCGCGGCACGCAGCCAGTGTCTCTGAATGTTTCGCGAAAAGTATGCCGTACGGTGAAAAGGTGGTCGAAGCAGTCACCGGGGTTCTGCATGATCAGCGCGGGAGCGCCCCCGGCAATGCGGATATTTCCTTTTTCCTGTTGCACACCGGGCGGCAGCAGGCCCATGACAGCCATGGCGGTGAGAGATTTGCCGGATCCGCTGGACCCCATAAGGGCCAGTGTTTCCCCTGCGCGAATGCTCAGGGAAACATGGTCCACAAGCCTTGATGCTTCTGTTCCGGCTGTTTTCAGGCAAAGGTCGCGAACCTCAAGAATGTATGGGGAGTTCGGCTGGCAGGCCGGTTTTGTCACATGTTCCATATCAGGCCCCCGCGGCGCGCAGGGCAGGGTCCAGGCGGTCCCGCAGCGCATCGCCCATAAGGTTGCAGGCGGCAGTAGCCATGAAGATCATCATGCCGGGATAGAACATGAGCATGGGTTGCGAGCGTATGTAGTTGCGGGCTTCGGAGATCATGAGTCCCCACTCCGGTGTGGGGGGCTGTATGCCCAGCCCCAGAAAGGAAAGCCCGGCCACATGCAGAAGCATATGTCCCACATCCAGCGTTGCAAGTACCAGAACCTGCACAGTAATCGCGGGCAGGAAATGGCGGATGACAATGCGTGTGCGGCTCAGGCCCATGGCCTGCGCTGCCAGGATATGCCCCCGGCTTTTCAGGCTCAGTACATGACTGCGCACGAGCCGTGTGTACCATGCCACATGGGTTACAGCGATGGCGATGACAAGGTTTGTCAGCCCGGCCCCGAGAATGCCGATAAGAAAAAGCGCCAATACTATGGTTGGAAAGGTCATCATGGCATCGCAGACGCGCATGATGGCGGAATCTGCCCTGCCGCCGAGATAGCCTGCCACGGAGCCAAGGGCGAGGCTTGCCGCCACGATACAGGCGATGATGTACAGCACTGTGGACAGGGAGTAGCGGGCCCCCACCATGAGGCGGGAGAGAATGTCGCGCCCCAGGTGGTCTGTGCCCAGCAGATGGTCCGCACCGGGAGGCAGAAATTTTTTTGCCAGCTCCACGGCTTCGGGGTCGTGGGGCGCCAGCCAGGGACCCAGCAGGGCGCAGGCCATCAGCGGCAGCAGCATGAGAAGGGCTACGAGCGTTTTTTTGTTCATCGTCCTTCTCCAAGGCGGATGCGCGGGTCGATGCGCGCGTAAAGTACATCAGTAAGCAGGTTGACAAACACAAAAATAAGGGTGGTTACCAGTGTAAACGTCTGGATCACGGGGTAGTCGTGATTGTAGATGGCAGAAACCACATAACGGCCAACACCGGGCCAGTTGAAAATGTTTTCAACAATCACAGCCCCGCCGAGCAGTTCGCCGAAGTGCATGCTCATGGATGTCAGGACGGGAATAAAAGCATTGCGCAGCACATGCTGGCCTATGATGCGCCATTTTTTCAAACCTCTTGAGCGGGCATAGATGACGCTGCGGCTATGCATGTGTTCCAGCATGCTGGCTCGCACCAGGCGTATGTTGATCCCCATAGACATGAAAGAAAGCGTGAACACGGGCAAAATCAGAAATTCCGGGCCGCCCCGGCCCATGGCTGGCAGAATGTCAAGATGGCGCGAAAAAAGGAGCACCAGTAGAAAACCCAGCCAGAATGAGGGCATGGATACGGCACTGAACGCAAAAATACGGGTAAGATGATCCGGCCAGCGGTCTTTGTACAGAGCAGCCGCGATACCAAGGGGAACGCTGATGAAAATTGTGGCGGCCATAGCCCACATGGTCAGTTCAATGGTAGCGGGAAGATAATACAGGATTTCGTTGAGGGCCGGATTGCCTGTGACATAGGACAGGCCCAGGTCGCCTTGCAGGGCCGAGTTCAGCCAGTCCAGATACTGCTTCCAGAGCGGCTGGTTCAGGCCCAGGCTTTCGCGGGTGGTCGCCAGCAGGCTTTCAGTGGGCGGCAGACCGGACAAACGCAGATATGCCATTGCCGGATCTGTTTTACCGTGGCGCAGGACGGCAAAAACAAAAACAGAAACTCCCAGCAGCAGAGGGGACAGAACAAGAAGGCGGCGGCACAAAAAGCGTATCATGAACGGGGTCCGCGTTGAGGTTGCAGGGAGCGGCGCCGGTCAGACGCCATGTCGCACTTTGCCCATGCCGTGGAATGCGCGAGGCATACCACGGCATGGGCAACAGGGTATAGAGGCGATCACGGGAGATCGTCGTGCCGGCAGTTACCTATGGCCTTGAAATCCGCGCCAGAGGCAGTTCGTAGGAGACAGGGCTGAAGGCGAAATCCTTGATGTTTTTCTTTTTGAACAGTGCCTTGTCAATAGTACGGCTTACGGGAACGTAAACGGCTTCTTCATGCAGCATGGTCAGAATGCTGGTGAACAGGTTCTGAAGTTCCTTGGTGTCCGTTGTGGCAAGGGCTTTTGTAATGGCTGCATCCAGTTCTTTTTTCTGCGGCAGCCCGCGCTGGGCCTGGTAGTCCGCATGTCCGGCCACGCGCATGGCTGCAACGTATGAGAACGGATCATAGGGCGCACCGTTGGATTCGCAGAATATCATGTTAAATGCGCCGTCGGTCTGCGACGCCCCGAACGCGTTAGGCTCTTCGCCCATCAGCTTAACATCCACGCCGATGCGGGCCAGGTTGTTTTGCACCACTTCGGCAATGGAGCGCATGATGCTTTCGTTGGCAATGAACTTAAGTTCAAGGCGCAGGGTTTTGCCATCTCTGGTCCGGAATTTTTCGCCGGATTTAAGCTTCCAGCCAGCCTTGTCCAGAATGGCGGCGGCCTCTTCAAGAGAATGGGGATAAGGCTTCAGCGCGACATCACAGAAGGGAATGTCCTTAGCCAGCAGTTCTTCGGCCGGAGCTTCCTGGCCGAGCAGCACACCCTTTATTATGGAAGGACGATCAATGGCGCGCACAATGGCCTGACGCACAGCAAGCTCATTGGTCGGGAACAGGGCGGTATTCATAGCCAGCAGACGGGTATTGCGCGGAGAAGATTCGCGGGTGGCATAGGCCGGATCCTTGGACAGGGCGGCGTAAGCATCCGGATTTACTCCGGCCGAGCCGTGGTCGGCAATGGCAGTGGCTATAAGGTCCACCTCACCGCTTTCAAGCGCGACAGCCCGGGTTTCTGCATCAGGAATCACCTTGACCACAAGCTGGCGCATCTGCGGTTTTTCGCCCCAGTAATTATCGTTGCGCACAAAGCGGTCAAATTCGCCTTTGCGGCTTTCGGCCAGAACCCAGGGACCAGTTCCCACAGGTGCTTTTATGCTTTGGGCGGTATTGCCGTCTTCGGGCATGGCCGCGGGGGAGAGAAAGCGCAGGGGGCGCACCAGGCTCAGTTCCTGAAGCGCTGCAGCATACGGCTGCTTGAGTACCAGTTCAAAGGTATGAGGCCCGACAGCCTTGTATGAATCGATAAGGTCAGCCGTGGCCAGCCAGTCATGACGCTTGATGTTCATGTGGACGGCATCGAAGTTTTTTACCACTGCATCGGCTGTAAAGGGAGTGCCGTCTGAAAATTTTACATCTTTGCGCAGATTGAAAGTGTAGACCTTGCCATCGGGCGAGATTGTCCAGCTTTCGGCCAGCCAGGGGATGATCTTGCCGCCTTCGGCATATTGCACCAGCGGCTCATATATGAGGGCCTGGGCGAACATCTTGTTGGCGCCGTAGGCGTGTGGGTTAAGGGGACCCACATTGCTGCTCCAGGCGTACACCAGCGTGTCTTTGTCCCATCCATTGGCTGCAGATGCGGGGAGGAGTGAAAACAGAAGGAAAAACAGAGCCAGAAAACAGCCGCAGGCATGACGGAACGATAGGGGAAACGCCTTGAAAATTCTGTTCATCTTCTTGTCCTGTATGGGGTTGTGAGGATTTTTAGAATAGTATCGGCATGTTATTTTTGTGTCAACTTTAAAAAAAACGTGACACACGTTGTGCATGCTTTTTTGCTGGCGCACCGGCTCGGTCCGGGGCTGCTGCCACCCTGGCCTGTAGTTTTACGTGAAGAGGCGCATGCCGCCACAATCGGGCTGGAGAATTGTCTGTTTTTATCAACACCGTTTCCGCGTGATGGAATTTTTTCGAGCAGGTGCTTTATTGCACGTAAGATGATAACTGGGCTGGCTGATACTGGTCGTCGTGTCACGCATGCACCTGTTGGTGTTATAAAGCACAAGGATGGAAGCGACAGCGCCGGAAAAACATGCTTTCCCGGCCAGAGGGGCGCTTTTGGGACATTTTTGAGCAACGTGCTCTTCTGCATGTGTTTGTCTGGTTTAAATGCTTTTCTGATGAACATGGACTGCATTACAAGATAAAATCAAGCCATGTTTGTGCATATTAAAATCATAAGAAAGTTTTTTTGTCTTTTATTATAAATACTGTGTGGAGTATCGTATAAATACTTTCTACAGAGTGATTATTTTTATTTTATACAGTGAGAAAAATGCTGCTTAACCTGTCAGGATAAGAGGATATTTACAGGTTGTTAAACTTTGAACTAATGCTTGACAATCTGGCTCAGAAAGGTATGTTCTCAGGCGGTGCCGCTGATTTTTTCTGTAAGACGGCACCATTTTTGGCGTGGTTTCCCCAGCCGGACACTGCGGCAAATTTTGTCTTTTGGTGCGCCATGTGCTCGTTTGTACAAGGTCGCCAGAGGCAATAGGTGCCGGCGGGGGAGGTGTGTTCGTGATTACTTGCATTATTCGCATGGAGGACTATGGGTATGGCATCACCAAAGGCAGCATTTAACGAAGACAAAGTTGCCCTGCTTATCGGCTGCCTTGTCTTCGTTTTAGCGCTCGGCAAAATGGTCGGCCTGGATATGATGGGCTGGGTCGTGCGCGTTGGCATGTGGGTTGATAACCCGCTTACCGCCTGGAAGGCCGCAACGTGGAAGTGGCTGCCCGGCTGGGGTTCGCTGCTGGTCAGCTATGTGGTCATCACCACCCTGCTGGCTGTGGGCATCAAGCTTATCAAAGGCAATGTGCCCAGCTTCATTCGCGGCTTCACCATCATCTTCTTCATGGCCATCGCCTGCTACACGGCCGGGGCCAACGCCTACATCGCGGCCAACCCCACGCAGCTCGCCAAGCAGGGCATTCCGTGGGCCTTGGGCCTCAGCACTGAAGCTGGTCTTATCGTGGCTCTGGTTGTCGGTATTCTTGTGGGCAACATTACCCCCAAGTTTGCCGAAAGCCTGCGTGAAGCCTGCCGGCCCGAGCTTTTCGTTAAGATCGCCATTGTTATCATGGGTGCCGAACTGGGCGTGAAAGCCGCTGATGCCGCCGGTTTTGCCGGTCACATCATTTTCCGCGGTCTTTGCGCCATCGTTGAAGCTTACCTGCTCTACTGGTGCGTTGTTTACTACGTTGCCCGTAAGCACTTCAAGTTCAACAAGGAATGGGCTGCCCCTCTTGCTTCCGGTATCTCCATCTGCGGCGTCTCCGCGGCCATTGCTACCGGCGGCGCCATCCGCGCCCGGCCTGTGGTGCCGATCATGGTGTCTTCGCTGGTCGTGGTGTTTACCTGCATCGAAATGCTGATACTGCCTTTTGTGGCTCAGCAGTTCCTTTCCACCGAACCCCTGGTGGCCGGTGCCTGGATGGGCCTCGCTGTTAAGTCTGACGGCGGCGCCATCGCCAGCGGTGCCATCACCGAATCCCTTATTCTGGCCAAGATGGCCGGTCAGGGCATCAACTGGGAGCCGGGCTGGGTCGTGATGGTTACCACTACCGTCAAGATCTTCATTGACGTGTTCATCGGCGTGTGGGCCCTGGTGCTCGCTTACGTCTGGACCGCCAAGTTTGACAAAACCCGTGGCGAGCGCACCATGACCTGGGGCGACGTTATGGACCGTTTCCCCCGCTTCGTGCTGGGCTACATTGGCACCTTCCTGATCCTGCTGTTCATGTGCCTGTCCTCGCCCGAACTGCACAAGCTCGGCAAGAGCCTGTCCGGCACTATCAACGGGTTCCGTGTACTGTTCTTCCTCATGACCTTCTTCACCATCGGTGTGGTGTCCAACTTCCGCAAACTGCGTGAAGAAGGCATCGGTCGTCTGGCTGTTGTGTACGTGGTGTGCCTGTTCGGCTTCATCATCTGGGTGGGCCTGTTCATTTCCTACGCCTTCTTCCACGGCATGACCCCGCCTGTTATCGGCGGCTAGCATATTCGGAGTGAGATATGGAAAAGACTAATGAAGTAAAACTCCATGAAGAAATCGAGAAGATGGAGTACGAACCCCTGGACCCCATTGAAATGAAGCTCATTAAGGGTGGCGTGGGGCTTGGCATCTTCCTGCTGATAGTGCTCTTCCTCGTCAGCAAGTTTGTGATGACCACACACTAGGCACCGCCATTGTGTAACTGACTAAACACACCGGGAAGGGGAACCCCCTTCCCGGTGTTCGCGTTGAAAGGATTTGCCATGCCGCGCTATCATCTGCGCTTTATGAAAGGGCCTAATTATACGCTTAACCTCGAGTATGAGGCTGTGGTAGAAGCTGCCTCATTTGAAGAAGCCCTGGCTCCGCATACTGACTGGCCTATTACCGAAAGCTACGATCACGCCACGGCTACCGCCTGGAATCCCGGCACCTGCGTTTATTATCAGGAAATGTGGGAAGCCGCGCTGCTGCCCGAAGAAAAGTAGGCATTATGCATCCTCGTTATGTCGTCAGTGCCTGTCTGGCAGGCATTGCCTGTCGCTATGACGGGCGCGCCACGCCCTGTGCCGCAGTCATGCGCCTGATGGAAGAGGGCAGGGCTGTGGCAGCCTGCCCGGAGTGCCTCGGGGGGTTGCCAACGCCCAGGCCTGCTTGCGAATTGTCGGGGCAGCGGGTGGTAAACAAAAACGGGGAAGATGTGACCACGGCTTTTCTGCTCGGTGCGCAAGCGGCCACTGCTCTGGCCCGGCAGGGCGGCTGTACCGCCGCTATCCTTAAAAGCCGTTCACCTTCATGTGGTTGTGGTCAGGTATATGACGGCACGTTCACCGGAACATTGCGCAAAGGGGACGGGCTGTGGGCCGATGATCTGAGGCGGGCCGGCATTGCCCTGTTTACCGAAGAACGATTGCCCCGGGATGAATGACGCAGGGCAGTTTTAGGGCAAGGCCGAATCATAGCCTGTTTGCATCCGTACGTTTTGCGGAACATTGACAAATACTTTGTTTGAAGCCAAGGGAGCACCTGGCCGGCGATCTGGCAGGATTTGCAAGATGTGTGATTTTAACAACGGTCAGGACGCCACAGAAAAATGCTCTTGGTGTGTTTCGTGCAACGCAACATCGCTGTGCATTTTTTTCAAATAAAGAACTGTCTTGTCGGGCATCCGGCAGTTTCTGCAAGTCTTGCAGTGCGAAAAGTCCCTGTTGTGACGCCAATGCAAATATCCCGTAACAGCCAAATACGCTGCTACGGGATATTTGCATTGGAAGACTGGAACAGTTTTGTGACGAAGCCTTTTGCCGTGGCTGCGCAAGAGGTTCAGCCGTTGACCGGCAGGTTACGGAGGTGCAGACGACTTCGCTGAGTAATTGCGTTGTCAGGCGCCGTAGTGAGCACTGTGACAGCTTCGAGATATGCCTCAACGGTATAACTACGCTCCAGGGGTCAGATTTTTTCGGCGCAAATGTCGTGATGAACAAGCTCGGCCACCACTTTTGCGCAAAACTCCGGCAACCTAGCTTCTGCCTCTGAAGTCAACCCGACCTGCATGGTTTTGTAGTCATATGGCTGCATGCCGAAGACAAGCGCTCGTGGCCGGTGACCGGCCAGTTCGCAGGTTACAAGCGTGTCTACAAGATCGGTCTGGTGCATTGAATCTCTGAAGCTCAGGCTTTGCCGCAGTTTTTCCCCTTCCAGCAAGTATATGGATCCGGGCGCTTCGCGGCCCAATACCACGTCCAGAACCACCAGAAAATCACAATCCATAAGTATGCTCATGAGCATCAGCCCTTGAGTGCCGCCATCCATAAGAGTCACATTTTCAGGCCAACGGTACTGTGCCTCAAGGTATTCCACCGCCCGCACCCCAAAGCCTTCATCGGTCAGCAGAATATTGCCCACACCCAGGATAAGCACTTTTTCTTTGCTCATGTGCCTGCTCGCTTTCTTGAAGGTGAAAAAAAGGGCGGGGGCAAATCCCCCCGCCCTCATCTATTCCGGCTACGGCAGACTACAGAACCTTGTAGTCATGCACTTCGTTGCTTTCACCATCAATGACGTGCACAGAACAGGCGATGCAGGGGTCAAAGGAGTGAATGGTGCGCAGGATTTCTACCGGGCGCTTGGGATCGGCCACAGGAGTGCCGACCAGGGCGGCTTCGGCAGCGCTGGGCACTCCCTTGTCGTCCCGGGGACCCAGGTTCCAGGTGGTGGGAACCACAAGCTGGAAGTTGTCGATCTTGCCGTCTTCAATGGTCATCCAGTGTGAGAGACCGCCACGTGAAACGTCGGCAAAGCCAACACCGCGTGCGGAAGTCGGTACGGCGTAATCTTCAACGATCTGTTTGTCCTTGACGATGTTATTCTCGTATTCGTTAAGCCAGTTTTCCATCTGCTGGGCAATGACCAGCGTCTGTATGCCGCGGGCGGCAGTACGGCCCAAGGTAGAGAACAGCGCTTCGGGGCCGAGATTCAGCTTGCCGAGCACTGCGTCAATGGTGGGCTTGATGGTTTTGTGGTTGTGCCCGTAGGCCACCAGCATCTGGGCAAGGGGGCCGGTTTCCACGGCGTGGCCGTCATAGCGCGGAGCCTTGTTCCACGAATACTTGTCCGTGTCGCCCATAAAGGTAAAGTGCGGATTGGTCTCGCCTTCAAAGGGAGCACGGGCTTTGCCCTCGTACCAGCTATGGCGCACGTGCTCTTCGATCTTGCTGGGATCGAAGGGCTGCACAGAACCCACCTTGCGGTCATAGATAACGCCAGGCTTGTACCAGCGGCTGTTGAGGTCGCGTTCGCCGCCGGGAGCGGGAAACTCGCCAAAGGCCATGAAGTTGTTGGTTCCGCCGATTTTACCCCAATCCTTGTAGTAACTGGCTACCAGCAGAAGGTCAGGGATGTAAACTTCTTCAATAAAGGCACGGGCTTTGACATAAAGTTCACGGAACTGCTTGATGCGTTCGGGTGTCAGGGCTTCATAGCAGGTCACGCCACCGGCAACAGTGAACTGGGTGTGCGGGTTCTTGGCGCCGAAAACGGCCATGCCCTTGGCCACTTCCACCTGGGCGCGCAGGGCCTGCAGGTAGTGGGCGGTGCACACAAGGTTGGCTTCGGGGTCCATATAGTACCCTTCGTGCCCGCCCAGAAAGTAGGCGTTGGTGAAGGGGCCGAGCTGCCCGCTTGCCACAAAGGTCTTCAGTTTTGCCTGTACGGCGGCAAACTCTTCAGTAGTTGCCTTGCGGGGCGAAATGGAGTTCGCCAGCTTGGCTGCCTTGGCGGGATCGGCCAGAAGGGCGCTCGTAACGTCCACGAAGTCCAATGCGTGGAGATGGTAGAAGTGGACCAGGTGGTCGTGCATGAACTGGTTGCCCAGAACCAGGTTGCGGATATAGGTAGCGTTGGCCGGAATGGGCTTGTTGATGGCGTCTTCAAGGCAGCGTGTGGAGGCCAGGGCGTGGGTATAGGTGCAGACGCCACAGGTACGCTGGGTGAAGTGTTGCGCATCGCGGGGATCGCGACCTTTGAGAATGGTTTCAATTCCACGGAAGAGGGTGGCGCAGCTGCGGGCCTCTTTGATCACGCCGCCTTCAACTTCCACTTCAATACGCAGATGGCCTTCGATGCGGGTCAGCGGATCCACCACAATGGGACCGGTGTAATTGCTCCGGGGCGTTTTAGTGACTTGGCTCATTTTTTATCCCCCTAGTTCTGGTAGAACGGCGTCATATCGTCCCAGAAATTGGGCTCACTGCAGCCTATGCAGGGATGCCCGGCAGCCACCGGCCAGTTGGTCTCGTTGAAAAGAACCTTGGGACAATTGTTGTAGGTCTCTGGTCCTTTACAGCCGACATCGTAGAGGCACCAGCCCTTGCGCGCTTCTTCAGAGTTGAAGGAAGGCGCAAACTCACCGGCGTCGAAATGCTTGCGGCGTTCGCAGAGGTCATGCACGCTCTGTCCAAAGAACATAACGGGGCGGCCCACTTCGTCCAGCTCGATTTTTTGGCCCTTGAGGAAAGCCACAAGAGTGCCAACCATATTCAGGGGGTTGGGCGGGCAGCCAGGCACGTTGATGGCCTTGACGCCCAGATCCGCATAGCAGTCATTGATGCCCTTGGCGGCGGTGGGATTGGGCTTGGCCGCCTGAATGCCGCCGTAACAGGCACAGGTGCCGATGCTGACAACGGCCTTGGCCTTGGGCAGGATGTTTTTGCAGATGTCGTACATGGTGTGTCCGGCAATATAGCCGTACTTGTTGTCCATGCCCGTGGGGATAGCGCCTTCGACAAGGCAGATGAAACCGTCAGGCCCGTTGACGGCGGCCTGAAGGGCCTCTTCGGCGGCTTCACCGGCGGCGGCCATGATAGTTTCGTGATAGTCAAGAGAAATGGTGTCAAGAATAAGAGTGTCAATGAAGGGCTGATAGGTGCGCAACAGCGCTTCGGAACAGCCCGTGCACTCGGCGGCGTGCAGGTACACCACCGAAGGACGACGCCCGGTAAGGGCGGCAGCCACATCGGAAGCAAAAGCCGGTCCCATGCCCATGGCCACGGCCACCGCTGTACAAAATTTCATGAAATCGCGGCGGCTGATGCCCTGGCGCTCCAAACGCTCTTCTCCGCCTTCTTTGCCCAGACCCACGGCAATACGCATAATAGCCTCCTGGCAAGAGTGAATGAACATCTGCGGCGCAGTCCCCCTGCCACTGGGGCCTGCTGTGCGGCGCGAAAAAGTCACGCCGTCCGTGTCGAAGACAACGGCATAGCGACGTCCGGCTTTGCAGCCGTGCGCCCTGTGGCGCTGTCTGTGCATAATTCAGGAACTGGTATAATGCGAAAAGGCTGCTGGCTTTGGCGTGTGCGGCGGTCATGCCCCTCATGTTTCCGCACGGCCAGCTGGCCGTCATTTGCGAAAAATTATATACAGTAAGCTAGAAACGGTCAATAGGTTCGTGATTTTTTGCTGGCGTTTACGGGGCAGGTCCCCCCGGGGACGGCGGCTTGAAAAGATTTGTAAAAAACTTTGCCCGGGCGGCCATCAGGGTTGTCTTGCGGGGGTATGTCATGCGTGTCGAAGGGTGGATCCGGAGCTTGCGCGTCAGGTTGCCACCCGGATGCGCTTGCGTTATTTTCGTGCCGCGCGGCGCGAATGTATGGCCGTCATGATCTTTAAATTTCACCGCATTGAGGATGGCATGAAAACGGAATCTCTTTGTCTGCACGCCGGGTATGAGCCTAAAAATGGTGAGCCGCGTGTTGTGCCTATCGCCCAGAGCACCACATTCAGATATGAATCCACCGCAGCTGTGGCCAGGCTTTTTGACCTCGAGGATGCGGGATTTTTTTATACCCGCCTTGGTAATCCCACAGTAGATGCGGTAGAGCGCAAGATCGCGGCCCTTGAAGGCGGCGTGGGCGCCCTTTGCACATCCTCCGGGCAGGCGGCCAACCTGCTTGCCCTGCTTAATGTGGCGCGCAGCGGCGATCATATCGTCAGCGCTTCCAGCATTTATGGGGGTACATTCAACCTTTTTGCCGTCACCCTGAAAAAGCTCGGCATTGAAGTAACATTTGTGGATCAGACCGCTTCGGACGAAGAGCTTGAAAAAGCCTTCAGGCCCAATACGAAAGCGGTGTTCGGAGAGGTTCTGACAAATCCGTCCATGGACGTGCTGGACATAGAGCGTTTTGCCGGGCTGGCGCACAGGCATGGTCTGCCGCTTGTGGTGGACAGTACTTTTGCCACGCCCGTGCTGTGCCGCCCCTTTGAATACGGGGCGGATGTGGTCGTGCACTCCACCACAAAGTATATGGACGGGCATGCTCTACAAATGGGCGGTGTTATTGTGGATAGTGGGAATTTTGACTGGACTGGCGGCAAGTTTTCCGAATTCACCGAGCCGGATCCTTCCTATCACGGGCTGGTTTACACAGAAGCCTTTGGCCGTGCAGCCTATATCGTCAAGGCTCGTGTACAGCTTATGCGTGACATGGGCTGCTGCCAAAGCCCACAGGGAGCCTTTTACATTAATCAGGGCCTTGAAACTCTGCCACTGCGCATGGAGCGCCATTGCCGCAATGCCGAAACTGTGGCTGCCTACCTTGCAAACCATCCCAAGGTCGAGTCTGTCAGTTATCCACGTCTGCCGGGCAACGCCAACAAGGTGCTGGCCGATAAATACCTGCCCGACGGGTGCAGCGGCGTGATTTCCTTTTCGCTCGGCGGAGGGCGTGACGCCGGGGCGCGCTTTATCGACAGCCTTGCAATGGTTTCACTTGAAGTGCACGTGGCTGACATCCGCACCTGCGTATTACACCCGGCAAGCTCCACCCACCGGCAGTTGACCGATGAGCAATTGCGCGAGGCGGGCATAAATCCCGGCACAGTGCGTTTGTCTGTGGGGCTTGAGCATGTGGATGACATTATTGCGGATCTGGACCAGGCACTCAAGCAGGCGTAGCCGCTGTTGCCATAATATGCGGGCCATAAAAAATATATGGGCCATAAAAAAGGCGGCGGGAATTCCCGCCGTCTTTTTATGAACTTTTCGAAAGCTGCTTTTAACTGATTTTTTGTGTAACAGGCTGCGCCACATGCATTGCCGCTTCCCTGCTTCAGCCACAAAAAATTATAATGTGCTCTGGCATGGCTGGCGTCAGCGCTTTTTTCTGGCAGAGAACATTTGCTGTACTTTTTTAGGCGATGCCGGATGCCGGAATCCGGCCTCAATGAGTCTGCGGGCGGCATTATCGCGCCCGACTCTGCTGGTGCCGCCCATAACCACTGCCAGCATGCGGGTTTTACCCCGTTGACCTGTCACAATAAGGTTGTAGCCCGAGGCTACGGTCCAGCCCGTCTTCAAGCCGTTGACGCCAGCGACCGTACCCAGCAGCCCATTGGTATTGCGCGTTTTTCTGTCCCGATAGGTGAGCAGCTGCACACTGTGGTAGCGCAGGGCAGACGGGTGAGAACGCAGGTAGGCTCTCGTCATTCGCGCCATGTCTCTGGCAGTGGTTTTCTGTCCGGCGGCCGGTAGCCCGGTGGGGTTTTTGAATGTGGTGCGGTTCATACCCAGGGCCTTGGCTTTCTGGTTCATAGCGCGGACAAACTGGCGGTCATTGCCACCAATCCGGCGGGCCACTGCTGTGGCTGCATCATTGCCGGAAACCACGGCCATGCCCGTAAGCAGCTGTGACAGCGCGACGCGCTCGCCTGCCCGCAAGTGCATGGATGATCCGCCTACGGCAGCTACCTGCGGCGTAATCCTGATTTTTTCACCCGGTTTGATCTTGCCCGCGCGAATCTGGTCCATAGCCAGGTACATTGTCATGACCTTGGTGAGTGAAGCCGGGGGAATGGCCATATCCGCATTTTTGGCATAAAGAATTTTGCCGGTGTCCATATTGATAAGAATGGCGGAACGCACGGGCATGGCCGCCTGAGCGCCGCCAGGAACTGCACAGATGGCAGTCAGGCAAAGCCACAACAAACAGACCGCCAGACGTGCAGTCGCCCACGGTAGTGCGCCGTGGCGGGCGTATGCGGGGTACGGTCGTGCAGACGTGCCGCTGTTTTCCGTACGGCGTTGTCCGCAGCTGTCCTTGAGGCGGCAAGGCTCTTCCTCTGCCGTAAGTGTGGCGTGAGAATCTTTTTTAACCATTATACTTTGTCAGGCATTGTACTTGTAAATACGGTTTGCTTCCTCCACAGCCTGCATGGCAAAGGCCAGCAGCACGGGACCGGCAATAAGCCCCACCGGGCCAAAGCTGGAAAGTCCACAGAGGATGGCGATAATCAGCACAAAGAAAGGGGCCTTGATACCCTGCCGCAGAAAAAGAGGGCGCAGTACGTTGTCCACACCCGCTACGGCCAGCATTCCCCACAGTCCCAACCCTATGGCGGCCATGCTTTTGCCGGTAAACCAGAGCGAAATGCACAGGGGCAGCCATACAAGAGCTGTGCCCACCATGGGGATAGGGGCTACCAGTGTCGCCAATAATCCCCAGAAGGCAGGCTGGTTGACGCCTGCCACAGCAAAGGCGACGCCGCACAGAAAGCCCTGGGCCAGCGCTACCAGAACAATGCCCAGCATGATGCCGCGCAGCGCCCGGTGTATGGCCGTGATGAAGCGCCGCAGCATGGACTGGGAAATATGGAATATTCTGCCCGTGATCTTGCGTACACGGCGGGAATAGATGGTAAATATCACTGTCAGGCTTACAAAGAGAAAGCTGGTCCAGAGCACGGTCATGGTGCCCCCAAGGAAATCTACGCCGCGCGACAGCAGCAGACCCATGGCAGTATCAAAAAAGCTGTCCAGCCGCATGAGCAGATCATTGAAGGCGCGTTCAAGGCGCGGATGCTCTGTAAGGCTCTGCCTCCATTGCTGGATGTAGTTTACCCACTCAACGGGCAACTGAAAATTATTGGCCTGCAGTTCACGCAGCCGCGTAAAACCGGCTGCTGCCTGCGGCGATACCAGAAGAACCAGCACGGCAATGGGAACGATAAGGGCCGCTATCAGCATGGTGATATATCCGTAAAGCGGCGATGAATTGACAAAGGAGATGAGAAGGCGTCGCTTGCGTGAATCCGGCCGGCTGCGTTCAATGCGGATTCGCCAGGCCCGGGCTTTTTGCCGCAGTTTGCGGTACTGCGGCAGGGTGAGGCAAGACAGACAGGCCGCCATAAAGATTGTGACGGGATTGGGCAGTAGCAGCAGATACCAGGCCAGTACGGCCAGCAGGTAGAGCAAGCGGGGCATTGTTTGTGTCATGCATAAGCCTTGGGTTGCGTGCCCCAAAATTCTGGATGCGGTTGATGTGGCGGATACAGCCCACGGCGCGGACTGTGCCTGTACGATAGCCCGTGGCTGCCAAAGGGCTGGGCGCAGCCAGACTAGCAAATATATGCTTGGTCTGCCAAGCCTTACGGCGCAGTGCGGAAAAAAGAAGGATGTGATTGAAAAACTTCTTTTTTATTGAAATGTTATGAGTTTTTAATCAAGGGACGAGGCTTTGGGGATTAAAATTTTTGCAAAAAATACGCTCCATTGCCTGCAGGGGGCTGCCGTTTGATCAAGTGCCGAACGTCACGCGACGTGATGAAGGCATCGTGTGGAAAAGTTTGTATTTCAGGGCAAACCCCTTGCCCCAATGGCGTATTCCATCTTGCAGGTTCTGTGTTTCCGCAGACAGGGTGCAGCAACGGCGGCACGCTCTGCCTGCATGGTATCTTTAACTGCTAAAAACAGGACGTCGAAGGTTCGAAGCGCTCCTGCCACCATCTTGCCATTGCTGATTTGCGCCATCAGCGAAACCGTGGCGCGTTGCGCCGCCCCACGCCCTGTGCTAGTTTGTGGGCATGACGACAGAAGCACGTAGCAGGCCCTGGCTGACCGTTTTATTGCGCGTATTGCCGGAGTTCTCCGCCCAGGACTGTTGCGCTGCCCTTGAGTACGCCGGAGCCGCTGGGCAGGTACTCATGGCGGCATGCCATGAAGAGATGCGCCCGCATCTCATGTCTTTTGGTCAGGGGATGGTGCGCCGTCAGACAATGCACGCCTTTCGCTGCTATAGCCCGTCCGCAGGGCAATCCTGCCTTGAAGCGCTTAATCTGGCGGCCAGTCAGGCGCGAACCCCTTATCTTTTACTTCTTTCTTCAGCCGTACGCCTTTTGCCCGGCAGCTTGCCGTCAATGCGCGACAGGTTGGAACGCTCGGGCCAGCTTGCCGGGGTCAATCCCCTGTTCCTTTACCGCCAGGAAGCTTTCGGCCAGTCTGCTTCTCTGACGGAAAGCCATATTTTCCCCCAGAGCCGTATTGCCCACATGGGCAGCGTGGGCAATTGTCTTGGGCAATTGCAGTATCTTTATGAAGGCCTGCCTCTGGAGCATGAGCTGGCACGAAAGCGGAGATTTTTTCAGGTAGCTCATATGGGAGCGCTTTTGCTGCGGCGTGAGGATTTTCTGGCTGTGGGCGGCCTTACGACTGCTCTGGACGAGCTTGCACCGCAGGATTTTTGCCTGCGCCTGGCTGCCCCGTACTCCTCCGCTTCTGGGTGCGCTCCGCAGCGTTTTTTCAGCAGCGAGCCCGATGCGCTGGCGGTTCTGGCTGACGATTTTGACAGCTGGAAGACCTGTGGCTTGTGGAACAGCCTGTTGTTGCGCGGCAGACTGTATCCCGGCCTGCTGCATCCTGATCAGGCGGAGCATGCACGGCAAGATGGTCTGGATTACGAATGCACTGCCTGGCTGCATCCGGGGCCGCGCCTGACCTCCTGTCTGGAACAGGATGAGGCAGCCATGCCCGTCATGGCAGCATGGCTGCGTTGGCGGCATGATCCCGGGCCGCAACATCTGCTGGATCTGCTCAGCCTTCTGCCCGAAGGGCAGAGGCGTACTGCTTTGGCTCTTTGCCGTGATTTGCCCGACAGTCTGCCCCGGGTCCTGTCCTGGTATGCAGAAGCCGCCCGCGCGTTATATACCTACGGTTATGAAAAGGAATACCCGGCTCTGGTGGAGCAGGCCGGTGCATGGATGCAACGGGAGGAAGATTTCAGGTGCAGATGTTTGCGTCCCGGCCTGAGCGCGTTGCAGAAGGAGGGGTTGTACGCCTGCGGCCTGGACAATTGCCCTGCAATTTATGATGCCTGGCTGGAACTGGCGGAAAAAAACAGCTTTGCTGCAAAGCTCATGCTGCAGGAAGGAGAGGAAAAAGAACACCGGTATAGTGAACTGCTCGTTGGCCGTCAATGGCCCCACCTGGCCGTGATTATGCCCGTGTATAGCCCGCAGCCCGAATATTTGCGCGCGGCTCTGGACTCTGTTTTAGCCCAGACCTATCCCCACTGGCAGCTCTGTATTGCTGATGACGCTTCTCCCGACCCACATACGCCTGAAATACTGCGCGCCTACGCGGCCATGGACGCGCGGCTGCGTTGTGTACGACGTGAGAGCAACGGGCATATTTCCCTTGCCAGTAACAGCGCCCTGGATATGGCTGATGCGCCCTGGACCGGTTTCTTGGACCACGATGACGTGCTGGCACCTGCCGCCCTTGAACAGATGGCCGCAGTGGCCGCGTCCGCGCCACATCTGGGGCTGGCTTTCAGTGACGAAGACAAGGTGGATTTTCGTGGTGTCCGGCGCACGCCCATCTTCAAGGCGGCCTTCGACCCCTGGACCCTGTACGTCGGGCACTTTTCTGTTTATTCCACAGAATTGCTGCGCCGCCTTGGCGGCTTGCGGCCCGGTCTGGAAGGATCGCAGGATTTTGACCTCTGCCTGCGCGCCACGGAATGTCTAGGGCCGGAGCAGATTGTTCATGTACCGCATGTGCTCTATCACTGGCGCGTGCACGAAGGCAGTTCAAGCGGCGCCGTGGGAGCGAAACCCTATGTTCTTGAGGCAACACGTCGTGCACTGAACGAAAGTGCAATACGCCGCAGGCTTTCTGCCGTTGCCGCGCCTGCGGGACGCAACAATTTTTACGCTCTGCGATTCAGCGTGTTGTCCTGCAAGTGCAGCGTTATACTGCTGGCCCGGCACGGACGGCCAGTACAGGCCGGATTGTGGCAGGCGTTGATGCGCCTTGCCGCACTTTTGCCGCTGGAGGTGCTTTGTCAGCCTTTGACGACAGACAGCGCAGCGGCCTTTGCCACCGTTCCTGCGTCTCTGTCCGCCAGGATTTTGCCCCCGCCGCAGGGGCCAGGGGCAGGCGACTGGAACATCGCCTGCAATCTGGCCGCCCGCGCGGCACGTGGCGAGGCGGTACTTTTTCTGGATTCCTCCTTGCTGCCATGCGAAGATTGCCAGCCGGAGCAATTGCTGGCCCTGGCCCTGCAAGGTGGCGTCGGGGCCGTGGGCGGCATGCTGCGACACGGCAATATCCTCTGGCACGCTGGGCTGATGCCGGATGCTGGCGGACAAACCTTTGCACTGCAGCGCGGCGCGGATTGTTTTCTGCTGCCTTCGCTCTGCTGGGGGCAGCTCTTGCTCACGCGCAGAGTGCTGGCAGCCCCGCAGCAGGCTATGGCTGTAGAGCGCCGGCTGTTTTTGGGACACAACGGCTTTAATCCGTCCATGGGGGCCTGGGCCGGTGCTGATCTGGCCTTGCGTATGGCATCCGCCGACCGACACAGTCTTGTTTGTCCTTGGGCATGGTGGCAGGTTTCTGCAGACGGCCTTGGCGTTGTGGACAGCAGGGCAGGGCAGGTGAACTGGCAGGGCTGGGGGGCAGGTCGCAAGCCGCAACCGAAAACAGAACCGCCCCAGGCGCTGGAGAAATTTCTCGCGCTCTGGGGCGTGTCCGTTCAAAAAAGCGGCTTGCGAAACATAAATCTGCGCGCTGCCTTTGATCAGGGGTGGACCCTGATAATGGAGAAGAAATTATAGTCTGTCGGTCTGGAGCATTGCAGTTTTGAGAACGTGCATTCGCAATATCTGCAAAATACCCACACGGGCGTCTGGTCGCGCAGGCAAACTTCGCTCACCAATTGTGCCGGGTGCCGCCCGCGCAGCCGCCGCCATGCAATGTTGGGGCAATATTGCCTTAGCCGAGGTTTTTGCTGCCCTTGAAGCTGACGCCGATAATTTCGTAAGTGACACGGCCACGAGGAATTTCAACGGAAACTTCGTCCCCTTCCTCGCGCCCGAGCAGGGCCTGCCCCACGGGTGAAAGAAAAGAAATGGATCCCTTGCTGGGGTCGGCCTCATCCGGGCCAAGAATGGTGTAGGTTTTGGCTTCGCCGCTATCTACATCTTCCAGGTCCACAGTTGCGCCAAAGATGACCTTGTCGCCGCTGAGGGTATCAAGGTCAATGACCTGATACAGGGCCATGCGCGACTCGATGTACTTTATACGCGCCTCAGCCATGCCCTGGCGTTCGCGCGCGGCGTCATAGCCGGCATTTTCGCGCAGGTCGCCTTCTTCTCTGGCTTCCTTGATGGCTTGAATGATCTCCGGCCGTTCGCTTTTCAGGCGGGCCAATTCTTCTTCCAGCGCCTTGTAGCCTTGTACGGAAATGGGAATACTCGTCATGTCGAACCTCGCAACGCAAAAAAAACGCCGCTGCCCAGGCAGCGGAGCATGCGTTTACCAAAAAGTGGTTTTTATGAAAAAAAATCTGGTATTCCGGCAGAGGCCTTGGTTCGGCTTGCATAAGCGCTTTGAGCGCTACCAGCTGCCAGAAAAAATGCCGGCCTTGCGGCGTTTCACAGTGTGAATTTTGCCGGAAAATACACACCGGGCAGCTGCACCTTGCAGGCCCGAAAACCTCTCCGGCCAAGCGGGCCGGAATCAAAACCGTAACTGCGCTTCTACCTTAACCACTGCACAGGTTCCGGTCAAGCTTTAAACAAAAAATTCCAGCCCTGTTGGGAGCATACCGGCAGGGCGCGTACAGTTGGCACTTGCGCCGTGCTGGTGCAGCGTATATGGTAAAAAAATTGTTATAAACCGAGCTGATCGTCAGCCGCATTCAAACAACGGCAGCTTATGAAAAAATATTTGCGTTATCTCGGGCCATTACTGATCTCTGCCATTTTTCTGCTGGCAGTGTATCTTTTGTACCATAAACTGAAAAGCTACAGTGTCGCGCAAATTCGCGAAAGTCTTTCGCAGATATCCCACACACGTATCACCCTTTCACTCCTGCTCATGGTGGTCAATTATATGATCCTTGTGGGCTATGACTGGCTTGCGCTCAAGGCCATCCATAAAAGCCTTCCCTTGCCGCGTGTGGGGCTGGTTTCTTTTGTGGGGCAGGCCGTAAGCTATAACTTTGGCGCGCTGCTCGGCGGCACAAGCGTACGCTACCGCTTTTACTCAGCCTGGGGGTTTTCGCTGACAGATATAGTGCGGCTTGTGCTTATGCTGGCGGTTACCTTCTGGGTGGGAGCACTTGGACTGTGCGGAGCCATCTTTATGGTGGCGCCCCCCATTATTCCTGACGAGCTGCTGGTCAAGATGCCACTCAAAGACGTGCGCATCCTGGGCGCCATTCTTTTTGCCATCGCCTGCTCATACCTTGCCCTGTGCTTTTTTATTCGCAAGCCCGTGCATATGTTCGGCAAGGAATTCGTTTTTCCCCCGCCGCGCATAGCCATTGCCCAGGCCCTTGTGGCGGGCGTGGACATCGTGGCCGCGGCGGCCTGCATGTATGTGTTGCTGCCGGGCGATATGGGCATAAGCTTTATCGATTTTCTGCCAAGCTACCTTATGGCCCAGGTGGCCGTGGTATTGACGCATATTCCCGGCGGGGTCGGAGTGTTTGAGCTTGTCATCCTGCACCTTACCCACACTACGCACGAGCAGATGGTTTTTGCCGCGGTGCTCTTGTTCCGGTTGATTTATTTTATTATTCCGCTGCTGGCCGCGGCGCTTTTGCTTGCACTCTATGAAGTGCGCCAGCGTCGTCAGGTTCTGCGCGGGGCCGGGCGATGGCTTTCTGTGCTTTCACATACCATTTCGGCCTATATGTGTTTTTCTGCCGGGATTATTTTGCTGGTTTCATCCACATTGCCCTTGGGCCATCACGCCCTCAGCATGCTGCGGATTATGGAACCCTACCATGTGACGGCTATAGGGCATTTTGTGAGCTGCCTGTCGGGCGCGGCCTTGCTTTTTGTTTCTTACGGGCTGGAACGACGGCAGACACGGGCTTTTTATATGGCTGTGTTTTTTCTCTGTCTCGGCATTGCCGGGGCCTTGCTCAACGGCTTTTCCTGGCTCACGGCAGGCATGGTGAGCGTGGTGCTTTTGGCCGTATGCATGGCCCGCAGGCGGTTTTATCGTGCTTCATTTTTCTGGCAGGAGCCTATTCCCCTGTTCTGGCTGGGGGGGGCCATGGGGGTGCTTGTGCTGGTAGGCGCGTTGGGCTGGACGCTGTACCACACGGCATGGAGCCATTCTGCCAACTGGTGGGGCAACGCTGCCCCCAACGCGGCGCGTACAACGTATGCTTTTGCAGGCATTGCCGTGGGCTTGGTACTTTCGTGGATATGGCGGGCGTCTCTTCGGCGGCGTGCGCGTCACAGACAAGAAAATTAGCGGCGTTTGCTACAAAAAAGCCCGCGGTATATACCGCGGGCTTTTTTGTATGTATTGTAGTCGAAATAGCTGGCGCGCATCGCGCAGCCGCTCTCTGCCGGTGACTGGCGAGGAAGTTCAAGGTGTATTTATGACGCATGGCTACTCGGATGGGCGAAAGCCCCCACTTCCGGTTATCAGGCGGAGGCGGGGGCTTTCTTAACCATGTGGAAAGCAATTTTTTATGCAGACAGGCTAGAACGTAAAGCGAACGCCAAGGCTGAATTCATTGGCATAAGGGGCCATGCCGACCTTGGCCTTTTGACCGGCAAAAGACTTTTCATGTTCGTAGTAACCCAGGCCCACGAAGCGGTAGGCCAGGTCAGCAGAGATTGTTTCGGTAAAGGCGTAGGAAACACCGGCCCCGGCATTCCAGGCAAATACCGTATTATAATCGGTGCTGCTTCCACTGTACCCCTGACCTTCTACCTTGTATCTGCTTTCAATAAAGCCCATGCCAAGCCCGCCGCCGATATATGGCGTAAAGGCTGTGTCATTGTGGAAATCCCAATACACATTGAGGAAGAGGGTCTGCAGGTTCCAGCGGCCCTTCAGGGTCGCGTCCAGGCCGTGCTTGGCGTCCCAATCCGTTTCTGAATTGGTGCGAATGGCGTATTCAATTTCGGCGCGTAAGGGGATGTCGTTGGCAGGGTAAAAGTCGTAACCGACAAAGGCGCCGCCCCCTACGGTGTTCTGGCTGTAGTCGCCGGTGTCAAAGAAGCTTGCGCCCTTGCTGGTAGAGACATTTCCGGTGCTCTGGATGGAATCAATGAATTTGAGTCCAAGATAAAAGCCGGAGTTTTGCGCAAAGGCGGGTACAGCAAGGGCCATAGTCAGCGCGACGGTCAGAAAGATTCTTTTGAACATGATTCTCTCCAGGTTTTGTTGTGCTGTTTTTCAAAGCCTTTCCTTGGCATTCGCCTGTTGTTTCTGAATTGATATCCGCTTTTGTGTAGACCATACCTGAACATTGTAAATTATCAAGCTGCTGCAAGGCATATATGAGTGATGCAATCAGTAATAATTGCATGGTGTTGCGGGAGGTTGTTTCGCTGCATCCTGTTTTTCATGAAGTTGGAGTTTGCTGCACAACTTTATCCATGCGATGGTGTTGCCGTGGCGCTTACCTGCATGTTGTGTATGGCGCCATATCTGCAGCGTGGATGCCGCAGACGGCGGAGCGAAATTCTCTTGCGAAAACGACAGGTTGGTTCAGCCGGACCATCTTTCTATAGGCTGATCGCTTTGAGCTTGGGGCACTGCACGCAGGAACAGGGGCTTTGAGCGGCCGGAAAGGCGGTTGGGTGTTGTTTGAGCGGTTTGGATTGTTGGCCCAGGAGTTGCCCCAAAAAATCAGAGGCAGTCAACGGCACGGATGGGCATTTTTGAGCACAGCAAATTGCCTAGCTACACAAAAAAAGAAGGTTTCATGAGCGCTTATGAGCATTCACGAAACCTTCTAATCATTTATTGTGGCGGAGAGGGAGAGATTCGAACTCTCGGTACGCTGTTAACGTACACACGATTTCCAATCGTGCTCCTTCGGCCAGCTCGGACACCTCTCCGCATGTTTTGCATTCGTGCAAAGCCGAAACTGTATATGGCATATCCACAGAGAATGCAAGCAAAAAGTGGTAAAATTATGAGCTGATGCCACCGGGCTGTTCTGTTTGCCTAGTTTTTATCTTCAGGCGGTATTTTTTTAGCGCCCGTCTTTTTTTCGCCCCTCCGCCGGAGGGGTGGCAGCCGGAAGTCCATTCAACAGAGGCCGCCGCCTGTTTTGACGAGCATCCAGAACAGACCGCCCACAATGGCCACAGTCAGCAAGATCTTGATCAGCATTGCTTAATCCTGCCCGGGCTTTTCACCCTTTTTATTTTTCTGCCCTGCGCGTTTTTTTTCGACCCTGGCCGAACGGTAAAAAATCCATAGCGCCAGTGCGGATAACAGGGTGATCGCTATGGCATTGAGCGTCAGGTAGCCCATAGTTTTATCCTCAGGCGGTTACGCCCACCTTGCTGAAGCCGCTGTCAACGTAAATGACCTGCCCTGTCACGGCGCTGGCAAGATCAGACGCCAGAAAAGCCGCCACGCCACCTACATCGGCTGTGGTTACGTTGCGGCGCAGGGGGGAGTTGCCTTCCACCATGGTGAAAATATCCTTGAGACTCGACACGGCCGAGGCGGCCAGAGTTTTTATGGGGCCGGCGCTGATGGCGTTGACCCGTACTCCCTTGGGGCCAAGGTCGTAGGCCAGATAGCGCATGGACGCTTCAAGAGCGGCCTTGGCCACACCCATGATATTGTAGCCGGGAATGACCTGAGTGGACCCGTGGTAGGTCATGGTGAGCACCGAGGAGTTTTCGTTGAACAACGGCTCAAAGGCGCGGCAAAGCCCGGTGAGGGAATAGGCCGAAACTTCCAGGGCAAGATTGAATCCGTCGCGCGAAGTGTCCACAAAGCGGCCACACAGGTCATCGCGATTGGCAAAAGCCACGGAGTGAACCAGAATGTCCAGATCCCCCCATTTTTCCTTGACGATAGATGCGGCACTTTCAATCTGTGCATCGTCACACACATCGCACTGGAAGGTAAACTCGCCGCCCAGTTCTTCGCTCAGAGGCTCAACACGTTTTTTAATGGCATCACCCACATAGTTGAACGCCAGGCGCGCTCCCTGAGCCTTCAGGGCAGCGGCAATGCCGTAAGCGATGCTTCTGTTGTTGGCCAATCCCATTATAAGAGCTTTCTTTCCTTGCAGCAGCATGGATCCTCCTTGAAAAATACGGGCCGGACAGGCCGCGTGCGGTTGTAATTTGCGCCGCCTGTCCGCTTTTGCGGCTGGAGGCTGTATGAAAAAAATATTCGGCAACGCCGGTCTGGTCACCCAACGGCAGAAGCCGGAGCACATTGCGCGGGGTTGCCCCACGCTTGTGAAATGGGTTGGGCAGCAGGAGCCGTACTTACCCATCATGCGGCATCAGGGACTGTGCCGGTAACGGACCGCATGCGCTGATGTCAGGCATGCGTGACATACGGCGATAATCCTTCGCACGGCAGATGCAAAGCCGCAAGCCCACACCGTTGACGGCACGGGCATATCTACTGTTTATTTTGTAATAATTTCGTAGGCTTCTTTGTATTTATCCGCAGTGATTTTTATAATGTCCTCAGGCAGGGGCGGCGGTGGAGGCTGCATATCCCAGGGTTGTGCTTTCAGCCAGTCGCGCAGGTACTGTTTGTCAAAACTGGGCTGCCCCTGCCCGGCCTTGTACTGATCCGCAGGCCAGAAGCGCGAGGAATCGGGAGTGAGAACTTCATCAATGAGGTGCAACCTACCGTCGATAAAACCAAATTCAAATTTGGTGTCTGCCACGATAATGCCGCGGCTTGCAGCATAGATTCGTCCGGCTTCGTAGATGGCCAGAGAGGTCTGCTCAACCTGACGGGCCATGTCTTCACCCAGCAGGCGGGCAGCTTCGGTCACGCTCAGGTTTTCGTCATGCTTGCCCAGTTCTGCCTTGGTAGAGGGGGTAAAGATGGCAGGTTCAAGTTTGTCGGACTCCTGCAGACCGGGGGGCAGCGTATAGCCGCAAAGGGTGCCGGTGGTCTGATAGTCGCTCCAGCCGGACCCCGTGATATAGCCGCGTACGATGCATTCCACAGGCAGGGGGGCCGCCTTGCGTACAAGTACTGCGCGTCCTTCAAGCTCGTCTTTCCAGGGGGCCAGTCTGTCTGGAAAGCGGTTCACATCGCTTTCCAGCAGATGGTTGGGGATAATGCTCTTGAACTTTTCCATCCAGAACAGGGTGATCTGGTTCAGAATTACCCCCTTGTAGGGGATAGGCTCGTTCATGATCACGTCAAAGGCCGACATTCTGTCTGTGGTAACGATGAGCAGTGTTTTTTCGTCCACGTTGTAGATGTCGCGCACCTTGCCGCGTGAAAGCAGCGGGTAGGCGGTAATGTCAGTTTTGACCACAACCTTCATGGGTGCTCCTGATGTGTCGGCCCGATTATTTTTTGGCTCGCGCTTCAACGCTGCGCGCGTGCGCTTCCAGTCCTTCCATGCGTGCAAGGGCGGCAATGGATTGCATATTTTGCTGCAAAAAGGTTGGGGACGTTGCCACGATGCTGGTTCTCTTGCAAAAGGTCTGCACAGAAAGGGCAGAAGAAAAGCGGGCCGTACCCAATGTGGGCAGCACATGGTTCGGACCGGCGAAATAGTCCCCCACTGCCTCGGGGCTATGCTGGCCCATAAAAATGGCTCCGGCATGGCGGATGTGGGGCAGAACGGCCCAAGGGTCACGAGTGCAGATTTCCAGGTGCTCGGGAGCGACCATATTGGCCACGGCTACGGCCACACTCAGGTTGGGCGTGACCACAATGGCCCCCCAGTCTTCAAGCGAGCGGGCTGCGGTGGTGGCTCTGGGCAGGGCGGCGCACTGTTTGTTGAGCTCCTGCCAGAGATTGTCGGCCAGGCGCTGATCGTCAGTAACGCAGATTGCCGATGCCAGGGTGTCGTGCTCGGCCTGAGAAAGCATGTCCGCTGCGAGCCATTCGGCATTGGCGGAAGAGTCGGCCAGGATCAGCACTTCGCTGGGACCAGCGATCATGTCGATACCCACTGTGCCTTGCACCAGGCGTTTGGCTGTGGTGACAAAGATGTTGCCCGGTCCGGCGATGACGTCTACCGGGGCCATGCTTTGCGTGCCATAGGCCATGCCCGCCACGGACCAGGCCCCGCCAACGCGGTATACTTCTTCAATGTCCAGCAGGTGGGCCGCAGCAAGAATATGGGGGTTGACGCTGCCGTCCTTGCGGGGCGGAGTGCAGATGGCAAGACGCGGCACACCTGCGACCTGCGCCGGAATGGCTGTCATGAGCAGGCTTGAGATAAGCGGTGTATTGCCGCCTTGTCCGCCGGGCACGTACAGCCCGGCAGCATCGACGGGCAAAACGTGCTGGCCGAGAATGCTGCCGTCAGGGCGTGTGGTAAACCAGGATTTTTCCGTCTGCGCTTCATGAAAAGAGCGTATGTACGTGGCCGCCTGACTGATGATTTCTCTGTTTTCAATGGAAACAGAAGCAGCCGCGCGCGCGATTTCCTGCTCGCTGACGAGCAGTGGGGGCGCAAAATCCGGGCAGTCAAAATTACGGGTATATTCCACCAGGGCTTCGTCGCCCCTTTCGCGCACAGCAGCGATGATGTCGCGCACAGCGCTTTCCACCCCGTCACCGGGGTTATTGCGGCCTTGCAGCCATTGGGCAAGCTTGGGCCACTCCTGCTCGTTATGCAGAGTCAAAGTCCGGCATGTCATAGTATTTTCCTCACCTCGGTTGAGGGAATATACAGAAGGCGCCTATGAATGTCGAGACTTGCCGCGGCTTGAGGGGAACAACCGGCATGCGCTTTTTTAATTCCGGAGCATGAAGACAGAAAAAATCAAACCGGCAGGAAATATCCGGCCCGGTCAGGAGGAGAGCCTGACCGGGCCGGGCAGTGCTGCAAAGACAGCGGGAAACTTTGGTTTGCTGTTGCCGGAGCATTGCTCACAGCTTTTGCCTTTGTAAATTTTTCAATGATGCTTGCACTAAAAATCTTTGGGATTGCGGACAGTACACGAGACGCGCGTATTTCTGCACGGGCGCTCTGCCGGCAGTTTCTGCGCGGATGCCTCATATGCCTGCCTGCAGCGCCTAGATAAAGGGCGGCGCGTGGCGGGCTGTAACAGGACGCGGCAGAGGTGCGCTGTCTTGCGTTTTGACGAGATATGTGAGGGCATGGCTGCATTGTTCACGCAATTGTGCGGTCAGCGCATTCCTTCGCTCACGCTCCATTACCAGCTCTGCCTGGCGTTGCGCCTGAAAGGCGCGCAGCCAGGCAGAGGCTCGTTCCATGGCCCTGTTCTGCATTTCATCGTCAATGACGCGGGGACGTCTGATTTTCTGCGAATCCTGAAAATGCAGTTTTTCTTCCTGCGAAAGCAGCGGCCGAGGCGGCAGCACTGCGCAGAGCGCGTACGCCAGTACCTGCTCAAAGGGGATGGGTTGCATTTGAGGCAGGGACCTGTCAGCAAGCAGAAGCCCATTGTCGGTCTTTTCAAGTATACGGCCAATATGTGTATACATGCAGGCATCCTCTACTGCCTGGGCCGCATTTTCTTCAGCAAGCGCTTCAAAAGCGGCATAGGCGAAGGCCCGGGGATAGCCCCTGTTCATGGCTATGGTCCGGTATCGGCGTGCCATGTCGGTGTCCGGAGCTTTGGGGAGGCTGTAGCCGCTGTTTTGTCCGCCGAAGCGATACCAGCGGGAGATTTCATGTGCTGCCGGGCCATAGCCCGCATCCGCGGCCATGAGCAGCCAGTGCAGGTTGGTTCCGGTGTTCCAGCGGGTGGCGTAGGCGTGCATGGATTTGGGGTCGCCAAGAAAGGCGCCTCGCGTATAAGCGCTACGGGTGTGCCCTATGCCGTCATCATACAGGGCAAGGCGGGCATATATCCAGCCTGGGGAGGTATAACGCGCGGCCCATTCCAGCCAGAAGGGGACGGAATGCATGAAGGCCGGGATGTCCGGATGCGCAGCGGCCAGTGCCGGACGATCGCATTGAATGCGGATGATGAGGTCGGCCATGGCTACGGGATTGCCCTCAAGGGCCTCTTGCAGGATGGGCAGATACTGGCCCGGCGCCTGGCAGCCCACATAGTGCGGTTTATTATGGGTTTTGTCGGGGGAAGGGGAGTACCAGTCCGGGTCTTCCACTACGGGCGACGTGACCAGCAGTGTCTGGGGCAGAGCCTGGTTGCAGTGAGCGGAGTTTTCGTCCATGCAGGCAAGCTCGGGCAGGGAACGCAACCCCAGTTGCGGCATGAAGTCAACTTCGGCGGCAGAAAGCCGCAAAGGTGCAACCAGCAGGCAAAGAGCGGCAAAAAGCAGGATGACAGTGCTGCGCCATGACATGATACGCCCTCCTGTGGCATAAGGAGAATCAAGCCGTTGCCTGCCGGACAGCGCGGCAGGCCTGAATTCATATGCCATGTTTCGGACCGGCTTTTGGCAGTCGTCTGCAAAGCCGGGGCATGGCGTAAAAGAGAAAAGCGTATGTTTGCAAAACCGGCCCGCAGATGTATGCTATACCAGCGGCATGTTTTGTAAATATGTCAATGCTTATTTATAATTTTATATTCAAATTCAAATATACGTCAAGCCTCATATGGCCTTGACAGTCTGTGAACGCGAACTTAGTTACAACCAATGAAAGCGACCGTCCTTGGGCGGGGCGACTCAGGAGGAATCATGCAGCGTCACAAGATGCACAAGTCTTATGAAAGGGCGGCGCAGCCGGAAGACGAATTTTCGGAAGATGACCTGAATTTTTGCGCGCCGGACGGCATGGGAGACATGCCTGGCGAATTGGACGATACCTTGCTGGAGAACATGTCTGAAGCGATGACAGAGCAGGGCGACGTCTTTTCGGCGGCAGAAGTTGAAGCACGGTGCAAAGCCGAAGTGGAAGAAATGCGTTTGCGCATGGCTGCTGAGATGGACAACTTTCAGAAGCGCCTCAAGCGTGAGCATGAAGAACAAATGCGTTACGCCGCTGAAAATGTCTTGGGTGATCTTTTGCCCAGTCTTGACAATCTTGATCTGGCCTTGCAGTACGGCAGTACCAGTGAGGTTTGCAAGGACATGTTGCAGGGCGTGGCCATGACACGCAAACTGCTTCTTGAAGCTGTTGCCAAGCACGGCCTTACCCCGGTGGGCGAAGAAGGCGAAGAATTTGACCCAGCCATACATGAAGCCGTGGGTTTTGACGCCCGCCCGGAGCTTGCCCCCAATTCTGTGGCCCGCCTGCTGCAGCGCGGGTACAAGCTTGGTGAGCGCCTGTTGCGCCCCGCAAAGGTTATGGTCAATCCCTGACCGACACGTTCAGTGAAAGAAAAAAGGCCGTAACCGACGGGAACTCCGTCGATTACGGCCTTTTTTGGGGATACTCCAGACACCCTGTGCACGCAGCAGTGAAGCTTGCCGCATAAAGTGGAGAGCCGCCGCATCTTGCGGCGTCAGCCTTCCAGATCTTTGTAGCGTTCGGCAATGGTCTTGAATTGTTCCTGAATAGCCATAAAGGCATCAACAACATCAGGGTCAAACTGGGTTCCCCTGCCGTCCAGGATAATTTTTGCGGCGCTTTCGTGGCTCATGGCAGGCTTGTAAACGCGCTGGCTGCGCAGGGCGTCGTACACATCGGCAAGACTCATAAGCCGTGCTGAAAGCGGAATTCCCTCTTCTTTCAGCCCTTGCGGATACCCCCGGCCATCCCACCGTTCATGATGGCAATGGGCAATGTCGCAGGCCATTTTCAAAAAAGAGTCTTCGCCCAAAAACTTGTCCGCAGCGGCAAGAACATTCCTGCCATGCACGGTGTGTGTCTTCATGGCTTCATATTCTTCATCGGTAAGGGGGCCGGGTTTGTGCAATACCGTGTCGGCAATGGCAACCTTGCCCACATCATGCAGCGGGGCCGAAAGATAAAGCCAGGAAATAACGTCCGCGTCCAGTTGTTCACGGTATTTGGGCTGCCCGGCCATGTGCAGCGCCAGTGCTTTCACATAGTTTTGCGTCCGTTTGATGTGCGCACCCGTTTCGGTGTCTCGCCATTCAGCAAGGCTTGCCATGGCATGAATGGTAGCCTCCTGGGTAAGAGCCAACTGGCGTGTACGTTCGTGCACCAGGTCGTTGAGATGGTCGCGATAACGCTTGTATTTCAGTTGATTGGCAACCCTGTTGCGCACCAGGGAAACGCGAAATGGTTTGGCTATATAGTCTTGCGCGCCCAGGGATAGGCCGGTGGCTTCGTCTGTTTCCTCATTCTGGGCCGTGATGAACATGATGGGAATGTCGCGCGTGTCGGGATCTTCCTTGAGCCTGCGGCAGACTTCGTATCCGTTCATACCCGGCATGATGACATCAAGCAGAATGAGGTCCGGCGGCGGGTTACCCATGGCCAGGCGCAGGGCGTCCGGGCCATTTTTGGCAAACATGATGGTATAGTCCTCGCGCAGGCTTTCGCTCAGGATGCGTAAGTTTTCCGGGGCGTCGTCCACAAGTAATATGCGGCTGCGCTGGGCTGCCGCCTCGCTCACTGCCTGCCCCCGGTAAAGCCCGGCAAGCGCTGTGTCAGGTGCTCAGCCATGCGCTGCACCATGCGGCTTTCAGCGGCAGTGAGAATATCGTAGCTTTTCCCGGCGACGTCTTCTTCGTCCACATAAATGCCGCGAGCGAGCACATCATTATACTTGCTGCGCAATGTCCAGCGCACGTCAAGCACGGCCTTTTGGTCAAAATTTCCGTCCAGGCGCTGCACATCCAGATACAGAACGTAGTCGGCAGTGGATTCGTCCCCGGCGGGCAATACGTTGATGCCGTTGTCGAGCATGGGGCGGGTGAGCACTTCGCGGGTGACACGTCGCACGCCGTGACTCAGCGGCTCGGCCCAGCTGTGAAACTGTGCTACCACAAGCTGGGTGGATTCGCCCACACGGCTGACGATGCCGTCGCGGTCAAGATATTCAGGCACGGTAACGGGCGCCACCCGCAGGCTCTTGCCCGGCAGGCTTTCGGCTGAAACGGGCGTGAGGCGGCTTTCCAGAAGATAGTAATTCGTAGGCGTACTGCGGCTGCAGGCAGCCATCAGCACGACGAAGGCCATGAGGGTGTACAGGGCGTAACGTTGCATCAGCGTTTTCCTTGTCTGCCCATAAGCAGGGCTTCGGGGTTGCGTTCAAGCATCTGTGTGAAGTTGCGGATGGTGCGCAGGGTTTCAATGCTTTCCCTGATCAGGCGGCGGACATCGTTGACGGTGGGCGAGTCACGCCCCACAAGGCTTTGGGCCGAGGCCGTGACTACACGCAGCTGGTCCGCTGCCAGGCTCATGCTCTCCAGCGCGGCTCGCAAGGTAACAAAGGTTCCCGGCATTTGCCCTTCAACTGTGCTTGCGGCGGTGTTGAGCTTTTTCAGGATGCTTTCGGCATTTTGCCGCATGGAACTGTTTTTGAGGACGTCTTCAACTTCTTCAAATGTGCGCGTAAACGCTTTGAGGCCGCGTCCAAGGCTGTCGTCCGCCAGGGAATGGGCCAGGCTTTGCAGGATGGCTTCAAGTGCGTGGGCCATGGATTCCAGCGGCAGTTGCGCCAGGGTGGTTTGCAGCGTGTCAATGGGGGAGGGGATGGTGGGAATTTCCGTATCGGGTGTGCCGGAACGGAAAACAGCGGGTGTGCCGGGAAAGAAGTCCAGCTCGATCCGGTATTGTCCGGTGATAAGGCTTTGTAGTTGCAGGCGGGCACGAAGGCCCCGCTGCACCATGCGGCGGACGATTTCTTCCCGCACTGATTCCGAAATGGGCGCTGAGCCGCGGGCGCGCACAAAGCTTTGTTCGTCTATACGGATATAGACGGGAATGGTGACATTGGAGTCTTTTGTGTTGGCCACAAGGTTGATGCGGGTGACGCTGCCCATGGGAACACCGCGGAACACAACGGGGGCTCCCGTGGAAAGGCCGCTCACAGAGCCGTCAAAGTAGAGAACATACTGCATGTCATTGCTGAACAGACGGCCGCCGCCCAGTACGATGAATCCCAGAGCCAGCAGGGATAGCCCGCCAAGCACAAAGGCTCCCACAGTGGTTCTGTATTTTTGCGCGTTCATATATTCGTTTCCTTGTCCGGCGCAGCGGAAGCGTTTTTTTCCGCCTGCTCTTTTTCAGCGTGACTGCGCTCACCCCTGGTAAGAAAAAGCATTGCGCTGGACGCTGTACCGGGGTCTTGCAGCAGTTGGTGCGGATTGCCGCATGCCGCCACCTGGCGCGTCTGGGCATCCAGAAAGATGAGACTGTCGGCAATGGCGTAGATGCTTGCCAATTCGTGTGAAACAATAACAAAAGTAGTCCCCAGGCTTGCGCGCAGCTCCAGGATCAGGTCGTCCAGCAGGCGCGAGCTTACGGGGTCAAGCCCGGCGGACGGTTCGTCCAGAAAAAGAATTTTGGGGTCAAGGGCCAGGGCGCGGGCCAGACCCGCGCGCTTGCGCATGCCGCCGCTGATCTCGGAAGGGTAGTAGTCTTCAAAGCCTGCAAGCCCGGCGAGGGCCAGCTTGAGTTTGGCCTGTTCGCGTATGGCCGCGCCGCTCAGGTCTGTATATTGCTGCAGGGGCAGTCCCACGTTTTCTGCAAGGGTCATGGAGCTCCACAAGGCTCCACTCTGAAAGAGTACACCTGTGTCGCGGCCCATTCTGCGACGCTGCTCTTCACTGCAGGCCCAGAAGTCCGTCTTACCATAAAAAACCTGGCCCGCCTGTGGGGACTTCAGCCCCATAAGTACCCGCAGCAAAGTGCTTTTGCCGCAGCCTGAGCCGCCGGTGATAAAGAAAATGTCTCCGGCACGCACGTCAAATGTCACATCGCGCATGAGGACATACGAGCCGTAACCCACCTGCAGCTCATTGATTTTGATGCGCATTTCACCGCTGTTTTGTCCGGTACGTAGGGCGGTTTCCGGTTTCGGCGGTGTACCCGGCGCAGACGCGTGTGCGGAGCCGTCCGGCATGCCTGGCTGGCGGCTTGCGGAAGAACTCGCGCCCGCGGAATTTTTTTCGGGCGTGATTTCTGCTATGGTGTTCTTTTCGGCCATGTCAGATGTCCAGCACGTTGCAGATGACGGTTATGACCGCAGTGGCTACGATAATGCCCACAATGGCGTGCACCACGGCGGTTGTGGTTGCAAGACCCACGGCCTGGGCACTGCGCCCGCAGCGCATTCCCTGATAGCAGCCCGTCATGGCGATGATGACGCCGAAAACCGTGCCGTAGGCAAGGCCGATAAAGACGTGTTTGTAGGGAACCATCTGCATGGTGGCGTTGATGTATTCCATCGGATTGATGTTCAGCATGGTTGTGGCCACAATATAGCCGCCCACCACGCCCATGAGGTCGGCGTAGAGCGTGAGCAGGGGGATCATGGCAGTCAGGGCCACCACGCGGGGCAGAACAAGAAAATCCACCGGGGCTATGCCGAGGGTGGCAAGGGCGTCCACCTCTTCATTGACCTGCATGGTGCCGATAAGGGCGGCATAAGCCGCACCTACGCGGCCTGCCATGACCACACCCACCATAACAGCGCCCATGACACGCAGCATGCCTATGCCTACAAGGCCGGCCACGTAGATCTGCGCGCCGAACTGGGTAAGCTGCACAGCGCCTACAAAGGCCAGAATAAGGCCGAAGAGCATGCTGGTTATGGAGATGATAGGCAGCGCCTGCACCCCGCACTCCTGCATGGCTGCCAGCAGGTCTTGCGGGCGCATCTGGGTGCGCCCTACAAACAGGCGGCCCACAGCCAGGGTTGCATCGCCCACAAAGTTCAGAAAGTCGGTCACGCGCGGCGGCAGATCAATGGCGACCTGACCCACGCGCTGCACGAAATTGAGTTCTTCTTTTTTACGGTCTGAACCGGCCTTGGCGGGCACGGCAAAGGCGAGCTTGAGCAGGCGTTCCAGGCCGTCGGGCAGGCTGGTGTGCAGGTTTGCCTTGCGTTCATTGGCTGTTTGCACCAACTGCACAAGAAAAACGAGCAGGCTGCTGTCCCAGACGCCGAGATTGTCGCTTTCAAGGCGAACTTCGCGGATGCTCTGGTCTGTCAGGCTTTCCAGGGCGGTTCTGGCTTCAGGGGGCCAGGCCCTATCGATATTCCAGCTGCCACCAACGCTGACGCGCAGAAGCGGCCCCTGAATGGAAGCTGTCACTTGCGGACTTGTTTCCATCACTATAGTATACGCATAGCTTTATTTATCCGCAAGAGCCGTTCCGGGCAAACTCGCGGACTTGCCACACTCAAAAGAATACGGTTAGCCATGTCTTTAAAAAAACGTCTTGATCTTGCTACTGAACCTGTTTTTCTCATGGACGGTTCGGCCTTTATTTACCGGGGTTTTTTTGCCAACAGAAACATGCAGCGTTCTGACGGGTTTCCCACCAATGCCCTGGTTGTGGTCACCCGTGTGTTGCTGCGTATCCTGCGCGAAGAACGGCCGCAGTATTTTCTTTTTGTCAAAGACGGCAAAGGCAAGAACTTCAGGCATGATATTTTTCCGCTCTACAAGGCTAACCGCGACGCTACGCCGGAAGACCTGGTACGCCAGATGCAACCCATCGAGCGCATGGTGACGGCGCTGGGCATGAATCTTGAGGTTTCCGACCATTGCGAGGCTGACGACTGCATAGCCTCGCTGGCCGCCCGGTTTTCGCAGGAACGCCCTGTGGTCATCGTTGGCGGCGACAAGGACCTCAAACAGTGCCTCGGCCCCAATGTCTATATGTGGGACCCCGCATTCAGGGATGAAAAACTGCTTACGGCCGCGCAGTTTACAGAGGAAAGCGGCCTGACTCCCGCCCAGTGGCCCGATGTTCAGGCGCTTGTGGGTGACACCAGCGACAATATTCCCGGTGTTCCCGGCATCGGTCCCAAGACGGCTGCAAAAATTTTTGAAATCTGCCCTAGCCTTGAAGACATACGCGACCATTTTGCGCTGCTGCCGCCAAAGATTCAGGACAAGCTGCGCGACCATCTGGACGAAATGTTCACCTGGCGCAAGCTGACGACCCTGTCGCTGGATGTCTGCACAGCGGTCGAGATGGACGATCTGCTGGTGCGGCCTATCAACGCCGCCCGCTGCGCCGATCTGGCAGAAGAGTTCGAGCTTCATGCCCTGCGGCGGGAAATGGCTTCTCTTGAACGCATGCAGCTCTCTGCTGCGGCAGATTCAGAACGGGCTGGCAAGGATGAACGTTTCCGGGGCGAATCGTTGCCCTTGCTTTCGGCATCTGCAGAAGCAGGCTCCGACGCAAAAAAAACAGGCGGTGGCCCCGCCCGGGGGGCTGCCGCACAGCCCTTGCCGCCCAAGGGCGCCGGGGCGCAGATGAGCCTTCTTGAGGTGGTGGAAGAAAAACCGGCTCCACAGGTGAGCCGGGTAGAAGACCTGCCGGACTGCCGCGGCAGGAATGTGGCTCTTGTCTGGGCCAGAGGGTTTGATGCCGCGCCTCATGCGGCAGTCGAGGGCGGCGAAGACGTCTGCTGGACCGGCGGGCAGGAAAGCATGAGCCTCCTGTGCGCCTGGGCCGCCGAGGCGCGACGTATTGTGACGCCGGATCTCAAGGGGCTGCTTTCGCAGGCAGCCTGCTGGCGCAGCCTGACGCAGGAAAAAAAACAGGATTTTTTTATGGACCTGGGGCTGGCCGCCTATCTCGTCAATCCGGAAGAGAGCGACTACGCCTGGCCGCGTCTAGCGGTACATTGGGGTGCGCCGTTACGTGACGATGGTCCCGGTCCGGCCCTGCTTGCCCTGCGTATGGTCGAAGTGCTGGAGGCCCGCATGCGACAGGATGGGCTTGCGGAGCTTTACGAAAGCCTTGAGCTGCCCCTCACTCCCATACTGGCGGATATGGAACGGCGTGGCATCGCCATTGATGCCGCCGCATTCGAATCATTTCTTTCCGACGTGCAGGGGAGGCTGGACACCCTGACGGCGGCTGTTTACGAGGCAGCAGGCAGGGAATTCAACATCCGTTCCGCGCAGCAGCTGGGCGATGTGCTTTTCAGTACGCTTGAACTGCCTTCGCCCCGGAAAACAAAAGGAGGGCAGGCCTCCACCAGCCAGGACACCCTTGAAAAACTGGCGGGCCGCCATCCTGTGGTCGACAGCGTCCTTGAATTCCGCAAGCTGGAAAAAATGCGTTCCACCTATCTTGACCCGCTGCCGCGCCTCATGGACGGCAATGGGCGCATCCACACCACCTTTAACCAGAAAGCCACGGCCACAGGGCGGCTTTCTTCCAGCAATCCCAACCTGCAGAATATCCCCGTGCGTGGTGATCTGGGCAAACGCATGCGAACCTGCTTTATTGCGAACCCGGGCAGTGCCCTGGTGTCGGCAGACTACTCGCAGGTGGAACTTCGGGTGCTGGCCCACATGTCGCAAGACAAGGCGCTGCTTGAAGCCTTCCGCAACGGGGAGGATATTCACGCCCGCACGGCCGCTCTGGTTTACGATCTTGCGCCCGACCAGGTAAGTCCGGACCAGCGCCGCAATGCCAAAACAATCAACTTCGGCCTTATTTACGGCATGGGGGCGCAAAAGCTGGGGCAGGACCTGAAAATCAGCACCAGTGAGGCCAAGGAATTCATAGCACGCTATTTTTCGCGCCTCACGGGGCTGAAAGAGTTTTATGACTCTGTGGAGGCAACCGCCAAACGCCAGGGCTATGTGACCACGCTCGGCGGCCGCCGCCGTCTTTTGCCGGACATCCATTCACCCAACGGGCAGGCATATGCCCTGGCCCGCCGCCAGGCCATCAATACGGTCATTCAGGGGTCGGCTGCGGATATCATCAAACTGGCCATGCTGGCAGTGGCTGAAGATGAACAGTTGCGCGAACATGAGGCCCGCCTGCTTTTACAGGTGCATGACGAACTGCTGCTGGAAGTGCCGGAAGCCTCCGCCAGGGCTGCCGGGGCGCGGGTAGCGGACCTGATGAGCAGCGTAAAACCCGGTGGAGAACCTCTCTCGGTTCCGTTAGTGGTGGATTGGGGGGTAGGTAAAAACTGGGGCGCGGCGCATTAGAGCAACTCCACCTTGAAGTTGCTCTGGCGGCTGCGCGAGCGGGCGCTCGCCGTGCAGGCGTAAGCGTCATAACGGGCGTATCGTAAATTTTGAGGATGTACGCTTGATGAACTTGTGAAGATTCTGCCTCTTGCAGGGGGGCAAGCGACGGGCGGCTATTTTCGCAATATGGTGCGCAGGGTTTCTGCCTGCGGGCCGGAAAGGCCGTCAAGTCTTTGCCGCACACGGTCTTGTACCGATTCGTGGCGGGGGGCCATTTCGTAAAGCGATGCCGCTGCGGTCTGGCTTACGGCAAAAGCCGGATCATTCTGCCTGCCGCTGGAGTTGAGGTCGGCATAGCGCAGCGCGGCGTCAATGATGGCGTCCAGATAGGCAGTGTTGCCCGAAGCAGTGTAGGCTGCCCAATACATCTGCAGGACTGTTTTTTCCCTTGTTAGGTCCCATTGCAGCAGGGGCGTGGGATTATGCTGTATCTGCTGTAGCAGGATGGCGTCTTTTTCATCCAGCAGCAACTGCATAAGCGCCGCTTCATCCGTAAGCCGTGCCAGATGTACGGCCCAGGCCAGGGTGCGTTTGCCGTCACGGCTGAGGGAAGGGACCAGAGGCAGCAGGCGCCGGCGCGCGGCAGGGTCTGTCTTGAGGGACTCTGCCAGAAAGGCCGCGAGGGTGAGCTGTTTTTGCCGGTCGTAGAGCACGTTTTGCGCATCAAACGAGCGAAGGATGCCGGGCAGTGTTTCGGGCCGGTTTTCCTTGTAATAGAACTCCATATCCCGGGCGTAGAATGAAAGCCCCTTGGAAGCGGTAAGGGCAGAGGCCCCGGATGTTCCCGCCAGCATGCAGATGCTGGCGAGAAGCAGGACCCGCATAAAAGGTGCGCCCGGCTTGGCATGTGCAAGCACGTGGCGCAGGCGATGGAAAAAAATGGAGAGCAAGTGCATGGCGGCCTGCGGTCGATCCTTCCAGAGAGGTTGAAACGTGTTTTTCAGAAGTATGCACATCAATGGCCTGATCCCAATGCCACAGGAGTCTCGAGCAGCGTTACGCTGCAGTTGCTCTGACACCTGCGCAGCCAGACGTCGCCGCGAGGCGTAAGCCAGCCTGTACGGTTTGCCGGCGCGGCCCAACACCGCAGCGCATGTCTTGCAAGCCTTGGAGCATATCTTCTTGAAGGCTAAATGGTCTAGTCAAAGTCCGCCAGCAAAGAATCCAGCTTGAGACATGCAAGCGGGCTTTGCCGCAGCAGGGTGAGCAGGCGCACTCGGGCTTCCAGCAGGTGGGGGGACGAAACACCGTTACGGATAGAGCTGTGGGCCTCAAGAAAGGCGGCCAGGTTGTCGCAATCCTTGATAAGGCGTCCATCCTTGGGGTCAAGGGCGTCGGTGTTGCAGTTTTCCTGCAGGGTGCAGAAGTCCGAAACCTTTTCAATCCTGCCGTGGCGCCGTACGCATTCCTGAAATTCGGACTGAACCCCCAGGCCGAGATAGTAGGATATGCGTTCTACAAGCGCTGTGAATCCCTGTTGCCGCAACGGAGCGAAAACGCGGCGTTCAAGCTCTTTTTCTTCATATTCCTTGATAATCTTTGGCAGGTCAGCCACAGAGCGCTTGACCGGCGAGATGATGTCGCGGGTGAGCACTTCCGGCAGGTCATGAAAAAGCCCGCAGAAAAAATTGTTGTTGGCTCTGGCGCGGCAGGCGTTGACCGACAGGCTGAAAAAGTAGGCGAAGCAGGCCACAATAAACATGTGCCCCAGTACGGACGTTGCGGGTATGCGCGGAGCCTGCGTCCAGCGGATCTGAAAACGCAGCTGCCCGCAGAGGTTGGCCAGGCGGTTCAGGGCTGTACCCTGGGTACGCATATGCTCCAGGCCCTTCAGGTCGGTGAACGAATGCAGCCTGTCCACAAAGGATTGCCCGATATCGTCCATTTCGTCGTCAAAATGGCTGTTGAGGGGCTTGATAAGATTGAATTCCCACTGTGAGGCGTACAGGTGCGCGGCCGTGAGTATGCGCCGGGGCAGGCTGCCATCATCCGGCGCATGGTGCCAGCGGCACATCCGTTCCCAGAAGGGGCCAAGAGGCGACAGCGCCGGCTGCAGGCTTTCCAGCACATGGTCTGTCAACTGACGGTACTGTTCGGGATTTTCTTTTATGCGGTAAAAGATCGGCGGTTTGATGTCGGTTATGATCAGGCGGTAGAAATAGTCGAAAAGGCCGCCTTCAATAATGTCGCCCGCAAGGCGCACTTTTTTTTCTTCAGACATGTGGAGCGAGTTTTCATGCCACAGCACACAGGCTAGCAGCATCTTGTGCGCCTGCTTGTCGGTTTCAAGCAGTTCCGCCGGGCGCAATTTGTCGTTCCAGCGCAGAAGGTACGCACCTGAAAAAATGAGTTGAAGCAAGCTTTTGCGAATATCTGCCATATTTTCTCCGGAGGCCTGTCGGAAAAACACTTGGCAGTATAGGAAGATATGGGGTAAAGCTCAAGGGCTTCATGACGTCCCCGTATTTTGCGGCTTTTACCGCGAATGGGTGGACAAGCTCTTGACAGGTTCAAGAGTTTACCGTATTGAAGCTTTCTTTACTGCGATACTGTTGTCACCCCCGTTCGACGGCGCATCGCGCAATGAACTTTTTTGCGGCCTCTACGGCTGCTGCTATTTGCAGATGTGAGGAGTCATTCCGATGAAGACGTTCAGCCCCACCCCCAAAGACATCAACCGCCAGTGGTTCGTGGTTGACGCCCAGGATCAGGTGCTTGGCCGTCTGGCCAGCCAGATCGCCCACCGCCTGCGCGGCAAGCACAAGCCGGAATTTGCCCCGCATATGGATAACGGGGACTTTATCGTGGTAGTTAACTGCGAAAAGATCAAGGTCACCGGCAACAAGCTGGCTGACAAAAAATATTACCGGCACTCCGGCTGGGTTGGCGGTCTCAAGACCACCATCCTCGGCGATGTGCTGGCCGACAAGCCTTCCCGCGCCCTGATGGCTGCCGTGAAGGGTATGCTGCCCAAAAATCGCCTGGGCCGCGCCATGCTGAAGAAGCTTAAGATTTACGCCGGGCCTGAACATCCGCACACGGCCCAGAATCCCCAGCCGCTGACGCTGCCGCATTAAGGAGTAGAATGCCATGAGCGAGAAATTTGAATACGGCACCGGCCGCCGCAAGACCGCCACGGCGCGTACCCGCATATATGCCGGTTCCGGTGGCATCACGGTCAACGGGCGTTCCTTTGAGAACTATTTTCCCCGTAAGACCCTGCAGATGATTATCCGCCAGCCCCTGGTGCTTGCCAAGCTGGCCGACAAACTCGATGTGCGCGTCAACGTGGCTGGCGGTGGTGTGACCGGTCAGGCCGAAGCTGTGCGCCACGGTATTTCCAGAGCTCTTCTGCTGGTAGACCCGGCCCTGCGCCCTGTGCTCAAGAAAGCCGGCTTTCTTACCCGCGATGCCCGCAAGAAAGAACGTAAAAAGTACGGCCTGCGCGCTGCACGCGCCCGGTACCAGTACTCCAAACGTTAATACCTTTTACGAAAGCCCTGCATGTCAGGGCTTTCGTGTTTTTCCGGCGGGTCGCCTTTGCGGCCCGCCTTTTTTTACACGCCGCGCCATCGGGCGTTTTTATGCGGATTTTTCCCAGTAAAACTGTATGATCTGTGGCTGCCGGTGGTCCGCATGTCCACATGCCAAAGAGAGTTGCCATGACCGCTATGACCAGAGACGGCCAGCCTTCAGGCCGGTTTCCTATCCTTGATTACGCTTATACGCACGAACAGACGCAGGCCACCACCGGCTATTTTTCCTGTGTGCCGCCTGAGGGCCTGGGGTTCGAGGCCGCCCTCGAGCGCCTTGAAGCCGCGCCTATGGATGATTTTCTTCATCTGCATCTTCTCCGTCATCTGAGTGCGCAAAATACGGACTATCTGGCCGGGCTTGCGGCCTTGTGCCATGATGAAAAAAAGGATGATTTCGTGCGTCCTGTTCTGGCTGCCCTGCTGCTGGAGTGCGCGATTCTTGTGCCGCAGCATGAAAAAGCCTGCGCAGCCTTTCCCGCCGATGCTGCGGCTCGCTTGGCGCATGCCAGTCCGGCACTGTACCTGCGGGCGGTCTGCCGTTCCGACATGGAGACCGCAGCAGCGTGGAGCGAGCTGTTCCGGAACAATATTTGTGGGCATCATGCGCTGCCGCGCCCGGAAGAGGCAGGCATTCCTTTGCTTTTCAGCCAGAAAAGCATTGCGGAAACAGCCCGGGGTATGGCAGCCGGGGCAGGCTCCATCGTCGCGCACCATGAGCGGCTAGCTGCGGAGGCTGCCCCGGCATGGCAGCGCCCTCCAGCCCAGGAGACATTTTTGCGCGCCCTGGATGCCCTGATGGAGGCGGGTATTATTGCCGGTCCGGAAATGCGTCACGAAGCATCGCTTTCGCCCATAGCACTGCTGCGGGCATGGCAGGTGGATATGGAGGTGTGCTGCGGCGCGGCACGTCACCGCTTGCGTGGTCAGGCCACTGCTTATGGCCGGGGGCTGTCTCTTGCTGCGGCGCGTGCCTCTTATGCCATGGAAATTGTGGAGCGTTCCAGTGCTTACGTCAGTATCGGGCCATCGGATGACGGATGCGATGGTGATTGCGAGCGGGCGGAAGTCGGGCAGGTGCGCAACCGCAAGCAGCCGCTGCCGCTGGTGAAGGCCCGTTTTTCCGAGTTGCAGGCATGGGGCAGGGCAGCTCTGGATCCCAACATGTTGCCTGTGGAAACCCCGTACGAAGACTCTCCTTTGCACTGGCTGCCAGCCGTGGCACCGGATGGAAGCGGGGTTCTTGTGCCGGCCCAGGCAGTATTTTTGTTCTGCAACCTTGATGAGCAGGCTCTTTTTCTGGCCGGTGGTTCTACAGGGCTTGCATCGGGCAACACGCTGGATGAAGCCCGGCAGGCGGCGTTGACGGAAATATTCGAGCGCGATGCCGAAGCCACCACGCCTTACAGCCGCTCACGCTGCTTTGTCCTGAAAAGCCGTGATGCGCGTCTGCAATCCCTGCTGGATGATTATGCCGCTTGCGGCATCAATGTACAGTTTCAGGACATTACTACTGAATTCGGGCTGCCCGTGTACCAGTGTTTTGTTATGGGACGCGATGGCGTCCTTGCCCGGGCCACGGGTGCGGGGCTGAGCGGCCCGCGCGCCGCCCTTGCCGCACTGACGGAAACCCCCTGGCCCTATTCCACCTCGCAAGCCGTTCGGCCTACGCCTTCCGGCCCCGGCCTTGCCGGGCTCCCCGTGCGTATGCTGGAAGACCTGCCGGACTACAGCCTGCCATCGCCCGCCGACAATTGCCGCCTGCTGGAGGCCATATTGGCTGATCACGGCAAAAAACCACTTTATGTGGATATAAGCCGGGCGGACCTTGATTTGCCTGTTGTGCGGGCCATTGTCCCCCATCTCTCACTCACCGGAGAATGGGACAGGTTTTCGCGGCCGGATATGCGGATTTTTGCGCGTTACCTTAATCTGTTTACCTGATTTTTACGGGCTTATGGCTTTTCTGAATTGCAGGCTATGCTCAAGTTGTTTATAGTGTGGGCCTGATGGCCGCGTCCTTGTGGCACGGCCCTGTGAAAACAAAAAACTGGAGGGAAAGGATGAAAATGGGCAAATTTTTTGCGGCGCTGGCCGGGCTGGCGCTCACCTTCGGCTTTGCCGGGCAGGCTCTGGCCGCTGATGCCGCTCCTATCAAAATAGGCGTATACCTTCCCTTGACCGGGCAGAATGCCTTTGGCGGGCAGCTTGAGCTTGAAGGCGTACGCCTGGCCCATAAGGAAATGCCCACCGTTCTCGGGCGTCCTGTTGATCTGGTGGTTGTGGACAACAAGTCCGACAAGGTCGAGGCTGCCAACGCTGTAAAACGCCTTGTGGAACGTGACAAGGTTGTGGCGCTCATCGGTTCCTATGGTTCTTCTTTGGCCATGTCTGGCGCAGAAGTGGCCGAAAAGGCCAAAGTTCCCGGCATCGGCACCTCCTGCACCAACCCCCTCGTGACCCAGGGCAAGAAGTATTACTTCCGCGCCTGCTTCATCGACCCCTATCAGGGGGCTGCCGCGGCCACGTATGCCCGTGAAAACCTGGGCTTCAAAAAGGCCGCCGTGCTTATGGATATGACCAATGACTACGCTGTGGGCCTGGCCAGTTTCTTCTCCCGTTCGTTCAAGAAGCAGGGAGGAGAAGTTGTCGGCACTCTCAAGTACAGCTCCGGCGACCAGGACTTCACGGCACAGCTTACCGAACTGATCTCCAAACAGCCCGACATCGTTTTCATGCCCGCCTACTTTGCTGAAGGCGCTATCATCATGAAGCAGGCCCGTGAACTGGGTGCCAAGTTCCGCCTTATGGGCGCGGACGCCATGGATAACCCCGACACCCTCAAGCTCGGCGGCAAGGCTGCTGAAGGCTTCCTGCACACCACCTTTCCCTATGATCCGGCTATGACCAATATGAGCGAAGCCGCCCAGCGGTTTACCGATGCCTGGAAGGCCACCTATCCCGACAAGGAAACCAACGTTAACGGCGCTCTTGGATACAACAGCTACTTCATCATCATTGACGCCATCAAGCGCGCTAATTCCGCCGAGCCTCAGGCCATTGCCAAGGCTCTGGGCGAAACCAAGGACCTGTCCACGGCTCTTGGCGTGTTGTCCATCAACGAATCTCACGATGCTGAAATGCCCGTGGGCATCATTGAGTACAAGGATGGCAAGCGCGTGTATGTGGGCGAAGTGACGCCCAAATAAGTTGCCTTTTCCCTGCCCCGCAGCCTCTGTGGCTGCGGGGCGCTTTTCTCTTTTTTTGCCGCCGTCCGCGCGGAAAGGCCTCTTGTGGCCTTTCTTTCGTCGCGATCCAGTACGGCTGCCGAGGTGGCCACATGAGCCTTGACATGTTTTTGCAGCACTGCTTTAACGCCCTTACCCTGGGATCGCTCTACGCGCTTATCGCCATTGGCTACACAATGGTCTACGGCATATTGCGCCTGATCAACTTTGCGCATGGCGATATCCTGATGGTTGGCGCCTACTTTGTTTTTTTCGGCACGTTCGCTTTTGGCTGGCCCTGGGGTGTGGCCGCCGTAGTTTCGGTGGCGGGCGCAAGCCTGCTCGGGGTTTTCATTGAAAGGGTCGCGTACCGGCCTTTGCGCGATGCGCCACGTATTTCGGCGCTTATCAGCGCCATTGCCGTTTCATTTTTTATAGAAAGTCTGGCTGTAGTCGTCTTTACAGGCCAGCCGCGTCCGGTGCTTCAGCCTGAATGGCTTGTTGCCGAGTGGCAGATAGGCAGCCTGCGCATTTTACCGCTCACAGCGTTTGTGCCTTTGATGACCATAGTTCTTGTGGGCTTTCTGCTGTACGTGGTTTATCGCACCAAGCCAGGACTGGCCATGCGCGCCATATCTAAGGATATCGAGACCACGCGCCTGCTCGGTGTGCGGGTGGACAACATCATTGCCCTGACCTTCTGCATCGGTTCGGCTCTGGCCGCGGCTTCAGGCATTATGTGGGCCTTGCGCTACCCCCAGGTGCATCCGTATATGGGGATCATGCCGGGGCTCAAGGCATTTATTGCCGCCGTGTTCGGGGGGATCGGTTCCATTCAGGGCGCGGTTATCGGCGGGGTGGCCCTGGGCTTTGTGGAAATCATGACTGTGGCCTTCATGCCTGAGCTTTCGGGATACCGTGACGCTTTCGCCTTTGTGCTACTGGTGCTTGTGCTTTTTTACAAGCCCACGGGCCTTCTGGGTGAACGCATGGAGGAGAAAATCTGATGCGCCTGAACAGCAGCACGCTTTTGAGCATACTGGTCATGGTTCTGCTGGGCTGCGCTGTCTGGCAGGCAGAAACATTTTTGGGCGATTACCAGATTTATATTGCCAAGCTCATCTTCATCAACGCCATTCTGGCCCTTTCACTCAACCTCATTTATGGGTTCACAGGTCTTTTCTCTTTGGGGCATGCGGGCTTTATAGCCGTGGGCGCTTACGTTTCGGCCCTGTGCATTCTGCCGCCGGAACAGAAAGAAATGATGTGGATTCTCGAACCTATAATGTGGCCTTTTTCCGAACTGTTCACGCCGTTCTGGGCCTCTGTGCTGGCCGGGGGCGTTGTAGCCACCATATTCGCTTTTTTTATAGCTGTTCCCGTACTGCGCCTTGGGGATGACTATCTGGGTATAGCCACTCTTGGTTTTGCTGAGATCATCCGGGTGCTCATCGTCAACGCCACGCCCATAACCAACGGCTCTCTGGGCATCAAGGGCATACCGGGACACGCCACACTGCTGGCCTGTTACGGCTGGGTGCTTTTTACCCTCATTGTGCTTGCGCGACTTGTGTTCAGCAACTACGGCAACGTGCTGCGCTGCATACGTGATAACGAGATTGCAGCCAGAGTCATGGGTATCAACGTATTCTGGAACAAGGTGCTTTCTTTCTGCATCGGTGCATTTTTCGCCGGTGTGGGGGGAGCCTTGCTTGGCAGCCACCTTTCCACCATTGACCCAAAGATGTTCAATTTTTTGCTGACCTTCAACGTGCTCATGTTTGTAGTGGCTGGCGGGCTCGGCTCTCTGACGGGCAGTCTGCTTGGTGCTACGGTTATCACCATTCTTCTGGAGTGGCTGCGTGCAATTGAAGAACCCATGGATATCTTTGGCCTGTTCGAGCTGCCGGGCATTCCCGGCATGCGCATGGTGGTGTTTTCAATGGTTCTGCTGGCCATTATCCTGTACCGGCGTGAAGGCATCATGGGCACGAGGGAACTGACCTGGAAGAGAATTGGCGCATTTCTGAGGAGGCACAAGGCATGAGCGAGTTTATTCTGCCCCGCCCCCCGCATTATGAAGGCGCCTTGCTTCTCGCCCGGGATGTGACCATGCGCTTTGGCGGCGTTACTGCCGTGAGCGAGCTTTCATTGGCCCTGCCCAAGGGAAGCATCGCAGGCATCATTGGACCGAACGGTGCGGGAAAAACAACGGCCTTCAACGTGCTCAGCGGATTTTACACGCCGCAGGGTGGAGATGTCATTTTTGACGGACAGAGCATCAAGGGCCGGAAGCCCTATGATATCTGCCGTCAGGGCATGGCCCGCACGTTTCAGAACATCCGCCTTTCGCAACACATGACCGTGCTTGAAAATATCATGGTGGGCTGTCATGTGCGGCGTCACTGCCCCTGGTGGATGGCGCCGCTCGGTCTGCCGTCTTTTTACCGTGAAGAAGCCGAAATCAGGGAAAAAAGCCGCAAGCTGGCGGAACGGGTAAATCTTGGCGAGCATCTCGATGACCTGGCCGGCAGCCTGCCTTACGGCGCGCAGCGCCGGCTTGAGATTGCCCGTGCTCTGGCTACCGAACCCCGGCTGCTTTTGCTGGACGAGCCTGCTGCAGGGATGAACCCCCAGGAAAGCATTGAGCTTATGCATTTCATTGGTCATATCCGCGACGAATTTGATCTGACCATCCTGCTCATCGAGCATGACATGAAAGTTGTCATGGGCGTATGCCAGTACATCTGGGTTATGGAGTACGGCGCGCTCATCGCTGAAGGCGGGCCGGAGGATATTCGTAATAATCCCGTAGTAATCCGCGCCTACCTTGGTGAGGACATGGGCGCTGGCGGCATGTTTTGATGCGTGATCGCATTATAGCCGTAACGGCTGAAGATATAATGGATATGGTGCAGCATGCTTGAAATTCGTGACCTTCATGTACGCTACGGCGGCATTCAGGCCGTGCAGGGAGTAAGCCTTACCATCCCGCGCGGCAGCATTGTGACCCTCATTGGAGCCAACGGCGCGGGCAAGAGCAGCATTATCCGCTCCATTGCCGGGCTGAACAAAAACGTTAATGGTGAAATACTGCTAACCCGTCACGAAGGCGAGACACCGTCTTCTCTCATGGGCCTCAAGCCTGAAGATATGGTGCGGCGGGGCATCTCACTCTCTCCTGAGGGGCGGCGCATCCTGCCTCATCTGACAGTTGCCGAAAACCTGATGCTTGGTGCATATTCCCGCAATGACCGTCAGGAAATTGCCGATGATATCGAGTGGGTATATACGCTTTTTCCTCGCCTCAAGGAGCGGAACTGGCAGAAGGGCGGCACACTTTCCGGCGGTGAACAGCAGATGCTGGCCGTGGGCAGGGCGCTCATGAGCCGCCCTGATCTGCTTATGCTGGACGAGCCTTCCCTGGGGCTGGCCCCCTTGCTGGTGCGCGAGATTTTTGAAATCGTCAAACGTATCAATGCCGATGGAAAAACCGTGCTGCTGGTGGAGCAAAATGCTTTTGCGGCTCTTTCTGTGGCACACTACGCCTATATTCTGGAAGTGGGCCGTGTTGTGCTGGAAGGCCCCGGCAGGCAGCTGCTGGAAAACCCCAAAGTCAAAGAAGCTTATCTGGGAGGCTAGGCCCGATAGCGGGAGTGACGGGGCATCCCCCTTGCTTCCCGGCGTTTTGAGAACTATTATAAAAAGCGGGACTGAAAAGTCCCGCTTTTTTGTATCCCTGCAAGGCCCATCGCCGTTCGCGTTTCACAGGCACGGCAGCGGCCCACATCATAACAGCGGGCAGACGGGAGTGTCAGGCCTGCAACGCAGGAGGTTTCATGCGGCGTTTTTTTTCATTTGCGGCTCTGGCATTACTGCTTGCTCTGGCCTGCCCGGCAATTGCGGCCAGTGATAAACCAGCCCAGGGGGATGACAGCGGGGTGCTTACGCGTCTGCCCAACGGGCTTACCGTCTATATTCTGAAGGATGTACGTTTTCCCCTTGTAGCCACGCGCCTGTATGTACGCACAGGCTCTGCCAATGAAAAGCCTGATCAGGCGGGTATCAGTCACCTGCTTGAGCATATGGTGTTCAAGGGTACGGAGCACAGGCCAAAGGGCCAGGTGGCTCAGGATGTGGAGGCGCTGGGCGGCTACCTCAATGCTGCCACCAGCTTTGACAAGACATGGTACATGACCGATATGCCCGCCGCGCATTGGCGCACCGGCATGGATGTGGTCAAGGAAATGGCTTTCCAGCCTTCGCTGGATCCAAAAGAGCTGGAATCTGAAAAGGAAGTGGTCATTTCCGAGCTTGAAGGCGATCAGGACTCGCCCATGAGCAGGCTTTTTGAAAGCCTGCAGACTTCTGCCTTGCAAAACACGGTTTACGGGCGGCCCATCATCGGCTTTAAAGACACCATCCGGGCAGTCACGGCCGAAGATCTGCGTGCGTATGTGCGGCACTGGTATCAACCGCAAAACATGCTGCTGCTGGTAGCCGGCGATATTGATCCGCAGGCGGTGCTGGCGTATAGCCAGAAGCTTTTTGGCGGCCTGACCAATAACGGCGACCTTGCCGAACCGCAACCCGTAAATCTGGCCGATGCTTCGGGCGGGCCGCGGGTAGAGGTTATCTACGGCCCCTGGAGCAAGGTTTATATGGGTATGGCTTTTCCCGTACCCGGCCTGCGCGACCTGCGTTCTGTGGATCTGGATGTGCTCTGCTATCTCCTGGGTGGCGACGGTACATCCGAACTGTACCGCAAGTTCAAATATGAAAAACAGATGGTAGACAGCATCGGCATGGGCAACATGAGCCTGTCCCGTGCTGGTCTTGTCTATCTGAGCGCCCAGCTTGATGTGGACAAGGTGGAGCCCTTCTGGCGTGAACTGACCAGGGACATGGCGGCCCTCAAGGCCGGGCAGTTCAGGCCGGAAGCCATTGAGCGGGCCAGGTTCAACCTTGAGGATAATATGGACAGGGCAGGCGAGACCCTCAATGGTCTTGCTTCATGGCTCGGCACTGTACAGTTTGAACTGGGGGGCAAACAGGCCGAGATGAACCTGCGTTTTGCCCAGCGCAATGTGGATGTACCACAACTGGCTCAGGCCCTTGAGCTGTGGCTCAACCCCCGGCAGGCGCGTGTGCGCGTGCTGGCCCCGGAAGGAGCGAAGCTTCCTGACCTGGAGGCCATCCTGCAGCAGAACTGGCCCGGGCCTGAAAGTGATCAGGTGCGAAAGGCACGGGCTTCAAAGGCGGGCGAGCGCGAAGTGGTACAGCTGGGCGCTGGCCGCACCCTCATTTTACAACCTGACGCCACGGTTCCCTACGTGGCCGTTGATATGATGCTCCCGGGCGGCAACGCTTTACTCAAGCCAGATTGCCAAGGACTTGCTGGCCTTACGGCCCGCGCGCTTACCTCGGGCATCGGCACGCTGGACGCCCAGGGTGTGGAACGCTTTTTTTCCGACCGCGCAGCGGCCATAGATGCCAGTGCCGGGCTGCAGAGCTTTACCCTCTCCATTACCGGCCCGGCGCGCTTCAATGCAGACTATTTCGCCATACTGGGCGAAGCGTTGCGCAGCCCCAGGTTTGAAGAAAAGGAAATACGACGTGAAGCGGACAATATGAAAGCCGCCATACGTCAACGGTCCGACAGGCCTTCGTCCTACCTGTTTTCCAAGCTCAACGGATTTCTTTTCCCTGGCGGCCAACCTTACGGCTATGACGGCCTGGGTAATGCGGAAAACCTCGACCGTTTTGGGGGCAAGGATGTACGCGCCTTCTGGCAGGAACAGATGGGACAGCCCTGGGTCCTTTCCATAGCCGGAGACTTCGACCGTGAGGCCGTGCTGGCCTTAGCCCGGTCCTTGCCTGTACCCCGCACAGATATCCCCGCGCCGGGCGCTCCGGCATGGGGGCATGATAAAAAACTCGACCTGCACCTCCCTGGCCGCAATCAGGCGCATGTGCTCCAGGTTTTCAAGGCTGTGCCGCCTACCCATGAGGATGCGCCGGCCCTGATGCTGCTTCAGGCCGTGCTTTCCGGTCAGAGCGGTCTGCTGTTCAGCCAGTTGAGAGATGTGGAAGGCCTGGGTTACACGGTGACGGCTTTTTATCGCAGTATGCCCGAAGCAGGAATGATGGCTTTTTACATAGGCACTACTCCGGACAAAGTGGAGCAGGCCCGTAAAGGTTTTGGCAAGATTATTGCCGACATCAAGGCAAAACCCCTGTCGGCTGCGCAACTGGAGGCCGGGGCAAACCGTCTGCTTGGCGCATACTTTCGCGAACGGCAAAGCCTGGGCGCACGGGCTGCGGATGCCGCCGGTGATGCCCTTTTGCGCCGCCCCTATGACTTTGACCGCCAGCTTATTGAAAAGGCCGCAACCCTGACGCCTGCTCAGGTGCAGGCCGTGGCCAGGAAATATCTGGAGCAGGAAAACGCTTACGAACTGGTGCTCTTGCCCTGACAATACCTGTAGTTCCGCGAAGGTGCGTGACGACAGTGTGTTTTGCCCCCATCAGGCCTTTCAGGTGAAGCCTCTTGCGCGAACCTGGAGCCTGATGGGGTTTTGCATGGCAATAAGAAGAAGGGCAGGCCTGTTTCACAAAGAAACGGCTATGGCCGAAAGTCGGCACGTACCGTCAGTATCGGCGTTTTTTTACTGTCTGTGAAGGAGGGGAAGTGCTGCCTCCAGCTTGTCAGGAATATTTATCGAAAAAAAATGACCTGAAAAAAACGGCCACTAGCGCGGGTTTTTAGCTGCTAACTTCAAAAATCCGCTTGTATCAAGGACTTGAGCAGCCTTGAAATCATCTTCGCAGTGCGCTAGGTTGCAGATCCGCACTGAGGGAAGTCACCAGCCAGCATATCAGGCTGCGGAACTTTCAATAGCGGTTCCGGCAGTGTTAAGCAGGGCAGAGCCCCCATTCTCGCCCTGTGCTCTTTTGCGGTCTTTTTTCAGTCCTGCTTAACGAGCGTAATTAAAAATTTTTCTTAATATAAACTAAACTGTTCCCATGCACCTAGGAAGTCTTTTTTACCAACCCCAATTGACATGAAGCGGTTCTTTTGAGATTTTCTAGACATTGAAAGTGCCCCACCGGGCTTAATCGGGAATCCCGTGAAAAGCGGGAGCGGACCCGCCGCCGTAAGCCGGGCAACAAACTGTCTTTCACCATGCGCCACTGGGTTCAGCCCGGGAAGGCCGAAAGATGGCCGGCAAGCCGGAAGACCTGCTTTCAACTTACCTTCAAAGGGTGATGGGTATCCCCTGTAACCCCAATAAGGACAACCGACACGGGGCTTTTGTCGGTCAGTCCCCCCGCTGAGGGCGGTCTGCCTTCGGCTGCAGGCATGTTCCTGTTATTTTGTTTGCCCCTCCATTAGGTATCGGTATTTGCGTCCATATTCTGGACGGCCCTGTTCACTATGTTCCGGGAGCTTTCTTCCATGCCCGCCAGCATCATCAAGCGCGATGGCACGGCAGTGCCCTTTGATTCAGTCAAGATCCTCAACGCCATCACCAAGGCCAATCAGGCTGTGGGGGGCGAGGATATGTCCCCCACTGACCTTTTATTCGTCACCGAAAAAGTTTGCAAAAAGCTGAATGAACGTGGTCTGAAGCACGTTGAAGAAATTCAGGACGTGGTTGAAGAATCATTGATTCAGTATGATTACGCCAAAACCGCCAAGGCCTACATCCTGTATCGTGCCGAGCATACGAAAATTCGCAATGCGGAATCGTATCTCATGGATATTTATAAAAAGCTGACGTATTCCGCCGCCATCCATGAGGATATCAAGCGCGAAAACGCCAATATTGACGGCGATACGGCCATGGGCACCATGCTCAAATACGGCTCCGAAGGGTCAAAATTTTTCATAGATAACTATATCTTACCCAAAGACGCTTCGGCAGCCCATATTCACGGTGATATTCATATTCACGACAAAGATTTCTATATGCTCACGGAAACGTGCTGCCAGATAGATCTTATCCCCCTGTTTAAAAATGGTTTTTCTACTGGGCACGGGTATTTGCGTGAACCGAATTCCATTGAAAGCTATTCGGCCCTGGCCTGCATAGCCATTCAGGCCAACCAGAATGAAATGCACGGCGGTCAGAGCGTGCCTCATTTCGACTTTGCCATGGCCGAGGGGGTTGTAAAAACCTACCGCAAGGAATACGAGCGCGCTTTTTCTTCTTTTGTGCGCATTGTTTTGCATGTGGACGCAAGAGAAGCGGCTGCCTTTACTGAAAAGCTGCTTGCTGAGGCGGCGCTGTGCCCCCGTCTCGGCTCTGTGGACGCGCTGTGCCGCCGTCTTGGCGAAGTTGCCCCCGAAGGGCAGGAGGCCATGGTGGCCGAAGCCCACGCCTACGCTGTTGAAGAAGCCCTCAAATACACCGAACGCCGCACCTATCAGGCTATGGAAGCCCTTATCCATAACCTGAATACTATGAATTCCCGTGCGGGCGCCCAGGTGCCTTTCAGCTCCATCAACTATGGTACGGACGTTTCAGCCGAAGGGCGCATGGTCACAAAAAACCTGCTCAAAGCCACCAAGGCCGGATTGGGGAATGGAGAAACCTCCATCTTTCCCGTGCAGATTTTCAAGGTCAAGTCCGGGGTCAACTATAACAGCGAAGATCCCAACTACGATCTTTTCAAACTGGCCATAGACGTTTCAGCCATGCGGCTTTTCCCGAACTTCAGCTTCCTGGATGCCCCTTATAACCTTCAGTACTACAAGCCCGGTGACTACAATACCGAAGTGGCCTATATGGGCTGCCGCACGCGTGTGCTCGGCAACGTGTACGACAAGGACCGTGAGGTCACCTGCGGGCGGGGCAATCTGAGCTTCACCTCTGTGAATCTGCCCCGTCTGGGACTGGAAGCCCAAGGTGATATAAAAAGGTTTTACGCCCTGCTTGACGACAGGATTGACTTGGTTTTTCGTCAGCTCATGCACAGGTTTAAAGTGCAGTGCTCAAAGAAGGTGCGCAACTATCCCTTTCTGATGGGCGAAGGTATCTGGCTTGATTCCGGCAAGCTTGACTGGGATGACAGCGTGGAAGAAGTGCTCAAGCACGGTACGCTGACCATGGGCTTTATCGGTCTGGCTGAAACTCTCAAGGCTCTGCTTGGCGTGCACCACGGCGAAAGCGAGGAAGCGCAGAAACTTGGTCTGGAGATCGTCCGCCACATGCGCAAACGTTGCGATGAAGAAGCGGAAAAAACCAAGCTGAATTTCTCTCTTATCGCCACCCCGGCAGAAAGCCTCAGCGGTCGTTTTGTGGGGCTGGATAAGGCCAAGTTCGGCAGTATCCCCGGTATTACGGACAAGGATTACTACACCAACTCCTTTCATGTGCCGGTGTACTATCCGATCAAGGCTTTCAAAAAGATTCAGATCGAGGCCCCTTACCACGCTATGACCAATGCGGGCCACATCACCTATGTGGAGCTGGACGGCGATACGTGCAAAAATCCAGAAGCTTTTGAAAGCATTATCCGCTTCATGCACGATAATGGCGTGGGCTATGGCTCGGTCAATCATCCCCTTGACCGCGACCCCCTGTGCGGCTACGTGGGCGTGATTAACGGTTGCTGCCCGCGATGCGGCCGCAAGGAAGGCGAGGGCATCAGCCCGGAATTGTTGGAAGAACTGCGGAAAAAATATCCGCATATTCCCAAGTGGAACTAGGCCGGATCACCCATTGCAACGCCATGCGTTGTAACGGCTCAGTCAGCCGGAACCGGGTTTTTCGGACGTATCGCGCCGCGCGAAATGAACACTGTTGATTGGTGGCGCTATGTAGCTACGGCGGCCGCTGCTGCGGCCTGGAATATTCACCGTATTGTTTCAAAGACCAAGGAGAAAACCAATGTTGATGAAGTCGCGTCTGTACGAGGAAGTGAAGCCCACACAAACGCTGGTGGGGCAGGGCATGGGCTTTGAACGCACCCGCCGTATCACCGGCTATCTCGTGGGTACGCTTGATCGCTTCAATAATGCCAAGCGCGCCGAGGAGCGCGACCGGGTAAAGCATGCCTGAAGATGTGATGTCGCAGCCCTTGCGCCTGTCCGGCATTGTGGAGGAATCCATAGTGGATGGGCCGGGGCTGCGATATGTGCTTTTTACCCAGGGCTGTCCCCATCGCTGCCGGGGTTGCCATAATCCGCAAACGCACAGCCTTGAGGGTGGCTTTCTTTTTACAACAAAGGCTGCTCTTGAGCAGTTTGATGGAAATCCGCTGCTTGCGGGGGTGACCCTTTCTGGCGGGGAGCCTTTTTTACAGGCCGCTCCTTTATGTGCCGTGGCCCAGGGCGTACATGAAAGGGGCAAAACGGTGGTTACCTATACAGGGTATACATTTGAAACCCTGCAAGAAATGGCTGTTCATGACCCTTGGATTACGCGTTTGCTGGACTTGACGGACCTGCTGATTGACGGGCCGTATGTGGAAGAACTGCGGGATATGGAATTGCGTTTCAGAGGCAGCTCCAACCAGCGGCTTCTGGACAGGTCTGAGCGCAAACGTCTTGTGGCGGGTTTGCCTGTTTTCACAACATGACAGATATGTTCAGGCTAGTTTGAAAGGGCGAAGAGCAGCCATGCAGAAACTGTAAACTTCAACTGATACTTCGGGCCGGGCAAACTCGGTTTTACTGCCAACTAGCCGGGTACACGGCATTTTACCCGCACTGTCGTCACAACTGCACACGCAGCCTGGCTGCGCGGTTAACCGCCGGAGTGACTGCCATAAGAACATCAAATATAATTTTCAAGAGCAAAATGTGTTGTAGAGAGAAGAGCCTCCGCTCAAAAAGCGGAGGCTCTTCTCTTTACGCGGTCCGATGTCAGGGATGCTCTTTAAATGGCCTGTGTTGCTTCTGTGTTGGTCGCAGCGTCTTCTTCATCAGGTTTTTTCGCGCCATGCTTCGGGGCCACATAGGGAGCGAAAGAAACGTCCATACCCTGAATATGCTCCACAAGCCAGGTCTTCAGAAAGTCCAGCAGGGCAAGGTCCACACCTGATTTGCCTTCAAGCACGGATTCGCGGAAAAGAAGAACTTTATCCCTGAACTGCTGGTGTATTTCAATATGTGCTTTTGCCGCCGGGTAATCGGAGTGGGCGAAGAAAATTTCTTCCGTATTGAAGTGGGTAAAGGCGTAGCCGGCCAAGGCATCAAGTATTTCCAGCAAGAGATCAGAAGCCTCGGCCTGCATGATGCCCCGATGCAATTTGTTAATGTATGAAAGCAGCAGCTTGTGCTGTCCGTCAATAACAGGAACGCCAGTGGAAAAATCGTCCGACCATTGAACATACTCTTCTTGCTGTTCCACCTGGTTGGTAACCGGGTCTGTTTCCGGATCGCCCAGAAATGCGGTCATCTGTTCCACGTAGCTTTCGCAATACTCGAGTTCGGCAATAATCTTGTCCAGCCACTGCACTGTAAAACCGTTAAAAAGCGATTCCTGCGCCAGTTCCGGATGCACTTCAAGCAATTTTCTGATCTGTTCGGCCTGATCAGAAGAAAGTTTGTGCATCTTGCCCACCACTTCGTGCAGGCTGTCTCTGATCATGATTTGACCGGTCATGGCGATTTTGTATTTTTCGCGCCATTCAGCGGATTCATGCTGAAATTTTTCGAGATCGCGCAAGTTTGCAGCCAGCGTACGTGAGCGATCTTCACCGTGAACGGTCATAAGGTCCGCCAGTTCGCGCAGGATGCCACAGTCCGTATCGTGGGGCAGGTGGAGCGCCCCGGGCTGCTGGAGACTGTGGGAAATGTTTTTCATGGGCTTGAGCAGGTCCTGGTAAAGAAAATAAAGCCCGCTGAAGCCGCAGAGCAGGCCCGCGCCGCCCGCCATGTATGATATTGGAAAAGGCATAAGCAGGCCGGCCGCGCTTACAGCGGGAGCCAAGGCCAAAAGTATGATGAATACAGGCATACGGTATCCTTATATATTATGGGTATGGCCTTTGCCGTGGGCTGAACCCGCAGGCTCCGGCCGGGTGACTGTGCTGGAAGTACAGGGCCTGCCGGGCGGCAGGTTAACGGATGAGGCAAATCTTTGGTTCTTGAGGCTTGGAGTCTGACGAAGCCCCGCCGGGGCTTGTCTGGAATTCTTCCAGTGCCCGGCGGGGAGTAACCCGTTTGTGCTGTCTTGTTGTTATCAGATAACTGTTAGTCTTTGAAGGGCGATATGGCCCTGAGAGTTTTGATAACCTGTGGGAAGTGCTCGATAACAAAGTTTACGTCATCTTCGGTGGTGTAGCGTGACAGGGAGAGCCGGACAGAGCCGTGGGCGTAATTAAAGGGCACACCCATGGCCCTGAGCACATGCGAAGGCTCAAGACTGCCCGAAGTACAGGCCGAGCCGGAGCTTGCGCAGATGCCCAGCCTGTCCAGCATGAGCAGGATAGCCTCTCCTTCCACATTTTTGAAGGCGATGTTTGTGGTGTTGGGTAGGCGGTTTTCCACATCGCCATTGACCCTGCAGTCCGGGATGCGTTCCAGAATACCGGCTTCAAGCTTGTCGCGCAACATGGCTACCTGTACGCGCTCTTCCTGCATATGATCCAGGGCCAGCTGGGCAGCCACGCCCATGCCCACGATATAGGGTACGTTTTCTGTGCCTGCCCGGCGCCCGCGTTCCTGATGCCCGCCACGCAAGAAGGGGCGGAAGCGTACTCCCTTGCGGATGTACAGGGCGCCTATGCCCTTGGGCGCATGCAGCTTGTGGCCGGAGAGCGAGAGCAGGTCGGCAGGCAGATGCTCAAGGTCTATGGGGGTTTTGCCCACAGCCTGTACGGCATCGGTATGAAAGAGTATGCCTTTTTCATGCGCCATTTCGGCCATGCGCTGTATGGGATAAATGTTGCCGACCTCATTGTTGGCAAACATGATGGATACAAGTGCCGTGTCGCCGGACAGGGCCTGTTCGTATTCGTCTATGTCGAGTCTGCCCTTGTTGTCCACGGCAAGGTAGGTGACGCGGTATCCGTGTCGCTCCCAGTGCTGTATAACGTTAAGCACGGCAGGATGTTCAACGCGGGTGGTGATGATGTGACGTCTATCGGGCTGGGTTTGCAAGGCCGTCCAGATAGCGGAGCTGTCGCTTTCCGAGCCGCACGAGGTGAACAGGATTTCATCGGGGCTGGCGCCAAGAAGGCTGGCCAGGCTCTGCCTGGCATTTTCCATCGCCTCGGCCACCTGTCCGCCGAAGGTGTGCATGCTTGAAGGGTTGCCATACAGTTCGGAAAGATAGGGCAGTATGGCGTCCCGCACTTCGGGAGCTACAGCAGTGGTGGCATTGTTGTCGAGATAAATGGTTCTCATGTCCCTATGCCTCCTCAACTACAATATCTGGTTCAACATGTTCACGCAAGAGGCGCTGCACGAGGTCGCGAATGGTTACATCGCTGGCGCGACACTGCGAGCAACGGCCGCGCAGGGACACTACTACCCGCAAGCCGTCCACATCCACCAGCTCGATATCGCCACCATCGGCAGCAAGCACGGGGCGGATTTCTTCTTCTATGGTCTTGAGCACCAGCTGCATGCGTTGCACGTTGGTCATGCGCGGCTTGGGCTTCAGTTCCACCAGTGGCTTTTGCTTGAGTTCGGCAGCAAGGATTTCGCCGATTTCATCCAGGCATTCGCCGCAGGCTCCGCCGGCCTTGGTGTAGTTGGTGATTTCTTCTACGGTCTTGAGGCCGTTTTCGCGAATGGCGCGGATGATCTGTGCATCGGTGACACCAAAACATTTACAGACCAGCTTGCCTTCTTCATGCGCATGGGGCACGGGCGGCTCGCCCTTCCACTGGCGGATGGCGGCCTCCAGCGCTTCCTGTCCCATGACGGAGCAGTGCATTTTCTGCTTGGGCAGACCGCCCAGGGCATCGGCTATGTCCTTGTTGCTGACCTTGAGAGCGTCTTCAACAGACATACCCTTGATCATATCCGTGAGCACCGAGCTGGAGGCAATGGCGCTGGCGCAGCCAAATGTTTCAAAGGTGGCATTTTCGATAATGCCCTTGTCGCTGATCTTGAGATAGAGTTTGAGAGCGTCGCCACAGGCCAGGCTGCCCACCTCGCCAATGGCATTGGCTCCTTCCAGGGGTCCCACGTTGTGCGGGCGCAGAAAATGGTCATGAACGGCTTCAGTGTAATTCCACATAATTGCCTCCCGAAGCGGAGTGCTTCTCTGATTCTATGATTTCCTGCAGGGTTCTTTGCTGCAGAAAGCTGCGTATGTGTCCGTCAAGTTCGCTCCAGAATTCACGTGTGGAGCACTGCTTTTCTCTCTGGCATGAACGCCCCTTGCTGAGGCAGCGCACCGGAGAAATTTCGCCTTCAAGGTGTTGAAAAACTTCTTCCATATTAATTTCTGCAGGCGGCTTTGCCAGGGCGTAGCCGCCGCCGGAACCGCGCACGGCCCGGAGGATGCCCATGGGACGCAAGGCCCGGACGATCTGCTCCAGGTAGCCCGAAGAAATGTTTTCCTCGCGGGCTACCTGCCCCAGTTGCAAAAGGCTGCCCTGGGGCTGGGCTGCCAGACGCAGCAGAAAACGCAATCCATAACGGGTTCTGGTCGAAAATCGCATAAGGCTCCTCGTTTCGGCAATTGGCCGGATTAGGCTATGCGCCAGCCCGCGCTTCGCGGTTTTGAGCGATGGCGGTAAGGCTGAACGGAGTTTCCTGATACACGTAATAGTTAAGCCAGTTGCAGTAAAACAGATGCGCGTGTGCCCGCCAGTTCATGCGCGGCATAGCGGCGGGGTCGTCATGGGGATAATAATGTTCCGGTACACGCGGTTTCAGGCCCCTGTCCACATCACGGCGATATTCCGCGTCCAGTGTGCCTCTGTCGTACTCCAGATGGCCGGTCATGAAAACCTGTGAATGGTCAACGCGTTCTACAAGCGTTACTCCGGCCTGTTCCGACTGTGCAAGCAGACGCAGTTGTGGCGTTTCAAGGATGTGCCCTGCGCGCACTTCGGTATTGCGGGAGTGCGGCGCGGTAAATGTGTCGTCAAAGCCGCGGAAAAGGCGGCAGTCCGGCAGCAGAATGTCGTGGTTGAAAATCCCTGAGATTTTTTGCGGCAGGCTGAATTTGGGGATGCCGTAAAAATGGTACAACGCAGCCTGGGCCGCCCAGCAGATATACAGGGTGGAGTAAACATGGCTCGCCGCATAATTCATGATGTCGAGCAGTTCGTGCCAGTAGTCCACATCCTCAAAGGGCAGATGTTCCACCGGCGCTCCGGTGACAATCATGCCGTCAAAGCTGCCGTGCCGTATCTCGCTGAATGTTTTGTAAAAACGTTCAAGATGCTGAGCCGGTGTGTTTTTGGACTCATGCGCCTCGGTGCGCAGCAGGGTGATGTTGACCTGAAGAGGGGAGTTGCCCAAAAGTCGCAACAACTGGGTTTCAGTGGCGATTTTAGTGGGCATGAGGTTGACGATGACTATTTCCAGAGGGCGTATGTCCTGAGCGACTGCGCGGTCTTCGGTCATTACGAAGATGTTTTCACTTTCCAGGGCGGCGCAGGCGGGCAAATCCGCCGGGATCTTGATGGGCATATCCTCTTCCTTGACACTAAAGTTGCAATGCGGGTACAGCGTAATGTTAACGCTGTCGCACCATTGGCGGGTCCCGGCCGCAAGCGGGCGGGACCCGCCCTTAAAACATAGCAATTAGATATGTTTTGTCAAGACGCTATAACTGGCGCTGCTTTTTAACGCCGTCGTCTGCGTTTTTTTGTTGTCTGCTGCTAGAGCTTGACCACATGACATTCCATTTTCAGGTCACTTTGTGCGCCTTTAAGGGCCTGCTGGGCCAGGTGTTCAAGCCCGCCACAGCACGGCACGCTCATGCGCAGTACTGTGAGGCTTGCGATCTGTCCCGATTTTATGATGGCTGTGAGCTTTTCCAAAAGGGCCGCATTATCTTCAAGCTTGGGACAGGCGATAACAGGTATGCGTCCGGCAAGCCAGTCTTTATGCAGATTGGGCAGGGCAAAGCCAGCACAGTGGGCGGCCAGCAGTATCTGAGCGCCCTTGAGAAACGGGGCTGTGGGAGGAACAAGCCGCAGCTGGATAGGCCAGGAGGGCAGATCCACGGCAAGTCCGGGGTTGGCCGCCGCCGTAACTGGGGACAGAGGTTTGAGAGCACGCGCCATGCTGCCCGGGCATCCACCCGGTCTGGGCGTCATGCCCTGCGCCCCGTGTCCTGCGTGGGCAGGGGCTGTTCCTTCGCGCTCAGCCTTGGCCGCCAGGGCCGCCTCCTCATCAAACTCTTCTGCCTCGCGTTCGATAAGCTGCAGAGCTCCTTCAGGACAGCTAAGACATGCGCCAAGCCCGTCGCAGTAAGAGTCCCGTATGAGTTTGGCCTTGCCGTCCACTATGGCCAGCGCGCCTTCGGCACAGTCCAGTACACATTGGCCGCAGCCGTTGCACTTGTCTTCGTCAATTTCGATAATAAGACGTTTTGCCATGGCTATATCTCCACCGTCAGTTCAATCAGTTGGGCCGGGGCGTCGATGATATGATCGGCTCCAGCGGCGCGCAGTTCCGCAGGGCCGCGAAAACCCCAGGCCACACCCACTGACGTTGTGCCCGCGTTGCGCGCGGTCTGCACATCCACGTCGCTGTCGCCCACGTACAGGACCCGGGCCACAGAAGTATGCATTGTTTCAGCCATGTCCAGCAGGGCCTGCGGCTGTGGTTTAAGAGGAACATTTTTTCTGCCGCCGCGTACAAGAACGAAGGGGATGGAAGGAAAGTAGCGCTGCACCAGATCCACCGTATGTTCTTCCGGCTTGTTGGAAAGCACGGCCAGCGGGCATCCCTTGGCGGCCAAGGTTTCCAGTGCCGGGATGATGCCTTCATAGGGGCGGGTGGTGTCGCACATATGGCGGCCGTAGTGCTGGCGGGTTTCTTCCACCAGTTGTGTCAGGGCCGGCGGCTCAAGCTCTGCTGCGGCAGGCAGGGTGTCGCGTACCAGCTTGTCAAAGCCCCGTCCCACAAAGCGTCTGTAGTCCGCCAGAGGGTGCGTGGGGTAACCGTGCCGGGCCAGTACGGCATTGCAGGCATTGCCGATATCGCCAAGCGTATCAAGCAGGGTACCGTCCAGGTCAAAGAAAAAGACTCTCATCAAATCTCCCATGTATTCTTTGCAGCAGTAAAAACAGTGTAGCGGAAAAGCACTATGAATCACAAGCCCGCATCGCGGTCAAAAAAACAGTGGGTTTTAACGGCCTGTAGCGTTCTGTAAAATGCCGCTGACGGCTGCATGTTTCTGTGCGAGACATTTATCATATGCTGTCAAGACGTTGCGCAGTACTTCTGGACAGAGGCATGGCAGCTTGTTAAGGTCATAGCACCGGGCAGAATCAACGTATGTGACGCCCGTCACGGAGGATTTATGGCTCGACATATTCTGACCATCAGAAAGCTGGGAGAAAAGGCGTGCTGGCTGCTTGTGCAGCAGGCCATGGGCATGCCGGAGGCCAAGACCAGAACGAACTTCATGACGGAACGTGTGGCTGTGCTCATTTTTGCCCAGCACTCGCTGCCGGAAAGACTTTGCGTGTCAGCTGCCGTGCGGCAGCTGGGTGGGGCCGTGGTGTATGAGGGCAACCGCAGCGTATGGCGTTCGGAACTCGCCGAATACCGCGAACAGCTCATGCCCATATTCAGTTATTATGTGGACTGCCTGTATACCTACGGGCTACCCGTCGCTTCTTGGGATCCCGCCAGAATCGACCTGAGTTTCCCCCTTATCAACGCCGGCAGCCCGGATGCGCATCCGGCACACGCCCTGGCGGATATTGCCTGCATGCTGCGCAATTCACGCAATCTCGGCAATGTCACCTGTGGCTGGCTTGGCTGCCTCAACGGCACCCTGCATTCACTGGTGGAGGCCACGGCGTGGTTCCCCTTCAGTTTGCGCGTGGCCCTGCCTTCTCATGTAGACCCGGCACCCCTGAAAAGGATCGTTGCCGAACTGGGAACGGATGTGACTTTTGTGGATACCCCGGAAGAAGCTGTGAAGGGCGCAGACTATGTTTTTGCTGGCTGCCGCAAGGGCCTCACGGAAGAAGAGCATGTGCGGTGGAACATTTGCAGTGAACTGCTGTCCAGGGCAAGGCCCCATGTGCGCATCATGCTCAGCGCGCCGCCCATCAATGCCATCCGGGTAGAAAATGATATTCTGCGCAACAACAAGGCGTCCATGCTTATCCAGCAGTCTGAATACCGCCTGCGGGTGCACAAGCGCATGTTGCACTGGGTGTTTCTGGACAATGACGATTCCTGACCGGAAACGGTCCTGTTTATAAGGCATACTGGTCTTGAAGCTTCTGCTGCCGGCCGGTAGCTGTTTATGGGGTGATGCCCCCTTAGGTCCTGGCGTCACAGCAGCCAGGGCCGGGCAACAGCGGCGCATGGAACCGTTGCGGGGGCGCGCTATTTGCGGGAGCCTTTAAGGACAAAAAGGGATGCCACTTCAGGCAGGGGCAGACAGCCTGCTTTTCTGCAGCAAAAAAGTTTTATGAGGTAGTCCTTCAATGCACAACAGCCCGGGGTACCCGGGCTGTTGTGCATTGAAGGACTACCTCAAATACATATCCTGAAACGGGTGATATTAAAATATATACCCTCAAAGCTTAAGATGCGCCTGTTACAGTGCTCAGCAAGGCTGATAAACAATGCTGCATTTTTTCGTATATCTTTCAGGCAAGTGCCGAATCTACGTTTACCTTCATGACGGACTTTTGCTCATGCAGGCGTCGGGCGCTTCAATATGAAAATGCTCTAATCGGCCAGGAATTCGTAATTTTCCAGCTTGTCCCACACCGCACTTACAAGCATGGCCATGGTCGCGGCCAAACGCGCTTTGGACTGATCATCGGGTGGGCTTGCTTCGCCTTTGGCCCGAGCCGTTTCCGACGCCAGACGCTGGCAGAAAAGGTCCGGGCAGCGGGCCTGCTGCCCTTGGGCAAGCAAGGGCATATATCCGGCAAACGGGCCATCCACAAAGGATTCCAGTTCTTCGGGGGCAATTGTCTCCTGATGTTCGGCGGCCTGACCGCATTCTTCATTCAAAGGCGCGGACGTCCGGCTCAGCAGGTTCCCTGTCTGGCGCAGGTAGGCCATGAGCACACTGTTTGGAGCGTGCTGCATAAGCCCGGCTGTGATAACGGCATGGGTGAAGGCCCGCCATTCCGCACAAAACCGGATGGCCCCCGGGCCTTCAAGGTAGGCAGGAGGCAGGAGGGCGCTGTGTGCCAGGCGCACCATGCCCTCGGGATCCGTGTTGAGAGTGAAAAGAATACAGGCCACCTCAACGCCCTGGGCCGCGCTTAATTGCTTTTTGGACATACCCGCTCCTTTGCTTCGGACTTTTCGGTCAGGTATTCGGTATATCCCGCCGCCCGCAGACGGCAGGCCGGACATTGCCCGCAGCCGTAGCCCCAGGGATGCCGCTGTCCGCGCTGCCCTTCATAACAGGTGTGGCTTTCCTCAACGATCAGGTCAACCAGGTTTGCCCCGCCAAGAACTTCCGCCAGGGTCCAGGCATCTTTTTTACTGCGCCACATGAGGGGCGTATGCAGTACAAAATTCGCGTCCATGCCGACATTCAGGGCTACCTGCATGGCTTTGATGCTGTCGTCACGGCAGTCTGGATAGCCCGAGGAGTCACTCTGGCATACGCCAAGGACCATATGACGGATATCAAGCCCGTAGGCCCATGCGGCGGCATGCAGGATAAATATGAGATTGCGGCCCGGAACAAAGGTATTGGGCAGACCCTCTGGTTTATCTTCAATGGGCGAGGTAGAGGTGAGGGCGGTATTGGCAAGCTGGCGGAAAAGGCCGATATCAAGCAAGCAATCCGCATCCAGGCGGGCGGCCCACTGCGGGTTGAGAGTAGCCAGTTTTTCACGGAGGTTCTGGCGGCAGGCCAATTCCACGGCATGGCGCTGGCCGTAGTCAAAACCCAGTGTGCGGACACGGGCAAAGCGGTCCAGAGCCCACGCAAGACATGTTGCGGAGTCCTGGCCGCCGGAAAAAATGACCAGGGCTGTCTGGTCGGCCAGCGGACTTGACGTGGTTCTGCCCGGGGACTGTCGGCTCATGGCGTCACCAGCCAGAAGGAACACACCCGCGCAGGAGCGTAGCCTGCCATGAAGGCATCCATCAGGTTGCCGAAATACACACGGTTTCGCGGGCGTATGTGCTGGGCCTCGGCGCAGTCTGCGGGAAAAAAGCGTAAAGACTCCTTGTTGCCGAGATAGGTATTCTTGGCAACAGGTTGCGAAAGCAGAAAGGCCCACATGCCGCGACGCCCGGCTATGGCCTCATGTTGGAGGTTGCGGAGGCGTTCCTGAAGCTGCGGGCTGAGATCCTGATGCGGGTAAAAATAGGCCGCGCCATTGCGGATCATGATTTCGTTGAGGGACGTGCCGTCCGGCAGCAACACTTCCGCCAGAATTCTGCCGTGTGAATCGCGATGCTTGACGCCTGCTTGCAGAAGCTGCACCTGCTGGCCCTTGGTGAGCGTGTTGAGCTGGTCTCTGGCTTCGCGTGCAAAAAACTGGGCTTTTATGCGGCCCTTGGACAGTTCTGGCGAATCAATGCCGGCCAGCCGTACAACGCGCCTGTCCGTCAGTTTAAAGGTGTCGCCGTCAAAACAGTGCGCCACAGTACCAAGCGGTTGAGGCAGCGGTTCTGCACGGGGAGCATCGGCATTTCCCCTTGTGCTGTCTTCGGAAACAATTTTTGTGCTGTCGCTCAGTTGCCCCACGGCAGTATCTGCCGCCATGCCGGACGGTGCAGGTGCGGGCTGCCCGGAATTGTTTTTGCTTTCCTTGCCCGGAACTTCAGGTCCGGCTGGATCTGGCTGGGCAATGCTGTCAGGAATATTGCCGGAGCTACTGGCAACCGCAGTGGGCGTGGCGGGGGGGGGCGTTACGGCAACCGTAGCAGGCGGGACATCGGGGGAGGTACGTTTTCCGGCCGTTTCTGCCGACAGAGAAGAAGATGGGGACGAGAAAAACAACGACAGGCAAAGAAGGCCGAAGACCATAACAACGGCGCAATGCCGTCCAAGCCGGGACAATACTGACACAAACACGGCCATATCCTGTTACATGGGCTGCAATGTTTTTGCTGTTACCGGCATTCGCCCGGCGGCTGTCCGGAAAACCTTGCGGATTTTGGTATGCCGCGCAGAGCGTATGCCCTGGCCTGTATCATGCGGCAGCGGCCTGGCAGCATGCCAGGCCGCTGCCGGGAAATCAGTTTTCGTAATAAGAGCGCAGGGGCTGGCTGCGCACGGGATGACGCAGTTTGCGTAAAGCCTTGGCCTCGATCTGCCGGATACGTTCGCGGGTCACGTTAAAGAGCTTGCCCACTTCTTCAAGGGTGTGATCACTCTTTTCAGCAATGCCGAAGCGTTTGCGTAAAACCTGCTCCTCACGAGGGGTGAGGTCTGCCAGCACTGCGGCCAGCTGTTCCGACAGCTTGGTGTTGATAACTTCTTCTGCCGGGGCCACAGCTTTTTTATCTTCAATAAAATCGCCCAGGCTTGAATCTTCTTCATCGCCGATAGGAGTTTCCAGAGAAATGGGTTCTTTGGCGATTTTGAGTACCTTTTTGACCTTTTCCACTGGGTATTCCATACGTTCGGCGATTTCTTCGGGCGTGGGGTCGCGGCCCAGCTCCTGCACAAGGTAGCGCGATGTGCGTATGAGCTTGTTGATGGTTTCAATCATATGCACGGGGATACGGATGGTGCGCGCCTGGTCGGCAATGGCGCGGGTAATGGCCTGCCGGATCCACCATGTAGCATACGTAGAGAATTTATAGCCGCGCTGATACTCAAACTTATCCACAGCTTTCATGAGGCCGATATTGCCTTCCTGAATAAGGTCGAGGAACTGGAGACCACGATTGGTATATTTTTTTGCAATGGAAACCACAAGGCGCAGGTTGGAGCGGATAAGTTCCTGCTTGGCGCGCATGGCCGCCGTATTGCCGCGTTTGATGCGCCACAGGACCTCTTCAAGGTCCGTGACGTTATGGCAGCATTTTTCCTGCAGGCGGTTGAGGATTTCAATCTTGCCGATGATCATTTCCTTGAAGGAAAAGAGTTCGTCCACACTGAGCTTGAGGTCGCGGGCGGCATCCATCGGATTGATTTCGCGCTGCTCAAGGCCGTCAAACATGGCCTGAATTTCCGCCTGGGTACGGCCGGTGGCAAGAATGTAGGCAGAAAGGTCACGCTGGCAGTTGTGCATCTGGCGCACGTAGTCCTCAACCGTTTCAATAATGCGGTCAATGAGGGTTTTTTCCAGCTTGATATCACGCAGGCGGGTAACAATTTCTTCCTTGAAGCAGATGATTTCTTTCTGCACGGCGGTGACGCGGCGATCCATGCAGGTGCAGACATCAAGTTTTTTATAGATCTTGCGTTTTTTCTTGAAGGTCTGCTTGATTTCGTCCAGCAGCAGGATGACGCGCGAACGCTGGTTCATTTCATCTTCGCTGGGGTCGTCTTCTTCAATGGTTTTTACCACATCCTTGAGCTTGATGCGGTTCTGGCGCAGGTCTTCGCCCACATTGATCAGCTCTTCAACTGCCACAGGAACTTCAACAAGGGCATAAAGCACGTCTTGTTCGCCCATTTCAATCTTTTTGGCGATAACAACTTCACCATCGCGGTCAAGCAGGGGAACAGCCCCCATTTCGCGCAAGTACATGCGCACGGGGTCTGTGCTGCGGGAAGAATAGTCCGCAGTATCTTCGTCCTCAGACAGATCAAGGGAACTGTCGGTTATTTCCTCGTCAGATTCAGAGGCAGTGGCCGAAATTTTTTTTCCGTCCTTCTCTGAGTCCACAATAACGATTTCCAGCTGTTCAAAGATGCCTATGATCTCTTCAAACTGCTCGGGCGTGCTCATTTCAACGGGCAGCGCTTTGTTGACCTCTTCAAAGGTCAAAAAGCCCGCACCCTTGCCTTTGGCAATAAGTGATTGAATCTGCTGGATATCTTTAAGACTGCTCATGCCCTTTCTCCAAGGTTTCCTTAAGTGCGCGAAGATAGTCCATATCAGCCTCAAAGTCACCCGTGCCGGTGTTGGCCCTCAAGGCTGCGGATAAAGAAGATTTTTGCGCCGAAGCGTAGTAATTGTTCAAGTAATGGCGCAATGATTCCAGTTCCCTGTCGCCGTTATCGCGCGGGGCGGCCTCGGGGCCGCAGCACTTGCACCAGAAATTTTTTTCCCGTTGGTCCAGATGGTGAAATACCTCATCCGCGCCGTGGGTTTCAATTTTGTCCCATAACTGACGCGCCACTGCCGATTGCAGAGCCAGGTCGGCCCCGAGTTCAAGCATGTTTGTCAGCCGGTGCGGGTAACGCACGGCGAACATCATGATTTCGCGGTCGCGAATGTTTTGCAGGACACGCCCCGACGGCAAACTGTTTGAACCAGGACGTGTCTTGTCGTTTTTTACCCCGCGCGACTGCATAAGCCCTTCACGCAGGTCGGCTTCTGAAAGTTGCAGGTGCCCGGCCAGCCGCGAAACATACGGGCTGACCAGTTCGGGAATTTCCACCTGACGCAGGAAGTTACGCGCCCATTCTACGGTTTCTCTGGGGGCCAGAGCCTTGAGCACGTCCACGCAAAAACGCAGCCCGTCCGGGGCCTGGGCTTGCAGTTCTTCAAATGCCTCCGGTCCTGAACCGCGTAGCAGGCTGTCGATGTCTTCGCCCTCGGGCATAAGCACGACCGAACAGGCCAGGCCGCGTGTGAGCAGCATTTCGCAGGAACGCAGGGCGGCTTTGCGCCCGGCCCGGTCGCCGTCAAAGAGCAGGGTCAGTTGCGAAACAAAACCCGAGAGCCGTTTGATCTGTTCCGGCGTCAGGGCTGTGCCGAGAACCCCCACAGCATTGTCGTAGCCGAACTGGTGCAGGGTAAGCACATCCATGTAGCCCTCAGTCAGCAGGGCGCGCCCTTTGGTGACCATACCCTTGCGAGCCTGCGCCAGGCCGTAGAGGTGCTCGCCTTTTTTATAGATAGGCGTGTCGGCGCTATTAATGTACTTGGCCTCGTCTTCATCGGCAATGATGCGTCCGCCAAAGGCAATGATCTGGTTGGATAGGCTCTTGATGGGAAAAATGAGCCGCCCCCGGAAGCGGTCATACGCCCGCCCATTATCGGATTGCCCCAAAAGGCCAGCCTCGATTGCCATACGGGCGTCAAAGCCCGCACGGCGCAGCGAGTCTGCCAGTGACTGCCATTCCCTTTTGGCCCAGCCAAGGCCAAAATGCTGCACAATTTCCTGGCTGAGGCCGCGTTTTTCCATATATGTGCGACATTCTGCACCGTCCGGGCCGTTGAGCGTAGCCGCAAAATGGCCTGCAGCCAATTCGTACATGCGCAACATCTGCTGGCGTGAAGAGCGGCGCTCACGCTCTTCACCTTGGCGGCGCGCACCGCCGGGACCGCGTTCGATGGTTATGCCCGCCTCGGCAGCCAGTTGTTCAAGCGTTTCTTTAAAATCCAGCCCGTTGATACGGCTGTAAAAATCGAAGATATCGCCCGAAGCATGGCAGCCAAAGCAGTAAAACAGGCCCTGATCCTCATTGACGGAAAAGGACGGTTTTGTTTCCTGATGAAAAGGGCAGGGCGCCACCCAGCGCGGCCCGTTGCGCTTCAGCTCTACATAGCGGCGCACAACGTCCACAATATTCATGCGCTCCTTGATGGCACGTATGGCATCCCTGGACTGCATTGACTGATAATCTTCCTTTCCGCTTTACTGGAAAAACTGTTTATGCACCTGCCGGGCAGGGCGTTCGTGCTGCGTACAGACGAAGTGGCAGACTGCTTGCACAGTCCTGCTGCATGCCGTGGCATCGGGGAGTTTTTATGATGCCGCCGCTGTGCAGCGGATTTTTTCACTGGCGTGTGCGAAAACGGCCTTGCCGTACCGCATATGTGGTCTTGCCGGTATCTTTGTTGCACCGTGATTACGCCGGATGAATCCGTTTTTGGTAATTTTTTATCTGTAAGCTGTTACTATCGCAGGATTACAATGGTCATGCCATCGCCACCTCTGTCTTCGGGGGCCAGACAAAAACTTTCCACTGCCGGAAAGGTGCGCAAAAATTCATGAACCTGGCGCCGTAAAGCCCCCGTACCGCGTCCGTGGACCACCTCGACTTCCCGAAAACCGGCCAGCAAAGCCTTATCCATGAACTGCTCGAGTTCTGCAAGGGCAACATCAGCACGAAGTCCGCGCATGTCAAGGCGCAGTGAGGCTCCAGTGGCGGCTCCAGCGGGCCGTGCGCCGCCTCCGCCTGTGGAGGACGAGCCGTGCGCTGCGGCCAAGATGGAAGAAGGCTTGCCAACGGGCTGCGGGTTTCCCTGGCTGCCGGGCAGACGCAGGGCCTTCATCTCGGCCCACAGGTTGACGCCGTTCATGTCGAGGCGCACACGGTTACGCCGCTCATCCACATCGGTGACCACGCCGCGCTTATTGAAAACAGTGTGCAGAACCTGCTGGCCCACCACAAAATGTTCAGCGATGGGTAAAACAGAGCCGCTTTTGTCCGCAGTGTCATCAGGAACAAGCGAAGCCCGTAGGCGGGCCATTTCTTTCAGGGCCTGCTTGTGGGTTGCGCGGCCTTCTTTCCACGCGCGCATAAGTTCGGAGGCTTTGGTCCGCACCTCATCGTGCAGGCGCAACCGTTCTTTTTCCAGCTTTTCGCGCTCGTGTCTGGCGGCAGACCGGGTTTTGTCCTGTTCCTGCCGTAAAATAACCAGTTCTTCTTCGCGCTTTGCGGCCAGATCGTTTAACCTGGAAAGCAGGGCAGTGGCATCTTGTCCGTCCTGCAAAAGATAATGCTCTGCACGGCGCACAATGCTTTCCGGTAACCCGTGTTCGCGTGCCACATCAAGGGCCTGGCTGGCCCCCACCTGATCGTAGGCCAGTTTGAACAGGGGTTTTTTGCTTTGCGGATCAAACAGCATGGAGGCCGCGCGCGCTCCTTCCCTGGTCAGGGCATAGCTCTTGAGCGCGGGAAAATGTGTGGCTGCCAGTACAAAGGTATGCTTGTCGAGCAATTCGTCAAGTACCGCCTGGGCCAGAGCAGCGCCCTGGGCCGGGTCTGTGCCAGCGCCGAATTCATCAAGCAGCACCATGCCGCTGGCGTCAAGGTGCTTCCAGGCTTTGGCAAGGTGCTCGATCTGCGCCGTAAAGGTAGAAACATTGTCCGCAAGACTCTGTTCGTCGCCAATAAAGGCGTCCATGCGGCTGAACCAGGGCAGATGGGAGCCAGCCCCCACAGGAACCGGCAGGCCACTAAGGGTCATGGCGGCGATAAGCCCCAGCGTTTTCAGGCAGACCGTCTTGCCGCCAGCATTGCCGCCTGTGATAATCAGGGCGCGTTCGCCAGGCCGCAGCACGATATCAAGAGGTTTTACGGCTGCTGCCGCCCGTGCGGCGGATTTTTGGGTATGCCCTGAATCCGTGGCAGAGCCGTTTGCGCTTTTAACCCTGTTGAGCAAGAGCAGGGGATGGCGGGCGTCGAGCAGCTGTATGCCTTCGGCCACGGGGGTCAACGGCAGGCAGCGGCCGTCAAGAAGGGCTGCCAGGCGGCGTTTGGCCTGCAGCAGGTCCAGCTGGGCCAGCAATTCAAGGGCAGCTTGAGCGCCAGGCAGTTCTGCTTCAAGCAAAGTGCGCAGGTATAGCAAAACCTTGCGTTCTTCTTCGCGCTCTTCGCGTTTTAATTCTTGCAGGCGGTTGTTGATTTCCACCAGAAACATGGGTTCAAAGTAGCAGGTTTCGCCCGTTTGCGACCAGTCGTGAATGATGCCCTGCATGCGCCCCTTGAAGTTGGCCTTGAGGGGCAGCACATAGCGGTCGGACGAAAGGGTCATGAATTCGTCCTGCAAATAGGCAAGCATATTGTACTGCAGCGCGTAGTCCTTGACCTTGCGCATGCAGCCCTGATGCAGGCGGCGCAACTCGCCGCGCAGGCGGTAAAGTTCGGGCGAACTTTCGTCTTTCAGCAGGCCGTCATCTGAAAGACAGCGCAGAAGAGCCGCCGTAAGCTGCACAGGCAAAGGCGTGCCATCGGCCAGGGCCAACAAATGCGGCCACTGTCTTGGTGCTTCGGGTACGGCAATGGCGGCGTGGGCATCGCGTGCCAGACGCAAAACTTCACGCAGCGCCCAGAAAGCGTCCACATCCGGCTGAAAAGCGTGGCCGCGGCTGGTTTGTGCGGCGTGCAAAAAACCTGTGACGTCGGGAAAGGCGTTAAGGATAAATATCGACCCTCCGGCAGCAGGCCGGGAAGACCAGTCAGCCGCCTCTTCATAGACCCGTGCCGCCAGGTTTACATCCTCGGCCTGGGGCAGCGGAGCAAGCGCCAGTGCGCGATCGCGCCCCACGCCGGAAATACAGAGCGAGGCAAGATAGTCGGTAACATTATTATATTCCAGGGCCTGGAGCGTACGGGCGTGAATCATGCTGATGCCTCGGGAGCAATGAAATGGCTTGTCGCAGAAAAAAGGACGCAACCCCCGGCGGACCTGAAGGCCCGAGTACCCCGGAGAGTGCGTTTTTGCCGGACACACAGTGTTTCCATCTTGCGAGGCAACTCCCGGTTACAACGGCCCAAGGCCGGACGGCAGGGTGAGTTCCGCATCTGGAAGGCCGCAGTACATCCACCATTGCGAAAAAGCGGCTGAAAATGGTGCATTGCCACCTGCTTTGCAGCGCAGGCGGGCCAGTTGGACCGGGTCAGGATTGCAGGCGTTTTTTTACAGCCTCAGAAAGGGCTTTGCCGTCTACCTGGCCTTTATGACTGGACATGATGGTAGATATGACCCTACCCATATCTTTGGGCGAAGCGGCGCCAAGTGCGGTTATGGTGCTTTCAATAAGGGCCGTCAGTTCTTCCTGCCCAAGGGCCTTGGGCAGATAGTCTTTGAGCACGGCCAGTTCCGCAGCCTCTTTTTCAGCAAGGTCGGGTCGCTGGGCGGCCGTGTATTGCTCAATGGAATCCTGCCGCTGCTTGCCTTCTTTTACGATGACATCAAGCATTTCTTCATCGGAAAGGCTGCCGCCAGGTCGCCGCAGGTCCACCAGCCGGTTTTTGACCGCTGTTTTCAACAGGCGCAGCACTGTCAGGCGCACACTGTCTCTGGCCTTGTAGGCTTGAACGTAGTCTTTTTCAATCTGTTCAAAAAGTGTGGTGGTAACGGTCATGGCAGTGGTGTGGTGAAGGGTGGAGTAAAGCAGAAAATGCGGGAAACCCCCAAAAGGGGCTTCCCGCATAACTGGCCGGATGCAAGGCCCCGGGCGCATGCATGCGCCCCCGGTTAGGCCATGTTCATCTTCCTGATTTTTTTCATCAACCGCTTCCGGGCGGCGGCCTTCTTCTTTTTGCGCATGACGCTGGGCTTTTCGTAGTGCTGGCGTTTCTTCATTTCAGAAAGAATGCCGGCCTTTTCTACCTGTTTCTTAAAGCGGCGCAGCGCAATGTCGAAGTTGTAGTCGTCTTCGTTAAGAAAAACTCCGGGCAAGAAAATCACCCCCTTCTGCGAAGGGCCGATAGGTATGGCCCCAAAATACCGCGAACGGGGGTTGCCCGCTTACGGACTGGCGACAGTGTCGCAAGTGAAGAGTCTCTATAGCCCGAAGGCTGAAAAAAGGCAAGACTTTTTCGCCATTACAGCATGTGCAGTAAAAAAGACTGCTACCGGCAGCACCAGTTGCGGCAAAGCGGCCTGTTTTGCATAAGCGGTTGTCGCCGATTCCCAGCATCGGCGACAATCAGGCTTTGTTTACCCAGGCGTACCCGGCCTGACGCGTGGTCGGGCGGGCTTTCACCGGGGCATCCGTATGCCGCGGCGAACGGCGAGATACCTAGTTGAGAGAATCTTTGAGAATTTTGCCCGGGCGGAATTTGATAATCTTGCACGCCGGGATGGTGAGCGTGTCCCCGGTGCGGGGGTTGCGGCCCTGCCTGGCCTTGCGGTGTTCCACTGCGAATGTGCCGAAACCGGTAAGCGTGAGTTTGGATTCCTTGACAAGAGCGTCTTCGACAGAAGCGAGAAAGGCATTGAGGGTCCGTTCGGCAGCCGCCTTGGTCAGATTGGCCTTGGCAGCTATTTTTTCGACAAAATCAGCCTTAGTCATCAGCATGTCCTCCTGAAAGGTTCCCCCGCGTTGTTTCAGGCGGCCTTCCTGGCGATGAAAAAGCCGGAAGGCATACAACGCAGCAAGATTATGGATAGACTGAAAACTTTTTATGCCCTGTTGTCAAGCTGTGAAGCCCAAAAAGCGGCTATACGCTGGAAATCTGAGCACGTCAGGGCTTCGGGGCGCAAGGCCGGGTCAATGCAGGCATCGTGCAGGGATTTTTCAAGGCCCGGCTGCGCGGCGCGGCGGAATACGCCGCCAAGCTGTTTGCGACGCTGCTGAAAGCATATCCGCAGAAGACGCGAGAGAAGTTCCGGATGTGCGGGGCGTTCATTGGCGGGCAATGGCTCAAAGCTCAGAACCGCGGAATCTACCTTGGGGGGCGGGCTGAACGCGCCTGGACCCACCACGAATTCCATGCGGGGGCGGGCGTAACTTTGCACCCATACCGAAAGCGCACCGTAATGTCCTGTACCGGGATGGGCCGCCAGCCGCTGGCCCACTTCCTTCTGCACCATAAAAGCTGCCCGCTGCCAGCCTGTGGACCGGGAGAAAATGTCCCAGATCAGGGGAGAAGCCACATTGTAGGGCAGGTTGCCTATGATTTTCCACGGCTCTTCAGGGCTGATGCGCCGCCATGCAAACTTCAGGGCATCAATGAGTACGGCCTGGGTGTTGGCACCGCCCAGACGCTGCCGTTCGGCGGCCCAGTGGCGGTCTTTTTCCAGCAGCAGCAGCCGGGAATGGGGGGTGGCTTCAATGGCGCGGGTCAACGCGCCGGGTCCGGGGCCGATTTCAATGATGCGATCCTGGGCGGCTGGCGCAATGAGCGCCGCAATACGACAGCAGATGTCTTCGCGCCGTAAAAAATGCTGGCCCAGACTTTTTTTGGCCCGTGGGGTATGTGTGACAATATTTTTTTTCATATGGGGGAATGCGGCAGGCATGGGGCCTCAGGGCAGGTCAAAACGGTCAAAGGTCATCACCAGTCCGGCCCGGCCCTGTGTGGCCGAGCGCAAGGAGGTGGAAAAACCGAACAGGCGGCGCAGGGGAGCAGTGCCGCGAAGGGTTTTGCGCCCGCCGTGGTCTTCCAGGTCTTCCACTTTTCCGCCGCAGGTGTTGAGAAGACTGATGGCAGCGCCCAGAAAATCTTCAGGTACGGAAATCTCAACCCGCATGACAGGTTCAAGGTTTACGGGAGCGGCGGCGGCCAGTGCCTCGCGCAGTGCCTGTCCCGCTGCCATATGGCAGCCCGGAGCCGTGGTCAGCCCGTCGCGTCGTTCCATGCCAGCCAGGGTCACGGCCACATCGGTGACCGGGTAGCCTGTGATATCACCGCTTTGCAGGGCATCGCGCACCCCCTCGATGGCGGCCTCCACGTACATGCGGGGCAGGATTTTTCGTGCTTCGTCGGGATTTTCAGGCAAGAAACTGCCTATCTCCACGGCATTGCCGCTCCCGCGCAGCCGGGGGGCCACACGCAGGCTGACCGTACCCTGATGGCGCTCTTTGCCCAGTTCACGGTCAAAGGTCACAGTGGCGGCGGCTTCCTTGCGCACGGTTTCACGCAGGACGACCTGCGGGTTGCCTGAGCGTGGGCTGATGCCGTATTCCCGCCGCATGCGTTCCAGCAGCACATTCAGATGAAGCTCACCCATGCCGGAAATCATGCGTGTTCCCGTATCGTCATCCATCTGCACTTTTAGAGTGGGGTCTTCTTCGGCATAGCGCGTCAGGGCTTCATCCAGAATTTTACCTTCATCGGCATTGCGCGGCTCAAGGGCGAGGGTAATTACCGGCGCGTTGGCCTCAATGCTTTCAAGTGAAAGCTGCCTGTCACGGGCGGTATATGTTTCGCCGGTATGGGCCGAGCGCAGGCCGACGGCCACGATTATTTCCCCGGCAGAGGCCTGTTCCAGTTGCTCGCGGCGGTCGGCATGGGGCCTGTAGAGGCGACTCAGGCGGTCGTCCTTGCTCTGTGCAGTGTTGTACAGGTTGTCACCTTCATGGATGCGCCCTGCATACATACGGAGAAAGCAGTGCTTTCTGTTTTCTTCAAGCAGGACTTTAAAGACAAGGGCTACGGCCGGAGCATCGCCATCAGGCATAACCGTAATCTCACGGCCCTGAAGGTCCAGGCCCACCGGGGGAGGGACATCCAGGGGCGAAGGCAGCCAGCGGCATACAGCATCAAGGACAGGCTGTATGCCCGCATTACGCAGGGCCGAACCGCAGAAGACCGGAGTTACGAGGCGGGCCAGTGTGGCCCGGCGCATGGCGGCGTGAATGACATTGGTGTCTAAGGTGTTTTCAAGATAGCTGACCAGAAAATCTTCATCGGCTTCGGCCAGTTTTTCCAGCATCTGCTCGCGCCATGGGCCAGCCAGCGAAGCCTGTTCTGGAGTAAAAGGAGCATGATGTATGGTCTGCCCCTGATCGTTCTCATCAAAGGTGAGGCATTCTTCATGAACAAGGTCAAGAATGGCACAGAAATCTTCACCCTGCCCAAAGGGGATGGTAACCGCGACGGCATTGGCGGCAAGTCTCTGGCGCATGGCGGCCAGTACCGCCTCAAAGTCAGCGCCTATCCTGTCAATCTTGTTTATAAACGCTATTTTGGGAACGCCGAAATCCTCAGATTGCCGCCAGACGGTTTCTGATTGCGGTTCCACGCCGCCCACGGCGCAGAACACGCCGACGGCCCCATCCAGCACACGCAGGGAACGCTCCACTTCAATGGTGAAGTCCACATGCCCAGGGGTATCGATAAGATTGATGCTATGATCGTTCCATTGGCATGTCGTACAGGCCGACATGATGGTAATGCCGCGTTCCTGCTCTTCGGGCATGAAATCCATAGTGGCTGCGCCGTCATGCACCTCGCCCATGCGGTGGATTTTGCGGCTGTAAAACAACATGCGTTCGGACAGGGTGGTCTTGCCTGCGTCGATATGGGCTATGATGCCGATGTTGCGGATGCGGTCAATGCTGGACTGGCTCGACATGGCGGCTCCCGGGCTGGCTGGTTATAACAGGCCGAAGGCCAGACTGTGTACGCGAAAAAAATCCGGTGTAAGGCCGGGATGCAGCCAGAAACCCTCGCAGCCCGGAGTCAGGGTCAGCAGGGGAGCGCAGGGGAGTGCGCCGTCTTTACGGCAGCAGGCGGCATGCCGGGCATGGCCGGAGGAAACATACTGCGCATCCGGTTTTGACGGGATCATTCCGGCAGCAGGTAGCAGACGTTCCGTTGCATTCGGTAAAAAAACATCCTGTGCGGGTGCGTGCAGCGCTGATGCGCCGTGCGGCGGCGTGTCTTGCCCTGCATTTTCAGAAAAAGGCGGGTGCACCGTGGGGGCGCTCTGAACAAAATTTGCTCCGGCCTGTGCAAAGGTCAGCACTTTCGGGTCAAATGCCCGGGCTTCGGTACACGTGCCGGATATTTCTCCTGGCTCTGCCGGGGGCAGGATCAGTGTCGGGGGGTGGGCTTCCTCCCAGCAGGGCAGGCCCAGAGTTCGGGCAAAGGCGGCAGTCAGTTCCAGTTCGCCTGTGTGCAGCAACAGGAGGCGCCCCGGGCCGGGACCGCACTGCTCCAGCAGTGCATGCAGAGCATGAACGTCAAGCACAAAAATATCTTCCACGCCGCTTAGTTCCAGACTGACCAGGGCGGATGAGTGGGGCGTTCCCCCAATGCATACAGCGCCCACCAGAGGAACATCGGCCAAAATGGGAGAGATGCATGCCGCTGCCAGACGTGCCGCCGCCGCATAAGACGGCGGAAAGGCAATGACCGTCCAGGCTGCGGCATGGTTTTCATGTTCACGCCAGAAACCGAGCCGGTCGTTGTTCTGTGTTTCGCAGCCATGCCCGGCACTGGAGCCGAAATGCATATGCGCCAGAGCCAACCCTGTTTTTATGGCGGCCCGCCATGACGGCGGCGTTTCTTCGTAGGCGGTTGCGGCCAGGCTGTCGTCCAGGCGTGCGTCTTCCATCCATTGGGGCCATTGGGGCCAGTTGATGTCAGGCGTGTCGCCAGTGCTCGGGGGTGTCGGTGCAGACATGGCAGGCTTCCTGTTACTGGACCATGCCGTCCATACCGGCAAGCCATGTCCTGAGCTGGGCCACCTGCGCGGCTACGGATTGCGGCCCGGTGCCGCCGGGGGTTTCGCGCCGCTGCACAGCGGCCGCGTAGTCCAGTATGGCGTATACGTCTTCCCCGATGCGAGGTTCAAGGGCCTGCATTTCAGGCAGAGTAAGGTCTTCAAGCCCTTTGCCCTGCTTTTCTGCCGCGGCGACACACTGCCCGGTAACATGGTGCGCCTCGCGGAAGGGAATCCCTTTGCCCACAAGGTAGTCGGCCAGTTCCGTGGCGTTGAGAAAACCGGCCTTGCAGGCTTCACGCATGCGGTCCGTGCGAAAGGCGATTTCTTCCATCATGCCGGCCATGAGCCGCAGAGATGCCTCCACCGTTCTGTCGGCGTCAAGAAAGCCTTCCTTGTCTTCCTGCATGTCGCGATTATAGGCGAGGGGCAGGCCTTTCATGATTGTGAGCATGCCCATGAGCGAGCCGTAGACGCGCCCTGTTTTGCCGCGCATAAGTTCGGCCACGTCGGGATTTTTCTTTTGCGGCATGATTGATGAGCCGGTGGAATAGCTGTCAGGCAGGCGGACAAAGCCGAAGGCGGGGTTGGCCCACAGGATGATTTCCTCGCACAGACGCGAGAGATGCATCATGATGGTGGAGCCGCCAAACAGGGCTTCAAGCACAAAATCTCTGTCGGACACGGCATCCATCGAGTTGCCGTAAATTCCGTCAAAGCCTACGTCCTTGGCCACACTTTGCGGATCAAGCGGATATGTTGTACCGGCCAGGGCAGCTGCACCCAGAGGGGAGATACGCACCCGGTCCAGGCAGTCTCCAAGGCGCATGGCGTCGCGCCGGAACATCCAGGCGTAGGCCAGCAGGTGGTGAGCCAGACTCACGGGCTGCGCGGGCTGCAGGTGTGTGCAGCCGGGCAGGATATCACCGGCATGCTCAGTGGCACGCTGCACCAGAATGGCGCACAGGGCAGCGGCGCGCTGCCGCCACGTTTCCAGCCTGTCTGCCACAAAAAGGCGAAAGCTCAAGCCTACCTGATCATTGCGGCTGCGGCCCGTATGCAGTTTTTTGCCCACATTGCCCATAATTTCTGTCAGGCGTGCCTCAATATTCATATGCACGTCTTCCAGTTCCGGCTTCCAGATGAAGCTGTCGGAGCGGATTTCTTCACGCACCCGGTCAAGCCCTTCAACCAGCAGTTGGGCCTCTTCGGGCGTGATGACGCCCTGACGGCCCAGCATGCGGGCATGTGCCTGCGAGGCACGGATGTCCTGGGCGTAAAGTGCCCTGTCGTAAGACTGGGAGTCTGTGTACTGGGCCACGGCTTCCTTGGGGCCTTCGGCAAAACGCCCACCCCAGCTCTGGTTGGTCTTCATGGCAGCATCCGTTTGAAAGATCGTGTGTTACAGGAAGGGGCGTTGCCGGTTCGGCGTTTTGCTGATGGACTGGATATGGTTTTTACCCGTTGGCAGCAGCAAAAGGATTGTCCGCGTATTTTTCATGCGGCATTGCCGTGCTTTTGGCGGCAAAGCTGTTTTTTCAGAACCCCGGCAACCCGGAGACCATCGTCTCACGGGTCGCCGCAGGTGGCTGTAATCCGGCGTTCTGTATTATTTTTTCAACTTGTCGGCGACGGCCGCATGCAGGCGCAGGCGCAGGCTGTTAAGGCATATGAAGCCCGCCGCGTCCTTGTGGTCGTAGTCGCCACCTTCAAATGTCGCCAGGTCTTCAGAGAAGAGGGAGTTGGGAGACGTGCGCGACAGGGGCCATACGCCGCCCTTGTACAGCTTGGCGCGTACCGTGCCGGTAACGCTTTCCTGCGCCTTGTCCATAAAGGCCTGCATGGCTTCGCGCTCGGGCGAATACCAGAACCCATTGTACACGCACTGGGAGTAACGCACGGCCAGCATGTCACGTATGCCGAGCAGTTCGCGGTCCAGGCAGATGCCCTCAAGGTCGCGGTGCAGCTTGTAGAGCAGGGTTCCTGCGGGGTTTTCGTATACCCCGCGGCACTTCATGCCCACAAAACGGTTTTCTACCATATCGTCGCGGCCAATACCGTTGCGTCCGGCGATTTCTGCCAGGGTAGTTATGACTGCGGCGGGGGAAAGAGCCTTGCTGTTTACAGCCACGGGGTTGCCTTGCTCAAAGTCCACAGTGACAATTTCAGGCGTGTCCGGGGCTTGTTCCACCGGCACACAGCGCTCATGGCAAGATTCGTGCGGTTCATTGCCCGGATTTTCCAGTTCGCTGCCTTCAAAACTGGTATGCAGCATGTTGGCATCCATGCTGTAACGCTTGGCTGAGCTGGAAATGGGAATGCCGTGCTTTTCAGCAAAAGCGGTAAGGGCTGTACGGGACATAAGCTCCCATTCACGCCAGGGGGCGATGACCTTGATATCCGGAGCCAGGGCGCTGGCAGCGAATTCAAAGCGGACCTGATCGTTGCCCTTGCCGGTCGCACCGTGAGCTATGGCGTCGGCACCTTCCTTGCGGGCGATGTCCACCAGAGCCTTGGCAATGAGGGGCCGGGCAATGGAAGTGCCGAGCAGGTAGCGGCCTTCGTAGATGGCTGCGCCACGCATCATGGGAAAGACAAAATCTTTGGCCATCTCTTCGCGCAGGTCAACCACATAGGCTTTGGAAGCGCCGGTTTTAAGTGCCTTTTCTTCCACGCCGGAGAGATCTTCAGGCTGGCCCAGATCGGCGGTGACGGCAATGACCTCGCATTTGTAGGTCTCAATAAGCCATTTCAGGATAACCGATGTATCAAGCCCGCCGGAGTAGGCGAGAACAACTTTTTTTATGTCTTGCATTATCAAGCCCCCTTATGAATTCAAGAGAAGAAGTATTGCGTAAATCAGCGCGAGGCGCAAGGCTTTAGTGCCGGAAGGAAACCTGCGGACTGTACGGAGAAATTGTTGACCTTGACACGAAGTGCATGTATTATTCTTTAGTTTGAGCAAACGGTAGTAATATGCCGTAGCTTTTCTTCACGATCCCCAAAGCCGCAGGAATGTCCAATGCCCAAGCGTACGGATTTACACAAAATTCTTGTCATTGGCGCGGGACCAATCATCATAGGCCAGGGCTGCGAGTTTGACTACTCCGGCTCACAGGCCGTCAAGGCCCTCAAAGAAGAGGGCTACGAAGTGGTGCTGGTCAACTCCAATCCCGCCACGATTATGACCGACCCGCAACTGGCGGACGCCACGTATGTGGAGCCGATCGAGCACGATACCTTGGCCGCCGTCATCCGGAAAGAACGCCCCGACGCACTTTTGCCTACTCTTGGCGGGCAGACGGCATTGAACGCCGCTCTTGGACTTGCCAAGAGCGGCGTTTTAGCGGAATACGGCGTTGAGCTTATCGGTGCGCAGGCCGAAGTCATCGAAAAGGCTGAAAGCCGTGAGCTTTTTCGCGAGGCCATGGAAAAAATCGGCCTCAAAATGCCCGCCAGCGGCATTGCCCGTACCATAGATGAAGTGCGCCAGCTGGGCAATGTGCTGCCCTTTCCGCTTATTGTCCGCCCGGCTTTTACCCTGGGCGGCACAGGCGGCGGTGTGGCCTACAACCTCGCCGATCTTGAAGAGGTCGCGGGCAACGGCCTTGCCGCCAGCCCCACGTCAGAAGTGATGATCGAGCAGAGTGTACTTGGCTGGAAAGAGATAGAAATGGAAGTGATGCGCGATGTCAATGACAACTGCGTCATCATCTGTTCCATTGAAAATCTTGATCCCATGGGGGTTCACACGGGTGACTCCATTACCGTAGCCCCGGTACAGACCCTTTCTGATGCGGAGTACCAGCAGATCCGCGATGCCTCCATCGCCATCATGCGCGAAATCGGTGTGGAAACCGGCGGCAGCAACGTACAGTTCGGCGTTAATCCGGCCAATGGCGAAATTGTGGTTATCGAGATGAACCCGCGCGTATCGCGGTCATCGGCGCTGGCCTCCAAAGCTACCGGGTTTCCCATTGCCAAGATTGCGGCCAAGCTGGCTGTGGGCTACACACTGGATGAACTGCGCAACGACATCACCCGCGAAACCGTGGCAAGCTTTGAGCCGGCCATTGACTACTGCGTGGTGAAAATTCCGCGATTCACCTTTGAAAAATTCCCCGGCGCAAAAGATGAACTGACCACAGCCATGAAGAGCGTGGGCGAAGCCATGAGCATAGGCCGTACCTTCAAGGAAGCCATGCAAAAAGGGCTGCGTTCAATGGAAATCGGCGCTACAGGCCTTGGCTTCAATTTCAATGCCGAGCTTCCTGATCGCGAAGCAATTCTGGAATCATTGCAGCGACCCAACTCCCGCCGTATTTTTGCACTGCGTCAGGCCTTGCTCGCGGGCATCACGGAAGAAGAAATTTTTGCCGTGTCCGCCATTGATCCCTGGTTTGTGCGCCAGTTGCAGGACATTGTCAGCATGGAACAGCGTATCCGCAACTTTGGCCTTGCCAATGACATGACTGCCGGAAATGAAGACCTGGCTGTCATCTTGCGCGAAGCCAAGGAATACGGCTTCTCCGACAGGCAGCTTGCCGAGATGTGGAAACGTCCGGAGACGGATATTCGCCGCCTGCGCAAGGAGATGAACATCCTGCCGACGTACTATCTGGTGGATACCTGCGCCGGAGAGTTTGAAGCCTATACTCCCTATTTTTATTCGACCTACGAAAAAGGCGACGAAATTAACCTGGAAGACCGCCGTAAGGTGCTCATCCTTGGCGGCGGCCCCAACCGTATCGGTCAGGGCATCGAATTCGACTACTGCTGCTGCCACGCTTCCTTTGCCTTGCGCGACGCCGGGGTAATGGCCATAATGGCCAACTCCAACCCCGAAACCGTTTCTACAGACTATGACACTTCGGACCGGCTCTACTTTGAACCGCTGACCTTTGAAGATGTCATGAACATTGTGGAAACAGAAAAGCCCGAAGGCGTTATAGTGCAGTTCGGCGGTCAGACTCCGCTGAATCTGGCCGTGCCTCTTATGCGAGCCGGAGTTCCCATTCTCGGCACCAGCCCGGACGCCATTGACCGGGCAGAAGACCGTGAACGCTTTCAGGCGCTGATTCAGAAACTTGGCCTGCTGCAGCCGCCCAACGGCACAGCCATGAGCCTTGAAGATGCTCTTGCCGTGGCCGAGCGTATTGCTTACCCCGTTGTGGTGCGCCCGAGCTATGTGCTTGGCGGACGGGCCATGGCCGTGGCCTACGACGCTTCGGAACTGACCGCCTATTTTCACGCCCAGGTGCCGGAAAAGCCCAAACATCCCATCTTGATCGACAAGTTTCTTGAACATGCCGTAGAAGTGGACGTGGACGCCATTTCTGACGGCAAGGACGTTTATGTTGCGGGCATTATGGAACATATTGAAGAAGCGGGCATCCATTCAGGCGATTCGGCCTGTGTGCTGCCTTCCTATTCGCTGTCTTATGATCATGTAGCCCTCATCGCCTCGCAGACAGAAGCGCTTGCCCGTGAACTTAAGGTCATTGGTCTGATGAATATACAGTTCGCCATCAAGGGGGATGATATTTATATTCTTGAGGTCAATCCCCGTGCCTCGCGCACTGCTCCTTTTGTATCCAAGGCCACAGGCGTGCCCCTGCCATATCTCGCTACCCAGGTCATGCTTGGCAAAAGCCTGGATGAACTGGACCCCTGGAGCATGCGCAAGGGCGGCTTTATCTGCGTAAAAGAAGCTGTCATGCCTTTCCAGCGTTTTCCTGGTGTAGACGTGATTCTTGGCCCGGAGATGCATTCCACGGGTGAAGTCATGGGCATGGGGTCCAGCTTTGGCGAGGCTTTTCTTAAAAGCCAGCTCGGAGCGGGGCAGGTGCCCCCACAGGGCGGCAAGCTTTTTCTTTCGGTCAATGACCGCGACAAGCCCTTCCTGCCGGAAGTGGCCGAAATGTTCGCTAAGTTGGGCTTTGAGCTTTTGGCTACCAAAGGTACGGCAGCTATCCTGCGCGAACACGGCCTGAAAGTAGAAGAAGTGCGTAAAGTTTATGAAGGGCGGCCCAATATTGTGGACCTGCTTATCAACCACGAGGTTGCCCTGGTTGTGAATACCGCCTCCGGCAAACATACCGCCAGGGATTCCAAGGCAATCCGCCAGGCGGCGCTGAACTACAAGGTACCTTACTGCACCACTATTGCAGCGGCACGCGCCACGGCTACGGCCATAGGGTCGCGCCGGGACGAGATTCATGTGGAAAGTTTGCAGGAATACTACGCGCGGGATGCGCGGGGGTAATTATGAAAGCATTGCTGGTGCTGGAAGACGGGTTCACGCTGGAAGGCAAGTCCTTTACCGGCGATTTTGAAACCGGCGGTGAAGTCATCTTCACCACAGGGATGACCGGATATCAGGAAATTCTTACGGATCCTTCCTATTACGGGCAAATGGTCTGCATGACCTACCCTCTTATAGGCAACTACGGCACTTGCCGTGAAGACATGGAATCCGCCGGAGTGCATTGTGCGGCCCTGCTGGTCAAGGAATGTTGCAAGAAACCCTCCAACTGGCGTTCCACAATGTCTCTGCCGGAATTCATGAAGCGTTATGAAAAACCCGGTGTGGAAGGGCTTGATACCCGCGCGCTGACCCGGCATCTGCGCATGAACGGCGCCATGAGAGGCATCATTTCTACACGGGAAACAGACCCTGCCGTTCTTCAGGAGCGTGCGCGTGCCCTGCCTGCCATGAAAGGGCACAATCTTGTTCCTTTTGTGGCGCCAGAAAAGCCGTACGCCTGGTATGACAATGCCGTGCAGGAAGTCACCGTGGCTGAAGACGGCAGCTATGCGTGGCGCGGAACCGGTTTGCCCTTGCTGGTTTATGATTTCGGGATAAAGTGGAACATCTTGCGCCGTCTTTGCGAAGCAGGTTTTGAGCCACTGGCCGTGCCACCGGGCTTCAGCCCTGCCAGGGCAAAAGCCAGCGGAGCCAAGGGCGTTTTCTTGTCCAACGGCCCTGGCGATCCGGCGACACTCACCAGCGAAATCGCTCTGGTGCGCGAACTCATACATATGCTGCCGGTTACGGGCATTTGCCTGGGGCATCAGCTCATCGGGCATGCCCTCGGCGCCCGAACGGAGAAGCTCAAGTTCGGGCATCACGGCTGCAATCATCCGGTCAAGGACCTGACCACAGGGCGCATTGAAATATCATCACAAAACCACGGATTTCATGTGGTTCTTGATGATGTGGACGATGTGGAGGCCACGCATGTCAACCTGAATGACCAGACCCTTGAGGGGCTGTGCCATAAAACACTGCCTGTCATGAGCCTGCAATATCATCCGGAGGCCGCTGCCGGACCTCATGATGGCGAGTACCTCTTCAACCGTTTCAGAAAAATCATTGGCGAGAGCGCCGGAGCCTGATGCCCGGAAAATACTTGATATACAGGTATGCTTGTGGCTAAAGTACATTCACTGTACGAGGTTTTTACTGGCGGCGCATGCCGCCTCGCCTTAAACTGCAAGGAGCTTCGCGTGAAAAAGTCAGTTTTGAGCCTTGGGCTGGTTCTTGCTCTGGTTCTGGCCTGCGCTCCCGTTCGCGCTGCGGAAGTCGCTGCTGGCGATGTAGCACAAAATAATCCCGTGGAACAGCTTACGGGACATGTATGGCAAAAAACCAGCGAGACTGATAAGGCCGCATTCCTGCTTGGTGTGGAATCCGCTATTACCGTAGAATATTTTGTTAATGCCAAACTGGCGGAAAAAGCTGCCAAATCCGGCAAAAAACCTGCTTATACCCTTTCGCCTTTTGAAAAGGGCTGGATGAATGCCTTCAAGGGAGTCAACCGTGCTGAGATTATCACCATGGTAGACCAGTGGTACGCTGCCAATCCCGACAGGCTTGACCGTCCGGTAATGAGCGTTATCTGGTATGAACTGATCGCCCCCCGCATTGCCAAGAAGTAAGGTACCTGCCCTTGGGGCGATAACAGGACTCAGGAGAATAGCCATGAAGAAAGCTTTGATTATAGGCCTGTTGGCCGTCATGTTTACCAGTGGCGTGGGCTGCACCAACATGAGCAAGACCCAGCAGGGTGTTGCCAGCGGCGCCGCACTTGGCGCGCTTGGCGGTGCGGGCATAGCTGCCATTTCCGGTGGTGCTGCCGGATGGGGCGCTCTTGCTGGCGCTGGTATCGGCGCTTTGGCCGGCGGTATTGTCGGCCACGAACAGAGCAAGGGAAACAGCTGGTAGCAGCTCGCCTTTCTGGCGCTGTTTTCAATACAAAAGGCCGGTACATGGTCTGCTCCCCGTCAAGTGGACAGGTCAAAAAAGCCAAGGCGAATAATCAAGCGGCCAGCTTTTTCCGAAATTCTATCGGAGAGAGCTGGCCGAGCTTTTTTGAAATCTTTCCGCGTTGTAAAAACGTATATGCTCTTCTAGCAGGGCAATGGTTTCCTACGGACTGCACAAACTTTTCCCTGTAAAGGCTTAGGTTTTAAGGTGGGAAAAAAACGATTCCAGGCAGGCGTTATCCTGACAGTTTCCCCGCCGCGAGTGGCTGCAGCTACACGACGATACCCATAGAAAGGACGCACTGAATGGATGCTTTTGATGTGTTCTATGACATCCCTATCTCTATGATCTATGGCGGTTGCAGTTTTCCATTTATAATACCCAGATCGAAATAGTCCAGCAAAGCTCAACAGAATTAAAAGTGGATAACGCAAACGCAATTCATAAACTATTTTGAAGAAAAATTTTGTTTATGCGCCCCCATTCGTGCCCGAACCGGGAGTGATACAATTTTTTTAGATAGTCACGCTCCGCTTCCACATAGGCTAACTTCTCTTCCAAAGATGAGAATTTGGTACGAGGACGTCCGCGTCGAGGGCCATCAAGCTTCCCTCTGGCATCATCAAGCGACTCGCCAAGCCTGACTGCGGCACCCCACTTTTACAACTGCGTTTTACTCTTGATTCCCAACTCGTTGCTTAATTCGCGGTAGCTGATGCCGCCCTCAAGGTATCGTCGAGCGGCTTCCAGTTTGAACTCCAAGCTATAGAACGCATTCTTTCTACCAGACATAAAACCCCCATCAGGTTACAGCGTTCAGCCTAGATGCCCTTTATATCGCTGTCTACTCTGATGGGGGCATATCAGCACGGGCGGCCTTTTTGTATTGAAAACTTGCTTCGTATGCCGTGCTTTTTTAAACTGCCTTGGCGCATGTATAAGCGGGAAGTTTCACCCATGAGCAATAGCCTGCATGTAGTTTTTTTCAGTCCCACCCACAGCAGCAAAAAGATTGTCCGGGCCATGGCTGGCGCTGTGGCTTCAACTGTCGGCAAATCTGTCATAGAGCATGATCTGACGTTTCCTGGTGGCCGCGAGAAAAAATTTTCCTGTGATGCGGATGATCTTTTGCTTCTGGGATTTCCGGTCTATGCGGGGCGGTTGCCACGCCCTGTATCAGGCTTTCTGGCTGGGCTTGTTGGTAACGGCGGGGTAGCCGTTCCTGTGGCAGTGTATGGCAACCGCCATTACGACGATGCGCTTTTAGAAGCTGTTGATATTTTACAGGAACAGGGTTTTGCCGTACCGGCTGCGGCCGCGTTTGTAGCCGAGCACAGCCTGACGCCCAAGGTTGGGACTGGGCGTCCGGACGCCCGGGATATGGTCGCTGTTGGGGATTTTTCCCAAAATGTGGCCGCAGCCGTGCTTTCCGCTTGCTGCAGTACCGTGACTGTGCCCGGTAACCGTCCGTACAGGGGGTTGCCCCCGGTTGTGGATATACGGCCTAAAACGTCGCAAAGCTGTACGCAGTGCATGCTCTGCGCAACAAACTGCCCGATGCAGGTCATCAGTTTTGATGATGCAGCGAAAATCAGCCAGGGCTGTATCCGCTGTTGCGCCTGCGTCAGGTCATGCCCGGAAGGCGCAAAGTATTTTGATCAAGAAACAGTACTGAACATCATGAATATACTGGAAAAAAACTGTATGACCAGGAGAGAACCGGAGTTTTTTGTCGCCGGAGCATAGCAACTGCCTGACGGCGCAGACTGAAAGAGCGGATACACACTTTGTGTGTATCCGCTCTTTTTGTAAGCAGCCCGCTCGCCAGTCGGGGCGTGTGCGTTCAGAATCGCGTGGACGGCTAGGACGTGTTTTTCCGGTGTTTTAACGGCCCGGAATGCAAAAGCATGTTCCGGCAGGGGAGCGTCTTTTGCCTACAGCGGTTCGTCCACAATCCTGTCCATATCCGTCATGCCCCCGATGTTGCCGGACGCAAAGCCCGTAAGCAACATGTTGCTCAGTTCGCTGTCATACCGGGGGTCGCCCGCCAGCTCTTTTGCAGCTTCAAGAGGATCCTTGCGTTCGCTGTAGGGCCTGTCGCAGATCATGGCCGAAAAGGAATCGGCGATGGCGGTAATCCGCCCCACCCGGCTTATCTGGTTTCCCTTGAGGCGTTGGGGATAACCTGAGCCGTCCATGCGTTCATGGTGTTCGTAGCAGGCCCGCACAAGCTCTTCAAAGCTCATTTCCATCTTGTGCATAAGCTTGACGCCCACAAGAGGGTGGGGCAGCAGCTTTTCCCTTTCCTCGGCCTTGAGCGGGCCTGGTTTGCTGAGCAGAAAGGCGGGAACCTTGCTCATGCCCACATCATGCAGCAAAAAGGCCAAGGCAGCACGGTCAAGATCCTTGCGGCGGTATTCTCCGCTTACCTGCAGCCACAGCCAGAGGCCCACGCTCATGCTGTTGATGGAGTGCCGGGCCAACTGGTGTTTGCGGAACAGGCGGCGCATGAAAGTGTTGATGCGGTGCTTGTCTGCCCAGAGGTATTCCGTGATCACCATAACGTCACGGTACAGCGGTTCCAGCAGGGGTTTGACGGGCTGGCTGAGAAACTCTGTGTAGCGGATAAAGAGCGCGCGGATGCAGATATCCGCAATCTCAGCTTCCTTGAGATTTTTATCCTGTAAAACAAGGTCGAGCTGTTTGACAATGTGGCGCGAATAGATGTGGTGGTCAGAGCGCGACACAAAAAGATTGCCCTCGGCGCACAGCGCCGCCAGCTCTTCAACTTGCTCGTTCGTCAGGCGCGTCTCTTTTTTGCAATAAGGAGCGAGCACCATGATGTCTTCACGAAAGCTGAAAAGATCCACAGGAGGCCGGTACTTGGGAAAGCTTGAAAGTATCTCGCTGCTTATCTGATAATATTCCTCATTGATGTTCTGGGGAATCTCTCGTGCTTTCCGTGCTTGCTCGGCCATGGGCTATTTCCAGTAAATTTTGACAAGGTTGGTACCCCGGGGGGTGGAGGAAGACCCTTTAACCTGGCCGGCCGTGATAACGGCGCAATCATCAGCCACGAAATCTTCGCTGTCATGAATGAACTGTTCGGCCCGGATGAGGTGGCTGGGTTCTTCCTGCGGGCGGTCGATGAAAACCGGCTTGACGCCCCAGACAAAGTTGAGCGCCTTGACGGTCACCGGATCCGGGGTAAGGGCGTATATCTGCTGCGGAGGACGTCGGGCGGAAACCTGGCGCGCGGAACTGCCGGAAAGGCTGTGAGACACGATGGCCTTGGCTCCGGCTTTGTTGGCCAGCAGGCAAGCTGAGTAAGCCAGAAACTCCGGTATGCCCTTGTCGGCATCGGGCTCTTCAAGATTGTGGTTGAGCAGCAGCAGCTTTTCAGCTTCATCGGTGATGCGCCTCATATAGCGTACTGTGTCTACGGGGAAATTGCCCATGGCGGTTTCTTCAGAAAGCATCACGCAGTCGGCCCCGTCCAGTACGGCGTTAGCCACGTCTGTGGTTTCCGCTCTCGTGGGAGCGGGGCTGTTGACCATAGAAAGCAGCATCTGCGTAGCGACGATAACAGGCTTTGAGGCCTTGTTGCAGGCGCTGATAATGCGTTTTTGCAGGGCAGGCAGCAAGGGCAGGGGGCATTCCACGCCAAGATCGCCGCGGGCCACCATAACCACATCTGTTTCCGCCAGAATTTCTGCAAGATTGTCAACAGCGCTCTGGCGTTCCAGCTTGACCACCACAGGCAGGTTCTGCCCGGCAGCGGCGATCAGCTCCTTGGCTTCGCGTACATCATCGGCCGTCTGAACGTAGGAAATCGCCACTGCGTCCACGCCAAGCTTGAGTCCGTCTGCGAGGTCTTTTTTGTCCTTGTCTGTCAGGGCGCGTACCTTTGTGGCCTTGCCGGGCAGGGCGAGGCCCTTGCGCGAGGTAACAATGCCGCTGTTGTCGGCTTCCAGCAGCACAAGGTCGTCGGCCCTGCGCGCCTGCACGATGAACTGAAGGCCGCCATCGGCCAGAACAAGGCGGTCGCCGGGTTCCAGGCTTTCAAGGATTTCTTCATGATCAAAAGGCAGGTAGGCCATTTCATCTACGCGTGACTGGCTTGGGCCAAGCAGCAGGCGCATGCCTTTTTCTACTTCTATCGTCCCCTCGGGAACCACGCCCAAGCGAATTTTTGGCCCGGAAAGGTCCTGCATAATAGTGATAGGCCGCCCAAGAGACTGCTCTACTTCCCGGATGTTTTTTATGATGTTCACAAAGTCGGCAGCAGCGCCATGTGAGAAGTTGAGACGGAAAACGCTTACGCCAGCCTCTGCAAGCTCGTGCAGTTTTTCCCTGCTGTTGGAAGCGGGGCCGATGGTGGCGACAATTTTGGTTCTCATGATGTGTCCTTGTTTAGAGGGCAAGAAGCTGGTCCGGCGTATGGACGCAAGAAAAGGGCAAGTGACCAGCACAAAAAATCATCTTGATTTTCGCACGTATTGTCAAGGTATTCGGCCTTGCTGGCGTATGCGTCGTGTAGTCTGGACAATGCCGGGTGATGTTCCGGCAGGCTGCGGCATATTCCGCATGGCGGCTCGCCGGTGGTAAAAACCACTTTTTACCACCGCGGCGTCCTGAGGGCACACCAGTGTTTCCACCCTGGGGCATGGCCTGAAGCCGGCTCCATCCATAAATATTGCGGTTTTTTTGTACTTGGCTTGACACCCCCATGGCCTTGGGGCATAAGTGGGAAAAAGTGGTAATATGAAGTAAAAAAGTGGTAAAGCAGTGCAAAAACTCTTCACAAAAAGCCTTTCCCGCAGCCTTGACCCCAAAGGGCGTCTCATGCTGCCGCCCGAATACCGGGAAGGGCTTTGTGCCGGCGGCGGCACAGGAGTTTTCTGGCTCACCGCGTATTATGGCCGCCTGGTGGCCTATCTGCCCGACGATTGGGAAAAGGTTACGGAACAGCTGAGCCGCATTCCCATGCCTTCACCGCGCCTATCGCACTTCAAGACCAAGGTAATGGGTCTCGCACAGGAACTGCAGTGCGATGCCCAGGGCCGTGTACGCATTCCCCAAGCCCTCATGCGTGAAGCCGGACTGCAAAAGGATGTCATGCTGGTAGGCATGCTTAATAAATTTGAAATCTGGGATCAGATCCGCTTTGACGCCCTGGAGCTTGAAGACGTTTCTGCGGAGCTTGCAGCCAGCGGTGTGGCGATCAGCCTTTAGGCGCTATTTATGATACAGACTATGAGCGATACTACGGAACCGACACGGCATGTGTCCGTTCTGCCTGTGGAAACCCTGGCGGCGCTCGATCCGCGCGCCGGGGGACGTTATCTGGACGGCACTCTTGGCATGGGCGGACATGCCAGCGCCATTTTGTCGTCTGCACCCGGCATAGAGCTGTGCGGGCTTGACCGTGATGAAGAGGCGCTTGCCCTTGCCGGGCAGCGTTTGAGCAGTTTCGGCGGGCGAGCGCACCTGTTTCACTGCCGCTACAGTGATTTTGCCGAAGCCCTCAACGAACTTGGCTGGGACAAGGTGGATGGAGCCTTGTTGGATATCGGCGTTTCGTCATTGCAACTGGATGAGGCGGAACGTGGCTTCAGTTTTTATGGTGATGGCCCTCTGGACATGCGGATGGACCAGAATTCGGCGCAGCCTTCGGCGTGGCACTGGGTCAATCGCGAAAGCTTTGACAAGCTCAAAGACTGCATCGCCACCCTGGGTGAAGAGCCGCAAGCCGGGCGCATTGCCCGCGCCATTGTGGACGCCAGGCAGAAAAACACCATCGATACGACAGGCCAGCTGGCTGCGCTGGTTGAGAGGGCGTACCCGGCCGCCTGGCGGGCCAAAGCCCGTCGGCATCCAGCCACACGTACCTTTCAGGCCTTGCGCATGGCCGTTAACGACGAGCTTGGTGAGCTGCGCCGTTTTCTGGATCAAATCCTGACATGGCTGCCCATTGGCGGGCGGCTGGCCGTCATAACGTTCCACTCGCTTGAGGACCGTATGGTCAAGCAGGCCATGCGGCACTGGGCCGAAGGTTGCCGTTGTCCGCGCCATATTCCCCGTTGCATATGCGGTCATCAGCCCGAAGTGCGCATTCTGCATAAAAAACCCGTCCAGGCCGGGCCGGAAGAACTGGCAGCAAATTCCCGGGCGGGCAGCGCCAAACTGCGCGCTGTAGAGAAAATTGCCGAGGACTCCGGCTCGTGAAGCGCAATCTTTCGGTAAAGCCCACCGGGGGCAGGGGATGGCTGCTTTTTCTGGTGCTTGGTTTGCTGGCCTGCATGGTTATGGGTCTTGTGCTCGTGTGGAGCAACATTGAGCGCATGGACACCACATATTTTATCAATATCGCGCAGAACACCATGCGCGAACGGCGCGCCCTGCGTGCCAAGCTTGAAGTAGAGCGAGAGCGTCTGCTTTCGCCCTACGAACTGCGCCGCCGCGCTGAGGAATTTTCCATGCGTGAGCCAAAGCCGGGGCAGATTCGCCGGATGGAAGGCCAGTAGATTCCGCGCATATAAAACCTCTCCGATACGTCGCGCCAGTTTATTCCGGATATGCGGCAAGCCGGAGGCGGCAACATAAATACTATCAGTAAAAAACCGGACCAACCCGGAAGTCATCGAGACACGCCATGTTCAAATTCAATTCGCGCAAGGCCAACAGGCATACCGATGCCCCCAGGGCCGAAAAGAAATCACGCGTTTCCAATCGCATGAAGACTCCGGCCCCCGAAGGCAAATCGCGCTTTGCATGGGCGGGGCAGATCGATTGGGGCCGTGTGCGCATCAAGATGGTTGTTGTTGTTTTTTGTCTGCTGTGGGCAGGCCTGTGGGGCCGTGCATGGTATCTGCAGATGATTGAAGGCCCGCGCCTGGCCGAGCGCGCACGGCGGCAGCATATGGCCTCGGAGCTGGTGACAGGCCGCCGCGGCATGATTTTTGACCGTAACGGACAGGTGCTGGCCCGGAGTATTGAGGCCCGTTCCATTTACGCCCGGCCGCAGGAAATTGAAGACTTTCAGACCATGGCCAATACTCTTGGCCCTATTCTGGGTATAGAGCCACAGAAGCTCTACAATGATCTTTCCCAGACGAAACGCCGGTTTGTCTGGATAAAACGCAAGGTTGACGATTTTACCGCCGAAGCGGTGCGCAAGACCAATCTGGCCGGCATCGGCCTTTCCAAGGAATATGACCGCGTTTATCCCTTCAAGCACATGGCTGGTCAGGTGCTTGGTTTTGTGGGGCTGGATGACAAAGGGCTTGAGGGCATCGAGCGCTCGATGGAAGCGCGCCTGGGCTGCATCCCTACCCGCCAGATAGTGCAGCGAGATGCCATGGGCCGCCGTTTTTATCTGCATGAAGAAGGGCAGAGCGAACCGCGTGGTCAGGATCTCACATTGACCATCGATGTGCAGATGCAGTTTATCGTGGAAGAAGCCGTGTCACGCGCCGTGCGCGATTATGACGCCCGTTGGGGCGGGGCGCTGGTAGTGGATGTGCCTTCGGGAGAAATTGTGGCCTGGGCGCAGTATCCTTTTTTCAATCCCAATACTTATAAAGACACAAGTCCTCTCGTGTATCGCAACCGTCTGGCGGCTGATGCCCTGGAGCCTGGTTCTACCTTCAAGCCTTTTGTTATGGCCGCCGCCATTCAGGAAAAAAAAATCAGCACCAGTACCGCCATTGATTGTGAAAGCGGCAGGTGGGTGGCTAAAAATTTTACCATTCGTGACACTTCACGTCAGGGGGTGCTGCCCGCCAACAAGGTGCTGCGCTACTCTTCCAACATCGGCATGGCCAAGATCGGCCTGATGATGGGCGCACCTACGTTTTACAAGTATTTGCACGCGCTTGGCTTCGGACAGCGTACCAATGTGCCGGTGGCCGACAGCAAGGGCATTTTGCGCATCCCCCGTGACTGGAGTGAGGTGGATATCATGTCCACGGCATTCGGGCAGAGTATTTCCGTCACGGGGCTGCAAATGGCCCAGGCGTATCTGACGCTGCTTAACAACGGCGTCTACAAACCGCTGCGCCTCACTCGTGAAGACAATAATGTTGAGGAAGTACCCCAACGTATATTCTCGCAAACCACCGTGCGCGATGTCATGCGCATGATGCGTGATGTGGTTGAAGAAAGCGACGGCACAGGCAAGCGTGCCCGCATTGAAGGCATTGAAGTGGCTGGCAAGACCGGCACCGCACAGAAAGCCGACCATCGGGCAGGCACCTATGGCAGCAAGAGGCTGGCGTCTTTTGTGGGATTTTTTCCGGCAGACAAGCCGCGCTACCTCATTCTGGTCATGGTGGACGAACCCACACGCAATCAGTACGGCGGCGTGGTTGCGGCCCCGGTCTTCAAGGAAATAGCCAGTCGCACACTGACATTTACGGGCATTGTTCCGGATACCAAGGTGGCGACAGGAACCGAAAGTCCTGCTGCTCCCGCTGCGGGGCGCAGGCGCGGCCTGAAGTTGGCTGGCCTGGATGTGCCCTATGTCAACGAAGTTCAAAAAACTGCTGCCCAGGGGCAGGATGCGGGTATGCGTCTGCCGGGGCATCTGGCAAAGGCGGGCAGCCGCGTGCCTGATGTGATGGGGAAATCCGTGCGCAATGCGGTAGAACTTTTTGCCCGGGCGGGCGTTGTGCCGGAACTCAAGGGATCCGGCAGTCGCGTGATCAAGCAGACTCCGGCTCCGGGGGCGGCATGGCCCGAAGAAGATAACAAGACAGAATATATCCTCTGGCTCTCGGAACGTTAAGGTTGAATGTTGCCGGTCACTGTTGTCGCGTTTGTCTGAAGCCGGCCCGGTAGCGGCGAGACGAGAAGGGGCGGCAGGGGGCGGAGAGTTTCCCGGTGAGGCTCGGCAGGCGCGCGCGGTTGTGGGAACTGCCGCCGCCGGGTTGCCGGATTTGGGCCGGAAGGATAAAGCGCTTCCGGCAACTGGGACATTGCAGCATCAGGGCTGTTCAGACGGATGCAATCTCTGATGATGCCGACTGGTTCGGCGCAGACGGGTATGCTCCGCCGCAAGGCGACGGGCTTAAAGCGAAATTGCTCTACAAAGAGGTTGATTATGAATCGGGAATTTGCGGCACTGCTGGATGAGTGCGGACGCGGCGAGATTGAAGTGCGCGCAGACTCGCGTCAGGTATGTCCCGGCGATATTTTTGTGGCTGTACCTGGCGTCAGGGAAGACGGCGCCCAGTTTATCCCTGCTGCCGCTGAAGCCGGGGCGGGAGTTATCGTTTGCCGGGCCGACAGTGAAGAGGCTGCAGCTGCAGCGACCGCCGGGTGCAGGGTCGTCCACCATGCCGACCCGCGTGAGGCGCTCTGGCGGCTGGCACAGGCCCGCTGGCATACAGATACCTTGCCTATCCGTATTGTGGGTGTTACAGGCACCAACGGCAAAACCACCTGCACCTATCTGCTTGAACGCCTTTTCGCCCAGGCAGGGCATAAGCTCGGCGTGATGGGAACAGTGAGCTATCGCTGGCCCGGCCATGTTGAGGCGGCCCCCCTGACCACTCCTGATGCCTTGAGCGTGCATGCCATGCTGGCCGCAATGGCCCGCGATGGCGTGGACGTGGCCGTGATGGAAGTCTCCTCTCATGCCATAGACCAGCAGCGGGTGTGCGGTGTGCCGTTTTCCGGCGCGGCCTTCACCAACCTGAGCCAGGATCATCTCGATTATCATCGGGATATGGAAAGTTATTTTCAGGCCAAGGCCAGGCTTTTTCTTGAGCTGCCGCGCGCCGACAAATCCATGGCCGTCAATGCTGACGATGCCTGGGGCCGGCGCCTGCTGGAGCTGTGTCCCACGGCTCTTTCCTTCGGTCTGCAAAAGGGTGCGCCCAACAGGCGGCACCTGTGGGGAGAGCTGCTTTCTTCCACCACAGCAGGCTGTCATCTGCGTATGAGCCTTGAAGACATGCAGTGGGAGCTACGCTCTCCCCTTGTGGGGGCTTTCAATGCTTCCAACCTGCTGGCTGTGCAGGCTGTGGCTCTGGAAATGGGAATTGATCCTGAAGCCTTCAAGGCTCTTGAAAGCTTTACGGGGGTCAGCGGCAGGCTGGAGCGGGTGGAAAATCCGCAAGGACTCAATGTTTTTGTGGATTATGCCCATACTCCCGATGCACTTGAGAATGTTCTCAAGGCCCTGCGCGATGCAGGCTTTGAACGCGTGATCACTGTTTTTGGCTGTGGCGGTAACCGTGACCGCAGCAAGAGACCCATCATGGGAGAAGCTGTGGCCCGCTGGTCGGACGTGGCCGTGCTGACCTCGGACAATCCGCGGTTTGAAGATCCGGAGGCCATACTCAAGGATGTGTTGCCTGGCCTTGCAGATGCCAGAGAGGTTGTCGTCGAGGTTGACCGTCGCGAGGCCACCTCCCGGGCTTTGGGCATGCTTGGCAAAAGAGATGCGTTGCTTATTGCCGGCAAAGGGCATGAAGACTACCAGATTATTCAGGGAGTCAAACACCATTACAGCGATCAGGAAGTGGTGCGGGAGATACTCCAGTGCGCATAACCATTAATGAGGCGGCGGTTTGCCTGGGCTTGCCCGGAACTTTGCCGGATGCGGAAAATACCGTCCTGACTTCGGTCGTGACAGACAGTCGTGAAGCAAGGCCAGGCGCGCTTTTTGTCTGTGTACCCGGCAGCAGGGTGGACGGGCACGACTTTGCCGCAGCGGCTGTGAGGCAAGGCGCTGCTGCGGTGCTGGCCGCAGGGCCTTTGCCGGGCATCAATGTGCCGGTTCTGGTGGTTCCTGATACGGTCAAGGCCCTGGGGCAACTGGCCGGGCTGTGGCGTGACAGGACGAAGGCGCGCGTGGTGGCTGTTACCGGTACGGCAGGCAAGACGACCCTCAAGGAAGTGTTGGCCCAGGTTTTGTCCCTTGGTGGAAAGACCGCCCGCAATGCCATGAACCATAATAACCAGATCGGTATGCCCCGAGCGGTGCTCGGCACAGACGGCGACGAAAAGTTTTGGATTATGGAAGCCGGAATCAGCCAGCAAGGCGACATGGATGATCTGGGTTCAGTGCTACGCCCGGATATTGCGGTTGTGCTCAACGCCGGAACAGGCCACACTGAGGGGCTTGGCGAAAAAGGCGTGGCCTGGCACAAGGCACGTTTGCTCAAGTACCTTGCCAAAGGCGGTAAAGGTCTTGTCTGCGCTGATTATCCCGATCTGGTGCGTGAAGCACGAGCCACGGAGACCGACATCTGTTTCTTCAGCGGCAGCGGCCGTGATGCGGAATTTCGCGCCGTTTATGCGGGTGCGGCTCCGCAGGGGGCTGCTGTTACTCCGTCTGATGCCTACGGCTTGTACCGTTTATGGGTAGGGGGCAGGGAGTTTGACGTTACGGCTCCTTTCAGGGGCGCGTATGGAGCTGAGAACGTGGCTGCTGTGGCTGCCGTCGCCCACATGCTCGGGCTGGACTTGCAGGCCATACGGCAGGGGCTGGCGCAGGCCCGCATGCCTGCGCAACGCTTCAATCAGGTGCAGGCAGGATCGTGGCTGTTGATTGATGATACGTACAACGCCAATCCACTGTCCATGGGCCGGATGCTGGACGCAGCGGCTGAAAGGGCGGCAGGGCGTCCTTTTGTGGCAGTGTTGGGCGCCATGCTTGAGCTTGGCAGCCAGGCAGCCATGGAGCATGAGGCCTTGGGCCGTCGCCTGGCCGGTCTGAATCCCTCTGCGATTGTCTGGAAGGGGCTTCATGCGGAGGATGTGCGCAAAGGCCTTACTTTGGCGGGTTATGCCGGTCCCTGGCAGGTCGTCACCGACGCCGGGGAGTTCATGAAAACATGGCAGACTCTGCAGGATTACGGTCTGGAAAACAAGGCCGCCAAAAGCGGCGGCGTGGTTCTGTTTAAAGGTTCGCGCAGCAACAGGCTCGAAACACTTGTGGCAGCCTTGAGCAGTTAGAGTTTTTTACGTTTGCATGACTGCTCAACAGCGGAATATTTCTGTTTTTTAGCCCGCAACTTCCTTCGTCGTAACGATGGAAGCAGGTTGCGCCTTGCAAACATGACAGTTTCCCTGTCTGGACGAATTGCAGTGCCAGCTGTCTGGCCGCGGCGCCTTGGCGCCCCATACATTGGGCCTCGTTCAGAGTCGTGGGAAAAATATTGACGGACGCAGGCAGGGGGCTTGAACTTCAACGCCGCCTGCTGGGGCAGGGCTGTTTCATACCGATGCCCGGGTGACGCAGCCGAAATGTGGACTTTTGTATTCCGGCGGCATATGCGCCATCACCAATTCCCGCAGATCTACGGGAGATCTACCCAGGGCCTTGCCTGGCCCGCTGACAGTAACGGTCGCAGAGTGGCCAAACGAACGGACTCCGTGCATGTTCTACAATTTCCTTTCTCCTCTCGCATCGGAATGGACATTCTTTAACGTCTTCCGCTACATCACCTTCCGTTCCATGGCGGCGCTCATGACGGCTCTGCTCATTTCCATAATTCTCGGGCCGCGGTTTATTACATGGCTGCGCAGGTTGAAGTGCGGCCAGTATATCCATGAGGACGTGGCGGCCCACGCCTGCAAAGCCGGAACTCCCACCATGGGCGGCCTGCTGATGCTGTTCAGCCTTTCGGTAAGCCTGCTTTTATGGGCAGATCTGACAAATATTTACATCTGGCAGGCTTTTTTTGTTTTTGCCGGATTCGGGGCGGTGGGTTTTTGGGATGATATTACCAAGCTGCGCCATCATAAAAACCGGGGTATTTCCGGCAAGGCCAAGATGGGCGGCCAGCTTGCCGTGGCCTGCGTGGCCATGCTGCTGCTTTTTGTTAATCCTGACTACAGCAGCAAGCTTACCATTCCCTTTTTTAAAGAAGTTACTTTTGATCTGGGCTGGTTTTATCTGCCGTTCGGCGTTTTTGTCATGGTGGCGGCGTCCAATGCCGTCAATCTTACGGACGGTCTTGACGGCCTTGCCATAGGTCCTTCCATTGTTGCCTGCATTGTTTTTTCCATTTTTATCTATATTACGGGCAACGCGCGCTTTGCGGGGTATCTGCTGGTTCCCTATATGCCCGGCGTGGGTGAGGTCACCATTTTTTGCGCTGCCCTTGTGGGCGCGGGGTTGGGTTTCTTATGGTTTAACGCCTATCCGGCTCAGGTCTTCATGGGGGATGTGGGATCCCTGTCCATCGGTGGAGTGCTTGGTTACCTTGCCCTGCTGTGCAAGCAGGAGCTGGTGCTTGCTGTGGTAGGCGGCCTTTTTGTGGCCGAAACGCTTTCTGTGATCGTGCAGGTGGGGTACTTCCGCTGGACCGGGGGCAAGCGTTTCTTCCGTATGGCGCCCCTGCACCATCATTTTGAACTCAAAGGCGTACCAGAGTCCAAAATCATCATCCGCTTCTGGATCACGTCAATTCTGCTTGGCCTCATGGCGCTTTCAGTCCTGAAGCTGCGCTGAGGAGATATGGTATGGCATTGGAAAAAACGCGCGGCAGACGCATCAGCGTTGGCGAAACGGCAGTGGTGGTGGGGGCGGGGCGCTCCGGCCTTGCCGCTGCGCGGCTCTTGTGTCGTGAAGGAGCGCAGGTGCGCCTGCTGGACAGCAACGCTGATGCCTTTTCCGGCAGGGAAGCACTGGCGGGCGAGCTGCGGCAACTCGGCATCAGTATAGAACTTGGCCCCCACAAGCCTGACCAGTTTGAAAATGCCGCCTTTGTCGTACCAAGCCCCGGCATGCCTGTGGCGCGCCTTGCGGGCCTTGTGGATGAAGAGCGTGCGGAAATTCTGGCAGAAATGGAACTGGCATGGCGCTATCTGGAAAACGAGCCTGTGCTGGCCGTTACCGGAACCAGCGGCAAGACCACAACTGCATCGCTGGCGGCGGCCATGCTGCATGAGCAGGGCTATGCCGTTTTTCTGGGCGGCAACATCGGCACCCCCCTGTCGGAATACGTACTTTCCGGACACAAGGCGGATGTGCTCGTGCTGGAGATTTCCAGCTTCCAGCTGCAAACTTGTTCTACGTTTTGCCCACGGGCCGGCATTTTACTTAACATTACTCCCAATCATCTGGATTATCACAAAGATATGGCCGAATACACGGAGGCAAAGTTTCGCCTGTTCCGATGCCAGGACGAAGGCGATCTTGCCGTACTCGGCGAAAGCCTGCGCAGTCTTGCGGTCCGGTACGGTCTGAAGGCCCGCCAGGTTTATGTAAGCGATGCGGGCCGCTTTTCCGGCAGTTCCCTCATGGGCGCACATAATCGCGTAAATGAAGAAGCGGCCTGGCAGGCCTGCCGTCTTTTTGGCGTCAGCGAAGAAAATGCAGCCAGAGCCTTGGCGCGTTTTGCTCCCCTGCCGCACCGTCTTGAACGGGTACGTGAACTTGAAGGTGTTCTTTTTGTCAATGATTCCAAATGTACAACGGTTTCATCACTTAAAGTGGCCCTTGAAGCTTTTGATCGCCCCGTGCGTCTTGTGTGTGGTGGAAAATTCAAGGGTGGCGATCTTGCCGGTCTGGCGGATCTCGTTAAAAACCGTGTAAGCGCAGTAGCTCTTTTCGGGGCTGGCAGGGAGCATTTTGAACGGGCATGGCAGGGGCTTGTTCCCATGACCTGGCATGCCTCTCTTGAACCTGCCGTAAAGCATCTCGCCGCCTCGGCGTGCAGGGGCGACGTGGTGCTTATGGCCCCGGCCACTTCAAGTTTTGATCTTTACGCCAACTATGAAGAACGTGGAAAGGACTTCAAGCGTATAGTGGGTAAGCTGTCATGAAAAACGTTTTTGCCGCAAAGGCCAAAAACAATAAGGCGCACAGCGCCATGGGCCGGGCTACGGAAAAAGGCCCTTTTGCGCCTTTTGACTGGTGGCTGTTTGCTATCATGCTCATTATCCTGGCCATCGGCCTGGTCATGGTGCTCTCGGCCAGCGGTATCGTGGCAGAGCAGGTCAATGGCGATAAATACTATTTCTTCAAGCGCCAGGTGCTGTTTGCCCTGTTGGGGGGCATAGCCCTGTGGGGGGCGGCCCTCATGCCACGCCAGTGGCTGTACCGTTTGCAGTACCCGGCTCTTTTTTTGGCTCTTCTGCTTTTGCTGGTGACCCTTTCACCTCTGGCTCCCGCCATTAACGGGGCCAAGAGATGGATCCCCCTGGGGCCGGTGAGTATCCAGCCAATGGAATTCGTCAAAATCGCCCTTGCCCTGTACCTGGCGTACTTCATGAGTTCCAAGCAGGACCTCATCAAGACCTTCAGCAGGGGCGTCATACCACCGTTCGCGGTAACGGGCCTGTTCTGTTTTTTGCTGTTGCTTCAGCCGGACTTCGGCAGTGCCGTCGTGCTTGCCAGTATCCTGTTTTTTATGTGCGTGGCTGGCGGAACCCGCTTTGTCTATCTTTTTTTCTCCCTGGCGCTGGCCTGCGCGGGTGCCATGGCGCTGGCCATTTCTTCTCCGTACCGTCTGCGCCGTCTGCTGGCCTTTCTTGATCCTTTTCAGGACGCTCACAATACCGGGTATCAGCTTGTGCAGTCCCTGCTGGCTATCGGCTCGGGCAGTTTTTTTGGTGTGGGCGTCGGAGCCAGCAAACAGAAAATGTTCTATCTTCCTGAGGCACACAACGACTTTATCATGGCGGTTCTGGCCGAAGAAATGGGTTTTGTGGGCATGAGTGTGGTCATGGTGCTTTTTGGCCTGCTGTTCTGGCGCTGCTACAGGATTATTCAGGGGCAGCGTAACCTGCGTGACCGCTTTACTGCTTTCGGTCTTACCACCATACTTGCCATGGGCGCGGTCATGAATCTTGCCGTGGTTATGGGGGTCGCGCCACCCAAGGGTGTACCCATGCCCCTTATGAGCTATGGGGGCAGTAACCTGCTTGCGACCATGCTTTGCGTGGGGCTGCTTATGAACTTTTCACGAACGGCGGACACATGGACATCAACATCCTCCTGACCACGGGCGGCACAGGCGGGCACATTTTTCCTGCTCTGGCCGTTGCCGAGGAGATTCGGCGGAGATACCCTCAGGCCAGGCTGCTTTTTGTAGGTTCACTCTACGGGCCTGAAGCACGTTTGGCCCGCGTGGCAAATATTCCCTTTGAGGGCTTGCCTGTGCGCGGTTTTTTGGGGCGTGGCCTGAAATCTGTGGAGGCCGGTATACGTATGGCCTGGGGCGTAGGCAGAGCCGTGGGCATTGTCCGGCGTTTCAGGCCTGACGTGGTGGCTGGTTTCGGCAGTTATGCCGCCTTTGCGCCCATGCTGGCTGGACGTATGCTGGGCGTGCCGATCATGCTGCATGAACAGAACGCCATAGCGGGGGCCAGCAACCGTGTGTTGGCGCGTCTGGCGCAGCGTATCTGCCTTTCTTTGCCGGACACCAGGGGCTTTGATCCCGCCAAGTGCGTTCTGACAGGCAACCCCGTGCGCGCCGGAGTGAGCGAGGCCGGGCGGTTGCCGCGTGCACGCGGGGCCAGACGGCTTCTGGTGATGGGGGGGTCGCAGGGAGCGCATGCCCTGAACATGTTTATCGTGGAGCACCTTTCTGCCTTCAAGGCTGCCGGTGTGGATATCCGCCATCAGACAGGCGTTGCGGATGAACAGAACGTGCGCGACGCCTATGTTGCCGCAGGGTATGAAGCTTCTACGGTTACGGCGTTTATTGATGATATGGCTGCGGCCTATGCCTGGGCTGACGTGGCCCTGTGCCGTTCTGGAGCTACTACTGTGGCCGAATTGTGCGCTGCCGGGCTGCCTTCGGTTCTGGTTCCTTTTCCTTATGCGGTTCATGACCACCAAACCCGCAATGCCGAAGTTCTGGCCCAAGGTGGAGCGGCCATTCTTGTGCCCGAACCGCGCATGATTGAAGAAAACCTGGCTCAGACGCTTATCGATCTGCTCAATGACGGCAGCGAGCGCACACGTATGTCGGCCGCAGCTCTTGCCGCAGCCCGGCCTGATGCCGCCAGCCGCGTGGTTTCTGTTTTGGAAGAGATAGCCCGTCTGCGCTGAACGCGGTTGCGGGATATTTGGGTGGCAGACTGCCGCCTGTGGATTATCTAGACATTCTTTAAAGGTAACGCATGAACAGCAAGATCCGGCACATCCACATGGTGGGCATTGGCGGCGCGGGTATGAGCGGCATTGCCGAGGTACTGCTCAATCTCAAATACGAAATTTCCGGTTCGGATATGAGCGATTCTGCCGTTGTCCGGCATCTGCGCAGCCTGGGTGCGCGTATTGCGGTCGGGCATGCGGCAGAAAATGTGGGAGACGTGCAGGTGCTGGTCAAGTCCACAGCCATCAGCGATGATAATCCCGAGCTTGTGGAGGCTCGCAAGCGCAATATCGCCATTATCCCCCGCGCTGAAATGCTGGCCGAGCTTATGCGTCTGCGCCAGGGCATTGCCATTGCGGGTACGCACGGCAAAACCACGACCACATCGCTTACTGCCTCGATTTTTGATGAAGCCGGTCTTGATCCCACTGTCATCATCGGCGGGCGTCTTAATGTTTACGGGGCCAATGCCCATCTTGGGCATGGGGAATACCTGATTGCCGAGGCCGACGAATCTGACGGATCGTTTCTTTGCCTGTTGCCCATCATCAACGTGGTGACAAACGTGGACGAGGACCATCTGGACCATTACAAAACGCGGGAAGCCATAAACAGTGCCTTTGTGCAGTTCATGAACAATGTGCCGTTCTACGGCCTGAACATTGTTTGTGGAGATGATCCCGGCGTGCTGGAACTTTTGCCGCAGGTAAAACGTCCGGTGCTTACCTATGGCTTTGCCGAGGATAACGCCCTGCGCGCTGTGCCACTGGAAAGCGGTCGGATCAGCCGCTTTCAGGTTTGGCTGCATGATGAAAAACTGGGCGAAGTCAGTCTGCCGCAGCCGGGTCGCCACAATATCCTCAATGCACTTGCCTCTATCGGTGCAGCCATGGAGGTGGGTATCAGCTTTGAAAAGTGTGCCGCGGGCCTGTGTGGATTCAAGGGTGTGGGGCGTCGCTTTGAATTCAAGGGCGAAAAACAGGGAGTTACTGTGGTGGACGACTACGGCCATCATCCTGCTGAAATCGCCGCGACCCTTGCCACTGCCCGCCAGGTTTTCGAAGGGCGGCGTATCGTGGCGGCGTTTCAGCCGCACCGCTTCAGCCGCACCGAAGCCCATTTTGGAGAGTTTTGCAAGGTTTTCAACAATGTTGACCAGTTGCTGCTGACGGAAATTTATGCAGCCTCTGAAAATCCCATCCCCGGTGTTTCGGGGCAAAGTCTTGCGCAGGGGATTCGCCAGGTATCCTCAACGCCTGTGGAATATTTTCAGACGCTGGATGACCTTGCCCGGGCATTGCCGGATATTCTGCAGGAAGGGGATGTGTTGCTGACCCTGGGGGCGGGCAACATCACCCGTTTGGGGCCGACATGGCTGGAAGGGCTTGATCATGCGTGAAATCGCTTCGCCACAACTCGCCCAGCGTACAACGCTGCACCTTGGCGGGACAGCAATTGCAGAGCTGATTCTTGAAGGCCCCGAGGATATAGTTCCATTATCGCGCCGTTTGCGCGCTTTGGGAGGAACCCCGGTCGTTTTGGGGGCCGGAAGCAATATTCTGGCCCAGGATGGCGACCTGCCCCTGGTTCTGATACGGCCGCTCTTTATGCAGGGACCAGAGGTGATTGGTGAAAAAGAGGGCAGGGTGCTTGTGCGCGCCGGAGCGGGAATGCCCCTGCCGAGGCTCTTGCGTTTTTGCGCGGAGCAGGGCTTGGCAGGGCTTGAAGGGCTTGTGGGCATACCGGGTACCGTTGGTGGGGCCGTAGCTATGAATGCGGGCTCATTTGGTGTTGAAGTATGCGAAAAAATTGAAAATTTACAAATAGTTGATGCCGATGGAGTACGCGCTGTTGCATCCTGCGCGCTACAGTATGCCTACCGCAGCCTGTGTATTGATGAGAAAAAGAATGATTTTATCGTCTTGGAAGCCACATTTGGCTTGACCAGAGCAGCGAGGGATGGCATCACTAATCGCATGCGTCACAACTTTTTTGAGAAAAAGTCTAAACAACCTGTGACGGCCTGGAGCGCTGGCTGCGTATTCAAAAATCCCTCTGCGGAACTGCCTGCCGGCAAACTTCTTGATCAGGCGGGATTCAAAGGAAAAAAAATGGGCGGCATGGCCTTTTCAACCCTGCACGCCAACTTCATGATTAATGAGGGCAGAGGCAGCGCAAAAGCGGCCCTGGCCTTGTTGCAAGAGGCAAGAGAAACTGTGCGGGAACGGTTCGGTGTCGTGCTTGAGCCCGAAGTCAGGATTATTCCATGCCTCTTTCCTTGAAAAAAAGCGCCCGCAGGTCCCGCAACGCGTATACGCGCGCCACTGTGACGGGCAAAGGCAAAAAAAACGCAAAGTTTCGTATGCCAGCCTTTATGGCTGTGATTTTAAGCAAGCTGCGCGGGTTGGGCGGACTGAAAAGCCTGGTTGCCGTTACTGTGCTGCTGATTGGCCTGGGGGCCGTGCTTTCCGGTGTGTGCTTTGCATCGTTGTGGCTGTACAACAAGGCCATAACCAGCGATTTTTTTATCACCCGTCATGTGGATGTGGCCGGAAACGTTCGTCTTTCACGCGATATGGTGCTGCAATACGGCGATCTTAAAGAGGGCGACAACAGCTTGGCCGTCAGCATCGCCAAAGTAGAGCGCAATCTGCGTCAGACCCCCTGGGTAGAGGAAGTTTCGGTAAAACGCCTTTTGCCCGACAGATTTGTGATAAAGCTGAAGGAGCGGATGCCCTCCTTCTGGGTGCACAAGGAAGGTACCCTGTATTATGCCAATGAGCGCGGTATGATTATCGCGCCAGTGGAAAGCAAGAACTTCCTGTCGCTCCCCACCTTGCGGGTGGAACCTGGGGCCGAAGACGCCATCCCCTTTCTCGCCCGCCTGATGAAAGACATCCAGAACGGTATACTGCCAGTGGAGGCAGGAGCTATTGCCTCCATTACCCTGAGTCCAGGCAGAGGCCTTGAAGTGTACCTGGAAGACAGGGAGATGCGCCTTTCCATCGCGACTGATGATTGGGAAGGCAACCTGGCCCGGCTGGGAGTGACTTTGGGCGATCTGGCCCGGAGACATGAACTGCGCAATGTGCGTGAAGTTCGGGCAGTTAACGGCAATGTATGGGTTTTGCTTAATCAGGCCGTGCATAACTGATGCGGCGTGAATTATACGAGTGTGAAGAACAGGCGTTTTTAGGAGAATGGCATGAATAAGTCCGAGCTCATCGTCGGTCTCGACATCGGCACCACAAAAATCTGTGCGGTGGTGGGTGAACTTACTGAGTCGGGCCTTGTTGATGTGGTGGGCATCGGCACCAGCGTTTCTACCGGCCTTCGCAAAGGCGTGGTGGTTAATATTGAACAGACCGTGCAGTCCATACGCAAGGCTGTGGAAGATGCCGAACTCATGGCGGGCTGCGAAATCCACTCCGTCTACGTGGGTATTGCGGGCAGCCACATCATGGGCATCAACAGTCACGGCGTTATTGCCGTCAAGGGCGGCGAAGTCGCGCAAAGAGACATTGAGCGCGCACTGGATGCCGCCAGAGCCGTGGCTATTCCCGCTGACCGCGAGGTTATCCACATCCTGCCGCAGGAATATATCGTTGATAACCAGCGCGGCATTGCCGACCCTCTGGGCATGGCCGGTGTACGCCTTGAAGTAAAGGTTCATATTGTTACCGGAGCGGTGTCTTCGGCGCAGAATATCGTACGTTCCTGCCACCGTAGCCAGCTTGAAGTGTCTGATATAGCTCTTGAGTCTCTGGCTTCGGCCAAGGCCGTACTTACTGAGGAAGAGCGCGAAATCGGCGTGGCGTTGGTAGATCTTGGCGGCGGCACCACTGATATCGCTGTTTTTGCCAATGATGCCATCAAGCATACGGCCGTTCTGGCCCTGGGTGGACAAAACCTTTCCAACGACATCGCTTTTGGCCTGCGCACCCCCATTGCCTCGGCTGAAAAGATCAAGCTCAAGTATGGCTGCGCACTGGCCGACCTTGTCAGGCATGATGAATTTATCGAAGTTCCCAGTGTGGGCGGGCGTGAGCCACGCCGTCTGTCGCGTCAGGTACTTGCTGAAATTTGCGAGCCGCGCATGGAGGAAATCCTCTATCTTGTGGACCAGACACTGGTGCGCTCGGGCTACAAGGACATGATCGGCGCAGGGGTTGTGCTCACCGGCGGCACGGCCCTTATGGAAGGCTGCCAGGAACTGGGCGAACAGATTTTCAACCTTCCCACGCGAATCGGGTATCCACGCAATGTGGGCGGCCTCAAGGATGTGGTGAATAGTCCCAAATTTTCCACAGCAGTGGGTTTATTGCGCTACGGTGCAGAGAAAGAAGTTTCCGGCCAAAAAAAGTTCACCACCAGAAGTGAGAGCGGCGTCTTTGATGGCGTGCTGGCTCGCATGAAGAAGTGGTTTGCTGATATTTCTTAAACAAACGACCTCAAACGGGCATTTGAGGACAGGGTAAAACAGGAGAGGAACCTATGTCTCAGTCGATCGTGGACGATATTGACACGTCTTTGTCCAGCAACGCTAAAATCAAGGTTATAGGCGTTGGCGGCGGCGGCGGTAATGCGGTGCAGAACATGATAGCCTCCGGTCTGCGCGGTGTGCAGTTTGTCTGCGCCAACACAGACGTGCAGGCCCTGGCCAAGAATGGCGCTTCTGTAAAAGTGCAGATGGGTGAAAAGCTCACCAAGGGCCTTGGCGCGGGCGCAAACCCTGCTGTCGGTCGTGAAGCCGCGGTGGAAAGCGTCAATGCCATTCGTGAAGCCATCGGCGATGCAGACATGGTTTTTGTTACTGCCGGCATGGGCGGCGGTACCGGTACAGGCGCTGCGCCGGTAGTGGCCCAGGCTGCCAAGGAAATGGGCGCGCTCACAGTGGGCGTGGTCACCAAGCCGTTCAGCTTTGAAGGCGCCAAGCGCAAGCGTGCCGCTGAAGCCGGGCTTGAAGACTTTAAGCAGCACGTGGACTGCCTTATCACCATTCCCAATGACCGCCTGCTGGCTTTTGCCCCCAAAAAAGCTCCTTTTGCTGAAATGCTGCAGAAAGCCAACGACGTGCTTTACTATGCCGTCAAAGGCATTTCGGATGTGATCGTGGGCGACGGTCTTATCAACCTGGACTTCGCGGACGTGCGCACAACCATGTCTGAGGCGGGGCTGGCTCTTATGGGAACGGGCATCGCCTCTGGCGAAAATCGCGCCCGGGAGGCTGCTCAGCGTGCCATCATGAGTCCCCTGCTCGAAGATGTGTCACTGGAAAGCGCCAAAGCTGTGCTTTACAATATCACCGCTCCTGAAGACATTACGGCTGAAGAAATCGCAGAGATCGGCGACATCATCAGCGATGCCACACCCGAAGACTCCAACATCATTTTTGGTGTTGTGTTTGATGACAATATCGGCGATGAGATCCGGCTTACCGTCATTGCTACCGGTATTGAGGCTCCTCAGGTCATTCAGAGCCAACAACCGCAGGCTGCCACTGTGACCAACTTCCGCAAGCCTGGTCCTGACGCCGTCATGGCCGAACCGCGCCGCATGGGCCGTCTGGCTCAGCAGCCCGCTGAAGAGCACGATATGGGTGAAGGGCGCCTGCCGCGCACGTCGCGCCGTTCTGAAGTAGAACGCTGGTATGACGAAAACAGCAACCGCCCGCCTTATCTGCTCAAGCGTGAAGTCGTCAACCAGGGCGCTCGCCGTCGTGCACATAACCCCGGCCAGGAAGACTTTACGTACGATGAGGATGATTTCGAAATTCCTACCTTTATCCGTACGCAGGCCGACTAGGCAGTCGACCTGTCCGATATAAGATTTTCAGGGCTTGCCTCTTCGGCCCTGAAATGCCCGCCGGGAGGCCCATGGGGGGCCTCCCAGTGCGGGGCGTTACGCTCCGCTGATGTCCGTGAAACCTGGGTTTTGCGGGCTTTTTCTTTGCCTTGCAGTCCGCTGTAGTCCGTTGAGTTCCGTTGACAGCCATGACATTTTTGGGGCAACTATTGGGGCAACAGATAACGGTTACGGCAGGAGTTGCCCCAAATGGCGATGACAGAGAAACAAATCAAGGCGATCCAGCCAGAAGGCAAGATTCGGCGCTATACCGATGGACGTGGGCTATATTTGGAAGTGTCTCCAAAAGGTGGCAAATGGTGGCGTTTTAAATATCAGTTCGATAGCAAGGAAAAGCGCATAAGCCTTGGAGTTTATCCATCCGTTTCACTGAAAGAGGCCCGTGAAGCTGCTCAGGCGGCCAGGGAGCTTTTGCGTAATGGGGTTGATCCATCAGCTGCTAAGCGGTCTCCTGCACCTCAGGCTGTATTATCATTTCAGAGCGTGGCAGAAGAATGGCTTCAGAAACAACTTGGTTTGTGGACAGACGCGCATACGGCCAAGACAAAGTCCCGCCTTACTGAAAAAATTTATCCATCTTTTGGCAGTATGCCCATTGCTGACGTCAGCCCAGGAGTTGTACTTTCCTTTTGTCGGCAGATTGAATTTTCCATCTCACCATATACAGCGCACGCCCTACATGGACTGGTCAGCCGTATTTTTCGGTTTGCGGTGGCTTGTGACTATGTACAGTCTGACCCTTGCCGTGATCTGCGTGGTGCCTTGGCCCCTTTCAAGGAAGCCAGAATGCCCGCGATCACAGACCCGGTAAAAGTAGGGGAGTTGGCTGTAAAAATTGATACATATGACGGGATGATCACAACTCGATGCGCGATGCAGTTGCTTTTGCTGTGCATGTGCCGGACGCAAGAAATAAGGGGTATGAGGTGGGCAGAAGTGGATTTTGAGGGCGGTGTGTGGCGGATCCCATCTGAGCGAATGAAGATGCAGCGTGAACATCTTGTCCCGCTGTCACGCCAAGCCTTGGAAGTGCTGGCACAGTTACGGCCCGTGACGGGGAAGTTTGAACTGGTCTTTCCCTCATATTGCCGTGGGCGCAAGGATACCCCCATGGGAAAGAATACGATTAATAATGCTCTGCGCACTATGGGCTATAAAGAAGGGGAAATCGTGGGGCATGGGTTCCGCTCAGCGGCGTCTACAATTCTGAACGAGCTTGGCTGGAATCCTGATGCTATCGAGGCACAGCTTGCGCATGCACCTGCAGACAGGGTGAGGGCGGCATACAACCGCGCCGCCTATCTGGACGAGAGGCGGCGCATGTTGCAAGCGTGGGCTGATCATCTGGACGCCCTCAAAGCGAAAGTTGCCCGGATTTGATATCTTCAATCACGCGCTCAACTGTGGAGGCAGGCCATGCCTTGGATCTTTTTGTGAGAGAAACTGGCGATGGGATTTTGCCTTCCTTTTTTGCTGCATAGAATTTTGATTTTTTTATACCCAGAAGCTCCATGAATTCAGGCGCCCGGATCAGGCGCTCCTGTCTTTCTTGATACATATACACTCTCCTTTGAAGGCCGTCCCGCTGCTGGGGGCGGGCATCATCACGCTAGATCCAAAAATATATCCGTCCCGGCCACATCGCAGCCGGGAGCAAGCTCCATCAGCAGGTAGCCCAACGACCATCCCGTGCGTTCAAGCCAGCCCCAGGGGCGTCCGATGGTGAAATCTGTGCAGCGCCGCCGGGCGTCCAAAAACATTGTGAAGCCCGTCCAGTATTGCGCCGACCAGCTTTTGAACATGTCCAAGCCGTTGCCTTCGCACATCATGAACTCGCCAAGTTTTTGGCTTATGGCGCGCATGTCGCGCTCTGTTCCGGCAGACGGCTTTTTCTTTTTCAGCAGGTCTTTAATGCACTCGCGCACCCATTTGCGGACTGTGGCAAGGCTGCCTGCCAGTTTGCTGCCGGGCTTGGCAATTTTGAGCAGGATGCCCAAGGCCGCCTCCATAACTGTGAGCGCCAGCAGGGTGTCACGGTGCTGGATGGCGTGGGGGATAGGTGCTGTCGTCATGATTCCCCCGGTTCTAGCGGCGTGGGGATGGGGCCAGCCCATTCAAAGCGCACCTTGCCCTGATTGATCTTTGGCAGAACCGTGGATATGGCCCAATCGTCATAATACGAAATTATGGGATACCCTTCAGATTTATCTATATCCATGCACCAATACCATCCCGCCACCTTCGGCGGCTCCGTGGTCCACGTCAGGGCGCTGGGCATGGAGTTCCAAGCGGCGATGGCGGATATTTCATCAGCAAAAACCCTAGGCCCGCTGACGCCACAGCTTGTGCAGAATGCTTGGTTGTATATTTCATGCGTTATTTCATCCTCTCCGGGACATAACCCGACGCTCAACGATGAGCAGATCGGGCACGGATTCAGTTCGGGCATGGTTATCCTCCAATTCGCAAGCACGCAGCGACAGCGATAATAAATAGTGACAGGCAAATAAATCTGATGCCCCATTTCGCCATAATCGGTTCATCAAGAAGCACACCACCAACACATAAAACAATGCCGGGAACAGTGAGGGCGATTAGTTCGGGCATGGCTGGGGCTCTTTATCATCACTTACTAATGACAATGTTTGCGCGTTGTAGTCTGCCCAAATAATTGCGCCGCACTTCTTGCACTCAATACGTTGTTTTGCGCAGATCGTTGTGGGCGGGAGTATTTCAGCGCTGCATGCACATATGATTTTCCAACGGTTTGTCCGCCCATCTCTGGACAGCCCCAAGTGCATAAGCTTCATTCTTCCCTCCCGTAGTGCGCAGCAATAATCGCGCAGCCTAATTCGTAGGCCATTTGTGGTTTCACCGCATTCCCTAGGGCTTTATTTCGGTGTGCCCCGTTGGGAACCCCATGACCGCTTCTGTAAGCTCTGGCGAGGGATACCGATGCCCGATCACCAGTGAGCAGAAATCCTGCCAGTTGTTCGTAAGGGCTTGTTTTTTTGTCACACCGCGGCGTGGTTTCAAGCGGCCCCCTTTGTAGTTGGCTGCCAAAGGTGTGGGCCAAAATCCAAACCCGTCCGCGTCTATCCTTGGAGTTGACGGCACAAGCTGGAATAAGCATGCCCCATGCGGAGTATCCAAGGGCCTCCAGGTCAGAAAGCACATCGTCGAGGCCCATCGTGACGTGCCCAGCAACGTTTTCAAACAGGCACCAAGTGGGCCTTTTAGCGGCAATGATCTGCTTAATGAACGGCCAGAGGTGGCGGTCATCTCTCTTGCCCTTGCGCTTCCCGGTAAGACTGAAAGGCTGGCAAGGGTATCCGCCGGCAATAAGGTCAACTGTCGAGAGGAGGTCCGGAGAGGCAGCGCATTCGCACACATCACGCCACCGTTGAACGTCTGGCCAGTTTTTTTCGAGAACCTTTGTGCAGAATTCATCTTTTTCCACCTGCCCTTTGCATTCCATCCCTGCCCATTCCAGCCCCATCGTGAAGCCCCCTATGCCTGCGCAGAGGTCTAGAAAGGTCATGCTACTCCCTCGCCCGCAGCCACGGCGCGGCGGGCGGCTTCTTGCTGCCAGCACTCCTTGGGATCGCCAGTACAATCAAAGCCATCGTCCGCAGTGTCTGTGCAGATGCACCAATCTGGCCGCATGTCCTCGTCGAGGTCTGCCCAGAACGCCAGGTACGGACAGCCATCCTCGGCCATAGACCCCGCCAGCCAATCGCGTTCCGCCCGCAGCCTGTCGCGCTCGGCTCTGAGCCGCGCGTCTTGCTTGTCCAGCGTTCGCAGCCGTTCCGCGAAAATCGCCATAGCCCCGCAGTTTTCAGGTGTCAGCCGAAAGTCTTCGGGATGGCGCACGGCGATGATGGTCAGGTTGCGACTGCGGGCCAGCGGGGTAACGGTGATGTCAGTCATGGGACGGCTCCAGGGGGCGGATGTTTTCGCGTTCAACGTAGATAACTTCCCACAAGCGCTTAATCACCACACAGATGGGGATGTCGTCGCTGCAATCATCCTCCATAAAAACTGCTGGCATCCATGCACCATCCACCTTCACCTCCACCTTGTCGCCCCACTTGTACTCATGCGGAGGTTTGGGCGGCTCGTAGGGGTCGCTGGTGCCGATGAGGTGCGCTGTTTCGGTGGTGTAGGGCAGGACTTCGGGATATTTAACCCCGCTTGCAAGCATATGCGCGTTGGTGAATCCGGGGCATGAATAACCGTAAAAGTCAGGTTTCCACACGCCGTAAACGTCCCGCACCAGAACCCTATCAAACGGTTCAAATTTGTGTTTGCTCATAAATTATGGCCCGCCTACGAACCGGGCGGGCGCGGGTTGGGGGTTGCTACCGTGATTCACCACACAATTTCAGGCGACACCATCCAGATGCCGCCTGTCGTATGGGGTGAGGGAGGGGGCTAGGCGATGACGTTCAGGCCGGGCACAGCCGCTTCGAGGAATGTTTTGATGTTCTTCATGGCTTCGCCACGCCAAGCGCCGCCGTCAGCCTCGACCAGCATGAATTCCATGCCGTCGTCGTCGCGGGCGCGAAAGACGAACTTGCTGGCAGGCTGTTCAACTTCAACGAAGGTGCGGTACGGGCGCAGTGTGACAGGGTTGGGGAGCACCACGTTTTCCACGCTGGCAATGCCTTTCTTAGCCTGCACGGTTTGGGAAACGCCATCGTCAGCCATGCCGGTTTCAACAGTCGTTTTGACGTTGGCGACGTATTTGAGGACAATCCCACGGTCAGTACCTTGCTTCACGGGGTCTTCCGAATCAGCGAAGCAGGATTGCAGCAGGATGTTGAACGTTTCGGCGTCCAGGTATTTGTTAAGCGGAATTTGAAGTTGGTGAAGCTCTGCTGCGAGGAAGGCGGCACGGTCAGCAAAATCACCGAGCAGATTGGAATTGAGCGTGACCTTCGACGGGCTTTCAACATGGCAGAGCAGGCTGGACACGTTCAATCCGTCCACATTGGACTTAATGTAATCCACAAGCCCGGTGAGAGTGGACACAGTGAGCTTTGCGGGCGTCGGGGTGGATACTGCTACAACGTTTTTACTGGTGTAGGTGCGACCCTCTATTTCCAGCACGATGGGAGCGGCGTCACCACGAATGGCTTGGTAAAGTTCTTTCAACATTTCTTCTTCCTTTTTGATGGTTGGTTAATTGCTTGCAAATTTTGTAATTTTTCCAGGTATGGCCGATTCCGTGCCGGGCAAAATGCTTTGCATGGGGTTTTCACCGCTGGCCATTTCCGAAGCGCCGATTTCTCCGGTTTTGGGGTTTGCCCCGATGTAGATGCTGGTTTCAATGGGATTAGCCGGGCAAATCGTGGACGATGTGGCTACAATGACCTCTGCCATGTTGCGCTGTTCGTTGGGCTTGATGGTCATTTTGAGGGTGACGGTGCGGGCTTTTTTAGCTGGGGTATTTGGATCGGTAATGTTGGCTATGACCCGCGTCAGTTCGTCCTGAAACCGTTCTACGGCTCCGCCTTGGGACAGGGTAGAAACATTGAGTTCAATCATGTGGTGACTCCGTTGCGGTTATAAAAAATGCCCGCGACGCTATGGGAACGCCGCGGGCTTGTGGAGGGTAGGGAGGGGAAATTACGCGCGCGAGGGGCAACCGTCGCGTTCAGGGCAATAGAAACAGTCTTCATCGGGGACGGGCGCGTTATCCTTACGGGGGCAGGGGAAGGTGCTTTCGCCGGGGGCGGCATGGGCATGGGCTTGGGCTTTGCCTGCCTTGGATTTTGTCGGAGGTGTTTCATCCGGCACAGGTTCTTTCTGCGTAACCTCGCCCGTGGCCAAGTCGATCACTTCATCCTGCTTGCCCAGTGATTGCCTGATGCTATCGGTTGTAACGCTGTATGTGCCGTTTTCAGCAGGTTCAAGATCGAAGGTGTCTTTAACCTCTTCTGCAGTTTGCAGGCCCATAGCGATTTCAGGCGCGTAGGCCCTGACGAACCAGGCCGCAGCCCGGTAGCGCAACATCAATTCCGGCATTGTCTGCCACTTGCTGCCGTTCTTGCCGTACCAGCCCTCCTTTTTGGCAAGGCCGATAGTGATAAGCGGGCCTTCGAGCTTTTCCTTGGTCGCCAGTTCTGTGGCTACGGCCGTGCAACCCCATTCGTCTGTACCTTGCTTGCCCTGGAACTCATACCGGATGGCAGAAAACCGCCCGCACTGGTTCATGGTGGCGATAAGGAATTGCGCCGACCACGCTGGGCGGCCATGGACGATATAGAGATTCTGACAAACCATCAGGGGATTGGCTCCCATGCGCAGAGCCATATCCACGGCGATCACACAGTTCGGCAGATTATTTTGAAACTGCGTCGGCACGATATTAGAACTCGCGAACAGCTTCGCGGTGCGCTGGATAAGATCGAACCCGCCCACTGTATCGAACCCGGCACGGATGGCCGGATCAATGGGCTTGGCTGCTCCGCGTAATTCAGCGAGACTTGTTGTCTGTGCTTGTGACATATTACTTCCTCCACCGGCACACATTGAAAGCCGGGCAGTATTTGGGATTGCAGAGTTGAGAGCGAGGGTTGCCGAAAAAACGTCCGGAATGCAGCATGTCAGCGGCCATCTGTAGCAGGCCGGGAGAGTATTCATCACCCACAAGCAGTTCACGCGCGCCGGTTATTGTACCGATGCCAGCCCGGCGGCCTTTCTCGGTTTTTGCAACCTGCAAGCCGATGATTTGCGCGGGGGCCTCAATGACACGCCCCAATGCATGCCCGGTCATCAGTTCATACACGGCAATCTGAGCGGCATGCCCAGCGGTTTTAACTGTACCGTCAGCGGCCACAGCCGTTTTGCCGGTTTTGATGTCTGCAATGCCGTATCCATTATCCGTAAATGTCACGCGATCGGTTGTTCCAGTGAGAGCGATGCCGATATCGGGAATTTTAAGCTCAGTGCATTTGGCCTCAATAGCCACATATTGCTGATGGGGGGCGATCTCTTGGCAATATCTCTTATGCAGAGCTATGCCGATAGCTTCAGCTTCGCCGGGGCTGTCTTCCCCCCAGTCAACGTCTTCTTTTGGCTTGTGGACTGCATCGACCACCGCGCCCGCAGCTTCATCCGCTGTCACGGGATTGCCGTCAAGGCGGCTGCTATCAAACAGCGCAGTTCCGGCATGCACTGCCGTGCCAAGCTGCGCGGCGCCGCTGCGGGGCTGGCGCATGCCTTTGACGTATTTCGCTTCCCATCGTGCCGGGCAATCAAAAAGCTCCGGCAGGGAGGATGCGCGGATAGTGATCATGTTCATCATTTCCGCTCCATCTGTATTTTCTTTGCCGCCTCGGCATATGCCGCGTGTTGTTCAGGGCCGTCCAGACCGCCAACAAGGGCGAAAAGCAAAAGCGCGGCCAGAGCCAAAGCCCAGCCGCGCCAGTTGCTCACAGGGTTAAGGTCTCGCCACATGTCAGCCCCCTAGCAGTCTATTGCAGATCGCCAGCGCCAGAGGGACAAGCCCGGCTGCGGACACCGCGCGCAGCCAATCACCGAGATACGCGAGTCGAACACTAAGCATATCCACTCCCCAAGGTTTCCGGAAAGTCCAGCCCGGGCTGAACACCGAATGTTCCACAGCACGCCGGGCTTGCCAGTTCATCAAGATAATCTGAACACGGCTCGAATTCATCCGCGTGGTTATCGCAGCGGCCCGTTGCCGCCGTGAGAGTCACAGACACGCCCGCATCAGCTTCAACCGCGCCGCGAGTGCAGGGGCACACGGAAAGCTCACCGCGCCGGATGCCGTTGCGGTCATACACGGGAACCACCATGGCTTCAGAGCGATCCCAGAAGCGGCAATTGCCGCAGATTCTTTCCGAAGAGAGAATTTCAAGGTCATCGTCCTCATGCGTGTAAAATTCTTCGCTCATGGCGGCCCCCGTAAAAGTTGAGGCCGGGGGTAAATCCCCGGCCTGTATGTAAACCGACTGATGTCGGGAGATGTAAAAGCCGGGCGCCCAATGCGCCCGGCCCTGCGCAGCCACGGGGAACAAGTAAGGCGTGGTGCGCTTGCCAATTTGAAATTCCGACATTGCCGCCAAGGCGTTGATGTTTCCCTGGCGGTATATGAAAGAAATTCGTTCTGTCTGAATTATTGCCGAACTCTTTTGCAGGTTGTCACCCTGTGGGGTTAGTCACCTCCCCCAGAACCTCCCCGACGCCGTAGATCTTCCGCGACGGATCAACAGAACCCGCCCACCCTGTGGGGCTTTTACTTTCCTCAGCCTTCCCTGTGCTTCGTTTGCCTTCCCGCTCCCGTGGGCTTGCGGCTGTCCTGCACCCGGTACTTGTGGCCTTCCCTTCGCTCTCCCGGCTTGTGCTACTTTCGCCCGTGGGCTGTGTTCGCGCTGGTAGTGCGTTGGTGAAGACAGTCTGTTATCATTTGAAAACAAAGTCAATGAAAAGTTTTCAAAAGATAACTTATAGGGTAAAACAAAAACACCCGCAGTTCAGCGGGCAACAAAAAAGCCCCCAGAAGGGGGCGGGGAGATAGTGATAATATGGAACTAAACAGAACTGCTACAAGCCCAGCTAGGGACGAAACGTATCTCTTGGCAGAGCAGCTTTACAATCTTTGCCGTGGTCACAAGCTTGGCGAAATCCGCGCCGCCGTTGAAAGGCTTCAGTGGTGGATCGGGGAAGAGGCTATTATCCCCTCTCAGGGAACCTCATTGGCTGATGTCCCTCAACAATGTGGGTAAGTATGTGGCCAAAAACCATGTATGCCCTGTCGGCCGATGCCCTTGCGGCATCCTGATGAGACCATTTCCCGGGGAGCGGGCCAAAACCGCTGTGGCTCATGGCAGCTTGTGTCAGCTTCGCGGCAAGGTCAATCTTCTCGGCCTCTGTTAAACTGGAAAGCATTTCAGTGACACTCATAATATTTCTCCTGCTAAAAGTTGGTGGTACTTCTTGATAGCAGGAGGCCCGGCTCTGGGGCAACTTGGGGCCGGGCGCAAAAAAGCCCCCAAGATGGGCGTTCGTCGTGTTCAAACAAATTAGTAAGATAGGCTTGTGCGGTTCCGAGTTTCAATTGACAGTTGCAAATGAATACTTTAAAGATCTATTAAAAGATCTTATCCAAGGAACACAAAATGCTGAAAACTGATAGCTCTTTGCCTCACAACAATTTGAAATCTATACCTTTACCTAAAGTTTTAGGAGGATTCAGAACTATTTTGGCTGACCCTCCTTGGAGATTTGCCAACCGCACAGGCAAAGTTGCGCCCGAACACCGTCGCCTGGATCGTTATTCAACAATGTCGTTAGATGAGATTAAGCAGATGAAAATCAAGGAAATCTCATCGTTAAATGCTCATCTTTATCTTTGGGTTCCCAATGCTCTTTTGCCTGAGGGACTGGAGGTAATGAAGGCTTGGGGGTTTCGATATGTAAGCAATATCGTTTGGGCAAAAAGGCGTAAAGATGGTGGGCCAGATGGCCGTGGTGTTGGTTTTTATTTTAGGAATGTTAGCGAGTTAATTCTGTTCGGAGTCCGCGGTTCAATGAGAACTCTTGCCCCCGCTAGGTCACAGGTAAATATGATTGAAACAAGAAAGCGCGAACACTCAAGAAAACCAGATGAGCAATATGACCTGATAGAGGCATGCTCCCCGGGGCCTTTTTTAGAGCTTTTCGCAAGGTATCCACGTAGTGGTTGGGTCGCGTGGGGGGATGAAGCAACTATTGAACATGCTCCAAAAGGTCGTGTCCACAAAGGTTATGCGGGAGGGGCAATCATGCCCGCATTCCGTCCAAATGAACATATTGACGAAAATATGGCCAGTGCAATAGGCCTCGAACTTCGAGGTCGTTATGAGAACGGCAGCAGTATCCGCCAGCTGGCGGAAGAGACAGGTTATTCAATTCAAAGAGTGCGTATGTTACTAGACATTTCTGGTGCTACACTGAGGCCTCGTGGCCGAGCTGCGCACGGCCGAAATACCTCTTAGCTAGTCATCACAATATGGCTCACCGTTCCAAGTCTTTTCATTTGCAGCAACAATTAAGAGCGGACACACTCCCATAACTCCACGCCGTACTCTTAATGCGGCTTTGTCAAGCGCCGTAACGGTTGATGTTCGCAAGTCGATAGGGAGGGTATAGTCCCTTTGTTCTTTGGGCAGGGAGTCTTGATATTCCTTCCAAATTTTTTCAGCCAATAGTTTAAGTGGCTCCCTGTCCTTTGTTATCACGACTGCGGCCGTTATGATCCCCGCCTCATGCCATGTTCTATATGCTGACAAATCTCGGTCAAGATTTCCGTCTTTTGCATTCCATTCAACATCAAGAGCAACTCGCCCTTTAAAGTTATCTACAAGGTATCCTTCTTGATATACTGGCTCAAGTTCGCCAATGCGCACATTGGCTTTGGAGAACAGGATTCCCTTTGTTTCAAGGTCAATCCTTGTTTCCTTCCAGCCTCGTAGACCAAAAAAAGAGTCGATTTGACTCGCAATATCCCCCCTGTTCCCTCCCTTTTTTAGCCAATGCTTGGGGTCCAAACGATAGGTAGCTAGAAAGGCAACAATGTCATTCCACTCACTAGGACAAACAGCTTGCAAAATTGCAGCAGCAGAACCTGTCTCCATAAAAGCCCAGCAAGATTGTATGTCTGGTGACAGCACATCTGGTGATTTATATGTGTGAGTCTGATACATTTTTCTATCTCCAGAAAAGCTTAATATTTTAAAAACAAAAATAATGAGAAAAGATAAAAGGTTAGTACCCCACCATCACCCAGACAACGCGGCCTACGATAATTTCTTCGCCTTCATTTATGCCCACCCTGAAATCTGGGTAGCTTTCCTTGTCCGGATTCTGGGACTTAAAGACAAACTCCTTACGCGCGAAGTCCACGCCCACGCGCTTAATCACCAGCCCCTCGTAAGGGATGCGCGCAGCAAAAAGCTCATTGGCCATGAATTCCGCGCCCAGGCGCACCCCAACAACCGCGCCATGAGGGATCAGCGGCTCCATGCTGTGGCCGCTTACTTTGAGCGCGTAGTCTGACATGCGGAAATATGATGGCGGTGCTGTTACGCTGAACAGTGGCTCAACTTCGGATAGGGCAACCCCAGGGCCAGCCCCGGCCACATCGTAGACGTTGATGGTTTTGAGATCGTCACCTGAGACGGGTACGGGAGGATGGCCGGGCTTTGATATTGATGGGCCTCTGCCTTCTGGAAGATACGTGGCGTAATCAAGGCCCAACCGCTCAAGATATCGTAACATGTTTGGGAAAGATGTGTTTTCAGCTTTCCTGTCACCACTGAGCCACAGGCTTATTGAGCCACGGTTTTTTATACCCAAGAGTTTAGAAATCTGCTCAAGGGTTTGCCCTTCAGAATTAAGCTGGCGAACTTTTTCAAGTATCGCGACCCAAGCCTTTGCTGCTGTTTCGTCCCATTTATCCATCTTTTTACCTTAGGGGCTGATCATTGTTTTCAGCAATCGTCTAGAAATCTTTTGCGTTGCAATTTTTGTTTTCTCATGAAAACATAGTGCACATGGAAAACATAATTGAACAGTACCGGCAGCTTCATGGGCTGACTTATGACCAGATGGCTAGCAGCGCAGGGTTTAGTTCCCGGAGCGTTGTCTATCATCATTGCATGGGTAAGCGGTCTGTTTCTGCCGAGTCCGCCATCCGCTATGAAGCAGCGTTCGACATTCCTCGCTCAAAGCTCCGCCCCGATCTCTGGTCACCTACAGCAGCCCCTGCCACGCCACACGAACCTGCGCAGGCCCGACCGTGAGCAACGCTGCTGCCCGCGCCACGGCCATTTCAACTGCGGCGGCCTCGTCAATGTCTGCCGGGTAGCTGCGGTACAGAGGCTTAGGGAGGGCAGGGGAGAGGATTGTCACGAGCAGGTGGCCCTGCTTCGGTGTGATGTATGCGCGGAAGATTAACGGCTCTGGTTTTGCCATGAAAACAGATTACGGCCCGGAGCGGCTGGAAGGAATTACAATATGAGAGAGCAGTTACAGAGGATTACGTCCCTTCTGGCTCAAGCGTGCGCCACCTATCCGGGCGGCAAGCGCGGAGTTTTTAAGGCCATTGAGCACGAAGAGGGCAAGGGGCTGTCCGAGTCCAGCCTTTACACAGCGTTGAATGCAAACCCTACGGCGCCGGACACGCTGAAAGTGTCGCAACTGGTGAACGTCATGCGCGTAACCGCGGATGTTGCACCGCTGCGCTATCTTGCGGCCATGTTCGGCTATTCCATTGTGTCATACGAGGCCGAGGCCCCGGATGCCCCTACCGCTGAGGGTGAAATGCTCCAGGACTTCCCGGCGGTGGTGCGGTTTCATGAGGTCGGCCAGCGGTATCTGGATGGCAAGGCGTGCGCTGCTGAGTTGCTGCAGGCGCAGGAAATGGCATTGGCTGAATTACGGCAGACGACAGCAAAGGTCATCGAGGAGAATAGTCATGGATTCATCGCTCAACCCTCGTAACGCGGTTCGGGCCATCACCCTGCGCCGCCCATATGCAATCGTGTATTGCGCGCTGGATCGTGGCGAATGGATTGTGCAGCCCCGGGAAGTCGCCGGCTCGTTTCGGCTCTCAAAAACAGAGTTCAGGATGCGCTACTGCCTCGAATCGGACTGCCCGCCAAAAATCAAGGTTCTGTTTGAGGGCATACCAACATTCATGCAGTGGCGGATGGTATTAAGAGCTGGTGGAGGCAGATAATGGAATGGCTTCGCTGGTATCATGGCGCAATCTCTGACGATAAATGGCCACTCATCGCTCGCAAGTCTGGGCAGCCTGTCGCCATTGTCATCGCCATATGGGCTGCACTGCTCGAATGCGCCTCACAGGCCGACGACAGGGGCAGCATTGATGCTTTTGACCCTGAGAGCGTGGATGCCCTGTTGCAATTGGAGGATGGCACATCGCAGGCCGTTGTCGACGCCCTCTCCAGCGGCAAGCGCCCACGCATTGCAGGTGGACACATAGTCAACTGGTCAAAGCGGCAGCCTGTGCGGGAAGATGGCAGCGCTGAACGCGCCCGCGAGTGGCGCGAACGCAAGAAGAAGGAAAAATCTGCCTGCCCTGAAGAACCGAACGCAGGCCGAACGCAGACCGAACGCACTGCGAACGCAGGCCGAACGCAAACGAACACAGATAAGATAAGAGAAGATAAGAAAAGAGAAGAGAAGAATATATATCCTGTGAGTAGTCTTGAGAACGAAGATAGCGCGCGCGTTGAAGCCTGCGCAGCGGATATAAACCCTGCTGGCACTGTTCCCACTGAGCCGAGCATTGATTTTCAGGAGCTACGGCAATTCTGGGATGAGCATTTCAGGCCTGAAGCCCCGCTGGCCGGATTCACGGAATACAAGCAACTCAGGGCAGCCACGGCGTATCCCGGTGACTCTCGGATTTATGAAGACCTCAAGGCCCGCATTGATTGCCAGTTCTGGGATCAGGGCTTTGCGCCGGGCCTTGCAAAATATCTACGGGAACGAGCCTGGCTCAGGCCGCCGTCTGCTACGTCGAGGGCTTCTCCTGTCGCAAACGCGAAACATGAATCACAGGCCGACAGGGCTGCACGGCTCACATATGAAGCCGGAATGAGCGTGCTGGCTGAAATGGAACAGCGAGGGCTAAACGGCGGGAGGGCATTAAATGCGCGATGAAAACAAAGAAAAGCTGGCCGCCATCATGGCGCTTTCAGCGAATTTCGGAAAGGAATTTTCCACGGCTCTCCTGAAAATCTGGCTTGAGTTGTTGGAAGAATATCCCGCCGATGTCGTCAACGCAGGTGTTCGTGCTGTGATCGTGCAATACAAGTACAAGACGATTCCGCCATTTGCGGTGTTGCGCGAGGCCATGGAAAGAATCGCTGGCATTATCCCGCAGGAAGAATCGCTGGACATCGCGGCAGCCGCCGAATGGAACAAGCTCGTTGACGACATCGGCCGCCGTGGTCGCTACAACTGCCCGCAGTTTTGCCCCACAACGTCCTACGTTTTGCGCGGTATGGGTGGATGGGACGCCGCCTGCTCATGGGATACAGACAAGCTGGAATGGCGGCGCAGGGAATTTATCGAGGCATGGAAGCAGTCCCACGGCAGGGAAGAGGCAATGATGCTCGGCAGTGAGGGCATTAAGGCGCTTGTGGGTGGGCCTGAATCGTCTCGCGCCATCCTAAACCGCGTACTGGAAATCACGCAGTAGGGGGGGGGGTATGAAACTTGTCGTCAGAATCGTTCCCAAAGCCCAGATGCGCGCCCGGCACGGCGTGGTAAATGGCTTTTCGCGCACGTACAAGGACAAGCGTCAGGCTGCCGAAGAGGAGGCGCTTATGGCTCTGCTCGGCCCGTACCAGCCAGCACAGCCGTTTCAAGGGCAATTGCTCCTGGGCGTGAAGGCCTTCCTGCCGATACCGAAGAGCAAGCCGTCATGGTTTACAGGTAAGCCCAAAGAATTCCAGACCCTGGCTCGAAAAGGAGTTGTGCGCCCAACCACAAAGCCCGACCTGGACAATTTGCTGAAGCACGTCAAGGACTGCCTGTCGAAACTGCGATTTTGGGAAGATGACAAGCTGGTTGTGGGCTACCTGCCGCACACAGGGAAATACTACTCAGACGAACCGCGCTGGGAGATCGAAATTCTGGAGTGTCCACATGTTTGATTACGCATATCCCGACATGGTGGTGGTCGAGGCAGAGCCGCGGCAGCCAAGAAGGCTCGTCGGCGTTGGTGTTGGTTTTGAGCGCACCCGCAGGATCACCGGATATCTCGTGGGCGATCTGGACAGGTTCAACAACGCCAAGCGGGCAGAGGAACGGGATCGGGTAAAGCATGGGTTGGGAGGGACGTGTGGGTAAAGATAAGCTTGAGGGATGGGCGCAGATCGAGTGCTACCTGGGCATATCACGCAATACAATCTTGGCGCGCGGGTATCCCATTCGGAAGGATGGTGGAGTGTTTGCGTACAAGCCAGAACTCGACAAACACGGAAAAAGCAAGCCCATAAAAAAGCCTTCTGACAATCTTTCACAATCTTTGACGGTTTTTGACAATCTTTGACATAGGGTATTGCTTGGCTTTCGCGTTACGCTTCTACCCAAACAGGAGCGTAAGCCGTGGCCAACAATTTCAACATTGCACACAAATTTACTGCCAAGTGGGAAGGCGGGGAGTCCGACCATCCCGACGACGGCGGCGGACTGACCAAGTACGGCGTCAGTCTCAAATTTCTCGGCGGCCTGTCTGGCACGCAATCAAACCGCGACGTACTGGAGCGTATGGGCATCAGACTGCCTATCACACGCCAGGTCATTTACGATCTGACCAGAGATCAGGCCGCGTCGCTGTTCCGTTGGCAGTTCTGGGACAAGCTCAGGCTCGGTCTCATTCCTCTGCGCCCTGCCGTGGTGCTCTATGACGCCGCAGTCAACAGCGGCCCCGCCCAATCCGTCAAGCTCGCCCAGCGCGGCTACAACCGCTGCGTAGCCTACGGCCAGCCGCTGGTCGTGGACGGCATCATGGGACCGGCCACCCGCGCCGCCATGCAGCTTGCTGACACGGACAAGGCCCTTACGGCCATGCTCGACGCGCGCGAGGCGTTCTTCCAGACCATCGTTGCCAATAACCCCAGCCAGCAGGTTTTTTTGCGCGGCTGGATCAACCGCGTGGACGATCTGCGGCGCTACGTGCGGGGGCTTTAGCGGTGGCTGGCTTTCTCGCTGCTTTGCCTGTTGTAGGCACTCTTATCTCTGGCCTGCTGGACACTCTCAGCGGCGATAAGAAAGCCCAAGCGGAACAAGCACTCAAGCTGCTGGAAATGGCCCAGGCGGAAGCCCAAGGTCAGATGGAAGTCAATAAGTCAGAAGCCACTCATAATTCCATATTCGTAGCTGGTTGGCGTCCGTTTATCGGTTGGGTCTGCGGTGGGGCTTTAGCGTTTCAGTATATCTTGCGTCCGTTCTGGGTGTGGATAGCAGCTGTTTGGTATCCAGACGCCCCTATCCCCCCAACGTTGGACGGCATGCTCTGGGAACTGGTGTTCGGCATGCTGGGCATTGGTGGCCTACGGAGCATTGAAAAGATCAAAGGGGTTGGGCGTTGAATATCGCGAAAGATTTCGCGCTCAAAATCGGCGCGGGGCTTGTTGTGACCGGAGCATCGTCATTTACTGGCGCAATTCTCGGTCTTTACCTGTTCACGGCACGCACAGAAAAAGACTTGGCCAGCATTCAGAAGGACCTTGAGCGGCATGACCTGCGCATCGAGCGCCTTGAGTTCAAGAGCGAGTCGCAAGGGCGCGAACTGGCAAAGCTGGCGAGTGTACCCACAGACGTTAAAGAAATACGTGAAGACGTGAAAAAGCTTTTATCACGGAAAGAGTGATGGCCACAAAAGTGACAAAAAAAGTGACACCTAAAAAAGAGGATGTCTTTTTAATCGCTCTAGCTGAGAGCGGTAATGTCACACGCGCCGCCAAGAAAGCCAAGATTAATCGGACACAACTCTACAACAAACGCAAGGCAGACCCAGCCTTTGCAAAGGTTTGGGACGAAGCTGAAGCCCTTGGCGTGTCGGCCCTGGAAGATGAGGCGCGCCGCCGTGCATATGACGGCTGGCTTGAGCCTGTTTTCCATAAGGGCGTGAAGGTCGGCACTGTTCGCAAGTTTTCCGACACGCTGTTGATCGTGCTGCTGAAAGCTCACAAGCCTGAGAAGTACCGGGAGAATATCAAGATGGACGTTTCTGGTGATCTGAACGTCTCAGCACTGGAGAAGGGCCGTGAGCGCGCAAAAGAACGTATATGAAGAGCAGCTTGCCCATGACGTGGGCGGCTTTGCTTTCGACCCGCTAGGGTTCGTTCTTTACGCCTTCCCGTGGGGCGAGGGTGAGCTTGCGAGTATGGATGGCCCAGAACCGTGGCAGCGCGAAGAGCTGGACGGCATTGGTCAGGGGCTGCGTGATGGCGTGAGTGTTTCCGACGCAGTGTCCACGGCGATTCGTCGTGCAATCGCATCCGGTCACGGTATCGGCAAGTCTGCATTCGTGGCTTGGATCATCATGTGGGCCTTTTCTACGTTCAAGGACACGCGCGGTGTCGTAACGGCCAACACTGAGGCGCAGCTTAAAGGCAAGACGTGGGCTGAACTGTCCAAATGGCACAGACTATGTCTTTGCGGACATTGGTTCGACTGCACGGCCACGGCCCTTATCAGCAAACTCCCCGGCCATGAGAAGACCTGGCGTTGTGACATGGTGCCTTGGTCGGAGCGCAACACAGAGGCTTTCGCCGGGCTGCACAACAAGGGCAAGCGCGTCCTTCTTATTTTTGACGAAGCCTCGGCCATCCCTGATTCAATTTGGGACGTTTCTGAAGGCGCTCTTACTGACGACGACACGGAAATCATCTGGGTTGTTTGCGGTAACCCCACTCGCAATACGGGAAAATTCCACGGCTGCTTTCACAGGTTTCGCCACCGCTGGCACACCCGACAGGTTGATAGCCGCACCGTATCAATCACGAACAAAGCTCAGATTAAAGAGTGGGTTGATGACTACGGCGAAGATTCTGACTTCGTGAAGATCCGCGTTCGTGGGCAGTTCCCGAAGCAGTCTGTCATGCAGTTCATTTCAAGCGCCGATGCCGATGCTGCGCAAAAGCGGAATTTGAGGCCGGAACAATATCAGTTCGCCCCCGCCATTATTGGCGTTGACCCGGCATGGACGGGCGAAGATTCGCTGGAAATCTTCTTACGCCAAGGGCTGTACCACAAGAGCCTTGTCAGCATCCCCCGCAACGAAAACGACTTTGAGATCGCAAGTATCATTGCACGCTTGGAAGACGAGCACCACGCCGCTGCTGTGCATATCGACGCTGGCTATGGAACTGGCATCAAGTCTGCTGGCGACGTTATGGGCCGGCACTGGAAGCTTGTCTGGTTTGCTGGTGAAGCATCAGACCCCGGCTACCTCAATAAGCGCGCTGAGATGTGGGGCGAGATGAAAAAAGCCCTCAAAAACGGCGCGGCAATCGACCCCAGCGACGACCTGCTCTACCAGGACCTCATTGGCCCGGAAACAGTGGCCCGCATAGACGGCAAGATCCAGCTTGAGAGCAAGAAGGACATGAAGAAACGCGGCCTGCCATCTCCCAACCGTGGCGATGCAATGGCGCTCACCTATGCCTACCCCGTGCCCACCATGCCGCCAGGCGGTGCGCCACGCAAGGCCAAAACCTCTTACGACATGTGGAGCCAGTAGCCATGCGCGCCTTCACGTACACCGAAGCCACCACGCCAGAAGCCAAGGCCATTCCGTTTCGTAAAGCCGACGCCGAAGGGCTGTTGCCGTGGGCTATGAGCGGTTTTACTGCACCGACACTTGAAACGTGGCTTCGCGTCACGGCTCACGGCGTACTGCTGTGCTGCACCGATGCGGCCACGGGCGATCTGCTGGGCTGTGGGCATTTCACAACATTCCAGGGCAGTGTGTGGCGCTTCGACTTTACAGCCTTTCACGCCGGATTCCATTGCGCCGCACGGCAGGCCCAGGGCGGCTTTGACTACATGTTCACGCAACACGATGCCAGCGCCATTGTCGGCATCACACCCGTGCAGTTTCGGCACGCCTGGCAACTGGCCGAGGCTTGCGGCTTTGAGATTGTAACAAGGCTGCCCGGCGCATGCTGGCTGGCCCGAAAACAGCGTTTTGTTGATGGCGTCATGGTCATGTGTACGCCGCAAAGCCTGCGCCTCGCGCAGATGAAAGGAGAATAATTATGCCATTTGGAGGAGGCGGAAGCCCCAGCATGCCTGAGATTAAGGAAACCCCGAAAGCCGAAGTGACCAAGCCTGTCACCGAGGCCGCAACAGCAGCCCGCGATGATCAAAAACGACGCGCTGCCAAGGCGGCAGGCTTGCAATCGACCATCCTGACCGGCACAGCCGCGAACAACAGCGGCGGCAAAACCCTGCTGGGGCAGTAGGAGCGGCATCATGGCCGTGGACATTAATAAGCTTAATCAGCGGTATCAGGCGTTACGCAACGAGCGCAGCCCGTGGGATGCCGCGTGGCGTGACCTTGCCGAACATTTTTTGCCCACCAAATTCAGGGCGGACAGTGATTCAAGCACCCGCAAGCCTGAAGTGCTCAACAAGAAGATTGTGGACACCACCGGCATTCTGGACATGCGTACCCTGGCCGCCGGCATGCAGGGCGGCATGACTTCGCCCGTGCGCCCGTGGTTCCGGCTGACGCTTGAAGACGAGAGCGACCACACGGGCGAGATCGGCGCATGGCTTGACGACGTGACCAAGCGTATGCAGGCGCTCTTGCACCGCAGCAATTTCTATAACGCCAGCCACAGCCTGTATGCGGACCTGGGTACATTCGGGCCAGGTCTGCTTATTGAAACTGCAGACTGGACGGGCCTGCATTTCAAACTCATCCCCGCTGGCGAGTATGTGTTGGACGTAGATGACAATGGCACGGTGGATACATTCATGTACCGGCTGCGCATGTCGGCCCGGCAGATCATACAGCAGTTCGGCGAGGACAAGGCCCCCGATGCAGTAAAAACGGCTGCCAGTTCCCCGGCCACGCAGTTCTTTGATGTGGTTCACGCCGTATTCCCGCGTACAGACAGAATATACGGTAGGATGGACGCGGCAAACATGCCCTATGCTTCCGTCTACTGGTTGAGTTTTGGCGAGAACGGCGGCGGTAAGCCCTGCATACTGCGTGAATCCGGTTTCAAGGATTTTCCGGCATTTGCGCCCCGCTGGGACGTGACCGGCAATGACAAGTACGGCCGCAGCCCGGCCATGGATGTGCTTTCCGACTGCCGCATGTTGCAGCAAATGGGCATCACCACGCTCAAGGCCATGCACAAGGCCGTTGACCCGCCCCTGGGTGTGCCTGTCGGCTTGCGCTCCGAGGGGGTGGACCTGACGCCAAGCGGTTTGAATTACATTGATTTTACAAACAATAGCAATGGTGAAATCAAGCCCATTCAACAAATACAGCCCCAGATTATTGAAGCAGCAGAACTTAAAATACAGGCAGTGCAGCAGAAGATACACGATGGCCTGTACGCCGACCTGTTCAAAATGCTCATACTCAATGATCGCCGCAATATCACGGCAACGGAAATTGATGCCCGTGAGCGCGAAAAGCTCAGCATGTTGGGGCCAGTTGTGGAACGGTTGGATAAAGAACTGCACTCCCCGCTGATTCTGCGCACGTTCAGTCTCATGGAGCAATTTGACGCGCTGCCGCCCGTGCCTCCCAGCATGCAGGGCGCGCCCCTGCGTGTGGAATTCACTTCGGTTCTGGCCCAGGCGCAGCGCATGGCCAACACCAGCCCCATTGATCAGACCGTGGCTTTTGTGGCCAACGTGGCCCCGGTACGGCCGGAGGTCACAGATATTATTGACGTTGAGTACACCGTCCGGGCGTACGCCGACGCCTTGGGCGCTCCGGCAGCCATGCTGCGCTCTGAACAGGACGTGCAGCAGATCAGGCAGGCGCGGGCCGAGGCACAGGCCCAGGCAGAGCAGCAGGCGCAGGCACAACTGGCAATTGAGCAGGCATCCCAACTTTCCGGAGCCGCCAAAAATCTTGGACAAACACCGCTGGGTGCGGATGGGCAGACTGCCATTGATGCGATCGTTGGCGGATTGGGAGGCATGTAGTGGATTTTTATGAAGATGCCGAACACAAAGCCCAGCGCCAGCGCGAAGCAGCATTGGAGGCAGAGCGGTGCTTTTGTAATGCAATCATCAGCATTGCGTCCACGCCTGACGGCCTGCTGTTTCTGCGCTGGATTATCGACAAGACTCAGATTCTCACGGCCTATTCCTCGCCCCCAGACCACGCGCACGCTGCATACAATGAAGGGAAGCGCCATATCGGCGCACAACTCATAGCCTTGGCCAAGAAGGCCGGGGTACTCCCCGAAATACTGAAGGAGGACACCAATGGATACTGAAATCACCAATGGCGCTGAAGGCGCGGAAGCCGCTGCCGGAACCCTGCTTACTGACCAGCCCGGCAATCAGGGCAGCAACGAGACGAACAACGAAGGCGGCAAGCCTGAACCGGTTCAGAACGAGGCCGACAAGGGCAAAGACGGCGCTGACGCAGAAAGCCCAACGAGCCGGAACCGTTCGAACTGACCGCGCCGGATGGCTACCCCATCAATGACGCTGGCCTGAAAGGGCTGAATGACCTGTGCAAAACAGCCAAGCTCACCAAGGAACAGGGCGAGGCCGTCATGCAGTACATGGCGGGCAACTATTTCACCTGGCAGGAACAGCAGCAGGCTCAGGGCAAGGCGTGGATTGAAGAATTCAAGGCAGACAAAGACTTTGGCGGCGACAAGTTTGATTCGTCCGTGGCCGAAGCCCAAAAAGCGCTGGCCACCTTTGACGAAAGCGGTGACGTGCGCGCCATGCTGGCGGAAACCGGCTACGGCAACAATCCGGCAGTGTTGCGCATCTTCGCCCGTGTAGGCCGCGCCTTGGGTGAAGACAAGCTGCCCGGCATGAGCGGCGGCGCGGAAGACAAGCCGCTTGAAGATCGTTTTTATCCCAACATGTAACCAATTGCAGCATCAGGAGAATGCACCATGAGCTACAACAAAGGCATTGTCGCCACCCTCGCTGAGCTTGAAGACTTCTACAAGGGCCAGAAGGCGGGCGACATCATTGAACTGATGAACCAGTCCAACGACATTCTCACGGACATCCAGTGGATGGAGTCCAACCAGAGCGACGGACATCTTACCCGCATCCGCACCGGCCTGCCCGAGGTTTACTGGCGCAGGCTCTATCAGGGAACGCCGCCCTCCAAGGCCCAGTGGAGCCAGGTCAAGGAAGGTTGCGGCATTCTTGAGGCTCTTATGGAACTCGACGTGGAAGAAACGAACCTTTACGGCGACAAGGCCAAGGTTTTCCGTCTGTCCGAGGCAAAGGCTTTTGCCGAGGCCATGCGCCAGAAAGTGGCCCGCACCTTGTTCTATGGCGACAGTAATGTGAACCCCGACGAATTCAACGGCCTGGCCATGCGCTATCCCTCCAAGAGCAGCCCCAACGTCATTAACGCCGGGGGCGCGGGCAGTGCCAAATGCACTTCCATGTACCTTGTCAACTGGAGCGCCAACACCGCCCACGGCCTTTACCCCAAGGGCAGCACCGGAGGACTCTCCGCCGAGGACCTCGGCAAGTACATGACCCAGGACGGCGGCGGCAAAAAATTCCAGGTGGTGGGCGACAAGTACAACTGGCGCTGCGGTCTCACCGTGCGCGACTGGCGCGCAGTGGTGCGCGTGGCCAACATCCCTGTGGCGGCCCTGACCAAGCGCAAGGGCGAAGAAGGCTTTATTGACCTGCACATGCTCACCATCCAGGCCAAGAACAAAATGCCCGAGCACATGCGCAACCAGGCCATCTGGTATTGCAACTCCGACGTACTCACAGCTTTGGAACTTCAAGCCACAGACGCGGGCAATGTCACGCTAACCTACCGCACCGAAGACGCCCAGAAGGGCGGACCCCTGTTCAAGTCCAGCCAGATCACCAGCCTGCACGGTCGCCCCATCCGTCAGTGCGATGTGATCAGCGCCGAAGAAAAAGTCATCTAACCCCACGCTTGGGCAGATATAAGGACTACAACCATGCTTCTTGATTCCAACCTTATCATGATGGACAGCACTCCTATTCTGGGCGCGCCTGTCACTGGCCCCGCCGTGGCGCTCACGTCGTTTCTCATTCCTGGCCGGGCCGAACCCATTCCCATTTGCGCCAAGGTGGTGGGCGAGGATTTTGCGGGCGGCACGTCCATCACATTCAAACTCACGCAGTCCGACACTGAAGCCGGAACCTATACCGATGTTCCCGGTTCCGCCGTCACCGTGCCGCTGGCTGACCTCAAGGTGGGAAAATCCATCGGCTGGCGCTTCCTGCCCCGTGGGGCAAGCAAGCCCTGGCTCAAAATGGTTGTCACCCCCTCCGGCACGTTCACCGCTGGCAAAATATTCGGTGCCATCGTGCGCGAAGACGACCTGCCCTATGAGGCTGGCATGTATATCGACAAGGGCGTGGTGCAGGGCTAGCCCCGGCAGCGACCAACGGGAGGGGCTTTCGGTCCCTCCCGACAACAGGAGAACCAGCATGGCGGACGTGAGTAAAATTCAGATATGGAATCAGGCCCTCGGGTATATCGGCACACGCAGGGTCGCCAGTGATGCCGAAAACTGCGAAGAGGCCAGACAGTGCGCCCTGTATTGGGATAGCGCCCGGCAGCAGGCTCTGCGCGATTTTCCATTTCCCTGGGCGCAACACCGGGCCATGCTTGCACAAAAAAAACTGCCCGACGTGTGGACGGCAGATTGGCGCTTTGCCTACGGCCTGCCGCAATCCTGCCTCAAGGTTCACCGCATCGGCAGCGCCAGCAGGCGTGACCTGCGCGCGCCCTTCAAAATGGTTCATGACCCGGCTGGAACCGTGCTGATCCTCACTGATGCCGAAACAGCCTTTGCCGACTACACCACTGATGTGGAAAGCCCCACCCTGTGGGACGCTGATTTCATCCACATGTTGGCGTGTAAGCTGGCGGCCATGGTTGCCGTACCCCTACTCAAAAACAACAGCGGCAAGCTCGCTGAGCTTGAGCAGTTGTACCGCGCCGCCATTCCTCAGGCGTACCAGCCCGCAGCGCAGGAACAGAAAAGCACGCCGCAGGAAGATAGCTGGATATCTTGCCGATAGGAGCACCACGTCATGACACTGGATACAGCGCACAGCAAAGAGATTTATCAGGGCAATGGCAGTACCACGGAGTTTCCGTTCTTTTTCAAGGTGTGGGATGCCGCACAGATTGCCGTCACCGTCACTGATGCGGCAGGCTCAAGCGTGGACGTTACGACGCAGTGCGCCATAGCACTCAATGACGGAGGGGGCAGTGTCGGCTATCTGCACGCGGGCGCTCCATTGCCCGTAGGCGCGACTCTGGCCATTACCCGCAACATGCCGTTTACGCAGGGCGTTGATCTCGTTTCCGCCTCGCGCTTTGACCCGCAGGTTATTGAAGACGCCTTGGACCAGGCCACGGCAGAGCGCCAGCAGACGCTTGAGATGATGCGGCGCGCCGTGATCCTGCCTGCCACCAGTTCCGAAACCCCGCAGGATGTGGTGCGGGCTGTTTACGCCGCGCGGGATGACGCACAAACAGCGAACAGCGAAACCCAGGCTGCCAAGGTGGCAGCTGCCGCCAGTGCTGATGCAGCAGGTGAAAATGCCGTACGCGCTGCTCAAAAAGCCGCTGATGCCGAATACTGGGCCGGACGTGCCGAGGAGGCCAGCAATAACGGCCCGGCCACGCCTGATCGTCTTGGCAACGTTAAGCCCCGCAAGGGTCTTTCCATTATGGAAGATGGTACGCTGGACCTCAATACGGGCGACGGCCTGGAGATCGACGCAACGGAGAACGCCCCGCGCGTCAACGCCTCCGGCATCCGGCACGGCATTCTGGCCGTGGAGCACGGGGGCACCGGCTCTGATGCCCCCCAGGGCGCATTGAAAAACCTCGGCCTGGCGGACTGGCAGGATTCCATTGAAAGCACCAACCCCCAGCGCCTGCGCAATGTGGTGCTGTCGGGGAGAGAAAAAGACGGCTACCCGGCCTACCTTGTGGGGCATGAGTTCCTCGACATGCAACACGAGGATGGCGTGTATATCAGCGCTCGCGGCACTGTCAGCAGTAGTGGGGAGTATAGCGCTGACTATAAGGCTACCAAGCCGTTACGCAATCAGGTTGTGTATCAATCGAACGGATGGCTGACACCCAATACCGTCACTAGTGGGCAGTGGGAGTACACGTTTGCCGACCGGGCGCATGTACTGTCCGGCATGTATCTCAACAACAGGGACAACACCCCTGCACACTGGCCCAAGAAATGGCAGCTACAAGGCTGGAATGAAGAAACATCCGCCTGGGAAGACATTTACCGACGTGACAATGACCAGCCGTTACGCGGCTCTGCGGATAACCTGAAAGATAATGGCCGCATGTACTGGTTCACGGAAAATATCAAGGCGTATCAACGCATCCGTATCAACATTGAAAGTAACCATGGCGGCAATTACACGCAGCTTTCCGTCATTCGCCTGTACGAAGCCGTTATCCCCGGACAGCACAAGTATGATGTGGCGCTGTACGCCAGCGGGGAGCAACCCTTTGCCGCATCCATTGCCTGCGGGTTGGCCGCTGACGGGGCGCGCACGGTTGACCGTGTGGTGAAACTCACGGAGCCGGTAACGTTTGACGGGCGCAAACTGGCGGAAATGAGCCGCAACTACATATACATCGTCCCGGCCGATGCAGGCACCGGCCGACTTCCGGACAATCTGGACGCGGACAGGGCCGTGCCCCTGCCCGGCAATGCGGCCTTTCTGTACGCGGACACCCGCAAACTGCACTACGGCACGCAGGCGGACATTGAGAAGGAATGTTTCGCCCTGCTGCAATCCCGGCATACCGTGGCGTATGACCCGGTACCCAACGGCAAGTTTGAAATGAATCAGGGGGCATGGAACCATCCTCTACATTTTCAGAACGTACGTGTCGATCTGACAGAAAAGCCGCGCGGGGCTGAATCAAGCTATAAGTTTGTCGGCGTCGGCGGCGGCAACTTTATCTCTCCCAATACAAACCTGACAGACGTACTGCTCGGCAAGAACGCACATCCATATCACAATGAATGTACTATTGAGATAGATTTCAAATGGAATGGCCCGTCTCCGGAAACAGCAGACGGCTATCATATTATTTATGACAACGGTTATTATACAAAAAGAGGCTGGGCAGCTGCATACCATAACAGGAAAAAATGCATCGCGGTCCACTGGGGCAGCAGAAGTATTAACAACTGGTGCTATCATGTTCCGTTCAATGCCGCTGACGCCAGATGGCATACGATTGCGATAACGCTCCGTGACAGCAACCTGTTCATCCACGTTGACGGGAAATGCCTTGGCGCATTCAATAACGTGAGCCTGTGCAATCCCAATTACAGGTACTGGATGGTCGGTCGCTGGATTCATACGGACGCAAACAATTGGTATGGGCATATCAACAACCTGCGTATCACTCTGGGGACGGCACTGTATCAGGGGCAGGATTACGTTGTCGCTCCTGTATTCAACCGTGGGCATATCCCTGACAAGACCCTGTGGTACGACGCCGCTGAAGGGGTGGTCAAGGAATGGCAAGCGGATGCGGGCGCGTGGCTGAAAACGCCCATGCTGCCCGTGGGACATGTGGACACCGGGCGGCGTGAACACCTCATGACAGACCAGCCCAGGGGGACACACCATACGCAGGCCACCAAATGGGTGCAGCGTTATGCCGCCGATGGCAATCATGACGGGAACTCCGTACCCGCGAGCATGTTTAATCTTGGGCACGGCGGCAACTATCCGTTCGGCACATTAAACACCAACAACGTGGCGCACTATGTGGAATTTGAAGTTGAAAGCCCGATGTCTTTCAGCGGCATGGTGCAGTATGTTGATTTTTGGGGCCATTGGTACAGCCGTATGCGCCTGTTCACACTGTCTGGCCGTAACGCAGACACTGAAGACTGGACAGTGCTGATTGACCGAAGCAGCTTTGTCGACGACGGCGAGCTTCTTGGTACTGGTATATATACTGCGTCCAATGGCTCTTCTCCGTACCTTGGTGGGTACAGGCTGTTTGCCATATCCGATACCAAGCCATACAGGCAGTACAGGCTGGACATCCTGCCCAAGAACAACCTGCCATTTTATAAAGATTCCGGCTATTCGACAGCGCTTCTTACATTTGTTTTTCGTGACGCGAAACCCGAAGTTCTGGGCATATCCAGCTACGCGCTTGGTGATGTGTGGAGCGTTGGCCCCATTCCCCTCGGACTCAGCGTCGAAGCGGAAATTCCTGTTCCGTTCGGCAATATGGCGTTTGAAGCGTCTGGTTTCGTTGAAGAAGAAATGGATTTTCAGGTAAAGCGACGCCGGCTTGGAGAAGTATCCGGTTGGTATTCAGGAGATACACACTCTGTACATGGTGAAATTGTATACCAAAAAAATGATGCACTCATAATTGTATCTGGCAAAAGCTCAACAGCCATATATTCTGGTTCGCACTATAATTCTCCAACAGTGAATTCATCGTCTGCTAAAGCAAATTACTACATAACCGCCAGAAAACGCTATTAGGGGAGGGGGCAGTATGCAGATGCTTACATTCTTGACACCTGACGGCACCACATATTGCGCATTGTCGCCGCGCTCCGCGTCTGATGTGTCCATACCCGACAAACCCGCGGACATGCCGCAGGGACAATACAACCGGGAAATGGGGGTGTGGGAACGAGGGTATGAAAAACCAACTCCGGAAGACATAACCATAGGCGAGGCGGAACAGCTCTGGGCAAAGGCGCGGGAAGGTGACGTCCTGGCTGCGATCATGCTTAAGGTAGCAGGATTATAGGGAGGAATATGCGCATTGCCTATAAAAATTTCACTGGCGGCGAAGTCTCGCCCACGCTGACCGGGCGCTATGATCTGGAGCGTTATGCAACATCAGCACAGTGTGTGGAAAACATGCTACCCGGCCTGCACGGTGACGCGGCCCGGCGCCCCGGCACTCGATTTGTGGCGGATTTGGGCGAATATGCCGTGCTCATTCCTTTCAGTTTCAACGTGGATGCTGATCAGAACTTCGTTATCATCCTGTCGCATCAGGCCTTGCGCGTTTCTGACGGCACAGGGACTCTCTCTGCACCTGTGGAAACGCCGTATGCTGCCGCCGATCTTTTGCGCATCTCATGGGCGCAGGTGGGTGATGTCGTGTATCTGGCTCACCCGGGTTACCCCCTGCACAAGATCATGCGCACCAATGCCGAAGACAGCAACGGTTACAAATGGAGCATAGGACGGGTAATTCTTAATGAAAGTATAGACGCCCCGGCAGCGCCAGGCGTTACGTTCAATGGTTCCGGTGGTTCGTTTACCCTGCGCTACAAGGTTGTTGCTGTGGATGCAGACGGACGCGAATCCCTGCCGTCGCCGTCAGGACAGGCTACCAACGGCAAGCATCCGTCCGATTGGGTGCAGGGTAACAGCGCCACCATAAGCTGGAAGGCCGTTAACGGAGCGACAGAATATAATATCTATCGTGAATCCGCAGGCTATTACGGTTTCATCGGCATCTGTAAAGGCGGTGCTGCGCCAAAGGAACCGGACGAGACAGACAAGCAGGCTCTGGCAAATCTTCTTGCAACCGCACAGCACTTTGAAAGCCAGGCAGCATCGGCACTGTCTTCATATAACAGTATAAAGACACAATACGACGCCAAGTGTGGCCTATTTGGCGAGAGTCCCTCTTCAGATACCTGTGTGAATCTCAAAGCATCGTGCGACGCAGCCCTCGCAACGTATAACAATCTCAATGCACAGGCAGTCTCATATCGTAATCAGTATAATACGCTTTATGGGAGTCTGTACCCCACATTGTCGTTCATAGACAATAACTATGAAGCAAAGACCGACGACACCCCCAAGGAAGACTGGGATCCGTTCGCGGACGGCAATCATCCGGCTACGGTCAGTTTTCACCAGCAGCGCATGGCCCTGGGCGGTGGCATAAAAAGCCCGCAGACCTTCTATATGTCGCGCACAGGCGACTTTGAAAACTTTCGCAAGTCCCGCCCCCTGCAAGATGACGATCCTGTGGAATACATGGTTGCATCGGGTAGCATTGACTCCATCCAGTGGATAGCCAGTTTCGGCGATCTGCTCATAGGCACATCCGGCAGCGAGTACAAGGCAACGGGCGAAGGCGGCGTGATCACTCCTAAAAAAGCCACGATCACGGCTCAAAGCTATTGGGGCAGCGCCGGGCTTACGCCGCTTATCATCGGCAATTCCATCCTGCATGTGCAGCGCCACGGCTCCCGCGTGCGCGACCTTTTCTATTCGTTGGAAAAAGACGGTTACGCGGGCAACGACCTTTCCATCATGGCCCCGCACCTTTTTGAGGGGCATACCATTTTGCAGTGGGCCTACCAGCAGACGCCCGGCTCTCATATCTGGTGCGTGCGCGACGATGGTATCGTGCTGGTGCTGACCTATCTGAAAGAACACCAGATATTTGGCTGGTCCCGTCATGTCACACAGGGAAAGGTGCTTTCCGTGGCATCTATTTCCGGCGATGACGGCGACGTTATCTTGATGGCCGTACAGCGTGAAGTTGATGGCCGACAGCGTGTCTTTCTGGAGCGCCTGGCCGAACCCTTTGCCCCAAGCACAGCAATTGAAGACGCCTACTTTGTGGACTGCGGCATCACATTTCGCAACGACGAAGAAGTACAGACCGTCACAGGCCTTGACCACCTTGAAGGCTGCGAACTGGCCGTGCTGGCTGACGGCAGCCCGGTGGAAGGTTGTGTGGTGCGCGGCGGCAGTATTGAATTGCCATACCCCGCCCATGTGGTTCATGCGGGCCTGCCGTACACATCCGTTCTTTCACCGCTTCCTGTGGAGGCTGACACACAGCAGGGTTCAACCCTGGGCAAGCGTCGCGGCTACGGTCGTTGTGTGGTGCGTCTGTTCCGCAGTGTTGGCGGTCAATACGGAGCCAGCCGCGCCGAACTCAACGACTTTCCATTTCTGCCTGCGCGCTGGGGCGAACCTTGCGAACCCTATTCCGGCGATGTCGATTTTACACCCGGCGGAGGGCAGGACGCGGATACCTCTGTCTGGCTGGTGCAAAACAAACCCCTTCCGTGGCATGTGGTGGCAATCATGTGCGACGTGGATTTTGGCGAGGTGTAGCCGTGAGCATATCCTTTGCCGTCGAGTCCTATTCCTTCATTCGTGACGAGGTTGCGCCCCTGGCCGTGGCCCACTGGCAGGAAACAGAAGAAGCCATGTACGGCAGCCAAACAGCCGTACCTATGACGCACCCCATGTATGAGGCCATGGAGCAAGGCGGCGTGCTGCATGTCGTTACTGCGCGCGTGGATGGAGTTTTACACGGTTACGCAGCGTACTGTCTCTCTGAAAACCTCAACATGCCCGGTCGCGTCACCGCGTCGGCGCTGGCCCTGTATATGTCCCGCGAAATCAGAGCAGATGCCTTTGCGGCCCTACGCCTCTTGCGATGGGCTGAAGATAGCCTGCGGCAGCGCGGCGTTTCCGGCATCGGCTACAACTCCCCGGCCTCGCGTCCGTGTGACGCGCTATATCGCCGCCTTGGGGCCAGGATCACTGAAACCGTCTGGTATAAGGAGCTTTGATATGGCCGCAATTTCCGGCACCACAGCCGCGGTAGTATCCGCTGTATCCATCGCTGCATCTCTGGCCGGCACTGCCATGAGCATGTCGGCCCAGCAAAGGCAGGCCCAGGCCCAGCAGGCACAAGCCAACTATCAGGCCAAAGTGGCTGAAAAAAATCAGGAGCTTGCAGAAGATCAGGCCCGCGCCGCGCGTCGGGAAGGCTATGACGCCGCCGTTCGCAAACGGCAGGAGGTTGCAAGCATCATCGGTAGCCAGCGGGCCGTTGCCGGGGCCAGCGGCGCTACCGTGGACACGGGCAGCTTCCTCGACCTCAATATGGACATGGCGGAGAAAGGCGAAATGGACGCCCTTGCTCTCTACCAGCAGGGCTTGGACAAGGCGCGAAACTTGGAAATTCAGGGCTGGAACTCCGGGCAGCAGGCGCAGGCCTACGCATGGCAGGCTGACCGCGTTGACCCCACTGCCGGAATGATCGGCACGGCTCTGGGCGGCATTGCCCAGGCCGGAACGAATTTTGGCAGTGGGCTGTGGGGCGGGAAAAGTGGCGGCACAAAGTCGTTTGGCAACACAAAAACTACCGTAACATCTTCTAATATGAAGTGGTGGTAGTCATGAGTTTCGGCACGGCAGAAGCCGTTTCATCCAACCCAAAGCTTCAGAGGCAGGCAGCACCCGCAGGGCAACTTGAAGCTGGGAACATTAATTTGAATAACCGCCCGCGCGTCAAAAACGCTGATGGCTCAATAAGCACCGTGCGCAGTATGTCTTTCAACGATGGTACGGGTGAAGTCGTAGTGCCCACAGTTTCCGATGATGGCCGCATCATGACGGATGATGAAGCTTTTGAGCAGTATAGGCGCACGGGGCGGCATCTCGGCAAATTCGACACCCCTGAAAATGCTACGAATTTTGCTATCCGACTGCATGAAGATCAAGAACGCCAGTACGTCGGCACTGCGCGATAATCGAGGTCATATATGAACAGAAATGCTTTCCGTGTTCCCACAAACCAGCCCGGTTCCCGCATGCCGCAGTATAACCAGCAGCAGCTTCCAGCAACACCGGGCGCAGATGTTTCCGCGCGTCTGTCAGACAGCGCAGGGCAGATCATAGCCCAAGGCGCAGACCAGCAGGCCCGACAGCTTGAAATGCTTGGTCGTGGCATGCAGCAGGCAGCCAAGGCCTATGACCTCTATCATGACTACCAGGCCACCAAGGCCAAGGAAGCATGGCTGACGTACAAGCAGGAGGCGATAACCAAACGTGCCGAGCTTGGCAGAATGCAGGGCAAAGACGCCATTGATCCGGAAAAAGGTATCACGGCGCAGATGGCGGCATGGCGCACCGAACGTCGCCAGACCCTCATGAAAGATCTGGGCGGCCCGGCGGCCTCAATGTTCGACACTGCCGCCAAGGATATTGATTCCAGCATGGACGCATGGGCAATTGATAAGGTGAATACCGAACGCCTGAACTACGAAAACAAAACCAGTGAGGCCCACATATCGCTTTTGCAGGATGAAGCTATGGCGCTGGCCGCAAATCCTGCGCTTTTGGGTCAAAAGATGGGCGCACTGGAAGGCGAACTTAAAGCCATCGCAGGCCGCAGCGGGCTTGATGAAACGTGGGTTAAGGCCAAGTTTCAGGATATCCAGCAAAAAACACTCACGCAGACCATTTCTGACAGCATAGCTGGTGAGCAGTTAGGCAAGGCCAATGCCATGATAAAGGCGTATGCCCCCATGCTTGGCGGCGCTGCTGAAGGCCTGCGCGCCCGGGCCGCAGCCAAAGGAAGGGAACTCCAGGCGCGGGCCAGGGCGGAGGCGGAGAGGGCGGAGGGAGAAGCAGCCATTAGCGTCGTTTCCGGGCTCTTGAACGATACGGTGGGCCTGACCAGGCAAGAGCGGGAGTCTGCGGTTCTTGCGAGGATTGCTGAAGAACCTGATCTGAAAAAGCGTCACCGCATGGCGTCACTGGCAAAAAGTGAACTCGCTTTTGAAGAGTTGCGCGAAACCGCACAGACTGAAAAGCAGATTGTGGACTTCTACGATGAGACCAAGGGCATGACGCCTATACAGCAAATGCAGCACCTTGAAACTAGCACAAATATTTCCGCCGCCGCGCGCGACAAGCTGCGCCCGAAGCTGAGCACTGAATGGCATCGGGAGACGCCGCAGAATCAGGCGGCATTGTCGGACGTTATGCTTGACATAGACAAGGCAAAGGCGGCCGGTCTGCCAAATAGCGACATTGAACAGCGCGTGTACGCTCGTGCTGCGGTTCGCGGCCTGACCCCCGAGCAGACCAAGAAGGCCGTAAAATACGCGCAGGAAGGAGGCTCCACGGGCAGCCTCAAATTCTCCGAAGCAAACAGCATATGGAAAAGGCTGACCGGCAAAAAAGAAATGCCCGCTGAAGCCTTTGAAACCCTGCGCTCGCAACTGCCCCAGGGGCGCGAGGCCACTGCCGCCGACATTGAACGGGTACTCGCCAATTTTTACATGTCCGGCAAGTCGGCCGATTCCGGCTGGTTCTCCGACAGCGAAAATTACCTTGAATCTTTGAAACACGGACGCGGCGAGGCCTGGTTGCCCAATGTTACCGACCAGGAAAAGAAGGATATTTCCAAGCTCCTTCAGCGAGCGGGCGTTGCCGTTTCGCTTGAAAAAATACGCAAATACAAAAAACATGTTATCATGGGCATTCCCGAAGAAATTGGAGGGTCCAAATGAGTACCCTGTTTGATGAAAGCGCCCCGCCCCTTGCCCCTGCTCATGCGCCCTTTGACGATGTTGAGGCTGCCCCTCCTGCGGCAAGCCCGGTACGTGCGGCGCTGACTGCATCTACCGGAAGGAGTGCCGTCAACGTTGCCAAGGCTCGCGTGTTGGCCGAAACGCTCGGCATACCTGAAGGTGTGGCCCTGGCCGATCCCGCAGGAGCACAGCGCGAGTATGACGCTTTTATACTTGAATCCAATAAGCGGTTGGCTGCATGGGCCGCGCAGACCCCGGACAATGCCGCCATTGCCAAGGCCGAGCCAAAGGCTCTTGGCAGCCTGTTTGACGCTGCGGCTGAAATCCCTCGTTTCTTTGCCCGAGAAGCGGCGGCCCTGGGCTCTGCCTGGGACAAAGGCAGCCTGCAAGTGCAGTATTCCGCCCTTGGTGAACGCTATCGATCTGGTGACGATTCTGTTCTTCCCGAGATTGAGGGCATCCGTCAGAGGATGGGGGAAGCTGAAAAGATCAAATCAGGAACAATGGCCAGCTCCATCGGTCTGGCCACCGCTACAGAACAACTCCCCTTACAACTGAATATGGCTGTCCCGTCTGCCACTGAAGCCTTCGGCATGGGAACGGCTGTATGGGGCGGCGCAACTCTGGCAACGGGCGGCACAGGGGCGCTTATCGGCTCTGTCGTGCCTGGTCCCGGCACGCTTGCCGGTGGCGCTGCCGGGGCCATCGGGGCGCAGCCCGCCGCTGTTGCCGCAGGCATGACCGCAGCCAAGGCGACATATCTTTTCAGGCAGGCGCAACGCAGCTTCAGCATGGAGCGCGGCGCGTTTATTGCCGACCTTGCCCTTGAAAAAGATGTGAATGAACAACCCCTGCCGCGTGACGTGCAAAATGCCGCTGCGGATGTGTACGGACTCATGGCGGCAGCCGTGGAAACCGGCGGCGAAGCCATTTTTTTAAAGCTGCTCAAACCGCTTGGCGGGCAGGCTATTGTTGAAAAATTTGGCGAACAAGGGCTGAAAGCTTTCTTGAAGTCCGCAGTAAAGCGCGCGGCCTTCGACCAGAGCACGCGGGGCGTTCTGATGGATATAGGCGCCCGTATCGGCCTGCACTCCCTGGCTGAAGGGCTGGAAGAAAGTGTGCAGGAGGTTGCCTCCATTCTGATAGAATCAGTAGCCAAGGAGTATGTAGAGGGTCGCGATGGCCAAGTGCACCTTGATACTGCAATCTTCACCCCAGAAAACGCGGAAAGGGTCAGGGAGTCTTTTACCGGGGGGCTGGCTGCTGGCGCATGGCTTGGCGGCGGTCCAATTATCGTTTCCGGCGCATTTGATGTACGCAGTGCGCAACAGGCGCAAAGGTTTGCCCAGGGACACAGCGACCTGCACGGAAAGGTTGAAGCTACAGAGATTAAGCAGCTTTCGCCCTCGCACACTCAGGAGATTCTTGAGGCAGCAGACCCCTCTTTGCAAGAGGAGGTGCAGCTTCCTGCTGATGCCCTGCTTGAACTCTATCAGGATGGCACTGACCTGCTCGGCCCCCTGGGCCTGAGCGAAGAACAAGTGACCCGTGCCGCCGGTATGGGACATTCTTTTGAAGTGTCCGTGAGCCGCCTACACGCCAACCTCGATCAGGGACAGTTTGACGCCGCTGCACAGATCATGAGGCGCAGCCCCGACAGCTTCAGCGCCAGAGAGGCAGACAGGGTTGATAATAAAATAGCTGCCGATGCCAAAAAAGTTGCGACGCTCTATCAGGAACAGGCTTCCGAGCTTTCGGCGCTGGAGAAAGAACGCGAAAGAGTGCGCAATGAAGCCGTTGCTGCTGTTGAGTCTGTACCTGGATTGAAGGCGCAGGCCGAGAGTATGGCGGGAGGTGTTGAAGCCTATGTCGATCAATGGGTGACGACTCTGGACGCATTTGCGCGGCGCATGGCCCCGCAAGGGGAGAGTATAGCTGAAACCTTTCGGCGCATGGCGATCAACAGCTTGGACAGGCCGTCTTTGACCGAAGCACGCGAAGCTTTTCAGCCTCCGATTGAAGAGGTGAGAGCTGCAGATATCGCCCTGCAAGAAGATTCTGAGGCGTGGGCAGGCGCCCTGCAAGCCTTTGCAGAGCGGGGCCTTTCTCCGCGTAAAACTGTACCTATGTTGCGCCAGACGCCGCTTGTACTGCAAATGCTCGGTGCTGAAAATCTGCCGGTGGTAACAACCTATAATGTGCTGAAAAAAGTGCTGGTAGAAAAACACAAACTGCCAGTTGCAGCGTTGCAACAGGTTCCGGCGGCCATGGCAGATCCCGTAATGGTGTTTAGGTCTGCCACGCAGGGCGGCGATCTGGTGATGATGCTGGATGTGAAGGATCAGAACGGCGCAACAGTTGTTGTGCCGTTGGCACTAAAACAGGACAGCCCCGAAGGGTACAGCGTAAATCTTGCCACAAGTGTATACGCAAAAAACAAGGCCGAGCATGGGGCGGCGAATAATCGTTGGTTTATAAACCAGATAGAAAATGGCAATCTGCTGTACAGAAACCATAAAAAAAGCCGCGCTTGGGAAGCCATGGTGGGGCTCCAGTTGCCCCCGACGCACTTCACAAACACGGGTAAGAAAAATTTATACACTGACGCGAATCTTGTCAAGCTGAGGGAAGCAAATCCGGAGCTATATCACGATGGCAGCGATGATCCGCGCGGATCGGTCACTATTCACCCTGAAAGCTATCTGGTGAACCTTTTCCAGAAAGCAGACCTCACTACCCTGTTGCACGAAACCGGCCACATATTTCTTGAGGAAATGGAGCGTGCTCTTGATGCGGGCATAGCCGATAAGGCCATGTCTGACGATTATACCACTTTGCGGGGGTGGGTCGGCGCCAAAGAAGGTGAGCCCCTGAGCGTTGAGCAAAAAGAGCAGATAGCACGGGGCTTCGAGGCGTATTTGATGGAAGGCAAGGCTCCGAGCCAGGAGCTTCAAACGGCCTTCTCCCGCTTTCGGCGCTGGCTGCTGACCATCTATAAATCTGCGCAACGCCTGCGGGCTGAACTGACGGACGAAGTGCGCGGCGTGTTTGACCGCATGTTGGCCACTGAGCGAGAAATAGCCGCTAGTTCAGCGCAAAATGAACTTATTGATTTGACCAATAAGGAGCTGGACGCCCTTGGCCTGACAGGAGCAGAGCGCACATATGCCGCCGGACTCATGGCAGCCGCCAGAACGGCGGCGGCCGAAAAGCTTCAGCTTGATCGTGACAGACAGCGCAAGCGCCGATTGGCAACCTATGCCCTGGAGGCAAGAGAAGAACTTCGTTCCGAGCCTGCGTACATCGCCAGATCCGCCATGCGTAAAACGCCGCTGGATATTGACGCGGTGCGAAACGACTTTGGTGAAGACGTGGCGCTTGAACTCATGCGGCGAGTCCCTGCCAGCCTGAAGAGGGGAGGGGAAGATCCGCAAATTTTTGCGGCCGAACAGGGTTTTGAAAATGGCGCTGCAATGGTTCAGGCGGTGCTGAATTCTAAAAGCCTGAAAGAAGCAGTGTCTGAAAAGGTTAAGGCAAAGGAGGTCGCGTATGACGCCGATTTTGTCGCGACTGAATATCTTGTTGAAACGGATCAAGCACAGGAACAAGTGTCCTTGGTGGGCAAATACCTTGCAGCCAATCAGGGGCAGGAATATATGCGCCAGCAGGCATTTGCGCGGGTTGCCGAGCAGGAACTGACAAATATGCCCATGCAACAAGCCGTGCAGACCGGGAACTTTCTTGCAGCTATGCGCCGGGCATTGCGTCAGGAACGTCAAGCCATTGGTGAAGGCGATTTTGCAGCGGCTCTTGAAGCCAACCACAAGGCCCGCCTGAATTTGGAGTTCACCCGGCGCAGCAGAGAAATATCCCGCAGGCAGCAAACGCTACAGCGCCAGACAACGCGCTTTGTCAAAATGACCAAGGCCGACCCGGATGCCCGATTTGTAGTCATGGATATTGCCATGCGCTACGGCCTGGGGAGGTTTAACGCCACACTGGCCGAAGGCCGTGACGGCGGCAACGTGCAGGCATGGCTACGCGGTGCGGAGGCTGACGGGTATACCCTGTTTGTTGACGACGCTACTCTGTACGGGCCTGGAAAACCCTGGCGAGAAATGAATGTTGGCGAGTTTGAAAGCCTGGCCGAAACCGTAGCCCAGATAGTGACCGTAGAACGTAACCGCCGCCAACTGCTGACAGCCCAAGGCAAGGCCGATCTGGATGAAGTGGCGGCAACCATAGCCGGAGAAATCGGCAAGCATCGGGATATGAAGGCGCTGAAGACTGTTGAGCGCGACCCCGCCGCCCTCAAACTTGTTTCCGGGGTACACGCTGTACACACCAAGATTGAAGCGCTCTGCCTTGCCCTGGATGGCGACAGGCATGGGCCTGCCTGGGAGTTCATTTACAAGCCGATCACACAAGCGGATGATAATCAGAATGTGCGTTTCAAGGAGGCTCGCAATGCCCTGCGAAAACTGTTTGGCGTGTACTCACGCAGGGAGCTTACCACCATCGGCCATAAAAAGGTTTTTGTAAAAGAAATAGGCGAAAGCCTTACCCATGAAAACAGGCTGGCCCTTGCCTTGAATATGGGCAATGCGGCAAATATATCCAGAATCCGCGAGGGGCACGGCTGGACGGACGATCAGATTTCGGCCGCCCTGCGCAGCCTGACCAAGAGAGATTGGGAGTTTGTACAGTCGGTATGGGACTACCTTGAAACTTTCCGGGATGAGTCTTTTGCCCTGCAAGAGGCCGTGACCGGAATGCGGCCCAGGGCGGTAGAGCCACAACCCTTGACGGTTCAGACTGCTGAAGGGCAAACGCTGAACCTCCGTGGGGGCTACTACCCCATTCGCTACAATTCTGAAAAAGGGTTCAGAGCCTTCCAGCAGGAACAGGCCGCCATGGATAAAGAATTCTTTGGCGGCAGAAATTACGGCGCGGCCCAGACCAGGCAGGGACACCTCAAGGAAAGGGCCAAGGGGGGGGCAAAAGGCTCCCCTTCTGCTCGAACTGACTGTGCCCGTGGATCATGTATTTAACGTGATTCATGACCTCGCGTTCCGCAAGGCCGTTCTGGATGTGGCAAAGGTGATTCGGCATGGCACCGTGCGGCAGGCCATTGAGGGTTCTGTGGGCAAGGAGCTTTACAGGGAGCTTTTGCCATGGCTGCAAGATGTTGCCAACGAGCGCCAGGAGCCCATGCACTATATGCACCGCATGGCCAGATGGGCGCGCGCCAGCACCAGTATTATGCAAATGGGCTGGAAATTCACCACCATGTTTACACAGCCGCTAGGTTATACGCAGACGGTGGAAGTTCTCGGGTATAAATGGGCGGGGTATGGCCTTAAGAGGGTGTACGGCAACATGCTCAAATTGCCTGCTCTGATAGAGGAAACTTTTGCCCGGTCCCCCATGATGGCAAACCGCATTAAAAGCTTTGACCGGGAGGTACGCGATATCACCAAGCGCCTGACAGCCACAACGGGGCTTTTCGGGTGGGTTGACAAGGTGCGGGATTCCGCCTTTGTGCCCATGGGTGTGTTTCAGATGGGGGTGGACCTGCCCACATGGTGGGGGGCATACGCCAAAGGATTACAGGACTATTCAGGCAATGAAATCAAGGCTGCTCAGTATGCGGACAGCATGGTAAGGATGAGCCAGGGAAGCGGCTCCACAAAAGACCTGTCAAGGGTGCAGAGGGGTAGCGACCTCGCGCGCCTGGCAACCATGTTCTATAGCTACTTTAACACATTTTATAATCTTGCAGCCCGGAGGTTTTCGGACCTTAAGCGCGACCACAGCCCGGCGGCCATATTCCGGGCGGCCAACACCGCACTGCTGATTTGGTTTATCCCGGCTGTTTTGTCGGAGCTTGTGGCCGGGCGTGGCCCTGGAAGCGGGGATGACGAGGATGAGGACGTTCTGACCTGGGCCGGGATGAACATTCTGCAATATCCCTGGCAGGCAGTTGTGGGGCTGCGCGACATTGCGAATGGTGTATTTGGTGAGTTTGATTACCAGATTACCCCTGCGCAGGCCGCTCCAAAATCTTTTGTGAAATGGGCCGATAGTGTGCGTAAAGCCTTGGAAGAAGAGGATGCGGGCAAGCTCATAAAGCCCACTGCCGAAGCCTTGGGCTATGCATACAACCTGCCGCTCAAACAAGTCATCATAACAGCGGGGAACGTGTGGGATTATCTGACAGGGGAAGACCCGGACCTTGAAGTGCGCGACTTGTTTTTTGTCAAGCCCAAGCACAGGAGGTAGTCAGTTCAGCAGGGCATCAACGGTATTGCGGTAGTCTTTAAGTCGCTCATCGAAAGATTGAGGTTGAGCCTTGTTTAAAGCTTCAGGCTGCCGGGTGCCCTGCTGTGGGGTGCTTCCAAATATTCTGTCAAGTTCCTTGTCACGGATTCGCATGATATCCGCGTGGGTCAACTTCGCCCCTTCAACAGGGGCATCATTGTTCAGCTTTTTTCCCCAAGAGAATAAAAGGGCGATGACGGCAAAAAGAACTATCAGGCCCACAAGACTGACACTCACAGCCCTGTCCGCCTCGGCCTTTACTTTGGCCTGAGTGTCTCGCTTTGAAGGCAGCGGCGCTGTGGACTTGGGGGGACTACTTACGGTGGCCGGTTGGGGGCGCGGCGGGCTAGGTGGCGGCGTGATGGGGCGTTCCGCCCTAGTGGGCTTGGCGGTAGTCTTATCAATTAAAGGCAGTTGCGACGGTGAAGGCGTAGCCGATGGCGTCGCTCCGGCAGCACCGGCTTTGCCAAAGCGGTCCCTTTTTTCTATTTCTTCAAGCCTCTTCTGCACTTTTAAAAGCAGCGCTACGGCGCTTTTGGTCGTTCGGAGCTTGAGTTCAGCACGGACGGCGGTCAAGACCTTTTTATTGAAAGCGTAATCACTGAAAACCTTTTCAAGGCTTTTCACTGATTCGCGCATGTAGGGCCTGACCTGGTTCATCCTCCCCCCCTCGGATGAACTTTAACTATCAGCTAACAAATACGGGGGCAAGGTGGGGCGCAAAGATTAGGAAAACCGAAGGCCGGGGTTACCCGGCCTTCAATTCTACTGCTGCGCTACGGCCTGCTTTACTGTGTCGGCAATAAAAGCATTCAGTGACTTGCCTTCAGCCGCGGCTGCGATACTGGCCTGGTGATATACTTCTGGATCAAGACGCAAGGCAAAGTTGCCCCGGCTCTGCTTTCGCGGTTCAACGCCATGTTTGGCGCACTCGTCAAGAAAGGCGTGCAAGGATTCTGTTCCTTCATGACGCAGGCCGGGGAGGTCAGTTGCATAAAAATCCGCGCCGCCGTTCAGACCCACAAACTCACCACGAAACATCTCTATTTCCGGGTCATAGGCAATAACAGCCTTATAGCCTTCAATGTTCATTACGTTCTTCATGGCTTCACTCCGTGTTCTTCCAGCCAGCGCCTGATGCTGGCAACAGCCCCTTTGTCTGTAGTTGGTGCAGGGTGGGGGCGGTGGAAGATTTTTACTTCACCAAACAGAAACACGCTTACCCTGGAGCCTTCCCTCTCGTTGATTTCGGCTCCCAGAGCAATGAACAGCGCTTCAATATCTGCCCAACGGATGCCGCCAGGAACTGGCCGTGTAAAAATCTGTGTGAGGGTAGCTGCATGTTTGCGCTTCATGTGAATATGATATTGCTTTGTGATATTAAGTCAAGGCGGTTTATCAGGCTTATTATTTCAAGCATTCCCTTGCCCCACATAGCGCCTGCTGATAGGGGAATAGAAAAACATTTCCTATATGCGTTGAAGAAAAGAAGGGGACGGTGGCAATAGCATAGCAGTATAATATGTAAGTTGAAATTTTTGAACCAATGGGCTTAATTTTGGTACAGGTTGATCAATATCAAAATTGGAGGAAACATGTTCAAACGTATTTCACTTGCCATGGCTTTGACGTTGGTTCTTTCAGTATCCGCCTTTGCTGCGGACAACGGCTTCTATATGGGGCTGAAGTTTATCGACTCCATCCAGAGCACAGGTGATGTTTCCAAGGGGGGTGGCACCAATTGGTTTGACGTAGACAACTATACCCAAAACACCGTCGGCGGTGGTGCCTTTGTCGGTTACGACTTCTACCCCATGCATCAGGTGCCTATTCGAGCTGAAATTGAATACGCCATCCGCACCAACAGCGAGACGGATTGGGATTCCAAGGTATACAATGGATACCCTGCCGGGTCGGCATCGCTGAAAGGGCAGTGGAATCTTCAGACCCTTTTCCTGAACGCGTACTGGGATTTCCATAATGATACGGCCTTCACTCCTTATATCGGGGCGGGCGTTGGCATGGGCTTCATCCAGAGCAAGTATGAACTGGATATCCACGGCGTTGGAAGCGACAGCTATAACGAAACCAATACCGTCTTTGCCTGGAATGCTGGCGCTGGCGTTGCCTATGCCATTACCGACAACCTGTCTGCCGACTTGGCGTACCGCTTTGTGGGCCTTGGCTATCATGAAAATGAAAAGACCGCGCACACTATCGTAGGTAGCGAAAAAATGAAGGTCGGTATGGCCCCGTATGCCAACGAGTTCAGCTTGGGCATCCGTTACACGTTCTAAAAGATTATTTTCATGACCTTCCTCTTGAGGGGCCGCCAGTGGGGCGGCCCCTTTCTCTTGCCGTTGCCCCTTTGTGTCTTGACATCCCCCGCATTTTATGGCTGGCTGTCTTCACGGAGCCTCGAAAACTCCTACAGGCGGCCACGCCATTTCCGAAAGTCAATGGCTTTTTTTGCGCCCTTTTCTGGGCTATAATTGAATCCATTGCCGGGTGTGGTCGATATGTCCAGGCGAAAGCTAAAGACGGCCAGCCGTTCCTGTAGCGGTTTCGAGCACCCGGCATTCTCTTTTGGTTGAGGATGCCTTCTGTAAATCTCGAAAACTTACAGGAGTTCACCATGTCCCAGGCTCAACTTCTCCCCGCCGCTTCCCCGTTCCAATTCAACGATTTTCCCATCCGTACACAGGTCGAAGGCGAACAGCTTTGGTTTGCCGCTCGCGATGTGTGCGCCGCCCTTGGTATAAGCTGGACGGGAAGAACCCTGTCTATGATTCCAGATGATTGGCAACGTATGTGCAAATTACACATACGTCGCGGGAAGTATGACACGCGCCTCATAAACGAACCCGCCGTGTACAAGCTGGCCTTCCGCAGCAACAAGCCGGAGGCCGACGCCTTCACCAACTGGATAGCGTCTGAGGTGGTCCCGGCCATAAGGAAGACGGGGAAATACGAAGTCGCCCCCAAAAAGAAAGCCCTGGGCCGTGGCATTGATACACTTCCAGAGACCGCCCCTGTGCTTACCTTTCCAGACGATATGGAGGTGGGGCGCAAAGACGCCATGCGGCGCATTCAAAAAATCATCTGGCAGCTTCATGCGGCCATGGACGTAACCCGCATGTTCACACACCCCAAGGGGCGTATTCCTATGGGGACGGGGCGCTACGACATCATGCTGAGCCTTTACAGGGTTGCTGATGCCAATCTGGTCGGCGCGTACAATGCGCTTGAAGCTGGATATAACCTTGGCAGCGAGATGGGCTGGAGATAGAAAGTAAAGTTTTAGAAGCAAGAAGGCCGCTCAGAAATGGGCGGCTTTTTTGTTAGCGTTTTGTGGTCGGGGCATCTTGCTGATCGGTATCCACTGTTATTCCTATCATCCTATAATAACAAATTGATACTTACAGGCTTCGTTGTCACAACAGGCTATTGCCCATCCACATTGCTGCCCAGTTGTACAATGAAATCGGACTGTCTTGGCAGTATGTCCACATTTAGGGCATATCCAATACCATTGGTATAGTTTTTTATCCTTGTCGACAAAAACAGATAACACTTCACGGATATCATAGATCATAAGTTTATATAGTTTTGCCATATTGCATTCTCTAAATTTTTCATAATAAAATTGCTTTATTTTTACTATCTAGCTATTGCGGCAATAAAAATAAAAGGTATATTGTAAAGTATTTTTAAATGTCTATAACGTAAAATATATTTGCTTATCAATTATATGTTATAGTATAATATTAATTGTACTTTACCATGTCATAAAAATTTTTTATTTCGGATTTTGAAAAAAAGAATACACACGAGTATGCTGGAAATCATATCTTTTTACTCGTATTTTTTATTTGCAGTTGCTGTACAGGTCGCCCTTACGGGCGTTTTTTTCGTCGTCAGCCAGTTGAGAATGCGGCACACGAAATTCCTGTATGGGCTGCTTAGTAAAAAGATGGATAGGGTTTGGGATCGGTATGTGTATAGATGATTTACTATAGCTATGTATTTTAAATGGAGAATTTTTTCGCTGAAAAAATATTTCCCTCTAAACATTGAGTCAAATCCGCCGATAAAAAGCAACACATTCGGGATTACAATGATCGTTTTATGAAAATGAAAAGCCTTAGGAGCAGGAGGAAAAACTCATGAAACTATCGTCGAAAATTTCTACAAGCATGGGTGTGTTGACCGTACTCATGGCTGGACTAACAATCTACTTTATTGTGCAGTTGGCTGCGCTTAATGACGCATCACGAGAAATCAGCTATCGTCAGGTAGCGCTTATGAAATTAATGGGCGAAGTCAATAATGCTGCCTCGGAGTATCGCTTGGTCGAAATTTTGCATATTTATTCCTCAGATCCAGAAAAAATGCGGGAATATGAAAAAATTGGGCAAGCCTGGTCTGAGTTGGTTTCAAAGGATATAAAAGAAATCAGTGGGTTGCTCATTACCCCAAAAGGCAAAGATGCTTTCCATACGTATCTTGCTTACCGTGAAGAATATCGTGAAATCGCTAGGAAAACCCTCGCGCTCTCTCGTGAGCAGCAAACAGAGCAGGCTGTGGTTTTGTTGCTCGGAGATGCCCAGAAAGCGTATGATAATATGAGTACTGCCATGGCCAGCCTCACGAAGTTTATTGAACAGCGAGCCGATCACTTGAGTGATAATGCGCTAAAAACATATACAACTTCTCGATTGGTTGGGATTATTCTTACAGCCATATCACTTTCACTTTCCATCGCTCTTACTCTCTTGATGGTCCGTAATGTATTGCGTCAATTAGGAAAGGATCCTGGCGAATTGAACGGCATTGCCCAGCGTGTTGTAGACGGCGATTATAATATAGACGATGGCAGTACGAAGATTGGCGTTTACGGCGCTATAGTAAATATGGTTGACGCCTTAAAAGCACACATTGAAAACGCTGAACAGGAATCACAGAATGCCAAGGAACAATCTACAAAGGCTAAAGCAGCGATGGCACAGGCTGAAGCTGCCAGCCATGAAGCGCAAAGGAAAACCCAAGCAATGCTGATAGCTGCGGACAAGCTTGAACAGGCAGGAAGCGTGATTTCTTCGGCCTCAACAGAGCTTGCAGCCCAGATTGAACAGTCAGACAGGGGAGCTTCCGAATCTGCACAAAGGTTGTCCGAAGCCGCCACTGCTATGAATGAAATGAACGCCACGGTACAAGAAGTTGCCCGAAGCGCTGGCGCTGCTTCCAGTGCTTCGGCAGAAACTAGGGAAAAGGCGCAGCATGGTGCGCGTATTGTCGAACAATCGTTGCAAAGCATTGAAGGGGTTCGCCATATTTCTGCACAACTCAAGGACGATATGGGACGACTTAATGAGCATGCGCAAAATATCACACGGATAATGGGCGTTATTTCCGACATCGCCGACCAGACAAACCTTCTGGCGCTCAATGCCGCCATTGAGGCTGCTCGCGCTGGTGAAGCCGGACGCGGCTTTGCAGTAGTGGCTGACGAAGTGCGCAAGCTGGCAGAAAAAACGATGGCTTCCACAACAGATGTCAGCAGTGCCATTGAGGCTATCCAGAAAAGCACTGAAAAAAGTATGGGCAGTGTGGATCACGCTGTAGAACAGGTAAGTCAGGCCACGGAATTGGCAGGTCTGTCTGGACAGGCTCTTCAGGAAATAGTGGCTATCGTGGACAACACTGCTGACCAGGTTCATGCCATCGCCACGGCCAGCGAAGAGCAGTCTGCCGCCAGTGAGGAGATCAATCAGTCCATTGTTCACGTTGACAATATGGTCAGACAAACTGCTGATGCCATGTCTGAAGCGGCTCGGGCAGTTTCTGACTTGGCCATCCAAGCCCAAGGGTTGACGGACTTGATTCAGGATCTGAAAAGCGCGTAACCTTGCTAGCCCCATCCTGTCGCGCAGTCGGGATGGGGTTTTCCGTTGCCTCCAGTGTTGAGGAATGTGCGAACGTGTTGCGTGAAGCTGCAATCTGCGATAAAGAAAAAACACGACAGCTAACACGCCCCACAGTGCGGCTTGGTGTCGTGGCCTAAGCCGCTGTTATCTGTCTATCTGTTCCTCCTTCCTTTGCCTTTTTCTAACCCTCTCTAGTTTTTTGTTCCCAGGGCCGGGGATTTTTCTTCCTCCGGCCCTCTCTTTGTTATACAGGTAGTGAACTGCTTGGATTAGATGGCGATAGCGCAGTTCACAGTGTTTTTGTAAACTGTGCATACAGAAAATGAAGACATGTCCGGCGGATGGCTCAGAGGGCGGGGGGAAATGGATGGGTTGCCCCGGACGGGCGGAGATGGGGGAGAGGGAGTGAAGGGTGTCTGTTTTTGTACATTTGGGGCAACTATTGGGGCAACAATATGATAATATAAAAATTAATATAATAGTATCAAAATAATATATATATTATGTGCGGCCCATGGGGGGCCTCCCAGTGCGGGGCGTTACGCTCCGCTGATGTCCGTGAAACATGGGTTTTGCGGGCTTTTTCTTTGCCTTGCAGTCCGCTGTAGTCCGTTGAGTTCCGTTGACAGCCATGACATTTTTGGGGCAGAAAAACTGTTCAACAGGATGGTGCCTTCTAAATTTCTCCTCCCCCAAAAATGGCGCTAAACAGTCAGACCAAGACGCGGTTGCGAAAGTAAAACAAAACGATATGAGGCTGGCAGGGCCTGTTTTGCCACACATGAATATGTACTGCTTCTACGATTTGTGTTGAGAACCGGATCATGAGATTCCCGTATATCTTGTGCAGTAAAGCATGAATCATCCGATAGGGAGTACCGAAAAAATAATAGACACCTGCCGGATTTTGATTGATAATTCAGTATGAAACCACGAGCTGTATGCCTTTTTGAGGTTGTCTGGATCAGTTTCCATTTTGTTACGGTCTGTCGTTTCAGCGCGGATACGTTTATGCGCCGGATAGGTATGGCTTTTCATCAAGGCCGGGTTACTGTGGGAGCTTACGGCGGTAGGTTCCTTTTTTTGTTTAAAATTATAGGATGGATTGTAACGGCTAGAGCGCGTGGCGGGATTTTTTCAAACAGGCAGACCGAGAGCATATGATTTGTATAATCTGCGTTTGCACATGAAAACAAAGAAAACAGGAGGAACATATGAGCACAGTCAAGGTTGCAGTGCACGGACTGGGCAATATCGGCAAGGCTGTCATTGATTGTCTGCTTTGCACCCGGGATATTGATTGCCTTGGTGTGGTGAGGCGTGCTTCTTCCTTGGGTACCCAGCCGTTATCTTTGCGGGGAGTGCCGGATTATGCCTCCATTGATGCACTGATGGCGGAGCGTGGCAGGCCGGATGTTGTAATAATTTGCGGCCCATCCAGAAATGTGCCTGTGGACGCGCGCTATTATATGGAAAAAAACATCAGCACCGTTGACAGTTTCGACATCCATTCTGAAATCCCGCAAGTTGTCGCAGCATTGGACAGTGCAGCCAAGGCTGCGGGCAAGGCGTGCATAACGGCGGCAGGGTGGGACCCGGGAACAGATTCTGTCCTGCGTGCGCTTTTTGAAGCCATGACGCCTGTAGGAACAACTTTCACCAACTTTGGCCGGGGACGTTCCATGGGCCATTCCGTAGCCGCAAGGGCTGTTTCCGGTGTGGAAAACGCCTGCTCCATCACCATTCCCATTGGTGGTGGCAAGCATTCGCGTCTGGTCTACGTTCTTCCCGCTGCCGGAGCTTCTTTTGCCGATATCAAGCAGCGGATTGCCGCAGATCCGTATTTCAGCAATGATCCGCTGGACGTGCGTGAAGTAGGCAGCCAGGAAGAACTGGATGCTGTGGCCGACAACTCTCATGGCGTACTTATGGAGCGCATCGGCGCTTCCGGAAGCGTTTCCAACCAGCGGCTGAGTTTTGATATGCGAATTGATAATCCGGCCCTGACGGCGCAGGTTCTGGTATCGTGCGCACGGGCTGTCACGCGGCTGAATCCCGGTTGCCATACGCTGATTGACGTACCCCCGGTGGCTTTGTTGCCCGGCGACCGCATGAAAAATATTGCCCGGTTGGTTTGACGGCACTTCCAAACCGCATGTTTTGCTGACAGGATGTATCTTTTCTCACTGTGTTGCGCATTCATGCACGTGATGCGCCACACAGTGAGAATATTTTTTCATCTTGAACAGACGCATGCGGATTTCGCCGGCCGTAAGCGGATTATACATATGCGCCAAGAGTCTCTTGTAGGATGGCTGGCGCTGGCTTTTCGCAGTGATTGAAGGTGGGGGATCTGCCCCCGTCTCGTGGGGTACGCGCATGGGGTGAAGGCAATTCAGGCTTGCAGGATGGCAAAATCCCCTTCCGGAAATGCTCCGGAAGGGGATTTTTATTGTCTTTATGTCTGCTGGCAGGATTTTTGTGCAATATAACTTCGTATCGTTTTTACATCTGCACAATCGGCTGCAGCGCCATGATCGGTCTGCTCCAGGCGCTATTATCTGGCGCAAAGGCGAGCAGCGGGGATAATGGTAAAGTTGTTTGCCTGCAACACTTCAACAGCCTGGTCTACCTTGTCAAAGCGAAAGATCATAACGGCGCTTTCTTCTTCGCGCTGGACAAAGGCATACATGTACTCAACATTTATGCCGTTGCGCGAAACAAGCTGGAGAACTGAATCAAGGCCGCCGGGAGCGTCTGTAACCTCTACAGCCACCACACTGGTGCGTCCCAGCGTGAAGCCTTTTTCTTTAAGTATGGTTTTAGCCTTTTCGTGATCGCAAACGATCATGCGCAAAATGCCAAAGTCCGAGGTGTCCGCGAGGGAAAGCGCCCGGATATTGATGCCGGCTTCGGCCAGGGCATGCGTTACTTCTGCGAGACGTCCGGCCCTATTTTCCAAAAAAACGGATAATTGCTCTGCTTTCATGACAAAATCCTTTATATCATCCGGCCGGCTCAGGCTTTATGGCTGGTATCGTCATCAGTAGAAGAAGGCTTTTTGTCCTTTGGCGTGATGTCGATTTCATCAGGTTCGGAAGATGCGCGGCGGAAGTTGCGGATGGCTCTGCCAAGTCCGCCGCCGATTTCCGGCAGCTTGTTCGCGCCGAAAATCAGCAGAACTACCACCAGTATGAGCAACAATTCTTGCATGCCAATGCCGAACATGCGGCAAGCCTCCGTTATGGGGTTGGGCTAAAAGCCGGATTGCGCCTCAGAACATAAGCCGCACAGGCCCGGAGGTCAAGGCGGCATATGGAGCCGCAAAGAACGGGAGCAGCGGAAAGAAGCGCAGAAAAAGCACCACGGGCCTTTTTTCTGACAACAGAAAAAAGGCCCGTGGAATTATATTATCGTTTTTTTGTTTATATGCCTTCAGCCAACGCCGCCTTGGCAACCAGTATGGTCATACTGTCGTTGGTAAAGGCCACATAATCGTTGGACATGCTGCTTGGCGTCTGGTCGGTGTTAACGTTCCAGTCGGAAGACAGCACTATTTTTTCATTATTGTTCAGGAGTACGCCGAGGTTTTCAAGGTCGGCCAGGCTGGTCAGCCCCTTTCCGCCTTCCGTCACAAAGATTTCTATGTTCTGGATGGTATTTGTGGCGGGGTTGGCAAACAGGCTGTCAAGGGTATCTTTGTCTGCGCCGATCATCATGTCGATGCCGGTGCCGCCATCCATGACCGTGTTGCTGGCACTGAATACCAGCACGTCGTTGCCTTCGCCACCATAGAGCTGATTGCTGCCGGAACCGCCATCAAGATAGTCATTGCCTGCGCCGCCGTACAGGATGTCGTTGCCTTCACCGCCGAACAGGGCCTCGTTGCCGATGCCACCCTTGATGATGTCATCACCGCCAGAACCGAGCAGCAGATTGTCCGAACTGTCGCCATACAGGATGCCGGGTGTGTCCAGCCCCTTGACGGTATGGTCACTGTTGACGGTGATCTCAAGCTTGCTGTTCACAGTTTCCCACCCGTCATGCACGGTGGTGGTGAACGTTTCATTCAGCGTACTGCCCTTGCCGAGATGCTGCACCGTGGGATTGCTCATATCCAGCTCATACGTGTACTGACCGGTGGCACTGTCGATGGTAAGGGTGCCATACTGCCCCTGAAGGGTAATGGAACCCGAGCCGTCATCCACGCCGCCCTGCAGGCCGTAGGTGAGCACGTCATTGGCGTCAACATCATGGCCCTGCAACTGCCCGGTGATCTGGGAGCCGCTGAGGGCAAAAGGTACATAGATGCTGCCGCTGGCTTCTTCGAGCACAGGGGTATTGTTGGTGCCTGTGATGTTGACGGTTACATCCTTGGAGGCCCAGCCGCCCTTGCCGTCAGAAACGAGTACGGCAAAGGTTTCATTAGCCTGCTGCCCCTGCGAAAGCTTGTCTGCCCCCGCATGCAGAACGTAGGAGTATGTTCCGTCGGCTGCGATGGTAACCGTGCCGTACGTTCCCTTGTAGGTCTGGCTGTTGCTGGATCCGGCATTGGCTGCGCCCACGAAATAAGACAGAACGTCGTTGGCGTCCACATCGGTGGCGATGACAGTTCCTGTAATGGCCAGGCCGCTGCCTTCGGTGATATCGCTGCCGACAGGTTCCCACGAAGAGATGGCCGGGGCGTCGTTGGTTCCTTCAACCTTGACAACGATATCCTTTGTTGTGCTGTTGCCCTGGGGGTCAGTTACCTGAATGGTGAAGTGTTCTTCCACCGACTCGCCCTTGCCCAGAGACTGCACACTGCCCAGATCGTTATCCAGATAGTAGGTATAGGTGCCATTGGCATCAATAACCAGCTTGCCGTAAGCGCCTGCGGCGGTTCCAGCGAAGCTGCCGTTGCCGGCAACAGAAACGCCGAATGTGTGGTTGCCCATATCGCGGGCATCGTCCAGCACCGTGACAGTGGAATGACTGTCAAGAATTTCATCTTCCTTGACGGTGAGGTCAGCAGCCACCGATATGACCGGCGTGCTTTCCGTACCTGTCACGCTGATGGTTACCGTTTCCTTGGCCAAAGCCCCGTGTTCGTCCTTGACAAAAATGGTAAACGTCTCTTCGCGTACTTCACCGGGATTGATGACCAGTGCCTTGTCTTCAATAAGGCTGTAGGTATATTTGCCATTATTATCGATGCTCAGCGTGCCGAACTGCCCCGTAATCTTTTGAGCAGAGCTGTTTGTCGCGTTGTCGTTGCCCACATAGTATGAAAGTCTGGCCCCGTTATCCACGTCGGCTCCCACAACCGTTCCGCTTGCATCGCTGCCGCCTTCGGTGACAGCAAGGGCAGGGTCAAAGGATTCAATGGTGGGAGAGGTATTGGTTCCCTTGATGGTGACAACAATGTCTTTCTGTACTGTTTCAGCGCCATCGCTGACGTATACAGTGAATGTTTCCGTTGTGCTTTCCCCCTGAGCGAGCTTTTGCACATCAGGGTTGGAGTTGTCGAGTGTATATGTATAGTTGCCGTTACTGTCGATGGTAAGGGTTCCGTACTTGCCGGCAGCACTTTCGCCTTGCTGGCCGTCCTTGGTGCTGACGCCGAAGGTATGCGTGTCTGTGGCGTCCACATCAGTGAATATGAGCTTGCCAGAGCTGGTAAGCACAGTGTCTTCCGTAACAGTCAGGCCGGGGGCGCTGGTGATGACCGGGGCGTCATTGGCGCCGTTAATGGTCACCGTCAGCTGGGTTTCGGTGGCCTTGCCGTGTTCGTCCCTGACCACAACGGTAAAGGTTTCGGTCATCGAATCATTGCGGCCCAAAGCCTGGACAGCCGGATCGGCGTTGTTCAGCACATAGAGATACTGTCCGGTAGCTGAACTGATGGTAAGCGTGCCGTAACTTCCCCGGGCGATCTGGTCAGTCTGGCCATTGCTTTTGACAAAGTACTGCAACTGCGCGCCAGCGTCCGGGTCAGTGGCTTCTATATGTCCTGAAGCAAAAACCATTTCGCTTCCATTCGGCCCGGTTCTTATGTCGTCTTCCGTCACTTCCGCAACGGCAGCCTTGACTTCAGGCGCATTGTTTGTGCCGGTAATGGTGATGACAACATCACGCTGATCGGTCAAACCGTCAATGTCTGTGACAGTTACTGTGTATGTAAGATCGACCGACTGGCCCAATGCCAGTTTTTTAACCGCATCGCTGTCGTTATCCAGCGTGAAGGTATATTTGCCGTTGGCATCAATGGTGAACGTTCCGTAGTCATCGTTACCCTGAACGCCGGAGTGAGAGAAGGTGTGCGTTTCGTTGGCATCCTTGTCATGCACCTGGCTTTGCCCGGACACGGCGATTTCGCCTTCCGCAATGCTGAGGCCACTTTCTACAAAAAGGACCGGGGCGTCATTGGTTCCCTTGATGGTTACGTCAAGAGGCTCAACGACGCTGGCGCCATGCTTGTCTGTGACGGTAATATAGAATGTTTCCGTGAGTTGCTGACCTTCATGCAGGCCCTGCACGGCATCCAGGCCATTATTGAGGGTATAGGTATATTCGCCGGTGTCACGGTTGATGATCAGTGTGCCGTATTGCCCCTGCACAACAGTTTGCAGCGGTCCGGTGTTGCTTGTAGCCGCGCCGTAGGTGATGCCTGTGGGTACATCGTCCACGACCTGAACCTGGCTGCTGTCAGACAGGGCAGAGTCTTCCGTAACGGTCAGGTTGGTTACCGTGGCTGTGGGCGGGGTATTGTCGCCCGTTATGGTAATGGTGATTTGCGTAGGAGCAGAGGTATCGCTTGCAGTATTACCGGAATTATCCTGCGCAACAACGGTAAACACTTCTTCCACGGTCTGGTCTGCATTGAGCTGACCGTGATTGCTGTTCAGGAGGTATTTGTATTCTCCCGTATTCTTATCAATAGTGATGACGCCGTGTTCCGTTTCGATCTTGTCGACCAGGTTGCCATCCTTGTCTTTAAGGAAATAGGACAGGGTGTCGCCTGCATCAATGTCCGTGGCAACAATTTTGCCGGTCACGCCTTCGGTTTTGGCTATATCCTGGCCGTTTTCATGTGCACCGCCGGGAGTGGTGATGCGCGGCTGGTCGTTGGTGCCTTCAACGGTGACAGTGATATCTATCTTGCCTTCTTTGGGATGATACACTGTGAACGTTTCAGTCTTTTGGTCGCCATCGCGCAGGCTTTGCACGGCGGTGCTGTCGTTATTAAGCACATACGTGTAGCTGCCGTCAGGCTTGAGGATAAGAGAGCCATACAGGCCGGTATTGGTCAGTACAGCATCTGTGCCGTCACTGCTTTTCAGATAAAACTGATCAGTAGGATCACCGCCGTCTTTCAGCGTGAGCTTGCCGCTGGCGGTTATGTAGCCGTCATCTATTCCGTCTGCGTCCACATCTTCCTTGACGTCAAGGTCAGTAACCTTGAGGGTGTCTGAAGGGGTGTTGCCCCCCGGATCATTTGGGTCAATAGGGTCGGTCGGATCACCGCCGCCACCGCCAGTGCCGCCGGAACCCTTGCCGATGACGTTAATGGTGATGGTGGCATTGTCTTTGGCTCCGTGGGGGTCAATAACGCCCACCGCGAATTCTTCCGAAACTTCTACGTCTTTGCCAAGCCCCTTATACGCGGAGCCATGTATATTAAGGTGGTATGTGTATTCTCCGGTCAGGGTATTGATGGTTATGCTGCCATATTTGCCCTCGATGGTCTGCACATACTGGGTGTCATCGCCTTCGCCCTTTTCGAAGTAGAACTTCAGTTCGGAAGCGGAGGAGTCGTTGGTGTAATCTTTGTTGTCCACGTCCGTCGCCCAGACCTGTCCGGAGGTCTGCAAGGAAGTCGCCGGGCCATCAGGCTGCCATTCTTTGGCTGTAAAGACAGGAGCATCGTTGGTTCCGGTAATGATGACAGTGATCGTGCCGTCAACGGAGCTACTGATTTCCTGGCCTGCGCCATTGGTATGACCTGTGGTGAGCTTGACATTGAACACGTCTTTTTCGCTGTCGCCCACGTTGAGGTACTGCACGTCTCCGGTGTTCAGCTTGTAGGAGTAGGTGCCGTCCGCATGCAGGGTCAGCGTGCCGAACTTGCCCACAATTTCCACAGAGTCATTGCCGGTAAGATCCTTGCCGTCTGCCGTGATGCGCAGCAGGTCGTCATCGTCATCCTTGTCATGCCATACAATATTGCGGGTTCCCGACTGTGCTGTATCTTCATCCAGGACCAGAACCGCTGTTTCCATAGTGGGGTCGTCCTGGGTGCCGTGAATGGTGACCTTTATGTCGCCATCCACAAATGCGCCGAGGTTGTCGGTGACGCGCACCACAAAGGTGTCATCAACAGACTGGCCTTCAGACAGGAACTGCACTTTGTCATTGTACAGATGATACGTGTATTTGCCTGTGAACGTGTCAAGCTGGATGTAACCATACTTGCCTTCAATGGTCTGCACAGTGTTGCCATCGTGAACAAGGCTGTATATGAGCTTTTCTCCGTCAGGAAGATCAACGTCGGTAGCCTCGACCTGCCCGGTGGTGACGTATGAGCCACTGTCTTCGCGAAGCTCCCGATCCTGGATGGCGTCTTTGAGTTCAGGCCTGTCGTTGGTGCCCACAATGTTGACGGTGATATTCATCTCGCCGGTATTGCCATTGGGGTCAACAGCAACAATGGTGAAACCGTCACTTGCGTGCTCATTGGCTTGAAGTTTATTGACCGCCTCGCTGGCATCATTGAGAGTATAGGTGTATTCGCCGGTATCGGGATCAATGGTGACAGTGCCATACGTGGTGACAAGCGTGGTTTCACGTCCGCCTGAACTGTTGAGGAAGTAATATTTCAGGTTTTCCGTGTCGTCCTTGTCCACATCAACGGCCTGAGCCTTGCCGGAAATAGTGCCGCTGCCCTGATACTCTTCGTTACCGTAGTAGTTGGTAAGGTTGCCCTTGGCATCGACCGTGCCCACGCCGGATTCACGCACCTGGAAAACCTCGGCTGGCACTATAAAGGCCGGTGCATTGTCTTGCCCGTGTATGTTGATAACAAGCTGTTTGCTGTCAGAGGCGCCGTGCTCGTCCTTCACGGTTACGGTGAAGACCTCTTCCACCACGTCGCCATTTTTCAGTTCCTGAATGGAGCTGAGGCTGTTGTTCAGGGTGTAGGTATACTTGCCGGTGGCCGGGTCAAGGGTAAGGGTGCCGTATTTGCCTTGAATGACCGCCCCGGGAAGAACAGTGGGGGGAGCGCCATTGGCATCGGTAATGGAATAGGTAAGCACCGCGCCGTGGTCCACATCGCTGCCCTCGGCCGTACCTTCAACCTGAAATGCCTCGGTGTTTTCCGTCAGGTCATACTGGCCCAGATCGGCCAGTTCGGGTCTGTCGTTGGTGCCGACCACAGTGATGTTGAGGTTGTTGACGCTGGTTGCGCCCTTGTCGTCCGTAATCATGACGGGAAAGGTCATGGTGATGGTAGCGCCTTGAGGCAGTTTGTCCGCAGCGCCGCCTTCTGTGGTGTCAAGCTCGAAAGTGTAAGAGCCGTCGGCCTTGAGTACCAGAGTGCCATATTCATTTTTTATGACCACCTGGCCGGCGTCTTCTGATACCACGGTATTGGTCAGGCCATTAGGCACGTTGGTGTTTTGGGCTGTGCCGCCAAGCTTGACCGAACTGACTTCGGTCACGCCCTTGGTGCTCCAGCCGGTTTCTGTGACTACACGATAGGTGTGGGTGGCACCGTCATCCTTGTCAATAATATTATTGCCAAGGGCATCAGGGTTGTTGAGCTGGCCGTTAATGACCGTTTTTTCGTACTGGTAAGAACCCGAGCCGCTATCAACCTTGTTCTGGGTGTCGCTGGTCGCCTCATTGCCATTGTGTACGCCGGAGTCTTTGAGTAACTGGGCGTTTTCAAGGGCAAGGTAGGGCCGGTCGTTGGTTCCCTCGATGTGAATGTTGATATCATGAATTTTAGGCGCGCTGTGGCCGTCAGTGACAGATACGGTAAACTTGTAGTCCACGGTATCGCCTTCGGCGAGATGGTCAGCCTTGGCGTTGTCCAGCTTGTAGGTATACTCGTAGATGATTTTTTGTTCGCCAGTGGCGGAGTTTACCGTGCGGTGGGGAATAATGGTCAGGATGCCGTGCTCGGTTGTTATGGTCCATGTGCCGTTGGCCCCGGCAATGGCATTGCAGCCGGGGACGGCGTTGCCATCGCTGTCAGTGAGGGTGGCTGTGAGCACATCGGCGGAATCATTGTCGCTTACAGAAAAGCTTTCTTTGGCTGTGGAGGTTCCCTTGATGGTATAGTTGTTGCCGGCGTGCCCCTGAAACTGGCCGGAATTGTCCACGTTGGGATCATTTTGCGCGCCCACGCCGCTTTCCTTGAGCGTAAGGGTGCCCGACGAAATGTCAATTTCGGGAGCATCGTTGGTACCATTGATTGTTACCGTGATGGTCTGGCTGGAGTTGGCTCCCCATTTATCGGTGACCGTAACCTCAAAAGTTTCCACCTTGCTCTGGCCTTCGCCGAGCCTTTGAACTTCTGAGCTGTCATTATTCAGGGTATAGCTGTAGCTGCCGTCAGGGTTGACGGTCAGGGTGCCGTATTTGGTGCTGAAAGTGGAGGTTTCGCCAAAGTCTCCGTTATCGGCGTTGCCCGATGTTCCCGACCCGGAGTGTATGGAATAGGAATGATTGGTATTGTCCGCGCCCGTAGCCCAGTGGCCGTTGCTGTCCGGATCGGAGACAACGTATGTGCCGGATGCGGCAGTATTGACGTCTTCAGTGACGGAAAGCTGGCCGTTTTTGTCATCGGTGATGGTAATGATGGGGCGGTCATTGGTGCCTTCAATGGTTACGGCTATTTCGCCTTTGACCACGCCGCCACGGCCGTCTGAAACGACGACATTGAATTTTTGCTCAATATCCGGGTCGTTGACGCCAAGAAAGTCGCATTTGCCCTGGTCGATGGTGTAGGTGTAGGTGGGCGGTACATCATTGGTATTGAGTACCAGGACTCCATAGGATGTCACAATGGTCTGCACACCATTGGACATGGTGTTGGAGGTAATACTGGATGCCGTGTCGGCATCTGCAGCCTCGATACGATATTGCAGCACATCTCTGGCATCAGGGTCGGTTGCGTATATCTGCCCCTTGGCGCTGGGGGTTCCGGCAATGGGAGTATTGGGGTTGGAAGAAGTGGATGTGGGGCCGACGCCGGATTCTTTGAGGCGCAGGTGATCGGTGTGCGCTCCGATTTCCGGTGGCTCGTTGGGTTCGGGCGGCAGGGGAGGGATCGTCGTGCCGGCAGTGGGCGAGGCGGAGGCAAAAAAGCCCAGGCCGTTTTCGGATTGTGAGTCCGTGCCGGAGCCGTCAAAACCGATATCCAGGCCGTTCAGGTGGTCAATGCCATCCATCAGGGCCGAATCGCCCCACTGGCTGTACCGGGCAGAGCGCTCCGCCCCGGCTGCAGGACCGGCAGCAGGCGCCAGATCAGGGCCAAAGGCGCTGAAAAAATCTGCACTGCTTACAAGCTGCCCGTCTATTTCAAAATCCGGAGCATTATTTTTATTGTATTCGGAATAAAAATTTTCGATACGGATGCTGGAGCCGTCATCAAAGCTGAACAGCAGGTCATCGCCTGCCCGTTCAAGGCTTGCCTGGTCAGCAGGAAAATTCAATGTGATTCTGGAATCAGGTTCGGCGGCAACAAGGGTTTGCTGTGAAGCCGCCGGGCGGGAAAGAGTAAGACTACGCATGAATGGCCTCCTAAGCGCTTGGGCCGCAGAAACAGCTAAGCTGTCGCTGTGCAGGCGCTCTTTACATGGCATGCAAAATGAACCACTCAACTGGCTCATTAACAATTGGGATTGATTTAGGAAGGGGGCAGAGTGACTGCTCGAGGCCAGGTATGCGGTAATCGCCTGACCCCATGTCGCTTGTTTTTTGACCGCGACATTATGGAGAAGGCTTCAGCCAGGGGGAACAGCTAAAGCATGACGTTATCTACTAACAATTACTAATTAGCCACATTTTGCGCTATGGTCAAGCCCTATGGGAAAATTATATTCCGCCGAAAGTGTGCGAACATGCTGCGGGCAAAATAAAAATTTACTTTTGGCCTTGTTGGCAGTAACTTGAATGCAGGGGATGGAGTTCCCCTTGAACCGCATTTGCTGATGACTCCTGCCAGACCTTGTAAAGGTGTTGGTAGATTATTTTCAGGCAACCACACCATGACGTGGTTGCCTTTTTTGTTCACCATTCTTGTTTCGGTATCTGCAATAGCCATGCTGTTTTCAGTGCAGCCGGCAGTGCTTTCGGACAGGGGGCGTACCCTTGCTTTTGTGGCTGTTTTGTTTCTATGGGCTTTTTATTGAAGCCACTGAGGGAGTTGAAAAGGCTTTTGGTGCAGACTTTGTGCCGGAAGGACGGCGTGGCTGCATCTTTGGCTGGTTTAATATGCTCGCGGGAATGCTGTTTTTGCCTGCGTCTGTAACTTTCGGTTTTCTGTATCAGGGATATCCCCTGCGGCTGCTTTTGTTTTTTCGGGAGTATGCTCTGCTCTGGCGGCTGCCCTTTTAAAAGGACTTGTAGTGCCTGTGCGCACGTGATGACAGACGGAGAATTGTATGCTTAAAACGCTTGCCCTCATAAGTATTGGGGCATCTTGCGGAGCCATCTTGCGGTGGTTTCTGGGGTTGATGCTGAACGCCATATTTCTTCCCATACCGCTTGGAACCCTGGCGGCCAACCTGCTTGGCGGGTATCTCATCGGTGTGGCTGTCAGTATGTTCAATGCGCTGCCTGCGGTAGGGCCGGAATTTAGGTTGCTCATCATTACCGGGTTTCTTGGCGGCTTGACGACTTTTTCAACATTTACAGCGGAAATCGGCGTTCTTTTGCAAGGCCAGCGCATCATGACTGCCGTGGCAGCCATAGTACTGCATGTTTGCGGCTCACTTATTATGATGCTGCTCGGCATGGGGACGTTTGCGTTATTACGGACCTGTTTTCGATAGGGGAACATATGCACGGCTATCAGCTTACGTTTTTTACGCAGCAGGGACGCGTTCACGGCATGGTAAACCTTGCAGAGTGGCTGCTCCAGCAGGCAAAGGCGGTCGGAATCAAGGGGGCGACTGTGGCAACTGCTCAAGGAGGATACGGCCGGAACGGCAAATACTATTCGGTCCATTTCTTTGAAATGGGCGAGCAGCCTGTAGAAGTGACGATGGCTGTGGATGCGGTACAGGCGGATTTGCTGTTCGCAAAAATTAACGAAGAGCAGCTCGGTATTTTTTATATAAAGATACCCATTGAATTTGGCGTCACCGGAGAAAAACGGGAGGATTAGCGCATGAAAGTTCTGCGGCCGTAACACGACGTGAATACTGTCGAAAATTGTATTTTCCCGAAGCATGACAACGTTGAAGTGTGAAGCATTTCAACGTTGATCTGCTCGAAAGGATAGATCAGGACCTCTGCACGCTGGATATGCCGGACTCTGGCTTACGCAGTGGATCAAGTCCACCGTCGGGTGCGTGCCGCGTGCCGTTCGGTAAAACATGCGCAATACAAGTAGGTTGTGTTGTGTTTGATATTTGAGCAGACAGTTGCAGTGTCGCTGCCGCAAGTCAGCTTCTATATGAGTCGGGCACAGATTTAGCTTGTCGCCTGAAAGACTTGCGGCTGGATAGTTACAGTTGATCGCCGTATCCTGTCAGGGGGCTGGCGGAAGCCCTGTGGCGGCGGGAGTGGCAGCAGAGCCGGGGGCTGGGCTGTCGTGCCCCGGGGCATCAGGGGAAAGCAGATTTTCCGGCACTTCACCCGGCCCGGGAACAGTAAGCGTTTCGGGGTTGATGCTGTACCAGGCAAACCACATGGAATAGCCGCCGAAATATTCAGGCATGGCGGCCCCTTTCATGTTGCCTTCCAGGGCTTTTCCGGTGGCCGGGTCCCAGACGCTCCGTGTCTTCAAATCCATCAGTTTGCCGTAACGGCTGACAAATAGAAACGGTTCAGCCCATATCTGCCGGTTGAACACGCGCACGACATCCAGTTGCGGGTCATGGGCAGCCAGCAGTGCGTGCGGTCCTACAAAGAAATTAACTGTCCCTTTTTCCTTCACATAGGCCACATCAATAGCCAGCAGGTAGTTTTCATATTCCAGGCAGAGCATATGTGTTTTGCGCGGAAAACGCCTGTCCAGGCGTTCTACCGGGTAGATAAGCCTGTCGTTGTCATAGTAGGTGCCTTTGCGCTGGTAGTTCCCGTAGGGGTCGCGCCCGTACGGGCGGCTTCCTGCCGGTTTGGCCATGACGGATGCCTGGGGAAAGACGCTGCGCGCGGCCCCCCACGTTGTCCAGAACACCGGAATGGTTGGCAGTCCTCTGCCCATGAGGGGGCCTTCAAAAGCCATGCCGGTTTCCTGAAGCCAGAGACTGCCGGAATTGCGGTCAATAAGCACACTGTTGCCGTCATAAAGGCGGCCTTCGACATCAAAAATAAGATTAAGCCCGCCCATGGAGGCATCGTAGGCCATGAGCGTACCTGTGGTGGGGCAGTAGGTGATGGTGTAGGCCACGTCGTCAATAAGTTCATTAACAACCTGATGCCAGACCATATAGCGCTGCAGATATATGCGCGGGCCATCGGGCAGCATGACCACAAAAACAATTTCATCAGCGCTGGTGTTAAGGTCCGCATCCAGAATGCGGTCATAGCGCGGCCTGTACAGCGACGGGATGGCCCCGTAACTGACGCCCGTTTCCACCAGTTTACCGGAAATAGCCGCCAGATCGGCCATGCTTTTGGGCCGTGCCTGACTTTCAGCAGGGGAGAGCAGCAGAGTGCACAACGCCAGCAGAATCAAAGCAGAAAACGCAAATATATCCTGCAAACGGCAGGGCGTACAGCGCCCTGGTTTATGCCTCGTGTTGCGGCCGTTGGTGAGCCGTACACGTGTCCTGCAGGTGCAGTTACCTGCCGTGGCGTCTCGGCTGGGGCCTGGCAGAAGAGGAATGGTCTGCTGGCGAGAGGTCAATGCTTGTCTTTCTCCTTACGGTGAGACGGCAGGTAATCACTAAAAATATAGTCGCGCAGAGCCTGGGGCCATGGCCGTGGCTTTTTGCCCAGGAAGGCGCCCAGTTTATTGTTATCCAGCACGGAAAACTCCGGCCGTTGGGCTTTTTGGGGCCATTGGGCCGAATCGATGGGCATAACCCGGCAGGAAGCGGCCGCGAGGTTGATGGACTCGCAAGCCAGTTCGCACCAGCTGGCCTGGCCGCTGTTAACGGCGTGCCAGAGTCCTGTGGCCTGTTTTTCAGCCAGGGCGGCGCTCCATTGCGCCAGATCCATACTATACGTGGGGGAGCCAACCTGATCGTGAACCACGTTGATGGTGTCGCGTTTTTCGCAGGCTGCCACGATGGTGTCCACAAAATTTTTGCGGCCGGGGCCAAAAAGCCAGGCCGTGCGCAGCACGCAGGAACGCTCGGGCAATTCGCGCAGTACAGCCTGCTCGCCTTCGAGCTTGGTGCTGCCGTATACCGACAAGGGATGCGGCTCGTCTTCTTCGGTCAGCGGAGTTTCTCCTTGGCCCTGAAAAACAAAGTCGGTGCTGTAGTGGACCAGGTATCCGTTGCCGAGAGTTTTAAGAATGTGCGCCAACGCATCGGGCAGGGTGCGGTTTGCCTCACAAGCCGCGTCGGGGTCATCTTCGGCAGCGTCAACAGCCGTAAAGCCTACAGCGTTAAAAACCACGTCCGCGTGTGCCGCAAGCAGACGTGACTGTAAGAAGTCAAAATCCATCACATTGCCGTCCTGCCTGCCCAGGGTCGCCACTTGCCAGCCTCGTGCCGCAAGCACACGAACAAGGGCCTGCCCCAGCAGACCGGTTGCGCCTCCCATAATCAGCGCTTTTGCCATCTGAACCTCCCGGCACGGTACACGCCTTCCCCAGAGGGAGCGTACGTCCCATAATGCAGGCACTGTATCGTTGTGAGTCATGCTGGTCAATACAACGCTTTTCCCGTACTGCGGGCGACTGCCGTCTTGCCACCATGCTGCAAGTAACGTACAAATTAGCCGCATGAGACGTGCAATATTATTGGTAGCTTTTGGCGCAAGCAGCGCACAGGGGCAGAATGCCCTCAAAGGGTTTGACGCGCTTGTGCGCCAGCGCTACCCGGGAATACCCGTGCGCTGGGCATATACCTCACTGCTGTTGCGAGAACGCCTGGCCCGAGCCAGACAGAAGAGCGATTCCGTCCGCAAGGCTTTGAGGCGTCTCAGCCTGGAACGCTTTACCCATGTGGCGGTCCAGCCCTTGCAAACCATACCGGGGCGAGAACACGGCGAAGTTTGCGCAGCTGTGGCTGAAATAGTAGCCCAGAGCGGTCTGCGCTGCCATGTTGGTGATCCCATGCTGGCATCTGCGGATGATGTAAACGCCGCTGCCCATGCCTGCGTGAACCATCTGCCATCCGGGCGTACGGTTCATGAGGATGTCATTTTTATGGGCCACGGCGCAGAGCATCAGGCCGTGGCCCGTTACGCCGACCTGGCGGAAGCCGTTTATGGGATTGACGCCCACGTACATGTGGGAGCCATGAACGGAGCTGTGTTGCTTGAGGATATTTTGCCCCGTCTTGCTTCCGAGAGGGTGTGGCTCATGCCGCTGCTTTCAGTGGTTGGCAATCACGCGCTTAAGGATATGGCGGGGCAGGACAGCCAGTCGTGGCGCAGCCGTGTGGAATCGCAGGGACGCCAGTGCGTGCCGGTGTTGAAAGGTACGGCGGAATACGCCGGTTTTGCTGAGATATGGTTGCGCCACCTGGAGGCTGCCGCCCAGTCCTGTTTTGAATCTGTATGAGGTAATTTATGCGCGGATTATTGATGACCATGCTGTGTGCGGCGATGCTGCTTGCTGGCTGTGGGGCTGGAAGCGGCGGCCATGCCGCCGGAGGCGCTGTAAGTTTGTCGCCGACTGTACAAAACGGCAAGACCAACCAGTATAACCCGCATCTGCACCAGAATATGCCAAACATGCGTTCGGCCACGGCCGAAGGCGCAGCCATGCTTCAAAAAATGGGCGGCAGTGTTCCTACCATCGAAGGCGAGGCTGCACACCGTCCACAGTGGAAACATGAAGTTTATCCTGTAGTTTTTGGCGACCCCACTGCACCGCACGAAGTTCTTGTATTGCTTGATTTTGCCGCGCCGCAGAGTGAAAAAGTATGGCAGGCTGTTGTCGATGCCAGCCGGTCCCTTTCTCCCCAGCAGTGCAAAATTGCAGTTTTTGCCAACAGCAAGGAATATTACGGAACGGACCTTATGGGGCTGGCTATCTGGATTACCCACTCACGCCCGGGACAGGCCATGCCGTACCTGACGTATGCGTTGGGGCAGTGGAACAAGGTCAAGGCCGAGCAAAAAAGCACCCGTGGACGTGCAGTGCCTTTTCAGAATGAATATGACGCCACTGTAAAAAATACGGATTACCCCATCCACTATGCCTATCTTTCACACCTGCGGCCGCCGGTTCCTGCAAGTCAGGAACTTAGCGTGGCAAGGTATTGCTACGATGCCGGAAATGTTAATCTTTACCAGGCTGAGCAGATAAGCAGATATTATGGCATCAAGAACCTGCCCGCCGTTATTGTGGATGGTCAGGCGCTTTCTTCCGTATCCGCTGCCTCAATCCTTAAAGCTTTACAGTAACAAAAACTGCCAGGCAGGGCACCCGGCGAAGCATATGTGCAAAAACTTCGCGTATGCGGGTACAAGCAGCGCAAAACAATCGGCCAGTTTTTCCGTTTTGTTCCGGGAAAAGCTGGCCGATTGTTTATACCTGTGCGGAGGGTGTTATGTCCGGTTTTCAGGCTGAAAAAGGTGATCGGCCTCGGGGAGTTCTCTTGTCTTTCCTGGTGAAAGCCAGCTCCTAGAGAGGATGCAGCCTCTTCGAATTTTGGCACAATACACTAAGATTTATGATGTTTTCAGGCTATACGCCTGTGGCCGCAGCTTCATCCACGACCCATACAAGATCGCCAAAGCCGGGTCGCACCATCTGGGCGGGCAGTGTGGGCGGAGCCAGCAGGTTGAGGGCGCGGGAGAGCACATCATGTTTTTCGGCCCCTGTCACAAGGAACATGCAGCAGCGGGCATTGTTGATCACCGGCAGGGTGAGGGTAAGGCGGTCGGCCTTGCGTTCCGGAACGTACTGGTCAATAACCAGCCGCTTCTTTTCCGCAAGGGCTGGGGAATGGGGGAAAATGGAACCGGTATGCCCGTCTTCGCCCATGCCAAGCAGCATAAAGTCAAAACGGGGGAGGTCCTGCGGTCCAAGGTCGAATTCGGCACGGAGCTGTCCTTCATACTTGACGGCAGCTTCTACAGGATCTTCTTCGCCGCGCATGCGGTAAAAATGCGTAGCCGGGACATGTCCGAGAAATTCCCTGCGGGCCAGGCCGTAGTTACTGTCGGCATGTTCCGGCCCCACGCAACGTTCGTCCACCCAGAAAATGCTTATCTTGTCCCAGGGCAGCCGGTCGGCCCAGTCGTCACCGGCAAGCAGCCGGAAAAGAGGAATGGGAGTCTGCCCGCCGGACAGGGCAATGCGGAATACACCCCTTTCAGCAACAGCCTCTTCGCAAGCGGCGGCAAGAATATGTGCGGCGCGCTCGGCCATGGCGGCCGGGTCTTTATGAATGTGCACCGTAAGATGGATGGATCGGCTGAGGCCCGACATGTGGCGGCTCCTTCAAAGTTGACGATGGAAACGGCCTGCATGGCCGTTTTGCGGGAACTTGCCTGCAAAACGCGTCCTGGCAGCCGGGAATTTCCGGCCTTGCGGGGCGCGGCGCCATTAAACTGTTCGACCGGTCAGGCCGCACTGTTTACCGACAGCCATGACGAAAATTTTTGCCCTGATGAGGCAGGGCGACAACTCTTACTATGGCACAGAAGCATCGGAGAGAAAAGTCCTATTTGTGCCAATAGTGTGCCGCAACTATTGAAATTCTTCGATAGGTTCCGGAGTATCGGAAATATGCAGCACCTCGCCGTTGTCGAGTCCGAGGGTCTTCCATGCCGCCGTGCACTTCAGGGGTAATCCTTGTAGCAGGCGGCGGCCGAGTTCACTGCGCCCGTCCAGCTCAATGGTCCAGCTTCGTTTGAAGTCCTCGCCCGGGCGCACGGGCTGCACGGCATTCAGGTTGCGGCTCAGCAGATTGCTGCCGGAAGCATCGGAGATTTCGGCAAACAGGTTCATGTTGTTTACCCCCACAGTACCGATGTCGCGTGCAAGTACGCGCACTACCACAAGCAGGGTGCTGCCGTCTGAAATCAGGCCGGCATCTGCAGAGCAGGACTGAAGGGGAAAAAGATCCCTGATGCGCCGTTCTGTCTGTGCATTTTTGTCAACGATCATCTGTCGTTGGCCGCGCATGCGTTCCACCTGGGCTTCGCGAAACTGGCGTGTAAGTTCCGGCCCGTTCACCAGGCTGCGCACGATCCATCCTTCGGCGGTTTTATCCATGCGCAGAATCAGCGGAAAATTTTTATCCAGCAGAGGATGTCGTATCCTGGCTGTCAGCAGGGCAGTGCCTTCGCTGGCTGTCTGCAAGCTGATGGTTTTTGAAAGCTGCTCCAGAAAGTCTGAGGGCAAGGCATAGAGCGGAGTTTTTAATCGTGTTTTCAGGTCCGGCTCTTCTTTGGCAGCCTCCTGCTTGGAACGAAGTTGCCTGAGCAGGGCGGTTTGTATCATGTCGCTGATCTGGCGCTCCTGATCCGGGCCCGCCTTGAGGAAAGGATAGCTTCGCATCAGGTTGGCCGCTAGCTGCCGGGAAAGCGCGTTGAAGTCTACCAGCTCCGCGATATTGTTTGTTTGGGCGTTTTTCAGGGCATCACGCAATTCTTCATAGGCATAGAGGCTGGACTGACGGAACTGGTAATACCGCCAGCCGCTGTAAAACAGCACTGCAACGATCACGATCAATATGCCCGCGGCGAACACAAGAATATGTTGCCGCACAAAGGAAATCAGCCGGGAAATAGCGGGAAAATTCATGACACACCTGATATTTTCTAATTCACTGAGAGTTCAGGGAATTTTTTGAACCATACTCCAGCACCGGTTCAGGCCTGCGCAGGCGCTGCCCCTTGATCTTGAGCGGCATGGGCGTTACGGGCCGTGCAGGGCCAAGATCAAGGCGAATGACGCACCATGCTCCCAGGGGAAGGGGCAGCTTGTGAACGCAACCGCCCAGCGGGCAGGAACGGTTCCAGGCGCTGCGCGGTCCGGCAAGAGTGCTCATGCCGCAGGCCTTGCCGTCTCCCATATCTTTGAGCAGGCGCCAGATGCTCCACCATTGGTGCGCAGGCCCGGGCCAGGTTTTTTTTCGGCCTTGAAGGCAGTGCAGCAGGTAAGCAAGGGAAGCGCTGTTCCAGAAGGTAACGGCAAGGCCGCCGGAAGAAACACGCAAGGCTTCGCGTACGGCGATTTTCACTTTTTCTCTGTCGCCGCTGGAGAGGTGCAGGACAACCCCGTCAAAGGAGCTGTCATCAAAGGGCAGGTGATCATCTGCGGCAGCGGCTATTTCTGCGCGGCAGCCCATTGCGGCGGCGGCCCGCGCCCGCAGTTCCGGGCGGAGCTCTGTTGCCGTCAGGTCGAAACCGCATTCCCACAACAAGGGTGAAAACATCCCCTGACCGCAGTTGACCTCCAGCAGGGTTTTCCCCCTGCGAGGCCAGACCGCCAGACTGTGTTGCAGAAGGTTCTGCTGCTTGCTCAGGGCAGAGAGGCCCTTGGTCTTCCAATGCCACCGCTTCATGGTTCTGCCTTTTGATCAGATCGTTTGATTGTTTTTTAATATCCCACTATTTTGCAAAGAGGTCAAAATGGCAAGAAAAAACTGCCGGAAGAAAAACAGGTGAAATTTTCAGACAATGTTTCACGCAAAAAAACGGTGGGAAATGCGCGTTTCGCATTTCCCACCGTTTTGCCGTAAATTGCGTAAAGCTTATACTGCGGCGATGGATTCGATCTCCACCTTGGCTCCCAGCGGCAGGGCGCTGACCTCTACGCAGGAGCGTGCGGGGCAGGGGGCGCTGAAATACTGCTGGTACACTTCGTTGACGGCGCCGAAGGTTTTGATGTCGGTAATGAAAACTGTTGTCTTCACGACATTCGCAGTAGTCAGGCCTTGTGATTCAAGGATTGCCAGCACATTCTTGCAGCACTGGATGGCCTGAGCCGCGGCGTCGCCTTCCACCAGTTTGCCGGTTGCCGGATCAATGGGGACCTGCCCGGAAAGAAATATGAAGTTGCCTGTTTTGATGGCCTGGCTGTACGGGCCAACGGCGGCAGGAGCCTTGTCTGTGCTGATGACTTCCTTATTCATGATTGCTCCTTTCAGCGGTACATGGGTAAAAGATTGAAAACAAAAAGCGTATGGCAAACAGCGACAAAGCAGCCATATGCCAGAAGCAGCGGCACTGTCAGGCGGCCGCCCGGCGTAGTGTACACGGCCTTGCCATAGCGCTTGCGGCTGTTGCTGAGCAAAAGGGCCGGTATGATGACTGCCCAGAATGCCGATGCCAGACCAGCCCAGCCGATGGCGGGCAAAAAGCCGTCAGGCCAGATAAGGCCCCCCAGGATAGGCGGAACAAAGGTGACCAACAGGGTCTTGGTTCTTCCGGAGCGGCTGTTGTCAAAATTGCACAGGTCGGCCATATAGTCAAAAAGTCCCAGGCCTGCTCCCAGAAAAGAAGTTGAAACGGCCAGAAGCGAAAATCCTTCAAGCATCCGCAGAATCAAAAAACTGCTCAGGTTGTTGCCTGCTGCGGCCATCAGGTCGCCAACGTTGCCGCCCGCTTCAATAACGCCTCTGAAGTCCGCGCGCGAAATGTTGCCGTCTGCGGCAGTCAGCCAGGATATATAGCAGACCATGGCCACGATTGTGCCGTAGCGCAGGCTCGCATCAATGGTGCGCGGCTCTTTGCCCATATACTTGACCAGGCTCGGAACAGAAGCGTGAAAACAGAAGGACGTCAGATAGGTGGAAACGGCCCCCCACAGAAAGATCATTTCTCCGCCGCTGCCACCACGGTCCAGCAGTGTGTCTACCTGCAAGTGGGTTATCATGCCGCTGACAGAAATAAAGTAAGATATGACCATGCCGCCCACAAGCAGGATGGAAAACTTGTCGACCGCTTCGGAACTCCACCAGATAAATACTGTGAGCAGCAGGGCGAATACAAGGCTGTTGAGCAGCCTCGGGGGCGCGGTGCCGGTTATGGAGGTAATGCTTTGCTCGATTATGGATCCGCCCCCGCTTACATAGGCATACACCAGGGTGTAGAGCACAAAGGCAACGGCGAAGCCATTCACGAGACTCCATTTGGGTCCCAGCAGTTCGCGGACCATTGTATGGAAGCTGTCCCCGGGTTCAAAATGCATGCTCACTTCCAGCAGTGCCTGGCTTGAACGCAGCATGATGATCCAGGAAATCAGCATCAGCCCGATTGACCACGAAAACCACATTCCGGCCGAGGCCATCGGTAAGGCCAGCATACCGGCGCCTATGGCCGTGCCGGCAACAAGAGTGGTGCCGCCAAGCACAGGAGAAAAGCGGAAGTCCATTACAGTTCCTTGTTTGGGGTGATATCCGTTGGGCGGGTATGAAAAAAATTGGAAAGCAGCGCTCCGGAAATGTTCTGCCATACGCTGTAGAGGGCGCCGGCGATGGCTGCCGCAGGTGAAAAGTGGGCCAGGGCAAGCGCAGTGGCAAGCCCGGAATTTTTGGTACCCACTGCAAGGCACAAGGCGCGGCCGGTGCTGCGGTCAAGCCGGAAAATCCGGGCCAGCAGGCTGCCCAAAGCAAGGCCGGCAAGATTGAGGCAGATGACGGCCATAAAAATATCCAGACCGGCCTGCAGGATGTTTGCGGCATTTATTGCCAGAATGCCTGCCACTACCAGTGTAATGGTCAGGGCGGAAAGCAGGGGCAAAAAGGGCAGGGCGCGACGGGTCAGGCCACCACAAAAACGGTGTGCCGCAAGGCCCATAAGTACGGGGACCACCACTATTTTGCTGATGGAAACCACAAGGCCGCCCACATCTACAGGTATCCACACGCCACCGAGAAGCCATGTAAGGGCAGGCATGAAGAGAAGAGCGAGAAAAGTACCTAGGGAGGTAAGTGTTACGGCATACGGCACATCGCCTTTGGCGATATAGGCCAGAACATTGGAGGCGGTGCCTCCGGGGGCTGTGCCAACGAGAACAAGGCCCATGGCCATGTCCGGCGGCAGGGAGCAGGCATGGCAAAAAACAAAGGCCAGCAGGGCCATCAGGCCAAACTGGGCGGCTATGCCCAGAGTGATATGGCGTGGGCGGGCCAGCACATGGCTGAAGTCTCCCACGCGTAGAGTCATGCCCATGCCGAACATGATAAGTCCGAGAAGCGGGGTAACGTATGGAGCAACCCACCGGAAAAGCTCAGGCCGCCAAAGGGCCAGAGCGGAACAGGCAATAACCACAAGGCCCATGTAGCGCGTGAGGGCGGCGCTGATGATGATCGCAAGACGCAACAAGTCTGTGTTTCCTCCGCCTGAGGCGTAGTATGCGGACATCGGCATACTGTCAGACTGGCGTGTGGATGGCAAGAGTGTGAACAAAAAAGTTACTATCAATAAATAGTTGGAAGTCATCAGCATGGCCTGCGTGGCAAATGTTCGGCCTGCGTCTCACTTGAAAAAGCTGCTCCAAGCAGATACTCTGTCTCTTTAGGAGCGCGCCCATTTGGCGCGCGTTTTCGCACCGCACCTTTGCCAAGGCGAAAACGTCACCAAATTTTGAGGAGCATCATGAGCAACGAACCGGACAAGATCATTTATTCCATGATCCGCGTGACCAAGCGCCACGGGCAGAAGGAAGTGCTGAAAGACATTTCCCTCTCCTATTTCTACGGAGCCAAAATTGGCGTGCTTGGTTTGAACGGCGCGGGTAAATCCAGCCTGCTGAGAATTCTGGCCGGTGTGGACCAGTCCTTTGACGGCAAGACCGTTCTGGCCCCTGGCTATACCATCGGCTATCTGGAGCAGGAACCGCTTGCCCACGAAACGCGCACTGTGCGCGAGGTGGTTGAAGACGGCGTGAGCGAACTCACGGCCATTGCCCGGCAGTTTGAAGAAATCAACGCCAAATTTGCCGAACCAATGGAACCCGACGAGATGGACGCGCTCATCACGCGACAGGCTGAAGTACAGGAACTCATGGATGCCAAAAACATATGGGACCTGGATTCGCGGCTTGAAATGGCCATGGACGCCCTGCGCTGCCCCCCCGGCGATATGCCAGTGCAGCAGATTTCAGGCGGGGAGCGCCGCCGTGTGGCCTTGTGCCGCCTGTTGCTGCAGAATCCCGACATCCTGTTGCTTGACGAACCTACCAACCATCTGGATGCGGAGTCGGTAGCCTGGCTTGAGCGGTATCTCTCCACATTCCCCGGTACAGTTATCGCAGTCACGCACGACCGCTATTTTCTTGACAACGTGGCCGGATGGATCCTTGAGCTTGACCGTGGCCGGGGCATTCCCTGGAAGGGCAACTATTCCTCCTGGCTCGAGCAGAAGCAGAAGCGCCTTGCCAATGAGGAGCGCAGCGAAGCTGAAAGGCAGAAAACCCTTCAGCGTGAACTGGAGTGGGTGCGCATGTCACCCAAGGGGCGCCATGCCAAAGGTAAGGCCCGTCTTAATGCTTACGAGGCCATGCTTTCTCATGAAAGTGAAAAGCGTGCGCCTGACCTTGAAATCTATATTCCCCCGGGACCGCGCCTTGGCAAAAGCGTTGTTGAACTCAGCGGCCTCGGCAAATCCATGGGCGACAGGATGCTCATGGACGGCGCCAACGCGCTGATTCCTCCTGGGGCGATTGTGGGTATTGTCGGTCCCAACGGCGCGGGTAAAACTACTCTGTTCAGGATGCTTGTGGGGCAGGAAACCCCTGACACCGGTACTCTCAAGGTCGGAGAAACGGTGCAGTTCGCCTATGTGGATCAGGGGCGTGAGTCTCTGACGCCCGGAAAAACCGTATACGAGCTTATCAGCGATGGTGCGGAAACCATCAGACTCGGCAACCGTGAAGTAAATGCTCGTGCCTACTGCACCCGTTTCAATTTTCACGGCGCCGATCAGCAGAAAAAAGTGGACGTGCTTTCCGGTGGCGAACGCAACCGTCTGCATTTGGCCCGCATGCTGAAATCCGGAGCCAACGTTCTGCTGCTTGACGAACCCACCAACGACATTGACGTCAACACCATGCGCGCCCTTGAGGATGCTCTCGACAACTTCGCGGGCTGCGTGCTGGTAATCAGCCACGACCGCTGGTTTCTCGACAGGGTGGCTACCCACATAATGGCTTTTGAAGACGAGGCCAATGTGGTCTTTGTTGAAGGCAACTACTCGGATTACGAGGAGGACCGCAAAAAACGTCTCGGTAAAGATGCCGATACGCCGCACCGCCTCAAATTCCGCAAACTGACACGATGAGCCTTGCCCCCGCGTCGGACAATCCGGCGCGGGGGCTGATCGCTCCGGAGGGCAGATGCATACAAGGGAAAAAACACAAAGCAGAATTCGTACACATGCAGCCGCTTCAGGCATAAGGGCTGCCCTGCTGGCCTTGCTGCTGGCAGTGATGGCAACCGGCAGCGCCTTGGCTGCCCAGGAAAAATCCTCTTCCGCCCCCATTGTCCCGGCATCTCCTGCCAGCCCGGTAGCAGCTATCCTTTCCCCCTCGGGCGGGCTGGTGCAGGTTGAAGAAACCCTGCCCGTCGTTATGAATGACGATATGGGGATCCTGAGCTTTGTGCTGCCTGGTGGTGCGGAAAATCTTCAGATCAGCGTTCCCGGTCATACCATTGCCCGCTGGACCTCCACGCCCCAGGCGTTGGAGCGTAAAGGGCATCTGGCCCATCTGCGGGCTGAATTGAGCACCGAAATAAATCAGGTCAACGGCAAGCTGGCCGCAGTCAAGGCTCAACTGGCCCTGTGGGAAACCCCGCCCGGCAGCAGCTCGTATCAGGACCTGACACAAAGAGAAAAAAAGCAGAGCAGCGCCATTCCCGAGCTGATCATTGAACAGGCTAACCTTGAAAGCCTGGTCGCAGTGCTCCGCCAGCAGTTGGATCAGATGCCGCTAAGCCCTGAAATGGGACAGCGTATCACCATCGCCCTGCGCAAACCCGTAACCGGCAAACAGTTGAAGGTGGCGTACAGCTATCAGTTGAACAACTGCGGCTGGCGCCCTGTATACAGCTTTGATGCCAGAACCGGCAGCGGCAAGAGCAATGAAACTTCCGTGCGGCTCATGGCCGAGATATGGCAGCTTTCCGGCATTGACTGGAGTGGCGCGCAGCTTACCCTCATTTCACGCGGTGAAGGCCCACGTGAGCCTGCGAGTCTGGGCAGATGGGTGATAGATTCCCAAGTCCCTGTTCCCCAGCCTGCCCGCGCAGCGCGCAAGACTTTTACCCGGGAGGCCGCAGTGGCGCTGTCGGTCGAGGCAGATGCTGTGCCTGCAGAACCCTCGGTCGTACATGACGGCAGTGCAGTTTTTGCGCGCTGGAACCTGGCTGTGCGTGGTCTGCCCGAAGGGCGTTCGCGACTGCTTATTGTTGAAGATATGTGGAAAACGCCTTTGCAGTGGCTGGCCCGCCCCATTGTGGGCGACAGCCGTGTGTGGCTTATGGGCAAATACAGCCTGCCGTCCGAACAGTCATGGCCGGACGGCGCAGCCGAATTCTGCGTAGATGGTCAGGGCGTTGGACAAGGATTTTTTACCCCGCGCGGTGGAGAGGCGACCCTGTACTTCGGTCCCGACCCCCGTGTGCATGTTAACGTGATCGTGAACAGCAAGCGGCGGGGCGAAAGCGGTTTTATAGAAAAAAGCCGTACCTGGACCTGGGCATGGACCTATGTGCTGACGAATACGCACAAGGACGCCATTAACGTACGGGTGGAGCGGCCCATGCCAATGATTGTCGATCAGGGTGTGTCTGTTTCCTATAATGATTCACCGGCTTCTCAGCAGGTGCCCGATGAGCACATGCTGCTGTGGAACATTGAAGTGCCCGGCGATGGCAAGGCTGAAATAAAGCACTCCGTGTCCATCACGTCTTCCAAAGAAATGCCGATGCTTACCGACATTCCTTAAGGAATGTGCAGGTTTTGATTCGTGCGATACAAGGCCGCCCCGTATTCGGGGCGGCCTTTGCAACAAAAGGCAGCATGGCTGTCCGTCAAAGGAGCGCTCTCTTGAATTTTACCCCTGTTTTTTTTGATCTGGACGGAACCATCACGGATTCTGAAGATGGAATAGTCAACTCTGTGCAGTATGCGCTGGAACACTTTGGTGTTTCCTTACCGCGGGAAAGCCTGATTCCTTTTATCGGGCCTCCTCTGCGCGATTCATTTTCAAAAATTTTCCCCAATGATCCGAAAAAAGTGGAAAAGATCGTTGGTAAATACAGAGAATATTACACTGACCGGGGTATTTTCGAAAACCGTCTTTATGACGGCATAAGCGATCTTTTGCGCGATCTGGCAGAAGAGGGGCGTGTTCTGGCGCTTGCCACTTCCAAGCCCGAAACGTTTGCCCTGCGTATTGTGGAGCACTTTGACATAGCACGCTACTTTTCGTGTGTCGCCGGGGCAGAACTGAGTGGGCCGCGTAATAACAAGCCGGCTGTATTGCGCTACGCTTGCGATCGCCTGGGTGTGGTTCCTTCTGCATCCTGCCTGATGGTCGGGGACCGCAAGTATGATGTAGCCGGTGCGCATGAGGTAGGGATGCCGTGTGCCGCGGTTTTATACGGATATGGCCCGGAAAAGGAACTGAAAGAGGCCGGGGCCGATTGGTTGTGCCCTGACGTGAAATCCTTGCGGGTCCTTTTGCAGCAACGGAATTGAAGAAAAAAGTGCAGAGCAGGCTGTGCTGCCTCTCAGCTTTTTTCAGGCTGGGTACTGCGGGGTTTTATGTCCCGGCTATTTTAGAGCAGTTAACGCTTCAAATGATTACTTGATGGTCGGCAAAGCCGCCCTACAATCATTTGGCTACAAGGATCTGCCTCCAAATCCTTGTCGGGCATTTCAAGTGTGAAATGCGCCAAGAGCGCTCTTCGGCGTTCAACCGTGGCAGGCGCATGCTGGCAAGCTCCGTCCACAAGTACTCCGCAGGGACTGAAGCAATCGGCCATTGCGGCGAACGCCTGCTCGCGCGGCCGCCGAAACAGGACGGGGAGCATGGCCTTATTGCCAAGCCTGAGACAAAAGCGCTGTAATATCCATTTTTTCGGCATCAATCCCAGTAAGGGAGCGCTCAATCTCAAGTCCGTGCTCTTTGCTCAGGTCCAGAAATGCCGGACTGATAGATCTGCCGAGAGGGTCAAAGGCTATAATAACGCAGGGCTGTGCGGGAAAGCTGGGGTTTGAGCGGCAAACAATACCCTGTTCGCCGCTGGATAGCTGTACCGGCGTACCAACGGGATAAATGCCCATCATCTTGATGAAGCGCTCCACATAACCTGGAGCCCAGGCCTGACCGCGCATCTTGTACATGACAGCCAGGGCAACATTGGCCGGCATGGGGGTTTTGTACACCCGCTTGGCCGAAAGGGCGTCATAGTTGTCGCTTACTGAAAGAATGCGTCCGTAGATGCCGATCTTTTTTCCTGCCAGCCGATAGGGATATCCTGTGCCGTTATGCTTCTCATGGTGCTGCGCAACAGCCTGCAAAACCTCCGGAGGCATGTTGTCTGCCTTTTTCAGCTGATTATAGCCCAGAATCACATGAGACTGCATGATCTCTTGTTCGTTGGGCGTAAGCCTGCGCGGAGCATTGAGAATCTCCTGCGGAATGAACGCCTTGCCAAAATCGTGAAACAGACCGGCCATGCCCACCAGATGAAGTTTTTCTTCAGGCAGGCCAAGGTAATGCGCATAGGCCACTGCAAAAATGGTCACATTGACCGAATGGGTAAAGGTATATTCGTCAGAACTTTTGAGCTTGGACAGTGAAACAAGCGCGTCCACATTGCGGTTAAGGCTGTTGACAATGGATTCTACGTAAGGCTGGGAAGCCGCAACATCAATAGCACCCCCTTGTGCGGCCTGCATGAGGCTGCGCACATGGTCAAAAGAGTCTGCATAGATTGCAGTGGCTTTGGGGATTTCTTCGTCCAGAGAGACCAGGGGGGCCTTGGGATCAGGCCAGACATCTTCTTCCTGAGCGGTTACGAGCTCATCCATCTGGCGAAAACGTGAAGGGTCGTGATAGGCTTCTGTGTAGCCCTGGCTGATAATATGGTCGATCTCTTCACGTGACGTGATAAGCCCTTCTTCCATATACACTAGAGGGGCCTTGATCCATGAAAGGCCGGGATTGACGAGATACATCCCGGGTACGATGTCGGCAACAGTTATTTTTACTGACGCCATGGCTAAAAATACCCTATGGCCGACCACGGTACTATGCTACCGTGGCCGGGTTTTCAAATATGAGGGGGATTAGCCGATGTCCCAATCAAGCCCGAAGGTATCGTGCAGGATGCGGACGGCCAGTTCAACGTATTTTTCCTGAATCAGGATTGTGATCTTGATTTCAGAGGTGCTTATCATGAGGATATTGATGCCTTCATGAGTGAGGGCAGCGAAGGTGCGGGCAGCAACTCCGGAATGGTTGCGCATGCCCACACCGATGGCGGACACCTTTGCCACACTTACGTCGTGCAGAATTTCTGAGGCACCGGTCTTTTCGGCCACAGCTTCCATCACTTCGAGCGTTTGCTGCAGGTCTTTACGCGAGATGGTAAAGGTAATGTCTGTATGGCCATCCAGGCTCGTGTTCTGCACGATCATATCAACAAGGATGCCTTTTTCGGAAAGCGGACCGAATACGGCGGCGGCCATTCCCGGTACATCCGGCAGATCGCGAATGGTTACGCGGGCTTGATCTTTATCATAGGCGATGCCGGAAACAAGAACGGCTTCCATTGTGGAATCCTCCTGAGTAACGAGAGTGCCGGGATCACTACTGAATGTGGAGCGTACCCGTACGGGAACTTTATATTTTTTGGCAAATTCTACTGAGCGGATGTGCAGAACCTTGGCCCCCATGCTGGCCATTTCCAGCATTTCTTCATAGGCCACACGGTCCATTTTGCGGGCGGTGGAGCAGATGTTGGGGTCTGTGGTGTAAACGCCATCCACATCTGTGTAGATTTCGCATTCGGCGGAACCCATGGCCGCAGCAAGAGCCACTGCCGAAGTGTCTGATCCACCCCGTCCGAGAGTCGTGATACGGCCGTTTTCAGTACAGCCCTGAAAACCTGCAACTACCAGCACGTCATGATCTTTCAGAAAGCCATACAAGGCCTTGCTGTTGATGGAAAGAATACGCGCGCGGCCAAAATCATCATCGGTTGTAATGGGAATCTGCCAGCCCAGCAAAGACCGGGCGCGAATGCCGGCATCCTTGAGCAGCATGGTGAACAGGCTGATGGAAACCTGTTCGCCGGTGGCCACAAGGGCATCGCATTCCGCACTGTCGGGGGTGCCCGACCATTCGCCGGCCAGAGCAAGAAGCTGGTTGGTTTCGCCGGCTCTGGCCGACAGTACGGCTATAACCTTATAGCCCTTTTCCAGACCGTGCAGAACCTTTTCCCGCACCTGCTTCATAGATTCAAGCTTGGCTACCGACGTGCCGCCAAACTTTTGCACCAAAATTTTCATGCCTGTATCCATTGCCCACAATCCTTCACAGTGTACAACAGGCCAATTGCGCGAACGCAGTTCTGTCGCGTTCAGACTTTGCTTACAGTCCATTGCTCGCACAAATGGCGCAACAGGGCCTCGGCCTTAAAGCCGGAGGCTTGCAGCGTCAATAAGTGACCTTCTTCGCATGCCTTCAAGGCGATGTCCAGATATTCTTCCGGCCGCTCCTGATCCGGCAGAAACTCTGCCCATTCAATTATAATTAAAGTACGCAGGTTATCAAGAGCTTCCAGCAGGTCTTCGGGCAAGGATCCCGGGCAGCGGTAAAGGTCGCAGTGCAGTACGGGCGGCACTGTGGGATAATGGTTGCACAGAGTAAAAGAGGGGCTGGCGACCTCTGCCTCTGTGCCGCCGGGTAAACCCAGAACCATAAAGCGTGTCAGCGTTGTTTTGCCGCTGCCGAGATCTCCGCGCAGCAAAAGGGTTTTCACTTCGGGAGCGTTTTCCAGGGCGCGCACGAGCAGGTCGGCAAAACAGCGGGTATCATCAAGGGTGGCAAGAGTTATCTGGGCCATGCAAGGTCATCTTCCTGGTCTTGGCTGATGGTGTGAAAAACATGAGGCAGGGCATCCGCGATGGCTGCGGCCGTATTGCCGCGCACGGGCCACTGATGGGCAAGTGAGCGCCCGGCCAGGGCGTGCAGGGCCACACCTTGTCCGGCCACGATAAGGGACGGCCCTCCGGGAAAGGCGTGTTCCGGATTGGAACTATATGTGAAACCCGGCTTTGAGGCCAGCAGGCCGCCCAGGCAACCTGCCAGTACATCGCCCGAACCGCCTATGGCCAACTGCGGCACGTCATATGGGCAAATGCCGGTAGGGCTTTCCTTTTGCCGCACCAGAGTTCCGGCTCCTTTAAGGATGTTGACTCCACGGTTGAGCGAACAGAGTCCGTCCAGCGCAGCCCATCTGTCAGCCTGCACCGCCTGGGCGGAGAGCCCCAGGAGCATGGCGGCTTCACCGGGGTGGGGTGTGAGGATGTCTTCTTCCTGCACTGCGTCCAGGAGGTCACGCTCCTGTGCCATTACGGCCAGGGCGTCTGCGTCAAAAACCGTAGGAGGGCGGCGAAGCATCATCAGGGCGCGTAAAAAGGCGGCGGCATCCCGGCCACGGCCCAGGCCAGGGCCTACTACCAGAGCGCTGCTGCGTTGCAGCAGGGCGGCAAGGGAGTCTGGAATGCTTGTGGGCCAATCGTGATCGCTGTCTTTCAGGGCAAGCGTCATTATTTCAGGCCAGCCGCACCTGATGTCGGCTGCTGCTCCGGCAGGGGCCGCTGCTGTTACAAGGCCGGCTCCAGCTCTTAAGGATGCGCGGGAGGCCAAGTGCGCCGCTCCGGCATATCCTGACGCGCCGCCAAGGACAAGTACATGCCCATATGTGTTTTTGAAACTGTTTTCAGGCAGGCTGGCAGGAGAGCCAGGTTGCCCAATGCAACGCGCATCAATAAGATATGCCGAGCAGGGGGCGTTGCGGCGTACTATGGACGGTAGGCCGATGTCACATACGTGCACCCGGCCTGACCAGGGGCGTGCGCAGGGAAGGGCCAGTCCCGGTTTGCCCGCGACGAAGCTTGCGGTGGCCGTGGCCCGCACAGCTTCAGGTTGCGGTTGCCCCGTGCGCGCATTCAGCCCTGAAGGAATATCGAGCGCCAGCACCAGCCGCTGTGGGGCAAGGCTGTTGACGGTTTCAATAAGGGCCTGTGTTTGTGGGCGCAGCAAACCGCTGAAGCCCGTTCCCATGATGCCGTCAATAATAATATGGGGCAGGTGATCCGGGGGGAGCCGCCACTTGCCCCTGTTCCAGCGTAGCGGAAAAAAAGGCACGCCCGAAGCCCTGGCAATGGCGACGTGTCTGGCGCACGCGCCCTTGCAGTGGCGCAGGGGCTTTGCGTGGAGGACCACAGGACGGGCGTGGGCATCAACAAGGTGGCGCGCAAGGCAGACGGCATCGCCGCCGTTGTTGCCGCTGCCCATGAAAAGCCATATGCTTTTTCCCGCAAGGTCCGGGCAGTAGCGGCGCAGGAGATGCAGTGCAGCCCGCGCAGCATTTTCCATAAGCAGGATTTCGGGCAGGCCGAGGTCTGCCGCGCCCTTGTCCCAGGCACGCATTTCTTCAGGCAGGGGCAGGGGAGGGAAAAAGGGTGGGGGGCAGGCAGGAGCGGGCATTATAACGCCTCCAGAACTACCACGGCCACGGCAGATGAGCGGTCATGGCTGATCGATACATGGCAAGAGGTCACGCCCAGATCCCGGGCGCATTGCAGGGCGGCCCCATGCAGGCGCAGTTGCGGTTTGCCGCCGGAAGTTGCTACTGTTTCCACAAGAGTGGGACCGATCCCCTGGCTGAAACCCGTTCCCAATGCTTTCACGGCGGCCTCCTTGACCGCAAAACGCCCGGCTATGTAATTGACGGTCAGAGTGGGCATTGCGGCCATCTCTTCGGGGCTGAGAACTTTTTCGGCAAAGCGGCGTCCGAAGCGTGTGAGGCTTTTTTCTATGCGCGCAAGCTCAACAATATCAACACCCAAGCCGACAATCATGCGTCATCGCTCCGTTGTGAAAAAAAGTATATTTCAGGGGAATACCCCCTAAAGGGCTGGTTGCCCAATGAAAAAAAATGTCGTATATGCGGCCATTCGGAAAACTATTTTGACCCGTTCCTGGCTGTAACGTCAAGGGCGCAGCCAGGTCAGGACGCAGGAGAACGTCATATATGAAATTGTGCATTATCGGCACCGGCTATGTTGGTCTGGTCAGCGCCGCCTGCTTTGCGGAAATGGGCAATACCGTAACGTGCGTTGATGTGAATCCCGAAGTGGTAAAAAAGCTGAATGCGGGATCTGTGCATATATTTGAACCCGGCCTTGAGCCGATGGTGCGCCACAGTCGCGCAGACGGGCGGCTGACCTTCACTACCAGGCTTGAAGAAGGCATTGCCCAGGCTGATTGTGCCTTTATTTGTGTAGGCACGCCGCCGCAACCTGACGGCTCGTGCGACTTGAGCTTTGTCCGGCAGGTTGCCAGAGAAATCGGCCAGTACATGCAGAAAGACATGGTAGTTGTGGATAAGTCCACTGTACCTGTGGGAACTGCGGACGAAGTGCGCGGCCTCATTGACAAGGAATTGAAAAATCGTGGCGTGGATTTGCATGTGGATGTGGTTTCCAATCCAGAGTTTCTTAAAGAAGGCGATGCCATTGCCGACTTTATGAAGCCTGACCGCGTGGTCATCGGTACGGATTCGGAGAAGGCCGCTACCCTTATGCGTGAGCTTTACTCACCGTTTGCCCGCACCCGGGATAAAATCATTGTTATGGGCGTGCGCAGTGCGGAAATGACCAAGTACGCGGCCAACTGCATGCTTGCCACGAAAATTTCATTTATCAATGAAATTGCCACCATCTGCGAACAGGTGGGCGCGGATGTGCGTGATGTGCGCACGGGCATCGGCTCGGATTCCCGTATCGGCTATCAGTTCATCTACCCCGGCGTGGGGTACGGCGGCTCGTGCTTTCCCAAGGACGTAAAGGCGCTTATCCGCACTGCGGAAAACGCGGGGGTCGAGCCGAGGCTGCTCAACGCGGTTGAGGCCGTCAATGCCAGACAGAAAAAATATATGGCTGCCCGGGTGGAAGAATACTTTGCGCCGCAGGGAGGCGTGGCAGGCAAAACCCTGACCATGTGGGGACTGGCCTTCAAGGCCAACACCGATGATATGCGTGAAGCCGCCGCCATTACCATTATCAATGAGCTGACGGCCAAAGGCATGAAAATTCGTGCATTTGACCCCGTTGCCGCTGACAATGCCCGTAGTATCTTTGCGGATAACAAGCTGGTAGAGATCGTGGATGACCAGTACGCGGCCTGCCAGGGCGCACAGGGCCTTATGGTTGTGACGGAATGGAACCAGTTCCGCAATCCCGACTTTGAAAAAGTACGCGGGCTGCTGACGGCGCCTCTGCTGTTCGATGGGCGTAACCTGTACTCTCCTTCCGCCATGGCCGAGCGCGGCTTTGCCTATTTTTGCATCGGCCGGGCAAGCGTTTAGCTTATAAGCTGCGCCGGATTGCAATGGCCTTGCAGTACGCCAAGGGGGGTGAACGAATCACGTTCACCCCCCTTTTTGTATATGTAAAGATGGTCGCCGTCGTGCTGTATATGGCGTTGGCCTGTCAATACGGTGCAGCACCAGCCTGCTGCAGGATAGTTTTGTCTGAAGCCCTGCCTGCTTGGCAGGTTTTTTATCCAAGCATGGACACACCTGGCACGAGCGGCACGATGGACATTGCTGCCCCTGGGTACGTGCATCCTGTAGTCAGCCCTGTTTCAGGGGCGACAACACATTGCATGCCCGGCGCTGCTGAAGTATACCTTTCAGAGTGAACAACCCTATTTTATTCGGGCAAGAAACTATGCAGCAGACAGATCCTGTTCATGATAGTGTAAAAAATCATCACGAGCAGCAGCTCAGCCTTTTATATGAGCTTGCGCAGATCATGAATTTCACGACAGATTTGACTCAGGCTCTGGATAAGGCGTTAAAGCTCATGGCCAGGCAACTGCACATGATGCGCGGGGCCATTACCCTCATCTCGCCGCATACTGGCGAGATACGAACAGAGGCGGGCTACGGCCTGAAACCTGCTGAACTACGGCGCGGCCGTTACGTGCGCGGTGAAGGCATCACGGGCAGAGTTATTGAAAGCGGCCGCCCCATGTACATCTCCAATGTATCTGAAGAACCGCTGTTTCTTAACCGTACCCGTTCACGCGATTTGAGCAAGGAAGGCATTTCCTTTATATGTGTGCCCATTCGTCTCAATGATCAGGTTGTGGGCGCGCTTTCTGTGGATCATCTGTTAGTGGATGAAGCTACCCTTGAAGATGAAATGCGCCTTCTGACCATAGTATCCACGCTTCTTGGGCATGCCGCGCTGGAAACTCAGGGGCGCATGGACGAAGAAACGTCCTCCCCCCTGCGCCCCAGAGGGTTTGTAGGCAATTCCGAGGGGATGCAAAAAGTCTATGCCCAGATAGCCCAGGTGGCTCCCTCAGTAACAACGGTATTTCTTCAGGGTGAGTCGGGTACGGGTAAAGAGCTTGCCGCCCGTGCCATTCACTCAGGCAGCGCCCGTGCCGGTAAGCCATTTATTTCTCTCAATTGTGCGGCCTTGCCGGAAAATCTGATAGAGAGCGAACTGTTTGGTCATGAGCGCGGGGCTTTTACCGGGGCCAGCGCCACGCGCAAGGGACGGTTTGAACTGGCCCACGGCGGCACACTGTTTCTTGATGAAGTGGGCGAGCTGTCTCTCATGACCCAGGCCAAGCTTTTGCGTGTCTTGCAGGAGCGTGCCTTTGAGCGCCTGGGCGGAATGGAAACCCATTATGTGGACGTACGTTTTATCACTGCCACCAACAGGAATCTTGAACACATGGTTGCCAAGGAAAGCTTCCGGCGCGACCTTTTTTACCGGCTGAACGTGTTTCCCATCTATCTGCCTCCGCTGCGGGGGCGGCCTGAAGATATACTTCCGCTTGCCAACCATTTTATCAGAAAATTTGCTCAGGCCAATGGACGGGAAAACGTACGTCTTTCTTTGTCTGTGATGGATATGCTGCAACGTTACGCATGGCCGGGCAACATTCGCGAACTGGAAAATGTCATGGAAAGGGCGGTACTGCTTTTGGGCCGTGAAGGCCTTGTTTTGCCGCAACACCTGCCCCCGGCTTTGCATGGAGCACACTGCGCCGGTATAAGCGGAGAGAGCGCCTGTGCAGCGCGCCCAGGATTTTCCGGCAGCCTGCAGGATCAGCTGGATGAGCTTGAACGGGCTTCCATAGTCGAAGCTCTGGAATTCAGCCAGGGCCAAATGGGCAAGGCCGCTGCGAGCCTTGGCCTGACAGAGCGTATCATGGCGTTACGCATGAAAAAATATGAGATCAATTATAAGGAATTCCGTCCCAGGCATAACCGTTCATAGCCTGTTGCAGCCCCGTCATTACTTTTGGGGCGGTTTTGCTGCTGCAGATCAAAAAAAATACCCCGATCCACGGCTCTGTTCAAAGAGCAAGAGTTGTCTCAGAGCAGAGGGGCGTAATGTATCTCTCTGCCGCCTTTGACCTTCATTTGTATGCGCACTGGAGCATGTACGTCTGGGAAGGGCAGCTGATGTGCCTGCATGTTTTTTGGCCTGCTTTTGCCATATATTACGGGTTGATTACCTGCATTGGCACGTTACGCTGTTTCCCGCGTGATTGAGATGCCATCAAGAGCATAAAACTACACTTATGTTGTTTTATGCTCTTATTATTTTTCCGGCTCATTTTGTTAAAAATTCTTTAATTAAGATGAATTGTCACATTTTTTAGGGATGGGAACACAGATCATTCATAAAAAGCCACCAAAATGTATAAAAATATAATATACTGATATAATTTTACTTTATTAATTTGTGGTCAAGAAAGCTTTTTCCCCTGTCAATAATCCTGATCTTTCCTACATAAATGTAAAAAATAATCAATCATGCACGCCAAGAAATGGAAGTTATCGTCTTTGCTTCATGTAAATACTAATTAATATAAAAAGTTACACGTGCTCAAAAAGCAACGCCCGTCTTGGCACAGATAGTGCTTTTATGGAGGCAGGCAACGATATTGTATCGTCGCTGCGGATCCGGCGCCGGTCCGCTGAAGAGATTCAGCAACACGCACACCTTGTGCGTAATGATCAAGGACGCCCTATGAATGCCCCTGATACTGCCTTTGTCATTATCTGCGCCACCATGGTCATGCTCATGATTCCGGCTTTGGCCCTGTTTTATGGTGGCTTGGTCCGCGCCCGCAATGTTCTTTCCACCCATATGTATAGCTACGCCTGCCTTGGGCTTGTTTCCGTCCTTTGGGCGCTTGTGGGCTACACACTGGCCTTTGGCGACGATATGGGCGGACTTGTGGGCAATTTCAGATTTGCTCTGCTTGACGGGGTGAACGGCAATCCCGCCCCTATGGCGCCGCAGCTGCCGCATACGGTTTTTATGGGCTTTCAATGTATGTTTGCCGTGCTCACGGTAGCCTTGATTTCAGGAGCGTACGCAGAACGTATGCGTTTTTCTGCCATGCTGCTTTTCTCTGCTTTGTGGCTGGTTCTTGTGTACGCTCCTGTGGCTCACTGGGTGTGGGGCGGAGGCTGGATGGGCCGGATGGGCGCACTGGATTTTGCCGGTGGCGCTGTGGTGCACATGTCTTCGGGAGCCGCCGCGCTTGCCTGCGCCCAAGCCTTGGGTCCCAGGATTTCAACCGGCTCACGGCATGTTCCCCATAATCTGCCGCTGACGCTTCTCGGTGGCGGTATCCTCTGGTTCGGCTGGTTCGGCTTTAACGCCGGCAGCGCGCTGGCCGCAGGAACCCTTGCGGGGCAGGCGCTGGTGACAACGCATATGGCGGCGGCATGCGGCATTCTTGGCTGGATAATTGTTGAATGGAAGCATACGGGCAAGCCTACCAGCCTGGGAGCAATCTCCGGCGCTCTGGCAGGGCTTGTGGCTATTACCCCGGGCGCTGGTTTTGTGGATGTGCTGCCAGCCATGCTCATAGGCTTTATCGGCGGAATGGTCTGCTACGGCGGTGTATTGCTGAAGAGCCGGTTCGGTTATGACGATGCCCTTGACGTCGTGGGCATACACGGCCTCGGCGGAACCTGGGGCGCACTGGCTACAGGTTTGTTCGCCAGCGCGGCAGTCAATGGCGTGGACGGTCTTTTTTACGGAAATCCCGGCCAGGTCTGGATACAGCTTGCATCCATCGCAGGTACCTGGGCTTTTGTTTATGTTGCCACGCGCATCATTGTCCGTCTGGTGGGCGCAATGGTCGGATTGCGGGTTGCCCCCGAGGAAGAGTACAGCGGCCTTGACCTCGGCGAACACAATGAGCGCGGTTATAATCTGTAATCCGGGAGAGACTGTGTCATGAAGAAGCTCGAGATAATTATTCGTCCCGGTATGTTTGAAAAAGTCAGGGATGTGCTCTCAGAACTGGGCATACACGGATTGAACTACACAGAAATAAAAGGATTCGGGCGGCAACGCGGCCATACTGAAGTGTACCGCGGCGCTATAATGCAGGTGGACTGCTTGCCCAAGATAAAAATTGAAGTGGTTTTGCATGACAACATGCTTGAACCGGCAGTGAACGCGGTGATGCTCACTGCACGCACAGGGCAGGTGGGAGACGGAAAGATTTTTATCAGCGCTGTGGAAGATGCCATGCGCATCCGCACAGGTCAACGTGGTGATGCGGCCCTGTAGGCCGGAAATTTTAACGGCAAAGCTTCACGTATCCAGGTGATAAAGGAGAAAAGGCATGAGTTCCGTCCGCAAAAAAGCTTTATTCATGGCCATTAATACCGCCCCTGTAGTCCCCGTGCACAGCGACGGGGCCAGCTGCCGCGCGGAAGACAATTTTGGCCGTTATGTTTTCGGTCTCTCGACCATGCGAAAACGTCTGCCCAAGGATGTGTACAGCAAGCTCGCCAAAACAATTCGCGATGGCGAGCGCTTGAATCCGGACATTGCCGACGTGGTGGCCAATGCCATGAAGGATTGGGCCATAGAAAATGGGGCAACCCATTACACGCACTGGTTTCATCCGATGACGGGTCTTACGGCCGAAAAGCATGATGCCTTCCTGTCCCCGACGTCCGACGGGCAGGTCATCAGCGAGTTTTCAGGCAAAATGCTTATCAGCGGCGAACCAGACGCCTCGTCATTCCCTTCGGGCGGCATCCGCTCCACCTTTGAAGCTCGCGGCTATACCGCCTGGGATCCCAGTGTGCCGGTTTTTATTATTCCTGCACCTTATGGGGCGACACTGCACATCCCTACATATTTTTACTCGTATTCCGGCGAGGCTCTGGACCGCAAGATTCCGTTGCTGCGTTCCATCTCTGCCTTGTCCCGGCAGGCCATGCGCATACTTCGCCTTTTCGGCAACGAATCGGCGGCATACGTGCGCGCAATGGTAGGGCCGGAGCAGGAATATTTTCTTGTTGACAAAAACCTTGCGGCCTTGCGGCCCGACTTGCTGCTGACAGGACGCACTTTGCTGGGAGCACCGTCAGCCAAAGGGCAGGAGATGGAAGACCATTACTTTGGCGCCATTCCGGCCCGCGTAATGAGCTTTATGCAGGATGTGGAAAAAGAACTGCTCGCTTTGGGCATTCCTGCAAAAACAAGACACAATGAGGTAGCCCCGGGGCAGTTTGAGCTGGCTCCGGTTTACGAAGAGGCCAACATTGCCTGTGACCATAACATGCTCACAATGAACATGATGCGGCATATGGCCGCACGGCACGGCTTTATCTGCCTGCTGCATGAAAAACCCTTTGCCGGTGTAAACGGTAGCGGCAAGCATAATAACTGGTCAATGAGTGATTCTGACGGCCAGAACCTGCTCAACCCCGGAACAACGCCGCAAGATAATGCGCAGTTTCTGGTGTTTCTGGCCGCGGTGCTGCGTGCGGTACATAAGCACGGCACAGCTTTGCGGCTCGGAACCATCGGTGCGGGCAATGATCATCGGCTTGGCGCCAACGAGGCTCCTCCGGCCATTCTTTCCGTCTACCTCGGTGAGCAGCTCACCGGGGTGCTGGACGGCATCATCAGCGGACACGGTCCGAAAAGTAAAAAAAGTGGCTTTATGGAGGTGGGAGTTTCAACACTGCCGCCCTTGCCGGTGGATCTTTCCGACCGTAACCGGACTAGCCCTTTCGCATTTACGGGCAACAAGTTTGAATTCCGCTCCGTTGGCGCATCGCAGTCGGTTGCCCCGGTCAACATTGTCCTCAACGCCGCTGTTGCCTGCGCCCTGGATGACATCGCTACCGAGCTTGAAGCGTCCATATCTGCCGGAGCCGATCTCAATGCTGCACTTCAGGAATTGCTGCCGCGCGTGTTTAAAGCGCACATGCCGGTTGTTTTTAACGGAAACGGATATGCCGAATCGTGGAAAGCCGAAGCAGCCAGGCGCGGTTTGCCCAATCACAACAATACGGTAACAGCTCTGGAACATTATAGTGATCCGGACGTCATGAATGTTTTTCTGCGACACGGCATACTCACAGAGCGTGAAATACTTTCGCGCCAGGAAATACTGCTTGAAAACTACTGCAAAACGATCTGCATTGAAGGAAATCTGATGCTGGACATGCTGCGCACTTCAGTCTTGCCCCAATGTCTTGAGGCGCAATCACGCGCAGCCGATGCGGTTATCAAGACGCGCGCTGTATCAGGAGAAAATATGGCTGTAGCCGAAGAAAAATATTTCAATAAATTACACACATGTATTTTCGAGCTGCAGAACAGTATGGACGATCTGGAACATGCCATTGCCAGAACAGTTACAAGCAATGGTGTTCTGGAGGAGGCCAAAGCGGCCAGAGATGGCATTCTTACTGCCATGAACGGGTGTCGTGAACATGCCGATAGCCTTGAAGGGCTTGTTGACGACACCCTGTGGGTGCTGCCCAAATATGCAGAATTGCTGTGGTCGCATTAAAGCTGGTGAACCTCAGTATTGTTCCAAAAAAACATTGTGGAAAGGTAGATCAGCAACAGTTTTTGAAAAGTTGATGGCAGAAGCCTCATCCCGGGGGGGAGCGTGGCTTTCGTGTCGTCAGCCCTTGCGCATGCTGCAGGGGGCCTCCGGACGGCGCCGTTTGCCGCAACAAACGGACCTGGCCGGAGCCACAAGGCGGAGAGTCTGGCGGCTCTTCGCCTTTCATTGCGGCGCGGGGCCACCGCGTTTACTTTTGATTTGAATGGGAATACTTTCCTTATACATCATATTGTCAAAGATGTTTTTTAGGGGCGTTTGAGTGCCCTTGAAAGAAAAAGGAGTGACTATGGCTGTGGCATTGCGCTTTACGAAGATGCAGGGCATCGGCAATGACTATGTTTATATCAACGGCTTTCAAGAGCGTATTGACAGCCCGGGAGAGCTCGCCAGAAAAATCAGTGATCGGCATTTCGGCATCGGGTCTGACGGGCTTGTGCTTATTTTGCCATCAGCGACGGCCGATGTGCGCATGCGTATGTTCAATGCTGACGGCTCTGAATCGGAAATGTGCGGCAACGCAGTGCGTTGCGTGGGAAAATATGTTTATGATCACGGCATACAGGTCAAAGACGTTATCACGGTAGAAACCCGCGCGGGCGTCAAGATTGTTCGCCTGCTGTTTGAAGCGGGAAAAGTTTGCGGTGCGACTGTCGATATGGGGGAACCTGAACTGCATCCTGCCAGAATTCCTGTACTCACCGAAACCTCCGGAGACGGCAGCCAGCAGCGTTTTGTGGCCCGCCCCGTGGACGTAAACGGTCAACTATACGAAATAACAGCTGTATCGATGGGCAATCCTCACGCCGTCATTTTTATGAAGGGTATTGACGACCTTGATCTTCCCCGTATCGGGCCGCGTTTTGAACATCACCCTTTGTTCCCAAAACGCACCAATACGGAGTTTGCGGAGGTCATCTCTTCCACCAAGGTGCGCATGCGCGTTTGGGAGCGCGGAGCAGGCGAAACGCTTGCTTGCGGAACCGGAGCCTGCGCCGTTGCCGTTGCCTGCGTGCTGAACGGGTACGCCGGGCGTGATGTGGAGGTGGAGCTTAAGGGCGGTTCCTTACATATCCACTGGGATGAAGCCAGTAACCACGTATACATGACCGGCGGCGCGGTGACCGTTTTTTCCGGCGAATACTACATTTGAACCAGAATGAAGAGGATGGCATGGCTACCGTAAACAGCAATTTTCTCAAACTCCAGAGCAATTATCTTTTTGCGGACATCGCCCGTAAGGTTACGGCTTTTAAGAATGCCAACCCCGACAGGCGCGTGATCAGCCTGGGCATAGGCGATGTTACACGTCCCTTGCCGCCTGCTGTCATCCAGGCTTTGCACAAGGCCGTGGATGAAATGGGTGATGCTACGCTTTTTCGCGGATATGGTCCAGAACAGGGGTATGCTTTTTTGCGTGACGTCATTATGCAGTATGACTACAAGGTGCGTGGCGTTACCCTTGCCCCCGACGAAATATTCGTCAGCGATGGCGCGAAACCCGATGTGGGAAATTTTCAGGAGCTTTTCGCTCAGGACAGCATCGTGGCAGTTACCGACCCGGTGTACCCGGTATATGTCGACTCCAATGTTATGGCAGGGCGTTCGGGCGAAATAAAGGACAGTCAGTGGAGCAGAATTGTCTATCTGCCGTGCATAAAAGAAAATGACTTCGTGCCGGACTTTCCTGCCGTCCGGCCGGATATGATCTATCTTTGCTATCCCAATAATCCTACAGGCACGGTGCTTTCACGTGCGGCTTTGCAAGGATGGGTGGAGTACGCCAGACGCGAGGGTTGCGTTATTCTGTATGATTCCGCCTATGAAGCTTTTATCACCGAAGCTGACATTCCTCACAGCATTTACGAAATTGATGGTGCGGAAGAAGTTGCAGTGGAGTTTCGCAGCTTTTCAAAAACTGCCGGATTTACCGGCCTGCGCTGCGCCTATACCGTGGTACCCAAGGCTCTGCGCATCAGTGACGGCAAGAGCGGCTCTGTAAGCCTGAACGCGCTTTGGAATCGTCGTCAATGCACCAAGTACAACGGTTGCCCCTATATTGTGCAGCGTGCCGCCGAAGCCGTGTATAGCGAACGGGGACAAAGTGAAATCATGAGGATCATTGCAGGTTATCAACGCAATGCCGCCATGTTGCGCACGGCGGCAAGTGAAATGGGTTTTGCCGTATACGGTGGCGTGAACGCTCCCTATATCTGGTTACGTGTACCTGACAACACAGATTCCTGGGGATTTTTTGACAGGCTGCTGCAGCAGGCAGGGCTGGTCTGCACTCCGGGCGCAGGTTTTGGCATTTCGGGCGAGGGCTATGTGCGCCTGACGGCATTCGGCTCGCCTGAAGATACGGAAGAAGCCATACATAGGCTGCGCTCCCTGTGCTGATATTATACTGGCCTGATTGTGGAAAATGATTGAAGGTCGCGGGCTGCCTTGCATTCGTCGCACAAGCCTTCGGGGTTTGCGGTCTCAAACAGGGCGGGACAACTGTTATGCTTTGTTGTCCCGCCCTGCCTTTTTGAGCATATTATATAGCCATATGTTTTTGCCATGATGCTTTAAGCAGCTGTGGCTTGAAATGCGTTAGACTATAGCTGATAGGTGCAGATTTTTACAATAGAGCAATGAACGCTTCAAAGGATTGCTTAACGGTCGGCAAAGCCGCCCTACAATCATTTGGCGACAAGAACACAGTAAAATATGGGCCGCGATTTTTGTTGATCTTTTTCGGGCAAGCATGCCGGCAAGAGAGGGCATAAGCGCAAAAAAGCCGGAAACCCTGCTGGGTCTCCGGCTTGCAGAAGGCAGGTCAGAAGACTTTGCCGTTATACTCCCTGGGCCACCATGGCGTTGGCAACTTTGCGGAAGCCGGCGATATTGGCACCCATCACGAGGTTGCCGGGTTCTCCGAATTCTTTGGCCGTTTCAGCGGCGCTCATATAAATATTACGCATGATCTCGTGAAGCTTGTTGTCCACCGCTTCAAAAGACCAGCTTTGCATGCTGGCGTTCTGGGCCATTTCAAGCTGGCTGGTGGCAACGCCGCCGGCATTGGCGGCCTTGGCGGGGCCATAGCAGATGCCGGCTTTAAGGAAGGCATGCACCGCATCAAGGGTAGAGGGCATATTGGCCCCTTCGGCAACGCACTGGCAGCCGTTGGCAAGCAGAACTCTGGCGTCTTCAAGGTTCAGCTCATTCTGGGTCGCGCAGGGAAATGCGGCATAGCAGGGAACAGACCACACGGCATTGCGGCCGTCAGGGTATTCATTAACCGGAGTGTACACCGCGGAAGAAACCAGTTCTACGTAGCGGGTCAGGGATTCGCGCTCAACTTCTTTGATTTGTTTGAGCACATCCATGTTGATGCCTTCAGGGTCATAGATCATGCCGCGTGAATCAGAAACAGTAAGCGGGGTGGCCCCTACCTGATAAAGTTTTTCACAGCAGTAGATAGCTACGTTGCCTGCGCCAGACACAGCGCACTTCTTACCTTCGAGGCTTTGCCCCTTACCCTCAAGCATGCTCTGGGCAAAGTATACAGCACCATAGCCGGTGGCTTCCGTGCGGGCCAGGGAGCCGCCGAACAGAAGGTTTTTTCCTGTCAACACCCCTTCGTAGCTCTGGGTAAGGCGTTTGTACTGGCCGAAAAGATAGCCTACCTCGCGTCCGCCAACTCCGATATCACCGGCGGGAACGTCAATGGTGGCTCCGATGTGGCGGTAAAGCTCGCTCATAAATGCCTGGCAGAAGCGCATCACTTCCGTTTCGGATTTGCCCTTGGGGTCAAAATCCGCGCCGCCTTTGCCGCCGCCTATGGCCAGACCTGTGAGGGAGTTTTTGAATATCTGCTCAAAGCCAAGAAATTTCAGAATACCCTGGTTAACACTCGGGTGAAAGCGCAGCCCGCCCTTGTAGGGACCAATGGCGGAGTTATACTGAACGCGAAAACCTTTGTTAACCTGAATCTGCCCTTTATCGTCAATCCATTGAACGCGAAATGATATGGTACGCTCAGGCTCTACAATGCGCTCAAGTATTTTGTAGCGTTCGTACTGGGGGTTTTTATCCAGCACGGGCTGTAGGCTTTGTAGCACCTCTTGTACAGCTTGCAGGAAGATAGGTTCGTAGGCGTATTTATCTTGAAGGTTGCTCACTACACGCTGTACATAAGACATTGTCGCTCTCCTTGTGGCGATGATCAGGAAGCGCTGTAAAAGGCATTCCTGTGTTTGGGGCGGATTACTAAGTAATCCAAAATAGCGGCGTCTGACAAGGCTTTTCAGATCCGGAAACCGGCAAGGGAGAAAATAATATTGTATCCCGGTCTGATGTTTTGCCGGTACGGCATGTTTCAAAAAAAACCGGGCAGGCGGATGCTCCCGTATGCCTCGAATCGGCCGCATAGGAGCCGAAAGAGCGGTATGTAAAGTTTTGTCCGGTGTGGACGCAGCACGCACTGCATCAGAAACACGGTTCTGCATTCCTGTTGGCTCTGTCTGCTCTGCGGCTTGCCCACACCAGTCCCGGGCCTTTGGGGTATATCATAGCCGGGGGAAAGGTCCAGAGGTAAAGACCAGGGGCAGAGCAACTCAAAACCATTGAAGAAAACAGGTTCTTGTGTCTGGACTCACCGGGGGTTAGCGTGTATTAGTAAGAAAGCATGTCAATACCCTTCCCAAAAGCGTTGTGATTATTTATTCATGAAGCATTCCAGTATATTACGTGCCTCAATCATAATAACACTGCTGGTGGCAGTGATCTTTTTTCTGTCTGTTTTGGCCTGGCGGCATTTTTCGCCTGCCATTGCCAGGGCGGAGCAGGGCCACAACGCGGAAATTGCAGCCGGAAGGCCCATTGATGACGATGTTGCGCCAGAGCGCCCGCTATCTGCCAGCCTGAACAGCGTGGATGATGTCCCCCCGGCTTCTTTGGCAGAAGTCGCCGGGCAGTCGCAGCCATTTTTTTCTGAACCCGGGGGCGATGAGCCCGATGCTGCCGCGCTGTCTGAAAAAGATGCCGCTTCGGTTCAGGAAAATGACGGCGACGCTCGGGAGCAGCCTCAGGCTGCAGAACATGCAAAAACGTCTGCAGACGTGGGCAGCAGCTCTCCGGAACCGTCCGCTGCGCCAGGTTCCAAGGTGCAGCTTTTCGGCACTGTTGAGTTTAAACGTCCGTTGTCTTCATTGCCGGGCTGGCTTGATGTCCTTAAGCGCAACAAAAAAGATCCGATCTTTATTCCTGGCAAGTATTTTAAAAAGTCCGTGACCTGGGACAGTTTTAAAAAAAATGCTCAAGGCAAAAATACCATGGAGCTTTTACGCTATGTTAACAGCTTCTGGAATACATGGCCCTACAAAGAAGATATCGCCAACTGGGGTGTGGAGGATTATTGGGCCATTCCTGCTGAATTTTTAAAGAAATCAGGTGATTGTGAAGACTATGCCATAGTCAAATACTTCACCCTCAAAGAGCTGGGCATTCCCGCTGAAAACATGCGAATAGTCGTTGTGCGCGATACGTTGCGAAATCTGGCACACGCCGTTTTAGCCGTCTATCTGAATGGCGACGCATATATACTTGATAATCTAAGTAATACTGTTTTGTCACACAGCAGGATCAGGCAGTATAGTCCACAATACTCGGTCAATGAGTCTGGCCGCTGGGCGCATCTTAAAGGGCGCAAGCTGAAGTAGGAAAATTTATGAAAATTCAAGAGATGGATGTCCAAAGTGTCGTCAGCAAATACCAGTTGAGAAAAGCGGTGGTTGCGGCGGTAAGTCTGGCGATTTTTTTGGTGGCGTCCGCTGTGGCGTACGTGCTGTGCACACTCCAGCTCAGGAATGTCACGCAGGATGTGTTAAACAGTCAGAGAGAGATAGAGCAGGTCTGGCTGGAAAAATCTCTTGAGGCTGTGCATACATGGCGCAACGGTCTTGTGGAGCAGGCGCGTTTTGTCAGCTCAGCAGAAATGTTTCGCCTGTATGCGGTGGATGTTCGCAATCTTGGGCCTGATGGGGCTGCCCGGCTTGCCGCGCCTGATGCGCAGGGGAGTGGCGATGAGGCTCTGCGCTCGCTGGCCGAACAGTTGCCGTATATGCAGGATCTGTTGCGGGACTTCGCAAAAAGCAGGCAGTGGACCGCAGCCCGCATCGTTCTGCCTGACGGCCAGCCGCTGGTCATACAGGAGCATGATGCTGCCCTTGGGGAAGCCCAGACAGACATGGTACGCAGGGCCATTGCTGGAAAATCAATTGTTTTTGGTCCGGTGCGCGCCTTGGGGCAAAATCTTGTCATGGATCTTGCCGATCCGCTTTATGAGGTACTTGGGCAGGGCAGCACCGTGCCTGTAGCGGCCTTGCTGGCCACCATACCCGTGGACAGGGCGCTGGCTTCCTTTTTGTCGTTGAGCCAGGAGCAGTACCGCGAAATCCGTCAGTGCATTGTACAGCAGCATGTTGAAAGCATGCAGGTAATAAGCCTGCGCGGCGGCAAGGCGGATCTTTTCCCATACCCTGCTGACCTGCAGGAGGGCAGCCTTGCCTTTAAGCGCAGGCAGGGCATTGCGGAACAGGGCGAAGTTTATTCTCTGGGCAGTTATGTAAGCGCCTTCAACTGGTGGATGGTGCTGGAAGTGCCTGTGGGTATCGTCGACTCTGTTCTGGAGAGCCAGAGCAGGCAGATATACGGTCTTGGCGTTCTCGGCAGCCTGGGTACAGCCCTGTTGGTGGCGCTGGTGTGGGCCGGCATTGCAGGACGTTCATACCGGGCCACAGCCAGACATTTTCAACGGCTTTATGCACTCATCAAGCAGCAGAAACTCATGCTCGACAGCGTGAACGCTTCTCTTCAGGCGGGCCTCATGCTTGCTGACAGCCGTGGGCGACTGCAGATGTGCAATCCGGCTTTCAGCGCCATGACAGGCAAAAGTGAAACAGAGCTTGTGGGCAGTAACCTTTGCAGCGTGCTGCCCGATTCTGCCGCAGAAACGCTGATGGAAGGCATGCAAAAAGTAGCAGAAGAAAAGGTTGAAGGAAGTCTTGAGCTTTCGCTGGGACAGGATCAGGACGCCCGTCTTTACAGGGTAACGCTCTTTCCCTTTGAGGATAGCTTGCAAGGAGAAATTTCAGAACCAGGCGGCTGCGTTGGCATTTTCCAGGATATCACAGAGTTCCGCCGCCGGGCAGAGGCTGCCCGCGAGCGCCAGGCCAGCAGCATTGCGGCCCTTGTGCGCGCCATTGAGAGTGTGGATGTAAACCTCATCGGTCATTCACAAAAAATGGAGCAAGTTGTGGAGTTGCTGGCCGGAAGTCTGGATCTTCCCGACAAGGATAGAGAAACCTTGCGGCTTGCAGCGCGGCTTTCTCAGGTAGGCAAAATATTTGTGCCTCACCACCTGCTGATCAAAACAGGTAAACTTACTCCGGAAGAGCAAAAAGAAGTCATGCGCGCTCCCGAGTATGCGTACCGCGCCTTGTGTGATTTGCAGTTTGGCTTGCCCGTTCCGGATGCTGTGTACCAGATGGGTGAAAGGCTCGACGGTACCGGCCAGCCCCGCAAGCTCAGCGGCAACGATATTACGCCCAATGCGCGTATCCTGGCTGTGGTCAACGCTTTCTGTGCGATGGTCAGCCCCCGCTCATACCGGGCCGGTATGGAGCCTCAGGAGGCTATTATCCTGCTTAAGCGTGATCAGGGTTTTGATCAGGATGTGGTGGCGGCGCTTGCGACCTTGCCGGTCGACAGCCTGCAAAAGGCCATTGCCGCCACTGAAAAGCGGCATGTACAAAATGGATGCGAGGCCCTGCCTGCCGCCACGGAATAGTTTTTATCCTTCAGTGTCATGCGTATGAAAACCAAAGGCCGCCCGTACGGGCGGCCTTTGGTTTTCATACGCATGACCGTTTCTGTGGGCAGGTTTGATATGTTTTTTACCGATGTGAATGAACGGCCGCTTCAGTCACAGCAGGTTGCACTGCGTATATATGAAGCTGGATATTTTGTTGATGATACTTTATTTTAATTATTTAGGCATGTTAAGTTTTTTCATATTTTTTGAAGATAAATTCTTGCCTGTCAGCGATGTTTGTAGCAATCTTGCTTTCCCCCCCCCTTATCGTGACCGACACTACCCGCCAGTAAGGTTTCGGCAATCCTGACGGATTGCCCGGCTGTTGCCAGCCCAGAAGCCGAAGTTCGCTCACAGCCTTGTTGTTGCGCCTTATGGTGTTTCACAGGGCTTTCATCCTGACCATCCATTTGTATGTATATACCAGTGTTGCGGTTGCCGCGTATTGCGGACCGGTCTTCTCGCGGCACTTTCTATCGAGGTTACGACGATGTGCAGAATCGGTGCTATCAAGAGCAGCATGCCGGTATCGCCCTCAGTGGCGCTCAATCTTATGTTGCCACAGCAGGAAGGGCACGACAATTCCGGCTTTGCCATGATCATGCAGGACCTGGAGGGGGTGTTCAGCCATTATAAAGACAAGCCCCTGCTTTCTCTGGCCTGCACACCTCAAGGTGTACAGCTTGTCAATGATTTTATGGAAAAAAAAGGTTTTGTGCAGGTCGCCCAGTGGGTTCCTGATGTAGACAGGCAGCCGGGCCTCAAGGTAGAGGCCATGCCCCGTTATGTCTTTAGAAATTACGATTATCCGGAAATATATCGCTATCGGATGCAACAAGACCGTGATGATCTGCTGCTTGATACGCGGCTTGCGCTACGGGCCTTGCTGGCAAAGAACAATGACGGCTTTGTCTATTCCTTCTGGCCCGATACGTTGACGCTGAAAGAAATAGGCGACCCGGCAGATATCGCCACCTACTTTCGCCTCTGGAATGATGATGAGCGTCTGACCGCCAAAAATATTGTTGTCCAGTGCCGCCAGAACACCAATTATGACATTGTGCGGTATGCGGCTCATCCTTTTTTTATTCAGGGCTATACCGTTTGCGCCAATGGAGAGAATACTTTTTTTACCAGAAACAAAGAACTTCAGAGTGCACTGCACAGGGGCTATGTCGGCTTTGAGTCTGATTCGCAAACCTTGCTGTACACACTGCACTATGTGCTGCATGAGCTTGAGTGGCCCGTAAAATATTTCAAGCATGTCATCACGCCCCTGCCATTTACGGAGGCAGAGCAGCGCGCTGACGGCAAGGTGCTTGCCCTTATACGGGAATCACTGGCGCATCTGGAAATCAATGGCCCCAACGCCATCATCGCTCTTTTGCCTGATGGGAACATGATGACCTGCTGTGACTCAAAAAAATTGCGCCCCGTCGTTGTCGGCCGTCACAAGCACATGGTGGCCATTGCTTCCGAGGTGTGCGGGCTTAACGCAATTTTGCCCGACCGCGATGTGGCGGAAGATATTTACCCGCATGAGCGGGAGATGGTGATAATCAGCAATGATCTGGCGGTGCAGAGATGGAATCAGTAAAAACTCAGGATGTCAGCGTCAATGATCTGTGCTGGAAGATAGATTACCGGCCGGACCTGTGTACCAGATGCGGTTCCTGTGTGGCTGCCTGCACTTTTGCCGCCATTGAACCATCGCGGGTGCGCCGCCATATCCAGTCGCACAAGACTCTGGATTCTGCCCAGGAATATGCCGTCCCTCTGGTCATCAAGCAAAAAACCTCTATCAGCCATGCATGCGTGGGATGCGGTATGTGCGAAAAAAGCTGTCCTACCGGAGCCATACGACCTGTGCGCAATATGGATCAACGCTTCGCCCTGCTGGCCCGCGAGCATGGTCCCATAAAGCGTGGCGGGCGCAGCAACCTGACCATGCCGCGCACGCTTGACGCCATAGTCGTCGGGCGTATCAGTCAGATGACGGATCCTGCCCTGGATTCCGAGCGGCATACCTTTGATATGCGCTCGCCTCTGGGGCGTGTCATGCCTGCAGGGGATCTGCCACTCAGAGTAGAGGGGACAAGCCTTGTGTTGGCAGGCCAAACGCCCAGAGTAACTTGGATTTACCCGGTCATCTTCAGTGACATGAGTATTGGGGCGTTATCCACGCGGGCCTGGGAAGCCATCGCCCTGGCCACAGCCTATCTTAATGAAAAATGCGGCATACCGGTACGCATGTGCTCCGGCGAAGGCGGTATGCCTGGCAAGCTGCTGGAATCAGCGCAGCTGAAATACATGATCCTGCAAATAGCCTCGGGGCACTTCGGCTGGAACCGCATCATCAGGGCCATGCCACGAATGAAAGCCGATCCGGCCGGAGTACTCATAAAAATAGGGCAGGGTGCCAAACCCGGTGACGGCGGCCTGTTGCCGGCGGCCAAGGTAGCGCCGCACATTCAGGCCATACGCGGTGTACCCAGAACTACGCTTCATTCTCCGCCCAATCATCAGGGGCTTTACTCCATTGAAGAATCTGTGCAGAAGATGCACCTTTCTCTTAACGCGGCTTTTGGCTTTCGTGTGCCTGTGGCGATCAAGTGCGCGGCTTCCGCCACATCCGTTTCTGTCTATAACAACCTGCTGCGCGACCCTTACAGAATTTGCGGCGGTTTTTTTATTGACGGTATCCAGGGCGGAACGGGTGCGGCCAATGAGGTGTCTCTGGAGCACACGGGCCACCCCATAGTGTCCAAACTGCGCGATTGCTATCAGGCTGCTGTGGCCCAGGGGCTTCAGGGGCAGATTCCCCTGTGGGCGGGCGGAGGCGTTGGCCTTTCGGGCAATGCAGCGGCCGATGCCTTTAAAATGATCTGCCTTGGAGCCAACGGTATTATTATAGGTAAAATACTCATCCAGCTGCTCGGCTGCGTAGGTAACGAGCGTGGGCGCTGCAATGCCTGTAATACAGGCAAATGCCCCACCGGTATATGCACCCAGGATCCGCGTCTGGTCAAACGTATGGATGTGGACAGAGGGGCACAGAGCATTGTGGATTACATGCTGGCTTTTGACGCCGAACTGCGCAAGCTGATGGCGCCTGTGGGTAACAGTTCCATGCCAGTAGGGCGCTCAGATGCGCTGGTGACCACTGACAGGGCCGTTGCCGACAAACTGGGCATCCAGTATGCCTGCTAGATTTTAGCAAGAGGATCACAGTATGCTGCGAATGAACACGCTGCACAATCATGAACGCATGTCCACCCAGGATCTTTTGCTGGCCATTGAAGCCGCAGTTGACAGGGGAGAGACAGCTTTTCACATAGAGGCTTCGGGGCAGCATGATATCGGCGGCCCCTTATGGAACAGAGACGGCAAAAAGCTCATGTTTACCGTGAGAAATCCCGGGCAGCGAGTGGGATCCATGTGTCTGCCTGATACGGAAGTACTGGTTGAAGGTTCGGCCTCCGCTGACGTCGGATGGCTCAACGCGGGCGGGCGCATTACTGTACGCGGTGATGCGGGCGATACTGCGGGGCATTGCGCGGCTGCGGGCGTAATTTATATTGGTGGGCGTGCCGGCGCGCGTTCCGGGTCGCTTATGAAACACGACCCCATGTACGAGCCGCCGGAATTATGGGTGCTCAAAAGCGTGGGCAGCTTTTCCTTTGAATTTATGGGAGGAGGCAAGGCGGTGGTTTGCGGCTACGAAAGCCAGACCATGCCGTCCATTCTTGGTGAAAGGCCCTGTGTGGGCATGGTGGGCGGAGTGGTGTATTTTCGTGGCCCCGTGAGCAGCCTTCCCCCTGATGTGCGTGTGTGTGCGCTGAACGACGACGATGTTACGTGGCTGGAAACGGGTCTGGAAGCATTTTTAGCCGCCATTGACAGGCCGCGCTTACGCAAAGAACTTTCCGTGTGGAAACACTGGCAAAAAATCATTCCATTGCCCCAGGAACAGCAAGCGTGCCAAAGCACTTTTTGCATGGCGCAATTCCGCGCCGGGGAGTGGATTGAAAATGGCATCTTCAGTGATGTGGCTCCGGATGATTTTACCGTTAACGGACTCGTTGCCGTGGGAGATTACCGCCTGCGCGTACCTGTGTGGGAAAATTCCGGATGCACCGGGCGCGGTTCGTTCGATAATCCGTCCGCCCGTCTGCTGCCCGGAGCCGGGGCGTGTCGTGATTGCAAAATATGCCTCAAATTCTGCCCGCAAAAAGCCATCACCCGCAAACAGACCGATGATAACGTGGCCTACGGCGCCGATTCCGGGTGCTGCACAGGTTGCGGCATCTGCGCGGCGGTTTGCCCTTGCGGCATCTGGCATATGCATTCCAACCTGGATATGCTTCAGGGAGAATGAAAAGCATTTTGGCGCGTGACGCCACAAAGCCCTTTTTGGATAACGGCCAGCAATGAGAAAGATCAATATGCGTACGCAATGGTGCGGTCGCACTGACGTGCAGCAGATATGTCCCGCTTTTTCTTTTGCCTGTTATGATGTATACTGGAGTTATAAGACAGTTATTTTCAGGAGAGTACAGTATGGACATTTTTGAAGCTCTTTTTACCCGCCGCAGCATCCGTAAATTCACTTCCGCTGATGTCAGCGATGCAGATCTTGAAATCATGCTGCGGGCGGCCATGGCTGCACCCAGTGCCCATAACCGCCAGCCCTGGCATTTTGTGGTTGTGCGCGACAAAGCCCTGCTGGCTGAAATAGCCAACCGCCATCCCTATGCAAAAATGGCCGCTGAAGCTCCTCTTGCCATTGTGGTCTGCGCCAACCCTGCCGAGGCCAAAGAGCCGCGTTACTGGCAGCAGGATTGCACAGCCGCGCTGGAGAACATGCTGCTGGCTGCGCGGGGCAAAAATATCGGCACTGTGTGGTGCGGTATGCATCCGCTTGAAGACAGGGTTGAACCTATCCGTCAATTGCTAAAAATTCCGGCGGATATCAATGTGCTGGCTCTGGTTGTGGCCGGACATCCGGCGCAGCCTTTTGACGAAGTTGACCGCTATCGCGAGGACAAGGTTCATCATAATGGCTGGTAGGCAGCTTTTGCCTGCCTGTAACAGCTTGCTGTGTTGCATGGGCCGCTTCGGGCATGATCCGTTGCGGCCCGCCTTTGTTTTGGTGGTGCGAACAAGGGCTGTCCCGGTTTGCTAAAGCTACGTTTGGTTCCGTGTATGCCTGCTGCATGTTCGCAAGGCGAATGCTTCAGGAGTGGGCACGCTCAATATTCGGGCAGGGCTGAAGCATTGCGGCGCATCAAGGGATGTATGCGCGCCAGTCACGTCACCATGCGGAAAAAACAAGGTTACTGTGTGTTCTGTTTGTCCTGTGCTTTGACCGGTTGCCGCTTTGCAGGCTTGGTTTTCTTTTTTAGCGGCGCGCAGTCTTTAAGTTCGGCGCACGCTCCCCCGGCTATAGCCCACAAATACAGGCTGGCTGTGGTCGCATGGGGGGAATAGCGCTTTCTGTATCTGGCAAAGAGTGCGGGAGTAATCTGGCGATGCCTGTACAGCATGCGCAGGCCACGCTGAATTGCCAGATCATCCCAGCTCAGGATATCCGGCCGCTGCATGGAAAAAATCATGATCATTTCCGCAGTCCATACACCTATGCCTTTCAACTGCACCAGTTGAGCGCAAATCTCCTTGTCAGTCAGGGAGGGCAGGCGGGCAAGATCCAGGCTTCCATCCAGCACAGCTTCGGTAATACTCTTGATATAGGCCGCCTTACGCATGGATATGCCGCAGGTTTGCAGGCTTTCCGCGCTTATTGTTCCTATGTTTTCCGGTGTTATGGGCAGAACTGCTCCCGCATGCGCTTCCAGATGGTGGCCTGTGCCTTTGTTGATATCTGTTGCCCTACGATGGAATTTAAAAGCGCGTTGAAAATGTCCGGCGTAACTTCGCGCCGGATGTGTCCGATTTCTTCCATAGCGGCGGCCAGCACCGGATCGCGCGACTTAAGCCATGATTTTTCTTTTTCGCCATATTCAAAATAATGTGTATTGGGCATGGGTTCTCTCTGGTTGCCACATTTTTTCATGGTCAAGCAGGTATTGCTTGATGGCAAGGCCACCCGCATATCCGGTAAGGCTGCCGTCATGCCCGATGACACGGTGGCAGGGAACAATGATGGCAACCGGGTTGCGGTTGTTGGCCATGCCCACAGCGCGACTGGCGCCGGGCTTGCCGATCATGACGGCCACATCTTTGTAGCTGCGCGTTTCTCCGGCTGGAATGGTCTGTAGCGCCTGCCATACCGTTGCCTGAAATTCCGTGCCGCCGAGGTCCAGGGGTAAGTCAAATTCTTTTCTATCACCTGCGAAATATTCCGTAAGCTGATGTTCCGCTCTTTCGATAACCGGGCTTTTTTGTAGCGTAAAGCCGTCAGGTGGAGCTTCTGTACTGAAAAACACCTGGCAGATGGCTCCATTTTTTTCAACTATGCCGATCTTGCCGATGGGGCAGGTGTAAAACCATAAATTTTTCATGGTGTAACTCCAATTGTCGGCGCATTGTCACAGGCAGTATGCCTTTTCAGGTATTGTTGCGGTAATGTGAGCAAGTGCGTCAATCTGCGATTACTGAATAATGTGCTTGTTGACGGAATTTCGCGGGGCTTGTGCCTGTCTGCTTTTTGAAAAACGCATAAAATGAAGCCAGGCTTTCAAAGCCGATGGTAGCGGCAATATCGGTGATGGGCATGCTTGTGTTTTCCAGCAGCGCGCAAGCCCGCCGTTCTCGGACATGACCAAGGTATTGTACTGGCGTCAGGCCATAGTGTTGCCGAAAAACAACCGCCAGATGGCTTTGCGAAATACCAAGATGCTTGAGTTCTGCTTGCAGGCGGGCGCGTTTGTCGAAATGGCCGTCGATGAGCTTTTTGGCCTGTCCGGCAAGGCACGCCGCAGGGTTGTATTTTTCCAGATCAGGACGGCAACGCTTGCAAGGGCGCAGCCCGGCTTGTTCCGCCTCGGCCGCTGTCTGGAAGTATAAAACATTTTTTCGCAGCGGTGCCCGCGACTTGCAAGAAGGGCGGCAGTATGCGCCCACGGTTTTTACCGCATAAAAAAATTGTCCGTCATAAGACGGGTCGCAGTCAAGCAGCGCCTGCCACATGGTCGCCTCTGAAAGTCTTTTCATGAAAAACCTCATCGATGGCGATGGTATAACACAGGCATACGCATCCGTCTTATCTGTTTTCAAGATGCAATTCCTATATGCCTTCAGGGCAAAACCATACTTTTTCAAGCCGTTCCAAGGCAGTTATGATATCCGGCTCAGTCAACGTGCCGTAGCCCAGGAACAGACAGTTGGCGGGGCTGTGTTCCCTGTTTCGCCAGAAAGGCGAGGCTGGGTATACACGTACACCGCAAGTGGCGGCCTTTGCCACAAGGCTTGCTTCGTCCGGACCTGCAGGAAATTCCAATAAAAGGTGCAGGCCGGCATTATGCCCGTGTATGCGTACGCGTTTGCCAAACAGGCGGTCAACGGTGTGTACAAAGAGGTCATGCTTTTTTTTCTTGAGCAGGCAGATTTTTCTTAAATGTTTTTCCCAGTGCCCCTGTTTTATGAAACTGCTCAAAACCGCCTGCTCAAGCCAGGGGACAGTGCACTGGAAGTCCGAAAAAACGGAGCGGAATCTGGCGGCAAGCAGGGGCGGCAGCACCATATAAGACATGCGCATACCCGGAGAAAGCACTTTTGAAAATGTTCCCATATAAATGACACGGCCGTTTTCATCAATGGACTGTAGCGAGGGGATGGGCCTGCCGTGATAGCGCAGCTCGCTGTCATAATCATCTTCGATTATAAATCCGTCATTTTTTGCGGCCCATTCCAGAAGCTTTATGCGTCTGCAAATGGGCATGACGACCCCTGTGGGAAACTGGTGCGAAGGTGCAATATGAACAAGTCCGGCAGATGATGCCGCAAGGTTTTCGATGTCAATGCCATCGCTCTTTACAGGGACAGAAAGTATGTCTGCATTGAAAAGTTCATAGGCTGCCCTGGCTCCTGCATAGCCGGGATCTTCCATGGCAACAAGAGCGCATTTCTCTTGAAGCAGGCACATGACGGCAATGATTGCGGGCTGCAGGCCGCTGCATATGATCACCTGCTCAGGGGTGCAGCAGACTCCGCGGCTACGATAAAGATAGGAAACCAGTTCACTGCGCAGGGAAAAACTGCCACAGGCATCTCCGTACGCATGCATATCCACCGCCTGACGGCTGTTTTTATGAAGAGACGACAGAATGTCGGCCATCAACCTGCGCCATATGGCGGCGGGGAAAATTGAAGCATCCAGATTTTCGTAATTGAAATCGTAGTCGATGTGTTTCTGTGGTGTCGTTTTTTTTTCGTCCGACATGACCATACCGGTGTTGACATGGGGTAGCTCGGCCGCATTCATGTGGCTGTATACGCGATTCACCCTGTATCCGCTGCCAGGGCGTACGCGTACATAGCCCTCAAGAACAAGCTGGGCATAGGCATTCTCAACCGTATTTTTGCCAAGCTGCAGCTCTTTTGCCATGGTGCGTATGGAGGGCAACCCGGCGTCAGCGCTCCTTATTCCTGCAAGAATTTCTTTTTTTATCTGCTCATAAAGCTGTTGATAGAGGGGGATTTTACCGGCAGCATTCAGATATAGCATACTTTTTCCCACGATGCGTACGTGCCGCACCTTACGAAAGTCTGAAGATGTGGACTGGCTCACTGATTGAACCGGCTTGAAGCGTCAGGTTAAAAAAAATAAAACTGTCCCTGTTCAATGCTATCTGTTTCTTGCTATCTTAGAGGTCAAAATATCATAATAGAGGAAATCTATGCAGGCAAGAATGAAAAAATATCCATTGGCTGAAGAGGAAATACACGTTCTGCTGGACACGGAACCTGTAGGCAGACTGGCCAGTATGGGGGGGGATGGCTTTCCATACATCACGCCCGTGCATTTTGTTTTTTTTCAGGGGCAGATATTTATTCACGGTTTGGCCGTGGGAGAAAAGCTGACCAACATAAAAAAGGATTCCCGTGTGGGCTTTGAGGTGGAGAAAATGCTCGGGCTTGTGCATGATGACAAACTGCCCTGTGACACCAATACCACGTATGAAAGCGTCATAATAAGAGGCAGGGCGGCCCTGGTTGAAGACTCTGCGCTGAAGCTCGCTGTTCTGGATGCTTTTGTGGCCAAATATGCGCCGCATCATACCGGCAGGGTATATCCCGAATCCATGCTCAAGATGACGGGCGTTATTGCCATTGACGTGCAGTCCTGTACGGGAAAATATTATCCCGCGTAACACCCGTAATCTGCCGTGAAGTTGGTGGATTTGTCCATAAGCCCCCTGTTGTGGATCTTCGCATCCGACCGGGGGTTTTTTGCGCTGTCGCCCACGGTGTGTGTTGTTTTTGAGAATACGTTTTTTCAAAATGAAAATGCACCAACGTTAAATAAATACTATATTTAAGCATAGTTATATGATTACGGCAGATGCGCGCCCGAGCATCCGCCACATCTGCTGTCTGCGGGAGCCACAGATAAGCATCTTTACTGTTGACAATGAAAGGCCGTAGCATATCGTAATACTGACAAGTTGAAAAAGGTTTTCAATGAATTGTGCGCATACTCACAGAATCAGATACTCCGTCTGTGTATAGCAAAGATGCCAGGCGTGATTACACCATACAACAGCCAGAACAGCGAAGGAAAAAACATGAAGATTCTGCAACTTGAATCAACGAGAGAGTTTTCGGCCAACGCCATGAAGCGTTTTTTTCTTGTGGAGGATTCTCCTTATTTCAAGATGATCAATTTCAACCTCGATGCCGGGGTAACCTTTCCTGTTCATTCGCACGACCTTGACGGCGAACTGTCCATACTGGTGTTGGAAGGAGACGGCTTTTTTCTCGGCGCTGACGATGCAAAGCTGCCCGCAAAGGCGGGAGACATTCTTGTGTCAGAAATTCGTGAACCGCACGGAGTTGAAGCCACAACACGCATGCGGCTGCTGGTAACCATTACTCCGCCCATCTAGCATGCCACTTGAGCTTGTCGCTTTCGCACGGAACTGCGTTGCAGCACGACAAGCACAGAAACGTTCGAGGTGTTTATGTTGCTCACAAAAGATACGACCATTCACTTCCTGACAAGCGAATATCCTTTTTTGATAGAATCGCTGGCCCTGCATAACGGTAGTTTTGAAAAACTGAAAAATCCGCTCTTACGGCAAACTGTGGGGCGTATTGCCACGGTCGAAAAGGCCGCAGGCATGGGCAATGAAAGTGTGCTTTCCCTGCTGCTGTTCATTGCCGGAGAAATCATGGCCCAGACAGGGCAACCGGTCGAAATAGTGCCGCCGGTGGTGTTACAGGCGCAATTTTCAGGCAAGGCATCGCGAGAGCAGCGGCTGACTATGCTCAAGGAAATCATCAAGGAATTGCATGAGGGCGTGGAATTTGCGACCCTGCAGGAAAAATTCAATAAAACCGTCGGCGACATTAGCCCGGAAGAAATCGCTTCCCTTGAGCAGACCCTTGTTAACGAAGGAATGCCGGAAGCAGAGATAAAAAAGATGTGCCACCTGCATGCGGCCCTGTTTCAGAATGCGCTTGAAGGTCAGGAGATGCCGCAGGTTCCCCCAGGGCATCCGGTGGACACCTATCTGAAAGAAAATATGCGGGCCAAAAAACTCACTGCTGAAATCAGAGACACCCTTGATCTGGTTTCCGGCGAGGCCGGTGAAAAATCATGGCCTTTTGCTGTGGGCCGTCTCAAGGCATTGACGCTGGATCTGGCTGATATCCAGACACATTACGTGCGTAAGGAAAACCAGTTGTTCCCCTTGCTGGAGCTGCATGACCTGAGCGCCCCCGGCAAGGTCATGTGGGAAGTGCATGACGATATCAGGCATTTGTTCCGGCGGGGGCAAGACCTGCTTGATACAGACGACAGAAGCAGCATCATCGAGGCTCTGAAAGAGCTTGTGGATGAAGTTGATGAAATGTTCCGGAAAGAAGAAAATATTCTGTTTCCCATGAGCCTTCAGTTGCTGACTGATGCGGATTGGGGACGCTGCCGCCAGGGAGATGATGAAATCGGCTATTCCTTTGATATTGTCCCGGACAGTCAATGGGTCGCCCCAGCGTCTTCAACCGGGCATGAAAAAACGGCGCAAACAGGATTTGTTGACCTTTCTACCGGCAAACTGCCAGAGCAGGTGGTGGATGCCATCCTTTGCAATCTGCCTGTGGACATCAGTTTTGTGGGCGCTGACGACAAAGTAGCCTACTATTCCGACAGTGCGCACCGGATCTTTCCCAGAAGCGCAGCCGTGATCGGCCGCGAGGTAAAAAACTGTCACCCCTCCAAATCCGTTCATATGGTTACGGAAATACTGGAAGCGTTTAAAAAGGGTGAAAGGGATAAAGCGGAATTTTGGCTGGAACTTGGCGGTAAGTTCATTCATATTCAGTATTTATCCCTGAAAAACGGGCAGGGAGAGTATCTGGGCTGCCTTGAAGTCGGTCAGGACGCTACTCACCTTCGCTCCCTGAATGGGCAAAGGCGTTTGCTTGAATGGACATGATCAGGGGCGCACTGTGGTGTGACGATTGCAGCAGTACAGAATAAAGCGGCTGCGGTAGGGGCAAGCCTTCTGCCGCAGCCGCTTTGCCATGATAAACGGCAGACAGCCACCGGAAAGCCGCAAGCAGGGCTGGCGTGGAAAATGTTTCTATGTCATATTCCGATGCTCCGAAACGGAGTGTGCCGGACAAGGCGCCGTTTATTTTTTATGAAGGTGGAGAGGATATGGAAAAGCAGCTACGAAAAGCCAAAGACAGATGCTTTATGTATGGGATCGGCATTTTTTTTATTATATGCGCCGTGATTCTTAAACTGCATGGTTTTTTGAGTGGTATGGGCTTTGAAGATCGCTCAACCCCCATGATGCTCATTGATTCGCTGCTGTACTTTCTTCTTTTTTTTGCTGTTATATCCATCCGCCCCATCGCCAATTTTTTCTTTTCTCTGTACTGCAAGCGTCTGCAAAAAAAACTGGCTGCAACCGAGTCTTCCGCGCAGGGCAGCTAAGGTCTGGAACAGCGCCTTTTTCGTCAACAACATGCTGCTTGCCTCGCGAAGCTTCAGTTGCAAGGACCGATGCGGCTCTGTCACACTGCAAGGCCAGCCGTGGAGCGCATTATTAATGACACTGATGAAGATTTTGCCATAAAAGCGGCCCGCCGGAAGTACCGGCGGGCCGCTGCTGTTTTGTGAGATAGAAAAGTGGGCTGATCAGACGGCCCTGGCGTTGATTCCATCCAGGCGCTGCCAGTTTTCAAGATGTTCGGCAATGTGGCGGCAGATGGCGGCGTGTTCTTCCTTGCCTTGCCCCTGAATGTGCACGGGGCTGGCAAAGCAGTACCGCACGGGCATTCCCGGCTTTACAGGGCCAAGTTCCTTGATTTTTTGCCCCTGCCCCCAAGCGTCTGTTTTAAGGGCCAGGGGTATCAGGGGTACGCCGGCTTTGCGGGCGAGTTTTATGCCGATGGTGTTGAAGTGCCGCTGATCGAAGTTGAGCGCTCGCGTACTTTGCGGAAAAACAATAATGGAAATGCCTTTATTAAGGCGCTCCAGGCCGCCCTCAAGCACCGCGGCAAGGTCTTCACGCGGGTTGGAACGCCCAAGCACAATGGGGTCGCGTGAGCGCATGACAGGACCGAAAAGGGGCATGGTGGTCAGGCTTTTTTTAACCACAAAGGTGACGGGCATGCGCGGGCGTATCATGCCGGGCAGCATGAATGTTTCCAGTGTGCTCATGTGATTGGCTACAAAAAGGCACGGGCCGCCCACTTCTTCAATGGCGTTCATGCCTTGCACTTCAATGGGGCAACCGATGCGTTCCATAAGGTCTGAGACCCATACGCTGGCGTGTACCCATGCGCTGTCGTCGCATTTGCCTTTGGCAGCTCTGGCGCAGAGCCATCGTAAAGGGCCGCCGAAAAGGCGGCTGTAAAAGCTCAGAGAGGGCATCAGACGGGTGAAAAAACCTGTGCGTGTTTCCTGGCTTGCATAGGTATCGCCAGTGAGAAATTTTTTTGCAAACTCGCCTTCGATAAAAGGGTGCATACCTATTCTTCCGTCTTTTTGATTTTGTGCAGCCTGCGCCACCATTGCGTGAGGCGAGGCTCTTCGCCGTTATCGCGCGGCTGGTAAAAACGCCGTCCTTCAAGTTCTTGCGGCAGATAGGTCTGCTGAATCCAGGAGTCCGGATAGTTGTGGGGATATTTGTATTCTTTGCCGTATCCCCATTCTTTATGCATTTGCGTGGAAGGGTTGCGCAGGTGAAGGGGAACCGGATGCGACCCGTTGAGCTTGATTTCACGCTGCGCGTTAAGGTACGCAGCGTACGTCGCATTGCTTTTGCGCGCCAGCGCCAGGTAGGTCACAGTTTCCGCAAGCGGAATGAAGCCTTCTGGCATGCCGACGAATTCTACGGCCTGCTGGCATGCCACGGCCAGCTGCAAGGCATTGGGATCGGCCAGGCCCACATCTTCAGAGGCGGAAAGAATAAGGCGGCGGCAGATGAAGCGGGGATCTTCGCCGCCTTCAAGAAGGCAGGCCAGGTAGTAGAGGGCCGCGTCCACATCACTTCCACGAATGGACTTGATGAGGGCTGAAGCAAGCTCGTAATGGTTGTCACCGTCCTTGTCGTGGCGCACCAGCACTTCGGGCAGGGCGGCTTTTATATGCTCGATCTCGCGCAAATCAGAGGGCAGGGCTGCCACATATTCCACAAGGTTCAGCAGTGTGCGCGCATCTCCGTGGGCCACTCCTGCCAGAAGTTCGGCCAGCTCGTCAGGCATTTCCACCTGCAGGTCCATCGCACCGCGGCGTGCCAGCTCTACAAGTTCTGTACGGCCCAGCGGGCGGAGGCGGAGCACATGCAAGCGTGAAAGGAGCTGTCGCGTTACACTGAAGGAAGGATTTTCCGTCGTTGTGGCGAGCAGGGTCAGGTCACCCGATTCCACCAGGGGCAGAAAAAAATCCTGCTGGGCTTTGGAAAAGCGGTGCAGTTCATCCAGCACAAGAATTTCAATGCCTGAAAGCGACCGTCGCAGGTGCTGCAATCCGGCTTCGGGCGCACTCAGGCGCAGAAAAGTTTTTCCTGTGCCCTTGGCCAGCAAAAGGGCCAGTGTGGATTTTCCGCAACCCGGGGGGCCAAAAAACAGCAGGCTCGGCAGACGCTTGGCCTGCATGAGGGAACGAAGGCGGCTGCCGAGATGCGTCTGCCCAAGAAAAAGGGCCAGATCATCCGGGCGCATGCGCTCAGGCAGGGGCTTGCTTACACTCATGCCCCAGGCTCCATTTCTGGACAGCTCTTTTCCGGCAGTTGCGAGGCCCACCAGTGCAGCCCCAGGCACAGGGTGGCCGCTGTCTCGCAACGCAGCACACGGGCGCCTAGACTTACCGCAACAAACCCGGACCGCTTGAGCATATCCAGCTCACGTGATGAAAAGCCGCCTTCAGGCCCGATGACATACACGCTCAGACCCGGCTGGCCTGCCAGGGCGGGGGTAAGCATGGGTACATTATCCTGTGCCTCCCACGGCAAAATCCGGTGATCGGCCCCGGCGGCAAGAGTTGCCAGTTCGTCAACCCCATTGGCGAGACCACGTATTTCGGGCAGCCAGGGGTTGCCGCACTGTTTGGCCCCGGCCACAAGCTGACCATGGCACGCCTCTTCGGCTGCGGCTGAAAGTTTGCCCTGGCTGTGGTCGCCCTGCCAAAGCCAGATGCCGTGAGCGCCTAACTCTACGGCCTTTTCCATGAAAAATCCCCGGCGTACAGCCTTGCTGAACGCAAGGGCTATTATCGCACGGGCTTCGGGCAGTGGCAGACGCTCTTCGCTGATGCATTCAAGCTGGACGTTTTTTTTGCCTGCCTTGCGTACAATAAAGCGGCCTTTGCGGCCCCGACCATCCAGCAGGCCCACCTCATTTCCGGGGCCAAGGCGTAAAACCTGACTCAGGTGGCGGGCTTCCTGGTCTTCAAGACAAACTTCCTTTGCCCACTTTTCAGGAGCAAGGTAAAAAAAAGCTAAACTCATGCTACAATGTTTTCCTTGCCTGTTCTTGCCTTCCGCACGGCCTTGAAGCCATCCAGAAGGGAGACGAGGCGTCCGTAGTTCTTACGAATTTCCAGTCCGGCAGGAGTCAGGTTGTCCTCTGGCGGTTCCAGATACTGGCGCTGAAGGTAGCGGTCTCGCAAAATTTTTTCAACGCAGTCAATAACAGCGTCAACCAGCGCCGGAAAGAAGTTGACGATCTCGAATTTCAGTTCGTTGAGCAGGGCCACTGCTTCACTCATCATCTGCCGATAGGTGATGTGTACGCCTTTGCAGGTGCGGGCACACAGGTCCTCAAGAATGCGCACACGTCTGGCTTGCTGGATATAGCTGAAGCGCGTGCATACGTCTTGATAAAGCTCACGCAGCCCGTCAAACACTTCGTCGTTGTCAGGTGAATAGAGGTAGTTGCACAGCACCTTGCTGACATTTGCAAAAAACTCGTCACTGTAACTGATCATGCGGCGTTGGTGCTTGGTGAGCCAGCTGTACAGGAACTTAAGGCGTTTTTCGTGGGTATCGGTGTTTTCCACTACCTCGGTGCGCTTGAAGATGATTCGCCCGGTAAACTCGCCCCGCACAATGTCATTAAGGCGCAAAAACATATTCGAAGTGTCTTTGATAAGATTCAGGCCCTTGAGCGGTTCGCCGGTGAGCGGATGCAGTACTTCCTGGGCCACCACAGAAAGGGCACGGTCCTGGCGCACGTTGCTGGAATCAAAGCTGTGCTGGCGGTATCGTACCCGCAAGATGACCACACGCCGGGGTTTGTCGAGAAAAAAACCGTCACGGTCAATAATTTCAAGCGCCTCGTCGTGATCGGCATCCACAGCCACCAGAGCCACTTTTTCCAGCAGGGGGTACCGCATGTTTTCCCCGGTGGCGGTATACGTTGTAATGGTCCTGTCTGTCTGACCGAGAACGCGCAAAAGAAAATGCTCGCCCATCTTGTGGAGTTTGCGGGAGAATAGGGCGCTGGACGTACGCCGTTCAGACACAATGGGGAAACCGTAAAGCTCCATGAGGTATTGATAGACAAACATGCGGTTTCGCTCATAAATATCGCTGTCACCATAGACAAACTTGCCTATGCGTATGCCGAAGCGCTTGAGTTCGCTATCAATATCGGAAGGAAAAGAGGCAAAAATTCCAGCAAGATGAAATTGGTTGTCAGCATCCCAGGCTAAAACCTGTGCCCTGTCCATATTGAGCAGGTAGGGCATCAATGCCGGATAATTTTCAAGCAGCACCGTGTCAGTGGAACGAAACTGGTGGCGGAATACCTCCTGGTGCATACGCGGCAGACGGGAGGCAAGGGTTTGCAGATTTTGCCCCATTACCTGATTTTCCAGTGGGCAGGAGGCCCCTTCACCTTCTGTTATTACGGGGTGGAGCTTGTCGAACTGGAATATTTCAGAGAAATAGTCGAGCTGGCGGGCAAAGGCCACCATGGCAAAGCCAGGCAGGTCTTTATATTCAAACATGTCATTGTCAAAAGAGGGTAGAAGTTCACGCCCTTCGACAATCGGGTAGTTTTTATTTTCCTGATACGGTTTTACCAGGCAAAATCGTATGTGTACGGCATCAAGAAAATACTTGAGTGACGCAAGGTCGCTTATGGCCACCGGAGCGGACAGGCAGGTTGCGTCCTTCCAGGGGTGACCATTTTTGCTGAAGACCTCTTGCCATTTTATCATCCGCGTATCCTGATACCTGATTTTTTAATTTTTTATACTTATTTTAAAAATAATTCCAGTAGTCACTACAGGTAAATAAGCGTTTTTCGCAATACTGGCTCATTTGGCCTGTTTCGGAATGGCTGAAATTGACTGTCTCCCCGAAAACAGCTGGGTCTCTGCATTGAAACGGCGCAAAAGCAGTTGCCGGGGGCGGTACGCTTTGCTACAAGAAATGTGCTTCCCATATATTCACGCGGCCAGCCCGCCTCACCATAAAACCCGCATCATCATGACTGAAAACACATTGGAAAAGCATATACTCAGTATCGTTTGCAGCGTTTTTGACGCGTATTCCGTTGTATTGTTCCTGCCCGATGAAGAAGGCGAGTTGCATCATCTGGCAGCCTCGTTCAGCCTGGGAGACAAGGTCGGCGGCAATTCCACCGTGCTGCCCGGCAAGGGGCTGGTAGGCTGGATTGTGCGCAATCGACAGCCGCTGCTCGTTCCCAATTTTGACCAGCGTCAGAGCAATCTTGGCTATTATTCCGGTGGCGAAGAAGCCAACATCAAGGCTTTCATGGGCTGCCCCGTGCCCACCGGCGGCGCATTATGCGTTGACAGTAAGAGGCAGTACTCCTTTTCTGACAAAGATCACAAGATACTTCAGATGTTCGCCGAGCTTGTGGCCCGCCAGCAGGGCAGCAGGGGACGTCAGGAGCTTGCCGGGGATATCCCGCGCTACTTTGTGGAACTGGGAGTTATTCAGGATCTGCGCTTCCGCTACAAACGCTGGCCGCAATTTTTGCAAAACTATCTGCGCATTATGGTCGAAGCCACTGGTTTTGACTACTGTGCTTTTGCCTCTGTTGATACGCCGGGCGAAACATACTGCGTTGAGGCCGAATCTGTACGCCTGCTGCTTGACGGACAGGAACCGTTGATTCTGCCCATGGGTAGCGGTATCACGGGCTGGGTTTTTCGTAATGACCAGCCTGTCATGGCCGAAGGCGTAGAAGGTGCGCCCTCGGCGGTGCTTTTCGGCAAACTGCCTGATATGCCGGATTTTCAGGCTGCCATCTGTATGCCGGTTATGGTCAACAAGAGTACACGCGGCGTTTTGTGTCTGGCACATACGCAGCCGCGGCAGATTGATGAATCCATGCGCAGTTTTGTGCGTCAGGCTGTTGATCATCTGGCCCTGTTTCTTGAAAATCTGTATCTCAAGGTCCGTCTTCGCGGCATGCTGCCCAAGGCCAGAGTGCACAGCGACGGACCCCAGGCGTATGACCCGGATAGTGCTCCCATGCCACCAGAGAAAGAATATTAGTCATGTTTTTGCGGCGTCTTTTCCGCTTTTTGTCCAAAGACATCGCTATGGACCTGGGTACGGCCAATACTTTGCTTTACACCAGGGCGCATGGCATTGTTGTCAATGAACCCTCGGTAGTGGCTCTTGATGCGAATACGGGCAAAATTCTGGCTGTGGGAGCTGCCGCCAAGGAATACATCGGTCGCACACCACGGAGTATCCGCGCCGTACGGCCTATGAAAGACGGCGTTATTGCTGATTTTGACGTCACTCGGGCCATGATTTCCTATTTTGTACAAAAGGCCATCAGCGGCCTGCGTCTGGTCAGGCCGTCCATGGCCATCTGTATCCCCACCGGAATTACCCAGGTAGAGAAAAGGGCTGTCATCGATTCCGCCATGTTGGCGGGGGCTGTTGATATTTCCATGATAGAAGAACCTATGGCCGCTGCCATAGGGGCTGACCTGCCCATTCATGAGCCTTTGGGCAACCTGGTGCTGGATATTGGCGGCGGCACAAGCGAAGTGGCTGTTATTACGCTGTCGGGTGTTGCCAACTCCCAGTCCGTCCGGGTGGCTGGCGACACGATGAATCTGGCGGTGCAGCGTTTTATGCGTGACGCCTTTCGTATGGAAGTGGGTGACAATACCGCTGAAAACGTTAAAAAAATCATTGGGGCGGCTGTTCCCATGCCCAATGCACCCATCCTTGAAGTTTCAGGTAAAGACATGGTGCGTGGCTGCCCGCGCGTAGTCAAGGTAACCGAAGCGCATATTCGAGAGGCCCTGCGTGAGCCTGTACAGGCCATTCTGGAAGTTGTCCTGCGCGCTCTCGAAAAAACACCTCCAGAACTGGCGGCAGATATTTACCGCAACGGCATGCTCATGGCTGGCGGCGGTTCACTGCTGAAGGGGCTTGATCAGTATATCTCCCGCGAAACCCGCCTCAAGGTTTTTGTGGACAGGGATCCGCTTACCACCGTACTGCGCGGCACTGCCAGAGCGATGCTTGACCGGGAAACATACCGCTCCGTTTTTATCAATTAGATTGCCTCGACTTCTCTTGCGCCAAGAACACCGCCTGTCGCGAAAAGAGTTTGCAACATTTGCGCGGCCTTCCCGTTGCCTGTCCTGATGTATACATCAAGCGAAGCTTCAAGTTGATCCGCTGAGAGTACATGCTGCCGGCACATAGCAAAAATTTTTTATGCTGCCTGCCGTACCATGGTGGATGTATCAAAATGTTTGCCTACAGTTCAGCAGATCAGGCCGCTTGCTGCTTTATAGCGTTTAACAGCTTGTTACACTTGCGGATCGACGATCTTAAAAGCACAAATCAAGCAGCTGGAAGCGGTGTTGTCTGATTCACATGCGGGTATGCTGAAAATTTGCACATGGCGGTTGATGGCCTTCGGTGATAAACTTTTTCATATTGTGCAAAGAATATATTGCCCTGGGACGGTTCAACGCTGCATAGACAATGGGCAACTGTGATGCCTTTTCACCGCTTTTATGGCCGGAGCGTCCGGCCGGCGGCCATATCCTGTCAGCCAATGTCCAAGGATTTGCCATGATTGATGTTAATTCCATTCGCAAGCGCTGCGTAGATATCGTGCTGCAAAGCGGCGAAATCGTGCGTGAACACTGGTTTCAGCCCAGCAATGTCCGTCACAAGGGCAGTATTGATCTGGTGACCCAGACTGATCTGGCTGTTGAAAATTTTTTGAAAGAAAAACTCGCGGACCTTGTACCAGGAGCATGCTTTTTGGCTGAAGAAAGCAGCCAGGAAGATTCTGCCCCCAAAGATACCTGCTGGATTATCGACCCTGTGGACGGCACGACAAATCTCGTACACCGTATCCCCCAGGTCGGCACATCTGTTGCGTTATGGCATCAAGGACGGGTTGAACTCGGGGTTGTGAACGTGCCGATGCTGCGCCGTTGTTACTGGGCAGCCCGTGGGTATGGTGCGTTTTGTAATGATTCACGCATTGCAGTCAGCGGGGTAGACAGCCTGGGGGACGCTCTTGTGGGTACGGGCTTTCCCTATGATATTGCGGCGCGCCTGCCTGAGGTTATGGAGCGGCTTGCCCTGGTGTTGCCCATTGCCCAGGGAGTGCGGCGTATCGGCGCGGCCTCCATTGACCTTGCCTATGTGGCCTGCGGCAAGCTGGATATTTTTTATGAGGCCGGACTCAAACCCTGGGACTACGCTGCTGGCATGCTGCTGGTCGAAGAGGCGGGCGGGCGTGTAAGCAATCTTAACGGCGATCCGCTGCAATTTGGCGAACCTTTGCTTGCCAGCAACGGACGCCTGCACGCTCTGGCCGTGGACTTGCTAAGCTCTACCAACTGAGGACTTTTGATAGATACCCTGTGGACATCTCCCAGGAGCGGGGTGGGTGGAGTCGTCATGCAGGGAAAAGATACTGTCTTTGTATGGCAGTGCGCATAAGGGGAGAAAGAAGGTCAGCAAAGTGCGTACCCAGCCCCTTGAGTTCATCCCGATCCACCAGCAGGTGCCGGTCCCGGTCGGCGGCCTTGGCGGCAATGATGGTGCGCGGCAGTCTGGCCGTAAACAGATGTAAGAAGGTCATGGCATTTTCAAGGCCTGGGGCTATGAGTCCAAGGGCGGAAATCTGTTTTCCCTCATGGCCCCAGTCGTTGAGCAAAATTTCCCGGACGCGGTATTCACACGCCATGCCTGCTGGTACGCGGCCATGAGATGAAAAACACCAGCCCTGACTGCTCCGTGTCAACAGGGCTTGGCCGTTTCTATCGCTCACAAGCAAGGCCACCGCGCGATGCGGCAGGCGCTGGCGGATGACGTCTTCGTCAGGCAGTATGCATAATGGCCTGTTTTCATTGTCCACCACCTCGAGGCTGTGGGCAGGATTTTTCAGGCCGGTGTAAGGAATCGTTTTCATGAGTATACCCACGGGGCAAGTGTGGCGCATGTTGCGGCTCGATGCGCGGCATGCGGTGGAAATGGCCGCCATTGAGCGGGAGTGTTTTACTCTGCCCTGGTCTGAAGAGCAATGTCGCGCCGCCTTCGGGCAAAAAGCGTTTGCCGCTTTTGGCCTGGGTTGCGAGAATGACCTTGTGGGCTATATCTCCATCTACCACACCGAAGACGAGCTGGAAATACTCAATCTGGCGGTGCGGCCCCATCTGCGACGACAGGGGCATGGTTTGCGCATCCTGCGTACTGTCTTGCGTCTGGCGCGTAAAATGGATATGCATAAAATTCTGCTTGAAGTACGGGATAGTAATACGCCAGCCATTAGCCTGTACGAACGTTGCGGCTTCAAACGCGTCGGCCTGCGCCGTAAGTATTATGCCGATACGGGGGAAGACGCCCTTATTTATCAGTGCGAGCTGAATTCCTGTCAGCTTTAACGCCGCAAGGGGTATGTATGCACAAGATTATCGCTGCAAACTGGAAGATGTACAAAGACCGTACTCAGGCCGCCACAACCGCTGGCGAGCTTGCGGCCGTTTTGCCCGAAATTTTACCTGCGGGACGCGAAGTTATCGTCTTTCCGCCTTTTACCGCCATTGAGAGCGTAGCTCGTGTATTTGACGGTAAAAAAGGGCTGGCTGTGGGCGGGCAGAATTTTTACCCCGCGCCGGAAGGTGCTTTTACGGGTGAAATCTCTATTGATATGCTGCGTGATGTCGGGGCGCAATGGGTGCTTGCCGGACATTCCGAACGCAGGCATGTCTTTGGCGAGAGTGATGAGCTTGTGGCCCGCAAGGCTGTGTTTGCCCTTAGCCATGGCCTCAAAACCATGCTTTGCATAGGGGAAAAACTTGAAGAGCGTGAACAGGGCAGCCTTTATGCTGTACTTGAGCGGCAGCTGACGGCTTTTTTTGAAGCCAGACCCGACGGTATGGCTGGTGAAACCCTGCCGGGGCGCTTGGCCATCGCCTATGAACCCGTGTGGGCCATAGGTACAGGCAAGGTGGCTGGCCCTGGTGAAGTACGTGAGGCGCACGGCGTTACGCGGGCCTTGCTTGAAAGATTTGTGGGTGATTCCGGCAAAAAACTGCCGATTTTGTATGGCGGCAGCGTAAAACCGGATAATGCCGGAGCACTTATCGCCCTTGACAATGTGGATGGTCTTTTGGTAGGAGGAGCCTCTTTAGAGGCGCAAAGCTTCTTACAAATTATCGGGGCCTGATGCCCAACTTCTGGCGCGCCATCGGGCTGTGGCCGGACGGCGAGGAGGAATACGTGCAGACTCTTATTCTTACGCTGCATATCATTGTATGCGTGTTGCTTGTTATCCTTGTACTCCTGCAGTCGGGCAAGGAGGGCATGGGCGTCATATTCGGCGGAGGCAATACTTCTGTTTTCGGCAGCGGCGGCGCTGGCGGCATACTTGCCAAGCTGACCACGCTCATGGCCGTGATATTTGTCATCACTTCGCTGAGCTATACCTATGTGAGCAGCTCGCGCCCCAGCAGCGAATCTACAATTCTTAACGTGAAGATTGAGGATCCCGTTGCGCCGAAACCGGCTCCTGCGCCGATTGAGTCGGCACTTCCCGGCACGACCGCGCCGGCTGAAACCCAGAGTGCTCCTGCCGAGGCTCCGGCAGCGCCTGCGGGACAATAAGACTTTCTCCCGATCAAACTGAAAAGCCGCGGCGTGCCGCGGCTTTTTTTTCAGGCAATTTCTAGCAGGAGGTGAAATGTGAGCAACTCCGAATCGTTTGGCGAAAACCCTTTTCGTTCTCTTGCTGCCGGAAAATTTCCGGACAAAGATAAAAAGCGTCAACCTGGCAACGGCTTCGCTCAGGACAGGTCGCGTCGTATCAGCCATGCCAGCCTGTCTAGAGGGCAGACCGCAACGGCTGGTGGCAGCCTCGATACCGAAGATTGCGAGCTTTTTTTGAATGCTGTTGGTCTGGTCTGTCCTGCGGGAAAAGGTGGCGCAAAAAGAAAGAAAAAAAACACGGAGCACTCCGGCACGTTTCTTTTTGAGGAGCACTGTTCTTTGCCATGCCAACAGTCCACAAACAAAGGCAAAAAAAATAATTCGGTCATATGTGCTGCTGCTCGAAAAAATTCTTCTGAACCGGAAAAAAACTCGTTGCAGGGCCGTGGGCTGGAGAGGCCGGGTATGAAAAAAAATATCGGCAAGCCCGGTCATACCTGCAAAATTAAGGAAATTTGCGCAGATGCGGCTGAAGAGAATGGTAATTCCAGCCGAAGCGAAGATGAAGACGCCATTTTTATGCAGGCCATGGGGCAGGTGCAACCCCTTCAAGGCCGTGGCCGCGACATTGCCCCTGCTCCTGAGGCAGGAACTCCGCCACCGCAAGGGCAGCTTAGCTTGCAGGACTTTATGGAGGGCAAACTGGAATTTGCCCTGTCCTTTACGGATGAATACATTGAAGGTCATGTGGTCGGGCTTGACCAGATGATAATGAACAAGCTGCGGGCAGGTTCGCTCAGCCCGGAAGGCCACCTTGATCTGCACGGCCTTAACGCCGTACAGGCCTTTGAAGCACTGCGAGGTTTTTTACGTGGCAGTTGGTATAAAGGATTGCGTACCGTCCTGGTCGTTCCCGGGCGTGGACGCAATTCGCCTGACGGCATCGGCATCTTGCGCGAAAAGCTGCAACTCTGGCTGACCCAGGAACCACTCAAAAGGGTAGTGCTGGCATTCTGCACGGCGCAACCACATGACGGCGGGCCTGGCAGCGTTTATGTACTACTGCGGAAATATCGCAAAAAAGGACGTATTTACTGGGAACGATTGCCAGCGGATTCCGACCTGTATTAGGGCAGATAATTCTTGAACAGTCTTTGGCTAGCCCGAGGCGGTTACAATACAACGGGCTGGCCCGTACGTGACTCCCATTATCCAGCACGGGCCGGTATCGCTGGTGGCAGTGGCGGCGTGGAGAGAGAGCCGGACGAAGAGAAGAAGCCCCGCAGCCCTCGCCGGCTGCATGATAATTAAAAATCCAGGGAGGCTCTCCAGAAAGAGTGCAAAAAGGGCTTCGGAGGGGGACAGGTCCTGGCAGACTTCTTTTGCCGCCCACCGGGTGGCCGGTCCAAACGAAAACAGGGCGGGAACTTCAAGCGTTAATTGCCTCGGGATTATTTTATGCAGGCAGGCGGCAGTATGCAGCGAGGCGGCGGGCATGAAAGCTGTACCCGGGGAAAACGGAGTTAGGCACGATGTTACCGGTATGATTGACAGGTTTCTGGTCGTTGGCTCTGTCTTGATTTGCAGCGCTTGCGACAATGATACATGCACTCTGGAACTATTCGCTACACAGTCTTTTGGGCCTGCCAGCGGCGCATATCCTGTCCAGCAGCCTGTCGTAATAAGGATCATCCTGTTCGATACACATGTGCCGTTGATAGCGCATACGGGTGCGTGCAACCATAAATTGGAGCTTTTGCATCTGCCGTACACGTTCCTGCTCGTCTTCACATTGATCCAGCAGATCAACCAGCCGGTTCAGCTCTTTGCGCTCCGCCAATTCCGGAGGCAGATAACCGGCATTTCGCAGAATTTTGTAGGCCATGCGTAAGTCTTCCGGCACATGGCTCATATCTTCAAGTTCAAGAGGGCGCCCTTGCCCCGGCAGGTTATCAAAGGCCCCTCGGGACCGCGCCTCCTCGATACGCCGCTCGGCAATGAACTGGAGGGCGGACCATGGGTTGCCGTTAGCCACGGCTGTTTTTTCCTTCGTCGTGTTTGTCGGGGCTTTCGCCTTGCTCCGCGCTTCCGGGTTGTGCGCCCCAGAGTTTTTTCCATTCCATAAGTGTTTTAAGGGCATCAAGAGGGCTTAATTCTTCCGGTTCGATCTGGCGCAGCAACTCTATCACGGGATGTTCGGATCGTGGAGGAGCCGCCTGCAGAACAGGCATGTCTTCTTCGGGGCCGGTCTCAGGGAGGTCAATGCCAGGCAGGCACACGGCCGAAACAACCGCTTTTCGCGCTACATCACGTCCGCGTTCAAGATTTGTCAGAATGGCTCTGGCACGCTGCACTACGGGGCCGGGTACGCCAGCCAGTCTTGCCACTTCAACGCCATAGCTTCTGTCAGCAGGGCCGGGAACGAGCTTGTGCAGGAAAAGAATATCACCGCTGTACTCGCTGATGGCAATGTTCATTGTAAAAACGCCATCTACCCGGCCTTCAAGGGCAGTAAGTTCGTGGTAATGTGTGGCGAAGAGGGTGCGTAACTCCCCTTGGGCGCGACGGGAAAGGTCTTCGACCATGGCCCATGCCAGAGCCACTCCGTCATAGGTGCTGGTGCCGCGGCCTATTTCATCCAGAATAATGAGGCTGCGCTTTGTGGCCTGACGCAGAATGCGCGCAGTCTCCATCATTTCCACCATAAAGGTGCTCTGCCCCTGTGCCAGGTTGTCAGAAGCACCTACGCGGGAAAAAAGTCTGTCCACAAGGCCAAGGCGGGCAGATGTGGCAGGAACCATTGACCCCATCTGTGCCAGAAGGCATATGATGGCTACCTGACGCAACACGGTGGATTTGCCCGCCATGTTGGGACCGGTAAGCAGGCACAGGCGGCGCTTTTCATCCAGCCTGAAATCATTGGGGACAAAATTGGCGCGCCCGATCATGGCTTCTACCACAGGGTGTCGCCCTTCGCGGATGGTCAGGTTGCCGTCAGTTTCAAGCCCGGGCCTGCACCAGTTGTTCAGGCGGCCTACCTGCGCAAGGCTTTGCCAATAATCCAGATGTGCTATCAGCTGAGCCATGTGGGCGATACGTTCCCGCTGATCGGCCATATGCTGGCGCAAATCCTGAAACAGGGTATATTCCAGCGCCTTGCGTTTGTCTGAAGCGGAAAGCAGCTCTTCTTCAAGATTCTTCAGGGCCTCAGTGGTAAAGCGCTCGGCATTGGCAAGGCTTTGGCGGCGGATGAAGTGGTAAGGCACAGTACCGCTGTGGGCGGCCCGTGACACTTCAAAGTAGTAGCCAAACACACGGTTATAGCCCAGCTTGAGCTTGGCAATGCCCGTGGTTGACTGTTCTTCGGCCAGCATGGCTTGCAGTTTTTGTTCGCCGTGCTCGGCCAGGTCCAGCAGTCTGTCCAGCTCGGCGTTATAGCCGCTTTTAAAGAGGCCTCCGTCAGTAATGACCGGTGGCGGGTTGTCTACAAGGGCGCTTTGCAGAAGTTGTACGCAGTCCTCCATAGCGTCCCAGGTCTTGAGAAGCTCGGTCAGGGCGCGGGGCTGCGTAAGGCCGTTTTCTTGCGAAGTGTTTTCTGAGGCGTCTTTTTCCTGATCCGGGCGCAGCAAGAGAGACGTTGTGGGTTCGGTAAGATCTGTAAAAATTTGCGGCAGGGCAGCCAGGCTGTTGCGCAGGGCTATAAAGTCGCGTGGGCTGCCCTGATTGAGGCTGATGCGCGTGGAAAGGCGTTCCATATCATATACGCCGTTAAGAGCTTCGCGCAGTGCGGTCCGGCGGCCGTCATCGACATAGAACCATTCCACAGCGTCCTGGATACGAACTATGGGGGAAATTTCCCGCCAGGGGTGGCGCAACATGTCTTCCAGCAGGCGGCCGCCCATCGGCGTCATGGTCTCATCCAGCACATGGCGCAAGGTTCCCTTGCCCTTGCGCCCGTTCAGGCGGGTGAAAATTTCCAGATTGCGTTCTGTAACTTCATCGATAATAAGTCTGCGGCTCAAATCCAGGCGCAGGAAGGGCTGCAGGTGTTCAGGGCTGCGCATTTGTGTTTGCGCAAGGTATGCAAGCAATGCGCCGCACGCTCGCATGATTTCCTCACGGCCTTCAAGCCCAAGAGCGGCGGCTTCACGCACTCCTTGCGCAGCCAGCACACGTTCGGTAGAGCGTTTGAGATCAAAACGGCTTAGCGGCAGGCGCACAAGGCGTATACCCTCAAGCAAAGTGCGGGCGGGCGGTTGGAAACCTTCAGGCACAAGAAGTTCGCGGGGGGCCATTTTTAGCACCCACTGCCATAGCTCTGTCTGTCGTCTGAAATCCACGCCTGACCATTGACCGGTGGAAACGTCCAGCCATGCAAAGCCGCCCTTTTCAGCGTCGCTTCCGGGGCAGAGTGCGCCAAGGTAGTTATGGCTTTTGGTGCTCAGGTTGGCGTCATCAAGGACGGTTCCGGGAGTCTTGACGCTGGTTACAGCTCTTTTCACCAGTCCCTTTGAGGTTTTGGGGTCTTCTACCTGATCGCAGATGGCAATATGATAGCCTTTGTCCACAAGCTGCGCCACGTACGTGTCTACGGCATGCCAGGGAACACCGCACATGGGGATGGGATTGTTCGGGTCCCTGCTGCGACTGGTGAGGGTTATCTGCAGTTCACGCGCCGCAAGTTCTGCATCGTCAAAGAAAAGCTCATAAAAGTCGCCCATGCGATAAAAAAGCAGAGCATCAGGGTAGTCGGCCTTGATGCTCATGTAGTGTTCAAACATGGGGGTCATCTTGAAAGTGGGTTCAGACATGGCAGTGCTTTATGGCAAAAGGGAGTGTGAGATCCGCGTGAGCAACAGCGGAGCAGCCAGCATATATCGCGTGGCCTGCTCCGCTGTTCGACACCGCCGTGATTTTTCAGCAGTGCCCGGAAAACAGAAACGGCTATTGCTTGTCAGGGTCAGGAGCAAGGGATTCTTCCGCGGTTGAAACCGGCCTGGCTACAGTCGGAGCCGGCTGCACGGCATCGGTTTTTTCCTTGTTCCGATGAAAAAAGCTCCGCTTTGCAGTTTCCATGTCGGCCTTTTTGCGCAGTTGGGCCATTTCGCGTTCAAGGCTGCTGATGTGCCATTTGTGCTTCATCAGGCGGGCCGAGAGGTTCAGCTTGTCCCATACAAGGAAGCTCAGGGTGAGCAGCGCGCCCAGGGCGAAAGCTACAATCACCAGAAAATAGAACGGCAGCGGAATGGAATGCATGGGCGGAATAAAGAAAAGGTGAAGCGTCAACACCATGTCCTGCGAAAGAGGCCCCTGATTCTGAAAAAAGAACACAAGGGCAAGAAAAAAGACGATGGCCAGCAAGAGAACCTTGATATACCGCATAGACACACTCCTCTCAGGCTAAAGCTATCTCAAAAAATTCACGGGCTTTTTGAGAATGCCGCCCGCCCATGAGGGGCACAGCTTGCGCTCTCCAGCCGAATTTTTTACGCCGCCCGGCGTAAAAAACACTTCCTTCGCCACTGATTCCGTCAACTGTTCCGCTGCGGACTGCAACCTTCCTGATGGGGCGAGGAACCGGCGCTGTATGGCTCCCCAGCCAAAGCGCCATTCGTGAAATATGGTTTCAACGCCGCATAGCTGCGGCTTAGGTGTTCAGGCATTGTACGCACTTCGTCAAAGACCGCCATGAAGGACGAGTCTCCGTTCCAACGCGGGACCAGGTGAAAATGCATGTGTTCCCTGATTCCAGCTCCGGCAGCTTCGCCCTGATTGAGGCCGATATTGATACCTTCACAGTTAAAGTGTTTCTTTAATATTGTGGCGCATATTTGAAGAAGATCCATAATTTCATGGGTTTCAGTAGTGTCCAGGTCGGCAATGTTCATGACATGCCTGTAAGGACAAACCATAAGATGCCCGTTATTATACGGAAATTTGTTCATGATGACAAAGGCATGCCGCCCCCTGTAAAGGACGAGGCGCTGTTCGTCCTCCTGGGGGCCGGCGGGAAGACAGAACACACAGGTGTCCGGCTTTGGTCCAAGAATGTACTCAATACGCCAAGGTGCCCACAATTGTTTCATAGTTTTTTTCTATACACCGCCTGATCATCAGGAGCAAGCGGAAAACCAGTCTGGCATAAAATGTTGATTGTAATATGAGCAATATATTCAATACATTATGCGTGCAATAAATTCAATCAAAGTGAGTTGTCCGCAAGGATATGCCCGCGCGAAAACCGGCTTGATCAATTGTTGCGCTTGGCTGCTGCAAGCTTTTTTCCTTCGTCTTTTGTTCTGTTGCGGGCCAGACTGCGTGCAAGGGCCAGTTGTTCTTCCCGCCCCGGCGTCTCGCCGTCAAGCTTGGCCTGAAGCACCGCGCGCAGTATTTGGCTGAAAAGAGGTCCGGGCGACAGACCCATATTTTTGAGATCCTCGCCGGTGATGTCCACTTTTTCGTGACGCCACTGGGTAATATAGCGGGACAGATTTTTTTGCAGCCCCTCGTCGTTGGTTTCGGCCATAAGGTAGAGCAGGGATTCCAGCGACAGGGGGGCCAGCAGCCCATGAAGGACGCTTACCTTGAACTCCTGCACGCCTTGGCGTTTTTGTCGGCTTTCCAGGCGTCCTCTCACGGTGCGCATCTGTTCCCGTTGACCAAGGATATCGTTTCTTTTGTTCTCAGGTAGCCCCATCCGGCGGTAAAGTACGGATGTTTCCACATAGGGCAGGCCATGGCAAAGCCCGAGAAAGTATACGAGCCAGGGTTGAGGCATTTTTTCAAAGTATAAAAGGCGGTACCAGGACAGCATGTCCTGAAGTTCTTCGAGGATCTTTCTCTTCCCTGGCGTAAGCGCCAACTGTTGTGCGATGGCCGGCAGTATACCCAGTTGGTCCAACCGTTCAAGGCAGGCCAGTGGGTTCTCTTCATCACAAATCAGCTTGAATTCATGAAAAAGCCGCGGCCCGCTGAGCCTGTCCATCAGCTTGAGCCCCATAGCATTTTTGATAAGCTTTTCTGAACCTGCCCCTATACGAAAATCATAGCGCTGTTCAAAACGCACGGCCCGCAGGCAGCGTGTGGGGTCTTCAACAAAGCTCAGGGTATGAAGTACGCGTATAATGCGCTCTTTTATATCTCTTTGGCCGCCGAAAAAGTCCACGAGCTGTCCGAATGGAGTGCTGTCCAGACGCACCGCCAAAGCATTTATGGAAAAATCACGCCGGAACAGGTCCATTTTAATGGAAGACAGCTCCACTGTAGGCAGGGCAGCGGGATACTCATAATACTCAAGCCGGGCGGTAGCCACATCAATACGCGATTCGCGGCCTTCGGCATCTTTGAAGATGACTACCGAAGTCAGAAATTCCTGATGTTCGCGCACTCTGCCACCAAGCTCTGCGGCCAGGGCCTTGGCCAGGGCAATGCCGTTGCCCTCTACCACCAGGTCGATATCCTGATTGGCCCTGTTGAGCAGAAGATCACGAACAAAGCCGCCTACAGCATAGACGGGCAGGCCCAGGTCACGACCAAGCCGGCCTGCCAGATGGAGCAGGTTTTTGGCAGAAGCGGGCAAACGGTCCTGTATGAGCTTGCCCACATGTCGCTCCTTGCTGGAGGAATGCTTCAGAACGGGCAGGTTTCCGGGTTCGTGGGCGAAAACATTGATAAGGTCGGTACGCGTCACAACGCCGATGACATCTTCATTTTCGACAATCGGTACCAGGCGTTGTCGTGCGCCGACAATGGCTGCGGTAAGGTCTTTGAGCACCGCTTCCGGCGGCAGGGTTTGGATGCGCCGTTGCATATAGTCTTCCACTCTGGCGTTTCCAAGCCCGTGGGCGCTGGCGCGCGAGGCAGTCTGGGCGTCCAGTAGCCCCTCGCACCTGCGTGTACTGGGTATGAAGACAGGTACTGCCTTGAGGCCGAAGTGCAGCATCAGTTCATCTGCCTGACGTATGGTCGCTGTGGATTCCACACCTACAGCAGGGGATGACATGTATTCGCGCGCTGTCTTGTCAGGCTGTGCCTGTGCGTAGAGCTGCCTCAGAATGGCGTCGCGCACTTCATGCAGGGTCATGTGCCGCACAGAGGCCGATGCCGCATAGACATGCCCGCCGCCGCCCAGAGCCGCGCAGATATCGCCCACGTTGACAGTATCGCTGCGGCTGCGGGCCACAACCTGTATACGATCTCCCATGAGGCCGATGGCAAAAAGGACAATGAATTTCTCCATTTCCATAAGCCGGTGCGCAAGATAGGCAAAGTCGCCCAGATAATGCTCCATGGAGGCTTCGGCCAGAACCACTTGGGTTCCGTTAATGGTGTAGGACTGTGCCGATTCCAGAAGGCTGTTGAGCGCCTGTATATGCAGGCTGGTCAGCTCATGGGCAGCCAGATCATTTATGCGGTTGACTTCCATGCCCTGACCAAGCAGCCATGCGGCAGCTTCAAAGTCCGCCGTTGTGGTGGATGAGTAAGTGAAGGAGCCGGTGTCGCCATAAATGCCGAGTCCCAGCAGGGTGGCATCTTCTGCTTCAAGGCGGATTCCGGCTTCGCGCAGGTGCTGCACTATAAGGCTTGTGACAGAACCTATAGAGGCAAAATATAGCCTGTCGGGGGTGATGTCGTCGCCGGATTCCGGATGGTGATCCCATATTTCCACATGTACATCCGGTCGATCCAGCAAGGGGGCCACATGGCTGACCCTGCCGCGCTGGCGCGTATCCACCAGTACCAGTCGGTCAAATGAATCCCAGTCCAGCTCCGCGCTGGCGGCAAAATTATAGGCTCTGGTATCAAGAGTGGCGTAAAGTTTTTGCAGTCCACGTTCCTGACTGCCCGGAAAAAGCAGCACGTGCGGGCTGTACAGGTGGCGGGCGGCCAGCATGGCGGCGAAGGCGTCAAAGTCCGCATTGGCATGGCAGGTTATCAGCGTGGCTTTGGCAGCACTCACATGGCTCACATCTGGCTCCGGGGGTGGAATTTGCGGTGGATGCTACGCAGGCGCTCTGCCTGTACATGGGTATATATTTCTGTGGCGCTGATGTCGGCATGACCGAGCAGCAATTGCACCGCCCGCAGGTCCGCGCCGCCTTCAAGCAGGTGTGTGGCAAAAGAATGACGGAATGTATGGGGAGAAACCGGGCGGCGTATGCCTGCCTCCAGAGCGTATTTTTTTACCATCTTCCAGATATACTGCCGTGTCAGCGCACGGCCGGAACGATTGACGAAAAGCTGGTTGCCTGTGGGTGAAAAAGCCGGGCGCCAATCACGGATGTAATTTTCAAGCATGTTCTGCATAAGATCATGCAGCGGCACAAGGCGTTCTTTGGCTCCCTTGCCGAAAACACGTACCAATCCGCGCTGAAGGTCCAGATCGGGCAAACACAGATCGCACAGTTCAGACACCCGCAGGCCAGCGGCATAGAGCAGTTCGAGTATGCAGCGGTCGCGCTGGCCGCCCCTGTCACGCAGATCGGGCCGTGCCAGCAGGGATTCCATTTCATCCCGGCTCAGTACTTCGGGCAGGTGTTGGGGCAGTTTTGGATTGTCCAGCAATTGCGCAGGATTATTTTTTATGGCGTTTTCCTGTACGGCAAAATCAAAAAAAGCCCGCAATGCTGAAAGGCGGCGCGCCAATGTCCGTCCTGTGTTCTGCCGGGCGCGCAACCATGCCAGATAGAGGAAAACTTCCTGTTCATCTGGTTGGGGGCTTACTGCTTCGCCCTGGGCCAGTTCCTGACGAAAAAGGAAAAAATTTTCAAGGTCTTGCCCGTAAGAGGCAACGGTCTGGGGCGACAGCCCCCGTTGGGCCAGCAGATAATCCTGCCATAGCGGCAACAGCGGGGCCAGCGGACAGAGGAATGATGGGGCCGTGTCTTGTTTGATCATACGCGTATGCTAGCCGCCTTGTGCCGGACGGGCAAGTTTTTTACATGTTCCCAACCGGATGCGGTACAAAAGGTTTGTGCAGAGGCTTTTGTTCCTTTTGCGCCTGTGCTATCCACAGCGGCATATTGATGAGGCCGGAGTCGCTCGCGCTTGAAATGTCTGCAGGGATTTGAACATATCGTTGCCGCAGAGTGGACGCAGCCAAATTTGTCCGCTGTACGCGATTCGTCCAAGCGTTTATGTCCTAACGAGCATCCATGGGAAGGGGAAGACATATGCCCGAAAATTCGCCGGGAAAAGAATTCCAGGCTTACGTATGCCTTGGATCCAACTGTGCAAATGCGGAAGAGATGCTGGTACGCGCCCGGCAGAAGTTGGCCGCCTTGCCGCGCATGCGTACAGGAGCAGCGTCGCCTCTCTACTGCACCGAACCACAGGGCTACGCGGACCAGTCCTGGTTTTTCAACCAGGTGATAGAGCTTTTTCCCGGTGCCTCCTGGACGCCGTGTTCTCTTGTGGATGCCCTGCTGGATATTGAGGCAGATCTTGGCCGGGTGCGCAGCGCTGATCCGGCGCTACGCTTCGGACCGAGAGCCATTGATGTCGATCTGCTGCTGTTCGGGCAGATAGGCAGCGAAAACCCTCACTGCCTTGTGCCGCATCCCCGCCTGACCCAAAGGGCTTTTGCCCTTGTACCACTGCTTGATGTTGCCCCGCATGCCGTTATTGACGGTTTGCCCGCAACGGAATGGCTCGCGCGCCTACAGTACAAAAAGGAAGGGCAGAGAATTTTTCAGTGACTGGAAGAGGGGCCTGTGATAATCTTGTCCACGGCTTTCATGAATATTGTCGGAAGCCGCACAAGAGCCGTACGTGCCCGTGCCCTGCACGGACCTAAGGAGCATGACAGATGTGGAAGTGGCTAATTCTTATTCTGGCGGGCTACGCCCTTTATCGTCTTTTTGCCAATGACGTGCTGAAAAAGAAAAAAGAAAACAAAGAGGATAACGCTGCCGAGATGGAGCGCAAGATAGCTGCGGGCGAAATGGTCAAAGACCCCGAATGCGGAACCTATGTTGCCGTTGAGGGTAATATTTCCGTGCGTGACGGAGAGACCATCCATCGTTTCTGTAGCTACGAATGTCGTGACAAATTTTTGCAGCGCCTTGAAGAGAGCGGCCGCGAACTTCCCCCACGCGAATAAGGCGCGATATATCTGTATAGTTCACGGGTGAAAAAACGGCCGACGGGCTGTTTTTCACCCGTGTTTTGCGTTCCGATTTCCTGCACGTCTCTGGTTCAAGGATTTTTATATCGCGTGCCATGGGCTATAGCTCCGGGTACTTGCCAGGCGGACCTTTCATGGGCAGTTTCAACGGGACTACCCGGTGTGCGGCCGCAGCATTGCCTTTCGCCAACGCCGGTTTCAGCGTAACACGGCATTGATTCTGCCGGAAATGGCATTTTCGTCACAATGACCATTGTGAGATGTGAAGTATTCCAAAATTAATCTGCTCCAGGTGGACGCCGGGCATGCCCGGCGTCCACCTGATCGGTTCGGCAACCACTCTGTGTGTTCAACGCGGGTTTGTCATTGGTTTGGTAAAAGCAATCTATGTCACACCGCAAAGTTTTTTGGCAAAGTCAGACTGGTCCTGAAGGTCTCCAAGCCGCAGAATACCTTGCTCTCGCGCCAGTTCTCTAGCTATGGCCATAAAAAGGCGGATGCGGTTCAGCTGATTGGCCTCACTGCTGCCCGGGTCATAGTCAATAGCCATTATATTGGCCTGGGGCGCCATCCGGCGTACAGTTTTGAATATTCCGCGGCCTACCACATGGTTGGGCAGGCAGCCGAAGGGTTGCAGGCAAAGAATGTCTTTTGCGCCGTGGTTAAGAAATTCCAGCATTTCCGCAGGTAAAAGCCAGCCTTCGCCCGCGGCATTGCCCAATGAAAGCATGGTTTCGCCCATGCGTGCCAAGGTGTCCACATGGGCCACCGGCATGACTCTTTCTGCCAAAGATGAGCGGCCAAGGGCCTGCCGCATACTTTTGCGCAGACTTTCCACCTTTCTGATTATCAGAGCGCTGCCAAGGGCATCCAGGGCGCTGCCGCCCTGGCGCTGCCAGTCGTATATGGAATCCCGCAAGCAATAGAGCATGAAGTTTGTGATATCCGGCAAAAGCGGCTCGCCACCTTCCTGACGGATGATATCAACGATATGCCGATTGGCATCCGGGTGATAGGTGAGCAGAATTTCACCCACAACCGCAACGCGCGGACGGCGTCCGGAATCCAGGGGTATCTGTTCAAAATCTCGTACAAGACGCTCCATGCTGTGGCGGAATGCCCTGTCATCACCCTGCCTCACTATGGGCGAAAGAACGCGCAGCCAGTGGGCTGTCCGGTCTTCTGTGTCACCGGGGCGCCGTTCATAGGTCTGGGTAAAAAGCGAAAGGCGTTGCAGCATGTCTCCCCCGAGCATGCCAAGCAGCATGCGGTGGAGCATGCCGCGGCTGGGCCTGAAACCGGGATGTCCCTCTGTTCCCGAGGCGCTCAGGGTAAGGATGGGGACAGAATCCATGCCGCATTCCAGCAGCGCCTTGCGTAGCAGGGCCGGATAATTGCTGGCGCGGCAGGGACCGCAGGTTTGAGAGAGCAAAAGCGCCACGCGCTGCGGATCATATTCACCGCTTTGCAGGGCGTGCAGCAGTTGGCCTATGGCCACTATAGCGGGGTAACAGGCATCATTATTTACATACGCCTGTCCAAGGCTGATAGCCTCGGGACTTACATGGGGCAGCAGCTTGATGCTGTGGCCGCTGCCTGCGACGCCTTCCGTGATCAGGGGAAAATGCAACGGGGCCATCTGCGGGACAAGAATGAGCCGTGACTGGGCGTCTTTTTTGGCAAAGACAGGCGGGGGTGGCGGAGCTGCGTGGACGGCGAGCTGTTCGTCTCGCCCCTGGGCCACAGCCAGCAGGGAGCGGATGCGGATGCGCGCCGAGGCCAGAGCGTTTCCTTCATCCATTTTGATCAGGGTGTACAGCTTACCGCATTCCTGCAACTGCTCGCGCACCTGGTCTGATGTGATGGCATCAAGTCCGCAGCCGAATGACGTAAGCTGTACAAGCTCAACGCGGGCTTTCCCGTGTTCCGCCTGCCCCGCCCACGCCGCGGCACGGTAAAGTCGTGCGGGATAGGTCCATTGGTTTCGTACACGCAGGCCAGGTAATGAAGCTTGCTGAAGCCATGTCCGGGGCAGGCAGTCTTCGCTCAAAACAGTGGCTCCAAGCGAGGCGATGAAATCCGGCAGGCCATGATGCACCTGGGGATCGGCATGGTAAGGCCGTCCTGCCAGAATAACCAGTGTGCCTCCCTGGCGGCTTGTCGCGCCGTACAGTTTTTTTGCTTCTTGCCGGAGTTCATTCAGGTAATTTTCCTGCTCGCGCCGTGCGGTTTTTATGGCGGCCCGCACTTCTCCCCTGGGCAGGCCCATTTCCTGGCAAAGATTGCGGACCAGGGAGGCGGTATGGTTGAGGTTGACGAAGGGGGCGTACATGGCGACCTTGCCGGCGGCAAGGTCGGGCAGGTTTTCACGCACAACCTGGGGGTAGCCACAGGCAACGGGGCAGGAAAACGCATCACACATTTCGTCAAACTCTTTGGATTCACGCGGAATGCAGGGCAGAAAAACATGCTTTACACCAGCCTCAATAAGGGCAAGCACGTGTCCATGCGCCAGCTTGGCCGGGTAGCAGACACTCTGCGAAGGCACAGAGGCCAGCCCACGGGCGAACAGGGCGCGATTTGTGGGAGGGGAAAGCTCCACCCTGTAGCCAAGCTCGGTAAACAGGGTGAACCAGAAGGGGTAATGCGAATAAACTGTGAGTACACGCGGTATGCCCAAGATGCCGCGCGGGGCATTTTCCACGGGCAGCGGCTCATAGTTGAACAGGCGACGGTACTTCCAGTCATAAATATTGGGGGCCTTTTGAGCTTTTTTGCTGGCGTTGTTGGCGAACTTGTCGCAACGATTGCCTGAAAAGTGCCGTTCGCCATGTGAAAAGCGCGTTTCAGTGAGAAGGCAGTTGTTGCCACAGTCGCGACAGCGAAAACTGCGGCTGCGCATCTCAAGGCCGCGTATGCGTTCGGCTGTGATGGGCGAATGGTGCTTTTCATGAGCAGGCCGGGCTTCAATGGCAGTCAGGGCAGCGCCATAAGCCCCCATAAGGCCGGATGAAACCGGGCGGTGCACAGGGTGGCCGAGGGTGCGCTCCATAGCACAGAGCAGGGCATCATTGAGAAAAGATCCCCCCTGTACCACCACATGCTGGCCCAGTTCATCCACATTTTTTATGCGCAAGACCTTGTCCAGAGCATTGCGCACAACTGAGTAACACAGGCCCGCGGCAATGTCGGCGGCCTTCATGCCTTCTTTTTGTGCCTGGGTAACCTTGGAGTTCATGAACACCGTGCAGCGCGATCCGAGATCCGCCGGGTGCTCGGCGTAAAGGGCCGCCTGAACAAATTCGTCCATATTCATGCCAAGCCCTATGGCGAAGCTTTCAAGAAAAGCTCCGCAGCCGGCAGAACAGGCTTCATTAAGGCTCACGTTGGTTATGACGCCGTTTTCAGCCTTGAGGCACTTCATGTCCTGCCCGCCAATATCAATGACGTAGCTGACTTCCGGCACAATGCGGTGGGCCGCCTTGAAGTGCGCCAGGGTCTCAACGGTTACACAGTCCAGCTTCAAGGCCGCTTCGGCAAGCTGCGCGCCGTAGCCTGTGGCTGCCGTACCCGCAAGCCAGGCCTGCGGCGGAATCTGTTCAAGCATGTCTGCCAGGGGCGGCAAAAGAACCTGTAGCGGGTTGCCGCCATTGGATACGTAACATGACGCAAGCAGGCGCTGCTGACTGTCCATAAGGGCGGCTTTGACTGTGGTGGAACCCAGGTCAAGCCCGAGATATAAGGGGCCTTGGGCTTCGCTGAGAGCTGCCCGTGGCAGCTTGTCGTCAGAATGGCGCTTTTTGAAGATTTCGTATTCGTTCTGGTGGGAAAAAAAGCGGGGAAGGGCCTTGGTAAGCGGACTAGCACGCTCGCGTGACAGGCTACGGGCTTGCCCAGCCAGGGCATCCAGACGCACCAGCGACATTTCAGCCTGCATGCCTGCCACGCACAAGGCTGCTCCGTGCGCAGCCGCGCACTGGGCATGGGGCAGATGGGCGATTTCTTTTTCGTCCAGACTGAGCGCCTTGACGAAAAGAGTTTTTAATTCCGGCAGAAAATGCAGAGGCCCGCCGAGAAAAGCCACTGTTCCCTCGATGGGGCGGCCACAGGCCAGCCCGCCAATGGTCTGTTCCACCACGGCCTGGAAGATGGAGGCGGCAATATCTTCGCGCGCCACCCCGCCATTCAGAAGGGGGACTATATCGGTCTTGGCGAAAACGCCGCAGCGCGATGCAATAGGGTAAAGGGTGGTGTGGCGCGATGCCAGCTCGTTGAGGCCCTGCGCATCTGTATTGAGCAGACGGGCCATCTGGTCGATAAAAGCGCCTGTGCCGCCCGCGCAGGATTCATTCATGCGCAGTTCCACATCCTGCCCCAGATAGAGCAGTTTGGCGTCTTCACCCCCCAGTTCCACAGCCACGCTGGTATGCGGGGCGGCGGCAGCCACGGCCCGGGCCGTGGCAAGCAGCTCCTGCACGAAAGGCAGGCCAAGCGCTTCGCCAAGGTCCAGAGCGCCCGAGCCAGTAATGGCACATCGCACTGGTAATAAAGGATATTTTTGTGCCAGCTCGTCTAGAAGGGCAGACAGGGTGGCCCTGACAGCGGTTCCGTGACGACGATACATGGTTTCAATAACCATGCCCTCGGCGTCCAGAAGTGCCAGTTTGACAGTGGTGGAACCTATGTCCAGACCAAGAAATGCCGCAGGATGTGGAGACACAAATAAGTCCTCACATTTCTGTGTGTTAATGGGGATAGACAAATCGAACCTTTCATAAGGAAAATCCTTGATTGTGGAAAAGCCGTGATATTTTCCAGCTATACAATTAAGATATACTGCAAGCTACGTTAAATACAAGCCCCCGGTTGCCACAAAAAACGCCGTGCCTTCTGCAAGGGCGGTTAATCCGGTCCCTGCGCAAAAGGCACGGCGTGAGCATTGTCACAGATACTTTTATTGGGCCATGGACGCCTCGAGACGGCTGGTGATGTTGTCACGTATCCATTTGGGATCAAGCCATTCGAGGGGGGTCACTTCAACACCGCCCACCATTATGCCGAAGTGCAGATGGTCACCGAAAGCGAGGCCGGTGGTTCCCGTATGCCCTATGGTTTGGCCTTTTTGCACCACATCGCCCGCGTTGACCATTGAGTCGTTAAGGTGAGAGTAGAGGGACATGAGTCCAAGGCCGTGGTCAATGACCACAATATTGCCGTAAATGCCCAGGTCTCCGCTGAATATTACGCGACCGCTGTTAGCGGCAGGCACGTCATCATTGCGAACGGAGGCGAGGTCAAAGCCCAGATGGTAGGATTCGCCCACAAGCTTGCCCTGGTAATTATAAAAGCGGTGGTCTGCGTATCCGGCGCGCGGGGCAGAGCGGGGCATGCGCTGGAAAACGCCACTCCACAACATGGCCGATGCCGTATCCTTGCTGATATTGCGCAGATCTTCCACGTTGGCGGCGCGCACCTGATTGTTGATGTACAGGTAGCACTCCAGCGGGTTGGCTGCATTCGGCGCAAGGTGCCGCAGCTTGTTTTCCACACTCAGTAAAAAGTCGTCGCTCAGTTCAAGGCTGTCGCTTTTGAAGGTACGCTCAAAAGCCATAACTGTCAGACGGTTTTTGGTGACGTTGCCCGCCAGGTCGGTGGCTGTAATCTCCACGCTGTTCTTGTAGTCCTTGGCGGTCATAGTGTATGGAAAAGGGAAAAAGCAGATATAGCTGCCGTCTTTTTGCAGGTAGCCCGGCACAAAATAACCGGCTACCAGCACCCCGCTGTTGGTGACGTCTTCGTCAACCGTATACCGCACAACTGCAGCACCGCCACGGCGGACGTTAGGGGGCAGGGTTTTGACGGATATGCGCGGGGGCTGTGTATCCAGGCGCATAGGAAGCTGCACGGTACGGGTGTTGCCCTGCCCGAAACCGGCCAGAGAGCCGTCTGTTGCGCGCACCTCAAGATCAAAGGCTCCCTCACGCAGGTTGGCGTCCTTTAAGGGAACCTCCACAGTGCGTTCGGGCAGGTATTGATCAAAATGTTTGTTGAAAATAACATTGAGCACGTTATTCTTTCGGACTCCAACTGTAACAGAACGAATTCCTGAAGGATCCTTCATGCTGACCTTGAGCACGCTGGCAGGGGAAACTCTGCCGGTGTTGGGCGAAACGTCAATAACAGGCCCTTCAAGGTCCTTAAAGAATGTGTAGCCGCCTACGCCAAGAGCAACGACTACCAAAATACCCAACACTGATGAAAACATACTTTTTTTTCGCATTACAGGCTCCTCATTAAACTCCGTCAAAGCCTTGCATAAAGAAAGCCAAGTTTCAAGGAAAAGTCTGGAACTTTTATAACGTTCCGTTAAAGCCGCAGAGCGCATTGACTTGACGGGCAAAATCTGTTTTCACTTCCGCAGTATGCAACACGCCAAGTACACAGGCCAAAGAGCGCCGGAACGCACACGTAGCCCCATGGTGGACCCCAAACGCCTGCGACGACGCATGGTGCGTGAACAACTTGAAGCCAGAGGCATAAACGATGCCGAGGTGCTGGCCGCCATGTCGGCCGTGCCGCGTCATCTGTTTGTGCAGGAGGCGCTGCGCGCCCAGGCGTATGAGGATACCCCGCTGCCCATCGGCTACGGTCAGACCATTTCACAGCCTTATGTGGTGGCACTGATGAGCCAGTTGCTTGAAGTGCGCCGCGGCATGCGCGTGCTGGAAATAGGCACTGGCTCGGGATACCAGGCCGCGGTGCTCGCGACTATGGGCTGCACTGTCTTTACAGTGGAGCGTTTGCGCGAACTGTACCAGGATACAGGAAATCTCTTGCGGCAACTGGGCCTGCGCGGCGTACACATGCAGCGTCGGGACGGCACGCTGGGCATGCCCGAGGCCGCCCCCTTTGACAGAATCATTGTTACGGCGGGCGGGCCGGAAGTGCCGCGCCCCCTGACAGACCAGCTTGACGAAGGCGGCATTCTGCTTATTCCCGTGGGACCACGCCCCCGAGCACAGCGGCTCATGCGTTTTCGCAAGGAGCAGGGCCGTATGACCGGGGAAGACCTCGGTCCCGCTATTTTTGTGGATCTGGTGGGCGACCACGGCTGGTAGCACGGCCTCTCGCCATCAAAAACAAGGAGATGTCATGGCTTCCTGTTCCTCCTGTTCTTCATCTTCCTCCTGTCCAAGCGCCACGGGCAAGGGTGGAGACGGAAAATGCAGTGACCCTGTCGCCCGGCAGGACAAAATCATCGCCGACAGGCTCGGGCATATACGGCACAAGCTTTTCGTCATGAGCGGCAAGGGTGGGGTGGGTAAAAGTTCCGTCACCGTCAATACTGCCGCAGCCCTGGCCCGGCGTGGTTTCAAGGTGGGCATTCTCGATGTGGACCTGCACGGCCCCAGTGTGCCCAACCTGCTGGGCCTCACAAGCACCGTCGAGATGGACCCCGGCGGCGAGCTTATGCTGCCAGCGACCTATAATGAAAATTTGTCTGTCATTTCTATGGACTCACTGCTGCAGGACAAGGATCAGGCCATCCTGTGGCGTGGTCCGAAAAAAACGGCTGCTATCAGGCAGTTTATTTCGGATGTGAAGTGGGGCGATCTTGATTTTCTGCTTATTGACTCGCCTCCAGGCACTGGTGATGAGCATATGACGGTCATGCAGTCCATTCCTGACGCGCTTTGTGTGGTCGTGACCACACCGCAGGAAATTTCCCTGGCGGATGTGCGCAAGGCCATCAATTTTCTCCAGTATACCAACTCCAATGTTCTTGGCGTTGTAGAAAATATGAGCGGTCTTGTGTGCCCGCACTGTCATCAGGAAATTGATCTTTTCAAGAAAGGCGGCGGCGAAGATCTCGCAAAACGCTACGGCCTCAAGTTCCTGGGGGCCGTGCCTTTGGATCCCACCACTGTAGTTGCTGCGGACCGCGGGGTTCCTGTGGTGTATCTTGAATCGGAAAGCCCAGCCAAAGCTGCCTTTCTTCAATTGGCAGACGCCATTGCCGATGCCTGCGACAACAGCCTGGAGGCTTTGGCCACCTCGCGCTCCTAGGAATGCCCCTGGCCCCGGCTGACACTGATTCGCCGCAGTGCACAAGGCTGTTTTTCAGTAATTTGTGCAAGAAGGTAAAAGCCGGAAAAGCGGGTGGAGTATTTTTTTACAGCAAAAATCTCCCCTGCCGGATTGCGCAAACCCGGCAGGGGAGATTTTTTCTTCTTTTCTCTCGTCTGCTTTTATGTTACTTGGACAAAAATTCTCCGGGAGAGTCAAAATAAATACAATGCTTAACCTTGCTAATAAAATTACGCTGTTACGTATTCTTATGACCCCTCTGGTGGTTTTACTGCTTTACTTTGAAGGTCCAACGGTGTGCAAGATCGCGGCCTTGGCCTTTATTTTTGCCTCAGTGACTGACTGGGCTGACGGTTATGTGGCCCGGCGTTCCAACATGGTTACCAGCATGGGCAAGTTTCTGGACCCGCTGGCCGACAAGGTGCTCATCTGCTCTGTGCTCATCATGTTTGTTCAGCTCGGCTGGACTGAGGCCTGGGTCGTTATCATCATGGTTTGTCGTGAACTTGTAGTCACAGGCCTTCGCGCCATTGCCATTGACGAAGGCATTGTGCTTGCTGCGGACAAGTTCGGCAAGGCCAAGACGATTCTGCAGGTTTTTGCCATTGTTCCCCTGACCCTGCATTATCCCCTGTGGGGTATGGACCCGCAGCCCATAGGGCAGGTCCTGTTGTATGCCGCGCTGGCGCTGGCGCTTATTTCCGGCACCAACTACTGCTATGATTTCTACCGTCGTACCCGCGAACGCAAGGATTCCGGCAAGGCATGAGCACGCTGCAGATACGCCTCAAAAACTGTATCCAGACCATACTGGAGCTGGAGCCGGATATGAAAGCCGGAATGTGGGGGCGCTATTTCGATTCAGAATTGAACTCTCTCAAAGACTACCTTTCTCAGGTTGACCAGATGGATCTGGCTGAAGAGGATGTCCAGCGGCTTGAAAACGCTACCGCGACATTTCTTGCGGAACTGAAACTTTCCCGGAAGGGCAAAACTCAAAAAAGACGGCTTTTGCAATAATGTTCTGGCGTTCTTTCATACTTGTGGTGCTGGGCCTGATCAGTGTAGTGCTTTTCAGTCGCATGGTCTGGGGGCCTACCGGACTGCTTGAGTATCGTGAACTCAAACGGCAGTACGCCGCTCTCGAAAAGCAGATCGCCGGTCTGGATGCGGAAAACATGGCCCTCAGCCGTGAAATCCGCCTTTTGCAGTCTGACAACCAGTATGTGGAGAAAGTCATCCGGCAGCGCCTGCATTATGTGCGGGACAATGAGGTGCTTTACCTTTTTGACGCATCGGCCAAGCCCCATCGGGAGCCGTAGTATATGACAGAAAAAATTGAGTGGTATAAAGAAGTCCTGGATCTTGAACCCAACTCCAAGGTCTTTTTTCCGCTGGCGCGTCTGCTGGCGGAAGCACAGCGGACCGATGAGGCAGTAGAGGTTCTGGAGCGGGGCTTGAAACGGCACGACGAATTTCTTGAAGCCCGCATATTTTTGATCGAGCTGCTCTACAGGGCAGGAAAACAGGACGCCTGTGAAAAACAGGTCGAAAAACTCAGCAAGATGCTTACGGCGTATGCCGGTTTCTGGCAGGCCTGGGCAGCCAGCCTGGCCGCGGAAGCCCATTCTCCGGATGCTGCGGCCGTCATGAATTTTTTGGCCCTCAATTTTGCCCGTGGTCCGGTATCCTTGCAAGAGGTAATGGAGAGGGGCGTTAACAGTCTTCTTGGTCAGGATGTTCCTCGCAACACTGTGCATTGCCAGCCAAGGAGAAATGAAGCCCCCGGCAACGTCATTGGAGCGCCCAAAGAAGCTGAAGTTTCACTTGAAAGTGAGGACACGGCTGTTTCCGCCAGCCAACCTGCAGATTTTTTCCTTGAACCTGAGGCCGCAACCGCCCTGCATTCAGACATCTCTGAGCAGTCCGCGGATCTGCCTGAAGACAGCCTGGAACAGGTTGTCCCTGTGGATGATACGCTCTCTGCTGTCCATTCCGCCCAACAGCATCTCGCGCATGAACATCTGACACACGAAAAGCTTGCGGCTTTTGATCCTGACAATATCCTGAACGAGACCCGGCCGCAGCGTCCTGACCCTGCAGTTGCCTGCGAGGCTTCTCCGACGGCAGAAAAAATCACAGTTGCGCGGGATACTGCGGTAGACAATCCTGCAGGTCATGGCGATGAAGGAAACGAAGAAGGGGAAGAGCGGTTTTCTTTGCGCACGCGCTCCATGGCCGAAGTCCTGGCCGAACAGGGTGACACCAAAGGGGCGCTGGATATTTATCACGAACTGGCAGCCGCTGCCACGGCGCCAGAAGAAAGCGCCGACCTGCGCCAGAGGATAGCAACCTTGAACGCACGATTAGGCAGCGCGCAGCTGGAAGATCTTACTCCGGATGCCGCCACGCCTGAAGCGGCAAGCGGCAAAGACAAGCTTATAAGCATGCTCGAGGCTCTGGCAGAACGTGTTGAGGCCAGAGCGCACAGCTGATAAATTTCAAGATGTATTTATCTGTATACCGCCAGGGTGCTGACAGGCTCTGTGTCAATGCCTGACGGCGCTTTACCATTCGTGCGGAGTTGTCCGGCAATAATGCATGGCTGCTCTAAAGCTCAGGGAGAACACGGTGTTCAAATCATATCTGCGGACCACACTCATGCTGGCAGCTGCCGCTCTTCTTGTTGCAGGTTGCAGTTCATACCAGCCAACCAAAAACGCATGGAAGTCCACCAAAGGATTCTGGAATACGTACGTCAGTCCACCTGCCTCGGTGGATTATGACGAAAAAGGTGAACTTTCGCCGCAGGCTTTGGCCCTGACCCATAGCATGATGGGTATTGATGTGGAGCTGAGCCGCCTTGAGCGCGTCATGCTTAACGCCGACAAGCCGCCCACGCGTGACTGGATCGTCACGTTCTTCAACAGCTTCCCTTGGGTCAGCGGCTTTGCGGGCGTCAAGTATGACGGCAGCATTCTTGGTCAGGAGCCTGCTAACCCCATGAAGCAGCTTGATTTTATCCCTCTGCTTTATGAAGATAAAAAACAGAGCAGCCGCGCCTTGCGGGCCGATGTGCAACCTTCTCCTTTGGGGCCGGAGGTTTTACTGGCCGCTCCGCTGTATGACGGCGTAGACTTTTTGGGTGTGGTGGCAACCTATTTTGACATGCGTGCGCTCATACAGTATTCCGGTAGCCCGGAAAACGTGGTCATTCTTACTCCCCAGGCCCTGTTGTGGCCTGGCAAGTATGATTTTGCGGCCACGCCTTTGGCTGGTGTAAATTGGGATGAAGCCGTTACCAAGAGTTCTTCCGGCACATGCACCAATGTAACCGGCACGTTTTATTATCTTGTTCGCTACCTGGGCAACCTGCCCCTTGTTTTTGCCGTTGCTGAAAAAGGCACCTTCCCTGAAGGCGGCGGCAATGTGGATCAGGGGCTGGCGTTTTTCCCGAAAGAACGGGAAAAGTTGCCGCCGCCCCCCCAACCCGAACGCAAGCGCAAAAATCTGGACGGTCCGGCCATGGCTGTGCCGGCGCCCGGCGATGCTGTCACCGCCGAAGGCGAAGCACCGCGGCCTGCAGGCGCCCCTTCTCACGACCTTCAGCCCGGCAGCCACGACAGTGTGTTGCTCAAGAACAAGCGTGCCGAGAAGGGCAGGGTTCAGGAGCGTCAGCTTGAGGGAGAAAATGTTCCTGTGGAAAGGGTGCAGCGGCCACGCCGTGCGGCTCCCGCTTCGCCGCCTGCCGGTCTTGGCTTGCCGGCAGATATGGATGCCGGCAGACCGAGTCCCTTTGGCCCCCGCGAAGAAAGGCCCACGGTAGTTATGCCGAGTCCCTTCGGCCCTCGTGCGGATGAGACAGAGGAAGGTAAGGCCGGAACTGCCACTGAAGGAGTTGGCAAGGAAAATGCTGCTCCTGTGGACGAAGCCGCCAAGGCTCCAGCACCCGCCGCGGAAAAACCGGCTGAAAAGCCTGCACCGGAAGAAACTGGCGCTGCATCTTCAGCTGACGATGAACCGGGCAGCAACGCCGCTCCGGCCATTTTGCCGGGTGGGCGTCCAAGTCCTTTCGGGCCACGGAATTGACGCATATTATGAAGCTTGCGCCGCCCCGGGGCGGCGCAAGCCTTTAGGTATTCGGAACATCTGTTTTTTGCAGGAGGCCTGCATGGCTGATATCACGGTCACGGAACATCTGCTGCTGCATCAAAAGCGCACCCCGCAGGCCACGGGGCAATTTACCGGCTTGCTGTACGACCTTATCCTTTCCGGCAAAAGTATCTCCCGCCGCATTAACAAGGCGGGGTTGTTGGATATTCTCGGCGGTACAGGCGAAGTTAACGTTCAAGGCGAGAATGTTCAGAAAATGGATACAATCGCCAATCGCATCATGCTCTACCGCATGGAGCGGTGTGGCGCCCTGTGTGCCATGAGTTCGGAAGAAGAGGCCGACCTGATACGCGTCAGCCCGGAATTTCCCCGTGGCGACTATATCTTGATTTTTGATCCACTGGACGGTTCTTCCAACATTGATGTTAACATCAATGTTGGAACAATTTTTTCGATTTTACGTCGTCCCGATGGGCATTCAGGCGAAGTGACGCTGGATGAGGTGCTGCAGCCGGGCAACAGGCAAGTGGCGGCAGGTTATATTTTATATGGTCCCTCCACCATGCTTGTACTCAGCACGGGGCAAGGAGTTCATGGCTTCACCCTTGACCCCGGAGTGGGAGAATTTTTGCTTTCCCATCCCAACATGTGCATCCCCGAGCAGGGGTACATCTATTCGGTAAATGAGGGGAACTGGAAGAATTGGGATGCCCCTGCCCGCGAGGCTGTAAACTGGTTTCACGGCTGTGAAACTTCAGACGGAAAGCCGTATTCCTCCCGGTATGTCGGTGCTCTTGTTGCGGATTTTCATCGCACGTTGATCAACGGCGGCATTTATATGTACCCATCGGATGCCAAAAAACCCAACGGCAAACTGCGTCTTATGTGCGAGGCTGCCCCCTTGGCTTTTCTTGCGGAGCAGGCCGGGGGCAAGGCAAGTGACGGCAGGGGCCGCATTCTTGAAAGGGTTCCCGAGCACTTGCATGCACGTACGCCTTTATTCATCGGCTCCGCCAAAGATGTGGAAGCTGTTGAAAACATTTATGCCAAGTATGCCGGTTTGATAGCCTGACAGCAAATCGTACGTAATTCTGGGGCCGCGTTCGGCGCGGCTCCTGTTTTTTGTTGAAAGAGAGACCATATGCTTTGCCTTGGCATTGAAAGTTCCTGTGACGAAACCGCGCTGGCCTTGGTGGAAGATGGCCGCCTGCTGCATTCTGTATTGTCCACCCAGGCTGATATGCACGCACTGTTTGGCGGTGTTGTGCCCGAGCTGGCATCCCGCGAGCATTATCGTTATATCGGCCCCCTGTTTGACGAATTGATGCGGCGTAGCGACAAGAGTAATGAAGAAATCGACCTTGTAGCTGTCGCGCGTGGGCCGGGGCTGCTTGGCAGTCTGCTGGTGGGTGTGGCCTTTGCCAAGGGGCTTGCTTTCAGTCTGGGGGCACGTTTTCTCGGTGTCAATCATTTACAGGCGCATCTACTGGCAGCCGGGCTGGAGCAACCTTTGAAGTTTCCGGCTTTGGGACTGCTGGTTTCCGGCGGGCATACGCACCTGTATCGCATGGAAACCCCGTGGAACTGTCTGCCCCTTGGGCGCACCTTGGATGACGCGGCGGGAGAGGCCTTTGACAAGGTCGGTAAGGTGCTTGGCCTGGCCTATCCAGGAGGACGCCTTATGGACGCTCTTGCCGGAGAAGGGCGGGCGGATGGAATTGCCTTTCCACGTCCCTATCTGGACAATGACAACCTGGATTTCAGCTTCAGCGGATTGAAAACTGCCGCCAGTACCTATGTACAACAACATTTTGCGGGCATGACATGGCCGCGCCCTTTGGGTTCGACGGCGGACGCGCCGCAAGATCTGAAAGATTGTTGCGCCGCCTTTAATCTGGCCGTGGTGGATACCCTTTGCACAAAGGCTACGAGAGCGCTGGACAGAAATCCGCAGTTGAAATATTTGATTCTTGCGGGCGGCGTTGCCTGCAACTCGTTGTTGCGCCAGCGCGTTACGGAACTGATGGAGCGCAGAGGCGGTCAGGCCATCATTCCCGGCCCGCATTTATGCACGGACAATGCGGCCATGATTGCCTATGCGGGCTGGTTGCTCGGAAAAGAAGGATATTACCACCAATTAAACATGGAAACCGTACCCCGCGGGCGCGCCCTGCCTGACGATATGAGGCGCTGCCGGGAATACGCTGAAGACCTGTCAGAAACATGAGATTGTCTTGACAGTCAGGTCTTTGGAAACTACTCTTGCTCAATACAGAGGCCTCGGAATCCATATCCCGAAGCTTCGGTTTTCCGCCTCTGCGCCCTTTCGGCATGCAGTGCGCAACATAAACCTAAGGAGATAGTTATGGCTGAACAGGTCACTGACGCCACCTTTGAAAGTGTTGTCCTCAAGTCCGATCTGCCGGTTCTGCTTGACTTTTGGGCACCCTGGTGCGGCCCCTGCCGCGCTGTTGGCCCTATCATTGACGAACTTGCCACCGAATATGCAGGCAAAGTGCGCATCGTAAAGATGAACGTGGATGAAAATCCTGCCACTCCCACAAAATTCGGCATACGTGCTATCCCCACCCTCGTCCTTTTCAAAAACGGCGAAACTGTCGAGCAGATCACCGGCGCTGTGACCAAGGCTGCCATGAAAGATCTGCTTGATACCAAGGCGCTGGCATGAAAGCATACGATGCCGTTGTGATCGGTGGCGGCCCCGCCGGCGTTACCGCAGCCCTGTATCTGGCGCGGTCCGGTTGCAGCGTTCTTATGCCGGAGCGTTTGACCTCCGGGGGGCAGTTGCTGCAAACCGAAGCGCTGGAGAACTACCCGGGCTTTCCCAAGGGCATCAAGGGCTATGAACTTGCCGACCTCTTCGCCGCGCATCTTGATGGTTTGGCAGTAGACAGGCCCGCCACCGTTGTTGAATCCATTACCGGCTCGGCGGGCCGGTTTACTGTGCGCACTTCTGATGGGGAGCATACGTGCAAGACCGTGCTGGTATGCTCGGGGGCCAAGCACCGTCAGTTGGGCCTTGAAGATGAAGACAGGTTGCGTGGCAAAGGAGTTTCCTACTGCGCACTTTGCGACGGTAATTTTTATCGCAACCAGACTGTGGCCGTGGTGGGTGGCGGCAACGCCGCAATGGAAGAAAGCCTCTATCTTACCAAAATAGTAGGCAAGCTTCATCTCATCCATCGGCGTGACAGTTTCCGGGGTCTCAAGGTATACGAAGACAGGCTCGAAAGCATGCCGGACAAGGTCAACATCATACGCAGCTCGACTATTACGAAACTGCATGGTGAGGATTTTTTAACCGGACTGACCGTAAAAAACCTCTTGAGCGGCCAGGAAGAACTGCTGCCTGTTGACGGGCTGTTCGTTTATGTGGGCTTTGCTCCGGTAACGGACTTTCTGCCGCAGGGCATCGTGCTTGATGAGCAGGGCTTTATCGTGACAGATACTGAAATGCGTACCAGTATTCCCGGCATTTTTGCCGCCGGAGACATACGCTCAAAGCTTTGCCGCCAGGTCATCACTGCCGCCGGCGATGGCGCAACCGCCGCTCAAGCGGCATTTGTCTTTCTGGAACAGCTCCATGCATAAAAAATTGTTACGCTCCATCTTGCTTGTCATGAGCATGCTCATGGCTTCCGGCTGCGGTATTATTGATATGATATACCTGCCGCCTGCCGAAGACACTGCGCAGGAAATTTTTGAGGCCGCCAACGACGCCATGAGTGAAAAAAACTATGTGCGGGCAGTGGAGCTATACAATAAACTGCGCGATACCTATCCCTTCAGCCCTTATACCATTGATGCTGAACTTTCTTTGGGCGATGCGTATTTCCTTGACGAGGAATATGAACTCGCTTCTGAAAGTTACAAAGATTTTGAATCATTGCATCCCAGGCATGAGGCCATCCCTTACGTGCTGTATCAAACGGGCATGTCCCTGCTGAAACAGTTCCGTTCCATTGACAGGGCGACAACGGAATTGCAGGAAGCATACGATTATTTCAATCGTCTGCACCAGATGTATCCGGATTCTCCCTATGCCAAGGGCGCGGAAGAGCACATGATAACCTGCCGGAAACTTATGGCGGAGCACGAGCTTTATATTGCGGACGTGTTCTGGCATATGAAAAAATACGGCCCGGCCTGGCATCGCTACGAATTTATCGTAAAGAATTTCCAGGACGTGCCGGAAGTGGCTGAGCATGCCAAAGAAAAAAGCCTTGCCGCCTACCATTACTACAAGGAAGAGCAGGCCAAGGAGACACGGCAGAAACGTCAAGGGTCCTGGCGTGAATGGTTCAAATGGCTATAGGAACTTAAAGATAAAAGCCCCTCCGGGGGCTTTTTTTACTCGTGGGGTCTGTTATGTCCAGTTCGCTGGAAGCCAGTGCTGAAAAAAATCGTGCGGCGCTTACATCATTGTGGGCGGCCTTTGCCCTTACTGCCGTCAAGCTTGCTGTAGGGCTGCACACAAACAGCCTGGGCATTTTGTCTGAAGCACTTCACAGTGGCCTTGATTTGCTGGCGGCAGCCATGACTCTTGCTGCCGTGCGTGTGGCATCCAGACCCGCAGACGCGCGACATCCCTACGGTCACGGCAAGATAGAAAACCTTTCGGCGCTGGCCCAGACGCTGTTGCTGTTTTTGACCTGTTTTTGGGTCGTCCACGAAGGCGTGCAGCGCCTCTTGGCTGGTGCAAGCCCCGTAACGCCTTCTTTGTGGGGCGTTGGGGTTATGGCTCTTTCTATCGTTATTGATGTCAACAGGGTCCGCGTGCTGCGCCGTGTGGCAAAAAAATATAAAAGCCAAGCGCTTGAGGCTGATGCATTACACTTTTCCACTGATATTCTTTCTTCAGCGGTGGTTCTTGTTGGTGTTCTTGCCGTATGGCTGGCTTCTGCCCTCAATGTTCCGGGGCCGATGCATGCGGTACTGGTTCAGGCTGATACGGTAGCCGCCCTGCTTGTCGCCGTTATCATTTTTCGCGCCAGCATTCGCATGGCTCGTCAGGCTGTCGATATCCTTATGGACTCCGGCTCCATGCGCGAGCAGCAGGCCATTATAAAGGTTGTCGGCCGGGTGCCTGGCATTACGAATGTTCGCGATGTGCGCCTGCGCACCAGCGGTCCCACCAGTTTTGTGGATCTGACTGTAGGGGTAGAGCCGGGCATACAGGTCAGCGAAGGGCATAAGCTGGCCCATGAGGCGGAAGAGGCCGTGGCTTCAGTGCTGGAAGGCGCGGACGTTACCGTCCATGTAGAGCCGCATAGTGCCGCGGATGACAAACACTGTGATCCATTCGTGCAGGTGCAGCACACCGCCTGGAAGCATGCCCTGGCTGTGCATAACGTGCACATCCTGCGTTCGGCCGGTAACTGTTTTGTTGAATTGCATGTAGAGCTTCCCGGCAGGATGCCCTTTGTGCAGGCATATGGCCGGGTGGTGGATTTTGAAGACGATCTGCGCAAAACCATGCCCGGCAGCGAGGTTGTGAGTCATCTTGAGCCGGTGGGCACTGCTTACGCGCTGGCGTATGGGGCTTCTGTATCGGTACCGTATGCCGAGATGGTTTGGCGTGAAATAGAAGCTGTGCTTGCAAAAGAGCCGTTGGCCTGTAACCCGCACAAGTTTTCGACCTACGAATTGCCGGAGCAGGGCGTTTGCATTTCTTTCCACTGCGATGTGGACGCCACGTTGAGCGTTGAAGAGGCGCATACCGTATGCATGCGCCTGGAAAAACAATTACGTCTGAGCGCCCCGCAGTTGGGCCGTATCATTATTCATATGGAGCCGGGAGCACGCCCCCAGAGGGAGCAGGGTAGCGTCATATAGGGCGACCATCTGCCTACTGTGCATTTTCTGCCGATGGTATTATGGTAACTCCGGCGGCCCGGGCCAGTTCCTGCCACAGGCGATCAATGCCCAGACGGCTGCTGGAGGAGGTCAGTACCGGGCAAATCCCAACGATGTTTTGCCATTCTTTCTGTTTTGCCGCGCGCTCACGCTGGTTGCACTTGTCGGCCTTGGTCAGTATGGGAACCAAGGGCAGCCCATGAGCCTGGGCAAAGGACGCCAGGTTGAGGTCGAGCTGTTGCGGAGGAAGCCGGCAGTCCAGCAAAAGGGCCAGAGCCTTCAGGCTGGCGCATTCCGTGAGATAGCGCTCCAGCAGTTTTGCCCATTTTTCTCTTTCGCTGTGGCTTGCACGGGCATAGCCATAGCCAGGCAGGTCTACAAGGTAAAAGCGTAACGGCTCCACTAGGTAAAAGTTGACGGACCGTGTTTTTCCCGGGGTGGAACTGACTTTGGCCAACTTTTTTCTGCCGGCCAGCGCGTTGACCAGGGAAGATTTACCCACATTTGAGCGCCCGGCCAGGGCTATCTGGGCTTCGGGGTGCGCCGTTAGTTGATCCAGCGTGTAGGCGGTGCTTTCCAGGGTAAGGCTGATGGCCATAAAAACCTCATGTGATACTTGAAGTGTTGGTCTTGACAACGGCTTGACTTTCGGCAAGTATTTACAGTTCGGAAACGTGATTTCCTTCAAAACACTTCCGCACAAGGTAGCCGCTCTTGCCCCTGTTGGCAAATGACCGGCCTGACTGCCAGTTTATGCCGGTTTGCGGCGACAAGTAGGAGGTAACTATGTATTCTACCACTGATTTTCGCAAGGGTCTTAAAATCGAAGTCGAAGGTATCCCTTACGAAATTGTGGACTTTCAGCACTTCAAGCCCGGCAAGGGCGGTGCTATGGTGCGCACCAAATTGCGCAATATTCTCACCGGGCGTATGCAGGACATTACTTTTCGTTCCGGCGAAAAGGTGAACAAGCCTGACCTGGAAACGCGCGACATGCAGTTTTTGTATCGTCAGGATGATGACCTCATCTTTATGGACATGACTACCTACGAGCAGCTGCAAATGCCCGTCTCGACCACCGATGGCAAAGAAGGCTTCCTGAAGGATGGCCAGGAGTGCCGGGTGCTGCTGTACAAGGGGAATCCGCTGGACATTGATATTCCCGTAAGCATGGTGCTGGCTGTTGTTGAGACCGAACCCGGCGCCAAGGGGGACACAGTGAGCAACGTCACCAAGCCCGCCAAACTCGAAACCGGCCTTGTTGTTCAGGTTCCCATTTTTGTTAACGAAGGTGACCGCATTAAAGTGGACACCCGCTCCAAGGAATACCTGGGCCGGGAATAATGCCCGGTTCGGGAGGGTAGCCCTACGGACGCCCATAAATTCAGCCGCGAACTTCTTGGCCTTTTTCTGCTCTTCTGGGCACTGCTGCTTTTATTGAGTCTGCTCAGTTTTGACGCCAATGACCCCAGCCTCAACCATGTGGTCAGTGGCACTGTCGAAGTGCATAACAAGGCTGGCCTTTTTGGCGCGTATACCGCGGGATTCCTCAACGACGTGTTTGGCGTGGCCGCCTTCCTCTGTCCGCTGGTTTTCGGCGCATTGGGGGCGGCCTACGTCTCTCCTGCCTATGGCATGCACTGGTGGCGCTGGTGCGGCTTTTTTCTGCTTACCATCTGTTTGCTTGTTGCTGGGGCGGCCTGGGATTTTTCCATCGGCGACATCTGGGGCGGCGGCATGGTCGGCAATGCTTTGCACAGCAATGCCAGCCGCTATCTCAGTCCGGGCGGTTCTGCCCTTGTGTGGTTTTTTGTCTTCCTGGCCGGGCTTCAGCTTGCCTGGAATATCTCATGGTTTACCCTGGCCGGTCGGTTTGCCCACTGGTTGCGTGGCAAGCTTGAGGCAAGGTTTGCGTCCACAGAAGCCGGACAAAATGAAAAAACAAAAAAATCTGGCAAAAATGCTTCAGCGTCAGACAAGTCTGCCGCTCGTGAGCAAGTCTTGCCTGAAATAGTGCGGCATACGTCGGAAGCCGTCACTGCGGAAAGCGAAGAAAAGCAACCTGCCCGTTTCCGGCTGTCCTGGCCCATTTGGAGTTTTTTATCCCGCTGGCGCGATCGCCTGGGGGACATTCATCCCACAGCGGACTCCCTGCCTGAAGTTTATGAAGAAAAAACTGTGGATCCAGGGGGCGCAGAATCTACGGCTCCTCTTGTTCCTGCTGATGCGGGGGACGACCCCTTCGCCGTGGCCCAGGACCTGAGCGGCCAGCCGTTGGTGGAGCAGGAGGGGGCAGTGTCGGATGAATCCATGCCGCCCGTGCGGAAAAGTTCCGCCGTAGCAACTGCCGATGCAGCACCAGGAACGGTTACTCCTGCCACTTCTCCTGGCGAGGCCGGGCCTGCTAAAAAAAGCGGCCTGGGCGGTATGGTTGCTTCGGCATTTCGTAAAAAAGCGGCCCCCCCATTGCCGGGACTTGACCTGCTGGCCCCTCCTTCTGCCAAAAGTGGTGGACTCAGCCGTGAAGATATTCAGGCCAGAGGCCAGGCGCTCATGGCTTGTCTTAATGATTTTGATATCCAGAGTGAGCTTGTGCGCATCACTCCCGGCCCCGTGGTCACTATGTATGCGGTGCGTCCGGCTCCCGGCATTCGCGTAAGCCGTATCGCCAACCTGAGCGATGACCTCGCCCTTGCTCTCAAGGCCGTGGCCATCCGTATTCAAGCACCCATTCCCGGCTCTGACACCGTGGGGATAGAAATTCCCAACGAGCAACGCGAAACTGTCAATTTTCGTGAACTGGCCGCTTCCGAAGCGTTTCGTAACGGCTACGGTCCGCTGACAATGATTCTTGGCAAGGATATTGCGGGCAAGCCGTTTATGGCAGATCTGGCACGCATGCCGCACCTTCTTGTGGCCGGAGCCACGGGAGCGGGCAAGAGTGTTTGCCTGAACGGCATTCTCGTCAGCCTGCTGTACCGCACCCAGCCGCAGGATATGCAGCTGCTGCTTATAGACCCCAAGCGCATTGAAATGGCTGTGTATGCCGACGCTCCGCACCTGGTGCACCCGGTGGTCACGGAGATGAATGAAGCCAAAAATGCTCTGGACTGGGCCGTGCATGAAATGGATCGGCGTTATGCCGCCATGGCTCGTCTGGGGGTGCGCAATGTTGCAGGATTTAATCAAAAACTGGCTGCGTACAAGGATGGCCTGCCGCCGGATTTCTCCGATCTGGAACCATTGCCCTATCTTGTTATTGTGATTGACGAACTGGCCGACCTCATGATGACTGCGGCCCGCGAGGTCGAAACAAGTATTGTGCGCTTGGCACAGCTGGCGCGCGCGGCCGGAATTCATATGATTCTGGCCACACAGAGGCCCAGCGTGGACGTGGTCACCGGCCTCATCAAAGCCAACTTTCCTTGCCGTATTTCATTCCAGGTCACTTCCAAGCATGACTCGCGCACCATTCTTGACCAGGTAGGGGCCGAACATCTGCTTGGCCGGGGCGATATGCTGTTCAAGCCCAGCGGGGGAAGACTGCAGCGCCTGCACGGTCCGTTCCTTAGTGATGAAGAAGTGCAGAGCGTGGTAAATCACTGGAAGCGCCAGTTAAGCCCATCCTACAAGATCGACTTTGCCCAGTGGGGAATTGATGCTGCCGTTGCCGGCAACGGCAGCGGGGGGGGGGATGCGGCTCAGGACCCCCTGTATGGCGAGGTTCAGGCTTTCGTAAGCGAACAGGGCAGGGCATCAATTTCTCTTGTGCAGCGCCGCTTTAAAATTGGCTTTAACCGTGCGGCACGCCTGATTGAACAATTGGAACATGACGGTATCATTGGCCCGGCAGACGGCAGCAAGCCCCGCGCGGTGGTCAAATAACCTGAGCAGATTTTTTTTGAGATTGATTTTTCTGTCAGAGGCCCCACCGGGCCGTGGAGGTTGTATGCGTATGTTGCGCGCGGCTATCGCCGCAATGGCCCTGTGTCTCATTATGACTTCATTTGCAACGGCACAGAATACTGATATGGCTGCGGCCATCCAGGCGCGTTATGAAAAGCTTGGTTCCTTTGCTGCTGACTTCGACCAGACCCTTACACATAAAGAAAGCGGCGCTGTAGAAAAAAGGCAAGGCAAGCTGCTTTTTAAAAAACCTCTGCTCATCCGCTGGCAAACGGTAACCCCACATGAAGAAACGCTTGTTGTGACAGGAAAAGAAATCTGGAACTATATTCCGGAAGAAGAAGTCGCCTACCGTTATCCGCCAAGCCTGGTTCAGGATTCACGCAGTATTATTCAAGTTATTACGGGGCAGGCCGCGCTTACTAAAGACTTCGACGTAAAAGCCGAGGGCAGGGAGGATGGCCTCTCCAAACTGCGCCTTTTCCCCAAGGAACCGGCGCCACAAATGGTGGAAGCCGTTATCTGGGTGGAGCCTGACACCGGATATATCCGGCGGGCCAGCATCCTGGATTTTTACGGCAACAGTAATGAAGTGCGCTTTAATCGCTTTTCTCCGGACGTCAGCATCAAAGCTTCTGAATTCAGCTTTACACCGCCTAAGGGCGTGGATGTTGAAGATCGCATTGATAGTGCCGTACCCGAAAAAGAATTGTTTCGGTAACGCCGGAAAAAGCGGATAATCAAGAGGAACTGATCAAGCCGTGACGCAAAATGCGTCACGGCTTTTCTTCCCCTGATTTTTGAGTGACGTAGCGTGGGGAAATTTTATAAACCTGACAAACTCTACACATAGGTAATGCAGGCAAGGAAATATTTTTACTGCCTAAAATATTTAACAAATATGCGCGAGAGCCGATGCAGCATCATTGTTTTCTGCAAGCGCATAAAGTAATATAACCGACTTGAGCAATCAGCCCAGCTTGAAGGAGCAGGAAAAATGACCGAGGAAAAATCCGCGACCTCCATGCAGGAGGAAGGCGTTGAAGACTTTGCCGCCATGCTGGCGGCCCATGAAACTTCCGGACATCGCCTTCAGGCGGGTCAGAAGGTTACCGGTACAGTTATTGCCATCACCGGCGACAGCGTTTTTGTCGATGTGGGCATCAAGGTTGACGGCATCATGGAGCGTAAGGATATTCTTGATGCTGACGGCAAGGAAACTACTGCCCCCGGTGAGCCTGTAGAGGCGTGGGTTATCGGCGTTTCTGCACAAGAAATCCGCCTCTCCCGCTCTATGAGCGGCAGCGGTGTGGCTGCGCTTGAAGAAGCCCGCGATGCAGCCCTGCCTGTGGACGGACGCATTGCCGGTTCCTGCAAGGGTGGGTACACCGTTGAAGTTCTGGGGAAAACTGCTTTCTGTCCCGGCAGCCAGATAGGCCTTGCCTCTGCTGAAGATGCCGAGACCCTCACAGGCCGCACCCTGCAGTTCCTCGTCATCAGAGTTGAAAACAGAGGGCGTAATATTGTTGTTTCTCGCCGCGCGCTGCTTGACCGCGAACGGCAGGAGCAACTTGAAGCTTTACTTGAGAAACTTGGCGTGGGCGATACCGTTGAAGGAAAAATATCCCGGTTTGCTCCCTTCGGTGCATTTATGGAGCTGGATACAGCCGTAGAAGGGATGATACATCTTTCCGAGTTGTCATGGTCGCGCGTAGGCGCGCCGGATGAGGCCGTTTCTCTGGGCGATACCGTACGGGCCAAAGTGCTGTCGATCAGCAAAAGCGACAAGGGGCAGGTCCGCATTGCCCTTTCCCGTAAGCAGGCAGAGGGCGATCCGTGGCAGGATGTAACTCAGCGTCTTGAAAACGGCGCTGTGGTACAGGGCAAAGTTGTACGCCTTGCCCCCTTTGGCGCCTTTGTGGAAATTTTGCCTGGCATTGAAGGTTTGGTGCATATTTCTGAACTATCCTGGACAAAGCGCGTCAACAAACCTGAAGAAATTCTTCAGGTTGGAGATATCGTCGCGGTAAAAATCAAAGAAATCAATGCTGATTCGCGTCGCATTTCTTTGAGCCTGCGCGATGCCGAAGGAGATCCCTGGCAGGATGCCGCGCAGCAGTTTGCACCCGGAAGCATCGTTCAGGGCATAGTGGAAGGGCGCAGCACCTACGGGCTTTTCATTACGCTTGCTCCCGGCATCACCGGCCTTTTGCCTGCGGGCATCATCAAGAATGCCAAAAACGCAGGCCAGTACAGCAAATTGGACAAGGGCGACAGCGTAACTCTTGTAGTACAAAATCTGGATACTGCCGCTCGGCGTATCAGTCTTGCCCCTGAAGGAAGTGAAGCTTCATTCAGTGCAGACGATAAGGCATGGAAGCAGCATGCCAGCAAGGGGAGCGGTTCTGCAAACACCGGAATGAACACTTTGGCACAAGCTTTGCATAAGGCAATGCAAAACAAGTAACCAGGAGTTTTTCCATGTTTATAAAAAAATGCCTTTCGGGCCTGCTCGCAGTGACTTTTGTCGTTGCCGCGCAGTTTGCCCAGGCAGGAAACCTGCCGGATTTCAGCGAGCTGGCAGCCAAAAGCGGCCCCGCTGTGGTCAATATCAACACTGAAAAAATGGCTGCCAGCGGCGGCTCTGAAGAGTTTTTTGGCGAGATGTTCCGTAATATGCCCCCTGGGTTTGAAAAATTTTTTGACCAGTTCGGCGGCAAGCGGGACGGCAAGCGCCCCCAGTCCAGACAAAAATCGCTCGGCTCCGGTTTTCTGGTATCGGCGGATGGCTTTATCGTCACCAACAACCATGTGGTGGCCGATGCTGACGTTATTCGCGTAACGCTGGATCAGGAGAACGGCAAGAGCGAATCCTTCACGGCGACCCTTATCGGCGCTGATGAAGAAACCGACCTGGCTCTGCTGAAAGTGGAAACCAAAAAGAATCTGCCTTTTCTGGTTTTCGGCAATTCCGACGAACTCAAGGTGGGCGAGTGGCTGCTGGCCATCGGCAATCCCTTTGGCTTGGACCACACGGTGACCGCGGGTATTCTGTCGGCCAAAAACCGCAACATTCATGCCGGTCCCTTTGACAACTTTCTTCAGACTGATGCCTCCATCAACCCCGGAAACAGCGGCGGACCTCTGCTGAACATGCAGGGGCAGGTGGTAGGCATCAATACGGCCATCATTGCCAGCGGGCAGGGCATTGGTTTCGCAATACCCAGCAACATGGCTGCCAAGATCATTGATCAGATCAAAAGCGGCAAAAAAGTCAGCCGTGGCTGGATTGGCGTTACCATCCAGGATGTTGAAGAAAATACCGCAAAGGCCTTGGGCATGAAAGACGCCAAGGGCGCGCTTGTGGGCAGCGTTATGGAAAATGAACCTGCCGGCAAGGGCGGCATGAAAGACGGCGACATCATCCTGGCTGTAGATGGAAAGGATATTGATGACGCGTCGGCCCTGCTGCGTGCCATTGCTGAAAAGACCCCCGGCAGTAAAGCCGTAATCAAGGTATGGCGCGATGGAAAGGTTCTTGACCTTACAGTCACCCTGGGTGAGCGTCAGTCAACTTCTCAGGCCTCTGCATCTGGAAAGGGCGGTCCCAAACAAAACGAAGGCCTCCTTGGCATCGCTGTGCGACCTCTCAATGATACCGAACGCCGGGATATGAAGATTGATAAAAATGAAGGACTGCTTATTGTGGATGTCACCCCCAGCAAACCTGCGGCCGAAGCTGACTTGCGCCCCGGTGACGTAATCCTCAAGGCAAACCTCAAACCTGTGAATACGTCAGAGGCATTGTCAAAAATTGTTAATGAAGAGGGCGCAAAGCGTGGGGCCATCATGCTGCAGATTTCGCGCCGCGGCGACGTGTATTTCCGCACAATTCCTTTGAGCAAATAAGAAACATCGCTGACTCTGGCAGAACAAGGACTGCAAGGGCTGCTCCTCTGGGGCAGCCCTTTTCTGTGCGGAGGTAAAAGATAATCTGGTCTGAATGTCATGTCGCAGGCGTGACAATCCATAATATCTTATGGTAATTAACAAGACAGTGGAGGTACATCATGCCTGTTGTTCATGCCCGGGCCGGACAATTGCCCCTGCCTGAAGATCTTGAAAATATCCCGGCGCTTGTCAGCGCCTATTTTACAGAATATCCCAATCCCGCAATTCCGGCCCAGCGTGTGAGTTTCGGAACTTCCGGGCATAGAGGTTCTTCGCAGCTTCATACCTTTAATGAAGAGCATATATACGCCATTACACAGGCAGTATGCGACTATAGAAAGGTCAAAGGCATTGACGGTCCTCTTTTTCTCGGCGGTGATACTCACGCTCTGTCTGAAGCGGCTTTTCGTTCTGCCCTTGAAGTTCTGGTAGCCAACGATGTGCATGTGCGCATTGCACCACGTGGCATCTACACTGCCACCCCCGCCATATCACATGCCATATTGCGTTGGAATGCAGGGCGCTCCAAGGGGTTGGCCGATGGTATCGTTATTACCCCCTCGCATAACCCCCCTCGCGATGGCGGATTCAAGTACAACCCCCCACACGGGGGGCCGGCAGAGACCGACGTTACCGACAGGATAGAAAAAGGAGCCAATGCCTATCTTGAAAGCGGCAATCGCGGAGTTCATCTCACACACCTGCGGGCGGCGCAGTCCTCTTCGCTGGTGGAAGAATACGACTTTATCCGCACCTATGTGGATGACTTGCCTAATGTCCTGGATGTAAAGGCCATCGCAGCCTCGGGCCTGCGACTTGGCGTTGATCCGCTTGGCGGAGCGAGCCTGCAAATGTGGGAACCCATAGCTGACGCCTATGGGATTGAAATTACTGTGGTGAATAAAGCCGTGGACCCCACATTCCGTTTTGTGCCTTTTGATAAGGACGGGAAAATCCGTATGGACTGCTCCTCGCCTTATGCCATGAATGGCCTTCTTGAGATGCGTGACCGTTTTGATCTGGCCGTTGCCTGCGACCCCGATTCAGACCGCCACGGCATTGTCACGGGGCAGGGGTTGATGAACCCCAATCACTTCCTGTCTGTAGCCGCATGGTATTTGTTCCGTACGCGCCGCTCATGGTCATCTGCCAGTGGCATTGGCAAGACATTGGTAACCAGTGCTCTGCTGGACAGAGTGGGGCAGGAAGCAAACCGCCCGGTGGTAGAAGTGCCTGTGGGGTTCAAGTGGTTCGTACCCTATCTTTTGAACGGACATTGTGGAATGGGGTGTGAAGAAAGCGCCGGGGCTTCGTTTCTGCGCTTTGATGGCAGTCCATGGAGCACCGATAAGGATGGTCCTCTCATGTGCCTGCTGGCAGCGGAAATGTTGGCTGTGGAGCAATCCTCCCCCGCTGAACTGTATGAAAAACTTACAGAACGCTTGGGCTGCCCAATATATCAGCGGCTGGATGCCCCTGCCGATGATCAGGTGCGCGCGAAGCTCAAGGCTTTAACGCCGGAAAGCGCTGATATTGCCAGCCTTGGCGGTTCGCCAGTTACAGAAATTATTACCAGAGCGCCTGGTAATGATGCTCCCATTGGGGGTATTAAAATTTCCAGCGCAGATGGCTGGTTTGCTGTCCGCCCCTCGGGAACAGAACCCATATGCAAGGTGTATACAGAAAGTTTCAAGGGAGAAGAGCATCTTTGCGGCATACAAAAGGACGCCATGAATTTCCTGGAGCGACTGCTGAAAGACTGAGCCTGAAAAACATAGCCTTGCGCATATGTAATATAAAAAGATCTCTTTCTACATTAGGAGAGCTTTTTATATAAATGGTATTTCCGGTTGGAATATATTTTAAATTTTATATAGGTGTATTTTTGTGCAGTTAATTTTAACTATTGAATAAAATATCCAACAGTGCGCCATGCTCCATCTGCTTCTTTTTGAAGTACCAAAATTTCTGTAGCGCTTTTTTTATTAGCAAATTCCGTTTGAAAACCCATGATGGCATACTCCCCGTCCGGAACGCCAGGCAGGGCAGTGGTGGCTTCAGTGGCAAGGTGCTTTCGTTGTTTGACTGCTCCCAAGGGTTGCCGGGCCTTGGGCAAGGTTGTTTCCCAGTCTTGCAGTTCAATGCCGGCTTTAAAAGCTCCGGCCGCCTGATTCCATCTGTCTTGTGCCTTTACGGCATCAGCCAGAGAAAGCCATGTTATTGCCGCCTGCATGGGTTCATCAATTTTCTTGCCAGAGGCAATAGCCCCCGTGGCCAGGTTAGCCGTCAATATGGCCGCAACCAACAGTAAAGCAGAAAAATGTTTTTTCATCAATGTACCTCCTGTAAGCAGACACTTTCTTTCAGTACCTTGATTTCAGCGGCTGTCAGCTGCCGTGCACGGCCACTTGCAAGGCCGCCCAGCTCAATCGGGCCTTGTGACACGCGTTTCAAATAAAGAATGGTGAGGCCAAGATCGCGACACATACGACGTATCTGGCGGTTCAACCCTTGATGCAAAACCATGCGCAACAGGGTACGCCCCTTGGTAAAACTAGCTTCAACCTCCACCGGCATAAGATCCTCGCCTTCAGCCAGACGCATTCCATGCCGCATGGCGGCAAGTGATGCGTCAGAAACAGCCCCACGCACCAAAACTTCATATGTTTTTGGCTGATGATGGCTGGGGTGGGTGAGTCGTTGAGCAAGTTGGCCGTCATTGGTCAACAATAGTAACCCTTCAGAAAAATAATCAAGACGGCCGACAGGGTAGAGGCGTAGCGCCCGCATGTTTTTCGGCAGGTAATCCATAACCGTAGGCCGCCCCTCAGGGTCATTTACAGTGCACACCACCTGAACAGGCTTGTTGAGCATGAGGTAGTAAAAGTCCTGCGCTCCGGTAAGCGGACGGCCGTCAACGCCGAGGGCGTCTTCCGGAGAGACCTGACGGGCGGGATTGGGTTCAGCTATGCCGTTGACGGTTACACGACCAGAAAGAATCAGCTCGTCCGCCTTTCTGCGTGAGCATAGCCCCGATGCCGCAATGGCCTTGTTCAAACGCATGCGGTCTGGATCTGACAATGCCGCAGGCTGTGGCGAATGGGGCACACAAGAGCCTGGATTTTTCAGGTTCGCTCCAGAACCTGCGGTTCTGGACACGCGTTCGTTTTTTTCGACGGTTGCCGTTTTGTTTGCCTTGCGGGGGCCTCGGGAAAATTCTTTGCCAGAATGCGATGCATGGCCTTTTGACGGCCGATGTGAGCGACTGTGCGACGTCACCTTGTTCTCCTTGAGTATGCTGAAAAGTATGGTGCGGGAAGAGAAGCGCGAGGTCAAGAATACATCGTAACTTCGCTCTTTTTAGACAAAAGTTTACATAATTATCATTATGGGACATTGTGCGGACTTGCTCACAAGACGGCTCTGACGTACAACACAAACCAACGCCATCCCAACGGCGCATGTTTTCAACCGAGGAGTTTTCATGGGCTTTGCCAACAGTGCGTGCAGTTTTACACGCTTTCGCATCCTTGATCCGGTTCCGGCTGAACTCTGGCCGCAACTACCCGACAAGCTTAAACAGTTCGCCTTTCGGGACATTGACGATATTCCGGAAATGCAGGCTCAGGGATGGGTCTGTTTTGAAGATATGTTGGATTCTGAATGGTTCACCGCACCGCCGCAAAAAGGCGCGTATCTTGTCTTTTCGCTACGGCTTGATATGCGGCGTATTCCCGCCGGAGTGGTAAAAAAGCACCTGGCCGTGGCCTTGCGCGATGAAAAAAAGCGGATGCACGAGCAAGGCAAGACCTTTATTTCCCGTGAGCGCAAAAAGGAGCTGAAAGAACAGGTTATGTTACGCCTGCGCGCACGCTTCCTGCCGATTCCCAGCGAGTTCAACGTGTTGTGGGCTACGGACAGAAACGAAATATGGTTTGCCTCTACCCAGAACAAGATGATTGATCTTTTCATGGAAGAGTTTCTTAAAACCTTTGAACTGCACCTTGAGCAGCTGACGCCTTACACCCTGGCGGCCTCCATGCTGGATGAAGAAAGCCTCATCCGCCTGGATCAGCTTGAGGCCACGCAGTTTGCCCCCCAGTCCTAGCCGTGGAGAGCCAGTACACATGAATATGCCCTATCTTGGAGAGTCTACTGATATTATTCTTGGTCAGGAATTTCTCACCTGGCTTTGGTACCAGAGCGACACTGCCCCTGGCGCATTCACCGACAAGGAAGGCGCCCCTTTCTCTGTTTCTATGGAACAGCGGATAGTGGTACAAGGGGGCGAAGGAGACGCCCGGGAAACAGCCTCCGTTTCCGGTTCGCTTTCTCCCTTGCGGGAGGCACGCTTTGGACTCGGAACCGGCAAGAAGGTCAGCCGTGCGCTCATCCGGCTTGAAAAAGAAGAACTGGCGTTTCAGGTAACGCTCAAGGCAGAAGATTTTTGCCTTAACAGCCTGAAAACACCCAAGCTCGACAAAGGGGACAGTGACGACGATCCAGACGCCCTGCTGCTTGAAAAATTTTACCTGATGGAAATATGCACCAATCTGCTGGACGCGCTGTACGCGCGCTTTCTTGCTCTGCGTCTTTCTCCACAGTGGCAGAAAGAAGTGGACGACATGCGCCAGTGGATGACCCGTACCGAGTAGAGAGCCGCTCATGCCTCCCCTGCCCTCACATGCCCGCCGTCACGGTCGGCTGACCGCTATCGCTGCCAACGTCGCACGCAAGACGTTGTGGATGTTGCTGGTCCTGTGGGGGATTACGCTTATCAGCTTCTGGGTCATTCATCTGGCTCCAGGGTCTCCTACGGATATGGAGACAACGCTCAACCCCCTCGCAGGCGAGGCTGCCCGACAAAGGCTTGAAGCGCTGTACGGACTTGACCGCCCGCTTCACGTCCAATATGCAGACTGGCTGCTGCGCTTGCTGCATTTTGACTTCGGCAACTCCATGTCTGCTGATTCACGACCCGTACTGACCAAGATTATGGAGCGCCTGCCCCTCACAGTGGGCATGAATGTCACCGCCATGGTGCTGACTCTGCTCATTGCCATACCGGTGGGAATAATTTCGGCCTGCCGCCGCAACTCTCTGCTGGACCGCTCTGTGACCGTGCTGGTTTTTCTGGGCTTTGCCATGCCTTCATTCTGGCTTGCGTTGCTGCTCATGTTGCTGTTTGGCATTGAGTTGCAATGGTTACCCATCTCCGGCCTTACATCCATGCACTATGAGCAGTTGAGCCTATGGGGAAAGTTTTGTGATCTGGCAAAACATCTGGCTCTGCCCATACTTGTCTATACCGTGGGCGGTCTTGCGGGCATGTCACGCTATATGCGGGCGTGCATGCTGGAGGTTCTTCAACAGGATTATATCCTTACGGCACGGGCCAAGGGCCTTGGCGAAAAGGCCATTATCTGGCGTCACGCGTTGCGCAATGCGCTATTGCCCGTCATTACCCTGCTGGGACTTTCAGTGCCTGGACTCATCGGCGGCAGCGTCATTATTGAGTCCATTTTTGCCCTGCCCGGCCTCGGTCAGCTCTTTTATGCAGCTGTTATGGCCCGGGATTACACTATGATTATGGGCAACCTTGTTTTGGGGGCCGTGCTTACCCTCTTTGGCAATCTGCTGGCCGACATCTGCTATGGCCTGGCTGACCCGCGTATACGCAGTGCAAAGGATAACGCCTGATGCTTCCCCGCGCTGTCAAAAATGCGCTTGGGCGTCATGCCATGCTGCTGATCGGGCTTTTTATTGTCCTTGGCATGTCCCTGGCCGCCCTGCTGGCTCCGGCCCTCGCGCCGCATAATCCGGATACGCTGCATCTGAACAACATTCTTGAACCGCCCTCTTCCCGGTTCTGGCTTGGAACAGACAGGCTCGGTCGCGATGTTTTTTCACGTCTGCTTTATGGCGGGCGGGTGTCTCTATGGGTCGGCTTTGTGGCTGTGGGCATCTCCATCAGCATCGGCACCACGCTTGGCCTGATAAGTGGGTATTTTCGACGGTGGGTGGATGAAACAATCATGCGTATCGTTGACATAATGCTCTGTTTCCCCTCATTTTTTCTTATTCTAGCTGTCATTGCCTTTCTTGAGCCCGATCTTACAAATATCATGATCGTCATTGGACTTACCTCATGGATGGGCGTTACGCGCCTCGTTCGCGCTGAAGCTTTGAGTTTGCGCGAACGCGAATTTGTGGATGCGGCTCGCCTGGCAGGAAGTTCCACAAAAAAAATACTTTTTTATCACATTTTACCCAATGCCTTGGCGCCGGTGCTTATAACCGCTACTCTTGGTGTAGCCGGAGCCATCCTTGTGGAATCAAGCCTGAGTTTTCTCGGTCTTGGTGTGCAGCCACCCACGGCAAGCTGGGGCAATATGCTTATGGAAGGTAAAGCCGTGATCGAGAGCGCCCCTTGGCTGTCGGTTTATCCTGGATTGGCCATTCTTGTGACGGTGCTCGGCTATAACCTGCTTGGTGAAAGTTTGAGAGATATTTTCGATCCCAGGCTGCGGCGCTGAACCATGCCGGGGCATCTTTATATTTAAAGTAAAACTTTAAAAACATACTGTGCGGACGCAAACAACATGTTGGAATACCTTCGCATTCGCAATCTTGCTCTTATTGAAGATATGGAGCTGGAGTTCGAGCCGGGCATGAACGTTCTCACCGGTGAAACCGGGGCCGGCAAGAGCTTTATCCTTAAGGCTCTGGGCTTTCTGCTGGGCGATAAACTGTCAGCAGATATGGTGCGTGGGGGAGCGGAGCGTGCTCAGGTAGAGGCCCTTTTCACCTTGAAGGATGACGATATTGTGCTGCGACGCGAACTGTTGGCTGAAACCGGCCGCAGCCGCCTTTATATTAACGATGAACTCCGCTCCCAGGATAGCTTGCGTGATCTGCGCCCGCGCCTTGTGGCCCACACAAGCCAGCACGCGCAGCAAAAACTTTTGCAGCCTGCGGTCCAGGCGCGCCTGCTCGAGAGCGGTCTTGAGCAGCCAGAGCTTCTGGCCAAGCGTGACGCCCTGCTCTCCCGCCTGACTGAAGCTGCAGCACAGCGCAAAGCGTTGCTTGAACGGCAGGCCGGGCTTGCCGAAAAACGCGAACTGCTCGAGATGCAACAACAGGAAATTGACAAGGTCGAGCCGGAAGATGGTGAAGAGGAACAGTTGGAGGAGGTGCGCGCCCAGGCGCGTTCACTTGAAAGCGTGCGCGAAAACTATGAGCAGGCTCTATCGCTTTTGCACGGAAATGAAACTGAAGGATTGCTGGATCTGCTGGGTAATTTTGAAAAAGTGCTGACCCGCATGGCCAAAGAGGACGAATCGCTCAAGCCTGATGCTGATGCTGTCACTGCCCTGCGCCAGCAATTATCCCATCTGGGTGGGCGCTTGCGCCGCCCACCTCAAATGGAAGACATGCCCGATATGGATCAGGTTGAGGAAAGGCTTTTCGCTTTGGCTCAACTTAAGCGCAAGCTGCACCGGACGCTGCCGGAAATCCTTTCCTTGCGGGATGAAATAACAGAAAATCTTTCATTTCTTGATGTTTGCGCTTTAGATCTGGCCCGCCTTGGGCGGGAAGAAGAGGCTCTGGTTCAGGAACTCACCGCTTTGGTGGAGACGATCATTCCCATTCGTCGCAAGGCGGCTTTGGCCCTGGCTTCGGCCCTGGAAGAAGAATTGCGGCAACTTGGTTTTTCTGAACAGGTGCAAGTGATCCCCCATTTTGAAAAGCAGGAAATCTGGCCCGGCGTTATGGATGAGCGCGGGCGCATCCTGTGGGCGCCAAACCCTGGGCAACCTCCCCAACCTCTGGACAAGATTGCATCCGGAGGCGAACTTTCCCGCTTTTTACTGGCACTGGCCAGCGTACGGCAGGATGGTGAAAACGCGATTTTTATCTTTGACGAAGTGGATGCCGGGGTGGGAGGGCTTACCCTCAACAAGCTGGCTGAAAAGCTGTATGCGCTCGCTGCAAGCAGGCAAATGCTGCTTATCACGCACTGGCCCCAGCTGGCGGCCCGAGCGCGCAAACATTTTCAGATCAGCAAAACCGTGCGGGATAATGCTACCTTTACCCTTTGCAGACCGCTGGACAAACAGGCCCGGCATGCAGAGCTGGCACGCATGGCCGGGGGCGGCGCACAGGGAGAAGCCGTGGCGCACAGCCTGGAAATCTGACGGAACAGTTTCGACCACCCGGCACAGATACCCTGGAAAAACAGGCAGGTCTTCACGTTCGTGGAGTCATGCCGCTAAGTATGTATGCGTTGAGAGCAGCGTAAAGGCAGCCGCCATCCTCCATTTCTCAGCGCACACCATTTGCCAGACAATTCATATGCCGGCCATCAATAGCTAATTGCTTGCCCGTGCTTGCATCAAGTCGCTTTCTTTTTCTGGTGTTTAAAAAAGCTCTGCCCTATTCATGTCTTTGATCAGCGCCCCCGTGAAGCTGCCAGCTTTCTTCATATACACATGCTTTATGAGGAATCCAATAGTTACTAAAAATGATGATCTGTCAGTGTAGATAATGGATAAAAAAGGCTGGCAGCCTGATTCTGGGAAGTGTCTTGATCAGACTTCCAGATCCGTGGATATTAAAAAATGTTCAATAAAAAGCGAAAAATATATCTTTTCTAAAATGTTATACAATTCTGATTGATGTGGTCATGATTTTTTTGGTGCATCTTCCAGAAGACAAAAGCTCTTTTGTATGCCAAATTATATCCCCAAGATGGGTAGTCACAGCATGAAATCGTGCCCCCAAGCAGTACTGTCGTTGGAGAAGGCCGACGTAAAGCGTAAAGTATGATCCCGTGTTACGTCTCGTATCTCGATATAGTGTTGCTATACTGAAAAATGAATATTGCGTGGCCCTTGAACGCAAAAAATACATCCGTAAATCCCCACAACGGACAAAAAGTTATCAAACTTCAGGCAGACATTGATGAAAACAGGAAAACTATCCTTGTTTACGCTGATTGAGTAACGTGACGAGCAGGCAGAGGTAAATATGTTGATTCTGAAAAAACTGTTTGCAACAGCGCTGGTTACCATGGTGCTTGTGCTGATTACAAAAAAGGATTCGTGAGGGTTCTGTTTTGCGATCTGTTTTTACGCTAATTATCGTTGTGATCATTGCCGTTGGGCTGCATTTCGCCTTTCAGAGATACTGCGGCGGAATTTATGTGGAAAGAAATCACTCTGAGACATACTCATGCGCAGACGGCAAAAGCATCTCTGTTCAGTTTTTTTCCACAAGCGACCGCATGCTGATGTTCGCCAAAGTCGTCATGCCGGATGGTGTGGAATACTCTCTTCCCCTCATGCCTTCGGCGTCTGGCAGCAGGTACTCAGATGAGTTTGCCCTTGAAGCCTGGTTCAAAGGAAACGAGCTTACCGTAAGCAAGCCCTTTGAGAACAGGACAATGGAACCGATCTACGAGTGCACGGCCAAATGAGCTGCAAGCTTGAAGTCGTGTCACAGGGAGGCTGTGATGGAACCGTTAAAAAACACCCTGTATGCCGCAATTGAGTTCGGCGAATGCGTTCATGTTGTAGAAAAACAGCGTGGAAATATTGGAATTATTCCGCGCGGTCTGACTGCGGACATTGTGGTCTGCGATATAGTCGCCGTTTCGTGCCCGGGCGATGCCCAACAGCGGCGGGTAAGGCTCAACTTGGCGAATATCCGGCTGATGTAAAAAAGCCAGGCAGAGTCTGTACGGCGGACGAGAGCTTTCACTTGTTTTGAATGAGTGCGTATTGATTTCAGCAGCCGTCTGTTTTTAAAACATCTGAAAAAGCGGCATGACCGTTGAAGAGACGGCAGCAAAATCAATATGTACTGCTGCCAACCAGGACAGCATGACAAATATGGCTCTACATACGTTCTTGGCTTTTTTTTGTATGGAAAAGTTGCGCGAAAACCGCGAGGAGGCATCCCGCGCTGACATTCCACGCAGTGCAAGGGCATGAATAGCAGGCCATGCGCCACGCCCGGCCCGACTGAAAGACGGAAATGTGAAGCTCCCAAGGCGCACCCGTGTAGCCTTTTGATAAGCTTCCTGGGAAAAACCGGCGTTCATGCGCTTGGCCTTGTGCCTTCACATGTCGTCCCATCTGTTAGAGCAGCATGCTGCAAAACAAAAGACTGAATTTCCTTAATCAAAAAGACCAAATCCAGAGGATGGATTTGGTCTTTTCTGTACGTAGAAAATCTCCGTCAGGTCGGGGCTTTTTGATGAAGAAAAAGTTGTTTTGTGGGGTGGTGAATGCCGGCGCACTTTTCAACTTGCTACTCTGATATGCGGATACTTTGGCGGCTTTTTTAAAGATATTTACGGAACATGTACGACATCATCCAAAAGATATAAACGCGTGTCCGCAAGATATTCACCGTTGCTGAACGATTTTGAAACTCCTTGCAGAAATATCCCTCTCCCGGTGCGGACAGGCTTCGCCACCGGGGCTATGATATACTCATGTCTCTACAGGAACAAGACGAAACAAAAAAGTAAATTCCCACAAGGTTCCAAAAACCTTGCGGGAATTTTTGAAATTGTTAGATGGTGGAGGCGGGGGGAATCGAACCCCCGTCCGAGAACATTCCACACGAAGCATCTACAGGTTTAGGTCAAGTATGTATTTCACCGCGCTGTTGGCCCCTGACCAGGCACAACGCAGCAATCCCGCCGGTAAACTCCTCGCGAAAAACCCCGGCGAGAGCCGGTTTTCGCCAGCCTGATAAGTGTCGCCAATCAGGGTTATCAGGCATGGCCCTGATCGGCGCGACCGTTAAACGGTCATTGCCTCGCTGTTATTAGGCAGCGTAAGCGTAGTCGTAATCGTTGTTGGCAATTACTTTTGTGCCGCTTTTTACGAGGCCAGCGGCGCCTCGACCTGCCGCTACGGCTTCCACGTCCCCGTCGAAACCAGTGCGCCCCCATTTAGTTGGGAAAATAATATAAGACGGTTACTGCCGATTGGCAAGCTCAACGAACATAGAAATGTGAAAGGGAGCCTTTCAGGCACATCCGGTAACGGCTGAATACGGTGGCATCATCGTTTTCAGTGCTTGTTTTTAATGCGCATTGCGCGTGGGACGCTACTGATAACCCATGAGCAAGAAGGGCAATCTTGGCCATTGTATGAAAATATTTCTGTAAAGAGGGATGCTCAGAAATAATTCGACACAGTTTTTCAGCATCTTGCTCATTACTTTCCACAACAAGAGCACCCGTATGCGACAGGTACAGCAGTATGCGCTCGTCAAAATCAAGAAGCTGCTCTTTCAGGCAAGACAGGAGATGCAACATGAAGGTTTCCTGCATGGCCTCAAGCCTGAGTTCCAGGGTTTCAACAAGTCCGCTCCCCGAGCGCTCCAGATCGTGTAAAATGCGCAGGGTTGCCTCATCAAGATGTGCCAGAGGCTCACGTAAGGAAGTCCCGAAATATTCATCGTTGCCTGTGGCAGCTCTGTCGGACTGCATATGGAGCATGCTGCTTATATCATTTGTGCTTTCTGGTGTCACAGGCTCCCCCGGTAGGCTTGTGGTCTTTTTTTCCGTATGCGGCTGCACTGCGGGGTATTAAGCAAGATGGATGCCAGAAAAAGTCGTTTCCCGTCAAAGTCTAAAAAAAATCAAGAGATACATACGACTGTACACGGAAGATGTGACATTTTTTCCTTGATGGGCAAAAAACAAGCGTCAGTTTGTCCGCAAGCGCAACATAACAGCCGCTCCTGCAAGGACAGTGCGTCTTTCAACTATTTTCAGTCCGGTGCGAAAAACAAGCCCTTCCAATCCCCCTGTTTTCAGAAATGCCGTCCGGGCGACGCGCCGCAGGTCCGGCAAAAAATTCACCAATGCCACGGCAGGCAACTCCAGATTGCGTTCAGCACACTTGAAATCAACAACCAGGACCTCGTCAGCAGCAGATGACGCAAGGCGTAGCAGGTCTTCAGCGGCGGATGGCGGCCGGCAAAAAAGTTCATACGCCATGCGTACAAGGGAAACCGGAGCGCCTGTCATGTGCCAAAGCGCTTCCGGCGAGGCATTAAGCGGCGCGTTGATGGAGTCCACAGGCCATGGCGTCATACGTGCAAGCAGCTTGCCCGACAGGAAAGGCGGACAAACTGCCAAGGTCTGTGGGGTAAGGGCAGATGCTCCAGAGGGCGGTTCCGCATGTTCGCTTTCTTCCCCTGTGGCAAGCAGAATTGCGGGGCCGGGAGCATGGCGTTTTTGCAGAGCAGGTGGCGAGGGTGCGCTTTGCTCAGGTTGGTAAGGCATCATGATCTGCCGCCGATTTTTTCAAGCATTGCCTGACGTGCTCCATCGTAGGCCGCGTCAGTGGGCAGCCCCTGAACAAGATTTCGTGCATGGCCATCTTCTACGAATTGATAGCGGCTGGACGTAAAATGCATGTCAAAAAACCATGTACCCAGCAACAGGCGAAAATCATTGACACTGCGTAAATCAGCGTAAGCCGCCACGCGGTTTTCACTGACAGCCTTGAGTATGGTTTCGCTGTACAGGCCAGGAGTGTCGGGAAGGCTCAATACAACGGTGGGATTATACGGGCCGGGGCCGGACAGATGCTCGTCCATAACACGTAAAATATCCAGCTTGTCTGCATCGCGCACTACATGGGCTGCCACTGCCGTGGCCTCTGGCAGGCCAGACGGCAGCGCAAAGCGATTATGCAGTCCTATCGCGGCCAATATTGCTTTACGTGTGGCAGGTTCTTCGTCAATGAGGCGATGCTCACGCTTGAGTATGCGTACGCCCAGGCTTCCGTGGTCGCACGACTGCCTGTCCTTAAAAGTGTGATAGCGCAGGTATTGTTCAAATCTGCCGATATCATGATAAAGAGCGGCAAGCAGGCAGACCCGCCCCAGGGCTGGAGAAAATCTTTCTCCAGCCACAATACGTTCCGCATTTTCAAGCACTGCGTGGCTGTGACGCAACTTAAGGAGCATCGGGGCAACATCGCCATGCTGCCTGCCTTCTTCTTTGGCACATTGCTCAGCGGCATAGGCCATAAACCAGTTTTTGTGGTCTTTGATATCGAAGATATCGAGCGTGCTGTTGTGTTGTAATTCCATATCGTTCGTGTACTCCCGTGCAGCGTGCAAATCAATGTGCGCTCCACAGTAACCCCTGTTTGTGCATTTCTGCCAGGCCATCCTGGGCCGCCGGGCGGCTTGTGCTTGAGAGGCCGGACGGCTTTTGCTATAAGAAACGGCCGAGGCCTGCTGCGCCACCAGCACTACGCATTTACGGTCTTCAATCCCTTCAGTTTACAGTTCCGGAGAATCCATGTCCGATTTTGTTCACCTGCATTGCCATACCGAGTACAGCCTGCTTGACGGGGCCATTCGCATCAAAGACCTTTGCGCCCGCGCCAAGGATTTTGGCATGCCTGCCTGCGCCATCACCGACCACGGCAACCTTTTTGGCGCTGCCTATTTTTATCAGGGCTGCAAAGATTTTGGTATTAAACCCATTTTTGGTTGTGAGGTTTACGTTTGCCACGACCATACAGACAAGAAAACGGACTCTCCCCTTGCCCGCAGGCGTCACCACCTTATATTGCTGGCACAGAATAAAACCGGCTATCATAACCTGGTAAAACTTGTGAGCCACGGCTTTCTTGATGGTTTTTATTACAAGCCGCGAGTGGATAAAGGGCTTCTGCGCAAATATTCTGAAGGATTAATCTGCCTTTCTGCCTGTATTGCGGGTGAAATCCCCCGGGCCATTCTGGCTGATGACATGGATCTGGCCCGCAAGCTCACACACGAATACGCCGACATATATCCGAACCGTTTTTATCTGGAACTTCAATCAAACGGACTTAAAGAGCAGGAAAAAGCCAATGCCGGGCTGATCGATCTGGCTGAAACATGCAACCTGCCTCTGGTAGCCACCAACGACTGCCACTACCTTAACGCTGATGACGCCGAGGCGCATGAGGTGCTGCTCTGCATACAAACGCAGACCACCATGGACGACCCCAAGCGCATGCAGTTCGGTACGCACGAACTTTATTACAAGTCGATAGAAGAAATGGAAAAATCTTTCGGCCATGTGCCGGAAGCTCTTGCCAATACCGCGCGCATTGCCGAGGTCTGCAATGTGGAGCTGGACTTTGGCAACCACTATTTCCCTGTCTATCAACTTCCTGAAGGCGCCAGCATGGAGTCCGAATTTCGGCGCCTTGCTGAAGAAGGTTTGGAAAAACGGCTCGTAAATCACCCCGATCGCGATCAGCTGAATCCACAAGCCTACCGTGACCGCCTGCAATACGAACTGCGTGTTATCCTGGAAATGGGCTTTCCGAGCTATTTTCTTATCGTGCAGGAGTTCATCAACTGGGCAAAAAATAACGATATTCCCGTGGGACCGGGGCGAGGGTCCGCAGCAGGGTCGCTGGTGGCCTGGGCCTTACGCATTACCAATCTTGACCCCATCCCCTACAATCTTTTGTTCGAACGTTTTTTGAACAGTGAGCGCGTGTCGCTGCCCGATATCGACGTGGACTTCTGCGAACGTCGCCGGGGCGATGTCATCAAGCACATGGTCGAGACCTACGGTGAAGGTTCTGTGGCGCAAATCACCACCTTCGGCACGATGAAAGCCAAAGGCGTTGTGCGCGACGTTGGGCGCGCTCTGGGTATGAGCTTTGCCGAGACAGACCGTATCGCCAAACTGGTGCCGGCTGACCTCAAGATGACCATTAAAAAGGCTCTTGAAAGTGAACCGGAACTGGAAAAATTGTATCTTGAAGACCAGCAGGTCAAGCATCTGCTTGATACGGCGCGCCGCCTTGAAGGCCTGGCCCGCCATGCCTCCACCCACGCCGCCGGACTTGTGGTCTCTGACAAGCCCATGAAGGAATATCTTCCTCTTTACCTCGGTAAACGTGGCGAACTTGTGACCCAGTTTGACGGCCCCATGACGGAAAAGGCGGGGCTGGTCAAATTTGACTTTCTGGGCCTCAAAACCATGACACTTATTCAGGACACCCTGGATAATATAAGCCTTCAGGGGCAGGTCCCGCCGAACCTCGACAATCTCTCCCTGACAGACGCCGAAACGTATGAGCTTTATGCACGGGGCGAAACCGATGGCGTGTTTCAGGTAGAAAGTTCTGGCATGCGACAATACCTGCGCATGCTCCGTCCTACCTGCTTTGAAGATGTCATCGCCATGCTGGCGCTTTATCGGCCCGGCCCCCTTGGTTCCGGTATGGTAGACGAGTTTATCAAACGTAAACACGGGCAGGTTCCTGTCATCTACCCGCACGAGTCTCTTACCGACTGCCTGCGCGACACCTACGGCGTTATTGTCTATCAGGAACAGGTCATGCAGATCGCCCAGATCATCGCCAGCTATACACTTGGCGGGGCTGACCTGTTGCGACGCGCCATGGGCAAGAAAAAAGCCGAAGCCATGGCCAAGGAGCGCGTCACCTTTGTGGCTGGAGCGCAAAAAAATAATATCAGCGAAGAAAAAGCCAACGAAATATTCGACTTGATGGAAAAATTTGCAGAATATGGCTTCAACAAGTCACATTCCGCCGCCTATGCCCTTATTTCCTATTATACTGCCTACCTGAAGGTTCACTACAAGGTCGAATTCATGGCTGCCCTGCTTACCTCTGAAATGGGCAATCAGGACAAGCTGCTTAAATATGTTTCCTGCTGCAAAGACATGGACATCGATGTGGTGCAACCTTCAGTAAACCGTAGCCAGCGCGAGTTTACAGCTCATGAAGGCAAGGTTGTTTTCGGCCTTGGCGGCATCAAGAATGTGGGCGACGAAGCCATCCGCGAAATTGTAGAAGCCCGCCAGCAGGAAGAAGAATTTGCCTCGCTTTTTGATCTGTGCTGCCGGGTAAACCTGCGCAAAGTCACCAAGCGCGTACTGGAGTCCCTTATAAAAGGCGGAGCCTGCGACTGCTTCGGCGTGGCACGGGCCGCCATGCTTGCCTCGCTGGACCTGGTAGTTGCCCGCGCCCAGAAAAAGGCCAAAGACAAAAGCTCCAACCAGGTATCCCTGCTCGCCATGGCCCCTGTGGCAGAAAGCGCTCCGCAGCCAGGCATCGGCATAGACTGCGCGGAAGCCGCCACGCCGGAGATGGCAGATGAAGACAAGTTGCGGGCCGAAAAAGACGCTCTGGGCTTCTTTCTTACGAGCCACCCTTTGCAGCCTTATGTGCGCGAAATACGCCGTCTTGGTCTTACAACGCTTGAAGATGCGCGTGACATGTTCCCCGGGGCTGAAGTGCGCTGCGCCGTGCTTGTGACCAGCGTGCGGGAGGTTATTACCAAAAGCAAGGGCGAGCGCATGGCGTTTGCAGCTGTCGAGGACCTTACCGGACATGCCGAGGTTACTTTTTTTCCTCGCAGCTATGCAGAGATACGCCAACTGCTGCACTCGGAGCAGCCCTTGTGCCTGACTGCCCGTCTGGATAAAGAGTCGGGCGATAACCGCGACCTTGACGATGAAGGAGAAGAAGCCCCGCGTGAACTCAAGCTCCTGGGCCAGAGCCTGCTGCTGATGGCCGAATGCTGCGGGCTGAACGATACGCCGGTATGCGTACAGATCCCCCCGCACCGGATGGGACGCGAAGACATGCTGGCTCTGCGCAATATTCTTGAGAGCTACCCCGGTCCTGTAGAAACCCACGCCCAGATATGCCTTGATGGACATGTCTGCCACCTGCATCTGGACAACGCCCTCAAGGTTTCTCCCGGCCCCGACCTGGACAAAGCCCTTGCCGCCTGGGCTTCATGAGGTCTGTTTATTTATGGTAAGGTTTTTTGTGATCACGGGCCTTGGGCTGGCTCTTGTCAATGGCTGGATTATTTGGTGGCTGTGGCGGGCGCTTCCCCACACGGGTTGGCTGCGCCCGCTTCTGTGCCTGACTGTCGTTACGCTTGGAGCCTCGTTTCCCCTGCTCTACAAGCTTGGCGACCATTCTCTGGTGCAGGTCTGGATGCTGCGGGCCGGTGCTTTCTGGCTTGGCATGGTTTTGTATGTTTTTTTGCTGGTTCTGCTCATGGATGTCTGGAGCCTGACAAGTCGCCTGTGGCTTGGACCACCTGATGCAGGCACCCCCAGGTGGGGCGCGGTGCTGCTGGTGGTGGGACTGCCTCTTGCCATTGGCTGCGCAAGCTGGCTTAACGCCGCCTACCCTACTGTGCGCCACTACGATCTTACAGTAGAAACAGCCGGCGCCATCCCCCCTGCCTACAAAGACGCCCCCCTGACTCTGGGCGTACTGGCCGACATGCATCTGGGGCGTATCATCACTGCCCCGCGCCTGGTTCGCGCCATGGATCTGCTCGCTCCCTACAAACCGGATGCCGTACTGTACCTGGGGGATATTCTCGATGACCATACCCTGCTGGACGTGGAGGCCATGGCCGCGGCGCTGGCCCGCGTGCAACCGCGCCTTGGTCATTGGGCTGTACTCGGTAACCACGAGTACATATCAGGGCCGGTAGAAAACAGTCTGAATATCCTGCAGCGCAGTGGAATGCGTGTCTTACGCGACCAGTGGCATGTTCTTGATGGTGTGCTTGTTTTGGCAGGCAGGGATGACAGAAGCAAGCTGGCGTTTACCGGCAGTCCCCGCAAAAGCCTGCCGGACGTTCTGGCCGATTTGCCGCCTGAATACAGAAGACTTCCGCTGGCGGTGCTGGATCATCAACCTCATGTGTTGGATGAAGCCCGTGCAGCAGGGGCCATACTGGAGATTTCCGGCCATACTCATTACGGCCAGCTCTGGCCTTTCCACTGGGTGGTGGAAAACATGTATGAAAACCCTCATGGCCTGTTGAGCAAAAAGAACCTGCACTCGCTGGTATCAGCCGGTACTGGAGCCTGGGGGCCACCCATGCGGAATACAGCGCGCCCCGAGGTGCTTGTAATAAAAGTATATTTTGTTGAAGCTGGAAAATAAAAGAGAGAGGATCAGGCTTGCTGCATCAAACGGGCTACATCAGGATGACCCCACATGATCGTAATGCCAAATTCCAACATGCGTGATATGTTAACCCGCATTTTTCTAAGATACCTGCAACTAAAAAAAGAAATTCTGTTTACCTTTGCCCGATATAGGGATCCTCTGCAATGCGTCTCAAAAACATCACGTGTTGCTTGTATCTTTCCTTTTCAGACTCTCTTCTTATTCTTCAACTTTTGGATCACCCGCAGCGGGTAAAAAACCATGTCTGATAAAGTGGTCCACCAGGCCGAACACGGTTTCGTTGCCGCAAAACTTTCCAGCGGCAATGGCCTGTTTGTATGCGGGCAGGCTGGCTTCAAAACGCCGCAGCAGATCTGGCTCAAGGGTAAGCATGTCAGCCTGCATTCCGTAGCCGAGCCGCTCAATATACAGCGCGTTGAAACGCTGTTCCACCATGGCCTTCAACGGCAGGGTCAAAATGGGTTTTCCAAGGTAAAGGGCTTCTCCCATAAGTGTATGGCCACCGCCCTGGATAACATACGAACAGCCTTCAAGCAGGCGTAAAAATCCCTCTTCACTTTTGCGCATGAAGATGACATTGCCCTCCTGCCCTTCCATGCGGTTATACCCGAAGACATAGCAGGTCTTTCTGGTGGATGCGCGCAAAAACTCCACCAGTTTATGGTGTGTGGAATTGCTTTGGTACACAAGCACATGTCCGTCATCGCGCGGATTCAGGTCCAGCACGCTGTCACGCAAAATGGGAGGAGCCACACGCGCCTTGTATTGGGGCAATACCGGCGGCGCGTAAAAGGATATGATAAGATTTTCCATCGTGGGACGAAAAAGATACCGTGGCGTCAGCCCCTGCACAAAACTGTCCCACCACATGTCGAAGGGCAGGTTGTGACTGCAACAGGTGATAATATGCTGATGGTCCAGTGTCAGGCAGGGCAGACCGGCCTTTTCCGCCGCACGTGGCACGAAGTATTCCAGATCTGTCATGCAGACATCCGGCTTGAATTCGTCAATGAGGCGTAAAACCTGTTCAATATACCGCTCTCTGTGCCAAAGCAGCGGTATGGCTTTTTTAATGGTGGCAGCCATGTCCACCTTGTAATTTTTGAATACCGTACCCAGGTTGGGCAGGCGGCGCACGGAAAATTCCGGTTCAAGAATTTTTGGGGCATCGTCGTCGGCCACAAACAGGAACTCGTGTTTGCCCAGACGACGGGCAATGGTCAAGCCGCGCATGGCATGGCCGTGCCCCGTGCCGTGAATGCCATAAAGAACGCGCGCCATATTTTTCCTTTTTCCTTGAGACAGGTTGTTTTAAAATATCATATTACGGCAAGAAGGCCCATAATCCCAGCGTACCTTCCTGGCTTCAGGCCCTGTGGCACGCCCGTCTTGTCAACCCTGTGATACTAGCAAGCCGCAAGCCGTGCCGTCAATGTGATACCCTAAAGACGATATCGCAACCTCTTGACGGCATTGTCTTTTATTTCCTACGATCAGGCAGGCATTTACGGTATGCCCATATCTGTGGCGGCAGTTTTTTTACCGCAGTGCCGCCTTTATGACAGCTTACCCTTTAAAATGTACACTCTCAAAGGTAAACCACGCCCATTCCGGCGCTTAACAGCGCAAATGAACTGCGCTTGCACCTCCACAACGGGCGTTTGCTCATCGCAGCCACCAGAGTATTTCTAAAGTGAAAATACTCTAAAAGATTCGGGCACTACTTTTGACCAAACGAGGCAATCATGAATATACGCAAGATACGTGAAGACCTGGGCCGGGCAAAGGCCAGTTGCATGCGACGCGACCTGTTACGAGCCCTTTATCTGACCATTGCGGCCTTGAGGGAACTGGGCGGTCAGACCGCCCCCTCTGACCTGCGGGGCGATATCCGTACGACAGTAAACGCTCTGTCCTCTGACCCCGGCCTTGTGGACCACCTTCCCCCCAACGTGACCTACCAACCCGGCAACGAAAAAGAGCTGCTCCAGATTTTTGCCAGGACGTACAAAAAATTCAAGGCACATGATGAGCAGGAAGATTATGAGACCACCCTCCAACGCAAACTTAATCTTGACCGCTGGATCAAGGATGGAAAAAAATTCCTTGACGAAGGCCGGCCTTCAGACGCAGATGCCTGTTTTACCGAAGCCATGAAGTATTACAAGGATGAGCAGGCTGTTTTTGTCATGATGGCCAAAGCCATGATGGATGCCGGAGAATACGTGCGAGCCATTGGCCATGCGCGCAATGGACTCAAGGAAAATCCTCAGGACGAGACACTGTCACGCCTGATTGACGAATGCACACGCCTGCGGCCGCAAGCCTGACGATGCCCGCAGAAGGCTGCCCTACCCCTTCCTTCTGGTCAGCGCCAGCTTTGCGGCCGCGTTTAGCCTAAAAACACGGCCGCGTCTGACTATCTTCTAGAATACCAACCTCTTCCAAGATTGATCCTATCCATAGACAGATGCACTGTGAAAAATATCACCAAATAAAACATGCAATACCTGCTTCACAACATCTTTTAATGCTGTTATAAATTACAACAATGCCTGTGTCTCAAACTGCCGGGCTGGCAGAGTCCAGCCCGGTTGCGTTGTTAATGATCGCCATATCTGGGGGGCTGCGTTGCAAAAACGTTATTTTGCAGTTGCCGTTTTGACGGGCGTTCTGGCCGGAATAGCCGTGCTGGGATATTTGCTGCCGACAGACAAAGAGGCCGTGCCAAAGCGTATTCTGCTGCAGAATACCGGCGGTGCTGTGGTTTTTCAGCATGCTGACCATGCCTACGCATATAATGTGCGCTGTGAGACATGCCATCACGAAAGCCCGGAAAAACGCCTTGAAGTGCAGGCATGTAAATCCTGTCATGGCGTAAACTTCAATGAAGCTTTCCGCAAAAAGCATGTGGCCCAGTTCAACGACAATGCTGCATGTGCCACCTGTCATCACTATGAGGCAGGTGCCAAAAAATGGGGACATGAGCGGCACTATGAAGAACTGGGCCTCGACTGCCGGGAATGCCATCATAAAAATACCGACATAGAGCCAGAGCCGCAAAACTGTGCAGACTGCCACTCATCCGGCGTTCCGAACGACAAGCCCGCCGAGAAAGGCACTCCCCCCAATCTGGCCGATGCGGTACACGCCAGATGCGTCACCTGCCATGAAGACATGTTCGCCGAAAAGCCCAAAGGCTGTGCCAACTGCCACAGCATGAAGGCAGTACGTGACATGTTGCCTAAAACCGGTCTGGTCAAGTTAAACCCTCTGCAAACCAACTGTGCCGTATGTCACGGGGTCACTGCTGAAAAGCTCATCCCCGGCGCCATGGATGCCTTTCATAATCAATGCATGGGCTGCCATGAGAAGCTTGGCAAAGGTCCTTTCGACAAGCAACAATGCGGCCAGTGTCATACTGGCAAGTGAGGCGGGGATGAAAGAACTTTTTCAGGTAATCAATGACCCCCGGTTTCACCTGCTTTACGGGGTGACGCAACGCTTCAGCCCGGGACCACAACCGGACAGGGTGCGACTCAACCGCGAAAACTGCAAGCTGGTTGATGGCGTTACAAAAAAAGCGCTTGTCTACCCTTACAAGCTTCTGGCCGAACATTCTTCGCCCTTGAAAGGCGATCTGTTTTCGCCAGTTTATGGCAAGATCAGTGAAGTAAGCCAAAGCAGTATTTTTATTGACGCCATTGAACCGGATGATGAATTGCGCCAGGCCGCAGAAGCCGTACAGAAAACCGACCTGCTCGCCGCTCCTCAGCGTGGTGAAGAGTTGCGGCCATTGCTCAAAAGTATGGGGCTGAACACCAGATCGCTGGGGCAGCCCTGCAACACGCTTATTATCAACGGCCTTAATCCGGATCCGGGCGTGACCTGGGCTGAACCCATGCTGCTGGCACATCAGGAAACCCTGCGTGATGGCCTTGAAATGCTACGCCGTCTCTCACCCGCCAAACGAATCTTGCTGGCGGTGCCCAAGGAAATGCGCCTGCATCACAACGACATTGAGGTGGTGCACGTACCTTCGCAGTATCCGGCCAGCGTTAACGCCCTTGTCATCAAGGCTGTGACCGGGCAGGAAAATCCCAAGGGCGTCGGCATAGTAGGCCTGCACAATATCTGGAGCCTGGGGCGGATAGCCCGAACCTGTCTGCCCCTTGTGGAGAGTGTCGTCACTATTGGCAACTGCGAATATTCGGGGAACTATATCGTAAAAGACGGCAGCCTGATCGGCCAACTGCTTGAATTCTCGCACATCACTCTGCGCAATGGCGACACGCTTGTCCGGGGCGGCCCCTTGCGGGGTGAAAGCCTGGAAAAGCTTGATCGTAGTGTTACCCGCGGTTCAACAGGAGTTTTTGTTGTCGAGGCAGGCACTATTCCTCCCATGAAAGGACACAGCCCCTGCGTGAATTGTGGAGCCTGTGTGCTGATCTGCCCTGCCCGGCTCAGCCCGAGCATTTTGAGCCGCAATGCCGAGTTTGCCCTGCACGAGCGCAATCTGGATGAACACATCGGCTCCTGTCTTGAATGCGGCCTGTGCGGCTATGTCTGCATTGCCCGCAGGCCGGTCCTGCAATATATCCGTCTGTCCAAATTCAAATTGGCGGAAGCCGCCGCAGCCAGGGGAAAAGCACTGGATGCGGATGACGCACTGGGCATGATCGTCGCCGACAATGCCGAGGCTTCAGCCGAAGCCGAAAACAATAACAGGGCTGCCCGTGAGCAGCAGGGAGGCAACTGATGTCATCTGCTTCATCAGGCTCTGTTCTGCTTGCCATGAGCGTTCCGTCTTTCTGGCACTGCGGGCGCACCATTCGCAAGTACAGCCTTTTCACCATTCTTTGCTGTTTGCCGGCAGCAGCCATGGCTATCTGGAACTGGGGCCTGCCCGCCCTTCGGGTCATGTCTCTCAGCGTTGCTGCCTGTGTAGTTGTGGAAGCCCTGTGCGAAAAAGCCATGGGCCGGCAGATAGAGGTAGACGACTTTACCGCCGTATATGCGGGACTCATTTTTGCTTTTCTATTACCGGCAGATGCCCCCTGGTGGCTTGTCATCCTTGGGGCGATTATCTGCATCACGTTGGGCAAAATGGCTTTTGGCGGTCTTGGGGCCAACCCGGTAAGCACGCCGCTCGTGGGCTGGGCCGTTCTGGCAGTGTCCTTTCCCATTTTTATGGACCCTAACGCCATGCAGCTTGGTACGGACTTTATTGATCCCCTGGTGCGCCTGAAGTTCTTCGGCGCTGCCAGCGCCGACTCCATCCCCTTGCTGGACCTGCTTATGGGAAAACAGATCAGCGGTCTGGGGGCGGGCCAGGTGCTTGGCCTTTTTGTGGGCGGCTCTTTCCTCTGTGCCACAGGCACGGTGCGTTGGCAGATCAGCCTGGGCTTTTTCGTTGGTGTTGCTGCTCTGGCTGCATTTTTTCATATGTCAGACCCGGTCCACAATGCTTCTGCCTTTTTCCATCTGTGCACCGGATCGGTCATGCTTGGCGGTTTTTTTATGGCCACCGAAATGGGGACAACGCCCCTGCGCCCGCTGCCCATGTTTCTTTACGGCCTTACCGGGGGGCTGCTGGTCATGGTCATCCGCAAGTATGGCGTCTGGATTGACGGAGTTCCGTTCGCCATTCTTCTGGCAAATATGTTGACCCCTTATCTCGATATGCTACGCCCCAGACCTTTCGGAGGTAGCCGCCCATGATGGCCATAGTACGCATGGTGGTAGTGTTGTCGGTTCTTTGCGGGCTTTCCGGTTTTGCCCTTTCGTATCTTAAAATGATCACCGCTACAGCCATTGAAGAACAGGAACTGACTTACGTGCAAGGGCCTGCGCTCAAGAGGGTTTTTGCCCAGGCAGAAAATTCGCCCATTGCCGACAGGCGCGGCTTTACCCTTTCCAACGGTGAAAAGGTCACAGTCTTTCCGGTTATGAAGGCAGGCAAGCTTGTGGGGGTTGCTCTGGAAAATTTTGGTAAAGGGTATGGCGGCCCCATTGGTGTCATGGTCGGCTTCAATACCGCGGACGACACTCTGGCTGGTGTTGGCATGACCACCATGAAGGAAACTCCCGGGCTGGGCATGCGCGTGGCTGATCCGGGCTTTACTACCCAGTTCATGAGTGCCGCCACCCCGGTGAACCTCAAGAATCAGGGCGGAAAAATCGATGCTGTTTCAGGCGCTACCATCTCCTCTGCCGGATCTGTGGAGGCTGTGAATAAAGCCGCTCAAACGTATATGGGCCTGAAACCTGAAATTTTCAAAGCCTGGGCCAAGTAACCCACTGGCATACGCCTGGAGTTTCCATGAGCATACTACAAGAATTTACCAAAGGGCTTTGGAAAGAACTGCCGCCATTCCGTCTGGTGCTGGGGCTTTGCCCCACCTTGGCCGTAACCAACTCTGCCGACAATGGTCTTGGCATGGGAGTGGCCGTCATTTTTGTGCTTGTACTTTCCAACATGCTCATTTCAATGGTACGCAGCATTATCCCCAAAACAGTACGTATCGCCTGTTTTATTGTCATTGCGGCTTCACTGGTGGTCGCGGTGGAACTGCTCATGCAGGCATATGCCTACCCTCTGTACCAGAGACTGGGCATCTTTGTGCCGCTTATCGTGGTCAACTGCATAATTCTCGGCCGGGCCGAAGCCTTTGCAGCCAAAAATGGCGTGGCAGCTTCCATTGCTGATGGGCTGGGCATGGGGCTAGGCTTCACCCTGTCGCTGACCTTTCTTGGCTCGTTGCGCGAAATTTTTGGCAACGGAACATGGTTTGGACAGAGCGTCATGTGGGAAGGCTTTGAGCCCATGCGCATCATGATTCAAGCGCCGGGGGCCTTTATTTGTCTCGGCCTCATACTGGCGGCCATGAACATGTACAACTACTGGAAAGCCGGCAGAGGCAAGGCCGTGCCCGCCCCGCAGGGCGGTTGCGGTTCCTGCGGGTGCTGCTCGCTGGAACGGCGTGAAGAAGCCCGGTAACTGGGTGTTTTATACAGCCAGGAGCAGTTACGGCAAAATGCCCGACTGCAACGCCACGGCAACAAGCAGGACCTGAAAGGCTGTCGCTGGCAGGTGTGATCTCAAAGCGAAACCGCTCTAAAGGCACAAGGATAGCGCATGGATATTTTCGCCATCTTTATCTCGGCCATCTTCGTAAACAATATTGTGTTGGCCCAGTATCTCGGCAACTGCCCGTATGTGGGATGCTCTAAAGAAAAAGGTGTAGCCCTCGGCATGGGTGGCGCGGTAGTTTTTGTAACCATTGCCGCCACGCTTTGCACTTGGCTCATGCAGAAATATGTGCTCGACCCCTACGGGTTGGGGTATCTGCAAACCATCGTTTTTATCGTTGTCATCGCGGCATTGGTGCAGTTTGTTGAAATGTTTCTCAAAAAAATTGTGCCGCCGCTTTACGCCGCCCTGGGTATTTTTTTGCCGCTCATTACCACCAACTGCGCGGTTATGGGGGTTGCCATTCTGGTACAGCGTGAAGGCTATGGTTTGATGGAATCTCTGGTATGGGCGCTGGCCTACGGCCTGGGATTCACTCTGGCGCTGCTGCTGATGGCAGCCATCCGCGAAAGGCTGGACACCTGTCGTCTGCCCAAGGCCATGGCCGGTACGCCGCTGGCTCTTGTTATGGCTGGCCTTATGTCACTGGCTTTCATGGGCTTTAAAGGAATGGGATAAAGGGCGGCCAGCACGCGCCACAGCACTCAACAAGACTTTGGCGCGTGACTACGGCTGATCGGTCAATTCTGCTGTACAGCAGTTACGTTAGACGGGGACGAAACTATGGTCTTTGTATCGATTTTGACCCTTTTTGCCCTGGGCCTTGTGGCATCCATCATCCTGGCCGTGGCCTCGCGGGTTTTTTATGTCAAGGAAGACCCGCGGGTTGAAGCCATAATGGAAGCCCTGCCGGGAGCAAACTGCGGTGGATGCGGTTTTGCCGGGTGTGAAGGATACGCCGTTGCAGTGCTCAACGATCCGAACATTGCGGCAAACAAATGCTGTGCGGGGGGGCCGGAAGTAAGCATCGCCGTGGGCGAACTCACCGGCAAAACCGTGGCCGAAGCCGAACCGTTGTACGCCCTGCGCCGCTGTGACAAGCAGGCTGGCCAAGTTGGCGCGCGCTATGAATATCAGGGGCTGCCCTCGTGCGCCGCGGCTTCGCTCATGCGGGGCGGCACTGACTGTTGTGCCTTTTCCTGTATAGGGTACGGCGACTGTGTGCAGGCCTGCCCGTTCAATGCCATGCGTATTGTCAACGGACTTGTGGAAGTTGACCAGGATAAATGTACTGGTTGTGGTACTTGTGTAAACGTGTGCCCGCGCGGGGTTCTGGAAATGACGCCTCTACGGGCCAGAGTTGCTGTTTACTGCAATACTCGTGAAAAACTGCGGGCAGTTTCTGATGTATGCAAAGTAGGCTGCATCAAGTGCCTAAAATGCGTGAAAGCCTGCCCGGCCAAGGCGGTAAGCATGGTCGATGACCGCATAGAAATAGACCACCTGCTTTGTCTTTCCTATGGCCCGGCCTGCCAGGAAGCGTGCGTATCCTCCTGCCCCAGGCACATCTTTAGATATACCAGGCCGATTCAGGCTGTGGGGTGTGACGAGTCAGGCTGCAGTGAGCCGGCGCACACACCCCTTTCGGCTCCTGTACCTGATCAGAACGTCTCCCAGGCGCAGCCTGGGGCCTGAATGGAGGCAATATGTCCAGCTTTTTGAGCCGCCGTCATTTTCTTCGCTTCGCGCTTGTGAGCGCGGGCATGCTTGGGGCCGCCCCGCTGCTGAGTCTTGCGCCCTCCGCCGCGTTGGCGCGGACGTCCGGCAGTGAAGAAACCTACACCAGAACTGCCCTGTTTATGGGAACCATGGTCACAGTTACCGTGGCAGGAACTACTGCGGAACAGGCTGGGGAGGCTGTGAGCACCGCCTTGGCCCTTGGCCGCGACATGGCCGGCACGCTGACCCGGTTCAATACCGGTGCCCCTTTGGGGCAGCTTAATGCAAGTACCGCCTTGAACGATGCCCCTCCCGCACTTGTGCACCTGATGCAGCGTTCACAGCAGATGCATGCTCTCACAGGCGGCGCTTTTGACCCGACCGTTCTCCCCCTTTTGCATCTTCTTGAAAGCCACCGTGACCATAAAGCGCAAAAACACCTTCAGCTTGATCAAGCGGAGGTGCGCGATGCCCTTGAAATGGTGGGAATGGAGCGGGTGCATGCAGACGGATATGCCTTGCGCCTTGAGCGGCAGGGCATGGGCATCACTCTGGACGGTATTGCTAAGGGACATATTGCAGACCTCATGTCGCGCAGTCTCAGCTCTGCGGGATACCCCAATCATTGCGTCAACGCCGGCGGAGATATTGCGGTCAGCGGAAGCAAGCTCAAGGGACAACCCTGGCGCATAGCTATTGCAGATCCCTACGGCAAAAATGCCTATCCACAAGTGGTGGAAGCATACAGCGGGGCCGTAGCCACTTCGGGCATATATGAGATTTTTTACAATGCCGATGCCAGCCGTAACCATCTGGTTAATCCTGTAACGGGAGCCAGCGCTGGTTTGGCCAGCGTGACGGTTACCGCTCCCGACTGCCTCACGGCCGATGCGCTTGCCACAGCCATGGCTATCATGCCCCCGAGAGAAGCTCTTCATTTGGCCGACAGCCTGTCGGGCTGCGCCTGCTGTCTGTTGCGCCATGACGGACTGACACAGTGTTCCCGCAATTGGCGGGGGCGTAGCGCATAAGCACTGCGGATATTTGTTCTTCATGCATCTGTCGCATGCAGATAGATGCATTTTGGCACTCAAATTTACCCTGAAAATTTTTCTCTCGACAAGGTACAGAGCTTTCGACTGCTCAGTACCTTGTCGTTTTATGTCTGTAATGTGCTTTTGTAAATATCATTCAACAAATATGAAGAACTCACCTCTTCAATTGTTGAACTCCATATTGATATAAATGTATGATAGTAGAGTACATAATCAATTTTTGTACAGCGCCAGTATAACGTTCAACGGCGCTCATGATTTACGGTGCTGTCTTCATCGTGAACACCTGGGGTACGGTTGAAGCTGATCTACTTCTCCGTGGCAGCTGTCTGCCACGTAACCGTTAGAATAGTTTTAAAACAAAATTGTTCTATTTCCTGTGCTTGTCATACCTTGTGAAAAAGTCTAGAGTTTGGAGCCGATACATTATCATAGCACTGAGGCAAATATGGACATTGTACGTTATATTCACGCGGCCGATCTGCACCTGGATACGCCCTTTCGTGGCCTTTCGCGGGAAGCAGCCCAAGGGGGGCATCTGGCGCAACTACTGCACGATGCCACTTTCAAGGCCCTGGAGCGCCTTTTTCGCTTGTGTGAAACAGAAAAACCCGACTTCCTTGTTTTGGCTGGCGATATCTATAACGAAGAAGATCATAGTGTTAAAGCGCAATTACGTCTGCGCGACGGCTGCCTGCGCCTCAATGCAGCCGGGGTTCGCGTCTTTATTGCCCACGGCAATCATGATCCCCTAAACTCCATGCTCGAGTCCATCCGCTGGCCCGATAACGTGACGATTTTCGGTCCGGAAGTTGAGCGGCACATCGTAGAAAAAAATGGAGTGCCTCTGGCCGTAGTGCACGGCATAAGCCACTCCAGAGCCCGCGAAGGCCGCAACCTTGCCCGCCTTTTCCGGCGCGATGCCACGCACAACTGCTTTCAGATTGGTGTACTACACTGCACAGTCGAGGGTGAAAACAAAGCCGACCGCTACGCGCCCTGCTCGCTTGACGACCTTAAAAATACCGGCCTGGATGCCTGGGCGCTTGGACATGTGCATGAAAGGCGCACCCTGAGTCATGAACCGTTTATTGCCTACTGCGGTAATAGCCAGGGCCTGCATATCAATGAAACCGGTCCACGCGGCTGCCTGCTGGTCACGGCTCACCCATCCGACGTGTTGCCCGGCGCTGAAGAACAAGAGGCCGTTTCGTATGTCTGCCATGCAGATTTTGTGCGCCTTGGGCCGGTTCAATGGGCTGGTCTGGACCTTGACCTTGATGGCGTGGAGCATCTTGACCATGTGGAAAGCCGCCTTGTTCAATGCCTTGACCAGGCGGCGGAAGCGACCGAGCCAGGCTGCGAAGCCCTGCTTGCACGAATTCGGCTGCAGGGCCGCACCAACCTGGATGCCGCGCTGCGCGAAACAGGCAACCAGGAAGACATCCTGGAGCGCATGGGACATCTCGCTTCCGGCACACCGGGCGTCTGGATCAAAGACCTGCATGTGAACACAAGTCCCCCTGTGGACAGCACCCAATACCTGCAGCGTGAAGATCTGCTTGGCGAAACCCTGCGCCTGGCCCTTCGCATGAGCGAAAGCCATGAAGCCCTGCAGGCGGTGGGCGGACCAGCCCTGTCGCCGCTGTTCTGTCATACCCAGCTGCGGAAAATACTGGCTCAGCCGGATGATAGCCAGATGCAGGCCCTGCTGGAAGAAGCTCAACGACTTTGCATAGACCTTCTGGAGGTCCGCTGATGTATATCCAGTCCTTCCACATGGACGGATTCGGCATTTTCTCCGACCTGACGGTTGAAGGTCTGGCTCCCGGACTTTCCATTTTTCTGGGAGAAAACGAGGCCGGAAAATCCACCTGCCTCGAATTTCTACGCACCACGCTGGCGGGCTATCCCGCGCCCAACAGCAGAGAAGGCAAGCTGATCCCCGGTCCTTTACGTGGCGGCAATGCGGGCGGCAGCCTTACCCTCAATGCGCACGAAGAAGGCATCCTTCGTCTCACGCGCCGCCCGGGCGGTTCCGGGGGACACGTTTCCCTCACAGACGGCCAAGGCAAACCTTTGGATGAAGACGTGCTGCGTCGTCTGCTTTCCGGCGTTAGCCGTGACGTATACCGCAATGTTTTCGGGTTCAGCCTTACGGAACTGGAAAATATGGCTAATCTCACCGGCGAAAGCGTGCGCCACGCCCTTTATGGCGCCAGTTTCGGCCCCGGGCTTCGCTCTCCGGGTGAAGCGCTGGCTATCCTGAAAAAACAGACGGACGAAATTTTCAAATCCGGCGGCAGCAAACCCCCTCTCAACCAGGCGCTCAAGCAGCTCAACGAACTGCGCCAACGCATGGCCGAGCTGCGCCAGCAACAGGCGGGTTTTGATGCCCTTGCCGGTGACCTTGGCGAAAAGAAAGAAGAACTGGCCTCCATGCGCAGCCACAGGTCACGGCTGGAAGAAGAACGTCGCCTGCTTGAGCGTCGCCTGGGCGTATGGTTGCAGTGGAATGAGTGGCGTATGGTCTGCGCAGCCCTTGAGCGGCTGGGACCTATCAACACTTCATTTCCCGAAGACGGGCAGGCACGCCTGGCGCGTGCACAGGAAGCGCGCGAAAGCTGTGAACGGCATCTGGCCGCGCTTGCAGAAAAACTTAATCTTTTGCATGAACGCCGCAACGCCATCCGACTGGATCAACCCCTTCTGGAGGCACTGCCTTCCCTGCGCCGCTTGGCTGAACGCAAAAGCGGATTTCGTCATGCGCTGACAGCGTTGCCCGCTCAGAAAGAGCACTGCCGTCGCGCTGAAGAAGACCTCACGCGCGAACTGGCGCGCCTTGGTCCGGACTGGACCTGCAACCGCATTCGCCAGACCGACCGCTCCCTTTTTGCTCGTGAGGATCTGGAGAAACAGGCGCGAGAAATGACGGCTGCCGCATCGGCCCGGCAAGCTGCCGTGGACAGTTTGAATCAGTGCAACCGTGAAATGGAAATTGCCGAACGTGAAGTGACTGCTGCGCAAGATGAACTTGCCCTTCTGCCGGCTCCTGTGGCCGCCCTGGACGATGAACAACGCGATGACCTGCGTCAGACACTGGCCCGGCAGGAGGAAATGCGCCGCCAGCTGCCCTCGCGCCAGCGTGCCCTGCAAGAAGCACGCACCATGTTTGTCAGAGCGTACGGCCCGTTGCGGCTTTCCGGCGGAGCGCACACTTCTCATACCCTGGACGACGAAACCGTTGCAGCGACCCTGGACACCCTGTTGGCCCAACAGGGTGAGGCGCTGGAACTCGCCGGCCGTGTCCAGGAAAAACTGGGGAATGCTGACGAAGCAGCCCAGGCGGTGCAACAGGCAGAAGAGCACCTTGCCGCTGGCAAGGCGCGTATGGAAGCACTGCGGGAAGAACAGCGGGGCATTAATGGCCCCACACGCGAAGCACTTGATGCCCGTACAGCGGCCCTGCGTTCATTGCGCGCCCTCTCTTCCGTCCTGGGTACGGAAAAACAACGGCTTGAGGAGCTTGAAGCAAGACTGGGCAATGAGCCGCCGGTCAAGCGCATCAAAAACCTGCCCCTCTTGCTACTCGGTCTGCTCTTTTTTTCAGCCGGAGCAGCCATGCTTCTGACCTACTGGCGTATGGGACTTACAAGCATTGCCTTGGGCGAAGGCCTGGACGTGCCGGTCAACCTCTGGTCGGGGTATCTTATGCTGCTCTGTGGCGTGGGTTTTCTTGCAGGCGGCTTGCCGCACAATGGGCCGGAAGCCAGACGGCGCAAAAAAGAACTTGCTCAGCTGGTCAGCCGACGTGAAACCTGCGCTGGCCATGTGACAGAACTGGAAGAGCAGGCTCGTCAGCTCTGTCGCACAGCCCAGGTGCAAAATATGGATATGGTCACCCTGGAAGCCACGGAAGTATTGTTGGAACGAGAGCGCGAGCAATGCTTCCTTGAAGAACGCACCCGCAAAGACATGGATGCGCTCAAACGCTCCATTGATCTTGCTCGCACCGAGGTAAGCAGGCGCCAGGCCCAGTATCAGGAAGCGGAAAGCGTGGTGCAACAAACCCGTCGCCGCTGGCATGAGTTCATGCTTACTCTTGAGGTCGGCAATGTTCCCGCGCCAGAGGGGGCCACGGCTTTTTTCGCTAAAGTTGAATCCGCCCGTCTGGCGTACAGTGCTGTGGCTGCAGCACAGACTGAACTCAGGACGCTTGAGGAAGGTCTCGCTCATGCCGAAGAGCACATGCGGCGCTTCCCCGCTGTTGCCGAACGGCTGCCTGCCGGAGAGGACACGCCCGGAACATCGCAGGAATTGCCTGCAAGAGCAGATACGCCCAGCAATGCAACACCGTGCGGAACACTTTTTTCTGACATTCTTGCTGAAGTTGTGCGCCAGATACTGGAATCATGCCGGGAGGCCGATGCCGCACGGGAACGGCGCATCAAGGCCGAAGCTGCGTTGCAGAGTGCGGAAAGTGACCGACAGCGCGTCCTCATTCGCCAGACCGAAGCCATAACAGGGCTACGCAATGCCGAAGAACGGCTCGCTGCCGCACGCAGCCAGTGGTCACACTGCCTTGAAGGCTTGGGGCTTGGAGCGGAACTTGATCCGGAAACCGTCCGCGAGGCGTTCAAGTATATGGAAAATTGCCTGGCCGCAGAAGCAGACCTTGAGCGCGCCAAAATGGAACTGGCACAAAGCCATTCCGAACTGGCCGCATTGCGTGAACCTTTGTCCCTCACGCTCGACAGTCTGAACCGCTCGCCCCAGATTGACGCCGATGGTGGACCAGACTGGCTGCTCAGTCTTGATTCTTTACTTGAAGCAGCGGAAAATGCAGTCACAGCACGCACACGCCGTCTGGCCATGGAACAGGAACTTGCCGCTCTTGATGATGAGGTTCGTGCCGCTCAGGTTGCTCTGGACACGGCTGTACATGCTGAGCGGGGCTTACTGGCCCTGGCAGGGGCGCAGGACGCCGAAGACTTTTTACGTCAGGCGGCGGCACACGAAGAGCAGCGCAAACTGGCCCAACGCAGGCTGGACCTTGAAGATGCTTTGCGCCTCGCGGCGGACAAATGCCCGCTTGAAGATTTTCTGCAACAATTTGAGAATGAAAATCGCGAAACCCAGGAAAACCGTTGCGCCGAAATTACGGCGGAACTTGCCCAACTTCAGGAAAAAGAACAGGAACTGGCCGACCGAGTCAGCAGTTTACGCGCCAGGGTGGAAACCCTGTCGCATGATGACGAGCTGGCAAGGTTGCAGCAACAGGCTGCCACGCTTGAGGAAAGCATGCAACGCATGGCGTATGAATGGAGCCGTAGGGCGCTTGCCCGCGGTATTCTTGAGGCCGCTAAAAATACCTTTGAGCGCGAACGCCAGCCAGAGGTCATTCGCCTTGCATCGGAAATATTTGCGCGTATTACTGGGCGTAGATGGAAGGCCATCAATGCCTCTCTTGAGGACAAAACTTTAAGCATTCTGCCAGCTCAAGGCGAAGCACTTGCTCCTGAAAATCTCAGTAGAGGTGCGCGCGAGCAGGCATATCTGGCCCTGCGGCTGGCCTACATCAAAAACCATGCGGCCCATGCCACTCCCTTGCCTGTCATTATGGATGATGTGCTGGTCAACTTCGACCCACAGAGGGCCGAACGCACAGCCCGCGCTTTTGTAGACCTGACTACTGAAGGAAACGGCAAGGGACATCAGATACTTTACTTCACCTGCCAGCCTCATATGGTTGACCTGCTGCGCAAGGCAGACCCTGCTGCCGCGCTTTTTCATGTGGAACACGGAGATATCAGAGCAGCCTGACCTCACCTTTTACATTGCGCAAAACCAGAATGCCGTCGTCCTTTGTGGACGACGGCATTCTGGTTTTGCTGCGTCAGAAACGGAATCCAGCCAGAACGTGCCTCCTTGCATTATAACGTACCGGCGCAGAACCATACCTCCTTTACGTAGATATGCATTATTTGCTTTTAGCCGACCTGCCTGATTGTTCGCCGTAAAGTTTTTTGAAAAAGAATTTCAATTCTATTGACATCACTTTTCAACTATGCAAAGGTGCGCCAAGCAATCACGTACAGCGGAGGCAAAGCATGGTTTATAATGGTGATTCTGCACCGGTTTCTGACGTTACCCACCGCTTCAGTCAAGATAATCTTCACATTTGCCTCAATGACCAATTCGGCCCGCACCAGGCTGATGCTGTCATTGATCTTTTGCGCATCAATCATATGAACTGCAAACGTATTTTTATTGACGTGCGCCAGGTGAACCAACCTGTCCCTTCGGCCATCAGCACATTTAAGGATTCGCTGATCCTTGGTGGTCTCGGCACAGAGCGAGTTATTTTTAAAGGAAAAGCCGGTTTTGTTATGGCGGTTGACGGCAATCGTGTGCTTATCCAGCAAGAGAAAAAGCACATCTGCAAAGGCAACTGTGCCAACTGCAAGTGCGGGCACCATAAGAAGGAACACACGCACGATCACGAGCATGAGCACCATAATTAAATAGTTCGCGTATGCTACGCAATAAGTGAATGTTCTTAATGGTTGCGGCATTGCTCACCCCTGCCTGAACGATATCGTTATGCAGCCCATAACGCGGAAGTGCAGAAATATTTCTGCGTAAACCGCGCAAACCATATGGAGGAAAAGGTATGAGCATCAAGGAAAGGAAGCTTCTGCAACGCTTCAAAAAAAGCTGCATGGTGGCGCTGCTTGCTGCCGGCATGCTGATGGGTGCGGCCGGGGGGACCAAAGCCATCGAATTTAAGGCACAGGGCGAATGGCTCATGGGCTTCGGCGTGGCTGACGCCCCCTTGGCGTCCCATGCGCGGACCCCGCAGGGCGGTTACGCAAAGGAAAAAGTTAACGACAACGATATGTTCGGCGCTGCGCAGCGTCTGCGTCTGCAGTTGGACGCCGTTGCTTCCGAAAATCTGTCCGGTACTGTTTTCTTTGAAATCGGCACCCAGAACTGGGGCAAAGCCGATGAAGGCGGCGCTCTTGGTGCGGACGGCAGTAACGTCATCAAACTGAAAAACGCCTACCTTGACTGGATCATCCCCCAGACTGATGCCCGCGTCCGTATGGGTATCCAGGGCTTGGCCCTGCCTGACATGGCTGGCGGCTCTGCCGTGCTCGACGGTGACGTCGCTGCTATTGTCGGCAACTACAAATTTAATGAAAATGTCGGCCTGACCGCTTTCTGGGCGCGTCCGGTCAATGACAACTTTGATGCGGGAAAATACGGCAGCGGCGATCACAAGGCGAAGAACAACTATCTGGATAACATTGATCTTTTTGCCATAACCGTGCCTGTAACCTTTGATGGCGTGGAAGTAACGCCCTGGGCCATGTACGGCATGCTGGGCCGTAACGCCCTGCGCGGCCTGAGTGAAATTAATGATAACGAACCCTGGGAAACCAGCGACGGTATCCTTGGGCAGAGCCTGCCCGGCCTGACCGAAGGATTCAACTTTGCTGGTGCTACTCCGCTTGATTCCCGTGCAACCAGCAAGCAGTACGGCAACATGTTCTGGGTCGGTCTGCCCATCGGCATTACCATGTTCGACCCGCTCAATATCGAATTCGACATCAACTACGGCTATGTGGAAAGCATGGGCCGCTACGATGTGGTGAAGCGCGGCAACGATAGTGATGTGGTTCGCGGCAGTACCGAACGCCAGGGTTTTGTTGCCAAGGCTCTGGTAGAATACAAGATGGACTGGGCCACCCCCGGCATCTTTGGTTGGTACGGCTCCGGTGACGATGGCGACATCAAGAACGGCTCCAAGCGCATGCCCTCCATTGCAGGTGCGGGCAATTTCACTTCTTTTGTGGGTGACGGCAACCTTGCCTGGGGTGCCGGTCCGGGCGACATCTGCGACTGGAATATGACGTATGCCGGTACCTGGGGTATTGGCGGCCAGTTGAAAGACATGAGCTTCATGGAAGATCTCAAACATACACTGCGCGTGGCCTACTGGGGAGGCACCAACGCTCCCTCCATGGTCAAGTATATGGAATCTGCCTCTTCCTGGAACAGTGGCTTCGGCGTGGATGGTCCTTACCTGACCACCAACGATGGCTTGCTGGAATTCAACCTGATCAACCAGTGGCAGATCTACGAAAATCTGGAAGCCAACTTTGAACTGGGCTATGTTGTCAATATGATTGATAAGGATACCTGGAAGAAGGACGGCTACTACAGCGGCAGCGGCAACGGCTCGTTTGAAAAGCAGGACGCCTGGAAAGCGCAGCTCGTTTTTGCCTACAGCTTCTAATTTCTGTTGAACAGACCGGGGCCTGAATCAGGCCCCGGCTAGTAAGGCCCACAACCGCGCGCGTCCCCTTCCCGTGCGCGTATTGATCCGCTGTCTTCAACAGAAGACGGCGGATTTTACCATAGCTTTCCCTTTCGGGATGATAGGGTCACTTCCGAAAACCAAAGCCGCAACGACTTCAAACGACTTGACACTGTATGAAAGGATAAATATAACAACAAGATTGCGCGCTCGTAGCTCAGTTGGATAGAGCGACAGCCTCCTAAGCTGTAGGCCACAAGTTCGATTCTTGTCGGGCGCACCATTATATTTCAAAGGGATACGTGATTTACTCACGCATCCCTTTTGTCGTTTTTGCTTGAATTTTGAACTTGGTTGCCACCCGCCTTACTTAGGGGAAAAAATTTTTCCCGGGGGGACTGCGTAATACTTACCAGCGACGGCTGCTTTCTTTTTTGGGTACATGCTCTGCGGGTACGTCAAAGCATGTTAAGCCACAAGCAGTTAAGCGTGAAAAAAAATAAAATACATATGAGTTGCTGGTAGATGATTTTTGCAAATATCGAGCTATACCCTACGTTCTCCAGGCCTGCTATATTTGTCTTTCAGGCATGTATCCTTTTTTGCGCCTTCTGCATCAAGCTGGGCAGACGAAGCAAGTTTTTCTGCTTGTTTTTCGTTAAACTGGCAGGCCCCGATACATCGGATACCCCCGCAATGAGGACACGCATTCCTCGGTTGAGGCAAAAAAAGATCTCGAAAAATCCCCAAAAAAGTTTTTATGTTCATAACAAAATCCTACGTTGCATATACAGTTGCCGCAACAGGACTCGCGAGCCGCTCCATTGGTTGCCGTCTTTTGTGTAAACGGATAAGAACAATACAAGCATGAAAAATAATTCGGGAGTCGGCATGGAAAGCAGGCGTTTTATGGAAAGGGCCATTGAACTCTCCAAACAAAGCATGGCAGCCGGAGGGGGACCGTTTGGAGCGGTGATCGTGCGGGACGGGAAAATCATAGGTGAGGGGACAAATAACGTTACCCCCCATAACGATCCTACAGCACATGCCGAAGTGGAGGCCATCCGGAATGCCTGTCGTGCGCTTGAAACGTTCGACCTCTCAGGCTCTGCAATATTTACAAGTTGCGAGCCTTGTCCTATGTGTCTCAGCGCCATATGGTGGGCGCGCATTGGGAAAATATACTTTTCCAATACTAAAGAAGACGCTGCTGATGCCGGTTTTGACGATGCAGCCATATATTGTGAAATCTCCAAAAAACTGAATGAGCGCACACTGCCTATCGAACAGCTTTATTGCAAAACCAGTTCCGAAGTTTTCCGGCAGTGGCAGTCTTGCGAAGGGAAAACAGCGTACTGAGTCGCGAAAGTCCCCACCGTGGACCTTTTTCACGTTGTGCTGCAAAAATATTTTGCCTGGTCGCCCCGCTGTCTTTCCCAATATACCTGGACGGCAGAGGCCCGCTCTGCATGATTGGCATTGGTAGTGAACTTTTTCTTCTGTGGCCTGGATCTTGACAATATCCTTTATGCCAGCTATGAAATCCAGATTCATAACCTGAGGCGCAGTTTGTTTTCGCGCAGAGTCAATGCGACGCGCCAATAGAGTAGGTACAAAAACATCTTGTTGGTATCGATCAATTTTCTTTTCACGCCGGTGTTTTTAGGCGCTTTCTCTGCAGAGCAAGAAAGTGCCTTTTTTTATGGTGAGGAGCATTCATGCAACTAGCTGAATTAATTAAATCCATAGAAGAAATCGCTCCTCTGCAGACTGCAGCCTCGTGGGACATTTCCGGCCCTCAGGTAGCGGCTCTGCGTCAGGACATCAGCAGTATTGCCGTCTGCCTTGATCCTACGCCCGAATCTGTCAGGCAGGCTCTTGACCTTGGCGCACAATTTGTTCTGAGCCATCACCCGCTTTCCCTCAAACCTGCCCTGCCATCGCAACTTGACACATACCATGAAGTTTTGCGTTTGCTCATACGCGCAGATGTTCCCCTCTACGCCGCCCATACTTCGCTGGATGTGAACCCTCAAGGTCCCGCAGGATGGCTCGCTGCAGATCTTGGCCTTGCAAACACAACAGTGCTTGAGCCGGTAAGCCAGCAGCAGACTGATAGAAAACCAATGCTCGGCTATGGCCTCATCGGCGACCTGCCGCAAGCTCTGGCTATCAGCGATATTATTCACGTCCTTGAAAGCGTGCTTGACCTTTCCACAGCGACCCTCAGTGGGCCGCCTCCCGGAAAAATCCACCGGCTGGCCTATTGCACCGGCTCCGGTTCATCATTGCTGTCTGCGGCCCACAAGGCCGGGGCGCAACTGTTTATTACCGGCGATGTAAAATACCATACTGCGCTTGAGGCGGAAATCCCCCTGCTGGACGTGGGTCACCACAGTCTTGAAGAGGAAATGATGCGCCGCATGTGCCGTTTGCTCCAGCAACAGCTTCAGGGTGTTGCCGTTCACTTCGTGCCCTCGGCATCGCCTTTTCGCGCTGTTGCCCTGTCATGACTATCAGGAGGTCTTTTTATAATGAGTAATGCCGTTTACTTTGATCAGATAAAGCAGCTTGTGGAGCTGCAAAAGGTTGATGACGCCATTTATGCGGTACGGCAGGACATGGAGCGTGCCCCCAATGAGCTGAACTCGCTTGAGCAGCGTTTCAATGCCAGCGAGACGCAGCGTAACTATATTGTGGACAAGCTGACCCATCTTCAGGAACAGCAAAAACGCCTTTCACTTGAAATCGATGATGATGCCGCCCGTATTAAAAAGAGCAAAAACAAGCTCATGCAGGTAGAAAATACACGTGAGTATCATGCAATGATGCGCGAAATGGACGGCATGGAAAAAGTGAACCGCTCCCGTGAAGAGGAAAAAATGACTCTCATGGAAGAGCTGCAGTTCCAAAAAGACGCTTTGGCCGAACTTGATCTTACGCACTCTGCCGTCAAGGCCGAACTTGAAGTCAAACGCGACGGTCTTGAAGAAAAACTGCAAAAATGTACTGCCGCCCTTGCGGAACTCAATGCAAAACGGGCCCAGGTCAGCAAGCACATCCCCCAGCCTGTGTTCATGCGCTATGAGTTTATCCGCGAACGGCTGGAGCACCCGGTTATCGTGGCTGTCAGGGAAGGTATCTGCTCGGGCTGCCACATTGCCGTTCCGCCGCAGTCTTTTATCGAACTGCAGCGCGGCCAGCAGATTTTAAGTTGCCCCAACTGCCAGCGCCTCATATTCTGGTGCGAACATTTCACCGTTGCTGAGGCGCCTCAGTGTGCGCCCAAGCCGCTGACTGATTAATACTTTTTGGTGCATGAAAAAAGGCCGGACCGCATTGAAAAACACGCGGCCCGGTCTTGTGTGACGTGCTTCACCCATGTGCCTCCATATTGCGGGAGTCGGACGGATCGTCGCCGCGGGGGCAACTCCGGGGAGGAAAGTCCGGGCTCCAAAGGGCAGAACGCTGGATAACATCCAGGGAGGGCAACCTCCGGACAGCGCCACAGAAAGCAAACCGCCCGGCCTCGGCCGGGTAAGGGTGAAACGGTGGTGTAAGAGACCACCAGATGCCGTGGTGACACGGCATGCTCGGCATACCCCGTTCGGAGCAAGACCAAATAGGGAAGGCGGCCGGCCCGGCCGAAGCCTTCCGGGTAGGTTGCTTGAGGGTGTGGGCAACCGCACTCCTAGAGGAATGACGGTCACACGCGGGCAACCGTGTGGACAGAACCCGGCTTACAGTCCGACTCCCGCATACTGTCAGCCAGAGGCCTAGCCATGCCAGAAACTTCCGTGCCCCCCAGAGGGCAGCCCGTAAAGCCATGGGCCATACTGCTGGCCGCCGGACAGGGCCGTCGCCTTGCCGCCGCCACGGGCGGGCTTGCCAAGCAGTTTCTGCACTGGCAGGGAATGCCCCTGTATTGGCACGCCGCCAAAGCCATGAGCCGCAGCGCGGCGGTGGCGGGCATTGTTTTTGTTTTTCCCCCTGCCGATTATGACGCACATGCAGAAAATCTGCGCGCTCTTTATGCTGCTGGTGATTTGGGGTTGCCCTGCCTTACAGCAGTCGGCGGAGCACTGCGCCAGGACTCCGTACGTCACGGGCTGGCCGCTTTGCCCGCAGATGTGCGCCATGTGCTTATTCATGATGCGGCCCGGCCTTTTGTCAGCCCGGCGTTGATACGCAAGATATGTGCGTCCCTTGAATCCGGTGTACCGGGAGCAATCCCGGCCCTGCCGGTAACAGATACCATAAAGACCGTGTCACATGACCTGGTTACAGGCACCTTGCCTCGCCATACGCTCAGGGCAGTCCAGACGCCTCAGGGCTTCCGTCTTGACCTTCTGCTTCAGGCCCATTGCCATGCGGAAAAACAGAAACTGAACGTCACTGACGATGCTTCCCTGCTGGAAGAGATGGGGTGTGAGATCCACGTGGTTGAAGGAGAAGCCGCCAACGTGAAAATTACCAACCCAGAGGATATGGATCTTTTGCGCCCCCCCCATGCCCTGCCCCGCCCTTGCACGGGCATGGGCTACGATGTTCATCGCTACGCTCCGGGCGGCCGCCCCATGCGGCTTGGCGGCGTGCTCATTCCCGCCGGGCCTGAGGTGGCCGCACATTCCGATGGCGATGTGCTGCTGCATGCTCTGACCGATGCAATACTCGGCTGTGCCGGTCTCGGCGATATAGGTCAGCACTTTTCTGATAAAGATCCCCGCTTTGATAATATTTCTTCAGCGCTCCTGCTGGACGAAGCTCTGGATATGGTACGCAAAAAAGGTGTGCAGTTGTGTCACGCCGACCTTACCCTAATTGCCCAGACGCCCCGTCTCGCGCCACACCGCGAAGAAATCAGAAAAAACATAGCCCGCCTGCTGGCTTTGCCCGCCAACTGCGTCAACCTTAAAGCCAGCACAGAGGAAGGGCTTGGATTCACAGGCCGCGCCGAAGGCATCAAGGCATACGCCGTTGTCACAGCGTGGGCAGGCGCCCGCGCCGCCTTTGCGCCGCCGTCTTTTTTGCAACGCGACATCTGATTCACAAGGATCGCCATGAACACAGAACTGTACCGTCCCTGGTTCGCTCACTACGATGCCTTTGTGCCGCGCATCACAGAAGCATGGGATAAACCCCTCTATGCCATGCTGGACGAAGCGGCGGACAAATACCCAAACCGCCCGGCGGTCATCTTTCAGAACACCCGTATTTCTTACAAAAAACTGCGTGAAAAGGCAGAACTCTTCGCTGGAGCGCTCAAACGCCTCGGCGTCAAGACTGGGCAGCGCGTGGCACTCATGATGCCCAACATGCCTCAGACCGTGGTGGCCTTCTGGGGCATCATCAAGGCAGGCGGCGTGGTTGTCATGACCAACCCCCTGTATATGGAAAAAGAGATCATTGCCAACATGCAGGATTCCGGGGCAGAACATATTGTCATGCTCGACCTGCTCTGGCCCCGCGTATCTGCTCTGCGTGACCGCCTGCCGTTGCGCAGTTTCATCGTCACTGGTGCGGCGGACGCGTTATCTTTTCCGCTTAACTTGCTGTATCGGCTTAAAAAGTCCCGTGGCAAAAAAACTTCCATACCGTATGACGGCAAAAGCGTTTTTGAATGGAAAAAGGTATTCAAGGGTGCAGAGCGGTATTCTGCCCCCATTGCCGATCCTCACACTGCCCCCATCATGCTCCAGTACACGGGCGGCACTACGGGCTTGCCCAAGGGCGTCACGCTGACGCATACCAACCTTGGCACCAACTGCCGCCAGGTTCTCGACATTATCAATGTCAAGGCGGAAGATCACCACACCTTCATCTCGATTCTGCCTTTTTTTCACGTGTATGGCCTCACTACCGGCCTGATTATTCCTATCGCGCTGGCTGCCACTACCCTGCCTTTGCCGCGCTATGTTCCCCAGGACGTGCTGCGCCTGATCGGCAAACATAAGCCGAGCATCTTTCCCGGCGCGCCTTCGGTGTATATTTCGCTTTTGCAGCAAAAAAATCTTGCCCAGTATGACCTGCGCTGCATCAAGATATGCGTTTCAGGCTCAGCTCCCCTGCCGCGAGAAATTTTCCGGCAGTTTCAGGACACCACGGGCGCTTCCATTCTCGAAGGTTACGGCCTTACCGAAGCCTCGCCGATTACCCACTGCAACCCATTGGGCAAACAGGGACAAAAACCCAACTCCATCGGCATGCCTCTGCCCGGAACTGATGCCCGCATTGTGGATATGGAAGGAGGCTCCCTCACCCTGCCGCCAGGCAAGATGGGCGAACTTATCGTTTCCGGCCCGCAGGTCATGAGTGGCTACTGGCGGCGCCCGGACGAGTCTGCCAGTGCGCTGCGCAACGGCTGGCTGTACACCGGCGATCTGGCCACAATGGATGAAGACGGTTATTTTTATATTGTGGACAGAAAAAAAGACATGGTGATTGTCAACGGCTACAACGTCTACCCGCGTGAGGTGGATGAAGTGCTGCTGGAGCATCCCAAGGTACAGGAAGCCGTGAGTGTGGGCATTCGTGATGACGTGCGCGGCGAAGTGCTCAAGGCTTACGTGGTCACCCAGGACGGCGAAGAACTCACCAAGGCCGACATCGTTGCCTGGTGTCGCCAAAAGCTGGCCGGATATAAAGTTCCGCGCCTTGTGGAATTTCGCAAAGAACTGCCCAAAACTATTGTAGGTAAGGTGCTTAGGCGCGCCCTGCGCGAAGAAGAAGAAAGCAAGGCCGCCAGTCGCAAGCAGCGCAAGGCAAAAAATGTGACGACTGCAGAAAACGGCCAGGAACAACCTCAAGAGAATGCCTGATGCGCATACTGGTGCAAAGAGTTACTGAAGCTTCCGTGAACGTCGATGGCCGTCAGGTGGCGGCCATCGGCCCCGGCATCATGGCTCTGGTGGGCTTCGGCCAGGAAGACGGCCCGGACTTTCACAACAGACCGGCTTTTCGGGGTATGGCCCAAAAACTGGCCGGTTTGCGGATTTTTCCCGGCCAGGGAGAACTTGCCAACAAATTTCATACATCACTTGAAGAGTTCGGCGGGCAGCTTTTACTCGTACCGCAGTTTACCCTGTATGCAGACTGCCGCAAGGGCCGCCGTCCGTCCTTTACAGATGCAGGTAATCCGGCATGGGCGGAACCAATGTTTGAACATTTCGTGAAGATAGTTGACGAATCTTGCAGCGTCAGCGTATCTTCAGGTATCTTCGGCGCCGACATGGCGGTGCGCCTTTGCAATTGGGGTCCTGTCACCATCTGGCTTGACTCGCTCAGCCTGTTCGGCAGTTGACGCCCGCCCACCCAGGAGGCCCGGCCCCGTGTTTACCCTGCAAGCGGAGTCTCATAAAAACGTTACAGTCCTGCGCTATCTGGGCGATATGCTGTTGCCTGATGTGCCTCAGTTCAGCCGCCAGCTCGAAGCCTATCTTCTGGCTCCGGGTATCAGACAGGTTGTGCTGGACCTGAGCCATGTAAACAGGGTGGACACATCCGGCCTTGGGGTGCTCGTCAGCGCCAGCACCAAAAGCCGGGGCCACGGCAGAAGGCTCGTGCTGCTCACACCGGCTCCACACGTTGTTGAGCTTTTGAAAAAAGTGGAAATCGAAGGTTTTTTTCCCACCTTTGACAGCGAAGAGGAATTGAAGGGTTTTATTCCCGACACTGCGGACTGACCACGCCTGACCGTTCAGTTGCGCAGGTCATTACGGATGGTGCATGGTGCAATACTATCTGCGGCATTACTTCAATCCCGATTTTGACTACCTCCACCTGAAGCCCGGTGGAGAGAATGGCTCTTCTGACGTTTACAGCCTGGGCTACGTACAGAACGCCATCAACGGGCAAGTGCTGGCCGAGATCATCCCACTGGAGGATGCGGGGCCGGAACCGGACCCGCGTTTTATATTGGATAAACCCCGTTTTCCTACCGGTTCAAACACGCGCATCGATCCCCATTATCCCAACTATCTGCTGGCCGCTGCCAACGGCTATGTTTTCTATCTCGACGGCAAGATTACGGTCAAATGCCTGCTCAATGTGCGGCAGGACGTAAGCTTTCAGACAGGAAACATTTTCTTTGTGGGCGATATGGCCATTCACGGCTCCGTGCGTGCAGGTTTTTCCGTACAGGCCAACAACGTGCGCATCATGGGCATGGTTGAGGGCGGCGTGGTACGCGCCCGGCGCAACCTGCTGATTGACGGCGGCGTACGCGGTGGCGCTGGGCAGCACAGCCTAGTAGACGCCGGAGGCAAGTTGTTGTCTCCTTTTCTTGAAAAGGTGGAAGCACGCGCCCGTGACAACATCGTTATAGAAAAAAGCTGTCTCTACTCCACTGTGTACGCCGGAGCCAGCATGGTAGTGCGGGAACAGGCCTACGGCGGCATTATCAATGCCTATGGCAGCATGTATGTGGGCAGGCAGCTCGGCAACAAGGCGGGTATCCCTACCAAGATATACCTTGGGTATGACCCGCTGAGCATACGCCAGCTTGAAAAGATTGACCATATCATTGCCCAGCAGTCGCAGACTATCACCCACCTCAACGCAGTAGCCGGACATCTGCCACCGGATACCAATGATGTGAGCCGAAAGCTGCAGGCCCTGCGGGAACAGCGTAAACAGCTGATCCGGCGGCGTGACGAGCTGTGGGCACGCCTGTCTATGGATGAAAGCTACATGCACAATTGCCGTCTTTTGGTTCCGGGCCGTATCTATCCCGGCGTAGAAATTTCCATTGGCCGGGCCTTCCTGACCATCGACCGTGTTTATGAAAAAATTACATGCCGCCTGGTGGAACACGATATAGTTATTGAGCACATGCAGCACTCGCATCTGGGCACTTCTCGATGACTCAGACACAACAGCCCGTCTTTCAAGCCGTCTTTTCTACAAAAACAGATTCCGGAAATGATGTCGCGCCGATTCTTTGCGACATTGAAGCCAGAATCAACGGTCGCCGCTTTGCCATGCTGGCCCCCGGCGGACCGGAAAGAGAAAAGGCGGTCATTACGGCTCTGCACAGCGACCAGTTAAACAGTTCCCTTCCTGTTCTTCTCGGTTGCGGCATGGGATACGCCTTGCGCCTTTTGCTGCAACGCTGCCCCGGGCCGATGGCTGTAGTGGAAAAAGAGCAGGAACTGCAGAAGATCAGTGGGGTTCTTGCAGGCTTGCCTGCTGAAGAACGTCAACGTATTCACCTGATCTTCGCAAAAGAAGCGGATGAAACCCTGAGACAGCTGACCCGCTGGCAGATGCGCCACAGTGGACTGCGCCTGCTGCCTGTGGCCCTGCCCTTTTATCTGCGGCTTGACCGTGCCTATTACGGCTCCCTGCAAAAAGAACTTATAGCCAGCACCCGCTTCGACTTCTGGGGTCGTGCCGCCGGCCCCCGCTTCACGGGTGGCCAACCGCGCGTCCTTCTGCTTACAAGCAAATATTTTCTTATGGGCGAACTGGAAGGAGCTTGCCGTAAACTCGGCATTGAACACAGGCTGGTTCGTATCGAAGATAATAGCGTTGCCTGTACAGATTTTGTGGAACAGCTGCTTGAGGCTGTTATTTCCTTCCGGCCGGACTGCTGCATAACGCTTAACCATATGGGCGTTGATGTGGAAGGCATCCTCATGGATCTTCTCGCACAGCTGCAATTGCCTCTGGCCTCTTGGTTTGTGGACAATCCCCACCTCATTATCCATCTCTATTCACGTTGCATCAGCCCCTGGACAGCCCTGTTCACCTGGGATGCGGACAATATTGAAAGCCTGCGTGACACAGGCTTCAAACATGTTTTTTATCTGCCCCTCGGTACGGACCCCGACCGTTTTCACCCCGGGCGCGGTGCAGAAGCCCCGGATTCGTGGCAGGCTGACATTTCTTTTGTGGGCAATTCCATGCTGTACAAAGTGGGCGGCCGCCTGAAGCACGGTCGTTTCCCCCGCCAGTTGCTGCTGCCTTTTCTTGAGGTATCCCACGCCTTCATGAAAAGCGACCAGCGCTCTGTAGCAGATTTTCTGCACGATTCTTTCCCTGCCGTTTTTGCACACTATCAGGCCCTGCCCGACAATGAGGCACGACTGGCCTACGAGACCGCCATTACATGGCAAGCCACACGCCTGTACCGTAATGGTTGTGTGCGCCGCCTGCTGCCCCTGCACCCGCTTATTGTGGGCGACAACGGCTGGCGGTCCGAATTCAGGCGCGAAGTTGTTCAGCCGCGCTATATGGACGCCCTGAGTTATTATACGGATTTGCCACGTTTTTATTGTCGCTCGAACATTAACTTCAACTGTACCAGCAAGCAGATGAAGGGAGCAGTAAACCAGAGAGTCTTCGATGTTCCCGCAGCCGGAGCCTTTGTGCTGACCGACTGGCGGCCACAGATGGAACAATTGTTCGATCCGGACGAAATGGTCTGCTACCGCGACCCGGATGAAGCTCCGGAACTGGCTCGTTATTATCTGGCCCATCCGCAAAAGCGCCGCCACATAGCCCAGCGGGCCAGGCGGCGTGTGCTGGCCTGCCATACCTGGGCCCACAGGCTGCAGAGCCTGCTTGAACAGATGCGCCAGGTCTATGGAACACCCGTGACAAAAAAAATCGCAGAGCGCGGACCAGACGCATGAGCGCGGACCCTGTTCTGGTTCTCCAGATGCACCGCATGGGAGACCTGATTCTCACCATGCCCCTGCTTCGCCTTCTTCTACGCCACTGGGCCGGACACGAGGTGTGGGTTGCGGCTGAACCGCACTTTTTTCAGGATATCATGCCACTGGCCCCCAATGTTGTTTTTTTTCCTCCTACCCACTGTCACGCCCTGGGACAACGCCATTATGAACTGGCACTGAACCTGAGCAGCCGTCCACAGGCCCTCATCTGCCAGGCAAAACTGAAGGCAAGGCACAAACTTGGTCCGGAAGCCATCTCAACCGGCACACTGCCGGGGCATCAACACATCAACGGTTACTGGCAACTCTACCGCGCCGCATTAACCCACAACAACCGTAACAATGCTTTTCACTGGTCCGACCTGTATATGCTGGACCTTTCGCCGCAACCCGATCTTACTGGTGTGCTCCGACCATTTCCCCGCCCGGCGGGAACAGGCCGTATCGGCATGGTTCTCGGGGCCAGCGAGTTTGCCAAACGCCCAGATGCGGACTTCTGGGCACGGCTGGCGCGGCGGCTGGCCGGCGAAGGAATGTTGCCGCTGTTTCTGGGTGGCCCGGCGGAACAGAGCCTGGGGCAGGAGGTCGCCCAAAAATCCGGGCTACCGGGGGCCAATCTTTGCGGGCGTCTCTCGCTCAAAGAGCTGGCTGCCCTCATGCGCACTTTGGACCTGTGCGTGACACCAGACACAGGTCCCATGCATCTAGCCGACTTTGTGGGGGTGCCAGTACTCAATCTTTCCATGGGGCCAGTTCATGCCAGGGAGACAGGGCCGTCCGCTCCCGGGCAGCATGTTCTGCGAGCAGCCATGAGTTGCGTGGGATGTTGGCAATGTCACCGTGGACGGCTTTACTGCAAGCAGGCATTTACAGCCTCTGGGGTTGCCAGGCTGATCCTGAGCCTTTTACACACGCCTGACCACCCGATAGTGCCATCGGGCCTGCGGCTATACCGTACCGGGCGCGATGCTCTGGGACTGTATACCCTCGAGCATGTGGGCTGCAGAGCAGATACAAGCTGCCGTCCTCTGATTGAGGGCCTCTGGCAGGCCGTTTTTCTCTTTTTTTACAGCCCTGTGCAGCGCCCCTTGCTGATCAGCAGACTGGAAGGCCTGCGCGTGGCTTTTCCCCACATGGCTGAAAGTGTGGCGGCCGGACTTGCCGCGCTTTGTGCCAGTTTTTCACGCTATCTCAGGCAGGGCGCGCGCATGTTGCCTGATGACTTCTGGCGCTCCCAGCCCCCCGTAATCCGCCTTTTCAGCGGATATTTGCACATGCACATGCAAAATGACGATTACTCCCCGAAAGCATGGAGCATGGCGCTTGAGCGTCTGGAAGAAATCAGCGCCCTGTTCATGAACCATTCCTGATTTTTCGCTCCCCCATTTCCTTTGTCTGCTCCCAGTCTCCCTTATTGTATCCCCCGGCAATACTTGCCTTACTGTTTTCAGTCGATGTTTTAACCTATTAAAATAAATAGATTTTATTTTTTGGAACACTCTTTGTATTAGACCGGGTGCAAGGAGTGCATGATGCAGATTATTCCCACAAGCGCGGCCTCGTTCGACGCCCTCTTTACCAGCAGCAAGGATAACTCATCCTTTGCCGATTTTTTCTCTGCCGTTCACGATGCTATCGACAGCGTGGAACGGGGGGAGCATGTTTCTGCAAGTTCGGCCATGCAGCAGCCCACGACAACACCTGAAGCACCTCGTGTGCAGAGTCCATACAGTCGGACCACTACCAACGGTGTCACGTACACGCTTGACGAAGTCTGCTTCACCAAGCAGGAGATAGCTGAACTCCGGCGCGACCTTATCAAGGCGGGCGCTCCGCTTGATGCCCTGAAAAAATTTGACGCCCTGGCAGACCAGCCGGACGGCGCAACTCTTGCCCAGATTATGGCCAGTTTGCAATGCCTCGGCGGCAGCCCCATTCTTAGCGATGACGACAAGACACACATCAGCGCCCTGCTCAAAAAAATAGATCCTTCCGGTGTGCTCGAAACACGTGTGCAGCAGCTCATGGGCGAAGGCAAGGGCGAGGCGGCCCTTGACACCATCTATTCTTTCATCGCGCATCTTGATCCTACTGCGGCGATTGATGTGGAAGCTGCCGAAGCGCTGGCACTGGGCCGTGGAATCGGACTGGATACGGCGAGCCTGCAAACCCTGCTCAAGAGTTTTGGCGGCAACGACGGCATGAGCCTGTTCATGGGACAGTTTTCTTCCCTCATGGCTCCGGCGGCCCATCATTTTACCGCGCAAAAAACTGCACAAAAGCAGTTGGATACAGCCTTGCAGCAAACATTGCAGCCTCTTGTAAGCAAGGCTCGCGCCCGCACTGAAAAAGAGCTTCAGGCCAGTGCTTTACGCAACAAAGAGGCACAGCAAAGCAAGATACTTATAGACCAAACCGTCCAGAAAAATACCCGGCATATGCTGGAAGAAACGCTCACCGCCCCAGGCCAGGATGGGCAGAAGACCCAGGACCTCGAAAATCCCGAACACCAGAGCCGCGCCATAAGCAGAAAGCTTGACGGCAGTCAGAGTGCGGGAGTGGGGCATGCTGGCGTGCAGGGCAGCAAGATCGAAACGACCTTTACCCGCGTTTCGGCCAATACGGAGCAAGCGTCCAACCAACAGAGCACAGCACAACAGCATGCTGAAGCCCCCACGCCAAGCGGAAAACAGAATGACGGCAGCAAGGGGGGGCAAGCCGGGCACCAGACGTTCGGGGAAGATGGGGCAAACAACAATAAAGATACCGGGCGTGATGCCTCGTGGGGGGAAATGACCCGCAAGGTGGAAGCGCAGCCGCTCTTCAGGCAGGACAATCAGGCGGCAGCCGCTGTGCTGCAAACACCGGATGTCGTCAATCAGGCATCTCCCGAAGTTTTGCGCCCTGCTCACATACCCCGTTATGTGGCACAGCAGGTGGAACAGGGCCTGCTCTCCAGCTTCAGGAATGGCACTACCCGGCTGGATCTGCAACTGCATCCGCAGGAGCTTGGGGCCATAACGCTCAGCCTTAGCCTGCGTAACGGCGAAGTCAGTGCCACGATCCGTTCTGAAAAGACCGAAACTGCCGAAATGGTTACCCGTCAGCTGGAAGCAATCCGTACCAATCTGGAACAGCAGGGACTCAAGGTGGACAAGGTTGAAGTGCAGCTCAATGCGCGACAACAGGACGAAAATGCCTGGCAGAACCTGAACCAGCACAACTCCCGGCAGGAAGAAGATGCCCGGCGTGAAGAACTTTCACGGCTAAAAAATCTTTCAACTATGCGTAATACAAAAGTTAATTCTGAAGAAACAACGTTGGAACAGCCTGTGCATTCCCATACGCATGCGGCAAGATATGCCACCCGCTCTTTGCATGTGGTGGCGTAAAAACAGCCCGGCGTGAGGAGTAGCCATGTCCAGCATTACACAGTCACTGAACAGAACCAATAATGAATTCAATACCGCCCTGAGCAAGCAAAAGGGCAGTAATCTGGACAAGGATTCCTTCATGCTGCTGCTGGTTACGCAGTTCAAGTACCAGGACCCGCTCAATCCGATGGAAGACAAGGAATTTATTGCCCAGATGGCGCAATTCTCCAGTCTTGAGCAGCTCATGAATCTCAATACGAGCATGAAAGGCCTTACAAACGCCACCAATAACCAGCAGATGATCAATGCCACGTCTTACATAGGCAAGCAGGTTACTGTCAGTGGTAATACCATCGGCAAGGTCACCGACGAAACCACCAAGGAATCTACCATTACGCGCTTCCGGTACGCCCCTGCGGACAATACCGTGGGCGGAACCATCACAGTACGCGATGCCGGCAATAACGTCGTATACGTTGAAGAAGTCAGCCCCAAAAATAAGGGAACCACATACGATTTTTTGTGGAACGGCAAGGCTACTGACGGAACTGTTGCGGGCGATGGCGTCTATACGGTCAACCTTGTGTTGCGCGATTCCAATGGCGATGCGGTTCTTTCTGACCAGGTAGTGGACGCCAAGGTTACCGGCGTGGTCAACGACGGCGGCGTGGTCTATCTCGGTCTTGAGGGCGGCCAGCTCATGCCGCTTGCCAATGTGCGGCAGGTTGCTGAACCTGCCACCGTTGCCGCCAAGCCGGACGACAAGGACAAGGAAGAAGGCGAAGACAAGGAATCTGAAGACGACAAGGATGAGGAACAGCCCGAATCCCGTGCAAGCGCGATGAGTATTGGTGATGTCAATATCAGCAACATCAACTTTAGCGGCAGACTTTTTTAAACAACGCAATACGAATGCCTGACGACAAAAGGAGCCAGGGCTGCGCCAGTAGCGCGTCCTCTCTGAAAATAGATATCCCCCTATCCCGATACACGGAGGAAATTATGGGTCTTTCAGCAAGTATGTGGACAAGCGTTTCAGGCTTGCTCAGCCACGGTCAGAAGATGAACGTTGTCGGCAACAATATCGCCAACGTGAGTACGCTGGGTTTTAAAAGTCAGCGTATGGACTTCAATGACTACCTGTACCGGGGCATCGGGACCACCAGTGGTCCCAGCCAGATCGGTGCCGGCGCCAGCGTCTATGCCATATTGGGCGACTTTTCCCAAGGTTCGCTTGAGAGCACCAACTCGGTGACGGACCTTGCCATTGACGGCAACGGTTTTTTTCAGGTGCGCAAGCCCAACAGCAAGCAGATGTATTACACGCGCGCAGGTGACTTTTATTTCAACAAGGACCGCGAACTTCAGAACCCTGAGGGCTATCTGCTGCAGGGCTGGAAGGTGAACAACGAAAAAAAGCTCACCTTTAACAGCGGCGCAACTAACCTGGGCAATACCGACCTCAGCAAATCCGCCTATGTCGGTTCGGGTACGCCCACTGACATTGTGCTGGACAGCTGGAATATCATTCCCCAGCAGACTACCAATGTCACCTTTACCATGGGGCTTACCAACGACGGCAAGGGGGACCGCACCACCAGCAACACCAGCCCCATGACCGCCCTCTTCGACCTGTGGGATGCCAGCAGCAAGCCGCCCCTGGCGGATACGGCCTATGCCACGCAGTCCAGCATTGACGTCTATGATGAAGGCGGTGGTACGCACACCCTGACGGTCTACTATGATCAGGTTGATGCAAGAAAGACCGACAGCAACGGTAACACCATCTATGACATCAAGGGACTGCCCGCCGGATACACCATATATGAATATCTGGTAACCATCCCGCCCTCTGAAGACAGACGTAGCTATGGTGGCGAAGGTTATAACGCTGCCACCAATACGTGGACCAAAGAACCCACCAAATTTTATGACGACCCCATCACGGGGACCAACAAGCAGGCTGGCGTGCTCATGAGCGGCGTCATGATCTTTGACGCCAGCGGGCAGCTCGTCAACCAGACTGCGTACAGCTACGGCGCGACGGAAACACCGACAGCAAATAACCAGGTGGCTGTCAATCCGTCCGAAAAATCTTCGTGGCAGCCCACCAGAACGTCCAGCAACGGTCTGCCTGTTTTTTCGGCAAACTTCAGCGGACAGCCTCTGGCAAACAGCGTGAGCGAAACCATGCAGACCAGCGTGGGCGGCACTCCTGTGAGCCAGGTGCAAAACTACATTACCGAACTGGATTTCGGCCTCAAAAACATCGGCAACCCGGCATGGAACAACCCCACCGCCACCGCCGTGAAGACGAACAGCCTTGGACAACCCGTTGATACCGGCGGCAATGCCCTGGGTATGGACAAATACGGCTACTACTACCTCGGTGCCCCCGAGCCGGGTTCTTACGGAACCGCAAAACCAGTCGGTGGCGGCACGGCCCTCCCGGTATATGCCGATTCCACAGGTTATTACTATAAAAAGGGTGGCAATAAAGTTTATGGTTCCGCCTCTGTTAAAGGGACAACGGTTGAAGCGATGAGCAACGGCAGCAGTTATTACTTTATCGACGCTGCAAACGGCGACGCCAAATGCTACTATACAACAGTTGTCGGCGGCAACACAGTACCTGCCTACCAGGACAGCTATGGCTATTACCATATCGGCGCAACCGGTCCGGTATATGGGCAGACTCCTGGCGGTGTTGACGTGCTGCACGATAGCGGTGGCTATTATCTGTCCGGTAGTGCCCCGCACACCTACATCACCACCAGTGACTTTACGGCCATAACGGCTACGGCCTTCAAGCCCACAGCCTACACGGCTCCCACGGATGCCTCGCGCCCCGTTGCGGACACAGAAACAGCCAACAGCAGCCTGGCCAGCCTGACAACCATGTCTCGGGTCAGTGGCACTTCGCCTACGGGCGTGCCGGTGTTTGAAAACGTCATCAACTACGGCACAACCATCCCAACCATGACGGCCGTGGAACGCCAGGAATATGCCAGTGTGGCCAATACGACCTCTTATACAGTACAAAACCGCACGCAGGACGGATATGCCTCCGGAACACTGAGCAACGTGAACATTGATAACGGTGGCGTAGTTTACGGTATATACTCCAACGGCAAGACCATTCCGCTCTATCAAATCGCCTTGTATGATTTCCAGAACCATCAGGGGCTGTATCGCGAAGGTGGCAACCTTTTCTCTGCCACCAACGACTCGGGCGAACCCCAGTTGGGCGTGGCGGGCGATAATGGCTTCGGCAAAACCAAGGCGTATAACATCGAGCAATCAAACGTAGATATGACCACGGAATTCGTGCAGATGATTTCGACACAGCGCGGATTCCAGGCAAACTCCAAGGGCATAACCACGGTGGATACCATGCTTGAAACTGTTATCGGCATGAAGAGATAACAAAAATTGTAATCTGAAAGGCCGGAGAGCCGGACCCGGGCGTGAGCGACGGTCCGGCCCCCTCCACAGCGTTGGGGATAGCGCTGCACCTTTCTCTCCGTGCAAGGCGTCGGCCGTGTGGCTGACGCCTTTTCGCATTTGAAGCATAGGCTGTGGGGTACGACGCCTCTGTCAGTATTTTGTGTTGCTCCGTGCTTCAGGGGCTATCGCCCCTGAGTGGATCGTGCAGAATCTGTCAGAAATAACCACCTGAAAAATACCGTTCTTCATATGCCATAAGCGGACAAATCGTCGTAGATGCACACAAGCAACATAACTTCCTTGTACTAATTAAAAAAACTTAAAAATCTTCTTGACAACTCACCCACTTTTCACATAAAAGATCACTTCACAGAGCGTCCCCATCGTCTAGCCGGCCCAGGACAACGGCCTTTCACGCCGTCGACAGGGGTTCAAATCCCCTTGGGGACGCCAATTTTTGGATATTAGAGAGCGGCAAGGTACAAAATACCTTGCCGCTCTTGCTTTTTAGCGATTCGTTCAAATCCCCGAATCCATCCAAATCCGGGCTCATCCAATAGGAAACCGGACATTTTCCCGGACATCGAAATGCGGTAGCAATCCGATGTCCGGTTTTTCTTTTAATGCTCTGAAATCAAAAGCATTATTGTCCAATCGGATATCCTTAAATCCACCCTAAACCAAGGAGAACCGAGATGGCATTAACGGACATTCAGATCAAAAATTTGAAGTACCCCGGCAGGCCCACAAAAGTTGCGGATGGAGGCGGACTATATTTGTATCTGTCCGAGTCCGGCAAAAAACTCTGGCGCATAAGCTACTACTTTGAGCGCAGGCAGAGAGTGCTCAGTTTTGGCGAATACCCGGTAGTCACCCTGCAAAGGGCGCGGGAAAAGCGCATGGAGGTCAAACAGCTCCTGGCCGAAGGCATTGACCCTGCCGCACTGAAAAAGGCCGCAAAGGAGGAACAGGTTTCAGAGGTAAAGGATATGTTCCAGAGCATCGCTCTGGAGTGGTTCGAGGCCCGGACAGCCGACTTCACGGAAAAACACCGGGGCACGGTCATGTACCGTCTGGAGAAGTATATTTTTCCGGTCATAGGCAAGGAACATATCGCCCGCATGGAGCCCCAGGACATCCTGAAGGTTGTCCTGCCCATTGAGAAGAAAGGCCAGAATGAAACTGCCCGCCGTCTGCTGCAAATCATCGGGCAGATATACCGCTACGCCGTGATCACGGGCCGGGCCAAGCGGAATCCCGTAACAGACCTGCACGGCGCGATACGCCCCAGAAGCGTCACGCACAGAGCGGCCATCACCGAGCCGAAAAAGGTAGCCCAACTCCTGCGCAATATTGATGGCTATGAGGGATATTTTCCCATCGTATGCGTCCTCAAGCTGGGGCCGTTGGTCTTTGTCCGCCCGACCGAACTTCGGGCCGCAGAATGGACGGAGTTCGATTTCGAGACCAATGAGTGGCGCATTCCGGCCACGCGCATGAAGATGAAGCAGATGCACATTGTGCCGCTCTCCAGGCAGGCGGTGAAAATCCTGAAAGAGCTGCAAGAGTTCTCCGGCAGCGGCAAACTTCTCTTCCCTTCAATCCGCACGGCAACACGCCCGCTCTCCGATGCCACCGTACTCAATGCCATACGCCGCATGGGCTACGCCAAGGATGAAATGAGCACGCATGGCTTCCGTTCCCTCGCGTCCACCTTGCTCAACGAACTCGGCTACAACCGGGACTGGATCGAGCGCCAGCTTGCCCACGGCGAGCGCAACGATGTGCGGGCGGCGTACAACTATGCGGAGTATTTGCCGCAACGCACTAAAATGATGCAGGAATGGGCTGATTATCTGGACAAATTGAAAGCGGAAAAATAACTCGTCCCAAATTGACGTAGCTACAAAATGGAGTTACTATGAATATGGAATTCGAATGGGACGAGGCCAAGCGCCGGAGCAATCTGGCCAAGCATGGCGTCGATTTCACCGATGCCGCGCAGGTACTGGCTGACGCCCGGCTTATCCTGGAAGATACCCGGCGTGATTATGGAGAACAACGCTGCCTTGCCTTTGGAGAGATGAACGGCCTGCTTTTTGTCGTGGCCTTCACTCTCCGCGACGGAGCCTTTCGCATCATCTCCGCCCGCCGCGCCAACTCCCGAGAAAGGAGGTTTTATGAATCGCAAACCGCATAAGAAGTCGCCTACGCGCATGACTTTGCGTGAAGCCCAGGACCCCGGTTCACAGACGGACTGGCAACGCCTGCGCGAGATGCCGGACGAGGCTGTCACCAGCGCTGCCGAAACCGATCCGGATAACCTGCCCCTGGATGACCCGTTTTTTGAGACGGCCCGCCGTCTGCCTCCTTCCGCCCTGCTCAAGGAGGCCAAGCAGCAGATAACCCTGCGCATAGACGCGGATGTGCTGGAATGGTTCCGCGCTTCCGGCTCCGGCTATCAAAGCCGCATGAACGCGGTACTAAAAGCCTACGTCCAGACGCATAGCGGGCACGGCCAGATATAGAAAAGTAATACCTCAACATCGAGGCGGCGCATTGCTATCAAGTGATGCGCCGCTTTTTTTGTAACCGATTTTGTAACCCCTTGAGCCATCCAAAAGTAATGAAGCCAGGGATTTTCCAAACCCTGTCAACAAAAAATGTGTCAACGCGGTACCACACAATGCAATCCAATAATCCCTCAGCCCACAGTTTTCCGCGCACAAAACGGCTCGTCAAAAAAGCCATGATACGCTTCCAGCAAAAGTCAAAGACACATCAGGAGGTGTAATTATGACTGCTATGACGAACATACCCAAGGTTGGCTTCCTTCGACTCCCCCAAGTCCTGCAACTCGTACCCATCAGCAAAAGCGCCTGGTGGGAAGGCTGCAAAACAGGCCGTTTCCCCAAGCCGGTAAAGCTCGGTCCGCGCACAACCGTCTGGCGGGCGGAAGAGATTATGGAGTTTATTGAGCGGATTGGGGCACAGGTGGATTAAGATTTCTTTCCTCACAACATATGCAACAAAGAGTTATTATGTTTCTCATAACTCTTTGTTGCATATGGATTTCGGAGGCGACATACGGAGAGCAAGGTTGTAAACGTTCTTTCAAATTCTCATATGATTGGTATTACTTCCGCGAAAAGCTACTGGGGTATTGGCGATTTCCAGGGAGTTTCAAAATAATTACCAGACGTTTATCAACCTCTTCTTGTAGTTGAACTTCAGTTGCGTGGAACAGGTTTGTTATATGCGGAGATGGCTGATCGGAAGAAATACTCATATCAAGAACGGCAAGAAATCCAATGCGGATATTGGCAACTTGGTAAGAAATAGTTTGCTTAATATATTTGTAAGCAAGATTTTGAAAAGATGAATCAGACTCTTCTTTCTTCACCTCAATCACGACCCTGTCACTTCCCTGCATACAGGAAATATCCGTGCGGCCACCACCTATATTTGAAATTTCTATTTGGCTACCGCAAGTTCCATACAGCCAGCGGTAAATATCCATCTGAAAATCACTTTCCGTTACTTTTTCTTTTTTCTTTGCATATAAGTATATGGCGCTTGGTTCATGTTTCTTTGTAATATTCAATCTGTTTGCGACAAATTTTACAAGATTTAGAATTATAGCATTAATCATAATGCGTGAATTTTCATAGTCAGGATTTGCCGAAACAGCAGACAAAAGTGTTGTTAAAATCGTTTTTTCAGCAGAAGTTATATTTAGCAAAGTAAATTCAAGAGCATCTTTTAGCGCCAGTTCTACAAGATTGTTTTCAAATTTATGGTCACTACCAATGAGAAGTTTTGACTTGTTAAAAAGAGCAAGCGCTATGTGATATTTTGAATGCCACTTGTTATCTCTAAGCCATAGTTCTAGATGATGGATCAGCCCTGGCTTCGTGATAGAATCTTCCATATGTGGCTTGACTAAAAGCTCTATTCCGCTGTCATCATTAAGCCCAAGGATTGTTCTACTACACGAATATGCTGACAAAACATACGCTTCCAAAACTAGTGTTGCTTCGTTCCAGCTTGGTTCATCAATTTTTACAAACGTATTGGCGAGCACTTCTACAAGTTTCTTCCAAGCATGTAGTTCATTCCTTCGCACTACATCCAAGGAATAAGGGACATCCGGCTTTAACCAAGCTTCATATTCAAAAATAGCAACAGAGAGCTGCTCGTTATAGCTTGCGACGTTTATATGAAAATTCTTTTGATAAAATTCACATAAAAGCTCAGCAGCGAGGGCAAAGACTAATGCTTGTGGGTTGACTTCTGATTCTTGAGCAGACAACCGGAAGAATTGTGCGCTCTGCATGAAACTGTTATAGCAAGTCTCAGAATCTTCCCCCCTGATGCCTGCGTTCAAAAAAGTCATCGCATGCTCAAATAAAGCTTCCGAGCACGTCCTATCAATCTCAAGTATCTGAGCTATTTTCTCAACAAGTTCGGGCTCATTCCATTGGGCATGAGCGAATCCCATTATTTTTACAGTGTGAGCTAAAAAATCAGAAGACTCCGTATCTGTCTGAATCCCCAACAATGCATCAAGAATCCGAAATTGATACTGCCGCGACTGAGCAGCCCACTGTACAGCTGCTTGTAAAGAGGCTGTGCGAATGAGGTCTGCTGCGGATTTATCTTGCGCCCTTTGGATAAATACCTGCGTTAATGGCCCTGCAATCTCTTTAAAAAGAGCAGCGCGATTAATGAGTTTGTCAACAGAGTCAATAAACGAAATATCATGTGTACTTTTTCCGAGCAGAGTGAGCACTAATGCATTAGTAGCAAACCGTTCTTCCTCTGTTAGCGATGGAAAAGACGTAATAATCGCATCGAACAAAAGAGGAAGAAGTGGAGAGGAAGCAAGGGTATCGCAATGCAAATTAAGTTCAGCTATCCCTCCAAGGGCTTCAATTGATAAAGGAAATTCAAGCTTTGAAAGTTCTACAATTTTTCTTTCGATATGTGTCAACTCGGTTACCACAAATAAGTATCTCCAACTGCTTCCTTTCTATTGCTGGATGGTATCCGTGTAGCAAGCAAGTCAGAAGAACGTCCCGCAATAAAAATTTGCAAGAATGGCAAGTCAGTTGCAATCGATTCTATCCCCTCAATCAGCGCTTCAAAGTCAGAGTCTGCCATTTCCTGCGCGCGTGGAGAATCAACCATCAATAAACCTGGATGGCGGCCAACTCCTTCCTCCTCGGCAACACTGAGCATTGCGAGAACTGTTGCCACCTTGATGCGGAGCTTTTCGCCGTCGGTTAATTTGCTAAAAGAAGTCGCTATGCCACCACCTTTTTTTAGCTCTAAGCTGGCGTTACCCCTCAAACTTGCTTCTTCAATTTGCCCGATGCCAAAGCGTTGAGCATATTCAACAATTTTTGTGGATACTGAACTCAAAATATTATCTTGATATTCTTTTGCAAGGGCATCGCTAACATCAACAACGGCCTTAGCAATTTGCTTTTCTTTACGTGACACTTCTGGAGTTATGGGTAGGTTGTTTAATTCTTCAATCTTTCCCTTTATGATTTGAATCTCTGTTTCTAGCTGATTGCGGGTTTCAAATTTCCCCAAGAGCTGTTCCGCATTTTCAATTTCAGATTGAATTTTCTCACATGCTTGATCATTGGTGGTTAGATAATCTTGAATTTTCGAAATATGTTTCCTTTTTTCTGCTATAGCTTCCTGTGTCTTGCTGATGCTCAATTCAAGCCTATTTTTGATGGCTTCATTATCTGAGTCTTCAACATTAATACTGCCACAAAGAGAGCACTTACTCGACGGGCCTGTATGGGGCATAGGTGATTTCAGCGCACTATCACAACAGGGGCAACATGTCGGCTCAATAGCTCTAAAGATGGCACCTGCGGCAATCGAATCGAGATGCTTCCGCAAGGCTATCTTATCCTCTTTTAAGGCACTCTCCAAAGCGCCAAGTTCCCTTTGTGAAGCATTATTTTCTACCGAAAAAGCACGTTCTGCACGTTTTCTATGAGAATATTCCGCACTCTTTTCGGATATAGTTTTTCGTATAGAGGCATCATCTGGCATTTTAGCAAAGTCAGACTCTCTAGTTTTGAGATCATTTGTAAGAACGGCTATCCGTTCATCTCGCTGCCTTGAGGTCACACTCGCTTCGTTTGCTTGTGCGCTTTCTATCGAGAGAATTTGCTTTTGTGCCGTCTTGGCAGAAAATACCGTTGAAACCCATGGAATGCCAAGAAACATTTGCATCAAACGGGCGTTGATCCCAGCTCTGACCGGCATGTCTCCAAATAATGACTCATAGTTTGTACTTATAAACATCACGCTAGAAAGCGCGGGCCACCCATGCAAAACAGTCTTTCCTGCCTCAAGCTCATCCTTACTCTCTTTCCAATTGCTAATTCTAGCGATGCCAAGAGCGGTAAGGAAAAATTCCTCCATAGCTAACTCAAACGTTTCTTCTGAATCAAACAAGGCAATAGTTTTAGGCATGCCCTCGTCAATGCGTTCTAACCTTCCTGTTGGAGGTGCATTACTCATGACTGTTATTGAAAATGAATTACCATCCAGCAGAAAAGAAAGGCTTGCAGATTGAATCCATGAATACACGTCTTCTTGTAGGGCATTAGGACGCTTTCCGCGCAATAGCCACTTTACAATTTCAATAACGGTAGTTTTCCCACGAAGATTTTTTCCGCTTGTTATCGCCCAAACCCCACAAGCTAGGTCGCTCCAATCAAACTCAAAAGAGCCTGGCTGCGTGTTTCCTGTTCGTATCCCGGAAAAGCGTATTCTTAGAAGCCTAAGCCTATGTGGCACTCCCATCAATGGCGAAGCAAATATTTGATATTTCGACAAAAAGGCATCAACTTCTTCAAGAGAACTTTTCGATTTATGTACAATGGCTTCTTTCCAAGCCATATTTTGAACAGTCATACAGTCGCCCCCGAGCTAAGATTTTAACTCTACTGAACTTGATGCTTCTTGCAAGGTAGGGATGAAGTCCCCACGCTTCGTATCAGCGTATAAACGCTGCTCATACTGCCGCTTTTTTAAAGCGTCCCCTCCCCGGTCACCAGCCACTTTAGCAACTAAATTCGCTCGATCTTCATACCATTTCAGTACAGGCCAATCCTCAACCGCCCGCTTACATAGCGAGTACCCTTGGTGAGTGATAAAAAAATCTGTTTCGGAATGCCCATTTGGAAGCTTCTGTTTTTTTATCTGGAGTAGATTTCTGGACTTCAAGATAGCAAGAGCATTATCTGGCTTTTCATAAGCGCCAAATAAGTACCGTATCATCGGTATATGTCGCTCGTCAGGCTCAGAGTCAGCGATAATGCACTCCGCTTTTTCTTTGTAGAAAGCATCTCCAGTTTCTTCGTACTTCGCTTGTAGCTCATAAGCAAAATAATCAGGATATCTCACCCAAAAATCATATGCCATAAGCTTAGTTTCGCCTTTAAACACAGAGTAAAAAAGCAAATCATTTTTGAGAGGAGTACCTCCACCGCAAAAAATGAAAAGAATCCGAATCGCATCAAAAAAGTTGGAATTGCTCATATGGAGATTGCCCCTCCCAATGTTATTAGCTAGGAGATAAGAAACTATAGGCAATTCCTTGTAAAAGTTCCAGCACACTCGTGCAGCAAGCAAAAACAGTTGATTGTTGTACAGGACATGCAGCAAATTCTCAGACAATAAGCGCAAGGCTGGATATATCGCCGTGTATAATGATGCACATTCAGACAAATAGGCACGGATTCATAATCCACCTCCTTCATTTTTTCTTTTTGCGACTTTTGCGCTTGCTTGTCTGTGGTGCAGGCGATGGAAGATGTGTCCGCATTAAATAAGTCTTCGCTGCCAGTCGGGCCAACGCAATATCTAAATCAATTCCGTGTAACAAATTATCTCCCCGCCGCGATCTATCAATAAGAGATTCAAGTATACACATATGACTCAACACTTCATGATTTGGCCGAGAGAATCGATCGTGGTCTGGAAAAATCGCATTTATAATTGTTGGGAATAAAATGTCGATCCACTTCTTTGCCTGAGGGCATATGTCTTTATTTTTTAGCATGTAACAGGTGGCAGAAGCCATAATGTCAGCTATTTGCAAGCCAGGCTCGTCAAAAGATGATGCAAAAGTAACCGGTTCGGTGAGATGTGGAATCATTGCCCATCGCTGCCCATTTAGCTCTTGCCAAAATTGATCTTTTCGCCCAACGAAAGTATCCAAAAGCTCCCTTGAAGAGGCGATCGGTTTTGACTCATCGCAGATCACACGGATATCACCAGCTTCTTCCGTCCAATGCGTAAGTATGGGGTAAAGATGGCTTATGCTATCATCAAGAATCCAGCGTTGAAGCACTCCAAGCCCGGAAAATTCTTCAAGTATTTTATCTCGATGGATAAATGCGAACTCCATCACCAATTCAACGATTTGAGCTGCTTCAGATTTTTTTGAAAAAAGCTGAGCATCATCGCTAAGTGTGCGCCCGCGCATGAAACTTTCAAAATCTTCAAGGAGCTCTTCCGCAGAAGAATCACTAAGGAATGTATGTGAATATATTGCATATGCAATGAAGAGGTGGAATCCGCACTGGTAAAACACACTATTGTTTTTTGCCAATAATGGTTCAAAAATATATTCAAAAAACTTGCAGGAAAGAGAAAATTTCTTAAGAGAACATGCCGTTTTTGTCTTTTTCTTGAAGTTTAAAAGCAACTCCGTTACCGCATCTCGCCCTTTTGGGCGTGACAATAACTTTTGAGCCTTTAGTTCACCTTGCTGTATTCTAAATTTATGCTTAAACCATCTTACATATTCTTCAGCTTCATCAGGCTCTATTTTTACACCGGTATATGCAAAAAATGGCTGTTCTCTATTTAGTAAGTTATTCCCTGTATATCCAGATTCATCACAATATATGGGCATTGAGTTTATTCCTTAAAAATATTGTCCAGCGCTACAGCATATTTTTTTTATTAATATATCTATCTATTGCGCTTTTTTTATATAAAATATTTCTCCCTATAGCTATATAATCTGGCCCTCCACCACGACTTCTTTGCGTCTTCAATGTGGCCGCTGACAACGAAAACAGCAACGCCGCCTCTTTCTCCGTCAAATATTCCTTCCGGCGGATACGCTCCATTTCGCAGATAGCCTCAGCAACTGGCGTAAGAATCTTCTCCAAGGTCTCCGCGATAATTTTTTCGAGGTCGATCTCCTGATCACCTATGAAAATTTGTTTGGGTGCTCTCATCAAAAGCCATCGATCCTTGAAAAGGAAAATACAGTAAAAACTCCAGGAAATTACTTCTTGGAGTTTTTTTATTTCTCCGGTTGCGTTCTGGCCTGCTCTTTGGCTACAGCCATCAGGTAGCTAAGGTCTTCTCCCAGCACGTCTGCCATAAGCTGTGCGTCTGAAATCAAGACGCCTTGCGGTTTCCCGGTGTTGGAGGCTTTACTGCGCATGGCCGTCCATCTGGCCGCTGCCGCTTTCGGCGTGTCGTTTGGCCATACTTTGGCCGCGAACTCGCCTTTTTTCCAGCCCTTCGCTTTCACCCTGCCTGCTACCAGCTCCACAAACGCCCGCTCCAAAGCAGTGGCGAAATTGTATTCTGTTGTCATGAGTTTCCTCCTGTTGGATTCAATATACCGGAAATTCCTTTGTTGTCTATCCAAAAATTCCTGCTAATAAATCGAAGAAATTCCTTGAATTCTATTAAAGGAGGTTACAGGAAATGCGCGATTATTGGCGAGATTTGAATAAGTCACATGCGGGAATTCGTAGTTTATCCGCACAGTTTGAAGCCGCTAGGCTTTACGAAGCAGGCTCTCAGAAAGGCGATGGCAAAGGGAACCGGTATGGAATCTGAGCAAAACCGTCTTCCAAACAACATGGCCGGGATTGAGTTTGTGGCGTGTCTGGAGGCTATCAAGGAATTTCTTGATAAAAGCTGGAAGCATTCCCAGATTCATCGCCATCTGAAGCAGGAAGGCAGGATCACCATGTCTTACGGGGCGTTTTGCTACCACATGCGCCGTCTTTCACTGGATAAACATCGTCCGGGTGAAGTACTGCCCAAAGCCAAACCGAAGGCTGCGGCGGTTCCACCTGTGCGCCCGCATAGCGGGCCGCGCCACATTGCAGCGCCCAGCAACCAATTCCCCAATCCACGGGATATGAATCCTGAAGACGCCATTTAACCAAAGGACATCAGTAATATGGCAACCATTCATTTCATTCAGCAGGGGAAAGGCGGCGTGGGCAAGTCCATGATTGCCGCCATCCTGTATCAGGTGCTGCGCCACCTGGGCAAAGAGGTCGTGGCTTTTGACACCGACCCGGTAAACGCCACGTTCAAGGGATTTCAAGAGTTTGAAGTTGTCCGCCTGGAGATTCTGAAAAACGGCGACATTGATCCGCGTGAATTTGACGGACTTATCAACAGGATCGCTGAACTGCCCGGCGAAACGCATGTGATCGTGGACAACGGCGCATCCTCCTTTCTCGCGCTCAACAGCTACATCAAGGAAAATGATGTACTGGGCATCCTCACGGAGAGCGGGCACAGAGTTTATTTTCATTCTGTCATCACGGGCGGACAGGCTGTTGCGGACACGGCGCTGGGCCTGCGCTCTCTGGCTCTCGGTTTTCCCGATTCCCCGATTGTTGTCTGGCTCAACCCCTATTTCGGGGAAATCCGCATGGATGACCGGCCCTTTGAGGAATTCAAGGTCTATCAGGAGTTCGGCAACCAGTTTTACGCCGTCATCACTATACCCCAAGGCAACAAGGCCACGCTGGGCAAGGACTTGGAAATTCTGTTCGCCAAGCGCCAGAGCTTTGCCACGGCCATAAACTCCAGCCAGTCCATTGTCATGCGTTCGCGCCTGTCCCGGTACTGGAATGAGCTTGTGTCCCTGGTGGAACAAGCCGCCATCGCATAGGGGGGAGCCATGTCTGACACAGAAAACATGGAACGGTCAGAAATCCCCGCTGTGCCTCCAAAGCCGGAAGACGCCGTGCCTGACGGCATCGGCCTTACCCTGGAGCAGGTACAAGGCCTGCTCGCCCAAACACATAAAAAGGTCGTGGATTACCACGATCCCATTCTCATGGTCGTGACCATGCTCAACGCGCACCTGGCCGAAGTGGAAAAACTCCACACCCGGCACAAGGAAGGTCTGGGCAGGTTGATGGCCGATAAGACGGACGCCTATGTGTCCGGCGTTCAGGCGGCGGTCGGGCAGCTCACGGACAGCCTTTCTTCCGCTTCGGTGGAAGGTGTCCGCAAAGTCTTTGACGATCACGCGGCCCGGCTCCAATCCTTCAAAAACAGCACAACCTGGCTCGCCGCCATTGTGGCGGTGTCGGCGCTGCTCAATGTGGCGGTGTTCGTGCTGGGAGGGCTGCGCTGATGCTCATGCGCCCCGGTGACGATCCGCGTCTGCTGGAAGGCCTGCGCCACGCCTGCGGCCCGCTTTTTATAGATGCGCTGGAAAATCCGGATGTGATCGAGATCATGCTCAATCCGGATGGCTCCCTGTGGATCGAAAAATACGGTCAGGATCATGAGCCCATCGGCGTTATTCCCATTGCGCAAAGCAGGCTCATACTCTCGCAGGTGGCCAGCGGCCTGAATCTGACGGTGAATGAAAAGAATCCCATTGTGGAGGGGGAATTTCCTCTGGATGGTTCCCGCTTTGAAGGCACGTTCCCGCCCATTGTCGGGCCTGGGCCGTCTTTCTCGCTGCGTAAGAAAGCCAGCCGGGTTTTCACCCTGGAGGAATACATGCTTTCCGGCTCCATCACGCCGGGAGCGGTAGCCCTCATTGAAGACGCCGTGCTGCACCGTGCGAATATCGTTGTGGTCGGCGGCACATCCAGCGGCAAAACCACCTTCGTGAACGCCGTCATTGACGCTGTTTCCCGGCTCACGCCCACGCATCGCCTGATCATTCTGGAGGATACGGCGGAACTGCAATCCAAAAGTCCCAACACCGTGTTTCTTCGCACGTCCGTTCTTGCGGAAGTCGATATGCGCAAGCTCGCAAAAGTCAGTATGCGCTACGCGCCCAAACGTATCTTGGTGGGCGAAGTGCGGGACGCCGCCGCGCTGGAAATGCTCAAGCTATGGAATACCGGCCATCCGGGCGGCATCAGCACCTTTCACGCGGACAGCGCGGAAGAGGCTCTGGAACGCCTGGAAGAACTGGTGGAGGAAGCCGGGCTCGGCCCCAAGCAGAAGCTGATCGGGCGGGCCGTGGATCTGGCCGTCTATATGGAAAAGACGCCGGACAATCGGCGGCAGATTTCCAGCATCATCAAAGTCAACAAGTTCAACCATAAGGAGGGATTGTATGAAACCGAAACCCTTTACACCGCAGCCGCATAAGGAGGACGAAAGAACTGTATGAAAGCGCCAGTAACAACCGCCCCGGAGATTCGCTGCCGGGACTGCAACCGACTGCTCGCACGGGGAGCCATTGAAGCCGGTGACATAGAGCTTCAGTGCCCTCGCTGCAAAACCCGCGTACACCTGCGGGCCTCGCGCCCCAGCTTCGCGCCGCATGACGGCCTCCACGGAGATCGTCATGACCGCGAAAACCCTTCTTCCCACCAATAGTTCCTTCCTTTCCCTGAAGGCCTTTGCCGTCTTCGGCTTCCTGGCGCTCTGCCTCTGCTTTCCGGACATCGCCGCTGCATCGGGCGGCATCACCGAATTTTCCAGCCCGCTGGAACGGGTGGTGAACACCATTACCGGGCCTGCCGGTAAATGGATCTCCATTGTGGCAATGGCGCTCTGCGGCATCATTTTTATCATGAACAAGGACGACATCAGCGGCGGTTTCAAGCTGCTCCTGTCCGTGGTGTTCGGTATTTCCTTCATCGCCTTTGCCGCCAGCATCGTGAACTCGGTGTTTTCTTTCTCCGGGGCGGTCATATGAGGCGATTCCTCCCCATTCATCAATCCTTGCACCGCCATGCCCATGTGCTTGGCGCGGAACGGGAACTGGTCATGACCAGCGCCCTGATCGCGCTGCTTGTGGGCGTGGGCGGGCTCACGGCGGTTTCCATCGTGTCGGCCATTGTGTTCTGGGTCGCGGCTGTGTTCGCGCTCCGGCGCATGGCCAAGGCCGATCCGATCATGAGCCGGGTCTGGCTGCGTCATGTCAAACAGCAGGAATTCTATTCGGCCAAGGCGGGCCGGTGGCGGGCGGCGGGAGGCTTCAAATGCTGAAACTCCTTGATTACCGCACCAAAACCAAAGGCCTGCCGGATCTGCTCCCCTATGCCGCGCTCATTGCGCCCGGCGTCATCTTGAATAAGGACGGCTCGTTTCTGGCTGGCTGGGAGATACGCGGTCAGGACACGGCCAGTTCCACGGAAAGCGATCTGGCCCTGGTGTCCAGTCGCTTCAATAACGCCGTGAAGCTCCTGGGGAGCGGCTGGATGTTGCACATGGATGCAATCCGCAGCTCCCACAAGGCTTACCCGGCTCCGGAAAAAGGACACTTTCCCGATCCGGTGACACGACTTATTGACGAAGAGCGCCGGGAACACTTCAGCGGCAACAGGTGCTTCAGCACCAGCGCCATCCTTATCGCCACCTATAAACCTAACTTCCAGGCGGCCAAACTGGCCGGAAAGGCGCAATCGGGGATTGCGTCTTCCGGCGCTCTGGAAAAGGCGCTGTCGTACTTCCAGGGGATGCTGGAGGAACTGGAAGACGCTCTTTCCGCTGTTCTCTCCATGCAGCGGCTGCTGGAATATCCGGTGGCAGACGCGGGCGATGCCGATTGGCTCCAGTCCGATCTGCTTTCCCATTTACAGTATTGCGTCAGCGGCGAACTCCAGCCCATGCGGGTGCCCCGCACTCCCATGTATCTGGATGCGCTTCTGGGGAGTGAAGATCTGGTGGGCGGCATCATCCCGCGCCTGGGCAACCGGCATCTGGCGGTGATCTCGCTGGACGGCCTGCCGCAGGAATCCTACCCGGCCATGCTTCGGGAGTTGGACGCCCTGGCTCTGGAATACCGCTTCTCCAGCCGCTTTATCTGCCTGGATCAATATGACGCCGCCAAGGAGATCAATTCCTACCGCAAAGGCTGGCGGCAACAGGTTTACCGCTTTCTGGATCAGTTCTTTAACACCCCCAATGCCCGCGCCAACCGAGATGCGCTGCTCATGGCCGAAGACGCGGAAACCGCGCTGACGGAAGTGCAAGGGGGATATGTCAGCGCGGGCTACCTGACTTCCTGCATTGTCCTGATGCACGAAGATCAGGAACGGTTGCAGGATTGGGCGCGGGACTTGCGCCGCACGGTGCAGACGCTGGGTTTCGGCTGCCGTATCGAGTCCATCAACGCCCTGGAGGCCTGGCTCGGTACGCATCCGGGCAACAGCTACGCCAATTTGCGGCGTCCGATGGTCAACACGCTGAACCTGGCGGATCTGCTGCCGCTCTCGTCGGTCTGGACGGGCTCTCCGGTCAACCCGTGCCCGTTTTATCCTCCGGACTCCAGGCCGCTGGCCGTGCTGATGACGGACAACTCCACGCCGTTCTGGTTCAACATCCACGCGGGCGATCTCGGTCATACGCTTATTTTCGGGCCGACCGGCGCGGGCAAGTCCACCTTGCTGGCGCTCATTGCCGCGCAGTTCCGTGGCTATGAAAACGCCCGCATCTTCGCCTTTGACAAGGGTTTGAGCCTGTTTCCGCTCTGCTTCGGGACGGGCGGCGATCACTTCAATATCGGCAATGCTGATGAACTGGCCTTCGCGCCGCTCCAGCGCATTGACTCAGAAGAGGAACGCGCCTGGGCGGAAGAATGGATCGCCTCCCTCATGGAGTTGCAGCAGTTCACGGTTATGCCCAGCCACCGCAACGCCATTCACACGGCAATGGAAACCCTGGCCGCAAGCCCGGAAAACCTGCGCACCCTGACGCATTTCTACCATGTGGTGCAGGACAGGGAAATCAAGGAAGCCATCCAGCACTACACCACGCAAGGCGCGATGGGGCGGCTGCTGGACGCGGACACGGACAGCCTGAACCTTTCCCGTTTCATGGTTTTCGAGATCGAAGACCTCATGAATCTGGGCGACAAAAACATGGTGCCGGTGCTGACCTATCTGTTCCGGCGCATTGAAAAGGCGCTGGACGGCTCGCCCACCATTCTGGTGCTGGATGAAGCCTGGATTATGCTGGGCCATCCGGTGTTCCGGGCCAAAATCCGTGAATGGCTCAAAGTCATGCGCAAGGCCAACTGCGCGGTGATTCTGGCAACACAAAGCCTTTCCGACGCCAGAAACTCCGGCATCCTGGACGTTCTCACCGAGTCCTGCCCGACAAAGATTTTCCTGCCCAACAGCGCCGCCGAAGACGCCGGGCAAAAGGAACTCTATGTGGGCATGGGCCTCAACGACAAACAGATCAACATCCTCAAAACCAGCGAGCCCAAGCGGGACTACTGCATTGTCAGCCTGCAGGGGCGGCGCAAGGTGCAACTCGCCCTGAAGAGCAAGGCGCTGGCCTTTGTCGGCGCGTCGGACAAGGAAAGTATCGCTCGTATCCGTGAACTGGCAGTGGAATACGGCCCGGATGCCTGGCAGGAGGCATGGCTGCGCGAGCGGAACGCGGCATAACCCAAACGCCGGGGGGCTTAGGCCTCCCGGCCTTACTCTTGGAGCCTTTATGAAAAAATACCTTTTGAGCCTGGCCGTGCTGGTGATGTTCGCCACGCCCGCCCACGCCCTGACCGTCACCTGCACGAATTGCAGTACCAACCTGATTCAGTTGCTGGATCGCATCACCAATGTGGAAGAGCTTTCCAACGCTATCAAACAGTACCAGGAGGCTGTGGAACAGACGCGCCAGCAGATCAACATGGTGCGGCAGAACATTGAGCAGTACGAAAACATGCTCCAGAACACGGCCATGCTCCCGGCCAACCTGGTCAATGAGCTGAAAAACAGCCTGACGCGCCTGGCCAGCCTTTCCAATACGCTCCGGACGCAACGCGGCGATATCGTTGCCCTTGGTGAGATTTTCACCAATCTGTTTCCGGAACAGGCGCTCTTCAGCACCCTGGCCGGAGCGAGCCCGGAACAGGTGGAGGAAGCCAACCGCCGCTACCGTGAGGAGTGGGATAAATGGTCTGACTCCGTTGATCAGGCTTCCCAGGCCACCTTCCAGCTCTCCGGCCAGCAGCTTGCCGACTTGCAGAGCGATCCGGAACGCTTTCAGCGGTATATCGACAATCTCCTTTCCACACCGGACGGCCAGCAAAAGGCCATCATGGCGGGAAACCAACTTTCCGCGCTCCAGGTGCAGGAAGCTCGGCAGTTGCGTGAGCTGATGGCCACGCAGGTGCAGTCCCAGCTTTCCAGCCAGATGAAGACGGAAAAAGAAAGTCAGATGTCCGAGGAAGCTTGGCGCGAAACCATCAAGACGGATCGGATCGGCAAGGCCAAGGCCAAGCCCGATCCGTTTTAGGCGGCGGCTATGAAAAAATACTTTTTGCTTTTGGCCGCGCTTTGCCTTCCGGCTTTGGCCCTCCTGCTTCTGCCGGAACAGGCTCTTGCCGCTGATGAAGATTTCGTGTCCCGGCTGGTAGGCGAGTTCTACAAGAAAACAAGCACTTGGGAGCCTATCTTGAAACGGTACGCTCTGACGGTGTTCCACTGGCTGGTCATTCTGGAAGTGTGCTTTCTCGGCATCAAGGCGGCGCTCAACCGCGACCAGATCCCCGACATCTTCAAGCAGTTTGTAATGCTGCTTTTGATGGCCGGTTTCTTCCTGGCCGTCATCAATTACTACCAGGAATGGTCTTGGGACCTGATCAACGGACTGGGCAGCATCGGCAGAGAACTGACGCCGGGCGGCTATTCTTCAGAATCGCCGTTCCTTACGGGAATGCAGCTCGTCAAACTGGTGCTGGACAAGCTCTCCATCTGGTCGCCGGGCAACTCCATCGCGTTGCTCATTGCCGCCCTGGTGATCATCGTCTGCTTCGCGCTCATTTCCGCGCAGGTCGTGTTCATCAAATGCGAAGCAATGGTGACCATGATGGCGGCGCTGATTCTGGTGGCTTTTGGTGGCAGCTCTTTTCTCAAAGATTATGCCGTCAACGCCATTCGCTATGTGCTGGCCGTGGCTTTCAAGCTCTTTGTCATGCAACTCGTCCTAGGCGTGGGCATCGCCTTCATCGAAGGCTTTTCCACCTCCACGGCGGAACTTCAGGACATCTTTGTGGTCATTGGCGCGTCAGTCGTGTTGCTGGCCCTGGTCAAATCCCTGCCGGACGTATGCGCGGGCATTATCAATGGTTCCCACGTTTCCAGCGGCGCGGCGCTCACCGCTTCCGCTGCCGCTGTGGGTGGTGCTGCCATCGGTGCGATGGTGGCCGGGTCGAACACCGTCCAAAACGTGAAGGACGCCGCCAAGGTGGCGGGCATGGAAGGCGGGAGCGGCCTGGGCAAAGCGGCCAGCGTGGCGAAATCCCTGTGGGGTGCCCGTCAGGACGCAAAAACGTCTGGGGAAAAAGACCTGAGTACCCGTACCCGCTCGGAAATGCAGGAACGTCTTGAACGCGCCCGCATGGGCAAAGGCAAACCGAATAACGGCGAAAACTCTTAACCTATGGTGGTATTTATGGCTTTTTTCAAGAAATCAAAACAAGAAACGCCGCCCCCGTCTTTGGAGAAATCCAGCGGTAATCCCTACCTGAACGGGCGGGAAGAATGGCTGGAACGGTACGGTTCCTATATCAGTCGAGCCGCTCAATGGCGCATGGTGGCCTTTATCTGCCTGCTGCTCACCGGCATTTCCATCACCGGCAACGTGATGCAGGCCAGCCAGGTGAAGACCGTTCCCTATATTATTGAAGTGGACAAGCTGGGCAAATCCAATGTGGTGGCGCGAGCTGACCGGGCCAGTTCCACGCCGCAACGCCTGATACAGGCGGAAATCGCGGCCTGCATCAGTTCGTGGCGCACGGTCACGGCGGACGTGGAACTCCAGCAAAAAATGATCGAGCGGCTGTCCTTTTTCATGGCCGGGAGCGCCAAAGGTGTTCTGCGTGAGTGGTACGAGGTCAACAACCCTTATGAAATCGCCAAATCCGGCAAGCTGGTGCATGTGGACATCAAAGGTCTGCCCCTGCCGGTCAGCTCCGATTCCTACCGGGTGGAATGGGTGGAAACCGTGCGTAGCTATGCGGGGGTTCTACTTGATTCCCATACCTACGAAGCCACGGTGACTATTCAGATCAACCCGCCGACTGTGGATGCGGTACTGCTCCGCAACCCCGGCGGCGTCTACATCACGTCCCTTTCGGCTGGCAAAGTCGTGGGCGCGTCCGCTCCGGCCAAACCCCAAAACAATCAGGAATGAGGTTTTCCATGAAAAAGATACTGTTTTTTGTCTGCGTTTTTACGCTTTTTGCCGTCCCGGCTTTCGCGGCCACGCCTGTGCCCGCCGGGTATCCCCCGGCTATCCAGCCGGATTCCGGCAGTCCCGCTACGGCTGTCACGCCGGAAATCGACTACCTGAACCCCAAGGTAGTGCCCCTTACCGACAAGGAAAAGAAGGCGCTGCGCCTTTCCGGCTCCTGGTCGCGTCAGGGCGTTGAGCCGGTTCTGACCGGCGGCGGCAAGGTGGTCTATGTGCATGGCGCAAGTCTCCCTACGATTGTGGCCGCTCCCATGCAGGTATGCGATGTGGAGCTTCAGGCCGGTGAAACCGTGCATGAAATCGTGGTTGGCGATTCCTCCCGCTGGATGGTGGATTCCGGCACAGCAGGTTCCGGCGCGGGCGCTACCGCGCATCTGTTCATCAAGCCCGTGGATTCTGGGCTGGAAAGTTCCGCTGTGGTCACGACTGACCGCCGCGTATATCATCTGCGCCTTGTTTCCCAGCGTTCCGGCCATACGCCGTATGTGAGATTTCTCTACTCGGAAGGTCTGAAGCAACAAGCCGCCTGGAGACAAGCCAGAGAAGCGAAAGAGCGCGAATGGGGTTCTACCAGCGTGGACGGAAAAACTACGGATTTATCGGCCCTGAACTTCAATTACGAAGTCAAGGGCAAGGCCAAATGGAAGCCGGAGCGCGTTTATGACGATGGTCAGCAAACCTTCATCCGGCTGCCGGAAAAATCCGCGTCCGGTGAAATGCCCGTGCTGCTGGTACGCAAGGGCAAGCAGGATGTGCTTGTAAACTACCGCGTCAAAGACTCGGCCATGATCGTGGATGGTCTGTTTGACCGCATCGCCCTGATTATCGGCGTGGGCGGCGATCAGGAGAAGGTGGAAGTCATAAGGGGGAACAAGTAATGCGTAAAACTCTTTTTGCCCTTTGCTTTGCTGTCTTGCTCGCCTCCGGCTGCGCCAAGCCCGGCCTAGTCGGTTCCTACTGCGGCCCGCTGCCGGAGCAAAACGCCATTTCAGCCATTGCCGTCGATGCGGTTGATTGCCTCACGGCCCTGTACCCGCCCGGTCACACGTCCCTGCACCTGCTTCAGGCCAAGGATGCGGCCAATGATTTTGCCGCCGCCTTTGAATCCGGCCTGCGTTCGGAAGGCTTCACCCTGGCCGCTACGGAATCCGCTGATGTCATTGTTGTCGCTTATACCTTGGATGCGCTGGATGAAAAATCCGCATGGTATCTGCAACTGCGGCTTTCGGACGGTAAAGCCATCGCCCGGTCATACACGGCGAATGGTCTGCCGGAAGCGGGCCAGAGCCGCACGGAGCAGGAGTTCCGGCGCTCTTTTGTTGACCGCACCACTGAAAAAGTCCGCCATGCCTGGGATACGGGCATGGACTCCATGAAATAGGGGGAAGGTATGAGCGACAATACCTCCAACAGCTTGGAGCCCGCAAAAAAGATCAACGTCACCCGCATGAGCCGCTGGCCGATCTACGCCGTGCTGCTTGTGGGCCTGTTTCTGCTCGGCATTCTGGTTTACAGCGTGAATTTCGCGCATAATCAGGAGGAAGAGCAGGCGGGAACGCCCAAGGTGGACATCAAAGAAGAGGAGCGCCCCTTGCTCATGAGCGAAGGCCGCGGCCTCGCCTTGGCCCCACCTGCCGGTTCTCCGGCCATTGCCGGGCCGGATCTGAAACCTGCGGATTCTGGGAAGCGCGAACCGTTGATTGTGGTTCAAGCGCAAAAGGAACAGCCTGACCAGTACCGTCAGGAACTGGAAAACCTGCGCCGCATGAAAGCGCAAGCCCAGCTCACGGCGCTATCCGCGCCGCTGGGTGTGAAAAAGGCGTCCGACGCTTCCGCAGGGCAACAGGTAGCAATGGTGCAACAGGATCAGCGCCGCGATCCCGCCCTGGATGTGAGCCGTGATTTATCATCCCTGCGAGAAAACGGCTATGATCCCGCCGCCGACAAAGATAAGGAAGCCTTTTTCGGGCGGGCTGAAAAGGATTCAAGCTGGATTCTGCCGCATACCCGCACAGCCGGTCAGCCCTTGGAACTTAAAACCGGCGCTGTGATTCCCGGCGTCATGGTCACGGGCATTAACTCCGATCTGCCGGGCAACATCACCGCGCAGGTTTCTCAAAACGTCTTTGACACGGCCACGGGGCGGCAACTGCTTATCCCGCAGGGCGCAAAGCTCTTCGGCGTTTACGACTCCCGCGTGATCTACGGTCAGGAACGTGTTCTGGTGGCCTGGAACCGCCTGATGTTTCCGGACGGCTCCGCCGTCACGCTGGGAGCCATGCCCGGTTTGGATATGGCGGGCAATGCCGGGTACACAGACAAGGTGAACAACCACTATCTGCGGATTTTCGGCTCGGCCATTCTCATGAGCATGATTACCGGCGGCATGTCCTTCAGCATGGATTCCCTGGACAGCGGCGGTGATAGCGACAACCCCACGCTCCAAGATGAAATGAGTGCTGCGCTGGCTTCGCAACTCGGCCAGGCCACGCTCCAGCTCCTGCAAAAGAACCTGAACATCAAGCCCACGCTGGAAATCCGGCCCGGATACCAGTTCAACGTCATTGTGACCAAAGATATTGTGTTTGAGCAGCCATACCGCAGCCAAAGGTGCCGGTAATCAAGGCGGGATTAAGAACGGTTTCGGGGAAGACCTTCTCACTCCAGGTCAAAGGCCTCAGCTATTTCGACAAACGCCCGCAAGCGGTTGTCTGGGCGGGAGTTGAAGAATCAGCACCTTTAGCGGTACTGAAAAAGCAGGTGGACGATGCGCTGGCTCTCCATGCGGGGATCAAAGCGCCTGACGGACTTTTTTCACCACACATCACTTTGGGTAGGGCAAAACAGGCAGACAGAGCGGCGCTGAAAATATTCACCGCCAAATACGGTAATATGACCACAGCCGCGTTCAGGGTGGAATCGTTCACCTTGTTCAGCAGCGTGCTGGCTCCGGGTGGGGCCGTGCATACCGTTGAAGAGCTGTATCCACTCGTTAATGGCATTGGGAAAATGTAAAATGATCGAAAAGGCACGGGAAAAGCATCTCGACAGCGTTATGGCAATCTGGCTGAACACCAATATTGCCGCACACCTCTTTATTCCTCAATCGTATTGGGAGGCTGCGTTTGCCCAGGTGAAAGAGGCCATGCCAGCAGCCGATGTGTTTGTTTACCAGGAAAACGATCAAGTAATGGGATTCATTGGAATTACCGATAGTGAGTATATCGCAGGGCTGTTTGTGGATGAAAAAGCGCAATCCCAAGGGATTGGCCGAAAGCTGCTTACCCATTGCAAACAACTCTATTCGCATCTGGAACTGGATGTATTTACGGAAAACCCTGGCGCTGTCCGCTTTTATGAAAAGAATGAATTTGAAATCGTCAGCACAAAGATAAGTCCCGATTTTAACCGCGAAGAACATCACATGATCTGGTCGGCATAAGCAATTGGCGGGTACAGAGGCATCAATGTTTAATATACAAATACGACCGGCAACGCCGGAAGATGTAGCAGCTATTTTCGACGTGCGCTGTTCGGTCAGGGAAAACCATATGTCCCGTGATGAACTGGCCGCGCTGGACATAACGCCGGAAACGGTGCGTGAGATGATCACCGGCGGCGACTACATTGTGCCTGTTGCCCTCATCGGTGGTGCAATCGCCGGATTCGCCATGTCCCAGATTTCGGAAGGCGATGTTTTCGCGCTGTTCGTATGTTCAGAGCATGAAGGCAAAGGACTGGGCCGCGCCCTTATGCGCGAGGTGGAATCCGGTCTTAAGGAACACGGCGTTGCCGATGCTTGGCTCTTCACCGGCGCGGAAGAAGGCATACGCGCTCCCGGCTTTTACCGGCATCTCGGTTGGGTTGAATCCGGACTCATGGAAGACGGGCAGATAAAATTTTGCAAACCACTATAGGAAAAGCCGCCGTATGATCATCAAAACATTGCTTCTCTTCATTGTGACCGCCATTGCGGAAATAGTGGGCTGCTATCTGCCTTATGTCTGGCTCCGTAAAGGTGGTTCGCCGTGGCTTCTGATCCCGGCCGCACTCAGTCTGGCAATTTTTGCATGGCTGCTGACAATGCATCCGGCTGCCAGCGGCAGAGTATACGCGGCCTATGGCTGCGTCTATGTGGTTACGGCGCTTTTATGGCTGAAAGTCGTGGACGGCGTTCCCTTGGCGACCACAGACCTGATAGGCGGAGCCGTTGCCATCGCCGGTATGTTGATCATTGTTTCCGGTTGGGGAAAAGTCGCCTGATACGCTTTCTTTAAATTTTTGCCTTTTGGGGATTTATGCGCGACACCTATGTCCCGACCTTGCGACACCTATTTTTATAACAACGCGATGGCAGCCGGAATATGGCCGGATGGCCCCCCAAAAAGCCGGATGAACCGGCAGATAGTTTTGTTTTTGCAGTGGCGGAACGCCTGAATCGAACTTTTTGCTATTTTCGACAATAGTCCTGACCAAGGCTGTAACCCGGTGGATAGCCCAAGACCTCATTTGTTCGCGCCTGTGCCTCTTCAGGCGCAATACCTTGAAGCACTAATTCTCCCCATGTCCGGTTCCAGGCAAGAGTGCGCTGCTCGCGTTCCTCTCTTTCCCGCGCTGACATCTGGCGAAAGCCGCGCTTGGCGGGAGTTTTGAACATATCCCGCATCCGGCCCATGAGATCGGACAGCTTTTTATTCATCTTCTGCGCTTTGCGGCGTAGGCGCTCCGAAGCCCGCGCCCGCTCCCGATGGAGCATTGGGCCAAGTCCCAGCGCCTCAAAGAGGGCTTCCGTGACAATACGGATCGCCCGGCAGCCGAAGTATGCGCCTTCCTCATTCTGGCGGCGTGGCTGCTTCACTCGTATGAACCCGGCTTCCTTGAGCAGAGCGATGGCGCGTTCACAGCGGCGCTGCCCGATGCCCGAATCTCCCACGACAGTTCTCATGTCAATGTCGATGAAACCGCTGGCCGGAGTGGGTGTGCCGAGGCACATGGAGGCCAGATCCAGATGTCGGAAAATGACTTCCAGCACGATCTGGCAGGCCTCCCGGCGCTCGCTGCGGATCTGCCTGCCCGTGCCATGCAGCGTCGGGCACTTTGCCGGATGGAAGTACCATGCTTTGGCCCGTTCCGCCGCCAGGGAGAGGATGCGCGGAAAGCCGCCTTTCCCTTTGGGTATGGGAACGGCGGCGTTCAAGCGCGGGGTATGTGGGTTGTGCCCGCAGCGGTTGCCGGATGGCTGCGGCATGGGCGGTCAGATCACTTCCAGAGATTCCAGGAAGGTATCCAGGGCATGCCGGTCATAGAGAATGCGTCCGCCGATGCGAGTAAAAGGAATATTCGGGATTTTTGTTGTTCGTGCTTTATTCAGAAAGTCCGTTGAAACACGCAGATATTGTGCAGCTTCCTCCACACGCATCCAGCGAAGTGGAATATGGACAGGATTTTCCTTCTTTTCTCTTTGATCGGCCATTGTATGCTCCTCCATGCTGCAACAAGGGTTTTGTCGTTTCTGTATGGAGCAACCGTATCACAGGTTTTTCGGGAAATTCCTTGAGCAGATGGTTTCGCAACCTTTGACAACCTGCTACAACTTGCAGCAACCTAAATTTTCTGAATATTCTGCTTGACGCATTTCAATAAACAAGGAAATTCCTCGTTTTGTGTAAACTCACTATAAAGGCCGCCTTGTAAAATCGCCCATCAGGTGGTAGATTTTACACTATGAATAAACGCACAATATATTCGCAGTTGATGGAAGCCTTGTCCGACACGCCTGTTGTTTTCCTGCGGGGAGCTAGACAAACCGGCAAAACGACTCTGGTAAAGCAACTGGCCGAAGCGCCTGCGGACGGCGGGGGCAGCCGCCAATACATCAGCCTTGATTCGGCCACTGCTCTGGCTGGGGCTCTGGATGATCCCACCGGATTTTTGCAGGGATTGAAAAAGCCGGTAATCATTGACGAAGCGCAACGTGCCACCGCCTTGATGCTGGCCATCAAGGAGGATGTGGATCGTGAACGTCATGCAGGGCGTTACCTGCTGACTGGTTCGGCCAACATCCTGACCTTGCCGGGTATTGCGGACTCTCTGGCCGGTCGCATGGAAGTGCTGACCCTGTATCCGCTTTCGCAGGGCGAGATAGCCGGGACGCAGGAAGACTTTATCAGTACGTTGTTTCAAAAAGATTTTCCGCCCAAAAGCGCGGGGGCAGCGTCATTGACCAAGGAAAAACTTCTGGAAGCCATGGTTCTCGGCGGTTATCCGGAAGTGCTGTCCAGAAGCAACGGGAAGCGCCGCGCCGCCTGGTTCGATTCCTACATTACCACGCTGGTGGAGCGGGATATCCGTGACATCTCCAACGTGCAGGACATCAGCGGGCTGATCCGACTGCTGCGCCTGCTCGGCGTTCGTTCCGGAACGCTGCATAACCAGGCCGAACTTTCGCGGAGCGTGGGTATGCCCGCCAGCACCCTCGGCAGATACATCCCGCTGCTGGAGGCACTGTTCCTGATTTGGTTCCTGCCCGCCTGGTCAAGCAACCTGGGCAAACGGCTGGTGAAATCACCCAAAATTCACGTCTGTGATTCCGGCCTGGCCTGCCATCTGTGCGGTGCGGACGCGGAACGCCTGGCCGATGATTCGATCATGGCCGGTCGGCTGCTGGAATCTTTTGTTGCCGGGGAACTGCTGAAGCAGAGCAGTTGGACGGAGCATCCGGTATCGCTCTATCATTACCGCTCGCAAAGCGGCGAGGAGGTGGACGTGGTGCTGGAAGACAGGGCTGGCCGGGTGGCTGCCGTGGAGGTGAAGCTTGCCGCCAGTGTAGCTTCACACGATATCAAAGGACTGGCGTCACTACGCGATGCGCTGGGCGATCGCTTTGTGCGGGGCGTGGTTGTCTATACCGGCCAAGAAGTTATGCCTATGGGCGACAGAATATTTGCCGTGCCGGTCGGGATGATGTTTGACGGAGATTCGGTCACAAAGGAGAGGACATAATGACTCCCAAAGAATTGCTGTGCCAGTGGATCGAGGCTTTCAACGCGGGAGACGCGGAACTCCTGGCGTCTTTTTATGATGACGATGCCGTAAACCATCAGGTTGCCAATGAGCCGGTTGTCGGCAAAGCCGCGATTCACGCCATGTTCCAAAAAGAATTCGCCACTGCGGAAATGACCTGCATTGTCGAAAACATCTTCACAAATGGGCAGTGGGCAATAATGGAGTGGAAAGATCCCTTGGGGCTGCGCGGCTGCGGGTTTTTCCAGGTCGCTAACGATAAAATTGTTTTCCAAAGGGGCTATTGGGATAAGCTGTCCTTTTTGAAAATGCACAACCTGCCGATCGAATAGTTTATAGGTAGTAATTGGGCCAATAGCGTTGGCCTAATTCTACTTCCCATTGAAACATCAGGGAAAAACAATTTGTGCCACCGGCGGTGGCACAAATGAACCCGTATGCTTGATCGCTTGCTTAGTCGTTACTTGGTCGGTTTTGCTGCCGCCCGTCACCGACACTCACAAATGCGCGATCAACTCATATAAGCGCCGCCTTCAACGCATCAAACCTGGAGAGGGCGTTCGCTGTTTGCTGAATAGCTTCGAGCGTTATTTTCTTCGGTATATCCACTACTGAAGCGGCCTGAATCAGGTCGGAATCCGAAATATCTTTCCCTTTGCCGTTGACCATGGCCGAATGTTCGCCATTAAAGCCCACGGATGGCGTAAGATCGTAAGCAGGCGCGAATTTCCACCGTCCAGCCGCATCCAGAAGGAATGAAAAGTTCTTGGAGTGGTCATCCCGGTTGCCGGACTTGACGTTGAACACCATCAACCGAACCATCTTTTCCACTTCCCGCACATCGCGCGTCAAAGCCTTGGTCAGGCGAAGCAGGTTTTCATAATCCAGTGTCGGCTGCCGGTGCGAGGCGTGCAGCAGACCGGCAGCGGTGTGAACATGTACTTTCTGGCTGTTCTCGCGGTCAAAGCGGCGGACGCCGAAAAAACCTGCCGTTGTATTCGAGGGAAAAAGCCTGGTCTCGGGCATTTCCACCCCGGCCTCACGCGCCATAAGGGAATATACGTACTCGATAAGTCCCTGATCCTGGCCCTCCTCACGAGCGTGGAACTTGATGAGCCACGGGGAGAAACCTTTACCGCCAGTACCGTCCGGCACGACTTTTGAGCCGTCATCCGACACGTCGGCCAGAATCTTTGGCCGTGCACCGCCGGAAGAACCGCCCAGTTTGAGCAGGTCGAACACTACTTCCAGTGAAGCGTCTCCCTCGGCCAAAATATTCCGGGCTTCTTCCGCCAGGCCGTCCAATTGCAGGGAGGAAGCATCAAGCGCGGTTTGCATTTCCCGACCGGGTATGTATTCCATGGCACCCATGCCTCCGGCCCCGACCATGGAGAGCCGCTGCAAAGGCGAAATTTCATGCAGACTTTCCCCCAGAGCGCGTAATGCTCTATCCAACAGGAGCAACCCCCAGCCGTCAGGCAGACTGTCGTTGAACACACCGGGCAGGCCGTCAAAGCCCCTTTCTTTGTCTTCAAAGACGCCCGATTGCAGTGGCAGCTTGAATGGAGAAAGTTCAATGCCTGAACCGATAAAATCCGAATCATATTCAAAGAGGATGGCCCGGTTCCGCTCGGCCAGTCTGCCGACATAGCGCCGTGTTCCGCGCAGGTTGCAAAAAACATCCAAAGTATCAATTCTTGATTGGCTCATTCTTTTTCCTGCTGCTGCGTTTGCGCTTTTTCGGTTCAGGGGTGAACAGGCTGGCTGAAAAAGTTTGCCCGGAGAACACGTTGTCGAAATCGCCAAGAGAGCCCAGCACCAAGGCGATTTCCAGCAGAGACTGGAACGAAACAAGGCCGCTGCTCTCAAAACGCTTTATGGAACCAAGACTGACGCCACTGCGTTCTGCCAGTTCCATTTGCGATATATTGAGAGCCAGGCGGCGCTCTTTGGCCTTGGCCGCGATTTCCTGACGGACTTCCGTGGGGGTTTTCAGATTAAAAGGCAACATACTATCCCTTTGCAAAGTGTTTTCGCAAATATAGCTAATATATTATCTGTAATCAATGAAAAATCAAATTGCTTCCAAATTTAGCATCCGTGAGTGGATTATCCCGGGCAGGAAACCATGCTTATGGGCGACAGGATCTTTGCCGTGCCGGTGGGGATGATGTTAGCGGGATAACCAAAAATCATCCGAAGAAGCAGCAGTCCGCATCCTCGTGGACTATCTGGAAAAATTTTTCCAAAGTACCAACTTCGGGGCGCGTAGAATAGCTGTTCCATTTGCCACTGGCCCGCATCCAGTAAATTTTCCACAAAGCGGTTGATTTGACAAAGGCGGCCTTTGCAATAGGGGTATGCGTCTTTTGAGTTGGATCATCCCAGCGGGGACGAATCTCATAAAGTTCGACACTCTGGCCTTCTATGCGGCATCCCCAGTCCACCTTGGAGCGAATTTCCGGCTTCGGCCCGTATGTTTCTCTGAACGTGGCAAAAACTTTCTTGTGACGTGCGATTTCCAGTTCACTGAAAGCCATTACGGATTCTCCTCATGCACAATTTCCCAGCGTCCGCCTTTTGCTCCGCCTATACGCCGCAATATTCCCTTCTTTTTAAGTTTAGCGGTATGGTATCGTACACCGTCTTCTGTCAAACCCATTTGAATGGCTATTTCCCTTTGTGAAATCGTTGATGTTTCAGCGATAATTTGCATTATAGCTTTTTCTTGTTTTGTCAGACTATACTGCTCTTCGGTAGTTTTTCCGGTAGTTTTCCCGGTAGTTTTTCCGGTAGTCGAAGGTTGCGCCTCAGCTTCATCAGCCTTCACCTCCGACCGCCCAAAAACAGTAATAAACATGCCAGCAAGTTCTTCAAACTGAGCGGTTGGCTCATTTTCTAAGATCAGAGACATACCACGCCCCCAAGCCTCCATCATGTGAATTCTGGTGAGGAGTTGCGCGATAAGCGGATTGCGGCGTCTGGACAATCGACCCTGGCGTAAAGCATCAAGGGTCAGCCCGCCGAACAGGGTGCCGGGGTTGCGGATTTCAACGCGATTTTTGAATACGGCCACCTGCACATGTTCGGGATCGCGGTAGTCTCGATGGCAAAAGGCGTTGATGATCGCCTCACGCAAGGCCGGAATCGCAATTTCGGGCACGTCCACCCGGTAAAGACCTTCCAGGCGCATACCGATGTGGATATTTTTAAGAATGTATTGTTGCGCTTCTTCGACAAGCTCAAGAATATCGCCTTCAAAATCGCGTCTGTCGATAATGAACGATGTTGTATCCGTGCCAAAAACCGCGCAACGGAGCTTCAGTGATGGCTTTGCTCCGAAAAATAGCGGAGCCGCGTTCACGAGCTGATCCCCTTTCAGGAGATCAAGATTCTCCAGCGCGACCGGTAGAGAATGCCACGACAACTCGGCACGCTCCACAAATGCGCGAACCTTCTCTTCGCTCAAGTCCGCAAAGGTGGCCTTGCAGGGTTCGGAGTCCCAATGTCCGGCTGAGTGGTTTCTCCTGGAAAAGAATTTTTCCAGTTCCTTGGCGCTCATTTGCCGGTCTTCATCGCCAACGCGCATGTATTGCCTGCCATAAGCGGCATAAGGCGTTTCCTGGCCAGCAAAAAGGACTTTAATGCACTGTATCCCCTCAACCATCTCGGTGGTGATTTCGGGGTAAATTTTTGGTTCAATATGCGCGGCAATGGCTTGGGAAATATCGCGGATTGTTTTTGCGCCAACATTGATGCCTACGGGGATACCGTCATCACGGATGCCGAACCACAGCGCACCTTCGCCATGCTTGTTCAGTATGGCGGCAATAGAAATGATTCCCTCTTTGAGCTGCCCAAGAGTTTTTTTGAGTTCGGTAGTTTCATTTTCACGCATGTATTTTCTCCAGAAAAGACAATGCCAGAGGCGGTGGCGTTCAGCAAGAGCCGCTAAGACTACCATCCATAAATTCATCCATTTTCACCCAATTGCTTGGGTATCCCCGGAAGAGAAAACAAAGACCTTGCTTCATTCACTGGTAAATTTGGCAACAGCTTGTTGCCAAATCAGGCAGCGCAAAGCGACGTTGCCAGCGACACTATCCAATACCGTCCAGCAACATTTTTTACAACATACCGTCTTTACAGATATTTTTCCGGATATTGACAAAAACGGAATCGGCAAATAGTATGTTATCTTCGATATTTGGGACGTACCTGTCCATCCCCTTGGGGACGCCAAATGATTCCAAGAGGTTATAATAAAAACCTCACCAGATACCCACAGGGGGTTAGTCCCGGGGGTTAGTTTTGAAAAAAGGCTGCATGAAAGTGCGGCCTTTTTTCGTTTTCAAAAACGAAGTTTGAAGCATGTTCTTCTACTCCGTACCTGTTGGGATGAGCTTGTCGGATGTTCGACCACAATTGCGGCGAACCACAACTGCCTTTGCCTCTCCCCCCTGCTTCTCTTCCTTTTTGCCTGCAAAGGATTCCTTTTTTGATAAAGGGAAGAAGGAGCAGGAAAGAGGATGTGACGATTTGCAGGACCACGACTTGCCAGTGCGCTCAGAGCATCCGAAACTTCCGAGAATGCTCCAAGGCTGTGCAGGTATCTGTCCGTGGTTGTCTGCTTTTCGTGTCGCAGGGCGTGCTAAATGGCAAAGAGGCTTTTGCCCTCTCGGGCCAGAATGGTAGCAGCCAGATGCCTGATGGCATGAAAACCGAAAGGTTTTACCCTGGCCTTGGCGCAAGCCTTTTCATTACGTGGGCTGCCAAGACGCCTTTTACGTCCACCATCAAGGGCGTGAGGCGCATTTACCAGAAACCTTCGTGGACACCGACTCTAAGTGGGTCACTGGCAAGTTGCACACGACCAAGACGCCCAACACCAGTGCTGACCTTTTGAACGACCGGGTTTGCCCTTCTTCTCATAGGAAATGGGCCTTATCCGAATCCTGACGGACAGGGACACGAAGTATTGCGGGAAGCTTGAACAGCATGATTATGAATTCTATCTTGGCGTGAACGGCATAGAGCACACCAAGCTCGTGCGCGGCATCCGGAGACGTAATGGTATCTGCGAGCTTTTTCATAAAACGGCGTTGCACGAATTTTATCAAGTTGCTTTCCGGCGCAAGCTAGATGTAGAGTGTCAACACGTTGTTCACCCTCCTAGCCTTGAAGCTGGAGGTTTTCTGCCAAGAGCCGAGTGTGGTCGCAAGAAATTATACCGATGCGTCCATATCGACAGATAAGCTGTTCTTTTCCATGAGTGGGTATACGTTTCGGCGTATGCCCACTCATTCAATGCTGTTCGAATGAAGCGTTCTGCCTTGCCGTTGGTTTGTGGTCTATAAGGCCGTGTGCGTTTATGCGTTATTCCAAACTCACGGCAAGCGTCTCGAAATTTCCAAGACCTATAGCAAGCGCCATTGTCCGTCAGAATTCGTTCTACTTTGATGCCGTGCGAAGCATACCACGCGATGGCAAACCACAAAAACTCTATGGCAGATTCCGCCGTTTCATCCGGCAGTACTGCCGTATACGCGGCCCTGGAAGCGTCATCCACACATACATGTAAATATTCCCAACCTGGTCGACGCCGACGGACTTGCCGTGTCCCCGTCTTCCTATGACCAACTCCATCAATCTTGCCGAGACGCTTGATGTCCAGATGAAGCATCTGCCCCGGCTTCGCCCATTGATAACGCTGTACCGGCTCTTTTTCTTCCAAAGAAGAAAGCCGGGAGCAGCCGAGTCTGCGCAAGGCACGAAACACAGTGCTGCGGCACAGGCCAAGGCGTAATGCGATTGCGTCGCCAGTCTGTCGCTTTTTCCGCAACTCAAAAATTCTGGAAACGTCCAGCTCCGTCAGCCGATTTCTGCAATGTCGAGGCCGGGAAGAGGCGTCTGCTAAAGAAGCAAGACCTCCTTCACGGTATCGCTTCATCCATTTTCTGGCGGTTCGCAGGCTTACTCCAAATCCTGCCGCCACCGTAGCGGCAGGATTGTCCAGCATCCGCTGTATCATTTCTTCTCGACCTCTTGCGGTCAGTTTGGCATTCTTATGGCTGTTCACCTTCTCCCTCGATCGGTTTGCTGTTGTCTGTTAACTCCAGCTTTACCGACTTGGGGGAGGGTGAACAACCTATTGGAACACTACAGCTAGATCACTCTTTTGACGAGCTACAGACCGACCTGGGCACTTGGATGGACAGCTACAATTCGGAAAGAACGCATCAAGGAAAAATGTGCTACAACAGAACGCCCATGCAGACACTCCTTGACGGAAAGAGGGACTGCATGGAAAAGTCGGACAACTGAACTAATCGGACAGGAAAGTCCATCAAAACGGAGTTCCACTCTTCTTTCAAGGGGCAATTGTCAGATCAAGTCGAGACTACCTCAAGTAAACTACATGGACTGCTTCCTACGCAGCATAACGCTCTGCCCTCCAATACCCCAGTTGTCAGTCTCCACTTCATCAATAATTACCATTGTGGTGGCAGGATTTTTATTCAGCACCCGAGCTAGAAGCTCTGTGACGCCACTAATAATTTCAGCTTTCTGTTCACTGGTTGGCGCTTCTTTTCCACCAGTGATCTTAATGTTCACGAATGGCATATAGTTCTCCGATTTTTTGTATTGGCCTAAAATCAGATATTCTGAAATAAACAATCAAGCAAAACTTCACCATTTGCCGCCCATATACAAAACAGTTTGTATAGTAATTTTGCCACAGAAACATGTCGTACAGCAAGGTTTCTTTTCTATACGCAGATAGCACACAATTACCTCCCCTAGAAAAATCCTCTTATGTTTTGAGCGTAAGAGGATTTTAACCCGCTCCTGGCCGAGGTTTGTATTCCCACATGATATCATGACATCCGTGGTCGTAAGCGGCACAGGAACCGCTAAAGAGCACGAAACCACAGCCGATGCCCCTCGGGGCTGTTTCTAAATAACGTCTCGACTTTTCGTCGGTTTACTACTTTTGTTTTTCCATGAGCAGACACGACATTTCCGACGAAAAGTGGGCCATAATCGGGCCTATGTTGGCGAAGACCGGTACTGAAACCAGAGGACGCAAGTAAAGACGACCGCAACGCTTCCTCAAATGGGCCAAGAGGCTGGAGGTCTGGAATGGCATCCTTCGCATGTTGTCCATAAATGCAGATCCTGAGCCATAATTATCGATGCCACCTTTATAAGGCTGCACCAGCATGGTACCGGCGCAAAAGGGGGCACTTCAACCGGAGGTCGGGCGCAGTAAAGGAGGATTAACCACCAAAGTTCACGCTGTTGTCGATGCGCTTGGCAACCCTTTACGCATCCACCTCACTACGGGCAATGTGAATGACATTGTTCCCGCATGCGACCTGATTGAAGGCTTACTGGCAGATAAGCTTCTCGCTGACAGAGCTTATGATGCCAACAAACTGCTCGCATTGGCAGAACGTCAAAACCACGAGGTGGTGATTCCGCCGGTCCGGGCAGGCTGGTTCAACTAGAGTATGATATTCACGCGTACAAAGAGCGCCACCTCGTTGAGTGTTTCTTCGCTAAGCTTAAATCATTCCGAAGAGTTGCAACCAGGTATGATAAGCTGGTCATAACATTTAAAGCGACAGTCATGCTTGCTGCATGCCTCGTTTGGCTGCAATGAACTATTTAGAAACAGCCCCTAGGTGTAGTGTTCCAATAGGTTGTTCACCCTCCCCCAAGTCGGTAAAGCTGGAGTTAACAGACAACAGCAAACCGATCGAGGGAGAAGGTGAACAACCTATTGGAACACTACACCTAGCGGATTCAATTTCGTCCAGAAGGCCTACGCCGTACAGCCATAAACCGCAAAAGCCCTTGGCGCCTGAGCAGCGAAGGGCTTTTTAAAGATCTTGGGGCGCGGCCCGTGGCAGGCCTTGGCCCTGAAAGCGCGGTGCTGCGGGCAGCGGGGATCCCGCATGAAGCTGCCCTGGCCGCGCAAAAGGATTGCAGAATGGCCATGCAGTCCCGCAGGCCGGGGCAGCAGGCCATGCAGCATACGGGCAGGGGCAGGGGCAGCGGATGATACCAGGGACAAAACAGCAAAGCTCCCCGCGCGAGATGCAGCGGGGAGCTTTAAAAGATGTTGGCAGCGGCCTACTTTCCCACATGACGTTATGCAGTATCATCGGCGATGGAGAGCTTAACTTCCAAGTTCGGAATGGGATTGGGTGTACCCTCTCCTCCATGGCTACCAACAAAGTTGTCAAATATATAATTGACAGGGAAGGAAGGAGTTTTTTTCAAAACAAGCCGCACGGGCTATTAGTACTGGTCAGCTCCGCGTCTCGCAACGCTTCCACCTCCAGCCTATCAACGAGGTAGTCTACCTCGGCCCTTCAGGGATTGCTCCTGGGAGAACTTATCTTAAGGCAGGCTTCCCGCTTAGATGCTTTCAGCGGTTATCCCTTCCGCACATAGCTACCCTGCTGTGCCGTTGGCACGACAACAGGTCCACCAGGGGTGCGTCCATCCCGGTCCTCTCGTACTAGGGACAGGCCCTTTCAATTCTCCAGCGCCCACAGAAGATAGGGACCAAACTGTCTCACGACGTTTTAAACCCAGCTCGCGTACCACTTTAAACGGCGAACAGCCGTACCCTTGGGACCTGCTTCAGCCCCAGGATGTGATGAGCCGACATCGAGGTGCCAAACCGCATCGTCGATGTGAACTCTTGGATGCGATCAGCCTGTTATCCCCGGCGTACCTTTTATCCAATGAGCGATGGCCCTTCCATTCGGGACCACCGGATCACTAACACCTACTTTCGTACCTGCTCGAGATGTCTCTCTTGCAGTCAAGCTCCCTTATGCGTTTGCACTCGACGGCTGGTTTCCAATCAGCCTGAGGGAACCTTTGCATGCCTCCGTTACAATTTAGGAGGCGACCGCCCCAGTCAAACTACCCACCAGACACTGTTCCCTCGCCGGATGACGGCTGAGGGTTAGGGACCTGAAAAAACAAGGGTGGTATTTCAACAATGACTCCCCCCATACTAGCGTACAGGGTTCACAGTCTCCCACCTATCCTACACATGCAGTTCCAAATCCCAATGTCAAGCTATAGTAAAGGTGCACAGGGTCTTTCCGTCTTTCTGCGGGTACACGGCATTTTCACCGCGACTTCAATTTCACCGAGTCTCTGGCCGAGACAGTGTGGAGATCGTTACGCCATTCGTGCAGGTCGGAACTTACCCGACAAGGAATTTCGCTACCTTAGGACCGTTATAGTTACGGCCGCCGTTTACCGGGGCTTCAATTCGGAGCTTCGCTTGCGCTGACCCCTCCTTTTAACCTTCCGGCACCGGGCAGGCGTCAGTCCGTATACGTCGTCTTTAGGACTTCGCACAGACCTATGTTTTTAGTAAACAGTCGCCACCACCATTTCACTGCGGCTCCCTCAGGCTCATTAAGTGAATCAATTTCACCCGAAGGAGCACCCCTTCTTCCGAAGGTACGGGGTTATTTTGCCGAGTTCCTTGGCCAGAGTTCTCTCGAGCGCCTTGGATTATTCATCCCACCCACCTGAGTTGGTTTTCGGTACGGTTTGCATGCACTATACTTAGGAGCTTTTCTAGGCAGTAGAGGCTCAACGGCTTCAGACCTTACGGTCACGGACTCGCGTCTCAGCGTAAAGAAGTGCGGATTTGCCTACACCTCACGCCTACCTGCTTGCACCGGGTAATCCAACACCCGGACCGTCTACCTTCCTGCGTCCCTCCATCGCGCGAACATACAAGTACGTGAATATTAACACGTTTCCCATCGAC
>NZ_AP039366.1:427500-1027500 GCF_055385905.1 Desulfovibrio sp. GTC20076 | reverse complement strand
TACCGCATCGGCGAGTTTGTGCAGGAGCGGGCGGCGGGGCATTCGCGTCGTTCGGTCAAGGCGCTTCTGGCGGCACGCCCGAGCACCGCCCATGAAATGCTTGATGACGGCACTACGCGGGACGTCCAGCCAGAAGATCTTGGCCCCGGCAGCCACATCCTTGTACGCCCCGGCGAAAAAATCCCGCTTGACGGTACCGTGCTTGAAGGCAACTCGCAAGTGGATACCTCGCCTCTCACGGGTGAATCCGTGCCGCTTCTTCTGAAGCCCGGCAGTCGCGCTCTTGCAGGCACTATCAATCTTAATGGTGCGATCCGCATGGAAGTGACTGCGCCTTTTGCCGAGTCATCCATCGCGCGAATTCTGGAAATGGTGGAAAACGCAGCTGCGCGTAAAGCTCCTACCGAACGCTTCATCACCCGCATGGCTCGCTGGTATACCCCTGCCGTAACCGGCCTTGCCCTGCTTGTAGCTGTGGTGCCGCCCATTATAGGGCTGGGTGATTTTTCACAGTGGCTTTACCGTGCTCTGGTGCTTCTGGTGATTTCCTGCCCCTGCGCCCTGCTCATATCCATCCCGCTCGGCTACTTTGGCGGCATAGGAGCAGCATCCCGCCGGGGGATACTCATCAAGGGCGGCGCTGTGCTGGACAAGCTGCGTGATATCCGCGTGGCAGCTCTGGACAAAACCGGCACTCTTACCGAAGGAGTATTTGAAGTCAACGCCGTACTGCCGGCCCTTGGAACGGACTCCACTGAGCTGTTGCAGGCTGCTGCCCTGGCCGAAAGCCGTTCGAACCACCCCATTGCCCGCTCTGTAATCAGAGCTGCGGAACATGCCAATATCGTTACCGATGATTCGACCATCACGGCGATGCGTGAAATTCCCGGTAAAGGTGTTGAGGCAACCACATACGACACTACCCTTCTGGCCGGAAATGCCGCCCTCATGGAAGCCAACGGCATTGCACCACAAGCAGTAGACATGCCCGGCAGTATTGTTCAGGTGGCTCGCAACGGCCGCCTGCTTGGCGCACTCGTGGTTGCTGACCGCCTCAAATCACAATCGCCTGAAGCCATTGAACAACTGCGGCATCTGGGAGTGAATACCATAGCCATGCTGACTGGCGACCGTGAAGAGCAGGCCCTTCCTGTGGCCCAGAGGCTCGGCCTGGATGTTCTCAAGGCAGGGTTGCTGCCCGAAGGAAAAGCCGAGGCCCTTGAATCTCTTGGCCCGGTAGAAAACACCATCTTTGTGGGAGACGGCATCAACGATGCTCCTGTTCTGGCCACAGCGGGGGTGGGGGTCGCCATGGGTGGACTTGGCTCGGAAGCGGCCATTGAAACTGCTGATGTTGTGATTCTTGACGACAATCCCGCACGCCTGCCCGAACTGCTGCGCATTGCCCGCCGCACACGCACCATTGTGTGGCAGAACATTATTATGGCTCTCGGCATCAAGAGCCTGTTCATGGGGCTTGGCATCGTGGGCCTTTCCGGCCTGTGGGAAGCCGTATTCGCAGACGTGGGCGTAGCTCTTATGGCCGTGCTCAACGCAGCGCGCGCCGGAAAGATTGAACAATAAAAGAAGCCGGAGGGCAGGAAACATATTGAAATGTCCTGCCCTCCGGCGTCCATTGCACATTGGCAAGAGCGGCCGCGCTTCGCGCGGTTTCAGGCTGAATTATTCTCAACGCCATACCCCGCCGTTTCAAGAACCATGAGGGCCGTGGCCAGCCGGTCCTGCTTTACCAGCACATAGTCGGTATCAAAAGTAGACACCGCAAAAATACTGACCCCGGCCTGGGCCAACACCGTCGACAGGCCAGCCAGTACCCCTGTAAGGCAGAAGTCCAGCTGTCCAGCCACACGAAACGCTCGCCAGCCGTCTTCGCGCGCCTCACACGGTCGGGGGACATCTTCCTGCAAGCAGACCACAGAAAGCTCGGCATCCGTTTTACTCACAAAAAGCCACTGGACTGTCAGGTCCACTGCCGACATGTCGGACACTTTGCAGATAGAAAACTCGCCCGGCAACACCTGAAGTATCATGTGCTCTCCAATTGTCACGAACCGCCGCCACACCGGCAAAGCAACTTTGAGCGGATGTGTACGGCAGGTGTTGTTTCATCCCGTCCCACCGTGCTTCTCCCTGTCCCGAATGTCCGGCCGCGTGAACACTGTGTGGGGGGGGCACCACAGCTTGCCGATGCTAAAAAGAAATGGGGACACGAAACGGTCTGACAGCCGCGAGGCAAGCCGCAAAACTCCGCCTGCTTGCAAGAAACTTCCGGTTGCGTATCAGGAAAGCAGCAATTTCAGGTGGGTATAAGCCCGTGCGGTGGCCATACGGCCACGCGGAGTACGTTTGAGAAAACCGCACTGGATAAGGTACGGTTCATAAATATCTTCAATTGTGCGCACTTCTTCAGAACAGGCGACCGCCAGCGTTTTTATGCCTACCGGGCCGCCATCATAGTGTTTAATAAGTACTTCCAAGAGTTTACGGTCCATCTGATCCAGACCGTGCTCATCCACGTCCATGCGCTTGAGCGCAACGGAGGCTTCATGTCCGTTCACCTGCCCGTTGCCGTGCACAAGAGCAAAATCTCGTACGCGACGTAGCAGTCGGTTGGCAATACGCGGCGTGCCACGTGAACGGCGCCCTATTTCCTCCGCACCATCAGGCGTGATGGTCACACCGAGAATGCGGGCGGTTCGCTGCACCACCCGGGCCAGATCAGCCGAACTGTAATACTCAAGCCGTGCCACAATACCGAAACGGTCGCGCAAAGGGGAAGAAATAAGCCCCATGCGCGTGGTGGCTCCCACCAGGGTAAAGGGTTCAAGGTCAATCTTCACGGTGCGGGCCGCTGGTCCCTGACCGATAACCAGATCAAGCTTGAAGTCCTCCATGGCCGGATACAGCACTTCTTCAACCGCGATGGGCATGCGATGAATTTCATCAACAAAAAGAATATCGTGGCTGCCAAGATTTGTGAGAATAGCGGCTAAATCGCCACTGCGTTCAAGCACCGGCCCTGAAGTACACACAAGGTTGACGCCAAGCTCCGTGGCCATGATCTGGGCAAGCGTAGTCTTGCCCAAGCCGGGGTTGCCGTAAAAAAGCGTATGATCAAGCGCTTTGCCACGTTCACGGGCAGCGTCTAAGTAGACGCGCAGGTTGGCCCGCAGGTCATCCTGACCGATAAAATCTTCCAGACTGCGCGGCCGTACGCTTTCATCAATATTGACGGCCCCCTGGGGCTGACAAGTTTCCGCCATCAGGCTCTCCCCCTGGCCAGGGCCTTCAAGGCAGCCCTGAGCGCGCCGGTCACATCCAGATCAGGTTCTTCATGCAGCAGCTTTTTGACCATCGGGGCACACTCATCTTCAGCGTAGCCCAGGTTGGCAAGGCCATCGAGCACATCCCTGAAGACGGATCCCGGCCTTTCCCCCGTGGAAGCCAGCACCGCAGCCTGCGGAACATCATCCACCTTGAGTTTGTATTTAAGTTCCAGAAAAACATGCTGCGCGGTTTTCTTGCCGATGCCCGAAACACGGGTGAGGGCCATCACGTCTTCTTCAAACACGATGCGTCGCAGATCTTCGGGCCTGTAAATGGAAAGAATGGACAAAGCGGTACGCGCTCCCACCTTGGATATGGATATGAGTACCTCAAACGTCTGCCGCTCTTCAAAAGTGGCAAATCCGAAAAGTTCAAGCGCGTCTTCGCGCACGGCGAGACTGGTATACAGGGCAAGGTGCTCTCCCCGGCCTGGCAGGACGGACAGGGTATGCGCAGGCAAGGCCACTGCATAGCCCACGCCGTTTTCGGTAATGAGCAGACAGGTGTTGCCCCATGTTTCGGCCAGGCGGCCCTCAAGATAGGCTATCATGGATTCCTTGCGGGTCAGATGGATAATACCGGCAGCACAGCCCCACAGGTGCGCATACCGCAGCCAGCATAACCGAATGCCCTGTTTTTTCAAATAGGCCCCACCGGGCTTCAGCCGCCGATGCCTACCATCTGCCTGGCGGCCACCTCGTCTCCGGAGCGGTTTGCCAGCAATTCCGCTCCCACAGGTTTTTCCGTGCAGGCCTTACGTATGGTCCGCTCAATATCGGCGTCTGTCATGGCAGGGTCGCGCAAAAAATGGCGCAAGGCATACTCCCTGTCATCAAAAAGACAGGTGCGCAGATTGCCATCGCTAGTGAGTCGCAGCCGATTGCAGGAGCCGCAAAAATGGCAGCTGACTGCGGTAATAAAACCGAGACGCCCCTTGCCGCCTTTCACCCGGAACATACGGGCGGGACCGGCCTCGGCCCTGTCTTCTTTTTCGGGGACAAGGCGTACCCGACGTTCCGCTTCGGCGCGGATATCCGCAGCCGGCCAGAATGTGCCGGCATTCCAGAGCGTTCCGCTGCCCATAGGCATGAATTCAATAAAACGCAGGTCAATGGGCATGGTTCGTACCGCGTGGACAAAGTCGTCCATCTGCCCGTCATTGACGCCCCGCATGGCCACGGCGTTCACCTTTACCCTGATGCCCGCAGACAGCAGCCTGTCCAGTGCCGACAACACGGCAGGCTGCATGTCGCGCCCCGTAACCTTGGCGAAAGTTTCCCGGTCAAAGCTGTCCAGAGACAAGTTGACGGCTTTGACCCCCACCTGACGCAACAGCGGAATATGTGGCTCAAGCAAGGTTCCGTTGGTAGTAAGGCGCAGGTCCATATCCGGAAAACGCGAGTGCAGCATATATAAAAAGCCGTCACAGCCTTTTCGCGCGAACGGCTCCCCCCCGGTCAGGCGCACCTTGGTCACCCCAAGGCGAGCCATAATGCCGACCATACGCGCCATTTCCTCATACCGCAGCACCTGCGTATGTGGAATACAGGTCTGTCTGGCATTGCTGCAGCAGTACATGCAGCGCAGATTACAACGATCCGTGACGGAAAGTCGCAAATAACGCACAACACGGCCATGGCCGTCCACCAGAGGCGCAGGAGCAGAAAAGTCTGCCCGCTCGCAAGCTGTCCCCACGCCTTCTTCAACATCATGCCTGTTGCCAAGAAGCGGAAATGGATTTACATCTGCCTGCATGAAATACCTGCTTATGGGAGCGGCCCTCGCGGGCAGCCTGAGTTTTTCCCTGTGTGTCCCCCCGGAAATCCGGGCTTGGGATGGTTTTGACGCTGCCTCCACCGACCTTGTAGAAGTAAACCCCGACCGTGTCCCTTCGCCGGGCGAAACGGTGGATGTGCGCAATTACGACACTGACACCACCGAAACCTGCCTGGTGGAAAGCGTTTCCCGTAATGCGCGCACGGTGGAACTGGTGGTACGAACCTCCGCGGGGGCAACCCGTACCCTTGTAATGGAAGGCCGGTAAAAAACAGGCGGGAAGCGGCCGTTCAGGCCGCCCCCCGAACCTTACTGGCTGATTCCGCCGTCCGAGCCGCGTTCATAGCCGGGCAACAGAATACTGGCACTTTCGGCCTGTCCCTGCCCTTTGGGACATTCGGACTGAAGGTGGCAGATTTCGCAGCCGCCGCGGAAAGGAAAATGCGTAACAACTGCATAGCGGCGCATAAGCACCGACGAACCGGGCCTGTATTCAAGGCCCATTTTTTCCAGAGCCGCGCGCAGTGCTTCCGTGGGCCGGGGCGATGGAGCACAGCCGGCATCTTCCACCTGAGGCAGCATAGCCTGCACAGCGCTCATGCACATAAACTGGGCGAGATTGTTGATCATAAACCCGTCAGATGCTGATTTTTCCCAAGCCTCGTCCACATCGACCTCGATGGATTCCGGCAGCCAGACCGCAAGATATGATATCTTGCCTGTAAAGATTTCACACACCTTCAACTGCGGCAGCCACTGGCCCCACAATTCGACCAGGCGCTCCAGCACCGCCCCCCCGAGCCGTTTTTCCTGGCTCATGACCATGAAGCCTTCCATGTCAAAATAGGGCTGGATGTCGTGTGTCTTTACACTGGCCTCGTTGCCCGCACTGTTAACCTCGCTCACATGCGCTCCTTGGAAGAAAAATACGCGGCAACACGCCGCCAAAGCAATACGCCCACATCCGTCAACCAGACGCGCGTACTCCCCGACTGATAGTTTAACCAAGGGACGGGCATCGTCAAGGGCCATGCGCGCAAATACCGTCGGCTTCATACAAACGCGCCATCATGTACCGGCGGCTGCGAAACGGCCGGTTCACGGTTTTACGCGCTCCTGACCGTCATGCCCGGCTTTACTTGGCAGGACAGCTTTTTTATCATATGCCTTTGCCCCATACGTCATGAACGAAGAAAAGGAATCCGTATGAACAAAGCCAACGCACACCCCGCCAAAATCCGCTACAGGTACAAAATGGACGAAGACGCCCGCCTGCAAACGGCCCACGGCGTATGGGGGGGCATCAACCCCCAGGGCGAAATAGAAATGAATTTTTATCATGAAAGCGACTCACTGCCCGCTTTTTCCGAGCAGCTTGTGGCTCCTGACGGCTCCATCGGGCACGAAATGATCCCGGGCGAAGAAGATGCGCGTGAAGTTACCCGCTGCATCCACAGCCGCATACTGCTCAATTACCATACCGCCCGCGCCGTGCTGGACTGGCTGGAAGACCGCGTGGCCGCTCTGGAAGAAGAAGAGGCCTCCGGCATGTACGAGGCAGACCTGGACATTGAACAATAGTAATCATGATCGAAAAATCTTATCATATCATTACGTTCGGCTGCCAGATGAACGTGCACGACTCCCAGTGGCTGGGCCGTGCCCTCACAGCTCGCGGGTTTGTTGAAGCTGCACTTGAAGATGCGCAGGTGGTGGTTGTCAATACCTGTTCCGTGCGTGAAAAACCGGAACAAAAGGTCATGAGCGCCCTTGGCCGCATCCGCCACGTTACTGGCGGCAATCCCGATGTGCTGGTAGGGGTCGCAGGCTGCGTGGCGCAGCAATTGGGTGAAGGGTTTTTCAGCAAGGAAAGCCAGGTGCGCCTGGTGGCGGGCAGCGACGGCATAAGCGGTGCGCCCGCAGCAATCGAACGCCTGCTGGAAGAGCCGACCCTGCACTTGTCATTGCTGGATTTCACCAGCCACTATATCGAACGCGAGGCCGGTCCGGGAACATCCGGATCCTCCTCAGGCCCGGTGGCCTTTGTCAACATCATGCAAGGCTGCGACAACTTTTGCGCGTATTGCATTGTTCCCTTTACCCGGGGACGCCAGAAATCGCGCTCGGCAGCCGCTATCCTTGATGAATGCCGCGCCGTGCTCGAGCGGGGCGCGCGCGAGATCACACTGCTGGGGCAGAATGTCAATGCCTTCGGCCAGGATAAAAGCGGCGATGGAACAAGCTTTGCACAGCTTTTACGCCAGGTGGCCGGTCTGCCCGGGCTTGAGCGCCTGCGCTATGTCACCCCTCACCCCAAGGATATGGGACCGGAAGACGTAGCCGCTTTTGCGGAATTGCCCCAGCTATGCCCCCGTCTGCACCTTCCCCTGCAGGCCGGATCAGATGTGGTACTCAGGAGCATGCGCCGCCGGTACGACAGCGCGGCATTCTTGCGCCTTGTGGACGATCTGCGCGCCGCAAGGCCGGACCTCGCCCTGTCCACTGACCTGATTGTGGCTTTTCCCGGTGAAACGGAAGAAGACTTTCAGGACACACTTGCCATGATGCGTGCCTGCAACTTCATGTCCAGCTTTTCTTTCATATATTCCGACAGGCCTGGAGCCAGGGCCGCGCTTTTTCCAGGTAAAATCGCTCCGGACGTGGCCCAGGACAGGCTGCGGCGGCTTCAGGCCCTCCAGGACGACCTGGGAGCACGCTGGCTGGCGGCCCGGGTTGAAAACAGGGACAAGACAACCCTGCTCATGGAAGGCCCAAGCCCCAAACCGGGCGAAAGTGCCGAACCAAGCTGGCAGGGGCGTGACCCGTACGGAGTACCGGTGCATGTACCGTTGCCCGCCGGGGCTGATCACACAGGTTTTCTGGTGCAAACCGTCATTACAGAGGCCAAGAAGCACAGCCTGCTGGCCGTGCGCACGGGGGAGCCATGGTAGAGATGCGTGTTTTCGGCCTGACCATTGACCCGCAGACCAAAACCCCCATCGTGATACTGCGCGAAATGGAAGGAGAGACCGTACTGCCCGTCTGGGTGGGGGCAATGGAAGCCATGGCCGTTTCGCTTGTACTCAATAAAGAAAACCTGCCCCGGCCCCTTACGCACGATCTTTTGCTTATGGCACTGAGGGCGCTCAAGGCCGGGCTTGTCAAAGTGGAAATCACCGATCTCAAGGATGGGGTATTTTTTGCCCTGCTGGTGCTGCAAGGCCCCGGCGGGCGCGTACGTGTGGACTGCCGCCCTTCGGATGCCATAGCTCTGGCCATGCGGGCCGAAGCACCGATCATGGTCAACGAGGACGTGCTGCGCCGTGCCGCCGAAGCTCAGGAAAAAGCCGAACAGCGCCTGCATGAGGAAGTCCTTTCCCCTGTGCCTGACGCCGCTACCGACATGGTGCGCAAGGCCGGGGCGCGCAAAGAGGCAGACATGCTGCACAGCCGGCTGCTGCACGGCACGGTTCTTTCTGATGATATTGATCCGGAAGAAGAACGCCGCTTTCGTGAAATGCTGCGTTCGCTTGAACCCATCTCACGGCGAAAAATGTAGGAAAACGGCTTTTCCATAAGCTTTCTAGAAAACTTTCAATGCCACCTAACATAAAGTTTTTATTTAATTAACAAGCAAAAACACTTCCCGGCCCGGCCTAAAGCTTTTTAGCTCCGCTCCGATAGGCTGCCTAGTGGGGAAGAAAAGTATGCTGGACTATCGCCTGTTCAAAGAAATTAATGATCTCTTCGCCGCAGGGCGCCACGACAAGGCGCGACGGCTGCTCATGGAAGTGCAGTCACGCGGCATTGCCCTGCACGATGAGATAAGCATGCTTAAGGTACGCCTGAAAAATCTGGAAGATGCCATCTGTCTTGCCGAAACACTGACCCTTGAAAAAGGGTTTTACTGGCTGTCTGCCGGTGGATTGCGCCAAGGTCCCTTCTGCCCTCGCTGCTATGAATACGAAGGCGGACTCATTCGCCTGGAGCGCGCCCGTGGCTCCCTGTGTTGCCCCTATTGTCATGCGACCTATCAGGGAATTCAGAATGAGGCGGAATACAGCAGTAATGCCGCAGGCAGACAGGCCCGCATTATCCCTTTTGCCCGCTGAGGCCCTTGCCTATACGCCATCATCCCTGTAGCATTCAGTACAGGAGCACGGCGGCAACAGCCCCTTCGCCTCCAGGAACTCTCCCTGTCCGCCAAGGAATGACATGACCCGCCCCGCCGGCCTGAACATACTCCTTCTCTGCGAAAATGAATCGCTGTCAAGCCTTGACCGTCGTGCCCTGCGAGAGGCCGGAGCCAGCCGGGTTGAATGCATGACCTCAGGCATAGAGGCTGCCCGAATGCTGGCAGGCCTCGATGCTTCCGGCCCTGGTTTCACGCCTGACATCGTAGTTTGCTCCCAAAAACTGGCTGATATGGATGGCGAACAGTTTTGTGCCATCCTGCGGCTGCACCCCCTGCTTCTCGGACTGCCCATTCTTCTTCTGCTGCCCAATGACAGTGAGGCCGAGCAACTCAGAACCCTGGGATGTGGAGCCAGCGCCCTTCTTGCGCGCCCCTACTCCATCAATGTGCTGAAAACGCACCTGGATTCACTTGCCGCCACGGCATCAGGCACGCAGCAGTTGCAGGCTGCCCGGCAATACACGGATACCAGTGCTTTTGATCAGGCCCTTGATACCTATGGCATGCTGCTCAAGCCAGTGCGCCAGCCCGAGGATTATTTTCGCGTAGGCATGCAGTGCCTGCAACAGCGGCAGTGGAATACGGCCATCAACGCTTTTCAGCGTGCTTTGGGCGGCGCCCTTATCCAGGGACAGGCTCAGCTCGGCATGGCCGTGGCGTGGAAGGGCAAGGGCGATATGGCCCGCTATCGTCACTACCTTGGCCTTGCCGCAACGACCTTTGTGCGGGCTAAAAACTGGCATCGCGCGCGGGCAGTCTATGCGGGTCTGCTCAGGGAAGACCCCGAAGCAAAAAACCCTTTTCTGTCCGAATCTTTTCAGCTCATACGGCAGGAAAGATACGATGAGGCCGCAGAAGTACTATCCCACGGGCATGAGCTTATCCCCCGCCGTCAGATGACTGAACGTCTGGCCCAGACCTGCCTGAGCGCCGACCAGCCACAGCACATGCTGGAAAAGCTGGAAGACAGCCTTGGCCGCATCATGGGAGCCGCCGCCGGAACACTGGCTGACGACATACGGGCCAATCTGGAAGGTCTGGCCCGCCAGCAGGAAGAAAAACGCCGACAGGAAGCGGCGGAAACGCAGTGGCGCGCCACACGTCAGGCGGCCCGGCAACGTGAAAATGCCGAACAGGCTGAAGCCGCCAGGGCAATGGAAAACTCGCAACCAGCTGGAACCGTTACAGGCCGGTCCGGCAGCGCGGCATCAGACGCCGTTTCCCGGTCAAATTCCGCGGACGCAGTGCCGCGCGAAACGAGTTCCCATCCGTTACCTGTCCCGCCGTGGGGGCACGATCAGGATCAGGTTGGAGCGGCGCGTTTCATGCAAACACCTTCAGACGCCCGGCAGCATGCACAGGGCAGGAACACGCTTGAAGAAATCAGTGAGGAGCCGGTTCTGGAACCACTGAGTGAAGCCGAGGGAACAAGCGGCCTGTTCAACAGCAAACCAGGACTCAACGAACTGTTGTCCGTCATGAAATATACTTGGAAAATGGCCCGCCTCCGCAAACAGTGACCTTTCCATGCCAGCCCGACGCGCCTGTCGAAGGATTGTCGCGCAGGCGGCCTGCCTCATCGCCTTATGCGGCTGAACACCACCTGCGGTGCAAGACTGTGCAGAAAGCGCACTCGCGACAGGTAGCACAGAGCGCCGAAGCCCAAAGCTACAATATAGGCAATCCAGAAACCCTCAGCTCCCAGATACGGCACAATAATATTGGTGCGTGCCAGCGTGAAGCCCAGGGGCAGGCCAATGACCCAGTAGGCAATAAAACAGATGACGGAAATAACACGTGTATCGTTATAGCCCCGCAAAATTCCTATACCTGTGACCTGAAGGCCATCCACCACCTGATAGGCCGCCTGAAAAAGCAACAGGTGCATGGCCAAAGCAGTTACTTCCGGATTGTCCGTATAAATGCGCACGATATTCTGCCGGAACGATATGGTGATGGCAGCAATTATCAGGGCAAAAACAACGCTGAGTACAAGGGCCGTACGCGCGGCCATTCTGGCTCGTTCCAGGTCCTGTGCGCCCAGGCAGCGGCCCACGCGGATCGTCACGGTCATGCAAAGAGAAAGCGGAACCATAAAGGCCAGTGAACCGAAGTTGAGGGCGATCTGGTGTCCAGCCACCATAATGGTCCCCAAGGGGGCCAGCAGGATGGCGCTGAGAGCGAAAAGTGAAACCTCAAAGAACAAGGCCAGAGCGCCAGGCATGCCGATGCGTAAAATCCGCCAGATCAGGGGTGCATCAAAACGCGGCAGGCAGTTTTCCTGTGCTTCCCGGGCAGGTTTTTCACCCGTTTTTCTGCAGTTACGCCAAAGTGGCATAAATAACGGGCGCACCTGGGCACATTGCGGGTCCCGGTGCAAATAAAAAAACATACCCAGTGCCATAGACCAAAAACTTATGGCCGTAGCTACCCCACAACCAACGCCGCCCAGTTCGGGCATGCCGAATTTGCCGTAAATAAAGATAAAATTACAAGGTATGTTTACGGTCAGGCCAAGCATACCGATGATCATGGCTGGCCGGGTGCGGGCAAAGCCCTCAAGAAAACTGCGCAAGTTCACAAACAGCATGAAGCCCGGCAGCCCCCACATGATGGCCCGCAAAAAGCCTCCGGAAATGTGCGCCATTTCCGGATTCAGGCCAAATGATTCCATATTCCAAGAAATTGTATAAAAAAGGCTCATCAGAACGATGCTCAGCCCCAAGGTCAGCCACAAGCCCTGCCGCAATAAATGGGCCGCCTTTTCAGGCCTGCCCGCCCCGACAACCTGTGCGCTCAGGGGCGGCAAGGCCAGCAGGCAACCGATACCCAACAGGGATATGGGAACCCATACGCTGCTGCCAACGGCCACAGCGGCCATGTGCTCGGCGCTATACTGCCCGGCCATGGCGGTATCAACAAATGTCATGCCGGTCTGTGAAAGCTGCGCAATAAAAATCGGCAGGCCGATACTGTAAAAACGGCGGGCTTCTGCAAAAGAAAAATATTTCTGAAACATGTGAGGTATGGGGGTTGTGGGTAGTTCGCGAAGTGCAGCGGCAAGCCGCTGCAAGTCCGGCAGACAAAAAAGACCGACCTGGAAACGGTACTGCCGCAATCGCCAGCACTGCGAACGATAAAGGAAGTATTTTTCCCGTGCGCCGCTTAGAAAACTATAGCGTAAAAAATGATGACATATCCAAGGAACAGTTCAGCCTTCCCGGCGGCTCTCCTTAAAATACGGCCATGCAGCACGGCTGTTTCGCCCGTTCAGGCAGGCATACGACTGTGTTGCAAACCCTGAACGCGCCACAAGGCCGCATCACACGCCCCGCTGAAAACAAGAACGCTTGCGCTGGACTCCGGCTGGCAGGTGGTGAAGTCTTCATCACTTTTGCAATGCCATATTCTGCTGCCAGCGGCCTGTCAGCAGCGTGACGCAAAAGCAATATTCAGACTTCTACCGAAAAAGTAAACCGCTTCGATTTTCTCACGTTGTGCTGCGCCTAACGCGCCTCCCGGCCGCATCCGCCTTGTTGTAAAAATACGGTACTTTTCAGTATATCTTAGCGTAAAAACAGCCCTTCCGCCGGCAGTTTTTTTCCTGAAAGCTCCGCAGCCCGACCTACAAGATGCTCGATGGCCCTACGCCCTTCACCACCAAGGTCAAGGCTGAAATTCGTCACAAATGTTTTGATATGTGCCTGTGTAACGCTGTCTGTCATTTCCTGCGCATGTGCGCACACGTACTGCCTTGAGGCTTCGGGGTGCGCGTTGGCGTGTGCCAGGCTGCCGGTAATGGCTCCCTGTACGCGCCGCGCGAGCGGCAACGGCACATCACGCCGCACAGCAATGGCTCCCAGCGGCAGGGGCAAATGAAATTCGCTTTCCCACCATTGGCCCAGATCAAGCACCTTGGTCAAACCCAGTTTTTCGTAAGTAAAGCGCCCCTCATGAATAACAAGCCCCATGTCCGCTTCACCCCGCGCCACGGCGGGCATCACATCGCTGAAAAGCATTTCGCGCCGTGCCCCTTGAAAACCGCCATGCAAGGTAAGCAGAAGGTTGGCAGTGGTCAACACCCCCGGCACTGCCACAGTGGCGTTTCTCCATTCCTGGGGCGAAAGTTTTTTTCGCGCAACAACCAGTGGTCCGCATCCCCAGCCAAGTGCAGCGCCGGAAGACAGCAGGGCGTAGCTATCCATAATTTCAGCTACCACACCAAGGGATATCTTGGTCACCTCAAGCTGTCCCCGACGGGCAAGGGTATTCAGTTCTTCCACATCAGCCATATGGGGTTTCAGAGCTGCCGGGGCCGGTACAAGGCCGTGCAGAAGAGCGTGAAAAATATAGGTGTCATTGGGACAGGGCGAAAGCCCCAACCCTAAAGACTGGAAACCGTTTTGTGGAAAAGCTGAAGACATATATTCCTCACATTGACAGCTTGCGGCGGGCGGCCTACTCTGCTTGCGGCCCTTCCGGCCCAATCAACCCCACAGGATTTCATCATGTTAGACGCTGCATACTACGCCGCACTGGGCCTTTCGTCCATCCATGAAAAAGTGCTTTCAGGGCAGCGGCTGAGCTTTGAAGACGGCCTTGCCCTGTTCCATTGTCCCGACGTTACCGCCGTGGGAGCGCTGGCTCTGCATGTGCGCTGCCGTTTGCACGGACACAAGGCTTTTTACGTGGTAAACCGGCAGATCAACTATACCAATGTTTGTGTCAACGGCTGTACGTTTTGCGCTTTCCGGCGAGATGAGGAAAACGAAGCAGGCGCGTTTGCCCTGAGCCTTGATGACGTGCTGGACCGCCTGCGCGACGCGGACTCTACCCCACTGCACCTTGACGAACTGCACATAGTGGGCGGCTGCCACCCCACGCGGCCTCTTGCGTGGTTTGAAGACATGATACGCGCCGTGCGGCATTTTAATCCAAACTTGCCTGTAAAAGCTTTTACGGCTGTGGAGATTGAACATTTCTCACGGCTTGAAGGCATCAGCACCCTTGAGGTTCTTCGACGGCTTCAGGCAGCCGGGCTGGTCATGATGCCAGGCGGTGGCGCGGAAATATTTGATGAAGAACTGCGCCCGCAGATTTGTCCTCACAAGGCCGATGCAACCGCATGGCTGCGCATTTCCGGCGAAGCACACAGCCTGGGCATCAAGACCAACTGCACCATGCTCTACGGCCACCTGGAAACCTACGAACACCGGATCGACCACCTTTGTCGCCTGCGTGAGCAGCAGGATAAAAGCGGCGGCTTCACCTGCTTTATTCCGCTGCCCTTCCTCACAGAAAACAGCCGGCTCAAGCTGCCGGAAGACAAAGTTGGCCCGCAGCGCGGCCTTGACCAGTTGCGCACGGTGGCAGTCTCCCGCCTTATGCTGGACAATATTCCCCACCTTAAAGCCTACTGGATAATGATGGGCCACAAACTGGCCCCCCTGGCCCTGTGGTACGGCGCCGATGATTTGGATGGAACCATCATCGAAGAACGCATCGGCCATATGGCTGGCGCCCAGTCGGCGCAAGGCATGACCATTGCCGAACTGGAGCATGTCATCCGCGCCTCGGGCTTTACGCCTGTTCGCCGTAACGCCACGTTTAACACCCTCAATGATACCGACAGTCCGGAGGCGCGCCAGTGAGCACCTTTTCCCCCGCACACAGCCCCTTTGTCATGCATGGCGAACAAGATAAGGATTTTGCCGATGTGCGCGAAGCCGCAGCCCTGGCCGCAGCCGGTCAACGGCTTGACCGCAGCGCCGCAGAAATTCTGTATTACAAGGCCGACCTTCACACACTCGCGCAGCTTGCTCATGCCATGCGCTTGCGCCTGCATCCTGACCCCGTGGTTACATATGTAGGCGACCGCAACATCAATTATTCGAACGTATGCGTGTGCGCCTGCCGATTCTGCGCTTTTTTCCGCGCCCCGGATCACGAAGACTGTTACGTCATAAGCCGGGATGAAATGAGCCGCAAAGTGGAAGAAACGTTGGCTCTCGGCGGTACGCAGATATTGCTCCAGGGCGGTCACCACCCCGACCTGCCGCTGGAATGGTATGAAGATCTTTTACGCTGGCTGAGGCAGACGTGGCCGCAGCTGCATATTCATGCCTTTTCACCACCGGAAATATTCTTCTGGGCTGAAAAATTCGATATTTCTGTTGCCGAAGTGCTGCGCCGCCTGAAAGAGGCCGGTCTGCATTCCCTGCCGGGCGGCGGGGCTGAAATCCTGCATACTGGCATACGCGCCCAGGTTTCACCCAATAAATGCACTGCTGAGCAATGGCTCGATGTTATGGAAGAAGCGCACAAGCTGGGGCTGCGCACCACCGCCACAATGATGTTCGGCCATGAGGAAAAAGCCTCGCACAGATTGGACCATCTTTTTGCAGTGCGTGAGGTACAGGATCGCACCCACGGTTTTACCGCATTCATTCCCTGGACCTTCCAGCCTGCCCACACACGTATCGAGGTCCCCCCCCTGCCTGCCCCGGCCTACTTGCGCCTGCTGGCAGTTTCGCGTCTTGTGCTGGACAACGTGCCCAACATCCAGTCCTCCTGGGTGACCATGGGGCCACAGGTGGCCCAGTTGGCTCTTTTTTACGGGGCCAACGACTTCGGATCCCTGATGATCGAAGAAAACGTGGTGGCTGCGGCAGGCGTATCCTATCATATGAGCCGGGCCGATATTCACAAGGTCATCCACGCTGCGGGCTTCACCCCCATACAGCGCACCATGGACTACAGGGCTGTAGACCCGCAACCGGATGTGAAACTGTAACAGGACGGACCATAGCGGGAAAAGGTGTGCCCGGGCGTTTTGCCCATTGCAGGCAAACCTTTCCGCGCCGGATTTTGCGGCGTTTGCTCGCCAGGCAGACGCCGCTCACTTCAGCAAGGGTATCACCATGACCAGTGTCACGCCGCAGCCTGTGCTGCGCATGGGCCGCATAGGCTATCTCAATGTGCTGCCCATCTATCATCCCCTGGAAGCGGGCCTGTTGCCCCACGATTTTGAACTGGTATCCGGGCCGCCAGCCCTGCTCAACAACATGATGGCTCGCGGCGAACTGCATGTTTCGTCCACATCCTGCTTTGAATACGCCTGCCGCCCCGAACGCTACTATCTGGTGGAAGACCTTTCCATTGGCTCACGCGGGCCAGTCATGAGCGTGCTGCTGCTCTCCCGCGTGCCTTTAGACCAGCTGAACGGTGCAGAAATCCTCATCAGCGGAGAAACGCATACTTCTGTGGCCCTGCTGCGGCTGCTCATGCGCGACCGCTACAAGCTTGATGTGAGCTATACCACAGGACAGGTCACCCCTGCCGTGCGCAGCAGTGATCCGCCCACTGCTTTTCTGGCCATTGGGGACGAGGCCTTGCGGTTGCGCAACCATCCGGACTATCCCTATCGCCTTGACCTGGCCGAAGCATGGCGTGACTGGACAGGTCTGCCTTTTATTTTCGGCCTGTGGGTGGTAAGCCGCGCAGCGGCAGATGCAGGGCTGTTTACCAGCGATCCGGGCGAACTGCTGCGGCAGGGACGAAGCTGGAGCTTTGCCAATATGGATGTGATTCTTGACCTGACAGCCCACGGCTGCCCGCTGAACCGGGACGAACTGGCCTTTTACTACAGCAAGGGACTTGTCTACAGCCTGGGCGAAGAAGAACAACGCGGCCTTATGCTCTTTTATGAAAAACTGGCTGCCGCCGGGATAATTCCCTCTGCACCGCCGCTGGAGTTTTTCAGGCTATAGCTTGGCAGAACATCTACTGCCCCGGCGGAGGAACCACAGTCAGATCCGATAACTGCCCGACCTTTCAAGACTTACGTTTTTTGCCCGCACAGACGCGGATGACACTGCTTACCTGAAAACATGACAAAGAGGCTCCCCGCTGTGGCAGGGAGCCTCTTTCATGAAAAAGCCCCAGCATAAACGCAGACGAACGCCTGCCTACGACAGTTTTTTTGCCAGTAACTCGTTCACCAGGGCCGGATTGGCCTTGCCCTTGGTGGTGCGCATGATCTGACCCACAAAAAAACTGATGAGTTTGGTTTTGCCGCCTCTGTATGCTTCCACCTCGGCGGGATTGGCCGCAATAACCGCGTCCACGGCTTCTTCCAACGCCGAAGAGTCGGATATCTGCACAAGCCCTTTTTCTTTCACATACCTTTCGGGCATGACGCCTGTTTCAAACAGGTCGCCAAAAATATCATTGGCAATTTTGGAGCTGATCAGCCCCTGGTCCACAATGCGCACCAGTTCTGCCAGCGCTTCGGGCTTCATGTTCCATGCGGCCGGATCCGCCGCGTTGACGCCCCGGCTGTTACATTCGCGCAGCAATGGGCCAAGCATGAAGTTTGCCGCTTTGCGGGCATCAGAAAGACCGGCGGCGGATTCAAAAAAATCCGCCAGACCACGGCTTTGCACCAGCACTTCAACTTCCGCAGCGGGCAAGCCTGTCATCTCCACAAACCGCGCGGCCCTGGCCTTGGGCAGTTCGGGCAGTTCTGCTTTCCAGCGTTCCATGTCCGAATCAGAAATCTCTATGGGCAGGATGTCCGGGTCAGGGAAGTAACGGTAGTCATGTGCCTCTTCCTTGCTGCGCATGGAGGCAGTAATATTTTTTACCGCATCGTAAAGGCGTGTTTCCTGTACGACTTTTTCGCCGTCATCCAGAAGGTCTTGCTGGCGCGCCATTTCGCATTCAATAGCGCGCTGCACGTTACGGAACGAATTAAGATTTTTCAGTTCCGTACGGGTGCCGAATTCCTTCGCCCCCACGGGCCGCAAAGAGACGTTGGCATCACAGCGAAAGCTGCCTTCTTCCATGTTGCCGTCGCACACGCCAAGATAGGTAACAATGGCATACAGGTCCTTGAGGTAGGCGACAGCTTCAGCCGCAGAGCGCATATCAGGGTCGGAGACTATTTCCACCAGCGGCGTACCGGCCCTGTTCAGGTCCACGTAGCTGATGTTCTCTCCCTGAGCGTGTATGTTTTTGCCCGCGTCGTTTTCCATATGAATGCGGGTAATGCCCACTCTTTTGCAGACGCCATCCACTTCAATGTCCAGGTGCCCGTGCTTGCAGATGGGCAGTTCAAACTGCGATATCTGATACCCTGCGGGCAGGTCCGGATAAAAATAGTTTTTACGCGCGAAAATGGAGCGCGGATTGATGGTGCAGCCTGTAGCAAGGCCCACCAGCGTGGCGAAATGTATGGCCTGTCCGTTAGGCACGGGCAACGATCCGGGCATGCCGGAGCATACTTCGCACACATTGGAGTTCGGAGGCTGGCCGAAGGTTGTCGGGCAGGAACAGAACAGTTTGGAGGCCGTGGCCAGTTGCACATGCACTTCCAGGCCGATAACGGCTTCATAAACGGCCATAAGTCAACTCACTCCCTGTAAAGTAATCAGCTCTGATGAGGAATGCTCGCGTCAAAATACTTGCCCACCCCGTATTCTCCCCGGCGGAAGAAAAGTCTGGGTTCAGGCCCAATGAGCTGCATTTCACGGTTTTTGCTCTGTACATCAAGTGCGATGCGCATTTCTTTAGTGCAGCCCGTCGAATAGGTAGAATCTTTTCCAGACCATTGCGGAGGCACCTTTCGCCCCAACAGGGCAAAGCTTTCCTCAATATCTTCAACTGTCTGAAAACGCCACACATCTATGAGGCCGCTGCGTTGCACGCGTTCCCACATATACATGAGGTCATCCCCGTCCATACCTTCGATAAAATGCTCGGCGGGGTTGATAATCAGAATATTATCCATTTTTTTACGCAGATTGTCTACAAAAGCATGCACAAGGCTGATGGCCGTTGACGTTTCACCGGGTATGCTACCGATAACGCAACTGTAGAACATGATGGTTCGCCCGTGGCTCTTGGCTTCGCGCATGCCCGCGATGATGGTTTCTGCCTGGGCCGCAATGGCGTCTTCGCTGAATTTGCGCGCCCCCCGGGCGTGCTTGCGCAATTTGATATGAAAGCCGTTGCTGTCACGCCAGTAACAGACAATATCGCGTGTAAACTCCTGACTGGTGCCCAGCAGCACATCCGCCGCGCGCCAGCCCTTGCCGAGGACCAGATCCGCCTCTTTCCAGGCTCGTGAAAACGTGACCGACACACGATACAGGTTAAGCCTTTCGCGTGTACCATCGCCGATTACCACAAGCCGATGCTCACGCAGATGCCGCAGCAGCTCGTTTTTGCTCAGCTTGTTTTGCCGCAACACTATGCCGCCACGCAGCCAGGGCCTGAGCGAAGGATCTGTTTCCACATCATCAAGCGTAGGCGCAAAAAAATAAAACCCGGACTTCACCGCGAAAATGACCCTGTGCCCCATGCGGATAAGGCTTTGTGCCATAACAAGGTCGAACAGCACGCCGCCGTCAGCATCGCATAAAAACAGCACTGTACCCGAACGTCCGGCATTGGCCTCAAAATACAGGCGCAGGCTTTCACAGTCTGTCTGGGCTTCTTCCATAGCCCTGCGCACTTCCCCGCCAGAAGGTTTTTTTTCAAGCCAGTCACGGGACATGGCCGAAAGGCAGAGCAGCCGCGCCATCTCCACATAATCCATACTGCGGCGGGCGATGGATATTCCTTTGGGCATCGATCCGCCCGGCATGGCTTCAAGATTCTCGTGAATTTCGGGCAATGCCAGCATTTCCTGCTGGCTGCCGGTTGATTCGCGACGGCGCTCTTCCCACGGGTCGTCTGTCATATGCCCCTGGGCAAGCACAAGGCTGGTCATCCGCTTGACCAGGCGTGACGGAATCAGGGTATGTTGCGCGATATACTGTGAAAAACGGTAACGGCAAAACTGCAAAATGCGCCGCTGCTGCGCCTTGTCGGGAACAAACGAGCGTACCAGCCGCGCGATAATGCGCCACGAGCGGTTATACTGATTGCGCAGTTCGGCTGAAGGGGTTCCGGCGCAGAGCATTGAAAAAGTGGCGTCCGAACAGGGCAAGTACACCTGATCCTGATCCATGTGCACCATAAAAGCCATCTGCTCCGGGCTTGCGATAATATCGGGATTCATGCGGTACGCAAGATTGTTATCCATGAGCATGCTGTACAGCCATGCATCAAAACGAACATTTTGTCCCAGACGGATATCGCACACCTTTGCAGGCGCAAGAGCCTTGTTCACAGCATTTCCCCCGTACAGTTCCCCACAGATCCCTGCAAGACAAAACCTCGGCTGCGCAGGCGCTCAAAAAAGCATGTGCCTTCTCCCATAAAACGCACTGCCGCAGGCAGGCCGGAAATACGCACAAGGTCGTCTTTTTTCAGTTTATGCCCTTCCTGCCCGTCCACCGTAAGATAGCAGTCCGTAGAGCCGCGCAAGATCTGAAGTTCTATGTCTGTCGATCCGGGAAATACCATGGGGGAAATAGTATTCAAAAAAGGACACACAGGCGTGAAGCCGATGGCATCCATAGCAGGATAAAGAAGCGGGCCGCCAGCGGATACGCTGTAGCCCGAACTGCCCACAGGCGTACACAATATGATGCCGTCGCTGCGCAACGACCCCATGCGTTGCCCGTCAACCCATATATCAAGGCAGACCAGCCTGGACAGGGAACCCCGGCTGACAACCACGTCATTAACCGCCGCCCCGCCCTGAATTTCTTCGCCGTCGCGTACAAGCGACCAGCTAAGTGCCATACAGGAGCGAACCGGCTCGTGTCCATCCAGACATTCGGCAAGCTTTTCGCGCCAGTTTTCCGGCTGGGCATCTGTAAGAAAACCGACACGCCCGAAGTTGATACCCAGCACCGGCACATCACTGCCCACAAGGCGCCGGGCGACCCCGAGCATGGTGCCGTCACCGCCAAGCACCACAACAAAGTCAAGGGCATCCGTGTAAAGGGAAGAGTCCAGCCCGGCCTCTACAAGATGTGCTTTGTGACCACGCTCTTCAAGCCACGCGCGAATTTCTTCACCCAGTTGGGCGGCGCGTTCGTGGCGGGCCTTGCAGACCAGTAGAATGTGGCGCTTGAGTTGATTTTGCATAAGGTGACAATTTACGTTATCAAGGCTCTTACCGCAAGCCCGCCGGCCTTACTTGTCAGGGCCGGCGCTTTGACATATGAACAGAAACTTCCTAGCCAAAATCACATAACAAGGCCGCAACAGCCATGAACGACAGCGCTCTTGACATCATAACCGCCCATGCGCGTGACGGCGCCCGGCTGAGGGAAACTTTTTTTGCGGAACAAGCGCCAATGTTGCGGGAAACAGCCCTGCGCATTGCAGCCTGTCTTGCTCGGGGCGGAAAAATCCTGCTCTGCGGCAATGGCGGCAGCGCAGCAGATGCACAGCACCTTGCGGCGGAGTTTGTGAACCGCTTTCTTGTGGACAGGCCTGCCCTGCCGGCTCTGGCCCTTACCACCGACACCTCGGCCCTTACCGCCATTGCCAATGATATGGACTTCAGCCAGGTATTTTCACGCCAGGTGGAGGCACTGGGCCGCAAGGGAGACATTCTTGTAGGCATATCCACCTCCGGCAACAGCCCCAATGTGCTGGCCGCCCTTGAGGCTGCCCGCCGGATAGGCATGCTTACGCTGGGCTTTACGGGCAGGGGCGGAGGCCGTATGGCCGCGCTCTGCCACATGCTCGTGGACGTGGCAAATCCGAGCACTCCCCTTATACAGGAAATTCACATTACTGCCGGACATTTACTGTGCCAGCTGACTGATTATTACCTTTTTGAAAATGTGGCGGCACTTGCGCCCTATTTGCACGCAGACACCGTAAACGAGGATTGATCATGCCCATCTATGAGTACAGTTGCGAAAAATGCAGCCGGGATTTCGAAGAACTGGTTTTTGACGATACTTCTCCGGCCTGCCCGCATTGCGGCTCTCACGCAACCCATAAGCTCATGTCCTGCTGCGCCCGCCACGGCGGCTCTCACCCTGGCGACTACGCGCCCACGTCCGGCGGCGGAGGCGGCTGCGCCGGGTGCTCCGGCGGCAACTGCGCGAGCTGCGGTCATTAGGCGGTACCATCATGCGTAATACCCTTACCATTGCTACACGCGGCAGCCGTCTGGCCCTTTGGCAGGCCGAACACGTCAAAAGCTGCCTCCAGGCCATCAGGCCCGGTCTCGAGATCCGCCTTAATGTCATAAAAACAAAGGGGGACATCATTCTTGATGTTCCACTGGCAAAGGTCGGCGGCAAGGGACTCTTTGTTAAGGAAATTGAAGAAGCCCTGCTCAACGGCGAGGCGGACCTGGCCGTTCACAGCATGAAAGACGTACCCATGGAACTGCCTGAAGGGCTGATTCTCGGCTGCGTACCTCCGCGTGAAGATCCTACAGACTGTCTGCTTTCGCACAAATATGATTCTGTAGCGGCCCTGCCCCCCAACGCCTGCGTGGGGACGAGCAGCCTGCGCCGTCAGTCCCAGTTGCTGGCCCAGCGGCCGGACCTTCGCATTGAAAGCCTGCGCGGCAATGTGGATACGCGCCTGCGCAAACTGCAGGAAGGCATGTATGACGCCATCATCCTTGCCTCTGCGGGCCTGAACCGGCTGGGGCTTTCCGCGCCGCACATGCACGCTCTTGACCCACATACTTTTTTGCCCGCAGTGGGCCAGGGAGCGCTGGGCATTGAGTGCCGCGAAAACGATTATGAACTTTTCACCCTGCTGGCCGAGATGGAAGACAGCGCTACCCGTGTATGCGTTGAGGCCGAACGCGGATTTCTGGCCGGGCTTGAAGGCGGCTGCCAGGTTCCCATTGCCGGCCACGCCCGCCTGCTGGACGATGACACCCTCCGCCTCGAAGGTCTGGTGGCCGAAGTTGACGGCAGCCGCATTTTGCGTTGCAGCAAGGACGGGCACACCTCTCAGGCGCGCCGGTGGGGCCTTGAACTTGCCGGGGAAATTCTTGAGCAGGGCGGCAAAGGCATTCTCGAAAAACTTTATCGACAGTCATAGGTATACTACATAGATATGTCCAAAATCTCTCCCCTGCCCGAATCCAGACTGCATGCTGCCATGGACCCAGCCCGCATCCCCTGGGATGACAGCCATGCCATCCCTCCGCTGCGCAACGGGCGCAAAAATCCCTTCCAGCCCCGTGCCATGCAGGCGCTGGACCTTGCCCTGCAGATCAAGGCCCGCGGCTATCATATCTACCTTTCCGGCGAGGCTGATCTGGGCCGCACCCGTATGCTTCTTGACTATTTGCGCCCGCAGGCCCGTAAAGCTCCCACCCCGCCGGACCTTGTCTACGTGCATAACTTTCAGGATCCGGACCACCCCCTGCTTTTTTCCCTGCCTGCGGGCCTGGGGAAAAAATTCAGGCAACACATGGTGGAGATGGTGGATGCCGTCGTCAAGGAGCTGCCCCGCAGGTTTGAGGCCAGCACGTACCTGAAGCGCCGGGCCAAGCTCGTGGACAAATTCCAGACAGCCCGCATGGGCCTGCTGCGCAAAATGAACTCGGTAGCTGTGGACAAGGGCTTCAACCTGGATATGGATGAAAACGGGGGGCTTACGCTCTACCCCCTTGTCGAGGGTAAAAGGCTCAATGAAGAAGAGTTTGACAACCTGGACAGCACCATCCGCCTCAAGCTGAAAAGCCGCGGCGACAACCTGGTGCAGTCCATGGCCGGCCTTATGCGCCAGCTGAACAAGGCTGAAGAAAGCTTTCAGGATGACGAGCGCGGCCTTGAGCGCGAAGCCATGGGACAAGTGCTCGATGCCCTGTTTACCCCACTTGAACAGCGCCTGCTCAAGGCATGCCCTGGTAATGAGCTGGCCGCCTACTTTACGGCCATGCGCGAAGACATGCTGAAAAATACCGAGGCGTTTCTGCACAGGGACGGCGTACCGCCCTCCCTTACCGGAGATTCGCACGGCGGCCCCAGCGCAGACATGGTCCTGTATCGCTATGCCGTAAACGTGCTGGTGGATAACAGCAAGCAGGAAGGCGCTCCCATTGTGGTCGATGACCATCCCACGGCCGTGAACCTTCTGGGCTGTATTGAACGCGAATCAGAAATGGGCGCGCTTGTCACGGACTTCACCCTGATCCGTGCAGGGAGCCTGCACAAGGCCAATGGCGGCTTTCTGGTACTGCACGTCGAAGACCTTTTGCAGCATCCCACAGCCTGGGAAGGACTCTTACGTGCCCTGCGCTCTGATCAGGCGCGCATTGAAGATACCGGCGAAGCACCGGACACCGCCATCCGGACCAAGGGGCTCAGCCCCGACCCTCTGCCCCTTGACCTCAAGGTTGTGCTCGTGGGCGGCGAAGAACTGTATGAAGGGCTGCTCGTCAATGACGACCGCTTTCCAAAGCTTTTTCGCATCAAGGCGCACATGGCGGATGAAACAGAGCGTAATGCGGCAAACATCCGTCATTATCTCGGCCATATCGCGCACATCATACGGGGTTGCGAGCTTCCCCCCTTTGATCGCACGGCCCTGGCATGGCTCGTGGATCTGGGGTCACACCTTTGCGAAGATCAACGCCGCCTTTCGCTCAAGTTTCCCCTGTTGCGCGAATTGATGATAGAGGCCTCTGCTCTGGCGCGCATAAAGGGGGCCGCTGCTGTCAGCGCGCCCGTCATGGAAGAAACCCATGCCGCGCGCATTTATCGAGCCAATCTTGTGGAAGAAGTTTTCATGGAAGAATACGACCGCGAGCTCATCAAGGTGCGCACGTCCGGCACAGCCGTGGGCCAGGTCAACGGCCTTTCAGTAACCTGGCATGGAAACTTTGAGTTCGGCCTGCCTCACTGCATTTCATGTACTGTAGGCGTGGGACACGAAGGTATTATCGACCTTGAGCGTGAGGCGGAGCTTGGCGGGCCCATTCACACCAAGGCCATGATGATCATAAAAAGCTACCTCACCGACCTTTTTGCCCGCAAAAAACCTCTTGTTCTTTCCGGCTCTCTGTATTTTGAGCAGAGCTATGCGGGAATTGAAGGCGATTCCGCCTCGGGCGCGGAACTGGTGGCCCTGCTTTCGGCTCTGGCCGATGTTCCCGTACGGCTTGATCTGGCTTTTACGGGTGCAGTCAGCCATGCGGGCCAGATCATGGCTGTGGGCGGCGTCACACGCAAGGTGGAGGGCTTTTATAAAGTCTGTGCCAGACACGGTCTGACCGGCACCCAGGGAGTCATCATTCCCTACGATAATGTAGACCACCTCATGCTCTCACCCGATGTTCTCCGGGCAGTGGAAAACAAACAGTTCAGCATTTACGCAGTGCGTCGCATTGAAGAGGCCCTGCTGTTACTTACCGGCCTTGCCGCAGGTCGCAGACTGAAAAATGGTGGTTTTTCACGCGGCAGCCTGTATGACCTCGTAGACAAAAGACTTGAACAACTGGGCGATTACGCACAAAATGCGTTCAGGAGAAGCAAACGCAGCTGATTTTTCATACACATGGCGGATCACAAGGCACTGCAGTATTGACTTTACATGTTTTTACAGATAATACATTTAACTATAAGTAAGTAATCAAAGGACTATCCAACCTGTTCCTGCGAAGATCATGATGAATAAAAGCAAAAAAGAAGCGTTGCTCCAGGCGGCCAAGGATCTGTTTGGCGAGTGTGGCTATGTAGAAACCACTTTCAAAAAGATTTCCGACAGGGCAGGGGTCGCGCTAGGCCTGCTGACCCACCATTACGGCAACAAGGAAAAGCTTTTTCTGGCATCCGGCCTTGATGTGCTGGAGCATTTTCTGCAAAAGCTGCGTCAGGCCACTGCCGATGCCGATTCAGGCTTTGACGGCGTCATGCGTTTTTGCAAGGCATATCTTGATTTTTCCATTGACAAGGATTCCAACTGGCTGGTGCTTGTACGATGTTCGCCGTACAGCGACATGAAAACCAAGACAGACCGTGACACTATGGATTCCATGTTTTCACAGGTGCATCAGGAGCTGGAAAAAGTCATTTCCCGCGGCATCGAAGACGGCAGCCTGGTTACGGTGGACAGCAAGTCCACAGCTCAGGTGATTATTTCACTTATGGTAGGCGCCAACCGCACACGGGTTCTCACTCCGTATGCCGCGCCGACATTGTACAAAGATGTACTGGATTTTGTAGCCCGTTCCATAAAGGCCTGAGGCATTTTTGCGCAGCCCTGCGGCCTGCTCTGTTGACAGCAAAGTAAAGAACAGATAAGCAAAACGTATGAAGCTAACAACCGCCATCTGCTATTTTCGATATTATTTTACCGGAGTCAGCAACTGACCCCAGGATACGCGGATATTTGGCAAAATTGCTTACAAGGTACCACAGCCGCCGACCATAGGGGTCGGCGGCTTTTTTTATCTGCGCCTTTTATTGCCGGAGGGCCAATGGATCTTGTTTCGACCCTACTGTTGACGGACGCCGCCGTGCGTATTGCCATGACACTACTCGCCGGTTCCTTTGTTCTGGCGCTTGTTACCCTGGTACGCCAGGTCCAAAGAGGATAAGCCATGTTTGGCGACGCTCTCATATGGCTTGGTTACATAGCCGTCTTCATCTGGCTGGCGCGAAAAGGGCGCGGACACGACGCCATGGCAACAGGGCGCGTAGGTTTCGTCATTCAGGCACTTGCCTACGTGGCGACATATATTTCCGCCGTGGCCCTGGTGGGCTTCGGCGGACTTTCGTATATGTACGGCATGCAGATGCTCCTGGTGGCCGCAGGCAACGTATGGCTCGGCACATGGCTCGTGTACCGCTATCTGGCATGGCCGACCAGGGTTTGCCAGCGCAATCTTCAGGCCCGTACGCCGACACAGCTTATTGCCAAAGGACACAAAAGCCCGTTGCTGGGCAAGGCGCTTGCCCTGATTTTTGCCGTATTCCTTGGCGTGTATGCTTCTGCAGTCATCAAGGGCGCAGCCCTTATGCTGGCCCAGATATTGCCTGTGCCTGTCTGGGCGCTGATCTGGATAGCAGCCGTGGTCGTAGGGGTGGTGGTTTTTATAGGTGGACTGCGCGGCGTTCTCTACACTGAAGCCATGCAGGGCATTGTCATGCTGGTGGGGATTGTGCTGCTTATAGGAGCCGTACTCAGCAAGGTTGGCGGCCCCATTGAGGGCATGGCACAGCTGGCGCAGTTGCCGCCGACCCCCATGGCAAATGCAGGGTTTCTTGCCCTTTCTTCCGGCGAACAGGGCTGGTTCATCATATCACTGGTCATGGTTACTTCCGTGGCGGTATGGGCGCAACCGCAGATGATGCAACGGCACTTCGCGCTCAACTCGCCCCGCCAGATAAACCGCATCACCCCTCTGGCCATGCTGGTACTTACTGTTCTTGTGGGCGGAACGTATTTTGTAGCGGCATTGTCACGCCTTATCCTGCCAGATGTTGCCTCGGCAGATGACGTAGTGCCGCACCTTGTCAAAATGCTTATGCCCGATGTGGGGCTTCAGCTTTTCGTGCTGGCGATTGTTTCGGCCTCCCTGTCCACAGCAACAGCCCTTTTTCACATTGCCGTATCAGCCATTGCCGAAGACTTGCCCGGCCGTCCCGCCACACGTTTTTCATGGTTCATCGGCATTGTATTCTGCGTATTGATTTCCGGTGGCAGCGCCCAGATCAAGGGGCAGCTTATCGCCCTGCTGTGCACTACCAGTTGGAGCATCGTCGGCGCTACGGTTCTTACAAGCTATGTAGCCCTTGTCCGTTTCGGCAAACGCAGCCCCATAGCCGCATGGCTGAGCTGCGGCCTTGGTTTTGCTTCATGTCTGCTCTGGTATCTGCTGGCCAACAAAGGCGTATCCCCCACTCCTGTGCTGGGAATGCAGGCAGCCCTCATCCCCCCTTTCTTTGTGGGTATAGCCTTTTCGCTTATGGGCTGGTTTATTGGTTGGGCACTGGACCGGGAAGGACGCAAAGCTTCCACGTTCTGGCCGGCGCCCAATGCATGACCAGCATACCGCTTCTGATAGGCCGGGGAAACCCGGCTTTTTTATTAAAAAGTACGTTAGCTGGGCATTGAGGCTGGCGAGATCTACCGACTTCTGCTATCTCTGGCGGGCCGCCACCGAAACTGGCTGCGGCCAGTCCGGATTCATTTATGCTATTTCTGTTGCACAGCGGCGATATTTTTCAATAACGCACGATCCTGCGAGCATTTTTGATGAGATCTTCTTTGGTACGCGATTCTTTTATTGTTGGTGCAGCGTTATTTTCCATGCTGTTTGGCGCAGGAAACGTCGTTTTTCCACCCTACATCGGCCTTACTGCAGGTCCGGAATGGTTTTTAGGCTTTATCTGTTACTATATGGCTGATGTCGGCCTGGCCTTACTTGCCATCTACGCCATGCTTGCCTCTTCGTGCATTGATAATGAAGAAGGCATCATGCACAGGCTGGGGCGTACAGCAGCCATGCTTATGATGTGCGCCATAATTCTCTGCATAGGCCCCCTGCTTGCCATTCCCCGCACGGGAGCCACGGCATTTGCCATCTCCTTCGCGCCGCTGGGTTATTCCTCCAAGGGCGTCAGCGCGGCCAAGATACTTTATTCCATAGTTTTCTTCGGCATATCCACCCTGTTGGCCTTTCGGGAGTCCAACATGGTAGATGTAATTGCCCGCTACCTTTCGCCCATAAAAATCGGGGGCTTCCTGCTTATCGTGGCCGCGGCTTTTGTTATGCCCATCGGGCCGGTAAGCGACGTTGTTCGCGATGATAACGTGGCGTGGCACAGCATACTTTCAGGTTATCAGACGCTGGACGTTATGGCGGCTCTGGTTTTTGGACTTATTATCGTAAACGCCCTGAAGGCCAAAGGGTACGAAAGCGGCAGACAAAAGGCGCTGTCTGTGGGCATAGCAAGCCTCGTGGCAGGCGCTCTGCTCTTCGTCATCTATTGCGGGCTTTGCTATCTTGGGGCAACAGGATCCACCTACTATCCAGTAGAAACGGAAAAAGGCGCCCTGGTCACCCACCTGGTGGGCCGGCTTTTCGGCAGCGCAAGCACCATATTGCTGGCAATTATTGTAACAGTCGCCTGCATGGCCACCTCTGTGGCCCTCATCGGAACCACGGGAACCTTCATCTCACGCTTCAGCAAGGGGCGGCTCAGTTATAAAAGCATCGTGGTGGGAACCGGCCTTTTCAGCATGGTTGTTTCCAACTTCGGCCTCGACAACATCATTGCTTTTGCCGCGCCCATTCTGACTTTTTTATACCCGGGAACACTTGCAGTCATTATTCTTTCCCTTTTTGACCGTCATATAGACAATGACAATATATTCCGTTTTGCCACGGCCGGAGCGCTACTGGCCAGCGGGGTGACCGTGCTGGAAGAATGGGGTTTGCCCCTGGATATCACACGGCACCTTCCCTTTGATTCCTCAGGGCTGAGCTGGGTAGTGCCGGCCTGCGTTTTTGGCATCATCGGCTACTTTGTCCGCCGTCCCAAAAAATCTTCCACCCATTAAAAAATTTTACCGTGAGCCGTGTGCACAGGCTGTCGGTCTGCGTCCGAAAATCCTCCTGCACATATATAATTCTGGCGCACAGGTTTTCGTCCCATACAGGTGAATCCCTGTGGACCAATGAAAGTTTCAGTACGGCATGGGCAGGGCACGCGCTGCATGACTGGACCACCAAAAGGCCGCTCCAGGCAGATCCGCACAAAAGAGCGCCAGTTCCTTGAGGCGAATCTCGATACCCGGCGGAAAAGGCGCTTTGAAAACGCTTCTGGAGCTGTCACAAAATAAAAAATCTCGCAGCAGCCGCTAGGGGACAGCGTGGACACGCACGCGCTTTTTCCCGGCGCGACCCGCATCATCCACTACACGAAGCTCAATGTCACCGGGTACGGCTCGCCATAAAAAGACCTCGCCCGGCACTCCCTTGCCCAGATAACGGCCGTTGACAAACCAGTGCAGGGTTTTCACACCGGCATCGGCGTGAGCCATAAAAACCATGTTTTCATGGCCCGGACTGCTCAGGCTCAGTTTGTAGGTCAGACCATCCTTGGGCAGCACTATACGTGGCGCTTCGCCCGTAATCATGTTTTCACGCCCGCATTCGAGGGCAAAAGGCGGCGGTTCGGGCTTGGGCATTCCGGCTCTTGCAAACATCTGCGCCATATCCGTGGGCCAGAATTCCCATATACGCACCTCCGTACGGTCTGCCTGTGGCATGCAGGCCCGCAGCCCCGTTTGCCTGTCTATGAGTATGGGACGGAATACACCGGAAGAAGCCAGCGGCGATACTCCCGGTATAAACCACGTTTTAACCGTATCTTCGCACAGAGATGTGTCCAGGTCTCCGGTTGCCGCGCAAACCTCCACACGCTCCAGATTAAGCCCGTGCGCAGGCTCCGCCTGATAGTCCTGCAACGGTTCGGCCATTGCGATGTCACGGGCTATCTGCGTAAACAACGGCACGGCGCTGATGCCGCCCACAAGCAGCGGATTGGGCTTGTTATCAAAATTGCCGAGCCAAACCACAAGAACATACGGCCCGACAATACCTGCGGCCCACGCATCCCGAAAACCGTTCGAGGTGCCAGTTTTAAGGCGCAAGGGCAACACTGTCCCCCCCTGCGAACGGACAAGGCGATCCGGATTCCCGTCCTCCAGCATGGCGAGGGCAACATACGACGCTTCCGGCGACAGCAGGGGCAGAGCAATCGCCGTGCGCCTGTCGCCCTGCAGCATGTGCAATGGACGCCAAACCCCCTTATTGGCAAGCATGGCGTAAAGTCCGGCAAGCTCACGCATGCTTACCTCTGCCCCGCCAAGCACCAGACTCAAGCCATAATGCTCTTCGCCGGATGCGAAATTCACACCGGCCCTGCTCAAAAACTCATAAAAACCAGGCTGTCTCAAGCGGGCAGCCAGGGCAATGGCAGGCACATTGCGGCTGGCCCTCAACGCTTCACTCGCGCTGACAGGCCCTCGAAAACTGCCGTCGTAATTTTCAGGATCATAACCAGAAAAACTGCGTGGCGTATCGGCCAACAAGGTCAAGGGGTGGATAAGCCCCTGATCCAGAGCCAAGGCATAGATAAAAGGCTTGAGTGTAGAGCCGGGCGAACGCCGCGCCCTGGTTCCGTCTACCTGCCCCATAATGGCAGCATTGAAAAAATCTGCAGAACCGGCAAGGGCCCGCACTTCCATACTGGGCCAATGAAGCAGCATCGCCGCCCCGTTAACAAGGCCGTAATCATGCCGTCTTGCGGTAAACAAACGTAGCTGGCGCTCAAGACGGCGCTGACTTGCCGGGTCCAGCGTGGTGTGCAGAGTGTCACTGCCATCCTGCTGCAAAAGCTCGGTGCTCAAATGGGGGGCTGTAAAGGGCAAATTTTCGGGTCCGTATACGCGCAAGGGCGCATGTTCTTGACGGCCATGCCAGACAGCCTCAAGGCGGCTGAACGCGTCCATGAAATGTGTATTATCCCCGGCAGGCCGCCGCCGCACAGGATTCTGCGGCACCAGCATAAGGGCAGTGCTTTCTCCGGGGGTCAGCTGCTCCGGAATCTTGTGAAAATACACCATTGCCGCAGCCCCAAGACCTTCAACATTACCCCCGTAAGGCGCAAGATTGAAGTAGGCTTCAAGTATCTCTTCCTTGCTGAAATGCCATTCCAGTTGCAAGGCCAGAGCGATCTGCCACAGCTTTGCGCCAATTTTTCCCGTTTCCAGCCCATGTGTCAGCCGCGCTACCTGCATGGTGATGGTGGATCCGCCCATAATGCGTCGGCCTGCCAACAGACCAAATCCGGCGCGGGCAAGAGCCAGGACATTGACCCCCGGATGCTGCCAGTAATAACGGTCTTCATAACGCAAAACCGAATCCACGGCAGCGGGCGGAATATCTGACAAGCGCGTACGTATACGATATTTTTGATCTTTGGAAAGACTCAGGCGCATGAGGCCACCTTTACCATCATAGACCACGCGCGAAAAGCCGATGCCATCCAGGGGGTATTTGCACGGGGCATGGTGCAGCCAGAGCAAAGCCGCCCCCAGAACGGCAATCAGCGAGGCAAAATACCAGCGTGCCGGACGGAATAGCCGCCACAAACTGTGCCCGCCCCGACTCATGCCGGATGCTCCCGAACCTGTTGGCCTGGCGGATGTTCTCTGGTCCCCGAAGGAAGTTGAAACCATTGCGGCTCTGCTTTTAATTTCTTTTTTCTGCATGGTCCTGGCCGCGGTACACTTTTTATGAAGCAGGTTTTTATACGCCCGTGCTCTCCGGAAAATGATTCTCCGGGCGCATGGTCCTCCTCATTTCTGATCGGAGGGAGCACAGAGGGTACAGATTGGGGAGATGTCAAAAAAGGCCACCTGCATTTATGCCCCCTGCCCGGCGCGGTTCCAAAACATCCGCGCCGGGCAGGAAACAATTTTCAAACATGCAGCCGATTGAGGTTTATTCGATATTCACATGCCCACCGCCCAGGCGGGCATTGGTAGCAGGCTCGTACATGGCCTCAGCCGTGGCCGAGGGCAGCACAAAACGACCGCGGGTGGCGGCCCTGACCTTATAGGTAAAAGTACGTGCCTGCGGACCTGTATTTACAAAAAAGATTCCTCTGTCCTCACGCCGCTCGTGACGGATGAGTCCTTCCTGTGGCTCCGTGGATTCAGATTTTTCCAGTACAGGTTCAAATCCGCCCGGCAACAAGTCCACCACGACTACATTGGTGAACTCGGCAGGCGAGCGCAGACTCAACTCCACAGTGAGCACTTCGCCAAGTCTGGCACTGGTGACATTTTCTCCCCTGCTGTTGACGTAGCGCCGCTGCAACTCAAGGCCGCTGGAGGCGGGGGTGAGCGGCTTGCGTTCAAAGCCTTCGGCCGCCACATGCAGATTCCAGCCCTTGTCGCCCTTTGGCACGCTTGCCCGATAATTGAGGCAGCCCGGAGCATCAAGCGTGAGGACAGATGACCCCACGCTGTCTTGTGGTTCCAGTGCGGAAAATCCCTGGGCATAGCTTGTGCAAGCCAGGGAGATCCCTTCGGGAGCGGGCGCATCCTGTCCCGCCAGCATGACCAGCGCACGAGAAATAAGCCCCATGTCCACTGTGGTTGCAGCAGTGTTAAAAGCTTCATCCAACAGAGCATCCGTATTCACCTGCTGGCGCTTTTCAGGAAAATGCCGCAAGACTACAGCCGCATGCAAGGCCGCCGCTGCGCCCTGCCCCAGCATGGAGTCGCCTGTTGCCGCAATGAACGCCGAAGGCATCAGTTGCTCTGCGCGGCGCTTCAAACGCAGCATGTCGTAGCAATCGGCCAGCAGCACGGCCACCAGATCACTTTCCCAGCCATCGGTATTTTCCCTGAACCACTGCTCCAGCCGCTCCACTTCCTGCGTCATGATGCGCCCGTCACGTAACAGAACCCATGCCCCATAGACTTTGATGCGCCCGTCGTTTGCATCTACCGGAGAACGCCGTACCGTGTTCTCGAGCGAATCAAGAATATTTCTTGTCAATCCTTCAGGTACGACAACGCCGCTTTCCCGCAAGGTGAGCAGAAAATCCCCGGCATAGGCGGTAACAAAATCATTGGTCGGGGACCCGGGCCAGAGGCTTATCCCCTCATAATAGCTGAAGTTGCTGCGTATAGTATCCAGTGCGGCGCTGATAACGGCATTGCCGCGCTTGGCAAGTATTTCTGGAGAAGTACGCGGGCTGCTGAGCGCCTGTTTGCGCAATTCCGGCACGGCAAGCAGGGCCACATACGGCATGGCCCGGCTGATAAGCTGTTCGGTGCAACCGTAAGGATAGGTATCCAGACGCGCCAGCAATGCGCGCAAGCCAAGAACGGGCAGCGCCGATACAGTGGCCTGCCCCCGGGCCTCGTAAGGATAAAGATCACGGTTTACAGGTATGTCCATATCGCCATCAAGAGCAACGACCTTCTCCGTACGAATCCGTGGCGCGGGCGGACGCACAGACAGGCTCTGCCTGCGCATACTGCTGCCCGCTTTTTCTTTTCCTGCCAACGTAGCGGTAAAGCGAACATCGGCGGAACCCAGCACGTCCTGCGCCCGCATACGAAAGCGCAAGACTGCCTCGCCATTTTCATTGACAGCAACCGGCTGCGGCTTCTGCCCGCTCAAAAAAACCAGCTCCGGTCCGCAATCCATAGTTACGGACACCCTGGCATCCTTGCCGCTGCCTTCTACCGTATTGGCTATGACCAGCGCGGCGTCAAACTCATCGCCTGGCGCCACGGCCAGAGGCAGAAGCGGCTTCAGGATAAGCGTACCCCGTACCTCCATATCCGCACGGGCGCTTCCCGCAGTGGACCGTCCATCGTGGACCGGAGTACTGCCGACAGCCATAATCCGAATGCGGCCACTCACATACGCCGGTACATCAAAGCTGATCTCTGTTCCCTCAGCGCTGACCGCGCTTACCTCCTGCCAGAAAGCAAAAGGGGGTTCGCCACGCCTTTTGAACGGATTGAGAAAACGCCCCCCCGCACCGGCCATATCCCCGCCGAAACCGGGAATACGCCCCTGCAGTCTTGCATGATCAGGCATAAGAAGGTCAAGAGCCTGCATGGTGGAAACATCAAGAGCGCGGTCTCCGAGCAGTTCACGCAACGGATCCGGCGTGGCAAAGCCGGTGATCTGCAACACGCCCTCATCAACCGCAAAAAGCACAGCTTTGCCGGGCACGCGCGATGTCAGGCGCACTGTTGCCTTTTCGCCGGGCAACACCCGCTCGGGGGCAGTGATTTTCAAACCCATATCACGCCGATTCATGCCGACGGTAAACGGCGCCACCCCATACGTATGGGGATTCATATACACAGCCTCTGAATCCAGAGAGCGGACAAAGGACACGTTGACATAACCGCGCCCCTCAAACTGTTCGGGAATCTGTATCTCCTGTACGCTTTCTCCGGCTTGTGCCGTAAACCACGCATGAGCCAGTACATTTTCCCTTTCAATGGTAATGAGTCCGGTTCCTGAGTAGGGCGTGGAAAGGCTCATTTTTATGGTTTCGCCGGGCTGATAATGCTCTTTTTCAAGTTTGAGCCGCAGGTTGCCTTTTGCCAGCGACGCAGTGGAGAGTCCGGACGGATCCGCCAGCCTGTTGCCTGCCACAGAATACGGAATAAGCGCCAGTATGTTGCCGTTTGCCTGGCGCACGGTCACAAGAAAATCGCCGGCCTCGGACGTGGGCATGGGCCAGGACAAACCCTGCGGACTCAGGTTCACAGTCTGTTGTGTTATTTCCGTATCCACGGGGGTGGCGTCATAATGGTATTCGCCCCGGGCGTCAGTAACCAGGCTGTTGACGTAGCGCCGGGCCGAAAAAACAATCTCGGCATCACGCAGAGCAACCGGCGCAAGGTCATTGTTGACCGCCACAAGGCGCAACGAGGCGCGGGAATTTTGCGGCACATATTCCAGATTGTTGGCCTGCTCTTCTCCTTTATAGCCAAGAGCCACCTCCAGAGGCGAAAACAGGGCCGACAACTGGCGGGTCACCGCCCTGCCCCCTTCAGGTTCAAAACCGTCGATCATCAGGGTTCCGTAAAAAGTATTTCCCTGAAGCCTGTCGAGAGGAAGAGGCAAACGGGCAATGCCCTTGCTGCTGGTAAAGGCATCGGGCAGATCCATGTACTGATCCTGCGCGCCGGAAGGCGAAGCGTCATAAAAAGCATAATCTTCGTATCCCGGAAAACGCAGCATTCCCTTGCGGGCATGAAAGGCCGTTTGGATACGATGATCGGCCGCCGGTTCGCCATAAAGGTTGTCCAGCCTGGCGACGGCCACGGCAGGCGAAGCCCCCATGCCCGTGCGGATCCATCCCTTGGGAGCGACCGGCTCAAAAGAAGTGGACAGGGCCAGTGTGTCGGGCTGGAATTCTTCGACACGTGTGGATGTTCCGCCGAGCACAGGACCGCTTGCGCCGGAACCGGGCTTGCCCGAAGCCAGGCGGATGTCCAGGCGATACTGGCCCACGGCGGCGTCTTCGGTGCTCTTCCAGGTGAAGTGCTGCAAGCCTTCAGCCCCCAATGTGAACGGACGGCGCATGACTTCGGCACCGGTGGGGCTGACAAGCACCGCCTCCAGAGGCAGGTCCTGCGGCAGTGGCTGCCAGTCGAACCGGCGCACGATGCAGCCGAAATGCAATTTTTCTCCGGGTAGATACAGGCCGCGCTGGCTGAAGACAGAAGCACTCAGGCCATTACCCGCGGCGTGGCGTCCGGACACGGAAAAGTTGCTGTAGTCCACATTACGGGCGTTGTCGTCAAGAGAAAGCCAGGCCATATCCTGCCCACCGGGAACAGCAGCCAGCGCTACAACAGCCACAGGCCGTTTTTCACGCTCAAGCCCCACGACGGACGGCAGATCCGCCCTGCCCTGTGTGTTGGTAAACGCGCTGCATACAGGCAGTCCATTAGCCCCCAAAAGGCGTACTTCGATATTGGCCGCAGGTTTGCCGGTACCCAGGTTTTGCACAAATACCGCACGGGTGCCGTCAGAAGCAGTTTTTACACTCAGCCCCATATCAGTAACAAGCAACAGGCGCGAAACTTCGGCCACTTGTCTGTCTGCCTTGTGCCCCGTAACAGTCATACGCATAAGGCCGTGTTTCGGACCATTCTGGCCGCGCAAAAGAGGCGCCAGATCCAGAACGCCAAAAAAGGCTTCTCCCGGCATCTTCGTGCCGCCCAAACCGCGCATGTCCAGATGGCCCTGAACAGCATCGCTCATAACAGTAAAGTCCGATGCATTTTCTTCAAATCCGGAATCTTTTGCCAAAAGAGCCAGAAAAGGATCGCGCACCCGTTCAGCCCGCCACTCTATGCCGGTCAGGCCTACGGCATAAATATCAAGTTTTTTGTCGCCGCTGAGTGTGAGTATGTTGCCGGGTTGCAGAAACGCCAGTTCAGCGCCCAAAGGAGGCGCGGTGAGTATGAAGCGGCGCGCCTCCGTGAGCGACAGCCCCCCTGTGGACACAAGTCCACTTTTTATAGATGCCAGCAGCCCGCGTCCCGCACCTGCCGGTATGCGCAGCGTAATGGTATCCGAGGCTTCATCTGCTGGCTGGAGAAGCTGCAGTTGCAGTTTTTCGCCCCGCTTGATGTCGTTGGTGCTGATGGCGGGCATTTTTGTCCAGTCGGCTTCCTGCCCAGCCTCCGGGGTGATTTTTTCGGGTAACTGGACCACCTCAAGGTGACGCAGCAGTTCTGAAGGCAGGACACGCAGGCTGGTTTTCACAACCAGATGAAATTCTTTTTCCAGACTCTGACCGTACGCGGTTTTCACGGTCACATCCTGAATATTCATGATGCGGTCGCGACCGACCACTGCAAACAGCGCTTCCACATTTCCCGCACCGGCTTTTCCGGCGAGCCGGACAATACGCTTGCCGTCTTTTTCAATAAAGCCGGGCAGTCCCTGCACACGCAGCACAGCAGCGGCGTTGTCCCCCGGCAGGGACATGACCGGGGCGGAAACCACCACTTCAGTACGTCTTTCATTCCAGATGAACCGCGGCGCACCGAAAGACAAGCCACTTTTGGTATTACTGGCCCGAAGGCTGATGTCTTTTTCCGTATTTTGCGGATTGACCGGCCATATAAAATACACAGGCACGGAAATGGCGTGAGCCCCCTTTGCAGAAGGATCTGTCCAGAACGTTTCCTTGCCGATTCGCGCGGCCTGGGGTTGCGTAGTGTATGTTAGCTGACGGTTGACCGAAAAACGCGATGGCAGGGATACCTTTTCAAGGGAGATTGTGTAGGTGGTCTCCGGGCGCAGATGTTTTTCAGGTGTAAAGGTCATGCTCGACCCATGCTGCCAGCGCCATTCACCCGGCGTTTCCGGGGTCATGCGTACCCCTTCCACCAGTGTTCCGGGCTGCCCGGCGGGCGGGCCGGAGCACTGGCGCGACCAGTCCGCGCCGTACTGTTTTTTGCAGCGCTCCACATCCACGTCAAAGCTTATGGACAGCCCTTCTGCCTGCCGCCAGTTGTCTTCTTCAGGCAGGCTGGTTCGCGCAACCCGATAGGCAGGCCCGGCCAGAGCCACGGCGGCAGTACATAAAAGCAGGCCGAAAAGGGCAAGGCCGGATACAAAATATTTTTGAAACATAGTGTGTTATCTCCAAGGGTATGCGAAACCACAGGACACTGTCTATTTACTGCTGCCAGGCGGCTAATGTTTCTGTGATGATTCCATCAAGGGCAGCCAGACTGTGGCCATCGTCAGTCTCATGGATGCGGGCATGGTTTTTCCAGTACGCGCGTGCTTCTGCCGGATCCAGCAGGGTATCGGCACGACCAAGCACCACCAGACGCTCCACGAAAGCTTTGCGCGCATCGGAAAAAATAGCATAGCTGTCACACATCTCATCAGTGAATTCCCAGCGCTGCCCGCCATGAAAGCAGGTATTGGGTCCCACAAACTGCCGCAGGGCTTGAGCGGGCCGCACCACAGGGTTGAAGAGCGCGCAATTACAGGCAAGCAACGCCGAAAGCTGGGAAGCATAAAAACCGCCAAGCGAAGATCCTACGAGAACCAGCGGTCCTGCCTCTTCCGCGCGCAAGGCCGCTACCTGCCCCTGCAAGTGTGCAAGGTTTTCGGGAAAAAGCCCGCTGGACGGATACCTCAGCGCATGGGCATTGGGAAAAACGCGCCGCAGCAAACCAAAAGTATTGCTGGCAGGGCTGGAGTTGAAACCATGTACATAGGCGATCATACTGACCCTTTTATAAATTTTGATACAAAGACCGCTGCGGGACAGGTGGCTCGTTGCCATGAATCAAACTGCCGTAAGAACGTGGCTGGCCGGAAATTTTTTCTGGGCGTCGTCGGGCGAGATGCAGGCGTGCCCGATAACGCAACTCTTTGCATGACAGGCACCGTGGCAGGGGAAGAAGTTTTCTTCAACGGTAATCAGAATATCTCCTGATATTATTCATGTCAAACAAGGACACCGGATACACAGCATCATACCGATACGGCGTAAAGCGCGGTACGGTAAAAATATGGAAGTATCCCGCCAGCCGTCCGTTTTTTAACGATATGGATTTTATGCCGCAATAAGGTCGAGGGCTTCCAATACACGCCAAAACAACCCGTTTCGGAACCACTACCCCAATATAGGAGCTGCCTTTCCGAAACGGGTTGTCATAAAAGAAGCAAAAATGTCACAGTCCCACTGCAAGTGACAAGGGCATTTTGCATGTTACGGTCAGAGCAGTACTGTTTTGAGTTGCCTGGTGTCCTCGTGAACAGACATTTACGGGGTGCAATGCAGTTTGTCTATACTGTTGCTCCGAAGGGAATATCCTACTCAAATACCCTAGAAGAGTCCTGTTACCTTGCCGGTCTCCACGTCCACATCAATGTTGCGGAAAGCCGGTTTTGAACCGGTCCCCGGCATCAGGCTGATATCGCCGGACACCGGGGCAACAAGCCCCGCGCCGCCAAAGAAAAGCACATCGCGCACATGCAGCCTCCAGCCCTTGGGAACGCCCTTGAGCGCAGGCTTGTCAGACAGGGAATATTGGGTCTTCACCATGCAGACGCCCAGTTCATCAGCATCGGGTCTTTCCTGCAAATCTTTGAGGCGCTGGGCTGCAAGCGGCTCAAACTCCACTCCGTCAGCCCCGTAAACCTCCTGAGCAATGGTCGTGATGCGCTCGGTAAGAGGCGAATTCCAATTGTAGAGCGGCCGGAATTCGTTCTTTTCATTGCAGGCGTCCGTAACGGCGTCAGCAAGTTCCAGAGCGCCCTCTCCGCCTTTTTCCCAGTGCTCCGACAGGGCTACCCTTGCTCCGGCCTGCTCGCAAATGCGACGGATGGCGTCGACCTCTGCCTTAGTATCGGTATGGAACTTATTGATGCAGACCACTGCGGGTACGCCCGAACGCCGTACAATGCCCAGATGATGCAGCAGGTTGGCGCATCCGGCTTCCACAAGGCCCACGTCTTCACGGGTATAGGGCTCTGGCAGTGCCTGACCGGGTTTGGGCTGGGGAGCACCACCGTGATTTTTGAGCGCCCGCACTGTAGCCACAACAACAGCTGCGTCAGGCACAAGGCCGCTATAATGGCATTTGAGGTTCCAGAATTTTTCGTAGCCCATTTCTGCAGCAAAGCCGGATTCCGTCACATGATAGTCGCTGAGTTTGAGCGCCACCCTGTCGGCAATGACCGAACTTTGCCCAAGGGCAATATTGGCAAAAGGCCCGGTATGCACAAAAACGGGCTGCCCTTCAATGGTCTGGATAAGGTTGGGTTTGGCGGCCTCTACCAGCCAGGCAGTCATGGCCCCGGCAACGCCCAGGTCGCTGGTGGTCACAGGCTTGCCGTTGCGGTCATGTGCCAGCACCATCCGTCCCATCCGCTCGCGCAGGTCGCGCAGGTCGCGGGCAATGGAAAGGATGCACATAACTTCAGAGGCAACGGTAATGTCAAAGTGCGAACGCATCATGAAACCATCATTACGTCGCCCATCACCCTCGATGCCGATAATGATGTTGCGCAGGGCCTGAACACAAAAATCCATGACCCAGCCGGTATTGATTCTGGTGGGGTCGATATTCAGACGCGCCATACCCGAAAGTTTTTCCAGCGTGGCATCGTCATAATTGCGCTCATGCTGCATGCGCGATGTCAAAGCCGTCATGCCCAGGTTGTGGGCCGCGCCCACGGCATGGAGGTCGCCGGTAAAATTGAGAGAATAGGGGGTCAGCGGAATGCATTGCGAAAGCCCGCCGCCTGCGGCGGAGCCTTTCATACCCATGGTGGGTCCGCCGGAAGGTTGACGGATAGCCGCTGAAGAACGCCGCCCGCGTCGTGCAAGACCCTGCACAAGGCCGATGGTGGTTGTAGACTTGCCCTCCCCCAAAGGCGTGGGGGTGATAGCAGTAACATCAATATACTTTCCGTTGGGGCGGTCTTTTAGCCGCTGCATCACGGCCTGCTGCTCAACCTTGCCCATATAATGCCCATACGGCAGCAGTTCAGCCTTTTCAAGGCCCAGTTCTGCAGCAAGGGTTTCAACGGTTTTCATGCTGGATTCCGCATCAAGAGCGATTTTCCAGTCAGGGTGCTTGGTAGGATCCAAAGTCATGGCAGCTCCATATCGTTGTTGCATGTTCTATGGCACGTTCCGGCGGGTATGGCTGCCCGCCCGTAAGAGCAGTTTCGCTTTGGGACAGTCGCCTATGCCGATGTTTTCGGTCTTGCAGCGCCCGCGCCGCGAAGACAGAGCATTGTATCAAAACAGCCAACCTGAAAAACTGAATATATGTTCCGGATACAAAACATTTCAACCTTGAACGGGCATCGCCGCAATTCCCTAGAGCGCTCGCTTAGACGCTTGACAGCACCACGACACAATTTGCTGTTCTCACCTGCAGTCATTCCGCCAATCGACAGTCAGACGTACGCCTCTGTGGCGGGCATCTGCCCTTCCAGTCATCAGGACAAGGTAAAAAGGACGGCCCCAGCATCATGCCACTCCAGTAAAACCATCTTCAGACGCCATCCGCACTGTCCGCCCTATCCTTGCGGGACACGCCGCCGTGCGCTATGCTGTCCGCGCCTTCAACGGCACTTCATCGACAGGGGGATACATGAGACTTACTGCCAGACACGGCAGACTTGCCCTGACTTTACGCGTATTGCACCTGGGGCGTGACCTGCAGGTCATATGCAGCGGAGGCCAGGCCCACATCGGCGCTGTGGCTGTGGCAAGCCCCCAGTCCACACGGGAAACAGGAAATCATGTCCAAAACCTGATAAGCCTGCCCGGACACCGCGAAGATATCCTGGCAGCCCGGATGGCGCGCCACTTGGCCGATGCGCTGGACTGCACGGTGTGTGTGAGCGCCGGCATTCATTTTGAATGTATCACCAAAGAAGAAATAGAGCGAGTGCTCAACCTGGCCGCGACCCTGACAGGCCGCTGTATAACCAGGTTGAGACAACCCGCGAAGGACTGCCATGTTGACTGTTAACGATTTGGAAAAGCTTGAAAAATACATCAAATCCGGCCAACTGGAGCAAGATTTTAAAGACGGCTGCGAAAATGACCGTTTTTATCTTCTTGAACTGCTTGAAAAGCTCATGGACGTTTCAGAACTGGCAGATGCGGCGGCCACGAGGCTCATATTCCGTGGCCTGCCTGTACCTCCGCCTCCTTCTCTACAGACTGGGGAGAACGGCGCGCCGCCACAAGACTCATAAACAAAGAAAACGCCAAGCCCGCAAAACTCCAGTCACTATTGCCCGTGAGTGCAGCTGTCAACCCCATCAGGCCCCCGCCAAGAATGGCCACAGCCATGCCCCAGGGCCTGAACTGCACCTTACCATGCAGCAACATGCCTATAAAAACCGGCGGCACAACGCCACAAACATAAATATCGTTTGCCATAAGCAGCAAAGCAAGAATCCCTCTACCGGGCAGCGCCAGGGCAAGTCCCATCAAACCGAGAAAAATCAAGCAGATGCGGCATGTTTTCACACCGGGTTTACGCAAAATATCATTGCTGCACACAGAGGCGGCAGTGATCAGGCATGAATCCGCAGCAGAAAAAATGGCGCTGAAAATGCCCAGCAGAATGAGTGTGGCAGCCCACGCTGGCAGATGGGACAAAAGGGCCGTGGTCAATACCTGTTCCGGCGGTGTTCCCGCAGGAACCAGGTCTCGGCAGGATATGCCGAGAATAACTATAAGGGCTGCGGTAAACGTCAGCCCCACAGCAGCCATCAAGCCTCCTTTGCGGGCGGCGTGTTCATCGCGGGCGCTGAGCATTCTGCCGAAAAGCATGGGGCATACCACGTAGCTGCCGCCGAGAATGCAAAGAAAATAACGCAGTTTTGATGCGGGGAACTGCTCATTGAGAACTTCAACCTGCACGGCAGTAATGGCCTCGCCGCCGCCCAGATGCAGTGTAAGCAGCAAGGCCGTCAGCAAGGACAAGAGCAGAATGCCGAACTGCCAGATATCCGTCTTCATTACTGAAGCCTGCCCCCCGGCCAGAGTATGTCCCACAAGCACAGCCGCCCCCACAAGCATAGCTACATTTTTGTCAATCCCCGCCAACGGCGCAATAATTGTAGCCAGTGCGCTGAACTGGGCTGCCAGGATCGCCAGCCATGCCGTCACGATAATGACCGATGCCAGCGGACGGCTGGGCGCGCCAAGAAATGTGGTGAGCATTTCCGGCATGGTTATGGCCCCGCTGCGGCGTACCTTACGGGCCAGAAAAAGACTCAGCAAGACAAGGCCCGCTGCACCGGACAAAAGCCACCATATGGCCGGAGTTCCCACTTGCCAGGCCAGTCCGGCCATGCCCATAGTGGCCGATCCCCCCACGCACGAAGCAACAATGGACAGGGCAACCACGTTGGCGGAGCTGCGCCGGCCATTGACAAAGTACGTTTCCTTATCGGGGGCGCGCCGCGCCGTAATCCAGGCCAGAAGAAACAGTACCGCAATATAGATCAGAAGAAATATCACGACAAATGCGCCCCCTGGCGCAGGGCTTCCTCTACCGCAGCACACAGCCGGAGTGTATCCCCGGCGGGAGTCACATAAGGCGGCATAAGGTAGATAAGCCGGTTAAAGGGACGCAGCCACACCCCCTGATCCACAAAAAAAGCCTGTAGCGTGCGCGTGTTGACAGGCTCCTTCATCTCCACCACCCCTATTGCGCCCAACACACGAACATGGGCCACGCCGGGCATATCCCTGCACGGGGCAAGACCTGTGCGCAGGTCGCGCTCAATATCTCCCACCTGTTGCCGCCATCTGCCGGAAGAAAGCAGGTCCAGACTGGCCCCCGCCACAGCGCAGGCCAGAGCATTGGCCATGAAGGTAGGCCCGTGCATGAACACCCCGCCATCCCGGCAGATGCCCTCGGCAACACGCTTGTTGCACACTGTGGCGGCAAGGGTGAGTACCCCCCCCGTAAGAGCTTTGCCGCAGCAAAGGATATCCGGACTGATGCCGGCCCATTCAGCCGCGAACATTTTGCCCGTGCGTCCGAAGCCAGTGGCAATTTCATCAAAGATAAGCAGCGTATCGGCATCGCGGCACAACTGCGCCAACCCGCGCAGATACTCCGGATGATAAAACCACATGCCCCCTGCTCCCTGTACCACAGGCTCAAGAATAACGGCAGCGATCTTTTTGCCGTGCTGTTCAAGCATCTGACGAGCATTGTCCAGACTGGCCGGGTCAAAGGGCTGATCAAATCCGCAGGAAGGCTGCTCCATAAAAAGCTGACGAGGCAGCATGCCTGCAAACAGACCGTGCATACCGGTCACAGGATCACATACAGACATGGCCCCGATAGTATCACCGTGATAGCCGCCGCGCGGAGTCAGAAAACAGGTACGCCCGGTTTCCCCCCGGGCATACTGGTATTGCAGCGCCATTTTGAGAGCAACGTCAACGGCTACAGAGCCGGAATCGGAAAAAAAGACGCGCTCAAGACCTTCGGGCATAAGCCCGAGCAGCCTTTCGGCCAATGCCACGGCAGGCTCATGCGTAAGCCCCCCGAACATGACGTGAGGCATGCGCCCGGCCTGTACGCGCAGGGCGTCAAGCAGGTGCGGGTTGTTGTAACCGTGCACAGCCGCCCACCACGAAGACATGCCGTCCACAAGCTCTCTGCCGTCTGCCAGAACAATACGGTTTGCCCAGGTGCGTCGCACGGCATTAAGCGGAGGAAAATCCAGGGCTGAGGCATAAGGATGCCAGACTGCTGCCCTGTCCCTGCGTACCAGATTCTGCTCTTCCGAAGATGCCTGCCCGCCGGCGAGGGCAGGTTCGGACCATGCCTGAGCCATGCGCAAGGCCACAGGAGTCAACAAACGGGCCAGTTTGTCCCACCCACCTTCGTCCAGATTTTTCAGACGCGGCAATTCTACCACCGGCGCATCACTGCCGGTCCGACCAAGCCGGTGACGCAGAATACGGGCGTTGTCCGCCAGCATGGCTGCGATATCAACTCCGGGGCATCCGGCATCGGGGTCGACCGAAGGAACAAGCGCAAGCCCTGCCAGTTCAAGCCCGCTGTGACGCAGCGCATCAATGGAAAGAAGAATATGGTTCAGGCAGCCAAGGTAGTTGCCGCCCACAAGAAAAACAGGCAAGCCCAGAACTGCCATAAGATCCAGCATATCTTCATCTTCGTTGAGCGGCACACGCAGGCCGCCTGCTCCTTCCAGCAAAAGGGCCCGGGCCGGAACAGTCGCCCAGTGGGCAAGAATATCCCCACGCAGGCTCATGCAATCCAATTTTTTTCCTTCCCGCGCAGCGGCAAGGTGTGGTGAGGCGGGCAGTTCAAAACAATGCAGCATTGCCGCAGGCTGCAGTCTGCCTGTGGAGGCGACTCCCGCCACTGCGGCTGTATACACGGCCGCATCAGATTGTGCTGAAACGGCATGTGCGCTTGCAGGGATCCCTGTCTGCACCGGTTTGACAGCCTGAACGGGCATACGCATCTGCCGCAAGGCGCGCAACAAAGCGCCCGCGCACACTGTTTTACCCACGTCCGTACCTGATCCCGCCACAAAAACGCCGCGCAAAGGTTCGCACATGTGGTCAGGGCAACATTTTTCAACAGCTCTGGTCACAATCAACCTCCAGACCAAGAGAATCAATCATGGCAAGATCATCAACCAGGCCGCGGCCCTGAGTAGTCAGGTAATCGCCAGTCATCAGAGCATTCGCCCCGGCTGCAAAAATTTCTTTCTGCCGCGCCCCCAGCACCAGCGGTCGGCCTCCGCAGATGCGCAAGGTAGCCGTGGGCAGTATGTGCCTGAAAACAGCCACAATGCGCAAGGCTTCTCCGGCTGTAAGCGGCGGCTGGCCCGCGAGCGGCGTTTCCGGGTGAGGATGCAGAAAATTCATGGGCACATGCGTCACCCCCAGCGACTTGAGGGCAAAAGCAAAATCTATACGGTCACGCCAGCTTTCTCCAAGGCCGAACAGGCCACCTGTGCAGGCCGTCATACCTGCGCCGAACACACGTTCCACCGTTGCTTTGCGCTGGTCCCATGTTTGTGTGGTACAGATGCTGGGATAATACCGGCGGGAAGTTTCAAGATTATGGTGATATCGGTCAAGACCGATATCCATCAATTGTGCAAGCTGAACGGCAGAAAGCTTGCCCAGGGATGCACAAACACGTTTGAGTACATACTCCGGCAGGGAGCGCAGCACTCCCAGCAAACGGTCAAATTCCTCACCGCTAAGTGCCCCGCCACTGGTAACCACACCTATGCGCGCTACGGGTTGCGTGGCCAGCGCCAGGATTCGCCCTCGCAGCTCATCGTCGGGCAAAAGGGAAAAGGTTTCAATTGGGGTATGGTTATGTTTGCTCTGTGAACAAAAACGGCAATCCATGCCACAGTTGCCGCTACGTGCATTGATGATGGCACAAAGCGTTATCCTGTTGTCAAAAGTCGCTCTGCGCAATTGCGTAGCTCCGACAAAAAGCTCATCTTCCGGAAGCGATACAAGCTTCAGTGCCTCGGCGGGATTTGCCGCCGTATAAAGTTCTGTCATAACCCGATCCTGGGAATCTGAAGACGGCGAACAGCCTGCCTGCGCCGCGCCTCGCAGCAATTAGAGCAATTAACGCTTCAAATGATTGTTTAACGGTCGGCAAAAAGGCGCATCCGAAAAACTGCCAAGCCAGATTACGTTACCCTGCCCTGCGCGGTGTAGCGGATGCCCGCAGCCAGATATTTTACAGCTTCAACCGTTGCTCCAAGAAGTTACGGACAAAGTAGCATCTTCATTTATTTGCGCGGTTGAAGCCCGAGTGAGCATTGCAAAAAGCAGTATACATACATTTTCAACCTATTATGCTCCGGACCATAAACCCTTACGCCACGGGCCGTTGCGCCACAGCGACACTGCCCGGCCTGGCTGCAGGATACAAAAAGCCCGCCTGACGGCGGGCCGATAAGCAAACGCTATTGGGCTTTACGCCTCTTTTCCCACAATTTCATGTCTTTCATTTTTTTGCGGCGTTCACGCTGAAGAGCCTTGCAAACAAGGGGGGCATCCTTCTTGAAACCCCATTTTTCGCGGTATTCGGCAGTCGTCATATCATGACCGGCGAGATGACGCTTGGTCAGAATCTTGAAGCTCTTGCCACATTCAAGGCAGGTGACGGACTTTTCCTTGACGGACTTGCGGCCTTCCTGAGCCATTTCCGCACTGTCCATTTCGGAAGGAGCTTCACCTTCGGCAACAGCGCGGATGCCGAGAGCGACCTTTTGTATAAAGGTTGCGATCTCTTCTTCGCTCATCACGCGCACACCAGCTTGTGCCCTGGTAATTTCCAGGGCTTCTTTCAAATAATCGTCCATAATTACCCCTTATGGTCATCTTAATGATCCGCTGAATACGCACTGTAAAAGGCGCATTTGTTTTCAAAACAGATCAGTTTTTTTAAATCCAGAGTTCCAATTGGCAGAACATACACATGCCTTATTATTTCGTCAATGTAGCAATGCCCATAAAAAAAAACATTTTACAAACATTATTATAGGTATTTGAAGCAGTTTTTTACTTTTGCCGCGCCATAGACCAAAATTTTATGCGCCACTAGTATCTTTAACTTACAACGGCCGCCCAAAACACATGTTTTGGACGGCCGTTGCCATGCTGGTTGTATGCAATAAAAACTGATTATTAATAATAGATCAGTTCATCTTGAAAACATCATATCTTGATGCAGTGCCAAGAAAACGTTGATCCATAAACTGCCAGCGCACATTTTGCATATACGGGTCAGCAAGGCCTTTCAGGTTTTCAGGAACAGGCCCCACCACAAAGGCATTGCGGGCGCGCTGTTCAAAAGCTATCAGCTGGTCAGTCTGCCCGATGGTCAGCACTTCGAGAAATTCCATCTGCGGCGGCAGCGGTTCACGATACTCAAGAATAATCTTGTCGGCATTGAAGTTAAACCGTGAGGTAAAGCTGCGCACAAGCCAGCGCACCGGGGGCCCGTCCGGCTGTACACCGGCCAGCAGGGCAAAAGGATCACGCGAGCTGTCCGCGATGAAAGTGCAGGCGACAAATGTTGTATCGCCTATAACCTCATTGGCCTGATCCACACTGAAGGGCGGCGTGGAGTCGCTGTTCCAGTACCAGCCCTGCGACAGTTCAACCTGGGCTACGATAGCCAAGGACGAGCGCGGCTGCCCCTGACCATAAGCCGCCATCCAGACCGACACCGGCAGGCCGCCCATAACACCGGTCCAGTCCAGGTTGACCTGCCCCTGGCCTCCGGCAATAAGCGGCATATCCTTGACTCCCAGACTGATGGCCGGACGGGCGGTGGACACATAGGTCGGCCCGACCATTCCCCGCTGTAGAGCGGCAGTACAGCCGGTGGTAAACACCAGCAGCAGAGCCAGAAAACAGATTTGACGCATTCTTTTCATATGATCTCCCTTCGGGTCATGCTGCCACGCAACATACGGGGCTGATGCACTATACCGGTAAGCATGCTTTCTGAAAAGCCAACAAGAGGCGGTACGGCGCTTCTCGGACCGGTTGCCGGCACGTCAGGCAGATCGCCACGCGGCATCGACCTACTGTGCAGCCGCCGGGGCGGAGGCGGCCTTTCCTTCTTCCCGAGCCTGCCCCGGCGCAGGCTGCCCGGCCTCCGAAGAACCGCCGGGCAAAAAGTTTTGCAAGTCGCGTGAAACCTCAAATGTTCGCAGTTCTCCTGCCGCCGCCTGGGCAAAAGGAGAGTTTGGATAGTTGCGTACCACATCTTCCAGCAATGCCTGAGCGCGTGCCGCATCCCCGAGCTTGCGGTACAGGCGTGCCTCACGAAAGCGCAGGCCGGGATATTCTGGCGATTCGGGAGACGCGTAGGCATTATAGCGCCCCACCCACTCCAGTGCCTCCGGAACCCGGTTGGCAACTTCACTGATATCCATAAGTGCGGCCATGGCATCCTTGATGCGCTGCGGGTCAGCCTTGTCCGAACGCTCTTCCTGAAGTCGGGTAAAAAGATCTATGACCTTACGGTTCAGTTCGTAGGAATCTTTTATATCCTTGCGCTGCTCGGCATCGCGGGCCAAAAAATATGTTGCATAGGCCCGCTGGTAAAGCGGTATATCCTGCCGGTCGGCCAACTGCGCCCACATGGCGAGTGCAGGCCCGGTCAGATTGAGGTTTTGTGCGGACAGCGCCAAGGCATAATCAAGCTGGTTGCGCAACTGCCTGTTCATGGGCCAGGTAGAAACCAGCTTTCCCAGATCCAGCACTTTGTCCCACGCGCCAGCCTTGAGATAACGGTTGAAAAATTCTGTAAAAGCAGCTTCGCCGTAATTGGGGTCCATAGGACTTTTCAGAAATTCTGCCATCATCCCCAAGGCTGCGGCTTCATCCCCGCGTTCCAGCATGCCCTGGGCAAGCGCGTAACGCATACGTGGGTCAAGCGCTCCATAGCGTTCACGCACCAGGGGAAAGCCATTCCATAAAATCAGGATACGCCCGTAATTGCCCTCTGCCAATGAATTGTTCAATTCCTGCTGAAAAGACGCCCAGATAAGATCTTTGGCCTGGGGGACATTGGCGTTTTCAGGATAAGCGTCAATAAAATCAGCAGCTTTTCCCATGGCTTCTGTATATTTTTTATCCCAGTAGAGCCACATGGCCTCTTTCAGGCGGGCCAGAACAGCCGCAGGCGCGGTTCTGGAAGAAGCCGCGAGGTCAGTATATACTTTCCAGAGGGCACCGCCCTGATCCTTTGCAAAGACCGCGCTCATTTCAGTATAGCTGATGGGTGAATCGTAGATGCCTTTTTCCGCCAGGCGCAAACGGGCCACCGAGGCAGATGCCGTACCCGCAAACACCCGTTCCACATAGCGATACACAAATTCAGCGCTGATCCAGCCCCCCTGACGGGCATACATATCGCCGAGGCGCAGCAAAAGCTCGTCATTACCCTCATGTCCGGGAACAAGATTGTAGTACAGCCAGTATAGGCCAAGCGCAGGCCCGGTCTTGCCGAGAGCCTCATCATTGCCCGCTTGCAAAAGCAGAAAAGACGGTTCGTCAATATAATAGCGCGGCCAGCGCTTGCTTATAAAATCGAGAATAAGTTGGGCATGTTGAAATTTTTTCTGCCTGTTGAAGGCTTCCGCCAATCCGACGGAGGCTTCCTGCAGGTAGGAAGATTCTGGGTATTTATCCAGCACCATAGAAAAGGACTGTTCTGCCCTTTCATCAAGACCTCTTTTGAGCTGTGCCTTGCCAAGAGCGGTGAACCCCTGGGCAACACCGGGATAGTCCGGGTAGCGGCGCAAAAGGGCAACAATATAACCGCCGGCATCAACGAGGTTGCCCACATTGACATTGGCCAGCCCCAGACGCAGCAGCGCCTCGGGCACACGGGGCGAACGCAGGTTGGCGTTCATCGCTTCGCTGGTGGAGGATACAATCGCCTCATATCCTGCCAGAGGATTATCCACATACCGCGCCCATGTGCAGTCGCTGATGTAGTACAGGGCTTTTTCAAGCATTTCCGGATGCAGTCCCGGCAGACTTCTGAGTTTTTCCAGCTGGGGCAGAGCTTCAATATACTTGCGTTCACGAATAAGCCTTTCGGCTTCTTCCATAACGATTTCCGGATTAATGGGCCTGGGAACGGGATTTCCCTGCTCGTCCACATAGATTACCGGGCGTTCCTCCGGCTCCTTGGATACTTCTTCTTCGGGCTGCCGGGCAGCGGGAATCCCCACGGTCTGCTCGTTGACCTTGCCGGAGACAGTACCAGCCTCAGAACGCTTCCCCTGTCCGGACGTGGCCGGATCAGAAGCAGCCGTTCCTCCCGGCGTAGCTGCGATTCCTGCAGAGGACGCATTCCGCACGGAACCTGAGACAACAGCCCCCCCAGCCGCCGCAGGGCTTACAGACTGATGACCAGTATCAGGCGTACTTCCTGCGCCGAGGGAAGTTCGCCCCGCCTCCATCTGCCTTCCGGCAGCAGGATCAATGGCGGCGTCTTTACCGACAGGTGTATCACCAGTTTCGCGGGCCGCTCCCTGCTCTCGTTCTCCGGTCAGGGGGGCGGCGCCATCCGGCTTCACAGGCTGTGTTACGGTTGAAAGCGCCCTGCTTTCCGGCCAGTCTTCGGGACCGCCGGTATTTACCTTGCCAACCACCGCCTGCCGCCCCATCGGGCTGCTCGGGCCGCCTTGTACAGCAGATTCACGGGAGGCCGCATGAGCTTCAGAGAGCGGCCAGAAACTCCAGAAGCCGCCCACAGGTTTTTTTTTCGGAAACGCCTGCGCACCACGAGGCAGCCCGGCGGCAAAAAACTCTATATCCAGCCTGTCCGGAGCAGGTCGGCGCACAATGCTCGATGCCTGGGTGGAAAGCTCAACGTGCAACTGGCCACTGACAAGTTCTACAGCTTTGACAAGCGCCCCCATGGCGGGCGCATGCCCGGCCCGGACCAGCGGAGACAAAGGTGCGTCTGAAGAGTTAATGTAAAAAATTAACTTTCTGTCACCCGCAGAGACCATCTCTGTCTCCTGCACAGGAGCATCAAAGTGCAAACGCAGCTTCTCAACCCCTGTTCCCGGCGAAAACCAGCTCCAGGTGAGCGCCTGCGCAGAAGACGGAGCAAAAAAAACCATGCTCAGCAACAGGAAAAAAAAGACGGGTATACGACTCTGCCGAGAGAAGAAACGGCTGATGCTTAGGATTGCGCCGGTATGGGCGGAAGGTTGAATACGGCCTGTGCCGGTAAAAAAAATCATGTTCACGTGCGCTTCGCGAAGAGGGTTGAAAGTCAGGAACCGTTATGCGTAATGCAACATATATACCATCACGCATTGCGCTTTTTGAGTTTCTCAATAAGAGTCGTACGCTTGATGCCCAGTAGTTCTGCCGCCTGATTCTTGACGCCCAGAGCTTTATCCAGTGCTTCATCAATAAGGCGCCCTTCAATGGCATCAAGAAAATCTTTCAGAGTCAGACCACGCGCTTCCAGCACGCTCAAGTCAGGCCAGACAAAAGTACCCGCCTGCTGGCCCGCTCCATTGTCCGGCGCGGCAGCGGAGGCTGCCGCCATTTTTTCATTTTCAACCGCATCCATCCCCGTAGAGGGCGCAGCGGCAACAATATTTTCGACAGCACCTGCTTCATCAGCACCTGCGGCAATATCTTCCACTTCCGGCAGGGATGCAATATCTCCTACCTGGTCAAGTATCTTGCCGGGCAGGTCCTGCGGGTGTACCACATCCCCATCTACAAGAATGCTCAACCGTTCCATGAAATTTTCAAGCTCGCGCACATTGCCGGGCCAGGTGTAGGCAGAAAGCACACGGCGCGCATCATCGTCAAGGACAAGAACCGGGCGCTTTTTCTTGCCGCAAAAATGGGTCAGAAAGTGCCGCGCCAGCACGAGCACATCACCCCCTCTTTCACGCAGGGGCGGCAGGTGCAGCGGGATGACATTGAGGCGATAATAAAGGTCTTCGCGAAAGCGCCCGGCAGCCACCTCAGCTTCAAGGTCACGGTTGGTGGCCGCCACAATGCGTACGTCCACTTTTTTGCTGCCACTTCCCCCAACGCGTTCGATCTCCTTTTCCTGGAGCACCCGCAATATCTTGACCTGAAGGCTCAGGTCCATTTCGCCTATTTCGTCAAGAAATATCGTGCCGCCGTCGGCCAGCTCAAAACGCCCCGGACGGGAACGAATGGCGTGTGTAAATGCTCCCTTTTCATGTCCGAAAAGTTCACTTTCAAGCAATTCTTTAGGTATGGCTCCGCAGTTGATGGGAACAAAGGGCTTATCTTCGCGGCTGCTGTTGGAGTGCAGGGCGCGCACCAGCAATTCCTTGCCTGTTCCGGATTCCCCGGTTACAAGCACAGTGCTGTCGGTAGGCGCAACCTTGCCGAGAACTTTAAAAACCTCTGCCAGGCTTGTGCTCTGGCCAATAATGCCGTCTGTATTCAACGCCATGAATTTTTCTCCACCAGTAATCCTTTCTTGTGTCAATACACTGACGCGAACAGGATTACCAGTAAAAAAGCTGTTTTGACATTCCGTTTAACCAACCTGTGCATCAATGAACAAAAACTCTGCAATGCCTGCCCTGCCGCCTCTTCCCCCCTGTCCGCTGGATCAGGAGAGGCAACATCTGCTTGCTGCCCTTGAGCAAAACTGCGGGCTTGTACTCAGTGCCAGCCCTGGTGCGGGTAAAAGCAGCAGGGTTCCCCTGTGGTTGCTCGCCGCCCCGTGGCTCCGCGGGCGCAACGTACTGCTGCTTGAACCGCGCCGCGTGGCGGCCCGTGCCCTTGCCCGGTACATGGCCGCCCTGTTGGGCGAAAATGTGGGGCACACTGTGGGCTTGCGCATGCGCGACGAAAATCGCACCGGTCCGCACACACGCATTGAAGTCGTCACTGAGGGGGTGCTCACCCGCATGCTGCAAGAGCAGCCGGATCTGCCCGCCACTGCTTGCGTAATTTTTGACGAATTTCACGAGCGGTCGCTTGCTGCCGATATGGGACTGGCGCTTTGCCTGGAGAGCCGGGCGGTTCTCAGGCCGGACCTGCGCCTCGTGGTCATGTCTGCCACCCTGGACGTTCAGGCTGTGTCCGACCTGATGGGGCAATGCCCTGCAATTCATAGTCCCGGCCGCTGCCATCCGGTGGATCTGCACTACCTGCCCCACACACTTCAGACAGGCGGAAAAATTTCATCAGCAGGCGGGTCTTTTGCATTGTGGCAGCATATGGCCAGCGTCATTCTTACACTATTGCAAAAAGAGCCGGGCAGCCTGCTGGCTTTCTTGCCCGGCGCTGGTGAAATCCGCCAGACAGCCTCTTTTCTGGAGGAACGTCTACCCCCGGACGTGCTGCTCCATTCGCTTCACGGCAATCTGTCCGCAGCGCAACAGGATGCAGCCATTGCCCCGGCCCCGCCGGGCAAACGCAAGGTAGTGCTTGCTACTTCGATTGCCGAAACCTCTCTGACCATCGAAGGCGTGCGAATGGTCGTGGATGCAGGGCTTGCGCGCCTTTCACGCTTTGCCCCCGCCAGCGGCCTTTCCCGCCTGGTGACGGAGCGTGTTTCTCTGGCCGGGGCGGATCAGCGTACCGGCCGCGCCGGACGGACAGAACCAGGTATTTGTTGTCGCCTGTGGGCCAAGGAAGAAGAAAAAGGCATGCGCCCCCACATCCGCCCGGAGATACTCGATGCAGACCTCACCGGGCTTTTGCTGCAATTGGCGGCATGGGGTGCATCTGACCCTTCAGCCATGCCCTGGCTTGATGCTCCGCCGTTGCCGCACCTTGCCGTCGCCAGACAATGCCTTGAGCTTCTGGGGGCCTTTACCCCTGCCGGAAAACCTACAGATCTCGGGCTTCGCATGGCCGCTCTGCCGCTTGAACCAAGATCTGCGCGCATGCTCCTGTGGGGCGCGCAGCACGGGCATGGCCCACTGGCCTGCTGCCTGGCCGCGCTGCTTGAAGAAAGAGATCCTTTGGCCAACGCCCAGCGCCCCGAAAAACGCGGGCAACGGGACTGGCGCCAGACAGACAGCGATCTGGCGCTTCGTCTTGACTGGTTGTGCCGTTCCCCGCACCAGGGCGCAACTGCTCCGGCCCGGGAGCATGCCCGTCAGCGCGTGCGACGCCAAAGTCTGCGCCTGACCCGGCTTCTTGCGCAAATCATGAAAACGGATCACGACCCCAGTCCCATCCCGGACCATAAGCAAAACGCTGCATCGGGCCTGTTCGCCGATGCTCTTGCCGATGTCAGCGCTCTGGGCTTACTGACAGCCGTGGCGTGGCCTGAATACGTTGCCATGCTCCAGCCCGGAGGGCAAAAAGGGGATATTGGCGCACCAATGCGCACATATCTCATGCGCAGTGGAAGAGCGGCGCGCCTGCTCCAAACAGACTCCCTCGCACGTAGTGAATTTCTGGCAGTGGCCCAGGTAGACGGCACGCTGCCTCATGGCCGTATTCGCCTTGCCGCTGCACTGTCCGGCACGGATATGGAAGAGCTTTTCTCCTCACAAGCAGTTCAGACGGATATCACATGTGTCACTGAGGCCGGGCAGGTCACTGCCCGCCGCCAACGCAGACTCGGGGCTATTGTGCTGGAAGACATTCCTCTGCCACGGCCCGAACCGGAACACATCGTCGCTGCCCTGTGTGCTCACGTACGCGAGCGCGGCCTCACCTGTCTGCCCTGGAACGTCCAAAGCCTCCAGTGGCGGGCGCGTGTGGCCCTGCTGCATGAGCTGGAGCCGGATGCCTGGCCCGCTGTAAGCGACGCGGCCCTGCTGGGCAGCCTGGAAGCATGGCTCGGCCCATTTATGACAAATTGTACATCGCTGGCCGCCCTGTCAGCCGAAACATTTTCTGCTGCCCTGCACAGCCTTCTTTTGGGAAATGGCGGTCGTCTGCTGGACAGGCTTGCCCCCACGCACTGGCAAGCGCCCTCCGGCGCACAACGCCCCATAACATATGGTGAAGAAGGCGGTCCGGCGCTGGATGTAAAATTGCAGGAAATGTTCGGCTGTGTGGACACGCCGTGCATCGCCGGAGGGCGCGTTCCCCTGCTGTTGCGGCTCAATTCTCCTGCCGGCCGCCCCCTGCAGGTCACGCGCGACCTGGCGCATTTCTGGCGTAACGGCTACCCCGCAGTACGCGGAGAAATGCGGGGACGCTATCCCAGACATCCCTGGCCCGAAGATCCTCTGACAGCAACGGCCACGGCGCTGACCAAGAAAAAGCTGGCCGCATCGGGCAAAAAATAAAGCTCGCTGTGCCTCTACAGATCTGGCTCTGCACATGTGCATATGCATGCCGCCTTATGACTCGCCGGGACCGGCCGGGAAAAAGTCCAGCCAGGCCAAGCCGAAGCGTAACAGGCAGAACACATGTTCCGAAGCACGCAATCCGCATCCCGCCCGCCGGGCATGACAGTATCCGGCAACCTCTCCCGCTGCCCGTTCAGTCAAAGGCTCCCTGCTCCAGCAGCATACCGACAAAGCCACGGGCGCGCTGCTCACTGTAATAGAGACCGCCGGGCTGCACAAAGCCCACATGTCCGCCGTGGGCCGCGACTTCGAGATGCAGGTGTGGGCTGGCTTCCGCGGCATCCCACGGGTAGCACGATGGAGCACAGAAAGGATCGTCCGCCGCAAGCAGCAGATATGTGGGAACAGTGATGTTGGGCAGGTCAGGTAGCACTGTATTTTTTTCCCAGTAGTCGCTGGCTGACGAAAAGCCGAAGGCCGGCGCAGTAAAGCGGCTGTCAAATTCCGAAAAGGTGCGGATGCCCTCAATGCCCTCAACCGAAGGGTAGCCGGGAAAACGCCCGGCATTGTACTGCACTTTTTTGCGCAACGTTCTCAAAAAATACCACATGTACAGGCGGCAGGCCGGGCCGTCCATAACAGGGGCAGCAGCAGAAAGATCGCACGGCACAGACACGGCAACAGCCCCCTTTATCAGAGGCGATATCTGCCCCCGACCGAGATAACGGCATATCTGGTTTCCCCCCATGCTGAACCCTGTCAGCAGCAGCGGCCGGTCAAACATTTCTGCAAAGCGCACTACCGTGGAAAGGTCTTCTGTTTCCCCCATATGGTATAGACGCGAGGTGCGGCCAGGCTCGCCCGAGCAGGAGCGCATGTTCCAGGCAAGCACATCAAGGCCCAAAGACCGCAGGACAGCACCCATGCCAAGCACATACTTGCGGCGGCTGTTGCCTTCAAGCCCGTGGGATATTATGGCTATGCCGCGCCCTTGCCCGAAATTGCCGCCGCGTGCTTTCACGGCGGGCTGCATGTCTACATCCAGAAAATCCCCGTCAGGCGTTTCAATGCGCTGCCGCCGCGTATCCGGCGGAAGGTCGGGATACGGACGAAAAAGCACAGGCCACATGGTGTTGGCATGGGGATTTGTTACATACCAGGGGCAGGTATAGCGTGAATCAAGTATCGGCATGGTTTTCTCAACAGGTGTATTTTATTGCTGAACATCAATTGAACATCTTGGCAGACCGTCCGGCCTCGTATACCTTCAGTGTATGCAAAAAACCAGTTTACACAGCTCCTCTCCAAAAAACCTGCTAGATGCCATGACCACGTCCAGCAACCCTGTTCCTGCACCTGCGCGCGTTCCGTACGGCCTTGCCGGAACAAAAAAACATGTGGATGAAAGCCAGGCGGACGTGCTTGTTCTGGGCGCGGGAGCTTCCGGACTTATCTGCGCACGGGAAGCCGCAGGAAGGGGCTTGCGTGTAACCGTACTTGAGCGCGGTGCTGTTCCGGCGCGCAAGCTTGCCATCAGCGGCGGCGGAAAAGCCAACTTTACCAACCGCCGCGTGACTTCGCAGGACTACCGCTGTGATGGTCCCGAAGGCAGCGATTTTTGCGCCCCGGCCCTGCAGGCTTTCGCCCCGGCCGCCATACAGCGCATGGTCCGGCAGTGGCGTCTGCCTTTTGAAGAAAGAGAACACGGCCAGCTTTTTCTGACTGTACCCGCACAAAAACTGGTCCAGGCTCTTATGACAGACTGCCGTCAGCGCGGCTGTCGTATCGAATTCGATAGTCCTGTGGAAACGCTAAGTTTTTCAGACGGTATTTTTGTAGTGCATACTCCTGCCAGAGTGTGGCGCGCCCCTGCCGTAGTGCTGGCCATGGGCAGCCCCGCCTGGCCCCAGGCAGGGGGAAGCGGGCACGGCTACAGGCTTGCCCAGCAGTTGGGGCACAGCCTGGTACCGCCGTGCCCGGCCCTGACCCCCCTGTTGCTGCCTCAGGGACACATTCTCACCAGCCTGTCTGGCATCAGCCTGCCTGTTCGCATTTCTGCAGAAACGCATCACTGGCAGGACCACCTGCTATTCACGCACAGCGGCCTCAGCGGACCGGCCGCGCTCAAGGCTTCGCTGTTTTGGGAAAGCGGAATGCAGATTCGCGTAAATTTTCTTCCCGACAGTGGCTTCAAAGCCCTGCTGGATGCGCCAGAAGCCGGAAAGCAGACCCCACGGACCCTGTTGGGGCGTCTTTTGCCCCAACGCCTTGCGGATGCGCTGCTGCCACAGGAAAATGCGCGAAAAAAAATTGCGGAGCTTTCACGCGCGACACGCAACAGCCTAGTGGAGTCTGTACACGCTCATAGCCTTTTGCCGGTAGGGGCCGCAGGACTCAAAAAGGCGGAAGCCTGCCGCGGCGGTGTGCAGACCGGCGAAATAAACGCGCAAACCATGCAAAGCCGTCTTTGTCCGGGCCTGTTCATCACTGGCGAACTGCTGGATGTAACGGGCCTTCTGGGCGGCTACAATCTGCATTGGGCCTGGGCCAGCGGCATGGCTGCAGGAAAGGCTCTGCCCTTGCCCGCAGTACAGTGCGGCAGCTAGCGTGTCGAAGCTTTGCCCGCATGCATCCCCACGTTTTTACAAAGCTCGCTTCGGCACCAAACAGCCCGGGCACCTGGCCGGGCAGCCTGCCCCCGTAGCCCTTCGGGCCGGTGGCAGAGCCTTGCGCCTTCGTGGCGAATATCTGCTGGTACAGCCGTCAGAGTTATTTTAGCGCATTCAACTTTGAAAAAGTGTACATGCACTAACGCTGCCCGCGAGTGCAGTATGCCGCAACACAGCGTTGATTCTGCCGAAAGTACAATTTTGGGCAGAATGGTAACTTTAACATATGAAGCATTTCAACGTTAATCTGCTCTGGAATGAAATGTCTTTAAAAGTCTTTTGAAAATACTTGAAACCGCCCTTCAACTACTTCAAATACGGTTACAGTAAACATTTTCCAAAAAATTTTCCATGGCGTCATCAGCCTGCCTGATATAGTCCTGCAGGGGAAATTCTGCCCCACACCCGGGGCAACGCATAAAAACTTCATGACACGTGCGAACGATGTGCAATTTGTCCGGACAGTTGGGACAGGCGATGGTAGTTTTGGCATCGCGGGAAGCAAAAAAAGACATGATATCTCACGAGGTAAAATATTGCTGTAAGGTGAGCCTGCAAACACACGCACCACGCCTGACGTAAAAACGGGCGTGTGGCGTAGCGCGGTGCCGCTGCCGGGCTGTTTAACCATCCCCGACTGCATGTTGTCAAATCCGCCCCGGTCCAGTGTGCATACCGCGTCCCGGATCAGGCCGCCCTGCCAACCTGACCTGCCGGCTAGGGCCAGAGCACAAATAAGGTTCAAAATCTTATGCAGCTTCAAGGCGCTAGACAGCCATGACGCCAAAGCGTCGCGTCATGTTGCGTACTGGCCGTTAACGATAGCTACCGGCCAAGGCCGCAGCAGACCACGCGAAGGGTATTTTGCCCACCAGCATCCGAAACAAGCCGGAGGGGCATGTCCACGCTCCCGATGCGTGGTATGCCTGCGGCTGAACGGCCTGCCCACAGCTTTGCCGCAGCGGGACTTGCCGTATAGTACGACTTTGCAGTATCATTAGAGAAGTGACAACTTCCCTTAAACTTTTATCAGGAGGCCGTGACATGCAACGGCGCGCATACCTTCCTCTTGTTTGTATCCTTGTGGGCGGCCTGCTTTTTTCGGGTTGTACCAGCCGCTATGGCGAGCAAAGAACCAAGGTAAATTACTATCCCCAGTGCTATGAGCCTGTGGCACAACTGCGAAAAGATGAAAACAGCACCGGCAAGAGCACTGCTGCGGGCGCTGCGGGGGGAGCCCTGCTGGGGGCGCTTATTGGCGGCCTGGCGACCGGAAAGGTCGAAGGCGCTCTGGCGGGTGCCGTGGCTGGCGGCGCGGCAGGCGCGGTGGGCGGAAATATTTACGGCAAATCCCAGGAAAGACAGCGTGACGCCGCCTATCTTGCGGAATACAACCGGCAGATGGGCGCAGAAGCAGCCAGCATGAACCGGGCAACAGCCGCGGCCAAGCTTGCCACCAAGTGTTATGACCAGCAGTTCAAGCTGGCCGTCGACCAGTACCGGGCCGGACAGATCACCCGCCTCGAACTGCAGGACCGGTACAATGAAATCCGCAGCGGTCTTGAAGAAACAGCCTATATTCTTAAAGACACCTCTTCGGCCATGGCCCAGAGAAACAGCGAATACGAACGTGTTCTGGCTTCGGACTACACGGCAAGCCAGCCCGCTTCGCCTGCGGCTTCCACGCCCAAGAAAAAGCCTGCCGTCAGGCAGGCCAGCATTTCTCCTCAGGCGTTGGAATGGAAGTCTTCGCGCAAGGAGCTTGAAAGCACACGCAGCGATGTTGATGCCCGTATGAGCAGTTACGAAGAAACTGTAAATAACCTGCTTGGATAATTTCATGTTTGCGCTGCCTCTTGATTTGCTCCAGAGGCAGCGCAAACATTTCCCTGCGGTCTTTTCCGCGGAGTTGCCATGAGTCAAACGCCCAATCCAGCCCCACCGGGGCAGTCCGCGCCATCGGAAGCTCCGGAGGCCCCCCCGCAGCCCTGGTTCCGGCGTCCCTTTTTCTGGGGACTGCTGCTCTTTCTGGCTCTGCTGCTTCTCGCCGCATGGCTTTTTGGGAAGCAGTGGCAGGAAGCTGAAAGCCGCAAGGCAGAGGCGGCAGCGCAACTTGCCGAACGGCAACTGCAAAACCAGGCCCGACAGGATTTTATTGAAAAGCTGCGCCTGCTTCTCAAGGAAGAGCCGTGTGAGGTGCAGCGCCGCCTTCCTCTTTTGCCCCCCCCCGCCGGTGTGGCCTGGCCGCCTCTGCCCGATTCCGCCACAGGAGCCGGAGGCGTAGCCGCCCCCCCCAACGCTGCACCAGCACAGTCGCGGAGCACTCGTCCGGTGTCGCCGCCCCAAGACTTTGCCGCCCTTATGGAACAGGCCACGGTACTTGTTCTGGCCATGCAGCCCGAGGGGCTTTCTATGGGATCGGGCTTTTTTGTAACTTCGGGACATGTGGTAACCAACGCGCACGTGGTTGGCCCTGCGGGCAAGGCCGTCATTGTCAGCAAAGCCACAGGCGCGCCCCTTGCTGCCCGTGTTCTGCAGGCAACGCAAAGCGCGGGACGTGACTTTGCGGTGCTTGCCGTCGAAAATGGCCCGGGCATCACGCCACTCCCGCTAACCACTGAAGTCTGGCGCACGGAAAAAGTCAGCGCATGGGGCTTTCCCGGGGCCGTGACCAACGATGACCCCAAATTTCTGGCCCTGCTCAAGGGTAATGACGCGGCAGCGCCCGAGGTGGTTTATACCGAAGGTGTGGTCAGCGTCATACTTGAACGCAACCCGCCCCTCATTGTGCATACGGCTACCGTGTCACAGGGCAACAGCGGCGGACCGCTGGTCAACGACAAGGGCGAAGTGGTCGGCATCAATACGTTCATCAAGCTGGACGACGGATCTTACAGGCAGTCCAGCCTGGCTATTGTAAGCGCCAGCCTTGCGGATTTTCTGCGTGCTGCGGGAGTTCCCTTTACTCTTGCTGCGCCCACGGCATCAGGTCAGGAGAAATCCTCCGTGCCGGAACAGACGGCACAAAAAGGCGCCGCCCAGGCCGCCGGAAACGAGCAGGGAGGCAAGCCATGAGCATACGTATAGCTGTAAGCATGCGTGGCCCCATGCGGGCGCTTGCCAGTCAGGGCATACTCGCCACAGATTGCCACGCCCAACTCAAAGCCATACTGCTGCAAAAGCTGGGTCCGGAACATGCCGCCCTGCTGGCTGAGCCGCAACATGATGCCGAAGGCAGCAGCGTGGACTGGTATGCTGAAGGGCAAGGCCCCGCGATTGCCCTTAAAGATCTTCCGGAAGAAGATGCCAATACCCTGCGCGCCAGGGCGACCTCTCTGGCCAATGATATCGCCGCTCTCTCAGGTACGCTTACTTCTGATGCACAGGCCCGCCAAGCGCTCTCGGGCCAGTTGCTGCGTCTTGCCCTGCAACACCCATCGGATGGTGATATCTGGTCTGTGAACGGGCAGCCTGTACTTGTCAACTGGGGCTTTGCCCCAGGCAGTGCAGGAGCCTTGCCTCAGGACCTGACCCGACTGGGCGCTGCACTGCCCCCGCCGCCAGTGCCACCTGTTCCCGCCCCGGCAGCCGGAGCGGGCTGCCTGCCCTGGCTCTTGCCCCTGCTTCTGCTTTTGCTTTTACTCTGGCTTCTCGGTGCGGCACTGGGTCTTTTCCCCTCCCCCCTGCCTGCGGGCTGCCTGCCTGTGGACCGCAAAAATCTTGTGGCCGAAGAACAGCGAGCTGCGGCTCTGGATGACGAACTGGCGCTCTTGTGGAGCCAGCTTTTGGAGCGGGCAGCGCTGTGCAAACCCGTAAAACCTGCTCCCGTCCAGGAAGAAAAGGAAGAGCCGGTGGCCCCCCTGCCGGAACCTGAAATAGTAGAGCCATTCCTGGGTGAGACCCCACCGGCACCCAAGCCTGTGCCGCAGCCCAAACCGGAAAAACCCAAGGAACAGCCCAAACCTGTGGAGCCTCCCAGGCAACCGGAAAAACCCAAGAAAAAAAACGAGGACCTGACCATCCCGCAGGATGCCGCCAAAAAGAACGATCTGAGTTTTCTTGAAGGCTGCTGGACCAGCGAAACCGGCCTGTATTCGCACCCGTCCAACGAGCCTATTGTGGCGGAGTACTGCTTTGATAAAAAAGGCAAGGGCCGCCGCTTTGTGCGCGAGCGCAACGGGCAGGTCTGCAGCGGGTCCGCAAATGCCCGTTTTCAGGGCAACAGGCTGAATTTTGAATCCGACCAGGCCAGATGCCCCCGTGGCGGCACATATGTTCCCCAAAAGGTGGAATGCACCGGCAGTGAAAACACAACCCAGTGCAAGGGCAGAGAACTGGGCGCGGGCAATAATAAATGGGACGCCCGCTTCAGAAGGAAATAAGCATGAACGTCATACCCCGTTATCTTTCCCCTGTGAGCATCATTCCCGGTGGTTGCCCACAGTTTCTGGATTTTGCCCTGCAGGAGGAATCCATACGCAGAGTGCGCCGCTATTTCAGGGAAGAAAAAAAGAATCAGGGCGATGTGGACGGGCGGTATACCCACTATTTACGCTGCCTGGCAGAAGCGGAAAGCGGCTTCATCGACCAGTTGACAGGTCAGCCCTGCGATGAAGACTATAGTGTTGAAGCCCGACGTGCCGTGGAGATATGGGAAGGGCACTGGCTGCCCATCCCCTTTCTGCGCACGCTCGATCAGGCATGGCCTGATGGCGGCAAGCGTTTTGAATGCGGCCCCTCCAACTGGGCGCGGGCGCGCGTCATGCATTCCGACCGCCACCCGGGCCAGTTACGCATTGTGCTGGCATTCGATACCAATGTGGAGCAACGCCCGGCCGAAGGCGACGCCTACCACGCCCTGTCTCCGCAGGATGTGGCGGCCCACGGGCATTTCATGCTGGCGCACCTGGTCCGTGACAACTCGTGGTTTCTCAATGCGGCGTGGGTTGACGAATGGCTGAACGGCATTTTTGACAGCTGGCGTCAGGCCCAGCACCGGAGGCGCGGTTCGTGGAAAGACGATACCCCCTACGTGCTTGAGCATCTGGCCTGTTACCTCACCTGGCTCGACATCGTACGCATGGCCCTCAATGACTTGGCTGCGCAGGTCATCAATCCCGACCGCGATACCCCTGTGGACGTGGACCTTGTGCTGGATATCGGCAATTCGCGTACCACAGGCATTCTGGTTGAAACCCTGCCTCAGCGCGTTACAAACCTTAACGACAGCTATCTTCTGGAATTACGGGACCTGAGCCAGCCGGAGAACATCTACTCCGACCCCTTTGAAACCCGTGTGGAATTTGTGGATGCGGCCTTTGGCAACGATGCCCTTTCACGTCGTTCGGGCAGGCAGTCGCCCGCCTTTGCCTGGCCTTCGGCAGTGCGCATCGGTCCCGAAGCCGCGCGCCTTGCCACCCAGGCTGTGTGCGCCGAAGGCACAACCGGCATGTCCAGCCCCAAGCGCTACCTGTGGGACGAACGCCCCTGGCAGCAAAGTTGGCGCTACAATACGGGCGGCAAGGCCGAACCAATGGTGAGCCGCGGTCTATTCCCCCGCCAGCTCAATCCGCTGGGGACCCCCCTGGCCTGCTTTGACGACCCCTTGTTCAAAAAAAACCCGGCCCTGCAAAAGCAGCAGGCCGAACCCATTTTTGAATCTCTGTTCACGCGTTCGTCGCTCATGCTCTTCATGCTGGGCGAAATTCTCACGCAGGCCCTTGTCACCATAAACTCTCCGGCCACCCGCGCCCGCAGGGAGCTGCCCAACCTGCCCCGCCGTCTGCGCAGGCTCATCTTTACCGTCCCCACAGCCATGCCTGTGGCTGAAAAACGTATTTTTCGCCGATGGGTCGTGTGGGCCGTGCGGGTTGTATGGAACGCGCTGGGATGGGAACAGTGGTATGCGCCCAAAATGCTTGCGCGAGGCCAGGGCGGCGACTACCGCCAAAGCCCGCAGGTTCGTTGCGATTGGGACGAAGCCAGCTGCTCGCAGCTTGTCTTGCTGTACAACGAACTGGCCGTAAAGCAGCATGGCGACGCGCACCACCTTTTCCGCCTTTTGGGCAGACCGCGCCCATCCTGCCAGGGCAGACCCTGCATACGCATGGGCTCCATTGACATTGGCGGCGGCACCACAGACCTGTCCATAACAACCTATGAGCTTGCCAGCGGCGAAGGCGATACCGCCCGCATCGTGCCGCACACGGAGTTCAGGGACGGCTTCAATATCGCCGGAGACGAAGTTCTGCGCGAGGTTGTGGCCAATCATGTCATTCCGGCCATAGGGCAGGCGCTGGTGCAACAGGGCCTTGCAGAGCCACGTGCCCTTCTGGGCCAACTCTTCGGGCGTGATTCCATCGGCATGTCGCAGGAAGACCGCAACACCCGTGTGCGCCTTGTACGGCAAATTGCCGTTCCCGTTGCACTGGGGCTTCTGGCGGCCTGCGAAAACCCGGACATACGGCATGCCAGCTATACCTGCGCCCTGCGGGATTTCTTTGAGCCTGATCTGCTGCATGAGCCGAGTGCGGCCCTGCCCGCAGCGCAAACCGAAGGCGAAGGCGTAATTTACGAACCTGCCGCCCTTGCACCACGCCCGCAGGCCGCCATTTTACGGGCAGTAGAGGGCATGGTGCGCCGGGGGGCACCCTTCATCCAGAACTTCAACATTCTGGATGTTCCCATTGTGATCAGCCCCGCCGCTGTGGACGTGACCATACGCGCCACCCTTGGCCCGACCCTGTCTGCCCTGTGCGAAATGGTGCATATGTACGACTGCGATGTACTGCTGCTCACGGGACGGCCCAGCTCCTGGAACGGTGTGGTGGCCTCGGTTCTTGCCAAACTGCCTGTGCCGCCGGACAGGATCATCCCCATGCGCAGCTATCACGCCGGATCCTGGTATCCCTTTGCAGATGCGCAGGGCCGCATCACAGACCCCAAAACCACGGTGGTCGTAGGAGCGATCCTCTGTGCGCTGGCCGATGGACACCTTGAAGGCTTTTCTTTTGACTCCGGCGCGCTGCGGCTCACCTCCACAGCCCGTTACATCGGTGAGATGGACATCAACAGCCAGCTCAAAAAGCCCAAGGTCTGGTTTACTGTGAATGTGGACAGCAATGAAGGCACCGAACAGATACGCCGTGTGGCCTTCAGCGGGCCGCTTTCCATCGGCTACCGGCAACTGGACGCGGAGCGTTGGCCCACAACGCGCTACCATCTGCTTACCTTTGCCAACGAAGACGCGCGCGCCAGAGCTTCCGGCCGCCTGCCCTATGAAGTGGAAGTGCGCCTGACTGTAGAAGATGTGTGGGACGATGCCCCACGCACCGATGACGAAAAAGACCGCAGCGAAGGCGAATTCAGCATTATTTCCATTGTGGACAGCCAGGGACGTGGCGTAGACAGGCGCGATCTTGAAATACGCCTGCAAACACTGAAGCTGGACGAAGGCTACTGGCTGGACACCGGCATTGTGACCGATGCCGGCTAAGCGAGGCAACTAGTTATGGTTATGCAGCAGGATATGGACCTTGCGCGGCAGTGCCGCCAACTGGCGGATACAGCCGGACAGGCCGGAACATGGCTTCAGGACAATGCCGGACTTGTGGGTGGCGAAAAAAACGCCCTTCTCAGGGATATGCGCCACGCAATCCGCTTTTTCGGCAAGTGCGGGCAAGCGGCAGAACGCAAAATGTGCGTGGGCGTGTTCGGGCCAAGCCAGTCCGGCAAGTCATACCTTATCTCAGCGCTCGCCAGTGACGCCAATGGAACGCTGCTGGCCGACTTTTGCGGTGAAAGTCATGATTTTCTGAAAAAAATCAACCCCGAAGGCGGTAAAGAATCCACCGGGCTTGTCACGCGCTTCACCACAAGCCAGCCTGAAGGGCTTTCGCCGGAATTTCCCATCCGCCTGCGCCTGCTTTCTGAAACCGACGTGGCCCGCGTACTGGCCAACACCTACTATGCAGACTGCGACCATCAGGATGCTCCCGCAGCCGAGGCGCTTGTCAAGGCTCTGGACGCCATTGAGGCCGCCGCACCCGCGGCTCCTGTTGCGGACGGGCTGAGCGCTGATGATGTGGAAGATCTGCGTGACTATGTAAACAAGAATTTCAGTTCGCGCCCGCGGGTGCAGATGCTCCAGAACGGCTACTGGACCCGGGCAGCCGCCCTGGCCCCTCGGTTGGACACAGCGGGCCGCGCCCGTCTCTTTGGCCTCATCTGGGATGAAGTGGAAGAGTTTCAGTCCGTTTATCTGCAATTATGCGATGCGCTGCACAGTCTGGGCAATCCTGCCGAGGTCAACTGCCCTCTTGCGGCCCTTATACCGCGTGAGCGGAGCATCATTGATGTGGAGCGGTTGCGCGGCCTCAGGCAAAGTACGGATGACATGCTGCCCATTCTTGCGCCCAACGGCCGCACGGTCAGCCTGCCCAGGGCTGTGGTCACGGCGCTTACGGCCGAGATCACCATCTTCATGCGTGAAAAACCCGATGATTTTTTTGACCATACCGACTTGCTGGACTTTCCCGGTTATCGTTCGCGTTACAAATTCACCAATCTTCGCGAAGCTCTTGCCAGCAAGGAAGACATGCTCAAGGAGCTTTTTCTGCGCGGTAAGGTGGCATACCTTTTTGAGCGCTACCGTGAAGAAAAAGAGCTGACCAGCATGCTCCTGTGCATCGCACCCGGCCCGCAGGAGGTGCACGACCTGCCGCACGCCGTCTACGAGTGGATATGCTCCACTCACGGCGAAAAACCCTCAAGCCGTGCGGGCAAGGATCCGGCCCTTTTTTTCGTGCTTACCAAGATGGACATGGAGTTTGAAAAAAAGAAAGGTTCGCCCTCAGTAGAAACCCGCTGGACGACCCGACTGGAATCATCGTTGGTAAAATTCTTCGGTCAAGTGCATGACTGGCCGGAAAACTGGGACGGTATCCATCAGTTCAGCAATGTTTTTCTTCTGCGTAATCCCAATTTCACCTGCGAAGCCATATTTGACTATACAGGCGGGCGCGAAACAGGAATCCGCCAGGACCAGACCGCCTTTGTAGAAGAGGTGCGCCAGGCTTTTCTGCAGTCGCCTCTGGTGCAGCGCCATGTGGCCGGGGCGGAAAAGGTCTGGCAGGCGGCCATGACCCTCAACGACGGCGGCGTAAGCCTTCTGCGCGACAGCCTGCGCCCCCTGTGCAATCCCGAACTTAAACGGCAGCAGATCAGTGTAAGCCTTGATGAGAAAAAAGAGCAGCTTCTGGCACGCCTTGCCCCGTTTTACCGTACAGACGACCGTGAAGAACTGCGCCGCCAAAAAGAGCAGCTTTCACGCACCCTGGTCACCTTGCTGGCCAAGGTTGCAGAAAAACAGCTTTTTGGTGATTTTTTACGCCGCCTGCAGGTTCGCGATTACGACCTGTATGAACTATGCCTCAACGCCCGCCAGATGCCCGAACAGGGGCAGCCGCAGGCAAGCGTTCAGGTAGTGGGAACCCGTGTTTCGGCTGACGATATTCTTGGAGATATTTTCGGCGACAACACCGAAAGCACGCCTGCAGCAGCCAAGCCAAGCGAGCAGGAGCAGGCCAGGGATATGGCCGGAGTCTTCACTTCGCTTGTTATGGAACACTGGATAGGCCGCCTGCGTGACCTGTCCGCTTCCGCCGAGGCACGCAGCCAGCTTGGCCTCCCGGCACTGGAGCTTGATCAGCTGTGTCATGAGATCATCCTGGCGGCCGCACGCTGCCGCCTGCGCGAAAACCTTGAAGAGCAGTTGCGTCGGGGTACATCGTACAGCAATATCGCTCGCGAACGCCTGGTCTGGAAACAGGTAAGTCTGGCCGCAGACGCCATCAACGCCTTTGTTGACTGGCTGGGCTTTGACCCGCGCTTCAAGGATCAGAGCCAGCGCACCATCCTTTTTGGCGGCAAGAGCGTCAGCCTGTTTGATCCGCCACAGCCCATCATGGGCGAACCGCGTATAGGCGAGCAGGAAGCGCCCTATGACCGCCTCTGGTATACTGACTGGTTGCGAGCCCTGGCCTACAGCATCACGGCCAATGTGGACTTTGACGGCCAGCAGACTCTGGATCCGGAACAAAACAACCGCCTGCGCGACATCTTGCAGGTTTTCAAGGGATAATCTATGCGAGCCAGCATTGCAGCGGACCCGGAGCGCGGTCCCGGATACGGCATTATTGAAATCGAGGGGGCTGGCGACATCCTTTCCCCTTCTTTTACCCTGCAAAGAGCCTCGGACGGCAAATGCCTTTCGTCCGGCGGCTGGCAGGAAAGTGAAACAGCCATAAGCCCGCAGTCGTGGAATACAGACGACAGCAAGCTGCGCCTGCACGTAGGGCCTGAAGTCATAGACGAACTGGACAGCCTTGACGCCTACCGCATCAGTCTGCCCGGGCAGGGGGCTTGCGCTATGGCCGTGGGCAGACTCATATATTCCAGTATCAGCGGCGGCCAGGGCATGGGCGGGTTCAGCGCACCGGAAGCCCCGGCTGCGGTTTCTGATCCTGATCCCGATCCCATATCGGTTACTCCGCCGGAACTCGCTCCTGAACCGGAGCCGGAACCGGAAGCTCCTCTGGCGGAACAGCCCTTGCAAATGGCGCACGAAACAGGGGCCGGCCATAGTGGGCGGGGAAAAACAGCTATCGCTATGGGCGTGCTGGCACTACTGCTTTGCGCCGGACTTGCCGTGTGGTGGTTTGTACTGCGTGAGCCGGAAGGTCCCCCGCTGCCGCAACCTCCCGGTCAGTCTGCCTCAAACTCCGCTTCCGGCGCGCAGAGTGCAGAAAATGGTGCTGCGCCCAAATCACCTCTGGCAACTGCCCGTGAACAGTTGCGTGGAGAAGCCCTGCCCGATGTGAGTCTGGCCATGGCCAAACCCATGCGAAAGGCCGATGCAAGCCCCGAAGAGTGCGATGCCGCTTTTTTGCTGCTTGAAGACGCTGCCCAGAAAGGCAATGCCGAAGCAATGCTGCTGGTGGGAGAGTATTATGATCCTACAGCTTCCCTGCCCCGGGGCAGTATTCCTGTGGACATGACCCAGGCCAGACGCTGGTACGATGAAGCCCTGCACAAAGGGCACGACAAGGCGCTGCCTCAGGCTGCCCTGGACAGGCTCAAGGAATACGCCAAAGCTGAAGAAGCCAGGGGCAACGCCGAAGCACGCGCCCTGCTGCAAAGCTGGAACTGATTTTCGCTGTTCCGGCGCAGGCAGCCCTTTTACCGGCAGATCCGGTGATATTCAGGCTGCAACCGCGCCGATGCTGTCAATATAAAACGGAGTCCGGGAGGATACCCGCCATGCGCCCCACCACCATCATATCTTGCCGTCATTGTATGTTCGGTGCTCTGTCCGGCATAGCGGCCTGCTCTCTTGCACTGTTTTTTTTTATGGTTGCCGGAAATATCTTTGCTGCATCACATGTACAGGCTGCGCCCCTGTTACTGGAAGGTAAAAAAACGCTTTTCCAGCGGGTGGTCAGTCACCCAGGGGCACGCCTCATGGCCGGCCCTGCGGCAGACGCCGCAGTGGTAAAGGAAAACGTAACACCTTTTACCGTTTTTTACGTTTACGCCCGCAATGAGGGCTGGCTTCAGGTCGGGGCAGGCGCCGCCGCCCCCGAAGGCTGGCTGGAAACGACCAGGGCAACAGACTGGAACCAGTCCCTCACCCTGCTCTTCACGCCGCGCACAGGCCGCGACCCGGTGCTTTTCTTCAAAACAGAAAACGCGCTGAATGACGTCTGCGCCGCTCCGGATATGGACGCGCGTCTGGACAAACTCAATGCCGAATCTGCCAGCCTGCTGCAAGGCGGCAAAATTCCGCCAAACGATTTTCCCGTGCTGGCCAGCGAACCTGCGGACGCAACCGGGGCGGTTTCAGAAAAGCGGTTTTATCTCATGCCCATTCTGGACATGAAGGACCCCTTTGACGGGGTAAAGTTTCTGCGCGTGGCTTCCATCGACCCCGGCGGCATGCCGGGCAGCCAGAGTGGCAAAAGCGGCCCGCCCAAAACAGGCATAGCCCTTGTCATAGATACCACAATTTCCATGAAGCCGTACATAGATCAAAGCCTTAACGTGGTGCGCCAGATATACGACAAAATTGAACAGGACAAGCTGGAAGACAACGTGGGTTTTGCTGTGGTTGCTTTTCGCAACAGCACAAAAGCCACTCCAGGTCTAAGCTATGTTGCTGAAGTTGTAAGCGATTTCACTACGGCAAAAAACCGTAAAAGCCTTGAAGAAAAGCTCTCCAAGGTGCAGGAAGCCACCGTCTCCAGCCACGACTTCAATGAAGACTCCCTGGCAGGCGTGTACAAGGCCGTAGAGACCCTCAACTGGGGTGATTATTCCTCGCGGCTCATCCTGCTCATTACCGATGCCGGTCCTCTCAAAAGCACGGACAAATACGCCTCTGTCAGTATGGGTCCCAGTGAGCTCAATGATTTTGCGCGGCAAAAAGGCATCTGGATATCCATCCTGCACATCAAAAGCCCCGGCGGAGCCAAAAACCACGCCTACGCTGAACAGAATTACCGCGCCCTGAGCAAACTCTCGGGCAATCGCTCAAACTATCAGGTGGTTGCCGCGCCCACAGCCGCAGCCGGGGCCAAGCAGTTTGCTGAGGTCGCCAAAGTGCTGGCCACAGGCATGGTGGATATGGTCAAAAACACTGCCTTGGGCAAAGTCATGACCAAACCAAAAGACGAAAAACCGCAAAAACTTACTGCCGAGGAAGAAGCCGCCCGTCTTGCCGCCACCCTGGGCTATGCCATGCAACTGGAATATCTTGGCAAGGCGCGTGAAAATCAGGCGCCCAGCGTCGTCAGTTCGTGGATTGCCGATATGGATCTCAAACGTCTTGCCAGGAGCGAGCAAAGCCCCAGCGTTGAGGTGGCCGTACTGCTGACCAAAAACCAGCTCAATGACCTGAGCGCCCAGATCAAGGCTGTCATTGACAGTGCGGAGCGCACCAAAAAAACCGACTCGCGCGATTTCTTTCAGGGAGTGCTCTCTGCCTCCACGCGCATGGCCCGCGATCCCAATATGCCGACGCAGGGGAAAAATCTGGCGCAACTGGGTGTGCTGGCGGAATTTCTGGATGGGCTGCCCTACAAGAGCGACATCATGCTGTTGCGCGAAGAAGACTGGTATCGCATGAGCGTGGGCGAGCAGACGGCCTTTATCAACAGGCTCAAGTCACGCCTGGCCCGCTATGAAGAGTACGACCGCGACCGCGCCAACTGGGAAAGCTTCGGCCAGCCCAATCCCGGCGACTGGGTATACCGTGTACCTTTGAGCATGCTGCCCTAGACTGAGTCTGACAAGGCCTTCATATGGATAATCAGGTTTTTTCCCTGCGGCAGATAAGCAAAAGCCGCCCCGGCGCTGAAGGCTTCAGCCTGCATGTGGAACGTCTTGATATTCCCCGCAGTGGCCTGCTGGCGCTGGTGGGACCCAGCGGTTGCGGCAAGAGCACGGCTCTGGACTTACTGGCCTGCATACTCCGTCCCGATGTGCCTCCGGGTATGAGTACCGAAAAGGAGCAGCGCTTTCTGTTCAGCCCTGATCCGCATGACAACATTGATGTGTTGCAGGCCTGGCGCGCGGGCGGCCCCAACGCCCTTGCCCTGCTTCGCCAGCGCCACCTGGGCTATGTATTGCAGACCGGCGGACTGCTGCCCTTTCTTACAGCCGGCGATAATATTCTTCTGCGCTGCCGCAGCCTGGGCTGCTTGGAAGAACGCAGGCCGCAGGTGCAGGCAATTGTGGAAGGGCTTGGTATCGGACGTCTGCTTGACCAGTATCCGGGAACGCTGTCGGTCGGCGAACGCCAGCGGGCGGCCATTGCCGCCGCTCTGGCCCACGGTCCCGGCGTGGTGCTGGCCGATGAGCCTACGGCAGCCCTTGACCCCATGCATGCCCGCAACGCCCTACGCATTTTTACCGATCTGGCCCGTAAACTGCAAATTACCGTGATAATGGTAACGCATAACCTCGAAATGGCTGTAGAAGCGGGTTTCACCCCGGTGCAAGTCATCCCCGAAGAAAGCGGAAAAGGCATCGTATCACGCATTGACCACGCGGCAGACTCAGGCGCGCCCCGCAGCAGGCCCCGCGATCGGGAACCCCGGGAGGTCCAGGCATGAGCCGCCGCCTCAATGCTTCCGGTCGTTTTCCGGCTCTGACGCAGATGCTCCGCCTTTCCTGGCGGGACTACGCGCGGGAAAAGCTGCTCTCCGCCTGCGCTATTCTGGGACTTGCCGCAGTGCTCACACCGCTGCTGGTGCTTTATGGTGTCAAGTTCGGCGTTATGCAGACGCTGACGGACAGGTTAGTCAACGAACCGCGCAATCTTGAGATATCACCAGTGCTCAGCGGACGTTTTCCGCAGCAGTATCTTGATGATCTGGCCGCACACCAGGACGTGTCCTTTGTGCTCGCCCGTACGCGCTCCATTGCCGCCACTATGGACCTGACAGCCGGTGACGGACCCCGAAAGACGAATCTGCTGGTCTCGCTCGAGCCAACGGCCCCGGGTGATCCCCTTCTGCGACGCTATGATGCCGCGGTACCGGGCATGCCACAAAACGCGGCTACTGAGGCCATCGGCATATCCCTTTCAACCCCCGCAGCAGAAAAGCTGCATGTGACAACCGGAGACACGCTTTCCGGCAGGGTGGAACGCCGCCTGAACGGTCAGGCACAAAGCGTACGCGTTCCCCTGCGCGTTGTTTCCGTTCTGCCCCTTGCGGCCCAGCAGAAGGACGTGGCCTTTATTCCTTTTTCCCTGCTTGAAGCCACCGAAGATTACCGTGATGGCCGCGCAGTGCCTGAACTGGGAATACAAAACGGCTGGACCGGCGAGGAACGACCGCAAGAGGCGCGCCTCTATCCCGGCTTTCGGCTTTACGCCAAGGACCTGGACGCTGTCATGCGCCTGCGTCAGGCCTTTGCCCAACAAGGGCTGGAAGTTTACACCCATGCCGAAGAAATAGAGCAGGTCAACAGCCTGTCCCAGGCCCTCAATCTCGTCTTTGCTCTTATCTGTGCGGCTACGGCTGCCGGCTTTCTCGCATCTACTACCAGCAGCACGCTTGCCAGTGTAAAACGCAAAGAACGCACACTGGGCCTGCTGAGCCTGGCAGGCTTTACCACCGGTCAGCTCATGCTACTGCCTCTTGTGCAGGCACTGCTTACCGCCCTTCTCGGCACAGGCCTCGCATCAGGAATGTATACACTGGCGGCGCTGGTCATCAATCAGCTTTTCAGCGCCAGCCTCAGCGGCATGGAACAGGTCTGCCGCCTGCTGCCTCAACATTTTTTCATTGCCTTTGCCGCAGTGGCCGGACTTGCCGTGGCTGCGGCGCTGGGACCGGCACTGCGGGCCGCGCGCATCGAACCTTCGGAGGTCATCCGTGAAATATAAATACCGGCATTTTTCGGTACGCGTTGTCTTGGTCCGCCTTGCCCTGCTGGTCTGCCTGTTCGGCGCGAGCATGCCGATGGATCGCGCCGAAGCCGCCCTGGCCCGCAAAGGTGAGCTGACTGTTGCAGACGCCTGCAATCCCAAACCTGCGGCTGACGATATCCTGCTGCCCATGCCCTGTGGACTCAACATGGCTTTCAAGCTGGTGGCCGTGCCTGCCAAAGGACTTTTGTGGGATATGCCCATGCGCCCTGGTGTGGACGACAGCGCCAACACAAGCCGTGCGTTCTATGACCGCCGCTATAATACCGCACTTTCCGGCGCGTTTACCCTTGAAGATCTGCCGCCGGACTGGCGCAGGCTTGCCCCCAGGGGACAGAACTACTTTTATCTTGTGGCAAAGTATGAAGTCTCCAACCTGCAATGGCAGGCCGTCATGGATGCGTCCTGCCCCGCCGCCCATCCACCTGCAGCCAGCGCCGCAAAGCCGGTGACAGATATAAGCTGGTATGATGCCGTGGACTTCACCCGCAAGTATACCGCCTGGCTTTTGCAAAACTCGCCGCAGTCCCTCCCCCGCTTTTCCGGCGACAGCCGTAATGTGGGTTTTGTGCGCCTGCCTACGGAAACGGAATGGGAATACGCCGCCCGAGGTGGGCATATGGCAGGCAGCCAGCAACTCCTGCAAGAAGATTTCTTTGCTCTGCCGCCCGAGGCCAGCAAGGCCGACTACGCCGTTTATCGGCCGGAAGGCGCGGCCAGGGCAGAAGAAACCGCCAACATCGGCTCACGCAAACCCAATCCTCTGGGTATATACGACACCGCAGGCAATGCGGCTGAAATGGTTCTGGACGCCTTTCGCTTTTCACTGGCCGGAAGACTGCACGGCTCGGCGGGCGGTTTTGTGCGCAAGGGTGGTTCCTTTCTTTCCGGCGAAGCGGAAATTTTACCCGGCCGGCGTGAAGAAACTCCGTTCTTCATGGCCGACGGTCCGGCTCATGCCCGCGATATGGGCTTTCGCCCCGTCATTTCTGGCATTAATACTCCGGGAGGGCCACGCCCCCAGGAACTGCTGACAGAATGGGGCAAAGCCGGAGAATCAATGGAAGCTGCGGGCTACGATACGAAGGCCGCGCGCAATCCTCTTGAAGAGCTGGACCGGCTGCTGGCATCCGCCCCCAATGAGGCAGTGAAAAAAAACCTTCAGGAACTGCGCAATACTATTAAAGAAAACAATATCATGCTTGAGCGGCAGAAGCAGATGGAAGCGCAATCGCTCATACGCACCGGCGTGTACATGACAGAAACCATCCGCAACTACTCCATTCGCAGAAAATCTCTGCAATCCCAGTTAGATGGTATGCAAAGAGACAGTAAGGCAGCCAAGGGCGCCGAACTTGAAAAACTGCGTCAGATAATGGATACTGCCCGCAGAGGACTTGCCATGCTGGACACCAGCCTTGACAAGTCTCTGACCTTTTATCGCAGCAAGGTGGAAGACGGTGCGCAAATGGCACCGGAAACACTGTCAGCAGCTTATGATTCTCTGAACAAGGATTTCAGCGGCAGTGACCCCTTCAACGAAAATATGCGGCGCAATCTTGATCTGTACCGCAAACATGTTGACTTGTTTCACAAAAACAAAACATTGCCGCGAGAGGTCATGCAAAAAGAAATTCTAGAACGTCGCTTCCAGTAGCCAAAGGAGTGCTAACATGGCTGAAAAACTGCGCATAGGTTGGATTGGAACCGGGGTTATGGGTTTGTCCATGGCCGGTCACCTGCAGGATGCGGGGCATAACCTGACCGTGTACAACCGCACCCGTGCCAAGGCCGACCCGCTGCTTGCCAAGGGCGCTCAATGGGCCGATACGCCGCGTCAGGCGGCAGCCAATGCCGATGTGGTTTTCACTATTGTCGGCTATCCGCAGGATGTGGAAAGCGTCATCCTGGGCGAAGAAGGCGTATTGCAGGGCCTGCCCTCGGGCGGCATTGTCTGCGACATGAGCACTTCAAGCCCTTCTCTGGCCGAACGCATCGCCGAGGCAGCCCTGCTGCAGAGCTGCCTGTCACTGGACGCCCCTGTAACAGGCGGCGATGTGGGCGCACGCAACGCGACCCTCTCCATCTTTGTCGGCGGCGATAAGGATGGCTATGAAAGGCTTGAAAGCTGCTTTAAAAGCATGGGAAAAAACATTCTGCACTGCGGTGGCCCCGGTTTTGGTCAAAAAGCCAAGCTGGCCAATCAGGTTGCCATTGCCGGCGTGATGTTCAGCGTGTGCGAATCCTGCCTTTTTGCGCAGGAAGCCGGCCTGGATGTGGTCCAGTGGCTGGAACTGGTAGTTATGGGCGCGGCGGGCAGCAAAGCTATGGATACCCTGGGGCGGCGCATTCTCAAAAACGACTTTGCCCCGGGCTTTTTTATCAACCACTTCATCAAAGACCTTGGGCTCTGCCTTGAAGAATGCCGTCGCATGCAGATCGTACTGCCCGGCATAGGCCTGGCCGAAGAACTGTACCGCAGTATGCAGGCAAGAGGACAGGGCAACCTGGGAACCCAGGCACTTATTGACTGCCTTGCCTCCCTTTCAGGCAAGCACTGGCAGCAACACAGCTCATAAAAGGCTTTTTCCCGCCCGACGGCTCTCTCCGCCGGGCGGTTTCGTTTCTTCGTGACGTGCCTGCGCCCTCTGCTTTTTGGGCCAACCAGCCAATGGAGGCCGCCATGACATCATTTGCTCCCCAAACCCCCTTACAAGATACGGCATTGCAGCCTTACAGTTTTTTTCTGCAGCAAAGGGGCAAGATATTTTCGACAGAATTGGCCCGCATCACAAAACAGTACGGCTCATTGCGGGCCTACGCCAATCTGCACCACAAGCTTGGTGTACATAAAGTCAGGGATGCCGAAGGCCGCAGCTTCTGGCAGCTGCGCGAGTATATGCCCCATGCGGCGGCCTTGTGGCTGACGACCGATACGCTCAACTTTCAGCGCCACGTCCATTTTCAGTTTATCCCCCAGGCAAAAGGCTTTTTTGAACTGTTTGTGCCCGAAGAAGCGCTCCACCACGGAAGCTATATGGAGCTGCGTGTGCAGCCCGGCAATGCCGCCGATGGAGATCGCGCCCTGCGCCGGGTTCCGGCTTTTGCCAACTGGGTGGAACAAGATACGGTCATGCCCGGCCAGTGGTGCGCCCGGCTCTGGCTGCCGGAAAAAGCTTTTCGCTTTACACACCAACCCCCGGACAGGCAGCCTTTTCCACGTATTTACGAAGCACATGTGGGCATGGCCCAATCCTCTCTGCAGCGCAGTACGAACAGCGTGGGCAGCTATGCGGCCTTTGTCGCGCACGTTTTGCCGCGTATACGTGAATGCGGCTATACCGCAGTCCAGCTTATGGGCATTCTGGAACACCCGCTCTACCGTTCTTTTGGCTATCAGGTCAGCAGTTATTTTGCGCCATCCTCCCGCTATGGAACTCCCGACGAATTCAAGTCCCTTGTGGACGCGGCGCATGGTCTCGGCCTTGCCGTCATCCTTGATATTCCGCATGCCCATGCCTGCCCCAATACCGAGCAGGGGCTCGCCCGCTACGACGGAAGCGATTATTTTTTCAGCGGCACACTGAATCAGTGGGGTACGCCGTCGTTTGACTTCAGCCAGGAGATGACGCGCCGTTTTCTGCTCTCCAACTGCCGCTACTGGCTTGAAGAATACCGCATAGACGGTTTTCGTTCCGATGCTGTGGGCAACATCCTGTACCTTGATCACGGTATGGATGACGATTTTTCCCATGTAAGCCGCTGCTTCTACGACAAGGACGGCAAACCGCGCGGCAATACGTACGGCGAACTGTATCTGGCCCTGTCCAACACCCTGACGCACCAGATATGCCCCTCTGCCATAACCATTGCCGAAGAATTTTCCGGCATGCCCGGCCTCACCTGTTCCCCGGAACAGGGCGGGCTCGGCTTTGACTACCGCTTTGCCATGGGCATACCCGACTATTGGGCAAAATGTGTCATCAGCCCACACGATATGGGCAGCATGTGGCATGAAATGACCAATCACAGGCCGTATGACCGTACCATCAGCTATGTGGAATGCCACGACCAGTGCATAAACGGCAAAGATGCCATGATCTGGCGGCTGCTCGGCGAGCGTATGTACAGCCACATGGCTGTTGCAACAGACAGTTGGGACGTATCACGCGGACTCGCTTTTTACCGTCTCATGCGCCTTATTACGCTGGCTGCTGCTGACGCGGGCTATCTCAGCTTTATGGGCAACGAATTTGGACACCCCGAATGGCTTGATGCGGAAAACTATGCCCACAGGCAGTGGCACCTGGCTCAGGCTCCTGACCTTAAGTACAGCTTCCTGGCCGCCTGGGACAAAGCGCAGATGCTGGAACTGGTTCAACCGCACCTGAACAGTTTTAGGCAACCTCCTCTTTTCCGTTTTATTCATGAAGAGAAACGATTGCTGGCCTTTGAGCGGGGGCAGCTGCTTTTTGCCTTTAACTTTCATGAACTTGATGCCCAAAAAAATCTGACGTTTGCCGTTTCTCCCGGTAAGTATGTCGAACTGCTGTCCTCGGATGAAAAGCGTTTCGCCGGGCACGGTAATCTTGACATATCCGGCCAGCCTGTAGAACATTTTACCCAACCGCTGGCCGATCGCCATGAGGGAGACATCCACCTGTATCTGCCCCCTTTGGTTGGTTTGGTATTGCTGAGAAAAAATAATTTAAAAAAAGATTGACAGAACAAGTGGTTCAGCGTAGTTATCTTTCTCGCGTCGGGATGTAGCGCAGCCTGGGAGCGCACTTGAATGGGGTTCAAGGGGTCGAAGGTTCAAATCCTTTCATCCCGACCAGAAAGTTTAGGGCTTACGATGAAAATCGTAAGCCCTTTTCTGTTCTGCGCATTTTTTGGGGTGCCGCCACTCAACATCTTTGCCTTGCGGCGCATGACGGCACTGCTAGGTGCTGTTTCTAAATAACATCTCGACTTTTCGTCGGTGCTGCTTTTGTTTTTCCATGAGCAGACACGACATTTCCGATGAAAAGTGGGCCATAATCAGGCCTATGCTGGCGAAGACCGGTACTGAAACCAGAGGACGCAAACGTAAAGACGACCGCCTGATATTTAATGCTATCCTGTGGATTATGAAAACAGGCGCACCGTGGCGGGACTTGCATCCGGAGTTTGGGCCTTGGAACACAGTCAGCGCCGGCGCTGGCGGCCTTTCCATAACAGGAGGAAGCGCTTTTGCCGGAGTCCACGCGGAAAGCGGCGGCGCAAACGACATTATCAGCCATGGGGCCATAAATATCAAAGGACATCATGGCCTTCAGGCCGACGGAAGCAACAATCTTGTCACCGCTCACAACGGCGAGGTGACCATTGCCGGTTCGGGTGGGAGCTACGTCGAACCCGGTTCCGGCATACATGCCGTCAATGGTGGTACAAATACAATCACCGGAAACGCCCCGCTGACCGTTGCAATTACCGCCACCGGGGCCACTGCTGAAAAGGCCATTGCCATGTGGGCCGATGGTGGCGGCTCTGTAAACTACATCACCGGCCATTCCCGGGCAGGAGGCCCGGGCGACAGCGTCACCCTCACCGCCAATAACGGCCAGGGCATCGCCATGCAGGCTGAAAATGGCGGTAAAAAATATCATTACCACCGGCGCGGGCAACGACAGCGTGCTCATCAACGGCGCTGTCAAGGGCAACGGCAATGAAATCAATCTGGGCGGCGGCGACAACACCCTCACCATCAACGGCGCGGTGCAAACCGGCAGCCTGAACGTGATCGCTGCCGGTGGAACCTACACCCTGGTACTTCAGGCATCCAATGCCGAAAACTTTGCCGCCCGCTACGGAGACTGGCTCAACGCCATTGGCTCTGACCCGCTTATTGCAGGCGGCATGACGGGCATCAGCTTTGAAGGTCTTAGCTTCTCCCCCCTGCCCACGGATTTTCTGTCAATCTTCAATGACCTTCTGTGGGCTCTGCATGATGGCGGCACTTCCATTGAGCCGCCGGAGCTTGTCACCCAACTGCATGACCCCGCCGCACCCTTTGCCACGCCTTTGGCTGCAACGCTTGCGGAAACCGACGCAGAGCATCACACGCAGGACGCGCAGCATGCCGCGCAAGATTCGGCACAGGACACGACGTGGACCGCTCACGACGGTCCGACGCTTCTGGCGGATGACAGTCTGAATGCCGCCTTTAATGCGCAAACGGATAATGCCGGGACTCAGACGGATGTTTTTGAACCTGATGCTACAGCACAGACACGCTTTGCTATGGACGAAGAGGAAGAAGGACAGGTTCAGCCGCTTTTCGTCTTTCTGGACGACCATGCCACAGATACGTCCGCAAGCATGTTCCTTGAAGAGGGAGATGACGCCCTGCATAACGGCTATCTCGGCAACGAAGGGGAAAACAGCGGCGATTTTGCCGGGGTCCATACCTCCATCACCCTGACGTACGGCGATGAAAGCCTCGACAGCCTGTTTACAGCCGCGGGCGGACAAGACACAGAAAAAGGCGGAACCGGCCTTGAAGGCGACGCATTGCATGGCATGGGTCTGGCGGACATGAATACGGCTCTTGACCAGAATCCCCTCGCCGGGTCTGAGGCAACCGGTGGCTCTGCCGCCGTTGCCGGGGGCGTTGTCACAGGAACAAACGAAACCGGCAACGTCCCCAGCGTTATGGACTCCTGCCAGGAAGCCACGGACAGCGCCGCAAGAGAAATGACAAGCTGCTAGCCAGAAGGATATTACAGGCTGTTCACTCTTTTCATTCCCCGATCTGGGCCGCCGGAACGGCAGCGCTATGGATCAAGAAAAGAGTGAACAGCCATAAAAACACATCAGCTATGCACGTAACAAGCACCGCCTGCGATGACACTGCGAGACACCACTGACGCCCCTATCCTGGCGCTCATCCGTCCGCCAATCATCTGATGCCGTTCTTACAGCCTGTTGCGACAGCAAGTCTTCCGACAACCACACAACGGGCCGCCACGGTTTACAGCCGTGACTGTCCTGCCGCTGAAGCAGGCGTCTGCCGTCAGCCGGATAATATCAGGACTCTGGCCTGGAAGCGTCATGGCGCGGCTATCTGGAAAAGCTGCAAAGGTTAACTGGCGGGCTGCTGTCGGTCCAGATAACAGCTCTGAGTATCTGGAAATCAATGCATCTCAAGCACCTTTGCCTGGCGGCGCATCTGAAGTGCCGCAACGCAGGCTCGCAGGATGCAGCACGGCTTTCATTTGCGCTTGAACGGCAAAAGATCATGCTGCACAGGTAAATCCCAAGGCATTTTGTAATAAGAACCTAGGATGCGTCGTGCGAATTCCATAACCGTATGGCTGAAGAAGCGCTTATAGACCAGCGTAATGGACCATTTCCGCATTCACACACCACACGGTACAGGTCGCGTGTACGGCCAATTGGCCGTGATGTTTCAATTTTTGTTGATAATTTACCGCACTTGATACACGGACGAATCACAATTGGCGAATTTTCTTTATCCATGAGGCGAGAATAATAAATGCAAGAAATCCAGTCAAAGGTTGTTTCATTGAAATAGCAACATCTATATTTAAATTTTAACATGCTATGCAGTCACATCATATGTTGCAAGATCGTGTCACTTATTCTTGCTATTTTTGACTCGCAGAAACGCACAATCCGGCTGAAAAAGCTGTATACAGTAAAAAACTCAAAAAACGTTCATGGCACACGCACCGCCCTTTTCCCTTAGCGACCGCATGACAGATCAGCAAGCTGATAGCGCTTTCAGCACAAAATCTGCCCGTTCGATAACACTTGCCCAGGGCAACAGCGAAACCGTATAGCCCAGAAACGGATAGACGCGCCGGAGCCGCTCAAACTCGACCAGCGCCGCGCTCATATCGTGGCGACGCTCCGAGTCATGCACATAGATTTCGGGCCATGGCGGAGCGAGAAAAACGCGCGGATGATAACGATACCCCTGTTTAAGCCGATCAAGAATGTTATCGCCCGTCAGCTCATGCAGCGCTGCTGCCGCGTCGATCAGGCTGCGATCAAAGAATACCCATTGTGCTTTGCTTCGCGGTGCATGGGCGTAGTCAGCCAGGGCCGCATCAATAACTCGCCGCAAAAATGCCGCCATGTCGAGCCACGGCAGGGCTTGCCCGCCGGAATCTGCTTCTTCCTTGACGATACGCCGACCGGGTTCTTCGACAACACAATACTTTCGACGCTGCAACTCTGCCAGCAATGTTGACTTGCCACCGCCCGAGCAGCCGGAAATAATGACGAAACGATTCATATGCCATATCCACTATTGTAAAAGAGCATGTTGATTATTCAAACCGGCAGCATGAATCTGCCTTGCCGCATGTGACATCTGTTCTCAACAAACCGCTGGTACTTGACACTGCACGGTTTATTCATGAATGTGCGCCCAGTATCCGGCAAAAATAAACTTTTCCTGCTCACGCCCAAGAAGGTTCCACGGAGATTTTCATGCAGGTTTCAGACAGTCCCTTGCTTCAAGCCGACTGGCAGGCCATCCAGACCTTTGAACCGGGTGACCCCAATGAAAATCCGTGGGTTCAGGGCCGCCCCGGTCCCGAACTGTTAGAAATTTCAGCCTATGACACCGCCTGGCCACAAACTTACCTACAACTGTACAGGCAAATTACCAAAACCATGAAAAACAGAGCGCTGGCCGTGGAGCACATTGGCGCGACCGCTGTGCCGTATCTGCCAGCTAAACCTGTAATCGACATTGATCTCATCGTGGCCGCCCCCGAGGATGAAGCCAGCTATATTCCTGCGCTTCAAGCGCTTGGGTATGTGCTGACCGTCCGTGAGCGCTCATGGTATGGGCATCGAATGTTGAGACTGCAAAGCCCGCGAGTAAACCTGCATGTCTTTGGGCCAGCCTGCCCCGAGCATGCACGGCATTGCCTGTTTCGTGACTGGTTACGCGAACATGAAGATGATCGCCAGCGCTATGCGGAGGCCAAACTCACGGCGGGCCAAGGTGAACACTCTGTAATTGCTTACAATGAAAAAAAGCAGGCGGTCCTGCGTGATGTTTACAGTCGCCTGTTTACGGCTGGCCCCAGGCCCTGAAACCCTGCGGTTTGTCCCGCCACGGCAAATGAGCTGCAACTAATCAACATCCTGACTTTACCGAATAACAGAGTCTGACTTTCATTGTGCCTTGATCCTACTGCATTGCGACTGTGCTGTGAGAGTTGCGCCAACCCCAAGCCATTTTTACCCCGCCCCTTGCAACGCGAACTGGCACGAAAGGACGATGCAAAGCTTGCTGATGCAAATAACCTCTATGGAGTTTTTAATGAGTAAAGCAACCCTGCACCCGGCAATACCGGACGATGCGCGAGAGTGTCTGCGCATTCGTGCCCTGACCCGCGAAAATGCGTTTTCTGAACAGGAGCTTGCCGCCCTGGGCATTACAGAACAAAGCTGGCGCGCGGGCATCGAAGATGGCAGTTGCCCCGGCTATATAGCCCGCGTTGACGGGCAGATGGCCGGGTACTGCTTCGCCGACCGTGAGAGTGGAGAAATCATGGTGCTGGCGTTGCTGCCGCGTCATGAAAACCAGGGGTTGGGGCGCATGCTGTTGACGCAGATGGTCAAAGACATGCATCACCGTGGTTTTAAACGACTTTTTCTGGCTTGCAACAGTGACTCCAAAGTACGTTCCTATGGCTTCTACCGACATCTTGGCTGGAAAGAAACCGGCCAGCGCGATGACCACGGCGATGACATCCTGGAGTATCGCTTGGATCAGTAAACTGCCCGACGTTAGCGCAACAGGCACACGACAGGCGGTCACCGTGGACCATGCGGCAGAAAAGACCATCCTTTTCAAGCAATCGCTCTGAACAAAAAAATAATGACTGGCTCGACCGTCAATGAAGCGCACTCCGTGCCTGTTCAGACAACTGAAGGCACTGGCCTTGAGAAGGCTTAATACCTTGATATTTTCCGGGGCGGCAATGTGCTCGTTGTTGGTCCTCAATATGGACGGAAACTCTGGCATGGCCTGAATCAAGCGCACATCTCGGTAAACAAAAAGCCCCCATGGCGGATTTACCATAAGGGCTTTCCGGTGGGATATTTTTCTTTTGTGCGCGGCCGCTACATGGCGACTTTGCGCAGGATGCCCGAAGGAATCATCGTATCCTCCGTCTGGCGCTCAAAGACAAAGCCGTACGGCTCCGCCTCGCGCGCCACATCGTCAAGGCTTATGGTCTGCCAGGTGTATTCGGCGTGACGTTCAAGTATCACGACATTGTTTCTGACAATTTGATATGTGGAAACCCACTTTTCTCGCAGACCGTCAACCGGGATGCCCTCAGCCCAGGCATGGTAGGTATTCTGCCCCATGGCTACTTCAGCCACGTGTATTTTTTCAACGGGCTGCGGTTTGTCGATCATCATTACATCAAAAAGCACCAGTCCACCCGGCGACATATGTGCCGCCAATCGTGCCCAGAAGGCGCGCCGCGCCGCGTCATCCATGAGACCTATGCAGGCAAGAAAAAGTACAGCCCTGACTCGTTCCGGTAGTTCAGCAGCCTCAAAGGTGGAAGGGATCACTGTCACCCGCCGCTGTAAACCCTCTGTTTGCATGATGCGCGACACAAGCACGGCGCGCATGGTTGGCGAGGGTTCCACCGCAAAGATATCCACGCCGGGCAAAACTTCTGCTGCGGCCACAACACCGTGTCCTGTACCTGCGCCGATGTCCAAAACCGCTCCCTCCACATCCGCAACACGTGACAGGGCTTCCAAAAAATTCTTCCTGCGCTCCCACAGCCTTCCCGACATTACATCATAGAATTCGCCGGCATCAGCATACATCTCTTTCGTTGTTTCCATACTGTCTCCTCTCAAGTGAAATTAGTATTCCCCCTCGTCTAGCCAGGGACAGGGTTTTTGAAGCCGATGCTCGGAGCCAGTGCCTTCCCATGACATATATATCAAAATTTTACCTCCAGCAGTTGAATTTTTTCCATCTGAACCCAGGTGTTCATTGCCACGGCAATGGCGCTGCCGTCCGCAAGAAGGCCGTGACGCACAAACCACTGTTGTCCCAAAAGTTGTACGGATTTTACCGCATCATCCGACGTGCGCTTGATGCACAATTTTTTGAGTGCGTAACCAAGACCGATGCCGTTGGCCTTGGTCACGGCCTCTTTGACAGCCCACACCAGGGCCGCTGAGGCAGGGCTATCCGCCCGGATGCAGTCCAGAGGGTGCATGATCTCGCTCATTGGAAAATCCGCCAGCTCAATGGCAGCCTGCACATCGAACCCCAGTGCATTGGCCTTGGCAGCAGCAATGCCGCCCCACTCGCCACTGTGAGAGAGGTTGAAGGTAAAAAGTCCGGTAAACTCCTTAAGGTAGGGTTTATTGTTCCAACCCGTACCAAAGTTCATCCGTTCAGGCTGGATGCCTGTAAATGCCGCACAGACACGACGCTTAAGAAAATGCGTTGTTCTGAATCTCTGACGGTCCTCCTGCCTGATGAATTTTGCTTCTCGCGCCCTTTCTTCAGTGGAGAGGTGCTCGTCTTCAATCCGGACCGCCAAGCCTCTGTTCGCTATAACCACGACAGGAGCCTGCTCCGGATCAAGGGCTGCCATTGTGGCATCCATAACTGCTATAGAGTCATGATGCCCGCATTCGAAGTCGCCGCAGCTAGGCATTTTCATTTTGCGCCTTCCACGATTTTGCATAAAGACCGTCAGCCATAAGAAGCTCAACGTGCGCCCCGTGCTCCCTGATTTCTCCTTTGTCCAGAACGAAAATTTCATCGGCGTCGTGAACCGTCCAAAGTCGGTGCGCAATCACAATGGTTGTTTTTCCACGGCAAAGGTTGGCGAGCGCCTGTTGGACTGCGGCTTCATTTTCCAGATCAAGGCTGGACGTGGCCTCATCAAGAATCAGCACAGGAGCATCCTTCAAAATGGCACGAGCTATCGCTATTCGCTGGCGTTCACCGCCGGAAAGTGCCACATCGCCACCCTCCAGCAAAGTGTCATACCCCTGGGGCAACAGCATGATGCGCTCATGAATACAGGCAGCCTTCGCCGCCGCCATCACGCTCTCCATTGGCGCGTCCGCCCTGCCGAGGCGTATATTGTCCGCCACCGACATAGGAAAAAGAAAAACGTCCTGCAGCACCATGCTGACTGTCCTGTGCAGTGTTGGCTCATCAATATCCCTGACATCTACATTACCTATCCGCACAACGCCTTCTTTTACATCCCAAAGGCGTGCAATCAGGGCTGCAAGTGTGCTCTTGCCGGAACCGGATGGCCCCACAAGCGCAACCATGCTCCCCGGCCTGACATGCAGGGAAATACTGCGGATGACATCGGTATCACCATAACCAAAGGATACATTTCGCACTTCAATGGAACCGTCTTCAGGGCTTTGCCCCTGAGTTGCCTGCGGCATGACCGGCTCGTCCAAAACCTGGCGGATACGGTTGATGATGGTGCCCACAAAACGCATTTCCGCCAGATAGGGGCCGAATTCATTGATGGCCATTGCCAGGCGCAAGGTCAGAAGAACTACCACGAAATAACTGGCCGGGCTGCCGCCCCAGGTCGCGAACTGCATGCTTGCAACGCCGATGGCCAAGGCCGCACCAATAAAGATGACAAGGTTGAACAGCAACAGGGCCGGAGCCGGAGCCACTTCTGTTTTTATTGACTGGTCGCGATAGTGCTCAAGAGAACGCAATGTGGCGGCATACCGCTGGCAAAGCGGGTCAAAGAATCGTAAATCCCTTGCTCCGGTGGCAATTTCAAGCACATTTACTGCCGCTGTTTGCCGGGCTGCGGCGATTTTTTTTGCCGCACCGTCCAACAGCCGATAGGCCAGCGGCACGCTCAGCATGGCCACCGGCAATGCCAGCAAAAGTACAAGGGCGCTGGCCCAATTAAGCCAGAGCAACAAAAGCCAGAGCAGGACAGGAAAAGCTGTGCCTGCCACCACGCAACCCCATACGGTTGTGACAATATCCTGATACATGCTGAACTGCGCGGTCATGAGTTCAGCCCAGGCTCCATCACGCTGTAAAAGCACACGCCCAAGCGGCAGCCTGGCCAGGTGGTTGGCAAGAAAAAGTCTGGCGTGTGAAACCATTGCGTAGGTTGCATCAAAATTGGCGTTGAGCGCCCGCATCTTGAAAACAAGGCCCAGCAAAAAACCCGCAATGCCAAAGACAAGCACCACTGCCGCCGCCACAGCCCCATCCCCGCCCTCAAGAACATAGGGTAGCGCCAGCGCCGCCAGAAACCAGGGCAAAGCCTCAGCGCAGGCGCCCAGGGACGCATAGAGAACGCCCCTGACCATATTGCCGTCGCGGTATTCCGTAAGATCAAAACCGAGATATTCGCGTATCATACCTCTCCCCTCACGCGCTCTCTGCCGAGCCGCCACGAATTTGACCGCCTCTGCAGGGACCATAGATTTTGATAGATTGCAGAACGTGCCAGCAGTTCTTCATGCGTTCCCTTTTCTTCAAGGGAACCGCCAACAATAAGGAGAGTGGAATCGGCATTTTCAATTTCGTGCAGACGGTGCGAAATGGCAAAAACGGTTCTGCCCGCCATCAGCCGGTTCAAGCTGCGTGACACATCCTTGGCCGCAATGGGGTCGAGGTGGGCGGTGGCCTCATCAAGAATCAGAATGGGCGCATTTTTCAAAAAAGCACGTGCGATGGCTATACGCTGCTGCTCGCCGCCGGAAAGGCCAAAGCCCTTATCCCCCACAGGGGTATCCAGCCCCAGGGGTAAAACCGTCAACATTTCTGTGCAGCCTGCCGCTTCCACAGCCTGAAGCAGTTCGTCTTCCGTCGCATCCGGTCTGGCCAGAAGGATGTTTTCGCGGATAGTGCCGTGAAAAAGAAAAGCATCCTGAAAAACAATGCTGATGAGACGCTGGAACAGTTGTGGGGGAATGGAGCGGATATCCTGTCCACCAATAAGAACACGGCCAGCAGAAACGTCATCAAGACGTGCCAGAAGTCTTGCCAGGGTTGTCTTCCCTGAACCGGACGGACCGGTCACCGTAGTGATGCGGCCCTGCGGCAGCGTAAAACTTACATCCTGTAGTATAGTAACGTCGTCTCCCGAGCCGGATTTCACCCGGTAGGAGACGTTTTCAAAAATAATTTCAGCACCTGCGACGGACTGGGGCGAAGCCGGCTCGTCAAACACGGGCAGATTTTGCACAGCCTGAATCTGGGCTGCTCCGGCCTGAAATATCCGCAGGGCCGACAGGCTCATCATGACCTTGGTAAGGGGAAGAAGCATGACTCCACTGACTGCCGTGGCAAAAAGCAGATCCGAAGCTGTAAGCGAACCCGATGCGTAAAACAGGAGTGCGAAGGGCAACACCACCAGCAGCGGAGTCGTCATGGCCAGGCCGAAAAGGGAATAAGGCATGGCGCAGACACGGGTTACGTCTCCCGCCAGCCTGCCAATGGCAAAAATACTGTCTGTCACTTCTTCAAGAGAATCCGCCTGACGGTTGAAAGCCCGCAATGTGGCCAGTCCTCTGACGTAGGAAAGAAGCGCGGAAGAAGCCCTGCCATCCGCCTGTACCCAGCGCACGAAAAGTTCCGGCGATGACCTTGCAATCCGCCCCTGGGCCCACACCCCGAGCGCGAGCATGACAAGAGAGGCCAGTGCAAGCCGCCAGTCGATCCAGAACAGCAACGCCACGCACACCAGCGACAGAAACAATCCGGCTACCGCATCGGGAATGGTGTGGGCCAGGATGCCGTTGAGACGCCCCACCTCATCCATAACAGCCCGGCTCAAGTGGCTGTTTTTCCCTTCCACTGCCACAGGAACAACCGATTTTATCCGCTCCACAAGCTGGCTGCGCAGACGGCACTCTGACCGAAACCCGGCCAGATGGCCGAGTATGGTTACTCCCCCTTGCGCCAGAAAGCGCAAAACCACGGCCCCAAAGATTCCTCCTGTCAGCCAGAGAATGGTATTCACCTGGGGCGTATCGCTCATGGCTTCTCCGGCCATATGCCAGATCAGGATAAAAGGTACAATTTCAAGCAATGCAGCAAAGCAGGCAAGCAAAAGCGTCACCGAAAGTTTGCCCCACTCCGGCATGGCAGCCTGCCAGTAGACAGTAAGCGGGCTTTGCATTTTTTCTGGCGCAGTAGACATCATTTTCCCTTTTTGCGGAATATTCTGAACTGTTTTTCGCCAATGGCATTGCGAAATTCCATATCTTCAACCCCTTCATCAATCGTTTCGGCATTGCAAAGTATGGCTACCTTGCCCACATGATTATTTTTCAACTCTTCAACAGCGTCTTCAAACCTGTCCAACGAAAACGCACTACTGAGCTCCGGCATGATCAATCCCTTGCATATGAGATCATTAGCCCGCGCAGCTTCATTCCAGGAGGCGCAGTGGGAACCGATAATGCGCTTGCCGTACATCCAGAGATACCGGTTGTCGTAGAGGTGGTCATAACCAGTTGTGGACCCGCAGGTGACAATGCGCCCCCGGTTGGCAGCCACAAATACGCTGGCGTAAAACGTGCCGCGCCCCGGATGCTCAAAAACCACATCCGGCGCCTTGCCTCCGTTGGCCTGCAATACTTCACGCCGAAAGCGCACAAGACGCCGCATATCAGGTGTACCGTCGTCATTGACGAATTCGTTTTCTTCGTTGGGGCGAACAATCACCGCGCGGCAACCAAGCGCCCTCACCAGCTCGGCCTTTTCTTCGGAAGAAACGACAGCAACAGGAAAAGCCCCGGTTCTGAGCGCATACTGCACAGCCATGCTGCCGATGCCGCCGCTGGCTCCCCAGATAAGCACGCTCTCGCCAATTTTAATCTGCGCCCCGTTGGGCGAGATCAGCATTCTGTACACAGTGGAATTGGCCCCTGGCAGAGCCGCCGCTTCGGCCCAGGAAAGATGCCTGGGTTTAGGCAGAACCTGAGTTGCACGGATAAGGCAATAATCCGAGAAAGAACCGAAATTTGTTTCGTAACCCCATATGCGGCTGTGATCGTCAAACAGGTAGTCTTCCATTGCCTCTGGTGACTGATGATTGAACACCACGGGATAAACAACGATGTGATCGCCGGGGCGGCAGTTTGTAACGCCTTCGCCCACCTTGACCACTATGCCTGCGCCATCGCTGCCCATGATCTGGTAGTCGAGATTATGACGGACTGCGTCAGGATCAAGTTTGGCAAATCTCGCCAGACGGTCGAACGTGCTCACCGGTTTGCGTTTCAGCGCCCACAGGGTGTTGAAATTAAGAGCTCCGGCCATAACCTTTACAAGCACCTCGCCCGTACCGGGAACAGGAATGGGGATATCACGCTCAACGTGAATGGCGGCCCTGAGGCGCTCGTCTTCATCGGCAATTGCCATGAGCTTTTCATCTTCAGCTTTATAGAGCACCACAGCCCGCATGACTTTCTGTTTTTCAAGGGGCGTAATGGCATCTGAAACACTACTCAAACTGTTCATGGGCCGCTCCTTTATAAAATTTTCAGATGGTCAAAAACACTGCGCATAACAAGCTCGGAATGCGTCTGGATGAAAAAATGCCCTCCCGGCATCATGTGCATTTCCCACGAGGCCGCGGCAAAGCGTTCCCACTCCGCCACCACCTCCACGGGAACAACGTGGTCATCCAGACCGGCAAAGGCGACTATTGGCACGTGGATAGGACGCACCGGCTTTGGAGCCCAAGTTTCCAGCACGGTATAGTCCGCCCGGATGATGGGTTCAAAAAGTGCCATCAGCTCTTCATGCTCCAGAATTTCCTTGGGCACGCCACCGGTCTTAAAAATGAAAGACCTGAACGCATCTGAGGGAAGATCCCGGCAGGGAGGCCACCAGTTTTCGTGCGTGGGTTCCGATGCGCTGACAAAAAGGCACTCGGGCAAAGGCAAGCCTTCGCCCTGATGACGTATCGCCCACTCCGCAGCAACGGTTCCGCCCATTGAATGGCCGAAAAAGGCGTGACGATGCCCGATCCAGCATTGCGCGGCCTCCTGCAAACCGTCGATAAGCGAAGACATGTCCGTCAGGAGCTCTTCAGCCATGCGTGTGCCGTGACCGGGCATCTGCACCCGGCAGACAACCACGCCTGCCGGAGCATGTTGCTGCCATTGCCTGAAAAGGGCCGCATGCCCGCCTGCGAAATGCAGGCAGAACAGGATCAGGTCATCTGGGCCGGGTTTCTTGTCAAAGATAAGCCAGGGGCTGGTTTCAGGCATGCTGCTCTTCCCCGTCCGCTTCGTACCAGTCAATCAGCCGCCCTATCCACTCAAGCAGCTGCTTGCGCTTCAGGCAGTTGGCGTGATTACCCGGTGAAGATATCTTGTGAGCGAACCTTGCCCGTGAATTCCAGAATTCAAAGCCCATGCCCTGTCCGGTGATTTCCTGGCTTTCCACAAAGGTGAAGGGCACGTCAGTTTCGCGGTATTCCGCGTTTTCGAGGATGGCGCACAGCCTGCCAAGGTTCTCAAGCAGCTCTGGCGAGGAGTGTCCGGCCATACCCATCACTATGCCTTCCAGAGAGTCTGGCGCCTTATGGATGCCTGGGGGAAGCGGCATGCAGTCGATCAGGATCAACCTGTCGACCACACGGCCAAGTTTGCGCAGCCGGTCTGCAGCCAGCCAGACCAGCAACCCGCCTGCGCAGTAACCGGCCAACCTCAGAGGGCCTTGCGGTTGCGTAAGGGAAATGTGGCGGCTGATGCGCTCAATGACGGTTTCCAGAGTATCCTTGTCCTTGGGAAGGACAGACACGGTTTTGACGCGGCCCAAAGGCCAGTATCGGGCAAATTCGTGAAAGCTGCTTCCGTCGGTGACAGCGTCGCCAAGGCAGAACAGCACGTCTGAAGATCCGGAATCGCGCAAGGTAGCCACATCGGACTGAACGTGCGCGTCCAGCGACTTTGCCATTTCACGCACAACGGGCTGATCGAATACCGTCTGGATTGAGAGCTTGATGCCGTACCGGCGTTTCAACAGTGTTTCAGCCCGCACGGCGGCAAGAGAATCCGCCCCGAGAGCGAACACGTTGTCCGAAGCCGTCACGGCAACTCCCAGCACTTCGCCCCAGATATCGCAAAGCATGGTTTCGGAAGGCGAACCGCTGGAACGTGTTTCAGGCGAAGCCGTACGCCTGTCTCCAGCGCAGAGCTCAATCAGCTCCGACCGGTCGACCTTTCCATTGGGCGTAAGGGGCATGCGCTCGATCACGTCGACAGAAGCCGGAATCATATACCGGGGGAGCCTTGCCTCAAGAAACAGCCGCACTGCCGCTTCTGACGGGCGGCGGCCCCCGTCTGCAGGCACGATAAAGGCGGCAAGCTGACGAGATTTGGCCAACACCACGGCGCAATGACCCACTTCGGGCATGGCTGCAAGAGCAGCCTCAACATCACCAAGCTCAATGCGGAACCCGCCCACCTTCACCTGCGAATCCGCACGGCCAAGAAATTCGATTTCGCCATCAGCATGCCTGACGCCCAGGTCTCCCGTCCGGTACAGCCTTTTCTGCGTAACAGGATGCCGTATGAAGCTTTTTTCCGTTTTTTCCTTATTATGCAGATAGCCCAGCGCAAGGGCTGCGCCGCCTATATACAGCTCGCCTGCAACGCCTCGGGGGCAGAAGCGCAGGTCGTCGTGCAGCACATGAAAGCTTTGCCCGGCAAGCGCCTTGCCATACGGCACACTTTGCCAGCCCGGTTGCGGATCGTCCGGCAGCATTTCATGGCAGATAGACCAGATGCCCGCCTCTGTCGCGCCGCCCAGGCTTACCATCCAGGCATGGGGAAAAAGCTCCGCGCTTTTTCCGGGCAGGCTCAGGGGAATACGGTCACCGCTCAAAAGAACCAGCCGGGGCGACCTGTCAGGCAATTCCCCGGACTCCAGCAGCATCTGCCAGAACATGGGTACAGAGTTCCAAACCGTAACGTCGTGCTCTTCCATCAGGCGCCGCCAGACATCCGGGGTTCGAACCTCGCCTTCAGCCGGAATGACAACAGCGCCTCCGGCAGTCCAGATGCCGAAGAAATCGTACACCGACAGATCGAATGTAAGAGACGACAAAGCCAGCACCCTGTCAGCCCATGTCACGGTGAAGCGGCGATTGATTTCCGCAATGGTGACCATCGCTCCGGCGTGGCTCATCATAACGCCTTTCGGCGTTCCGGTTGTACCCGAAGTAAAGATGACGTAGGCAAGACTGTCGGGACTGGCCTGGAGGAACTTATCCGGCACAACAGCATGTGAAGCGGTTTCGCCGATGGTTAACAGCCGGATATCATTCCAGGACTCTGGTTTTTCCGTAGATAGCGCGACAATGCAAACCGGCCTTGCTTCTTCAAGCACGGCCCGGCGTCGCAAAAGCGGCCAGTTGGGATCAATGGGCACATAGGCAGCACCGGCAAACAGCACGCCGAGCACGGCTGCAGCCTGACGCCAGCCCTTGGGCAGCGCCACCGCCACAAGAGGCGTATCTTCTCCGGCGGCAGCAAGCACCTTGCCCAGCCGATCAGCCAGACCAGCGGCTACACTGAAAAGCTCCGCATAGGTAAGGCTGCGCTCGCCATCAACAACCGCCAGACGGTCAGGCTGTTCCCCGAAGTTTCGCAAAAATCCCGCATGCAGCAGCCCGGCAACAGCCCCAGCCTGTACGGATGCCTCTTCTTCCGGCACCTGCGCGGCGGGCGAAAAATCGCCCCAGGCTGTAGCGTCTTCGGCAAGACGTTCAAGCAGGCGACAATAAGCCCCGAACATGCTGCCGACCATACCTTCAGGAAACAGCTCTTCAACCGTATCCCAATAAATACTCAGTGTTCCGTCGCGGTCATGAACGTGGTTGTCTATCCAGACCTGCGGCGTCTGGCTGATATTGTAAATCTCGCGGCCCAGCGAGGAAAATCCGGCAATGGAAGAAGCAAACCCCGTATCGGCCATTTTTGCCAAGCCAAAGGTGCTGGTAAAGACCACCGGCATCCGCACGGATTCTGCTGACGCACCGTCACGGATTTTGCGCCGCATAACCTCAACACCGCTCATCTGGCAGAACTTCAGCCCGTCAAACGTCCTCTGCTGAACAGCCTTTACCTTGTCCGCAAAGGATTTGCTCCTGCCCGTTTCGCAACGCACCAGCACACTTGAGGTAAATTCGCCCACCACATTGTTGATATCCGGATGCACAGGAAGCCGGGTAAAAACAGGCGCGTTCACGGTCAAATCGGGCGAACGGCTCCACAGACCTAGAACTTCCGCATAGGCGGCCAAAAGCACGGAAGAAAATGTTACGCCATGCCGCCCTGCGGCTGCCTTCAGGGCTTCCCAGACAGCAGGATTCATACGGTAGTCGTGCCGCACGAACCGTGGCTTACTGATGGATGCCGGATCCTTTGCCAGAGGCAGCGCCGGTGCCGGTGGCAGATGCCTGGCCTCTTCCTTCCAGTAGGTTTCCGCCTCGTGAAAAGCCTCCGTCGCCCGGTAGCGGTCCACCGCCGAAACGTAATCCCGAAAGGAGACAGCCTCCACCGGCAATGAAAGTTCCGGATCGTGGTAGAGCGATGCCCATTGGGCAAGGAGTATGCTGATGCTCCGGCCATCCATTACGACATTGTCCATGAGCACATGAAGACGCCGCACATCGCCAGAAAGCAGAGAAACTTCAATATCGAAAAGTGGCCAGACCGCAGGGTCGTGCACTTTGTGCGAAAGGCGGTCGCGCACCGCCTGAAGGGCCTCCTGCTGCTCGGCCTCAGGCCGATTTTCCAGATCATGAACCGTTATTCTGAACGGGGGTGTTTTTTCGAGCACCCGTTGCAATCCTTCCTCTTCGATAATTGTTCTCAGCGTATCGTGCCGGTCAATCAGCCGCTGCCAGGCCTCTTCAAGACGCGGCACATCCAGAGTTTCGCAGTCAAACTCTATATATCCCTGGCAAGCGGTATTCCCCAAGGCCATCCCCTGACGGCGGCCAACCCAGTAGGCTCTCTGCACGTCTGTCAGACGAAAAGGCTCATATTTTTTTTCCGGCTCGGGAATGAGCAGATCAGCGAGAGCACTTGCCGTTGCAGTTTCCAGCTTCAAGTCAGGCAGCAGCTTTGCGGCCATTTTTTCAATACAAAAATCCTGCAACAAGCTGCTGGGAGAAATCTTGATGCCCAGAGCCTTTTCAAGACCATCGGACATTTCGATAAACATCAGCGAATCAACACCCAGATCGAAAAGGCTGACCGTATGGTCAACGGCCTCGGGCGCGATCTTCAAAAGCTCGGCAAACCTGCCCGTGAGCCATCGTTCCAGCAATGCGCGCCGTTCAGCTTCTTCGGCTGCGCCCCGAAGCGAAGCGAGAACATCCTGCCGGGCAGAAGCAGTATCCTGAGCCGGACTGATACTGGAAGACACACGGTTTTCCGCTTCTGCACGGGCACTGCCTGCAACATTTTTGAAATATGCCGGAGCGCGGTGCCCGAACTGGCGCATCAACCGTGCCCAGTCAACCTTCATGACAGCCAGATGCGAAACATCGCGCTCCTGTACGGCTGCCAGAAGTGCCAATGCTTCAGAGGGGGCAAGGCTATGAAGCCCGCCATTTCTGAGATGATCGGCCTGCGCCGGGTCCGAAACCGTGCCCACATCCTTCCAGGCCCCCCAACTGATGGAAAGCGCAGGCAAGCCCTGCCCTTTCCGCCAGACCGCCAGCGCGTCCAGATATGTGTTGGCGGCCACATAGTGCGGCAGGCTGTAGGCCGGCACCACACTTACAGAAGAAGAAAACAGCACCATCTGGTCCAGATGCATCCGCCGGGCAATGGACAACCGATGAAGATTCCACGCGCCCTGTACCTTGGGAGCCAAAATCTGGCGGAAAGCATCCCACGGCGCACGCTCATCAGCATCATGCACCCTTTTGACCACCGCGCAGTGGTAAATGCCCCGCACTGGAGCACTCTCCTCCAAAGAGCCAACAGCCCGGTCAAGGGCAGCATAATCTGTGACGTCCACCTGGACGGCAACGACTGTGCACTCCTGTTTTTCGAATCCGGAAAGTATGCCCGCTGTCACAGTGTCCGGAGCATGACGGCTGACAAGCGCTATATTGCGAAAGCCTTTTGCCGCAAGCTCTTCAGCCAGCGTAAGGCCAATGCCGCCAAGCCCCCCAACAATCACCTGCCAGCCCGTCTTGTCGGGAGAAGCATTGTTCAGGGGAAAATCGGAAACAGCGCAACGCTCCAGTCTCGGCACCAGCCACTGGTCGTCCGCGATGGCATTAAGTTCCTCGCTGGAGCCGCTTTGCAGAACATCAAAGACCGTTTCCACCGCACGCGCCGTTTTGTCCGCAAGATCAAACTGCTTGAGATGGAATTCGGGATGTCCCATTTCCACCACGCGGTTCATTCCCCAAAAGGCCGCCTGCTGGGGATGCAGCACCTTTGCTGCAGCTCCCCAGGTCAGGGAAATCCAGTTCCATTCCACACCTGGGCAATCTGCGGAGGTAAATTCTGCGAGCAGCTTCAGCAGCCCGCCGCAAAGACGCTCCTGCTCTACGCAATCGTGAGATGGTTCAGTTTCGCTCATGGCCCTGGCATCAAGAACTGTGCAGAGGGAATGGCCGCGCGTCCATTCCTGCAAATCAGCCGCCGTCAGAGATTCCGGCACATGCCGCACAAGCAGCCCACGCTGCTGCGCCGCCGTTTCAAAAAGCGGCACGTCGCCATTGCCGGCCAGAAGCAGAACCATACCCAGCGATACGCTGCCGCCCATAACTTTTTTAGGCTTCCAGACAGTCTGGTAAGTACAATTTCGGGGAAGCGCCACATCCATATCCATATGGTCGGCCTGAGTCCGCCGACGGGCCGAAATTACCCTGTCGGGCAACACGGCGGACCTCTGCCCTTCATGCGGCAGTATGCGTACATCCTCAAACCCGTTGGACGCCAGGATATCTTTCCACAGGTCATTGGAGGCCATAGGCTGAATGCCGCGCACGTCCCTGTCCGTGATATTCGGCAGAAGAAGCCCGGTAGTGATTTCACCCAAAAAATTGGCCCGCGTGATCTCATAAAGAAGAAGCAATCCGCCTGGCCGCAAAAGGGAAGACGCATGCCGAACCGCCTGAGTCAGATCCTCCGCAGCGTGCAGCACGTTGGCAGCAATGACGATGTCGTGAATACCGGTTTCAAAACCCTGCTTTTCAGGACTTTCTTCCATATTGAAAATGCCCGTTCGCAGAAAATCGTATTCGCCAAAGCGCTCTTGCGCCTGCCGCAAAAATACCGGGGAAACATCCGTGAACGTGTAAGAAGCCCTGTTTGGCGGCAGCAAGGGTAAAATACGCTCTGTTGTGGCGGCAGTTCCACCGCCGATTTCAAAAATGCGAACGGCTCCTCCAGATGCGGCGCAAGCCAGCCATTCGCGCACGTGTTCCCGCACAAGGCTGTTAAAGTATGTAGAATTGGGCAGTTCAGAGTACACCCGGCGAGCGCCGCTCAAATCCCCTTTGGGCATGAACGTTTCACGCAGGTCAAGCCGCCCTTGCAACAGATCCGGCAGATGGTCCACGGTTGAAACAACCATCTGCTTCATGGCGCCCCAGGCATCCCAGACAGACTGCGTGGCTCCTTTAAGTGCGTCGAACCGCGCGTCTGAAATCTCCTCAAGGTTCAGGTAGCAATCTCCTTCACTTTGCAGCATTCCCCTTTCGTGCAATGCCTCCACAAGTCTTTCAGCAAGCTGTGAAAACCGGGAAGGAATACGCATGGCTTCCAGCGCGCCAGCCAGCGTTGCCCTGGCGGGAAAGCCAAGACGGGCGAACGCGCGCGCCACCCCTGCCGCGCAAAGATTTTCAAGTAAAACTTCTCGTTGCGCCAACAACTCCGGCTCCAGAATATACTCGGCTGAAACGGCCATTCTGGCCGCCGCAGCCTGAGCGGAACTGACGGGGTCAGATGGCACCCACTCACGGCGATGGGCAAGGGCATGGCAATGCTCGGTCCGGCTGAAGGGCGTAAGCGGTATCTTCGCCATTCTTCCCGCAAGCAAAAATCCCCAACGCACGGATCCGCCCGCTTCATACGCTTCGGCTACTTTGCGCAAAAACAGGACGCTGTTTTCCTGTACGCTGTCCCCGGGCACAAACTGCAGCTCATGGGCGTCTATCCCGATTTCCCGGCAGATATCGGCCAGCACATCCGTGCAGAAATTTTGCTGCGCCAGAGCCGCCTCAACAGTCAAGGAGGCCGAAACTGCCTGTCGCTTTACAACTGTGCGGATTTTTTCAAACGAAACGCAGAGGCAATGCAAAAATTCCGCTGCCGGGAAATTCGGATTTTTCAGAGATGTTTTCCCGGCCGGATCTGCCCCATCTGCCCTGTCTTCTCGCGTTTTTTCCTTCAGAGCACGAAGAATATCTTCACGCGTCTGCCCAACCACTGCCGTGCGGCAGGCGAAGTGATTGCGCCGGCAGGCAGCTGTCCAGCAGGCATCAGCGACATTTTCACAATTTTCCAGGCAGGCCTGCCATGCTTGCATCAAGATGCGCAAGGCTTCTGGCGTGGGGGCGGAGAGCGGCAGGATAAAAGGTCCGGTTCCCGCATTCGCACCCCGGTTTTCCCTTTTTGGAGCTTCTTCCAGAATCACCGACACGTTGGTTCCGCCAAAGCCAAAAGCGTTTGCAACGGCAAAGCGCTTGTCCGCATTCCACGCGACAGCTTTTTTCCTGATGACAAAAGGAGTTTCATGCAGGCGCAGGCCGGGATTGGGCGTATTGAATCCGGCAACTGGCGGTAGTTCCTTGTATTCAAGGGCGAGCATGGCCTCCAGAAATCCGGCGACCCCGGCTGCCGCGTCAAGATGGCCGATGTTGGCCTTGACCGCTCCCAAGGTGCAGCTTTCTGTTTGCGCCGTTTCAAAAACCCGGGCCAGGGCCTCCACTTCTATGGGGTCCCCGATGGCTGTCGCAGTGCCATGCGTTGAAACGAATCCCACCTCTTCCGCCCCAACACCGCTTACCGCCAGAGCCTCGGATATGATGGAGGCCTCTCCCCGAACCGAAGGAGCCGTGTATCCGGCCTTATCCGATCCATCATTGTTAACGGCGGTTCCCCGGATAATGGCGCGAACAAGATCACCGTCCTTGAGCGCCACATCAAGGGGTTTGAGCAAAATAACGCCGACGCCATTGCCGTTGACAGTTCCGTCAGCCAACGCGTCAAAAGGGCGGCACACGCCGCTCCGCGAAAGAATAAGCCCTTCGCGGTAATGGTAGCCTTCCGTTTGCGGCAGAGTAATGGAAACCCCGCCCGCCAAGGCCATATCGCATTCACCGGCAAGCAGGCTCTGGCAGGCCAGATGAATGGCTGTAAGCGACGATGAGCATGCCGTCTGCACCGTAAGGCTGGGGCCTGTCAGGTTCAATAGGTTGGAAACCCGCGTGGCGAGGTAATCGCGGTCATTGCCGATGGCCATTTGCAGCGCTTCAGTCACACGTGCCGTGCCAGCTCCCAGAATGGCTGACGGCAAATAGGAGCTATGGCTGGCCGAAGCATACACGCCAATACGGCGGTCAGGCGAATCAAAGGCATACCCGGCTTCTTCAAGCGCTTCGTAGCTGCACTCGATAAATTTTCTCTGTTGGGGGTCAATCAAGGAGGCATCGTGGGCGCTCAGACCAAAAAAAACAGCATCAAATTCCATCACACCGTCAAGACGGCCCATTGCCGTAACATATCCCTCGGCATCAAGCTCGGCATCAGTAACGCCGCTGGATTTCAGAATTTCAAGACCAACAGTGTCCGTGCAGTTTTTTCCGTCCCGCAGCGCGGCCCAGAAATCTTCGAGCGTCCCAGCCTTGGGAAAACGCCCGGAAGCGCCAATAACCGCAATGGCGTCGACCCTGTCTTCATACGACTTCATCATTTCTCTCTCCCGGTTCTGTTCCGGCGCGAACTCCGTGCCGCCAACCTCTTCTCCGCATGCCCGCGCCCTTTGCCGGCCGCGTCATTTTCTTCTTTCGCGATCAGACGGGCCAAAGCCCGCACGCTTGGCGCTTCAAAGAGTTGTATGAGAGCGATCTGATCAGGCAGAACCTGATTGAGACCGCGGTGGATCTTCACCATCAAAAGGGATGTGGCTCCAAGATCAAAAAACTTGTCATCAAGTCCAAAGGACGAGACGCCGAGGTGCTGTGCCACAACAGCGCGGATGCACTCTTCAAGCTCCGAACCTGTTTCATCCGGCACAGCTTCTTCAAAGCGCGGCACAGGAAGCCGCTTACGATCCACTTTTCCATTGTCAGAGAGAGGTAAACTTTCAATAAATACATAGCGTTGCGGCACCATATAATGAGGCAGTTTCGCCAGAAGGGCTTCGCGCAGTTCCCCCGGCCGGGGCGGGACCTCTGCATTCTGCGGCACGATATAGGCTGCCAGACCGTCCATCCCCCCAGCCAGCGGCACCACAGATGCAACCGCCGCTGCAATGCCCGCAAGGGATGACAGCGCAGCCTCAACATCGCCAAGCTCGATGCGCAGGCCGTTGATCTTGACCTGCGTATCCCTGCGGCCCAGAAACTCAATCTGCCCGTTGCTTCGCCATCGGCCCATATCGCCTGTGCGGTAAAGCCTTTCGCCGGTAACAGGATGGGGGATGAACCGTTCACCCGACAGGGTTGCGTCGCCCAGGTAACCAAGGGACAGCCCCCGCCCACCGATAAAAAGCTCGCCAACCACGTCATCCGGGCAAGGGGTCAGATCTTCATGCAGGGCCTCGACACTCTGATGGGTCAGAGCGCGCCCATAGGGAATGGATCTCCAGCCTGCCGGGGGGTCTTCGACTGACATTTCATAGGCAATGGACCAAATGGCCGCCTCTGTGGCTCCGCCCAGGCTCACAAGTTTTGTTCCCGGCGAAAACCGGGCTGATTCCCGAGGCAGACGAACCGGCACCCAGTCGCCAGAAAGCAGGGCCAACCTTGGCATGCGCGGCGGTGTTTCGCCATGCTCCACAAGCATCTGCCAGAGCGTCGGCACGGAATTCCAGAGTGTCACTGGATGCACGGTAAGGCGGCGTACCCAGGCGGAAGGGTCGCGAAGCTCCGCATCGTGCGGCAGCACAAGATGCCCACCCACCGAAAGCAGACCAAAAATATCGTAAACGGAAAGGTCGAATGAAAGGGCCGACAACGCAAAGACGCTGTCTTCAGAGGAAAGGCTGAACCGTGCGTTGATATCGTGAATGGTGTTCTGCACTGCCTCGTGCGTCATCATGACGCCCTTGGGCGTTCCTGTGGTTCCGGAGGTAAAGATGACGTAGGCCAGCCTGTCAGGAGAAAAACGCTGCAATGAAATCAGGTCCGCACTGCTGGCTGGCTCAGGCTTGCCAACAGGTCCGACAGCTGCCAGCGGCAGACCGGCCCATTCCGCGGGCAAGGCCTGCGCATCCGCCACAACCGCACGGGCGCCCTGCTGCAGCACGGCCATGCGCCTGGCAAGAGGCCATGCCGGATCTACGGGCACATACGCCGCGCCGGTGAGCAGTACGCCCAGAACCGCCGCTATCTGCTCCCAGCTTTTGGGCAGGGCCACGGCCACAAGCATGTCTTTGGCGTCTTGCGGCAAAACTGTTTTCAAACGCCGGGCCACATCCTTTGCAGCCGTGAAAAGTTCGCCGTAAGTCAACGTGCGGTCCGGCGCGATGATGGCTACCCTGTCCGGCGAGGCCAGAACGTGATCCAGAAAACCGTGGTGCAGCAGCCTGTCGTCCCGGTGGAACGAGGGTGGTGGCGCGCTACGGCGCATCTGCTGTGCTTCCGGCAGGGGAATTTCAACGGGCCTTTGCCAGTCCGTATCCGGATGTGCAAGGATTTCAACAAATCTGGTGTAGCTTTCAAACATGTCGGTGAGCACGGCATCATCAAAAATGCCCTCAACGACGTCCCAGTTGAAAACCAGTGTTCCGTCTTCTTCAAGAACCTGATGGTCCAGCCATATCTGGGGAGTCTGCGTTATGGTATACGCGGGTTTGCCGAACACCCCATTGTTGATGTCAAGTATTTCACCCACATCGCCCGCGCCAATAGTGCTGGTAAACACGATGGGCATCAGGACGGAATGCTTGCGACGTTCGGATAGGGCCTGAAGAACTTTTATGCCGGAAAAGGCGCTGTGTTCGAAATCTTGCCAGAATACAGCGTCAAGCGCTTTGGCGTAATCAATAAAATTTTCTTCCTGGCGTATTTTTCTGGCGGTTGAAAGCATCGTGGAAGTAAAGTCACCCACTACATCCTTGATAGCCGGGTTTTCTGAATCCCTGTTGAAAACCGTCACATTGAGGCAAAATTCCGCCTTGGCCGCCCATTTTCCCATTATGGCCGCAAAGGCCGCATAAAGAACCACTGAAGGAGTCAGGGCATACCGGGCGCACTTGGCTTTGAACGCCACCCATTCTTCCAGCTGCAGCCCGGCCCTCAGGCGGCAAAAGCGCTGGGCCTGCGGAGGATTTTCCCGTACCGGCAGCTGTGGCGCTGCCGGAAAATCCGCCAGACGGCTATGCCAGTACGCCCGGCAATTTTCGTAAAACGCAGACTTTTCTTTCCGTTTCTGTTCCTCCATATACTGCCCGAAAGTCATACCGGGGGCAGGCAGCTCGCAGTGCGGGTCAGAGTAAAATGCTCCCAGCTCCCGCAGACAATTGCCAATACTGTATACGTCTGCCATGACGGCATCGCAGCTCAGGTGTATCCGCACGAAATCGTCAGCAACGATGCTGGCCCCAAGCAGGATCACCGGCCATACAGAAAGATCGGGAATACGGTGTGAAAAAGCCTGCCGTCTGGCTTCCAGACGATGCTTCTTTTCTTCCGCACCCAGCCCGCGCAGGTCTTCAACATCCCAGCGAAGAGGTGGCACCTCGGACTGCACACGAAACACGCCATCTCCAGTCACCGTGGCGCGCAGCATGTCGTGCCGGGCTATGACCTTGTCCCAGGAGGTCTGAAGCAGGTCGACATCAAGCGCGCCGCAGTCGAATTCCTGATACCCGTGGCTTGCCACTCCGCTCAGTTTGACGCCTGTCGTGCGGCCAATCCAATAGGCCCACTGCACATCGGTCATTGGAAATTCAAGCGGCGCTTCGCTGTCTGCCGGATTTTTTTCTTGAGACGGTCTGGCAAGGCCTTTTTTATTTGCCAGCCGGGCAAAGAGCTGCATCTGTTCAGCAGTCATACTCATGACAGAGCCTCCAGAGACTTTGAAACTTCACCCGGCGTCATCCCCTTGATATTTTCAAGTAGCTCGGCCAGCGCGAAAAGGCGTTCTTTTTCCTCGGGAGATTCCGTCAGAGCGTCTGCAATACTGGCGACATTTCTGCGGCGAAAAATCTGGGCAACGCTGAACGAAGAAAGGTCCAGCAGTTCCCGTATTTCTTTTGCCAGTGGCATGGCCATGAGGCTGTCACCCCCCAGTTCGACATAGTCGTCGTCGATGCCAATTCCTGTGAGGCCCAAACGCGACTCAAAAAGGTCAATCAATACTCTGTCCAGCACATGACGCGCGCCCTTCCATTGGACAGCCAGCGCCGGACGCTGCGATGCCGCGCCCTCGACCTTAAGGTCCGCCGACTCCAGCGCATCGGTAGCCAGCCCCCGCCGGGCGCGGGATTCATCCAGCATGGAAAACAGATTGCGGCCGCTCACAACAGGCGTTGCCACACCGGCAGCGAAGCAGGCTCTGAAGGCCCGCATAGCTTCGTCCGGCGTGATTCCTCCTTTCAGTTCTTCCCCGGAAAGGCGTTCGTGCAACGAGGCCATCCTGTTTATCATGCCGACCTGCCGCCACACATCCCACCGCAGGCTCAAGACGCGCGTGCCCGTTTGCGCCTGTTGCCGGGAGGACCAGGCGTCCAGAAGTGTGTTTGCCACTGTATTGTCCAACTGCCCCACCGAACCGCATAAAGCGCCGATGGAAGAGTTGAGAACCACAAAATCTACGTTCCTGTGCTGCAAAATCTTTTCAATTCCGAGCAGAGGAAAAACCTTGGTGTTCCAGTTTTCCGTATCCTGCACTCTGCTGGACTGCGCCTGCATCAAACCGCCACCGGCAACACCACTGGCATGAACGATGCCGCCTATTTTTTTGTATTGCTCCAGCACAATATCCACAGCCTTCATGAACGCCTCGTGGTCATTCAGATCCACAGAGCATGGCTGAACTGCAGCCCAATCATTTTCAACCTGCTCCCAGAAGTCGGCAGGGCACGGCTGGCGCTGCACAGGTACCAACGTGATGCGGCACTGCTGCGCATCGGCCTGCGCTGCAAGTTCATGCATAAATGTGCGGCCAATGCCGCCGCTGCCGCCCAATACAATATAGGCTGCCCCCTGCCGCAGCCGCATGGCTGATACGGCTTTGCCTGTCAGCGGGATATCCATCGGAGTTTCCTGCCAGAATGCGCCGGAGCGGGCCGCCACCAGAGAGGTCAATGCCGTGGACGCCAGACGGTGCGTGATGGCTGTTGCCAGAATGTAAGCCATTTCTTCGTGCGACAGACCTTTTTCCACATCAAGTACGCAGCCCAGCGTATTTTTTGCCTCAAAGGGCAAGACGCGAGCCGGAGCCAGCAAGGCACTTTTGTCGATATGCGGGATTTCAGTGCCGAAAGCCGCAGCTCCCGCCGTGGGCCAGTAGACGCTCAGGTCACGCCCTCCGGCGGATTCAGCCAGCCAGGAACAGAGTTCCACAGCCTGGCGGCAGACAGTGGCCGCGGCATCCAGGCAATCGGCCCCCTCACCGCCAAAGCGGCAGTCCACCAGCACGTCGGGGATCGTTACCCCACGCTTCAAGGCATCAAGCGTCTGAAACACTGCTGTGCTCCAGCCCCGTTTTTTAAGCGCTTCGGCCCAGCCAACGCCTTCATTGCCGATAAAGCCTACAAGCCCGTTAAATGCAGTCTGCCGGGGCAACAGCATCTGCTGCCAGCAAAGACTTGATATCTGCCCTTTACCAGGCGCACTTTTTCCGGCGGTGTCCTTATCCTGGCCTTCCAGCCAGAACCGCTTGCGCTCGAAGGGATAGCCGGGCAGGGCTACCGTGCGCCCATTGCCGCACAATGCATCCACCCTTTCCCAGTCTGCCAGGCCACCGCCCTGCCACAGCAGCCCCAGAGCTTCAAGCAGTGCAGCTGTTTCGCTGGTTTTGCCCTGTTCTGAAGGCATGATCGGAATCAGCGGCGGCCTGTCCCTGAAGGCAGGATGCCTACGCAACATGGCACTCAGCTTGCGTGAAGGACCAACCTCAAGCATGACGGCCTGTTCTGTATCGCAAAGCGTGAAAATCTCGTTTGAAAGAAGCACCGGCTCGCACATCTGGCGAACCCAGTAGTCGGGGTCAGTAGCTTCGCTGTCCGACAGCAGAGCGCCGGTGACGTTTGAGAGAATGCGGATCCGTGGCCTGTGGAGCACAACGCTTTCCAGCACCTTGCGCAGATGGGGCTTTGCGCCTTCCAGCAGGCTGGAGTGCCCGGCTCTGTCTGCTGCGATTCTTGATGCAGGCACATTTTCTGCGCTCAACGCAGCGTGCAGAGCTTCAATGCCCTGTATGGACCCCGAAGCAACGCAACCATCTGGGGTGATGACCGCGCCAATGGAAACGCCGCCGGGCAACCGCTCGCGCAGATCCTCATGCCCCATCTGCACAAAGAGCATTCCGCCTTCCGGCGAATTGCCGATCAGCCGTGAACGTTCCACAATCAGACGAACGGCATCATCCTCTGAAAATACTCCAGCAATTGTGGCGGCAACGTATTCTCCTGCAGAGTGCCCCATCACAATGGAAGGCATTATTCCCAGATCCATCAGCAGACGCGCCAAAGCGTATTCAACGGCAAACAGGGCAAAAGTTCCTGTTTCCGTGTCGGCAAGCGCCTCTGCGCTGGAGATGGCAGCAAGCACATCAATGCCCGTTTCTTTGTCAAAGGTTGCGCATATCCGGTCAAAGGGCTGTTTAAAAGCCGGCAGGGTATCGCGCAGATTTACGGCCATACCCTGATGCTGCGAACCGAAGCCGGGGAAGAGAAAGGCCACAGGGGTTGCTTTATCCGGATCGTCAAGACGTGCAGACTTGCGCAGCAGTCTCGGTGATTCCAGCATGGCGGAAAGCGCTGCGGCATCTTCACAAACAAGACTCAGGCGAAAAGCCTGCATGTCACGCCCACGAAGAAGCGTATGCGCCACATCGGCCAGGGGGGTCGGGTGTTTCCGTAACCATGCGCCCAGTTCCACCGCCCTTTTTTCCAGGGCGGTTTTCGTTTTGGCGGACAGGGTAATAAGAGCCGCTCCGGAATATGTCGTTACAGCAGGTTCCGGCCCCTCCTCCAGAATCAGGTGCACATTGTTTCCGCCAATTCCCAGAGAATTTACCGCCGCCTTCCGGGTTTTTCCTGCCGCCACTTCCCAGTCTGCGGTATGGCCGGCAATGCTGAAGGGGGTCGTTTCAAGACTCAGCCGGGGATTGGGTGCGTGAAAATCCAGAGAAGCCGGAATGATTTTGTGATGCAGCGCCAGCACGGTCTTGATCAGGCTTGCCACCCCGGCAGCCGCATTCAGATGGCCGAGGCCCGTTTTTACGGAACCCAGGCGGCAGTATTGCCTGGGCGCGGTATCGGGCAATTGCCATGCCTGCACCAACGCCGCCACTTCTATTGGATCGCCGATGGGCGTTCCGGTGCCGTGCCCCTCGACATACCCTATTTCCAGGGGGTCAACGCCGGACATTGCCAGTGCCTCGGCAATGACCGCGGCCTGTCCCGTCACCGATGGCGCATAGAAGCCGGTTTTGTCTGCCCCATCGTTACCGATGGCATAGCCAGAAATAACGGCATACACGACATTCCCATCACGCAGGGCATCATCAAGGCGCTTCAGAACAACCGCGCCAACACCTTCGCCTTCGTTTACGCCACTGGCGTCATCACTGTAGGCACGCACGTGGCCGTCAACGGAAAGCGGGCCTTCCGGCTCGTAGCTGTACCCCTCGCCTTCGCTGGTCTTGAGTCCTACGCCGCCAGCCAAAGCTACATCGCACTGGCCGGAAAGAAGTGCCTGGCAAGCCGTGACCACAGCAGCCAATGAAGAGGAGCAGGCGCACTGCACCGTCAAGGCCGGACCTTTCAGGTTCAGCTTGTAGGCAACGCGGGCGGCGAGATAGTCCTTGTCATTGGCAGCAAGCATGTCCACAAGATCAAGAGGATTCGCCTGCAAAATCCGGTTTGCGAACCGCAGGGCATATCCGTTGAAATTGCAACCGCCGAAAACGCCCGTGACCTGCCGTGGACTGCGCGGCGCAATGCCCGCATGCTCAAAGGCCGAATAGGCGCATTCCAGAAACAGGCGGTGCTGCGGGTCCAGCATTTTTGCTTCGCGCGCAGGCACATCAAAAAAGTCGGCATCAAACCGGTCGGCATCCGCAAGCGGAAAACCGTAGTGAACTCGCCCATCGTCAGATTGAGAAAGGACCTTGCCGCCGGATATGCCCAACTTCAGGTTGTGCCAGAATGTGCCAATGTCATCCGCGCCGGGAAAGCGCCCGGCCATACCTATTACAGCTATTTTCAGTGAGTCATCACTCATAATCTTCCCCTCTGGCGTGCCCGGGCGGCCAATGCCCCAAGCTTCTGGGCGCGAACATGGCCGCGGCCGGAGTTCATTGGCTGTAATCCTTCAGATTCGATGAAATGCTTCGCCTGGCTGGCAATGGTGGTGTACTGGAAGATGGAAACCACCGGAACGGGCTGCTCCAGCAAGGTTGCCAGCCTGGAAGCCAGTTGCATGGCAAGAAAGGAGGTTCCCCCTGCGTCGAAAAAGGAAACTGTCACTCCTGGGCGGGCGCCGTTCAACACAGAGGCCCACACATCAGCGATCTTCCGCTGCCCTTCTGTTTCCGGCTGTGCTGTTTTTTCAGTTTGCGCTGCATGCAGGGCGTGGCCTGCCCTGACGGCCAGAGCTTTTCGGTCAATTTTGCCATTGGCCGAAAGAGGCAGGGTTGATTCAAGGCACAAGACAGAAGGCAGCCATGAATAGGGCAGCTTCTTTTTCAGCGCCTCACGCAGGAGTTTTTCGTCAAGCGTCAGGGTGCCGTCCGGTACAGCAAACGCAGCTATTTGCCTGACGCCGCTATTTTCCGCAATGACGGCAACTGCCTGCCTGATCCCCGGCAATACGGTCATGGCCGCTTCAATTTCGCCAAGCTCGATGCGCATACCATTGACCTTGACCTGGGTGTCCTCACGACCCAGAAATTCTATATCGCCGTCAGGCAGCAGCCGCCCCCAATCACCCGTGCGGTACAATCGCTCTCCAGTCACGGGATGGAGCACAAAGGCTCTGGCTGTCAGTTCCGGCCTGTGCAGATAGCCTTCAGCCAGCCCCACGCCCGCAATATAGATTTCGCCCGGCGTCCATTGCGGGCAAGGCCGCATGGCGGCATCCAGCACATAGAGGATCTGCCCGGAAAGCGGCTTGCCATAGGGGATTGTGTTCTGATCGGGCGCAATGGTTTTCACTACTTTTTCAACCGACCATATGGCAGCCTCCGTCGCGCCGCCCATACTGACCAATCGGGGCTTTTGCCGCAGGGCAAGAATGGATCTGGCCAGATCAACCGGCAGCCAGTCTCCACTGAGCATAAACAGGCGCAGTGACTCTATTGATCCGCCCGAGGCAGGTACGGCTTCGATCAGCAGCTGCGCTAGCGCCGGAACAGAGTTCCACACGGTCACCCCCGCAGTCTCGATCTGCCGCACCCACTCGTGAGGGTCAGGAACTGCCGCATGAGGGGGAATGACGAGCGACGCCCCCACTGCCAGTGCTCCAAATATATCGTAGACTGAAAGGTCAAAATTGAGCTGCGATACGGCAAGCAGGCGGTCTTTCGAAGTGACGGCATTTCTGAAATTGACATCGAAAATCGTATTCAATGCAGCCTGATGAGAAACGGCAACGCCCTTTGGCTTGCCCGTTGAACCGGAGGTAAAGATTACATAGGCAACATCATCCGGATCGGCTGGCAGAAGCAGTGTTTCGGAATCAACTTCCGCCGCTGGCACATCATCGTCGACGACAAATTTTGCGAAGGCATCAGGTATAGTACGAGCACGCTCATCATCGCACACAACAGCGGCAACCTTGCCTTCTGCAAATATCAGCGCGATGCGGTCAGCGGGGTCGTTGACGCTCACAGGCAGATAGGCCGCCCCGGCGCGCAGAACGCCCAGAACTGCCACTATCTGACGCCAACCTCTGGGCAGCGCCACTCCCACCAGGCTGCCACGCTGCACCAGACCGGAGGCGGCAAGCCGCTGCGCCAGAGCGCGGCTGAGACGTTCCAGCTCGCCGTAGCTGACCGTTTTTTCCGCCGTTATCAGTGCCGTAGCGCCGGGATGCATGATGGCGTTTTCAAGAAACGGAGCCACGAGATTCCGGTCGGCCCCGGGAAGAGTCTCAAGAACTGCGGGTTCCATCCTGTCCACGCACAGCGATTGGGCTACAGAAGACCATGCTACACTGTCCGTCAATTCATGGCACAGCTGCAGGAACAGGCCGAACATTTCGTCAATGAGGCCATCGGGAAAAAGGCCGGCCACGTAATCCCAGATGACGGAAATGCCGCCCTGATAATCCACAACCTGCACATCTATCCAGGTCTGCGGCGCCTGATTGCGGGCGAAGACCAGTTTGCCAAACAGCGCAGCGGCGTCCAGATAACTCGCGCCATCGCCTGTTGCGCAGGTCAAAACAACAGGTAAAGGATTTTCATTGGACATTCCCTGAGCGCGCGCAATCTCTGCACTTACTTCCGCTCCACTGACTTCAGCATGGGAAAGCGCCTGAAATATTTCGGCATGAACAGCCTGGCAAAGCGACCTGAAGCTTTGCCCGTCACCCGTGTGCACCGCCACCGGCAGCATGGAGGTAAAATCTCCCAGTACGCCGTCATACGCTGCCCGCTCACCCGAACGGTCAAAAAGCGTCAGGTTGAGCGTCATATGCGGAGAGCGGCTGAAGCGTGAAAGTCCCAGAGCCAGAATGGCGGTAAACAACCCGGCGGCGGTTACTCCTGCCTTGGCGGCCTGCCCTCTGAGCAGGCTTGCGGCTTCTGGCTCAATAAATGATTCCTGCCGCAAGATTGCAGGGGGTGTAAGCTCCCGCGGCTGCCGTGCCAGCGGCAGTTGTGGAGCATGGGGCAGATCATCGACGCGCGCGCGCCACCAGCTCCGGTGCTCTTCTGCGGACCTGCTCGTCTTTTTATTTTCAGCTTCAATGATATACTGCGAAAAATGACGGCCCTGCGGTTCTATGTCCGCTCTTATCCCCGCATAAAACCCGTGCCATTGACGCAGCCATAGTGCAAGAGAGGCAATATCAAACAACAGGATGTCAAAACTGATGTGCAGGAATTTGTGCGGTGAATCATCGCTGCCAGTCATGCAAATCTTGAACAGGGGCCATGTGTGGGCGGGCAGAATTTCCGCCTGCATGGCGGCACGGTATTTTACTTTTTTTTCCGGTCCATGGCTGTATTCAATGGTGTAGTCGGGTATTTTTTCAAGCACAGCCTGACGACCGTCAGTGGTCAGGACCATTCGCAGCACAGGATGGGCCGCAATGGTTTTGTTCAAGGCTTTTTCCAGGCGCGGCAGGTCAAAGCCGTGACCGACGGCTTCTATTTCCAGATAGCCATGCGCGGCGATTCCCCCCAGCGGGAAAATGGTCTGACGCCCGAACAGGTACGCCCGCTGCATGTCCGTAAGGGCAAAGGGCTGCCCGTCCGCAACCGGCTGCAGGGCTTCTGCCTTCACACGGTCCTGCCCGCCCGCCATAAGCCGGACCCAGCTTGCCACTGTGGCGTCTTTCAGCATATCCGCAAGCTTTATGCTTATCCCCTGTTTTTTGAGCATGACGGGAAGGCGCATCATCATAAGGGAGCTCAGTCCCAGTTCGATAAGCGAATCATTCTCGTCGATTGCCTCCGGAGAGCAATTGAGCGCGGCTGCCACCCAGGCACGCAGGCCTTCGCGCGAGGTAATTGGCGCTTCAACTGGCATTTTCCACTCCTGCAGGAACACTGACGCTCCGGTAGTATTGCTGAAGAAGCTGCTCCCTCAGTTTGCGGCGGTTATTTTTGCCCACTGCCGTACTTGGAAAAGACGTAACAAAAATAAACTGATCAGGAATCTTGAACGTACTCAGCCCTTCACTCTGGAGGAAGCGCCGGAGGGCGCGGTCATTGACCTCTTCTTCATCCCTGTGTTCATGCACAAAGATGAAGGCGCAGATCTTTTCGCCAAGCAGCTTGTCGGGAATGCCCAGAAGAACCGCATCCCGGACTTCCCTGTGGGCGACAAGAACATTTTCCACTTCTTCGGGAATGATCTTTTCGCCTCCCCGCTGGATCTGATCTTTTTCACGCCCTTCAAGCACCAGGCAACCATCAGACCTGCGCCGAGCAAGGTCCCCGGTACAAAAGAATCCGTCCCCGGTGAATGATTCCGCATTGGCTTCGGGCCGTTTGAAGTAAGTATGTATGGTGTACGGTCCACGAATCTGCAGGCCACCCACGACTCCATCAGGCACTTCACGGCCAGCAGGATCAACGATGCGAAACTCGTCAGCCGGGCACACGGGCAATCCCTGCGTATTGCGGACTATTTCCTCATCCATATCCATACGGGTCATACTGATCAGACCTTCAGACATGCCAAAAACATTCTGAAAGCGGCAGCCAAAGATTTCTGTAGTGCGTTGGGCAAGGTCTTCGCCAACCCGTGAACCACCAACCTGGATGTTGCTCAAACTTGGAAAGGTATTCTGGCGCTCCAACAATTCGGCCATGTCGCACCAGAGTATAGCTGCGGGCGGCACAAGAGCGGTATGGGTAACCATGTTCCTGTCAATAAGGTCAAAGCACATATCCGGTTCAGGGGTTTCGGCGATGACCACGGTACCGCCGCATTGAAGCGTTCCCAGCACACCGGGAGCGCCGAGCGGAAAGTTGTGTGCCATTGGCAGTGCAGCCAGATATACCGTGGTTTCATCAAAACCGTTGGCGGCGGCACTGTAACGGGTGACGCACGAATATTCGCAATGAACGCGGGCAATCAGCTTGGGAACGCTGGTCGTGCCGCCAGAAAGAAGAAAACAGAGCAGTGAATCTGACGAAACAGGATCTTGAGGAAGATCGGTCGATGACGCCAACAGACCTTCAAGGGAAATGAATTCTTCCGGCTCGCCGCTTACGATTACGTGCTTCAGGCCCGGGTGCCTTTCCTGCAGTTCACGCGCCAGCTGCCGGTAATCAAAACCGGCCGACCTGGCAGCGCAAATATAGGCTTTTGCCTCAGTTACCCCTGTGAAGGAGGAAATTTCTGATAGCCTGTGCGCAGGCAGGGCCAGAACCGGAGCGACTCCCAGCCGTGACAGGCCGAAAAAAACAACAAGAAACTGCCAGCAGTTGGGAAGCTGCACCACAACGTGGTCGCCGGCCCCGAGGCCAAGAGCGGCAAAACCTCCCGCAATTCTGTCAACCATTTCCTTGAATTCTGCATAGGTGAGGCGAACATTGCCATCGACAACTGCCATGCAGTCTCCCTTGCGCCCGGCAACATCCTGCAGAAGGGTATTGAACGTTTCATCGCGCCAATAATCTTCCGCACGGTATTTGTTAATAATATCCTGTGGCCACCCCAAATCACGCGCATAAAGCATAACCGTACCTCTTTGCCAATCGACGCGCCGTGCAGTCGAATCACCCCATGGTTGAACAGGGCAGGCTGGTGAAAGCTCACCCCCTGACGGCGCGTGACTGGCCATTGCCTGGTTAAAAGCCAATAAGCGTTAATGCATTGAGATTGCTGCTACCGGCACCTAACTCGCTTTGATATATAAAATTTTGCAACAAAACCTGCCAAAACGGCACAGCCGATAGCTCCGAAAATTGCGCCGACATAGCCCAGACGTCCGGCCATGACCATGCCGAGGCCCCCCGTACCCATGGCAAAAAACTGATAAACGCTGAACTGCACAGTATAGTCAGTGGCAGGACTTTCTCTGGATGCGCGATCCATCATCAGCGTGCTCAGCATGGTGACGGAAGGTACGTAACCCAAAAAATGTATAACAACAGCAAAAACTACCGCCATGGTTGAAACGTGCCCCTGCACGACGAATAGCACGGCAACAACACTCAGAAATTGCATGACAATGCAGTAGTTCATAGTCTTGCTGCGCCCGAAACGTGAAATCAGCCACCCCGCAAACAGGCTGGAGGCAATACCCATCGCGGGGCCAAAAACATTCACAATGAGACCAATGCGCTCCAGCGGCCACAGGCTGTCCACAAGAAATGGCGTTAAAAGGCTGTAGGCAATTGTGATACCCACAGGAAAAAGCAAAAGCATGGCCAGCCAGCTAAGGCTACCCGGTTGCTGCCAGAAAGTGACAAGGCGCGTTGCCACTTGCCAACCTTTTCGACTTTGAATTTTAAATTCAGGTTCAACAAAAAATATCAGCTGTGCTAACGAGATGGCGGTTCCCGCTGCCAGTATCATCACTGCTTTCTGCCAGCCAAGGCTCGGGTAGGCCATAAGAACAAGCCCAGCCCCTACCATAAACCCGAACATGCCGCCCGCAGTCTGTATGCCATTGCCCATGCCCCGCTCCTCTTCCGTCAACAGGGAACAGACGAGAGCATCCGTTGCTATGTCCTGCGTAGCGCCACAAACAGCCATGACGATGCAGAGCAGGTAAATGGCGCCAAAATCTGTCGTTACATCCAGGTTGGCGAGAAAACATAATACAACAACCATCAGAGACTGCATCAGCAGCAACCAGCCACGAAAGTGACCGATCCTGGGCGTAAACCGGACCCTGTCCACCAGGGGAGCCCACAGGAATTTGCAGGCACCGATCATACCCAGAATATATACCGAACTGACCTGCTCAAGCGACGCTCCCTGCCCACGCAGAATGGCAACCAGGGCCACTGAAAAAAAGCTTAGCCCAAGAAATTGTGTCGTATACAGACTGGTAATCAGCAACCATACGGAAAGAGGCTTTCTGGAAAGGACATGAAGCATGAACGTACCTGCGAAGTTAATCCAACGTGCGCCGATAGCAGCGTATTGAGAGAGCACAAACAACACCAAGAATCAGAACGAGCGCCCAGAAGTCGCCCCAGACGTCTCCCAGCGTATTCCCCTTGAGAAGAATGCCGCGCACTATGCGCAAGAAATGCGTTACGGGCAGTATTTCGCCAAGCCATTGCGCCCATTCCGGCATGCCCCGGTACGGAAACATGAAACCGGACAGAATGATGGAGGGCAACAAAAAACCTGACGAAGCCTGGTTGGCCTGCATCTGATTCTTGGCAATGGATGAAAAGATGAACCCCAAGGCCAGGTTGGCACAAATGAACACCACGCACACCATAAACAGCAGCAGCATTGAGCCAAGCATGGGTACATGAAAGAGCACCCTGGCCGCCGTCATGATGACAAGAATCTGGCCGAAGCCTATCAACAGGTAGGGAGATATCTTGCCCAGCATCATTTCCAGCGGCCGGATAGGGGCCACAAGCAGGCTCTCCAGCGTGCCCCTCTCCCGTTCGCGGGTCATGGCTATGGAGGTCATCATGATCATAGTGGAGGAAAGAACCACACCAAGTATGCCCGGCACCACACTGAAGGCTGATTCATTTTCTTCATTGTACCGGCGATGAACCAACAATTCATAAGGTGCGCTGCCCTGCTTCAGTCCGGCCAGCGGCCCCCGCAGATCTTCGTCAATGGCCCTTGCCGCCAGACCTGACAGCGCCCCGATGGCTGCGGACGTTGCAGAAGGATCAGTGGCATCAGCTTCAATCAACACCTGCGGGCATTCGCCCCGTGCAACCCTTCGTGAAAAATCAACGGGAATATTCACCACAAACTGGGCAGCCCCGTTGGCCAAGGCGCTACGCGCCTCATCCTCCGTGGCATGACGGTTGGTGATGTCAAAATAGCCCGACACTTCCAGTGTGCTGACCAGCGACCTGCTCATGACTGACTGGTCAGCGTCTACCACAAGGGTCGGCAAATGCTTCGGGTCTGCATTGATGGCATAGCCGAATAGAAGGATTTCCATCAGGGGCACGCTGAGCAGCATGGAAAATGTCGCCTTGTCGCGCCTCATCTGGATCAGCTCCTTGGTGAGCAGCGCAAAGAACCGATGGAAGGAAAAACCCGCGAACATCAGGATGACTCCGTCATTGTTTGTTCTTTCAAGGCCCGGTTCATAAGCAGAATGAACAGGTCTTCCAGCGAAGCATGGGCATCAGACCAGGCAAGGGCGGGATCGTGCCGCCAGGGGGCAATGGCTTCAGCAAGCAGGGCAACGTCCGCACCACCCACGTGCAGGTCATTGCCAAATGGAATGACCACATCAATATTGCGTTGCGCCTCAAGCCGTTGCGCAATGCGGGTGAGTACCGACGGTGCAAAGCCCGACTTAAGCCTGGCGGAATACATCTTGAGCGGAAAACGGTCGATAAGTTCGCGGCTTGTTCCGCAGGCGAGCAGTTTGCCATAGGCAATGTAAGCGATGCTGTGGCAGCGCTCTGCTTCATCCATATAGTGGGTTGACACCAGCACGGTTATACCTTCGGCCGCCAGACCATGAATTTCTTCCCAAAACTCCCGGCGCGCAGTGGGATCCACTCCGGCCGTAGGTTCGTCAAGCAACAACACCTTGGGCTTGTGCATCACGCAGTTCGCCAGGGCCAATCGTTGTTTCCAGCCTCCTGAAAGCGATCCGGCCAGCTTGCTGCGCTGCTCCCACAGGCCAAACCTGCGCAGGACTGCCGCCGTTTCACGCCGCACGTTGTCCAAACCATAAATGCGGGCCGTGAACGCCAGGTTTTCTTCAAGGGTCATGTCTTCATAAAGCGAAAATTTTTGGGGCATATAGCCCACCTGCAGCTTGATCTGATCCGCCTGTGTCAGAATGTCATAACCAAGGCAGATGCCGCCTCCCGCATCCGGGGTCAGCAAGCCGCACATCATCCGGAGCGTTGTTGTCTTGCCGGATCCATTGGGACCGAGAAAGCCCATTATCTGCCCTTCAGGCACATCAAGCGTTAAAGACTTAACTACGGCAATCTTACCGAATTTTTTTGTAAGGCCACGTACTTCAATGGCATGTTTCATTTTTGAAACACGACCTTCAACGGTTGCCCGGGGCGAAGAAGTCCCACAGAATTCAGGGGAACGGCTTCTGCCAAAAACACAAGCCGCTCTGACTGATTACGGGAATAAAGAACAGGAGGCCGGTAGGAAGCTTCGGAAGCCACATAGCTGACCTTAGCGGAGATACCGTTGCCGCACCCTTCACACTGCAATGTAATTTCAGGATTTTCAGCTACCCAACCAATCTGCTCAGGCGAAAGAAAGAAGCGTGCCTTGACGTTTTGCGGCGGCAGCAGTTCAAGCACTGCCTGCCCACCCGCTACGGTTTCCCCCGGCCGGAAAATAATGTCATTGACCACCGCATCTGCGGGCGCCATGGCCTGACGCAGGGCCAAGTCCGCTTCGGCCCCTCGTACGGCGGCCAAACGATACTTCAATGTTTTCTGGGCTGCCTCAATTTCACCATCGCGGCCAATGCTTTGCTGCCCCAATCGTAACCGGCTTTCAGCGGCAAGAATTTTTGCCTTGATTACCTGTTCTTCCGAGCGCAGCCGTTCTACTTCGTCAAGCGAGGCAGCTCCGGCCCGGCTCAGACCGAACTTGCGGCGATAGGATTTTGATGTATAGGCAAGCTGGGCTTTCAGCTCCTTGATTTCAGCTTCAAGGGCGCTGATTTCGTCATTACGCACTGTAGCCTGCAAGTTGGAAAGCTGGGCTTCTGCCACGTCAAGTTCTGATCGGGCCTTGTCCAGCGCGGCCTTTTCCCTTTCGCTATCCAACGTAAAAAGAACTGTCCCCTTGACAACGTGATCGCCGCGCTTCACCAAAACATTTTCAACAATGCCGCTTGCAGGAAGTGAAATCCGAACAAAATCACCTTCCACATAACCTTGCACTTCCCGGTCCGAATGTCCGTTACAACCTGCCAGCAAAACCGCTATGGCCGCGGTTGCCAATACTGCACACTTCATCCCGTTCTCCCCACAGCAATAAAATGTGCCCTCCACGCACTGCACAGGCGCAAGCCGCGCAGAGAGCACATTTCGAGAGGTATCTAGCTAGAATTTTTTGGTGAAGTTGATACCGAACATCAGCGGGTCAATAAGACTGACCACAGTATTCTGGTCATGCGTGGCATGCATTCCGTTCATATATGTCTGCGATGCAGTGGCCGCCTGGTTCAGAAGGTTTCTGCCCCAGAGGTTCACCTCATAGGAGTCGTTGCCCACCCCGATGTTCATGTCAAAGGTGCCGTAACCTTCTTGCTCAAGCTTGTTTTCGATGTCATAGTAGTAGCTTGAACGGTAACGGAAAGTCAGGTCGACGCTCGCCACCAGATCGTCCCAAGGCAACTCAAATTCGTAGCCGGCGTTGGCCCGCCCCGTGAACTTTGAATGGTACTGTTGCTGATTGCCGCTGGCGTCTACAGATCCGCCATACGTTCCGGGAGCATTGCTGAAGTCGACGTAGGTGGCATCAGCATAGCCAGCGCCGATGCCCACATGAATTCCGTTGTCGAACTTGCCCATAATATCCATTTCAAAGCCGTAAGACTGGCTTTGAGGAGCATTGACAATACCGGTGATGCCGGTAGCAGAGTCATAGGACATTACCTGCTGGTCTCTCCAGTCGATGTAGAAAAGAGCGCTGTTCAGGGTTACACGACCATCAAGAAAGGTATTTTTCATACCAAGTTCATAGCTGACGGTAGTTTCCTCATCGTACTTGAAACCAGGCTTGTTGTAGAACAAGGAAGTGGAAAAACCGCCGGACTTGTAACCGCTGCTTACACTGAAGTATATATCATTGAATTCATTAAAACTATACTTAAGACCACCGCGTGGCGTCAGGTATATCTTATCCCATTCGCTGTCATAATCCTTGACCATGGTCAGGCCGGGTTGCTCCCAGAAATCCCTGATATAATCCTCACCAAGGTTGGAAGAAGCGTCAAATTCATACGATTTCTTGTCATACCCGATGCGAAGGCCGCCAAAAATCTGCCAGTATTCGTTAAAGTCGTAGGATGCGTTGCCAAATGCTGCTACAGACCAGGCATTTTGCTGTCCTCGCAGATCCAGAGTGGCATGGTCGCTTTTCGCAGACCAGGGGAAGAATGGTGAGCCTTGATCCCACGTATTTGTCAGGCCGTTTCTGCGATCCATCCTGTTATAATCAGCATAAACGCCTGCCACATACTTGAAGTCCTGATCTTCAGGAGAAGTCAACCGAAGCTCCTGAGATATCTGCCCAAAGCTTTCAACAAAGTTACCGTGGTCGCGGAACTGAAAATTCTCAAAACCAAAAGCATTGAAGCGGGCATTTGTAACATTGAAAAAGCCCACCGGCGCATAGCTTCCGTCATAGTCCATTGCCGTGCTGCGGTAACCGGTGAGAGAGGTCAGCTTGTAACCGCTGTCAAAGTCATGATTGATTTCAAGCCTGGCGCCGCCGGAGGTGATGCTCCCGCCAAGCGGGTCTGCAATATTGTACGAACGGTCGCCGTTTTCGTAGTCGGCCAAGGTCATGACCGCGCCGTCCTTGCGGTATTGCTTCTGCAGATCGGCGCTGAAATCGGCGGTAGTATTTTCGCCAAGCATCATGAACCAGCTCAGGCGTCCCTGATAATTGTTTTGCTTGCCTACATTACCGCCCCGATCGTTATCCCACACGTGACCGTACTGGTCGTAACCAAAGGCAGCGCGCACAGCGGCCTTGCCGTCCCAAAGAGGAGTGTTGGCCATAACCTCAGTACGAAAATGCTCCTTGTTGCCCGCGCCAACGGTTATGCGCCCTTCCTGTTTGCTGGGATCAGCTTTCTTGGAGGTGACATTAACAGCGCCGCCAAGAGTGTTGCGGCCATACAGGGTGCCCTGCGGACCACGCAACACTTCAACCCGTTCCACGTCCAGCAGATTGTTCAAATAGCCGTGGATAAGCGTAAGCGGAACACCGTCTACAAACACGCCCACGGAGGGATCTGTTTCAATTTCTGCAGAACCCACACCACGGATACTGAAATACGGCGACATGGCCCCCGCCACAGAACCCGATGAAAACATGGCATTGGGCGTTGCCGCCAGCACATCTTCAACCTTTGTAATATGCGAGGCCTTCAGATCATCAGCTGTTGTGACCTCAAGGCTCATTGGCACGGCATTCAGTGTTTCTGCCCTTTTCTGGGCAGTAACCCGCACGACATCAAGAGTGATTCCTTCTTCAGACTTTGGCTCCACGCCTTCAGCAGCGAATACCGGCATGGCCAATGCCGAAAGCAGCATTGAACACAGACCAACCACAGAAACAATCCTTGCTCTACCTACCATTACCCCATTCTCCTCTGATATTTCGCATTACAGGACACCAGTTGAGGCTAATGCCATGACGGCAAATTATTGTGCTTTCTGTGGAGCCGATGTGACAAATGAGACCTTTGTCAGGCCAGCCTGTTGCATCAACGCAAGTACACGGGCGATATTTGTGTATCGTGTAGTCTGATCTGCATGAAGATGAAGCCGGGTGTCGCTGCCTGCTCGCACCCCAAAACCCTGAAGTTCTACAAGCCGGGCTGTTTCAGTGAAGGGCTTACCATTAAGGCTGAACGCACCTGCACCGGAAATTTCTATGGTGACGTCATTTTCCTGCAATTGATGCTTCTGGGCATTTTTTTTCGGCAAATCCGGTTTGAAGGCCTGGTGAATGACCGGCGCGGTAATGATGAATATAATCAGAAGCACCAGCATGACATCCACCAACGGCGTAACGTTGATACCGTTCATGACCTCTTCGCCAATTCTGCTTGTCAGGCTTTTTCCCCCGCTGATCATAATACCTCTCCCTATGGGGATTACCGGACAAAAAGTAGACGTTGTCCGATCACAAGATAGGTTTGAATATCCTGGGCGAACATGCCCGGTTCGGGGGCTTGCGCAAGCGACGGTTCAACAGCATCAGCGGGCACCTCATCTTCAGGCACAACGGTAATCGACGGTGATGCGCAAGTTTTTTTGAGCCCCCTGTCGGTCGTGCCTCCGGTAAAAAATACATGCTGCCACAAGAACAAATGCATGGATCACAAAAACTATAATGAATGCAGACATAACTCTGTTGTTAAACATGCTCTGCATAATTAAATTAATAAACTATATTTTTTTTAAATTTTACTGTAAAATATAGTTATTTTTCATAGAAATTACAAAAATAATACTTCAAAATAGTATATAATAAATTAAATTAATTGCATTTATCTAATTTTTTTATAAAACACCATCAAAAAATAATTATTAAGACCTTGAATAACAGTCCACAGTCAAAATACGATATGGATACATACTACTATTGAATTTGAAATTCAAAGTCAATACCGGCAGAAAATTTTCCGCTGCTTCCATGTGAGGACAGTCCGTATTACGCCTTTGATCAAGTATCCGGCACACGCACCAAAACCTGCCACAGCAGAACAAACGGCGGGCAAGCAAATATATTTTTGACGAAAATGAGCATTCCCTTCGTCTGCTGAACTGAAAAGGGTTGTGCACCATGCCAATATGCCAGACATCGCCCGCAAAAGTTTGGGGAAAACTTTTGCGCACAGCCACATCCCTGGCGGCATTTTCGTTCTTTAGGGCATTTCACACTTGAAACGCTCTACAAGGATTTGCCTCCAAATCCTTGTAGCCAAATGATTGCAGGGCGGCTTTGCCGACCGTTAAGCAATCATTTGAAGCGGTAATTCCTCTAATATTCCTTCAAATGACGAATTCAGCACCTTGGGCCGGGCACAGGCCATTGAGCATGGTTGAAAACTTGATCCAGGTCTCCTGATATTCCTTTTCAGGATCGGAACCTGCCACAAGGCCACAACCGGCAAAAAGAACAGCCTCATTCCCCTGTATTACCCCAGAGCGGAGGGCAACCATAAACTCACCATTTCCCTCGGCATCAAGCCAGCCCACAGGCCCGGCGTACCATCCCCTGTCAAAACCTTCATGGTCGCGCAAAAATGCCAGCGCGGAACCGGCTGGAACTCCTCCCACCGCTGGTGTGGGATGCAAGCGTGCAATTACATCCAGGAGACTCTTGTGGGGCAAAATATCCCCTCTAAAAAATGTGACGAGGTGTTGCACCGTGGGCAGTTTGTGTAGGCTTGGCGAAGAGTCCGCTTCAATCCTGCTGCAGCAGGATTGAAGCGCCTGTAGCACTGCCTGCACCACGAAATCGTGCTCCAGGCGGTCCTTGGGAGAAGTCAGAAGCGCTTGCCCCAACCTGGCGTCTTGTTGGGGGGTCTCACTGCGGGCAGCACTTCCGGCAAGAGCCATGGTCCGAAATGTTCCACTATGGGCAGTGATGAGTATTTCTGGCGTTGCGCCGACAAAGTAGGTTCCCTTGCGACCAAATGCGAATATGGCTGCCTTGGGATTAGCAGAGCGCAACCTGTCGAGAATATCTGGCAGTGTGAAAGGATCTGTGGCCTTGGCCTTGAGTGTGCGAGCTACCACAATCTTTCTTGCATCACCCTGTGAGATGCTATGCAAGGCTGCATGGACCAGAGCGCACCATTGTTTTTTTGCATTTTTTGGAATGAGTACCTGGACATGTGCGTTCCTATGCGTGGGATGTATGGCATTGCCGCCAGCCAGACCTTCCCAAAGGGAAAGAGCAGCTTCTGCCCGAGCAACAGCATCTGAGCCAGGGAACATCTGCTCCGCAGCTATAACGCGACAACAATCCCGCCCGTATTGCACGACAGTCAGACGGGGAACAACCAGCGCTCCGTCTCCAAACCCTGGCCATACTGAAGACGCGGGCCGCGCGGCGTCAAACCGAAATCCCCCGAAAGCCACAGGAGGCGCATCCCCTTCAATCACGGCGTGCCTGACAGCATCGTGCCAACAAGCTGAAATAGTTGCGAATCTGTCCTTCCCCTCCCCTGTGCACTCAAGGGCAGCACCAAGGCCGAGCATGGAACTTCCTGCCAGACCAAGCCAAATATTTGCATCCATCTGTGAAGAATAACGTGCAAATACTGAAAACATATCTATGCGGGGGACGACTATGCTCGCTACGGCAAGGATGGCTCGCTCCAGCCTTGCGGCAGACTCACAAGCTTTGTGCATGGCGATGCGCAGAGGCTGGCGTAATGCATCAACCATCGCTCTTTTCCCCATCCAGAGCGTGCACTTTTCGCCAGTGCGCAACTTGGGTTGCGATATACCAGGCGGTGATCTGCTTAAATAAATTTTCAATAAAATCTTCCGATATTCCCAATTCCCTTGCCCAAGCACGCCTCTCCACAAGCATGCTTTTCACCCGGTCAGGCGCCGGGATGTCTTCCTCGTTTTTTTTGAAACGGGATGCCGCAAGAACATAGTCAAGGCGACGCCCCAGAAGGTTGACTATTTCTTTATCAAGGCTGTCGATTTCACGACGGACATCACTAAGTCCACAACATTCATCAGGCATTTTCATGCGCACTCCCATCTGATTCCGGCTCATAAAGAACTTTTAAACAAGCGTGACGGTCAAAGGTGCGTTTATAGTCGCGCGAGAGCTTTGCTCAACAAGACCTCTGCCTGGCCCTGAAGCTCTTTAGAAATTCACCCCTCCCTGTTCCCTCACCGAGTTCATTGCTGAGAGCATTCTGTCCACCCCTAAGGCGCTACTGTTCGACCCGCATTGCTTTGCAGCATGCGAGAAACAAGAGTCATCGAAAATAAAAATGAAATTCAAATTCATAAAAGATCTAAACGCCACTCAGTTTCATGTCAATAGCATTGAAAAATTTTCCTCCCTGAAGCTCTGTTTCAACATTTAAGCTATACAAAACAACAAATTAACAAATAATACAGGATTTATAGATAATAAAAGTTGAATACTGTAACATAGCAAATTTATTAATGAATGATGCAATCCATCTTAAAGCACATTCCGTAGCGGCAAGCCCGCTTAAAATGATACTCTTTCCCGTCATATAAACCGTTCAATAATTTGAAATAACTACTAATTTCACAATATTTGCAAGAATGGAAGCAAACCATTTTTCTTTTGTTGTCTTCTGGTCAGATGAGCAACGATAAGGAGTCGCGTAATTGCTGAACGCATTGCCATCAACAGGAAAGCCTTGTGCCCATGCCTGTGCTGCTGACCGGTTCAGCGGCATGTCGCCCCGAGGAGCAGCCTGCCACGCAAATACCGTGCGGATCAGTCGCAACGCGATGCAAGCCCTCGTGATGCTCAACCTGTGCTCTTCGTGGGCAAAGCCAAGGCCACAGCCCTAGTGAAAAGGCCGTGCCTTGGCGAGGCAGTGCGAATGTCGCACAAAGCCCTTGGGGTGATAGTACGTTCAGAGTAACGTATCGTAAGGAAGCGTTGCCCGGATGGATGGGGGGGGCGGGATCTATGACCCACGGTATACGGTGGTACACAGCGGTATACAGATTGGAGACGAAAAAAGGGCCTGCATTTCTGCAAACCCTTTAACTTTTCTGGTACCGAGAGCGAGACTTGAACTCGCAAGGGGTTGCCCCCGGCGGATTTTGAGTCCGCTGCGTCTACCAATTCCACCATCCCGGCACATTGGGGTTCCAGGGCGATACGCCTGTACCCGTGGTGCGAAAAGCTTTTTATCCCAATGAACAGGGATAAGTCAAGAACCTCTGCTGCCCTGAACAAAAACAGACAAAAGCCACAGGTTCATCATGCTGCTTGCAGCCGTCCTGCAAATTTTCTGTTCTGCCCTACTCCTCAAGCCAGTGCGCAGCTCTTTGCACCGCGCGATGCCACTGATACAGCAGCTCGTCTCTCCTGTCTCCGGGCATTGAGGGAGAAAAACAGCGATCAAGTTTCCACAAACTTGCCAGCTCTTCTTCATTTTCCCAAAAACCTGTGGCAAGTCCGGCAAGATAGGCAACCCCGAGGGCAGTCGTTTCTGTTACTGTGGGCCGCTCAACCAGAACCCCTGTGAGGTCCGCCTGAAACTGCATGAGCATGTTGTTGCGGCTGGCGCCGCCGTCCACCCGAAGCGCCGTAAGGGCAATACCCGTGTCTTTTTGCATGGCATCAATAATATCCAGTGTCTGCAACGCAATGGCTTCAGTTGCAGCTCGGGCGATATGTCCTCTGCCGGTTCCCCTGGTCAGGCCCACGATGGTCCCCCGGGCGTACTGATCCCAATAGGGTGCGCCAAGGCCCACAAAGGCAGGAACCATATAAACCCCGCCATTATCCGGCACAGTACCGGCCAGCCTTTCCATTTCTGAAGAATCTTTGATGATGCCCAACCCGTCACGCAACCACTGCACCACCGCACCGTCCACAAAAACACTGCCTTCGAGCGCGTAGGAATATCCCCCCGCAGTCTGCCACGCCACAGTGGTGAGCATATTGTTCAAGCTGGCGTGCGGACTATGCCCGGTGTTAAGCAACAGGAAACAGCCCGTGCCATAGGTATTTTTTGCCATCCCCAGGCTCATGCAGGCGTTGCCATAGGTGGCGGCCTGCTGATCACCGGCAATACCAGCGACAGGCACCGCCCGGCCAAAAAATTCAGGATGTACCTCGGCCAGATGACTGGATGAAGGGACGACCTCGGGCAGCATGGAGGGCGGCACCCCCACAATCTCAAGCAGTTCGCTGTCCCACTGCCCCGTGTGGATATTGAACATCATCGTCCGGCTGGCATTGGACGGGTCCGTGACGTGGGTTCCCCGCTTGCTCAGGTTCCACACAATCCAGGAATCCACCGTGCCGAACAGTAATTCTCCGGCATCGGCCTTTGCCCTGGCTCCCGGTACATTATCCAGTATCCAGCGCACCTTGCTGCCGGAAAAATATGCATCAAGTACAAGCCCTGTCTTTTCCTGAATAATGTGCGCTTTGCCGTCAACCCGCAACTGATCACAAAAGGCCGCTGTACGCCGGTCCTGCCAGACAATGGCGTTATAAACAGGCGCCCCGGTAGACTTCTCCCACACGATGGTAGTTTCCCGTTGATTAGCTATACCTACGGCCGCAATTTCATTGCCGCTCACTCGTGCGAGCCGCAGGCATTCATGCAGAACCTGCGCCTGCGAATCAAAAATTTCATTGGGCGAATGCTCGACCCACCCTGGCTCAGGATATATCTGGGTAAACTCTTTTTGCGCAACCTGCACTATGTTGGCATCACGATCAAAAAGGATCGCGCGTGAACTGGTTGTACCCTGGTCAAGGGCCAGTATGTAGCGTGGGGCCATAGTATTCCTCCGCTCTTGCCGTGAGGCTCTGCCGTTTCGCTCTTGAGCGATGGTACACATCTCCGTCCTGTTTGAACAGAAGCAGGTCACATGGACAACATAAAAACAGGCCGCCGGTTCGTCAGCGTTGCAACAGCAACCGGAACCGGACGGCCTGTGCTACCGGTTTTTCTTTCGCGGTAGCGCGAACCATTGTATTTCACCAGGCGCGATAGCGCCCTTCTGCCTTACATGCGAATGCTGTTACGTATATCTTCCAGACGAGCCTTGGCAAACAGCAAGTAGGACAGGACAAGTTCTCCGGAATTGAAAGACGACGTGATATACAGCGGGTCATACTCACAAATACGGTTCAGATAAGACATGGCTGATGCCATGTTTCCTTCATTATTCTTGGCTTTGATCTCAGGGTACAGGACATAAAGAGTATTAATAAAGTCACGCAGAACCAAAACGATTCCCTGAACTTCATAAATACGGTTATCAAGAGTATAGAAAGACATGTTTTGCGCGTTTTGCAAAAGGCCAAGAGCATATCCGAGCAGATTTTCTCCTGTCACCGTCACAAAAGAAGCATACAGATCATCAGAACGGCAATTATACACACCAGTGCCGTTGTCTAATGATTTTTTATAGTCTTCAAGAAGCTTGAGGCCCTTTTTGTATGATCCTTCAGCAGAAGGAAACATGAAGCTGCGCGGATCAATGGCAAAGCTGTTAATACGGGCCTTATACAAAAACTCGCTTTCCCTGTCGCTGGTTCCCAGCTTGGCTATCTGACTGGAGTAAAGATCCAGCAGGAATCTGGTGGCGTGGTACACCCCATACTGGCGATACGCACGGTTATCCAGGATAAAGCGGTTGAAGACAATATCATTGATGCTCCAGCCAAAGGTGGAATTAAGCTCGCGCCGCATCTGATGGGTGATGGCATCAAGCAGAATTTTACCTTTCTCGTTTTCCGGCAACGAGTCTGCAGCGGCAGGCAGAGCCATCGGCTCTGGAAAGGTCGTGGCGTCAATAAACGAATAAGCACGCTGCAACCCCCACACGGCGACCAGAATGCCCAGAAAAAGACATACTTGCACGGCCAGGGTTTTCAGCACAACTTGCAGCTTCAGAATGGGAGGAAGTGTCGGCAGTTTCATCTCTAGATCCTTGTATAAAATCAATCTTGATACGGCTTCGTACAGGAATAGATTCTATTCCCGCAAAGTGCAAACAGGGCGGAACAGTGCCGGGCTGAATTTGCCTGCTCGCCGGCCACCGCCGGAAAAGACGTTCGTGGCCGCCGGCACGTCGTCGTTATCCGTATCATAAATGGCTGTGCAAACGGCGGCAAGCCCGGCCTGTATCAGATCATCAGAGAAAATCCAGAAAGTTAACGCAAATAAAGCACCCAGCAAAAAAACATTGTCGCCAGCAGCGCCAACAGCAGCAAGGGCGCACCGACCTTGGCGTAGTCCTTCAGGCTGTACCCGCCCGGCTCACGAACAAGCATATGTACTGCCGAACCAAGCGGAGAAATAAATACCGCAGAACAGGCAATGGCTACAGACATGGCACAGGCCTGGGGACTGATGCCCATTTTCAGGCCCACATCTACCGCCATAGGGGCGATCAGCATGGCTACCGCCGTGCTGGAAAGGCAAAACCCCAGCAGGGCCGTAATCATAAACAACCCGGCCAGCACAGCAAAGGGGCCCGCCCCGGATAAAAGCTGAATGAAACCGTCGGAAACCAGAGAAATAATCCCCGACTTCTGGAGCGCAAGCACCAGCGGCAAAATTCCGGCGATCATGACAACGGTCTGCCAGTCTATCACCTCATAAATAGAGTTCAGCGGCACACAACGCATGAGCACCAGGGCGGCAGTGGCGGCGAGAATGGCCGTTACCGGCGGCAGCAGGCTGAAAGCCATGAGGACCACCATAGCAGCCATAATGATCAGTGTAATTTTTCCCTTCTGCCTCGCGGGAATCACTTCTTTATAGTCCTGGGGCAATGTAAGCAGAAGATACTGGCTTTTATTGCGCTCAAGCCGCAGGATATCTTCCCACGCGCCGCAGACCAGCAGAACATCGCCGAACTTGAGAGGAATATCGGCCACATCTTCCGTCAGCGTTTCTCCCTTGCGGCGTATACCGAGCACCATGCTCTGAAAAGTGCTTTGAAAAAGAGTTTCTTTCAGCGACTTTCCGATAAGCGTTGACTCCGGATTGAGCATCACTTCTGCAAGGCCTACCACCTGAAAAAAATTTCTCCGCTTGGAGGCAGTAGCAGAAACCTGCTCCAGCGAAAACGTTTCTATAAAGGTATGCAGCTGATTGGACGAACCTATAACCATGAGAAGGTCCCCGGCCTGGAGCACTTTTTCGGGTTTTGCCGGTGTAATGGTTCGCCTTCTGCCATTGCCGTCACCTTCCACTGCCAGCAGGGTGATTCCATACCGGGCGCTGAGCTGCATGCGCGCCACAGTGCGGTCCACAAGATCTGAACCTTCAGGAATACGCAACAAAAACTGCTGTTTGTCGATCTTGTGATGGCGCAGCAGATCATCGATGGAAAGGCTTTTTTTGCGTTCTATCCGCGAATCTTTGGGGGCCAGCATGTCTTGCCCGCAAAGCAGCATAAAAGCCATCGCCAGCAGCAATATGAGTATGCCAAAGGGCGTAAAACTGAAAAAACCCAAAGTTTCAAGGCCCCGTTCGCGCAAGATGCCATTGACAATAATGTTGGGCGTAGTCGCCACCAGAGTCATCATGCCGCTGATAAGCGCGGCGAGAGCCAGCGGCATGAGCAGCCGCCTGGGGTTGATACGGGTTTTTTCCGCCACAGAAAGAGTAATGGGAATAAATATGGCAGCCGTAGCAGTGGAACTCATGAACGCTCCTACAGAGGCGGCTGCCCCCATAATCATGAGCAGCAGCCTGCGCTCACTTCTGCCCCCGCGGCGAATGATCATCTCGCCCACCCGCTGGGCAATGCCCGTATGAATAATGGCCTTACCCACTATAAACATACAGCTGATAATAAGCACCGTGGTGCTGGCAAATCCGGATATGGCCTCCTGCACGGGCAATACGCCGCTGAGCGTCAGAGCCAGTATAATAAGAACGGCAACCACATCATTGCGCAGCGCGTTAGTTACAAGAAAAATAACAGCCACACCAAGCACTGCAAGGGTGACAGTCATATCATAAGTGAGCATAAAAAACGTCTCCACAGAAAAATAGTACGTCCGGTGATTAACACCGGATCAAATTGCACATAAAATCAAATTGCATGAAAATGCTGACAGACAACCATCTTCATCTTGTGAGGCGGCGAGATGAACCCCGTTCAGAGATAAAAAAGACGCTATCCGGAATTTCTGTCTAAAAAAGACATTCCAGCAGCGCCTGATAATGACGGCGAACAGCGGCAAGGTCAATACGTCCGGCGGCCGGTGTGCCGCTTGAGCAATACCTGTGAACTACTTGGGGGGTATTGTAGAGCATTTCACACTTGAAATGCTCTACAAGGATTTGTCTCCAAATCCTTGTAGCCAAATGATTGTAGGGCGGCTTTGCCGACCGTTAAGCAATCATTTGAAACGCTCATTGCTCTAGGTGTAGTGTTCCAATAGGTTGTTCACCCTCCCCCAAGTCGGTAAAGCTGGAGTTACCAGACAACAGCAAACCGAGTGAGGGAAAGGGTGAACAACGTGTTGACACTCTACACCTAGTGACAACGCAGCAGAAATGCGCCTTGCCCGGTCACAGGACTGCCGCATCTGCTCGGAATCTGTGGCCGTCAGGGCCTTGGCAAGCCCATTGCGGTGCGGCACGGCTTTTTGCCAGCCGGGTTGCACCCAAGGGAGTCGCCTTGCCCATCCTGAAAAAACAGAACCAAGTGTTGAAGAATTCTAAACAGCGGCAACCCGAACCGAAGCCTCAAGTTCTTCAAGGCTGGACTTGCCCATGAGGCGGGCCAGGCAGGCGTAACGCTCCAGGGCCGTATTGCGTCCTGTCTGCCGGGCATGCCGCAGATCCCGGGCATACAGGGCAAGTGTGCCTGGCGAAAGGGTTTCAAGTTCGCAGCGGAGGTATTTTTTAAAAGCCCCCCGGTTGTCAGGCACGATCACATTGGGATATTTTGCAGAAGCGTCGCGCATAAAAATTTCTTCCGCATCCGCAATTTCATCCAGCAAGGGGCTTACACTTAAAGGAGGCAGCCGGTCATCCATGCGGGCGTATTTTTCAATCATGAAGTTGCGCCCCGCCAGTTCGGCATTGCGCAGATCATCAAGATACGAGGCAAGCGTGTCGGTGTTCAGTGGTTCATGGGCCATACGCCTCATGCCCCTGAAACTGTCTGGCCGCTGCTGGCAGATGGCTGTTCCGCCTTCATTAGGTGTTGCCAGAAACATGACAAGCTCCCGCTCGATAATTTCCGCCAACAGCGCTTCGCGCGCATCCTGCCCAAGAGATTGCGACCCCGAAACCGGCTGCGTCCCCTGCTCTGCCGAGGCCTTGCGGCACAGCTCAAGATTTTTTTTATAGCTTTCCGCTTCAGCGCTGCGGCCTTTACCCAGTTTTTCATAACAGGCTACCGCCTCTTCAAGGGTACGGGCGGCCTCGATCCACTGCCCATCAGAAGCCAGCGCCACGCCCAGATTACCCAGTGAAAAGGCAGTGTCCTCGTGCTCACCGCAGACCTTCCGACGCAGGGCAACGGCCTGGCGATGCCAGTCTATGCCCGCAGCGAGCAGGCCGCGCTCTTCATACAGGCGCCCCAGATTGTTCAGGCAGGTTCCCAGTTGCTGGTCCGGCAGCGTCCCGGACGTGCGGGCATGCCCTTCCCATATGCCTCTGGCACGTTGCAGGCACTGTTCCGCCCGGTCCCACTCTTTTCGGCGGTAATACACTGCAGAAAGGTGAAGCAACGCGCTGGCCAAACGGGGAGAATGCGCGCCAAAGGCCGACTCACAAGCGGCAGCTGCTTCCAGTCCCAGCTCTTCGCTCTTGCTGTAGCTTCCCGTTTCCAGCCAGAGATGGGCCAGATTCTGCATCAGGTTCAAAGTTAAGGGAGAAGATGAACCATAGGCATTGCGCAAGAGAGCGAGACCTTCTTCCATAACAGACACAGCCTCGGCCCCCCGGCTCATAGCCAGCAGCACACGGGCCGTGGCCTCAAGGGTCGTGGCGCGGCACAACGGGGTATTGTCACATGTGCGTAACAGCGTACGCAGCCGCGCAAGGCTGTCTTCAGGGCACCCCTGAGCCAGAGGCTCCAGGGCAGCCTGCAAATCCCTGCTCCACTGTTCCTGACTCACCATACTCTCTCCTTCAGCCTTGCAGCATGTCCATATGACGCAACTGAGGTTCCCGCACATGGCGCATGATCTGCGGGCCATGCGCCCAAAGCCAGTTACCCGTATCTTGGCTCAGGCCCATATGACGCAAATGCCGTGCAACGGCTGCACAAAAATCTTCGGCCACGCGCGTAGCCTCCATATCTTCCGCCCCACGCAAGGGCATGGCCGCAAGCCTGTTCACGGTCTGCGTAACCTCGGCCCCCAGTATGGGCAGCGAGGACGCAAGGCGCGCGGCCCACTTGTAGAAAGGCATGTAGCGGGCATTGCACAGATATACCAGCGACAGTGCGGCCTCGGCAAAGCGAGTCACGCAGAACATGGCCGCAGGACCATCGCCCCGCTGCAGGCATCTGGGCAGATTGTACTGGCCCGCCTGCGCCATGATCATGCATCGCGCCGCCATCTTTTTCAGCCGCACATCATCCGGATAGCCAGCGAGCAATGCCCTGCGCCGCCGTGTGAATTCCCCTGCCCCGTCTTCAAAAACCTCGCCGTTGGTGCAGGCAGCCAACTGATATTCCGGAATAGCCAGCCATTCCTGCCAGGTAGCCGGAAGTTCCGACAAGCCGGTGAAAAAAGTGTAAAAATCCTCAACAGCCAACGGTCCCACCCGGCCAAGGCGTTTCGCAGGCGCAAGTCTGCTGTCAAAGCCGCCAAAGTGGGCGGGAAGGCGCCTCAGAGCCGCCTCAATACGTGGCGCATGGCGCTGTAGCTCGGCATGCGGCAGCCACAGGCAAAAGGCAGGACCGAAATCATGATCACGAGAGGCCGTGTCATCGCAGCCAAAACACTCAGAACCTTCGCCTACCAGCCCAATTGCGGCACGAGCCATGATATCAGGAATTTCTTCCCACAAAACAGGACGACAAGCGTGGTAAAATTCACGGGCCAGGGTCAATCCCTGCATGAGAACCTCCGGCTCTGCGACGGGCGCGTCATAATTCAGGCCGTTATGGAACTGTTGGCACTGCTGCGCCAGGCGTTCAGTCTGCCTTTGCCATAAGGCTGCGTACATTTCCGGGGCGGCTGACTTTCACAAGCACCTCGGTAACAAAAAGCTCTTCGTGATTGGTGGTCCAGAAGTCGGTCACGTAGCGCTCATACGAACCCTGATCGCAAATATAGTTGTTCGATGCGCACCAGCGCTGGATTTTCCTGTAGGTATCGCGGATAGCCCCGTGCTCCCCGATATGGTAGCAGCATGCCGCGAGAAAGCCCCCGTACGGCTGCGTTTCTTCCGGCTGACAGGGGAGGATGGTCTTCTGCAGGATCTGTACGTTCTGAGGCTCATCCTTGATGCGGTCTTCAATGGAAGAAAAACGGATCATGACCGGTCCGGTGATGCTGTTGCTCACCGACTCCACATAGTTGGTAAATTCAAGATTTATGATGGCAGATTTGATATCGGATGAAAAAGTCTGGTCATGAAAGAGCAGGTCGTCCGGCTGCACGTACTTTACCGATACACTGTGCAAACCATTCTCAAGCACCATCTCAGCCTCGTGCAGCAACTCAAGCCAGTCGCGCACCGAGGTGAGGCGAAGGTGCAGGGTTCTTTCTTCTTCCTGAAGTCCTTCGATCTTTTTCATAAAAATTTTGCGCAAGGCCGTAAGCGAGGTATTGCTGCCCAATTCGAAGGCTTCGCGGATTTCACCAAGGTGAAATCCCATCTGCTTGTAATATTTCAGCGGCGGCACTGCCAACAGGTCTTCCTGTGTATAATAGCGGTAATTGTTGGCTCCGTGCCGCTTGGATTCGATCAGGCCAAGATCATCGTAAAAGCGCAGGGCTTTCTTCGAGATATTGGAAATCTCGCTCATCTGGCTGATGGAATATCTTCGTTTTGTCATGACAGTACCCGAAATCCTGTACAGAGGGGCAATAGGGGCGATGCCCGGCAGGATGACAGCCCGTGACCGTAATGGGTCGCAGACGTATCGCCCTAAAAGCTGCAACACAGGCCCACTGTGCGGCGGCCGCCTTGCGTGGGGAAGCCTCTAACCTCTTCCCCGCGCAAGCGCCAGTGCGGTTTACCCGACTCTTCAATCAACGCTTGCATTTTTCAAAGAACCGTCAGGCAAACAGCTTACGTCAATAACCGATGAATACTCATCATCTTTTGTAAACCCGTCAAACCGCCGTCTCTTTGCCCAGAGATCAACACGGACTTTTTAACGGGTTTTATGAATCCAAGCCTTCTCGCTATCCACAAGCGGTTCCGCCGTCAATATCTGTAATGCCGGCAGAACCGCCCGTGAGGCATAAGGGCCGGACATCCGGCACCAACGCCAGGCGTTAGTCCGGAATATAGCGGTTAATGGTAGCTGCGCCGTCCGCATCAGCGCTGAAGTACATGCGCACTTCGCCCTGATCATTAAGCTCAAAACGCGATTCCACCAGCAGACCGTTGGCGACCGCGGTCATGAGCGCAGTCAGCACGTCTTTTTTGTTAAAAGCACGAAATGAAGCATAGGTTCCCTTCAGGGCACCCATAACATCTTCGGTGCAGGCCTCAGTCACGGTCGTCATATATTTAAGGATGGCATAGTTCAAAGGTTTCATGACGGACTACCCCTTCTTCCTGAAGAAATCCAACGGATTGACAGCGATAATAAAGATACCGGCCACCATGATGACAGCGGCGATCCACACCAGGGGTGCCAGCGCGTAGCCGTCAATGCCAAACCACAGGCCGAGCACAAGCCAGCAGAAGAAGGGACCCCAGAACGAGAAGGCGCCGTTGCACGACATGCCAAGTCCGGTGCCGCACATGGCGTTGCCCTTGTACCAGAGCATGAAGGCAAAATACGCGCCAAAGCCGGCCACAAGGAACCAGGGCATGGCGGCGGTGTCGGTAAAGGCGGTCTTGATCATAAAAAAGGCACTGTCGCCACCGATGAGGGCGAAAAGGGGCACCAGAATGCAAAGGTTGGTCACAGCGGAAGTGACCTGGCGGATGGTGATGCCGATTTCAGGATCAATCATGGAAGTGGCGTAACCGCCCACGCAGCCTTCAAGCCCCCAGCCGAAAGCGGCCAGAAAGCCAAAGGTCAGGCCAAGAAAAAGGTTCGGCGGCGCGTTCTCGGCAAGGCCGGTGCTGCCGATCATGGCGCTGGCAGAGAAGCAGATAAAAATACCCAGAGCCATGCGGGCAGAAATCGCCTGCTTGAAAAGGATGCGGCTCAGAATGGTACCGATGGCCGGGCAAAGGGCGCTGATAGGCACAATAATAGACCCGGCGCTCTGCAGGCCAAGCACATAGCAGGTGCTTGCCAGAGGCCCGCCAATAACAGCCACGCCGATAAGGATGGCACCGGGTTTGGTGCGCAGGCAGCGGAAAAAGTCACCCAGTTTGCCCTTGCCTATGGCAATAAGCACAGCCCAAAAAGCGCTGCAGGCGTCAGTAACGGCCGCGCCCAGCGCCCCCAGAAGAAACATGACGGAAAAATCCGAAAGCCCCGATCCCCCCCCATACCACACGCCCCACACGCCCATGGTCATGGCCAGGGTCATAAAGGCAGTATAGGTGCCGTAAGAAACCCCCGACATGGTTGCGGTGAATACGCCTCGCCGCCTGAAGCTGCTCGTCAGTTTTGTTTTGGCCTCAAGGGCCGCCTCGGATCCGCCCAGGCCGGAAACCCCAGAGGGTTGTACCGTGTGCTCCATGACCTACTCCTTCTCTCACTGAATGGTGTGATATGGCGGAAAACGTCCTTGCCCCGGCAAAGCCGCTACGCCCAATTACTTCCACCATAAGCTTACCCCAAGCAGGAAGGTCAATAGAGTTCATAAAATATGACGCATAAAATTCCACTTTTTCATTGATTGAGAAAAAATCTCAAAAACCATGCCGTGCAACGGTTGCGAACCACCTCGGAGTAAATGCATAACACAAGATATTTATTGAATATTATCCCAAACACAATCCGATTTCCCCCCACACGGGCAAAGACGACATCAAAAAGAGACAACTTGGACCACGCTGTTCAAAAATAGCGCTAACCCTTCTTTTTTCCTCTTATCCATCCCCTGCGCGGGAACTGAGCAAACATTTTGTTTATGTGCCTGCCCCAAGGTTCCCCAATGGAAATATTTTTCGTAACACACTGATAAGACATTGTTTACATGTAAAAATGTTAATCAGTACCACATAAAAATACACGTACAGCCAGACCATAAATGCGTTCCGTATCCTTGCAAAAACAATCACGCTTCCACAGAAACAACCTGAAAAACACCGCGCAATTAATCCCCGCAGCCACATGACAGGTTCCACACAGGTTTTCTTCGCCTGTAGCAAGGCGCCTTTGCCAAAAAAAATTCCCAATAATGCTATCTTCCTATAACTATATGGTTTATTTACTAAATATAAAAACAATCCCCAAAGAGCCTATGAAACTGAATTTTTTATACCAAAAAATTCGAAAAGGCCTTGACCTTGCCCCATAGGGGAAAGGTTACAAAGAAGATAAGAATCATTTTCACCGCCGCCAAGGTGGCTTGCGGCACAAATACGAAGCTCATGGAGCGTGTATGCTGTATGCAGGTGAGGAGGCCCTCGGCCTCATTGAAACGCTGGGGATGGTGCCTGCCATTTATGGGGCGGACAACATGCTCAAAGCCGCAGATGTAGAACTGATCGCTTACGAAAACGTAGGTTCTACTCTTGTAACCATTATGGTAAAGGGCGATGTGGCAGCCGTGCAGGCCTCTGTGGCCGCCGGGGCCGCAGCTGCAGCCACCATAGGCAAGATCACGGCGCAAAATGTCATGCCGCGCCCGGTTCGCGGGGTTGGCGGCATCGCCATGGCCCACGTTGTGGACTCCATACCCGAGGGTGACCCCGGCCTACGTTCGCTGGGCATGATTGAAACCTTCGGGATCGTCTATCTTATGGAAGCGGCTGACGCCATGATAAAGACGGCCGATGTGGAGCTTATCGGCTATGAAAACGTGGCTTCTGGCTACTGTTCCGCCCTTGTTCAGGGCGACGTGGCGGCCTGCAAATCCGCAGTGGAGGCGGGCGTCAAGGCCGTAAAAAATATGGGTACAGACGTCTACAGTTCTTGCGTCATCCCCACCCCTCACCGGCATCTTGTAAAACTTGTACGGCGGTACACTCTGGCCTAGCCGGGCACAGACCACGGAGCAGCATCATGATCGGCGACAAGGACCTCATTTCTATACAGCAGGCGCGCATTCTGGCCGAAAATGCCATTGAAGCCGGCAAAAAACTGGCCGCCCTGCCACAAGAGAATCTGGATAGCATTGTTGAAGCCATGGCAGACGCTGTGGAAACGCATGCGCAGTCCCTTGCCGTCATGTGTCATGAAGAAAGCGACTGTGGCCGCTGGCAGGACAAAATGGCCAAAAACCTTTTTGTCTGTCGCCGGGTCCGGCAGAGCCTGCGCGGCATGCGCTGCGTCGGCTATCTTGGCGGGCAGGAGCAGGAAGGCGTTTATGACGTTGGTGTGCCCCTGGGCGTCATTGTAGCCCTCTGCCCGGTGACCAGTCCTGTATCTACCGCCATCTATAACGTTCTGCTGGCCATCAAGTCCGGCAATGCCATAATTTTTTCCCTCCACCCCCGTGCTGTGGACAGCATGCGCCACGCCCTGGATATCATGATTGCCGCCGGTCAGGCCCACGGCCTGCCCGAAGGGGCCATATCCTATCTGGACATTGTGGCAAAAAGCGGCACGGAAGAACTCATGCGCCACCCCGGCGTGGCCCTGGTCATGGTTACGGGCGTGCTCGGCATGTTCGAGGCTGCCCGCGCCAGCGGCAAGCCCCTCATCTATGGCGGCACAGGTAACGGCCCGGTTTTCATCGAGCGCAGCGCCGACATTCCAGCCGCCGTGGAGCATATTATCGCCAGCAAAACCTTTGATAACGGGCTGGCGCCTTCAGCCGAGCAGTGCGTCATCGTGGATGGCTGTGTTGAGCGGCAGACCCGCCGGGCCTTTCAGGACAAAGGCGCATATTTCATGAGCGAGGCCGAGGCGCAGGCCCTGTCACGGGTGCTCTTTCATGAAGACGGACGCCGTCACCGCCACATGGTGGGCCAGTCTGCCGAGGCCCTTGCAACCAAGGCCGGCTTTTCCATTCCTGCCGATACAAAAGTGCTCATGGCTGAACGCAAGTACGTTACAGGCGAGGATCCCTATGTCAGGGAACTGCTCTCGCCCGTCCTCGGTTATTACGTGGAACCTGACTGGATGCACGCCTGCGAAAAGTGCGTGGAACTGCTGCTTCAGGAGCGGCATGCGCAAACTCTGGCTATCCATAGCCGGGATGAAGAAGTCATCCGCCAGTTTGCCCTCAAAAAACCCGTGGCGCGCCTGCTGGTCAACACCGGCGCTGCTTTTGGCGGCATGGGGCTGACAACCAACCTTACCCCCGCCATGACGCAGGGCAGTGGCATTGCGGGCTACGGCATCACATCAGACAATATTTCACCCATGAATCTCATTTATCGCAGAAAGATAGGCTATGGCGTGCGTGATCTCGCCCAGCTGGCGGATTTCACCGCACCGTCCGCCCCCGGCGGGGGCGCGACCGGCAACGAGCAGAACTTTGACCTGCTCAGACGCGTACTGCGCGAGGCTCTGGGCGCTCTGCCCCAGGCTCGCTGACCCCGGGGCACACACCAAGCCCGCAGGCCCTTCTGACCGCAGAATACGGAGGATAGAACGTGGATCTTCATGATTTTTCGAGCAAAATAGCGGAAGTTACCAAGAATCTTTCGCCTGAAGAGCGCGAGCAGTTGCGCAAGATTTTTGCCACTGTCACCCTGCCCGCCCAGTCGGCCCCTTCCGCAGCGGCACAGCCGTCTCCCGCTGCCCACTCTGGTCCCGGCGTACCTGAAGGGCCTACACAGCGCCATGTGCTGCTGAAAGAAAACTACCTCAAGCAGGTTCCGCGCATCACCATTCACCGCGCCCGCACAATCACCAAGATTGACAAAGAAAACCCCGGTATGCCGCGTATTCTGCTGCGCGCCACTGCTTTTCGCCATTGCTGCGAAAGCGCTCCGCTGATTATCCAGGACCATGAACTCATTGTCGGCGCCCCCAACGGCGCGCCCCGCGCCGGTGCTTTTTCTCCCGAAATTTCCTGGCGCTGGCTCAGGGATGAGCTGGATACCATTGACAGTCGCGCCCAGGACCCTTTCCACCTTGCCGAAGAAGACAAAAAGATCCTGTGTGAGGAAATCTTCCCCTACTGGGCGGGCAAGTCTGTAGATGAATACTGTGAAGCACAGTACCGCGAAGCCGGTCTGTGGGAACTTTCGGGTGAATCCTATGTATCCGACTGCTCCTACCACGCCCTCAACGGCGGCGGCGACTCCAACCCCGGCTACGACGTCATTCTCATGAAGAAGGGCATGCTGGACATTCAGCGCGAAGCACGTGAACACCTGGAACAGCTGAGCTATGACCGGCCCGAGGATATCGACAAGATCTACTTCTACAAGTCGGTTATCGAAACCACCGAAGGCGTCATGATCTACGCCCGGCGCATGTCCGAATACGCAGCACAGCTGGCCGCTCGCGAAAACGACCCCAGGCGCAAGGCCGAGCTGCTCAAGATCGCCGAGGTCAACGCCCGCGTTCCCGCCCATGCCCCCACCACCTTCTGGGAAGCCATTCAGGCCGTGTGGACCGTGGAATCACTGCTGGTTGTGGAAGAAAACCAGACAGGCATGTCCATCGGCCGTGTCGACCAGTACATGTACCCCTTCTACAAGGCCGATATCGAAGCGGGCCGCATGACGCCTTATGAAGCCTTTGACCTCGCAGGCTGCATGCTCATCAAGATGTCTGAAATGATGTGGCTCACCAGCGAAGGCAGCTCCAAATTCTTTGCCGGCTACCAGCCCTTCGTTAACATGTGCGTTGGCGGCGTCAGCCGTGAAGGGCGCGACGCCACCAACGACCTGACCTATCTGCTCATGGATGCGGTGCGTCATGTGCGCATCTACCAGCCCTCGCTGGCTACCCGCGTGCACAACACCTCGCCCCAGGAATACCTGAAAAAAATCGTGTCCGTCATCCGTTCGGGCATGGGTTTTCCGGCTGTGCACTTTGACGACACCCACATCAAGATGATGCTGGCCAAGGGCGTCGACATTGAAGACGCCCGCGACTACTGCCTCATGGGTTGCGTGGAACCGCAAAAATCCGGCCGCCTGTATCAGTGGACGTCCACGGCATACACCCAGTGGCCCATCTGCATCGAGCTTGTACTCAACCGCGGCGTGCCCCTCTGGTACGGCAAGCAGGTCTGCCCTGACCTCGGCGATCTGAGCCAGTTCGACACTTTTGAAAAGTTTGATGCCGCCGTCAAGGAACAGATCAGGTACATCACCAAATGGTCAAGCGTGGCTACGGTTATCTCCCAGCGTGTCCACCGCGACCTGGCGCCCAAGCCGCTGATGTCCATCATGTACGAAGGCTGCATGGAAAAAGGCCGCGATGTAGCCGCCGGCGGTGCCATGTACAACTTCGGTCCCGGCGTGATCTGGAGCGGCCTTGCAACCTACGCCGACTCGATGGCCGCTATCAAGAAGCTCGTGTATGACGACAGGAAGTACACCCTGCAGCAACTTAACGAGGCGCTCAAAGCCAACTTTGAAGGCTATGACGCCATTCTGGCCGACTGCCTGGCCGCGCCCAAATACGGCAACGATGATGACTATGCCGACGATATCGCCGCCGACCTCATCGCCTTTACCGAGCGTGAGCACCGCAAGTACCGGACGCTCTACTCCATCCTGAGCCACGGTACACTGTCCATTTCCAACAACACGCCCTTTGGTCAGCTCCTGGGCGCTTCGGCCGGCGGCCGCAAGGCATGGCAGCCGCTTTCCGACGGTATCAGCCCCACGCAGGGCGCGGACTACAAGGGTCCCACGGCCATCATCAAGAGCGTGTCCAAGATGTCCAACGACAACATGAACATCGGCATGGTGCATAACTTCAAGCTCATGCCCGGCCTGCTGGATACCCCCGAAGGCGAACAGGGCATTATCACCCTCATTCGCTCTGCCAGCATACTTGGCAACGGTGAAATGCAGTTCAACTATCTGGACAACAAGACCATGCTTGAAGCCCAGCAGAACCCCAAAGACTATCGCGACCTTGTGGTCCGTGTGGCAGGCTATAGCGCCTTCTTTGTGGAACTTTGCAAGGACGTGCAGGACGAAATCATCAGCAGAACTGTGCTGCGCCACTTCTAGACCGGATGCGGCACGTGCCGCGCCCCCTTTTTTCTCGTGGAGGGGGCGCGGCAAAATGAAAGATAACGACAGACAGCGCAGTGCTGCGCCTACAGCAGGGTTTTATCGTGATTGAAAGAAAAGCCAGAGTTTTCAACATACAAAAATACAATATGTATGACGGACCGGGCATACGTACCCTGGTGTTTTTCAAAGGCTGCCCCCTGCGCTGCCAATGGTGTTCCAACCCTGAAAGCCAGACCCGCCGCTTTGAGGTCCTGTTTAAAAAGGACATATGCGTTCACTGCGGCGCGTGCGTACCGGTCTGTCCCGTGGGCATCCACAGTATGACCAACGCGGGCAGCTGCCACGTGGTGGACAGGAGCAAAGACTGCATAAACTGCGGCAAGTGTGTGCACGCCTGTCCCGAAGCAGCCCTGGCTATTGCCGGAGAGCAGAAAGGCATTTCAGAACTGCTTGAAGTTATCGAGCAGGACTGGCTTTTTTACGAAAACTCCGGCGGGGGGCTGACCGTTGGCGGAGGTGAACCCATGGCGCAGCATGAGGCTGTAGCCAACCTGCTGCTGGCCAGCAGGCACAAGGGCATCCACACCGCCATGGAAACCTCGGGGTACGCAAAACCTGAAGTAGTACGCGCGCTGGCTGAAGTTTGCGACCTGTTTCTCTTTGACATCAAGCACATGGATGCCGACAAGCACTATGCGCTTACAGGCGTGCGCAACGAACTGATCCTGTCCAACCTGCAATGGCTGCTTGAAAACGGCTGTAATGTAAATATCCGTATGCCCCTGCTCAAGGGCTACAACGATGACGATGCCGAAATACATGCCGTGGGCCGCTTTTTGACAGGGCATGGCAAAAGAAAAAATTTCAAGGGCGTGGATTTGCTGCCCTACCACAAAATGGGGGTAAGCAAGTACGCCCAGCTCGACATGGAGTATCCCATCAAGGACAACCCCGTGCTCGACGATGCCGACTTGCAGCACATTGAGTCCATCCTCAGAACCTACGGGCTGGACGTGAAGGTCATCAGGCACTAGGGCATCTGCCAAAAACAGGAGAATACGCCATGCTGGCACTGGGACTTATAGAAACAAAAGGGCTTGTAGGAGCCATTGAAGCGGCGGACGCCATGCTCAAGGCGGCCAATGTGCGCCTGCTTGAAAAAACGCTGGCGACCGGCGGCCTTGTGACCATCACCGTGGCAGGCGAAGTTTCGGCCGTGCAGTCGGCTGTAGACGCGGCCCAGGCCTCGCTGTCCAGGCTGGAAGGCGCGGTCTGTGTTTCCTGCCACGTAATCCCCCGCCCTGACGGCGAACTTGACCGCATACTGCTTCTGCAGCCCGGGCAATACACTATAGACCCGGACCCTGCAGCCGCCGCGCCGAAAGCAGAAACAGCGGAAGTTGAAATAGTGGAACTTGTCGAGATTGTGGAAGAAATCTCGGCCCCCGCAGCCCCGAAAGGCGGCGCGAAGGCCGAGACCAGCGGGAAGGCCCCGGCCCCTGAGGCGCAGGAAGCCTATGATCCCGAAAAATGCAAAACCATGAGCATGAACAAACTTCGTCAGCTTGCCAAAGACATGAAGGTAGACCTCTCCCGTGAGCAGATCGCCTCGTCCAACAGGCAAACCCTGATGAACGCCATCGACCGGGCGGCACGGAAGGAAAAGGAGTAGGACATGGTTGATAAGGATTTGCTTTCCATTCAAGAGGCCCGCGCCCTGGTTCGCGCAGCGCGCAAGGCCCAGCCCGAATTCGCGCAGTTGAGCGAGGAACGCGTGAATGACGTGGTCAGGGCCGTGGCCGAAGCCACGGCAGCCCAGGCTGAAGTTCTGGCAAACATGGCCGTTGAAGAAACCGGCTTCGGCAGACCGCAGGACAAAAAAATCAAGAACCTGCTGGCCAGTGAAAAAGTTCATGCCTGCATCAAGGACATGAAAACCATTGGCGTGCTGTGTTCTGATCCGGTGACCAAGATCGTTGAAATTGCCGTGCCCGTTGGCGTGATTGCCGGTATCGTGCCGTCCACCAACCCCACGTCCACTGTTATTTACAAGGCGCTTATCTCGCTCAAGGCGGGTAACGCCATTGTGTTCACCCCGCATCCCAGTGCCCGCAGTTGCATCGCCAAAACCGTGGAAGTCATTCAGGGTGCCCTGCGCGCCTGCCACGTGTCGCCCGATCTGGTGAGCAGCATCAGTCTGCCCTCCATTGAAGGCACCAACGAGTTGATGAAGATGGCTGACCTTATCCTGGCGACAGGCGGCCCGGGCATGGTCAAGGCAGCCTACAGCTCCGGCACCCCTGCTCTGGGCGTCGGCGCGGGCAACGTGCCTGCCTACATTGAGCGCAGTGCCAATATTGAAGATGCCGTGACCAAGATCATGAGCAGCAAAACCTTTGATAACGGCACAATCTGCGCCTCGGAGCAATCCATCGTTACCGAGTCATGCATTGCCGACAAGGTTCGTGCCGTTATGGAAGCTCAGGGCTGCTATTTTCTTGCCGGAGAAAAGCTTGAAAAAGTCAAGCGCGTCATGGAACGCGGCAATGGCAGCATGAACCCCGCCATTGTGGGCCGTGATGCCCTGAGCATCGCCCGCGTTGCCGGCATTGAAGTGCCGCAGGGCACGCGCCTGCTGGTTTCCGACGAAAAAGGCGTGGGACCCAAGTACCCCTTCAGCAAAGAAAAACTCACCGCCCTGCTGGGCTTCTATGTGGTGGAAGACTGGCGCGAAGCCTGCGAACTGTGCACGGCCCTCCTGCACAACGGCGGTGTGGGCCATTCGCTGTCCATCCACTCGCAGAACGAAGAGGTCATTCGTGAGTTCGGCCTTAAAAAGCCTGTGTCGCGCATGCTGGTGAATACGCCCTCCACACAGGGAGCCGTGGGTCTTTCCACCGGCCTGTTCCCCTCCTTCACCCTGGGCTGCGGCGCAGTGGGCGGCAGTGCCACTTCCGACAACGTAACCCCCCTGAACCTGCTCAACGTGCGCCGCGTGGCCTACGATCTGCAGTCACAGGGCTGCTCCTGCGCTTCTTCCGCATCGTGCGGCGTTTCCACCATGGCGGGCGTTTCTGCTCCTGCGGCTTCCGCCGGGCACTACCCGCCCTCAGCCATGCTTTCGGGCTGCTGCCACCACGGGGCCAACCACGATGCCGTGGTCGCTCCCCAGGCGGCCGCAGCAGCCGCTGGCGGGCTGGATATCAATGCCGTTACGGAAATGATCGTGGCGGAACTGAAAAAAGTTTTGTAAACCGCGGCCCGGCCCTGCCGTTGTCGCATCAGATCAAAAACTATTTGAACACTATTGTTAAAAATCAAAGGAGATACCGCTATGACCACTTCTTCCAACGCCCTGGGCATGATCGAAACCCGTGGCCTTGTCGGCGCAGTTGAAGCCGCCGACGCCATGGTCAAGGCTGCCAACGTTACCCTTATCGGCCGCAGCCAGGTGGGTGGCGGCCTTGTGACCGTTATGGTGCGCGGTGACGTGGGCGCGGTGAAAGCCGCTACCGACGCTGGCGCAGCCGCCGCCAAAAAAGTGGGCGAGCTTGTAAGCGTGCACGTTATCCCCCGCCCGCACAGCGAAGTGGAGATGATCCTGCCCAAGCGCGAAGCCTAACCCATACCCACGACACGAGTCCGGCGGCGATGCGGCATCCCTACCCCGCCCGCCGCCGGACAGTGGAGCCGAGATGAATACTCAAGTGATGAACGAGCAAGCTCTTAAAGATCTTCTGGCTGGCGTGGTCCGCAAGGTGCTGACACAGGAATGCGGCGAATCTGCCGCTACCGCCATGAACGCCGGGCCTATTCCGGTGGAAATTTCAGCCCGTCACGCTCATTTGAGCGTGTCAGACGCGCTTACCCTCTTCGGCGAGGCTCTACGGCCCGACAGGCCGCTTTCCCAGCCGGGGCAGTTTCTGAGCACGGGGCGCGTGCGTCTTATCGGCCCCAAGGGCGTTATGGACAATGTGGCCGTACTCGGCCCCGCCCGCGATGTTTCCCAGGTAGAAATATCCCGGACGGACGCCCGCGCTCTGGGCATCAATCCGCCTGTTCGCCAAAGCGGCGACATTAAAGACACGCCGGGCATCATTCTGGCTTCGGCCACAGGGATTGTTGGTCTGGACTGCGGCGTCATCGTGGCTTCACGCCACATTCACATGCATACAGACGATGCCCGCCGCTTCGGACTCAAGGACAAGGACATGGTCGACGTGCGGCTTGATACCGAACGCCCCATGATTCTGGAAAACGTGCTGGTGCGCGTCAGCGACAACTTCAAGCTGGCTATGCACATCGATGCCGACGAAGGCAACAGCGCGGGCTGGAAGCCCGGCGCCACCGGCATGATCATCGGACTGAGCAGAGGTTAGCAATGGACTTTACCGCCGCTGACAAGCTTATGGACACCCTGGAAAAATGCCGCAAAAAGCCCCGCAAGGTCACTGCCACGGAGCCGCTCTATGTGGGCGTGGACCTGGGCACAGCCTATATTGTTGTTGTGGCGGTCAATGCAAAAAAGCAGCCTGTGGCCTGCGCCATGCGCTTTGCCCAGGTGGTCAAGGACGGCCTTATCGTCGACTACACGGGCGGGCTGCGCATTGTACGTGAGCTTACGCAGGAACTTGAAGAAAAGCTGGGCCGCAAGCTTGAAAAGGCGGCCATAGCCGTCCCCCCCGGGACCAGTGAACGCGACTGCGCCACCCACCGCCATGTGGCGGAGGGCGCGGGCTATCAGGTCACCTCTGTGCTGGATGAACCCACAGCGGCCAACAGCGTGCTTGGCGTGCGCGACGGGGCCATCGTGGATATCGGCGGCGGCACCACAGGCATCGCCGTACTGGAAGACGGCAAGGTCGTCTATGTTGCCGACGAACCCACAGGCGGCACTCACGTGAGCCTGGTGCTGGCCGGCAACTACGACATCAGTTTTGAAGAAGCCGAAGACCTGAAAAAAGACAAGGCCCGTCAGAAAGAAATCTTGCCTGTGGTGCGACCTGTCATTGAAAAAATGGGATCCATCATTCACCGGCATGTGCAGGGGCGTAATGTTTCGGCCCTGTATCTCGTGGGCGGCACCTGCTGCTTGCAGGATATGGAAAAGGTTATCCAGAAATATACCGGCGTGCCGACCTACAAGCCCGCCAATCCTTTTCTGGTAACCCCCCTGGGCATAGCCCTCAATTGCACTGACTAGAATATTGTGACGTTGAAGTGCCGCTGCCGGTAAAAAATCTACCTGCGGGCAGCCCGCAGTGCGGATGTAAACACCCTGTAAAGGCAGCCAAAGGTTTTCAACATCAAACAGCCTTGATCATAAATATGGAAATGCAGAAGAATGCGGCCATGAATGCGGATACGCAGGCCCTCATAAATACCGTGGTACAGCGCGTTCTGGCCAAACTCGGCGACATACTGCCGGAGCAGACCGGTCAGGCTTCCGGGCCACTGGTGGAGATTCTGGCTCCCGCCGATGACAGGCTTGCCGGTCAGGTAAAAGACCGTTTGCCGGAAGCCCGGATACGCTTTGAAGGTGCCGGACAACCCGACAGCGCACAAGTGTACGTTCTGCCGGAACTCGGCTGTTCCGACATGGCGGACCTGGCCCTGGGCAGGGCTTCAAGCCTCGCTCTTCGCAAGGTGCTTGACCTGCTGCTTGAAGGCAAGGAAGTGCGTACGCTGGGCTTCGCCTATCGCGCTCACGCCCAGACGGCTCCCTTTGCTCTTCTGAAACTGTATGAAGGCTACGAGGCTGCACTGGCCGGTTTTGGACTGACGGAGCTTGCAGCGCCTGCTCCGGATTCCGCCCGGCTGAGCCAGAGTCTCGTAACGGCGGACCATGTGACAGAGGCCGCCCGCACTGGTGCGCAGACCCTTCGCGTGCCACGCCGGGCTGTGGTGACGCCCCTGGCCCAGGAGGCCGCGGCGAACAACCATATGACCATTTTGAAAAATCTGTAGGTGTCACATGCTTATAGGCATTGTTGTCGGCAATGTTTGGGCCACCCGCAAAGAAGATTCCCTCAACGGGCTGAAGCTCATGGTGGTGCAGCGGCTTGACCTCGCCCACAACAAGCTGGCTGAAAGCTTTGTGGCCGTGGACTGTGTGGGAGCGGGCATTGGCGAGCGGGTGCTTATCACCACCGGCAGTTCCGCCCGCAAGGCTCTGTATAATCAGGAAGCGCCCGTTGATGCCGCCATTGTGGGCATTCTCGATCAGGAAGAAATGATGGGCAAAAAACCGGAGAGCACATAAGCCATGGATACTCTGGGCATTGTGGACAGCCGCAGCATAGCGGCCGGTGCTGAAATCACCGATGCCATGCTCAAGGCCGCGCCTGTTACTCTGGTGCGGGCGTCGGTCATATGCGCCGGACGCCTGCTCATCCTGGTCGAAGGCGACCGCGAAGCTGTGGAAACTGCTCTTCGCGCCGCTGAAGGTACTGGTTTTCATCTGGCCGGAAAATATGCCATCTCGCCCGTGTCGCAGCAGGTACAGGCAGCCCTGCGCCGCCAGCCCTCCCCTATGGGCGGCCGGGCCATGGCCGTTATTGAATGCCGCAATGCCGCCGACGGTATCATGGCGGCGGATACGGCCGTAAAAAAAGCCGATGTCAGCCTTATGCGGCTGGTTATGGGGCAGGGCATCGGCGGCAAATCCTACTTTGTGCTTACAGGCGATGTGGCCGCCGTGCGTGAAGCCGCACAGGCCGCAGCCGATGCGCTGGGCAAGAGCCTTCAGCAAATGGTGGTCATTCCCCAGCCCGATGCGGAACTTGTAAAGGCATTTACAGGAGCGGCCCTGTAAGGCGCCGCCCGGAAACCCGCCTCGCGCGGTCCCGAGAGGTAATTATGAGCAAGACATTGATCACCGTGGACAATCTGCAGGATTTCATCAGCGGCGGCCGCCTGCAGATGGATGGATCCAAAATCCTCACCGCAGGTGCGCGCGACGAACTGACCAGACGCGGCATTGAGGTAGCCTGGAGCGACGCTCCGGCGGCGTGCTGCGGCTGCGGCGGGCAGCATGCCGAAACCGCTGCGCCCTGCCATACCCCCGAACAGGAAGACCTGCTTATCGGTGTGGCGGCCATTATCAAGCAGCACTACAATATTACCGATCCCGAAGAGTTGAAAAAAATCACTCTGGAAACTGTGACGGCTATCGGCAAGGGGCTCGATAACTAGGCTTTTGGGCTGTATCGCTTGCCTGACGGGTTCCGGCCTGCACCGCAACATATACAGCACGGCGGATATATAAAAATCCGCACCGGGCATTTCGGCTGTTGCAGGCTGAATGCCCGCCAGCAGACAATTACGGCGTGACCGCCAACAAACTTTCGGGCCATGCCCGAAGAACAACCTGAGGTAAGGAGTAAACAATGGCGACGATGACTGACGCTTTGGGTATGATTGAAACCCGTGGGCTTGTGGGTGCTGTAGAGGCTGCTGACGCCATGGTGAAAGCTGCCAACGTAACCCTGATCGGCCGTGAGCAGGTGGGTTCAGGCCTTGTGACTGTGATGGTTCGTGGCGATGTGGGCGCTGTAAAGGCTGCCACCGATGCCGGTGCCGCCGCCGCTTCGCGCGTGGGCGACCTGGTGAGCGTACACGTGATTCCCCGTCCCCATGAAGAAGTGGAAATGATTCTGCCCAAATGCAAGTAAGGCCGGGCAAGGCTTTACTGACCAGACCACACGACGGTAACGCGGGGGCTTTCTTCCGCCCCCGCGTACGCCTCGGAGGATAACGTGACCCAGTTCTACGGAAAGACGAAAATCTGCTACGGCCCCTACGCGCTGGAAACCCTTGAAAGTTTCCCCGCCAGTCACGCCTTTGTGGTAACTGACCCCTTTATGGTCAAAAGCGGCTTTGCCGACCAGGCTGTAAGCCACTTGAAACGTAAAGGGATAGGCTTCAGCATTTTTTCAGGTGTGGAGCCGGACCCCACACTGCAGGCCGTGGTAGAAGCCACGGGACATTTTCTGCGCAGCAAGGCAGACATGATTCTTGCTCTCGGCGGCGGCTCGGCCATTGACATGGCCAAAGCCATCTCCTACTTCGGGCACAAAGCCGCCCGCGACCGCAAGGCCATGCTGGTGGCCATTCCCACTACCAGTGGCACCGGGTCAGAAGTAACCTCCATCGCCGTCATCACCGACAAGGTCAATGCGGTCAAGATTCCTCTTAATGACGAGTTGCTCATTCCGGACGCGGCCATCCTTGACGCCCGCTTCACACGCACCGTACCGCCGCATGTGACCGCCTCCACCGGAATGGACGTGCTCACTCACGCTGTGGAGGCCTACACCTCGCGCCACAGCAACGTTTTTACGGCCATATATGCCGAACGGGCCATACGCAACGTCTTTACCTACCTGCACCGCGCCTACGAGCAGGGTGACGACATGGTAGCCAGAGACAACATGCTCATAGGTTCCTGCATGGCCGGTCTGGCCTTCACCAACAGCGGGCTTGGCATTACGCACAGCATGGCCCACAGCCTTGGCGGCCAGTTCCACATTCCTCACGGCCTGGCTAACGCGGTGCTGCTGCCCATTGTCATTGACTTCAACAGCTTTGATGCGGGCGTGAAATATCGCGAAATCGCCGAAATGGCAGGCTTGCCCGCCGCCACCGTGGAAGAAGGAACCCGCAATCTGGTGGCAGCCGTGCGCGACCTCAACGCTTCGCTGGGCATTCCCGCTCGCGTGAGGGAACTCAAGGTTGATGAAGGCGAGTACCGCCGCAATCTTGACGCCATGGCCACCAATGCCCTTGAGGACATCTGCACGCAAAGCAATCCGCGCATGCCCTCGCACGATGATATTGTGAGCCTGTTCGAGCGCGTCTGGTAAATACAGGCCGAAAACCCACAGGATAAAAGCCATCGCCTGCGCGCGCCAGACGCATGCGCAGAAACGGCCCGGATTTCAGACCGGAGAAACCTGTTTCTCCGGTCGGGCAGAAAACTGCCGCACAGGATTGAACTGCAGAGTATTTTGCGATCAAGGTTGTCTTCAGCAGCGGTAAAGACTGCGCGGGCGGCCTTATCCCGCCTTGCTGCGCGGGGCTTCGCACCGTCAGGCACTGCGCCTTGCACGGAATTTTCAATGATGAAATGCTCTAAAATCACCCGAGAGGAAACCATGGGAAAAGCAATTGTAGACGCCATACGCCAGGCTGGCGTTGTAGGCGCTGGCGGGGCGGGACTGCCCACCCATGTAAAGGCTGACGCCACGGCGCAAACTGTGCTGGTCAACGGCGCCAGCTGCGAACCCCTGCTCATGAGCGACCCCTACCTTATGGAAGAGCAGGTAGACGTCATGCTGCGCGGCCTTGAGGCCATGATGGACTGTACCGGCGCGAACCGTGGTGTTGTCTGCCTTAAGGGCAAACACGCCGCCGCCATGAAGAGTGTACGCGAAGCCGTGGCCCGACGCGGGCAAGGCCGCCTTGAAGCGTTTGAAATGGGCGACTTCTACCCTGCCGGCGACGAACAGGTTATGGTTTACGAAGTGCTGGGCGGCATTGTACCCGAGCGCGGTATACCGCTGCAGATCGGCGCTGTGGTCAGCAACGTGGAAAGCCTTTTCAATATTGCTCACGCGCTGGACGGCAAGCCTGTCACCCACCGTTACCTTACGGTCGGTTGTGAAGTGGTCCGGCCCATGGTGGTGCGGGTACCTGTAGGAACCCGTGTGGCCGAAGTGCTCAATTTTGCCGGTGGAACCACCATCAGCGAATACCGCGTGGTGGACGGCGGTCCCATGATGGGCCGTGTGCTGCCCGATGCGGACCAGCCGGTTACAAAAACCACCAGCGGTCTGCTGGTACTGCCGCCGGACCATAATGTGGTGAACCGCAAGGTAATGGACCCGCATGTGGTCAAGCGCCTCACAAACACCGTATGCTGTCAATGCTCTCAATGCACGGACCTCTGCCCCCGCAACCTGCTCGGGCACAAGTTGCACCCGCACAAGCTCATGCGTGTTCTCGACGGGCAGACCATCAGCAATCCTGTGGCGAAAGAGGCCCTGCTCTGCTCCGAATGCGGCATTTGTGAAAAGTTCGCCTGCCCTATGGGTCTTTCACCTCGTGAAGTCAATGCCATGCTCAAGCAGGAGCTTATGAAGGCAGGCATCAAATGGGAATATGACGGACGTCCCCTTGCCACATCCCGCTTTCGCGAGGAACGCCGCATCCCCACAAGCCGCCTTGTGAGCCGTCTCGGCCTGGCGGATTACGAGGCCCATCCCCCATTTGCCGGGGACTTTGAGCCGACAGAGGTACGTATTCCGCTGAAGCAGCATATCGGCGCTCCCGCCCTGTCTGTGGTTTCTGTGGGCCAGAGCGTCAATGTGGGCGATCTTATCGGCGAAATCCCCGAAGGGGCTATGGGCGCACGCGTACATGCCAGTATCAAAGGTACGGTCAGCGCGGTTGAAAACGGCATCATCACCATCAAGGCCTGAGGGGGAAGGGCATGAAATTACGTACTATCGGCTGCGTTGAACTGAGCAGCATCGGCATGGGCATTCAAACGGCTGACGAAATGGTCAAGGCCGCCAATGTGGAACTGGTCATGGCCCGCCCCACCTGCCCCGGCAGGTATCTTGTGATCATCACCGGTGACACGGGCGCGGTGACAAGCTCTGTGCAGACCGGCCTCACACTGGGTGCGGACCTTGTTGTGGACAGCTTCATCATTCCCAATGTGCATGAAGATGTTATTCCCGCCATGAACGGTACAGCCATTCAGGGGCGTATCAACGCCCTTGGCGTGATTGAAACCTACACGGCGGCCTCCTGTGTTCTGGCAGCTGATGCCGCCGCAAAGGCTGGTGATATACGCCTGCTGGAACTGCGCCTCTCTGCCGGACTTGGCGGCAAGGCTTTTGTAATCATGACCGGAGAAGTCAGTGCCGTGCAGTCCTCGGTGGATGCTGGCGTTGCCAACGTGACCGAGGGCGGTCCCGTGGTCAGCAAGATTGTCATCCCCTCCCCCAGTGAGGATCTGAAAAAACAGTTGCTGTAGGCCCTACCAGGCCCTGCGGCAACAAGCACGCGACGATGAGGCAAAGATGGAAGAGACCAAACAGCGCATCATACAGGAGTATGTGCCGGGCAGACAGATTACCCTGGCGCATCTCATTGCCAGCCCGCAAAAAGGCATCTATCTCAAACTCGGGCTGGATGATGAATGCGCTACAGCCATCGGCATTCTGACCATCACTCCCTGCGAAGGCGTGATCATCGCCGCGGATATAGCCACCAAGGCCGCCAGTGTTGACATCGGCTTTCTTGACCGCTTCGGCGGCTCCCTGCTGATCACGGGCGATGTGGCCAGCGTGGAGGCAGCCCTGCGCGAAGTATTACAGTATTTCGGCAGTGTACTGCGTTACGACCTTACCGACATGACCAGATCCTGAGGCCCCGATGCGGCGAATCATGATTATGGGCGAACGGGGCGCGGGCAGGCGCAGTCTTGCCCGCGCCCTGGGTCAGGCCCCTGTGTTCATGCCGCAGCCGCTGGCTGTGGAATACGCGGGGCGCTTTATCATCCCGCCGCCGGAATTTCTTGAAAACAGACGCTTTTACCGTGCGCTCATCACGACTGCGGCAGATTGTGACAGCCTGCTTTTTATTCAGGACGCCGCACGCAGAACATCCGCGTTTCCTCCCGGGCTTGCCCGTATATTCAACCGGCATGTCATAGGCATCATTACTAAAACAGACTTGCCGGACGCTTCTCTGGACCGCGCCGCGCGCTTTCTGCATAATGCCGGTCTGCAAAAAACATATGCCCTCAGCGTTGTGAGCGGCGAAGGCATGGACACGCTGAGGCACAACGAACCGGCCCTGTTCGCCTGAACCGCAAAGCCGCTTCATCGAGTCAATACCCAGCGCTGCCGGCTGGCACTCGCGGATTCATTCGTGGCTGCGGTATCTGGTGTGCGTCATCCCACACAGCCTGAATCCGGATAAGTATCTGACGAGTCGCAACACGTGCGCTCAGAATGCAGCAGACTGAGACCGCCTATCGGTTGCAATTACTGCCGGTATTTTATATTCCTGTTCCACGCTGATAATTCCCGCCTCTCTCCTTCCAGCCAGCCTTTCAACCCGTCTCAATTTCCTTTTTGCTCAGGAGTCTGCAATGGATCAAGCTCTCTGGCAGTCAGTCCAGCTATACGGAAACATTGCCGTCAAACTTGCCGTGGGCCTTGCCACCTTTATATTTGTCTTTCGCACCACAAACCGCTGCCAGCTCACGCAAATGACGCCGGTTGACCTTATAGGCAACTTTGTTATGGGCGGGATTTTGGGCGGCGTAATTTACAATCCGGATATCGGCATTACAAAGTTCATTCTTGTTCTTGCCATCTGGCAAGTGCTGATCGTGTCGGTAAATTTCTTACGCATGCGTACAGAATCCGGCCGGAAAATGATCGTCGGCTCACCAAGACCTGTTGTTATCAAAGGGAAATTTCTTCAGGAAAAATTTGTTGAAGCAGGCCTTGATATAGGCGATTTTGCAACACTCATACGAATGCAGGGCATTCACTCCATGAAAGAAATATGGAATGCCCAGATAGAACCCAACGGCCAGCTTACAGTACAAAAAAAAGAAGACCCGCATATCTCCAATGTTGTGCTCAACAATGGCGCCATGGTTGAAGCCGCTCTTGAGGTGATCGACAAGGATGAGGACTGGCTGAAAGCCGAGCTGCAAAAACAGGGTTACGATTCATACGAAAACATCTTTTTTGCGGAATGGAATGAACACCGTGACGATGTCGGCAAACTTGCCGGAAACCTGTATGTTGTTGAGCTGGATAACAAAAAAGAAAGTAAAAACAACAATGCGCCCATTCCGCCCCAGCAAAGCGGGCAACCAGCCTGACACGCGCGGCCCCTGATATTGACGTAAGGACCATCCGTTCATATGGCTCTTCAGGCCAGCCCAACAACCAGGTCGCCCCGCGGCGGGCTGTAACAAAAACAACATAAAATAGAGGGCGGTATGGGTATAATCTCGTGGATAATTTTCGGAGTAGTGGCAGGTGCCATAGCCAAGTTCATCATGCCCGGGCGAATGGAAAACGGATTTGTCATGACATCCCTGCTTGGCATTGTTGGAGCCTGTGTCGGCGGTTTTATAGGTACATCATTGGGCTTTGGAAAAGTTACCGGCTTCAACCTGCCCAGTTTTTTTATTGCCGTGCTCGGGGCCATGATTGTTTTGATTATTTACGGCAAACTTAAAAGCAAATAACCGTTGCAGCATACGAACCATTTATAGCGCGGCTGCCGTGCAGAGCTTGCCACCTCAAGGCCCGTGCGATACCAAAGAGCACCCGGGCTTGCCTTGGCGCATACGCATGCTCCCCGCTGACGGCGGTATATTGAGGTCAGCCCTCGCCCGCCCACATGTTAAACGGCTCTGCTGCATGGCGCCCGGCCGGATAAAAACAGGGGGAAACTGTGGCTGAAAATGCAAACCGTCCGGTAACCGGAACTGAATCTGAAAACCGCCTCCTGCGCGGCCCTGCCCCCTCAAGGTACGGCCATCCACACGAAAAAGAGATCTTTTCCGACCGGGTAACGTGGTCGCTATTCCTGAGGGCCGCTCTTCTGGTACTGGGTATCTGGTCTGCTTCAGCTTTTGGACTGTATGCTTTTACGGAAGATTACAGCAAATCCGGCACATTCGGCGACTCGTTCGGCGTGTTGAACACACTTTTTTCCGGCCTTGCCTTTGCAGGAATTATCGTTTCCATAAAAATGCAGAACGATGAAATGCGCGAACAGCGCAAAGAATTGCAAAAACAGAAAAAAATCGCCCTGCTTTACCACAGGGAAAGAATGTTCCTGCTGCTTATGGATGAATTTAAAAAATCCCGCGAACGCCGGTTTACCAGCGCTGATGTGCGGGTGATCATCCATGAATGTCTGGACTGCCAGATGCCAGATAAGGTCGCTGCCGTCACTGTGGCCGCTCTGGTGGCCGAAGTGGAGGGCCTGCTCACGGGAACACCGAAAGAAACTCCACTGCTGCAAACCTTGAACCGTAGAATCTTCCGCCATGAACTGTGCGAAGTTTTTATAAAAACTTTCCGACAGGCTGCCGACAGCGTCAAAAAATTCGATCCTGCCAGCCGGGGAGAGTATTATGACATCCTGTGCAACAGCATGTCTGATGCGGAAGAGGCACTGCTGTTTTTGTGCTATGTCGCCCGTTACGGTGCTCAAACGACAGACAATCCGCAGGCCATGAAGCTGCGCGAAAGTTTTGATGAAATCAAAGCCAGGCTTTAGAGCACTTCACACTTGAAATGCTCTACAAGGATTTGTCTCCAAATCCTTGTAGCCCAATGATTGTAGAGCGGCTTTGCCGACCGTTAAGCAATCATTTGAAACGGCAACAGGCCCTAAGGGACGAACCAGGACGGCTTTTGAGGGGGATCCCCTGAACGCAAAAACATGGCCGCTCTTACAGGCGTAATCCCCATGTGGTGGAGAAAAAACCTGTTGCTCCCGTAAAAAAGGGAAAGCCCCGGTGGCGCCGGGGCAATCAGGGATGTGTAAGCAGTTGCCAAGAGACTATGCCCCAACACGGCATCGCTGTCAACATAGTACACCAGTTGTTGTTTTATTTTAAAATCATTATACTAATTTGCCCGATGCGCGGTAAGGTATACGCAAAGTATTCACGACGCTTGCGACCGTCCTGAACAGGGCGCCACCAACATGCTCATTCGGGTTGAACCGGCAATACGCAAGATGATTTTAACACCCTGTATCCAGACAAAAAAAGGAGCTACAGGGTTTACCTGTAACTCCTTGATTTTTTTGGTCGGGATGGCGCGATTTGAACGCGCGGCCTCAGCGTCCCGAACGCTGCGCTCTAGCCAAGCTGAGCCACATCCCGTCGAGAAAGGCAAGATATGCGAGACACGTAATTTTTGCAAGCCATTTTTTATTTGTAAAAAAATAAGGCCTGACGTAGCATGACGTTGGCCCTTGGAGGCATAAAATCTTTGCGGAGCGAGCAGCCTGTATGATCCGTGTTCTTGTAGTCGACGATTCCACTTTTATGCGAAATGCCATTACCGCCCTGCTGGAACAGGATCCAGAAATCAAGGTTGCCGGTACTGCCAAAGATGGATTGGAAGCCCTGAAAAAAGCCGAAGAACTAGATGCGGACGTCATGACCCTGGATGTGGAAATGCCGCGTCTTGACGGCCTGGGGACCCTCCAGCGGCTTATGAAGGCCACCCCCATGCCGGTACTCATGATCAGCTCTCTGACCGAAAGTGGCGCAGAAAGCACCTTAAAAGCTATGGAGTACGGCGCACTGGACTTTATTCCCAAAAATATGAGCAATGATCGTGATGCCTTCGGCGCGGAACTGCGGCGCAAGGTCACGGCTCTGGCACGCCGCAAAACGATTATCCGTCTCAAGTACCGCCGTATCAACAATATCCCCATGCCGGCCGCCACGCCGCGCACACAGCCGCAGCAGCCCGCCGATTATGTGCAGACTCCCTGCCCCGGGCCGCGCGATCTGGTAGTTATCGGCGTGTCCACCGGGGGGCCGCCGGTGGTGCAAAAAATACTTTCTGCCCTGCCTCCGGACATTCCGGCCTGCTTCCTGATTGCACAGCATATGCCCGCAGCCTTTACCGGCCCTTTTGCCAAAAGGCTCGACAGCGTATGCCGCATAGACGTCACTGAAGCGCAGGACGGCGATCGTTTGAAGAACGGACACGCCTACGTCTGTCCCGGCGGCAGGCACATAAGCGTCCGCATGCGCGGTCCCCTGCCCGAAGTGGCTGTGACCGAAGAGCCGCGCGACGCCCTTTACAAGCCCACGGTCAACCTGCTTATGGAAAGTGCGGGCAAGCTTATGGGGCGCCGCACCCTGGGCGTCATACTCACGGGCATGGGTTCGGACGGATGTGAGGGCGCAAGGGTTTTGAGAGAAAAAGGCGGCTGCCTCATTGCCCAGAATGAAGCCTCTTGTGTAGTGTACGGCATGCCCAAGGCAGTAGTGGACGCCAAGCTTGCAAACCAGATTCTCGACGCCGACGACATAGCCCAGGCCATCATGACGATAATCAGAGGCTGACCAGCAGCGCAGCAGGAAACGACACTATGGAACATACGCTCAATACGTCTTCGCCCATTCTGGAAGCATTGCAGTCCAACGACAGCACGACTATCCGCAATGCCGCCTTCAGTGCTGGCGACATGGTTTTGCAAGATGCCGTCCCCCTGCTTTGCGAGCATATCAAAAGCAGCAATATCGGCGTGCAGGAAGCGGCGGAATACGCCCTGCGCAAAATCCGCGGCCCGCACGTTGTCGCAGCCCTGCTGCCCCTGCTGCGCAGTGACGAAGCCCCGGTACGCAACGTAGCCATGGATATCTTGCGCGAAATCGGCAGCGACAGTATCGAGAGCATGCAGCCCTATCTGCAGGACGACGATCCCGACCTGCGCATCTTCATAGCCGACATTCTCGGGTACTGTCTCACGCATCAGGCGGCCATCCTGCTCGGCAAGGCGCTGCTGAAAGACCCGGAGGTCAACGTACGCTACCAGGCCGCTGTCAGCCTGGGCAATCAGGCTTTTCCCGAAGCTGTGGCTCCCCTGTGCCAAGCCATGCACGATGAGGAATGGGTGCAGTTTGCCGTGGTGGAAGCCCTTGCGAAAATCAAGGACCCCTCCGCCGCCAACGGCCTTGTAAAGCTGTTGCCCCAGGCCTCTCCCCTTGTAAGCTCGGCGATCGTTGACGCCTTGGGCGGCATGGGTGATGTAAAGGCCATTCCCCTGCTTTTCAGCTCTCTTGAAAATGTCAGTGTGCCCCTGCGCCACAAGATCGTCAAAGCCATCGTGCAGATTTTGAGCGGCCGGTCCCTGTCGCTTTTGTCCGCCAAATCGCAGGAACGTCTGCGTACATACCTGCTTGAAGCCCTCACGGACAATGATGACGACATCCTGCTGGCGGCCTTGCAAGGCCTGAGCGCCATAGGCCGCGAAGATGCCACCTCGGCCATTATCGACATGGCCCTGACACTGGATGTGGAGCGGCAGCCCGAGCTTTACGAAACTGCAATCCAGTCGCTTGCCTCCGTTGGCTACAACAATGTGCTGCGCGATGCCCTGCGCAGCCACGATGAACGCCGCGTTGCCATCGCGATGGAAGCCTGCCGCCTGCTTGACGACCACAGTCCTGTAGAAGAGCTGAAAAATATCTACTGGCGGGTCAGTCCGGACCTGCGCCGTGCCGCAGCGGCCGAAGCGGCCCTGTTGGGCGACTGTACCGATGCTCCGTTTTTCTTCTCTGTGGTTGAAGAGTCCGACGATGCAGAGGTTCTTAAAAGTGCCCTGGTTTTCTTTGGCAATCAGCACACCTGCCCTGAAGTGGAAGATGTGGTTTTTGCCCAGATTGACCACCGCTATGTGGACGTAAAGGAAATGGCGCTTGAAGCGTGCATCAACCTTCACAGCCCCAAGCTCAACGCCCGCTTCAAGGAAAGAGTGCTCAGCGACGACCCCATGCAGCGCATGATGGCCGTCTACGCTCTTGGGCGGTACAGTGTGACCGAGAATCTGGAAGAAATAACCAGAGCACTTGAAGATCCGTCGCCACGCGTCAGGCAGGTGGCGGTTGAGGCTTTTCAAAACATCGGCCCGCAGGCCGAAGCCTACCTGCCAAGCCTGATGACCCGCCTGATTGACGAAGATAAAGACGTGCGGGTGGCCCTGGTGGACCTGCTCGGGCAGATCGGCACTCCGGCTGTTATGCCGCATATCATCTCTGCACTGGCTGACGACAATGACTGGGTAAGAATCCGGGCTATCGAGGCTTTGGGCGTACACAAATTTGCCGAAGCAGTCCCCACCCTGGCCCAGATGCTGGAAAACGCCAGCCCCATGGTGACATTCAAGATTATAGAAGCCCTGGGCATGATCGGCGGCAATGTGGCTTTCACTGTGCTTCTGGGCATGATGGATAATGAAGATCAAGAAATTCAGCATGCTGCGGCAGAAGCGGTGGCAGCCATACAGGCCGAACAGGAGTAGCCATGTCACAGCCTCCTAACATGTTTCCCTATAGCGCGCCGAACAAAAGCACCGATGAAACAGAGAAAAAAGGGGCCACCGGTTCCGCCGCACCAGCGGCAGGCATCAGGGATACCACCCAGCCTTCTCCTTTTTCACGCCCGGCCGTTCCTCAGGAACAGCGCCCGGCTTCCGCCACGACACCATCACAGCCCGCGTCACCGGTCAGGTCCGAACCTTTCAGCCAGCGCCCCTTCACGCCTGCTGCGCCTGCGTCATTCGGCCAGACCGCCCCGGGCATGCGCCCGCTGCAAACAGCACCCGCCTCCAGCCCTCTTGCCGCACAAACGGCCAACACCGGGACCGGATACGGCGCAGCGAACCAGAGCGCACTGGGGCAGACAGGTGCGGGGCGTCCCTACCTCGGTCAAACCGGCCAGGGGCAACCCAATCTGGGGCAGTCCAACTGGAATTCGCCGTTGCGCCAAAGCACACCGGCAACAGCCGGCACTTCCGGCCTGCCCTCCACCACGCCTCCGGCTTCCGGCCTGTTCACCAACAGGACCGTACGCCCCGGCAGTGGCACACTGCCCGGCGCAACATCCCCCTCAGGCGGCGCAGGGGCGCTGCGCTCGGGCGGCCTGACCCCAGGCGCAAACACAGGCTCGGGCGCATTTCAGTCCGGAGCGGGAGCGGCCGCGCAAGGAAGCCTGCCGCCCCGGCCGTCTCTTTTTCGCAGCACACAGCCGGGTGAGGCCCTGCGCCAGCCCCTGTCGCCCACCGCGGCATTTCGCGCACCTGCAACAGCCCCTGCAAGCGCCAGGGCGACCTCGCCTTTTCGCAAGGACCTGCAGATAACAGATGAAGAATTTTTGCAACTGCGTGACTTCATCTATCAGCAATGCGGCATTTTTATTGCTGAAAACCGCAAATACCTCGTGGAGAACCGTCTCTCCAACCGCATCAAGGACCTGAACCTCAAAAGCTACAGCGAATATTACAATTATCTTCGCTTCGATGCCAGCCGCAGAACGGAACTGAACAAGCTTTTTGAGGTGATGACCACCAACGAAACCAGCTTTTTCCGCAATCCTCCCCAGCTGGAAGTGTTTCAAAAGCAGGTGCTCCCGGGAATACTTGATCTGTGCCGCCAGAAGGGATCAAAAAAACTGCGCATCTGGTCGGCCGGCTGTTCCACGGGCGAAGAACCGTACACTCTTGCCATCATTCTGCATGAAGTGCTCAAAAGCGAAATACATAGCTGGGATATCAAAATAACGGCCAATGATCTTTCAGAGGCGGTACTCTCAGCCGCGAGGCAGGGAATCTACAGTGAATACGCCCTGCGCACCACCCCAAAGGAAATAGTTGATGCCTACTTCATCAAAGACGGCAGTCTTTACAGGATCAAGCCGGAACTGAAGAACATTGTTTCCTTCGGACAGATAAACCTCAGCGACAGGGAGCAGTTAAAGCGGGTCGAAAGATCGCAGATTGTATTCTGCCGCAATGTCATCATCTATTTTGACGACGAAATGAAGCGCAAGGTAATAAACGCCTTCTATGACAACCTTGAAATCAACGGTGCGCTGCTCATTGGCCATTCAGAATCGCTGCATAATATCAGCCGCGCATTCCAGCTTGAGCATTTCAAGGGGACCATAGTCTACCGCAAGCTGGCGTAGGGCGGCATGCGCGCCAAGGTTCTTGCCATAGCCAATCAAAAAGGCGGCGTGGGAAAAACCACCACTGCGGTAACCCTGGGCAGTGCGTTGGCGCGCGCGGGCAAAAAGGTTCTGCTGCTGGACCTTGATCCGCACGCCTGTGCAACCCTGCATGCCAGGATTTATCCGGAGGATGTACAGTACAGCCTGCATGATCTTTTTCTGGCCGATGAAGCCCGGTGGCCCGCCCTGTGGCCGCACATGGTGCGTGTGCAGGCCTTGCACGGCATGGACGTGGTTCCGGGCAGCATACGCCTTTCAGAGCTTGAAGTGGACTTCAAGGAGCGCAGCGCCAAGGGCAGCGTACTGACCAAAAGCCTTGTTCACGTGCGGGACGGCTATGATTTTGTGGTACTGGACTGTCCGCCGCATGTGGGCATTTTACTGGTCAACGCCCTGGTTGCGGCAGACCTGCTCATAATTCCCATTCAAACAGACTTTCTGGCTCTGCACGGGCTGAAGCTGCTGTTTGATACACTGCACACGCTGAACAAGGCCCTTGGCAGGCCGGTGCTCTACAGGGCGCTGCCCACCATGTATGACAGGCGGGCCAAAGCCTGCACCAGGGTGCTTGAACTTTTGCAGCATAAAATGGGGCACGCCATGTTTTCTTCCGTAGTCGGGGTGGATACGCGCTTCAGGGAAGCAAGTGCACAGGGCTGCACAATCTACGATATTGACAAAAACTCCAGGGGCGCGCGCTGTTATGAATCTCTGGCACAGGAAGTGTTGCACCTATGGTAAAAACGCCTGAAGAGTATTTCACGGACCTGTGCTTTGCGCCGCCCGAGCAGGGAGCGGCCGCATCCCTCAGTGATGCGGAGCGGGCCTTTGTGCAGAAATATCTTGGCGGCGAAACGGTTGCCGCCCTGCCTGTGCAATCCCCTCCGGCGGCCATGCCCTGCACGGGTACGGAGCCGTTTCGTGCACCCGCAGAAATGCCTTCTGCCGCCGCAGCCGCCACAGCCGGGCAATACCGGGATCACGCAACCGAAGTCCCCAAAGCAGCCGTACCGCTAAAACTGCGGTTGGCAGCACAAGACAAAGTGCAGATGGTGTCATTTTATGTGCGCGAGCAGATTTTTCTTTTGCCGGTTTGCGTTATTGTTGAGGTCTTGCGGCATATGCCTCTTACACGTCTGCCCATGGCTCCGCCTTTTGTGGCCGGAGTTGTCAACCTGAGGGGAAGGGTCACCCCGCTGCTGCACCTTGACGCCCTGCTCACGCTGGAACAGCAATACCGCTATGCGCCGGGAAACTTCATTGTGGTATGCAACGGAAAAGACATGCAGCTTGGCTTTATTGTCGACAAAATCCATACCATGTACATGGTTGATCAGCAGAAAATAAACTGGAATGCTGAAAACCAGCTTGGGGCCAGCGCTGATTTTCTTTGTGGGCTGGCAGAAGTCGGTGAGCACCTGCACGGCATCATCGACCCGGAAATAATTGTAGAAAAACTGCTGGGCATCTAGACATCCACGACCACTGGCAAGCGCTTGCCCTTGCAAATAATGTAAATAACATCTACGATATTTTGAAATTTTTTCTAAATTGCACTTTTGTGCCGATGCGGATCAATGCCTCAGATGCCAGCCACATGGGCCGCACGAACAGCCGCACCGCACTCTGGTTTTCAGGTGGCTGTCTGCAGCAACGCTGAAAACCGGCAGAAAAATCCATGCTGCACTGCCCCGCAAGGCGGCAGTCAACATTTGACGGACAGGGACAGATATTATGAAAAAACATATCATGGTCGTCGATGACTCCAAAACCATCCGCAACCTGGTGGCCTTTGTGCTGAAAGGGGAAGGCTTCAAGGTCAGCACCGCCGAAGATGGCCTTGACGCCATTGAAAAGCTGTACAGCCTCGACCCGGTGGACTTGATCGTCTCTGATGTCAACATGCCGCGCATGGACGGTTTCACTTTTATCAAGACCATCCGCGCCCAGGATGCTTACAAAGACATCCCGATCATCGTGCTTTCCACCGAAGGGCAGGAAAAAGACATACAAACCGGTATGAGCCTTGGGGCCAACCTTTATATGGTCAAACCAGCGCAGCCGGAAAAAATGGTTCGCAATATAAAGATGCTCCTGGGCTAGCCGATAAGAAAGACAGTATTACCCAAAAGGGTACAGCGCTTTCAGCCAAGCAAGGGTATGGGGTATGAGCCAGGATTTTTTTGACCCGGAATTATTTGCTGACTTCATTGCAGAAGCCAAAGAGCACCTCGAAACTATCGAGCCCAATCTTCTTGAGCTTGAAAAAGCTCCGGGGAATTTGGCGCTGCTCAATGACATCTTCCGCCCCATGCACTCGCTCAAGGGCGCTTCGGGTTTTCTTGGCCTGAACCGCATCAATCAGCTCGCCCACAAGTCTGAAAACATTCTGGATGAGCTGCGCAAAGGCAGTATGGTCGTCACGCCGGAAATTATGGACGTTATTCTGGCTTCCACAGACGCCCTGCGCCAGATGATTGATAACCTTGAGAGCAGCAATAGCGAAGGCGAAGTGGAAACCGGGCATATCATGGCCCAGATTGACGCCATCATGGCCGGCGAAAGCCCTGTGCCGGCACAGCCCGGGCAAGCTGCTCCGGCGTCCCCGGCTTTTCCGGCAGAAGAGGTCACACCTGCTGCCGCCGCAGGCCTGTCCGAAGCAGAGAGCCTTTCGGCGTGGGAGACATGCCTGATGTCCCGTTCTGGTCCGTCATCCGCGACGCAATCTCAGGATAGCGCGACCGTCAATGCAGATGGTATGAGCGGCAAGGAATGGGTCGCAACCCTGCCTGCGCTGCCGTCCTATGCCCTTACAGCCTTCGGTGAAAGTCATCTCAAAGATTTCATCGATGAATCAATTGAAATAATTGAAAATCTTACAAACGGCCTGCTTGAGCTTGAAGAAAATCCCACAGGCCAGGGCGAACTCGTCAACGATCTCTTCCGCTTTTTCCACAATATGAAGGGCAATAGCGGCATTATCGGCTATAGCGACCTTAATGCCCTCACCCACGAAGCAGAAACACTGCTCAATAACGTGCGTCAGGGCAAAATCACCCCCACGCACGAGCTTATTGACCTGTTGCTGCTTGTTGTGGACGTGATGGAAGCGCTCGTACATAATATTGACGTTGCCTCCGGTCAGGCATCGCCATTTGAAACAGATTCCGTTGTCAAGCAGTTGCAAAACGCTCTTGCCGGCGGTCCCATTGCCCTGCCGGCGGAACTGCTGACCGCCCAGGGCCGCGAACAGGCAGACTCCGGCAATCCGGAGCATGCACATGATGCTGCCGATGTTGCGGATGCGCCCGTGGAAGTGGTGACTCCTACCATTATTCCCGTAGGTTCTGAAGGAGATGATGCCGAAGCTTTTCGCGTCACCGTGCAACAGCAGATCGAAATTATCCATGCGGCCCTGGAAACCCTGAAAAAAGACGGCAGCCACAAGGATTCCATTGATGCCCTGTACCGCTGCCTGCTGGCCATAAAAAATGCCTGCGGCTTTATGGGGCTGGCGGATATCAAGACCTACGCCGAACGCACGGCCGGTATTGTGGATCAGGGGCGCAGCAGCGGTATAGACTTCGACCTTATGGTGGACCTTCTGGATCAGGAAGTAAGCATCATTCAGGACATGGTGCGCCAGGCCCTGAACGATGGCAAGGTTCCTACTGACGCCAGTTCCGCCACCACGAAACCCGCTTCTGATGAAGATGTAGGCAGTGCCGCGATCATCGCAGATAAACCTGAAGCTACGCCGACCACAACCAGCGCTCCCATCGCGCCGGCTCCGGCACAGGCTGAAGTTCAGGGCGCCGCGCCAGCAGATGCAAAAACGACAGTTCCCACGGCTACGGCAGTTCCGGCATCCGGCGAACAAAGCACCGAAGCAGCCTCGCGCCCCGCTCAGCCCAAGCCTGCGCCTCCGATGACGCAAGCTGCCCCCGCACGCGCCGCGGCCCCGCAGGCGAAAGGCGCGGCTTCCGCCGCTGAGGGACACAAAAGCTCTTCTACCATCCGGGTTGACCACGAACGCCTTGATCACCTCATGAACCTCATCGGCGAACTGATCATCAACCGTAACCGTTACACGCTTATTGCCCGTTCGCTTGAAGACAGCGGCGACAACGTGGATATTTCGCATGTGGCGCAAAGCCTTTCTGAAACGACCTATGCCATGGCGCGCATTTCTGACGACCTGCAAGACACCATCATGAAGGTGCGCATGGTTCCTGTTTCATCAGTATTCTCCCGCTTTCCCCGTCTGGTGCGCGACCTTTCGCGCAAAAGCGGCAAAGAGGTAGACCTGGTCATGGAAGGAGAAGAAACGGAACTGGACAAGAGTGTGGTAGAGGTCATCGGCGACCCCCTTGTTCACCTTATCCGCAACTCCGTTGACCACGGCATAGAATCGGAAGACGTGCGCCTTGCCGCAGGCAAACCCGCCAAGGGAAAAGTGACGCTGCGGGCTTTTCACAAGGGCAACTCCGTCGCTATTGAAATTGAAGACGACGGCAAGGGCATTGACCCGGCCAAGATGCGCGAAACAGCCATCCGTAAAGGCGTTATCACCCCCGAAGAGGCCGCGCAACTGGATGACCGCGAAGCCGTAGAGCTGATCTTTGCCCCCGGTTTTTCCTCTGCCGACCAGATTACCGACATTTCCGGACGTGGTGTGGGCATGGACGTGGTCCGTACCAACATCAAGAATCTCAAAGGCAGCGTCAGCACCTACTCTGAAGTGGGCAAAGGCACACGGTTTACTCTGAGCCTGCCCCTGACGCTGGCTATCATTGATGCACTTATGGTGAATGTTTCCGGCCAGATGTACGCCATCCCCCTGGATGCCGTGTCGGAAACCACCAAGATTGAGGCTCACCGCCTCACCGATGTGAAGGGCCGCAAGGCTGTCACCCTGCGCGGCGAAGTACTTGGCGTAGTGGAAATGGCCGAAATGCTCGGCCTGCCCCGCACAGATCCCCTGCCGGACGTGCTTTCGGTGGTGGTCATACACGATAATGACCGCCGATTGGGCCTTGTGGTGGACCGCCTGCTTGAACGCCAGGAAATAGTCATCAAACCCCTGGGTGCCTATCTTGGCGATCTCAAAGGCATCTCTGGCGCCACAATTATGGGCGACGGCTCTGTAATTCTTATTCTTGATCCGCATGAAATCTACCTGATGGCCACTTCAAAGGCCGTATCCGTGGTTCCTGCGGGAGAAGGCAAACCGGTGGCCACGCCTGCGGGCAGAATCTGATTTTTTACAGGCGTCAGCCCGCCTGGCCTGATGCGGGTTGACGTCTGTTTTGTTTTGAGAAAAAATCTTGCCTTTTGATGCTGCATCAGCTATAGGACTTCTTCGCGCGGTTACGCCCTCATCATACGCTGTACATCTTCCGGCGCTGGGCTTTATTTTTGCCGCATGTGAAGTGAACTGTTTTTTTGCATATACGGAGGATAGTATGAGCAAGGAATGCATTTTCTGCGGCAAAAAGCCCCAGGTTGGTAACCTCGTCAGCCATTCCAATATCAAGACCAAGCGTCGCTTCAACCCCAACCTCCAGCGTGTGCGCCACCAGTTTGCCGACGGCAGTGTGCGGACTCTTACTGTGTGCACCCGCTGCCTGCGCTCTGGTGTTGTGACCAAACCCCTGGTGCGTAAGCAGGGTTAATCAGCAGCCGCTTTGAGCTCAAGGCCCCGCAGTCTCTGTTGGGGCCTTTTTTACTATATGCGCTCTCCCTACAGCAGCAATCCGCCCGTCACCAACGGGCGCTGGCTTATCCGCAGAAGGCCCAACAGCCTGTCACGGTACTGGCGAAATATCAGCCGGGCCGGCGGGGCGGACAGCTATACGCGTTTTCGCGACAGCCTCCTGGTATTTAATGCCAGAAATATCCCACACAAAACCATTTCCCTGTCCGGCAGGGAGCATATTTACGTGCCTCCGCTGCTGGAAGGCATAGCCCTGGCAGAGCTGGCAGAGTTTTCTGCCGAGAGCCATAAGGCTGTTCCTGCCCCTACCCCGCTGCGCGTGTATCGTCACAGCGCCCTGGCCGCCCTTTTCCTACTGCCCCTGCTCGTCTGGCATGGCTGGCGTGCTGGCTGGTGGCCGGCCCCGCTCTTTCTGCCCCCACCGGACACCTGGGCCCCCGCAGGCATGCTGGACAATGTGCTGGTGCGCATTTATGACCAATATTACAGGCTGGCCACAGCGCTTACCCTGCATGTAAGCCTGGCGCATGTGTGGGGCAACGTGGCCTTTGGCGCACTCTTTCTTTCCCTGCTTGCCAGGCTCACCGGTATAGGCAGAGCACTATGGCTCACTGTGGCAGGAGGAATCGCAGGCAATGCCCTTACCGTAGTGTTGCGCCCCCGGGCTGTCACCAGTATGGGATTTTCCACAGCTCTCTTCGCCGCAGTGGGCGCGCTGGCAGGCTTTATGGCCATGCATTCCGGCCAGCGCCGTAAGGCGGCCTTGCCTGTGGCCGCGGCAGTCGCCATCTTGGCAATGCTTGGCACTGAAGGCGAAAATACTGACTATGCCGCTCATATAGCCGGGCTGTGCGGTGGCCTTGTACTAGGGGCCTGGGAAGCGTGGCGGACGCAAAAACGCTGGCCGGCTCTGCCCCAGCTACCGGCAGGCGCTCTGGCCGCTGCTCTGCTTGTTGGTGCATGGTACTGGGCTTTTGTGGTATTGCCTGTATGACAAGTCCCATGACACGTGATGCGCTTTTTTATGCGGCGCGCCCCCAGGATACATCCGCCTTGAAAACTTGCGAGCAGCAAAGTATCTCCGTTGCCTTCACCCGTTACCTCCTTCATCGCAACGGCTGAAGCTGGTTTGCCGTACGTATTTTGTGCGCTGTTTTTACAAAACTATGCAGTGCGATAAACATTTTCAATAAATATCTGCTCTACCCGCAGTCTTTAGAGCATTTCACACTTGAAATGCTCTACAATGAGTTGGAGACAAATCCTTGCCGTCAAATGATTGTAAGGAGGCTTTGCCAACCGTTAAGCAATCATTTGAAGCGGTAATTACTCTAGCGGCAAACGGAGCGCACCCCGTAAAGGATATTTCATACGCGCCCTGTAACAACGAAAGTAAATAACAAAGCCCCGGCCTTTTGGCCGGGGCTTTGTTATTTACTTATTGTCTTCGCCCGGTACGCATGAAGCTGCTTATGCTTCATCGCTCAGGCGGCGAAAACTTTTTTTACCCGCGCCACAGACCGGACAACGCCAGTCTTCGGGCAGATCTTCGAACTTGGTTCCCGCAGGAACCTTGCGGCGCTTGTCGCCACGGTCGGGATCATACACATAGCCACAGTTTACCATCTGGCAACGCCACATGTCTTGCGGTTCAGCCATGATGCCTCCCTATTGTTTTCCGGTAGCTATTCAGCAGCCGGAGTAGCGGTAACAAAGCCCTTGCTGGCAGTTCCTGTGGACGATGGCGTACCGGCAATCTTTGCCAGATACGTGTCGCCCAGATTTTTGATATGGCTGCCGATATTTTCGTAATATGTCAGATGGGCCTGTTCTTCTTCAATAATGCGCTCGAAAAGACGGGCAGTGACGATATCGCCCTGTTCCTTACAGACCTTGAGAAATTGACTGTACGCCTCGATAGTGGCGTCTTCCTGGTCCGCATCGCTTTCGTAGATAACGGGCACAGCCTGTCCGGTAACAACCTTGCCTTCTTTCTGGGTGGTAGGTTCGCCGCCCAGTTCTTTGATGCGCTCGGCGAAGTTTTCCGCATGGCGCATCTCGTCGATGGCAATAAGCTTCATGTTGGCGGCAAGCTCACCATAGTCCATGTCATCCAGGCTATAGTGCTGGTTCATGTATTGGTGGATGGCGTGCAGCTCCATGGCGCGAGCCTTGTTGAGAACCTCGATGACCTTGGCCTTGCGGTCTTCTCTATTTCCAGCCATTCTGAAACTCCTTGTGTTATAGAGTACCAGAGATTTATAAACGTATTTGCGCAAACACTCAAGCTTGGGCATGTCGGCAATATCCGGACAAAGGCGCTCAAAAAGCGCGTTGCGTGGTCTGCCGCAAAAACTCCCGGCAGAATACGCCCGTGATTCCCTCGCGCGCAAGGCAGCCTGTCCTTGCGGCAAATGGACACAACAGCTCCAGAGTTTCCCAGGGGCCCCCAGTGCTGCTAGCGCGGAAAAGGCCGATCTACTGAATGTCGCCTCGCACACGTCCGGCACAGGCACTGCAAATGCCGTCGTACTCGATACGTGAGCTCAGCACAGAAGAAAAACCTTCCACGTTCATGCCTTCCACGGAAGGAGCCTCATGCATGTCCATCACATCGCCAATGCGGCCGCACTGGATGCAGCGCACATGCTGGTGACGCGAGATATCGCCGTCAAACCGCTTGGTCGATCCGGCAGCCTCAAGACGGCGAATTTCGCCGCTATCGGCCAGAAAGTCCAGATTACGATAAACGGTGCCAAGGCTGATGCGGGGCAGGCGTTCGCGCACAATGCTGTAAAGCTCATCCGCAGTGGGATGGGTCTTGGTCTTGCGCAACTCTTCCAAAATTACCGCGCGTTGGCGGGTCATTCTTGTTTGAACTTGGGCCATATCAGTCTCCATATGATAGTAAAAATTACTGTTACCGAAGGATGCTGTCAAGCCCAAATCCAACCAGGAGGCTAAAATATATGCTGCCTGGGGCTTATGCCAGCAGGACGGCCGGATCCGGGGTTCACCGGGTAGTGCCGATGTTTACTCCTGATCATCAAACGGCATTGCTGCTATTCCAAACCGGGAAACATGAAGCTTTGGCTGGCGTTCAGACACACAGTCAGAAGGTCTTGCCTCCACAATGCAGCAGCCCAGTCCGAGTTTTCGTATCGGATAAGGGCTGCTGTCGGAATATCTCCAAATTCAGCACTGCTGCCGCAAGGGCCGCTTTCGATTGCGGGCGTCCTTCATTTACCGCAAATGATCACTATTTTCCTTCGGTCCAAAAACCGGCAGTTTTTGGACAGGGCGCAGTGTTGCCGCACGCGCCCTGCTTCCGTCACCAGATCTGCACCTTGAGCCTGGCCTCACCCGACAACCGGATCCATCGCACGGCCGGCTTTCACCGGCTTGCGCGGCGGCGTGGGCTGCGGCTTCAAGGGCCTGCCGACTGGTGGCTATCAGAAATTTTTTACACGTCATCAAAACAGTCGAGCATATGCCCGGCGCCCCTGACCTTTCATGCGGCGGAAAGCGCGCAGGGCGCTCCAGACAAAATACTCAAACTGCCTGCACAAACAGTGCACAACCGTTCACAGGGCTACCCCCCACGGCAACGGCAACTCCGTTACGCGCAGCCGGATGGACTGCATGCCATAGAGGAAAAAACTTCAGCCCGGCAAATCGCGCACAGACCAGCTAGCACATTTCACCCAAGCAAACCTGCAAAGCCGCCACGCCTTATGCCGCACCACGGTCACGCCATGAACGGATAACCAAAGCACGGCATCAAGCATAAGCCGCAAAACCTGGCCTTGCCGCTTCACTTGCATCTGCACTACTGCCTACGTATCGAAGGAATTTACTAAGTTATAAAACTTACTAAAAGAGGTCAAGCCGTAAACCTCCAACAAACACTAGTATTCATAGGGTTACAAGCAATGACCCGCTTTTCTTGAAAAATTTTCTTCGACCTCTTCTGAACATCAAAAACAGACGCTGGAACATATATACGTACCTGCAACAGGCGCACAGCAGTCTACATGCATTCACTGTCCTGCAGTAATGCCGCCCCGGCATACGCACCTCCCCAAAGGCCGCTGTCGGTATCTGTTACAAGCCGCACAGGCACACACTGCAGCAGGGACATGACATCCCCCGAATCAGCATACAGGGCTTCTGAAAAAGACTGACAACTTACGCAAAGAGGATTGGCGGCCGCCACCCCCCCGGCAATCCACAATCCTTCACGACAAAGGGTAGACAATATCCATCCCCGACAAAACCGCCCCAGAAAACGCGCATACCAATGCAAAGTGGGCGTATCACGCGAAAGCGCACTATCGCCCACCTGAGAAGGATGCAGCATCCGGCCTGTCAGATAGTAATGCAGCGTGGAAAGCCCCTGTCCGCAAAGCACGTTTTCAGCACTGGCAAAAGGCCGCTCCAGCCCTTTGCACAAAGCCCGTCCGTAATCCTGCTCTTCTTTGCCAAGAAAGGCGAAAGCAGCGTGTCCGGCTTCACTGGGAACAGCCACCGGTCTTCCCTGCTCGGAAAGCAGCAGACTGGCGGCTCCAAGACCTGTCCCGGCACCGATGACAGCGTGGATATTTCCGGAGTGTACGCCCTTTATCAAGCCGCCCTCTTCTTCACCAGAAGAAACGGCATCGGTGCTTCCATCATTTTTTTGTGCAGGCCCAGCCACATGTAGAGCCTGAACGCCAGGAGGGGTCAGGGTGGCGTACGCCTGAAGGATAAAGTCATTCAGCAGCAGGCAGCGCCCGGCAGCCGGCAGCGGAGAGATATCTGCAAGGTCAACGCGCAGCCGCCCATTGGTCAGGCTTCCCTTCTGCCCGTCCACAGGCCCGGCCAGCCCGATGACCACGGCTCCGGCCTGTTCCGGCGACAGGCGCAGGCCTTCGGCCAGAGCGAAAAACAGGTCCTGCCCGTTTTCCAGCCCCGAAGAACTGATCCGCGCAGAGCATTCAAGCGTAAGCGAGGTTCCCTCCAGCCTGAAGCTGCCCATCCGGCAGTTGGTTCCCCCCACATCGGCCACAAGAATTCGCTGCATGGCAAGTCACTCAACGTGAGGAGCTGTTCCCGCCGGAAGCGTCAATTTTGCGCACAATCCCGGTGGTACTGCACCCCTGCACAAGATCGGCCAGATAGACGCGGCCGCCCGAAGCCAGCACCACATCCGCCCCCACTACGGTTTCCACCGTATAATCACTGCCTTTGACGAGTACATCAGGACGCAGGGCGGTGACAAGATTCAGCGGTGTGTCTTCGTCAAAAAACACGACTGCGTCCACTCCGTGCAGAGCGGACAAAAGCAACGCGCGGCTTTGCTCGTTTTGTACCGGGCGGCTTGGCCCCTTGAGACGGCGTACCGAGGCATCGGAATTAAGCCCCACCACAAGGTGGGTTCCCTGAGCGGCACTTTGGCGTAAAAGAGAAATATGACCCGGATGCAGCAAGTCAAAACATCCGTTGGTGAAGACTATGCTTTCATTTTTTCGCCGCCAGTCTTCCACCTTTTCAAGAAGCTCTGGCAAGGCATAAAGCTTGGGATTATCCGCGCCCTGACGCAGCGCCTGACGCAATTCGGTAATACTTACAGGAGCCGTACCCATTTTTCCCACAGCAACGCCGGCCGCGGCATTGGCCGCATCCATGCTTTCTTCCCAGGACAAGCCGCTGCCGATGCAGGCCCCCAGAGTGGCAATCACAGTATCGCCCGCTCCGGAAACATCCGCAACTTCGCGCATGGCGGCTCGTATATAACGTGGAGGTGCATCCGGGCCGAACAGGGCCATTCCCTTGGCCCCACGGGTCAGCAGCACTCTTTCAATGGCATGGCGTTTCCGCAGCCGGTCTGCCAGTTCTGCCCTCAGCGCCCTGTCCAGCGGCACATGTTCGTCCCTGCCACAGGCCAGAGCAAATTCCTGCCTGTTGGGCGTTACGCAATGCGCACCCGCATAGCGGCCCCACTGCGTTCCCTTGGGATCCACAAGCACGGCAATACCCAGGCGGCGGGCTTCGTCGATAATAGCGCGGCACAGGCTTTCACCCTGCTCGTTTTCCAGCAAAACACCCTTGCCGTAATCAGAAAGGATCACTGCACGGCAATCAGACAGCGTATCAAACACCGCCTGGCGCAAGGCATCAAGCTCATCCGCGTCCGGGTGCATGCAGCGCTCTTCATCCAGCCGCAGCAACTGCTGCCCCTGGGCGAGCACTCTGGTCTTGCATGTGGTGCTGCGCGCTCCGGAAGATATCAGGCGGTGCTCAATGCCGGCCTGCTCCAGGCTCCGACACAGATCGTCGCCGGCTTCATCAATGCCGGAAAGGCCCACAAGGGTGGCCTGCGCTCCAAGATTCACCAGATTGCGGGCCACATTGGCCGCGCCGCCCGGCGCGAACCATCGTTTGTTCACGCCAAGTACAGGCACCGGGGCTTCAGGCGATATGCGCCCCACACTCCCGGCAATGTAGCGGTCAAGCATTACGTCGCCCACTACCAGCACATGCACCGTATCAAAATTCATGACATTTCCGTTTCAGGATGCGGACTCACAAGATGTTGTTGCTCACAGCTTGCGGCACGCCTTTTTAAAAAACGTGCTCATATGGGCCTCAACGCCCTCTTCGTCCAGAAATGCAGGCAGATCCCGGCGTGCTGCATCGCCCAGCCGCCGCCGCTCTGCAGGATTTGAGGCCAGCTCTTCAAGCACCCCGGCCAGAACATCCACATTGTTCTGCGCTACAACGCGTCCATTGCAGCCGTCAGTCACGGCCTCAGTCTGCCCTGGCAAGTCACTGACAACTACGGCCAGTCCAAAAGCCAGGGCCTCCACGAGCGCCGAGGGCAGCCCGTCCATATCTCCTTGCCGCGTTTTGCGGCCTGGCGCTACGAATACATGGGCCTTACTGTAAAAATCCGGCATGTTTTCATGGGGGACCCGCCCCGGAAAAAGCACGTTGCCCCGCAAACCAAGCCGCCAGGCCAGCCAGCGCAGACGCAGACGCTCCGGTCCATGTCCCACGATTCTGAGCGTGAAGTCGATACCCTTGCTTTTCAGTACCGCGCAGGCGCGCAAAAGAGTGTCATAGCCCTTGCGGCAGCTGATCGTGCCCACAGCCAGAATATTCAGTTCGACGGCAGCGTCGTTGCCCGCAGGAGCCTGTTCGGCATCCTCATCCGGGGGGGTCAACGTAAGCGGGTCACGCAGCACCACAAACTTGTGTTCCGGCACGTCAGGCATAAGCTCACGCATGGCCTGACGGGAAGCTTCTGTATCGCAGCGTACAAAAACCGCATCGTTGACTTTTGCTGCCCAGTTAAGGCCGGGGTTGGCAAGGTCGTGCGAGCGTACGGCAAAAGCATACGGCACATCAAGCAGACGCGAGGCCACCCATGAAGCTGTGGCCGGGCCGTGCGCTCCGGCGGCATAAAAAATCTCAATATTTTCTTCCAGGCCCCAGCGGGCCAGCAGAGCGCCGGAACCAAAAGAACGCAGATGGTCCCACAACCAGTGTCCCCAGCGGCCTCGCCCGGGCAATGTGCGCCAGAGACTCCAGAGATTGGCTGAAGCGCCGCGCATATGACGGAACATGGCAAGGTAGGCGCCAAACGTGCGCCAGGCACCGATACGGCGCACAGCCAAGGGCAGGGCGTAGCCCTCGGGACTACCCAGAAGACCGTTGTCACGAATGGCGTAAATGCGTGAAAGCAGCCCGGAAGCGTGCATGTGGTGTGCTTCGGTCATAAGACATTGCCCGGAAGCCTCGGGAAAACGCTCTGCCACCAACGCGCCGCGCACCACCGGCTTGGCACCGGACAGCAGGTTATATGTTTCCTGAACGGAAATACGCGGCACCTCACGCTTGCGGCAATGCAGAATGCCGTCTTCAAGCGTATACACACTGTCGCAAAACTCCGCCATCTTGGGGTCGTGGGTCACCATAACCATGGCTACGCCGCCCGTATGGCAAAGATTGCGGAAGTTATCCATGATAAGACGGCTGGTCTTGGCGTCCAGGGCGCCCGTAGGCTCGTCGGCAAGCAGTATGCGGGGGCTGTTCACCATGGCGCGCGCAATGGCCACACGCTGCTGCTCACCGCCGGAAAGGCGATTACTGCGGTAGTGCACCCTGGCCGAAAGCCGTACCAGTTCCAGAGCACGGATGACCCTTTCCCACCGTTCTTGCGGAGGAACGCGCTCATAAATAAGTGGAAATTCAACATTTTCAAACACTGTGGAGTGGTCGAAAAGGTTGCTCGACTGCATGACAAAGCCCATGGTTCCACGCCTGAAGGCTGCGGTCTGCTCTCTGTCCAGATGCAACACGTCTTTCCCGAGAATTTCCAGAAAACCGGAATCAGGCGCATGCAGCATGCCGAGCACATGCAGCATTGTGGATTTGCCACACCCTGAAGGTCCCATAATGGCAACCATCTCGCCCGGCTCCACTTCAATATTCACGCCACGCAATACCGGCGAGAAGCCAGCGTAGCACTTGTACAAATCTTTGGCGACAATAACAGGAGCCATGAATCACCCTGTCCATAAACGGCCCGGGCCGCCGCAGCAGCGGTCAGGGCTGGGCCGCCATCTGTTTTTACTCAAAGCGCAGAGCCGTGACCACGTCCATGCGGCTGGCCTGGATGGCCGGATACAGGCCCCCCGCCACGCCGATGACTGCGGAAAAAACAATGCTGCCCAGGCTGCTGGCTAAAAGCAGGGAATAAGAGATACCCGTACCCAACGACCAGGAGCCCCCTTCCACCAGCGCAATGCCTACGGCAATACCCAAAACACCGCCAGCCACAGACTTGCACAAGGCCTCAGCAAGAAACTGGGCCAGAATGTCCGTATCGGAACCGCCCATGGCCTTCTTCAGCCCCACCTCGCGGGTGCGGGCGCGTACTGCGGCAAACGTACCGTACCATATGCCGAAGCCGCCAAGCATGAGCGACGCGGCAATACCGAGCCAAAGCAGCACTTCAACCCATAAAAAAGTATCCTGGATACGCGCCAGCTGATCATCCTGCGTATGCACTACAAGGTAGGGCGCAGTCTGATATTCCTGAACAACTTCAGGAATTTCCTTGACCAGGGGCGGCACATCCTGCCAGCCGATGGCGCGTACAAAAAGCCGCGTAACCTTGTCACCGGCCCAGTTCCTGTCAATCATTGTGGTATAGGGCAAAAAGCCCCCTTGCGACCAACTGCCAAGCATGACCCCGCTGACCACTCCCACCACTTCAAAAACATCCTGCTGTAAAAAAAGCAGCTTGCCCACAGCCGCATCTGCATCTCCGTACAGATCCTGGGCGGCTTCGCGGCCGAGCATGCAGACACGCTTGTGGCCGGTCACATCGTCGGCATCCATGAGCCGCCCGGCGACCAGAGCCAGAGAGAAAACGTCTGAAAAATACTGGTCAATGCCGATAAAGCCTACATTGAGAACACGCTCGCCGGCGCCGCGCAGAGAAAAGCCTTTTCCTTCGCGTATGTTCTGGCTCACCATATAGACCCCGGGCAGATGGCTCAGGGCGTCTACGGTTTCAGGATAAAAACCGCGCATGGGCTGGCCGGGGTACTGGGCATCATCCATATAGACGCGGATGACGTTAACCCCGCCCATAAGTACCATATCTTGTCCGACTTTATAGCGTATTTCACGCCCAAGCACGGCCAGAACAATAAAGGCCGTGATGCCCAGGGCGATGGACAATATCACCCCGAAGCCGCGCTGGCGTACAACCTGACGCAGGCTGACGCGGAAAAGGTCGGACATGGCAATCATGGCAAAACCACTGTAAGAATATCCCTGTACAATTGCACCGGACACGGCATGACAAACCGCGCCGACACCGCCTCATGCGAACTGTTGTGCGCTTTCGTCCCCTATGGGAATGCGCCAGCCCTCTTACCCAAAAACGGGCGAATTATTATATAGGGCGAAACCGGCGTATGTCAAAGACATATTCCCAATCACAAACCTGCAACACCCTGCGGTCCAAGCCATCAACGCCAGGCAAACGCCCGAGCTGCACAGGCCGGGACCAGCCTAAAAAAGCCGTTCCACCCGCCGCACAGTGCCGCCCCGCCCCACAACGTAGCGCAGGCCATGCCACACAATGCTTCGTGCAGGCAGACTGCGAAAGTAGACCAGAACAAACATGGCTACAGCATCAAAGAAGCTCAGGAACCAGCGGACAAATGAAATGGAATGCCGCAGCAGGCCTCGCCACAAGTGCAGGATCACAGACAGCATGACTATCCACAAAAGCGCCAGCATCACAGCCAGGCCGCTGCTCACATGTAACAGTCCTCCCAAAAGAATGAAGGCGGCGACCAGGGGCGGCACGGCCATGACAAAGCCCATAAAGCCCAGAAGCACCCACTGTATGGGCATGCAAAACTTGAGGAAGAGCACTTGCCGGTCCATCCAGGCCCGCCAGACATGGCGCTCATGCCTGCCGGCCTCGGTATGCAGGAGCGCGCCGGGGCAAAGCCGCACCGGAATTCCCAGTTTTTGCAGACGGGCCGAAAGCGAACAGTCGTCCACCACGTTGCGCGCCCACAAGTCTTCCACTGCGTATCTGCCGAATGCCTCGCGGGTCATGGCCATGGCCCCGCCCCAAAGCTGGGTGAAAGACGAAACAGCCTGCAAAAGGCGCATAAGCAGAACACACAGGGCATACGCCAGGGTCACGGGGCGGTGGTCGGTGGGATTCACCACATGATAGCCTGTAGAAAATTCGGCCTCGCCAGTGGCAAGCGGCCCCACCAGGTGCCGCATGAAATCCGGCCGGGCCATATGGGTGCTGTCGCAGAAAACAAAGACATCGGCTTTGTTTTTGACTGCAGCTACCCCGCAAAGGCTGTTGTGGTTTTTCTGTCCGCAGTTACGGGCCGGGCCGGCCACCACATGCCGCGCGTGAGGATAGTCCCGCTGGATCTGCCGCACAAGGTCCGCAGCCGGTTCATCAGCAGTGGCAGTGACCAGCACGGGGAAATAGCGGGGATAGTTCTGAAGGAGCAGGCTGCGCACAGCGGCGGACATACGCTTGTCAGCACCGGCCATGGGCACGATCATGCCGACCACGGGCCAGCGGTCGTCGGGCAAGGCACGGTTGGCCGCCTCATCCAGCCGCGCCCGGCGCGGCAGGGCCTGACCTGTCCGGGCCAGAACATAGAGTAACAAGCATTTTAAAGCTGCCAGCGCAAACCAGAGCCAGAACATAGTTTCTCCTTCACGTTAAACAGGCGGCCCGGAGCCTCACAGGCCGCGTGCGCTCTTGCCGCGCCGATGCCTATTGCGGCAGGGGCGCGCAGTTCTCGGGGGCAAGGGGAACATCGTGGGTGCGGGTGCCTTCAAGGCGTACTTTCATGCCGTTTTTCAGCTTGATGACGCCTTCCACCTTGCTGGCCGAAACCAGCCGCCCTTTAAAAGTATGACCTGAAGAATGGCGCGCCTGTATTTCGTTATTCTGGACGCTGCCCACAATGTGGTACACGTCTACCTTGCCGTTGTACAGACGCAAATGTACCACGCCGCGCACTTTGCCGTCGGCGGAAAAGCACAGGCCCACCTTATAGGTGGATGAATAGAGTGAACCTGTCCACAGTTCCCTCACTTCCACAGGGCCTTCAGCAAGCTCCGGCGGCAGGGCTTCGGGCGGCTCCTGAACGGAAGATTTACGGCTGGCTTCTACACCTGGGGCTGCGCCGGCGGCCACAGGCTGCTGCACTTCCTGACCATGAGCCGCTGCCGGGATTCCGGGGCCGAGCAACACTGTGCAAACCAGCAGCGTACAAAGCCACAGGCCCGCCACAGGCCGTACCGCTGCGCCGGTTCCAGCAGGTGCACCCTCCACAACATTGCAGAGGGAAGACGTGTTGTCACCTGCCGCAATGGCGCGCCTGCGGCCCACAAGGCCCGCTTGAGGCAAGGGTACGCAGGGCGACCATATATTTCCACTATTCCACATAGGCAATTTCCTAGATTGGTGTGCTGCCGCGAGAATACGACCAGCTTCCCGGGCAGAACCCGGATTCCTTGCAACGAGTCGTTTTTCTGATGCTCGCCCACAAGGCAGGCAGGGGGCACGCCGGAAAGCACGAGTTTTCGCGCAGGTCCTGGCCGCCGATGCCTAAACCCTTAGATTCAGACGGCTGAAAACTTCCTCATGGGCGTCCACCATGGCCGTAAATGAAAAGTCCCGCTCAGCCCGCTGCCTTCCGGCCAGACCCATGCTATCGCACAAAGCACTGTCATCAAGCAAACGGCAGCAGTGTCGGGCCATGCTTTCCGCATCTGCCGCAGGCGAAAGCAGACCGCTGATTTCCTGCTCCACAAGGCGGGGGATACCCCCGACGGCAGTAGCAGCTACAGGCAGGCCACAGGCCATGGCCTCAAGGATGACATTGGGTTGCCCTTCCCGCACGGAAGACAAGGCAAAAATACGCGCCGCCGCATAATGCTCCCGCATATCAAGACCACCTGGAACGAAATCTACATTGCTGCCCGCCGCATGCGCCGCAGCCCACTGCTTCAGCACAGCCTCTTCCGGCCCGTCACCCACAAGCCGCAGACGGGCTGCGGGATAGGTTTTCAATACCAGTTCAAAGGCCCGCAGAAGCGTTACATGATCCTTGTCTCCAGCCAGACGGGCCACACAGAGAATAATCGGTTCCCGCTGCGACGGGGCGGGATTTGACGGCGAAAAAAAGTTCGTATCCACACCATTGGGAATATAGCTGAGCCGTGCCTTCGGCACACCAAAATCAAGTAAAATATTTTGCAATGCCTCAGAGTTGCAGACCATATGATCCGTAAGCCGCCAGAGCCATTTTTCGTGTTGCCGGGCCGGACCGCCGCCGCCGCGGCAGGTGCCGACCACCAGAGGGATTGCGCCCCTTCCGCTCCATAAACGTAAAAAACGGCCCCAGATGCGGCCCCAGATGTTTGGCAGGGCCGTGCAGGGTACAATAATGCCGGGCCTGAGCCTGTGCAGGGTTGTAGCCAGTTGCAGAAAAAAAACGGGCGACACGCGGCGTCCGCAGCCCAGATGATGCAATTCGATTCCAGCCTCGCGGGCAGCTGCGTCCAGGTCAGTGGGACCGGTCAGGGTAAGCATGACCGGAGTGAATTTTTGCCTGTCCAGACGGCGGGCCAGCTCCAGAGTCTGGCGCTGTGTGCCACCGTAGCAAAGATCCTCCATCAGAAAAAGAACACGCAAAGGTGTGGACATGATTCTCCTTATAGCGGCACTGTGTGGCGGGCAACCCCGCCTCGTCACCACATTGCGCCCGGCAGGGAAACGGGCTGTGCCGCCCCCATGTACGGCTGGACAATCTTATGCATTCCAACGCCATTTGCAAGAGCACACCTTTCGGGACGTCTCCGCAGAAAATTCCATCATGCGGACACGTCACTTCGCCGTACGCTCTCACGGCAGACCTGCTGCGCCGCATCTCGTGCCCCCTCCGGAACATCCCCTGCCCGGTAAAAAATACAATGCAGCCTTATTGCCGTCACAGCGGGAAAGCAGAGGCAAATTCTCCGCGCTCGCACAGTCCTGCCGATAAAAGCCGCACTGGGCTTGTCCCGCAATTCGCGACAATGCGCGGCAGGTCGCGCCGGGCAGATCGGCTTCGTCATACGTTGCCTTGCGCCGCGCTTGCGCTTACTATGGGGCGATGACCAATACGCCAGCCACACAGCCTGATACCGGGCGTGACCTTTATGTCATTGTTAGCCTTGATGTGGAAGAAGAGGGCCTGTTTTCAGGCAGTTATGCATCCAGCGGCTGCGGCGTGCGCAATGTCGCCCTGCTGCCGCGCCTGGCCCCTCTGACGCATGACCTGGGCTTCCCTCTCACCCTGTTTTGCGCGCATACCGTCTTTTCCAATCCGGAAGCAAGGCCGCACCTAGCCTGGATGCGCGATCACTGTCAGGCCGAAATAGCGGCACACCTGCACCACTGGAGCACCCCTCCGCTGACAGATAGTGAACACGGTGCAACTGCGCGAAAGCGCGGCACACCCGAACGCACAGACAAAATGCCCCAACAGCTGCTGCGCCGCCGTCTCCGTACCCTGCTGGACGCGGGGCGCGACTTTCAGGGTGCTCCCCTCACCAGTTTTCGCATGGGCCGCTGGGACCTCAAGAGCAGCGTGCGCCCCCTGCTGGCTGAAGAGGGCATCACGTTTGACAGTTCCGTCTGCCCGCTACGCGTTTTTCCAGGTGGCCCGGATCATTTTCTGGCACCCACGGATCCGTACTGGCCTGCAGACTGCCCGGGGCTGCTCGAATCCCCGGTGAGCCAGATCGCGCTATATCCGCCTCTGGCCCGGCTCTGGTACGGTCTTACCCGATATAAACCCCTTGTGGATTCCTTTCATTTCTGGGGGGTCCTGAGTCCCAATCCCGTGTGGCACAGTCCCGCCGTTATGCGGGCGGCCACCAGGCTTCTTGCACGGCGCGGCGGCAGGGTATTGAGCCTTTTCTGGCATTCTTCGGAAATGTTGCCCGGCGGTTCGCCCAACATCCCGGACCAGGCAGCGGCGGACGCCCTTTATCAAAAAACTTACAGCTACTTGCTCTGGCTGCGAGAGCACTACAACGTCATCGGGCTTACTGCCGCCCAATTGCGCCAGTTGGCCCCTTCCCTGAACTTCGGGCCGCGCCCCGCAGGGCAAGGAGACTGGTAATGAAGCGTGTGACATTTGTGCTTCTGGACGGCCTGACTGCCGCCACCGCCCGACGCTGCCTGTCTTATCCACAGGCGCTGGAAGAGGCGGGCCTGGCCCGCTATGCCGAGCTTGTGGCTCCGTTGCCGCCGCTTTCACGCCCTGCCTATGCCACACTGCTTTGCGGCATCCCGCCGGCGCAAAGCGGCATTCTGCACAACGATGACGCCCGCCTGTGCCCCGCACCCACCATATGCTCACGCTTACGGGACGCAGGGCGTATTACGGCGGCAGCGGCCTACCACTGGATGAGCGAACTGTGCAATATCGCGCCCTTTGATGCCGCACGCGACCGCCTGACCCAGGCACCGGGCATGCCCATTGCTCACGGTCTTTTCTACAGCAATGACGCCTATCCGGATGACGAGCTTTTTCGCGATGCCGCAAGCCTGTGCCGGCGCTTCAGCCCGGACCTTCTACTCGTTCATTCAATGGGCATTGACTACGCGGGACACTGCCACGGGGCCGACAGTCGCGCCTACCGGGACGCCGCCCGCCACGCGGACGGACTGCTGGCCCGCTGGCTGCCCATATGGGAAAAGCAGGGCTATTCCGCCCTGGTAACCAGCGATCACGGCATGGGCGATGACCACGGGCATAATGACAATACGGAGGCCACGCGTCGCGTCCCCCTCTGGCTTATGGGCCGCGCCTGGGATGGCCTGCCCATGCCGGACGCCCAGACACAACTGGCCGGCCTTGTTTTGCAAGCCCTTGGCCTGCCGCAGGAATCACATCCGGCATAACAACAAAACGTCCCGCACCGGCAGCAGGCGCGGCAGAACTTGAAAAATCAGGGCAAACAATCTTGCCGTCGCCACAGGGGCCAATACAGGCGCATGGCGCAAAACGCCACCAAGGAGCAGGCATGAAAGAAGGCAGCAAGGGCAGCCTGCTGTTGCAGAGCAGCAGCACCTCAAGCGGGTATATGTGGATTCTGTTTGCGGCTTTTTTCTGGTCTTTGCTTGGCGTGTCTTCCAAATACTGCATTGCCGGTGGCGTTCAGCCTCTGGAAACCGCCTTCTGGCGGGCCGCCATCGGCTGCATCTGCTTTCTGATACACGCAGCCCTGACCCGGTCACTGCGTGTCAACATCCGTGATGCCCTGATCTTCATGCTTTTCGGCCTCTGGGGAACAGGCGTTTTTTTTGCCGCCATGCAAATGTCCATCAAGCTCAGCGGCGGGGCCACGGCCGTGGTGCTTCTATACACCGCGCCCGTATGGGTAGCCTTTTTTTCGCGCCTGCTTTTCGGCGAGCACATCACCAGGCGCAAGGCCCTGGCCATAGGGATCGCACTATGCGGCACAGCCCTGGTATGTTTTACCGGTGGCAGCATCCCGGGTGAAACCTCGGTGCTCGGCATCGCCTGCGGCCTGCTGGCAGGGTTCAGCTACGCCACTCACTATCCCTTCTACCGCTGGTGGCAGGCGCGCTACTCCACCGCCGCCATTTACGGCTATATGCTTATTGGCGGCATCGTGTCCCTGGGGCTTTTTGAACCCATTCACCTGGATCACAGCCCGCAGATATGGGGTTGGCTTTTTATCCTCGGCTTTCTGACATGCTATCTTGCCTATTTCTGCTACGGCATGGGGCTTAAACGCATCAGCCTGGTACGGGCCGCAGTGACCTGCCATCTGGAACCTGTGCTCGGCACACTGTGGGTATGGCTGTTCTGGGATGAAAACTTTACTCCGCTGGGCTGGCTTGGTGGTGCGCTGGTGCTTGGGGCCGTCCTGCTGCTCACTACCGACAAAAGCAAGGAATAGCACACAAAGGAATCAGTCTGCCGAAAAAAGTACCGCACCTGCCGCATGCGCCGGGCCATCACCTGCGCCTCCCTGCCCGCGCCGGGCCTGAAGCATGCGCGCCTTGCAGATGATTTCCGGCCGATATTCAAAATGCATGATATCGTATTCATGCCACTTGCCGCCCCATATGAAACCCGCCTGCTCCATAGCATCCACGATGGCGAAAGGATATCCGCGCTGCATGGGGTGGGGGCGCAGCTTGTTCCAGCGCCAGTACGGGGCCAGCCGCGGGCTCAAATCTACAGCAATGCCGTAAGCATGCGGACTCAATCGAGTCTCGCCCGCTATACGCCGCCACACAAAACCGCCGTGCACCTTCAGGTAATCTTTTAAATGTGGCTCTGCACCTACGGCAACGGCAAGGCGCGCATCGGCCCGACCCAGCGCCCGGGCCGCCGAAGCGGAAAGACGCAAGGGCTGCCCGAGCAGTGTTGTCTGACGGACCTGCCTGCCCACCTCAGAAGCATTCTGCCCGTAAATCGCACCCAAAAGATCATAGGAACGCCGCCGCCCCGGCGAAACACCGTAGGGCGTGTCCGGCCGCTCCGGCTCAAGGGGATACGCGTCTGCCATACTGGAGCGCACATCCACGGCCCAGCCCTTTTCGCCATTGCCGGAACCCGCATGGCTCAATGCCGATCCGCTGTCGGCATGCCGCGCATAAAGCACCCGGCGGCCACCACCCACAAGCAGCCACAAACCGCTGTCGTCCGTAACCATTCCGGCAATTTCCGGATAGGAAGCCCGCAGACAGTACACATCCAGACGCGCGGCGTCATCCAGACCCTCCGGCAACGCATCAGACGGCCCACCCAACTGTTCCTCCGGCCACGCCTCCGGCGGCACAGCCGGACCGCTGGCGCATGGCACACGAAAGCCGGCGGGCAAGGGGCCGTCCTGCCTCATGATCCCAGTATCAGAAACAGGCAGATCGTGGTTCGTCGCGGCACAAAAGTCGGCGGCTGTCATCAGAAGCAGGGTACAACCCATCAGAAAGGTGGATAATTTCTTTATGTGACACTTCATGTACCAAGCCTACCCGCGCTCCGCTTGTCAAGGCAAGCGCTTTTGCGTACACCAGCGCCATGTCTGTCTGGAATTTCTTTTTGGTCACGTTCGGCTGCAAGGTCAATCAGTACGAAACACAGTCCCTGCGTGAAGCGTGGCAGGGCCTGGGCGGCGTGGAATGCTCCAGCCCCGCCGAGGCAGATGTCATCTGCGTCAACAGTTGCGCCATCACGGCCAAAGGCGAAAGAGACGCCCGCAACGCAGTTTTTCGCCTGCGGCGCGAAGCGCCGGACGCCCGCCTGATACTCACCGGCTGCGCGGCGCGTCTGTTCGCTGACTATCGCCCCCGGCCCGGGGCCGCCTGGGCTGCCCCCGACCTGCTGGTTCCGCAGGAACATAAAGACCTGCTGTTGCAAGGCCCGTGGAGCAGCGATTTCCCCGGGCCGGACTCCTGCGCCACCGCTTCGGCGACGCTGCCTGCACAGCACGAAAAAATGCCCTCTCCGTCCGGCAGTGCTCCATTGCTTACTCCCTTCCGCGAGGTGAACCGCCCCCAGAAAGCCGAGGAACATGCTTCAACCACAATGAATGCGGACACAAACGCCGATGCCGCCAACAGTTTTCCATCTTTCAACATTTCCACCTTCAAGCGCGCCCGGCCTGTGCTCAAAGTGCAGGACGGCTGCGCCCACCGCTGCACTTACTGCATCGTGCCGCTCACACGAGGCAAGCCCCGTAGCCGCCCGGTAGAACATGTGCTGGCCGAAACCCGCCGCCTGCTGGAATCGGGCCATGTGGAAATCATGATTTCCGGCATCAATCTGGGACAATACGGACGGGACGCACAGACGGGCGACTTCTGGAACCTGTTGCGCACCCTTGACACGGCGTTGGCTCCGGAATTTGCCGGGCTGGCCCGTTTTCGTATCAGCTCTCTGGAGCCGGGACAGCTGGACGAGCGCGCGTTGGATATTTTGCGCCATTGCCGCATGCTCTGCCCGCACCTGCACATATCCCTGCAGCATGGCAGCCGCAACGTGCTGAAAAGAATGGGGCGCGGACATTATAGCCCCGCCATGCTGGAGGAAGCAGTAAGGGAACTTTCAGCCCACTGGCCCGCCATGGGGCTTGGCGCGGACATTATCGCGGGCTTTCCGGGAGAGACCGAAAAAGATGTGCAGGAACTCCTAGAGCTTGTTGCCCGCCTGCCCCTTGGTTACGCACATGTTTTCCCGTACTCGCGCCGTCCCGGAACTGCGGCAGAACGCTTTGAAGGGCAGATCCCCCACGCGCTCAAGCTGGAGCGCGCGGCCAGGGTGCGGCAGGCTGTTGCCCTGAAGCAAAAAGAATTTCTCATGGCACAAATGGCCTTGCCGCGCATGCTGCTGGCTGCGGACATCTCCGGCAGCATACAAAAGGCCCCTCAAGCGGGCGGCAAAAAAATCAAGGGCGTCAACGAATATTATGCGGCCTGCTTCTTGCGTCCACGGGAGACGCCCTCCACAGAAGGCGGGGTTTCCGCTCCCTCGCTCGCCGGGCTTTTGCCCGTGCGGCCAGTGGAGCTGTCAGACAAGGGACTGATCGTGGAACCATTATAACCTTGACCACTCGAGAGCGGGCGTTTCCGGCCGCACCCGGCCCATGAAATAGCAGACGCCCCGCGAAGTTCGCGGGGCGTCTGCTATTATCCGAAGTTTTTGAGTCTTGAAATAAGCTCTGGCTTACACCCGAGGCTCTTATGCTACAACACGCTGATAACGAATTTTGCTGTCCATTACCCGCCTCGCCCGGTCGACCCTGTTGATGGCAATGTGCAACGCACGGGAGATCACCGGGCAAAGTGAGAAAATCCCGCAGCATGAGCCGCTCCGATGGTCCCCAATAAAAACAATGAGGGCATTTCAGCCGTTTATTGCTCTAAATGCTGATCTTTGCGCCGAGCAGTTTGACAAAGGCCGCAATCCACGCAGGATGCGCAGGCCAGGCCGGAGCAGTCACAAGGTTGCCCTCCACCACGGCGTTGGTGAAGGTCTCGTTAAATTCGGCCCAGGTGGCTCCGGCATCTACCACATCAGGCTTTACTGCGGGATAGGCAGTGCAGGTGCGGTTTTTCAGAACACCGGCAGAAACAAGAATCTGCGGGCCATGGCAGACCGCTGCAATGGGCTTTCCGGCCGCATTGAACTCGCGTACAATTTCAAGAATACGCGGATTCAGGCGCAGGTATTCCGGTGCACGCCCGCCGGGAACCACCAGCCCGACATAGTCGGCAGTGTTTACCTTGTCGAAGTCAAAATTGATGACAAAATTATGGCCGCGCTTTTCCGAGTAGGTCTGGTCGCCCTCAAAGTCATGAATGGCGGTGCGCACAACATCGCCAGATTTTTTGCCGGGGCATACGGCATGCACGTCATAGCCGAGCATGAGCAGCATCTGAAAAGGCACCATCACTTCATAATCTTCTACATAATCACCGGCCAGTATCAGAATTTTTTTCATGATTTTCTCCTGCGGTTCCGGGCCTGCATAAGCCAATGCCCGAAAAGCGGTTTGCGCCCGGCATCACGGCCTTATGGCCCCTTGCCTTGAGCGTATTTATGTTTATATATGCAGGGACTGCCCAGGGCAAGCCCCTGAGCGGCACGGTCTGCACGGCGCAACACGGCCTTGATGCAGCCCCTCAAGGTGTAATCAAAGAATGCTTCAGGAGTATCAGTATGCCCATGTTTGACTTTGTCTGCACTGCCTGCGGAAACAAGTTTGAAGATCTGGTTTTTGGCGATGAATCTCCGGCATGCCCCAAATGCGGCGCGGCCACTGAAAAGCAGATGTGCGTTCCAAGTCCTCTCAAAACCGGGGCCTTCCCTTACAAGCCCGGCCCGGTACGGCCCATGGGAAAAGGCATGCCCACCTGCGCTGCGGGGAGCTGCTCTTCAGGCAGTTGCGGCACCGGCGGCGCTGGCGGCCTGTCCTGAGGCACGTAGGGCCTGCAAACAACAGGCAGCGCCCGGGTAATCCGGTGGATTACCTAAAAAATATTCAGCCCTTGGCCCGGCGTGCCAAGGGCTTTCTTGCATTCGTCAAGGCCTTGCTCTACACTCGCCCCAATACTCTATACATGGGAAGGAACCTATGCTCCGCAGCATGACCGGCTTTGGCCGCTGCCTCGTTGAAAATACCCGCACGATCCAGCAATGGGAAGTCAAAAGCGTCAACAGCCGCCATCTTGATCTCAAATGGCGTCTCCCCCTGCCTGTGCGCAGCCTCGAACCCCGCCTTGAAAAGGTCGTTCGCCGCTTCGCCTCGCGTGGGCGGGTAGACATAAGCCTGACCTTGCAATACGCCCCGGGCGAAGTTCCTGTGGCGCGCTTTGATGCCGGGCAGGCCAATGCCATGCTCGACAGACTGCACGATCTGGCCCTGGCCCGTGGCGATGATTTTATGCCGGACTACAGCGCGCTCATGCAGATTTCCTCGCTCTGGAATGACACCAGCGAAGAAATGGATGAGGATGTGACAACCAGCCTTGAAGAAGGGCTTGCTCTCGCCCTTGAAGACTGGAACGAGGCCCGCGCCGCCGAAGGCCGTGCTCTGGCCACAGACATGCACTCACGCATTCTGCGCATGGAAGAATGGACCGGCCTTATCGCCGAACGTGCTCCGGCCATAAAAGAAGAGCGTGCCAATATCATGCGTGAACGCCTGGGCGAGGCCTTGGCGCAGAACGGGCAAGAACTGGAAGAAGGCCGTTTTTTACAAGAAATTGTAGTACTTGCCGACCGGCTGGATGTGAGCGAAGAGCTTACCCGCCTTTCGACCCATCTTGAACGGCTGCATGATCTTTTGCAGGCGGGACGCGATGCGGGCCGCCGCCTCGACTTCACCCTTCAGGAATGCTTTCGCGAAATCAACACATGCGGCAACAAACTGCCTGATGTGCAGTTATCGCGCCTTGTTGTAGACTTCAAGAATGAACTGGAAAAATGCCGCGAGCAGGTCCAGAATCTGGAATAGGTCATGTCTCGCGAACGACTCATCAATATCGGTTTCGGAAACTATGTGCTGGCGGGCCGGGTTGTAGGCATTGTCAGCCCCGCGTCTTCTCCCATGAAGCGCCTGCGGGAAGACGCGCGTGCGCAGGGGCGACTCATCGACGCCACCCAGGGGCGCAAAACGCGCTCCATTCTTGTGACGGATTCCAACCACGTCATTCTTTCATCCATACAACCTGAAACCATCAGCCAGCGCTTTGCGCAAGAGGAAGGAATCTGATGCCCCGACAAGGCATTGCCCTGGTCTTGAGCGCCCCCTCCGGGGCTGGAAAAACGACATTGGTTCAACGCCTGCTGCGGGCCTTCCCCCTGCTGGGCTACTCTGTTTCCTGCACCACGCGCCTGCCCCGGCAGGGCGAAGTGGACGGCAAGGACTATATATTCATCAGCCGTGAAGAATTTGAACAGCGCCGCGCCGAAGGCTATTTTGCCGAATGGGCCGAAGTGCACGGCAATCTTTACGGCACGCCGCTGGCCCCGGTGAAGGAAAAACTGCGCCTTGGGCAGGACCTGCTTTTTGACATTGACGTGCAGGGCGCCGCCCAGCTCAAGCTTTCCTTGACCGAGGCGGTCTTTGTTTTCATACTGCCGCCCGGCATGACCGAGCTTGAACGCCGCCTGCGCAACCGGGGCCTGGATGATGAAAAAACCATTGAGCGCCGCCTGGCCAACGCCCGGCAGGAAATACTCGAAGCCCGCTGGTATGATGCGCTTGTGGTCAATGACAACCTGGACGTGGCCTATGACGAGCTGCGCTCGGTTTTTGTGGCGGCAAGCCTTGCCCCCGACCGCAACCCCGACCTGTCGGAAACAGTGCTGCGCGGCTGAGCCGCTGCCGTACGGCAGCCATACCAGTACAGCAGGTACCTTTACTTTATTGACGCCACGAACCGGATTAAATCATGAAAAGCGCAAATATCGCTCCACAGCTTATGGTGGCGCTTGATGTGCCGAGCAGAGAGGAAACCCTCGCCCTTGCCCGCACACTGGCAGGAACCGCGCCCTGGTGCAAGGTGGGCATGGAGATGTTCACCCACGCCGGGCCGCCCCTGCTTGAAGAGCTGGCCGCTCTGGGCTACAGTATCTTTCTGGATCTCAAATTCTACGACATACCGCACACGGTGGCCCAGGCAGTCAAGGCGGCTTCGGGCGTAGGCGTAAACATGCTTACCCTGCACTGTCAGGGCGGCGAACGCATGTGCCGTGCCGCGCGCGAGGCTGTCTGCAGCTTGCCCGGCAAAGGCCCGCTACTTTTCGGCGTTACCGTGCTGACAAGCTTTGCCCGGGGCGAAATGCCCGGTATCAGCGCCGACCTGCCGGACTTTGCCCGCACCCTCGCCACAAATGCACAGAGCTGGGGGCTGGACGGCGTGGTCTGTTCCGGTCATGAGGCTGCGGATATCAAGGCTGCCTGCCCCTCCCTCATGTGCCTTTGCCCCGGCATCCGCCCCGCGGGTTCGGTGGCGGATGATCAGCGCCGTGTCATGACTCCTGCGCAGGCTGTAGCCGCAGGGGCAGACTATCTTGTAGTGGGCAGACCCATTATCGCCGCTCCTGATCCGCTTATGGCGGCAAAGCAGATTCTGGCGGAGATGGCTTCCGCCACATAACGAACGAGGATTTTCATGTCCGGCCAAAAGACCACGGAAAACACGCGCCCTGCGGCGCACGCGCAAACCGCTACGGCCCCCAAGGCCGAGGTGCGCGGTGTGTTTTCGACCCAGGAGGTCCGCCGGGTAGGTACAGGCACCACCACCCGAAAAACTGTGCAAAAAAACTTCTGGTTTATTGAGCAGCACGGCAATGTCATCGAATGCCAGCCCCTCAATACCAACTATGTGCCCAGCGGCCCCAAGCGTAAAATTACCATGGACGAGCTTATCGCCAAGTTCGCCCCGGAGCCGGAGTTTTATCTCAACTCTGTCTATCCAAAGATGCAGGAAATGCAGCGGGCTGTTGACAACGGCGATGAGCATCGTGAAAAAGGCGAAAATTTTACTGCGGAATTTGAATACTCTCGTGCTCTCGGCATTGATGAAGACAACGTACGCGCCAACTTCGGCATCGGCCTCACATACCTTGAGCGCGGCGACGCCAACAAGGCGCAGAACATTTTTGAACGCCTGGTCAAGCTTGATGGAGCCTTTGAGCCGGAACACAAGCACCTGTTCAATGATTTCGGCATCAGCCTGCGCAAAAACAAGATGCTGCAGCAGTCGCTGGAGTATTACCAGCGTGCCCTGGAGCTGAGCCGGAATGATGAAAACCTTTATATGAACCTTGCGCGGGTGCTGCTGGAAACCAAAGACCTCAGCGGTTGTGTGGACAACCTGCTCAAGGCCCTTGAACTGGCCCCCAGGCATGAGCCTTCACTCAAATTTCTGGCCTGGCTCATTCAAAACAAACTTGTACCCGCCGACAAGGTGGACGGAGTGCGCGCCGCCCTGCAGGCCGTAACCCAGAACGCCGGCAGCGCCTCCTGAGACAGGCAGGCCCCAGAGGTTTCGTGAAAAACTGGCTTTTTCGTACGCCGCCCGCAGGCGGTCCCGTCTGTCTGCCCGCTTCCTGGGCAGAAGAGCTTTCCATTTCCCCCCTTCTACTGGAGGTGCTCTGGAGGCGTGGCTTTTCGCATAAACAGGCCATCAATGCCTTTCTGGACGCCCGCCTTGACAGCCTGACCCCGCCGCACCGCTGGCCCCAGATGCCTGAAGCCGCCCAACTGCTGGCAGACGAACTGCTGGCCGGCAAAAAGCTGGCTGTGTGGGGCGACTACGATGTGGATGGAATAACAGCTTCCACCCTGGTGCTGGACGTACTGGAAAGCCACGGCATTGAGGCTCTCTGGCATATTCCTGACCGGAGGACGGAAGGATACGGGCTGAATGTGAAACAGATCGATGCGCTGGCCGCGCAGGGTTGCCGCATATTGCTCACCGTTGACTGCGGCATTGCCGATGTAGATGCCGTAAACCATGCACGGCGGATCGGCATGACCGTTGTAGTATCCGACCACCACCTGCCCCAGGACGACCTGCCCCCCGCCCACGCCCTTTGTAATCCCCGGATGTGCCCTGAAGAATCCCTGCCTTGCCCCCATCTGGCAGGCGTGGGTGTGGCCTTTTATCTTATGGGAGCCGTCAACGCGGCCCTGGCTCCGCATACGGGCAAGAAGCACAGAATGGATAAGTGCCTTGACCTTGTAGCTTTGGGAACGCTGGCCGATATCATGCCCCTGACCAGCGAAAACCGCATTCTGGTGCGTGGCGGCCTTGGTCATCTTGCCGACGCCTCCCGCCCGGGCATAGCCGCGCTCAAGGTTGCCAGCGGTATGGACGCCAAAACACGGCTCACCAGCGGGCAGGTAAGCTTTCAGCTTGTACCGCGCATCAATGCCGCAGGACGCATTGGCGATGGAGGGTTGGCCCTCCGCCTTTTGCGGCAGAAAGACTTTTCTTCCGCCCTGCCCCTGGCCCAGCAGCTCGACCAGCTCAATACCGAACGCAAACAGGCGGAAAACACCATCCATAGCGAGGCCCGCGCCCAGGTTCTGGACATGCTCTCCCGCGAACCAAGAGCCAGCCTTGTCCTGTATGGGCAGGACTGGCATCCGGGCATCGTGGGCATTGTGGCCTCGCGGATTGTGGAAGAATTCTACAGGCCCACCATCATTCTCTGCCAGGATCAGGGCAGCCTGAAAGGGTCCGGCCGTTCTGTGCGGGAATTTGACTTGCACGCGGGTTTATGCCAGACCGCCAACAGCCTTTCGGGGTTCGGCGGTCACAGGCTGGCCGCAGGCGTTCGCCTGCCCCTGGAAAACCTGGCCCGCTTTCGCACGGAATTTGAAAATTTCGTTGCCCAACAGCTTGGCACAAATCCCCTCAGCCCCAGCCTGACGCTGGAATGCCAACTGGATTTCGCCCAAGCCAGCAACCAGAGTTTTCTTAAAGAACTGGAGATGCTCCAGCCTTTTGGCCCGGGCAATGCCGAACCGGTCTTTGCCTCGCCGCCGCTTCTGGTCAAGGAGCGCTCGCCTCTGGGGCGCGGCGGCGAACACGTGCGTCTGCGCCTTCAGGACGAACAGAGCGGCCTCATCCTTACAGCCAAGGCCTGGCGCATGGCCCAAACGCTGACAGCTTCAATGATCGGCAAGCGCATCCGCGTAGCTTACACTCCCCGCCTTGATACCTACAACGGCATAACGTCCGTTGATGTGGGCATCAAGGATTGGCAACCCGCATCCTGACCACTGCCAGCAGATGGTCGTGACAGACAGTGGGCGGTAAAAAACTTTCTGTCTGTCGCAGGGTTTTCGCCTTTCCACATTTTCCCGCTGCACAGCCTGCCGGATTTTTCCGGCATGAGGCCTTTCATTTCGCGGCATACTCATTGCTAGGGACGGAAAAACATTGTCATTGCTAACAATTCATTTTAGCATTCTGATAGCATCGATATACTATGGGGTATAGTAATGCTTCAAAATCAACACAAAAACCGGACAAACAGCAAGCCTGTTTCCAAACCGCTGTTCGGAACAGAGCGGAAAATTTTGCTGTTGGTCATAACATCCATATTTTCCACAGCGTTATTCACTGTTTTTGTTTTCCATCACTATCTTTCCTCTGATCTCAATTACAGGATACTGAGCCGCTCGGACGCCATTTTTTCCTTGCTGCTAAGCCGTATCCCGGCCCAGAGCGTCACTGACATCAATACTCCTGACGACAGTCACGAAATTTTATACAAACGGGTACAAACCCTTCTTGATGGAGTGCGCAAAACCACGGCCGTACGCTACCTGTACACAGCAAAGCGTAACGCCGAAGGCCGGGCCATCTATGTCGTTGATGGTCTGCCGCCTGACTCTGAAGATTTTCGGCAAGCGGGAAATCTCATTGAGGACGAAGTGGCACCTGTGGCAAACATCTGTCTTGACGGCAAGTCCTTCCTTGGAACAAAGGTAATGGACACCTCCTGGGGCAAAATCATTCCCGCCTGTGAGCCCATCAAACTGAACGGCATTACAGTCGGCGCGCTGATTATCGAGTTTGACGTCAACTCCTTTGCTGAAAGCGCACGGCGCTCTTCATTGATCTGCCTGGCCTTTTCCATTGGCTTTGCCATGGCGGCGGCCACAGTCACCACATGGCTTTTGCGTAAACTTTCCGTCCCCCTTTACAGAAAACTAGCCTACACCGACCTGCTTACGGGAACACTCAACCGCAATGCCTTTGAAGAAAAAATCCGCAAGATCGATGAAGAATGCCAGCAAGATGGCCTGGTCATACTGACCTGTGACATCAACATGCTCAAAACAATCAACGATCAGGGCGGCCATGCGGCTGGAGATGCCCATATCTGCGCTCTGGCCCGTCTGCTGGAAAACCACCTCATGGCTTTTGGAAAAACATACCGCATCGGCGGCGATGAATTCGCTTCGCTGCTGTACAACCTTCCGCCAGAAAAACTGGAAGAGAAAATGAAAAACTTGTTTTCTCTGACACAAAAAATGCAGATCAGCGGTTTTCGCCTTGAATTCGCCTACGGAATGGCCCAGTTTGACTCCAGGCAGGACAAGGACGTGCAAAATACCCTGAAACGCGCGGATGCCAGAATGTACGCCCACAAAAGCCTGCTCAAACAAACGGGAAGTAATACTCTATAACTTCGGGATGCAGCACGCCATCCACAACGCCCCCCGCAGGCATGCCTGCGGGGGGCGTTGTGGATGGCGAATACCCAGCCGGGTTCAGGCCAAAGGTGGCATGGTATGCGCCTCTTCAAAAAAAACCGCTGGCTGCAGAATGACAATTTCATCGCTGTTTTTATCAAAGTCCCACAAACCCTGATCCTGGGCCTGCCGCATGACCTTGTAGAGTGAAATGCGGTGCATACCAAGCAAGTCGGCCATCTCCCGATACGAAAGATCCCGCCTGGCCCGCAAGGGAACAGAACCGGGAACCAGACGTGAAGCAAGATATTTACACACCCTGGTCAGTTGGGATTCCAGACTTAGAGACACCAGGTGCTGCGAAAGCAGCGTCACCTTGGTTGCATAGCTCTGACAAAGATTGAGCAACAGCTCAGGCCGCTCTTTGCCGAGCATTTTCACATCCTGCATGGTAAATGTGTGCAGATAGCAATTTTCCATGCACTCATGATAAAATCTTGCATCTCCCGTCCGGATAAGATTTTTCTCTTGATTGTCCTCAAAAAGCGGCGTTTCATTAAAGCAGCACCCATCGCCCAGATACCAGAGGGTTTTTTCGCCGCCATCGGCCGCCAGAGCCACCAGGCGGACTCTGCCGCTGACCAGAAAATACATCCGCGCAGTGTCGTCCGCGAATTTATAGCCCTTTTTCCACTGACGCGGCCTGCCTGCAACGACATCACGCCAGCATTCGTTATGCTTGACCAATTCTGTAAAAGACACGGCATTCCCCTTATATAAAGAGGTTATATTCCTGCCAGACTTTGACCGGATAAAAAAAACGGATGGCAAGCCGCCTGATCGATGAAAGCGCCCCCTCGGGCAGGCCTGGCTTGCGGACAGAAAAATTCGCCACAAAAAGAGCACGCGTTTTCCCGCGTGCATCACATTTTTCCGGCTTCAAGTTTCATGCTGCTGCAACATCTTTTCACGAACACCGTGGAACCACGCCGTTCTTGAGAAACTTATCTCATGGCCGCCCTGCCGTCCACCGCCCAACAGGGTAAAAAAGGTTTATTTTCGATGTGCCAAACTAGCGCTCTCTTTTTGTGAATATTGTTGCAATGACAACATTTTCCGCCGTCTCCAAGGGCTACCATGCATTTTACCGACTCTCTGTCCGCATCAGCCAAGGCAATGCGGCCAGATTGTGCAAAAAAACGCCCGACCAAAAGGAGGTTCTTATGGGCCACCCGACTATCTACCCTACCGGTGTCACGGTTTACAACCCTGAAAAAGCCTGGAGCGGCTTTACGATCATTCAGGCTCCCGACAACGGCGCGCTGCTGCTGGGCATGAACGGCCACGAAATCCGCATGTGGAAAGACGTGCACGGTTTCCCCAACAAAATGTTCCCCGGCGGCATGCTTATGGGCAGCACCGGCACCCGCCACCCCAAGCATGGCCTCCAGGACCAGCTTGACCTCGTGCAGATCGACTGGGACGGCAATATAGTATGGAAATTTGACCGCGCAGAATTCATCGAAGATCCGGGCATGGAAGGGCGATGGATGGCCCGCCAGCACCACGACTTCCAGCGCGAAGGCAGCTCCACCGGCTATTACGCGCCCGGGCAGGAACCCAAGATTGACTCCGGCAATACGCTGGTCCTTTGCCATAAAAACACCGTCAATCCCTACATCAGCGACAAAATGCTGGTTGATGACGTCATCTATGAAGTAACATGGGACGGCGACATTGTATGGGAATGGAACTGCGCCGACCACGTTGAAGAAATGGGCTTTACCGAAGCCGCCCGCAACGCCATGTGCCGTGACCCCAACTTCCGCGGCGGAACCATTATGGAAAACGCCCCCGGCGTGGGTGACTGGATGCATGTCAACTCCATGTCCACCCTTGGCCCAAACAAATGGTTTGATGCCGGTGATGCGCGCTTCCACCCCGACAATATCATCATTGACGGCCGTGAAACCAATATCATCCTGATTCTTGACAAAAAGACCGGTAAAATCGTCTGGCAGCTCGGCCCGGACTACGACCGCACCCCCGAAGAAAAAGCCATCGGCTGGATTATCGGCCAGCACCATGCCCACATGATCCCCCGGGGACTGCCGGGCGAGGGCAATATCCTTGTATATGACAATGGCGGATGGGGCGGTTACGGCAATCCCAACCCCGGTGCCCCCCGTGGCGTCAAGGCCGCCCAGCGCGACTATTCCCGCGTGCTCGAGATCGACCCCGTGGCCATGAAGATTGTGTGGCAGTACACGCCGCATGAAGCGGGCTTTCTTGTTCCCCTGGACGCCTACCGCTTTTACAGCCCCTTCATCAGTTCGGCCCAGCGCCTGCCCAACGGCAACACCCTCATCTGCGAAGGTTCCGATGGACGCGTATTTGAAGTGACGGCCGAACACGAAATAGTGTGGGAATACATCTGCCCCTACAAGGGGCACATCAGCCTGCCCATGAACTGGGTGTACCGCGCCTATCGGTTGCCCTATTCCTGGGTTCCCCAGGCTGAGGTGCCAGAAGAAAAAGCTATTGAACCTCTGGCGGTTAAAGACTTCCGCGTGCCTGGGGCTGCCCCCTTCGGTCCTATGTCTACCGTCAAGGTTGAAGGCACTGTCGGCTACTACAGCGGCGCTGGACACTGCGTGGCCGCCACCGAATAAACAGCATCGTTTCGCCACCCTCTCCATGACCATGAGGCCCCGGAATCTGCCGCCGGGGCCTCATGGCTTTTCTGCGGCATGCCGCAATACTCCCTGCATGTCGCTGCGTTCCAAACCATTGCGCCCATTGGGGACGAACAAAACGCGTGTGTCTGCACAAGCATAGCAACGGCCAGGCCTGAAATTATAGACTTTCGGACATCATCCGGCTATCCCCGAGGTAAGGTCTTGTTTTATAACACCGCTAGGCGCACATGCTCCGGTGATTATATGCAGCAGTGCCAATGGAGTTGTGTATGACTTGCATTCTTCAGTCTATTCATAACATTACTGCCGCACCGCACTGCCACATCTGCACATGAGAGACACAGGGCAAGACGCCATACAAAAAGGCGACGGAATACTCCGCCGCCCTTGAAGGCACAACGTGGAATCAATGGAACTAAAACGTATAGCGGAATGTAACGGAAACGCGCCAGTTGTCCTCGTACTGTGAATCCTCCACTCCATGCCAGGTGTCAGGGTCAAGATAAAGTTTTACGTAAGAGCCTTCCAGGTTCACATGAAAGTTTTCATAAATCTTGTAGGTATTGGAAAGGCTGGCCTCCCAGGCATGGTCCGTGGTGGTAAGATATGCCATAGGGCCGTCTGCTCTGGTGGGGTAGGAGGTCATATTGGCATTTTTGGGCATATCGGCACTGTTTGTTCCCCAGAAATAGGCAAACTTGAGCGTATGCTTGAGGTCGTCAATGAGGCTCACGTCCTTGAGGCTACCGACAATTCCCGCCATGCCGCCGGGATTATGCCCGAGCACCTTCCACGTATCCAGGTCAAAAAAGCCGCCGCCAAATCCCAGCGGTGTAACCGGCCAGGGAGAATTGAAAACCGGCAGACGCTCTGAGCCGTTGTAGGGATTATCGTCATCGCCGCTGCCATACCAGGCCAGAATGCCGGGCGTACCCCAGTCAAGCTTGTAGTCTACGCGCATGGCGGCATACCAGCCTTCGCGGCGCAACTGAAAGGTCTTACCTGCCCCTTTCGGGTCAAACAGATTGTAGTTTTGCAACTCGCCCATATCCACATAGCCATACGTGGCGTCAAACGCGATATCCCACGGTTCCCACTGGCTCAGGTTCACAGTGATGCCGCCCCACCAGCCGTTGCCCCAGGTATTGTTGGCGTTGCGATAATTCTTTTCAAAGGTCTGAAAATAGTTCATGCCGCTGCCCAGAATGGGCATAAGCCCGCCGCGAGGAGCGTAGATGGCCGGCTCGCGCTGCCCTGCGTAGTCATTGATGCCGCGCAGGCTGTTTTCGCCAATAAGGGCGTACATGCCCCAGGGAGAAACTTTAAGCCCTTCTGCCTTGACCGGCAGCACCAGCGCGAAGATGTCCAGATTGTCCAGATAATTCTTATCCAGCCTGCCAGCCTGTGTATTTTGAGAATTGTCATTATAGGGGCGGCCCCAGAACGCCGTTGCCCCCACTGAAAAATCGTCATTTTTGTATACAGGGGTGTTGACCGTAACCCCTGCGGAAAACTGCCCGTAGACCGCACTCCAGTCAGTAACAAAACCGGGCAGCAGCATGGGCTGTATGCCCATGCGCACCTTGGCTTCAGTTTTGGGCACAAGCCAGTCAATATATGCGGCCCGTATGCCTACCACATTGTTACCGTCAGCGCCAAGGGCCGCCCCGTCTTTGGCCGAACCCCAGTATTGACCATTGGTGCCCACAGTGATCAGCAGGCTGCCCGATACATTTTCACTCGCCACCGCGTCTATCTGCGTGCGTAAACGCTGCAGGGCCTGAAACGTATCATTTCCGTGCACGCCCAGCGGGATGACGTTGGATGTTTCAAAGCCGATTTCAAATGCCCCTTTGACCTTGAAATCAACAGCGTGACCGCGAGCCGGAACAAGTACGGCCATGCAGCAAAGCAGCAGACCGGACAATTTTTTGCCGATTGTCCTCATATTATCCTCCTGTGAAAATTGGTGCGGCCTCCTGCACCTCCCGTTACCCTCACAAGAGAAATGGCCTGTTATGCGGCTCAGCATTGTTGCCCATGCAACATTTTTTACAAATAACTCTTTTTTTCACAAAAATAGCAGAAAGTAAGTCTTCTAAATAATACTATCAAATATATAACTTTTTTAAAATTTGTGAAAAAAATCTTTCAAAAATGTTGCACCAACAACAATAAAAAACCACCAACAAACTATTAATAGCACAACCTCCTTCTCCCGTTGATGTTTTGCAAAAAGACTGAAAAATTCAGGCACAGACAAGAGCCAAAAGGGGAAATCCATGCCCGGCCAAGAAAAAATCAGCAACAACTACTTCGACGGACTAAAAGTCTGCGGTCGCCATAAAGCAGTGTTCTTCATCATAATGGTGGCCTACTTTTGTGAACAAATGGATAACTGGAACTTCGGCTTCATTGCCCCGGCCCTGATGCAGCACTGGGGGCTGACCATGAAGGATATCGGCACGGTTACCTTCTGGTATTTTGCGGCAATGACCTGCGGCGGATTTGCGGGGGGCTTTATTTCTGACATGATCGGCCGCCGCAAAACATTTCTGATCGCCATCACGCTGTTTTCCACAGCCTCCATTATCAATGGACTTACTGACGATTTTCACGTTTTTGTGGCCTCACGCGCACTCACGGGCTTTGGTGTCTTCTGCCTCATGGTGTGCTCACAAGCCTATATCGCCGAGATGGCTCCGGCAGAAAGCCGGGGCAAGTGGCAAAACCTTGTGGCAGGCGTGGGTTTTTGTGCGGTACCCGTTATCGGCCTGCTCTGCCGGGTTATTATTCCTCTGCATGAAGAGGCCTGGCGCTATATTTTCTACCTGGGCGGCATTGGCTACATTGCCCTGTTCATCGCCTGGAAATATCTGGACGAATCACCGCGCTGGCTTGTGAGCCGGGGCCGCATTAAAGAAGCCGAAGCGGTCATGCTTGACCTCACCCACATGAACATCGACCTTTCTGCGGCAGCCGCCAGGGTCAACACCAGCAAACCGCCTATCAAGGAAGTACTGCTGGGCATGATCAGCCAGAAGTACATAAAGCGCACCCTGGTCATTCTGGTGATTGTGCTCTGCACCAATCCGGCAACATTTGTTGTGACCAACTGGACAGCCACCCTGCTCAAGGCACACGGTTTTTCTCTTGAACAGTGCCTTATGGCCACTACGCTGATTTCCATCGGCGTTCCCCTTGGCCTCTTTGCTTCCAGCGCCTTTACAGACCTTGGCGGACGCAAGATCCCCCTGGTCATCATGCTTGTCTGCATGGCGATTCTTGCGCCCATATTCGGCAACGTCAGCCATTACTGGGTCGTCGTGTCCGTAGGTGCGCTGCTCACCGCTTTTGTCATGGGCCTGGGATTCACCGTTTTTTCGTACACTGCAGAATCCTATCCGACACATCTGCGAAATACCGCGACAGGCTTTCACTCTTCCATCGGACGCCTTGCGGTAGCTTTTTCACAACCTCTCATTCCTGTTGTGTATGCAGCATACAGCTTTGACGGCGTGTTCTATATCTTTAGCGCGCTTTGCGTTGTCCCCGCCATTGTACTGGCCATATGGGGAGCACGTACGGGCGGCAAGTCCCTTGAGGATATTGCCTAAAACAATTGCATAAACCTTCCTGAGGCCGCGGCGCGAGCAGATGCGTAAAGCCTGCCCGCGCCGCGCGGCCTTTAACGGTAAACCGCCAAGGAGTATTGCCATGAGCATAACCCTTTACACCGCACCCGACTGCATCCGCTGCAGGATCGTCAAAAGCTTTCTTGCGGAACGCGGGCTGGAGTATGCCACAGTAGACTTCAAAGCCGATGCGCAAACCTTCAACGCCTTCTACCGCGCCAACCGCAAGGCCATTTACCGCAATCCTGAAGGTGTGGAATTTCCTCTGTTTGACGACGGCAAAGTCATTAAACAAGGCTCCGGTGAAATTATTGCCTATCTGCTTTCCGGCCATGACATGGAATGCTGCGTGACCAGAAGCGATATGCTTCACGGTAAAATTGCGGGAATTTATCCCTCCCTTTGCCCTGACGGGCAGGAGGAAAACCTGCTCATACTCGTTGACCGCCTTGCCAAGGGCGGCCTGCAGGTCTGGCTGCAGGTGGATGGACGCAAGCCGGCTCTGCTGGAAAAGCTGCTGCACATCAAGGATGTTCATGTCATCCTTAATGTTGTGGGCGGAGCCGATGCCGCTGGCCGTATCTTCGGCGGCGCCCCCTCGAAAGAAGACCTGGCGAAAACCATAGCTCTCGTGCAGGCATCTCCGGACGGCATCATCCGTTTTCTGGCGGTTCCCCACCCTGCTGATGGCGGCCAGTGGGCATGGCCTCAACGGGCCGATGCAGCAGCAGCAGCGCAAATGGTGGCCGAAGCCTGCGGCCAGCCCACCCTGCCCTATGTCATCACCGCCATCACGCCCGATATGGCCTGGGACATGCGTGGTCTGGACGCCCTGCCCGAGCAGAACATGCTCGTCTACCGTTCCGCCTCACGGCAGTTTCTTTTCAAAGCTGATATCGCGAAATAGGGGGCAGACGTGCAGTCTTTTGACGTGATCATCATAGGTGGAGGCCCGGGCGGAACCACGGCAGCCCGCATTCTGGCACAGGGCGGGAAAAAAGTTGCGCTGATAGAAGACAAGCACTGGGGCGGCACATGCCTTAACTGCGGCTGCATCCCCACCAAGATGCTGCTTGGCGCAGTGGCCCCCGGCAGCCTGCTGCGCGCGCAGGAGCGTCTGCGGGTTGTCAAAGGCAGCGTGAAGGTAGACTTTACCGCCCTGCAAGGCCGGGTCAGCCGATTCACCAAAGGGACAAGCCAAACACTTGCCAAAGCCCTTGCAGGATCGGGCGTTACACTGTTTGAAGGACTCGGAACCTGCCTGGAACGCAAAGAAGGGCAGCCCCGTGTGCAGGTTGTCTGCGCCGAAAACCGGACAGACATGACCGCTCCCGATGTCATCCTGGCTTGCGGCACTGCATCAGCCGCTTTTCCCGGCCTTGCGCCCGACCACCAGTGCGTACTGGACAGCACAGACCTGTTGCAGTCTGCTGCCATTCCCGAAAGCCTGATCATTGTCGGGGCCGGAGCCATTGGCCTTGAAATGGCGGACTTTTTTTCAGCCATGGGCAGCAAGGTCACAGTAGTGGAGGCGGCTTCGCATGTTGCCCCCACTGAAGACCCGGATATTGCCAAAGAGATGCTCCGTGCCCTGACCAAGAACGGCATAACCTGCCATGAGGGAACCAGGGCTAAAGACCTGCGTACCGTTGACGGTAAAGCCCAGCTCAGCCTTGAGGACGGAACAGTCATCACGGCGGCCAAAGCCTTGGTAGCCGTTGGCCGCAGCCCAAATACCGAAGGGCTTGGCGTGGAAAATCTGGGCGGAACAAAAACCCCCAGAGGATACGCCCAGGTGGATGAAAACCTGCAATGCGCGTCCGGCCTGTATGCTGTGGGCGACATCAACGGCCTTACCCTGCTGGCCCACGCCGCCGAACATCAGGCAGCCTATGTGGCCCGCCGTATTCTCGGCCAGGCAGACGGTCCCTATGAATCCGGACCTGTACCTTCCTGTGTATATGGCGGCACGGAAATCATGCGTGTGGGGCATACTGCAACCGCCTTGCTGCAACAGGGCAAGTCCGTTGAAGTTTCACAGGCCCCTCTTTCGATGAATCCCATCGCGCAGGCAAGCGGCGGTACTGCCGGCTTTGTAAAGGTTGTCTGGCATGAGGGCCGCATGAAAGGCATCGCAGCCGTTGGGGCTGGCGTATCGCATCTGGTGACCGTGGCCCAGATGCTGCTCAAGGAAGGCTACAGCGGGCACAGATTACACGAAATCATGTTTGCCCATCCCACGCTGGATGAAATTGTGCCCATGGCCATCAATGCGCCCAGAAAGGCCGTTACGGCTGGATAATCGCCTGCGGGCAAGGAGATATCATGAATTTTCCCACTGACAGAATTTACCACGCCGACCACCTCTGGGCTCAGGAACAGGCGGACGGCTCCTGGCTGATCGGCATTACCGACTATGCTCAGGATCAGCTCGGCAGCGTCATCTTTGTGGACATGCCGGAACAGGGAACCCAATTTGAACAGGGCCAATCCTGCGCGTCCATTGAGTCAGTAAAAGTGACCAGCGAGGCGATCATGCCCATTTCCGGCACAGTGCGCGCCATCAACGATGCCCTTGCTGAGACGCCTGAGCTGCTTAATACCGCCCCCTACGGCGAAGGATGGCTCATACGCGTCACGGCCTTGCCCTACGATGCGGCAGCCTGCATGAACAGTGACGCTTATGCGGCCGTGATCGGCGCATAAGAACCCCCTGTTCCAGACGGTCCGAAGGTCCTGCCGCCAGGCTGCAAAATCCCCGACAGTTCATCTGCCGGGGATTTTTACATGTAAAAACAGTCTTTCCTTGGGGACGATTGCTTTTTCAGGATCCGGACCGGCAAATCGCATTGCTTTTTACACCAGCCGATAATCAGCTATGCTGAGAAGCACATGGTCACGACAACGTGGACTCTGCTCCCCCACTCGTACCCCGTTTGAGGCACCGCCTGGTGACAATCTGGAACACTCCGGGCAAACCAGTCCCCGACAATCTCACATCGCCAAAAACAAAGAAGTTCAAGGAGTTTTGAACAACCTTGAACTTCTTTGATGAAATATTGGTAGCAAGGGAGGGATTTGAACCCCCGACACTGCGGGTATGAACCGCATGCTCTAACCAACTGAGCTACCTTGCCGTACGTTCGCCCTCAAGCGGCGCGACGATCTAAATATAAGATTTGGTCAGGATTGGCAAGCAAAATTTGCCCAATTATCTGTGCCTATTCGTTTTTCCTGCATTTTTATCTTTACGCAACGCTTTTTGGCTTCAGACCTGCTGCTTTTCCAGAAGAGCACAAATGTATCGCGGCGAAGCATCCTGCAGGGTACTCCTCACCCACGGTACACAATTTTTACAAGATGCCCTGCCTCACACAGCATTTTTTCACCCGTCGGGCGCAAAACAGTATTTTTTTTGAGGGATACCTGCCGGTTAATTCACCATAAAATAATATACAAAAGGCGCTATCAGCAAACGATAGCAGGCAAAAGGAATCAGTGTCATCCGTCCCACCAGGGCCACAAAAACCTTTACCGCCAAAAGGGCAGACACAAAAGAACCAATCATGCCTACCAGAAAAAAGGGAATATCCGCAGCGGTGAACATACTCAGATTTTTCAGCAGGTCGTATCCAGTGGCGGCAACCATAATCGGCACGGCCGCAATAAAGGAATACTCCGCTGCCAAAGGCCTTTTGGCTCCCAGCAGCATGCCTCCCATAATGGTGGCCGCCGAACGTGAAAAGCCCGGCCAGAGGGCCAGGCACTGAAAGCAGCCAATGCCCAGAGCCAGACGTGGTGTCATGTCATCAAGGCTGATGCAGGTGGGCTTGAATTTGCGTTTTTCCACAAGAATCATGCAGATGGCCCCCACCACAAGGGCGATAAGCACTGTCGCCGGGCGAAACAGATATTCCTTGATGTAGGAGTGCAGCAGCAGGCCCAGAATGCATGCGGGCAGCGAAGTAAGCATGAGCAGAACGATGCCGCGTCTGCCGGCAAAGCGGGCATACGGCTGTGGCCGCACAAGGCCCCAGAAGCGCTTCCAGTAGAGAACCACCACAGCCATGATGGCGCCAAGCTGGATGACGACATCAAAGGTGGCGGCTTTTTCCCCCACAAAACCGAGCAGATCACCGGCAAGAATGAGGTGGCCGGATGACGAGACCGGCAAGAATTCTGTTAACCCTTCAACTATGCTCAATATCAACGCTGTGAGCAAATTGTCCATAACTGGCCTCGTATATGGGTGCCGTGTGGCGAGTTGCTGTTTGCCCGGCTGCTTCGCCAGCCGGAACACAAGCTCGCGAAGTTCAGCCGTTGCCAAAAGATGGCCCACAGGCTATGAGTGAAAAAAAGGACGTACGCCATGAGTACCGTAATGCCGCAGAGTGAACTGGTGCGGAAAGCCGCCGCTTACCTGGCTGAAGAACGTGCGCGGGATCCCCGCAAGGGCCTGGCCCTGCTGCTGGACGAGGCCGGTATGCGCTTTAACCTCACCCCGCTGGACGCCATGGCTCTGGAACGTCTTTTCAGAAACGGCGATACCGTCAAAACAGAGTAAGCCCGCCCTGCTCCGGCAAGCGCCTTCCCGCAAACCGGCGAAGCAGAGTCGCCAGAGCGCGGTGCAGTCAGCGGCACGCGGCCTTGGAAGGCCTGTGGCCGGGGCAGCAAACAAAAAGACCGCAGGGGACTTTACCTTTGAGGCTATGTTTCTCAAAGTTTTTACGGTGCTCATCGTAGTCCCTGATGGCGCAACAGGCCGTGCTGCAGCGGCCAAAGCCGGCAAGTCCCAAGCAAGGGGCTGAAGCTGCGCCCGACCATTGTGACAGGCGTCTGCTCGTAGCCGTCAGGCGGTTTTGCTGCAAAACAGCCTGACCTGATGTACTACGCTATTTCGCTGCCATCCGGCACGTTGCCGTCAAGGGCAAGCAGAGTCAGGGAATTTCCATCCCCTGCCGTGAGCACCATGCCGTGCGACATAAGGCCGCGAATTTTGCGCGGCTCAAGGTTGAGCACGGCGCAAACCCGCTTTCCCACCATAGCTTCAGGTGCGTAGTGTTCGGCAAGGCCTGAGAGTATCTGGCGGGGCTGCCCTTCTCCAAAGTCTATTTCCAGCCGCAGGATACGATCGGCATTGGGGTGCTTTTCAGCCACCAGCACTGTTCCCACGCGCATGTCCAGAGCTTTGAAATGGTCAAAATCAATATCGGGCCTGCCCGAAACCGCCGAGTCGTCGCCGGAGGCACACGGCTCCACCGGTTTGCCGCCGTCGCCTTTCTGCTGCCTGGCCGCGTTTTTCTCTGCCTTGGCCTGCGCTTTTGCGGCCTTGGCCTTTTCAGCAACGGCCGGATCTTTTTTTACCTCAATGCGCGGGAACAGGTTTGAGGCTTCCGCAACGCCAGTCCCCGGCACAAGGCCATCAAGACTCCCCATCTCTTCTTCAAGCACAGGTACGGGCGGCAGGGTTTCCTGCACAGGCTGACCAAGTTGCTCCAGCATCTTGCCGCAGGCCACGGGCATGACCGGCCACAGACACAGGGCTGTTTTGCGCATGGCGGCCAGCAGCACATACATGACCGTGGCAAGGCGTTCCATATTACCCTGCTTGTGCAAAGCCCACGGCGCCTGACTGTCCACATACTTATTGAGGGCGCGCACCAGTTCCCACAGGGATTCAAGCCCCTGAGCAAATTGCACATTGCCGAAAAGCTGGCTGAAATTGCGCATGGCCGTGGCGCACAGGTCTTCAATAGCCTTGTCCGCCTCGTCAAACTGCTTGGGAGCCGGAACGCGACTGCCGAAATACTTGGCGGTCATAGAAAGAACCCGGCTGAAAAGATTGCCCAGGTCATTGGCAAGATCGGCGTTTATGCGGCCTACAAGCGCTTCGTCGCTAAAGCTGGCGTCAGACCCGAAATGCATTTCACGCAGCAGAAAATACCGAAAGGCGTCCGCTCCGAAGCGCTGCGCCATTTCTTCCGGCTCTACAACGTTGCCCAATGATTTTGACATTTTGGTGTCGCGCACCAGCCAATAGCCGTGTACGTTGAGATGCCTGTATTGGGGCAGGCCTGCCGATTTGAGCATGGTGGGCCAGAAGACGGCGTGCGGCTTGAGAATGTCCTTGGCAACCAGATGTTCACCAGGCCAGTAACGCTCAAAGTCCGCGCCATCCGGCCAGCCAAGCGCACTAATATAGTTGATAAGCGCATCAAACCAGACGTAGCACACATAGTCCTTGTCAAAAGGAAGCTCAATGCCCCAGGTCAGGCGTGACTTGGGCCGCGAAATACACAGATCTTCCAGTGCGCCGGATTCCAGCATGGACAGGACTTCGGTACGATAGCGTTCCGGCCGGATAAACGTGGGGTTCTGCTCAATATGCTCCTTGAGCCAGGGCAGGTATTTGGACATGCGGAAAAAATAGTTTTTTTCACTTATGAATTCCGGCTTGCTCAGGTGCTGCGGGCAAAGGCCGTTTTCCAGCTCTTTTTCTGTGTAGAAGCGTTCACAACCGTAGCAGTAATGGCCGCCAAACTCACCAAAATAGATGTCCCCGGCATCATAAACCTTTTGCAGGAAACTCTGCACAGAAGCCACATGTGTGGGGTCAGTGGTGCGTACAAAACGGTCGTTGGCCACATCAAGCCGGGGCCACAATGCCTGAAAGCGGGCGCTGATGCCGTCCACAAATTCCTTGGGCGATTTGCCTTCCTTTTCGGCTGCCTGCACAATCTTGTCGCCGTGCTCGTCCGTACCCGTCAGAAAAAGCGTGTCCTGCCCGGCCAGCTTGTGGTACCGGGCCATGGCATCGGCAACCACTGTAGTATAGGCATGCCCCAGGTGCGGTCTGGCATTAACGTAGTAGATGGGCGTAGTGATAAAGAAGGTATTCACTCAAGGCTCCGTAAGCTCGTAATGGCGTATAGCTTATTGATTTTCGTTTTTCTGTGTTTTACGGCGGCGCTTGCGGCGCGGCTTTGCCGCATCGCCATGCCCATCGGTTCCCGGTTCGTCATGACCGCTGCCGGCAGCATGCTCCGGCCGGTGGGCATCCTGCTGTCCGGCGGCGTCCTGAGAAAACAGGTCGTCCATAAAGTCAAGATGCTCCAGCGTGTCTGGCGTGGCCGAAACCACCAGCAAGCCGTCTCCGGCGGGCTGCTTGGGCGGCTGCTTGTTCTGGCCTTGCGGCGACGGCGGCGCTTCGGGCCGGTGCGGTGAAAGCGCCTGCCATTCTTCGAGCGTCAGTTCCAGTTCCTCATTGGCTTCGGTGAGCACAGCCAGGGAATTACGAAACATGTTGGCCCGCAGGACCTTCATGCCGCCCTTGTCGGTCTGATACTTCTTGCCAAGGCGGGGGCAGTTCCGGTGAAAATGGTCGTAATTTTCCTGCTCATAAGAAAGGCAGCACAAAAGCCGTCCGCAAATGCCGGAAATTTTGGCAGGATTAAGAAACAGGTTCTGCTCCTTGGCCATCCGTATGGTCACAGGAGCAAACTTGCGCAGATAACGGCGGCAGCAGCACACCATGCCACAGTTGCCCACAGCGCCGACCATCTGCGTTTCATGACGCACGCCGATCTGGCGCAGTTCGATACGGGCGCGGTATTCGCGCACGAGATCTTTGACAAGATCGCGAAAATCAATGCGCGAAGGGGCGGTAAAATAAAAAATCAGCTTGCTGCGGTCAAAAAAAACTTCCACATCCACAAGCTTCATGTCCAGGTTGCGCTGACGTATGCACTGGCGGCAGAATGCCTGTGCTTCGCGGCTCAGCTGCTCGTTGGCCTCGCCACGCCGCACATCTTCCGGGCTTGCCAGCCGCAGGATATGGGGCAAAGGTTCACTTTCCTGCTTGGGCAAATGCTGCGCAGGGCCGGAAACCACCTGTGCCAGAGCGTAGCCCTGTTCGGCTTCGATAAGCACGTGCACACCCGGGCTGAGTCCCGGAGGGCCGCTGTAATAGCTTGTCTGGCCCAACGCGCGAAAACGCAGGCCGTATATGGGCATAAAGGTCACGATACAAAACCTTGTGAGACGATTTCCGAAAAGATTCTTTTCGGCCATAAAACGCCCGCTGTCAACACTGATGCCTTTCCGCAGCGGCAAACCCGCTATGGAGGCAGCGACGCTTCTGCCATCGCAGTGTACGGCATTGCCCCGGCAGCGGGCCATACCGTACCCGTATACTGCGTACAGGGCGCTTTGCCGGGCGCTGCTCGCCGGGGCTGGCGCAAACGCCCGGCTGATCGGCTTGCCTTCGCCACTGCCCTGTTCTACATTGAAAAGGATACGGGAGACAACGCCATGATACAACGAAACGAGGCCCTGAAACTTCTGGCCGACCATAACACGCCGCCTTCTCTCATGCAGCATGCCCTGGCTACCGAGGCAATCATGAGCGCCCTGGCGAGCCATCTGGGCGAAGATGCTACCCTGTGGGGCATCACGGGCCTTCTGCACGATCTGGATTACCCCGCCACGTCCGAAAATCCCTCACGCCACGGGCTGGACACAGCGGACATGCTGGCCGGGCATCTGCCCGAGGCCGCCCTTGCGGCCATACGCGCCCATGCAGCTGAAATGAATGGCGCGCAGCCCGCCACCCGCTTTGACTACGCCCTGCGCTGTGGCGAAAGTGTTACCGGCCTTATCAGCGCGGCAGCCCTTATGCGCCCCACGGGCATGGAGGGCATGGAAGTCAAAAGCATCAAGAAAAAAATGAAAGACAAGGCCTTTGCGGCCAGTGTCAACCGGGACAACATCCGGCAGTGTGCCGAAGCCGGACTTGAGCTGGACGAATTTTTGGCCCTGTCCATCGAGGCCATGCGCGCCAGCGCCCAAGAACTTGGACTGAGCAAATAACATGCGCGAGGCCGGTATGAATAAAGAATGTACTCTGCAAACGGATATACGCACCCTTGGTCCCTGCAAGCTCGATTCCCACCTGCCCTATCGCACCTGGGCCGATGACAGGACCGTACAGATTTTTGTAGATGAAGATCTGACAGACGACGCCGGCAAGGCCTTTAGCGTATGCCTCGAGGCCGCCGGGCCACGCAAAAAGCTCTATTTTGACTCCACGCGGGCCAAATGCGCCATCGTGACCTGCGGCGGCCTTTGCCCCGGCATCAACGATGTCATACGGGCCATCGTAATGGAGGCCTTTCATGCGTACAACGTGCCGTCCATCCTGGGTATTCCTTACGGTCTTGAAGGCTTTATCCCCAAGTACGGTCACACCCTCCAGGAACTGACGCCCAAAGGCGTGGCTGACATCCATCGCTTTGGCGGAACAATGCTCGGGTCTTCACGCGGGCCGCAGTCCGCCGAGGAAATCGTGGACGCCCTTGAACGCAGCAATGTCAATATTCTTTTTGTGATCGGCGGCGACGGGACTATGAAGGCCGCGCGGGCCATCAGTACAGAAATTCAGGCCCGCAACCTGAAACTTGCCGTTATCGGCATTCCCAAAACCATTGATAATGACATCAACTTCATTCCCCAGTCCTTCGGCTTTGAAACCGCTGTCTACAAGGCCACAGAAGCCATTGAATGCGCCCACACCGAAGCGTGCGGCGTTCCCAACGGCATTGGGCTGGTGAAGCTTATGGGGCGCGAATCGGGTTTTATCGCCGCCCGGGCCGCGCTGGCGCTCAAGGAAGTAAACTTTGTGCTCATTCCCGAAGCGCCATTCAGCCTTGAAGGTGAAGGGGGGCTTCTGCCTGCTCTGGAAGAACGCCTGAAAGCGCGGGGACATGCCGTCATCGTTGCCGCCGAAGGGGCCGGGCAACATTTGCTTGCGGAACAGAACGGCACCGATGCCTCCGGCAATCCCGTGCTCGGCGACATCTCCGAACTCCTGCGCACGTCCATCAACACCTATCTGGACACACGTGGCGTGGCTCACTCCATAAAATATATCGACCCGAGCTATATCATCCGCTCCATTCCCGCCAGCGCCAACGACAAGGTTTACTGCGGCTTTCTGGGCCAGTACGCGGTACACGCCGCCATGGCGGGTCGCACACATATGGTGGTGGGAAAAATTCAGGACCGCTACGTGCACCTGCCGCTGGAACTGGTCACGCGCAAGCGCCGCAAACTCAATATCTATTCCGACCTGTGGCGGGCCGTACTTGAATCCACGGGGCAAGGCATGCTCAAGGGCATGCTGCCACCGATATAGTACAGGCTTGCTTTAGCTGAGCGCCTGCTCCTACAGCCGTCAGAGCAGTTTAAAATTAAATTGCTCTGACGGCAGCCTTGTCTGCCAGATCGCTTTTTACGAAAACCCCTTCTCAAGCCGCTGCGCAAGCAACGGTCTGAGAAGGGGTTTCTTACATTGTATGCCCACTGGCTTTCAACCGGCGCGCTGGGGCAAAAGACCGGAATTGAAGGAATCAGAACATATCACGCATGCCGTAAAGCTTGCCCGGCTTCTGCCCGGCCAGCCATGCAGCCGCCCGCAGCGCGCCCTGGGCGAAGGTATCACGCGAATGGGCCTGATGTGTCACTTCGATGCGTTCGCCGGGTCCCATAAAGTACACTGTATGCACGCCCACCACATCGCCGCCGCGTATGGCCTGAATACCGATCTGGGCTTTGGGCCGTTCGCCGATAATACCATCACGGGCAGAGCAGCGCACGTCGTTAAGCTGCCAGCCGCGGGCTTCAGCCAGGCATTCGCCAAGGGTCAAGGCCGTGCCGCTGGGACTGTCTTTTTTGCGATTATGATGCAGCTCAACCATTTCTATATCGTATGCATCGCCCAGAGCGCGGGTCAGTTCCGGCAGTATCTTGCACAGCACATTGACGCCGATGCTCATGTTGGATGCCCAGAAAATAGGAGCTTTTTTTGCCAGCTCGTGCAGTTCGTCCTTTTCCGCATCAGTAAAGCCCGTAGTGCCGATAACCAGGGCATGCCCGCTCGCGGCCACGGCACGGGCCGACTGCAAACTTACGGAGGGGGCAGTAAAGTCAATAGCCACAGCGCCCGGCGCTTTGGGCAGCACTGCGGCAAGGCTGTCGCCCACGGGGCAGGATGCGCCTGCCAGGCTTTCCACATGCTCCCTGCTATCTACCAAGCCAGCCAGACTGAAGGCCGACTCCGTCGCCGCCAGATGGCTGATGGTTTTGCCCATGCGTCCGTTGGCCCCTACCACGATGATGGCTGTACTCATGCTTTGCTCGCTTTGTATTCAAATTATTCCGAAGCCGCTTTGGCTTCGCGCAACATGGTCATAAATTCTTCTTCGGTGAGTACCGTTACGCCCAGCGCCTGTGCTTTTTCAAGCTTGCTGCCCGCCTTTTCCCCCGCCACAAGGTAGTCAAGTTTTTTGCTCACCCCGCCAAGTGGCGTGGCACCGGCGGTTTCAGCCAGCTTTTCGGCTTCACTGCGCGGCATGCTCAGGGTTCCGGTAAAAAGAATATTTTTTCCCGCCAGCGGCCCGGACGCCAAACCGCCCTCGCCTGTGCTGCCGGAAGAACCGCCGCCAGACCGGCCGCCGCGCGGCCACAGGCCAAGCGCCCTGAAGCGCTCAAGCTGTTCCCGGTTGGCGGGGCTGTTGAAAAAGTTATGGATGGATGACGCCACCTCCGGTCCCACATCCGGCAGACTCAGCAGCGTTTCCGCGCCGGCGTTTTCCAGTTCATCCAGCGTTTCAAAATGCAAAGCCAGGGTGCGTGCGGTCTGTTCACCCACGTGCCTTATACCCAGAGCGCTGATGAGGCGCGGCAGGGTGGCAGAATGTACGGCGCGGGCAAGCGCGTCCACAAACTTGTGGGCCAGCACTTCTCCCATGCGCTCAAAGCCCAGCAGTTCCTGCACCGTAAGAGTAAAAAGATCAGCAGGAGACTGCACCCGGCCACTGGTGACCAGCTGTTCTATCCATTTCTGCCCCACGCCCGCGATATCCAGACCGGCCTTGGACACAAAATGCGTGATGGCCCGCAGGCGGATAGCGGAACAGGCCATGTTTTCGCACCGCCAGGCAGCTTCCCCCTCTTCCCGGTACGCAGGCTGGCCGCATGCCGGACAGGTGTGGGGAAAAACATATTCCCGGGCGTTTTCCGGGCGCTTTTCCAGCACCGGCCCTACCACCTCGGGAATGACATCGCCTGCGCGGCGCACCATGACCGTATCACCCACCCGCACATCGCGATTGCGTATTTCATCCTCATTATGCAGGGTGGCACGCGAGACCATCACGCCGCCCACAGAGACAGGCTCAAGCATGGCCACAGGGGTAAGCACCCCCGTGCGGCCCACCTGTATCTCAATGTCTTTCAGCAGGGTCTGTGCCAGTTCGGCCGGAAACTTGAAGGCCACGGCAAAACGCGGTGCCCGGGCGGTAAAACCAAGCGCCTGCTGGGCCTCAAGATTGTCCAGCTTGGCCACAGCCCCGTCAATTTCCATCGGGAATGCGGCGCGGTGCTCCCTGACCCACTGGGCATACTCCTCCACCTCGGCCACGCTGCTGCACAGCCTGCCGTCCGGCGGAGTAAGAAAACCGTATTCCCTGAGCCGACTCATGACTTCAGACTGCAGCAGACAGACGGGCGCGGGCGTCCAAAGCGCCTGGCCAAGACTGTAAGCCAGAAACCGCAACGGGCGTGAACCGATAATGGCAGTGTCCAGCTGGCGCAGTGTTCCTGCCGCAGCATTTCTGGGATTGGCAAAGGTTTTCAGACCAAGGGCTTCCTGTTTTTCATTAAGGACGGCAAAATCATTTTTATACATGACAACTTCGCCGCGCACCTCAAGCCTGGCGGGAAAAGGCCCCGGCCCCGCAAGCCGCAGGGGTACGGTGCGGATGGTACGCACAGCGTCGGTGACAACTTCACCCACCTCGCCGTCTCCCCGGGTAAGGGCTTCTTGCAACACGCCGTCTGCATAGATGATCTCCAGAGCCAGGCCATCCAGCTTGGGGTCACACCAGAAGCTTTCCGGCAGGGGACCGTTCACATCTCCCCCCCAGGCGCGAGCCATACGCTCCGCGAATTCCTGCCACTGCCCGGCTGAAAATACGTTGTCCAGACCATACATCTGAAGACTGTGGGCCTTTTTGGCAAGACCTTCCAGCAGCCCGCCCCCCACGCGCAAGGTTGGTGAATGGAGCGAGCGAAGTTCAGGCCAGCGGGTTTCCAGATCCTGCAATTCGCGAAACAGGGCGTCAAACTGGTCATCACTGATTTCGGGCCTGTCCAGCGTATGGTAGAGGTGATTATGACGCTCAAGCTCGGCTGTAAGCCACTGGACGCGCCGGCGTTCTTCGCCCGTGGGACCGGTGGCAAAAAGGCTGTGCTGCGACTGCCCGCCCTGATGTTCGTTCTTCTGTACCATGAAAGACCTTTATACTGGAGCGTGTCAAATTGGGGATGTATCGTTGCAAAAGCTGGCAAACCGACAGCATTGGGGATGTGGTAAACGCGCAGCCAAGTTGCACACCCGGCTCTTAATCCGGTAATGCAATAAGACGCGCCCGCAAGACGCGGATGCGGTCACGCAATTGTGCCGCCTGTTCAAACTCCAGATCACGGGCAGCCTGGCGCATTTCCTTTTCAAGCCTGGCCACCAGCAGGGCCGTGTCTTCGGCCGTAAGCGGGCTTGCGTCCGCATCCTGCCCTTTGCTCTTACCCCGCCCCTTGCCGCGCCCGCGTGAGGCGCCATCTTCCACATACAAACTATCCAGCGGGGATTCAAGGCTTTTTCTTGTACTTACAGGTGTTATGCCGTGTTCTTCATTATACTCTGTCTGCCGGGTACGGCGGCGCGCCGTTTCGCTCATGGCGGCCTTCATAGAGTCCGTTACCTTGTCGGCATACAGGATGACCCGCCCCTGAACGTTACGGGCTGCGCGGCCAAATGTCTGGATAAGCGAACCGGTGGAACGCAAGAAACCTTCCTTGTCCGCATCCAGAATGCAGACCAGGGAAACTTCGGGAATATCCAGTCCTTCACGCAGCAGGTTGATGCCCACCAGCACGTCGAACTCGCCCAGGCGCAGGGCACGGATGATCTGCATGCGCTCAAGGGTATCAATATCCGAGTGCAGGTAGCGGGCCCGCACCCCCATGTTGCAGCAGTACTCTGTAAGATCTTCGGCCATGCGTTTGGTCAGGGTAGTCACAAGCACCCTTTCGCCCCGGCTCACGCAGCCCCGGCATTCGCCGAGCAGGTCTTCCATCTGCCCCTTGGTGGGTCGTACTTCCACCACCGGGTCCACAAGCCCCGTGGGGCGGATGATCTGCTCGGCCACGATGCCCTGTGCCTGATCCATCTCGTATTTTCCGGGGGTGGCCGACACATAAACCACCTGATTGAGCCGCGCCGTAAATTCGTTGAACTGCAACGGCCTGTTATCCAGAGCGGAGGGAAGGCGAAAACCGTAGTCAACCAGCGTCTGCTTGCGTGAGCGGTCGCCTTTGTACATGCCCCCCACCTGGGGGATAGTGATATGCGATTCGTCCACAAAAAGAAGAAAATCCTCAGGAAAATAGTTGAGCAGGCAGGATGGCGGCTCCCCCGCCACACGGCCGTCCAGATGACGGGTGTAGTTTTCAATGCCGTTGCAGTAGCCAAGCTCTTCGATCATTTCAAGATCAAGCTGTGTGCGCTGCTCAAGGCGCTGGGCTTCCACCAGCTTGCCCTGCTGTCTGAACAGGGTCAGGCGCTCGGCCAGTTCATCGCGAATGTCGCCGGCGGCACGCTTGAGATTGTCCTGCGCGGAGACGAAGTGGCTGGCCGGGTAGATAACGGTTTTACTCACATCAGCCAGAACCTCGCCCGTGAGAGGATCTATTTCGCGCATGGAATCAATATCGTCGCCAAAAAATTCCAGCCGCAGGGCGCGTTCGTGATGATAGGCCGGAATAATTTCAAGGGCATCGCCGCGCACGCGGAACGTACCGCGATGAAAGTCATAGTCATTACGCTCATAATGCACTTCCACCAACCGCGTGATGAGCCTGTCCATGGAAAAATGCTGGCCCACTTCAACAGGAACGACCATCTTGGCGTAATATTCCGGCGAACCAAGACCGTAGATGCATGAAACAGAGGCCACAATGATCACGTCGCGTCTGGTCAGCAGGGCATGCGTGGCGGCATGGCGCAGCTTGTCTATGTTATCGTTGATGGAAGAATCTTTCTCAATATAGGTATCCGATGCAGGCACATAGGCTTCCGGCTGATAATAATCGTAATAGCTGACAAAATATTCTACGGCGTTGTGGGGAAAAAGCGCGCGGAACTCACCGTACAACTGGGCCGCCAGGGTTTTATTGGGCGCAAGCACCAGCGCCGGGCGATTGCAACGGGCAATGACATTGGCCATGGTAAACGTTTTGCCCGAGCCGGTAACGCCCAGCAGCACCTGAGCGGGTACTCCGGCCTGAAGGTTGGCCACCAGTTCATTGATGGCCCCGGGCTGGTCACCCGTAGGCGCATAGGCGGTTTCCAGGCTGAACGGGGTGGTTAACTTGTCTTCCATCATATTCCGTTTTGGGGTAAGAGGGTGTGAAATAATACACTAACAACGGGAAGTGCTATGGAAACAATCCTTGTACCCACGCAGTTCGACCTGCCGCTGGACAGAATCTACATTGTGGCCGCAACCCTCAAGACCTTCAAGGGGCGCCGCCACGTTGACGTGCAGATTTTCCGGCCCGGCGCCGGAGACGACGAACTGGAAGCCATACGGGGTCTCGGCCTGGTAGCCCCCGCCGACCCGTCCATTCCGCCGGAAGTTCTTCAGGGAGCTACAGAGGAAGCCGCCCTGCGCTGCATTCTTGAAGCCTTTACCACTGAAGAAAGCCGCGCCCTGCTGGCGTATCTTGAAGAACGTTACGCCGAACATATTGAAAAAGTTACTGTCTGTCCCATGGATATTCCTGTTCCCCTGGGCGTGGCCCCGCTGGCGGGCATTCCCGAAAACAAGACCACCGGCTTCATCCGCTTTGACGCCGTACGCGACTACAACCTGCCCTTCGCGGCCCACGGATACTATGATCTGAGCGCCCACGAACCGCTGGACAAAGAATAGTCGTAGCGTTCATGCCAGGGCTGCCAGATGGCACCGCAAACAGATGTCTGCTCCACATCGGTGGATGTGGAGCCGGAAAATGGATCCACGGCAGATCCGTGACGATACGAAGTTCCGGCAGGATGCTCCGGCGCAAGTGCCTGATCCAGTTTTTGCACAAAAAGCTCACGCGGCAGCAGAACCCCGCCCATCCTCATGATGTGCGGGGTTTCCTGCTGGCAGTCCAGCAAAGTGACGCCACGCAGGCGCAGCAGGGCCACAAGGCCCGCCAGAGCCGCGCGCGAGGCTTCGGGCAGCACATGAAACATCGACTCGCCAAAAAACGCCCGCCCAAGCCCCACTCCGTACAATCCGCCGACCAGTTCGCCCTCATGCCATGCCTCCACACTGTGGGCATAACCCATGTGATGCAGGCACTGGTAGGCTTCTGCCATTTCGGGCAGAATCCAGGTTCCCCCGCCCTCATGGCGCGGTGCGGCGCAGGCGTGGATAACTTCGCTGAAGGCAGCGTTGAGCGTCAGTTCAAAAGGTTTGTTGCGCAAATGACGGGCGCTGCGCCTGGGCAGGTGGAATGCATCCAGCGGCAGCACGCAGCGCGGGTCGGGCGACCACCAGAGTATGGGCAGGCCAGCTTCATACCAGGGGAAAATGCCCCTGCTGTAGGCCGCCAGAAGCCGTTCGGGGTGCAGGTCGCCGCCAAAGCAGAGCAGACCGTCCTTGCGCGCAGCCTCCAGCAGTGGAAACTGGGCGGCCATGGCTGTGTAAATCCTCAATGGGCGCCCCCTCGCAGCGGCTTTGCCCTGCTTTGTACAAACAGCGGGCACGCCGCCTTGTTGCGGTTGCGGACGGTGAAGTACACTCCGTTTTTTGCCGCCTTTGTCAATCCCGGGCAGGATGTTCTTGAGACGGCATTATACTGCCCTCGTCTCAGGTCAAAAAAATTCCTGCAACAGATTTGAACAAGAATAATGGGTTAGGCGCTAAAGGCGTGGCGCGGGACCCTTTTGCAAAAGGGTCCCGCGCCCACAAGGCATTTCAAAGTAAAAAAACTCTAGTCTGCCTTGCCGGATTTCTTCACAGGCTCGCCCTTGGCAACCGTAGCCCCGGAACCAGAACCACTTGCTGCAGTTCCCGGCGTTCTGCCCTTGCCAGAGGCTTTTTTCTTGCCGCCCGCACTGGCGGTCTTTGCATCTGCCGGGCCGGACGTCCTGGGCTTGCCCTTCACCATCTGTTTACCGGACGCAACAGCCCGCGAAGACCTGGCGGCAGCGGATTCCAGCACAAGGGCATCATCCACGAGGTCAAGCCGGGCGGTTCCGCCCTTGGCCAGCGAACCGAACAGCAATTCGTGCGCCAGCCTGTCTTCCAGCTCGGTACGCAGCAGACGCCGCAGGGGACGCGCCCCCATGGTGGGGTCAAAGCCCTTGCGGGCCAGCCATTGCCGGGCCTTCTGCCCAAGCTCAAGGCTCACCTGTCGCTGCTCGAGGCTTTCGATAATTTCAGCCATAAACTTGTCCACAATGCGCAGCATCATATCTTCAGTCAGGCTACCGAACGGCACAAGCGCATCAAGCCTGTTGCGGAACTCGGGGCTGAAGGTATTTTCCACAGCCTTGAGTCCCTTATGAGCCGCATCCTGCCGTGTAGCCCCGCCAAAGCCCATGGCCGGGCGGGACATGTCAAAGGCTCCGGCATTGGAGGTCATGATCAGGACAACATGCGAAAAGTCCGTCTTGCGGCCCGTATTATCCGTCAGCGTGGCATAATCCATTACCTGAAGGAGCACATTGAAAATGTCGGGGTAGGCTTTTTCCACCTCGTCCAGCAATACCACGGAATACGGGGCCTTGCGCACGGCCTCGGTCAGCAGGCCGCCCTGATCAAAGCCCACATAGCCGGGAGGCGCGCCGATAAGACGCGACACGGCGTGCTTTTCCATATATTCGCTCATGTCATAACGCAGAAACTCCACGCCCATGAGTTTTGCCAGGCTGCGGGCCACCTCTGTTTTACCAACACCCGTGGGGCCGTAGAATAAAAACGCTCCGGCCGGGCGCTGCTCCTGACCAAGCCCGGCGCGGGCGCGCAAGATGGCCCGTACAGTAAGCTCGATAGCCGCATCCTGCCCGAACACCAGCCCCTTGAGGTCTTTTTCAAGCGAGGCCAGCCGGTTGCGTTCCGTGCCAGAGACGGTACGCACGGGAATGCCCGCCATGCGGGCCACAATACGCTCCACATCCCCCACGCTTACCAGGGGCGGCAGCTTTTTCCCGCTTGCAACGGCTTTTTTGCCGGATGAAGCCCTGGTCCCCTGCACTCCACGGCCCAGGCGCACAGCCGCCCCGGATTCGTCCATAACGTCAATGGCCTTGTCGGGCAGCAGACGGTCACGCACGTGGCGGGCCGTCAGATCCACCATCGCCTTGACCGCAGCCGTGCTGTACCGGACCTTGTGGAAATCCGCATAGCGTTTTTCCAATCCTTGAAGGATGGCGAGACATTCCTCCGGGCTTGGCTCGGTCAGGTCGATACGCTGAAAACGCCGGGCCAGGGCGCGGTCTTTTTCAAAATGGTTGCGAAACTCTTCGTATGTGGTGGAACCGATGCAGCGCAGTTCGCCACTGGCAAGCACGGGTTTGAGCAGGTTGGAAGCATCCATGGAGCCGCCGGACGTGGAACCGGCACCTACGATGGTATGTATTTCATCAATGAACAGAATGGCTTCAGGCAGTTCCTTCAGACGCTGCACCACTGCCTTGAGGCGGCTTTCAAAATCTCCCCGATAGCGCGTACCTGCCAGCAGAAGGCCCATATCCAGGGCGAACAGTTTGGCATTGCTGAACATCTCCGGCACGTCGCCTTCAACTATGCGCAAAGCCAGACCTTCGGCCAGAGCGGTTTTTCCCACGCCGGGGTCGCCCACAAAAAGAGGGTTATTCTTGCGGCGGCGGCACAAAACCTCTACCGCGCGGTCAAGCTCATTTTCACGCCCTACCAGCGGGTCTATCTTGCCTTCGCGGGCGCGGGCCGTGAGGTCAACGGCATACTGGGCCAGGGGGTCGGCCTTGGCGTCTTTTTCTTCGCCTTCGCCGCCCTGGTCCACCCCGCGGGAGCCACCGCCCTCGTCCATGCCATGCGACACAAACGTGAGCACGTCCAGACGTTCCACCCCCTGCTTGCGCAGGTAATAGTGGGCATAGCTTTCCTCTTCATCCATAATGGAAATGAGCAGATCGCCCAGTTCCACGGTATCACGTCCGGCAGCACGGATATGCCCAAGGGCGCGCTCAAGCACGCGCTGCACACCTTCTGTCTGGGCCACTTCGTGCTTGCCCGCAAGAGGAACCACTTCCAGTTCACGATTAAAAAAATCCTCGAGCTGCTCGCGCAGCACGGCCACGCTGGCCCCGCTGCCCTCAAGCAGGATACGGCCGCGCATGCTGTTTGTGAGCGCATAAAGCACGTGCTCGACAGTCAACATATCATGGCGGCGCCGGTGCGCTTCCATAAGCGCATCACGAATGACGCTTTGAACACTCTTGCTCAGCATAGGCAATCTCAGTAAATTTTTTCCATGGTGCACTTGAGGGGAAATCCAGCGGCTCTGGCTGCCTGATGCACTCTTTTCACCTTGGTTTCAGCCACTTCATGGGTGTATACGCCACACTGGCCCACGCCCTGCTGGTGCACGTTCAGCATGATGGCGGTTGCTTCCTGCGTGGTTTTGTTAAAAATACTGCATAGAACAGCCACCACGAAGTCCATGCTGGTATAGTCGTCATTATGCAGGAGAACCCGGTAACGATCCGGCTCCTTCAGCTTTTTTTCCACAATAACCTGGCTTTCGCCGTCATTGCGGCCCTGTTTAAAAGAGGACATTCAATGGCTCCACAGTACAGTTTTCAGCGCGATACCGGGGGAACAGCGTTTTCCTCCCCCAGTCCCAGTTGCTGCCGCCAGGCTTTTCTTTGCGCTTCGCTGAACGCAAAGGAGCGGCGCGCAGGCAGGTTGTTACGCTGCAACCATTCCTGATGCAGCTGATGATAATTCTTGGTACTCATTGCCGTCTTGTCAAGCCCCAGGCGACGCTGCATTGCCTCGATAGCCCCGGGTTCGCCTTCCAGTTCAGCCCCTTCCATAAAAGGCAGCACGTCCAGCTCCACCTCCACGCCATCCAGTAGCCAGGGTTCTCGGATTTTTTCATACTGTGCCACGGCACGGTAACCAAGGCCTTCAAGAATATGCTTCATGGCAGACGCATCCGCCACACCCACTTCACGCTCTTCGCGCACCTTGTACTGTCCGGTTCCGGCGGGCACTTCAGCCGGAAGCTTGAGGGTAAGCACATGGCGAAGCCTTGTCTTCCATTCCTGACTGCGCAAGCGCAGCAGACGCCCCGTGGCGGCAAGGCTGCCGTCCTGTGCATCAAAAACCGTATTGCTCTCAAAGTGCGCGCCAAGACAAAAAGCACCCGCCTCGACAAGCTTGCGGCGCAGGCTGTCCAGCTTTATATCCGGAAATTTGCGTTCCACTTCCAGCGCCATCACTCACCATCCTCCGCTTTGTGACGGCGGTGAAAAAGCCGTTGCTGCAAGGCTGCGATGGTGGCAATGCCGCCCTTTTCATCCCCGGGGTGCACAATGGGGTCAAAGCCCAGACGCCGGGCCTGAGTAAGGCGCAGATCCTGCGCGGCCACAGGACGCACCTGCCCGTTAAGGTCCACTTCACCCCACAGCACGCTTTTTTCGGGCAACGGCACGTCATAATAGGATGAAAGCACCGCAGCTACCAGGGCGAGATCCAGTCCCGGCTCGTTGAGCTTCATGCCTCCGCCCACCTTGGCGTAAATATCCACCTGGGCAAAGTTGAGCTTGAGCCTTTTTTCAAGCACGGCCAAAAGCAGGTGCAGGCGGCCCACATCAAAACCCAGAGCAGCGCGGCGTGGAATGCTCAGAAAAGTGCGGGACACAAGAGCCTGCACCTCCACTGCAAGGGGCCGCTGGCCGTCTACAGCCATAACCACCGCCGTACCCGACAAGGACGCGTCGCGCTGACCGAGAAAAAATGTGGAAGGGTCATCCACCACTTCCATGCCCCGCTGGCCCATGCGAAATACCAGCAGTTCCTCATTGGGACCAAAACGGTTCTTGAACACGCGCAACAGGCGGAACATCTGCCGCCGGTCGCCTTCAAGAGAAATGACCGTGTCCACCATATGCTCCAGCAGCCTCGGCCCGGCCAGCACCCCATCCTTGGTTACATGCCCCACAAGTATGAGAGTGCAGCCCAGTCGGCGGCACAGTTCAAGCAAAGAAGTGGCAACGGCCCGCACCTGGCTGACATTGCCGGGCAAGCCTTCGGCCTCAAGACTTGTGAGGGTCTGCACCGAGTCCACTACGAGCAGGGCCGGATTTTGCGCATTAGCGGCCTCTACCACGTCTTCCACGCGGGACGTGGCAAGGGCCAGCAGATTGGGGTCAAGCATGCCCAGACGCTCGGCCCTGCCCTTGATCTGCGGCAGCGATTCCTCACCACTGGCGTACAGCACGGGACGACCGGCAGAAGCCATCTGAGCGGCCACAAGCCCGGCCACCTGCAAAAGAAGCGTGGATTTGCCTATGCCGGGCTCGCCGCCCACAAGAATGGCCGCCCCGGGTACAAGCCCCTTGCCCAGCACCCTGTCCAGGGCTTGCAGACCGCTACCGTAAGGTTCGTGACCTGCGTCCTCCACCTGGCACAGGGCAACGGGGCGTCCGGACGCGCTGCTGTCGCCCAGAGATGTGCGAGTCTTGCCCGAAGAACGGGCCTGTACCGAGGCTTCCAGCGTGTTCCACTCATGGCAGCCGGGACACTGCCCCCGCCATTGCATTGTCTGCGCACCACACGAAGAGCATATATATATTTCACGTAGTTTCGCCATGCTTCAAGCCTACGGAAAAAGCACGGAGGGCGCAAGGCAGGTTACCCGACGCCTGCGCAAGCAAACGCCAGAGGGACGAAAAAGGAAACTTTATATAGTTCGTGTTTCACAAGGATTTTTCACGCGAAAACAACAAACCCGCTCCCCTGTGGCGAACAGATGCGCCATATCCGCTGCCGGAGAAATGAGAAAAACCGAAAAGGCTGCTCTGACCAGAGAACCTTGTTGAAAGAACTGCTTCTGAAACAGATTAACTTTGAGAATGTATATGCTCAAAATTTGAGACACGCCCGTTATGCCCCATAGCTGCTCGCGCATTCGTCAGGGCAATGTCGAAGTGAGATTGCCTAACGCCGCACAGCAAGCACGGTAGCGCAGAAAATGCCGCCAAGAATGGCCGCCGCGCTTACGCCGAGGCGCAGTGTGACGGCCTCGCCCATAAAGGCCGCACCGCCAAGGGCGGTAATAAGCGGCACGCTCAGTTGCACCACGGCAGCGCTTGGTACGCTGAGGCATGGCAGGACGGAATACCACAGCACATAGCCAAGCGCCGAAGCAACGGCTCCGGCAGCCAGCGCGCAGGCAACGCCCGCCGGAGGCAGAGAGAGGCCGCCGCCCGCCCACATTCCGTCGGGATACAGCCAGGAAGGAAGCAGCAGCACAAGCGCCAGGGGCAGGCAACGCACAAAATTGCCTGCCGTGGCGGCCACAGGAGCACTGTTGTTGCGCCCGCACAGTGTATAGACCGCCCATGAAGCGCCCGAAAGAAAAATGATGGCCGAAGGCCACAGGGGCGGCGCGTCCAGACCGGGTAAAAGCAGATATACAAGACCCGCCAGGGCCAGGCTGATGCCCAGCGTCTGCGCCCGGCTGGGGCGTTGCCCCAGCATCACGCCCACGCCCACCATGGTTACCTGCACGGCCACGGCAATAATAAGCGCTCCCGCTGCGGCGGGCAGGTTTACATAGGCCCAGGAAAAGCAGGCCATATAAGCGAAGAGGGCCAGGGCGGCTCGCCGGTTTCCGTGCTGCAAAACGCGCTGCCCCCGCAGTGCCATGAACAGCCACAAAACAACGGCTGCCGAAACTGCCCGCAAAACGGTATAGCTGACAGCGTCCATGCCCGTACCGAAGAGCGCCATGCGACATAGCAGCGAGTTTGCCGCAAAAAATGTCATGCATACAGCCGTGAGCAAAACCGTGCGAAACATCCCGCCCGCACTGCCATGAAGGGTCATCGTGTCTGCCTTGTACCTTGCAGCTTCCTGAAGATGGTGCTGCGGTTAACCTGAAAAAGTTCCGCAACACGCTGCACCGAGCCATGCACCTCTATGGCCTTGAGCAAAAAGTCGCGCTCCATTTCCGCCATAATTTCCCGCAACGGGCGACGGGGCACAAGCACGTCTTCCGAATACCGGGAGGCATCATGTGTCACGCCGGTAACCTGTGCGGGCAGATCGCGCGGAGTGATGAGCGGGCCATTGAGCGTGATGACCAGACTGTGCACCATATTCTGCAGTTCACGCACGTTGCCGGGCCAGGCATACGCAGCCATCATATTGAGGGTGACATCCATAAAAGCCATGACCTTATGGTACTTGGCCGCATAGTGCGCCAAAAAATGCTCGGCCAGCAGAGGCACATCTTCCTTACGGTCCCGCAGGGACGGGATGCGCACTGTGGCCACATTGAGGCGATAATAGAGGTCGCGGCGAAAAGTTCCGGCTTCTACGCTTTCGGCAAGGTTGCGGTTGGTGGCCGCGATAATGCGCACATCCACCTTGCGCGGGCTGGATGCCCCTACGCGCATGATTTCGCCATCCTGCAACACACGCAGAAGCCGCGTCTGCATGGAAAGGGGCAGTTCGCCCACTTCATCCAGAAAAATGGTGCTGCCATCGGCAATTTCAAAATATCCGGCCTTGCCCTTACTGGAGGCCCCGGTAAAAGCACCGGGCATGTAACCGAACAGTTCCGATTCCGTGAGGGTTTCGGAAATGCCGCCACAGTCTACCTTGAGCAGGATTTTATCGCGTCGTTCAGATAGGCCATGAGTAAACCGGGCAAAAACATCTTTGCCCGCGCCCGTTTCGCCCAGGATCAGCACTGTGGCGTCTGTGGCGGCAAATCGTCGCAACAGCGAAACCACCTCCCCCATGGCAGGACTGGCATAAATGGGATCTCGCGCCTTGTTGCCCTCGCTGGTCATATACGCCAGCTGGTCGTTGATCTGATCGATAAGCCTGCACTGCCCGGCCACCTGATCCTGCAACTGGGCCAGCAGGGTGATGTCGCGCGCAAAGGTGACCACAAGGCAGAGGTCGCCACGCGTGTCAAAGACAGGAAAACCCGTCAGCACCAGCTTTTTGCCGTCCTTGAGCTGCTGCACATGGGTGGCAGGCCTGCCGGTGCGTACTATCTGCGGGTTGAGAATGTGGTCAAAGACCCCCTCCTCCACCAGGCAGCGCACGTTCTTGCCCTGCACCTGCTCCTGTGTGAGGCCGGTCAACTGCTCGTACATGCGGTTAACACGCAGGCTGGTTCCCGAAGCATCGCTGATGAAAACGCCTTCGGGCAGGGCGTCAAGTATGCGCTTCACATGCTTTGAAAGCAGTTCCTGAGAGTGATCGGCCATATTTCAATCCGGTAAAATGCTGCGTATTCAGCGGGGAATCTGCACCCGCTCCCCCAAAATGTCCAGAGCGGTCTTTTGCAGCCCGTCCGTAACGGCCTTGTTCAGGCTCACTTCGCCCATGGGGACCTCCCGGCCCAGAAAATGATACTTCTGGGTTCCCAGACGGTGATAGGGCAAAAGCTCATAATTAACATGCGGATAGGCCTTGATGAAGCGGGCTATGGCCGCAACGGCCTTTTCATTGTCATTGAAGCCCGGAATTACAGGCGTACGGGCCAGTATGGGCAAATGCGGAAATTCTTCTGCCAGAATGCGGAAATTTTCGAGAATACGCGCATTGGGCAAGCCGGTTTGGGTCTCATGAATTTCGCTGTTCATATGTTTGATGTCGTAAAGCACATAGCTCAGATGGGGCGCAGCCTCGCGCACGGTATCGGCAGGGACCATGCCGCAGGTTTCCACCGCAGTCCTGATGCGACGGGCGCGGGCCTCGCGCAGCAGGGCCACGGCAAAACTGCCCTGCAACAGCGGCTCACCGCCGGAAAGGGTCAGGCCGCCGCCAGAGCGGGCGTAAAAGGCCATATCCTGCTCCACCACACGCAGCACATCGCCCATAGCACGCTTTTTACCATATACCAGCAAGCCTTGTGCGGGGCAAACTTCGGCGCACGGGATGGAACAATCTGCACAATGGCTGCGGTCGATGCGCGGCTTGTCGTCATCGCCGCAAGTGATTGCGCCATGCGGGCAAGCTGTCAGGCAATGGCCGCACTTTGAAATATCAATACAGCGCCCGGGATTACACGCCAGCTCTGCACAGGATTTCTGCGATTCCGGATTACTGCACCAACGACACGAAAGGGAGCACCCCTTGAGAAATACTATGGTGCGTATGCCCGGGCCGTCATGAACAGAATATTTTTGAATGTTGAACACCATTCCCTGCTGCTTGTCATCCAGGCACATGTTTCCTTCCTTTTTTGCGCAATGCCGTTATATAGCAACCGGCGGTATCAAGAAAAAACTGTCGTAAAAATGCGGGGAGGAAATCTCCTCCCCGCTTCAGATGCCGTCCTTACATCACATCATGTTCTGTACGGGCGATGAGATCGTTCTGCAAATCGGGCGACAGGTCCACAAAGTAGGCGCTGTAGCCGGCGATACGCACAATGAGGTTGCGGTATTTCTGTGGATCTTTCTGCGCAGCCACAAGGGTGCCCTTGTTGACCACGTTGAACTGCACATGCCAGAGCTTGAGGTCGCAGAACGTGCGGATGAAGGACACCAATTTTTCTGTGCCCTGCTCGCCTTCCACGCATTTGGGCGTAAACTTGATGTTCAGCATGCGGGCGGCACGGTCGCGCAGGCCCATATTTTTGGTGGTGCAGTTTGAGAGAAGTACCGCGGTCGGGCCATTCACATCAGCTCCGTGCGAGGCAGATGAACCGTCAGACAGAGGGAAGCCGTCTGTACGGCCGTTGGGCGTGGCGGAGACCACCTTGCCAAAAGGCACATGTGAGGTGAAGGGGACGTAGCGCACATCATTGTGGATGCCCAGGTCGCTCATGGAATATTTGTTGCCGTATTCCACCGAAATTCTGTCAATGTCGCGGCCAATGGCATCGGCGTACTCATCATTGTTGCCGTAACAGGGGGCGGACCGCAGCAGGGCGCGCACGTCTTCATAGCCTTCAAAATCGGCATCAATGGCAGCAATCAGCTTGTCCATGCTCAGTTTCTTTTCTTCAAAGACCAGTTTTTTCACGGCCGCCAGGGAATCTACCACGGTTCCCAGCCCCATATACTCAAAGTAGCCGAGGTTGATGCCTTCGGGGATCTGTTCCTGATGCAGGTCAATGCAGTGCTTCATGCACAAGTCATGCATGGCGGAACCCATGGGCTGGGCGAAATGCTCGGCACGCAGCTTGTTGATGATGTACTGCTGGGTAAAAGCGGTCTTGAGGAAAAGCAGATGCTGTTCCACATAAGCATTCCAGAACTGATCCCAGCTTGTGAAGTTGCGGGGATCGCCCGTTTCAACGCCAAGCTGCTGATCGCCGTATTTTTTCATCCGCCCGTTGCGCAACACCATTTCCACGGCAGCGGCAAAGTTGATGTAGGCTCCGCCGGACGTATAGGTGTCGCGATTGGGCATGCGCGCCTCGGTGCAGCCGGAAACGGCATAGTCCAGCGCTTCTTCAAAGGTCGCACCCTTGGAAACGTAAAGCGGCACGATTTCTTCGTCATTGATCAGCTTGGGAAAACCCGAGCCGTATTTGATGGTCTCGGCCACGTCCCAGAGATAACGCTCGGGCGCACGGGAATGGATGCGGGCCGCAAGGTCCGGGTAATGCAGCGGAAACTCCCGCTTGGACTTGAGTATCAGATAGGTAAGGTCATTGCTGGCATCGCGCCCGTCCGGCGTCTGCCCGCCAACGGTGACTGCTTCCCAGTGGGCATAACCTTCGTTAAAAGCCCCGCCGGTGGGAGAAATGTACATGTCGATAAATTCGGCCATGCCCACCCACATGCATTCCAGCAGCTCCATGGCCTGGGCTTCGGTAATCTTCCCGGCCTCACGGTCCTGCTTGTAGTAGGGCTGAAAGTACTGGTCCATGCGGCCGTTGGAAATGGTGGTGCCGGTCTTCTGCTCGATGCGCGAGAACATCTGGGTAAACCACTGGCTCTGGCAGGCTTCCCAGAAGTCGCGGGCAGGCTCACCGGGAACGTGCTCGGCGTTTTCTGCCATGCGCAGCAATTCAGCCTTACGCACGGGATCGGATTCTTTTTCGGCCATTTCGCGGGCAAGCACTGCGTGACGTTTGGCCCAGAGCACAATGGCGTCACACACTATCATGACAGCTTCAAGGAAGGGACGCTTTTCGCGGTCATCCTTGGCGCTCAGCGGATCAAGAGCCGCCAGTTTTTCCTGGGCTTCTTTCTTGATGCTGTTAAAGCCCCGCCTGAGGATTTTTTCGTAGTCATGAACCCACTGGATGGAAGAGCGGAACGAAGAGGTTTCATTAACGATAAAACGCGAAATCAGGCCTTCGGGGTCATCATAGGTAAGCTTGTGCACTTCGGCAGGCAGGGCCGCATTAAGCGCTTCGTGGTAAGTCTTGCCCTTCCAGTACGGGGCGATTTCTTCCACGACGCGCTTGGCGTCTTCAGGCATGATGGTAGCCGGCGAAGTTTTGCGGGTGGGCAGATCGCGCACGGCGATATCAAGAAAATCACCGTCCAGCTCCGGATAAAGGATGCCGTAGCGCCCGTCGCAACCGGCGCGGCCAAGCAGCAACTGATCTTCCTGCACATAGACGGTCATGTTGCGGGCAATGTGCATGAGGGCCTTGGCCCAGCGCAGTACCAGCGGCTGCCCTTCGGTTTCCTGCATGGACTGGGTAAAGTACAGCGCGCGCTCGATATCAATGCGCGGCTTCTGCCCTTCAAACCGCTCCAGCAGCCTGAAAACCCGGGGATGGGTCTTACGGAACCTGTCTTCCCGACCTTCAATTTTGTCGTACAGGCGCTGCTCCTGGGGGGACCGGCATTCGCAAGTGGTCATGCTCATCACGCTACTCCTGAATAATATGGATTACAGAGCGCGGTACGGCCTGCATGCCGCCGCGCTGAGAACGCCTGGTAAAGCTGGCTATCCTCGTTATGGCGGCGTAGTTGCATGGGGCATGCCACATTTAATAACAATCTTATTTAATTGTATTTTTATTATTTATTGTCTTTTCTGCCAATAGATAAACGCACTCCTTTTCACAAATGATGCTTTTTTGCACCAAACTGTAAGCTTTTTCAATAAAACCATTCATTTTTGCGACGCATTTTTGCAACACCCTCTTTGGGCAACGCAAAGTAGCTCACGCAACCTCGCGCAAAACAACTATGTTTTAACTTTCACAAACAGCTCTTCCATGCACAAAAACAACCGTTCCTGTTAGCTGCAAACTTGCGACTCGACTTCTCACACAGGCAAAACATAGTAACAATATAAATTATAATACGCTGATAAAAGTAGATTTTTCGATGAAAAAGCTTATTTTCAACACCTCTTCTCTGGCACGCATCCTGCAAAAGTAAAAAATCACAATCCTGAGAGGCTGAGTCACTCATTTTTGCTTTTTGCAATTGTTCATCTCATGGGAGGAGACTATGAGAAAAGTGTCACAATCATACTGTCCCGTACATAACGTAAACGCTTCTTGCAGCCCGCACCTTCATAAACACCACAGGGCGTGCCGCAACGCCTTTACGGCAGATCAGGCACGCGGGGAGAGATGGAAATGAAGGTAATAGATTTTCGTTTCCGCCCCAATACTCCCGCAATTATCGACGGCATCAAAAACAGCAGCATGTTCAAGGCTGCATGCAAGGCCATCGGTTTTGACCAGCGCAAGCCTCAGCCTCTGGAAGACATTGTGGCCGGCCTGGAACGTCTTGACGTGGAGCTTGGGGTCATCACCGGACGCGATTGTGAAACAACTTATGGTTTTCCTGCCAACAACCAGAGCGTGCTTGAATTCTGCCGGGCCTACCCACAAAAGTTTGTGGGGTTCTGGGGCATTGACCCGCACAAAAAAATGGCCGCCCTGCGCGAAATCGAGCTTGTATCCTCCGAATACGGCATGAAGGGCATCGCCATCGATCCGTATCTTGCCCACATTCCTGCATCTGAAGCACGCTTTTACCCTCTCTACGCCAAGTGCTGCGAACTGGGCCTGCCCGTATTCATCACAATGGCTCCACCGCCTCAGGTTCCCGGAGCCATTCTGGAATACGCCGACCCGCGCGATGTGGATAAGGTGGCCCGGGATTTTCCCGAGCTTACACTCATCATGAGCCACGGCGGCTATCCATTTGTGAATGAAGCTGTTTATACCTGCCTTCGTAACGCCAACGTGTACATGGATATTTCAGAATATGAACGTGCACCTATGGTGGACGTGTATGTGCAGGCCATGAACGGGCTGATCACGGACAAGGTGCTTTTTGCCAGCGCCCACCCCTTTGTGGAACTGGCCGACGCCCTGGAAGCCTACCGCGAGTTTGACCTGACTGATGAGGCCCGCCGCAAAATCATGTATGAAAACGCCCGCCGCGTGCTGGGCCTGGCATAAAGGAGAACGGTATGAGTGTTGCCGCCAATGACAAGCAGGCGCAAAAAAACCTGCGCCGCGTGGTGATTTCCTCCCTTATGGGCGCGGTTATCGAATGGTATGACTTTTTCCTTTATGGTGTGGTGGCCGGGCTTGTGTTCAACAAGCTTTATTTTCCCGCATTCTCACCGGGCGTAGGCACTATTCTGGCATTCGCCACCTTTGCTGTGGGCTTTGTGGCCCGGCCTCTGGGCGGCATCATTTTTGGTCACTTCGGCGACAAGATCGGCCGTAAAAAAATGCTCATCCTCACCCTTGAGATTATGGGCGTGGCCACGGTGCTCATCGGCTGCATTCCCTCTTACGACAGCATCGGCATATGGGCTCCCATCCTGCTGGTTATCTGCCGTCTGGCCCAGGGGATCGGGCTTGGCGGCGAATGGGGAGGCGCCGTGCTTATGGCTTATGAATCCGCACCAGCCCACAAGCGCGCTTTTTATGGCAGCTTGCCCCAGGTTGGCCTTTCACTGGGCCTGATGCTCGCTTCAGGGGTTATCGGTCTGCTGTCATTCCTGCTGTCTGACGAGGCCTTTCTTGCCTGGGGCTGGCGTATTGCCTTTATCCTGAGCGCAGTTCTGGTACTGGTGGGCGCGTACATACGCACGTCCGTTCAGGAAACACAAGACTTTTCTTCCGCTAAAAAAGAAGTGGAAAAAATCCGCTATCCCATGCTTGAAGCGTTCAAGCGCTATCCCAAAACCCTGACCGCCTGCGTGGGAGCGCGCTTTGTAGAAGGTATCGCCTTTAACGTGTTTGGTGTGTTTTCATTGACGTACCTTACACAGACCTGCGGCGTTAACCGCACTGTGGCCCTTATGGCCGTTGTGGTGGCCTCGGGTGTTATGGCCTGCTTCATTCCCATGTGGGGAGCCATGGCAGACCGCGTGGGCAAAGGCCGCATTTTCGGCACTGCGGCACTGCTGCTGGGCATAACCGCTTATCCGGTGTTCTGGGTGCTGCACAACTATGCCACCACGAATCTCTTCTTTGTCTATCTGGCGATTATCATCCCCTTCGGTATTATCTATGCCGCGGCCTATGCCAGCATGGCCAGCCTGTTTTCTGAAAGTTTTGATGCCACGGTGCGGTATTCCAGCATTTCTTTCGTATATCAGTTTTCGGGCATTTTTGCTTCGGGGCTTACCCCCATGATCGCGACCATGCTCGTGCAGGCCAACAATTCCCAACCCTGGTATCTCTGCGGATATCTGCTTGTGGCAGGTGTTATCAGCACCGTGTCCACCATGTGGATAGGCAGACTCCGGATTTCAAAGGCTGAGCCGCGCGTATTGCCCGCTGAAGAAAGCAGCGTTCTTGCCGCCAATCCTGCAACCGGTCAGAACGCCTGACACATCCAGAGTCTGCCCTGAAAAAGACCGGGGATTGCCGACCCCGGCCCTGAAGAATCAGGCCGCAACCCTGCGGATGCAGACGCCAAGCCCCCTGTGAAAGCCCCCTTTGCCTTGCCGCTGTCGCCAGGGCAAAGGGGGCCGGGCGTTGCCGCAGAAGCGCGGCAGCACATCCCTGCTCTCTGCCTCAACACACAGCAACCATCTTTTTTATCGCCGCCATCATGACGGCAACGCTATACAGCACTACCGGGATCACATTGCCACGGTTGACGCCACAGACAGGCGGCGCACCGCCGTTACCACAGGTGTGCGGGCAGCGACTGAAGCGCCAGACAGCGCCCGGCAACACCTTGTTCACGCCCTCCTCAGCCCGATTTTGCAGCAAATCCAGACACAACAAAGCGCCCGCCGCGAATGCTTGCATCTGCGGCGGGCGAAAAACACCGGAACAGCCAGTGGCTCCCGGGGCTGAAGAATTTTCTTATCTGGCGCTCTTCTCGTCCTGCTTGTCATCCTGCACGGGCATATCCTTCACATCCACGATACGCACGCCGAATTCGGCCACGCCCTCGGGCGGCGCGTAGAACAGCACCATAAAGGGAACCTCGCCCCCCCGGGGGACATTGGTATTATTGGTGAGAATCTCTACCTTGTTGTTAAGAAAAGATTCCATTTCTTTTTCGCTCAGTACCTGAAGCTGAAAAAGGGAAAGCTGCACGCCGCCGAGCTGTTTTTTGGTGGCCAGCGTTTTTTTGTCCTTGTCGTAAATGGCGGCCTCAACGGTAACCAGTTCCTTGGGTTCTGGAAACTCGTTAACCACCTTGCCCTCGATAACAAAGACCTTGCCCACTTTTTCATTGTCCACATAGTACTGGCGTACATTGCGCATGGTGAGCATTTCCACCTTTTTGGCCAGTTCTTGTTCTGTGGGTGGACTACTTTCCCCGGTGGCGGAATGCTTGAAGTACCAGTACGCGCCGCCGGCACAAACCAGTATAAGCAGGAGGAGGCCAAGCAGCTTGCCAAGCCTGCTCCGTTTTTTGACGGGCATATCCGGCAGAGGCCCCTGGGCGGCAAGTTGTTCGGCCGGATCATAGGCAAAAACAGTTTTGCAGACCGAACAACGCAGCTTTACACCCGGCCTGGCAAGTTGATCCGGCAGGTTAAAGCGGCTTGAACAATTGGGACATCTTACTTCCATGCCGTTACTCTCCAAAACCGTATCCGGCAGCCGGAACAGCAGAACATTTATTCGGGAATGATCTCAAAAACAGCGGGCAGATTACGATAGTGTTCGGCGTAATCGAGACCATACCCCACAATAAAGCCCTGAGTCAGCTTGAAGCCGGCAAAGTCGACGTGAACGTCAATTTCGCGCCTTTCATTCTTGTCTACCAATGCGGCCAGGCGCAGGCTGCGGGCCTTGCGCGCGGCAAACTGCCCGAGCAGAAAACGCATGCTGTGGCCGCTGTCCACAATATCTTCAACAATCAGCACATGCTTGTCACAGATGTCAATCTCAACATCCTTGCTGAAAATAACATGCTTGGAGCTGCTTGCTCCCTTGCCGTAGCTGGACAGGCGCACGAAGTCCAGCTCCAGATTTTTATTTTGCAAAGCCCGTACCAGATCGCTGAAAAACACAAAGCCGCCCTTGAGCACACATATGGCTACCAAGGGTTCCTGGCCGTAACAGGCGTCAATTTCAGCCGCCAGTTCCTGCACCCGTTCGGCAATCTGTTCCTGGCTGAAAACAGTCTTCAGTTCTTTGACCTTGAGCTCATGCCCCACCTTAGACATCTGATCCTCCAGCACGGGCCGCGCGGGCGGCCCCATCTTCAGGGGCCGCAAGATTTTCCGGCTCCATGGCGAACATATCCGCATTGATCAATGCGGTAGGGACAGCGGGCACCCCACGCGCCTGCCGCCCATATTTTTATCGGCACATCCCTGCCATGCACGGGCCGCGCGACAGGCGCGCAGCCCGGCACATCAAGCCGTAGAATAGAACGTGCCCGTGTCGGGCTATTTCTGCTCAAGCAGTTTGTTGAACACCATTTCCATCATCTCGGCATCGGCAATACCCGGCTCAGATATGACCCGCTGTCCGTCCTTGGCATAAAAGACGTTGTGCGGAATGCTGGTTACCTGAAAAGCCCTGGCGATGTCACGATCGGCCATATACACGGGGTAATCCATACCCATTTTCTTTATAAACGGCGTCACGACCTTGGCGTCTTCATCCACAGAAAGGCTGATGATAAGAACATTCTTGCCGGCGTATTTCTTGTTCACCTGCACAAGCTCGGGAATTTCCACCTGGCAGGGAGGGCACCATGTGGCAAAAAAGTTCAGCATGATGACCTTGCCCTTGTTCTTGGCCAGAAGGTCTGTCAGCCCTGCCAGATTGAGCGAAGGAACACCGGAGGCGGAAGAAGAGCCGGCAAATGCCGCGCAGGGTAAAAGCAGGCACAACAGCAAGGGAAGAAGGATTTTTTTCATATCATACCTTACAGGCCATTAGGAAGGCCGGAATATGCGAAGGGTTACCATGCCGCCGGGCCTTGCGCGCGGGCGCCCGGCATGAGCGCACCCGCGTAATGCAGAACAATGCTACATAAAATTCTTGGCGGCCCGCACAGCGCCCACGGCATCCGCACAGTAGGCATCGGCCCCGATCGCATCGGCAAAAGCCTGGGTAACAGCCGCGCCCCCCACCATCACCTTGATAGCCAGCCCTTTTTCCTTCACCAGTTTTATGGTGTCTTCCATACGCACCATTGTCGTGGTCATCAGGGCCGACAGGCCGATAATACGCGCGTTATGCTCAAGGGCGCAAGCCACGATATCTTCGGCAGGCACATCCTTGCCCGCGTCAATCACATCAAAACCGTGGTTTCCCAAAAGCAGGGAAACAATATTTTTGCCAATATCATGAATATCCCCTTCCACCGTGGCCATAATCACCACAGGGCGCTCTTCGGCCCCCCGCCCGGCCTCGAGGCGAGGCTTCAGATGACCAAAAGCCGTCTGCATGGTTTCGGCCGCGCGGATAAGCTGGGGCAAAAAATATTCGCGCCGTTCGTAGCGTGCGCCCACCTCGGTAATAGCCGGAATAAGCACTTCCTGCACAAGGCTGAAAGGCTCGGCCCCTGCGGCCAGTTCGGCTTCAAGCAGGGACAGGACATTTTCCCTGTCGCCGTTGAGTACGGCCTCGCCAAGGCTTTTGGACGCCCCACCGCCCCCCTGGCGTTGCAGTACGCTGCCTTCGCCGGGCTTCCAGTTGGCGTAACTTGAAATGAATGAAGACGCATGGGGATCATGCTCGCCCAGCACCTTGAGTGCATCAGCCGCCTCGCGCAGGCGCTGGGCTGATGGGTTGGCAATGCACGATGAAAGTCCCGCTCCGGCGGCGTAGGCCAGAAATGTGGCATTAAGCAGGTCGCGCGCGGGCAGGCCGAAAGAAAGATTGGAAAGCCCCAGGGTTGTCGGCAGGCCCTGCTCTGCACACCAGCGCGTCATTTCAAGGCACTGGCGCGCGCCGTCCGGACTGGAGGAGACTGCCAGAGCCAGAATATCCACCATCATGAGCCGCCGTGGAATGCCGAGACGTTCCGCCCGCAGAAGAAGGCTCTCCACAGTGCGGATCCGTTCCACGGCCTTTTCGGGCAAGGTTGCGCCCTCGAGCGGCAGCAGGATGAAAGGCGCGCCGTAATCGCGGCACAGAGGCCCCAGCAGTTCCATCCGGCCTTCTTCGCCACTGATGGAATTCACCAGAAAAGAGCCGGGGCAGTACGGCAGGGCGGCGGCAATGGCCTGGGCATTGGATGAGTCCAGAGAAAGCGGCACCGTGAGCCGCCCCACCAGACGCTGCACCAGGTCGGGCAAAAGCGCGGTTTCATCCCCAAGCGGCGCGCCCACATTCACGTCCAGTACAGTGGCTCCGGCCTCAATCTGCGCATCAGCAAATTGCAGGGCCGTGTCAAAGCGCCCTTCCTGAAGTTCGAGAGTAAGCTGCTTTTTGCCTGTGGGATTGATACGTTCGCCGATAATGGCAAGAGGCCGTCCCGCGCCGATGCGCACCATCTGCGAACGGCTCGTCAGGCAGATGCCGCTGCGCTTCACACCCGTGGGGCGCACCTCGCCAAGGCCGCGCAGACTGTGCGCCAGAGCCGCAAGATGTTCGGGTGTGGTACCGCAACAGCCGCCGAGCACCTGCGCGCCCATATGGGCAAAAGAAGCTGTCTTGCGGGCGAAGTCCTCCGGCCCCAGCGGGAATACCGTCTGCGTTCCCCGCAGCTCGGGCAGGCCGGCATTCGGCTCGGCCATGACCGGGCAGGCGCACACGCCCAGAAGTTCGGCAACCACAGGCTCCATCTGTTCCGGCCCGAGGCTGCAGTTGGTTCCCACCACATCCACGCCCATGTTTTGCATGGTTTCGGCAAATATGGCGGGGGTAGATCCCGTAAGGCTTACGCCCTGCTCAAAAGTCATAGAAACCATTACCGGCAGGTCACAGACCTGTCTGGCGGCCACCACGGCGGCCCTGGCCTCGGCCAGGTCAAACTGGGTTTCGATGAAAACAAGATCAGCCCCGCCGGCCACAAGCCCTCGTATCTGCTGGGCGAAAACTTCAATAAGCTCGGCAGGTTCAACAGGCCCCAAAGGTTTGGCGAAATGTCCGGTGGGTCCCACGTTGCCCGCCACGAAAATCGGGCGGCCGTCAGGGCGTGACACATCGGCCGCAGCCGCGCGCGCCACCGAGGCCATACGCTTGTTAAAAGAAAAAACATCAAGATTTTTCGAAAGCTTGTAAGCATTGCCGCCGAAGGTGCAAGACGTAAGCAGATCAACGCCCGCCTTGAGGTAGGACGCATGGATACCCCGCAGAATATCGGGATTTTCCATGCAAAATTCTTCCGGGCTTGTACCCGCAGGAAGACCGGAAGCCTGAAGCATGGTGCCCATGGCGCCGTCAAGCAAAAGAGGACGTCCCGAACCGAGCGCTTGTCTGAAAGTCATGAATGCCGCCACCTTGGCCGTCATAGTTTATTGAAAAAACAGGCCCTTCCCCACTGCCGCGCAAAGCCCGTCTTTGCTTTCCAGCCATAATACCTGTATAGTATGCAAACGTTCCGGCAACTGCGGGTTTTCCACTGGAGAGGAAGCAGCGGGCATTTCATAAACGCATAAATACCTGCGCAGCCCGCAGAGCCATCCTGAAAATCCGGCCATAAACGCCGTGTGTGACAGGCCCGCCGTAGTGGCCGTACCTGCAAGCAATGGGCGGCTGTTCTTTGCCCCCGATGAATAATATTGAAAAGAACAAACCAAAACTATAGCATACAGACATTGCAGCGCTTTTGGAAGCGCTAATGCCTGAGTATGGATAAAATGAAAAAAAATAGCAAGATAGCCCCGAGCAAAACCAAGGGCGCCGCAGCAGCGGAAAAAAGCAGAAAAACCACGCTTCCGGTGGAGGTTGTCGGGCCTGAAGATGCCCCCAGGCAGCCCTCTGCGGCTGCCGGAAAAACACGAACCCGCGTTGCCGCAGACACTGCCGCCAAAACATCCGCCGGGAACGTCGGCAAAAGCCGAAAAAAAGAAACGTCTTCATCTCTTGAGCCCGACGATGGCAGCCGCAGCTCCGGCACGGTGCTGGATGTGGACGAACTTGAACATGAGCGCGATACGGACGAGCTTGATATCGAATCGCCCGACAGCGAAGAAGAACTGCTCGACTCCGACATGGACGAAGACGATGAGCCGCGCCTGACAGATGAAGATGAACAGGACCGCAGCGTTCCCGCGCCCTCTTCTTCACGGGTGCCTGCCGTGGGTACTCGCGACAGCCTGCACCTGTATCTTCGCGAAGTAAGCCGCTTCCCCATGCTTAAACCCGAAGAGGAGCATGAACTGGCTGTGCGCGTGCGCGATCATAATGATGCGGACGCCGCCTTTCGCCTGGTTTCATCCCACCTGCGGCTGGTCGTGCGCATCGCCATGGATTTTCAGCGCCGCTGGATGCAGAATGTGCTTGACCTTGTGCAGGAAGGAAATGTGGGCCTCATGCGCGCGGTCAACAAGTTTGACCCTGACAAGGGCATCAAGTTTTCCTATTATGCCTCGTTCTGGATCAAAGCCTATATTCTCAAGTTCATCATGGACAACTGGCGCATGGTCAAGATCGGCACGACCCAGGTGCAGCGCAAGCTGTTCTACAACCTGAACAGAGAACGCCAGAAGCTCATCATGCAGGGCTACGACCCGGATGCCGCCATGCTTTCGGAACGCCTGGGCGTAACCGAAGAGCAGATAAATGAAATGGACCAGCGCCTTGCCTCTACAGACATGTCGCTTAACGCCCAGGTGGGCGAAGATTCTGGCGGCGCCACCCGCATGGACTTTCTGCCAGCCCTGGGACCAGGGATCGAAGACAGTCTGGCATCTACGGAAATAGCGGGAATTGTGCGCTCAAAGCTGAAAACCATCATGCCGAAGCTCAATGAGAAAGAACAGTATATCCTGCACAACAGGCTGCTTTCTGACGAGCCGATCACCTTGCGTGAGATAGGCGAACGGTATAACATCACAAGAGAAAGAGTGCGCCAGCTTGAGGCGCGCCTGGTGGAAAAAATCGGCCAGCACATGAAAAATGACATCGAAGACTTCTCCGATCACTGGATTCAATCCTAGAGCATTTCACGTATGAAACGCTCTGCAAGGGTTTGCCTTCAAATCCTTGCCGCCAAATGATTGCAGGACGACTTTGCCGGCCGGTAAGCACTCATTTGAGGCGATAACTGCTTTAAGCGCACGGATACAGTCCGCAATGAAACGAAAAAATATCGCGCTGCTCTGCGCCCTGATCATGGCCGCCGCCACATCCTTCTCCCTTCTTGGCTGCGGCGGCTGTGCCGGAACCAAAGCCCCGGCCGACCAAAGCCAGGCCGAAGAAAGCTCTGCGGTGCTGCGCGATGTTGAAATCCGGCAGTCCGAAGAGCAGCTTTCGCCCGAGGCCCAGAGTACCTACGCCTTTCTTCTGTGCGCCCAGGCCCTGAATACAGAAGACGAGGCAGCCCTGCTGCGGGCCGCGCCCCTCATGACTGCAGCCGGGCTGCCGGCCAGTATCTGGCTGGAGGGCGGCGTCTGGCTTGTAAGCCGCAAATCTGCCGCGGCCGTACCCTATCTTGAGCAGGGGCTTTCAGTGGCGCCCAACGACATGTCGCTCAACCTGCTCTATGCCGAAGCGCTTATGGAACAGGGGACTCCCGAGCGCGGCGTGGAGCTTATGCGCACCTATCTGGCAAAGCACCCGGACTCGCTGGACGCCCGCCTGGAGCTGGCCCTTCTGCTGGTCAAAAGCAAGGAATACACTGAGGCTGAAAGCCTGCTCAACAGCGTAACCGCCAAGGAACGCACCCCGCTGGTGGACTACTATCATGCCCGTGCGCTCATCGGCATGGACAAACAGGCCGAGGCCATCCCCTACCTGCAGAAAGCCATCAAGGAAATGCCCGACTTTGTGGAGGCCATGGCTGAACTGGCGTTCATTCACGAGCAGCGCGCTGAGCTTAAATCTGCGCGCAACCTATACGAAAAGCTGCTTAAATTAAATTTTTCTCCTCAGGATGTGCTGCTGCGGCTCATCAACCTTTCCCTGCGCATGAATCAACCTGAAAAGGCACTGAAATACATGCGCCAGGGACCGGACACCATCCCCTTCAAGCTCACGGTAGCGGGGCTTTTCATCGATTCGCGCCACTACCTGCAAGCTGAAAGTCTGCTCAAGCAGATCGCCGCCAAAGACGATGCCCCAGTGGATGTCTACCTGCTGCTGGCCGACCTTACCTACGAACAGCGCCACGACCTGCCTTTGGCACTTTCGTGGCTGGACAGGATCCCGCCGCAAAGCAAGGCTGCGCCCAGGGGAGCCCTGCTGCGCGTACAGTTGCTCGGCGAATCCGGAAAAGAGCAGGAAGCTCTGGCCGCCACACGGCAGGCCCAGAAACAGTTCAGCGACATCCCCCAGTTCTGGGACCTGGAAATCCGCCTGCTGGCCCGTCAGAAAGAAATGCCGCAGGCCCTTGAGGCCGCGCGCAAGGCTGCAAAAAAATGGCCCGATAATGCGGATATGGCTTTTCTGCTCGGTTCTCTGCTGGACGAATCGGGTGACAAAAAAGAAGCTTTCAAGGTAATGGAGCATATCCTTACTCTGCATCCGGACAACCATCAGGCCCTCAACTACGTAGGCTACACCCTGGCGGATGAAAACCGTGAACTGGAGCGGGCTCTGGCCCTGCTTGTCAAAGCCGACGAACTGTCGCCCGACCAGTCCTATATCGTAGACTCACTGGCCTGGGCCTTATACCGGCTTGATAAAAATGAAGAAGCCCTGATCCAGATACGCCGGGCCGTCAAGCTTGACGAAAATGCCGATGCCTCCATCTGGGAACACTACGGCGACATTGCCTCGAAGGCCGGACTCACGGACGAGGCCCGTAATGCCTACCAGAAAGCGCTGGACCTCAAACCCGACAATGCGGACGCATTGCGGCAGAGACTTTCAAAACAATGAAAAAAATCTTCGTCCTTTGCTGCATCTGCAGTCTTGCCCTGCTGGCCGCCTGCGCCCGCCAGCCTTCTCTGGACATGACTCCCGAAAATCAGGCCAGGCTTGAAGAGCGCTGGCAGGCATTTTCTGCCCTTGGGCAACACAGCCCTCTTGCGCCTTACCGGCTGCAAATGAGCCTGCGCTTCGGCACCGAAGGCGATACCCGCCGTGTCACAGCCCTTTTCTGGGGCAACAGCCAACGCAGGCTGCGCCTGGATGTCATGGCCGGCGTGGGTGCCACCGTTGCCAAAATCCTTGAAGACGGGCAGCACTTCCTGGTTTACAGTCCCACGGACAACAAAGCCTACTTTTATCAGGGGGCCGCCAAGCCGCTGCTGCAGGTGGGCGTGCCCGTTCCCTTCAACCTGGAACACCTGGCCGACCTGCTCAATGGTCGCTACAGCGCCGTTTTCGGCAAAAACTTTACCACCGGCCACCTTATGCCCGGCGACCTCGCCCAGTACACGCTTGAAGGCACGCCCGGCGGTGTGCTGACCCTTGATCAGGCGGGCCTGCCCGTGGCCTGGAGCGAAAAAGGCGACAGCGGCAAGGGTTGGAAGATGGAGGTGGCCTACGACAACACAACGCCCCCTCTGCCCCAACGCCTGAACCTCGTCCACTCCAACGGCAAGCGCGCCATAGTTCTGATCAAGGACAGGGAAAAACCTGCGGCCCCCTTTACAGACGGGCAGATGACCTTATCCATACCAGAGGGCGTGCCGCTGTTGCCGCTGGCGAAATACCGCCAACCCTAGAGCAGACGAACACCGAAATGCTTCACATTTCAGTATTGCCATTCTGCCGAAAAATGCGACTCGGCAGGATTCATACCAGGTTACGGCGCGCTGCACTCGCGGGCAGCGTTAGCGCATATAAACTTTTTCAAAGGTAAAATGCGCTAGACCGCCCGGCGGACGCTATGCGGCGGGCAGCATATGGCCTGCCGCGCCTTTTGCTGATTGACCTTTGATGTGCTTTTCCCGGGCCGGCCGGTTATCCGGTCGGCCCGTTGTCACCTCTGCAGGAGTTGTTATGCAATCCATCCATCTGGCATCGGACCATGCTGGCATCGATCTTAAAACCACACTGGCCGAGCATTTGGGAAAAAAAGGCATCAACGTCGTAAACCACGGCACTGATTCCAGAGAAAGCTGCGACTATCCCGTCCTGGCGCACAAGCTTTGCGCCGCTGTGGAAGCGTCCGGCGAACTGGGCATTCTTATTTGCGGCACGGGCATCGGCGTGTCCATAGCCGCCAACCGCCACTCCGGCATCCGCGCCGCTCTTTGCACCACGGAACTGCACGCCCGCTTTTCGCGCCTTCACAACAATGCCAATGTGCTTTGCCTCGGCGCGCGCGTCACCGGTGTGGAGCTGGCGCAGGCCATAGTGGATGCTTTTCTGGAAGCCCCTTTTGAAGGCGGCCGCCACCAGCGTCGCCTGGATATGCTTAACCTCCCCGCATAAAGGAAGATCATGCTGCTCTACAATACCCTGGGCCGCCAGAAAGAAGAATTCACTCCTCTCCGCCCCGGCAAGGTAAACATGTACGTCTGCGGCATCACCGCTTACGACTATTGCCACATCGGCCATGCCCGGTCGGCCCTGGTTTTTGACGTACTTGTGCGCCAGTTGCGCCATATGGGCCTGGATGTGACCTTTGTACGCAATTTTACGGACGTGGACGACAAGATCATCAACCGGGCCAACAAAGAAGGGCTTGACTGGCGCGAAGTGGCCCAGACCTATATCAACGCCTTTTATGAAGATATGGACAGGCTCGGCGTGCAGCGCGCGGACGTGGAACCCCGGGCCACGGACCATATACAGGAAATTCAAGACCTCTGCGCCAAGCTGGTAGCTGAAGGCAAGGCCTATGCCACGACATCGGGCGACGTGTATTTCAGGGTGCGCTCCTACCCGCCCTACGGCAAGCTCTCGGGCCGCAGCCTGGACGAGATGCTTTCCGGCGCGCGCGTGGCCCCCGGCGAAGAAAAGGAAGATCCGCTGGACTTCGCCCTGTGGAAGGCCGCCAAGCCCGGCGAACCCTCCTGGGAAAGCCCCTGGGGTCCGGGCAGGCCCGGCTGGCACATTGAATGCTCGGCCATGAGCGAATCTTACCTGCCGCTGGACATCCACGGCGGCGGGCAGGACCTGGTGTTTCCCCACCACGAAAACGAAATCGCCCAGACAGAGGCCGTGTGCCATTGCCATCTGGCCCGGTATTGGGTGCACAACGGCTTTGTGCAGGTCAATGCCGAAAAAATGTCAAAATCACTTGGCAACTTCAAGACCATCCGCGATATTCTTGAAAGCTACCTGCCAGAAACATTGCGCTTTTTTCTTCTCGGCAAGCATTACCGCAGCCCCATTGACTTCACTGCGGAGGGTATGGACGAGGCGGAAAAAGCCTTGCACAGGGTGTATACCGCCCTGCTGGAAACGCAAAAAGCCCTCACGCGCGAAAAATGGAAAAAATCTCCCCTGCCCGCGCAACTGACAGAAGATTGGGCCGCACAGGCCGAGGCTCTGGACGAGGCAATGAATGACGACCTCAACACCGCGCAGGCTCTGGGCCATATCTTCACACAGGTACGCCTTGTAAACCGGTTGCTGGAAGACAAAACACTGCGTGCCGCCGAGGCAGGACGGGATCTTTTGCAGGACTTTCTGGCCCGGGCAGAACAGTGGAATACGCGACTGGGGCTTTTCGGCCAGCAGCCTGAAGCGTTTCTGGCCGACCTGCGCCGCATTCGCGCCGCCCGCAGAAACATTGACATCCCCCGCGTGGAGGCTCTGCTGCAAGAACGGCAGGAAGCCCGCGCAAACAAGGATTTCGCCCGTTCCGACGCTCTGCGTCAGGCGCTGCTTGATCTCGGGGTTAGCGTACAAGACACCCCCGAAGGGCAGAACTGGGACCTGGAGTAGGCTCGGCCCGGGTACCGACGGGAGAACCTATGCTGCATTATTGCGCCCCGCGCCGCTGGACGGCCCTGCTTGTGTTGCTGGCTTTTCTGCTGCCGCAGATCTGCCCCGCGCCCGCGCAGGCATTCTTCTTCGGCGGCGTGACCATCAAAGACGAAAAGGAGATGGGAAAAAAATTCGATGTAATGGTGCGGTCAAACCTGCCTATCATCGAAGACCCGGAGGTAAAGCAGTATGTGGACTATATGCTGGGCAGGCTGGTCAAAACCATTCCTCCGCAGCCGTTCACCTTTACTGCCAGCACCATACTGCACAACTCCCTTAACGCCTTTGCTGTACCCGGCGGCTATGTTTACGTGTTCACCGGTCTGATAATGAACCTGGACAAGGAAGAAGAACTGGCCGGCGTGCTGGCCCACGAACTGGCCCACGTCACCCAGCGCCATGTGGCCTCACGGCTGCAACGCGCCCAGTTCGTCACCCTCGGCTCCCTGCTGCTGGCCGTAGCGGGCGTGGCGGCGGGTGGCGCGGGCGGCGGAGCCATGGCCGTCGGGGCCATGGGGGCTGGGCAGTCCGCCATGCTGAATTACAGCCGCATGGATGAAAATGAGGCCGACCATATCGGCCTGCAATATCTTATCGCCGCAGGCTATCCACCGGGCGGCATGGTGGGCGGCTTCAAGGTACTACGGCAGAAAAGCTGGATGAGCGGCATAAGCGTGCCCACATACCTTTCCACCCACCCCGCTCTGGGCGACCGCATCAACGGCCTTCAGGCCCGCATCCAGAGCATGCCCAAGGCCGTGCAGAGCCGCAGCCAGGACAACAGACGCTTTACCCGTGTCAAAGCGCTGCTCTGGGCCAGATATGGCGATGACCAGGCGGCCCTGCAACGCTTTTCAGGCAATGACGGCCTGTCCAGGATGGGCCGGGGTATTGTGCTCGCCAGGCAGAACCGTATCAACGAGGCCAGCCAGGCCTTTGACCAGGCTCTCAAGGCAGCCCCCGAGGACCCGCTGGTACTGCGCGAAACCGGAGCCTTTCACTACCGCAAGGGTGACATGAGCCGGGCGGACGGCCTGCTTTCCAAAGCCATGCGGCTGGACCCCAATGACTACATGGCCTCCTTTTTTTATGCGCGCATGCTGGATGAAACGGGCAGGCAGGCGCAGGCCGCCAGCCACTACAAGGACGTGCTGCGCCACGTCCCCGAAGACTCTGAAGTGCATGAGGCCTATGCACGCTCGCTCGGCAAGGCGGGCAACACGCCCGATGCCTACATCCATATGGCCTACAGCGCCCTGTACTCCAACAACAAAAAACTTGCCGAACGGTATTTCAACCAGGCCAAGAGCATGGCCTCCCGCACGACGGACAAGCGCGCTTTTCAGCGCCTTGAGACCGCCTACAAAGAACGCAAGGAAATATGGGACAAGAACTGATGGAAACACATGCCACTACAATTCTCGCCGTTCGTAAGGACGGTATCGTGGCCCTGGCCGGTGACGGGCAGGTGACCATGGGGCAGACCATGATCATGAAGCATGCGGCCCAGAAAGTACGCCGCCTGCATGACGGCAAGATTCTGGCCGGTTTTGCCGGAGCCACCGCCGATGCGTTTACCCTTTTTGAACTTTTTGAATCCAAGCTCAAGGAAGTACGCGGCCATATGGTCCGGGCCGCCGTGGAAATGACCAAGGACTGGCGCAAGGACAAATACCTGCGCAAGCTGGAGGCCATGCTGCTGCTGGCCGACAGGGAACATATCCTGGTGCTTTCAGGCACAGGCGATGTTATCGAACCGGACGACAATGTGGCTGCCATCGGCAGCGGCGGCCCCTATGCCCTGGCGGCCGCGCGGGCGCTTTCCCGCCACAGCGGGCTTGACGCTGAAACCATCGCCAGGGAATCCATGCGCATTGCCGCCGAAATATGCGTTTACACCAATGATCACGTGACCCTTGAAACCCTGTAGGACGGCCTGACGCCACATGGCGCCGCTGCCCTGCCCGGCCGCATATTGTTGCAAAACACGGCAGGAACGTAAGCGGGCGGCAGCTGCCCTGCGCCGGGGAACTCGACGGGGATTCCAAGGCTATATTGCACTGAAAGCGCAACGTGACGCAATATCCGCGCGGGGCAATCGGAGGATCAGATTGCTTTGCGGTTAAGGGCGGCCGCGTCTGCACAATTGCCCGCAGCATCCACACGCTCCGCAAACGGCGTCACACATACGGCTTAGAGAACATACGAGATAAAAAACATCAGACCAGGGATATGGCAAGGATACGTTCATGAGCATTCTCACCGCCGGTTGCAAGGTAAATCTGGGCTTGCGCATCACCGGGGTTCGCCCCGACGGCTATCACGAAATCGACTCTCTGTTCTACCCCTTGCCACGCCCCTGTGATCAGATAAAGCTGCGCGTCACTGACGTCAGTGGTATTTCCGTGCTCTGCACAGGGCCGGGGGCCGGGCTGCTGGATGCGGAAAACAATACCCTTACCAGGGCCTACACAGCCTTTGCCCAGGCAGTGGATTTCCCTGTTCCCGGCCTTGAAGCGCGTTTGCGCAAGGGTATTCCTTCCGGGGCCGGTCTTGGCGGCGGCAGCAGCGATGCGGCAGCCCTGCTGCGCTGGCTTAACGGGCATGTTGCCACACCGCTCTCGTCACAGGCTCTGGCAGAGGTAGCCCTTGGTGTGGGGGCCGATGTGCCTTTTTTTTTGCACAATTGCCCCTGCCGTGTGCGCGGCATAGGGGAACTTATCGAATCTGTTGACCTGGATGTTTCAGGCATGCGTCTGGTGCTCGTATGCCCGGAAATCCATGTAAGCACGCCACAAACCTTTGCTGATTACGATGCTTTTGCGGCTGCCTCCCACGCTGCCGAAAAGCAAAACAGCTTGACAAGAGAGCAAAGCAGGGCTAATGGAACTTTTCTCTCCCAAGGGCGGTTTGACGCTGACTTGGGCAACGATCTAGAAAGCGTTGTCTTCAGACGTCATCCCGAGCTGGCCGACATCAAGGCCACCCTGCTGCGCTACGGGGCAACAGCGGCTTGCATGAGCGGCAGCGGCTCCAGCATACTGGGGCTTTTCAGGCGCGAAGCGCTTGTGGAAGCACAGGCTGCCGTTGCCATGCTGCAAGGAGAGAACAGGCGCGTTTACGCGCATGTGCTGTGATTATACTGGGATGTAGCCAAGTGGTAAGGCAACGGGTTTTGGCTCCGTCATTCGAAGGTTCGAACCCTTCCATCCCAGCCACACACCATGCACGACGCGCAGTGAATGCTGGAGCGGCTGCTATGCAAATACCCGACCGCTCCGGTTGCCGTGTGGGTAAATACCCGCATCCGGCCATGGCGGCGACAGGCCAGCCAACTTCGTGACCGGCGGCAGGCAAGGGTGTACAACCTAAATGCTCTTTGACGCGCAAGGCGGGGCGGTTCATGTTCAGCGATCTTAAGATCGTAACCGGTTCTTCCAATCCGGAATTGGCCAAGGCCATTTGCAACCATCTGGGCTGTCAGCTCACCCCAACGCTGTCCACCACGTTCAGCGACGGGGAGTTGCGTATTGAAATCGGCGATAATGTCCGCGGCGACGATGTTTTTGTGGTGCAACCCACTTGTCCGCCCACGGTCAACCGTAACCTTGTTCAGCTGTGCCTTATGCTTGACGCCCTTAAAAGGGCGAGCGCGGGCCGCATTACAGCCGTTATTCCCTATTACGGCTATGCGCGGCAAGACCGCAAGGTCAGCCCCCGTGCGCCCATAAGCGCCAAGATGGTGGCCGACTTCATCAGCGTGGCCGGAGCAGAACGCGTGGTGACCATTGATCTGCACGCAGGGCAGATCCAGGGCTACTTTGATTGCCCTGTAGACAACCTTTTTGCCGTACCTGTAATGCTCGATGCCCTGCGCAAGCTCGGCGAAGAAAAAATTGTCATCGTCTCGCCCGACGCCGGCGGCGTTGAACGGGCCAGGGCCTACGCCAAGCGCCTTGATGCGCCCCTGGCTATTGTGGACAAAAGACGCGACAAGCCCAACCAGGCGCAGGCCATGCACGTCATTGGCGACGTGCAGGACCGGGTAGCCATTGTGGTGGACGACATGATCGACACCGCGGGAACCTTGTGCGCCGGGGCCGAAGTTCTGATGAAAAACGGAGCGAAAAAGATCGTGGCCTGTGCCACGCATCCGGTGTTGTCCGGTCCGGCCATTGATCGCATCAATGCCACCGAAGCCCTTTCACAGGTCTTTGTCACCGACACCATCCCGCTGGGCGACAAGCTGGAACGATGCCCGAAACTCGAAGTCATCTCGGTGGCGGCGATTCTGGGCAAAACCATTCACAACATTCACACCGGTTCTTCGGTCAGCGTGTTGTTTGTTTAGCAAAAACCGTCGGCGCAAAGCCTTCGCGCACGGCCGTACGGCGCACATCCCGCAAGGGAATGGCAAGATACAATAAAGAAAGCGCTGATCCATGCGGATTTTTGCTTTCCGGCAAGGGCAAGCGAATTCCGGGCGCACGGCGTGCAGGGCATGCCGGGCCGACAACGGACGCAGTCTCAGGCGGTCAGAAAGCAAAAAGACCGGCGGGCGGCATTTCTCAAGAACTTTTCCGCACGTGTCAGGCGGCGGTAAGCCAAGGAGTGGACCATGAATATTGAAAAGACTTTGAGCGTGCAAAAACGCGAAGGTTACGGCAAAGGCCCCAGCGGCCGCCTGCGTGCCCAGAAATTGATCCCGGGCGTGTTCTACACCCCCAAGGGTGAAAACATTTCCGTGCAGGCCCCTGCCCTGCCCCTGCAAAAAATTTACGAAGAAATGGGCCACACCACGGTGTTCAACCTCGAAATCGAGGAAAACGGCCAAAAAACCGCCTATCCCGTGCTTATCTGGCAGGTGCAGTTCCACCCCTACAAGCGCGCTTTCACCCACATCGACTTTTACGGCGTGGACCTTGACAAGGAAGTCACCGTTGACGTACCCGTGGAATTTGTGGGTACCTCGCGCGGCGTGAAGCTTGGCGGCGTGCTCGAAACCTATCGCGAAATGGTACGCCTCACCAGCAAGCCGCTGAACATGCCCCAGAAGATCACCGTTGACGTGACCGATATGGGCATCAACGACACCATCAGCGTGGGCGACCTCAAGCTGCCCGAAAACGTGCGGGCCGAGTTTGACCAGAACTATGCCCTGGTGACGGTCATCTCCAAAAGCAAGGACGATGCCGAAGAAGAAGGCGACGAAGACTAGCTTTTGTCCGGGCCGGCAGACCGATGAGCCGGTCAGGCCATTTACGACCATTTATGGCCGGTTCCTTGCGGAACCGGCCTCCTTTTTAGAACAGATGCATGCTAAAGCAGCCCTGCCGCCTGCCCGACCAGCGTCCGCCGCTGGCCGAAGAGCTTACGGATAAAAGACAGGACCGTTATGCGTTGCGCAGTAAGGCGCCGTAACGAACGCCGTAAAAACTTTGCGGATCTATATTCGCAACGGTAGAATATTCTGGAATATGCCGCACCATGCTGTGACCTATCATTCCCTGCGCCCGCTGGGCAGCAGGGCAAGCCTGGAAATCTGGCCCAAGCACAGGGCCGGAGTCATGCTTTTTTATCCTGGAACTATGCTTTCGCCAGTGCAGTACAGGCCGCTTCTTTCTGCCCTGCATGAGGCAGGTTTTGGCGTTGCCGCCCTGCACTTCACCGGCCATGGCCGCAACAGCCACTGGACGGGCTTTACCTTTGACGACCTTGTGCAGGACGGTCTGGCTGCAGAGCAGTGGCTGCGCAAACGGGGACACCGCGCCGTTGCCGTTTGCGGGCACAGCCAGGGCGGCATCCTTGCCATGGCACACGCCGCAGCCTCCCAAAAACTCGTTGCGGCTTTTCCCATTACCGGCATTTTGCCGCAGAGTGACAGGCTTATGGACCTGACGATATTTCGGCGCTGGAGCAACAAAAAGCATGAATTTGCAGCAACATTACGCTTTTTGGCGCGTTGGCTACCGCGCCTGCCCATGCCCTTGCAGTCGTATCTTTCCGTGCGGCGCATTGTAGCTGGCGCGCGCCATATTGCCTATAACAGAAAGCAGTGCCGCATGAGCTATCCGCTGGGCTATCTGTCCAGCCTTCTTTCAGCCTCCATAAGTGAACAGATGCAATGCCCTCTTTATTTTTTCAGTGCGGTCAATGACGCCCTTTTTACCCCGGCCGGGGTTCAGAGCACTTTTGAGCAACTACACGCACCGCAAAAAAAGCTTGTCTGGCTGCCCGGCGGAGGCCACCTGGCTGCCATGAACCCTGCGCTGTGCCGCTACATGGCACGGCACGCAGCGGCAGCCTGCGTAGGACTGGGGCTTCCCTTGCACCTGGAAAAGACATGTCGCGCTCAGGGAGGCGCAGCGTATGGACTATAATGGCGTTCTGGTGGGTCTGGGCAATCCGGGCGCACGCTATGAAGGCACACGGCACAACTGCGGCTTCGCCCTGGTAGACGCTTTTGTGGACTTTGGCTACCGTCACGGCACTGTAGACGAAATGAACGGCGGCAAGTTTTCCTGCCAGTTGTGGCGTGTGCGACTGCCCCGCCTTGACGGCTGCTGGCTGGCCGCCAAGCCGCAGACATTCATGAACCTCAGCGGGCAATGCGTACAGCCGCTACTGTCCTGGCATAAGCTCAAAGCAGCAGACCTTGTGGTAGCCCACGATGAACTGGACATACCCCCCGGTGAACTGCGCTTCAAGTTCGGCGGAGGCAATGCCGGGCACAACGGCTTGAAATCCATTACCGAACTTCTCGGCACACCGGATTTTTACCGACTGCGCATGGGCATAGGCCGCCCCCCCCACAAAGGCGATGTGACCAACTGGGTTCTGGGCCGTCCCCAGGGTGAAGACGCCGAAAACCTGGATCACATCCTGCCACTGGCGCTTGATGTCCTGTTTGCTTTTGCCGACAAAGGCCTGGACAGCGCCGTGCGCCTGGCTGGAAAAACGACCCGGCCACGCAAACCCGTAAGGCAGACTGCAAACGCTGAAGCCAGCAACAACAGCCCGGAAGCTTCCGCAACCCCGCAAAACAAAGATAATACTTAACCCGGCGTGACGGCGCCAGTGTTTTGTGGTATGTATCCAGTAATACGAAGCGCAGAGGTCTGGTGAATGCCATGTGCACCCCCCCGTACCTTTGCTCTTGGGACAGGGGAATGACTCACTAGTGAGTCTGTAAAGAACTGCTTTACATCCTGCGGCACTGCCAATAAACGTGGTGCTGTTTTGCTGTAAACGGGTCTTGAAGGCGATCAACAGCCAAGCCCTGTGCTTTTTTTGCTTTTTCGGCTGGACTCTTCAACACATTTAGACTACTATCTTTGAAGAGTAAGTTTCCAACTCATCTTTTATTCAAACAAAATTCGTGACTTCCAGCTTTTTCCGCTCCAGGTCTCGTACAGTGGCGCTCCTTTGGGGCGTGTGGTGGCATAATGTTCACGCCGAACGATCTCGTTGTATATCCAGCCCAGGGGGTGGGCAAGATAGAAAGCATCGATAGCCAGACTATTGGCGGTATCGCATGTGATTTCTATATTGTTCGCATTCAGGCCAACAATGTAACGTTGATGGTTCCTGTTAACAATGCTGCACACGTGGGGCTGCGCACTCTTACCACGACGGAAGAGGCGGAACGCATTCTTGAAGAGCTACGCAGCAGCACCGGCAAGGTTGTTCATACCGGCCAGAACTGGAACCGGCGGTTCCGCGAGTATTCCGAACGCCTGAAAAGCCCCGAGCTTGCCGTGGTTACAGAAGTTCTACGCGAACTTCTGCTTATCGGCCGCACCAAGGAACTTTCTTTTGGTGAACGCCGCCTGCAGGAGCAGGCCATGGGACTCGTCACCGGTGAACTGGCCGAAGTGCTTAAGGTCGAGGAAGACAGCCTTCGGGATGAATTGCTTGAACTTTATGCGCCACCGCCACCGCCGGAAGAAAACCAGAACTGAACCGGCCCCTTTTGGGGCACCCCCAACCCGGTCTAAAAGACTGTATCTGCCCGCAATTAACGGCAAGCCGCTGTGTCGGGTATGGCGCACACGACCCAAAAGGTTGTGTATGCTGCCGGAGCATGACCGGGAGTGACGTATTTTTTAAGGTGTAGACGTCACTTTTCTCTTGCCATAATGCAAAAGATGGGCTAATCGCTTTCACGCACACCTATTTTGTCTCCTTACATCCAATCGCCAATAGTACAGTGTTGTAAAATACTGTATGGTTTTAGTTTGTCTTATTCAAAAGATCGGACAGTTATGCGCAAAAAGAAAGCTACCCCCACACTGTTGACAGACAGCGCCCTGAGCCTCACCGACCTGAAGACCCGCAGCATGCAGGAACTCATGGATCTGGCTGAACAGTACGAGATTGAGAATGCCAGTTCCATGCGAAAGCAAGAGCTTATCTTCGCACTGCTTTCCACCTGCGCCTCGCAGAACGGTGCCATCTACGGCGACGGCGTGCTGGAGATACTGCCGGATGGCTTTGGCTTTCTGCGCTCGCCCCTTTGCAGCTACATGCCGGGACCAGACGACATATATGTGTCGCCATCGCAAATCCGGCGCTTCTCCCTGCGTAAAGGTGACATTGTTTCCGGGCAGATCCGCCCGCCCAAGGAAGGGGAGCGCTACTTCGCCCTGCTGAAGGTTACCGAGATCGGCTTTGAACCGCCGGAACATGCCAAAAATCTCGTCCTGTTTGACAACCTTACCCCCATCTACCCCGACCATCAGCTCGTCATGGAAAATGGCGAGAAAAATCTTTCCAACCGCGTCATCGACATCATGGCCCCCATTGGTCGTGGTCAGCGCGGCCTTATTGTTGCCCCCCCCCGCACAGGCAAAACCATTCTGCTCCAATCGCTTGCCAATGCCATCAACGCCAATAATCCGGAAGTCTACCTTATCGTGCTGCTGATTGACGAGCGCCCCGAGGAAGTGACGGATATGGAACGTACGGTCAAAAAGGCCGAAGTAATCAGTTCCACGTTTGACGAGCCGCCGCAGCGCCATGTGCAGGTCTGTGAAATGGTGCTTGAAAAGGCCAAACGCCTTGTAGAACGCAAGCGCGATGTTGTTATCCTGCTTGACTCGATCACCCGCCTTGGCAGGGCCTACAACGCCGTAACCCCCTCGTCCGGGCGTGTACTTTCCGGTGGTCTGGACGCCAACGCCCTGCAGCGGCCCAAACGCTTTTTCGGTGCGGCTCGTAACATCGAAGAAGGCGGCAGCCTGACCATTATCGCTACCGCCCTGATTGATACCGGTTCACGCATGGACGAAGTAATCTTTGAAGAGTTCAAGGGTACAGGCAATATGGAAATCTACCTGGACCGCCATCTTTCGGAAAAGCGCGTGTTCCCTGCCATCGATATCAACCGCACCGGCACCCGCAAGGAAGACCTGCTGCTGCCCGAAGACGTGCTCAACCGCGTCTGGATACTGCGCAAGATTCTGGCCCCTATGTCTGCCATTGACAGTATGGAATTCCTGCTGGACAAGATGCGCGGCACCAAATCCAATAAAGACTTTATGAACGCCATGGGCAAATAGGCCTGTTCAAACAAAGCCTGCAAATGCCTTATTGAACCCCGGTTTTCCGGGGTTTTTTATTTATTGCTGTTAGCATTTAAAATCACTGCTTTTTCCCAAAACACCGGCAGTTTGCCTGCTGTATCACTATTTTTTATGTGCTATGGTATACGTGCAGGCGGCCTGCGCCCCTGCGCCGCCTGTGGCGGCCCGGCCCTTAACATAAGGAAAAAACATGAAAAAATACCTGCAGTATGGAGCATTCGCGCTGGCCGCAGCCCTGCTTTTGACCGGCATCCAGCCCGCAACAGCCCAGGATAAGGAACAAGATGGCGCAAAGCTCTACACGGCTCTTTGCGCTTCCTGTCATACCCCCACACCCGGGAAAATGATGGGCAAGCCCGTTGACGGCCTGGTGGCGGGGATGGAGAAGGTTAAAAATATGGAATCCCCCACCGGCCCCCTGATCAAAATGAAAGCAGTGCTTACGCCATTGACTGAAGCGCAGATAAAAAATATCGCCGAATACCTCAACCAGCTTAAATAACCAAATGCGTAACGCCCCTGGGGAGTTCTCCAGGGGCGTTATGCTGGGCCTGCCAAAAAACCTGGCCGGCTGCGCTTGCATGCTATCAGTCCCCAGCCCACAGTCCGGCCTCCAGACAGGCCTGTTTGACAAACCTGTTTTCGTTGCCCTGAAGCCTCTCGATACGCCCGGCCCGGGCGCACTCCCACGCATCCACCGGATACCGGCTGTTCCAGGTCCGCATAAGCTTTCGCTGCCTGTGGCTCATCCTGTAGGATGAAGAATAGGCCTCTGCCATATAAAAATAGGTACGTGCTATCTGACCACGCGCGCGCTCCGGCGGTTCTGCCCTGTTCCTTGCCACTTTCATGGCGCATTGCCCAAAGCTCGACACGGCTTCCGGCAGCATGGCATAGATAAAATTGGAACGCAGGGCATTAACCGCACCTATGGACGGGTACAGGTTATACATATCAGCCTGCATGAGGCGGTAATGGCTGTTGACTTTTTCCGCACAGCGTCGGCCCCTGTACTGCTTGGCACCTTTGACGCACGCAGGATGCCCTTGTCTCCATTCCTGAAAAAAGCGGCCCATATTTTCTGCAGACAGGACGTGCTCCCATTCCAGTCTTGCGGCCCGTGCAGCATGTGCAGCAACTGAAAACCCTTCCGGCAGGGTAATTTCACCGCCGGAATCATAGACCGCACCACAGTACAGTGTAACGGAATGGTCATGATACACTTGGCTTGCCAGCATTTTTTTGGCCGCGGAAAAACTTTCATTACTGAGGTTTCCGGCAGCCAGTACCAGGCAGGCGTTGAAAAAAAATACGCTGGAAAAAAGCAGTATTCGCATAACCTACCTCTTTTCCAGCTATATAAATTTATATATATTTAATCAACGATAAAAATACATTTGCCTGTAAAACTCCTTTTGTGTCTCGCCAATGCACTCCCCTTATTCAAATTGATGATGACAAGCACAAAAAAATAATATAGCTTGGTTTTCTTGAGCGAGTTCTATCGGGCAGTTAGCTCAGTTGGTTGAGCATCGCCCTTACAAGGCGGGGGCCGGGGGTTCGAGTCCCTCACTGCCCACCAATGATACCGAGGGGTTACGGCGCATTCCGTAGCCCCTCAATTTTTGTACAGGTTTTTTTGTACAGGTTTTGGTGGCGCAGGAAGTGCTTCCACAGCGGCCTTTTTTTGTGAATCGCGGACGTGTTGATAATGCTTCAGCACCATCACTGGGCTACTATGCCCCATCAACATCGCCACTGTACCCACATCGACATCAGCGGCAATCGCCTCTGTCGCAAACCCATGTCGTAGGTCATATGGCCGTATGTGCCGGGTGATGCCAGCGGCCTTTAAAGCGCCCTTCCAAGCCGTGTTTACCTTTTTGATCGGTTTACCCCGGTACGTCACCACATGATCTACGCCTTTTTCCGCATCCGCTGCCAGCCATTGCCGCAATATCGACAACAAATCATCTCGGATAGGGACATCCCGCCACATCTCGGCAGCGCCCTTCTTAGCATTGGGTACGCGAATCACGCCACTGATTAGGTCAACGTCTTGCCAGCACAGCTTTAGCAACTCGCTTTGCCCCACCCGCATGCCGAAGTGGTAGCCAAGGATGATTACTCTGCGCAAATGTTCAGGAGCCACCCGGTACAGCATATCCACCTCTTCTTGTGTCGGCGGGACATATCTGACATGTTGAGCCTGCGGAAGGACTGGAAACAACGGCAACAATTCAAGGCTCCCGTTTCGATGCGCCCAACGCAACACTGCCTTTACGATACCCATTTTCCTACGGATGGTTGCCCACTTATTGCCAGAAGTGGTCAGCCATTCTTTCATTTCTTTTAAGCACTGGAGGTCAATTTGCTCCAATTCGTAATGGCCGTACCTGGATAACACTCCTTTTACAGCAAATAACGTCCTTTCAAGGTTATGCACTTCCATCTGCTTGTCTTTGAGATACATGTACAGGACTGATTCGAGCGTATTGGCCTTGGTCTGCTGAGGCAATTCTGTTCTGCGGAAAGCATCACGCTCATATTTCAGTTGGTACTTGATAAAGGCATCGTGCTTTTCTGCATCCTCCGGTATGCTGAATGCCTTGCTTTCGCTTTTTCCCGTAAAGGGGTTCGTCCAATAAACAACAAAGGGGCTTTTACGCCCCTTCTGTATCCTGATCGCCATAATTACACACCTTTGGCAGCTATTGGACAGGCTGCCCCCTGCTGATCTCGGCAAAAATCTCTGCTGCTGTTCGTCCAAGAATGGGACGCTTCCTAGGCAGCCTGCCAGAGCTTTTTGCCTGCCGGTTTTGGGCTTCGGCGTGCAATGTGTCCGCTACCTGAATAACAGCGGACGTGCGCCATCGCAAGCCGTTGCCACGCCCCCTGCCCATGTCTACAGGCTTGACGTTATATTTTTCTAACAATGCGCGGGCCTTTGACTCGCTCATATTGAGCGCTGGCCCTATTTCTTTCCTCGTAAGGTATAAAGGCATTTTCATGTTCTATGCCACCTCCAAGTATACATCCGTCCCGGCCACATCGCAGCCGGGGGCAAGCTCCATCAGCAGGTAGCCCAACGACCATCCCGTGCGTTCAAGCCAGCCCCACGACTTACCCACCGTGAAGTCTGCGCAGCGCCTGCGGGCGTCCAAAAACATTGTGAATCCTGTCCAGTACTGCGCCGACCAACTTTGCAACAACTCCGGCCCGGTGCCTTCTGTCAGCATGTGCGCGGATAATTCTTCACACGCTGCGTCAAGGTCGCGTTGCGCACCAGACGACAATCGTTTGACTTTCAGGGCCGGGGAACATTCGTCAATCCAGCGCGATACTGTGGCACAACGTGTAGCCAATTTGCTACCGGGCTTGGCAATTTTGAGCAGGATGCCCAGTGCCGCTTCCATAACTGTGAGGGCCAGCAGGGTATCGCGGTGCTGGATGGCGTGGGGGAGTGGTGCGGTTGTCATGGCTGGTGCTCCTTGATTTCCATAAACGCTTCTATGAACGCTGCAGCTTGCGGCGCGACAATGGCGTTACCATAACCGCGCAGTCGTCCCACGCGGTTGGTAGCCCCATGAGCCAACGGGGAAGTGCCGGATTCAACTGCCCGCCACTTTCCATCCCTGCACAAGAGCCAGTCAGCATCTCTCCAGAAGCCGTTAGTCGGGCCGGGCCTACGGCTAGCTCTGCTGCCCCCGGAAGCTTCAGAAAGATGTTCCTCGTTCCATCTGGCTTCTTTTTCCCGTAGCAGTACCCGCTCCCCAACGCATCGTTCACTATCGGCGTGGGCCAACCCGAAAGCGCTTGGGCTGTCTGAGCCAAATTGCTGCATTTGTTCGCCCTCTGTAGGCGTTTTTCTGCATATTCCTGCGGGTTCGGCATGCGTGAGCAGTTGTCGTCCTGCGTTGTCGGTGTAGGCCAGCCCACCAACCACATAACTCTCCCAAGCAGTGCGTTTAGTGGTACATTGACACACTCTGCACCGTCCTTGTGGTCTCGTGTCGTTGGTGTCGGCCAACCGCAGGCATGCGCCATCATTGGAAGCGTCATACCGCCCACACCCTTCATTTTCCCTGCTTCCAAGTGCCGGGCATTGCGTGCCAGCTTCGTTTCCCACTTCTCCTCTGACACATCTCCACAGCGAGGTGTCGCCCAGTGTGTCAGTTCCAACCCAGTATAATCTTTGCCTGATGTGCGGCGCACCGAAGCCCGCAGCGCAGGTATCAATCGCCCCGAAGGCGTAACCCGCGTTTTCCATGTCAGCTTGTACAAGGTCGAGCCAAGCGAGGCCGTCTTTTGACGCAACCTGTTCTCCAAAGCAGACTGAAGGGCGGCACTGGTCGATGAGACGGAAGAAGTCAGGCCACAGGTGGCGTTCGTCTTTGAATCCTTTTCCCTTTCCTGCGCTGCTAAACGGCTGGCAGGGACAACTTCCTGTCCAGACGGATCTATCATCGGGCCATCCGGCTTGGCGCAGGGCATACGACCAGACACCGATGCCCGCAAAAAAATGGCACTGTGTAAACCCGGCAAGGTCGCTTGGCATAACATCGGCAATGCTCCTTTCATCAACTTCGCCTGGAGCGATATGCCCGGCTTTGATTAGCTCACGCAGCCATGCGGCAGCGAATGGGTCGATTTCGTTGTAGTACGAAGACACATCACTCACCCTCACCCGCAGCCACGGCGCGTATTTCCGCCCGCTCTTCCGGCGTGATCGTGGTTGTCGTATCACTCATAAAAAACTCCCCGCGTTGTCGGTATGCGCGGCCCACCTGAGGATGTATGGCTGAGAAATAAAAAGCCGCCTCAGTGGGCGGCGGTTGCACAAATATGGCCCGCGTATCGCCCCACGGGCAGGGGTTGGGGGTTGCTACCGTGATTCACCACACAGTTTCAGGCGACACCATCCAGATGCCGCCTGTCGTATGGGGTGAGGAGGAGAGTGTTAAGCTAGAATGGAACGTCAGAATCGTTGTGAGGCGGTGCGTCGTCATACGGCAACCGTCCGTTGCCACCTCTTGGGGCATCGGTTCCAGCGGCTTCACCTCGCGTGGGCCCGTCAGTGATAAACTCGACACCGCGCATCAAATCATTGTATTCTTTGTCGGTGCAGGCAACGATACGGGAAAGGCTGTTGTTCCAGTAGGTTTTGCCGTCCTTGCCAACATAGCCCTTTTTGTTGATTCCAAGGCGGGCCGGGAAGACCATGCCGTCAAAGTCTGTCCATTTGTTTACCTGACGCTGTGAATCAGCCCGCGCGCTGGTGTCGGCAGGGTCAATGCGGCGCACAGACTCAATTATAGCCTTGAGAATGGAGCCACCGCGCTTTGCTGCCGTTTCCTGCCCTTCTGTAAGCCTGATTTTCTGCATGCCGACTTGCAGCGTGATATTTTCAAACCACGAGCAGCCTGCATATGTCCCGTCTACAACTTCGATCTTGCATGGCAGTTGCAGAAGGCCGCTTTGAGCTTCGGCAATGTCGGGGTCTTCTCGGCTGGGATATTTGGTACGTTCAAGGTGCAGCTTTACCAACACCCGGCTACCAGCAGGCACAGGGCCATAATTACGTTCTTTCTGTGCTTCCTCGCGACTGAAATCAATTGCCATTGCTGTAAGCTCCTTCGCTTGCTGTGCTAAGTTCCTCGTGGAAAGCGCCCCATGTTGGGTCGTTGCCTATGTATATCTCGTCTGGCAGAGGCCAGCGCGTTTTTGCTTGATATGCAGGGCGTTCTTGCGTGTATATAACGCGCTCACCACTGCCCTTTGCCTTTGATTTTCCGTTGTCCTTGGCTTCAACAACGCGGCTCTTGTAGTTCATGAACAGCAGCATTTCAGCCCATTCAGTCCATAGTGCTGCGGCCCGCTTATGCAGCTTGAGAGTGTAGCGCTGGTATGAGTCTGAGTCCGGCGGGTCAAACATGACCGGGACAGCGTGCGCAATGCACACAACATGCATACCTGCGGCTTCCCGCAGATCGTCAAGCATCCGCTGTAAGCCACGCCATTTGTCGTCAACCTTGACATATCCCTTGCCAAAGCCGAAATCTTCAATGTTTTTCTTTTGCTCTTGTTCGCAAACCCTTCGCCACACAAGCGGCTCTGCCCAATCAAGGCTGTCCACAATCAACGTTTTAAACCCATGCCCAGGCTTTCGCAGGGCTGTAATGGCCTGCTGAATCTCTTCTGTGGTTTTGGCTACCTGTGGGAACGTAGGTATATCCAAGGCCCCTGCACCGTCTTCCGTACGCAGTATTATGGGCTTGGGCCATGTTGCGGCGAAGGTTGTCTTTCCAACGCCAGGGACGCCGTAAACAACCACTTTCTGCGGCGAGAAATTTTTGCTGCTCACAACGCTATCCAGGGAAAACGGGTTAGGGTTAAAGCCCCAAGTGTCCTCAAATTCTTTATTGTTCGCATACTTCGGCGCGGGTGGGCTGGCCTGCTCCGAAAGCTGCCCCGCTGTCTGTGTCATGATAAAAGTCCTCATTGTTTTGAAACAAAAACGGCCCTTCCGCGGGGCCGACAAACGCCCCTGAATCGGGGCAGACATCACAATTGCAGCACCGTGGCGCTGCGTGTGGGCAAATGTGTAGGTGGCGGCACATGACTATCCTCCGCGCTTTTCTGGGATGGCTTCGTAATACCGCTCCCAAAACTCCATACTGCCAGCACTTTCGTCACCAATATATTCTGCGGCTGCCGCAAGAGCTTCTTGCATCTTCGCCGCCCGTATCGCCGCCGGGTGTTTTGGGCATACTGCGTCATGGGCCATTGCTTCTTCGGCATTATGGAATGACGCACCACAGTTGACGCAAGTGCAGGCCATTGAAATCTTAGCAAGGCCATCATCACCCATCACGCTTGATGCGATATTGTCCATTGCCCTTGCGATCAGCTCTGCTTGAGACAACATATTAACATTCAATGCTGCTTCAAGTTGCTGCTTCAGACTGGCGTTCTCTGCTCTGAGTTCTGCTTCGTTCATCCTACCCCCTCGGCGCTTGCCGTGCGCCACTGCGGCGCTGGTTGTTGTACAGTTGGCACGACCAGCACAGGGCCATGCCGTGTTGCGTGGGCCGCTTACAGCGGACACATAGGCCGTGTTCGCGTAGTGTGGCGTAGCGCTGGCGGTGATACGCAGCCCTTTGTGTGCGGAGTGCTTCACGACGGTTCATGCCGCCCCCCCCCGCCGCCCTGAATGCGTCAATCATTTCTTCCGTTGTGTAGCAATATGCAACCACGCACGGGCGGTGATGAAATTTGAAGATGCACTTGATCGGACGCTTGCGGCGCTTCTGCCGATTGAACTGAATCACGGCCATGTCGCTACCTCCAGAGATTGAAAAACCGCCCACACCAGTGCGATGTAGACGGCTCGGATTGTCCAGATGATGTTGTGACTACGCAGCATTGCGCACGTCCTGCGGGTCATGTGACGGGCGCGGGGGCGGCGTGTAGGTTCCGCCTTCCACGTCTGCGTCAACGCCATCAAGACGCGACAGCATGCGCATAAGGACTGACCCGGTTCCTTCATCCTGCAAGGTACGCTGGAACAAATACGCCTCGTGCTGCCCGTCAAACCTGTTGTATTCGCCATCATCACTGAAAACGTAAAAGCCTGCCCCTTCCAGCGCCGCGTTTGTCAGGGCAGTGCGGGCCGCTTCAAGGTCAAATTCAAGGCTGCCTATCCGGCGGCGCAATGCCGCAATTTCGGCCTTCAAGCTGGTGATTTCGTCAGACATATGCGCCTCCTTTGTTATTTATGGGCGGGTGTTCCATGCCGTGCGCATTGCTTTGGCAGACGTCCATCCCAAGCTGTTCACCATATGTGACTTAATGCCCATCCACTCAAGTATATACGGCGGTGCGCCGATGAATTTGCCCATATACACGACCACGGGCATTACTCCGGTAAACGGGCAAGGCAGAAGATCAAGCCCACCCCAATAGGTGTCCTTTTCCTTTTCAGTCTCTTGTGGTGTGGCAAGACGCCACTCAAGAGACTGGTCTACAGATCGCCGATACCCGTTCCAGTCAGAAAAAATGGGCCAGTATTCCGAGTCAGCATAGCCCATGCCACACAGGTCCAGCTTCTGGCTCCATTCAGGGCGCAGCATCATTCCTAAAATTTTACGTTCTGAAACGCGCCAGCGGTACAATGCCTTATTGTCCGTGGGGCGTTCTTCGCTCCAAAGTTTCCATTCGGTCATATGCGCCTCCTTTGGGCTTTGTGATGAATGGCGGATAGGTGCCGAACCTCTATTTCATCCATCATGTGGCCAGCATGTAGGATGCCCGCTCCTCGCGCCGCCATTCATCACAACTCCCAAAAAGTTAAGGGCGACCGAAGCCGCCCTGTGTATATGAAAACCCGACGAGCGCCGGGAGTGGTGGGTTAATGAATTGGCTGTGCCGGGGCCAGGCGCTACGCTGGCTTCCGCGTTTACGGCCCAGATGAATTTCCGCGTCATGCGGCTCTTTACGTCAATCTGCCGGGTGCTTCTGCTCTCAGCACCGCCCGGCACAACCAAATTTAAAGGCCGCAGCCCAACGCCACGGCCCCCGCACCTTAGCCACTGCCAGCCGTGGTGCTTGATTTGAACCTCTTCAATTCCGCCGACAACCATTTTCCCATCGTTGGGAATATGGTAGCCAGCGGTCAAAAGAAATTCGTTTAGCCGTTGCCGTCGCCGAAGCCGGAGCCGTCGCCGAAGCCGTTATTCAGCCTGGACAATGTCAGCCTCCATAATCGAGGTTTCTGATTCGCCATCGATCGGCATGATTTCAATGGCCTCAAGCCAGACACTGTCAACAGGAGCGGCTATCTTACTCTTGCTGCGGTCAATGCCGTACCGCACCACACCTGACAGGCTAATGCTCTCTTTGCACCACCAGCGCCACATGCGGCGGGCGTTGGTCAGAATTACCTCGTTGCCGGATTTATGATCCAGCGTACCGCACCACACGCCAGCAGAATAGGTGCGGACAATGACGGTGCTTCCGATGCAGAAATTGTTGATGCCTTCCAAGGCCTTCTGGCTTCCGAACATGGCGGCAAGCTCTTTGGCCTGTCCGATGGTCAAGTTATTGATATCCATTGCTATTCCTTGGTTTGTTGTGGTTGTAAATTCTGCTCCAATCCCTGCCCCCGTCACCGAAGGCAGGTCAGAAACAAAATTTGCTGTAACCATTTAAAATGTTCCTCTCGCCCTTCACAGGCTCCGGCGCGTCACGCCGTGGTTTTTCGAGCACCCCTTCTTATGGCCGGGCTTGCCGTGTCTGTTGTCCTGCTCCAACCGCCTTGTGCTGTTCGGTCTAGGTGTCCGTACTTGTTCGGCATCGCTTACGGTCTGCCTCGCTTCCCGGCCCTCGCTACTCAGCAGCGGCTTGCTCCCGGTTCCTGGCTCCGTGGCTACTTCCACCCGTGGGTTTTGTTCGCCGCCATTCCCCGTTCGCAAAGTCAGTATGCACAAATGTGCGTGACGAGTCAATAGGCGTCTTGCACAAATGTCCGCATTTTGATATAAAAAAATCACGCCGGGGAAAACGGCGCGATAACGGGGCGGACACCAGCCCGTGAAAGCACGGTGGGAAATATCGTCTAGGGCGGAAACCGGACAGACGTTAAATGGAGCCGGGGACATGAAAGGGGCCGTGGGAACTCAGAGAGGAGTTACACACCCTGAAAAGCCGATTATCTCCTACTTATGGGTGGGGGATAAAGGGGGCTTTTCAGAAACCGGAGAATCTAGAGAGGAATTAAGAGATAAAGGCAAAAAATATTGAGATAGGATTACAAGCTGCAAGCGATTGAGCTTATCGAGGCATGAAGATAGAATAAAAAAAATGGAGAACAGCCATGATACAAAGAGATAAAAATGCCATTCTTGAGCAAAATGAGATAGATGCCATAAAAATAAATCAAGACATCATCAAGCGAATGGCAGACAATTCACAAAAAATCAAAAACTTCTTTCTTGCTATGTGCGCTATTGTCGCAGCGCTTATGGGAAAACAGCAGGCTCAGATAACTTGCTATTTCTTGCTGGCATTCATGGCTATTGCCATCGTTTTTTGGACAATGGACGCTAAATATCTTCAGCTTGAGCGTCAATTCAGGAAGCATCACATGGCGATTGTTTCAGGATCAATTGGCTTTTTGGAACAATGGAATTTCAATCCTAAGCAGTATAGCAAAGACTGCATACTGAAAGTTATGTTCTCGTTTTCTCTTATGATATACCCATCCGCAATTCTTATTGCTATTGTGGCTTATTTATTATTGCTATTTCCCTGCTCGTAAACAGGCATCATTAATCCATGAGCCGATGTTTTGTATCCCATTGTCGGAAATCCACCGATACTGTTTTATGACATATCCAGACGCCGTAGCACCATACATGCCGTGGTGAGCATATGGGTCTACACTCCCGCTGCAAAATGACCCAACTGGCGAAAACATTCCGTCAAGACGTACGATCAACCTTGCCATGCCATCACGATTTGCTTTCTCAAGCTCATATTTAACCCATTTACTCTGATGGGTTTTTTCACCACAGAATAAAACCAAACACGAACATCCATGCATATGGCGGTCTATCCACGCCTTTATAGCAGCATCACTCTTTTTAACTTCTTCGTTTGGGACATTCTTTACAAACCCAACACTTTCTCTTCCAAGGATGACAGGGAGATTTATAATTTGGTTGACGTACCACACATCATCCCAGTCATATGACGGAAAAACCTTCCTGTACGAAGGCGTCTTTTGATCCCAAAGATTAAAAAGTCCAACCATACCTCCCCCTTGTTCTCCAAATCCCATGCTCCCCTCACTTCCCCCGCACGTCCGTCCACGCCCAGATGACGCGGCCCACAACAGCCTTGGTTATATCGCCGTCAAAATCCTCATTCAGCCTGTAAATCATCGGCGGATTTTTGGCGGCGTTGTCGCTGTAAAACTGGATAACCCAATCATCGCCATCCTTATTCATGGCAACGCGCTTAATCATCCCAGACCCGTCAGGATCACGCACGAGCATAATGTGACCTGGCCGCTCTACGCTGTGGTCGTCTCTGTCTACCAGCACGATATCACCAGGGTTCAGCAGCGGTGACATTGATGTGGAGTGCCGCCCGATCTCGACGGCAATCAGGTCTCTGCGGTGCATGATTGCTGGAACGTGCTTGTACACCAGAAACCAGCTCTCTACATCGTCCTGTGCCACGTAGCCCGGCCCTGCTCCCACCTCGCCAACCAGAGGGGCAGCTATATAATCCTCGGCCTGGGGTGGGCGAATATGCTCACCGGCTGGCACGACCTTCGCGTTAACGAAACAGACATCGCGGTCTGCCTCACTAGACTTTTGATTTAGCGTTACGCCAATCTTTTCAAGGATTGGCGAAAGGCTTGACATGCTAGGGACTCGCGTGCCGTTAAGCCACTTCCCAAGCATTCCTGTTTTTGGATTCATCCCGAACGCCTCAGACATGGCAGTCTTGTTCCCGCCATATTCCTTTTCTAAGTGCTTCGCGAGGATGTCCAGCGCCTGTTCAATAAGGTTCTTTCCCATAATCTACCTTTTGCACAATTGTGCGCTCAAGACAATACTCTCTTTTGTGCGTTTTAGTTTGATTTTTATCACGCACTTTTGTACAATGCCCTCATGAACAAATTCAAACTTGCCCTTAAAGAGCGTGGGTTGTCCCCGGCAGATGTTGCCCAAAAGGGAGCATTGTTGACCACTGTTCAAAAGCACTTCTATGGCAGCAGAAACGTAGGGCCAGCATCTGCCATCCTTTACGAGCAGATTTTGGGCATCCCCCGCTCTGAGCTTCGTCCTGACCTCTGGCCGCCTACAGCAGCCCCTGCCACGTCACCCTCAAGCGAAGAGGGGGGCGGCGATGCTGCGTAAGCTGTGGCGCAACATTTTGCGGCGCAAGGCGCGGGCTGCGTTCCTGCTGACGATGGTTGGCGTCTACACATACTACAGCATCGTTAACACCACATGGGGTGATGGATTCTGTCTCGCAATGTGGCTGTTGATTTTTGCTCAAGACTTCATGAGAGGCGAGGGCTAGCACATGGATTTCTGGATTTGCGTCGCAGTCTTTTTGATCGCCCTTCTCTGCACTGCTGAGGCTTAACGCCCGCCCAACGGCACGCGCCACCGCATCCGCCTCGCTGGTTCCAGCAGGGTACGAGCGGAACACAGGGCGAGGCAGAGACGGCGATAGGACGGTAACGCGGTAAGCGCCGGACGGAAGGCGCTTCAGGTAGACGCGGACGGTTTGGATTGGAACAGAATCACAATCGGGCATGGGTACATAATACCAATGCGATGAACAGCAACAATGGACTATTATCAAGAGGTTTTGCCCAATGCAGTCTAAAAATAAGACAATGCTGCCCATAAATCTACGGCACATAACATTCAAGCAGGCGCTAGTTGCTGCAAAAATGCACTCCGGCAAAACAAATGCAGAGATATGCGAGGCGTCGGGACTCTCACCAGCGAACGTAGCAAAATATTTCAAGGAATACGAAGCATATTATCCAAGCCCGTGCAACATCCCTGCGCTATGCAGCGCTCTGGAAAACAGCATCCTCGTTGATTGGCAAGTGGCACAGCTTGAGGAAATGTTTCCTGAAATAGTCATTTTGAATGCAAAAGACCTTACGGATGCTGCGATGTCGATCACAGGCTGTGTCGGCACGTTTTGCGAAACAGTTCGAGAGCAGGTTGAGGATAACAGAATTGACAAGGATGAAGCTCGCGTCAGCCAAGCCATGATTGACGGCATGATGTGCCACCTAAAAAAACTGCGCGATGCATTGGAGTCGCTGGCTAGCGGGCAAATCACGGGCAGGGGAGACAGACATGAACAAGCGTAGACCATGGAGAGCACAGGACGTTGCCACGCTGCGCCACAACTACGCTGCAATGGGCGCTGCGTGGTGCGCGACAAAGCTGCGCCGCACCATCGACAGCGTTGAAAACAAGGCAAATCGCATCGGCATTTCAAAGCCTCGCAACTGTGCTGAACCACTCGGACCGGCCACAATCCACAACGCACGGCTCTGCCACGACTGTAGCCAGCCAACGACAGATTACCGCTGCCCTGAGTGTTGGGCGAAACGTCGCGCTACGTATCGGGATAGCTGCGACGGCCCCACGGCTGATGAAATGTACGGGGTGATGGCATGAATCGCCCCCGCTGCATCCACTGCATCTGCTGGCAACGCGCCAAGGACCATTCATGGTGGCGCGGGGTGTGTTCGGTCACCGGCGAACTGGTGGGGTTCAGGGCGAGGTGCCAGTTACCGGAATGGCAGCCGAAACAGAAAACCACAGTGGTGCTGTAACACCACCGTGGCAAAATAAAGGAGGGTCAATGTCCGCTTGCATGGAGTTCAACACAACCTTTATCGAGCGCCAATGTAAAAGGTGCAAATGGGCAGGTCAACCTGTCGCACAAGGTGAACCCAATGAAACTCATGGGCACAAGCTTGTTTGTCCAGAGTGCGGCATGTTTCTAGCCTGGGGTGGGAAGGTAAAACCCCTGAAAACAAAAGATGGCGAAAGAGCTATCAGCACACAATGGACGGCGAAACGTCTTGGCATTGACGAGTGCCAGCTTTGCCGCCGCTCACGAGATTTTATTGAGGGGTGCGGTGAGAGCTTAGAAGCCCACCACCTCAAACCTATCCGCGATGGTGGCGAAGATAAACCCTACAACCTCCTGGTTGTATGCACCCCATGCCACAAGCAAATTCATCACAACCAAACCTACCTCAACGGGCATATGTCGTCACTTTTCAGGGCGTGGGCCAGTTGGCGCAAGTTCCACCATGAGGAAGATATTGAGGCGGCAATCAATGAAAAATAGCAACGCACAAAATTTTGTCGTTTACGCTGAGTGGTGGGAAGCGATTTCTATGCTCTCGAATGAGCAAAAAGGTGTGCTGTTTCAGGCGATGTTTTCCGCGTCAACTGGACAATGCGCAATGCCTGAAATGGACACAAGTACCAAGATGGCCTTCCTTCTTATCCGCCCTCGTATCGTCGCAGCACAAGAAAAATATGCAGCTAAAGTGGCGGCAAATCGGGAGAATGGCAAAAAAGGTGGACGGCCAGCAAAGCCTGTAGAAGACGACAAAATAAACCCAGAAAAACCGAGCGAAAAACCCAAAAACCCAACGGTTTTTTTTGAAAACCCAACCGATAACCCAAAAACCCATAATATTAGTATTCGTAATAATATTATTAATACCCCCCTTACCCCCCTTGAGGGGGGCGAGTCCTCACTCCTTTCCGTAGCGAGTGCCGAACACGATTGTGTTCAGGGAACTTCGCAGTCAGACGCAACTGGAAAAGGGGCGCAGCGTTCTAAGCGCAGGGTCAAGGGTGCAGACCTTCCGCCTTACACCGCATGGTTTGAGGAGTGCTGGAAGGCATACCCCAGACGCAGCGGAAAGGCTAACGCATGGCGCGCATTCTACGAGTTGGAAGCGCTGGGCGAAATACCCCAGGACATGGTGCAACGCATTAAAAACCGCTGCTTTGAGCCTGATTGGCAGCGCGGGATAAAGAATCCAGACGACGAGCGCTATATCCCGCATATGTCCACATGGCTGCATCGCCGTGGATGGGAGGATGGCGGATGCGAGAGTTCAGATGAGCCGAGAAACACGCCAGAAGATGAAAGGCGTAATGAGATCATGGCAAAATACAACTTCGGCATGCCTCAACCTGGTGACACGCATGAAGATGCTTTGGCCAGGGACAAGGCTATGAACGCTGAACTTGATGCGGCGGGGTTGTAATATGCAAACATGCCAAGATATGGCCCTGTGGCTCATAAATCAGGGGTGCAGCGTGATACCGCTAGCACCAAGGGATAAGCGCCCACTGGCGAAAGTATTGCCAAAAGGTGCGTGGGGTGAATTTTCAAAACGGATCGCTACGGAGGAAGAGGTTCGTAGGTGGTTTGAGGTTGAACCTAGCGCAAACATTGGTCTGGTTTGTGGCGCAATTTCAGGAATTGTGGCCGTGGATGTGGACGGGAAAAACGGTCAGGCGTGGTTCAAAGAAAACATGCCGAAGCCCAACTGGTTTCAGTACACCAGCTCAAATCACAAGTTCCATGCGTTTTATAAGCACCCTAGGGGCAGTGTGGTTATTCCGCCTGCGGTAAGAATAACGGATGAAATTGATGTGCGTGGGGACGGCTCTTATGTCGTTTTTGCCCCATCAATCCACCCATCTGGCGCACAATACGCTTTGAAAAGTTTGGACGGATTTACCGGGGTGGCTTCCTTGATCCCTGTTCCGGACGTCAAGCTCAGAAGAACGCCAGACGGAAAGACTGAATACGACGACACTGCGACGACAGGACATAGCAACAGGCTTGAGGCCCACGCTGGCGAAAGGAATCAAGCTTTAACGAGCCATTGCGGGCGCATGTTCGCTCGTGGCTGTAGCTCAGATGAAGTTTTGGCCTTTGCCATTGGATGGAATTCTGCTTTCTGCAAGCCCCCGTTGGCTCAAAAGGAAATTGAGACAACTGTTCACAGTATGTCAAAGACGCACGCCCACAGGAACCCACAAGCCATAAACAGCGGTGGCGTTGAAAGGTGGGTGCAGTTGTCATGCGGAGAGTTCACAATTGCTGATATCTACCGCGATTTGGGCATTCAGAAGCCAGAAGACAAAAACGCATGCCAGCAGACCGTACAAGACCTGCTTTCTCGGAGGGTTATTGAGCGTTGCGGGAAGCGCACCGGGTGGTTCCGCAAGGTTGAAAAGACAATTGAACGCATAGACTTGAACGCTCCTGAATCCCCCCAAATAGACATGTGGCTGCCGTTCAATCTGCACCGTGACGTTATTATTCAGCCCAAAAATATCATTGTTGTGGCTGGCGAAACGAACAGTGGCAAGACAGGGCTTCTTTTTAACCTTGTGTTTATGAACCTAAAAACACATAAATTCCGCTATTTGTCGTCTGAAATGACGCCAAACGAAATCAAGAGTCGCATTGATGCATTCGGCGCGCCCCGCGAGGAATGGGAGAAAGGAGTCGAATTCATAGAGCGCAGCTCAAACTACGCTGACGCCATAGATCCAGACGGAATAAATGTAATCGACTTCCTTGAAGTTCATGACAATTTTTATGCGGTTGGTGGTGAAATTAAAAAGATTTTCGACGCCCTAAAAACAGGGGTTGCGTTCATCGCAATCCAGAAGCGCACCGGGGAGATTTTTGGCCGTGGTGGAGAGTTCACCCTGGAAAAAGCACGTCTTGGATTGTCCCTGTTTACGCATGGAAGAAAGCCTAACGGCATTGTAGGCAGCGTAAAGGTCACAAAGGCAAAGAACTTTATTGAGGGTAGGAACCCAGACGGCAAAGAGCAATTCTATACGCTTACAAACGGCTACTACTACGACAATAGCCCAATCGATGGGATCGGCTTCACACGTGGCTTTTCATTTTACCCTAAAAAGGATCGGGACAGAATTGTCAATGAGATCGAGTGCTATTGCAAACATCTCACAGACAAGGCCCGCACTGGTAAAGTTGAAAATTTCTACTGAGGACAACGGCCTGTAATGTGTAACCGCACCGACTGCGCGGGGTCATGGGCCGGCGAACTCGCGTGTGCAGTGTGCAGGGAGAGGGATATGAGCGAAATGAAACTGACCGACGCCGATCTGGCGAGGCTGGACAAGGCAGGGATATTTGCGGCTGGAGTAAACCATGCTCTGCAAGTTTTAGAATATCCACCTGAATTCATTGACTGCGTTGGCGAAGTATTAAGCGCCATCCCAGCGCTCGTAGCCGAGGTGCGCAGGTTGAGGGACAGGGGCGAGGCGTTGGAGTGGTTCGTGGAGTGTCGCGATTTCGCTATGTGGATGTCTGGCTCCAACAGGAATGTGGCGTTCCTTGAAGCGGTGCTCTCGGCTGAAGCCGCCCGCGAGGCCATCCGATGACCAGCCTGCCCTGCGTTATCTGCGGCGAGCCTGCTGACCATTTCACCCTGCACTACACCGACGATGGGTGGGACCCGCCGTTCCATTTCTGGCTGTGCCGTGGGCACCAGAGGGCGCTGATCGGCGGTGTGCAGGAGGCGATCAAGACGATGAAGGAGGAACGGAAATGTCAGCAGTAATCGGCATAGACCCCGGCACAAAGTGCGGCTGGTGCGTCAGGCACCCGGGTGGCGGTATTGACTCCGGCACTTGGAACTTGAAAGGCGGCAGGTTTGAGGGTGGCGGCATGCGGTTCCTTCGGATGCGTCAGCACATATCTGAACTGCTCGACACAGCCAAACCCGCACTGGTCGCGTTTGAAGAGGTTCGCCGCCACCAGGGCGTAGACGCGGCCCACATTTACGGCGGAATTATCGCGGTGGTCACAGAAGAGTGTGAGCGCCGAAATGTGCCGTACACTGGCATACCTGTGGGCACCATCAAAAAGCGGGCAACTGGCAAGGGTAATGCCGGGAAGCCCGACATGATGGACGCGGCACGGCGTGAGTGGCCCGGGTGGGACGGTGACGACAACGAGGCAGATGCGCGCTGGATTGCGGTGTGTGCCGACGAACAGGTGGCGGCATGAACGATCTCGACAAAGCAACATACCGCCGCATGCGTCGGGCTTTCGGCAACGGCAACGAAGCCAAGGGCCGCGCGATAATGCAGGCCATTGCGCTGCGGCTGGAACAGGCACGAGACAAGCACCCGCTGTACGCCGAAGGGCCATACCATGCCCTGGGAGTTATCGGCTCAGAGTTTCATGAACTTGAGAAGGCCGTGGAGCATGAGACGGAATCGCGCCAAATGGATGAAGCGCTGGACGTGATTGCAACTTTGGTGCGGTTCTTGGGCGAGGAATACAAGTAGCCCGTAGCGTACGGCTGCGGAAAGGACGGACGGAATGAGTACGGAACGCGGACAGGTTTTGCTTGATGCACACAAGATCATCAACGGCGACAGGCAGCAGAGCTACGGCAACCCCGAAGATACGCACGGGGTGATTGCTGAGCTGTGGAATGGGTACATGCGGGCGAAGGGCGTTACGCTTGGGTGTATAGAAGGGCAGCCGATGTATTTGTCGCAACTTGACCCCAAAGACGTTGCCCTCATGATGGTGCTGTTCAAGATCGGGCGGGAAATCAACGGCGCTGGGTGCAAGGACAACATGGTTGACGCGGCGGGCTATATCGCTCTGGCAGCAGACATGAATGAAGAGCAGGCCGAATGAAGCGCCTTGTAATCGTTTCCGACCTGCATTGCGGACACAGGGCCGGGCTGTGTTGCCCTGGCTATCAGTACGCCTTGCAGGACGCCAGCGAGTCGCGCAGGGCATGGGCGCAGTTACAGCGGGAATTGTGGCAGTGGTACGCCGCAACGCTTCGCGCCCTACAGCCCATTGATTGGCTGGTGTGCAACGGCGACGCCATTGACGGCAGGGGCAGCCGAAACAACGGCGTGGAGCTGATCACGCCAGACCTGAGCCAGCAGGCGGACATGGCAACTGCCGCTCTGGAAGAGGCCCGGGCCGGTAAATATCTGCTCATTGGTGGTACGCCATACCATTCAGACCCCGATGGCGAGGCGTGGGAGGCCATCATTGCAGAGCGTCTTGGCGCCCACTTCGGCGGGCATGAATGGCTCGACATCAACGGTTGCGTTTTCGATTTCAAGCACAAGGTGGGAAGCTCCAGCGTACCGCACGGGCGCCACACCGCCATCAGCCGGGAACGCATGTGGAATGTGCTGTGGCATGAGCGCGATTGGGCACCACTGTCTCGCGTTATCATTCGCAGTCATGTCCACTATCACGAATTCAGCGGCAATCCGACGCACCTCGCCATGACGACGCCAGCGCTACAGGGACCGGGAAGTTCGTATGGCATACGACAATGCTCTGGCGTGGTAGATTTCGGATTAATTCACTTTGACATAGACGAGGACGGGAGTTTTTCATGGAAAGCACATCTGCTCAACATAAATTCGATGCGCCCGGTTCCCGTGCAGGGGTAACCGTGGATTTTGTCGCCCTCCTTTCGCGCCTGGGTACGGCGTCGGCCGGAGAAGGCGCAACGACAACTGAAATAGCCGAGGCCATGGGGTGCGGCGTGGATAAGGTGCGCAAGCTCGTCAAGCAGGCCGTGAGAGAGGGAAAATGCAGGGCGACACGAAAAACTGTGGATACCATCTCCGGCACAAAAACCACAGCGCCTAGCTACGTGCTGGTGCAGGAGGCAGAGTAATGAGCCAGCAATACAGCCTGTATCGCATTTGGATAAGTGACGTTTGTTTTGGGCTGCGGCACATTGCACTCGGCACTTTGTCGTGCTTGAGGGGCTTGTGATCATTAAGCTTCGGCGCGTTGCACGCCGTATACACTGCCAGCCGTATGAACAAAGAGCACTTTGGGGATGAATACTTCTGGAACAGAGCCAAAATGGCGCATGCACCAGGGATCGTAGTCGAAAGGAAGGACAAGCAATGAGCCAGCGCGAAGGACGGAAGATCGGCGAAGGCATGCCATTTCAGCGGACAAGGCGAATCTGCGGGTATTTGGTTGGGACCATAGACCGCTGGAACAACGCAAAGCTCAAGGAGCTGAAAGACAGGGTTAAGCACGACGCGGGAGGTGCTAAATGCTGATCGAAGTACGGATCACTCTCTCCCACACCATCGGCGAGACAATCGACAGGGCCAGCGCCGCGATTCGCAAAGCAAAGCTCTGCATGCGTTCACCGCTGGAAAATATATGCGTGTTCGGGCCGCGAATTGATCTGGACGGTGATGGGCGGCCCGCAGCCCTACTCTATCGCGTGACGGATAACCACGAACGGGGCAGCAGTGTTGTTTGGGGAAAGGCAGTGGCTGAAATGCGGTATGGGAACGAACAGACGAGAAACAAAGCCAGGGCGGCGTAGTCTGCTAGCGGAGGGTACATGGTAATCGTATATGCACCGGATATAATGAAGTCATACAAAGACTTTCAGGAAAAAATGGGAGTTGGGCGCAGAACAATAGAGCTATGGGTCAAAATGGGCGCACCCATTGCCGTAGAGGGCACTGGAGAAAAGACGCGATACAGCGCAGACGTTGCGAAACTCCAGACGTGGCGTGAGAAAAACTTCTCCAAGGGGCAAGCGCGCGAATCCTGTCAAGCCCCCATTTAGCTGCTCCTAGCTGTACAGAGCTGTACTGTGCTGCGCACCACTAATCCGCCATGTTACGCTTTTCCAAAACATACAGGGAAACGACATGGCGGATATGCATTATATACAGGCGCTGTTGAACACACCGGGGGTTGAAGGGCCGCGAGTCACTATCGGATACATCCCGGCCCGCCCCGGCAATTTCTACGGTCGCCCGAACCAGCACCCCGAGGCTTATACGGCTATCGGGGCGTCTGGCGTTACTATCGCCACTGGATGCGACCTGGGGCAGACGGATGCGCCAACGCTGCAAGCCTACGGTGTGCCGCTGGCTATCATCAACCAACTGCGTCCCTATATCGGCCTCAAAAAAGCCGTCGCTATTTCTAAACTCTCTACCCTGCCCCTCACTATCTCCACTGACACCGCTGCAATGCTGGATGAGTGCGTGCATACTGGCTACCTGCACCGCTACGTGGCCCCGGCCTACCAAAAGGCTGCGAACGTCAGCTTTGACGCGCTGCCGAAGCAGGCACAGGCCGTCGTGTTCAGCGTGTGTTTTCAGAAAGGCTGTGGCGGCGTGCGGCGAGATTGGCCAAAACTGTGGGGCTATCTGACTACGCAGAACTGGTGCGCGGCATCGAAAGAACTACGCACGGGATTCACGCAATACAAGCTGCGCCGGAAGATCGAAGGCGACCTGTTGCAGGAGTTGTGCTGATGCGCGCCATTGCGGTGCTGGCTTTTCTCTGTATCGCCTCGCTGGCAGTAAATTGCTTTATGGCTTGGCGATTATCGAGCGCGGGTAAGGAAATAGACCAACTCCGCATTGAAAGCGCAGCACTGCTTGTAGCCAATGGGGCAGGAGACACCGCGTACAAGGTTTTTGAGAAAGGAAGATCGGAGGCACTGAACGATGCGCGCCAAAAACTTGAACAAATCAACGGCATCCCGGTTGGCCTCACTGGCCCTGATCTTCTCGATGAGCTTCGCAGGCGCATGGGGCTGTACACCCAAGACGATAGTGGTCACGCCGCCGGAAGCCCTGATGCAGGATTGCCCCCAAACTCCCCTGCCGAACGGCCTTATGACGACCAAGAGCGTTGAGGAATACGCCGTATTGGCATCCATAGCGATTGTCACTCTCCAGGCTGACATGGCGACATGCAATGCAAAACAGGCCGCGCTTCGTGCGTGGGACAAGTCCGTGAAAGAGGCAAAATGACATGGAAAGCATGCAGCAACCTCAGCGCCCACGCATCCGGTCAAGATGGGCGTCCCTCCCCCGCTGGTTTCGCAAGTTCCTGCTGGCTTGGGCTGCCCTCTTGCTCACGCTCATGCTGTGTGGTTACGCTTCATACATTTTGCGCGGGCAGTGGACTCCTGATCACATGGCAGATTGGCTGCGCCTTGGGCTGACGGGTGGTGTGTAGCATGGCGATTGATAACACTGGGCACGAGGGCCGCTTGGTCAGAATGGAAGCCAAAATGGACGCTTTGCACGCCCGTATCGATGAAGTTGTGGTGACTCAGCTTCGCGATCAGGGAAAGCGTATGCGCGAGCTTGAATCCGAAGTGCGCGAGATGCGTGAGTATCGCGCCAGAGAGGACGGTAAAAAAGCAGGAAGCAAGGCCGTCTTGGGCGTATTGCTTGCGATTGTTGCTGCACTTAGTAGCGCTATCAGCGCTATGGTCACAAAGTTTTTTTGAGGCAGCAGATGAATGGACACATACAGCCTGCAATGGGTCATATCGGCCTGCGACTCTTTGACCAGCACTCAAAAACTGGTCGGCCTCATGCTTGCGCTGCACATCGGCAAGAAGTCAGGTCGTATCCGTGTCAGTCAGGAGATCATTGCTCAAAAGTGTGCGCTATCAGAACGTGCCGTGCGAGATGCCATTAAGGCACTCATAAAGGCAGGAATTTTCGTTAAGCGGCGAACCGTCAGGGTAGACGAGCTAAGGCCAAGTGAGTTGGCTGGAATAATATGTGGAATAGATCAAGCGGCAACTGGTTCCGGTTCCAAGCGGAACGTGGTTCCGGGTGTGAACCGAAAAAAACGCCCAAGTCGCTATAACCCGGATACAGAATGCAGCACCAGAGCGGAAGAGATCGGCAAGTACGACGAGAAGCAGTTTCAGGCGGAAATGCGCCGTTCTGCCCAACGTCATGCCCAGCCCTCGGCCCCAACGGATGCACAATAGCCGTGGGTAACCCAAAGCTGGCATGCCCGGCAGAGGATGAATGCTTGCGGCTGGCAATGCTCATGAGTGATGGCGAACAGCCCGAAATTTCAAAGGATTAATAATGGCTGAGTTGACGGACAAGCAGCGCAAATTTGTGTCTGAATACCTGGTGGACTTGAACGCCACACAGGCTGCTATCCGTGCAGGGTACAGTGAAAAGACCGCCGGGAGCATGGCGCAAAAGCTGGTTGCAAAAAGTGCTGTTCAGGAGGCAATCCGGTCAGCGCAGGCCCAAAGAGAGAAAAGAACGCTCATTACCGTGGACTATGTTGTGTCGTCATTGCGCGAAGTGGCAGAGCGATGCTTGCAGAAATCGCCCGTCACCAACGCAAAGGGAAAGCAGGTACAGGACGAACAGGGGCGTGATGTGTGGAAGTTTGACAGCGCAGGGGCCAACCGTGCGCTTGAACTGCTCGGCAAGCACGTCAACGCCTTTGGTGAGCGTAAGGAAGAAGCGCCGGAAGATTTGCCGGTAGCCATTGAGGTGCGCGTGGTGAACGGGAGGCGTGGCCGTGAGTGAGCCGATAGTCATGTATCCTGAACTGAATATTCCGCAGGCGCAGTTTCTTGCATCACAAAAGAAATATTCTTTGTTTCTCGGTGGCTACGGGAGCGGAAAAACGTGGGTAGGCTGTGCTGGATTGGCGCAGCATTTCTGGCGGCATCCCGGCATCAATGCCGGATACTTTGCGCCGACCTATCCGCAGATCAGAGATATTTTTTACCCCACGGTGGAAGAGTGTTTCGCACAATGGGGTCTGATAGCCAAGGTTAGGGCGGGTAACAATGAGGTGCACGCCTACAGTGGCAGGCAGTTGCGTGGCATTATTATGTGCCGCTCAATGGATAGGCCGGAAACTATCATCGGCTTTAAAATCGGGCATGCGCTTGTTGACGAAATAGACGTTCTGCCAGCCGACAAAGCCTATACAGCATGGCGCAAGATTATTGCCCGTATGCGCTACAACATTCCCGGCTTGCGCAATGGCGTGGACGTTACGACAACGCCGGAAGGCTTCAAGTTCGCCTACAATCAGTTTGAGAAGAAGCCCCGCGAAAAGCCGGAGCTGGCGAAGCTGTACGGCATCGTGCGGGCCAGCACCTACGACAATGAGATCAACCTCCCTGACGACTATATTCCTTCGTTGCTGGAGTCGTATCCGGCGCAGTTGATTGAGGCATATATCAACGGCGAGTTCGTCAACCTTCAATCCGGCACGATATACGTGGCCTTCTCCCGCCAGTTTAATTCGTGCGACGACGAGATCAGGGAAGGCGAACCGTTGTTCATCGGCATGGACTTCAACGTTGGAAAGATGGCAGCCGTTGCGCATGTGCTGCGTGATGGGCAGCCTAGAGCCGTGGACGAGCTGACCAACGGCTACGACACGCCGGACATGATACGGCGCATCAAAGAGCGGTACTGGCGATATGAGGGCGGGCAGTATGTCAAGACGCGGGAGATCAGGATTTACCCTGACGCTAGCGGCGATTCCCGCAAATCTGTTAACGCCAGCCAGACGGACATTGCTCTGTTGCGCGAGGCTGGGTTTGTGGTCTGTGTGAACGCGGCTAACCCGCCCGTCAAAGACCGCATAAACGCCGCAAACGCCATGTTCTGCAATGCGACGGGTGAACGCCGCTACAAGGTCAACGTGGCTAAGTGCCCGACATACGCCGAGGCACTAGAGCAGCAGGCGTGGGCCGCAAATGGTGAGCCGGACAAATCCTCTGGACACGACCATATCAACGACGCGGCGACATATTACATAGTCAAAGAATTTCCTGTGGTTAAGAAACAAGTTCGCTTCGGATTTTAGGAGGCAACATGCCCGACTTTACACAAAAACACGTTTTGTACGCCACCGCCCGCGAAAAGCGCAATCTGGCGCTTGATCTCTACAATGGCGGTGAGTGTGTCGAAAAGCGCACGGCCCTGCTTATCCGGCATCCATTCGAGACAGACGCGCAGTATGCAATCAGGAAGGAGCGGGCTACGTACCGTAATTTTGCTGCGCCCATCGTTGACGTGTTCGGCTCGTTTGTGTGCGAAGGGCGTGAAGCGCGGACACTGCCGAAGGCGCTTGAGCCGATGCAGACCGACATTGACCGACTGCACAGCAACGCCAGTACGTTTTTTGACGAAATTGTACGCACCACGGCAGCCGGTGGTGTACGGTTCGTGCTCGTGGACATGGAAAGTCCCGCAGGTGCCACCATCAGCGAAGACAAGCGGGCCGGGCGTAGACTCGTTCCGTACTTCGTGGACATTGACGCCAATGACGTATGGGATTGGGGTTTTGACGCGCATGGCCTTGCCTGGGTGGTAATCCATTCCACAGAGGCCGTGGGAAGCGCAGCCTTTGAACAGCCCCAGGTTGTTGATGTACTGACGGTGTGGACTCGCACAACATGGCAGAAGTTTAAGGGATCAGCAAGGACACTGACGGTTTCAGATCAGGCCCTTGCCGACATTTTCAGTTCGGGAATGATGGCAGATGGCGAACCCCAGGCCCATCCATGCGAGGCCGTTCCGCTCGTTCCCTTCCAGTTTGAGCCGACTTCACCCATGACGGGTAACCCGGCAACGGATGATGTGCTTTCGTTGATCCTGGGCGTATACAGGCGCTACAGTGAGCTTGATAAGATGTTGTTCGACTGCGCTGTTCCGTTAATGGTGGTTAATGGTCTGGCAGAAGAGGCCGGGAAAAAGTTTATCAGAGCCAGCAGCAATATGCTGGTGTCGGAAGAAAAAAATGGCATCAGCGCCACCTACGTTGAGCCAACGGGAACGTCCTTCTCTGCGCAGACCGCATTCCTCATGTCCGACATCCAGCAGATACGCGAGATCGCCCTACGCATGGTGCGGCCCGACAGCGCGGTTGGGGAGAGCGCCGAGGCTAAGAAGCTGGATAACCGCCAGCTCGACACACAGCTTGCCAAGTTTGCCCGGCGTTGTGCATCTGCCGAGAAGCGTTGCTGGCAACTGGCGGCAAAATGGCTTGAGCTGAAGGTGGGCGACGACGAAATTATCACGCCGTACAACGAAGACTATGACGATAACGCCATAAACAAGCTGGACAAGACGTTTGTGCTGGAACTGGCTCGCCTGAACATGATTTCCAAGGCAACGGCTCTGGTGCAGCTGAAGAAGCTCGGCACGCTGCCAAAAGACTTTGAGCCGGACGAGGAACAAGCCAAAATCGCGCAGGAGCTTATGACCAACGCCGGGCCGAATGTCGGGAGCGGGCTGCTGCAAAACCTTGGCTTTGGCGTAGGGGGCATATAGCCCATGACGCCCAACGAGCGCATTGAAAAATACTTCCTTGCCCGGCTGCTCTACTGGCGCGATGCCTTGGACACGCTGGACGCACAAGCCGTAGCGCAGCTTATCAAGGTATTGGAGAGCACCAAGGCCGATGTGCTGGCAAAGCTTGCGGCGGATGCAGACGGGCTTGCCCGCATCACCGATTGGAACCGCGACAGACTGATACAGGTCAATGCGTGGCTGACGGAAGTGACCACAGCCGCACAGGTGACAACTCTTGCCGCTATCACCGAATCAAGCGTGACGGCAGCCGTGGCGTCACTGGCGACCTACAACGCTATGCTGTCGTTTGAGGGCCGGGCCGCTGCCGTGCAGACCGTGGGCATGACAGCCGAGCAGATACGGACGTGGTTTCAGCGCACACCACTGCAAGACGGCACCGTGCTTTCGGATTGGGTGAGCAGGGCGTTTGAGAATGGCGTCAATGATTCTGTGATTACGGCCATTCAACGCGGCGGGCTTGAAGGCAAAGGGACGGCTGCTATGGTCAAGGATGTGCTGCAAACGGCGCTGGACGATGGCTTTGCCATCACGCAACGCGAGGCGGTCATGCTCGCGCGCACCTACACGCAGACGGCAAATTCGCAAGCGATGGAGGCCGTAATTCAGGCTAACAGCGACATTATCAAGGGCTATAAGCGTGTTGAGACGTTGGACAACAAAACGTGCCGAATTTGCGCCCTGGCTGACGGTGCAACCTATAGCATGCACGAGCCGCGCCCTACTCTGCCTGCCCATCCGGGCTGCCGTGGTGTCTACACGCCCGTAACTAAAAGCTGGCGCGACTTCGGTATCGACATGGACGACCTGGAAGAAACAACACGCCCGTGGGTCATGCGCGAACCTGGGGCCATTGGCACGGGTGGCCGTAAGATTCTGGAGTACGGACAGGCCACCGGGGACTATAGCGGATGGTGGGAATCGCTCAGCCCCGCACAGAAGGCAAAGACCAGCATAGGCCCGGTGCGCGGTAAGCTGCTGGAGTCCGGTGCGGTAAAATGGGACGAACTGTGGGACAAGGCAAGCGGGCAGCCCTACACGCTGAAAGAATTGGGGTTCAGTGATGCGGGGGAACCGTTAAAATGATATTGCCAGAAAATGGTAACACGAGGCGCGGCTAGTCCGCGTCTTTTTTATTGATAATATGCGGAAACTCAGTTTAAAATAGTACACTCTTTATTTGGAGGGTAAAAATGTCAGATGGATATAATTTCAAAGTGCTACAAAGAGAAATATTTAAACTCAGCAGTTCGTCTGATTGGGAGATCGCCAAGAATGAATGGTTTCTCGTCGACGTAGAAAAATCGGGAACTTTTCAGACTTGTTTGTGTGGACACTTCCCTATCATTGAAATATGCACAATAAAAAATAGAATAACAGGGAATGTCACCACTGTAGGCAACAGCTGCGTAAAGAGATTTTTGGGATATAGGTCAGACTTAATTTTTGCTGCTATAAAAAGAATTAAAGACAACATTGAAAAGAGCCTTAACCCCGCGGCAATTGCGTTTTTCCACTCCATAGACATAATAAATTCTAAGGATTTAAGTTTCTTGGAAAACACCGCCCGAAAAAAGCAGCTAAGCATAGCGCAGATGGCATGGCGAACAGATATTAATAAAAAAATACTTTTGTTTGTTGAGAATAAAGGGTTAAAAAGCACAGACGCCAAATAAGAAGGCGTGCTGGTCGTCCATAGCTATCTAATCTTTAGCATATGATTAGGACCCTCCTGCACATGGATATGGTTAACGAATTCATCAGCAAAGTCCTCACCGTAGTTGTCTTTCAATACCTCATGAACAATTCTTCGAGACATGTTTTTAAAAACGCTGTCTATAACTTTATCCATGCGAATAATTGGCGCGACACTGCACGACTGACCGAGCCAGTCGCGCTGTATTTTGTTATTTTTTTGAGCCGCTTGAAGCCTCGCACATAAAGCTTCGAACTTGTCATGGAAGTCAGGGGCGCAACCCTCTGATGTCGTCATATATATAATTGGTACACCACCGCTACTGTCAGCGTGCATTATCATCCTCCATCGTTATGTTGCTAAAATCCGTCAAACCATCATCGCCAAACTTGAAGCCGCCAATGTCTGTGGGCACTGTCTCTACGTGGATTATGGAGAGATTGGCAACTACCTTTCCCGTCTGGTCGCAAAGTTGGTGCTCATAATCGGCTGGTTCTTTCATCAATGCGACCTACCATAGTTGTAACCAAGACGTTCAATGGCTTCAAATGTCGGTGGCCCCCAAAATCTGTAGATTTTTGTTCCACAGCGCACAGTAAAGAGTGTCAAATCAAATGGCTCAAGTTCACACAGCGGGCCACTGTCAATATCGATACAGATTTCTTCTTGTTCCATGCCCCATTATACCGCCACAAAGGCCGAGGAACAAGCTAGAATGCGGCTAATCGTTAAGCGCCCTTCTCACAGCCCCAACCATCCACGCATGAACGCTCTTGCCCTCGGCTTTGGCCTTCTCTTCGATCGCGGCAACGTCTTCTGGCGTTAGCTCGATGACCTTGCGCCGGATATTGGCGTTCCTTCGCGCCACCGTCTCGCGCCGAGCCGCAATACGTTCTGCTTCACTCAATGCAGGGCGGCCCGCCCCAGGTCGTGCGCCGCCGTGCTGTTTTTTATCTTCTTCACTCTGCGCCATCTTTTTCACCTATCCCAACCACAGTGGGGGGAAGCCATTTATAACCAAACCTGCGCTCCGGTTGCGTCTCAAACTCTGGGCGCGGCTTAATCGGCCCTGACCAGAATCCATGCCAGTGCGCGCGACGGATGTGCGGGCGTGGTCCTTTGCGCTCTTCACCAGAAGCCGACACGCGCCCACGCTCGATTGCAGAGCCAATTTCCTCACCGATACGCCATACTCGCGGCCTATCTGGCGGAAAAAGCTGCAACCCACGCTTTGTTTTTTTGTACGCGGGGTAATGTGGCCGGCTGCCGGGAGTGTGCCCCTCAATTTCCGGTTCATCCGAGCAGAGATAGAGCACCAGCGAGACAGCCGCATGCGCGACACCTGTAGCCTGTACAATAAATTCTGCGTCCAAATCAGAGGCAGCCTCGGGGTGTTCAGCCACAATCGCCGCCCTGGTGCGTTCAATGCCCTCAGCAATAGACCACGGCCCTACAGCCATGTTGATGGGCTGGCCTAATCTGTCGCCAAAATCGAGCACCACACGAAAATCACAGGCATCCGTATCATCGCCATGATCCAGGTGGATAAACATGCCGCAGATGCCGTCAAACGCGCCGGGTATCCCCCCAGGTGTTTCTATATAAACGCACCACTCTGGCAGGCGGATCAGGACATTTGACGGCATGTCACCAGACTGAGATGTGTCCAGCAGCGCCCGATAAATTTCGGAATTAAATCTGTATATGCCCTGGGTGTAGCGCCATCCTGCTAGCGCCGCCAGCGCTGTAGCATCAGTAATGAGCGCAGGGGCTGTTTCAGGCGTCATTTCTCCATGCCGGGCTGAAACAACGGCCATCCATGCAGACACCGGCAGATAGCACCATGGGGCAATGTTCACCCCAATTTCCGCCTGATTGGCCCTCAGATTCTCAGCCATTGCCCATACATCAGAATAGGCCCGGCCATACAGGGCTAAATAGCCGAGCAGCCGGGCCGGGGTGGTCGGTGTTTGCATCGTATTAAGCATACGCTTCATTGCCGTATTTTTCTTCCCACTCTCTGCGTAGGCGTTTACGGGCAGTGCTCTGCGAGTTCGGCATGCTATATTGTGCTGTACCCATGATTTGCATGTACTCTGTGCCTGTCCAGCGGAACAACCCCTCGCCAGCCTGATTTGTGGTTATCTCTGCGGTTCTGCCATCCTGAGACGTGCAACTAATCGTGAGCATTCGCCCTTCATTCATGTGATTCATGTCGTCGAGATTATACGTGAGGCGTTCCATACGTGTACCTCCATGAGTGTTTAGCGAGACAGTCCCGCTCTTGTTGATTCAAATATACCAAAGTTGATAAAAATGTCAATAGTATTTTTATCAAAAAATAGTAAAAATTATCCTGCGACATCCAGCCGATTGCCACCTAATCGCTGCCCAACCATAAAACTCCATCCCCTGTGAAATCCTGTCAAGCCCCCTCTGAGCTGTACCTAGCTGCTCTGAGCTGCACATAGCTGATCGCCTCAAATATCCCATGCTATGCTTTCCCAAAATAGTGCGGGAGTCTGCCCGCGCAGAATGTTCGCCAGCACTGGCAAAAGGAGACGGCAGTATGCCTTTCAAAAAAAACGAAGACGGTTCCCTGGCACAGGCTGATAGCGGCCTGCCTATTTTTGTCGGCCCTGATGGCAGCGAGAAGCCTTACGACCCTGACCAGAAAGCGACGCAGATTGCCGAACTGACGGAAAAGGCCGCGAAGCGGAAAGACGCGCTTGAAAAGGCGCAGGCCAGCCTTGCCCTTTTGGGTGACGTTGAGGACATCGGCGCTTTTGTCGCGCAGGCCAAGGCTAACGCCGAAACTGTTGCGTCCCTGGCCGACAAGGAGCGCGACACCGAGGCCGCAGTGCAGAAGCGCATCAGTGAAGCCGTCAAGGCCGCTGTGACCCCCGTGGTTACCGAGCGCGACACGCTCAAAGCGGAACTGTCGAAAACCACCGAAGGACTGCACCGGGCTGTGATTGGCAATGCTTTTCTTAACTCGCAGTACGCAGCGGAAAAGCTCAAGAATCCAGCCCTCGCTGAACGCCTTTTCGCTGGCAGTTTTGCAGTGAAAGACGGGAAGCCCATTGGTCGCGATGCCGAAGGCAACGAGCTGTACGGCGCTGACGGCGTGGCCTCTTTTGACGAGGCGCTGCACAAGCTCGTGTCCGCCTCTCCGTTCAAGGATGATCTTTTGAAGCCCCCCGCTGGCGGCGCTGACACGCGACCCGGCAGCAGTAACAACTTCCACGGGTCAGGGAAGCTTTCGCCGGAAACAGCTTCCAAGCTCTCCCCGGCTGATTACGCCAAGGCCCGCCAAGAAGGCAAAATTTAAGGAAAGACGACATGTCCAATACCTTTCTGACCCCTGACATCATCGCCCGCGAAGCCCTCATGATTCTTCAGTCCAATACCGTGATGGCCGGGCTGGTTTACCGTGACTACGAGGGCGAATTTGGCCCCGCCAAGGTTGGCGACACCATTACTATTCGCAAACCTGCGTCCTTTGAAGCCAAGGAATTTGAAGGCGAAATTACACTTCAGGACGCGAATGAAAAGGGTGTGACTCTGACGCTGGAAAAGCACCTGGACGTTTCTGTTCCCGTCAGTTCCAAGGAGTGGACGCTGGAACTGGACGACTTTTCTACTCGCATCGTGGCCCCCGCGATGGTCGCCATCAACGAAAAGGTCGACAATTACCTGTGCGGCCTCTATTCGCAATTCAATCAAGTGTCCGGCACTGCTGGAACCATGCCTTCCACGTTGGCGGCGCTGGCCGATCTCGATAAGGCCATGAACGAAGCTCGCGTACCGATTTCTGGTCGGCGTGTCGTGGTAAACCCGTCCACCAAGGCTGCAATGTTCAGCATTGATGCCGTGGCCCGCGCTGATGCCCGTGGTGACGAGGGGACCGCCCTCCGTGAAGCCAGCATGGGCCGCATCATGGGCATGGACTGGTTTATGGATCAGAATATCAAGTCGCACACCGCTGGTACGGCTTCGGCTGCCACCACTCTCGCCGTTAATGGGGCGGTGGCTGCTGGAGCTACGACCCTCGCGGCTGACGGTGGCACTGCTGCCCAGACGCTCAAGGTTGGTGACGTGTTCAGCGTAGCGGGCGCTGTGGGGACCTATACTGTCACCGAAGACGCCACGGCATCCAGCGGTGCGTTCTCGGCTGTGAAATTCTCGCCTGCTGCCCCTGTCGGCGGATTCGCAGACGACGCCGTTATCACCGTGCGTGGCTCCCATGTGGCGAACCTTGCATTCGTCAAGGAAGCCATCGCTCTTGCCGCTGTCCCGCTTGAAATGCCCCGTGGCGCTGGTGGCAACGCCGCCTATGTGTCCATGAACGGCCTCGGTATCCGCGTTGTCTACGGGTACGACATTAAGAGCAAGAAAGACACCATCAGCTTTGACCTCCTTGTGGGGGCCAAGGTTATTGACCCGCGCCTTGGCGTGCGGTGGATGGCGTAGGAGTCCCTATGAACGTCTCTGAACTGTTTAAGGACGGTGTCCGTGTCCTGGTGAATGCCGACAGCGAACAAGAAGCTGCGTTGCTTTCTGAAGGCTGGAAAGCCGCCGATGCGGCTGACGGCGTACCGGGCGCTACCCCCGAAACCAAGGCTGACAAGCCCGACAAGGGCGACAAGTCCAAGGGCAAAACGAAAGCCGCCGATGCGGCTGACGGCGACACCTCCACGCCGTAGTTCCGAGCTTGCCCACGGGTGGGGGTTACGGCCCCTGCCCGAAATCAAGAGCGGAATAACTCAAAGGGGAATCAATGAAATATACGCCAGTGCATATCAAGGGGGCAGCCCTTGCAGAAAACAAGTTTAAAGACGGCAACAAGGTTTTTCTTGTGACGTCCCTCATTGAGCAGGCAAAAGGGTTGCCAGTCGTTGAACTCCCACTTGCTGGTATTTTTATTGGCAGTAACGTTTTTACCCCTCCCATTGCGAATGCATATGAACTCGCCAAACACATGAAGCGAGTACAGGAAACCAACCTCGAATATCCAGTCATTATGGATGAGGAGGGTTTTATCATGGACGGTTGGCATCGGGTAGCAAAGGCCCTGCTTGAAGGCCGTGAAACCATTAAAGCAGTTCGCTTTGACCAGACGCCAGCGCCAGACTACTACGAGCAGGACTAGCCCATGCCCACCCTAATCGTTGAAGACGGCTCCTGCCCTGAAGGCAGCAACAGCTACATCAGCCTTGCCGATGCGGACGCCTACCTTGTGCCGCGCGGGCTGTGGCCTGTGACGCCTGATGTGCCGGGTGAGAACGAAGGCGATCCTGCCGTTCCCGACCCGGTGATGACTGCCGCCAAAGAATCCGCCCTGCTCCGTGCCGCCGACTATCTCAATACGTTGCAGTGGTACGGGCAGCCTGTGGATTGGCAGCGCACGATGGCATGGCCGCGCATCGGCGTGCCGCAGCCGGGTGGCAGCAATGGCGCTGTACTGCCGGACAACATTGTTCCCAGGGCCGTTGCTCAAGCCCAGGCAGAACTTGCCGGGCTGATCTACGGCGGCACCAACCCGCTGGCCCCGGTGGAACGTGGGGGCAAGGTGATAGCTGAATCCCACAGCACCACCGAGGGCAGCATTGACGTGATCGGTGGCGACAGCAAGAGCGACAGCTACACCTATGCCGATGGCGCACCTATCGAAACGTATTTTCCGGCTGTGTCCGGCCTTCTGCGTGCCTTGCTGGCAATTATCCCCGGCAAGAGCGGTGCGCGAATAGTCGAAGTGGGCAGGGGATGAATTTTATCAAGTTTGCACTCGCGCCTTTCTGGCATCTCAGATGGCCGATCATCATCGTGAGCCTTGAATATCTAGCCCTGCACTGCTGGCAGACATGGAGAGGGTAGACCAGTGCTTAAGGTGCTTAAAGAAATCCCGCTGGCCATTTGGGATCAGCGCTATTTCCTTATTAGTTTTTTGGTGGCTCGGTACGTCTGTATCCTGATTTATCAAGCATGGAAGGGGAATTTATGAAACGTCCTGAATGGGCCACGGCTAAAGTGCGGTTCCACTTGGCAACGTGCTGGTATGGCGAAGACGGTGACGGGTGCGCCCTTGAGGGGGTGCACTGGTGGGACGATGCACTGATTATGTTCAGCACATGGTTTCATAATTGGTTTGTGGCACCATTCAGAGATGAGGGATTCCCCATCATCTTTTTGGAAGAATACCCCGTAGGCACGAAATAGCATGCCCACCTACCCCGCCATTGCCGCCAAGGCGAAAGCAAAGCTGATTGCCAATGGCATGCAGATGCAGTTTGTTCGCATCGTGCAGGACGAAGGCGGCGGCTTTGACCCTGAAACTGGCCTTCCCTACGCACCCACAGAAACGGTCACAGACTTTCACGGCGTGAAGACTCAGCCCACCAAGGAAGAAGTGCAGTCCGGCGCGTTCCAGGGCGTGAGCATGGTTGTGCTGGCCCCGGCTGACGCTGCGGGTGGCGAAGAGCCGACCATTGCCGACAAGCTGCGGTTCGGTGGGCATGAGTGGGACATTACCGAGATACGGCCTGTGGCCCCTGCTGAGACTGTGATGCTCTACAAGTTCGGCGTGAAAGACGCCGGGGCGGTGGCGTGATGGGGAAGAGCCTGAATCCGAAGGCTGGACACAGCGCCGAGTGGTGGAAGCAGCGCGAGGCAGAACTTAGCCGAAAAGTTTGCAGAACAGGCAAAGAGCTACAGGAAACCATAAGTCAGATCATTGAAGCAAAGGCCGGGTATGCCCGCGCCGCAATGATCGCAGCGGTTGTGCGTGAATTTGGCCTACTGGTGCAGAGAACCCCTGTGGACACGGGCCGCGCTCGTGCTGGCTGGCAGATCGGCACAGCCCCTACAGAATGGGTGCCGAGCAAGGCACAGTGGGACGAATACAAAGGCACAGGGGCCGTCACAAGGGCGCTAGCGTCTGTCCCGGTTGAACAGCTTTCACAGGCCGATGTGGTCTATATATCTAACAATGTTGAATACATCCTGGCGCTTGAGGCTGGCTGGTCGGCGCAGGCTCCACAAGGATTTATTGCACTCTTCATCCAACGCTTGAACACGCAGCTTACAGCGCTGGCGGCGAAGCTATGAGCACCCCTTGTCCCACACTTGCGGAGATACAGACCGCATTTTCTACGGAACTACAGACGGCCCTTGCCGCGCTGGTTACCGCTGGCACGGTTTCAGTTGTGCCGCCCATGCAAGACTTCGCGCCGGACATTAAAAAGATCATGGCGATCTCTGCCCTGAACCCTGACCGCAAAACAGGCGCGGAACTTGGCGGGCCTGGCGCTCTGGCTGTGCGTAACGGCGTGTTTCAAGTCACGCTGTCAGCACTCAAGGGAACCAGCCAAAAAACGCATTGGGGCGCCGCACAAACCGTTGAAACACATTTCGCGCAGTACAGCGCCGCCCCGCTCACTTTGGCGTCAGGCGGCGGAATTTACTGCGATCATCCATACACCATGAACGCCGGGACTACACCGGATAAACGCATTGCCCTGCTGGTCACGATCCCGTGGCAGACGTGGGCCAGTAATTAACGAGGTGATTTATGGCTAAAACCTGCTCCACGGTTGCTAGCAGCAAAGTTCAGAGAGTCTTTGCTGTGATCGAGGATGTTTCCGGCACGCTTCAGCGCCCCACGGCTGCCAACTATATTATGCCCGCTGGCCGTGCGACCATGAACCAAGTGCCAGACTATGCGAATTCGGAAGCCCTGACAGGGTCACTCGACGTGATTGCCCAATTTAAAAACAAGGTAAAACCCGGAGAAGGGACTATCCCCATGTACGTGCAGCTTCCGTCCGATGGCACAAAGGCACAAGGGGCGGATGTTTTTGAATGCATGATGGGCGACGAACAGCCGCCAAACACGGTTTCTGCGGTCATAGCTACCGGAGAGGATGTTGATTCGAGTCAAGATACTGTCTCTGTGTCAGGAGTTGTCGGCGGGATGTTCCCCCGGCGCGGGCGTGTCCTTATTGGCTCTGAACAAATCCTGTACAGGTCTGTCGTAGAAACAGGCGGGGTCGTAACCTCCCTTGCAGATTGCGTTCGCGGCTTTGCGGGGACAGCGGCGGCCCCCCATGCGGCGGGTGCAACTGTTACTTTGGTTAGCCGGGCGTATGCCCAAGACAACTGTCGAGCCACGTTTTCGGTATGGATTCAAGACGACCACACCGTCCGATTCGCTTCCGGCTGTGTTGTAACCTCCACATCTATTCCCAAGAGCCAAGAAGGTGGGCAGCGTTGCGACTTTGGCTTCCAGTTCCGCCAAGCTGGATGGTGCGGGCGGTCATTTTTGAAGGCCGTGCCATCCACGGGTGTACTGTCTGTCGCCACAGCAAAAAATAGCAATGGGGCCGGGGCATACACGGTTGGAGGGATCATAAAAAACGCCACGAAAAATGACGACAACTCCGGCGCAGGCTACACAGTGATCGCGGTAGACAACAATAACGGCACCATTACCGTTTCCCCTGTTCCATCCGGTTGGTCAAAGGATGATCAGATTGCCCCCTGGCTACCGGACGCCGCGCCTATAGGTGAGGCCTTGAATGCGTCTGACACACGAGTGTTTATTGGTGGCGTAGCTGGAAAATTACTGGAAGGAAGCATCACCCTGAATACGCCAACGGCATTCACAGACGACTTTGACGAGTTCCCCGGCGAAAACGCGGACAATACCCGCGAATTGAGCATGGACAACAGCCTGTATTTTCGCTCCGAGGATGCCGAAGAGTTCAAGCGTGGGTATGAAGGCTACGAGCTACCCGTGAACGTGGTGATGGGGGGGAAAGCGGGGCGGACCCTCACCCTTATCATGCCTCGCGTGAAGTTTACTATGCCAACAGTGGACGCCTCCGACCCGTTTGTGACCCTAAAACGCACCGGGGCCATCCTCGGCACCAAGGGTAACGACAGCCTCATGATCGTGCAGGAGTAACCAGCATGCCCAAGATTCTTACCGACGCTTACCGCGATGCACGCTTCTTCGTGCCCTACAACGACGCGAAAACAGAAGGCGTGTTCGTTAAGCCCCTGACCGAAACGACCATGTTCAAGCTGCGCGACGAAGCGAGCAAGGAAGGCGGCACGGACGAACAGCTGTCCTCGACCATCCTTGTGCGCAAGCTGCTTCAGGCCAGCATCACAGATTGGCAGGGCTTCTACGACGCCGCCGGGCAGCAGATGCCCTGCACGCCGGAAGTCATCAAAGAAATCTGCGAGTGCGACCCCGAGTTTACCTCTGGCCTGATGTTCCGCATCCGTAACGTGGCCCGCCTGGGCGAACTGGAAGAGCAAAAAAACTGACACGGTGGGTCGAGTGGTACGGCAACCCGGCCAACCCCTCATGTGAGGACTGCCGGGAACTGAACGAGATGAACGGCGACGCCCCGCCGTGTGCCACATGCCCTCGACCCACCGAACTTACAAAGCGCAATGCCGAAGCGTGGGCCATATTCTCTGATCTGGACACGTTTGGGCGCGACTTGGACACAATGGGCGGCTTGCCCCTGAACCTGCGCTTAGAATCGATTTGTGGGGCATGCGAACGCAGCACAGACCCAATGGGCATGGAATGGCGCGTTAAAGAGATTGACCGCGTGGTCACGAAATACCGCAGGGAAGAAGCCGCGCGCAAGCGAGAGGCAGAGAAGCAATAAGGCCGGGTTGGGTGGGATCATCCTGCCCGGCTTTTAAGATATTGAGGTGCGTATGCCCGTAGTGCAGATAGAATTGAGGTTTGACGATAAAGGCGCTGTGGTTGGCGCGAGATCGCTAAACGAATTGGCGACCGCCGCAGACCGTACCCAAAAATCCTTTAAGGGTTTTGAAGGAGCTGGACGCTCCCTTTCATCTCTGGGCAACAACGCCTCTGACGCTGCTTCTAAGATGAAAGGATTAGCTGTTCAAATCCTCGCGCTTGTTGGCGCGTATAAGGCGCTACAAGGAGCACAGTCCTTCCTTGGACGAAATTTTAGTTTTTCATCTAACATTGAAGATTCCAAAATTTCGATTGCGTCCGTCATTGGTGCAACAAACAAGATTGCTGATGCCCAAGGCAAAGTCCTAACTGGCTCTGAAAAATTCAGGGCTTCGCAAGAAATTTCTGCGGACTTGATGTCGCAGATTCAAGTCCTTGCATTGTCTACAACGGCCACATTTGACGATCTTGTTGATGGCGTAAGCGGCATCATCGCCCCTGCGACCAAGGCTGGGATCGCGATTGAAAAGCTTCCCAAATTTGCCATTACGGCTGCGCAGGCTATGGCAGCGATGAAGGTTCCTGTCCAGCAAATGCGGACAGAAATTGAAGCGTTGTTGTCTGGCAATATCAACAAAACTCAAGACATTCTCGCTACCAACCTTGGGATAACCGGGGACATGGTAAAAAACTGGCAGTCCCAGGGTGTTCTTGTAGAAGAGCTTGAAAAGCGCCTCCGCATCTTTGCCGAAGCAGGCGATGCCGTTGCGCAAACATGGTCTGGCTTGCGCGGAAACATGGCAGACGCATTGGACTATTTATCGGCCCAAACTGGCGAAGGCCTTTTTGAGCACGCCAAGCAGTCATATCGTGAATTGTTGGCGCTTATGGTTAACACTGACGATAGCAAGCTTGGGCTTAATGAAGACATAGGCAACATTGTCTCTGCTGTACGTGAGCTTCAAGACGAAATTGGCAACGAGCTATTATCCGTAACACGCGACTTCATTGATTACCTAAGGGAGTTAAACAAGCCTGAAAACATAGCAGAGCTAAAGCGCGAATTTAAAGACTTTGCCAATACCGTTGAGGGTCTTTGGGGACACATAAAGAACATTGGAACGGCCATCAGCGGCATTGTTAGCACATCCCTTGAAGGGTGGCGGCAAATGCCAGATGTAATAAAGGAACTCGGCATCGTTGGCGCTATCGCATTTGGAGCAAAGGGGCGCGCAGCCCTTGTGGCTCTGGGCGCATCGTACTCATGGCTCCAAAACCTGTTTGATTTGGCGGCTTCAGGCGATGGTGGTGCGGATGCGTATAAAAAACATTGGGCAGAAAAAAATGGCACTAGCGCGGTAACGCCGCTCCCTGTCCCCCTTGCAAGGTCTAGCGTCCCTATGGGCTTTGTTGGCCCTCCTGCACCTGCGAAAGAGGCCTATACCCTGACAGGCGACATTGGCGGCTTTGGTGGAGACAAAGACAAGGGTGCCTCTAAAATTGCCAGTGCCCGCGAACAGCTTCAAAAAATCCGTGAAGAGATCGCCGCGCTCAACGGCGAGGCAACTAAATCCAGTAATAGCCTGGAGCAGAAAGAACGCGAAATTGAAAAGCTCGGCAAGGCTGCGGGGCTGTCTGCAAACGATATTGACAAGCTCAAAACGCAGTACGGCGATGCTTTCAAGACAAATGCTCTACAAGGCTTCAACAAGCAGATCGCACAGCTTGAAGGCAATACCAAAGCGCTGCGGGATATTCAACTGGACGAAGAGGTCAAGAAGTGGTCGGCGTCCTTCAATGAGCTTGTAAGCAAGGGCAAAATGACCACGGGCGAGGCGGCTGAGAATATTGAACGCCTTAAGACTGCCATTTCTAAAAGCGTTGAAACCAAAGATACGCAGACCAGCCTTTCATTTATCAAGGAGTACAGTGAACTTTCAGGCGACTTTAGCAACAACCAAAAGATATTGCTTGAGATGTTGGAACGTGAAGCCGAGGTCTACCGCGCGACGCTGCCCGCCTCGCTCCAGCCATACATTGACAAGTGGCAGGAACTAAAAAAACTGCAAGAAGCCCGCGACCCGCTGTCCGGCTCTATTCGCGGACTGCGCTCCTACTCTAATGAGGCGATGAACCTTGCAAAGGGTATCGAGGGTGCTTGGACAAGCGGCTTTCAGGGCATGGAAGACGCGCTGGTCAAGTTCACCATGACCGGAAAGCTTTCGTTTCAGGACATGGCGAACAGCATCATATCTGACCTGATGCGCATTGCCATTCGATCTTCAATCACCGGCCCGTTGGCGAGTGGCCTTGGAAGCATGTTCAGTGGATGGGGTGGCGGCAGCGGCCCGATTACAACCCCTGGCTTCACCAATGCGAATCTTTCCGGCTCAATATGGGGCAGCGGGTTTCACTCTGGCGGTGTTGTGGGCGTGGATTCACCCACGTTCACCCGGGCCGTGTCCGCCTATGACTACCTTCACGCTCCCCGCTTCCATTCCGGTGGCGGATTTTTCAAGCGCGATGAATACCCTGCCATCCTCCAATATGGTGAGCGTGTTCTTAACCGTCAGGAAACAGCCGCGTATAACGCACGGGAATGGGCCGGGCGCGACGTTATGGGTCGTAGCGGCGCTGCAGCACAGGCAACCCCACAGGTGTTCGTCAGTATTCAGAACAACACAGGGGCAGAGGTCAGCCAGGAAACCCGCACGGATAACATGGGCCGTAAAAACATCCGCGTCATCATTGGGGACGCGGCCGCAAGCCAAATGGTCACGGCGGGTTCATCTCTAGACAAGGCTACCCGCGCCCGGTTTGGCATTCAGCCCCAGGCAACGAGGAGGTAAATCATGGCAACCGCGATATGGCCCCTTGTGCTGCCCCAGGCACCGCAGCGCTCTAGCTGGAAGAATAAAATACCGAACAACCAGCTTCGATCTGATATGGACGCGGGCACGGAGAAGGTGCGCCGCAAAGGTGGGGACAATCAATTTGTGGTGGATGTAACCTATGTGCTTAAAAAAGAGCAGATGTTGCAGCTACGCGCGTTTGTAAAAGACACCTTGCGGGATAGCGTTCTGTGCTTTGATTGGCCGGAACCGATTGAAGGCAAAATGGTACGGGCTGAAATTAAGGGCGGTACTGAATCGCTCTACAACGAAAGTTTATGGGGCAACACCAATGCTTTCCAAATTACGCTCATTATCGGCTACTGGCCCGACGCGCCGCTGACATAAGACACGGAGGCAACAATGGCACTTTCACCCCGCACCACTGCCGCCATGATGGAACCGCGCACAGCGGATATGGATATTACGCTCATCACGCTGTCTCACCCGTCATGGGGTCGTGATTACCGCTTCTGCACGGCGCAAACTGAATGGCTGCGCAACAATCCCGACTCAGGACGGCCAGAGTACGGCGTGATGAGCAACGGCCTCGCGTATGAGTTTGTCCCGGTATATGTCACGCTGCCGAGCAGCTCCGACGAGCAGGCCCCCGAAGGTAAGATCGTCATGAGCAATGTAGGCCGTGAAATATCGCCATACCTCAAGGCCGTTGGCAGCAGCTACCCGCGCCTGACACTGGAGACGGTAAACAGCGCTACGCCTGACATTGTTGAGGCTGCATGGCCGGAACTCGACCTTGCAAGCGCTCAATGGAACAAAATGACGGTGGAAGTCACGGTAAAGAACAACATCGCCAGCACGGAACCCCTGCCCCACTCACGTTTCAACCGCGCTGAATGGCCGAATCTGGCGACATAAAATGGAACTACAGCAATACATTGGCATACCATTTCTCGACCACGGCCGTGACCGGGAGGGCTGCGACTGTTGGGGGTTGGTGCGGCTGGTTTACATGGAACAGTTGGGCGCTGAGTTGCCGGATATGGGCGACAGTTACAGCGAAGCCTACGCGCGGGGTGAGGTTAGCGCCGCGATGGCCGAAGAAGGCGGAAAGGGCTGGTGCGTGGATGTGACCGCAGGCCCGTGGCAGCCACTGGACATCATGGTTTTTACCCGCGCCGGGGTTGAATGCCATGTAGGGCTATATGTACGCCCCGGTGAAATGCTGCACGTCATTGAAGGCACGGCAGCGGCTTACGAGAGATATGATACAGTGAAGTGGAAAAGAAGGCTGTCCAGGGTGGTGAGGTGGCGTGATGTCGAGAACTGAAAAAGGGCGGGGATGGCCCCGCCCTGCAAGCTACTGCGTGGTGATCGTAAAGTTAATCTGAATTGGTACATTTTTATAATGATGTTTCACCTTGTCACGCAGATCGGACATTGTTGAGCATGTTTTTGCAATGCCTATAATTTCAAAGCATCTGCTTACAAGCTGCCCTATTCCGTATTCCTCAGTTAGGCCCTGATGCCATCGAATATTTGAAGGTGGCCTGTTTTTCTTAAGATATTCAGCCACATCAGGGTCTAGTGTATCATATATAAGCTCAATCACGAGTTTGCCCCACCATTTTGGGCGCAGATGTAGCGGTCCGCTCCATTTTGTTAACCTCCCAAATTGTTCCCATAATTCGTCTGGGAAGGTTTTTTCCCACGCGCGTAATTCTTCTGCAATATAAAGACGCAATTTAAGTTGAAGTGCATCTTCAGCCCTAATGTATTGATACCCTGTCGCTTCGTCTATCAAGGCATCTAGGCCAACTTTTGTTAAAGATGTGCTTAGAACCGCACATTGAATTGCAATCTCACGCTGTCTATCTGTGGTAAGAGCATTTTTATAAAGGGCTTCAACATAGCCACGTAAAATTTCCTCAAAATGTCCTGACTTAATACCAAGCCCCTTAAACTGTGTTCCTGGGATGTTAAATTCAATAAGTTCGGCCAGGATTAACTCTTTGTTAATAAATGGTTTTAGCGCGCTAACACCAATGAATTTGGCCAGGTCTCCACTGTCTGCATCAGCAATTGCCCGCACAGTGGCCCGCAGACTTATCACCCTGTCCCCGGTATCAAGGACATAACAATCAACAACCTTCTCCCCTAATGAAAGTTCGCCTCGATATTTAGCAAATGGCGATTCCGGGATATTACAAGTATCATCGCCGCCTTGTGTCATGGCAAATCTCCTTTAAGGTGTTTCAGGCATTAATAATATCGTATCGTAGGCATTTGAAACATACAAAAAATCGCCCATCGCTGAGCGGCCTGATTGCTATCCCTTCTTCCCCTTCGGTAAGTGTATCCCTATGCAGATGCCCCCGCTCAAGGTGCGGTTTACCCCGGTTTGCGGCTGGAACCTCTCCGTCAGCAGTGGGCCATTGAAGCACACAGGGTTGTACAGGGGGCAGAATAAATAGCCTGTCGCCTCGGCGTGACCAGCCACGTCCTCAGAAAAGAATGTGCGCCCGTGTGCGAAGCTCAGCCCCTTGTGTACCCGAAAGCACGGCAGCATGAATCGCAGGGGGCCGAATGAGGCTGACGGCACATCCATGATGCGCGGGCAGAGCAGCCCTGGACGGTCTTGAAACTGCATACGCATCAGGCAGGACATGGGCCGCAATATCTGGTCGCGCTCTATGGGATGTCCAGCGCAGAAATATTGTATATCCTCGTCGTCCTTCCACGTCCGCGTCAGCTTCAGAATGGTGTGGAGAAATTGAAAATCCGACCAGTTGGGCCAGAACGAGAACAGGTAGCGCCCGTTATCTTCCTGCACATGAACGTGATCGCGCATGGCGCTGATCGTGTCCCAATGCTTGCCATTGGGGTGCAGAAAAAGAACCGTGAAGTGCGGCGCTCCCGTGGGGTCGTGTGGGGCTATTTTGTCGCTGCGGGCTGGTGTGTTGAGCATGCGAAACCATATCAATTAAAAATCAAAGTGAAAACAGATAAACATACTATTAAAGTGTATATGACTTGTCTCTTGCCCCTATATAGCCTCGCTGGTACGGTACGGAGAATGGAGGTATTCATATGGAGCTTTCGCATATTCTCGCGCTGTCAGCCCGTGTCAAGTCTGCTATTCCTGAATGCCTGAACGAGGCCAACACCAAGACATCGTTAATTTTGCCTTTTTTACAAGCTATGGGCTATGACGTATTTGACCACAACGAGGTTGCCCAGGAATATACGGCGGAATGGGGTATCAAGAAAGGCGAAAAAGTAGATATCGCCATTCTTTCTGACGGTGCGCCGGTTATTCTGATTGAATGCAAGCCGATGGGCGACCCTTTGAATACAGGAAAGTGCTCTCAACTTTACCGCTACTTTTCTACACTTCCCGCCCGCATAGGCATTCTTACCAACGGCCAGCGCTATTTGTTCTTTAGCGACCTTGAAAAAGAAAACGTGATGGATAGCAAGCCATTCATGGAAATTGACCTGCTTAATTTCAATGAACGAGTCTTGCCAGAACTTCAAAAACTGACCAAAAGCGCATGGGACCTTGACTCCGCTCTCTCTGCAGCCGAGGCCATGAAGTATATCCGCGCGGTAAAACTTCTTGTTGCGCAAGACGTTTCCGAGCCGTCAGATGAAATTGTTCGCCACTATGCCTCACAGTGCTATGAAGGCAAGCTGATGTCCCGCGTTATCGAAATGTTCCGGCCCATTGTAAAGCGGGCATTTGCTGAGCATGTTTCCGATCTGATAACCAAGCGCCTTGAATCTGTGCGGATTGCCGCTGAAACCCCTGCGCAACCTGCACAACGAGATGGGCAGCCAGAAAGTCACGACTGCGACTCCGAAGACGAAAATGGAATAGTCACTCACAATACCGAAGAATGGGCGTTGATCATCGTGCGCACCCTGCTCCGTGGAGTTGTTGACCCGGCCCGAGTCGTGATGCGTGACCAAAAGTCCTATTGTGGCATTTTGCTTGACGATAACAACCGCAAGCCGATCTGCCGTTTGTTCAACTTTGACCACTTCGAGCCTGGGATGGAAAATATCGGGCGCAATGCGCACATTGTCATTATGACAAAGAGCAATAGTGAGGGGGAGCGCTTTGACCTGCAATTTGTGGACGACATTCACCCGCTAGGCGAAAAACTGGTGGAGGCCGTCAGGAGGCATGAGAGGGGCGGTGATGAATAGGGTTCTAGTTCTGTTTTTTTCAACAGCGTTTTTGCTTATGGTAGGATGCGCGACACCAGCTCCTTCATCCTACACAACTTCAGGCGTCCAATCTATGCCTGCGATTAATGCCTCTGAAGGTGCAGTAGTCGTATTCTACCCATCGGATGGATCGGTTCAGTCGCCGTGCTACATAAATGTGAACGGAAAGCATGCCGGAGTTGTTAAGCAGGGCACCTACGCAATGATACCATTGAGTGCAGGCAATTATATAATTAGCCTTGAGAATGACGCTAAATCTCAACCGCAAGTGATGGTGGAGATAACACCAGGAGTAAGGGAATACTTAAAAGCCGGGCAATTTTCTGATTTCCTTATGGCTAAAGCAACTCTTGAGGCTTCAACTAGAGAAGAAGCAAAATACCACCTCCCCTTGCTCAAATCCATTCAATGGAAGCATTAGAAGAGGTGCCCATTCAAAGAATGGGCACCTCTCATAATAAACCATTCTTGCTATTTTCTAGAAGAAAATGTGCTGAATGGTTGCGATTTCCCCTTATACTCTAGACTCTTCCACGCCTCATCCCCCACGACAAGGTATCCGTCATTGGACATAATAGACCAACAATCATCACACATGTTTTTAGCATTGCTAACAATAAATGGGTAGACCGGAGCAGAGGTCGGGATGTTTATATAGGGCTCAGGATCACTTTTTGCTTTTGCAACAAAATTACGCATATACAAGCAAACGCTTTCTTTTTTACCTTGGGGCAGGCGCTCCCATGCTTCAATATCAGTAAAAATTAAACTGATTATTGGATTTTTTGCCATCCCTCCATATAGGAGAATTACGGCTTTTTTTTCAGTTACGGCCTTGTCGATATTTTTTTTGCCATCTTCAACAGATGCCGCAAGGGCTGTGGCTGACAAAAAGATAAAAAGAAAAAGCAGCGATATTTTTTTCATAACGACCTCCGGCATCAGCCTACCAGCCAATTTCTATGGTCGCAATTTGTGAAAAATTTTTATTGACATTATGTAATCATTTATATATCGAATGACCAGGAGCGAAGTTATGGAAAAAAAAGAAATCACCCTTACTATCAGGTTCACACCTGAAATCCATAGGCAGCTCAAGATGCTTGCCGCAAGGGAGGCAAAAACGGCAAAGGAATGTATTTTGGAGGGGCTTGATAAAGCCTTCCCAGGTTGGAGACAGGAAGATAAAAAATAAAAGCGGCTCGAAGCGGTGCGCCAACACCACAACGAGCCTAACCACAACCGACCTTCACAGGAGGTACGACCATGGCTAACGAGATTGTATCCGTAAACGCCCCTGAACTCAATGTTGTTGACGGCTTGCCCGTAGTTTCCAGTCTCGCCATTGCTGAAAACTTCGAAAAAAAGCACTGCGATGTTTTGCGAGACATTCATTCCATTTTCAATGATTTGCCGGACGAAATGCGAGGACGCAATTTTGCGTTATCGCAATACGAAGGCAAAACGCCCACTGGCGGCACCCGCACTTACCCTATGTACCTGCTCACCCGTGACGGGTTTACGCTCGTCGCAATGGGTTTCACAGGCAAGAAAGCGCTCGCTTGGAAGGTGAAGTACATTCAGGCATTCAATGAGATGGAGCGTGCGTTGTTGGAAGGAAAGCACGGAGAACCTGTTGTCCTTAATTGCGGCGACACTCTCACGCCTTCCGAGCAGGCCCAACTTCACGCCATAGTATCGGCCAAGGCCGGGATGCTTCCCGCTGACATGCAGCGCAAGGTGAGGTCTGAAATCTGGACGCGTTTTAACCGTCATTTCCGCATTGCCCGATACGCCCAACTGCCCCCGGCCAAAATGGGAGAGGCTGTTGAATATCTTGTGAGCATGGAGGTAAGGGCGGCGCAAAAGGCGCTGCCTCAGTCCAACTCCGAGCTGGCCGCAGCTTCGTCGCTGGCAAATTACAATCAGCAGATTGCTAACACCAAGCCCGTTCACATCTTCCAGCGCATGGGCCTGACGCCGCTCGAAGAATTGCAAATGGGGTCGCCCATCAAGCGCATGTTCGACGGGCTGGACATGGACAAGATCGGCCCGCGCACGATGGAGGCTCTTGTTCTCAAGGCGAAGTATGTCAATGCCATTTCCGAGGTGTACAGGCTCAACCGTCATCTTTTGAAAGACATGGACAGGCTTATGCACGACATCAACGGCCCGGCCATGAAAGCTCTGAATAAAAGCGGCTGCTTTGCCGACCCTGTTGCCGACACGCTGCACGAACCACGCGAACGCCTCGACCGCATCAACGAAGAATATCGGGCGGCGGCACGGGCTGCCCTGAATGGTAGCATATGCCTGGCTATGATGGTTGGCGTGTAAACAAGCAACCATAATAGTTCCTACGCCGCTCCTTCGAGGGCGGCTTTTTTGTTGATGTATAGTCTCGGTCTTCGTTTTGGATACATAGTGACCCCATGATTTTTGAAAACCGAAGGGTAGCAGGGGGACGTTTTAAAATTGCTTTTAGTCCATAGATGCCTTATTTTCACTGTACGGGTAATGCCACTGAGGCTTGCATAAGCCCTGAAACATGTGAGGTGGGATATGCCTACAGCGAAAGACGTAGCCAACTATTTTCTCTCGAAAACTCGTGAAGAAATTGGCGATAATATTACACATTTGAAGCTTCAAAAGCTTGTTTACTATGCTCAGGGATTCCACCTCGCGGTGTATAAGACCCCTCTGTTTGATGAGCCAATTGAGGCGTGGGATCATGGCCCCGTAGTTCCTGCGCTCTACAAGGAATACAGGGTGTATGGATCAAGCCCTATCCCCGGCACAGTTGAGGCAGAAGCCGTTTTGCCTTTTACAGAAGAGCAACTTGCCCTTTTGGATGATGTGTATGAGGTGTACGGGCAATTCTCGGCTTGGAAGCTACGCGCCCTGACACACAGTGAACCGACGTGGGAAAAGGCTTATCCTAATGGCATCATTACGCATCAAGCAATGGAAAAGTTTTTTAAAACACAGATTGACGACTAGCGATGAAGATCAAAAAAACTCGCTACACAAAGAAGTCTGGCAAGATAAGTCCGTCTAACGTATCCAACACTCAATCCATAATGGACAAACGCCCCAAGTTTTCATTGAAATATCTTGGAGGACAGCACTGCTTGTCACGCTGCACCAAAGATGAGAAGGCGGCCTTTGCTGACCGCATACATCGGCTTTCTCAACAGACTTGGAGCCAAATATTCCAAGGTGACAGGCATGGCGGCGGCTTTGAAAAAATAAACGAACCCCTGCCGTGGATGCCGGACAAATTCTCTGAAAAGCAAATTATCGCTTTCCGTTTTGCTGGCATGAAGGCTATGCTTGGTTTCTCCGACAAAGAGATATTTTACGTCTTGGGTTTGGACAGGGATTTTACCAGCTACGGACATTAGTGCCACTTAACATGTTGCCCACCGGGCCGGGGATTTTCACCCCGGCCTTTTCTTTTCCTTTCCATCCCTATGCAATTGTCAAAGACCTGTGGGCTATTTCCCCAAGGCAATCTTTACGCCCCTCTCCGGAGGGGCTTTTTTTGTTGTCAAGCCCCATTAATACCGTCTCAGCCCACCCAAGACCGCACTATCCCCCTGCCCCCTCAAAAGCCGTGCTGCTTTCCAGCAAAATCGCGGAGTAGCTGAAGTGCTGTCAAGCCCCCCATGATCAGGCATCCCCACCCATGACGCGCTTTCCGATTGCGTTTCCAAAACCCATGCTACGCTTTCCGCAATGTGGGCATAGCATGTCAACCCCATGTTTAGCTGTTCTGAGCTGTACCTAGCTGCTCTGAGCTGCACACGGGGAAAAGGCCATGCTACGCTTTCCACAAAACTTTGTGGCGGTGGAGCATGTTGCAGCAGAGCGGAATTTCAGTCATGGCCCGGCGGTGGGATTCTACCCGCTCCCGGTTCTCCATTGCCGTACCAGGTGCGACGCTGGAAAGCATTGTACTCGACGCTATTCAGGGCATGCGCCGCGAAGGCCAGTACACCCGCGCTCAAGCCCGCCTACTCGCCCGCTACGCCCGTTGCCGTGTCGATGGCATAGAGATCAAGCGCAGCCAATGGGCCGACACGCGCCCGCACGAAGGCGCACGTCTTGAAATATTGCAGGGCGTCAAAGGTGGCGGAGGTGGTGGCGGGGGGAAGAATCCCGTTGCCACGGTGTTGAGCGTGGTCGTTATTGCGGCTGCAACAGTAGCGTCTTTTGGCATAGCTGGAATGCCAGCAGGAGCCACGATTCTTGGACTTACGGCAGCGCAAGCAAGTATAGCCGTAGGAGTCGCCGCCGCTGGCGCTCTAATGGCAATCAACGCCCTCTTCCCCTCTGCCGCCCCCTCTCTCGGCTCCATCGGCGGCTATGATGCAGCCAAGGACAGCCCCACCTACTCCATCAGTGGGGCGCGTAACGCCGCCAACGTCAATGGCTATATACCGCTTGTCTGCGGTAAGCATCGCCACACGCCGCCGTTGGGCGCGAAAAGCTGGACGAAATGGGAGGGTGACAAGCAGTTCTTTCACATGCTGGTGGTGTGGGGGCATCCTGACGTTGAGGTGACAGATTTTCGTATCGGCAAAACGCCTCTCTCCGACTTCAAGCATGTCAGGCATGTATTCCACCAGGCCAGCTATGGCAATGACCTGGAACTGTTTGCCAAAAGCTACGATGAAAAAAATGTAGGCAGCTCGCTGAAGGCCTCTGACGGATGGGTAACGCGCCGCATCGGTGAATGTGAAGATATCTCTGTCGATATTGCCGCCAACGCCATGTGTGTGCTTGACAAGGAAACGGGTTCGCCACGCACGCGCACTGTGCAGTTTCAGTTGCAGTATGCAACGGTAGGGACAGAGAACTGGACAAATTTTAGCGGTGTGCGGGTAGATATTCGTCCATTTTCTACCATTGGGAGCGTATGGACGTTCCTTGGTACGCAGATCAGAGCCAATTATAACGGAGATGTAGCCTTCGGATATGCAGGATCACACCCTATTGATGAAAACGCATATCCAATCGAGATTTTGCCAAACAAGAGTCCTTACGTTACAGGGTGCGATGTCAGTATAAAGGACGGCCTAATAAAGACCTCCGCTGGTGTTTACGGCAACAACGACTTCGTTTACCTTTCTGCGGCTAAGCGCTCTTCAGTTGTGCGCAACTACCGCGTTGAAGGCTTGCCACGGGCTGATCGCAAGGTGCGTGTGCGTCGGCTTACTCCTGATACCAGCAGCCAGTACATTCTGGATGAATGCACATGGAGCACGAGCCGTGCAATCCTGAATCAGCCTGCGTTTAATACACGGCTACCCTACTGCGTGTCTGAGTTGCGTATTCAGGCCAGCGAACAACTGAGCAGCTTTGTTGATGACTTTAACGCCTTGTGTCACAGCAAAATACCGGATTGGGATGCAGCTACGCAGTCGTGGATCACCCGCACCACGAGCAATCCGGCCTCGATTTTCCGCTATCTGCTGACCTCACCTCATGGATTGGTACGCCCGTATACCACGGCAAAAATGGATGATGCGTCAATCATCGCCTTTCATGCGTTCTGTAAGGCAAACGGATACGAATTCAACTTTATTCTTGACGCTGAACAAACGACCTGGGCGCGGCTGGTGCAAGTGCTGGCTGCGGGGCGCGCGGCACCAACCACAGACGTAGACGGGCTGTGGGGCGTGGTTGTTGACCGTAGCGGCAAACAGGTGAAGCAGCTTTTCACCCCACGTAACTCTTGGGGCATGAGCGTGCAGCGCGGCTTTGTTGATCTACCGCATGCCCTGCGCGTTTCATTTGTTGACGAAACTGACGACTACACCACGCAAGAGAATTACGTCTTTGCCGATGGCTACAGTAATGACGGCGCAAATGGCACAGATCAGGCCACAGACGTTGTCGAGTGGGACTACCCCGGCGTTACCAAGTGGGAAAAGGTATGGCGCATGGGCCGCTATCACCTTGCCAAGCTGCTGCACCGCCCGATGTCTGTAACAATCAATACAGATTGGGAATGGCTGGTTTGCCACCGTGGCGATCTGGTGGGCATCGCGTCTGATGTGCTGATGAACACGTTCGGCACGGCCAGAATCCAGCGCCTCGTATATGACGTGGACGGCGTTGAAACGCTGGTGGGCCGCGAACAGGACATTCCCACTGACGAATACGGGCAGCCGCTTATCCCCATTGGCGTACAGCTTGACGACACAGTGATGTTTCAGGAACCAGCCCCGGCCCGGTACGGCATTGCCATCCGTGACCGCAAGGGCGGCGTCACGACATATGAACTTGTGCCGGAATATGGCGATGAAGAACACAGCGTTTTGTACTTTATGCACCCTGTTCCGGCGCAGGCTGTGCCGCCGCTCTATGGCCTATGTTCCGTGTCGCTGCTTGGGCAGGAGTACGAAGAATATCTGTTGGCCGCAGTGCAGCCGGGTGATAACGCCAGCGCAGAACTGACGCTTATCCCCTACGCGGCTGAAGAGATTGAGGCCGCAGCGGAAGGCGAAATCCCGCCCTACGCACCACCCATAATTCTCGACGTGACCAAGGGTTCCTCGCTCCCCACGCCCATCATCATCGATGTGCGTAGTGACGAATCTGTGCTTATCCGCGCATCGTCCGGCGGCACAACCCCGCGTATCGCCGCGTGGTGGGCGCTTAGTGTGTCCACGGAAGCCGCGACCAACTTGAATTTCCAATTGATGGCCACGGATGTTCTGACCGCAGTAAATTTCTTTGGCAGCGCCACCAGCCTTGAGGACTTTGTTGCGGCCACGGGCGTTGAGGAAGGGCGCTTGTACGACGTGCGCGTTAGGGCGCTCGACCCTGCCACAGGTAAAACAAGTGCATGGTCTACGCCCATACGCCATGCGGTAATTGGACGCACCACTCCGCCGCCAGCGCCTGACGCCGTTAACCTGGACGGCTACACGCTGCGCATCACGCAGAGCAACAGACCGCTGGACGTTGTTGGGCATGTCGTAACGATGGTGTTTGATGAGACGGATAGCATCAATATGGGCCGCGTACTCACTGATCCGTATACAACGACAGGTACGTTTGACCTCACCCCGTGGGCAGGCCGGGCGCGGCGCGTATTTGTGCAGACGGTTGATGAATTGGGGCTGCTGTCGGATGCGGTGAGCGTAGTTATCGATCTGGGCGATGTTATTCCGGACAACGTGCTGTTCGAATATTCGGAGAGGGACAAAGCATGGAGCGGGTCAATCGTTGGCGGCTATGTTTCCAGTGAACATCTGTTTGCAGACAGCAACACGCTGGCGTGGTCAGATGAAGAAACCGATGCCGCATGGAACGCAGATAGTGCCTACCCGGCCTGGGTCAACGGCGACGGTGTGCAGATGTCATACACATGGCAGCAAACATTCCCGCGCGAATACGCTGGCGGGCGCGTGCTGATTGAGCCTGTGGCGCTGGCTGGCAAGCTGTTGGCTATAGACCACAGGATCTACAATGACCAGCCAGCATGGAGCAATACCACTACAGATCGGGCGTGGAGCAGTGAGCCGACAGACCCTGCATGGCTTAATCCTACCCCAACACCGTGGAGCGCACTGCCTGACAACTATACAACGCAAGGACGGGAGACGCTCGATTTTCGTGTGACATACGCCTCTGGCGAAGTCGCTGATTTGGCAGACATTATCACGTCCATTGACGTGCCAGACAAAGAAATGCCCCCGATTGAGGACATCAATATCTCTGCCGATGGCTCTACGCGCATTCCCATCCCTGCAAACTATTTTAGAGCCATCACGAACGTGCAAATCACATTGCAATACAGAGATGGACAAGACGCCACCACGGCAATGTGTGTCCCAGGCTCGGAAGAAATAGGCGATAACGGATATTTGGAACTTGGCCCATACATCGTGGCCTTGGACAGCAACAGGCAAGGCACGTTCGGCAACGGCGACGTGCGCGTGAAGGGATATTAGGAGGAATTATGGGATTTACTGACCCGAATTATTGGAAACAGTCTCCCCCGCCGCAAACCGGGGATATGAACAATGAGCGTTATCTGAATCAAAAGGCCATTCTTGAACTGCCCGGCGCGCAGGCACCACAAGAGTTGACCGTCGCAGATGGCAGAATCAGCCCAACGCGGTCCGCTATCGTTGTGGATACTGAGGGCGGCGGCGCGGCAGACGACCTTGAAGTTATCAATACCGCTGTAGGTAGCGGCACTGAAACCCTCCACAATGGCATGCTCATAACCTTGCGCGCCAAAGACCCCGCGCGGGTCGTGACGGTAAAAAACAGCGCAGCCGCAAACGGCATCAACACCGCAGACGGTAACGACATCGTGTTGAGCACGGCATGGGAACTGACGCTGCGGCTTGTCAGCGGGCGGTGGTACGAGGTGCCGGGCCGGGCCAGTGCGCAGGCTGCGGAGGCCCAAGCAGACGCCATAACAGCCCTTGCCCGCACAGCCCCCGCCACCACCACTTCGCGCGGCATTAGCCGGGTTGCCACGCTGGCCGACATGGAGCCGGGCGCTACAGTTGATAATGGCCCTGCGGTTATCGACGCAAAGGGCGGCGTGATTACCACCACCCCCACGGCGCACGCTGTGCCGCAGGCGGATGCGAGCGGAAAGCTGGATGCGTGGGTTTCGTTGGATGGCAAGGCCGATATCAGCTTGGGCAATGTCACCGGGAATGCTGTTGGCATCTATGCTTACTTTAGAGATGAAAAAGCGGCCGGGACTGATGGAGGGTCTACATCTACAGCAACATGGCAAACACGTGATTTAAACACCATAGTAAAAAACTACATCGCAGGGGCTTCTTTATCCGGTAATGCTGTTACTCTGCCTGCTGGTAAATACTATATCAGGGCGTCTGTCCCTGTATATATTGGCGTGTATAGCCGGGCTGCATTGTATGACCGTACACACTCAAAATACTTGATGTACAGTCCGTCATGTTTTTCCAGTAGCGCTGGATATGGTTTTTGTTTGCAGCCCATAGAGGGGGAAATAACTCTGAGCACAACATCAACTCTAGAACTTCGGATGTGGGTGTCGGTTGGAAATGCGTCTGGTATGGGACACAATACGTCACCAAGCCCCGTGGCAGAAATTTATTCGGAGCTTCGTATATGGAAAATGTAATTGATATCCGCATCGCCCTCGACCAAATGGGGACAGGTTGGAAATTTGGCGGGAGTGTTACAGATAACACTGAATCCGCTTGGAACGCTGTTGTATGGGAAGATGAACGCACCAAGCCATCTTGGGGGGATATATGCGTCGCCTATGCTGCGTTTAAAACGAAAGCTAATTTCGACGCCCTCCGCTCAGTGCGCGACAACCGCATTCAGTCTGTGGGATGGATGCGGGAACGACACACAGATGAAATAGCGCTGGGCAAGGAAACATCGCTCACACCGGAGCAATACACCGCGCTACTGACCTACATTCAAGCCCTGCGCGACCTGCCAGCGCAACCCGGCGCACCTTGGGACGGCGGCGGCGAACTGACGCCCTGGCCCGAACTGCCGAGTGTGGGGTAAGGCGAAAGACTGAGGGCCGCTCAGGAATGGGCGGCTTTTTCGTGGGTGAGGGAAGAGATGCCCGGACGGGCGGAGGTGGGGGTTGAAGACGGTGATACCTGTACAGGTTCTTTGTACAGGCTGCCAGTCGCATATTGCAGGTATTTTGTACAGGTTTTGGACACATTGCACACCAAATACAACAATAAAAACATCTAGTTATGCTTAAAATGCCCGCCCTTACAAGGCGGGGGCCGGGGGTTCGAGTCCCTCACTGCCCACCAATGATACAGGGGGTCATGGCATAGCCGTGACCCCCTTTTTTGCTCATAGCCTTGCTCACTGCCAATGCGCTCTGAAGGGCGTTGTGCGGCCGCTCTCTGCCCACCCACTCGGCAACAAGCCCTACCCCATTTGTGTTCTGCTGCTCCCGTTCATATCAGACAGAGTGGTCTCGGCACGCCCCTCAGCCAGCATTCTGTGCGCAGGGCAAGCATAGAAAAGTATGTAAAATTGGTGTGTTCCTCATTTTTATTGTTTCCAGCACACCTTTTCAGGTAGCCAGTCTTACCCCGAACTGATGCTCCTCGCTTCGCAAGGTGTTTCCGCCCATCCACTGACGGACAGGCAAAACTCTGCTATTCGCTGCAAGGCTTGCCGGCAGGGCCATCCCCCGGCCCCGGCATAGCTCTACCTGAGGATAGCCCGGTTTTTCTGGACAATTCTGGTTACAACACTTTCCTGCTGCAACCAGGATCAAAGCGAACGTCATCCACACATATCATGCTGTTTTTCATAACCTATATCTTATATTGACATGATGCTGCGGACTGACTATGTATATACAGCACTTTGAATTTCAATTTCATATTCATATGGAGAGAGGCCGGATGAATTCCATGATTGAGGCTGTGCTGCAGGCTACGCTCATTTCCAAATGTGTGCTGGTACTGCTGTTGTTTATGTCTGTGTCCAGTTGGGCGTACATGTGCGGAAAGTGGTTGACCTTGCGCTCTGCCCAGCGCCGTACCCAAAGAGGGCTTGTGGCCTTTGACGATGCCGGAGAGTTGTGCCAGGCCCTGCCTGTAATGGAGGCTGACCGCCAGTCGCCCCTGTACGGCATCACCCGCCGCGCTGTGCGCGAGTACAACCGCCTCACCCGCACGGGAGATACCGAGCGCCTGCTTAATGACAACGTGCGCCGTGCCCTGCATTTCGCCATTGCCGAAGAAGTCGCACGGCTCAAGTCCTCTCTGGCCCTGCTCGCCACCGCCGCCAATACGGCCCCGTTCATCGGCCTGTTCGGCACAGTGTGGGGAATCATGCATTCCTTTACTGCCATTGCCCAGATGAAGAGCGTGTCGCTGGCAACAGTGGCCCCCGGCATAGCTGAAGCGCTTATTGCCACGGCAGTGGGCCTGTTTGTGGCTATTCCCGCCGTGTGCGGCTACAACGTGTTCAGGGCAAAGCTGGTATATATTGAAGGCGTGTGCATCAACTACGCCGGTCAGCTGCTCAACCGCCTGCAACATGAAGCGCCGGAATACAGCAAAGGCATCAACTTTGCCGGGGAGCGCTGAGTATGGCCTCATCCGCTGATGACGATTTTGTTGCCGACATCAACGTAACCCCATTTGTGGACGTCATGCTGGTATTGCTGATCATTTTTATGGTCACGGCCCCCATGATGACAGAAGGAATTGATGTGGCCCTGCCCAAGGTGGAAACTTCAGAAGTTCTGCCCACAGAGGACGACCATATCATCCTGACCATCAAGTCCAATGGAGCGCTATTTCTTGACGATTATGAAACAGGTATGGCCGACCTGCCCGACGTGCTCGGTGTGCGCGTAAAAAACGCCGGGCGGCAGCTTTTTGTGCGTGCCGACAAGGACGTGCCCTACGGCATGGTCATGCATGTTATGGACCGTGTACGTGGAGCGGGCATCAGCGATGTGGGGCTTGTGACCACATCCGTCCCCGATTTCGACGACAGCACAGGCGGCAATACGGCGGATGTACCCGCAGCTTCGCAAAAGAAAGAGGGCAATCTGCCATGAAGGTAGCCGCTCGTGGCACAACCCTGTTTTTTTCCCTGGGTATGCACTCTTTGCTGCTGGGCGGTTTGTTGTTTCTGGCTAGGGAAACGCCCAATACCACGGAAAGAGTGTACCGTGTAGCGCTTGCCGAATTTGCCCCGACCCCCAGCCTGCCACCACCACAGGCGGCAGCTGAACCGCCCGCGCCGCCTCCGCCTCCAGCACCAAAAAAGCAGGAAGTTCAGCCTCAAAAGCCTGTGGAGCCAAAACCGGATGTTAAAAAAATCAGCCCCAAAAAGAACAATGTCCCCCTGCCCAAAGAGCAGGCGGCCCCTCCACGGCCGGAGGCACTGACACCTCCTGCGCCCGCCGGGCCGCAACCCCGCACCGTGGGTGGTTTCAGTGCGTATGAGAGCGACTCGCTGGACCAACGCCCGAGTATTACCCGGCGTGTTGTTCCCGAATACCCCATCAAAGCCCGACGCATGAATGTCCAGGGTTCCGTCAAGGTGCGTCTTGTGGTGGATTCCTCCGGCCAGCCCCGTAACTGCGAAATTATCAGCGCAACACCGGATGGCTATTTTGAAGAGGCTGCGCTCAAGGCAGCCCAAAGGATGCGCTTTGCGCCCGGCAAACTCAAAGGGCAACCGGTAAACACTCTGGTAGTGATTCCCTTTGCGTTCAGCCTGCGGTAGGGACCTTCGCTCATGAACAGTTACACAAAATCCGCATGATCCCCACAAAAAACATCTGTCCGCGAAAGCCCGCAATCGCGGGCTTTCCTTTTTACACGACTGCCAGCAAGGCCGGACGAGCTGGAGGCCCGTAAACAGGCCGCCCCAAGCGTTTGGTGCATCCGCAATTTTTTTGTGTCGCTTTTTCATGCTGTTTCGACAGCTATATCAAAGGGTAAAATTCTCCGCCCTTCTTCTGACCACTTCGCTATGTTGTCCTTTGCCGAAAAATATATTTTTGATAAAAACAAATTAATTTGACAAAATAAATCTCTGTACATAAATTAATCAAGAAAGCGGTATTTATTCTGCGGTATCCGCAGAATTGACCTCTTAGCGGGAAGCGCATCCGGCTTCCCCCATTCAGCTTATTTGCCGACATGCTGTCTTTTATCGTTGATCATTCGCGTAGTTGCATATCGGCATGATGTATGTCCGACACGCTTTATCCTGTCCGGCCGTCATCGCCTGGCCTACTCCGTCAGGCTTCCATATTGCCCCATCCTAAAAGCGTATCCGCTTCAACGCCTCAACAGGCTTGCGTGATCTGCCAAAAGCATTGACTGCCCGGCAAACAGCAAGTCTTGCCCCTCCCGTTGCCACAAAAATGCAGCAGCGCATTGCCGGAAGCCGCAGATAATCTTACTGCATACCTCCCGGCGGAGATCTTTTCGGATTTCCTCACACAGCCCATTGTTGTCAGGCCCTGCCCGGCAACGGCGTGAACCTGCCAGTTACTGGCCCCTTTCGCGTCAGCTTTTCATAGCTCCACCCTACTTTTATTTCTGTTCCCTTGAGCTTGCTGCCATATACTGCACGCTTTTAAAAGCGTCTGATCCGCAGCCAGAAAGGAGATCCCCAATGGCAAATACTGTTTTAAGCCGCCCGGCCACCGGCGGCCACATTTCCATACCTGCAGAAACCGGCGCCACCATCGTTCTGGATTTCATCGCAACCCAGAGCACCCTTGAGCGCAGCAATGACAATCTTGTTTTCCGTTTTGATGACGGCGCAGATGTTGTCATTGAAAACTTTTATACCACGTTCGGGCAGCAGGATATTCCCCAGTTTGAGGTCGATGGGCAACTTGTGTCGGGAGCGGACTTTTTCAACGCTTTTGGCCCGGATCTGATCCCTGCCGCCGGCCCTGACGCCGCATCGCAACGCAGCGCCCGCTATAACGAAAATGCCGACAGCGACCTGGCTTCCGGAGTCGATCATCTGGACGGTCTGGATATGAGCGTTTCCGGCACTGAAGCACCCACAGCTTTCGTGGCGTTTGATTCTGCCCCCCTTGCGGGCGGCGGTGATGGCGACATCGCACCGCCGCCACCGCCACCACCGCCGTACGCCCCCTTTGTTCGTGCGGTACTCTACACCCCCGGCAACACCGGAGCCGCTGTAGGCGCCAATATCTTTTTTTCTGAAAACGGAAATTCTCCTTTCGCCATCCCGCCAGGCAGCATGGATTTTTCAGGTTCAGCCCCCTGGGCGCAGTATGGAATCAGCGCCACCTTACCCGAAGGTTGGTCGCAAAACTGGGTTAACATCTCTCTGGACAGCTACACAGGAAGGCTGGAGTTTCGTCTTACCCCTGAAGGCGTGGCAGAAATGCAACGTCTTGGCCTGAACGGCGAAGACCTTGTCAATATCATCCGCATTTCCGTAACGGATCGGCATTCCGGCAATACATTTGATTATAATGTGGAATTTGTGGCTACGGTCGACCCGGAGTTCGACTCCGCCGCCCACACTGCCAAGCACGGCAACGAAGCCGGTTTGGACAGCATTGGCGAATTTCACTACGGCAGGGGCACAAACGGGCAATACTCCATCATCTCCTCAGATAAAAATGATGAAATCATCCTGGCCGACACGCTTCAGGGCGGCAGTTCCATACATGCCAGCGGCTCTGCCGACCCGGCCCATATGGCTAATGATTACAATACAATCAAGCTGTACAACGGAGCGCAGGCAAATGAGGCCGGAAAGATCACGCACATCACGTCCACAGACGGGGTGCTCACAAGCAACGGTGGCATTCTTGCCACTGCCCAGGGCAGCGGCAACGATATTGATATGGGGACCGGCAAGGTGGACATTTCCTCTTACGGTCTCAAAGCCAGCAACGGTGGAGAAAACCGTATCACTGGAGCAGACATAACTGTCAGGGGCACCAGTGGAATAGACTCCAGCAGCGGCGGAAAAAACATCCTGGATGCCGGAGACAATGGCAATGTGACCATTAATAACGCCTCAACGGCCCTGAAAGCTGAAGGGAAAGAATCCCTTATTGACGTTCACGGCGGCAAGGTAGACATCGCCGGTTACTATGACGGCGTATCGGTCGATTCCAAGGGAACAGCCAATATCAGCGGCGGCACAGTGAATATCACCGCTACCAATGGCAGAACAGTGAAAAACTGGACTGACGGTACAATCAACATCAATGCCGATGATGAGGTAAACCTACGGCTTACCAATGCCAGCCAGTCCAGCGCAGCCATCATGACCCTGAGCGGCACCACCACCGTCAAAAGCGGTGGAGACATCAACATCAATGTTGACAAGGGAACCTATCAGACGTCGGGCATCAATACATGGTCACGCGGCACAGCCAACGTGGAAGCGGAAAAGGATATCAACATCAAGGTGCATTCCGAAAAAGGCAGTGGTGTAACGTACGGCGCTACAGGTATTGAAATCGGCTTCACCCACGGCGGGCGTAACAACATCACGTCCAACCACGGCGATATCAAGCTTGATATCGATGCTTCCGCAAGTGGCGTTTACGGCATTACCACATCGGGTTACGACAACAAGAGCGACGGTATCACCACCATATCCGCCAAAGAAGGTACGCTGGATATCAAGGCAAGCGCCACCAATGACTCCTACTACGCCCACGGAATCGCCTCCAGCGGTTACGGTAAAAACGTCATTGATGCAGGCGGGCTGAATGTGGATGTGAGCCTGGTCAAAGGCTCCAACTCCGATGGCTATGCCAGCACCACGGGCATTGCCGCGACATATGATGGGCGCAGGGGCGGCATCAATAATATTGATGTTTCCGGACATACTGACGTGCATGTACAGGGAGGCGGCAATACCAGTGGCATCTATACGCGCGGCAACGGGCAGAACACCATCAATACCGACACACTGCGTGTAGACGTCACCAGTACCGGTGTTTTGGCCAACAGCCGGGCTACAGGCATAGAAAGCTCCGGCGGCAGCAACGTCATCAACGTGACTGACAATGCCGACATTCTTGTTACCAGCAAGGACCTCGCGGCCGGTCTGTACAGCACCTCGGGAACGCTCAACCTGACGGCAGGCGATCACGTGGACGTCAGCGTGACCTCCACTGCGGGTGCGGCGTACGGCATTTATGGTCCGGCCAGCCTTACCGCCCAGAGCGTCAGCATGACCATCAAGGGCGACCTCTCCGCCATTGTTATGGAAAATGGAACGCTGGCCGCTTCTGAAGTGCGCCTCAATGCCGAAAGTTCCAGTGGGAACTCTTACGGCATGCACAGCACCTCGTACTATGGAAACACCATACAGTCCGGCAGCGGCCAGGCGCTTGACCTTGAGATCAATGCGGACTACGCCATGCACGCAACCTATGGCAAAAACAGTATTATCGGGCACAGCACCGCCGGAGGCGAAGGCGACACCATCCGCCTCAACGGCGATATATTCAAAAGCGGCAACGGACAGAACCAGATTACCACCGGCGCCGGCGATGACACCATCATTATCAACGGCGCCATCAGCGGCGCCGGAGCCTTGCAGGTGGACGGCGGCGCGGGGGCAGATACCCTCATTCTCGAAGCGTCCAGTCTCAGCGAATTTCTTGACCGCTACGCTGACTGGCTCAACGGCCTGAATCCGTCCATACTCAAAGGTGTGGAAAGCATCCTTTTCACCGGCATTGACGACCTGAGCGAACTCAGGCCAGGCCTTGATTCCTTTTTCTCCTATGTGAACAGCGTACAACCCCCCATTGAAGTGGGCCTGCAACAACCCGATGGTGCCGACATCAGCCCGTTGGCTTTTGCCCTGCAGGATGACTGGCAGTCCGATACGCAGCAGGATGAAGACCAGAACGATGACCATGCCAGAACCACAGACACGCTCTTTGCCCCTGACCAGGGGGAGCATGTAGCAGGTATTGATACAGAACATGCTCCGGACGCATTTCATGCGGGCAAGTCCGCGGCCGAAAGCGATGATGCCGCGCTGGACCTGACCAATATGGCAAGCCTGCAAAAAAATGGCGGCATGCCTGATATGGGGCCATCAGGCTCATCCAGTGTATGGAACAGCGTTATGGACGGCTCGTGGCAGGATTCTTCCCTGGAAGACACGCCTCCCGGCCCATCTGTCGGCGCCGGCACCGAGCACGAATCTGAAATGGCTATCATTGAAACTGCGGCACGGACCATAGAAAACGGTTAAGCAACTACGTCAGCCGGACCCGGGACAACCCGGGTTCGGCTTTTTTCGGTAGCCTTTAGCGTCTTGCGGGGTATTCCCGACAACCAACGTCCTGCCTGGCGATGCATGTTCACAAAGTATACGCCACTGCCGCAAAGCCTGTTCACCCAACCGGCCGGCCTTTGGGGTAATCACCGGTGTGTTTTCCGGCTGGCACGGAGGTGCCGAAAGATGTTTGCCCTATGGCTTTTCTGACGTTATGCTGTACTTCAGTTTTGACCACGGCCTGTGTGCATGCTACCGTTAACAGTTGCCCTGACTTGGCCTGCGCCCCCTATTGCCGGCTCTTCTGGCGTACTGCGCCACCGACAGCTTCGCGCAAGGCCAGGGCCGCAACTGATCTGATTTATATTGGCCTTCCACCCAAGGAGCTCAGGTAGTGCCCATACCCCGATTTCTTGTTTTACTCGCTGCTTGCTTTTTTTTGATTTTTGGCTTTCCCGCTCATGGCTTTTGCGCGGATACGCTTTTGGACGGAACACAGCTTTCCCTCATATGGGCTTTGCCCTTCGCCGGACTTTTACTTTCCATTGCCTTGTGGCCCCTCGTCAATCCCCATTTCTGGGAAGCCCATTACGGTAAGGTAACCGCCTTCTGGAGCGCGCTTTTTCTGGTGGCGCTGCTGATTCATTTTGGGCCTCGGGCTACACTTCAGGAACTGCTCGGAACCGTATTCAACACCTATCTGCCCTTTGTCATTCTTTTGATCGCACTGTTTACGGTTACCGGCGGTATCCATCTTCGGGGCAACCTTGCGGGCACACCGCTCGTCAATACAGGTATTATTTTTGTGGCTACAGCGCTTGCCAGCTGGGTGGGCACCACCGGGGCGTCAATGCTTTTCATCCGCCCTCTGCTTCGCGCCAACATGTACCGCCGTTACCGTGTGCATTCGGTCATTTTTTTCATAGTACTTGCGGCCAACGTGGGCGGCTCCCTCACTCCTCTGGGTGACCCCCCCATCTTTCTCGGCTTTCTGGCGGGCGTGGATTTTTTCTGGACCACGACACACCTGTTCGGCCCCATGGTTTTTCTGACCATTTCGCTGCTGCTGGTCCACTATTTTCTCGATGCATACCTTTATAAAAAAGAAGATCACCAACTTCTGGACGAGCACAGAGGTGCAGACGTAAAGCTCAGCCTTGAAGGCTGGCAGGTCAACCTGCCGTTGCTTGCCTGCATCGCCGGAGCCGTGCTTTTGAGCGGCAACTGGAAGCCGGGCATCCATATTCCCCTTTTCGGTGAGGTGTATATGGAACTGCAAAATGTCGCACGCGATCTGCTTTTGCTGATGATCATCATTCTTTCCGGCCGCCTGACAAACTTCGCCATTCGGGAACGTAATGCCTTTACGTGGGACCCCATGCGCGAGGTGGTCAAACTTTTTCTCGGCATCTTTATCTGCCTTATCCCCATCATTGCCATTCTCAAAGCGGGCAAAGACGGCGATATGGGCTTTATTATCGATATCCTCAACACAGACGGCAAACCGGACAACATGGTGTACTTCTGGCTTACAGGGGTGCTTTCCACTTTTTTGGACAATGCGCCAACCTTTCTTGTCTTCTTTAATATTGCCGGAGGCGATCCCCAGGTTCTCATGAATGAACTGGCCCAGACCCTGCTTGCCATCACCTGCGGCACAGTCTTCATGGGGGCAAACACCTATATCTCCAACGCGCCCAACCTTATGGTGCGCTCACTGGCGGAAAATCTTGGCGTGCGCATGCCCAGCTTCTTTGCCTATACAGGCATTATTCTTGTCATGCTGCTTCCTCTGCTTGCCATTTTCAGCCTTATCTGGCTCAGATAGGGCGATCCGGCACACAGTCCGCCAATCAGTACTTCAAGTTTGCAAAATAAGGACGGGATCATGATAAAAGACGGCTACGAACTGGTTGTAACCATTGTGAACAAAGGCTGGAGCAGCACCATCATTGAAGCTTCGCAAGAAGCCGGGGCGCGGGGCGCCACCGTGCTCAAGGGGCGCGGCGCGGGACTCAAGGTCGCCGCGCTGTTCGGCATACCTGTGGAGCCGGAAAAAGATATTATTCTGAACGCCGTTCCTGCTGATATCAGCCGTCAGGTGCTGCTTGCCATTTCGCACTCCGCAGCCCTTGTCAAACCCGGCAACGGCATTGCCTTTATTTTGCCAATCACAAACATTGTGGGCGTGTTCGAGCAGCAGGACGGATAAACTCCGTCTGTGCCTTTCGCAACCGTGCGTTGCAAACCTGTGCCTAAGGATGCGCAGGAGAAAAACGCACGGTTGCGAAATAAAAAACAAACAGCCCTGCACCCGCCTCAAGGTGCGGCGACCTGCAGCCCCGCTTTTATTTTCCGCTGCCATTCAGGCCGCCGAAAAACTCAGTCCTGCGGCAGCCCGTCCGCCCATCCGGCCTCCACAGGCAGACCCGCCATATGCCTTCGCAGCATGTCCAGCGCATGACTGGAAGCCAGCCGCCGGGTCCACTCCCGCCCAAGGTAACGCCCCTGGGGCCGCAGCACACGCAGCCATACCGCATTACTGCAACTCAACGCCACATACACAAGCCCTACGGGCTTTTCTTCCGTGCCACCGCCGGGACCTGCCACTCCGGTAATGCCCAGACCATAATCCGCCCCGTAACGCTCACGCACGCCCACAGCCATACTGCGGGCGACCTGCGGACTCACGGCCCCATAGCAGGCAAGCTGCTCTTCCGGCACACCCAGAAGGCGTGTCTTTGCTTCATTGGCATAGGTGATCAGGCCATAGCCAAAGACTTCCGAAGCGCCCGGCTGATCCGTTATGCGCTTCGCCAGCAGGCCGCCCGTGCAGGATTCCGCGATAGCGAGACTTCGCCGGTGTTGACGCAGTTGCTCAACCACCACGGCTTCGAGGCCGGACACATTAACGCCATAAACCACGTCGCCCAGACGGCCGCGCACAGCATCCACAACCGGCTTTGCCAGGGCCTCGGCAGCTTCAGCATTTTCGGCCTTTGCCGTTACCCGCACGAACATTTCCGCATCACTGGCGTAAGGGGCTACCGTAGGGTTGGCCCCTTCCGTCAGATCGGCTATGCGCAAAGCCGCAGAACCTTCGCCAATGCCAAACGTGCGCACCATAAATGAGGCGATGACCGCGCCCCCCATGCGCTGCAAAAAAGGCATCACACTATCTTCGAGCATGGGCAGCAACTCGGAGGGCGGTCCGGGCAGTAAAATCACCCACTGCCCCGGCTTTCCCGGCACAGCGCAGCCGGGGGCAGTCCCCGCCCTGTTGGGAAAAGCCGTTGAACCGCGCGGCAACCACGCCTGCTTGAGCTGATTTGCCGCAATGGGGCGAGAACCAAAATATTCGCGCAAGCGCCGCAGACTGTCCTTGTGTTCTTCCAGGGGCGCGCCCAGAACCCTGGCGACAGTTTCCTTGGTCATATCGTCATCAGTGGGTCCCAGCCCGCCTGTGGTGATGACCACATCCGCACAGTTCAGGGCCTCGCGCAGAGCCGCCTCAAGCCGTCCGGCGTTATCCCCCACAGTATGAACCTGCAAAAGATCCATACCCAGAGCCGAAAGCGCCCTGCCCACATGAGCCGCATCCGTATTGATAGTGTGCCCCAGCAGAAGTTCCGTACCTACTGAAATAATTTCCGCCCTCATGCGGCCTCCTTATAAACTCACGACGTATCCGCCCCTCAAGGCAGGTGAAGATCGTAGCTCGCGCCTGTCCACCCTGCAAGACTGTACGTATGCGCCGGCTCGCATGCCGGCTGTGCGGGGCGTTCTCCGTCCGGCATCTGCTTTGCCTCAGCCATCGGCAAGGTCGTATCGTTGCCGCATTGCACAGGAGCCGCAGTCAGTGGCACAACTGTCGCCCCCCGTAGCTGTGAGCGCAGCGGTATTGACAAAAGCCACTGTTTCCGCCAACCTATTTCATACCATATTGATAAGAAATAGCTGGGACCTGTTGAATACCGAAAAAAACAATGCCGGCCGCCAAGGGGACAGATCATGACTGACAATAAAAACAGCCTGCGTTTTGAAACGCTGCAGGTACATGCAGGCCAGGAAAAACCGGATTCGGCCAGCGGCGCACGGGCAGTACCCATCTATCAGACCACATCATATGTGTTCAACGACTGTGCCCATGCCGAGGCGCGCTTCAACCTGACCGACCCCGGCAACATATACAGCCGGCTGACCAATCCCACGCAAGACGCCCTGGAGCAGCGCGTGGCGGCCCTTGAAGGCGGTGTGGCCGCCCTGGCAACGGCCAGCGGCGCGGCGGCTGTGAGCTATGCCCTGCAAAACCTGGCCCGGGCCGGAGACCATATTGTGGCGGCAAAAACCCTCTATGGCGGAACCTACAACCTGCTTGCCCATACCTTCAAGGACTCGGGCATTGAAACCACCTTTGTGGACCCGGGGCAGACAGACTTTTTCGAGCCAGCCATAACCCCCCGCACACGTGCGATCTTTGTGGAGAGCATGGGCAACCCCCACAGCAATATCGTGGATATGAAGGCTCTGGCAAACCTTGCCCATCACCACTCCATCCCGCTGGTAGTGGACAATACCTTTGCCACGCCATGGCTCATGCGTCCCATTGAGCACGGCGCGGATATCGTTGTTCACTCGGCGACCAAGTTTATGGGCGGTCATGGCGCAGCTCTGGGCGGAATTATTGTGGATGGCGGCCACTTTGACTGGGCCTCTGCCGGAAAGTTTTCCCACCTGAGTGAGCCGGACCCGAGCTATCACGGGCTGAGCTTCACAAAGGCCGTCGGGGCGGCGGCCTATATAGTGCGGGCGCGGGCCATTCTGCTGCGCGATCTGGGCGCAGCTATGGCCCCCCTGCACGCCTTTCTCATCCTTCAGGGGCTTGAAACCCTGTCTCTGCGTGTGGAACGCCACGTGCAAAACGCTCTGGCCGTGGTGCGCCATCTGCATAAGCATCCCAAGGTCGAAGCCGTCAATCATCCGAGCCTGCCCCAAAGCCCAAGTCATGCTCTGTACAAACGCTACTTTCCGCACGGCGGAGGCAGCATCTTTACCATAGAAATCAAAGGCGGCGCAGCAGAAGCCAGGGCCTTTATCGACAGGCTGCGCATATTCTCGCTGCTGGCCAACGTGGCGGACGCAAAGTCGCTGGTCATACATCCCGCGTCCACCACGCATTCACAAATGACGGAACAGGAACTGGCAAGCACAGGCATACGGCCCAATACCGTGCGCCTGTCCATCGGCATCGAGCATATTGACGATATTCTTGCCGATCTGGACCAGGCCCTGGCTGCCCTGTAATCCCCATCGTCCGGCGGTGAAGGACGCAGTGCAGAAGACCTTTGTCTGCCCCGCGTGACGCCGCCGGGCATGGCGTTTCTGCCCTGCCATATGTACACTGCGCTGTTTGCGTTCTCACCCCTGAAACACATTGTCTTTTTAGAGGCTATTGCATAAACTTGTACGGGTCGGCGTCAGCCATGTCCGCGCAGGGCAAAAACGGTTTGCCCACAAGCGCTCAGGAACCGCCAGCCGTACTGCCGCACCCTCTGAGGAGAACGTTCATGTTGAAAAAGCTTGTGGCCTTTGTGTTCGTCATGCTTCTGGCCATGCCTGCCCTGGCGGAAGAGCTGAATACCAAATACTTTACCGTTAATATTCCCGAAGGCTGGAAGGTGATCATGCCTCCCACGGAAAATCAGGGAACCACCAGTGCCATCTTTGCCAATTCTGCGGGCAATGCCTCGGTGACGTTTGTCGTTGGCCCCAACAGCGGTGCCGACACCAAGACCATCGCGGATATGTTTGCCAAACAGTTCAAGGCACCCAAACCGCCAGTAGAAAAAAACGGCCAGTACACCTTTACCTTTGCCCAGCAGGACATTACCAGCCAGGCCTGGGTGGCCTCGCATGGAGACGTGTTCATGATCACGGTCATGGCCGGAGACCGCAAAGCTGCCGCCGCCTTTGTGAAAAAGCATGTTAAAAGTCCGGAATTTCCGGCGCTGCTGCCCAAGTAGCAATCAGCCCTGTTTGACATACAACGGCCGCGCTCACATGAGCGCGGCCGTTGTATGTTTTTCTGAAAAAATATTTTCTGCAATACCAGCAGATTAACAACAGCAGTTTATGCTCTTTCCTTCCCTCCTCACGGCACCGGCAAACCCTGTGGACTGAAAAGCGGCAACTGGAGCTGTTTTTTTGCAAGTACTCTCTATCCGCGGGATATCTGCTCACCAGATCAACATTATTGCTACATTTTTTATTTTTGTGTAACTGCTTGTCAGGCGGCATATCGCCGACACCCCGGCACCGCCGGAAATCTCAACGCCAGGAGAGCGTTATGTGGAGAATCTGCTGTACTTGCGTGGCTCTTGTTCTTTTTTGGGGAACTCAGGCTCAGGCCCACTTCGGCATGGTCATTCCGTCCACACCAACGGTAACCGACAAAAAAGAAGCCACGGTCAAGCTGGACATTGCCTTTGCCCACCCCATGGAACTTCAGGGAATGCCCATGGAAGAGCCCAGGGCTTTCACTGTTACACATAACGGCAATACTGAAGACATAAAGGGGCTGCTCAAGCCCGCAACCTTTATGGGCACCAAGGCATGGACAGCCGCCTTTGCCATCAAAAAACCCGGCGTCTACCAGTTTGCCCTGGAGCCGCAGCCCTATTTTGAACCCGCTGAAGACTGTTATATAATTCACTATACCAAAACTGTGGTTGCTGCCTTTGGCGAAGAAGAAGGCTGGACGGAACCGCTGGGCCTCAAGACTGAAATTGTTCCGCTTACCCGCCCCTTTGCCAACTATACGGGCAATGTCTTTCAGGGGCAGGTACTGCTTGATGGAAAGCCCGTTCCCGGCGCCGAAGTAGAGATTGAAAGCTATAACAAGGGCAAGGGGCATGTGGCGCCCAACGAATTCTATGTAACCCAGGTAGTCAAGGCAGACCAGAACGGCGTGTTTGCCTATGGTGTACCCTGGGCCGGTTGGTGGGGATTTGCCGCCCTGAATACGGCTGACGAAAAAATGGATTACAAGGGTGAAGGCAAATCCGTGGAACTTGGCGCAGTGTTGTGGGTCAACTTTGCCGCCCCTCGCACCAAATAAAATATTCCCGCGTCAGCATGCCTGACATTCACGCGGGACGATTACACAGCGTTATGCTGTGCAGCCCGGTTCCGCCTTCTTTTTTTCTTGCCCCTTGCGGCCGGAAAAAGGACAAGGTATGAGCAGATGCGGAATCATTCATGCCGGTTCCCGCGTTGGCCTGTGAGGCTGCACGGGAGCCGGCAGCGTATACTCCGTTGTTTCAGCCGGTCCGCCGGAAAGGATGGCCCATGCACATAGCTGAAGGAGTTCTGTCTCCCCCTGTTCTGGTTACAGGCTACGCGCTTGCCGCTGCCGGCACGGCCATGGGCCTTCGCAGGCTGGATTACGACAGGCTGATGACTGTAGCCATTCTGGCTGCGGTCTTTTTTGTCGGCTCTCTTATCCATGTGCCCATCGGTCCTTCCAGCGCCCACCTTATCCTGAACGGCCTTCTGGGAGTACTGCTGGGGTGGGCGGTCTTTCCCGCCATTCTGTCAGCTCTGGCCCTGCAGGCCCTGCTTTTTCAATACGGGGGGCTGGTGGTCCTTGGGGTCAACAGCTTTACCATGGCCTTTTCCGGCCTTGTGGCCTGGTATATCTTTCGCGGGCTTACGCACCTCTGGCCCGGCACACGGGGGTTGCGGGCCGCGGCTTTTTGCGGCGGAGCCGTGGGAGTGCTGGGGGCCGGCCTCTTGACGGCTCTGGCTCTCGCCTTCAGCGATGAAGGTTTTCTTACGGCCGCCAGGCTCATTTTTTTGGCCCACTTGCCCATCATGCTGATTGAAGGGCTTATCACCATGTTCACTGTGGGCTTTATAGCCAGGGTGCGCCCGGAAATGCTGCAACTCACAACGCAAAAAAGCGCAACCTGAGCATCAGTTTTTTCAAGGCGAAATTCTCTTGCAGCCTGTCAGCCCGCTGAATCGCGCCTGAAGCATGACGTGCCTGCGTGGCATACTTTTGCCCGTGCAACAGCCGGAACAGCCGTACAAAAAAGTTTTTCAGATCGGAAAGGAGTCGGCCATGCCTTATTGCAACAGCATCTCATACCCCCATGCCCCGGCAAGAGACAGCGCCCGCCCCCTCTGTTTTTTCTTGCACATGCGCGGCTACACGTCACCGATCCCCGTCTCTCTGCTTGCCTGCCTTCTGGCTGCCGCCCTGTATTTTCTTTCCTGCACTCCCGCTCAGGCCCACAGGGTCAATATTTTTGCCTGGACTGAAGGCCGACAGGTGATGGTACAATGCGGCTTCAGCGGCGGAAACAACGTAAAGAACGGCCAGATAACGGTGTATGACGCCGCCAATGGCACAATATTGCTTGAAGGGCGCACCGACACCAATGGTATGTTTCATTTTGACATACCACCACAAGGCAGAAAAAACGGCTTGCGTATACGTATCAATGCAGGTGAAGGGCATCAGAACGAATGGCAGCTTGATGCGGAAGAGCTGGACCAGGCTCCTGAACCTTCAGGCGCAAGTCCCGCGCAGACAGGAAATACCGGCAGTGTACCCGCAGCGCAACCTACGGATAGGCCCGTTACCGCGCGGGGGTCCACCGCACAGGTTGAGCCTGCAGCCGTTACCTCGGGCAACGGGGTTTCCATCGCAATAGAAGAAATACGCGCCAGTGTGGACGCCGCCCTTGAGGCGCAGGATGCCCGCTTCAACGCCCTGCTGGAGTCCCGCCTGGCCCCGCTGCGCCGCCAACTGGCGGAGATGCGGCAAGACGACCCGGGATTACGGGAAATAGTGGGCGGCATGGGCTGGCTTGTGGGCCTGGCCGGAATTGCCCTGTATTTGCGCTCGCGGCATCGTTAACGTTCATTTGCCGCCACATGTTTGATCAACCCTTTGTCCGCCCTTCAGCCATACAGCGCCTGGATCCGCGTGTACGCATGGGCAGCGCCGCTCTGGCGGCGTTGAGCATTTCAACATTGCAAACTGCTTCGGCATGCAGCCTGGGGCTTGCATTGGGGCTGTTGCTGCTGATTTTTGCCAAACCGCCTCTGTTGCCGCTGCTGCAACGCTTGGCTGTGGTCAATGTTTTTGTGGTTTTTCTGTGGTGCGTCACGCCCATAACCATGCCGGGACGTGAAGTTCTCAGTTGGGGGCCTGTAAGCGTCAGCGCTGAAGGCCTGCATCTGTCCCTGCTGGTGAGCATCAAGTCCAATGCCATTGTGTGCACCTATCTGGCGCTTGTTGCCACCATGAATGCCTCCACGGCCGGACGTGCCCTCGAATGCCTGCACTGTCCACGCAAGCTGGTTTTTCTTTTTCTGTTCACAGCGCGCTACGTTCACGTTATCGCACAACAGTGGCAAAACCTGAGCGTGGCTGCCCGGTTGCGGGGGTTTCGCCCAAAAAGCAATATGCATACCTACCGCACACTGGCGTCCCTGCTGGGCCTCTTGCTGGTGCGCAGTTATGAACGCTCCCTGCGAGTTCGTGAGGCCATGCTGCTTCGTGGATTTTCAGGCCAGTTTCATTCAGTGTCCATGTTCAGAGTCCGCCCACCGGACATCCTGTTTGCTGTTTTTGTGCTGCTCTGCCTTGTGGGCATTGTGGCCGTAGAATACAAGGATACGCTTTATGGTTGATACCACGGATCCGCCATGCGCCATTTTTGCCCTTGAAAACATCCACTTCAGCTATGAGCGTGACGGACAGCAGCATCCGGTGCTCCGGGGCGTTGATATGGCCCTCATGCCGGGACAGCATGTGGGATTTTACGGTCCCAACGGCAGTGGAAAAACCACGCTTTTCCGCTGCATAACCGGCCTGACGCGCCCGCAGCAGGGAGTTGTGCGCTTTCATGGCCGCGAACTGCATGCCGAAAAAGATTTTTACCACCTTCGCTGCGGCGTGGGCTTTGTGCTGCAACACGCCGAAGACCAGCTTTTCTTTCCGTCCGTGCTTGAAGATGTGGCCTTTGGCCCGCTGAACCTGGGTTTTTCGCCTGATGAAGCCCGGCAGCGCGCTGTTGAAACATTGCAGCATATCGGGCTGGACGGCTTTGAAAACCGCCTTACACACAGACTTTCCGGCGGAGAAAAAAAACTGGTTTCCCTGGCCGCCGTGCTGGCCATGCGCCCGGAGGCCCTGCTGCTGGACGAGCCGACCAACGGACTGGATAACGAGGCACGCCGGCATATTACCGATATTTTGCGCGGTCTTGATACTGCCCGTATAACCATTTCCCATGACTGGGATTTTCTGGCACAAGTCTCTTCCACCTATCTCACGCTCGACAAGGGCCACCTGAACGCCGATGCGCCGGACTTTACCCACGCGCATACCCATGCCCACCCTCTGGGCAACGAGCCGCACGCCCATGCGCATTAAAGCAATCCGCCGGGCAGACGGTATCCGCATGTTTTCCGGCCATGGCAGCAACGGGGCATACTCTGCGGCGCACCCACAACAATCATTATAATACACTAAATAAAACACTTGATATAGGATATCCAGCTATCCTGAAACGCCGGACAGCGCCTTTTGCCAAGCCGTCACATAAAGGGGACTGGATTTATATTTCTATAAGCATTATACTGAACACGTTGCTGTTTTTCCTGCAGGACACATCGAAGGCGGCCAGCCTTCACAAATCAATCCAGAACGTCATCATTCCCACCGATCCTTTGTAATAATGGACGGTTGAGATTTTTATGCTGAACAAATCAAGCATCATACCAGAACATATACAGCTCGAATCACACGACCCTGTCTGGGAGTGGCACACGACATCCGACAGGCTTTTCATGAGCGTAGGCGCCCTTGCCCAGCTACGCATGGACGGCAAACCGCCGCGCAGCATGAAAGATTATCTGGAGCACTGCCCCCTCGAAAGCCTGGCTCCCCTTCTTGAATCTATGGAAAAAGCGCTCAACGGCTCCCACGGGCCGCACCTTGAAGTGTTTTATCCTTTTGACAGTTTTCTGGTACGGTCTCAGATACTGGTCTTGCGGCGCGATGTTTTCGGTCGCGGAACCCTGGTAACAGGCTGCAACGTGGCTATGGACAGACAAAGGCTTGCACCCACTGCTGCCGCCGCCCCCGTGCCGGCACCCCAGCCCCCGCCCCGAAGCCTGGCCGAAGCCGCCGTTCCTTCCACGGCCCGCAGCGACGCCAGCCGCCTCATGCTGGCCCTCAACGCCGCCAGCGATGGCCTGTGGGACTGGGACCCCAGCACCAATGCCATTTATTTCAGTCCCCGCTACCTCGACATGCTTGGCTACACCAGCGAAGAATTCCCCCCCCTGTCCACATCATGGACCAGCAAGGTACACCCCGACGATTACGACAACATCGTTCCCATGCAGATTGAATTCATCAACAACCCCAAAATGGGCGACAGCTTTGAATGCACCTACCGGATGCAGCGCGGCGACGGCACTTGGGCATGGATTCTCAGCCGGGGCTATGTGACTCACCGCGACGCAAGCGGCAAGGCCATCCGCGTTGTGGGCCTGCACACAGACGTCAGCGCGAGCCAGGGCGACAGGGCACGGCTTGAAGAGCTGGTGCGTAACGACGCCCTTACCGGACTGCGCAGCCGCACCTATTATGGAATGACTGTCGACAAGCTGGAACAGCAGCAGATGCGGCCCGTCAGCATCATCATCGCCGACATGGACGGACTCAAAATGGTCAACGACCATGTAGGCCATACCGAAGGCAGCGAAATGCTCTGCCAGGCAGCCATCATACTGCGCGGCAGTCTCAATGCCACCGACTGTATCGCCCGCATGGGCGGCGATGAATTTGCCGCCATTGTGCCGGGTTGCGCCAAGGAAGACCTTGAGGCGCTCATCCAGCAGGTCAGAGACGCTTTTGATGCCTATAATGCCGACCCGGCCCATGTGCCGACACACATGTCTGTGGGCGGAGCATGCGCTGACGACATGAATACCACCCTGGCCCAGGCCCTGTCGGAGGCGGATCGCAACATGCTGGCCGTCAAGCACGAAAGCAGCCCAAAGTGGCGCCTGCGCATAAAGAACTGGATAGAAAACCGGACCGGCAAAACAATTCAGCTTGAAGACAGCCGCTACAGGATGCCCCCCACGCACGACGACTCTTGACGTGGAGCGCACTTTGAGCCAAAGTATGCCCATGTCCGAAGATAACCCTCCCCCTACGCAGGCCCTCGGCGCGTCCGTGACGGAAATTCCCGTTGTTCAGGAACCCGAGAGCGGCCAGAAGCTACTTCAGTTCCTGCAACGTCGCTTGAACCTGCCCCAGGCCATGCTGCACCGTTGGGTGCGCACAGGACAGGTCAGGATCAACGGCAGTCGCTGCAAACCATTTTCCCGTGTACAGACCGGCGACACCGTCCGCCTGCCGCCTTTCGCCATGAAGATGGCTGCGCAGTGCGATTCGGCCTCACCCACTCCGGCCAGCAAGGGACAAAACAAGGACGATGCCCCCGAAGACGGCCCCCCTCTGCCGCCGCTGGTTGGCAAGTCCGGCTATCTGTGGGCGTTTGACAAGCCTGCCGGGCTGCCCGTCCATCCGGGAACCGGGCATGAAGACAGTCTGACCACTCGTCTGTCCTGTCATTTTGCCGGGGCCAGCTTTATGCCCACGCCTGTGCACCGGCTGGACCGGGGGACCTCGGGAATCATCCTGGTGGCCGCCTCGTACGCGGCCCTTGATGAGACGCAGCGGGCGTTGCGCGCCAACGCCATGCACAAGGAATATGTAGCCTGGGTAGCCGGGCGCTGGCCCCATACACAAACCTGCCTTGTGCGGCATTTTTTACGCAAGGAAGCCGTGGACGGCTTTGAACGGGTGCGCCCGGTAAAAGCCGACGCCCCGGATGCCAAAGAAGCCCTCTGCCTTGTCCGCGCTCTGAGCATCGCCGACAGGGCAAGCCTTGTGCAGGTACGCCTGCTCACGGGGCGGACCCATCAGATACGGGTGCAGCTTTCCAGCCTGGGGCATCCTGTGCTTGGCGACACCAAGTACGGGCAGACCCGCGCAGGAGTAGCGCTGTACCTGCACTCCTTGCGCGTAATATTGCCCGAAGGCCCGTCTTTTACCTGTCTTCCGTCCTGGAGCGGCCCGCGCGCCCTGACGGCCCTGCCCGAGAGCATTCCGTACAGCCTGCCCGCCTCCCCGCCGCCTTCCTGCCCTGATGGGGCCTTCCCATTGGGTGAAGATGCTGCTACAATTTCTCTTTTACATTAGGGTCCGCACAGGCGGGCCTTTCAAAAAGCGCCCCGCGAGAGCCCGCCGCCTTGCGTCAGGGACGCAACAAGGTTACCGCCATGGCTGAAACTCTACCCCGCATCATTCTCGTGGGTCGCCCCAATGTGGGCAAGTCCACCCTGTTCAACCGCCTCATCCGCAGCAACCGCGCCATCACCCACGACCGCCCCGGCGTCACCCGCGACCGCATGGAAGGGGTGGTGCGCCGCAAGGGACTGCCGGCCTTCGGTATTGTAGACACAGGCGGCATCACCCTTGACGCCCATGCCATGGTCGTTGAAGGTCCCGAAGGCATCCGCGGCTTTGAGCAGGATATCCTCGACCAGACCGAGGCCGCCATGAAAGACGCTGCGGCTGTGGCCTTTGTGGTAGACGGCCGCGACGGCCTGCTGCCGCTGGACGAGCACCTTGCCGCCCACGTGCGCCGCAAGGGCCTGCCCACCATTTGCGTTGTCAACAAGGTGGACGGAGCCGAACGCGAAGACGAACAGCTGGCAGAATTTCACATACTGGGCTTTCCCCTGTTGGCTGTCTCTGCCGAGCACGGGCACAATATCCGCGCCCTTGTGGAGGATCTGGCCGACCTGCTGCCCGAAGAGTCTTCCGAAGAGCCTCCGGCCCCCCCGGCGCTGCGCCTGGCCATGCTCGGCCGCCCCAATGCGGGCAAGTCTTCGCTCATCAACGCCCTTTCCGGCGAAGAGCGCATGATCGTTTCCGATGTGGCCGGCACCACCCGCGACAGCGTTGACGTACGCTTCTGCCGTAATGGCAAGGACTATGTCTTTGTTGACACGGCCGGTGTCCGGCGGCGCACCAAAATCACAGACAGCGTAGAGAAATACTCTGTAAATTCGGCCATCAAATCCAGCACAAAGGCAGATGTGACCCTGCTGACCCTGGATGCGGCCGAAGGCGTGAGCCAGCAGGACAAACGCCTGATGGACATGCTTAATACCCGTAAAACGCCGTTTATGGTCCTTATCAACAAGTGTGACCTCGCCCCCCGGAACGCTCTGGACCAACTGAAAAAAAATATCAGCCAGATGCTGGCATTCTGCCCCCATGTGCCGGTCATGCCCGTTTCCGCTCTTACCGGCAAAGATCTGGAAAAAATACTGCCTCTGGCGCAACGCATTCACGAAGAATGCAGCATCCGCATCCCCACAGGACGACTCAACAGGGCTATGGAAGAAGTGCTTACCCGCCACCAGCCTCCTGTGGTCAAAAGGGCGCGGGCCAAATTTTTCTATCTCACCCAGGCCGAATCCGAGCCGCCGACGTTTGTCTTCTTTGTGAGCGACGCCACGCGCGTACCCGAGAGCTATAGCCGCTACCTTGAGCGCGCGCTGCGAAAGATTTTCGGCATCGTCCATGCGCCCATGCGCCTGCACCTGCGGTCCAGCCACAAGAAAAAAGAGAAATAGACCGGCCATTGCGCGTAAAAAACTGCCCGAAAGCGAAAAAACATCCTGTTTTTCACGAGGCGGCCCAGATGCATTTGCAGCATCCGGGCCGCCTCTGCCGTACTGCGAAAAAACGCCGCATCTTTCACCGCCCGATACTTGACAGGCGCGGCACCCCGCATTGACAGGCCGCCCGCAATAAGGCAATAGAGAAGCCTTCATCCATTTTGAAGCGCAAAATACGCGCGACAATTTTCTCGTAGGAGGGGCTGATGAAAAAAGGTATAACCTTGCTTGCGGCAATGGCACTCTGCGCGGTTCTGGCCGCCCCCGCTCAGGCGGAAGACACCATCAAAATCGGTGTCGCCGGTGCTCACTCCGGCGATCTGGCCTCCTACGGCGTACCCAGCCTAAACGCTGCCAAGGTGGTCATTGCCGATGTCAACGCCAAGGGCGGCATACTCGGCAAGCAGGTCGAACTGGTAGCCCAGGATGACCAGTGCAAACCCGAACTGGCTACCAACGCGGCCACCAAGCTCATCTCCGACAAGGTGGCTGTGGTGATGGGGCATATCTGCTCCGGCGCCACCAAAGCCACACTGCCCCTGTATACCGATGCCAAAATCGTGAGCATGTCGCCCTCTGCCACCACTCCCGGTCTCACCGAAGACGGCAACAACCCGTACTTCTTCCGCACCATCGCCAACGACAAGGCCCAGGCCAGGTTGACCAGCGACTTCATGCTCAACAACCTCAAGGTCAAAAAGGTTGCCTATCTGCATGATAACGGCGACTACGGCAAAGGCTTTGTGGACAATAACCGCGAGCACCTCGAAAAGGCTGGCGTCAAAACAGTTCTGTTTGAAGCCATTACCCCCGATGCCGTGGACTTTTCCGCTGTTGTGCGCAAACTGAGACGCGAACAGCCCGACATCGTGGTTTTCGGCGGGTATCAGCCCACGGCCTCCAAGCTGTTGCAGCAGATGCGTCGCGACCGCGTGACCACCGCCCTGCTCGGCCCTGACGGGCTTATGGACGAGGCCTTCATCAAGATGGCCGGCAAGGCCAGCGAAGGCGTGTACTCTTCCTACCCCAAAGACACCAGCAATCTGCCCGCTTACAGGGCCGCCCGTGAAGGCCACGTAAAGATGTTCGGCAAGGATCCCGGCTCGTTCTACTACAACGGCTATGCCGCCACCCAGGCTCTGGTCAATGCCATTGAAAAGGCCGGCAGCACCGACACAGCCAAGGTTGTGGATGCCCTGCGCTCCGCACCTGTGGATACCCCGCTGGGCACCCTGACTTTCAGCAAAACCGGCGATGCCGCCGGCATGGCTCTTTCCATCTATCAGGTCAAAGACGGAAAATTTGTGGAACTCGACCACAGCATCGTCCTTGAGTAGTTGATCAAGGGGGCGCGGCCATGGTCGCGCCCCCGTTTTCGCACACACTTTCGGCTTCGGCCGACGGCAATAACGGAACTGACGCCGGGAGCATGGCATTGCCAGGCCCCGACGCGCGCGGGACGGCATGGACATCCAATTTTTTATAGAGCTTTTCTTTGGTGGGCTCACCAGAGGCAGTATCTATGCGCTCATAGCCTTGGGCTACACCCTGGTTTACGGCATTATCGAGCTTATCAACTTCGCCCATGGCGAAGTTTATATGCTGGGTGCATTTACGGCCCTGCTGGTTGCCGGGGTACTGGGCGTATACGGTTTTCCCGCTGGCGGCATACTTGTCGTCGCGGCGCTGGCGGCCATTGTCTGGTGCGCCGCCTATGGCTACACACTGGAAAAAGTGGCGTACAAGCCCCTACGAGGCGCGCCGCGGCTGTCGCCGCTGATCTCGGCCATCGGCATGTCCATATTTTTGCAGAACTACGTGCTGCTGGCCCAGACGTCGGACTTCGTGCCTTTTCCCAGCCTGCTGCCGGAAATGGATTTTCTTGAGCACATCGGCTATGTCATGGGTCCCAGCGACTTTCTGATCCTCGCTGTAAGCACCATTGCCATGGTCTCGCTCTCGCTTTTCATACGCTACACCCGCATGGGCAAAGCCATGCGTGCCACAGCCCAGAACAGAAAAATGGCTCTGCTGCTGGGCATCAACGCCGACCGCATCATCTCCCTGACCTTTATCATCGGTTCGGGGCTGGCTGCCCTTGGCGGCGTGCTTATTGCCTCCCATATGGGGCAGGTGAACTTCGGCATCGGCTTTCTGGCCGGACTTAAAGCCTTTACGGCGGCGGTGCTTGGCGGCATTGGCTCCATACCCGGCGCCATGGTGGGCGGCCTTGTGCTCGGCCTCGCCGAAAGCTTCACCACCGGCTATTTTTCGGGCAACTATGAAGACATGCTGGCCTTTGCCATCCTGATCCTCATTCTGATCTTCCGCCCCGACGGCATCCTGGGCAAAGCCAAAGTGCAGAAGGTGTAGCCATGCAGAGAGTTATCAAGGCCGCCATAGCGGCACTCTGGTTCATGGTGCTGACCCTGCCCGTACTGGGCATCAAGCTGAACACCATCGAGAGCACTGTTACCTGGCGTCTGGACCGTATCGTTCTGCTGGGCGTGGGCATATTTGCGCTGGCCCTTATCTGGGACTGGTGCTTCAGCCGAAAGGCCAGAGGCCTGTCCATCATCAGGCTGCCGCACAACTTCAGCCTCGGCTCGGGCATGGCCGCCCTTTCCGAACGGCCCGCCCTCATGGCCGGAAGCCTGACTATTCTCGCAGTCATCATGATTGCCATGCCGCTGGTGGTTTCATTTTACCAGACCAATATCATGATTTCGGCGCTGCTTTACATCATGCTGGCGCTGGGCCTGAACATCGTGGTGGGTCTGGCCGGCCAGCTTGTGCTCGGCTATGTGGCTTTTTATGCCGTGGGCGCTTACGCCTACGGGCTGCTGCACCAGTTTTTCGGCTGGGGTTTCTGGGTGTGCCTGCCGGTAGGCGGCTTTGTGGCCGTCATCTTCGGCCTGGCCCTGGGATTTCCCGTGCTGCGGCTGCGTGGTGACTATCTGGCTATTGTTACCCTGGGTTTTGGCGAAATCGTGCGCCTGGCCCTGCAAAACTGGACCAGCCTTACCGGTGGCCCGCGCGGCGTGGGAGACATTCCCCGTCCCGGCTTCTTCGGCATGGACATGGATATCAGCACCAGCACAACCTACGTGTATTACCTTGTGCTGGCAGCAGTGGCTATCACCATCATCGTCATCAGCCGCCTGAAAAACTCCAGGGTGGGCCTTGCGCTACAGGCCTTGAGGGAAGATGAAATCGCCTGTGAAGCCATGGGAATAGATATCACACGGGTCAAACTTTCCGCATTTGCCCTTGGCTCGTGCTGGGCTGGTTTTGCCGGGGTTATCTTTGCGGCCAAAACGACCTACATCAATCCATCGAGCTTCACCTTTATGGAATCAGCCATGATTCTGTCCATGGTAGTGCTGGGCGGCATGGGTTCCATCACCGGCGTGGTCATAGCCGCTCTTATTCTCATACTTGCGCCGGAATATCTGCGTGCCTTCTCTGAATACCGCATGCTCATCTTTGGAGCCATCATGGTAATCATGATGATTTTCCGGCCTCAGGGCCTTATCAGTGGCGAACGGCGCCGCTACCGCATCAGCGGCCTTCATGAGTCCAAAGGAGGCCGCCAGTGAACCCCGTTCTTGAAGTACAAGACCTTTCCCAGGACTTTGGCGGTCTGCGCGCTCTTAACGAGCTGTCGCTTACAGTCAACAGCGGCGAGATTGTGGCTCTTATCGGTCCCAACGGCGCGGGCAAAACCACATTTTTCAACTGTGTGACCGGCATCTATACCCCCACCGAGGGCAAGATGTATCTTTATGACCGTGAAGGCGCCCCAAAACTGCTTAACGGCAAAAAGCCACACGTTATCACGGCCATGGGCATGGCCCGCACGTTTCAGAACATCCGCCTTTTCAGTGACATGACCGTACTGGAAAACGTCATGATAGGCCGCCACTGTCGTACCCGGGCAGGTATTCTGGGAGCCATCATGCGTGATGGCCGCACCCGCCGCGAAGAACAGGAAAGCATCGACGCGAGTTATGCCCTGCTGGAACTGGTGCGCCTGCAAGACGTATGGAACGAAACCGCACGCAACCTGCCCTACGGCGCACAGCGGCGGCTTGAAATCGCCCGCGCTCTGGCTACAGAGCCGCGCATGCTGCTGCTGGACGAACCGGCAGCGGGCATGAACCCGCAGGAAACCAATGAGCTCAAGGACCTGGTCTGCTCCATTCGCGATGACCAGCAGCTTTCCATCCTGCTTATTGAGCACGACATGGGCATGGTCATGTCTCTTTCAGACCGCATTTACGTTATGGAATACGGCTCATGCATTGCTACGGGCAAACCTGAAGAAATACGCGTCAACCCGCGGGTCATCAAGGCATACCTGGGAGAAAGCGATGCTTGAGCTGCGTAATGTAGATACTTTTTACGGCAATATTCAGGCCCTGCGGAACATTTCCCTCAAGGTGGATGAAGGCGATATCGTTACCCTGATCGGAGCCAACGGCGCGGGCAAGTCCACCACGCTCATGACCGTTTGCGGCATCAACCGCCCGCGTCAGGGGGAAATTCTCTGGTATGGCAAACCGATACATCAGTTGCCCCCCCATGAAATCGTTTCGCTCGGCATTTCTCAGGTTCCTGAAGGCCGCCTGATCTTTCCGGATCTGAGTGTGCGTGAAAATCTGGACCTGGGAGCTTTTTTGCGACAGGACAAAGAAGCCGTCAAGGAAGACCTGGACTATGTGTTCAGCCTCTTTCCCATCCTGGCCGAACGCCGCAAGCAGGCAGGGGGAACCCTCTCCGGCGGGGAACAGCAGATGCTCGCCATCAGCCGCGCCCTCATGGGCCGCCCCAAGCTGCTTTTGCTGGATGAGCCGTCCCTGGGGCTTGCTCCCATTATCATTCAGCAGATCTTCTCCATCATTCAGAAGGTCAATGCCGCAGGAACCACGGTCTTTCTGGTGGAGCAAAATGCCAACCAGGCCCTGCGCATCGCCAACCGCGGCTACGTCATGGAAAACGGCCGTATTGTCATGAGCGACAGCGCCGCCAATCTGCTGCAAAGCGAAGAGGTGCGTACCGCATACCTTGGCATGTAGTGCGGCACTGCTCCGGCAGTTTGCAATCGTTCAGGCGGATCACCCGCCATGTGATGCGAAAGATTCAAAAGCGGTTCTGCGTGGGCGGAGCCGCTTTTCTGATTCTGATTATGGATCATTGCCCGACAGGGTCGGCAGGATGGATTCTCCGGCAACCGCATGCGCCCGGAAATTTCTGCGCGCCACGGCTGCCGAAGTGTTGGCGTAGCAATAAATACAACCATGCGGACAGGTATTATACTGCCCAATATCTTTACACGGTACGCACCGGCAGTCAGGCCGCTGGCCCGGGTCACGCGGGTAAGAACGCCCGGCTCCCCTTGGAGCACCTGGCAGCAACAGTTGTTCGTTGCCGTTGAGCTTCAGTAGATCGAGAACGTCCGGATGCCGGCCAGCGATCTGCAGCACAAGCTCCGGGTCAGTGCAGCGGTTATGTACCACCCCCTGGGCGGAAAGGTCCGCCTTTTCGCCGCATGTGGCGGCCCGCATGCCGTAGCTTGCACAAATATCCGCTATGGCCAGGCCTGTCTGCCGCATTTCTTCCTGTGTAAAGTCACGCCAGGCAATGCTGCTGCGCCGTAAATTGCCTTCCACCTTGCGGTACGGTGCGATGTCGGCAAAACTGAAAACGAGCCTGGTCGTATACCCGGCCAGCGCCTTTGCCAAGGCGGCGATTCTGTCCAGCAAAACAGCCGGGGCGGGCATGGCGTGTCCGTGTGCCGCGGCCAGCAGCAGCGGATCAAAGCGCCAGACCATACGCTCCGGCCCGAGCCTGCCCGCCAGGCGGCGAAACGTTTCCACCCGTTCGGTCAGTGGCGGCAAGCCGGGTTCCCATCCTTCGTCTTCGTAATTATTAAGTGTATACTGCAGATAGCCCGTCAGACCGTGCGCCTTGATATGGGGCAGGTACTTGAGCAGTGGCGCAGGGTTTTTGCTCCAGAAAACAGCCAGTCGCGCCCGCGCGAAAGACACATATTGCGGCTGCCCGTTAAAGGGATTGACCCAACGCGCGTAGCCCGCCCGCAATCGCTCCATAAACCAGGGCATATAAAAAGCCGGTATATCCGTGGCGCGGCTTACCGCCAGCAAAACCGGGGCTACGGCCGAAACCGGGCCGTTCGCCGTATGGATTGTCATTCTGGGCCACTTCATGCCGCCAGTGTGGCAAGACGGCGCAGGACCGTCAACACATCTTGCCACACCGCAGGCTTGCTTTGACAAATTCCACGCAATTGCTATTCTCGGCAGAACAAGTTTACAGATATAACACCCAAACATACTGGTATTACATGTCTTTTTTTTCCTGGCTGCAACGCATCTTCACGCCACCCTCCACTGGCGACCCGGATCTTGATGAAGAAAGCGTCAACTTTCAGTGGAACCAGAACGCCCGCATCGTGCTGGCGATTATCATCGTCATTTTATCGGCCTTCGTGGTCTATTGGATATTATCCTGATGTCTGAAAAACTCTGGCGCCTTACTGTGCGCGACGATTTTTCCGCCGGACATGCCCTGCGGCACTACGAAGGCAAATGTGAACGCATGCACGGTCACAACTTTGCCGTAGAACTGACAGTTGAGGGTAACCGTCTTGCCCCGCAGACAGAAATGCTGCTGGACTTCAAGATATTGAAAAAAGCCCTCAAAGCGGTACTAGATGCGCTGGATCACCGCCTGCTCAATGAAACCCCGCCTTTTGACCGCATCAACCCTTCGTCAGAAAATCTTGCGCGTCATATCTGGCAGGGCATGGAAGCGCTGCTGGCGGAACACGAAGATCCGCAGGCCCGGCTGGTGCGTTTGCACAGCGTTACCGTGTCGGAAAAAGGCGCGCAAAGCGCCACCTACCTGGAAACGCGCTAACCCGGCAGCATAAAATACAGCTATGGCACAGGCCCTCTGTCTTTTGCATGCCAACTGCCAGGGCGAGGCGCTGCGGGTTCTGCTGGAGAATTCTCCGGCCTTTGCGCGGCGCTTTGTTGTCCGACACTATGTCAACTACACACGGGAGCATATTGACGGGCGCGATCTGGAAAAATGCTCCCTTTTTCTGTATCAGGCCCTGGCCCCCAAATGGGGCCATATCTCCACCGAACAAATATTGCCCCGCCTGCCCCGGTCTTGCCAGTCAATTGAAATTCCCAATCTGTTTTTCAAGGGATATTGGCCCTTCTGGAGCAACGCCCCGTCCATCAATTTCGGCGACAGCCTGCTTGAAACCTTGCTGGCAAAAGGCCTGAGTCCGCAGGACGCGCTCAATGTCTACCTGCGGGCAGGCCCTGCTCTTATGGGAGATGTGGCAGCCGTAGCTGAAGAAAGCCTGCTGCGGGAAGAAAAAAAACAGGCCGCAGGTCCCATAAACTGCGCATCGCTGCTACGCGAGCGCTGGCGTGATGAGCAGCTTTTCATTACTGTGAACCATCCCGGACGCACCCTGCTCTTTCATGTGGCAGACAGCCTGCTGCGTCTGCTTGGCCTGGGGAACCTGCCACCGGATGTGCGCCGTGCCTATGTGCACCCGCTTGAAGATTTCTGGCTGCCCATCCACCCTGCCGTGGGATCTGTTTTGAGGCTGCCCTTTGCCACGGCTCACAGGCGTTATCCTGTCTACCGCACCAGCCTCACCCACGCGCAGTACACCGGCTGTTACCTTGCGTGCAGAAGCCATGATATTTCGGACCTTGTAACATTTCTGGAAAACCTGCCGCCCGGGCAGCATGCGTATGCCTGAGCGCAAGAAAGGAGTTCTTATGAACGTATTGCTCATCAACGGCAGCCCCCACCCCAAAGGCTGTACCTTCACGGCACTGTCCACCGTGGCGGCGCAACTGGAACAGAACGGCATTGAAAGCCGGATCATCCAGATTGGCTCCAAGGCCATACGCGGCTGTATAGCCTGTGGAAAATGCAAAGAAACCGGTTACTGCGTCTTCAAGGACGATCCGGTCAACGAAACCATTGACCTGCTGCGCGCCGCCGATGGCGTCGTGGTAGGTTCACCCGTGTACTATGCCGGTCCCAATGCCACCCTGTGCGCGCTGCTGGATCGCGTATTTTATATGAAGTCCGCCCCGTATGCCTTCAAGCCTGCCGCCGCCGTCGTAAGCTGCCGCAGGGGCGGGGCCAGTGCCTCTTTTGACAGGCTGAACAAATACTTTACCATTGCCCGCATGCCGCTCGTATCCTCCCAGTACTGGAATTCCGTGCACGGCAACAATGCGGAAGAAGTCGTGCAGGATAAAGAGGGCCTGCAAATAATGCGCACCCTCGGCAACAACATGGCATGGCTCATAAAGTGTATTGCCGCAGGCAAGGCCGCCGGAATCCACCCGCCCACACCCGAAGCCTGGGAACCCACAAACTTCATCCGTTAGATCATTTACCGCCTGAAAGGGCTGCTTAACGGTGAATCATCACTGCTGTCGCCGTCCGTAACTTCCTTTATTGCAGCGGTCGAAGCAAGTTCGCCTTGCAGCCATTTCGCGGTGTGGATTTTCTAAAAATCCACACAGGGCATTCCAACTTTTTCAGCATTGAATTATTGAACTGTTGAACTGCTCTACAAGGATTTGTCTCCAAATGATTGCTGGGCGGTTTTGCCGACCGTTAAGCAATCATTTGAATCATTAATTGCTCTAAAGTATCCGGCAGAACACCCAGAGCAAAACAGCTTTACAGTGTCCGAACAAAAAAAGCCCGGGATACACAAGGTATTCCCGGGCTTTTACATTTGTACATGCCTTACGGCAGCCGTGGCTTCAACGGCATAAGCGTCTTGTACGGCCCCCGCATCTTGTACACGAAGTCGGCCATGGCAAGATCACCACTGACCACAAGCATAAGAAGCACTCCGGAAGAGGCGTCTTCGCGTACAATACTGTAGCCCTTCAGCCCCTGCTGCTCAAAAGTGAACTCCCATTGGCCCTGACGCAACACAGGCTTGCCGCCGCCCAACCTTTGCGCATTGGCCCCGGCAGCCGCCTCGGCTTCGCCAGCTTTGGCAGGTCCCACAATGATCAGGGCCGAAGCTTTATGGTCCTTCTGCCCCAGCAGCACCTGGACAGCGTCCTTCACTTTGGCGGGGCCGTTAACCACTACCCAGTCTGCGGGCAGGTCAACACTGTAATATCTGGTAGTCACGGGAACGGCCTGGGCTTTGCCCGTCAAAGGCGGCAAAAGCAGCAGGGCCAGCAAAAAAAACAGTGCTCCAGTGACTGCAGGGCGGTAAAAACGGGACATGACATTCTCCATTATTTTCCGTAAAGCCTGACAACTGGCACTACTCTACGGTTCATGCGCCGGCATGTCCACATAAAGCCCTTCAGCCCCTTGCCCGCCTCGAGCAATATTTGTAGTATCTGCCTCCAGTGAGGGGTACCATGCTGCAAAAACTGAATTCTCTACGCTCCAGGCTTTATGTTCACCGTTTTGAACTGCTGATGGCTTCGCTGCTCTGCGTTTTTGTGTGCAATATTTTCTTTCCCAACAATATCTATGGCGGAGTGGCCCAATCCATCTACCTGCCGTTCCAGTTGCTGGCAGGACTGGTGCTTTTTGAGTTCAAGCGGCGTGTCATATGGCTTGTGGTGCTTTTTGGCATACTGTTGCTCATCTGCAGGGCGCTGAACATCTTTTTTGTCAGCAACTTTCTAACTGAAATGCTGCTGCTCTATATCTGTTTTTTCGGCAGCATCATGCTTGAGGTTTTCAGACAGATATACAGGGCACACATGGTCACAACCCGCATTGTATATGCAGCCGTCTGCGGCCTCATGCTCATCGGTTACTGCGGATTTTACCTTTTTCTTGCCATTGAATTTGCCCATCCAGGTTCTTTCAACGGTCTGGGCGATGGCGAAAACGCCATCAACAATCTTTTTTACTTCAGCTACGTTACCATATTGACCATCGGCTACGGCGACATTACCCCCAATACCTGGATCGCCAAAAACGCCGCGGTGCTCGTTGGTTTTATCGCCTATGTCTACTCTATAGTGGTGATCGCCACCATCGTGGGCAGGGTACAGCGCGCGCCCCACTCCGCGCCTGACGGCAGCCAGGGCGGCATTGCCCCGCACGGCGTCCCCGCTGCCCAGAACAGGCCGCTGGCAGAGCCGCAATCCGGAGGAGAGCACCCCCAGACTGCCGACAGGCCCCCACAGGCTTAAGGGCAATCCCCAAGATTCCGGAGCGGCCCAAGTACGCCGCCACAAAAGTACGCAGCCTCAGCCGTCCCTTTCAAAAGGGTTTACGGCTGAGGCTGCATCAATTGCAGTCTACTGCCAAACGGCCGGTGCAAGCCCTTGCTGGATGTTGATAGCGTGTGGACAAAAGGCCTCCCATAAAGCCCTATGCCTTGCGCCTGAACATCCATACCGCCACGGCCACGGTAACAATGCTGATACAGGTGATTTTGCCCAGACTTACCGCAGCGGCCGCCACCGTAATGTCTTTCAGAAAAACACCCTGTGTGATGGTTGTAAAATGCCGCAACGGATTCAGCTGGCTGGCGTATTGCAAAAAAACCGGCATATTCATGACCGGAGTGACCGCTCCGGAAATAAGAATGCAGGGAACACCCACAGTAAATGCGCCAAGAAACGCCTGCTGTTGCGTAGCCGAAAGAGAAGACACCATAAGCCCGACCCCGCCCGAGGCTGCCGCAAATACAAGCATTGCCGCATAGAGCAGCAACACGGAACCTGTGAACGGCACACCGAAGCCCAGTACGGAAATAAGCAGGAATATGGTTCCGTGTACCATGCCCACAAGACAGCCCGGCACCAGCTTTGCCAAAGCAATTTCCGTAGGTATGGCGGGAGAAACCAGCAACTGGTCGAAAGTCCCCACCTCACGCTCCCGCGCTACGGAAAGCCCCGTCACGACCAGCCCCAGCATGAAACTCAACATGCCTATAAGATTGGGCAGAAAAAACCACTGAAACTCAAGATTGGGATTGAACCAGCAGCGCATGCGTATGTCCAGTTGCGGGACTTCAGCCGCCACATTTTGCGCCGCCTGCGCACGGGGGGTGGCCGCCGCCACCTGTGCTGTCATGCGCTCCAGGTAATAGGCCGCGATCTGCGCCGCATTGGACCGCCGCCCGTCCAGAATGACCTGTGCTTCCGCTGGTTCGCCCTTATCGATGCGGCGCGAAAACTCTTCGTCAAAAACCAGTACAAAAAGAGCTTTCTGCTGCTCCAGTGTGGGACGGATCTGCCCCTGCCCTTCTATATGCGCAATACGGCGAAACGTGGGCGAGCCTTCTATGGAATGGATGATGTCTCGGCTCCAGCGGCCACTGTCATAATTGAGCACGGCCACATCCACATTGCGCACCTCCATTGTGGCGGCCCAGCCAAAAATGACGATTTGCATGAGCGGCGGCACGATAATAAGAATGCGCGAAATGCGGTTGCACAAAAGCACCAGCAATTCCTTGCGCACGATGGTCGCCATACGCCGCCAGTCAAGACGCGGGAAAAAAGAGCTCAGCCGGGTCATGCCCCCTGCCGCCATTTTCCTGGCTGCATGAAAGCCTGTGAAGCGCCGCGCCATGTTATACATCCAGCCTTTTTACAAGATTCTTGTAAACCAGGCCCAGCAGCACCGCAGCCAGCAGCCCCATAAAGGCCAGGCTCGGGCCGAAGATTCCCCACACATCGCCTGTCAGAAAAATCGTCCGCAAACAGGTGTTGAAGTAGCTGGCGGGCAACAGCCGGGTGAGGGCCTGAAGGACAGGGGGCATGCTGTTGATGTCAAAAACAAATCCCGACAGCAGCAGGGCCGGCAGAAAGCCTGAAAACAGCCCGGCCTCGGCGGCCACAAGCTGCCCGCGCAGGGTGACGGAAATAAGCAGGCCCTGCCCAAGAGCACTGAGCATAAAAACAGAAGAAATAACCAGCAAAACCCACCACGAGCCGCGAAACGGCACGGAAAAAAGCAGTACCGCAGCCCCGGCGCAGAGAGCCATGCTGAACATGCCCATGCAGAAATAGGGAATAAGCTTGCCGAGCAGAAGCTGCATGCGGCTTACCGGTGTGGCAAACATGGCCTCCATGGTCCCGCGCTCCCACTCACGGGCAAAAACCAGTGAAGTCAGAAGCGTGCCGATAAGCGTCATGATGACGGTAATGGCCCCCGGCACAAGAAACTGCACACTTTTGGCTGCCGGATTGTACCAGTAGCGCGGTTGCAGGTTTATGGGGGCCTCCAGCGCCGCCCCGCCCGGCAAGGCCGTGGCCTGCCACCTGCTTATCAGCCCCTGGCTGTAGCTCTGGATATACTGGGCAGTATTGGGTTCGGCCCCATCGACCAGTACCTGAATTTCTCCTGCTGCCCCGCGAGCCAGTGCCGCATCGAAATCCTGCCGGAAAACCAGCACGCCCTGTACCTTTGAATCCCGCATAAAGCGGGCCGCCTCATCCATGCTGCCGGCTTCAACGGTTGAAAACCACGGCGAATGGGCAAAATTCGCCGCCAGGTCCAGCGAATGCCTGCCACCGCTCTCATTAAGCACTGCAAGGCGCAGCACCCCCGCATCCAGGGTGATGCCGTAGCCAAAGAGCAGCAGAAAAATCAGCGGCAATACCCCGGCCACCAGATAGGAGGAAGGATCGCGCACGATCTGCTGAAATTCCTTACGGATAAGAGCCAGCAGTTGCTGAAGCCAGAGTTTTGTTTTCATACTATGTCACAGGCGTGTAGCGTGCGGGCAGGCCCCGTATGCATTATCACGTTGCTTTTGTACCATACATACAATATTATTGGGGATTATGCCTGTCGTATTCCTCAATACTATCAATAAAGGCTTCCTCCAGGGTAGGATCTTCCACAGACGTACAGGCCGCCTTGAGTTCGTCAGGCGTACCCATGCGTATCATGGCTCCCCGGTAAATAAGGGCTATGCGGTCACAGTATTCGGCCTCCTCCATAAAGTGCGTCGTCACAAGTACAGCGGCCCCGGCGGCAGTCATGGCTGAAATATGCTTCCAGAAATCGCGTCGGGTACGCGCGTCCACACCGGATGTCGGCTCGTCCAGAAACAGTACGGGGGGTTCATGCAGTGTGGCACATAACAGGGCCAGGCGCTGCTTTTGGCCCAGAGGCAGGTCGCCCGTGCGGCTGTGCAAAAAATCCTGCAACTCCAGCGCACCGGACAGCACGGGCAAAAGCTTATCGCGCCGCTGGCGGCTCAAGCCGTACAGTTCGGCAAAAATCTTGATATTTTCCACAACCGGAATGTCCGGATACAGTGAAAACTTTTGCGCCATGTAGCCCAGCCGCGCGCGGGCTTCACTGCCCGCAGTGAGCAGATCCATACCGGCAACGGAACATTGACCGGAAGTGGGGCGCGAAAGGCCGCAAAGCATGCGGAATGTTGTTGATTTACCCGCACCATTGGGACCGAGCAGGCCGAATATCTCACCGGGCAGCACACTGAAACTGATGTTGTCGGCAGCGGTAAAATCACCAAATTTTTTGGTGAGGTGATCGGCCTCAATGCTCGGCATGCCGCGCTCTTTTGCGGACGCTAACGTGTCGTCCGCCTCCGGCGTGCCTGTAGCCCGGGCTTGTGTGCCCTTTTCACAGCCGTCGTTTTCTGCACTGCGGCCGCTTACCTCACCCGCAAGATGGCGCTGCGCATACAGCCCGGCATACGGCGAAGGGGCCTGACTGATACCGCCCACAGCACTCATATACGCGTCCTCCAGACGTGGCGGCACGGCTTCACCACCCTGCGCAAGAATGCCGCTTCGCAGATCTTCCGGGGCATCGGCCGCCAGCACCAGGCGAATGCGGCTGCCCTGCACAAGGGCGTCTTCAATACCTGGCCGCATGGTCCAGCGGGCCAGTTCACGCTTGTGTGTTCCGGCAGGAGCCTTGAGCAGAAAAACACGTCCGGCGGCCCTGCCGGTAAATACATCCGGTGTACCGGAATAAAGAACCCGCCCCTTGTCCAGCACCACAACCCGCGCGCACCGTTCGGCCTCATCCAGATACGCCGTTGCCCATATGACGCTCATGCCGTCACGGCTCAATTCCTGTACCATGCGCCACAATTCACGCCGGGACTGCGGGTCTACCCCCACTCCCGGCTCATCCAGAAGCAGCAGGCGGGGCGACCCCAGCAGGGCGCAGGCAATGCCGAGCTTTTGTTTCATGCCGCCGGAAAGACGCCCCGCCAGCCTTTCCGTAAAAGGCGCAAGTGAGGTAAAATGCAAAAGCCTATCAAAAAGCTCCTCACGGGCCTTGCCTTCAAGCCCGCGCAAGCTGGCATGCAAACGCAGATTGCCCATCACACTGATATCTTCATACAGTCCAAAGCGCTGTGGCATATACCCGATACTGTTGGCGCTCTCGCTGACAAGCTCTTGCGGCGACCGGCCGAAAATCAGCACTTCTCCTCGAGAAGGGGGCATCAGCCCCGCAAGAATGCGCATAAGCGTGGTCTTTCCGGCAGCATCCGGTCCCACAAGCCCTGTGATACATCCGGCAGGAACCGTGGTGGAAATGCCGTCCAGCGCCGTAACAGCCCTGCGCCCCTTGCCGAAGGTCATGCCCAGCCCGTTCAGTTGCACGGCTGTTCCGCCGGAATTAGCGCCTGTTGCGCTCATGGCGCGTCAGCACCGTCCACAAGAATGGTTACAGGCATGCCCTGGCGCATGACATTTTCCGGGTCCTCAACCTGCACCCGCAAGCGGTAGACCAGAGCTGTGCGCACCTGCCTGGTTTCAACTGTTTTCGGGGTAAATTCCGCTGTTGGCGAGATAAAGCCAACGGTTCCCGGAAAACTCTTTCCCGGGGCCGCGTCCACAAGAACGCGCACAGGCATGCCAGGCTTGATGCGGCCAAGCTCCGGTTCATCCACATAGGCCCGCAGCCAGACCGGATCCGTAAGAGTAAGGGTGTAAACCGTCTGCCCGGACTGGACAATGGCCCCGGCCTCACGGGCGCGGGTGAGCACCACACCCTTCTGCGGGGCGGTCAGTACGGCATCGTTCAACTGTATTTCTGCCCGCTTGAGCGCTGCAGCCGCCGCATCAACAGAAGCGCGCTGCGCAAGCACATCTTCTTCCCGGTAGCCGGAGAGGAGCATATCAAGCTGGTCCTGGGCAGAACGCAGCTTTGCGGATGCCTCGCGGGACTGCGCCCGGGCATTGTCCAGCTCTTTTTGTGAAATGGCGTTGGAAGAACGCATGGCGACAACGCGGCGCAGGTTGATGGCCGCATTTTCCGCCAGGGCCGTGGCCGCACTCACCGACGCCCGGGCCTGAGCGATTTCTTCCACACGGTAACCACGCTCAAGACGCATAAGAGCGGCCCGTTGGCCCTCCAGATATGCGGCGGCCTCGTCCCGTTGCTGCGTAAGCATATCGGCATCCAGACACGCAAGGGCCTGCCCGCGAACCACAGAGGCTCCCTCATCCACCAGCACGTCTGCAATGCGCCCGCCGACCCGGAAAGACAGGTCGACCTGGCGGATATCTACATTGCCGTAGAGTGTGAGTGCGGCGCTATTTCGCCCGCTCAGCCAGAACAAGATAAAAAAAGTTGCCAGCAATACGGCCGCCACGGCAGCCGCACCCGCAACCTTACGAGAGATTTGCATGGGTCCCCCTGATGCATCAAGCGCCTGACCTGAACCACCCGCCAGTGGACTGCGGACAAGAGGCGGCACAAAGTTTGCCGTCTGTCGGACGTTACGTTTGCGCCGCAACAGTTTGATGGCGGCTGCGCATAAAGCATAGCCAGAGCTGTATCCCTTGTCCACAAGGCTGCCGCCACCGGACATGATACATGTCGCAGGCATGGCGCACGCGACCATCCACAGCCGGACTACCCGGTACCTGTTCAGCAACAGCCAGACCTAAAAAATGATAAAACTATAGTATATTTCTATTTTAATGGATAATAAGCGAAAAATAACCAGCACAACACTGTGTCAGCATTCTGAAAAACAGTGCTCCTGCTCCAAGCGCACAGCAAACAATGCTGCAGGGCTGCCGTGTCCTGCCTTGCGACCTGTAAAAAAGGAACCCCCCGGAAATTCCGGGGGGGGCCTATGGGGCACATGCCGACAGGAAGGCTGCCGGACGGGAAGTGTCAGAAGAAAGCCAGGGTCAGACTGCCGGGCTGCAGATCAGTAAGACCTGACAGCCCGGGACTCTATATTTCTGCGGGGTCAATGCCGCAGGCCCTGGCCACTCCCGCGCCGTAGGCCGCATCGGCCTTGGCGCAGTTGCGGATGTGCCGCAGCTTTATTTCCCTGGGGGCATCACCAAGGTTGCGGGCCGTATTGCCAAACAGCGCCTCCTGCTGTTCCGGCGTCATCAGGCGGAACAGTTTGCCCGGCTGCTCGAAGTAGTCCGCGTCATCGCAAGGGTAGGACCAGTGGTCGGCGTCGCCATTGATTTTCAGGGGCGGTTCCGCAGTTTCAGGCTGTTCCTGCCAGGCGCCGTAACTGTTGGGCTCATAGTTGGTATGGCCGCCATAGTTGCCGTCCACGCGCATCTGACCATCGCGATGATAGCTGTGGAAGGGGCAGCGCGCCGTATTCACGGGGATAAGGTGGTGATTCACGCCCAGGCGGTAGCGCTGTGCATCGCCGTAGGAGAACAGGCGGCCCTGAAGCATCTTGTCCGGCGAAAAACCGATACCGGGCACGATATTGGCGGGGTTGAACGCAGCCTGCTCCACCTCTGCAAAATAGTTTTCAGGATTGCGGTTCAGTTCCAGCACACCCACTTCGTACATGGGTACGTCTTTATGGTACCAGACCTTGGTGAGGTCAAAGGGATGGTAAGGCAGTTTTTCAGCGTCAGTTTCGGGCATGACCTGCACAAAAAGCTTCCAGCGAGGAAAGTCGCCTTTTTCAATATGCTCAAACAGATCGCGCTGATGACTGTCGCGGTCGCGGCCCACAAGATCCTGGGCCTCGGCATCGGTAAGATTTTTGATTCCCTGCTGGGTTTTAAAGTGAAACTTGACCCAGAAGCGCTCATTGTTCGCATTGATAAAACTGAAAGTATGGCTGCCGAAGCCGTGCATGTGGCGATACGAGGCCGGAATACCGCGATCGCTCATGACCACGGTGACCTGATGCAGGGCTTCGGGCAAGAGAGACCAGAAATCCCAGTTGTCCTGGGCGCTGTGCATGTTGGTGCGCGGATTGCGTTTGACCACATGGTTGAGGTCGGGAAATTTTAAAGGATCCCGCAGGAAAAAAACGGGAGTGTTATTACCCACAAGGTCAAAATTGCCTTCATCTGTATAGAACTTGATAGCAAATCCGCGGATGTCACGCTCGGCATCGGCCGCGCCGCGTTCACCCGCCACTGTGGAAAAGCGCACAAAAAGATCTGTTTTTTTGCCTATCTGAGAAAAGAGGGAAGCTTTAGTAAAACGGGTGATATCGTGCGTGACAGTAAAAGTGCCGTAAGCGCCCGACCCTTTGGCGTGCATGCGCCGTTCCGGGATAACTTCACGGTCGAAATGGGCCAGCTTTTCAAGAAACCATACGTCCTGCAACAACATGGGGCCACGCGGCCCTGCAGTAAGCACCCTGTTGTTGTCAGCCACTGGCGCACCGGCATTATTGGTAAGTTTGTTCTGGTCGTTCGACATAGTGGTCGTCTCCTTGGTTTGTCTGTGCAGTCCAGGAAAATTGCGGCCCCGGACTCAGTGACCGCCTCTTGCAGGAAGATGACATGGATAGGCCCATATGTAAATAGTAATTATTACCATTTATGAACAACCGAAAATCTCCTTCTTTATGCTCTCTGTTTCATCTTAATATCAGTGTGTTACAGCAGTTTTACTGCGCAGGATGGGTTTACCGAGGCTCAAGCTTTCGCAGGTTTGCACTACTTCTTCAGCTCTGGCATCGTTCCCCCGCAGCATCACAAAAACAACAAGCAGCTTGCCCGACCTTTGCATGCGCGTTCTCAGGCCGCGGCCCTCAAGGCGTTGACGCAGACTATCCACACTTTCTTCATCCTTGAACGCTCCAACCTGAAATACATAATCGAATGTGTTACTTATAGGTTGCAGACTGTTCAGCACCACGGGCTGGTCGGCCTGTGCCGCCTGTACAGCCTGCCCTGTGGGTGGCGGGGTCGCAGGCACGACATTCTGAACGGTTTTTGGGCCGGCCTGCTGCCCATGCGCCGGAGCCGCCGCCACTTCGCCGGGCTTAAGGCCTTCGGCCATACCCGGAGGCAGGCTTTCGCCCCGCAGCACTCTCGCAAACTTCAGTTCTTCAGGAGCCAGGATGTGTTGTTGCGGCACGTCTTCCGCCTGCGGTTCGCTTTCAGCAGGCCCGCCCTGCGTTCTGTTCATGGCCGTCTGCTGTGTCCCGTGGCTTCGCCAGTAGGCCCGCCCGCTCATGACGCCTCCCACATAGGCAAGCGCGATGGCCGCCACCACAAGAAAACACGCCGCCAGCAAAGAAGATGGCCGCAGACACAGGCATTTTGAAGGTTCTTCCTGGCCTGACGGTGACTTGCTACGAAACACTGAAGGCATGTTTTTTCCTTTCTGGATTAAGAGTTGCGCGCGAACTTTTCAGGCAGAAGCCGGGCAGAAGCGCACATGCCGCAACATAGCAGGCGCGCCCCTGTGCGTAAAGGGCGTCCGCAATAGCCGTTGAACCGAAGCTGCCGGCTGACGCGCTTCATATCGCACACGGGCAACAATCCGCCTGCAGTCTTCCCGCGGATACCCCAAAATACGTTTTGCATGCCCTCTGAAAGGCGACTTGCGGGCCGCCCCCGCGCTCTGCTATAATGCGCCTGTCTCTAAGACGCCGGGTACAGACATTGGGAGTGTATGCATGACCTTCAGTAATTATCCGCAGCGAAGCCTGCCCTGTTTTTTCATCTGCTTTATTTTTCTTTTGTGGGCGGGGCACAGCCTGGCAGCAGGGCCTCAACTTCTTGCCATTGCTAATAAAACAGAAGAAGATCTTCTCAACATCAGCCTGCAGCGCAAAGGCGTTACGCAATTTGCCCGACTGGACATGGCTCCCGGCGGAAGCGATGAAATTGAAAATCCCGGTGGAACGGCAGATCTGCGGCTGGATACGGGGCTGGCCCTCTGGACCTTCAGCGCCGTACCCGTGGGACAGGCCGCCAGCCTCGCCTTCGGCCCCCGGCCCGACCAGATGACCCTGACGACGTCCAAAGGCGGGAGCCGTCAGTTCAGCGCCCGGATGCAGAGCCTTTTACCCGATGAAAACAGTGGCCCAGTTTGCATGCTTGACCAGTTTCGCCCCGGCATGAGCATGAAGGATGTGTGCGCCCTGCTGGACAAAAGCCCGCCTCATGACGACAACGACGCCGTGCTCACCAGTCTTGGCTTTGCCGGTATGGTCTGGGCTGCGCGCCTTTTGCCCGGTCAGGCGGAAAACGGCACGGCCAGTACGGCGCGGCCCGGCAATCCCGACCGCCTTGAACATATGGAACTGCGCCGCAAGCTTGACGCTGCCACTCTGAACAAGCTGCTTGAAACGCTTTATGCACAGGGCTACGCCCCCTGGCAGGCCGAATTGCCGGGGCTTGACATGGACTTTGTAGAACTGCCCAGAACAGACGCCGCACAGCACCGGCAAATGCTCCGGCAGGTGCTGGACTATTTTCTGGCGGCAGGTCAGGGCGAGGCCACCATCATGCTTGCTCCGGCAGCCATGCTGCCGAACCTGGCCGATGCCGACACCCCCAGGCAGGACGTACAGCTTTTTACCCTGACCCTGCGCCCCACATCAAAAAATCTTGTTGTGGATGTGGCCGCCTATCAGGCTGGCGAAGGCGGCCGTTGAGCATGTCCTTGACCTGACGCGCCTGTTTCTGCCCCGCTTTTTGCGGGCCATAAAAATCCCGGTTCTTGCCGGGATTTTTAGTATCCGGGCGCTATGTCTGTCACAATCCCCGTGGCAGCCTTGCCGCCTTTGCCGGGTAAACACGATGCCCAGGCATGATAACAGCATCCAGCGCCATACTTTTTAACCACAAAATCATGGCCGTTGACTGGCGCAGCTGAGTTGTAAATGTTTTCTGTGTGCCGCAAAAAACCGTCCCGGAAAAATGCAGCACAGAGCCGTGCGGCACTTTCCCGGGACGGGCATGCAAGTTCTGTCAACGCTGTACAGAGGCCTTTAAAGCGGACGGCCTTCTTTTTTGGCAGCCCGCATGGCGCGCAACCAGTCGTACCACTCCTGAAGACCCTGCCCATGGCGGCAGGAAACTTCAAAAATATCCAGCTCCTTGTTGAGCTTGGTGGCAAAATTACAGGCCCGCCCCATATCAAAGTCCACATAGGGCAGCAGGTCTACCTTGTTCAGCACGAGCGCCTGGGCCAGATTGAAAAGAAGCGGGTACTTCTCGGGCTTGTCGTCGCCTTCGGCAACGCTCAGCAGGGCAACCTTGGCATCTTCACCACAGTCAAATTCCACAGGGCAGACAAGATTGCCCACATTTTCGATAAAAAGAATATCCACGCCTTCAAGATCAAGACTATCCAGCGCTGTCAGAATCATATTGCTGTCAAGGTGGCAGCCGCCATCGGTATTGATCTGCACGGCCTGTGCCCCGGTAGCGGCCACGCGGCGCGCATCATTGTCTGTCTGCAGGTCGCCTTCCACCACGGCCATGCGAAACTCTCCCGCCAGATCGGTAAGCGTGCGCTCCAGCAGCGTGGTCTTGCCCGCGCCGGGCGAACTGATGAGATTCAGGGTCAGAATCCCGCTGTCAGACAGCCGCTTGCGCACATGAGCCGCCATTTTTTCATTGGCTTCCAGCACATTGCGAACCACGGGAATTTGCATGCCAGTCTCCTTGCAGGCCCCGGCAATGGGGTCTTTTATGTGAAGTATCGGTACGTTGAGAAGGCGATGATGAATGATATAGATCGTTAAAAAAGTGCCATCGACAAGAAAGCCGCCGCATTTGTGCAGCGCCCTGTACTGCCCGGGGCTGATGCCCGATCCGGTTCCGGTCAGCTGGCCTCAAGGCGGTTCAGGTACAGCTCCCTGCCCTGCTTGACCACATGGCCGAACTGCTCACCGCAGCCGGGGCAGGGTTGTACAAGAGCATCCTGCCCTTCACCGCCAAAGTCTGCGCCGCAAAAAGGGCAGTGCAGTTGCAACGGCAATTCTTCCATTTCAAGGCGCGCACCCTCGTGGGGCGTACCCTGAATCATGGTTTCAAAGCAGAATTGAAGAGATTCCGGCACCAGTCCGGCGAGAGCGCCATATTTGACGTTCACCACCTCAAGACGGGTACAGCCCTGACGGGTAATTTCCTCTTCCGCCATTTTCAGCAAGCTCTGTGCGATGGCCATTTCGTGCATGGCGGCATACTAGCTCAAAGGCCCTGCCACGTAAAGGCCGTAAGCCATTCTTGCCATTCGGCGTAAATAATGTACATTTCGGGCATGCGTCGCTCAAAATTCTCAGGCGTGTACTCCTTTTCCACCGACTGGACGGAAAGCCGCCGCAAAACCCACTACTTTGTCTGGGAGCTGCCGGACGGGGCATTTGCGGTACAAGAACTCAACAACGCCTTCCAGCCGTTGGCTGATCCCGAAAGAATCAGCGCCAGATCCTTCAAAAAAAACTTCAAGGCAGAGCCGGAAATCCTGGCGATGCCTGTCACTACGCCTGACCTCACGCAACTTGAAAGCAAAAACGCGGCGGGCAATACACAACAAACTGTAACTACAGGACAAAAAACAAAAACCGCTCAGGAGACCAGGCAGGAGGAACAGCCCCGGAGCACGGCACAACCCCAGGCCCCCGAGCAGGATGAAACACAAGGCGGCCCAAAGGAACAGGCTGGCCCCCGGAACAGATCTGCAGGCGGACACGAGGCTGACCCGGCCGCCGGGCGGGAATCCGTCCCGCCAGACTCTTCGCCTGTTGCTGCGCCACAAAAATTTTCCACTGCAAGCCAGAAATCTTCCGCAACCTTCCCCGCCGCGCCTGCAGCGCAGGCCGCTGCTACGCAACGGTCTGCGGTATCGCCGGAAGCACCACGCCCCGGAACTGCCGAAAAACAGATCCCTCTTTTACAGAAACAGAAAAGCACAGCCTTTCCCGAGGCTGCCCTGGATGCGCTTGCGCGCTCCGAGGCTGAAAAAGCGCGGTCCAGGGCAACGGGCAGCAATCTTTCCGTTTCAGAAGATTCCTCACTCTCCCCTCCGACGCTGCGGAGTGCAGGCGCGGCGACAGTAAGCCGAGTTTACGACCCCGAAGCCGCACGCAAAGCCAAGATGACAGAATCGAAGCTGCGCGAAACCTTCCGTCAGGCGCTGCTCCGTCTGAAGCGCCCGCGCGAGCGCCAGGGGGCTTTAAAAGCGCTTGAACAGCTTGCCGAAACAACAGAAGATATCTGCACAGCTCACAAGCACATGTTCAGAGACTTCGGCGTGAGGCTGCGGCAAAGTGCCCATCCGGATCTGGCCCTTCTGTTCAGCCGCAAGGTTGTGCAACTGGCTCCGGATGATGACCATGCCCACTTTAATCTGGCCCGCATTCTCTGTATGCTTGGGCAATACGATGATGCGGCCGCCCATATTCGCACGGCCATGGGTATGAATAGCGATAAGGGTCTGTATTTTCGGATGCTTGTATATATTCGCAAAGAAAAGCTGCAAAACCGGGGGCGAAGCGCTTCGCCCGGCCGGTAAAACGGCAGTTGGTCAACACTTGTTTTGGCAGGAGCCTTTTGGCATGAACAAAGTAATATTAAGTCTTCTTCTGGCTGTCTGTGTACTGGGCATGGCCCTTATTATGCTTAACGAAAAGCTGCGTAAACCGGAGCAGACCCCCATCACGCAGACAACCATAAGCTCGCAGGCTGCTGATGCCGCTGCGGGACTCCCCGAAGCGCAGGACGCAGCCCCCGGCACTCTGCTGCCCGGCAGTGACAGTCGGCCGCTGGCTTCCGACGGCACAGCAGCCCCCTACCTGCCGCCCCTGCCTGTGGAATCCAGCCACAGCCTCACACCGCCCGACCGCGCGTCCCGCCCGGATGCAGAAATGCCCAGCGCCCCAGTGCGTGCGCCCCTGCCCGAGCCGGTAAAGCACACCTCCGTGCCTTCCAGCACCGCAGGCGAAACACCCGCCGCCCGGCAGGCCGGAACCGTAACAAAGAGCACCGCGCCCGCGCAGACGCCTCTGGCGGCCACAGAAAAAACGCAGCCCGCCGAGAAAAAAACACAGGAGCGCACCACGGCGGAAAAACCCGCCCCCAAAAAGCTTGAGATCACCCGCTTTGTAGTTTTTTCCCGCGACAAAGGAGCCACTGTCCGCCTGGTAGGCACCGCGCCCATCGACTATAAGAGCATGACGCTTAACAATCCGGAAAGGCTCGTCATCGACCTTGAAGGCAAGTGGCAGATCAAAGCTCCCGGGGTTCCAAAAAATCCTCTGGTCACCAATGTGCGCCTGGGGAAATTTACGGACAAGACAAGAGTGGTTATTGACCTTTCCGGCAAGCCTGCGCACACACGCTACATCCTTTCAAAGGACAGGCTGTCTCTGGATATCAGGGTAGACCAGTAATCACCCTGTATTCCCGATCTTTCACCGTCAAGGCCCCGGGCGTATATGCCGGGGCCTTGACGTTTCGGGACACGCATGCGTCCGACACCTAGTAACCGCACGCATACCGGTCACAGGCAGCACGCGTCTTCATACGCCCGCAGCGCCTCGGGAAAAGGCGCAAGTACACGCGGCAGCACCCCTTGGGCGAGAGAAATAGCCACTCCGTAATTGGTGATGGGCAGCCCCGCCCGGGTTGCAGCGTGCAGGCGCGCCATCATCTGCCCGCGCGTAATAACGCAGCCGCCGCAATGCACGACGGCCTTGCAATCCCCGCTGTACCCGGAAAACTCCTTGCCTGCGGCAATGGAAATACGCAAGCCGCCACCCGCCATTTTTTGCAGCAGGCGCGGCAGTTTGACCCTGCCGATATCATCCTTCTGTGCATGATGGGAGCACGCCTCCTGAATCAGCACACTGTCACCGGACCTGAGTTTTCTCAGCGTGGCCGCACCTTGGACCAGACAGGTCAGATCACCTTTGAACCGGGCCATGAGAATGGAGAAGGTCGTCATGGGAATATACTCCGGTGTATGACGATCGACCGCATGCACCACCTGCGAATCACACACGACCAGATCGGGCGCTTTTTTCAGACAGCGCAGCGCTGCGGGCAATTCCGCCTCTGTGACAACAAGGCATATCTTTCGCCCGTCCAGGCTGTCACGAATGGTCTGAACCTGCGGCAGAATCAGCCTGCCGCGGGGGGCGCCGGAGTCAATGGGCGTCACGAGGACAAGCACCCCCTTGTCAGGCAGCAGATCGCTTGCCAGCGGCGGCTGCCGCAGAGCACCCTCAGGGGCTGCCGCCATCAGGGCCGCGCGTACAGCATCCAGTCCCTGGCCGCTGTACGCCGAAACGCAGACAAAAGGCACTTCATCGGACAGGCCTTGTGGGCGCGCCATGCTCCCCGGCTGGTCCGCCTTGTTGCGCACGGCCACAAAGGGTATTTCCTGCTCTTTCAGGCGAGCGGCAAGGTCACGTTCATACGGCCCCCAGGACGGAGAATCCGTTACCAGCAAAGCCAGGTCAGCTCTGGTCATGGCCGCAAGGCTCCGCCCGGCGCGCAATCCTCCAAGCTCGCCCGTATCGTCAGTACCGGCGGTATCAAGAAAAACAACCGGCCCCAGCGGCGCCATTTCAAGCGTTTTTTCCACCGGGTCGGCTGTCGTGCCCGGAGTGGCGGACACAATGGCAACGTCCTGCCCACACAATGCGTTGAGCAGCGAAGACTTGCCCACATTGCAGCGACCGAGAACGGCGATATGCAGACGAAGCCCCTTGGGCGCATCTTTCATGACAAACTCCCATACAGGTGTTTCCGCCGGAACGTGGCGGCCGGCACAGCGGGGTAAACCGTGCCGGCCTGTTCGGGCGGGGGACCCGGGTGCAGGTCCCCCGTGGGGCCAATCATGCGGCCCCGGCTACAAAGCATTATTCGTAAGGATAGGCGCTCTGCGCAAATTCCGCATGTCGGGGATTGGGATACAGCCCGGCGTCCACCAGTGCTTTAAGCCCCTTGGACTTGTCAAACCAGCTGGTATGCAGCAGCTCTTCAGACTTGTGTCCCAGGGGCTTGCCCAGCCAGTTGTCATACAGGGCCTTGACCTGCGCGTTATCCTGCGAGGCCCTTTTGGGAAAGGCCGCATCCGCGCCGTAGACGGCCTTGGTGCGGTCTGCCATATAATCCTTGATGTCCTTGACCGCGGCATGGGCCTTGTTCACCATGCGCACGCCAAGCAGCAGACCGCCGGACAGGATACATGCGCCTTTCAGAAATCCCCGTCTCGTTGTGCTGATGATCGACATACCGCCTCCTATGCGTTGGTTGAAACGTTGGCGAGCCGTTTTCTGAGGCCCGCGAACAGGCTTGTGGCCTTGCGTTCAGCGTACTCAAGCAGGTTTGGCATGATGGGCTGGCCGCCGCCGCAGACGCAACCTCCTGGGCAGGCCATGAATTCGATGAAATGATAAGGCGAGTTTCCGGCGCGTACCTGATCGCACACGGCGGCAAAATGCTTGGCCCCATGCACCACGGCAAGGCGCAGTTCCGTACCGTTGATGGTAACGGCATACTCCTTTACGCCCTTGAGACCGCGCACCTCTTTAAAGTCCCACGAATCGGGACGCTGGCCGGTCACCGCTTCATACGCGTAGCGCAGCGCCGCTTCCATAACACCGCCGGAAACGCCAAAAATGGTCGCCCCGCCTGTGGACTCGCCCATGAGGCTGTCGCGCTGGCCTTCAGGCAGTCTGGCAAAGTCTATCCCGGCCTGGCGGATAAGGTACGCCAGTTCGCGGGTTGTGAGGGTGGCGTCTATGTCGCGCTGGCCGCCTGCGGCCATTTCCGGGCGCAGGCCTTCATATTTTTTGGCAATGCACGGCATGATGGACACAGTGTACACCTGAGCCGGGTCATAGCCCTGCTTTTCCGCCCCATAGGTTTTTGACAGACGGCCGTTCATGCCGACGGGCGACTTGCAGGAAGAAAAATACGGCAGAAGATCAGGATAAAAGGTTTCAGCATACTTCTGCCAACCGGGACAGCAGGACGTAAACTGGGGAAGATGCTTTTTTTCGCCCAGCCGCTGTACAAACTCCGACGCCTCTTCCCATATGGTCACGTCAGCGGCGAATTCCGTATCCCAGCAATGGTCAAAGCCCAGGGCTTTAAGGGCCGCCAGCATCTTGCCCGTGGTGACCGTGCCCGGAGGAAGGCCAAAGGCCTCGCCAAGGGCATAGCGCACCGCCGGAGCAGGCATGGCGATGCACTTGACGTTTTTGTCCTTCAACTTCTCCTGAAGCTCGGGAACCCAGGTCTGCGTTTCATAGATAGCCATTTCCGGGCAGTGGGTCAGGCACTGGCCGCAGTTAATGCACGGTTCGGGGTAGGCTACCGTGTGGGCAAGGCCGGTTTCTCCATACACGGCCCCGGTGGGGCAATATTCCTGACAAAGATCGCAACCTATGCATTTTTTGTCGTCAATCTGGACAAAAAGCATCTTGTCGCCGTCAGCGCCTCTGGGCGGCACATGTGGCTCATACTGGATATGTTCCATAATAATGCGCGGCATTCCAACCTCCTGGCGGTAACAGGTGAAACAGTTTTCCGGCGCGCTTCTGCGCGCACGCTCCCTACAGTGCAGCCGGAACCCGGCACAGAACTTGACCCTTGCCTATGGCCGCGCTGCCGCCTCCGGGGCAGGGGCGTTTGCCATATGCGGCATGTCAAGCGCATGCCGTCGGCCAGCACCTTCAATGGCCTGGCGGGCGGCGGCAAGATCCACACGATTCTTGTTGTCGTAGATACAGTAATCTTCCCGGACATCGGACGGGGTGAAGCCCGGCATGAGCACATTGGCCCCGGCCAGCAGGCCATCGCGCTGGCCGCTGGCGGCATCAACGGTAGCCAGTGCCGTAGTTGCAGGAATGTTGGCCCAGGGCAGGGCAATCCGCAGGACGGCCATGACCCGCAGCGTCAAGGCCGCGCTGCCGCCGACAGATTTTCCCAAAGGCGTATGAGCCTGCGGAATGAACGGTCCCACGCCGCACATGGCTACACGCAGACGGCGCGCCAGCAGAATATCGTCAGCGAGGCTTTCGGGGCGCTGCCCCGGCAGCCCCACCATAAAACCAGAACCGCACTCATAACCGAGAGAAGCCAACGTGTGCAGGCAAGCGATGCGTTGCCGCAAATCATGGCCGGGATGCAGGACAGCATAGAGCTTTGCATCGGCTGTTTCGTGCTTGAGCAGATAACGCACGGCCCCGGCCTCTTTCCAGAGGGCGTAGGCCGCCGCCGGCTGCTCGCCCACACTCAGCGTCACCGGAAGGTCAGACCTGCTGCGGATATCGGCGATGACGCGGGCCAGCCACTCGGGCTTGACCGCATATTCACCCGACTGCAGCACAATGGTGTCGGCTCCGGCGGCGGCCGCCGCCGCGGCCGCTTCAAGTATGCGTTCCCGGGAAAGCGTATAGCGCTGCAGCCTGTGGTTGTCCGCCCGCAAGCCGCAGTAAAGGCAGTTGCGGCGGCAGTTGCTGGAAAACTCAACAAGACCGCGCACATGCACATGAAAACCTTTTTCACTCTCCAGAACATGAGCGGCACGCAGGCGCAGTTCATGCCAGGGAGTGTTGAAAAGCAGGTCAAGAATGTCTTCGCGGCGCATGAATCCTCCCGGAGGCGGCGACGTATCAGCAGTACACATCCCTCTGGCCGGAACGGACCTTGTCCAGCAGCTTTTCCGATACACGCCGTGTACGCTCCTCCATGCCGCTCAGGGTGGCGGCAATGGCCCCCTCCCCTGCCAGACGCGCTTCGTCAGTGGCATAGTCAAGCAGGTACTCTTCAAAGGTGGAAAGCGCATTGGGAGCGCACTTGGCCTTGATAAGGCCCGGCTTTGCCAGATCCATAAAATCTTTGCCCGTGCGCCCGAGGCGGTAGCAACCTGTGCAGAAAGAGGGGATGAAGCCGTGTGCGCCAAGGTCCTGCACCACTTCTGCAAGGCTTCTGTGGTCGCCGAGCTGAAACTGTGCGGCCTCAAACTGGCTTTCTTCGCTATATCCGCCGGGATTGGTGCGGCTGCCCGCCGAAATCTGCGAAACGCCCAGTTCCAGTGTCAGGCTGCGTATGGCGGCGCTTTCGCGGGTGGACATGATAATACCCGTATACGGTACAGCCAGACGCAGAATGGCCACCAGCTTGAGAAAATCCCTGTCGCTGACGGCGTGGGGCGGGCTGGAAGCAAGGTCAGAACCAACGGCAGGCTCTATACGGGGAACGCTTATGGTGTGGCAGCCAACGCCAAAGCGCTCTTCAAGATGGGCAATGTGCTGCATGAGAGCCAAAGTTTCATAACGCCAGTCATAAAGACCGTAGAGCAGCCCCATGCCGACATCATCAATGCCCGCCAGCATGGCGCGGTCAAAGGACGATGCGCGCCAGTCCAGATCACTCTTGGGACCGGAGAGATGCATCTGCCTGTAGGTTGGCCGATGATAGGTTTCCTGAAACAGCTGGAACGTGCCGATATTGTGCTCTTTAAGACTGCGAAAATCGTCCACGGAAAGCGGCGCAAGGTTCACGTTGACCCGCCGGATGCAGCTCTCGCCCTCACGCACGTCGTAAATGGCATCAATGGCGTCCAGAACATAATCAATGCCGCTGCCGGGGTAGGATTCTCCGGCCACCATCAGCACCCGCTTATGCCCCTGACGCAGTATCACCCTGGTTTCTTCTGCAATTTCAGCCATGTTCAAGGCACGACGTGACACAGCCCTGTTTGACTTGCGAAACGCGCAATACAGACATTCATTGGAACAAAGATTGGAAATATACAATGGCGCGAAAAGCACGATGCGGTTGCCGTAAATCTCCTCTTTAACAGCCTTGGCCGCCAGATACAGCTCTGAGGTAAGCTCGGGAGAAGAAATGCCCATCAGTACAGCCACATCCTGCAAGGAAAGGCCTTTCAGCTCTTTGCCCCTGGCGAGAACGTCACGCACCTTGGCGGCGTTCTCCTGACTACAGGACGCAAGAATTTTTTCTATCTTCTCTCCGTCCAGCCAGGTGGCCTTGGTGTCAGCGGCATTTTCCACGTCTTCCCCCTTGCGCGCCCAGGCTGCCCGTTCACGCACACATTTTCGTAGTGAAGCAGTGACGGACAGGCATCGGCTTCAGTTTAGTGTTATCTTTTATAAAAATGTAACACCAATGATTGTAAAAAAACCTACCCTACGGCAGGAAAAACGGCAGCATGTCTGCGACAAATAACCGCTGCACTACAAGCGGTCTTTTGAACAATATGGGACGACGGGAAAAACCTACGCCTCTGTGTTACTTTTGTCAATTACGTGCTACAAAAAATTACACTCTGCATACCGTTCAAACCCCGATTTATTTGTGAACCGTGATTTTCGCACATCGTAAGCTTGGCCGCGGCAAATTTTCCGATCCGCAACGGTTGCGCCAGTTACTGTTCCACTTCATATCAACCACAAAGTATGCTCCGTCATACAATCTGCACATGGATCGGGTGCAAAACTGCACGCAAGTTGATCCAGATCAAAATATAATAAAAACAGTTAGATATATAAATATTTATTCATATGCAGCACACATGACATCTCGGCATAATCAATCACAGAGCATACTTTTATGTATATGGGAATATACTGATTGTACAACCAGCTAATAGCACCGCAACAATTATATAAAAACAGGCATATCAATAATATTTGCAGGCATAAAAACTAAAATAACATGTAAATTATTAAAATTTTTATTTATCGATATATCATAAAGATGCAATCTATTTTTTCTTAGCAAGACATACCGGTGAAAAAAAGAATTTAGTTGCACAAAAACGTAAACGTATGCTCTTATCGTATAACGTACAAAAAATATTCAATCTGTCAGCTCAACATTATAAAAGATAAAAGGCGCATTAAAAAATCATTGAAAGGGTGCACAATGCTTAAAAAAATTACCTTTCTTTTGATTATTTTTATGGCAGCCCTTCATATGGAGTGGGGGAAGGATCTGGGCATCGGCCATGCCCATGCCTTTGGCGTGCTCCACGAACACAACCGCCATTCCGCCGACCGTTTCCTGCCGGTACAAAGTCTTCAAACCCCGCTCCAGAACGAACACGGCCTGCCTGCTGAGGCGGGACCTGCTCCGTGTGGATATCCCCGCCTTGGCGCCATACTGCCTGAGCGGATCAAGCATGACGCCAACCACCCCTCACAACCTGACCAGCTTATTTCCTATTTTCTTCAAACCATTCCCTACACCAACCCCGGAAGTCCTGCCCCGGCAAACAGCCTCCACTTGCCGGACAAGCGTAAATTCCAGGAAAGCCCCCCACCTGTCCGCGCTCCTACCGCCTGAGCAAACCCACCAACGCACTTGTGGCAGACAGCTTCCGGTTTTGCCGCCCTTAGCGGCGGCCATCTGTAGCGACATCCTTCGCACAGGAACCGCAAGACCTGTCCTGAACCCATTGCAGCTTTCAGCCGGTTGCGCTTGCGCACGCTCAAGCCAAAGGTGGACTTATGCTCAAGTATCTGAAAATTCTTTATGTTCATGTTTTAATTGCGATCTGTATCGGCATTCTGCTTGGACACTTTTACCCGCAGTTGGCAGTAAAAATGCAGCCGCTGGGGGCCGGCTTCATCAAGCTCATCAAGATGGTCATTGCCCCGCTGATCTTCTGTACTGTTGTTACCGGTATTGCGGGCATGCAGGACCTTAAAGCGGTCGGCAAAATCGGCGGGCTCTCTCTTGTCTATTTCATGACCATGACTACGCTGGCCCTTATAATAGGCATGGTCGTCGTTAATATCGCGCAGCCGGGCGTGGGCATGAATATTGACGTCAACACGTTTGACGCCAGCGCCAAGGGACTCGCCGACCAGTATGCCAGCAAGGCCAAAGATCAGACGCTCGCGGCCTTTTTGATGAATATCATCCCCAGCACCTTTGTTTCTGCCTTTACCAGCGGCGAAATACTCCAGGTTCTGATGATAGCCATCCTTTTCGCCTTTGCCCTGAATTTCAGTGGGGAAAAGGGGCAGTTGGTGCTTGATTTCGTCAAAAGTTTTTCCGAAGCGCTTTTCAAGCTGATCAACATCATCATGCGCGTCGCTCCCGTGGGCGCATTCGGCGCAATGGCCTTCACCATCGGGAAAGAGGGACTCGGCTCTGTCGTCTCCCTGGGTGAGCTGATCCTCTGTTTCTATCTCACCAGCCTTCTTTTCGTCATTCTCGTCCTCGGCGCTGTGGCCACCTATTCCGGCTTCAATATTTTCAAATTCATCCGCTATATCAAAGAGGAACTGCTCATTGTGCTCGGCACGTCTTCCTCAGAATCCGTTTTGCCCAACATGCTCTACAAAATGGAAAAAGCGGGCTGTCAAAAGAGCGTGGTCGATCTTGTCATCCCCACCGGCTATTCCTTCAACCTTGACGGAACGGCCATATACCTGACCATGGCGGCCATATTTCTGGCGCAGGCCACCAACACCGCTCTGACCACAGCCGACCAGCTCACACTGCTCATCATCCTCATCATCTCCTCCAAGGGTGCTGCGGCGGTTACTGGCGGCGGCTTTATCGTACTTGCCGGATCCATAAGCTCCGTAAGCAGCATTCCCCCGGAAAGCCTTGCCATCATCTTCGGCATCGACCGCTTCATGTCCGAGGCGCGCGCGCTGACCAATCTGGTCGGCAACGGCGTGGCCTCCATCACCATTGCCAAAATAACCGGCAAACTTGATCAGGAGCAGCTGCGCCGGGAACTGGACAAAGTCCCCGGACAGACACAGACGATTGTAGACGAAGATATGGGCGAAAGCCCGGCAGCTGTGCGCGAAACAAGCATGACTTCGTAATGCGGCATAACTGTCCTCCGGCAGCAGCCCGGATCTGGCGCAAACACTGCCGCTTTTCGCCAGATCCGGGCGCGCAGGGCTGAAACCGCTTTGCCCGGTAAGCATACGCCGCCAAGCCGGACACGCCGCAACGAAAAAACATACCTGCTTTCCCAGGCTCCCCCCCAAAAAGGCCTCTTCCGCCAGACGGAAGAGGCCTTTTTGGGAAAAGCAGGATTTTCCGGCGCGGGCTGACAGCCTTGCCTGCTGCCGCACCCTTGCCAGAAGCCTGATACCTGCCCTGCGAGCACAGGGCGGCAGCAAGATGCCACTGCCGAGAACACTATAGTATCGATTAATGTAAAAACGTGACTATTGAAATCCAAAAAAATATTACATTAACAATAATCGCATAGCAGCACAGACAATGCATTGCATATTGCAACAGTACATTGACACAATCCATAACAGCGGATACATTTTCAAAAAACACCATACATAACCACTATAGTAAGACCATGACAAACATCACACCATTTCTTGAAAAGGCTGAAAAGTATCACGGTCATATTTGCAGCGGGCAGGTTTTGGGCATCCGTATGGCCCTTATGGCCCTGCAGCTGCTTGGCCTGAAGCCCGAACATGACCTGCGGGATCTTGTTATTTTTCTGGAAACAGACAGGTGCGTGGCTGATGCCGCCTATGTGGTCACAGGCGTGACCCTGGGGCGCAGACGGGTCAAAGTTTATGGTTACGGCAAAACCGCCATGTCTTTTCTGGACCTTAAAAGCGGCAGAGCTGTCAGGGTTTGTGTAACCACCTCCGACCGCCCGCCCCACCATGCCCCCAAACAGGAGCAGATTGCCTTTTGGGAAAAATACACTGACGATGATATTTTTTCATGGCAAGAGGTACATATAGACCTGCCGGAGGGCGAACAGCCCGGCCCGCCTGTTCGCGTATGCTCCTGTGCTGCCTGTGGCGAAGACGTACTGGACTGTAAGGAAATTGTGCAGAACGGCAGGGCTTACTGCCGCGCCTGTGCTCACGGCGCCTACTATCGCCCCCTTGAGGTCCGCCATGACTGACCGCTGGTTTCTGTATGACGCATTGCTTGACTCCGTGCCCGACACTGCTCTGGTCAAGGCATTTACCTACGGCAAACATTGGCTCATGCTGGAGTCAGATAGCGGCGGCATAGGCCTGGCGCAACATTTTCCCCTTGCTCAGGGCATGGCCGATTCCTGCCAGTCGCGCTATGATATCGTGGGCCAGCCTTTGCGCCGGGTGGCAGAGCAGGTAAAGTCGTGGGACTTCAACGCCGCCTCCATCGGCCTTGCCGCCCTGAACGCAGCCAACAACACGCTGGCCCTTGTACAGCAAAGCCCGCTGCGCGCGGCGCTGGACCGCTGCCACGGGAATGCGTTTGATTTTTTCCTTTCGGAGGCAAACGGTAAAAAAGTGGCCGTGATCGGGCATTTTCCCGGCCTTGCGCAGCTGCAGCAGCGCTGTGAGCTTTCGATCCTTGAGCGCCAGCCCCGCCCGGGAGACTTTCCGGATACGGCAGCGGAATATATTTTGCCGCACCAAGACCTTGTTTTTATTACCGGCACCACCTTTATCAACAAAACCATCACCAGGCTGCTGGAATTGACCCCGAAAGCCAGGGTTTGCCTGGTCGGCCCGAGTACTCCAATGAATCCCCTGCTCTTCTCCCACGGGCTAAGCTCCCTTTCGGGCCTGGTTGTGGTTGATGCTGCCGGAGTAGCCGCCGCCCTCAAAGATGACGATTGCGAAGCCATCTTTTCCCGGGGCGGCCAAAAGGTAAATATGGTGGCCGAATCATGCCTGTAACGATGCGTACCTTTGAAAACCTTTGGGTTGACTACCAGCCGGAACGAACCGGCATGGCAGATTTTTGGAACAAACGCGCGCCCTCGTTCAACGATCACGTCCGGCGCGAAGCTTCACGCGAACACCGGCGCCTCCTTGTGGGGCATATCGCCCGCAAGGCGCAGCTTGATCCGTCGGGGGCCGTACTTGATATCGGCTGCGGTCCCGGCAGCCACGCTCTGGAACTGGCCTCGCTGGCGGGAAGCGTGGAGGGCTTCGACATAGCCCCTAAAATGGTAGAACTCGCCAAAGAAAACGCTGCGCGGGACGGTTGCGCCAACGCGCATTTTCAGGTGCTGGACTGGAGCCATGCGGATCTGGACGACCAGGGCTGGAGAAAAAAATTTCAGCTGGTTCTTGCCTCCAGAACCCCGGCAGTCAACGACCGGGCAGCTCTGGAAAAAATGATCGCCGCCTCCTGCGGCTATTGCTGCATGATAAGCCAGGTTGATACCCGCCACTCGGTTCGTGACCACCTGAAGACGCTCGTTGACTGGGATGCGCATAAAGAACGTATAAGCCGCAGTTTTTATTGTGCCTTCAACCTTCTTTGGCTTATGGGCCATTACCCCGAAGTGGAATATATGGACCGGGCATGGGAAAGCGACAGCAGCCTTGAAGAGGCGGAACTGATGTATCTGCGTTACTTTGAAAGTATGGGGCCACTTAGCCCGCAACAAAAAGAAAACCTGACCCGCACACTGGTGAAAATCAGCCGTGACGGCCGCGTGCATGAAAGTGTGCAGACAAAAGTAGCCATCATGTTCTGGGCCGTTTAAAATAAGTTACCGTTGAAATATCTTGTGGGGGATGGACCCTTTTTTAAAACGATCCCGCCCCGGGCCTGAAAACCTTTATTTTTGTTTCAGCCTGTTAGGGCCATTCCTGACCTGAGGCGGGCAGCCCGGCGGCAGCCCCTGACAGGGCGTCTGCCATCCGTCACCAGACGGACCAGATATAAGACGTTGTAAATATTAAGTTGTTCTCCCCCGTGCCTGAAGACCGTCGTCAGCGGATTCCGGCCTGCCAGGCCGCCTCCGCCGCAGCTCTGTCAGCAAAAACATACAGATTCTGGCCTGACCGCAAGGCTTCGGCGTCAACACCTTTTTTTAGCTGTTTTTCCAAAACATCCACCAACGTTCCGTGGTCTTTTTTCGTGGGCAGATCCATATTTCTGGCCATAAAACCGTTAAGAGCCACACGGTACGTCCTGTCCGGCTGCAATGGCTCTCCGTCTGCGAGACGAAAGCCGGCCACATGCAGAGTGCCCTCTCCATCCCGCCAGGCCCTGGCAGTGAGCCCGTAAAACTGCGGCAAGCCACGCCCGCCATGCCCTGCGCCGCGCATGAGTATTCCGGCAATTTGCCTGCCTGTCATATCGGCTGTAACCAGGGTGTCGCCAAAAGGCAAAACATCGTGCAGGTCGCGCAGGCGTACAGGTCCGCCGGGCAATCCCGCGCGTATGCCGCCGGGATTATGCAGGGCAACGGCAGAACCGGTGGCCTTTGCCATGCCCTCGCAAATAAGGCGACCCAAAGGTGTGCTGTCCTTCCTCAATCGCCGGTCACTGAAAACACTGTCATCGGGAGAAGTAAAAAGCACTTCTGCAAAGCCCCAGGCCGCATCAAGCTGGCGTATACGCTCCGCCATGCCCCTGTCCGGCACGACGTCCGCCACATCATCATATGACTTCAGCGCCATGTCACCCCCCTTGCCGTCAAGGGTGATCTCCATGACGTGCTCCAGATAACGCCCGCCGTTGGCATATATTGCCCCGTATTGGCGGCTCGGGGCCACGGCCTGATGACTGTGCCCGTCTGCCACAAAATCCACGTGCGGTACAGCGGCCACATCAGGCCCTGTAATGCGGCCGTCCCTATCGCCCTGTGGTCCCGCATGCCCAAGGTGGCTCAGCACGATGACAATATCTTCCGCCCGGTCATAGGGCGCAAGCGAATGCTTCAGCCGCTCCAGAATGGCTTTTTTGGTGTCTTCTGCCGTAGGTTTAAGGTCAAAATCATAATCTTCAAGCACATGACGCATGCCGGGTTTCACCGCATATGGCGTGATGACGCCAGTGACAATAACGCGCAATCCGTGTTCATTTTCTGATGTTTCGTCATGGATGACCACAGGCTCTGTGAGCATGCCCGGCGTATTCGCCCCCTTGTATGTGAGGTTTTCGGCCACGGCATCAACCTTGCCCGGGCTGTTTTCGCGCACGAGGCGCAGCAGTTCATTGCTGTAGTGCAGGGGGCCTTCGGATGCGGCATAGTCAAAGGCGTGATTTCCCGGCGTAAGTACGCGGTAGCCCACCTGTCCCATAAGCTTTGCCACTGAGCGGCCCTTGTCTTTCTGCGCATAGGCGCTGCCGCTGAAGGCATCTCCTGCATCCAGAATAAAGACGGTATGCCCTTCGGCCCGCGCATCATCGGCCAATGCCTTGAGCCGCGCGTAGCCGATGCGCTTTTTTTCCGGATTGTCAGCTACGTGGCCATGAACATCATTGGTGATAAATATTTTTATGTCCGCCAGGGCCGGAACCGCAGTACAAAACAGCAGAAAAAGAAAAAACAGGGGTCTTGCAAAAAACATGATCACCTCACTACCTCAGGCTGAACTGCACGGGCATGATCACTCGCGCCGGTTCCGGTGGCGCTGCAAAAGGCGCTGCGCTGCGCACCGCCTCAAGGGCGGATTCGTCCAGCAGGGAATGGCCGCTGCTTTTACTGACCGCAACATCCCTGACCCTGCCGTCCTGCTGAATGGTAAATGCTACAGTCACCATACCCTGAATGCCCATACGCTTGGCCTGCGGGTTGTACACCAGATACTGCCTGACGCGTTTTTTGATATATTCGTAATTTCCCTTCAGATATCCGGCGGAGCTTCCAGCCGCGGCAGCGCTGCTTTTTCCGCCTGCGCCGCCTTTTTCTCCGCCCTGACCGCCGCGTCCCCCAGCCGTACCTGCTTGTTCACGGCCCGCGGCCGAGGCTCTTCCGCTCTTTTGCCTCCTGTCATCAAGGGTGCGCCGTGCATGTTCGGGAGCGGCCTTTTCCACGACAGTTCTCTCGGCCTTTCGGTTTTTGGCTTTGGCTTTCTGTTCGTCTTTTATCTTGCGCACGGGAATGGCAGCAGGAACAGGGGGCACCGGCTCTGCCGGGGCGGCAGCAGGCCTTTTCGGATCAATATCCGCGGCATGGACGGTATCCGTGGCGGGAGGAGCAGCGGAAGGTTCAACGGCCCTGTCGGCTGTAGCCGGTGCAGATGCGGATGCGCCGTCAGCAGCATCCGGCGATGAGGCAGAAGATTCCCCACTGCCGGAATCGCCTGGTGGTCCGGGCAGCAGGCTGACCGTAATATATCCCCCCGCACCCTCGCCTTGCCCTATGCCCGCTGCAGGAACGGCCAGAAACCACAAGGCAGCGAGCGCAGCAGTATGCAGAGCCAAAGAAATCAGAAAAAATACCACGTTGCCGGGAAATACCGTTTTCACGCAGACCTGTTCAGTCCTGGCCATACTGAGGGATTTTTCTGCAACGCCGCAACTCTTCATGCTGTGCTCGTCCCGGTCAGGCGCATCCATACTTCAGCCTTGGGCGGCAGTTCATAAAGTTTCCGCACCTGCTCCTCGGTAATGACCGAAGCCACAGGACCATCCGCCACCAGTATGCCGTTTTTCAGAAGTACTGCCCGCCCGCCAAGATAAACGGCCTGCTCCGGATGGTGCGTGGTAAGCAGTATGGCCGGCCCGGAACAGGCCAGTTCACCGATAAGATCAAGTAAATGAAACTGATTGCCATAGTCCAGCCCCGTAACAGGCTCATCCATCACAAGCGCCGCGCAGTCTTGCGCCAGCGCGCGCGCAATCAGTACCATCTGGCGCTGCCCGCCGGAAAGCTCCAGATATGACCTGTCCGCCAGATGGGCCAGGCGCACCTTTTCCAGCGCATCCATAGCCCATTCTCGATCCCTTGCAGAAAAGCGCAGCCAGGGGCTGCGCACCGTGCGGCCCATAAGCACCACATCCAGCACCTGAAAACCGAAAACTCCGGTATGCTGCTGCGGTACATAGGCAAGACTGCGGGCCAGATTACGTCGCCTGATTTTTTCCAGAGGGCAGCCGTCCAGCACAATGCTGCCGGGCGGTGCAGGCAAAAGCCCAAGAAGTGCCCGGAGCAGCGTTGTTTTGCCGCAACCGTTGGGACCAAGCACATTGACCACCTCCCCTCTGCCTACACGCAAGGAAATATTTTTCAGCACCGGCGGGGCACGGTGATAACTGACGGTAAGATTGCGTACTTCTATCATCGCCGTTTCCAGTCGTACCACAGGCTGAAGGCAAAAAGCGGCATGCTGATGAGTGATGTGGCAATGCCCAATGGAAGTTCCACTGTCCAGACAGAACGTATGAGCGTGTCTGTAAGCAGCACAAAAAGCGCGCCGCCCATGGCTGATGCTGTAAGCCCCACCCTGTTGTCCGGCCCGACTATGAAACGCATGACATGCGGAATGACCAGCCCGACCCAGTTGATGACCCCTGCAAGCACCACCGTAAGCGAGCAGACAAGTGTTGCGGCCCCGATAAGGCGCAATTTCATGCCCGTGCTCTGTACTCCCAGTGTACGGGCCTCATCGTCCCCCATAGCAAGAGCGTTTACCGCTTTGCCGTTGAGGCAGATATAGACCAGGCCGGCCAGCATGAGAGGTGCGCTCCAGGCCAGTTGATGCGGCTCCGTGCGGGACAGCGTCCCCATAAGCCAGTACACAAGCTCCGGCAGCTGGCGGTTGGGGTCGGCCACATACTGCACAAGAGAAGTCAGAGCCACAAAAAATGAACTGCTTACAAGGCCGCCCACCACAAGCGCCAAAAAACGCGCCCTGGGGTAGAGCCATGCAAAAAAGAGAGACAGCCCCACGCCCAGCGTGCCGCCCGCGAAGGAAAAAGCCTGTGTCAGCGGCCAGGAAGAAAAAAACACAATACCTATGGCCGCGCCAAATGCAGCTCCGTGCTGCACACCCAGTATGCCCGGCGACACAAGAGGATTCTGAAACATGTTCTGGTATACCGTACCCGAAGCGGACAGGCAGGCCCCCACCAGCAGGGCTGAACCGATACGCGGCAGACGCAGGTCAAAAAACAGAAAAAGGTGCCTGCGCTGCTCGTCATCCAGAGGCCGCCCCGCCCAGGCATCCAGCAGACTGCGGCAAAGATCACCCAGGGGCAGCGGATAGCGGCCCATGGGCAGGGCAAACACAATTGCCGCCAGCAAAAGCAGGGCAAGCACGAGCAGGGTTTTTCTAGAATGTGCCATACGGCTCAAAAAGATCGTTCACCTGGGCGTTATCAAGGTCCAGGTTGAAAAAAAGTTTCATAAAGTGCCTGCTCTCTGCCTTGATGTCCACCGGATAACGATCTGGATGCAGCCTGTTTGCAAGCCACTGCACGCCCAGCAGACGCATATAGGTGGCGGGACGCTCCAGCCAGCTGAACGGGCCGCGCGGAATAAAATACACCCTGCCATCGCGCACAGCAGACAGGGCCGCCCACTTGGCGTCTGTGGGAATACGCCGCATGAGTGCCGGATGAAAAACCAGTATGGCTTCCGGATCATAAGCCATCAACTGCTCAAAGGTTACGCGCAAAAAAGCTTCTTCCGCTCCAGGCGGGCAGTCATGCACGCTTACGGCCCCGGCGGCGGCAAACACCTCTGCCCGCCTGGACTGACGACAGATGGAGGCCAGGCCGTCAGCCTCAAGGGCTACGTAAATCCTTGTCCATTTTTCCCGGGGCAAATCCTTCATGGCGCGAGATACTTTTTCAAGTGCCTCCAATGCATAGGCGGCCAAAGCCGCTCCACGCTCTTCAAGGCCATACGCCCGGCCCATAGCCAGAAAACAGGGGGCCATGTCCGCCAGTCTTGCGCCGGGTACGCTCGTCACCTGCATGCCCAGGCTGGTCAGGGTCTGCTCGATAGGCAGGTGGTCGTGAGCGCCCATAGAAAGGTAAAAGGCTTTTTTGATGCCGCTGGCCAACAGCATTTCCCTGTCGGGGATAAACCCCTGCCCGTACCAGCCGCCCAGAACCGGCAGATTATGGTAGCGGGCAGGGATAAATTTTTTCTCATAATCCCGGAGAGGCGTATTCCAGCCCGCCAGCAGCTCCGGCGCGAAGGCGTACAGAGTGAATGTGGAAGGCGGGGTGGCGCAATAGATGCTGCGTGCGCCCTCTGCGTGTCTTCCGTTTCCGGAAGGTGCGGCCAGATCGGTCGCCGCGTCAGCGCAACACGGCATGGCAAGCAGCACAAGCAGCCCTATGGCAATACATCTCATATGCATATGCACCATCCTTTCGGCGTGCCGCCCGGAAAATGGCCGGGCCAGCGGCAGTGCCCGGCCGGAGTATCCCGCCGTGCAGTATGGGCGGATATATTGCGAATCCCCTTCAACGGCTGCGCCAGACAGTCATTCCGTTTCTGCCTGCGTGGCAAAGCCAGCCAGGAAGCAGGATGCCGACAAGCAGTAATGGAGAGAGGCTTCAGCCGTCACACTCGGAGGCAACGGCTGAAGCAACAGAGGCTCTCCGTCGGTCAGGCCTACAGAAGACAACACCCGAAGAGACGTTCGCCGTGTAGGCGTAAGCGCAGTTTATCTGCGCTTACGCGCCATAACGGGCGTGTCGTAACCTTTGAAAGATACCTGCCCAAAGGTCACCTGCTCTAAAAATTGGCGCTCACGCCCACAAAGAAGTTTCGCCCCTGTTCAGGATAATACGCACTGTATGCATATTCCTGGTCAAAAAGGTTTCTCACGCCCGCTTCCACCGAAAAGTTTTTGGTGATGTCATACACGGCCTTGATGTCCACGGTGGCGAAATTGGGAGACTTTCTGTACGGCCCGTCATCCGCTGAGGTGCTCCAGTAAAAGCCGCTGCTTATATTGACCTGGGGGATAACGGAAAGCCCTTCCACAGGAGAAACAACCGCATAAAGAGTGCTCGTCATTTCAGGAAGTTGGGTGAGCTTTTCGTCATTTGTGCAGTTATCCCAACGCATATAGTTGAACACGCCGCCCGCACTCAGATACTGGTTAATAACGGCCTCTGCTCCGGCTTCAAAACCGTAAAATGTGGCCCTGTTGAGGTTTTCAAAATACATGGCCCCTTTTGGCCCCTTGGACGTAATCATATCATTGACGTCACTGTAGTATACGCTGGTGTTAAGCTTGAGCCAGTCGCCGATAAGGCCCTTGTAGCCAAGCTCATAATGGTAGGCGTGCTCGGGGTTCAGGTCCGGGTTGGCGGGAGTATCGCCGTTTCTGTAATACCTTTCGCGCATGGTGGCGAAACGGGATTTTTTCGCAAAAGTGGCAAAAATTTCATGCCGTTCTGTAAGGTCATAAAACGCGCCTACCTGGTAGTTGAACAGGGTTTTGGTGTCGTCCAGACCATTTTTGTAGGAATGCATGCCCCCGGTGGTATGGTCCCGGCTTTCAAGCGTCATGGGAGTCATAGTGCTAAGGCTTGTGCCAAAAACAAGAGTCAGGCGCTCAACGGGTTTGAGCGTATATTCCGCGCCAAAGTCCCAGTAGCCCTCTGTGATATGCTCATCAAGCTCATCGCCGATGTCGGCCTTTTTCTTTTTTTTGTTCTTGGGCAGGCCGCTATCATCAAACACTGCATAATCATTGTATTCTTTATGGGAAAGAATGCGGTAGCCGACAGAAAGCGCCAGCTTGTTGGCCGTATTGAAAGTATAGTCAAAGGTTAATTGTCCGCCCACTGTATACTGGTCGTATTTTTTATCAGGGTAATCCCTTTTGGTCATGTTGATGTCGGTATAGCTCTCGGATTTGTCCTGATGCCAGTCGTAATACACCACGGCCTTGAGGTGGGCCTGTTTGCTCAGGTTAAAGTTGGCGTTGGTATAAAGGCGACTGGTTTCATACTCCGGCCAGTACCACGAGCGCTGAAAGGGGTGTGTCTGCTTGCCGCTTGCGTCGGCGCGGTACTGGGCTGCATCGAAGGGCTGGCCCTTTTTAAAGCTTTGCCGCATGTAGCCTACCATAATGTCCACATCATCGGTGGGGGTCCAACCGCCGATGATGTTGGCACTCATGTTCTTGTGGTCGGAATTTTTCCGGCGTCCCGTACCCTGCTGCGGCGCGGCGTCAAATCCTTCCGGCAGAGTGAAAAAATCCTGCTTGTCATAAACAAAGGTGCCTTTAAGATAATAGAGGTCTTGTCTCGTGCCTATGCTGGCGGCAACCATCCTGCCCTGATCATGCATCCTGCGATCAAAAAAGTTCATATATTTTGCGGAAAATTCAAATTCTTTTCTGGGCTTGGCGGTACGCAGGTTCACCACACCGGCCAGGTTGTTATTACTTGCAAGCAAAGGCGAACTGTAGCCCTTGGATACATCTACCGACTCAAGACCATAGGTAAGGGTGTTATTGTAGTCCCACTCATTACGATACGCAGTGGCGACAGGTATATCGTCAACATACATACCCACCTGATAACGATTTGAACCGCGAATGCTTATGGTTCCTTCATTACGGCCGGCAGAAGTCTGCAAGTATACGCCCTGTACTCCTCTGAGCGCTTCCCACAGATTGAGGGCCGTTTTTCTTTCCATATCTGTCTGGGTGATGTGGTCGATAGTATTCTTTGGCTCTGTCATCTCAAGCGGCGTCAACAAAACTTCCGTGGCCCCCTCTTCCTGCGCCCATGCGCCACCTGCCTGCAACAGCAGTATCGCGAGCAGGAATAACACGCGCCTACAACTCATATGCCCTCCAGTTATTGAAATAACAGAAAGAAAAACCTGTCCGTATCCAGGCAAAGGACAGTCGCTCCACACGGGACATTCGCGGTCAAATGGAATTTTAATTTCATTTGAGTACATATGATGATTTTAAGGTGCAACTCGGTAGCGGTATTTTTTAAATCGTGAATGAAAAATAATTTTTTCGAACAAACTATATCTAGTTAATATATATCTAATGACTTAGAAATTTTGCACACTATTATTTTCACATGACATATAAAAAAAATATGTCACTACTATCTGTAATACGCATTCAGAACGTACGCATTCGATCTGATGGATCAATGGGTAGAGCCGATTCCAGACAGTTTGCCGCAAACAAGCAATAGGCCACGGTTTACCCGTCTGCACACATGCTGCCCGGGGTGGTTGCTTGGCGGTCACTGGCGGCATCTGTGTCCCTGCGGCCATCCTGTTTTTGCTGGAATACAGGCCCAACGGCGAGGCTTCAAGGAGCATCATGAGCCTGAAACACGAAAAGCAACTTTTACTATCAGAGGATATGCGGCCAGAACACATAGAATTTCAAAACAATCCTGCCTTCCACAACGCACGGGAATAATGTCACTAAAAAAAAATGATTTGTTGACAATTCCTTGCCTCAAGTACGTTGTTTGATATAACACAACGAAATGCCCAACGCGGCTCATGAGAGTAGCATGACAATAACCGCGCCGTGTTTTTCAGGCGGCCTGCCCCGGGGCTTCCCGTTGCCGCAAAAAAAAGCGCGCCCGCTGTTTTTGCCTGTATGGGCCGCAGGCTGTTCCGGCTGTAAACGCCGCGTTACAGCAATCTTTAAGAAAGAACGCAGGCAAGCGCTGCCTGGCGGCAAACGGCAGCCTCAATCCGGCACTGGTCCGAAAACAGCAACATCATAATGGAGAGAATATGAACTATTCTGATATACTTATTCCGGTTGACGGCTCTGAAGATGCAAAGGCCGCCTGCCGTGTTGCTGCCCAGTTGACGGCAGCCATTCCCGGCAGGGAAACACTCCATCTTCTGCACTGCATTGCGCCGATTCCCAGTCTGATCGGGGGAGAACAGCGCGAAAAGCTCAAGCAGGAACACGAGAAAGATGCCGAAGCCCTTTTTGAAAGCATCCGCGCCGAACTGGGTGAAGTGGATTGCGACATAAAGACCTACATCCGGTATGGCGAAACTGCAGAAGCCATTGTGGATGCAGCCAAGGAACTTGACTGCACCATGATAATCATGGGTACACGCGGGGTCAGCGAAATAAAGAGCATCGTCCTGGGCAGTGTGAGCCACCATGTGCTGCGCCATGCTTCCATTCCGGTACTGCTCGTTAACAAAAATCATTCTGCACGGTAACGCGGCTGGCCGGGGCAGCCCGCCGGAAACCCGGCTTTCGGCACATACCTGCTGCCAGGGCAGCCCCGCGTTCCGGCAGGGTAGTGAAAGGGATAAACTGTTTTTGACTGTTGCTTACGGATATTTGCATATCCGGCAGGCTGAAGCCCATACGTTTTGGGCAACCAGGCTGTATGGCAGCATAAGGCATGACGCATTCTTAGACTTCTGGAGTAATTATGCTGAGACACTTAACCTCCTTTGCCGCGCTTTCCGTACTGCTTCTTCTTCCCGCGACAGTTTTTGCCGCTCAGGGGCACCCCACGGTTCCCGGCGCAGAACTATCCGTCTACTGGGCAGCGCCTTTTGCGTGCATGCTGCTTTCCATCGCTGTGATGCCCCTTTTCGCGCCACATTTCTGGGAACATAATTTCGGCAAGATATCCATATTCTGGGCTTTGGCCTTTCTTGTTCCCTGTGCGCTCACATTTGGCTTTTCCGTAGCCCTGTATGAACTTTTGCATATCATACTGCTGGACTATGTACCCTTTATCATTTTACTTTTTGCTCTCTTTACCGTGGCAGGAGGTGTGCGCCTGAAAGGTTCGCTCACCGGCACCCCACTGGTAAACACAGGTCTGCTGGCTGTGGGAACCGTGCTTGCCAGCTGGATGGGAACCACCGGCGCTGCCATGCTGCTCATCCGTCCGCTTTTGCGGGCCAATGCCCATCGCCGGCATAAAACCCACAGCGTGGTCTTTTTCATCTTTCTTGTAGCCAACATTGGCGGCTCCCTTACCCCGCTGGGCGATCCCCCGTTGTTTCTGGGTTTTCTGAAGGGTGTGAGCTTCTTCTGGACCACAACCAACCTGTTCTTTAAAACCCTGCTGCTCTCGGTTATCCTGCTGCTTATCTATGTGGCTCTTGATTCCTGGCTTTACGCCAAGGAAGGCAAGCCGGTTCCGCCTTCTGACGACAAAAATTCCACGGAAAAACTGGGCCTTGACGGTAAAATCAACCTGCTCTTCCTGTTGGGCGTGGTGCTGGCGGTGCTGGCTTCTGGTCTTTGGCCCATGGGAGTTCTGGTGGAGCTGTACGGAGTACCCATTGAGGGACAGAACCTGCTGCGCGACGTGCTGCTGCTGTGCATTGCCGGGCTTTCCCTGCGCTTCACCGACCAGACCTGCCGCAAGCTTAACGATTTTTCCTGGGCACCCATTGCAGAGGTGGCCAAGATTTTCCTTGGCATCTTTATCAGCATGATTCCGGCCATCGCCATTCTGAAGGCCGGAACAGACGGTGCACTTTCAGGACTTATCCAGCTTGTGTCCAGCGACGGACAGCCGAACAACGCCATGTACTTCTGGCTTACGGGTCTGCTGTCGAGCTTTCTGGACAATGCGCCCACCTACGTGGTGTTCTTTAATACCGCCGGCGGCGATGCCGCGCACCTTATGTATGACATTCCGGCGACGCTGGCTGCCATTTCAGCAGGCGCAGTCTTTATGGGGGCCAACACCTACATCGGCAACGCGCCCAACTTTATGGTCCGGGCTATCGCCGAAAACCAAGGTGTGCGCATGCCCAGCTTTTTCGGCTACATGGCGTGGTCGGCGGGTATACTGATTCCCCTGTTCTTCTTGCTGACCTGGCTGTTTTTCTAAAAAACACCGTGCACCTGCACCCGGTCGCGCTTGCCTCTGGCAAGCCGCAACCGGAACATAAAGAATGACAAATCAGGGCGGGGAACGATGCGTTCCCCGCCCTGATTTTTTACTCTGTTCCTTTCCGACCGGACCCTACCCGGCACTTTCCGGTTTCTGCCCGCAGCCAGGCGGCAGACAAAAAATCCAAGCGCCCCAAATTTTTTTCCGCCCGACATGGTTCTGCCTGCCTGAATATTTCGGCGGCTGTATTCTCCCCGCCAGGCCAGACTACTCGCACTGGCGGAGTGTATAGCCTGGACGCCCCGAGAGCAGTCTCCCTGAAACCGCCCTGCGTTTATTCCGGCACGACTGTACTATGCAGACACCATCCGTTTGCAGTTGCGGCAAGCAATGGTCTTTTAGGATCTCTTTTATAGTAGAGGCTTATTCACAAGAAAGGGCGGAAACCCGCCCTCTTGTTTTATTCTTTTTTGCTTTTGCCCCCGGCTTCCAGCCTGCTCCGCAGGATGCTCACAGGGTGCAGGCAGTCTTTACCGCTGCCATGCCTGATCTGCACACGGCAGGTTCCGCATTCTGAAGCGGAAATATCCGCGCCGCTTTCCCTGACCGCAGCAAAAAGCTCGGCCCCCACCTCTTGAGCAATGTCATATTTTTCAGTTTTAAAGCCATAGCTGCCGGAAATGCCGCAGCAGCCGGCATGCGCATCACTGACGCTGACTCCGGGCAACCGCCGCAAAAGCTCAAGGCTGGGCAGGCCGTTGCCCTGAGCCCGTAAATGACAGGGGGCATGATAGATGATTCTCATATCCGGCTGGTCTTGCAGGGATTTGCCCGGAGACGTGTCCAGATCTCCGGAATCGGCGCAAGCCAGCAAAAAATCCTGCGCATCGTCCAGGCGGCATGCGCCATACTTTGCATCCAGATCAGGAAAGTATTCGGGCAGGTCCACACGGAACATGAGGGCGCAACTGGGGCAGCCCGTAACCACCGGCAGGCCCTGATCACGCCACTGCGCCAGAGCACGCAGGTTGTGCTCGGCATTGCTTCTGGCGTGCTGCCAAAAGCCGTTGGCAACCATAGGCAGGCCGCAGCATACGATATCTTGCGGCACTATAACCTTGTAGCCTGCCCGGTTCATGGCCCAGATCATGTCCAGCCCGGTTTGCGGATCATACACATCCACATAACAGCCGGGATAAAAAACCACATTACGCCCGGTTTCCGGCTGTTTCACCCGGCGCGCCAATGTGCGGAAATTACGGCCTGCAAAAGCGGGCAAGGGAGCGCGCTTGTGAATGCCGAGCCTGTGCAGCACCTGTCGCGTCACCGGATTGAGCATGCCAAAGTTTTTAAGCACCGCCGGGATAAGGTGCAGCCACTTCGCCATCAGTTCGCCATGCCCCAGAATCCAGTCACGCAGGCCGGGAGGCATTTTTTTGCACTGGTCGGCCCGCGCCATCATGTTCAGGCTGGAGACAGGTACGCCGTGCGGGCAGGTGATATCGCAATTTTTGCAGTTGGAACAATAGTGCAGAGACGGGTCTTCATTCAGCCCCAGCAGACGGAAGCGCTCATAGGCTGGCCCGATCATGCGGGGACCAAGAAACTTTGAAGTAGCGTCAGCCACGGGACAATGCACAACGCAGGTGGTGCAGGCGATGCAGTGATCGGGATTTATGCGCGTGCTCATATACTTTCCTCCGAGGCTGCCGCCGCGGCCATACGTCCGGCCTGCCAGCCGGTGGCGACGGCAACGCCGTGACCGCTCTTTTCCGTTGCGTAATCGTAGCCGCCCAGGCTGCGCCCCGCAAAAAAAACGTTATTCCAGCAAACCGCGGCCTGGGAACTTACCGGGCGCATGGTGCTGTCCACACGCACCCCCATGCGGGCAAACAGATGCTTGCCGAAAAGCTCGGCTTCCGACCACAGCTCCACATCATCCGGCACGGCAATATCCAGCCCCATGATGCTTTCACGCGCGGAACCGGGAGCCAGGTCAAGTCCGCCCCCCAGAATACCGCCCGTAGCAAGCACAAACGTGCGGGCCTCGTGGCGGCGCTCCTGGCCGGAGGCCTCAGCCACAAGCGCCATGCATTTTTTACCGGCAGTTTCAGCGTGAAGCACCCTGGCATTTTCAAAAAGTTCAAAATCATATTCCCGTAAGGCCCGCAAAAGCGCATCGCGCAGCCTCAGCCCCCCCACTCCCGGAGGAATGGACAGCATTTCCACAACAGGACATTCCGCAGCGGCTTCAACGGCCTGCCAGGTATCCGGCCGGGCCTTGCTCCCGCAGACGGGCGGCAAAAGAACAAGGTCACAGGAACCTGCGTGGGATTTCAGGGCCTCAAGCAGCCATTGACGGCTTTGCGGCTTATCCATCAGGCGCGCAAGATCAAGAGCCGTGGCACTACGATGCGTTTCGCCCAGAGGTGAAGACACGGTCAACTGGGCGAATTCCCTGTCGGCCCAGGCCCTGTAACGCTGCAACTGGCTTATGACAAGCGCCGGGCGGCAGTCGCGCAGTCCTTCCACGCTGACCACGAGGATACGCCGCGCCTCGTTGAGGGCCTTGATGTTCACCCCTGCCGGCAAAAGGTGGGTCGGCTTGAGCGTTCCCATAATAGTGGGCATCTGCACATTGCAGGCCTGCCCCGACGGTGTGGATGCGGCCTGCATGGGCCACTGGCGGGCTTCCATCTGGCGCAGGAAAAACGCTATGGCTTCGCGTACACATTCCGCGCCCATAAGCCGGTACGGATGTTCGGCAGGCAAAAGCGCCATCCCCGCCCAGGGGTCGGACACATACCTGCCGTCAGCATAAGCCAGAACATCAACATTGCCGCCGCTTATGGCGAGAGATCCCATGCCCGTGGTGAGCATGCGGACCTTTTTACCCTGGCTCGCGGCAGTAAGGGCGGCCACAAGCCCGGCCATGCCGGAACCGGCCACAAGTACGTCAACGATCCTGCTCATGAGCGGCTCCATCCAGGTTGAGGGTAGTAGCGTAAATGGCACGGCTCAGTTCCATTTCACGGGCCTGCATGCCCCATAGGGCAAAGCGCAGCCCGCCCCACCGCTCCTGAAGAAAACGCCGGACATTGTCCGTGGGCGTCAGCTCAAGCTGCACGCCGTGCTCGGCAAGCGCACCGACCGTGCGCAGGGAACAAAACGCTCCCTGGCAGGTTCCCATGCCAAGGCGCGTACGCAAGCGTATGTCAGTAAGAGAAAATGTGGCAGGCTGGCGCGCCACATATTCAATTTCAGCCAGGCTCACCATTTCGCATTCGCAGATCAGCGGATTGCCCGCCTGCTGCTCGGCCAGTTCCAGCACTGACGGAAGGTCATCACCAAGCCGGTCGGCCATGAGATTCAGGCCCTGCATGGGAAAAAAGCGGGCCGCCCGTTTGAGCGTAGCTTCGTCCGCGTCCGGCACAAGGGCTTCTGTAGCCGTGCGGCAGACAGCACTATGCCCCAGCTTGGCGCAAACCCTGTCAACAACCCGCTCAGCCATAAGACGGTAGGTGGTAAGTTTGCCACCGAAAATACTGACCATGCCCTCAAGGCCCTCATCCGCATGATCCACAATATGAAAATTACGGCTGGCCTTGCGCCCTGCCGCTCCGCCCGGGGTATACAACGGGCGTGTGCCGGCAAAGGCACGCAGAATGCGGTACTGGCGCACCTGGGGAAAAAGCGGTTCGCCGATATCAAGCAGACGCAGCACCTCTTCAGTTGTAGGCGTGGTGTCGTCCGGTCTGTCGGTGGACGCGGATGTGGTGCCGAGAATGGTAATGGAACCATGCGGCACAAAAATATCCCCGTCGCCACTGGGATGCAGACGGTTGATGACTCTGGAGGTAAAACGGTGGTTGAAAACCACCAGCGTTCCCCTGTCGGGCGAAAGCGCCACATCAAGGCCCGCCATGCCCGCGATGCGCCCGGCCCACGAGCCGGCCGCATTGATGACGCACTGACAGGCGATTTCAACTGTTGCCCCGGTATGGCGATCAACGGCTGTGACACCGCATACACGGCCATTGCGCAGCGTTATGGCGGTGGCCTCATGATAGGTGAGCATGCGCCCGCCATGGCGCCGGGCCGACATGGCGTTATGCAGCACCAGGCGAAAACCGTCTACACAGGAATCGGGCACACGAAAAACCCGGCGGACCTCAGGCGAAAGATTCGGCTCCAGCCGCAAGGCCTCGGCAACTTCAATTTCTTGCGCGTCAATGCCTGCCTCGCGACAGCCAGCCACAAATTTTTCAACATATGCGGGGTCGTCCTGCGGCGTAAGCGCGAAGAACCCTTCGGTTTCCTCAACGCATTGTCTGCCGATACGACGCACGATCATATTTTCCTCAATACATTCCCGAGCGGATTCATTGTCATTGACGACATAGCGCGCTCCGCTGTGCAGCAGACCATGAAAGCGTGAGCTGGTGCCGTGGGCGATGCCCCCCTGCTCAAGCAGAATGGCGGGAATTCCCCGCATGCACAGGTCTCGCAGCGCACCAATACCGGTCGCGCCGCCTCCAATGACTACAACGGTTGTTTCCAGCATGCAGTCTCCTGATATATATGTAGCTTATGCAACCATGTCCGGATAGGATAGGCGGGCCGCTCCTGTTCGGGCCGGCCTTGCAGGGCAGGATGACATCTGTTCTTTCTGCCTGTCATGTTGAGCTTTTTGCTGTCTTGCGTCAAGCTTGCGAATCTTATTAAAAAGTTGAATCCATCCTGCCTGCTCTTCATTTTTTCAAGAAAGAACGGAATGAAAAACGTGACACGCGATACACAAAAAAGGAATGTCATGAACTGGTCAAAGAAACGCTGTGTGATTCTGGATATGGACGGAACCGTATACCTTGGGCATATCCCCATTGAGGGGGCCGTAAATTTTATACAGCGGCACTGGCATAGCCTGGATTTTTATTTTCTCAGCAATAATACGTCCAAGTCTCCGGCAAGCTATGTGGAAAAACTCCAGGGCATGGGCATACCCGCCAGTATTGAACGCATGCTCTCGCCGGTAAGTCCGCTGGTAGATTTTCTGCGGGTCAACGGTATCCACCGGGCCTACCCTGTGGGAAACAGCGATTTTCAACGCGACCTGCAAAGCCGTATGCCCGAACTGCAACTGACGGAAGATGGCGCGCAGGCGGTCATCCTGGCCTACGATACCGAACTGACCTACGAAAAACTGGCCCGGTCGGCCCTCTTGCTTCAGGATGACAGGGTACTCTTTCTGGCAACGCATCCCGACCTTGTATGCCCCTCCCCCGAAGGCCCTCTGCCTGATGTGGGCAGTTTCATCAGCCTGTACCAGACCGCCACCAGGCGCAGCCCGCAGCACATTTTCGGCAAGCCGGACCCCACTGTGCTGGCTCCGCTTCTGGGGCATTACACGAAAGATGAAATGGTCATGGTGGGCGACCGCCTCAGCACAGATAAAAAACTGGCCGAAAATGCCGGTATTGACTTCATTCTGGTGCTGAGCGGCGAGGCTGTGCAGGCTGACCTTGAAAAAGAAATCATTCAGCCCACCCTGGTGGTGGAAGACCTGGGGTACGCGGAGTCTTTCTGGCGCTGACTGTCGCCACCTTCTTTTGCCCTGTCGGTCTCACCCGGTCTTTTCCCCATAAGCGGCAGCAATTTTTACTCTGCTTTCGGCTGTAAAACACTTTTCCGGCCATGGCCGGGATTGGATGCGCCATGAAAAAGCCGCTCCTTACGGAGCGGCTTTTCTGTAGTGACCAGAACTTTTCAGTCCGAAATGCCCTAGTTGCCGCCCATGAGCCAGTTGAGGGGCGTAAGCGACAGGGAGGGGAAGAAAAGCAGCAGGAGCAGCATAACGACTTCTATCAAAATGAAGGGAACCAGTTTGACAACCAGTTGCGTGATTTTGATATTGCCGATGCCGCAAACAACGTAAAGCACAGTGCCCACCGGCGGAGTAATGACGCCGATACCGAGGTTGAGCACAAAAAGCAGCCCGAAGTAATACGGGTCAATGCCCGCCTGCTGGATCAACGGGTAAAACACCGGCGCAAAGATCAGGATATTGGGCGTCAGGTCCATGACCATGCCGATAAGGAAGAGGAAAAGGTTGATCGCCAGCAGCAGCATAATGGGATTGTCAATCAGGGGCGTAAACAACGCTGTCATCTGATTGGGTATCTGCGCAATGGTGATAAACCAGCCCACCGCAGTGGCTGCGGCAACAACCAGCATGACCACAGAAGTCGTGTGCGCGGCGCGGGCGCTCACACGCAAAAGATCACGAAATGAAAGCTCGCGGTAATAGAGCATGCACACCGCGATGGCGTAGATGGCCGCAAAGGCGCCGCCCTCAGTGGGGGTGAAGATCCCGAAACGGATACCGCCCAGCAGCAGCACCGGCATCATGAAGGCCGGGGTTGCATCAAAGAGAATCTTTATGGCTTCGGCCCTGGTAAAGGTGATGGTTTCGTTGTAGCCGTCGATGCGTACCACAAAGAACCACACGACCATGAGTGCCAGACCGATCATGATGCCGGGCACAAGGCCGATCATGAACAGCTTGGTAATGGAAAGGCCGCTGATGGTGGCGCCAAGCAGAATGAAGTTGGTGCTCGGCGGAATGATGGGACCAAGAATGGCGCCCGAGGCAATAACAGCCCCGGCGCGGCCCGGATGGTAACCCACCTGTTTCATCATGGGCAGCAGCAGCCCGCCCAAAGCCGCGGCTTCGCCAACAGAGCTGCCCATAAGACCTGCAAAAAGAATACTCGCGATAATGGCCGCATAGCCAAGCCCGCCGCGAACCCGGCCGATCATGAGCTGGGCCAGCTGCACCACCCTTTTTGAAAGGCCGCCCGCGGACATGATTTCGCCGGCGAACACAAAAAAGGGAATGGCCATGAGGGGATAGTTGTTGGCCCCGTCCAGCATGCTGCCTGGGATGATCATGGCGTCCCACATGCCGGAGTGCCACATGAGCACTATGGCGCAGAGCACCAGAACCAGAGCGATAGGAATGCCAAGAGCAAGAAAGAAAAAGAGAGTTCCCAGAAAAATAAACAGCTCCATTTTTCTCTCCTATCCCTTATGGAAGGTATCTGCCGGACGGCGTATGAGCACCGCCAGGGAGCGCAGCTGGAAGATCAGGGCGCAAAAGGCCATGATGGGCAAGGTGCCGTTGATAAAGGCCATATTGACATCCGTGGCCACGGAATAGGTATCCATGGTCTGCAACACGTTGACGATGCCGCCGTACAGCAGCAGCCCCAGGGCAAAAATGCTGCAAAGTGATGCTGTAATATCAACATACTTGCGCGATGCGCCCTTGAGCAGCACCACAAACATGTCCACAGCAATGTGTTTGTTGCGGTAAAAAGCTTCGATGGCGCCGAAAAACGTGATGTAAATGAAAAGAAAGCGCGCCCATTCCTCACTGGGAGGATAGCTGGACGAAAAAACGTAACGCAGAAAAGCGTTATAAAAAACCAGGCCGATCATACCCAAAAAAATCGCTGCACAAAAAATTTCAAAAAGCAGCTGAGCTTTTGTCTCTTTGGGCGGATTCAGGTCCGGTTCATGTAAGGTGTATACTCCGGGAGCGTGGTCCGGGGGATATTCTTTTGAATTTTCGTTTTGCATCTGCAACCTCTGCGAAAACGGCACGAGCCGCCTGTCATGCGGCACGGCCTGTCTGGCTTGCTTGCTACAAAGGACCGGAAAATGCTTTCCGGCCCTTTGTAGCAACATACTGTGTCTTATTTGGATTCACGATAGCTGTCGGCGCTATCAAGAATAGCCTGGGCATTGGGTACAGTGTCGTAAAAAAGCTTCCAGCTGCGCTTGCCGGCATTCACCAGATGCTCATGAAGTTCCTTGCTCGGCTCATGAATATTGCCCTTGTTGGCAAGAATGGTGGCCTTGGCCTTTTCATCGCCGTCCGCAACCATAGCCCACACGTCATCGGCGGAACGTTTGGCGGCCTCTTCAATCCACTTCTGGTCCTGTTCAGGCAGGGACTTGAAGAATTTGTCGTTGATGTAGAGGGAATGGATGACCAGGATATGGCCGGAAAGGCTGATCTCGGGAGTGATTTCGTACATCTTGAGGCTGACGATGTCCGCAAGGGGGCTGTCGCCGCCGTCAATCACACCCTGGTCAAGGGCGCCGGGGACTTCGGCGAAGGGCATGGGCTGCCCGCTGATGCCGCATTCCTTGGCAAAGTTGGTGTACAGGGGAATATTGGGTACACGCATGCGCATGCCTTCAAGATCCTTCACGTCCTTGATGGGCTTTTTGGAATAGAAGTGGCGGAAGCCCAAAGGAAAGGCGTTAAGGGTACGCAGGCCGGACTTTTCGGTAAAACCCTCATTGATCAGATCAAACGTCTTGCCTTCCATGGCGCGGCGGGCATGGTCAAGATTGTCGAACAGCATGGGGGTTTCAAGCATGGCCATGGCCGGATGCAGAGCCGAGGTCTGGGTGCCGGTGGCGCACATCTGAATAATGCCCTTGCGGGTCGCGGCAATGTAGGCGTCTTCCTTGCCAAGCTGGCTGTTGGGGAAAACCTGCACTTCATATTTGCCGTTGGAAAGTTCTTTCAGATACTTGCCAAACAGGTGCATGCCTATGGTTTCCGGTTCGCCTTCCGGCTTCATACCGGCCATTTTGATGACAGTAGCCGCCCCCGCAGTGGGAGCCGTGCTGAGAGCAAGCCCACAGATCAGACCCACGGCGACAAAAAGCGCAACAAGACGTTTCATTACAAATCCTCCAAATTTTTTATGTTCAGCGTGAACGGCAGAACCGCCCACCAGTGAACGCACGGGCGACAACCCCGCCCCCCGCAGCGCACACATATACCCGGGTAAATGCGGCAGATTCAATCCCTACTTGCCAAATTTTTTTTATGCAAGCCCTTTGGCAGAATCACGGCTCCAGACATCTTGCCGGAAATTACCAGAATGGGTGTTCACAGTTGCCATAGTCTGAAAACGGCACATTGAAACAGCAAAAACAGCGGGTTGACGCACCAGACAACGGGAAAAGCTTCACGAAACGAAACATGCTTTTCCATCTTGCGCGTATTATCCCCGGCCTGCCTGGAGTTCAGACAGATTGCCGCCCCTTTGTACCCCAAAAGCACAAAACACACCACATTGAAGCCCTCTGCCGGAAGAGCGAAAAAACACGCCTGCATTTAGCCTGTCCGCCGTTATCGGCAAGGTGTTTCTCCGTTGCCAACGGGCTTTCTTATGGTCAGGCAACCCGCCTGGGTGGTATCATAATATAAAACATATAACATTTGAATATATAACTATCAGACAAAAATATTCTCCTGACGGCCCCGCATTGCCAGATTACATTTCCCATACAGCGGCACTGCAAATAACAAAACATCAATGGAAAATAACACAAGAACAATACATGTGCATATTCTTAAATAGATAGTTTATTAATAATGATTAACCAACAACTCTATTCAATCACACTATATTGTGATTTTTTTTACATTCAATGCATTATAGTTATTTTTTTTCCTTCTTTACTGTTTTTCTTGAAAATATGTATCATTGATCACTCATTCAATAAAAATCTATTGTAATGAATAAATAATCGTGTAAGTATATTGATTAAATTTATAGCGCTATACATAAACGTCTCTAATGCTTCATAATTTGTCTTTATGGCATGAAAGAGACACCATCAACTCTATCTTGCTTGGAGGTTGACGGATGAAGCGATCTTTTTTTCTTGCAATGGTTGTGGCAATGCTTGCAATTATTGCTGCCCAGGATGTGTTCGCCGCAAACCAACTGGGTATAAAGCTGCCTGAAGATCCGACAAAAGCGTACATCACCCTGGGCATTCTTGTTATTGCGGCAATCATGTTTTTTACTGAAGTTGTACCGCTGCCCATAACGGCACTGCTTGTGCCGGTGGCCCTGTCATTGACAAACGTCATATCTTCAAAAGTCGCCTTCAGTTACTTTGGCGATCCCACAGTGGTACTGTTCATGGCCATGTTTATCGTGGGTGAGGCCACATTCATTACCGGCTTTGCAGACAAGGTTGGTGCTCTGGCTGTCAGGCTTTCCAAAGGCAACCCCATCAAGCTTCTTGTTTATGCCATGGCCGCAGTGGGACTGCTTTCCTCTGTGCTTTCCAATACAGGAACCACAGTGGTTGCCGTGCCGATGATTCTCGGCATGTGCATGAAAGCCAAGCTGGCTCCCGGCAAAGTGCTTATGCCCGTAGCCTTTGCGGCATCGCTTGGCGGCACGGTAACCTTGGTGGGCACCCCGCCCAACGGCATTATCAACTCCATGCTCTCCCAGACCGGGCAGACCCCTTTCGGCTTTTTCGAATTCGGCCTGATCGGCATTCCGCTTCTGGTCGCGGGCCTTCTTTATTACGGACTGATAGGACACCGCTTTTTGCCCGAAGGACGACAGATCGACGATGCTGTTCTGTCGGAAGAAGCCCAGCCGCGCCGCGAAAATAAAATGTGGCATGCCATGGCCGTCTTTGCCTTCGTAGTCTTCATGATGGCCAGTGAACTTGTTCCCCTGACGACGGCGGCCATGTTTGGCGCCTGCATGATGGTCATTACCGGCTGTATGACCATGCGTGAAGCATTCCGCAGCGTTGACTGGACAACCATTTTTCTGTTTGCGGGCATGCTGTCCATGTCGGCAGCAATGGACAAGTCCGGCGCGGCGGCTATTGTAGCCAACGCGGTGGTCAGCACTGTCAGCGATCCCTGGCTGCTCATGCTCGTCTGCTGTGCGCTCACGGCGATCATTACCAACTTCATGTCCAATACCGCCACGGCAGCCCTTATGGCTCCTCTGGCCTTGCCCATTGCTCTGGGCAGCGGTATTTCTCCCCTGCCCATCATCATGGGTATAGCTATGTCAGCCTCGGCCTGCTTTCTTACGCCTATTGCCACGCCGCCCAACACCATCGTACTTGGCCCCGGCAGGTACACGTTCCTTGATTACGTCAAGGCCGGCTGGCCCTTGCAGCTCATTACCCTTATCATGTGCTGGCTGCTTATCCCCCTGATCTGGCCTTTCCATTAGGCTGCCGTCAGGTGCGCTGTGGCATGGGCGCCACAGCAGTTAATGCTGATAAAGAACGGGACGGTGTGGACATGAAAGAAATCCATTTTGACGACATAGTGCGCACTGTGGCGGAACTGGCCATAGAAGCCTGCTACCGCCTGCCGGACGACATGGTTGCGGCCATGCGCGCGGCACGAACGCGCGAACCATCGCCCGTGGGGCGTAACATCCTGGATCAACTGCTGGAAAATGCTGAAATCGCCGCCAGGGGCGATCTGCCCCTGTGCCAGGATACCGGCCTCGCCGTAGTTTTTGCCGAAGTGGGCCAGGATGTGCGCATTGTGGGCGGCTCTTTTGAAGATGCCATCAATGAAGGCATTCGCAAGGGGTATACAGAGGGCTACCTGCGCAAATCCTGTGTAGACGAGCCGCTGTTTGAGCGCAAAAACACCAAAGACAACACTCCTGCCGTCATCCATACCCGCCTTGTCCCCGGCAGCGGGCTGCGCCTGCGGCTGGCCCCCAAGGGGGCAGGGTCGGAAAACAAGAGTGTGCTCAAGATGCTCGTACCGGCAGACGGCATCGAGGGTGTGCGCCAGGTGGTTCTGGACGCAGTCCTAGCCGCCGGACCCAACTCCTGTCCGCCCCTCGTCATCGGCGTCGGCATCGGCGGCACGATGGAAATGGCCGCCATATGCGCCAAACGCGCAGCCGCCCGCGACCTTGAAAGCCGCAACCACGATCCGCGCTATGCGGCCTTTGAAGATGAACTGCTGGAAATGGTCAACAAAACCGGCGTAGGCCCCCAAGGACTGGGCGGCATTACTACCGCCCTCAAGGTACATGTGGAATGGGCGCCGACCCATATCGCCTCTTTGCCGGTCGCCGTAAATATCAACTGCCACGCGGCGCGCCACGCCGAAGCCGTGCTGTAAGGGGGAGCCATGTCTGACGAAATCAAAAAAATCCGCGCTCCCTTTGATGAAGCCACTGCCCGCTCACTGCGCGCTGGAGACCGTGTTCTTATTTCCGGCACCATACTGGCAGCGCGTGACGCGGCCCACAAGCGCCTTGTGGAAACCCTGGACAGGGGCGAAGCCCTGCCTGTGAGTCTTGAAGGCGCGGTGGTCTATTATGTGGGGCCAAGCCCGGCACGCCCCGGACAGCCCATAGGGGCCGCCGGTCCCACTACCTCGGGCCGCATGGACGCCTATACCCCGCGCCTGCTGGATCAGGGACTTAAAGGCATGATCGGCAAGGGGTACCGCAAGCCGGAAGTGGTGGAAGCCATGAAAAAACATGGCGTACCCTATCTTGCGGCCGTGGGAGGGGCTGGAGCGCTCATTGCCCGCGCCGTCAAGAAGTATACGGTACTGGCCTATGAAGATCTGGGGCCGGAAGCTGTTGCCGCGATGGAAGTGGAAGATTTTCCGGCCATTGTGGTGATAGACAGTACCGGTGGCAATTTTTACGAAACGGGGCAGGCTCCGTACAAACGCATATGAAGGAATCACAGTTTTTTCATAATGGCATAGGTACAGAATACTTGTATAAGGAGTTGTCATGGCTTTAAGCAGAACCCCTGGGGAGGCAAAAACCCGTCTGGACTTCTGGCAGGCAGCCTCCGGCGCGGTGTTGGCCCTGTTCGTATGTGTACATCTGACACTGGAAGGCACCGTTGTGCTCAGCCCGGCGCTGACAAACGGCATTGCCTGGTTTCTGGAAGCCACATGGCTGGCCCAGCTTGCCGCACCGCTTATCATCCTGTTGATTGTATTCCACTTCTACATCGCGGCAAGAAAGATGCCCTTCCGCGCCAATGAGCTTGGCATCTTTGTACGCCACAGCAAAAGCCTGAAAGATTTTGATACATGGCTATGGCTTGTTCAGGTATTTACAGCCATTGTCATTCTTCTGGGCGCTTTTTACCACGTGTATACCGTCATGACAGACCTGCCCATCAATGTGGCGGGCAGCGCCAAGCGCCTGCACAACGGCTGGCTGGCCTTCTACGTGTTCTTCCTGCCCTGTGTCATCCTTCATACAGGCATTGGCGTATATCGCCTGGCCGTGAAATACGGCATCTGTACCAAGAGTACAAAGCCTGCGTGGCGCAAGTGGATATGGATTGTTATGGGCTGTTATCTTTTGCTTGGAACGCTGGCTCTGACCCGCGTCTGGTTCCTGGGATAGGGGGTGCCGTATGCGTATTTTTGAATGTGACGTCTTGTGCATCGGCGCTGGTCTGGCCGGGGAACGTGTGGCGGTTGAAGCGGCTCAGGCCGGCTTCAGGGTTATCTGTCTTTCCGTTGTGCCTCCCAAGCGTTCGCACTCTTCAGCGGCAATGGGCGGCATGCAGGCGGCCCTGGGCAACTCCATAATGGGCGAAGGCGACTGCCCCGAAATCCATTTCAATGACACCGTTAAAGGCTCTGACTGGGGCTGTGACCAGGAAGTGGCGCGGCTTTTTGCCGAGACCGGCCCCATAGCCATGCGTGAAATGGCCTGGATGGGGGTACCCTGGAGCCGCGTTGTTCCGGGTGAGCATACCTATTACAAGGGCGGCAAGCCCTTTCAGGCCACAGAAAAAAAGGAAAATGAAGGGCTGATCCATTCCCGCGCCTTTGGCGGCACAGCCAAATGGCGCACCTGCTACACCTCAGACGGCACAGGTCATGCTGTACTGTTTACTCTGGACAACCGCCTGTTGCAGCTTGGCGTGGACGTACACGACCGCACCCAGGCCGAAGGGCTTGTACACGACGGCCAGCGCTGCATGGGCTGCGTGGCGCGCGACCTGCGCACCGGAGAACTTGTAGGCTACTTCGCCAAGGCAACCCTTATTGCTACCGGCGGTTACGGCCGCATTTACCGGGCCACCACCAACGCCATCATCTGCGATGGCGGCGGCCAGATAGCCGCCCTGGAAACAGGCGTGGTCCCTCTGGGCAATATGGAGGCAGTGCAGTTTCATCCCACGGGAACGGTGCCCACAGACATTCTGGTTACCGAAGGCTGCCGAGGCGATGGCGGAACCCTGCTGGACGTAAATGAATACCGCTTCATGCCCGACTATGAGCCGGAAAAGGCTGAACTGGCCTCGCGCGACGTGGTTGCACGCCGCATGACCGAACATATGCGCAAGGGTCTTGGCGTCAAAAGCCCGTACGGCGATCACCTCTGGCTGGACATCCGCCACCTGGGCGAAAAGCACATTACCACGAACCTGCGTGAGGTATACGACATCTCCACGCACTTCCTTGGCGTGAACCCCATACATCAGCTCATTCCGGTACGTCCCACCCACCATTACAGCATGGGCGGTGTGCGTATCAATAAAGATGGGCACGCTTACGGCCTTGAGGGCCTGTTCTCCGCCGGAGAAGCCGCCTGCTGGGATATGCACGGCTTCAACCGCCTGGGCGGCAACTCCCTGGCCGAAACCATTGTTTCCGGGCGCATCGTGGGTCAGAAGCTGGTGGAATTCCTCAAGGGTTATGAAACCGTCTTTTCCACGGCCGAGATGACTGCGGCCGCCACAAAGGTAAAAGACCGCATCGCCGCCCTTCTGCGCGGCACAGGTGATGACTGTTACACCCTGCGTAATGAAATGCAGGATGTCATGATGGAACACGTGGGTATTTTCCGTAACGGCAAAGATCTGGAAGCCGGCGTGACCAAGCTGCAAGACCTGCTGGAGCGTTGCGGTAACATGCGCCTGGCAAGCGGCAACATACCCGGCCCCAATGCCGAACTTTCCATGGCGTTGCGGGTTCCCGGCATGCTCAAACTGGCCCTGTGCACGGCATACGGCGCGCTTATGCGCACAGAAAGCCGCGGTGCTCACGCCCGTGAAGACTACCCTGAACGCAATGACAAGGACTGGCTCAACCGCACCCTGGCCTACTGGAAGGAAGGCGACAGCCTGCCCACGCTCAAATATGAACCGGCTACGCCGTACTATATTCTGCCCCCCGGCGACCGGGGTTACGGCGGCGGCAAGATCATTCCCGGCGACATCAAGGAAGACCAGATCGTTCCTTACGATCAGAAAGGCTAAGGGAGGGTACCATGGGACGTAATCTTACATTTGAAATCTTCCGTTACAATCCGCTGGACCCTCGCTCATTCCCGCATATGCAGACATTCCAGCTTGAAGAGCACCCCAGCATGACGCTCTTTATCGCGCTGAACCTCATACGCGAAAAGTTTGATGCTTCCCTGCAGTTTGACTTCTGCTGCCGGGCGGGCATCTGCGGTTCCTGCGGCATGGTCATCAACGGGCGCCCGGGGCTGGCCTGCCACACGCAAACCAGCGATCTGCCGGACCATATCACCCTGCACCCCCTGCCGGTTTTCAAGCTGCTCGGCGACCTCTCGGTAGACACGGGCACGTGGTTTCGTCAGGTGGGCAAAAAAATCGAATCGTGGATACACACCAATAAAGAGTTTGATCCGGATGCCCAGGAAGAGCGCATGAGCAACAGCCAGGCTACGGAAATATTTGAACTGGACAGATGTATTGAGTGCGGTTGCTGCGTAGCCGCCTGCGGTACAGCCCGCATGCGGGAAGACTTTATAGGGGCCACAGCCATCAACCGCATGGCGCGCTTCTATATCGACCCGCGTGACAACCGTACTCCTGCGGATTATTATGAACTTATAGGCGATGATAACGGCGTGTTCGGCTGCATGGGCCTGCTGGCCTGCGACAGCGTCTGCCCCAAGCAACTGCCCCTGCAAGACCAGCTCGGCATCATGCGGCGTATGGTCAGCATGGAGTCGGTGAGGGGCATCCTGCCCGAAGCTCTGCGCAAAAAAATGCAGGGCTGCGGTTGCGGTTGCGCCAAAGGCTGAACCACCGGCATATAGGGTTCAGGCCCGGAACCTGCTGTTCCGGGCCTGAACCGCATACGTCCTGAATGATCTGCCCGGCGGAGAAAAGCCTCATCCGCCAAAAGGAAGGATGCCATGCTTATATTAGACTGGATGAAGCCCCATGTAATCACTGTCGTGCCTGACACCTCCCTGCTGCAATGCAGAAAACTCCTTAAGGACAACCGGATCAACTACCTGCCCGTGGTGGACCGGGATAACATAGTAGTTGGGCTTATAGCCTCTGCTGACCTCAAGGCTTTTGCCCCACAACACACTACCGGCTTTGAGATTCTTGAAGCCCTGGACATTCTGGCCGAAACAAAGGTCAAGGATGTCATGGTGGTCGCCCCTGTTACCATCCATTACAACAATACCGTGGAACAGGCGGCAAAAACCATGTTTGACAGGCACGTAGCCTGCCTGCCTGTCATTGACGATGAGGACAAGCTGGTCGGCATCATCACGGGCTGGGATATTTTCCACGCTCTGCTCAACATGAGCGGAGCGGAACAGGGCGGCGAAGAAGCGGGCTTTGTTCTGCCCAACCAGCCCGGCACCATCCGCGAAATTCTGGATACCCTCAAAACGCACGGCATGAGCGTCATTTCCGTGCTCTCGGCCGCCGCTGACAACGGCATGCGCCAGGTGAAAATCCGCTTTCGTGCCCAGGATGCCGCCGCCCTGGATGACACCTTTGAAATACTCAAACAACATAGCGGCTTGCGCTATTGGGCAAGAGACGGCAAAGTTCGTATGAAAGACTGAACCTCCGGCGCATCCATGTGGCACCCCACATGGATGCGCCGGAACCACAACCCAGCCTCTGTGCCGGAACCGGCATATGCTGCGGAAAATACAATTTACCCAACAGCCCGACAGGCTGTTCGCTTCCGCCTGCCCATGCCTGTCATGGGTGCAGCCCCCCGCGCCGTGCGGAACGCGCCGCCCGGAAGCGCACCACATCAGTCAAGGAGTGTACAATGTCTCGTATCAAGAATCTGCGGGATGAAGCCCTGGCCATGCATAAGGAGTATCAGGGCAAAATCGAGGTGCGCGTGAAAGCGCCCGTGCGCGATACCGACGACCTCACCCTGGCCTACTCGCCCGGCGTGGCCGAGCCTTGCATGGAAATTTACCGCCAGCCCGAAACACTCGATGTCTATACCAACCACTCCAACTTTGTCTGTGTGGTATCCAACGGCACAGCCGTTCTGGGGCTGGGCAACATCGGCCCCGCAGCCGCAATGCCGGTTATGGAAGGCAAATCCCTGCTGTTCAAGACTTTCGGCGATGTGGATGCCTTTCCCATCTGCGTCGATACCAAAGACACGACCAAAATCGTTGAACTGGTGGAACTTATGGCCCCCACCTTCGGCGGCGTCAACCTTGAGGACATCAAGGCTCCGGAATGCTTCGTCATTGAAGACAGCCTGAAGAAAAACGGCATTTTCAAGGGCCCCATCTTTCATGACGACCAGCACGGAACCGCCGTGGTTACCCTATCCGGGCTTATCAACGCGCTCAAGCTGGTAAACAAAAAACTTGATGACATCACTGTGGTTACCAGCGGCGCAGGGGCTGCCGGTATTGCCATCATCAAGCTGCTCATGGCTCTTGGCCTGAAAAATGTTATCATGTGCGACTCGCGCGGGGCCATATGGGATGGCCGCAGCGAAGGAATGAATGCCTATAAGGAAGAAATCGCCCGCCGCACCAATCCGCAGAAAATCAAGGGCGGTCTGGCCGAAGCCATCAAGGGGGCAGATGTCTTTATCGGTGTTTCCGCTCCGGATACACTTAATGAAGATATGATCCGCAGCATGGCCAAAGATCCCATAATTTTTGCTCAGGCCAATCCCATCCCCGAAATATGGCCCATCCAGCGCGCCCTGGACGCCGGAGCCAAAGTTGTGGCCACGGGGCGCTCCGACTGCCCCAACCAGATCAACAACGTTCTGGCCTTCCCCGGTATTTTCCGTGGCGCTCTTGATGTTGCGGCCACAGATATCAACGATGCCATGAAAATTGCGGCGGCCTACGCCATCGCCGAGTTGGTCAAACCCGAAGAACTCAGCCCGGGCTACATTATTCCTTCCACGCTTAACAGCGAGGTGGCTCCCCGGGTGGCGGCGGCCACGGCCAAAGCTGCCATGGAAAGCGGCATTGCCCGCAAACCGATGGATCCGGAAATCGTGGCGGCAAACCTGAAAAAAAGGCTGGCCGACCGCCAGATTGCGTGCACGAAAAAATAATGTAACGGCCAAAACCTCTTTCTGAACCGGCAGCAAAACAGCTGAATCCGGACGAACAAGATTCTCTCCCGAAGGCAGGCAGTCCTGCTTTCGGGAGAGAACCTTTTTTCACCCTCTGCAATCTGCAAAATTGAACACCCACCTTCTGCGTTTTTCGTCACACACCTGGCGGCACAAGAATCCTTGCATCCGGGGCATTACTCCTGCATTGCACCGCACACTCCCGCGATGCCTGGATTATGCTTCTGACGCTGCGCCCATGCCGGTGGCATCTGCCCCTTGATTCATGCCCGAGGCCCTTGCGAAACAGCGGGCTGTCAGTAGTTTTTGCTGTCCGTAATTCCGTTTTCCAGCCAAACCTGCCGATGCATTGCCGACACTTTAAAATACTAATGGGATGTCCGGAGATGGCCCCGGGGAATACAAAGAAGGCTTCGAAGAGTACAGCCCTGCCCCTTACCTGCACCATTGCGCATATGGCTCAAATACGGGACAGGATGACGGCAATGAAAACATTGCAAAAGGCCGCTGTCTGCGCAGGTTTTCTGGAAAAGCCGCACCACAAATATTTGCAGGTGAACGTACCTCGTCGCGCGACATGATGCCCACAACAACAGCGCCCACCTGCCGTCCGTTTTCTGCATATACCGGCCGAAACGCCCGTTGTGAAAACCCGAAGGTACCACGGGCCGAAGAAATATATGTTTTACCTTTCAGGGCCTCGTCTTCATCGCCCCCAACCACATGAGCGCCGATTTTCTGTGCCTCGGGATGGTATATCCGGTTGCCGTTCATATCTATCAGCACAATAAATTTGACCCCGGAAACACTGGTCAACATGCCGAGAAAATCCGCCATCTGCTTCCAGGCCTCCCCACGCGGCTCCTCCATGCCCTCAATAACCGCCGAGGATTCCGCCGTGAGCTGGGCCACATTGGCCACTGTCTGCTCGGCCTGCTCAAAACCATACTTGCTGATAAAATACGATCCGGCCAGATGACTCAACAGGATGGGTGGGCAGAGGGTCAGACTGACCATAATCACCAGCTTGATGAACAGGCTGTTATTTTTAATGAAATCCATCAGAATATCTGCCGTTGCTTGGGTGCTGGTTCTGAAATGGCTGCTGACGGCGCTTCATGCCGCAGATGCACACGGACTGGCCGAGCCTGCTCGAAGGCCACAGCAGGTTCGGCCCGTTGGAATCAAATGGCGTGGGCAGGATATAAAAACTGCAATGCAAACATGTTGCGTCTGCACAAAACCTCGTATTCTCGAAAAACGCTACTGGGCGTCTTCTGTATCGCGCACCACCTCAAGAATGGGCGGCAGAGAACGGATGGACTCGATGAGCTGATAGAGCTGCGTGGCGTCGCGCACTTCCACGGTAAAGCGCAGCTTGGCACGGCCGTCCACAAGGTTGTCCATATTCAGCCCGGTGATGTTCACGTTGTTTTTGGCAAGCACCTGGGCCACCAGGGCCAGCACACCGTGCTCGTTTCTGGCAATGATAAAAATACCGGCTTCGTAAGGTTTTTCTTCCGCACCGTCCCAATGCACGGATATAAGCCGCTCCGGCTCCATATTCGCCACATTGGGGCAGTCTGCACGATGCACGCTGACACCAAGGCCACGGCTGATGTACCCGATAATAGGATCTCCGGGTACCGGGTTGCAGCACTTGGCAAAACGCATGAGCACACCGTCCACCCCGGAAATGCCCACACCTTCCGTTTTACGGCCGGCGGCCTCTTTGCTTTCTTTGACTGTGGGCGTTTCAGGCGCGGAGGAAACCGCATCCGGATGCAGCACGGCGTACAGCCGGTTGAGCACCTTGCGCGGCGTTGTGTGGGCATAGCCCACTGATGCCACAAGGTCGTCCACGCTCTCAAAATTCATTTCCTGGGCCACCAGGGCCATATGCCCGTCCTTGATGGCCTTGTTGACGTTGAGGCTGACCTTTCGCCCTTCTTTTTCCAGCATATCGCGTCCAAGGCTCACCGCGTGGGCGCGCTCCTCGGTGCGCAGGTAGCGCTGAATACGGCTGCGCGCCCTGGCTGTCTTGACGATTTTGAGCCAGTCCCTGTTGGGCTTTCTGCTTGGATCAGTAAGAATTTCAACAATATCACCGTTTTTAAGCTCTGTACTCAAAGGCATGAGCCGACCGTTGATCTTGGCTCCGGTGCAGTGCTGCCCCACCTTGGTATGGATGATAAACGCAAAATCCAGAGGGGTGGCCCCTTCGGGCAGTTCCTTGACATCGCCCGCCGGGGTGTAGACGTAGACTTCGTCCTTGAAGAGGTCCAGCTTGAGCGAATGCATGAATTCGCGCGAGTCCGTTTCTTCGCTCTGGCGCTCAAAAATCTCGCGCAGCCAGCCAAACTGCTCCAGGTCTTTGCTGTTAACCCGGCCTTTTTCCTTGTAAAGCCAGTGGGCGGCCACGCCGTGCTCAGCCTGCCGGTGCATGTCTTCGGTGCGTATCTGGATTTCTATGCGTTCGCCTTCAGGCCCGATGACCGTGGTGTGCAGGCTCTGGTAGCCATTGGTCTTGGGCATGGAGATATAGTCTTTAAAGCGCCCGTGTACGGGCCTCCATTGCGAGTGCACAAGGCCAAGCGCTGCGTAACAGTCTCTGATATCCTTGACCAGAACACGAAACGCCATGATGTCGTGCATTTCATCCAGTGTCAGGGACTGGGACTGCATCTTTTTATAGATACTGTATTTGTGCTTGATGCGGCCGTAAACCTGCCCTTCGATGCCATTGGAGGCAAGAAGGTCTTTTATCAGGTCCACCACCTTGGCGATAATCTGTTTTTCCACTACCTGATGCTTGTCCAGCCAGTGGTCTATCTGATTGAAAATGTCGGGGCGCAGATACTTGAAGCTCAGGTCTTCCAGGTTGCGCTTCATGATATACAGGCCCAGGCGGTTTGCCAGAGGCGCATATATATCCATTGTTTCCTGGGCAATGCCTTTCTGCTTGTGGGCTTTCTGAAAATCCAGGGTGCGCATGTTGTGCAGGCGGTCGGCAAGTTTGACCATAAGCACCCGCATGTCGTGGCTCATGGCCAAGATCATCTTGCGGATGTTCTCTGCCTGGGCTTCCTCTTTGTTTTCAAAGGGGATCATGCTGATCTTGGTCACACCGTCAACAATATCGGCCACATCCTCGCCGAAATTCTCGTCCAGCTCTTCAAGCGTGGCCTTGGTATCTTCTACGGTGTCGTGCAAAAGCCCGGCGACCACCGTTGATTCGTCAAAACCCATTTCAGCCAGGGTGTCGGCCACGGCCAGCGGATGGGAAAGATACGGCTCGCCCGACAGGCGGGTTTGCCCCGCATGGGCAGTGGCGGCGTAAACATAAGCTTTCTGGATAAGCTCCAGGTCTGCGTCGGGATTGTGCGCCGACACCTTGTCGAGAATTTCCTGTATACGAATCATGCGTAAATCCCGTCCGGGCGTAAAATCTTTGTGATGTCCTGACTATGTTATCAGTTGCGCGACCTTGTCAATGTTATTGACTCCGCAGCAAGCCCTGCCGCAGCCCGCAAAAAACCGGCAAGGGCTGCAGATGCTCCGGGCACTGCGCACCCGCCAGACATCCGCGCCTTCCCCTGCGACAAGGCGTGTTTTTTCATGAAAATGAAGAAAGGTCGTTGTCGGGTCTTATCTGAACGCGCCGGGGACGTTCCCCGGGGTGAAGTACTGCGCCCTTACCGCCTGCACACAGCGCGGAACTTCGCCGCCCGGGCATGCCGCAGCCCGTGGCGACAAGGCGCGTCATGAGCGATACTGGAGGATGGGCATGCTCCCCAGGCACACACCCTCCATTGGCGCAAGGCAGTTAACCCGCCAAGGCCGCCAGACGGCCACACCTGGACGCCTGGGCAAAAGGCCGCAATCCCCTGCATGCTTCGCACATCTGCCGCGGCTGGCCGTGATGCTTCAGAGCCGGTGTCAAAGCCGGACAAAAGTGAGCAGCACACCACAGTCAGCATATTTATCTTTAAACAAAGGGCTTGATGCGCTAACGCTACACAAAAATGCAGCACAACGTAACACGGCGGAGATTCTGCCCCAAAACTGTATTTTTAGACAGAATGACACCTTTGAACTGTGAAGCACTTCAAAGATAATCTCCTCTAGTCCGCCGAGAGGCTGTGCCGTTGTAATTCTTTCGGAACCCACCACTTTTCAAAATTGTACATCAGGCCCGCCAGAGCCGGCTTGACGCCCTGAAAACGCTTCTGCACCACAGGCAGCGCGTAGGGAACATACAAAAAACAGTAGGGCTGTTCCGCATCCAGTATTTCCTGAATGCGACAGTACAGGCGGGCGCGCGTGCTCTGATCGGGGATGGAGCGCGCTTCTTCCAGCAGCCTGTCCACTTCGGGATTTTTATAGTAGGTAAAGTTAAGGCCGCCTTCAACAGCCTGCGATGAGTGCCATACCTGATAGATATCCGGGTCCTGTGGAATGGTCCAGCCAAGAATAATGGCGTCAAAACGGCCCTTGTTGACAAATTCGCGGATAAAGGCCGCCCACTCCACCGTGCGGATATACACGTCAATGCCGATGGCTCTGAGCTGCGCCTGTATGACCGTGGCCGTGAGGATACGCTGCTCGTTGCCCTGATTGGTCAGTATGGTAAAAGAAAAGGGCTTGCCGTCTCTGTCCAGCAGGCCGTCGCCATCGCTGTCGGTAAAACCGGCCTCGGCCAGCAGGGCGCGTGCGGCGGCCACATTTTGCGGTATGGGCTTCAGGGTCGGATGATAGGCCCAGACCCCGGGCTTGAAAGGCCCGAAGGCCGGTATGCCCTGCCCGAGCAGCACCCCCTGGATGATGCTGTCCCGGTCGATGGCCTGGGAAATGGCCCTGCGCACCCGCACATCCCCAAAAAACGGATGTTGCAGGTTAAAGCCCAGAAACACGTAGGCCGAGGCAAGATAGCGAAACTTGTTGAACTCGCGCTCCCACATGGGGCCGGAGGTCTGCCGCAGATACTGCAGGGGAGAAAGATCCATAATGTCCAGCCGCCCGGCGCGCGCCTCCATAAACATGGTCGCGCCATCGGGAATGATGCGGTACACGGCTTCGGTTATGTAGGGCTTGCCATCAAAATAGGTGGGCGAAGCCTCAAGAATAATACGGCTGCCCGGCTCCCAGGCCTTGAGCCTGTACGGTCCCGCCCCCACCGGCTTGCGTGTGAGCGGGCTGTTGCGGATATCCTGCCCATCAAGCAGATGCCGGGGCAATATGGGCTGCATCCACGAAGAAACGGCGCGCGCAAAAAAATGCTCGTAACGGACTTCAAACGTATAGCGGTCAATAACCCGGAGTTCCTTGATGCGCGAAAAATCTTCGGCATAGGGGCTTCCCGTGGCCGGATCCGCCACTACCTTGCAGGTATAGGCCACGTCCTCGGCAGTCAGCTCGACACCGTCTTCCCACAGGATCCCCTTGCGCAGGGTAAAGCGCATAAGCCGCCCTTCGTCTTCCATACTCCAGCTTTCTGCGGCCCAGGGTTCTACCTGAAGGTCCTTGTCATAACGCAGGGGCGCCACATAAATAAGCCCCGCGACCTCGTGTGAAGCGGAGTCAGCCGAAAGGTAGGGGATAAGGTTGGAGGCTTCACCAATGCTGCCGAAAAGGATACGGCCTCCGTCCACGGGCGTTTCAAAATTTTCTTTTTTTGCTGCGTCAGCCCCGGTTACGGAGGCCACGGCGGCAAGGGGCGAAAAAAATCCCATAAAAACAGTCAGTAAGAGCAGGATACGAATTGGAAGAAATACATCCAACATACTGTTTACCCACTCAAAATTTATTTTTTTCATAATTTTGATGCTTCATATTGCTTTCGCCCCCCAACCTGTGCTATTTATCGCAAACATCATAACATCGCCCTGTCATTGAAATTTTCGATACACCTGACAGGGGCTTTTTGAGGAACGCATGAGTCGATCAGAACAGAGCGTCGTACGCGAAATGTGCCAGACCTTTCTGCATGACAGCGTACCGGAGTACATACGTGACGCCGCGTACTATATCCTGTCCGAAGGTGAGGTGCAAAAAATAAATATCCAGGAAGGCGAAACCTGGGACGTGCAGGGAGTCATACAGGGTGACGACCTGCAAGTCTACACGCCCAGCCTGAGCATGACCATTACTGACCACAGCACGCGGCACCAGTGCAACTGCTCTGACGCCTTCACCGGCATCTGCCGCCACGTGGCGGCTCTTGCCCTGCGTCTTGTTGAAGAACTGCGAAAAGAACAGGGCGACGCAGAAGAAAGCCCGCCGCCCAGCACCGACTGGAAGCAGAGTTTCCGCAACTTCTTCTCCACAGATATGGAGCCGGAACCGGGCCGCCACTACCTCATATTTCGTTTTGAACCCGAACAGGGGCGGCTTCTGGTGTCCTTTTTCCGGGCGCGGCAGAACAAGTCCGGCCTGTCCACCGTGCACAATGAGGTGACGCTGGAACAGATCATCAATAATCCGGACTGGTGCGAGTTCTCACCGCAGCTGCCGTATGTGGCGCGCCAGATAGGCCAGCACCTGGACTATTACGGACACAGGGTAGAAATTCCGCAGGGCCTTACCTCATGGTTCTTCTGGTCTGTGCGCAAGGAATACTACCTGCTCTGGAAAGACACGGACATGCCCTGCCGGGTCGAAAGCACGCCTTTTGCCCTCAAGCTCAAGCCCATTCTGGATGATTCCGGCTTCAGCTTTGAGGTGCTGCTCAAACGCGAAGGGCGCCCGCCCTTGCCCATACGCGCCGGAGCCGCCAGCCGGGCCGCAGCTGAAAGCCGCAACCCCCAGAATGAAAGCACCGCGCCGGAAGACGCGCCCATCACCTTTCACGGGCAAATGCCGCTCTGGGTCTGCTACCAGCATAATTTCTATCCGGTACAGACGGGCCTTTACCCTTCGCTTGTACGTAACCTTATTTATGAGCGCCCCGTGGTTCCCCACGAGGAAATATCCGAATTTCTCGATCGTGTGTGGACTCGCCTGCCCGCCTCTGAACTTTACGAGCCGCAGCAGTTCCTCAAGCAGATGGAACCCGTGTTCCAGCCCGCCACCTACAATCCCAAGCTTTTTCTGGATGAAGAAGGCAGCCTGCTCACGCTTGAGATCGACAATATCTATGAAACCCGCCACGGAGAGTTCACACTCAACGGTCCCAACCCCGACTTTCAGACCGGCAGCTATACTTATGACGGCCAGACCTTCCTTGTGCGCCGCCATCAGGACGAAGAAGCCCAGCTCATGACCGACCTCGCCGGCATGGATTTTCAGTCCCGTTCAAGCAAACTGTGGTTCCTTGAACCTGAAGAAGCCATTGCCTTTTTGCTGGACTATTACCCCAAGCTTGTCGAAAACTACCGTGTATATGGCGAAAAGGCCCTTTCGCGCTACAAGGTGCGTACGGCCACGTCCAATATCACGGCCGAAGTGGTCAGTAACGAAAAAGAAAAATGGTTCTCGCTGGATATCACCGTTGACTACGAAGGCCAGTCCCTGCCGCTGGAAAAGATCTGGAAGGCCTGGACACGCGGCAAACGCTATGTACAGTTGAAAGACGGCTCCTACACAAGCCTGCCCGAGGCCTGGCTTGAAAAGCTCGCCCACAAGCTCACAGCCCTTGGCCTTGACCCCTCAAAGCCGCCGCAGCAGAAATTCAAGCAGTTTGAGGCCCCTGTGCTGGACAGCCTGCTGGAAGACCTGCCCGGAGCAGCCACCGACTCTTTCTGGAACAACCTGCGCGAAAAGATACGTTCTTTCCGCGAGGTTCGCCCCATTGACCCGCCCAAGGGGCTTAACGCCAACCTGCGCGCCTATCAGGCACAGGGCCTTTCGTACCTTAACTTTTTGTCGGAATACGGCTTCGGCGGCATTCTGGCGGATGAAATGGGCCTGGGCAAAACGGTACAGACCCTGGCCTTCATCCAGTATATGGTGCAAAGCAATTACGTGGGACCCAACCTGATTGTGGTTCCCACCTCAGTGCTGCCCAACTGGGAGCGCGAAGCGGAAAAATTTGTTCCCGGCCTCAAGCGGCTGACCATCTACGGCACACGCCGCGAAGGCATGTTCAAGCATATTGCCAATTCGGATCTTATTATCACCACCTACGCCCTGTTACGGCGCGACCTGGAGGAGATGGAAAAATACGAATTCAATACCGTAATTCTGGACGAAGCCCAGAACATCAAAAACCCCAATACCATAACGGCCAGAGCCGTGCGGCGCATCAATGCCCGCATGCGCCTGTGCCTGTCGGGTACGCCCATCGAGAACAACCTCTTTGAGCTTTGGTCGCTCTTCGAGTTTCTCATGCCCGGCTTTCTCGGTTCACAACACGCCTTCCAGCGTGGCATCGTCAAGCCCATCAAGGACGGCGATGCCGAAACCCTGGACTACCTGCGCACCCGCGTGCGGCCGTTCATACTGCGGCGCACCAAGGCCGAAGTGGCAAAAGACCTGCCGCCCAAGGTGGAAAGCGTCACCTGCTGCGCCCTCGAAGAGGCCCAGGCAGAGCTGTACGCCGCTCTGGCCCGCAAGCTGCGCGCCCAGGTGCTGGCCGACGTGGATCAGAAAGGACTTGCCAAAAGCCAGATGTCCATTCTGGACGCCCTGCTCAAGCTGCGCCAGATCTGCTGCCACCCGCGTCTGCTCAAGATAGACATACCCGGCTTTACCACCAACCTGCCCTCCGGCAAGTTCGACGCTTTCAAGGACATGATCATGGAAATTGTGGAAGGCGGGCACAAGGTGCTGGTGTTTTCACAGTTTGTGCAGATGCTGCAAATCATCAAGCAGTGGCTTGAGTTTTCGCAGGTTCCCTTCTGCTACCTTGACGGCGCAAGCAAAGACCGCTTTGACCAGGTGGACCGCTTTAACAACAGCCCGGACATTCCCATCTTTCTCATTTCGCTCAAGGCGGGCGGTACGGGCCTCAACCTCACTTCGGCGGACTACGTCATCCACTACGATCCGTGGTGGAACCCCGCCGTGGAAAGCCAGGCCACAGACCGCACCCACCGCATCGGGCAGACAAGGCAGGTGTTTTCCTACAAGCTTATCTGCCAGAACACGGTGGAAGAAAAAATACTCAAGCTGCAGGAAGCCAAACGCGGCGTGGCCGAGGCCATTATCCCCGGTCAGGACACCTGGAAGTCCCTTACTCGCGAAGATCTTGAAATGCTGTTTGACGTTTAGGCATTTTCACATGGCGAAAAAATCCGGCGGGCGTGTGCAGACACGCCCGCCGTGTTGTAACCGGCCATTTCAAGCGATAACTGCCCCATAGTGTTTTACTTTTGTGAAGGTGTCTTCTCAAAGGCAATGTCCCCCGCTCCGGTGCTCAACAGTATAAATGGATTGCGCCGGCGCTCCACGGCGGACGCCTGCTCGCGCAGCCGCCAGAATCTTTTCAAAAGGGAAATGCTTTACCAAGCCGCCTTCAATACGTACGGCCCCATACGGCTGCGGCCTGATCACATCCAACGCTTCGTGCCTTTCAGCCGGAGCGTTCTTTACTTTTTGCGGCAAATAACGCATCCTTCCCGGATTATATTAACAGACTCAGGTACCAAGCGCATGATTCAGGTAAACCAGCTTCGCAAGAGTTTCGGCAGCCATGTTGTTTTGCAGGACATCAACATGCATGTGCGCCGTGGCGAAATTTTCGGTATTGTCGGGCATTCCGGGGCAGGAAAGTCCACGCTTCTGCGTTGTCTCAACGGCCTTGAGCCTTACGATAGCGGCAATGTCAGGGTTATGGATGTTGAGGTCGCCTCGCTCGACTCCCACCACCTGCGCCAACTGCAAAGCAAGATGGGCATGATTTTTCAGAATTTCAACCTGATGGCCCGCAAAAACGTTTTTGATAACGTGGCCTTTCCCTTGCATCTCTGGCACAGACCTGAGCGCGAAAAGCGCGTTATGGAGTTGCTCGAGCTTGTGGGCCTTACGGACAAGGCCCGCCAGAGGGTACAGAGCCTGAGCGGCGGCCAGAAACAGCGTGTGGGCATTGCCCGCGCCCTGGCCCTGAATCCCAGCATTCTGCTTTGCGACGAGGCCACGTCCGCCCTTGATCCCAAAACCACATCTTCCATCCTTGACCTGCTGGAAGACATCAACAAGCGGCTGAACCTGACCATTATTATGGTCACGCATCAGATGGAAGTGGTCAAACGCCTCTGCCACAGCCTGCTTTTGCTTGATGGCGGCAAAACCGTGGCATTGGGCAAGACAGAAGACCTGTTTCTTGCGCCCACCAAGGATATGCAGGCCATTGTGGAAAACGAGTATACGCTTATCCCCGGTGGAACCAATATACGCCTCATGTTCCCGCGCGAAATTTCGCAGCAGAGCGTCATCACGCAGATGGCCAGAGCGCTGGGCATAGATTTTTCCATTGTGGGCGGCAAGCTGGAACGCTATCTGGACGATGTTTTCGGCTTTCTTATTATCAACGTGCAGGACCAGAATATTGACGCCGTGCTGCGCTACCTGAAGGAGCAGCGCCTGTACTGGGAGATACTGGAATATCCTTTGCAACAAGCTACGGATGCCGCCAATGAGTGATCAACTGAGCACCCTCGCCCAACTGGCCCAGGACATGCACCCCTTGTGGGAACGCTTGCAGGACAAAATGCCGGAAATTCTCATGGCCACCTGGGAAACCGTGCAGATGGTGCTGATTTCGACCTTTTTTTCTCTGGTTATCGGCTTCATGCTGGCAATCCTGATGATCGTGACCAATCCCATCGGCCTGAAACCCTGCCGTTCGGTCTACAGAATAGTGGACTTTGTGGTGAACCTTCTACGTTCGTTCCCGTTCATCATTCTGCTGATCGCCATCATACCCTTTACGCGCATGGTGGTAGGCACCTCTATCGGCAGCGGGGCGGCCATTGTGCCTCTTACCATTGCGGCGGCCCCCTTTGTGGCACGGCTTATCGAAACCTGCTTTCTTGAGGTGGACAGGGGCGTTATCGAGGCGGCCCGGTCGTTTGGGGCCAGCAATGCCCAGATCATTTTCCGGGTGCTTTTTCCCGAAGCCCTGCCTTCCATCGTGCTCAACATCGCAGTCATCGCCATTACCCTGCTCGGTTACTCTGCCATGGCGGGAACCGTAGGCGGTGGCGGCCTGGGCGACCTGGCCGTCAAATACGGCTACAACCGCTTTCAGGTTGATATCATGGTCTATTCCGTTATCATCCTGTGTGTGCTGGTGCTGCTTATCCAGGGCATCTGCAACTTTTTGTACAAAATTCTGCGATAAAGCCCGCTGCGCGCGCAACGGGCTTTTGTCCCTCTTCAACGGCACAGTCTTACCCGCACAAGGAGCCATCATGAAACGCCTGCTTCTGTCCCTGGTCATGATTCTGACTATGGCCGCTCCCTCTTTTGCCGCCGAGGACATCGTCGTCGGCGTCACGCCCTTCCCGCACAAGGACATCATGCTTGTGGCCAAGCCCCTGCTCGCCAAGGACGGTTACAATCTGGTCATCAAGGAATTTACCGACTACGTGCAGCCCAACATGGCCCTGTCCAACGGGCAGCTCTATGCCAACTTTTTCCAGCATGCACCCTACCTTGACAATATGAACAAGGAAAAAAAGCTGGGCCTCGCTTCCGTCGGCAAAGTTCATATCGAGCCGCTGGGCGTGTATTCCAAAAAGATTAAAAAACTGTCGGATATCAAAAAGGGCAGTGCCATTGCCGTGCCCAATGACCCCACCAACGAAGCCCGCGCCCTGCGCCTGCTCGAAGCTAACGGCATCATCAAGGTCAAGCCCGGCGCGCTCATCACTGTGGCTGATGTCACCGAAAATCCGCTGAATCTCAAGATTCATGAACTGGACGCCGCCCAGTTGCCCCGCACGCTGGACGATGTGGCCGCCGCTGTCATCAACACCAACTTTGCCGGCGAGGCCGGCCTTGTGCCCGCCCGCGATGCCCTTGTGCTGGAAGACAGCGAATCCCCGTATGCCAATATTGTTGTGGTTCGCGAAGCCGACAAGGACAGCCCCAAGACCAAGGCCCTCATGAAGGCCGTTCAGTCGCCCGAGGTCAAGGCCTACATCGAAAAAGAACTGGTAGGCAAAGGCATCATGCCTTCGTTCTAGAGCGGTTACGCTTGAAATGGCTGCGTACCGATCGAAACATCGCTGCTGCCCTCGTCCGTAACTTCTTTTGTCGTAACGGTCGAAGCAAGTTCGCCTTGCAGCCATTTCGGGTACGGATTTTTTAAAATCCACGCAGAGTATTCCAGTTTTTCAAAGTTGAACTGCTTTAAAAGCTGCTGAAAGCGCCTGTTGTACGCGCAACAGCGTTGAAGGCCCGTTCCGATTCAGGTCCGCATCAAAAGTGCCTGCCTGTTCCGGAACGGGCCTTTTCTGCACACAAGACCAGATGACGGTTGCGGAAACAACGCCCGTCCCCAGGCACAGACGGTATAAACGCTGTCGGTCTGCGCTGTTACGCGCCGGAATATGCAGAATGACTCTGAGAATGTACATTTCTACAGTAACATGCTCTAAGACATCCCGGCACACATTTTGGGGGAAACCACCAGCCTTTGCATATGCCTGCCAATACGCTACCATACGGCAGGCATAGAATGAGCGGAAAAACGCGGGAGGCATGCCATGCCTGCAATGGATACGTGGAGAGGACAAAAAAACAGCGAAGGCCTGCGGGCTTTTATGGGCTGGGGCGGCCTTGTCGTCAGCGATGAGACTGTCGATGTGCTCGACATGCTGCGCGCCTATTATGAGGGCGCGGCAGCCGAGTCCTGTGGGCAATGCTTTCCTTGCCGCAGCGGCCTGAAGCGCATTGCCGAGCGCCTTGATTCGCTTTGCCGCGGCAAAGCCCGGCCAGACGACCGCGAATACCTGCAGGAACTGGCAGCCCTGGTATACGACAGCGCCCGCTGCGACATCGGACAGACCTCGCCGCAGCCTCTGCTGGATGTACTGGCCCATGCCCCGCATCTGCTGGAAGCCAGAACAACGGTACGCGGCACCTATACCAGTCTTGTCACGGCGCCCTGCATCAATGCCTGCCCCGGGCATGTAAAAGTGCCCGACTATATTGAAGAAATCCGCTTTCGCCGCTTTCGCAAGGGGCTTGACCAGGTTATGCGCAACTGCCCCATGCCCGGCACCATCGGCCGGGTGTGCGAACGCCCCTGCGAAACCGCCTGCAAACGCGGTCTCAAGGGCGCGCCGGTGGCCATACGCAATCTCAAGCGCTTTCTGCATGACCACAACGCAAAACGTAATCCGCTGCCCGAGCCGCAATGCCCGCCGGAAAATGCCAGAAAGGTCGCCATCATCGGCGGCGGCCCAGCCGGTTTGTCCTGCGCTTACTACCTTGCGCAGCTTGGCCTTGCACCCACCATTTTTGACCGGCATGAAGTTTGCGGCGGCATGGCGAAGTTCGGCATCCCCGATTTTCGCCTGCCGCCCTCCGTACTGGCGCGCGAAGTCAGCGTGGCCGTCTCCGGCGGCGGAGAAATCCGCAACGGCATTGAGATCGGCCGGGATATCACCCTGGACGAACTGCACGATGAAGGCTTCGAGGCCGTCTTTATCGCCACGGGCGCTCCTCACGCACCGGGCATGCGCTGCGAAGGCGAAGAAAACTGCCCCCTGGGTTACCTCAGCGGTATTCATTACCTGCATGAAGCCACGCTGGGCAGGCGGCCCGTAAGCGGTACCCGCCTCGTGGTTGTGGGCGGCGGCAACGTGGCAATGGACTGCGCGCGCACAGCCCTGCGGCACGGCTTCAAGGAAGTGTACGTGGTCTACCGCCGCACCGAAGAAGAAATGCCCGCCGATCCGGTAGAAGTGGCAGAAGCCAGAGAAGAAGGCGCACTCTTTACCTTCCTGGCTGCGCCCATCCGCATCGAAAGCAGGGACGGACGCGTCAGCGGCCTTGTCTGCCAGAAAATGGAACTGGGCGCTGCAGATGCCTCCGGCAGACGCCGCCCCGTGCCGGTGAAAGGGGCTGTTTTTGAAATGCCGTGCGATGCGATTGTTTACGCCATCGGGCAAAAGGTTGCCCTTGAGGTTGTTCTCAAAGGCAAAGACGGCGCCCTGAACAAATACAATACGCTGGATGCCCACGAAATTACCGGCGAGGTCAGTGCCCTGCCCCGTATTTTCGGCGGTGGAGACTGCGTAACCGGGCCAAGCTCGCTTATTGCCGCTCTGGCGGCGGGCAAGCGTGCCGCTGCCCACATAGCCGCCCACCTTAACGGCACGGCGCAGGGGCCTTCGCCCAAAGAAAAGCTGGAACACATGCTCATGCAGATGAACATGCTGGATACGAAAGAAACGCCCCTGGAAGATCCCACACCGCTCATGCCCATTCATGCCATCCCGGTGCAGGAGCGGCTGCAAGGTTTTACAGAGGTGGAAACAGATCCGCTGGAATGGGAGGCAGTGCGCGAATCGTCCCGCTGCCTGCGCTGCCTGCGGCTCGTTATGGCGGCCACCTGATCGGCCCTGGTTGCATATCAGGAGCCTGACCGGCAGTATGCGCGGCCATCATTGCCCGCACATGTCATGACCGGGCATGATCTTGTTGCCGTAGCTGTTGCGGCCGGCACGACAGACGTAACGGCCACAGCAGACAGCAAAAGCAGGGCCGCCGCCCTTTGACTCAAAGCCCCGTATGGGGTCAAGCCGCACGACAATCCGCTGCGGAGCGGAACGGGAGACTTTATGCCGTTTGTCACCATCAACGGAAAACAGGCTGCTTTTCAACCCGGGCAGACCATTCTTGACGTTGCCGAAACGCTCGGCATCTTCATCCCCACGCTGTGCTGGCTACCCAAAACGGGACACAGCAAGGTCTGCCGCATCTGCTCGGTAGAAGTGCATGGGCATGACCGGCTTCTCACGGCCTGCTCTTCTCCCGCTGAAGACGGCATGGTCATTGAAACCGAATCACCCCGCGTACTGGCCGCGCGTAAAAACATCCTTTCGATGCTGGTGGCCGAAGGTCGTCATGACTGCTTCCTGCGCAAGTTGCCCACAGACCTCTGGCCGCCCTATCAAAAGGCCGCGGCCGCCATGCCCCATCGCGAGCATCCCTGCCCCGCCGACGGCACATGCCGCCTTCAGGCTCTGGTCATGAAGTGCAACGTCCCTGTCAAAGACCTGCTTCCCGAGCCGGACAGCTTTCCCCTGGATAACGATCACCCGATGATTACACGCGACTTCAGCCGCTGTGTGCAGTGCGGACGCTGCGCCTCGGTCTGCTCCGCCGTGCAGGTAAACGACGCCATCCCCCCCCAGTTCGGCCGCCGTGCCGAAAAAGAAGCATGGTGGCCGGTGGTGGATTACCAGCGCTGTACCCACTGCGGCGAATGTGTGCAGGTATGCCCTACCGGCGCGCTGACAGCCAAAAAATCCTATGGGCTCGCCGCCCGTGAAGACAGGGTGGACAGCGTGCGCACAACCTGCCCCTACTGCGGCGTGGGATGTCAGTTGAACCTGTCTGTCAGGGACGGCCGCATCATTGAGGTCAACGGCGTTGAAGACGCGCAGCCCAACAAGGGCAGCCTGTGCGTCAAGGGGCGCTTCGGCTATGACTTCATCTACAGTGAAGACCGGCTCACCGAGCCGCTCATCCGCCAGCAGGACGGATCGTTCAAAGCCGCCTCCTGGGATGAAGCCCTGGATCTTATTGCGGCCAGATTTTCCGGCGCCATTGAAAAGCACGGGCCCGACTCCGTGGCCGGAGTGGCCTGTGCCCGCAGCATCAACGAAGACAATTACCAGATGCAAAAACTCTTTCGCGCGGTGTTCAAGACCAATAATATTGATCACTGCGCGCGCACCTGACACGCCCCCACCGTGGCCGGTCTGGCCACATCGTTTGGTTCGGGAGCTATGACCAACAGCTTTGCCCACATGGGCGAGGCAAAAATGATTTTTCTCATCGGTTCCAATATCACGGAGGCCCATCCCGTGGCCGGAACCCTTGTCAAACAGGCCGTGCGCAAGGGCTGCCGCCTTATTGTCGCCGACCCGCGCCGCACCGGCATCGCCAAGGAGGCAGAAAGCCACCTGCAATTGCGGGTGGGATCGGACATTGCGCTGCTCAACGCCATCATGCACGTGCTCATCAAGGAAGATCTGTATGACAGGCACTATGTGGCACGGCACACGCTGGGCTTTGAAGAGCTGCGTGACAATGTGGCAAACTGCACGCCCGAGAGCGCGGCCCCCATATGCGGCATAGATGCGGAAACCATCAGGCAGACCGCGCGCACCCTCGCCTCGGTCAAGCCCGCTATGCTGGCGTACACCCTTGGCATCACTGAACATACCAGCGGCGTCAACAACGTGCTGGCCTGTGCCGCGCTGCAGATGCTTCTGGGCAATGTGGGCAAAGCGCTGGGCGGGGTAAATCCCCTGCGCGGGCAAAATAACGTACAGGGTTCGTGCGACATGGGCGCTCTGCCGGATACCTACCCAGGCTACGGCAAAGTTGCGGATCCGGCAGCCAGAGAGCACCTTGAGCGCTTCTGGGGCGTCTCGCTGCCGACGGAACCGGGCATCATGATGCCCGACATGCTGGATGGGCTTAAATCAAAAAAAATCAAGGCAATGTATATTTTTGGCGAAAACCTCGCCAATACCGAACCCAATATCAGTCATGTGGAACGCTGCCTTGCCGCTGCGGATTTTCTGGTGGTTCAGGATATTTTTCCCAACGAAACGAGCAGATTTGCTCATGTGATTCTGCCCGCCGCCGCCTGGGGTGAAAAAGACGGCACGTTCACCAACAGCGAACGCCGCGTCAGCCGCGTACGCGCCGCCAGCCCGGCCCCCGGCAACGCCCGGGAAGACTGGCGTATCTTCAAAGACCTGGCAGCCCGTTTCGGGCACCACTGGCAGGCGGACTCCGCCAGGGAGCTGTGGGACGACGAAATAGCGCCCCTGGCTGAGCTGTTTCGTGGCATCCGGTACGACCGCATTGAAGGTGATGGCCTGCAATGGCCCTGCACACACGCGGAACATCCCGGCAGCCCCGTGCTGCACAAGGATGGAGCCTTCGCGCGCGGCAAGGGGCTTTTTGTGCCTGTACGCTGGACGCCTGCCGCCGAAGTGGCCGATGAGGAGTATCCCTTCGTGCTCAGTTCCGGCAGACGTCTCTACCACTACCACACGCGTACGCAAACAGGCCGCAGCAAAGGACTCAACAGCCTGATGGGGCATGACACGGCGGATATTTCCACCGCTGATGCAGCCCGGCTGGGCATAGCCAATGATGACAACATCCGCGTGTCTTCACGCCGTGGTTCGGTGACGGTGCAGGCCAAGGTTACCGACGACATGCCGCGCGGCATGGTATGGATGGCCTTTCATTTTCGCGAAAGCAACGCCAACTGGCTTACCAATACCGCTATGGACCCCATTACCAAAACAGCAGAATACAAAGCCTGCGCCGTGAAAATAGAAAAGATCTGAAGCCTTGATGCAAGCTCCGGCGCGGTGGTCCAGAGCCGCGCCGGACAGTCGGGCCTTTTGCAAAAAACTTTCTGCCCCGGTACTTTCATCCAAACAGATATCCGTTTACGCTGACTCACGGAACTGCCGGCACCACGGCAGGCTTCTGACGTCAGGCCGGAAAATACCCATAAACTTCAGGTCTTTTTAAACCTTTTTTTCACACGACATTTTCGCTGGTGATTTCTATTAACAATAGATAGCCTGTATGGCGAATCTCTGAAACTCATCGCAGGCATGTCCTGCCCTGGAGGATCCCTAATGCTGACAGCACCCTATAAAGAATTCTATGACGCCATTCAGGAATTCATTCCCAAAAATCGTATATACACCGACCCGCTGCGCCTTCTTGCCTACGGCACGGACGCGAGCGTTTACCGCCTTACGCCCCAGGTAGTGGTGGACGTTCTGGATGAAGCAGAGGTCATACAGCTTATGGGCGTTGCCGACCGCCTTAATGTGGCCGTGACATTTCGCGCTGCGGGAACCAGCCTTTCCGGCCAGGCCGTGACGGACTCCGTGCTCGTGCGCATCGGCCAGGGCTGGAAAAACTGGCGGGTAAGCGACGGGGCGGAAAAAATCACCCTTCAGCCCGGCATTATCGGCTCTGGAGCCAACAAGATTCTTGCGGAATTCGGCAAAAAAATCGGCCCGGACCCTGCCTCCATCGACAGCTGCCTTATCGGCGGCATCTTTGCCAACAACGCCAGCGGCATGTGCTGTGGCACTGCCGACAACTCGTACAAAACCGTGCTCTCCACCCGCATGGTCATGTCTGACGGCACCCTGCTGGACACCGCCGATGCCAAAAGCCGCGCGTCTTTCGCCAGAACCCACGGGCACATCCTTGAAGGCCTGAGCAAACTGCGCAACCGCATCATGGCCGACAAGACCCTGGCCGACCGCATACGCCGCAAATTCAAGATCAAAAACACTACGGGCTACAGCATCAACGCCCTGGTGGACTACCAAGACCCCTACGAAATCCTTCAGCATCTCATGGTCGGCTCCGAAGGTACGCTGGGCTTTATCGCTGAAGTGACCTACCGCACGGTGGAAGAAGCCCCCTTCAAGGCATCGGCCCTCATGCTGCTGCCCACAGTCAAGGACGCCTGCGACCTGGCTTCGGCCGTAGCCACACTGCCCGTATCTTCGGCCGAGCTTATGGACAGGGCATCCCTGCGTTCGGTGGAAGGCACGCCCGGCCTGCCTGAAGGTCTGGATACACTGGACGACAAGGTCTGTTCCCTGCTTGTGGAAACGCGCGCTTCCACTCAGGAAGAACTGGACAAAAATATCGCCACCATCAACAAGGCGTTCAAGGACGTCAACTTTGTGCGGCCCCACGAATTCACCGACAAGCCAGAGGAGTACGGCAAGCTCTGGCTGGTGCGCAAGGGCATTCTTGCTTCAGTGGGCGGCATGCGCCCCGTGGGTACGTCCATTGTTATCGAAGACGTGGCCTTTCCCCTTGAACGCCTGGGCGAAGCCGCTACAGACCTGCAGGCCCTCTTTATCCGGCATGGCTATACCGTGGCCCCTCTCTTCGGTCACGCCCGTGACGGCAACCTGCACTTCGTATTCTGGCAGGACTTTGGCGCTCCCGCCGAAGTGGCGCGCTATGCGGCCTTTATGGACGACTTCTGCAAGCTTATCACCGAAAAATACGATGGCTCCCTCAAGGCCGAGCACGGCACCGGCCGCAACGTGGCCCCCTTTGTTGAAATGGAATGGGGCGCGGCCGCATATTCCATCATGAAGTCCATCAAGGAACTGCTGGATCCCAAGGGCATTCTCAACCCCGGCGTGCTCATGAACGACGACCCGCAGGGGCATATCAAGCATCTCAAGCCCCTGCACCCGGCCGACGACCTTGTGGATAAATGCATGGAGTGCGGCTTCTGTGAATCCGTATGCCCGTCCCGCGACCTTACGCTCACGCCGCGCCAGCGCATCACGGCCTATCGTGAAATATGCCGCCTGCGTGAAACGGCCCCAGGCGGCAACGAGCTTAAAAAACTCGAAAAACAGTATGAATATATGGGCAAGGCCACCTGTGCCACCGACAGCCTGTGCCGCCCCCGCTGCCCCGCCGGCGTGGACACGGGCGTCTTCATCAAGAGCCTGCGCCAGAAAGATGCAGGGGCGTTGAGCCACAAGGTAGCGGGCAGCATTGCCGACCACTTTGCCGGAACCTGCCGGACCATGTCTCTGGCGCTCAATGGTGTTGACAGGCTGCATCGCGCCCTTGGCACAGCCTTTATGGAAAACGGCTCAAAGCTGCTGCGCTGCATTACCTTCAACAAGGCCCCCATGTGGAACAAGGATATGCCCAAGGGCGGCAGCAAGGTGCGCATCCCCGAAACCCACAGCGCCAATCCCAGGCGGGTAGTTTACTTCCCCAGCTGCATCGCGCGCAACATGGGTCCCGGCCAGGAACACACCGACCGCCGTACGGAACCTGAAGCCGTTATCAGCGTGCTGCTCAAGGGCGGCTATGATGTCATCCTGCCCAAGGACCTCGACAAGCTCTGCTGCGGCATGGCCTTTGCCAGCAAAGGACTCGCCGACGCTGCACATAAAAAGGAAAAAGAACTGGAAGCGGCCCTCAAAGAGGCCAGCAATAACGGGCAGTACCCCATCCTTTGCGAAACAAGTCCCTGCCTGCTGCACATGAAGCAGACTCTTGATCCGGCCCTTACGCTTATGGAGCCGATTGAATTCATCCTTGAAAAGATGGATGGCTGCCTTACGTTCACCAAACTGCCCAAAACCGTTGCCCTGCACGCCACCTGCTCGGTGCGCAAGATGGGTCTTGAGGGCAAACTCGAAAAGCTGGCAAAAATGTGCGCCGAACACGTCATTGTTCCCGAGGGCGTCAATTGCTGCGGCTGGGCGGGCGACAGGGGCTTTACGCATCCCGAGCTTAACGAATCCGCGCTCAAGAGTCTGCGTATGCAGGTAAGCACCTGCGATGTGGGTTATTCTTCCAGCCGCACCTGCCAGATCGGGCTTTCGCTGCATAGCGGAATTCCCTACTATTCAATAGTATTTCTGGTAGACGAGGCCAGCGCCTAAACTCTTGATCAAACGGAGTGGATAGCCCTCAGGGCGATCCACGTTGTTGCCGCCCTGCGTGCTCCTCATACGGAAGGCACGCAGGGCTGTTCAGCATGCTGCCAAAGTTTTCATACAGAAGCACCTGCATGCAGAAAGGCTTTTTTCCACACATTCCATCAAGTCTCCCCATATCTTTCAACCCTGACCTGCGCATCTTTTTCTGAAATACAAAAATCAGGGTTTATGTTTTCAGGGCGCCGCACCTTCAGACGGCCTTGGCCGGCAGTCTGAAAGCCATTACAGGATTGCCCGTTTTTCCTGCGGGTAAAACTGTTCGCCCATTGCAGCAGACAATGGATGGCAAGCTCCTGTGCGGCAGCGGCATGCCTTTGGGCAGGCTTTACTTTCACCGCCAATAACGTATCATATTAAATTCGTAACAGCTGTGAAAAGCTTGAGCCGCAAGGAGAGCCCGTGCTCCAGCGCAGGGATGATGAGGAAAGCGCCAAGGTACGGCCTTTTTCTAACCATTTAAAATAACAATTATTTTAAATGGTTAGAAAAAAAATTGAAAAAAATCCACATTACCCCCTTTTCAACCCGCCAGCATGTCTTATCTCTATGCCGGTGCGGGGCCGGCTGAACCGAGCGTTCGCTACGGCCTGTACGCGCAATATTTTCGGCGCAGACGCCGTACCGCGTCCGTTGCCGTGTCCCACGGGACAATAATAACATTTCCGGGAGGATCTGACGTCATGAAGCTGAAACCCCTTAACGACCGTGTCCTGGTCAAACGCCTTGAAACCGAAGAAAAGACCGCTGGCGGCCTGTATATCCCTGATACGGCTAAAGAAAAGCCTTCCAAGGGTCAGGTTGTGGCTGTGGGTCCCGGCAAGGTAGGGGATAATGGCGAGCGCACTGCCCTGGCTGTGAAAGCCGGCGACGAAGTGCTCTTCAACAAGTACGCCGGAACCGAGGTGAAGCTCGACGGCGTTGACCATCTGGTCATGCGCGAAGAAGATATCCTCGCCATCATCGACTAACTCCCACCTTTGCCGAATTACCACTAGGAGGAAATGTCCCAATGTCTGCTAAAGAAATCTTTTTTGACGTTAAAGCCCGCGAAAAACTTTCCCGCGGTGTTGACAAGCTTGCCAATGCCGTCAAGGTCACCCTTGGCCCCAAAGGCCGCAACGTGGCCATTGAAAAATCCTTTGGCGCGCCCGTCATTACCAAAGACGGCGTGACTGTCGCCAAGGAAATCGAACTGTCCGACAAGTTCGAAAACATGGGTGCCCAGCTCGTCAAAGAAGTGGCCTCCAAAACTTCCGACGCCGCCGGTGACGGTACCACCACCGCCACCATCCTGGCTCAGGCCATCTATCGCGAAGGCGTCAAGCTTGTGGCTGCCGGGCGCAATCCCATGGCCATCAAGCGCGGCATCGACAAGGCTGTTGAAGGCCTGATCACCGAACTTGCCAACCTTGCCAAACCCACCCGCGACCAGAAGGAAATTGCCCAGATCGGCACCATTTCCGCCAACTCCGATACCACCATCGGCAACATCATTGCTGAAGCCATGGCCAAGGTGGGCAAGGAAGGCGTCATCACGGTTGAAGAAGCCAAGGGCCTTGAAACCACTATGGACGTGGTGGAAGGCATGCGCTTTGACCGCGGCTACCTGTCGCCCTACTTCGTGACCAATCCCGAAAAGATGGTCTGCGAAATGGACAATCCTTACATCCTGTGCACGGAAAAGAAAATCTCCAGCATGAAAGACATGCTGCCCGTGCTTGAGCAGGTTGCCAAGGTGAACCGCCCGCTCATGATCATCGCTGAAGACGTGGAAGGCGAAGCCCTGGCCACCCTGGTGGTCAACAAGCTGCGTGGTGCCCTGCAGGTCGTGGCTGTCAAGGCCCCCGGCTTTGGCGACCGCCGCAAGGCCATGCTGCAGGATATCGCCGTGCTCACCGGCGGCCAGGTGGCTTCCGACGACACCGGCTCCAAGCTTGAAAACATGACCCTGGCCGAACTCGGTACCGCCAAGCGTATCGTGATCGACAAGGAAAACACCACGGTTGTGGACGGCGCCGGCAAGAGCGAAGACATCAAGGCCCGCGTGAAGCAGATCCGCGCCCAGATCGAAGACAGCACCTCTGACTACGACCGCGAAAAGCTGCAGGAACGCCTTGCCAAGCTGGTGGGCGGCGTGGCCGTGGTGCATGTGGGCGCTGCCACCGAAGTGGAAATGAAAGAAAAGAAAGACCGCGTTGAAGACGCCCTCAATGCCACCCGCGCTGCCGTGGAAGAAGGCATTGTGCCTGGCGGCGGTACCGCTCTTATCCGCGTTGCCAAGGTGCTTTGCGACATCAAGCCCGCTGACGACGACGAACTGGCCGGTGTGAATATCATTCGCCGCGCCATTGAAGAGCCTCTGCGCCAGATCGCCCTCAATGCCGGCTTTGAAGGCTCCATCGTGGTCGAAAAAGTGCGCGAAGGCAAAGACGGCTTCGGCTTCAACGCCGCCACCGGCGAATACGAAGACCTGATCAAGGCCGGCGTGATCGACCCCAAAAAGGTGACCCGCACTGCCCTGCAGAACGCCGCTTCCGTGGCTTCCCTGCTGCTGACCACCGAATGCGCCATTGCCGAAAAGCCCGAACCCAAGAAAGACGCCGCCATGCCTGACATGGGCGGTATGGGTGGCATGGGCGGCATGGGCGGCATGTACTAAGGCCGGTCCCTGCAGTTTAAACGTCTCTTATCAAAGCCCCCGCGCAAGCGGGGGCTTTTTTCGCAACAGGAGCATACCGTGATACGCTATGGCTTTGCATGCAAAACCGTTGGTCTGCCCGGAGCGGCACAAAGTAGTCTTACCCTGTCGCGTGCAAGCCGGGACAATCTCCTGTCCGTCAGCCGGAACAATCTTGGTGCGCTGGAAACCATGCTGCGCTACTGCCACAGACAGTCTCTTGCGCTCATGCGCGTCAGTTCCGATATTATTCCGCTGGCTTCGCACGAAGCGGTGCATTTTGACTGGCAGACCGAACTGCGGTCCGAGCTTGAAAGCCTGGCCGCCCTTGCCCACCAGAGCGGCGTGCGCCTTTCCATGCACCCAGGCCAGTACACTGTGCTCAACTCTCCCCGCCCGGATGTGGTGCGCAAGGCTGTGGCCGATCTGGCGTATCATGCGGCTTTTCTTGATGCCCTGCAGGCCGGGCCGGAGTGCCGCATAATCCTGCACCTTGGCGGCGGCTATGGCGACAGGGAGTCCGCACTGCAACGCCTGCGCAGCAACCTGGCTGCCTTGCCCGCTTCCATCCTGCAAAGGCTGGCCCTGGAAAACGATGAGCGCATCTATACTATTGAGGATGTTCTCGCAGTCTGCCGTGATTTTGATCTGCCTGCCGTTTTTGATATTTTCCATCACGAGCTGAACCCGCCCCCGCATGGCGACACACAGTACTGGCTTGACCGTGCAGGGGCGACCTGGAACTCACGCAGCGGACGCCAGAAAATCCATTATTCACAACAACTGGCGGGCGGCAAGCCGGGTATGCACTCTCTTGCCATTGCCATGCATCCCTTTATGCAACTGCACGGCCTGCTTGAAGAGCGCGCGCTTGATGTCATGCTGGAGGTCAAAGACAAGAATCTTTCGGCCATCAAATGTGCAAACCTGACCCGGGCGGGCCTGCCGCGCAAAAACCTCACGGAAGAGTGGGCGCGCTATAAATACCTTGTACTTGAACGTAGCCCCGGCGTGTACTCGGCCATACGCCAGCTGCTCAAAAGCGAAAATCCGACAGCAGAGGCGTTTTACGGCCTGCTCGAAGACGCGCTTGCCTGTCGTCTGGAACCAGGCAAGGCCAGAAATGCCGCAGAACACGTATGGGGATATGTAAGCAGAAATGCCCCGGCCAGAGAATCCGCCCGCATACTCAAAGACCTTGAACTTCTGGGCAATGATCTTACGCCGCTGCCCCGCATCAAGCGTAAACTACTGACCTTGGCGGCGGATAACAACGAAGACTATTTGCTGCACAGCCTCTATTTCTATATAAACTAGCTCTTGTGGCGCACAGATGCGGCACAGCCTCCATCAAAACCGCTGACTGCCTGCGGCTGCATGCAATGGCTCACCCAGGCGCGTCGCAACCACTCGTTGCCGAGCATGTCTAACGTTTTTTCTCATAACTTCGCACCATTACCTGCCGAAGAGAACAGCATTCTTCGTCACGCTTGGAGCAACAGCCGCAACGAGGCATGCAGACGTTCCGCCAGATGGTCCATCTCGCCAGCGCCACCGGCAATAATTTCGTCAACAACCCCGTGAATGGCTGAATAGATAATTGTAGCTGTAAACGCCGCGGACGAAAGCCGCCAGACCTCACTGTCCATCCCTTGCTGCAAAAGTTTTTCCAGGCTCATTGTGACAGCCAGCCGGTCAGCATCGGCCCGGCTGGCATGAACTGAGTGGTATACCAGATCATGCACCGCATGGCTTGAAAAATACGCATCCACATAAGCCGCAATCCAGGTCTGGAACCTTTCCTCCAATGCCGTGTCCGGCAGCGAAGCCACACGCCTTTCCACAGTTTCAATAAACTGCTGTGTATAGCGAACCCGTAGCGCGTTCAGCACGTCGTCCTTGGATTTGAAATGATGGTAAAATCCCCCTTTGGACAGGGCGGCCGCTGCAAGTATGTCGTTTATTGTCGTCGTTTCAAAACCCTTTTCAAGAAAAACCTCCTGCGCAATGTCAAGCAGGTCGGCCCGACGCTTTTCACCAGCGCTCATGCCGGCTTCATCCTCAGATAATATAGTGATTTTTTTCGGCATGCGCGACAACCTCGTAGTTCGTACTTCCCGTTCAATATGTTCCATTGCAGTACCGGAGCGCAATCTTTATTTACCCATTGACAGACCGACGGTCGGTCTTTATCTTCTTTATGTGCCGCCTGAGCTTCTCCCTTCAGGCCAAACCATAAGGACCTGTACATGAACAAAAAACTCGTAGCTCTGACAGCGGCAGCCTAGCTCGGAACATTTATTGCCGACATTGACATTACCATCGTCAACGTAGCCCTGCCAGCCATTCAGGCGGATGTTGACGCTTCTCTTGCCGAGCTGCAATGGATAGTCAATTCATACGCGGTCTGCCTTGCCGCGTTTATGCTGTCCGCCAGCGGCCTCAGCAACAAGTTCGGACTTAAAAGAATCTGGATGCTGGCCATGGCCCTGTTTACCGCATCTTCGCTTCTTTGCGCTTTTGCAGGCAATATCAGCCTGCTTCTTGTCGGCAGGAGCATTCAGGGTGCTGCCGGTGCCGTCATCATCCCCGGGGCCATGTCAATCATTTTTCACGCATTTGATGATGCCAAATTACGGGCAAAGGTTGTAGGCGGCTGGTCCACATTCAGCGCCATCGGCCTGATCGTCGGCCCGTTGCTGGGCGGTTTTCTGGTGGACCATACAGGCTGGCCGAGTATTTTTCTGATCAACATCCCCCTGGGCATCATGGCTCTTGCTCTTGGCGGTTGGGGGATGAAAGAAATAGCCGTTGAAAAAGACCTGCACCTTGATGTGTCCGGGCAGGTGCTGAGCATCCTCTGGCTGGGCGGCATGACGTACGCGCTTATTGCGGCAGGGCATGCGGGCCTGCTTGCGCCTGAGGTAACGGTACCGCTCGCAGGATCATGCATTCTGTTTGGCGTATTTCTGTTTCGGCAGTCCAGAACAGCCAACCCCTTGCTGCCCCTGCCTCTGTTCAGGCAAACCGGATTCGGCATACCCAACCTTGCCTCTTTTATACTGGGCTTTTCTACGTATAGCAGCCTGTTTTTCTTTTCTCTTTTTTTCCAGGAAGCACAGGGAGTCAGTGCCTCCGAGGCCGGGGTGCGCCTGATGCCGCAATTTTTGCTCACCGCGATAGTATCCCTCTTTTTTGGCAGGCTGCACAGCCGTGTCGGCACAAGATGGCTGATGGTTACAAGCTATGCTCTTATCGGCGTGGCCATGGTTTTGCTGTGCTTTGCGGAAGTGCAAACAGGCTATGTATATACGGGTTCACTGCTGGCCCTGATGGGTGTCGGCATGGGCGTGGCTGTGCCTGTTACAGGCGTGTGCGTTTTGGGCGCCGTGGAAAAAGCACGCTTTGCCACGGCCTCTGCCGTCATGAATGCCCTGCGCCAGGGCGGCATGGCATTTGGCATAGCCATACTGGGCGCTCTGCTCGGTGCGGAAGCGGTAAAGCATGCAACGCGGCAGCTCACGGCCGATGGCATTTCGCAGGCCGCTCTTCGAGCACAGACCCTTGTCTTCAGCAATGCCGCTGATGCAGAAGCTGCCCTATCCACTCACTATTACCGCGAGGCCATTGCCTACGGTTTTCAAAGTGCCATGCTGGCTGCTGGAGCAGCATGCCTTGTCATGGCAGTCATTCTGGCCGTCCAGGGCAAAAGCACCCCACCGGCTGTGCGCAGATAACATGCCTCGCCCTGCCGGTGGCGAAAAGGAGGGCGGTCAGATGCGCAGGCTGTTTGCACCACAGCAACGCAAAAACGCCAAGGCAGCCCGAAACCACAGTGGTTTCGGGCTGCCTTGCTGTCAGGCCGCTAAGCCTTGCGAGCTTGTTATCTGCTGGAGTAATTCACGCTTCAAATGACTGCGTAACGATCGGCAAAGCCGCCCTACAATCATTGGCGACAAGGATTTGTCTCCAACTCCTTGTCGAACATTTCAAGTGTGAAATGCTCTAGTCTTTTATCAGGCGGGCGGCTTCGAGCGCCTTGGCCTGTTCTTCGAAGTTCTGGAATCCGGCGTGGTGCAGGGCGTCGAGCACCGTGTCATCCCAGTTCCAGGTGGCATAGATCACAGGCTTGTGGAAGGCAGCCCGGAAGCTCTGCAGCTCGGAGCGGTAGAAGTCTTCCTTGGGGGTGTCCAGGTGTTCGCGGAACTGCTCATGGCGGCGCTGCAACTCACCTTCATACCACTCCTGAATATCCTGCGGATTTTTGTATTTCTTGAGGATATGCCCATAGCCGGTCTTTTCCATAAGCTCGGCCAGACGCTTGTGATGCTGCTGTCCAAGCCATTTGCCCAGACTGGATGTGGGAATGTTCTCGGCCTCCACAGCGGCGATGTCGAATACGGTCTGATAATAGGTGTCAGGCACCACCGAAGCGGACGTAATGCCCGCAATGGCAACCAGACCGCGCAGAATAAGGCTGTTGGACACGCCCTGCCCGCAGAAGCCCACCTTTTTTCCGTACTTCAGGCCGGTGAATATGCTCACCAGAATGGCCCAGACCACGGCAGGATCTTCTTCATCATAGATATGCGCAAGGCGCGAGTTATCACGGTCAGTGGCAAGCACCATCTGCGTCATATCGTTGGAACCGATGGAGAAACCATCGAATTCCGTAATGAACTGCTTGGCCAGGATGGCGTTTGAGGGCAGTTCTGACATGAGGATGATCTTCAGGCCGTCCTGGCCGCTCTTGAGCTTGTGCACCTGCTCAAGATAACTGCGCATGGAGCGGGCTTCTTCCAGGGTGCGCACAAAGGGCAGCATCATGCGCAGGTTAGAGCCACCGTATACGCCGCGGGCCAGCTTGAAAGCCTCAATTTCCCAGTCATGGATGTTGCGCGATACGCCGCGGTAACCAAGCATGGGGTTGTCTTCAAAATGCTCGAAGAGGTTGCCGCCAAGCAGGTTGCGGTATTCGTTGCTCTTGAAGTCCGTGGTGCGATAGGTGATGGGCTTGCCGTAGAAAGCCATGGCAAACAGGGCAAGGTTCTGGGCAAGGGTTTGCACATAGTGCTCCTTGCCGGTGCGGAAGCCGCGCGCCTTGATCATGCCGCGGATTTTTTCCGGCAGATTGCGCACTTCGTCCATTTCTTTCTTGAGCCCCGAGCGCAGCCCCACTTCTTCACGCAGATGGGCAATATTTTCCATCAGGCGGGTAACCGCGGGCAGATTTTCAATGCGTTGCACATGCGCCTCAACGCTGGCCTCAATTTCGGCAATACGCTTGCCGGACTCGGGGTCATTGCTGTTCTGCAGGGCAAGCTCGTCATCATAGCCCATAATGATACGCACGTGATCAGCCAGATCGGGCGAGGTCTTGAGCACCTCGATGCGGCGCGAGGCCATTTCCATGTGCTGGTCGATCTTGTGATCCAGTTCGCGCATCTTGCGGTGCTGCAAAAGCACATCTTCGGCGTTAAGGTTTTTGCCCGTGTCGGCCAGAGAGGCCAGTTCAGCGGAAAGCCCCGTGACCTCGCCCACATATTCTCGCAGGTTGATATTGAATACAATAAGGCCCGCAGCCATCTGCTCGCGCAGCACTTTGGAAAGGCGGTCTTCAAGCTCTTTCAGCTTGGTATGCACCACGCCCTCAAGCTCGCCCTTGTCAAAGGCTTCCAGCGCCTGCGGGTGAATGCTGATATTGCCCAGCATGAATTCGGCGCGCAAAAGGCCCACTTCAAACTGGTCAAAATCGCGCAGGCGGGAGAGAAAGAGCGCCTGGCCCACGTCGGCGAGCACAAGGCCCACCTTGGTTTTGGTGGCGGGCAGCTTGGCCACGTCCATTTCGCCGCCGACCTCATGCAGAGGCAGCAGGCCGCGGTATACGCGCCCGCGCGTGCCGTCAACCGTCACTTCCGCACCATCCAGCGCACGCAGCACATCCAGGCGCTGAATGCCGATCACTGCAGCAATGCCCAGCTCACGCGACGTAATGGCCGCATGGCTTGTATCACCGCCCACATCAGCCATAATGGCCGATGCCACACGCATGCCGGGCACCATGTCGGGGTCGGTGCGCTCGGCAGCGAGCACATCGCCCTTGGATATCTTGTTCAGCTCCAGAGCCGAACGCAAAAAGCGCACAGTGCCTTGTCCGGCCCCGCGCGAAGCGCCATTGCCTTCAACCAGCACCTCGGCCTCGTCAGCAGCCTTGGCGTCCACCTCACGGCGACGCATGAAGATGGTGGTGGGATGCTGCTCAAGGTCTTCGTTCCAGCGGGTTTCGGGACGGGCCTGCACGAACCAGAGCTTGTCGTTGGCGTCAATGCAGAATTCCGTATCCATAATCATGCCGCCGTAAGCCTTGCTTACGGCGCGCACCCCCTGGGCCACGCGCTCGGCCTGACTCAGAGAAAGTGCCCAGCGCAGGGCTTCAAGCTCGGGCACGTCCACTTCTCTGGTTCCGCCCCTTTCGTCATAGACGATCTTCATGTCCTTGCAGCCCATCTGGCGGATAACCACTTCACCGCCATCATCGCGCTGGAAGACATAAAGCTTGTCGGGCGTGACCTTGCCACCCACCACGGCCTCGCCGAGGCCATAACTGGCGTCGATGCTCACAAGCTCCCTGCGGTCGGTACCCCGGCAGCCAGTGGCCGTGTCCGCGGAAAAAGCCGTGCCGGAAATCACCGGATTGATCATCTGCATCATGCAAACGGAAAGGGAGGTGTGCTCAATGGCCCACTCTTCCTTGGCATTTTCGGCAATGGACTCGTCGCCCGTTTCTTCGGCCTTGGCCAGCGCATCCAGAATGGCTTCACGGCGGTAAGTCATGGAGCGCAGGTTATAGGCCGAGGCACAGTCCCAGTGATAGGCTTCCACGACCCTGTCTTCACCCACCATGTTGAGGTAGGTATCCTGAAGACCGGCAAAAGCCTTTTTGCGCGAGTCTTCACCGGCAGCGGAAGACCGCACGGCCACGGGGGTCATGTCATCGGCATTATCGCGGCAGATTTCACGGTAAGCTCTGCGCACGGCTTCGCAGACCTCGGCGGGAAGCTCCACCGAAAGTATGGCGGCCTGCACCATGACAGAGCGTTTGCGCAGCTGGTCAATGCCTTCGGGAGAGGTGGCGAAACCTTCCACGATATTATTGATAAAGGTACGCAGCTTGGTATGTGACTGTTCCCCTTCGGCCTTGGCGGCCTGATGGATCTGGCGGCCAAGCTGACGCACGAATTTTTGCAGAAAATCCGGATCCTGGTTGATTTCCGGGTCGTTCCAGTCGATGCGACCGTATTCGCGGTCTACAACGCTGCGCACAACACGCCCGTTGACCTTGGTTTCATCCAGAAGCTGGTGAAAAGCCAGAGAAGATATGGCACGAAAATACGGAGCCTGAATACCTTCGATCTGGCTGATTAAAGCCGTGTTATAGTTCTTACCACCAACAAGCAATTCCGCTTCGGGTCCAATCTGCACAATGTCAGCGCCGTTAAGCACCAGATTCTTCTGGACGGCTTCGGGCGCATGCCCCTTGGCTTTGTTTTGCGCAGGTTTGGCGGCGGTACTCTTACCCATGTCTTCCTCCGGTTTGGGAAACAGAAGCATTGCAACCTTGAAAATTGTATATCGGCATCAAAAAACTGTCCACAAATTCCCGCATCTCCCGGGGGAATCCGGTTTTGAGGACGCAAGCCGGACAATCCGGCCCGCTCCCCGTCCGCACCCGGCCCGCCAGCCCTGTTGCGGGGCCGGCGGGTTTTGTGGATGCGGGCAGCTTTCGCCTGGCCGCCCGTCACAGGGCTGGCGCAGACAAAGCCGCAAGATGCGGTATCTACACGGCTAACTCACCCGTGAGCCGCAATGGGGACAGAATGAGATGTTCTCCAGCGGAATGGGCTGGCCGCAGGCCTCGTTGGCGCATATACGCGGCACAGGCCCCAGTTCCACAATAAGCTCGCCTTCGCGCACAGAGACCATCTGCTTGCTTTCCTTGAAATCAGCAGTTTTCAGCACGCGCTTGACCATACCGTCCACAGGGGCGAGCACGGCCTTTTCCTGCTTCATGATGGACACGTTGAACAGTTCTTCACCGGCTTTCACCACATCACCGGGATGCACATACATGACCCACAGGTCGCCGTTGCTGGGCGCAGCCACATGATACTGGTTGGCGGGGTCGGCCATGAGCGTCCCCTTGGTTGCCGTGCCCACAGGCTGGCGCACCTGCACCTCGCAGCTCATGAATTCAGAGTCCAGCACATAACGGCAGATGGATATCCCCGCCTCATTGGGCGACGATATGCTCAGCAGAAGCAGGTGGTGGGGCTTGCCGCTACTGTCGTTGAAGTACAGGTCCTGCCCGGCCTTGAGGCCTTCAAACCATACATGCAGGGGCAGGTTGTTGGGGTCACCGAACTTTGCCTTGAACTGTATGGTCTTGAGGGCGTCAGCCGGATGGTTGAGGTAGAGCACGAATTCTTCTGCATTGGGTTCGCGCTTGAGAATGTCTGTGCAGGCCTTTTCTTCCGCAGCCAGGTTGAGGTCCGGCAGAGCTTCGAGAGGCGAAACCTCGGTACGGCTGGCTATGGCATTCTTCCATTCCGCCCCGAAGGCGCTCCTGTACACCCAGTCGGCGGGAAAGCCCAGAGGCAGCTTGCCAAACTTGCCCAGCAGAAGGTTGCGGAAGGCATCGTTGCAATCGCGGTAGATATGCAGACGGGCCTTGCGCATTTCCTCTGTAAGCTCTCCTTCGGGGGTGCGTGTCACTTCAGCAAGCACCTGAAGCAGATAACGCACTTCATCTTCGCCGCCGCGCTTCCACGCGCCGGTCACAGCCAGAAATGCCGTATTCCAGGTGATCTGCGAACCGGGTGTCACATCGTGATAGCGCACGATCTGGCGTGAACCTTCAAGGAATTTGAGCATATAGGGCAAAAGATGAATATAGCCCTGCTTCATGGCTCCTTCCTGCGAGGAAGAGGTAGCTCCGCCGGGCATGCCGTGTAGGGTCACATCATAGTCGATACCCTGGAAGTACGGCGCACAGTAGCGGTCGTAATAGGGCATGATCTGCTTGCACACAAAGTTCGCGGCCCGGATGGCGTTTTTGTCCAGATTGCACTGGAGGCCCAGCTCATCCTCAATATAGGCCATGGTCGCCAGCACATCGCCCTGGCCATAAGAACGCACGGCAGACCCCAGACCGGCATCAATGATATGCGTTCCGGCCTTGGCGGCCGCGCCGCAGGCGGGCACAAAAAGCCCGTCCGTGTAATGGCGGTGGTAGTGAAGCACGAGGTCGGGCCAGGCCTTACGGATGGCTGAGACAAGCTCGGTCATGAAGCGCGGCGGGCATACGCCGGCCATGTCCTTGAGGCCCAGAATGATGTGTCGCGATGCCGCCTTGGGGTCGACCCCCATAATGTCGGCCACCATACGCAGCATGGCTTCGGTCACGCCGAGGTAATGCGGCACGTCAAAACCCTTGGCCCAGGAAAGAGAAATGGCGGGCTGGAAGATGACGTCCTTGCGGTCCATGACCACTTCAGCGATGGGCCGCATGTTTTCCACATGGTTCAGAAAATCGAAGCAGCGGATGATCTGGTAATAATCACAAATCATCTCGCCTGTTTTACGCATCAGGTTACGCGGCTGCGGCGTATAGCCCAGCACGTTGGTAGAGCGCACCAGCAGCTGCTTCATGGTTTTGGGCGCAAAGCGGTTCCATTCCTTCGCCTCGGTGAAGGGATAAGTCATGTTGGCCAGCATCGCCACATGAAAATGCGCCCCACCGCCGTTTTCAATGGAAAAATAGCCCACATTGTCCAGATACGGGCCTATGAGCCGGTCTTCCGCCAGGCGGAAGCGGTTGCCCGAGTTGGATTGGGTAAAGTCGCGCGGCGTGGTGTCGGTAAAATGTACCAGCCCAGAATCACGGATATAATCCAGCGTGGCCAGACGGTCGCCCTGCGGATAGGGCGAAGGCTGCCGTCGCTGGGCAGATGTGATGGCAGGCAATACCGGCTCGAAGGGACCAAGACAGGGCGTGGTATCGGAACGGTATTCGCCAAGCTGGACGTACGGGTTGTAGCCCTTGGCGGATATTTCGGCCACCAGCTTGGAAAGGCGCTCGCCCTCCGGGGCCAGGTCTGTGTAGACCATAAGCTCCGGATGATCCGCGATAAAGTTGGTATTGATGTTGCCCTGGCGGAACAGGGGATTTTTTATGACCTGACGGTAGAACGGAATGGTCGTCTTGATACCGCCGATGACATACTCGCTGAGCGCGCGCTCCATAATGCCCAGGGTCTTTTCCCAGTCATGGGCGTAGGAGATGAGCAAAGCACCTGCCGAGTCGTAGTTGGCGGGAAACTCGTACCCGGCGCTGATGTTCGAGTCCAGCCGCACACCGGGGCCGCCGGGCGATACGTAGCGCGAAATCAGGCCCGAGTTGGGAGCAAAGCTGTTCTGCGGATTTTCACAGTTGATGCGCACTTGCATGGCGCAGTAGGAAGGCCGCAGGTTTTCCTCGCGATAGCGCAGTTCCGCGCCAAAAGCCACGGCGATCTGCTCTTCCACAAGGTCAATGCCGTAGCGGCATTCGGTGATGCCGTGCTCTACCTGGAGGCGGGTATTGACTTCAATAAGATACGGCGTGCCGTCGGGGGTAACCAGAAATTCCACCGTGGCAAGGCTGTGATAGCCCACAGCCCGCACCAGACGGCGGGAGTAGTCCTTGAGGCGCTCGCGCAGGTTGCGGGTCATGCCCGGCCAGGGCGAAGGCGTGATTTCAATAAGTTTCTGGTGGTTACGCTGCACTGTGCAGTCACGCTCGTCAAAAGCAAAGACATTGCCGTACATGTCGGCAATGACCTGAATTTCAATATGGCGCACATCGGCAAGAAATTTTTCCACGAAAAGGCGCGGGTTGCCGAAAGAAGCCTGAGCCATGGTGGAAGCCTTGAAAAAGGCGTCTTCAAGCTCGGCCTCATTATGAATGGCAAAAATGCCGCGTCCGCCGCCGCCGCCCTCGGCCTTGAGCATGATGGGCAGGCCTATTTCACTGATAAGCTGCCTGGCAGTGGGGATGTCCACCGCGCCGTCTGAACCAGGTACAACGGGAATGCCAAGCTTGCGCGCCACCTCACGCGCCTGCACCTTGTTGCCGAGCAGATTCATGGCCTCGGCCGTGGCCCCGATAAAGGTGATGCCCGCCTCCTTGCACCGCGCGGGAAAGCGCGTGTCTTCAGAAGCAAAACCCCAGCCGGGATGGATGCCCACCACGCCCCGCTGTTTGGCCTTGGCGATGATGTTGTCGATATCAAGGTAGGCGCGGGGGTCCGCACCAAGCAAAACCAGTTCCTGGGCGGTAGAGGCCGCAGGAGCGGTTTTGTCCACATCAGTCGCTGTCATGGCCGCTACGGCGTCAAATCGCTCGCGAATGGAACGGCAAATCCGCCGGGCCGGAATGCCCCGGTTGGCAACCAGTATTACCTTGCCCTTCAGAAAATCCTGCACTTCCGAGAATGTCTTGTTGGCCATGCCCTTTAACCCTTTACTGCTGCTCTGCCGGTAAGCAGAAGGCTCCCGCTGAAAAATTCCTCAAGCCGCCCGTTATGGTTAAGACAAAGGCCGCCTGCCGGACCAAGACCCGCCAGCCAGCCGCGCACACTACGCCCATCGTCGCGCAGCTCCACATTTTTTCCACGCCAGAGCAAAATACCATCAGCGTGGTTTTTCCACTGTCCGGAAAAAGAGTGGCAGTGAATATATGCCGAATACATGCGCTTTACAAGCTGTTGCCATATGGCTTCAGCTGTAGAAATATACCCCCCCCCTGCTCCCCCGGGGGGCCGGTCCAGACAGGTGGCCTCCATAGCGGCTCCGGCCCGCAGGGCCGCCGCGGGCGGCGCAAAAGTCACATTGATGCCCATGCCCGCCAGCAGCACTCCCCCGCGCTCTTCAAGCAGAATGCCCGCCAGCTTGCGGGGTTGATCATCCCTGCCCACCAGCACAATATCGTTGGGCCACTTGAGCAGTACGGGCCAGCCAAGAAGCCGCAGGCTGCCCGCCAGCAGAAAGGCCGCGGCCGGGGCCGCCGCCGAACCGTCAAAAGGCGCCTCCAGCGGCAGGCGCAACGCCGCGTAAACATTACCCGGCGGCGAGTGCCAGGTGCGGCGCAACTGCCCCCGCCCGGCTGTCTGTGCGGCGCACTGCACACTGTCCCAGGGGGCCAGACGCCCTGCGGCAGCCATGTGCATGGCCGTATCAAGGCAGGACCCCAGGCAGCCGAACCGCCAGATCGACGGTTCGTGAAAAAGCAGTGGCGAAGCAGGGTTGGCGCTTCCCTCACATGTCTGGCTATGGCATACTTCAGCCATGGAACTCTACCTCGTTGGCGGCGCTGTGCGCGACATGCTGCTCGGGCGTACGCCCGTGGAACTGGACTTCGCCTTTACCGGCAGCATGAAAAATTTTCTGGCCCGCCATCCGGATGCCAGGCTCGTGGGCAAAAGTGTGCATGTCTGCCTGTGGCGCGGCAGGGAATGTATGCCCCTGCGCGGCGGAGACATCGAAGAAGACCTTGCGGCCCGCGACCTTACCATCAATGCCCTGGCGCTCGACAACGTGGGCAGGCTGCACATGCACCCGCAGGCCCTTGAGGACCTGCGGCAGCAGATACTGCGCCCCGCCTCGCCTGCGGCCTTTGCGGCAGACCCCACTCGCATATTCCGGCTGGCGCGCTTTGCCGCGGCATGGCCCGGCTGGCGCATTGACCGGAGTGCTTTTGAGCAGATGCGCGCCCTTTCTGCTCAAACACTTGCCGCACTACCCGCGGAACGTGTGGGACGCGAAACCCTCAAGGCTCTTGCAGCGCCAGCTCCTGCGCGTTTTTTCCGGGTGCTGGCCCAGGGCCATGCCCTGACCCCCTGGTTCACGGAGCTGGCAACCGCTGCAGGCATACCCGCCGGACCAAGGCGCTGGCACAGCAATTCTGTTCTGGGACACAGTCTGCGCATTATGGATCTTGTGACCGGAGATCCCGTGGCAGCCTGGATGGCCCTTTGCCACGATCTCGGCAAAATCCGGACAGATCCTGCGCTACTGCCGCACCACTACGGCCATGAGCAGCGCGGCGTTGCCCTGGCTGCGGGGCTGGCCCGCCGCCTGCGTATGCCCGCGCGTTTTGCCAGGGCCGGAACACTGGCCGCCGCCGAGCATATGAAAGGCGGCATGTATGCGGATCTGCGGCCCGGCACGAGACGCGACCTGCTCTGGCGCGTTCATGCGACAGACCTTGATTCCTCTTTCTGGCGGCTGGTGGATGCGGATCGGGGCAGCCCCGTCAGCACCGTTGCCCTGGCACACCTGGCCGTTCTGCTTACTGTAAAACTGCCCGAAGACTGGCGCGACAAGGGAAAGCTTTCAGCAAAAAAACTACGCGACCTGCATTGCCAGGCCCTGGCAGAACAGCGTTAGGGTTCTCTGCGTTCGCGAATATATGCTCACAAAAAACCTGGGCGTTCACTGCGGCACATGACCACAAAACAGACAGTGAGACTACCTGTTTCACCCCCAGAACCGTTGACGGCGGCTTCGCGTTAGGCTTCTGTGACGGGCGCCTGCCGCAGCCGTCAAAACAACTCTCAACACATTGCTCCGGTGCTTGCTCTGGCTTGCCGTTTTGCGGCAGCCAAAAGCCGCCTGCGGCAGATGTACGGGCATGCCTGTTTACATATTCCAAAACATTTCAGCAAGATGCATGGTATCACAGCCCTTAGGTACTCCGACACGCCTCTTCGTCACACAAGGCTGCCCAGGCAGCCTCCATATGGCGCTCACAAAGAGCATCCATAACCGGGCCGTGGTCCAGGCCTCGCAAATGGCCCATACCGTGAGCCAAAAGCCGCACGGCATGTTCGGCCGGGTCCTGCCCGTACAGCAGACATTCCCGCCGCAGTGTATCCAGGGAAAGCAGCAGAGCGCCGGGAGAACCGGACCCGCCGGGAAAAGAAAGAATATTGGTGGGTCCCGTACAGCCGAGATGCCCGGCATTGGCCCTTGCTACTGACGCATCATCCAGCAGATACAGCTCCACCCCTTCAGGGGCCTGCGCCTCACCCGGCGCAGACGGCACAGTCAGCATGGCATGCAGGGCGGTACGCATCTGACGCCAGTGCAGCGGCGCAAGCGCGCATCCTGACGGATAGCGGCGAAAAACACGCACGGCTTCCGGATGCGGCTTCACCGCGTGCCATTGCCCGAAGGCCCGTTGCGGGAAATTCCGGCCACCGGACCGTCCTCTTCCGTTGTATCTGTCACGGCGAGTTTTTCTGCAGCAGGCATACCAGCCGCATCAGGTGCTTCACGCAAACCCGGCGCATGTTCCCCTGCGGCCGCAGGCAACGCGCCCGGTGCTTCCGCCACCCTGCCCGCGTCTGCCGCAACCGGCCCACCGGAGAGACTGCCGGAGGCAACGCTGTCCGCGCTGGCACGGGAATGCTGCCGCGTCTGGCCCGCCGGGGCCGCTGCCGACGTGGCGGGCTGCCCCCCCTTGCCCTCTGCCCGGCCTTCGGGCCTGCCCGCAGCCTTGGCTACGTCACGTATCTTGGCGTCAGGATAGGCTATGCGCTGGTGAAAAATGCCTGTAAGGATGCGCTGGAAATTCTCGCTGAGATAATGCAGGTCCTTGAAGGTCAGTTCGGATTCATCCAGCTGCCCTTCCGAAAAAATACCCTTGATGATGGTATCGATATGGCTTTTGATGCGGGCCGGAGTGGGGTCGGTAAGCGTACGGCTGGATGCTTCTACCGAGTCGGCCAGCATGAGGATGGCGGCTTCCTTGGTTTGCGGGCGCGGTCCCACATAGCTGTAGTCAGATTCTCTGGGTTTTTCGCCCATATTGAGGGCTTTCTGGTAAAAGAAGCGGATAAGCCGTGTGCCGTGATGCTGGCTGATAATATCCGCAATGTCCTGTCCGAGCTTGTAGCGTTCGGCCAGTTCCGTGCCTTTTTTGACGTGCGACAGCAAAATAAGCGCGCTCATGGAAGGCGCGAGCTTGTCGTGCTTGTTAGGACCGCCAAACTGGTTTTCAATGAAGTATTCGGGGTAGGACAGTTTGCCCACGTCATGATACAGGGCCGCCACCTTGCACAGCAGGCTGTTGGCCCCGATGGCCTTTGCGCCCGCTTCCACCATATTGGAAACCACCAGCGAATGGTGATAGGTGCCGGGAACCGTGACCATAAGCTCCTGCATAAGAGGCTGCTCAAGGCTCATAAGCTCCATAAGACGAAAGCGTGTACTGTAGCCGAAACTGAGTTCCAGTACCGGGCTGACGGCAAAAAGCAGAATAAGCGACAAAAGGCTGTTGATGGCCACGGCCGCAAGCTGCATGGGCAGTTCCGCCGGAACGGTTTGTGAAAGCAGGGCCGTACCCAGCCAGATAAGCGATTGCCCTATGGTCAGGGGAATGACGCTCCACACCACGTCCTGCCGACTTTGGGCATTGGTCACAAGCCATGTAGCCAGCATGCCGCCCAGGAACTGGTAAAGGAAGTAGTAAAACCCTTCCTGAAACATGAGCATGGTAAAGAAAGACAGCAGAAGGCCCATGGTGCAGTAACGTCTGGCAGCAAAAACCATGGCTACCAGCCCCACTGCCCCGGCTACGGGAAAGCCCAGGCTCAGCGTCTTGAGAAACGTTACGCTGTCCATGCGCAAGCCAAGCACATAGACAATTTTGGCCCCGGCGCTGAATAGGAGCAGCACCAGTGAAATGAGCAGCATGTCCTTGCAGCGTAGCGGTGTGCCGGGCTTGCCGCTGGGAGCCACAAAAAAGCCCACCGCCAGCAGCAGGGCGCAAATAAACGTCCCCGCGGCCGCGCACCAGTGCATGGGATCTGAAGCTGATTTGTACAGGGTCTGCAGCTTTATCTGCTGTTCGCGGCTTACGCGCTCGCCCTTGCGCAGCAGCAGTTCACCCTTGAGAATCTGGTAGTACACGGGTTCCACCATTCCCATAACGGCGTTGCCGCGCTTTTGCGTAGATTCGCGGTTAAGCGTGAGCGAGGCGGGCATGGTGGCGGACAGCAGGATATTGATGGCCCTGCGGGACTGCGGGTTCAGGGTAGGAACCTGACGGATGACGGAAGAAATTTCTGCAAGAAAAGACTGTACGTCAGGCAGGTTGGAAATCTCCGGGCGCAGCATCTCCGTGTTATTGTCAAGATTGCGTATGATAACGCCGCTACGGCCCACCCGAGCGGAACGGATGTCGCCCACAAGCCCTTCGGCCATGTGTTCGCGAATACTGGGCAGCAGGATTTTCAGCAGATATTCCTGCACCTGCGGCTGCGCCAGTTCGGGCAGGACCTCATCGGCCACGGGCGGCGTCAGTTCATCGGCCAGCCTTTGCAGGGGGCCGGCCTGGGTCCTGTAGTCCACGCCGTTATTGATGCTGCGCAGGACCTCCACAATACGGTTCTGAAAGGCTACATACGGCTCAAGGCTCAGATCGTACACCGGAGGCTGCAGAAACAGCACCTGCTTGCGGCGGGCCTTGGTGGCCTGCGTATCTTCTACCAGCAGGTCCCGGTCGGCAATGACATCCGAGTCCGCCACCTGACCGGCCACATAAATTCTGGGGACAACTTCAAAGTTGGCTCCCGCCAGAAGCGAAAGAGCCAGAAGAGTAAGAATGAGGGCCGCAAGCCCCCATCCACAATGATGCCGCGCCCTCAGCGCCTGAACAAGTGCCAGGAAGCTAGCTGGTCTGGCCGTCTTTTTCTGCGTTATCATAAGCGTTTACTATGGCTCCCACCAGGGGATGGCGCACAACGTCCGCTTTGCTGAAGCGGTGTACGGCAAGGCCCGGCACATGGGGAAGAATGTTCAGCGCATGGATAAGGCCCGACCGTGGGCGCTGGCCGCCGGGTTGAACCGGCAGGTCAATCTGGGTGGTGTCACCCGTGACCACCATGCGCGAACCGAAGCCCATGCGGGTGAGAAACATCTTCATCTGTTCCCGAGTGGTATTCTGGGCTTCATCCAGAATAATGAACGCATCGTTCAGGGTACGCCCGCGCATGAAAGCAAGGGGGGCCACCTCGATGGAGCCGACCTCCAGCATGGAGGCCACCTTGGGCTGCGGCATCATATCATGAAGGGCATCATACAGGGGGCGAAGGTACGGGTTTACCTTGTCCGCCAGATCGCCCGGCAAAAATCCCAGCCGCTCTCCGGCTTCCACCGCCGGGCGCGTGAGCACGATGCGCTTGACCTTGTGCTGCTGAAACATGGAAAGGGCCATGGCAACGGCCAGATACGTCTTGCCCGTGCCTGCCGGTCCTACGGCAAATACCAGCTCATGACGCCGCAGGAGATCAAGATATGTGCGCTGTGACACATTGCGGGCAGTCACTGTTTTGCGGGGGGTGTTTACAAAAACCGCATCGCGGAAAATCTGGGCCAGATTCAGCCCGGGATCAGCCCGAAGCATCTCGTACGCCCGCGTAATGTCCTGCTGGCTCAGGATGGTGCCACCGCCCAACAGTCCGTAAAGTTGTACAAAAACGTTGCACAGAATCTGTCGCACATGCTCGTCAGGGCTTTCAATGATAACGCTGGCCCCCCGGCTGGACACATGCGCACCGCTGGCCACAGCCAGCAAATCCAGATGCGCATTATGCGGCCCAAAAAGCTGATTTGCCAGGGCGGGATCGTCGAACTCAACGGTTTCGAGCGTGGAAGAATGTACTGCCATGTTCGCTCTCTAGCCTATTTTATGTGGCCTGTCCATCTTGGGAACGGTTTGTTTCATGAGTATTTTTTCAGCATACGAACACAATAACATACTGATGAACAAGGTAAAAAATATGAATTATATTTTATGGACCATATTTTGCATAAAAGCAGGCGCAGATATTTTCAAAGCAATTTTTGCCGGGAGGACTCATGAGCATATCCAGCGTTAACAGCTACAGCACGGCCATGCTGCAGTGGCAGGGCCAGCAGTTGAAAAGCACGGGCAACTCCTCCGGCAGCGCGTCCAATTCCCTGAACAAGCTGTTCAGCCCCGAGGTATCCATGACCAATCAGGTCGCCAGTATGGTCGAACTGACCAAGTACGCGATGGAATCTATGGGCCTTCCTGCTGACAGCCGGGTTACATTCAACCAGATAACCAAATACCGTGAACAGTTACTGACGACATTCAATGAAAATGTCAAAAACGGTTTCGCCGGCATGGCCGTCAGCGACCCCGAGGATATTACCTTTACCCTCAATGCAGACGGCAGCCTGAGCGCGGCAAGCCCCAATGCCTCAGACCAGAAAAATGCCCAGGCGTGGCTGGACGTCAACCCCTCGCTCGGCATGGAACTGCGCTCAAACCTGGCCGCCTCGGGCCTTGCCGCAAACACCACGGTGAGCATGAAACTGAGCGACACCGGTAAACTCAAGATCGTCAACACAGCCCAGACCGCCACACAGGCCGCCCTTGACGCCAACAGCGAACAGAGCGCCAGGCTGCGCTCGGCCCTCGTTGGCATGGGGGTGGACCTCGCCACACCCATGACGTTTGTTCTCGACAGCGAGGGCAAGCTCGTGGTCAGCGGCGAACACACGCAGGCTGACGAAATCAACAAGTGGCTGGCAGAAAATACCGGTCTGGCCGAAAATCTGGCCGGCCAGCTAAAAAAACAGGGGGTAGATGCCTCCGCAGCCAGCCTCAGGATGGGGCAGGCAGGCAATGTTCAGGTCGCCATCAACAATGGCGAGCTTGGCGACATACAGGCTGCTCTTGACAAAAGCGACCTGGGGAACACCCTTTCCAAAGGATTGAAAAATCTAGGCATTTCACCAGACGTGCAGTTCACGCTTCAGGTCAATGCCAACGGCAGCGTTACCGTTATCAGCGACAGCCCGGACAAGGCCAAGATACAGAAATTTTTTGACGATAATCCAGCGCTGGTCAAGCAGTATCAGCAGGTAGAAGCTCTTTCCGGCCTTGACGATGCCCGCAAGGCCATGCAGGCGTCGCCATCAGAAATGCGCAAACGCATACAGATAGAATCAATGGCCGCATGGTGGGCCGGATCCGGCAACGCCAGCTCGTATTTCGGGAATTATTCCAACGGCAATATGAGCGTCCTGGCAGGACTCAATCTCAACATCTGACCTGCTCGCGGGGGCAGCGCCTATGGAGACTCCACGCCAGGCTTTCAGCCTGGCGTTTTCTGTTTATCACCCGCTGCCGCCAGGCTGCCCATGCCCGCACAGACGGGCGGCAAGCGGCAAACATACTGCGCGCGACACGCTTAATCCGGAATAAATACACGTAGTTTAAACAATATTTTCATAATTTGTTGACAAGGCGTTCATTATTTATAAAACTAATCAGGTTATACGGGGCGGTAACTTCTGCGTTTTCTCATCATAATGCCTTGCCTGTCCTGATGTTATGCGGCAGGCTGCATACCCCGTACAAACAGCCGGGCCACACGGCCATGCCACGCAACACGCTGCCACGGCGGCGCGATGCAGGGGGCGTATTCTCATTTTTGCAGGGTACGCAGCCGCACAAATAAAAAGCTTCTGCGGCAAGCTCCGCCAGCACCTCGCGCACCCGCCGGGCTGGCGGTTGAAAACTCTCAAGGCACACAACTTTTCCCGCAAGGGATTTTTGGGGACGTTTATCGAAACAAATCCAAAATGTTGCTCCCAAGCAATGCCACTTTTTAGGAGGAAACCATGACCCTGAAGAAAACCCTTTTGTCCGCTCTGGCGGCCCTGCTTCTTCTTGCCACGGCCCACACTGCTCCGCAGGCTGAAGAACTGACCGGAACGCTGAAAAAAATCAAAGAAACCGGCGTTATCACTGTGGGGCATCGGGAATCCTCCGTGCCATTTTCTTACTATGACCTGCAACAGAACGTCATAGGCTACTCACAAGACTACTCCAACAAGATTGTTGACGCCGTAAAAAAACAGCTCAACATGCCCAACCTGAAAGTGCGCTTTGTACCCATTACATCGCAAAACCGCATTCCCCTTCTCCAGAACGGCACCTACGATTTCGAATGTGGCTCTACCACCAACAATGCCGACCGCCAGCAGCAAGTCGATTTTTCCAACACCCTCTTCATTGTGGGTACCCGCCTGCTGACCCACAAGGATTCGGGCATCAAGGACTTTGACGACCTCAAGGGCAAAAATGTTGCCGTTACCGCCGGAACCACCTCGGAAATGCTGCTGAACAAGATGAATGACGAGAAAAAACTCGGCATCAGCATCATCAGCACCAAGGACCACGGCGACTCCTTCCGTACCGTGGAATCCGGCCGTGCCGTAGCCTTTTTCATTGACGACGCCCTTCTGGCCGGCGAGCGGGCCAAAGCCAAAAAACCCGCCGAATGGGTTATCGTAGGAACTCCGCAAAGCTTTGAAGCTTACGGCTGCATGCTGCGCAAAGGCGATGCCGCTTTCAAAAAACTGGCTGACGATGCCATTGCCGAACTGCAACTGAACGGCGAAGCTGAAAAGTCCTACACCCGCTGGTTCAAGCAGCCCATCCCCCCCAAGGGCATGAACATGGATTTTGACATGTCCGACGAAATGAAGACCCTCTTCAAGGCCCCCAACGACAAGGCCCTGAATTAACTGTTTCTGTTTTGAAATGCGAAGCGCCAGCAGAACACTCGCTGGCGCTTCGCCGTCAGACCAGCCCGCGCTATGAGGCACCATGAAATACGTATTATCTTTATGGATGGATTTTTCTGATGCAGGCTAACTGGAACTGGGGCATATTTTTTGAGCAGGCTCCGTTCGGAAACGTCACCTACCTTAACTGGTTGATAGACGGCTTTCTGACCACTGCGGCTCTTTTTGTCTGTGCCTGGATTGTAGCCTTTATTGTAGGCTCATTTTTTGGAATTCTGCGCACTTTGCCCAGCAAGGCCCTGCGGACTGTGGGCGCTACCTATGTCGCCATTTTTCGTAACATTCCGCTTATCGTCCAGTTTTTCATCTGGTATCTGGCCGCTCCCGACCTTTTACCCCGCGATATCAGCGTATGGTTCAAGTCTGAGCTGAACCCCAACGCCCAGTTTTTCATTCTCTCAACCTGCGCGTTGGGCCTGTTCACGGGCGCGCGCGTATGCGAACAGGTACGTTCGGGCATTCTGGCCCTGTCACGAGGGCAGCGCTATGCCGGACTGGCACTGGGCCTTACCCTGCCGCAGACCTACGTTCACGTGCTGCTTCCCAATGCTTACCGCATCATCACACCGCCGTTGACCTCCGAAATGCTCAATATGGTCAAAAACACGGCCGTGGCCTCTACCATAGGCCTTGTGGAACTGACTTCGCAGGCCAATCGCCTGCTTGAGTTTTCCGGTTTTGCCTATGAGTCCTTCATTGCGGTCACGCTGGCGTATGTGTTTTTGAACTTTATCGTCATGCGGGCCATGAAGATGCTTGAAAAGAAAATGCGGCTGCCCTCCACCGGCATGGGAGGCAAAAATGCTTGATTTTGACTGGAGCATCATTGAACAAAGCCTGCCGCTGCTGCAAAAGGGCATTCTGGTAACGCTCAAGATAACGATCACGTCCATCATTCTGGGCATGGTGCTCGGCACACTTCTGGCTGTGGCCCGCATTTCCATCTATGCGCCCTTGCGCTGGCTTGCAGCGGCCTATGTCAACTGCTTCCGCTCCATCCCCCTGGTTATGGTGTTGTTGTGGTTTTATCTTATCGTACCGCAGTTTTTAACGAAATTTCTTAATCTGTCTCCTCTGACCGATATCCGCCTTGTTTCCGCCATGGTGGCCTTTACCGCTTTTGAGGCCGCGTATTATTCTGAAATCATCCGGGCGGGCATGAACAGCGTCTCCAGAGGGCAAAACTACGCGGCCCTTGCCCTCGGCATGACCAAGTCGCAAACGCTCATCTATGTCATTCTGCCGCAGGCTTTCCGCGTCATGACGCCCCTGCTGCTCACACAGGGCGTGATTTTGTTTCAGGACACGGCCCTTGTATACATCATAGGCCTTGCGGACTTTTTCCGCACTGCCACCAACATAGGCAAGACCACCGGCTATGAAATAGAAATGGTGCTCTTTGCGGGCGCCGGCTACTTTGTTGTCTGCTTCTGCGTTTCCCTGGCCGTAACCGTGGTAAAAAAGAGACTCAAGCTATGAATATACCCACCGAAGAAGCAATGATCGTCCTGAACAACGTATCCAAATGGTACGGTGATTTTAACGTGCTGCGGGACTGCACAACCAGCATCCACAAAGGCGAGGTGGTGGTGGTGTGCGGGCCTTCCGGCTCGGGCAAATCCACGCTGATCAAGACCGTCAACGGCCTGGAACCTGTGCAGGGCGGACAGATATTCGTCAACGGAATAGAGGTCACCAGCAAGAGCACAAACCTTGCGGCACTGCGCAGCCGTGTTGGTATGGTCTTTCAGCATTTTGAGCTTTTTCCGCACCTGAACATCATCCACAACCTGATTCTGGCCCAGGAAAAAGTGCTCAAAAGAAATCACGAAGAAGCCAGGGAAAAGGCCCTCACCCTTCTGCGCCGCGTTGGCCTTGACCAGCATACGGAAAAATATCCCGCGCAGCTTTCCGGCGGGCAGCAGCAGCGTGTAGCCATCGCGCGCGCTTTGTGCATGGACCCTGTGGCCATGCTTTTTGACGAGCCGACTTCGGCTCTTGATCCTGAAATGATTAATGAAGTACTGGATGTTATGGTTGAGCTTGCCTATGAAGGCATGACCATGATGGTGGTGACGCACGAAATGGGCTTTGCCCGCAAGGTTGCCCACAGGGTGCTCTTTATGGAAGAAGGGCTTATTCTTGAAGACACGCCCAAAGAACAGTTCTTTGACAGCCCGCAAACCCAGCGTGCCAAAGATTTTCTTGCCAGCATCATCTCACATTAGTGTACGTTTCACATCCGGGTATGCTTGCCTTGCCGCTGTTCGGCGGTGGAACATACGCCCGCAGTTTGCCGTAGGTCAAATGCCGTAACGAGCACCCATGCCGCCACTCATGCCCGCCATACGGTGCAAGGAAGAACCAAAGGCCGCCCACAGGGGCGGCCTTTTTCATTCATGCCTTACGGGCGTGTGGGTTCAGGCAGTCTTGCGGCAGCCTGCCGTCCAGCGCATCAAAAATTTTGTGTGCACAAGCCTCCCCCATATCTATCAGGGAATCCGGCGTGGCTACGCCGCGATGTGGCGTCATCAGCACATTGGGCAGCATGCGCAGCCCCGGATGCGCATGCGGTTCACGCTCAAAAACATCCAGCCCTGCGCCGCCAGGGCGGCCTCCTTCAAGAGCTTCCACCAGGGCCTCTTCATCCACCACCGCCCCGCGTGCGGTATTGACGAGCACGGCATGCGGCGGCATCAACGCCAGATCCGCCGCCGCCATATAATGCCGCGTTTCAGGCGTCAGCGGGATATGCAGGCTCACGAAATCCGATGATGCCAGCAATTCTTTCTTGTCCAGATAACGCGCCCCCGTGGCGGACTCAAATATTTCATTTCTGCGTCGGCCGGTATAGGCAAGGCGCATGCCGAACCCCTGTGCGCGCCGCGCCACTGCCAGGGCTATACGCCCACTGCCCACAAGCCCAAGCACCTTGCCGCTCACGCGCAGCCCCATATGCATGGCCACGCCCCAGGGGGCCACGCCATTGCGCACACTGAGATCGCAATCGCGCAATCTGCGGGCCACCCCCAGCATGAGCGCCATGGCCAGATCCGCCGTGTCCGCAGTGACGGCATCGGGATTGTGCGTCACCCATATACCGCGGCGGGTAGCTTCCTCCACGGGAATATGGTCATACCCTACCCCATAGCTGCAAATAACCTTGCAGGAAGACGCCAGAGCGTCCAAGGCCTCAGGCCCAAGACGCACCGAGGTGGCGATAACAGCATCAGCCCCGCGCAGGGCCTCCACAAGATCTTCACCGCGAAGGCCATTTTCCGGCCCCACGTCTACATGGCAACGTGAGCGCAGCAGGGTGAGAGCTTCAGGCAAAAGGGCACGGGTCACGTATACACGGGCTTTGGTCATGAGTACTCCCGTAGCATTTTAGGTATTGCAACGTTGCAAGTGTGTATCCGCAAGGTTTGTAAGACGCCTGTGCAATATATTCCTGCACAGGCAACCTGCGGCTATGTCTTTATGGCGGACACCGGCCACGCAATTTTCGGTGTAATCACAACACAAAACCGCTCCGCAGGATGGATTTGTCCAGCAGCGGACCAACGACCTGGCAGCAAGATTTTTTCGTACATGCATGCGGCCGCAGCCCACCGTTATTTCATGAAAAGCGTCTGGAAAATGCACAAAAATGGTAACGGAAAACCGCTCCCAAAGGCGTAAGCTGTTTTACCGCATCAGGCAAAACGTCATGATTTTCTTGTGCCGACAGGCGCAGAAGCAATACGCGCTCAGAAGAAAACAGTTGAAACGAAAACCAGTTCACGCGGGCAGAGAGAGGACCAGACGAAGAGATATGACGGGCTTGCCTGCCGGAAGCGCACGGCATTGCTTCCTGCGGCATTCACACGCACAAAAATATCGTATTGCTGCCATCAGATACACAGATTTTCGGGCATAGATGCTCGGGCGCAGGTCTTTGAATATACAGGTCTTCGGGCAAGGGCTGCAGCCGCAGCGCCTTTGCATGTGGCCTTGTCTGGCCTACGCAATCTTCAGGCAACCGTAACACAGAATCAGCCTGTTACATGAAATCCCGCCGCCACGGCAGCAGATGTTTTTTTGCCGGGCGCAACTAACAGGAGCAACCTTTGAGCGGTCTGCCTTTCATGCCCTCCATATCGGCGGCCATCTTGTTTTTGAGGGCCTTGGCCCGTTCCGTATCCAGCATGATCATGTCTACCTGGCGGGTATGAATGAGCAGATAGCCAAGCAGGCGGGTGCGCATCAGGGTTTCTGTAGCGTCGTATCCTTCGGCCACGGCAAAAACAGAGTCGTCCTTCACGTCCGCCCTGAAGCCATGATGTTCCAGAAGATCCGCCACCATGCGGGCGCGCAACTGCCGCCGCTTGCGGTCAGCAGCCCCCCCCTTGAACTGGAAACTCACGAAATTTTCGTGGCTTTCTTCGCCTGCCAGAGATTCCACAGTACAGAAGTGGTACCCGTAGCGAGCCTGTAATATCATATAGTTATCTGAAATGATAAAAAAATTCTTGTTTGCCATAGTATTAGGCGCAGTGCTTTCAAGCTCCGGATTCATAGCGCTTTCAAGCATTACCGTCATGAAGCCCGAAGCGCTGGCCGCTGGAGGCCCTGCCCACGGCACTGCCACCATACCGTCCCAGAGGGCAAGCATGGGCGCGCTGGCAATAATATCCAGATCCACCACCGGCCCGGGCACACGACGTTTGAAACCGCCGCCCATATCCACAATCCAGTACTGCAGTTTGGCCCCGGCACGCAGCTGCTTGCCCATGCGCCTGCTGACTCCCGCCTCTTCCTCTTCAAACATGAGGCGGACGGATTTTTCATGGCAGAACCGGGTAATGTCGTGCAGGGTGCGGCAGTATGCCGGGGCAAATTCCGGCGCATCCGGGTGCAGCAGATTGAGGGGAACCATAAGCTGGCTCAGGGCCTGAAGGCGCTGGTGTACCGGACTGCCGGCCATCAGGTTGGGCGGCTCCGCCTCGCTGGATACAAGCTGCGGTTGCCGCCCGGCGAAGACGGCGCAGCGGGCCGCATCCAGCGTGACTTCTCCGGTATTGTCCAACAACAGGCGGGCATCAGGCAGGCTGAAGAGTGCGGGCAAACGGTATTCGCGCGCCACCGAGGCCAGATGCCCGGCCATGCCCCCGGCTTCGCTGACAAGGCCCGAAGCCCGTGAAAGCAGGGGTGCCCAACGGGGCAAGGCACGTTCCACCACCAGAATGCCGCCCTTGGGAAACGAGAGCATGTCCGCCTCTTTGCGGGCCACAAAGGCAGGGCCTATGCCCACGCCGGGACTTACGGCCACGCCCCCCGCCGCAAGCACCTGCAGGCCGGAGGGCAGGTCGTCCAGGGCAAAGGCTTCGCCGCCCTGCTCTCCAGTGCGCTGCGGCTCCGCATGGCTCTGCTCCGTAGCGGAATCGGCCTCGTGCAGGGGGCGGCTCTGCAAAACGACAATGCGGCCGTCTTCCGCGTCAAGCGCCCACTCCACATCCTGCGGCTCAGTATAATAACTCTCCAGCGCAAGGGCCACCTTGGCAAGCTCCGCAGCCTGACTGTCGGTAAGGCTTGGGGGGGTACCCTCGGGACCGGCCAGACGTTTACGGATAAACTTGGGGGGGATTTCCCGGCTGAAAACATACACGTCAGGCGTTACCGCCCCGTCCACCACAGCCTGAGGCAGGCCGGCCACCGCATTGAGCAGTATCTGTTCACGGCCGCGACTGGCGGCCACGGGATCACGGCTGTATGCCACCCCGCCCGCTGCAGCGGGGACCATTGCCAGAACCCCCACGCACATGGGCGCGGCATCATCGGGAATGCCATGATGGTAGCGGTAGCTCATGGCAGTGACCGCATACTTGCTGGCAATGATCTCTTTCCATACTTCGCAGGCTTCTTCAGGAGGCACGTTGAGTTCCGACCTGTACTGGCCCGCAAAGGTAACACCAAGAGAGTCTTCGCCCACCGCGCTGCTGCGCAGGGCCAGCTTGAGACCGGGACCAGCCTTGGCACGCATGATAGCCACAGCTTCAGTAATGGCATTTTCAAGTTCGGGGGGCAGCGGCGCCGTGAGTACGGCCTTTTGCAGGGCGGCAGCCAGACTGAAGACCTGATCAAGGCTCTGCATGTCTGTGGCCTGAATAAGCCGGTTCAGCTCACTCTGCAGGCCGTTATATTCCATAAAACGATAGTAGGCGCTGACTGTCACGGCAAAGCCGTCAGGCACGGAAAGGCCGGCATTGGCGGCCACTTCGCCCAGATTTGCCATTTTGCCCCCCACAAGAGTGAGGTCACTCAGGCTTATCTGGTCAAGATGCAGGATAAGGGGGCCGTCCTGATGTGGAGGTTCTTCCAGCAGAGCTTCCATCTGGCCGCGGATACGGCCGAAAGGCTCAAGCAGCCCGGCATAGGCGTTGCCGGAAAGAGCGTTCAGTTCGCGCACCATCTGAAAAACAGCGGTAACGGCCCGAGTGCTGACGGCATGCACATAATCCATGCCGAAAGGTTTTGCGCCGTTCAGGCGGTCTTCCACCTCGCTCATGGCTTCAAGGGCGCGCTTGTTGGCAGAAAGCAGACGGCGGAAGCGCGCGCAACGCTCACGCAGGCGCGTCTTCAGCTCTTCCTCCCGGGCCAATTCCTCAGGATCTGGCTCCCCGGGCTGGTCCCGCCCTATCCAGTGCCGCAAATATTTGAGGAGCGCCATCTTACACAGCGGAGCGAACCGCTTCCTCCATCTTGATGATAAGCTCGCTGATGGCTACGGGCTTGAGCATGTAATCATACGCGCCAAGGTCAAGCCCCTCCACAGCCACCCCCATGCAGGCATGGCCCGTCAGCAGTATGACGGGCAGACCGGGAGATTTCTGCTTCATGTGCCGCAGGGTTTCAAGGCCGTCCATGCCGGGCATGCGCACGTCCATCACCACAATATTGAAAGGTTCACCGCCGGAAGCGAGGTTTTCTTCCACCATATTCAGCGCGGTCTGCCCATCGGGGGCAGTGACCACTTCCATGCCGCGCCGGGCAAGGCGTTTTTGCATAAGTTCAAGAAATTCCAGTTCGTCGTCCACAAACAGTGCGCGCATGGGGCCTCCTCGGTTTCAGGCAATGTCTCGGCCAGGCCAAGCCAGGGCCGATACCGATGACGTGTCTCGTGCAGCAAGTGACGCCGGAGCGTATAGTTAGGGCAGGCCCAAGGCCGCCCTCGGCCATCATCAGATTACTTCATTCGCCGGTACGTGCCTCAGGCTGGCAGACCGTCTTCCGGCGGAAGCTGCGGCGGTTCGGCGGGCAGGGTTATGCTGAAGGTGGTTCCTTCTCCCAGCCGGCTCTGCACCTCAATGCGGCCGCCCAGCTTTTCAAGTATGGTATAACAGATAGCCAGCCCAAGGCCCGTACCCTCGCCCACCTTCTTGGTAGTAAAAAAAGGATCAAAAATACGGGTTACGGTTTCCTGATCCATACCGGGACCGCTATCGGTAAACAGTATGCGAACACCCTTCTTCCAGGCAAGGGTGCGAATGGTCAGAGAGCCGTTTTTGCCGATGGCATCAATGGCGTTGTCGATAATATTGATAAAAATCTGCTCAAGCTGCGCGGGATCTGACAGGATAACCGGCACCTGCGGATCATACTCTCTGATAATGTCAATATTGCGATTGGTGGCTTCTGTTTTAAGCATTTCAGCAGCCTGATCCGTCAGGGAGTTGATCAGTATTTCCGTACGGCCGGGGTTCATGCGGCGGCCAAAGCCGAGCATGCGCTGGGTTATGCCTTTGGCGCGCTTGACATGCTGGTCAATTTTTTCTGTACTTTCCAGTATTTCTTGATAATTTTTCATTGCTTCGGGTTTTTCATCGTCCAGCAGGTCACGTATCCAGCCCGCATTTTCCTGAATGAGCATAAGGGGATTGTTTACCTCATGGGCCACCCCGGCGGCCATTTTGCCAAGGGCCGCCATTTTGCTGGACTGAAGCATGCGGGCATCGATATGGGCCTGTTTCTGGTCAGACTCTTCAAGCGAAGCCACGAGCCGCCGGGTGCAGAGTTCGGCCCCCATACAGATAAGCCCGCTGCCCAGAATCATGAAAAAAACAATCAGCGCTTTGAGTTGCCGTAACGGTTGGAGGCTGTCACGCACATCATCAAGCACCACAAGCGCCCAGGGCATGGACTCCAGAGGCATCATGGCGGCCAGCATTTCCTGCCCTTTGGATGTGGTCAGATGCTGGGTGGACACATTTTTGCGGGTCATATCCGGCAGTGGCACACCAAACCGCGCCATGCTTTTGCCGTGATAGCGCGAATCCGTCTGAAGCTCGCCTCTGGCATTGACCAGAAAGGCATCGCTGTGCGGACCGGAATACACGCGACGCAGCAAGGCCCCCATAGCGTCCATATCAATGGTAGCCCGTACTATGTAGCTGCGCCCCCCCTCGTGCCGCAGCACCGCTATGATGAAATGAGGCTCGTTCCTGTAGCCCATAAACACATCACTCACATACACACCCTTGCGCAGCACCTCTCTGAACCAGGGAGTGTCGGAGTAATTGTTGTCGCTGAGGTCATATGGTCCCACATAGGAGACATGGCGGCCGTCCATGCCGATGACACCCACATCCACAAAGGAGCGGCTGTTGTTCTGCATGATGCTGAAGATATCGCTCAGACGCGCGGAATTGCTCAATTCTGCATAAGGATGGGTGAAGGCCAGATTTTTTATCTGGGCGATGCGCTCCACCATAAATGTATCCAGCGCGCGGTGTTTGCTGCTGGCTACAGCCTCGATGCCCGCGCTGATCTTTTCGTCATAGATGGCGCTCAGCCTGTCCAGGCAGAACAACCCCAGAGCCACCAGCGGCGTGAGCGCCATAAGCAGCAGCGTAACGAGCAGGCGGCGATAGATGACCTTGTACCCGCGATGGGGCGCGGGAGCGACTGCGGACATGGCTATGATTCCTCCACGCCGGTTGCGGCCTGCGGCAATTTTTCGCCCTTGAACAGCATACGGCAGTGTTCGAGCATTTCCTCCCGCCGGGCGGCCACCTGGGCCGCATCCTGCATGATCATATCCAGCTGGCGGGTATGGATGGTCATATATCCCGCCACTGCCAGCAAAAATTCACCTTCTTCACGATCCATACCCTTGAGGGTGGCGCTGACCGCATCATTGCGCACCATGGGGGCAAAGCCGAATTCCCACAAAATTTCAGCCACAAAACGCACGCGCAGGATGCGCCGCTCAATATTGGCCGCGCCACCCCGCAGGTGAAAGGTAAGATAATTCTCAGGGGTGCGCTCGCCAAGACGCGCCTCTACAGAGACAAAATGAAAGCCAAAACGCGAATGCAGGCTGCAATAGTCGCGCGAGATCATAAAGTAGTTTTTTTCAGAAAAGTAGGCAGTCTGTGCGGCCGGATCCAGGTTGGGGTTGGCCGTGGCCTCAAACAGCACCGAAAGAAACCCCTTGCCGTCCACGGGCGGCGGCCCCTGCCAGGCGTAGGCGTTCATGCCATGCCAGAGCGCACGCATGGGTACCGAAGATATCTGCTCAATATCAATGACCGGCCCGGGAGGGGTAACCGCAAAGCCGTCACTGAGGTTCACCACCCAGAACTGCTTGAGCACCTTGTCGCGCAACTGCTTTACACGTTGCGGCGCGTACTTTTTCTCCGCCCCGAGGCTGAACATGGCGCTCACGGCCCTTTCATGGCAGTAGCGGGCAATATCGTGGTATGTCTGACAGTTGGAAGCCCTGAATTCGGGACTGTCAACATCCATCGTCAAAGGCAGTATGCGGGCCGAGGCCTTTTGCAGGATGCGGTACACGGGGCTGCCGGGCATATAGTCCCGCCCGGGCGGCACGTTGGGCAACAGGGATTCCAGCCTGTCAACATAGACCTGGCAGATGTCCGAGCACAGGGTAATCCGTTGCCCGCTTTTCAGTATTTCCGTGGCATTGTCCAGCCCGAAAATGGCCGGTTTGCCAAATTCGCGCGCCAGCGATGCCAGCCGTGAACCGGGCAGGCCTTCTTCGGCGATAATGCCCGCGGCGCGGTCCATCAAGGCGCCCCAGCGGTAATTATCGTCAGGCACCACAAGAATGCCGCCCGCGGGAAAACGCCTGGCCTCTTCCCATCGCCGCGCTACGCAAACCGGCCCCGCCACCCGGCCGGGGCTGACCGTATAGCCCCCCGTAAGCCGCAGATTACTGCGCACATCAGCGGTTACCGGCGGCATGTCCACCGCATCCACAGGCAGGGGAATGGGCCGTGCCAGCAAAAGGCGCAGATGCCCCTGCGGCGTGCGCACCCACGAAAGAGAAACAGGCCAGCCGAAATCGGCCTCAAGATCAAGGGCCAGCGCGGCCACTTCTCTGGCGGTATCGGCTTCAAGCAGAGGACGAGCCGTTCCGGGAGGCCCCACAAGACTGATGACATCATACGGCGGCCGCCTGTCCACAGTGGCATGGTCTGCGGGCAGAACAGAATAGTCCAGTTCCTGCGGCAAACCGCGGCAGGCATAAACGTGGGCATGGTCGCCGTGCGCCTTCACCGGGCTGCACGAATGGGCAAGCCCGCCCCAGGAGCCGTCCTCCACTGCCATACAGGTAACACACACACCGGCGCCAGCCTCGGTAAGGCCCCGGGCGCGCCGGTACACAAGGGCCTGAGCGCGCTGCTTGCGGGCCAGGGTCAGCTGAACAGCGTGGAGCACTTCTTCGTCCGTGGCTTCCAGCGGCACTGACGGCCCCCAGAGCACAAGGCCGGGGTCATCGCTGCCCTGGGCCTCGGGCGGCCACAAGCGCCCGCGCAGTACAAGCCGCATCCCCTCGGGACAGGACGCCCTCAAACGGGCGACAGCAGTCAGAATTTCCGCCGCCAGATCCTGGGGCATGGGGGTATCTTCCACCAGCTGGCCGAGGCTGCGCGAAAGCTTGGCAAGATGCTTGGGGGCAAGGCCCCCGGCAGCCTGTATGCGCCGGTTGATCTCGCTCTGAAGGTCGCCGCTCTGGAAAAAATGCTGGCAGCCCACGGCAGTAACCACAAAACCTCTGGGTATCAGGCCCGGCAGGCGGCGGCGCACGTCTTCCAGCCGCAGGGTTACAGGGTCAACCAGCGGAGAACGTCCCTCGCCGCTGAGCGCCCCCATATCGGTTTCATCCGGTCCGAGCGGCAGCACAAGCGGCCCCAGAAGACAGGACTCCGGCTCGTACACGTCATCCGCCACCATTTTCTGCAGTTCGGCAAATCTTGCGTACAGGGCTTCGCAGGGGGCGGGATCAAGCCGTTCCAACTGCTTGATACACTGAAACGCCTGTGTGGCCATACTGGTACACAGGGCGCGCACCCTATAAAGTCCGAAGGGATGGTCGCAGCACAGGGTGTATTCAAGGGCGGTCATGGTTTCCTGAAAAGTGTTCCATGCCGTGAGGAAAAGCTTGAAAGAATGATGCCGCAGGGCAAAGAAACGCTCGGCCTCGCTGTCTGAAGCCGAGGCTCCGGCTGCGGCCCGTCGGGCGGTCCGCGAAAAAAAGCCCAAAAGGCGTGAGAGTGGCATGACGGCTCCAGAACTCATGACAACGCCCCGGTTTTCTATGACCTGGGACCTGTGCCGCCAGCGGCATAGCCGCCGGACCGTGAGCGCAAAAATGTGTCGCGCCGGGCGGTTACGTCCATTGGCGCTATTGTTACACAGCGGTAACACAGGCAGCACGCCATACGCAACAGCGAAAAAGCCTGACAGGACGCTCGGCAATATGAACCACAGCGTCAAGTTACCACAGCCCCCTCCTACCTTCAAGCAGCATGTGACATAATTCTCAAATATAAACCAGAAGCTTCCAGGGCTGTGAGATTGCCAGGAGATTTTTGACAAATCTGCCGCTTCACAGGCCGCGGTGCGCCGCCAACCGGCCATGACAGTGTTGTGGACAGCGCCGGGTTGTGGAGCGCAACAGAAAAATTCCGCCGGCCGGGCGGCCGCGGTGAGGGGAAAGGGCTAGAAAAGATTACCTTTGCGAATATATTTTCACAAAGGTTAAGACACGCTAGCGAACGTCTGCTCACGCAGCCGTCAGAGCAATTTAAAGCTGAATTGCCCTAGCTGCGCAACGGAGCCACTCCGCCCTGCCCTTGCGGCATGCCGGGCGCAGCCTGCGCCATAGGGGATGCTGCGGCTTCGGCCAGTTGGGCAAGCGTACGCAGTTGCTGCATGCTTGGTTCCAGAAACTGCGGGTCGCCCACGTCCTGTCGCAAGAAAGAATTGATGGCGGGCATGCTTTCAATGGCGGCGTCAATCTCGGCATTGGTTCCCCTGGCGTAGGCCCCGATGTTGACCATATCCTCCACTTTGCGAAAGGTGCTCATATTACGCGTAACCACCCGCCCAGACAGAACATCCTGCCGATCGCAGATATCCGACCGCAAACGGCTGATGGAGCGCAGCACGTCAATGGCAGGAAAATGCCCCTGGTCCGCCAGATCGCGGGTGAGCACAATGTGACCGTCCAGAATGGACCGCACGGCGTCGGCAATGGGTTCGTTAAAGTCATCGCCGTCCACCAGCACTGTATAAATACCCGTAATGGTTCCCCTGGCGGACCGCCCGGCCCGTTCCAGCAGCTTGGGCAGCTGAGCGAAAACCGTGGGGGTATAGCCCTTGGTGGTCGGTGGCTCGCCCACAGCCAGCCCTACTTCGCGCGCGGCCATGGCAAAGCGGGTTACAGAGTCCATCATGAGCAGTACGTCCATGCCCTTGTCGCGGAAATATTCGGCAACTCCCGTAGCTGCATAGGCCGCGCGCATACGTACCAGAGGGGACTGGTCGGATGTGGCGATGACCAGAACAGAACGCGCCATGCCCTCCGGCCCGAGGTCCCGTTCCATAAATTCCACCACTTCACGGCCACGTTCGCCAATGAGGGCGATAACGTTGACATCAGCGCGGGTATAGCGGGCCATCATGCCCATAAGCGTAGATTTGCCCACGCCGGAACCGGCCATAATGCCCACACGCTGCCCCTTGCCGAGTGTGAGCAGACTGTTGACCGAGCGGACGCCCACATCAAGAATATCCGTAATGCGCGGGCGCTGTAGCGGGCTTGGCGGGTCGGCGTAGATGGGAACAAGCTCGGGATGCCACTGCTGGCGGGCCACGGCGGCCCATTCCGGCACATACGGCTCCTGTTCCTGCACCTGACGGGCAAAGTCGGCCTTGGCATTATCACCCATAGGCAACGGCGAAGAATACAGTTCAGCGCTGATCGGCGGGCCTGCGTCCAGCGGCGTGCCGAAAGCGTCAAAGGCCCGCCCAAGCAATCCCGGCCCGGCCGGAAAAACCGGCGGCAGGCTGGTGTTGCGGATGCGGCTGCCCGGGCGGATGCCGCGCATATCGCCGTAAGGCATGAACAACAGATTGCCGTCACGAAAACCTACCACCTCGGCGGCGATGCCTTCATCGCCGCCATCGGGCAGCATGTGGCACACGGCCCCCAAAGGAGCGCGCAGACCGCTGCCTTCTGCCACAAGGCCCACGACCTTGTTGACCTTGCCGTACAGACGCACGGGATTGCTTGTTTGCAGTAATTTGATGCAGGCTTGCGGGTCCAGCTTCATAACACAACCATGCTGTCAGCGGCCTTTGCCCGCGCCGGGCAGGAAACCGCCCTGGGAAAAAACATCATGATCGGCCAGACCTGACTGGCCTGACTGACCTGATTGGCCTGGCTGGCCGGAAACCGCACCACCCTCTTCGTCATCAAGCGGAAAAAGCTCGTCTTCCAGCTCCGCCAGCGTGGGATTTGCCGGACGCGCTCCAGGCTGTGCGACGGCAGGATTGACAGTCTGCGGCGCAACGCCAGCAGATTGTGCGCCGTGATTGCCCATGCCGTTGGTTTTACCCGCGGATTCATGCCCTGCAGGCATGTCTGGCAGCGCTGCGGGAGCGGCTCCAGGTGCTTCGCCCGCCGGAATTTTCTCCGAAAAAGCGTCCATCGCCGGAGTCTTCTGGTGTTCCGTATATGTTTCCGCGTCAATCCCACCCGGGGCTGACGGTGTGCCTTCCGGAGCGGAGGCGGGCGTGTCAGGCATGCCGTATTCACCGGCAGCCGCTTCGCCCGCCGGAGACCGGGCGGGGTCGCCCGACTCCGGAGCATGAACGAAACCTCCGTGCTCCGAGTCCGAGGCTGCCGCAGCAGGGGGTGTAGCCTCCGTACCAGGCATGCCCGCACCCCCAGCAGTGGCGCCGGCGGCGTTCTGCATATAGGCATCTTCCGGGGCAGCAGCGGCAAGGTCTGCCTGCGTGCCGTCGTCTTCCGCCAGCATGGCCCGGCTGCCGGGCACGGCCCCTTCAGGGTCCGCCGCCAGCGCAGGCTCATCCGCCGCATGGGAATGTTCAGACCCCTCACCGGAATGGTCAGCCCCCATACCGCTGGAAACATCACCGGAGATGTCTGCCGGCAATCCTGCATTCAGAGGATCGGCCGCTTCAGACGATAACGTCTCGTGTGAGCCTTCGTATGAAGCCTGAGCCGCCTCTTTTACCGGGGCGTTTTCCTGCGCCGCCTGCGGGATCAGGTCTGTCTGACCGGCGGACGCGGCAGGATATTCCGGCGCGGGAGCCATAGCGGCTATGCGCTCGGCCTCTTGCTGCACCATCCGGCTGACGGCCTCTCCATCGCTTTCTTCTTTCCGGTCAGGCCCGAGGGTCAGATGGGATAAAATACCGTTGACCAGTTCTGCGTAATGTTCCCGGCGACAGTCTACGCTGCCGCTGACGCTTTCAGCCACCAGCCCGCCACGTTCAACAGACTCATCGCCGTTGACGACCCATTGCTGCAACTCGGGCACACGCTCACGGGCAGCCATGAACATGTCGCCCACGGTGCCTTCGTCATCGGGATGCACGCGTACGGTGATGGAGGCGCGGTCTTCCAACAGGTTGAGCGCCTCAAAGACCAGGGCCTGCAAGATGCGTTTATGCTCTTCTTCCAGCACCCAGCCCGTACCTGCCGTAACGGCCTCCTGCGTCAGCAGGGCAAGTTCTTCACGCCAGGCGTCGCATATGTTGCGGCGCTGGGCATCCAGCGCATAAAGCACACTGCCGAGTGCCTGCCCCATTTCGGCGCGAAACTCTTTAAGCTCCTGCCCGGCCTGATCCATACCTGCCTGAAATCCCTCGCCATGGGCTGCGTCGAGCACGGCTTGCGCCTGCTCTCGCAGCGCTTGCGCCTTGCCCAGCTCGGCTCCGGCCTGATTTCTTTCTTCCTGCGCCTGGGCCTTGAGTGTTTCGCTGTCGCCAATGAGCCGCTGCTTCAGGTCCTGCGCCTCGGCGCGCGCCTCGTCGAGCACCCTTTGGCGTTCGGCGTAGGCTGCCCCCAGTATTTCACGCGCCCTTTCCTCGGCCTTGGCCCGCACCCGCGCAAAATAATCTTCCTGTTCCTGCTGTTGCGCACGCTCACGGCGCAGGGGTTCCTGCATGGCGTCAAGCTGCTCCACGGTGGCTTCGCGCTCACCCATGAAGACAGTACCCCATTTTTTGCGCAACTGATCTGACGCCATGACGTTTTCCGGGTTAGAATTTTTCAGTGCAGGTCTGCAGCGGCCGCCAGACCAGCCGGCACAGCAAGGCTGTTACCCCTGGATACGGGGCACCTGCCGCAGCCCTATACAAAGACCTCGCCAGCACCCCTGCTGATGACAAGCTTGTTTTCCGCCTCAAGGCGACGCACAACCTTTACGATATTCTGCTGCGCGGCCTCTACGTCTGAAAGCTTGGTCGGCCCCATATATTCCAGTTCTTCGCGAATCATGTTGCCCGCGCGTTCGGACATATTCTTGAAGAACTTTTCCTTGAGGTCGTCACTGGAGCCACGCAGGGCCAGGGTAAGGTCTTCGTTGGAAATTTCCTTGAGCATCTCGCGCACGCCGCGGTCGTCAATATTTTTGCAGTCTTCAAAGACGAACATGAGGTTGCGGATATCTTCGGCCATCTGGGCGGAATCTTCTTCGATTTCGGACAGCACTTCTTCTTCGGTGGCGCGGTCCACGGCATTGAGAATTTCAGCCACAGACTGTACGCCGCCCACCTTTTTGCCTTCCTTGCCGCCCATGGCGATCAGCTGGCTTGTAAGCACCTTGTCCACTTCCATAAGCATGTCTTCCGGCACGGCCTCAAGCCGGGCCAGACGCATGAGCACCTCGGCGCGCACACCGGCGGGCAGGCTTGTCAATAAATTGGCGGCCTGATCAGGATGCAGATGCCCAAGAATGAGCGCCAGGGTCTGCGGGTGCTCGTTGCGTAAAATTTGTGAAAGAAGGCGAGGGCTTACCTGCTCAAGCTCGCGAAATGGCGCGGGGCCGGTTTCAAGGCTGAGCGAGTCCATAATGTACTTGGCGGTCTCGGGGTCGAGGTTCTTGACCAGCAGACGTTTGAGCGTATCGCTGCCGCCCGCTATCATATCCACCCCTTCCACCAGAGATTCGTGAAACTCGCGCAGGACGTCTTCCACAATTTCACGCGGCACGGGTTCCAAGTCCACAATGGCTTTGGAGATCTCGGCTATTTCCTGCCTGTCCATGCGCTTGAACACGTCGGCCGTGAATTTGTCGCCCATGGCGAGCAGCAGCACGGCGATGCGCTGTTTGCCGGTCAACTCCATCCTTATGCTCCTTCACCCCGCCCCCGAGGGCACAGAGGGGTTTTAGTCCTTGTCTGAAAGCCAGCGCTTGATAAGCCGCACGGCCTGATCCATATGCTGCTCGGTAATACGGAACAGCCGCAACTTCAATTCTTCCACCCGCTGATTGGTTTCTTTCTGCGCCAGACGCAGCGCCTTGAGCCGTGACAGGGCCGGTGTAGAACCGCCGCCCTGCCCTGACGAAAGGCCCATCCGCGGGGGGCTAGGCTTTAACTGCTTCATCGTTCTTCATCCAACCGCGCACCAGGGTAACCACCTGTTCCATATGATTGTCGGACAGGGTAAAGATGTGCGCTTTCAGGGCTTCAATGTCCTTGAACACCAGATCGTCCTCGTCGTCTTCCTGCGGCACCTCGTCTTCTGTTCTGGCGGCTTCTTCCAGCGCCTCGTACAGAGCGAGCTGCTCTTCGGCGGCGGGCAGGCCTTCCAGGCCTTCCACCATTTCACCGGCCTCAACCTTGGGCCGGATAAGAGCCAGCACCACAGGCCGCACTATAAGCATCAGGAACAGGAAGGCCAGCAGGGCATTAAGCAGGGGCTTGCCCAGACGTTCGGCATAGTCAGCCAGCATGTCGGCAAAATTCGGGTCCCTGGGCGGCTCGGAGTCGGTAAAGGGCGCGGAGCTGACCTCCAGCGCGTCGCCCCGGCCCGTATCCAGCCCCACGGCATTATGAACAAGCTGACGCACCTGTTCAAGCTCTTCGCTTTTGCGCGGCATAAACGTCCACGCGCCATCGGCCTTTACATACGTGCCATCAATGAGGACTGCAACCGTCAGGCGGCGCAATTCTCCCACGTTGGACACGATCTGCTGTTCTTCCTTGTTGATTTCGTAGTTGGTGGTGCGGGCTTCACGGGTTCCGCTCTGGTCAGAGACAGAACCGGTGATGCCGTCGCCGCGAAAATTCACATCTGGCGAACCTGCCTCAAGGTTGGCGCGCCCCTGCTGGCTTTCTTCGCTGCGGTATTCGCTGCGCACAGCCGTTCTTTCGGGGTCGAACAGTTCGCGGCGTATGGTTTTCTGGCTGAAGTCCATATCAGCGTTGACCTTGGCAATGACGCGGCCAGGGCCAAAAAGGGGCTGGAGCATTTCTTCAATACGGCGTTCAAGATTGCGTTGCACGGTCTGACGGTATTCCATCTGCGTGGTGGTAATGCCCGCCAGGCTGTCTTCCTCCGGCTGGTAGAGCACCTTGCCGCTGGTATCGGTAATGGAAACATGCCCCCTGTCCAGGCCTTCCACAGACATGAGCATCATATTGAGGATGGCGTTGATTTCTTTCTGGTCAACCTTGATGTTGGGGCGAATAAGCTTGAGCACCACCGAAGCCGAAGGCGACTGGCGCTCTTCGACAAAAAGGCTGCGGCGGGGGATGACCAGATGCACTCGCGCACTTTCCACACTGGGAAATTCGCTGATCGTGCGGGCCAGTTCGCCCTGAAGGGCGCGGGTATAGTTTATTTTCTGCACAAAGTCTGTCTGACCGACCTTGACCTTGTCAAAAATTTCAAAACCGATTCCCTGCCCCACCAGACCGCCTTCGCCCGCGATCTTGATGCGCTGGTCGTATACCACTTCCTGCGGAACCATGATGGTGGCTCCGTTATCAGTAATGCGGTAGGCCACCTTGTCGGACTGCAGGGCCTTGACCACCACGCTGGCGTCTTCGGGGCCAAGATTGGAATAAAGAACGCGGTACTCGGGGCGGCCCATCCAGATGGAAAGCCCAATAATACCGGCCAGCAGAGCCACGGCCCCGCCTGCGGCGGCCATGCGTTGTAGCTGGCTCATCTTTGCCCATACTGCTTTGAAAGAATTGATAAACTGTTGGATGAATGCAGGCATGGTCCGCTCCTGTGCGCTCCGGCGCCGGTTTTCCGGCACAAGGCCGGGCTTGCCTTGCCGTAGCAACATTCATGCCTAATCATATAGTATTGTAATAACATACTATATTTTAAAGGCATTTTGTAAGTACCTGAAATTCAAATTTATGACGCCTTAAAAAGGTCTCCCCCCGTACGGCAAAGCCATGCAGGGGGAGACTGTTCAGGAGCCTGAAAAAAATACTGTATCCGGTCAATGGGTTATGGTAGTTCTGGAGATGTATTGCCCCTGGAACAGGCAACGCTTGAAATGGCTGCCTGACCACTATCTTTCCTGCTGTCTTCGCCCGTAATTCTTTTGTCGCAACGGCCGAAGCAAGGTTGCCTTGCAAACACTTCGCGATGTGGGTTTGTCTCAAATCCACGCAGCGTGTTCCAGATTTTTCAAGGTTGAGCCGCTCTAGAACTGCATCTTGGAAATTTCCTTGTAGGCTTCCAGCACCTTACCGCGCACGGCGGTAGTCAGCTTCATGGCAAGGCTGGATTTCTGCATGGTTATCATGAGTTCCTGCACGTTCTGGGTGCGGCCCGAAGCAAATTCGCTGATGGCTTCATCCTTGACGCCCTGCAACTGGTTTACCTTGTTCAGTGAATCCCTGAGGGTTCCGGTAAAGCTGCTCTCGGAAGTTACCGGGGTATGCGCCTTGCCGGGAAACTGCACCATGTCCACCTGGGCGCCGAAATTTTCGCCGGTATCCACCTTGCTGCGGGCAAGGCTCTGATCCAGGGTGCGGGAAAAAAGCGTTTTGCCGCTGACAGACGAACCCTGCTGCAGGCTGCCCTCTACCCTGTTGAAATGCTGCATGGCCTCACTGTACGCGCGCATGCCCACTGACTGTATGCTCATGGCCTTCTCCTGAATTGCCTCAGCGGCTCCGCCCGGTCAGATGGGCGGTAAAAATCTTATTTGCCGATTTCAAGGGCTTTTACATACATGCCCTTGATGGCGTCCACAGTGGTGACGTTGGCCTCAAAGTTGCGTTGCGCCGTCATGAGGTTGGCCATTTCTTCCACCACATTGATGTCGGGGTACATTACATAGCCTTCGGCGTTGGCATCGGGATTGCCCGGTTCATACACCCGCTTGAAGGGGCGGTTATCCATAGTTACGGCCATCACGCGCACCCCCTTGACCGCACGGTCAAGCGCCGAGCGCATATGGACGGAAAAAGGATCATCCACGTCAGCCGTCTGCTGCACCACGCTGCGCCGCCGGTATGGCCCGCCCAAGGGCGTACGTGTGGTTTTGGCATTAGCCAGGTTCATGGATATGGTATTGATACGCGTACGGTCGGCTGCAAGCCCCGATGCGCTTATGTCAAATGCTGTCATGAAGTCCATGGCGTTCTCCTGATCTCAAATCAATGCTGTCCCGCCGGGCTGGCTACGAAAATGCTGTTCCCGTCCGGCAGGCTGCCTGCCCTGAATACGCGTTGTTACTGTACGCCGAAGCAGGCAGAAAGCAGCGCGGGCAGAAATGGAAAAATATTGCGGCAGCAGGCCCGCTATGCCTGCTTGCCGTCTTGTATGACTGTGTGGATACCTTCGAACGTTTTGGTAAGAACCTGCGCAAGGGCCGTAAACTGCAACTGGTTTTTGGAGTGCTTGGCCATTTCCTTGTCAAGATTCACCCGGTCTTCACCGTGAATGAGCCGGGGCTTGAAGGCTTCTGACCATTCGGGCCTGAAACTTGAAGGATCAAAGGTCGAAGGTATGTGTTCCGCGCTGGTACGGCTCATCTGCCCTTCCATATCCTGCCCGAGGGCAGTCTGAAGCTCTTTTTCAAAGCTCAATTCACGCGGTTTGTAATTGGGGGTGTCAATGTTGGCCAGGTTGCCGGCAATGATGTTCTGCCGGTCAAGCTGCATGTTCATGACCGTACCAACAAGGCCGATCTGGCTGCTGAACAAACTTTTCATAGATCCTCCCGCAGTCCTTCTGGATTGCTTGGCAGTCATAAAGCAACATTTGTTCCAAATACATATTATCAATATAAAACGTAATGTTAACAAATAAAAATGCATCAAAAAACAAACCGGTCCCGAATTTCGCCACTTTATTGACGTGACGAAAACCGAAACCGGAGAACACGAAGCCGCAGTGAATGCTGTTTTCAGGGCATCTCGCCACCCTGGCGATAATATGCCAGCAGAGCATCATTTTTTGCCAGCCCCGAGGCCCAAAACCTTTCTGACGGCAAAAGCAGTACGCGGGAGTCAAAAAACATCAAGGCAGATACGAAGTCCGCACAGGGCGCGACCAGCGCAGGCACAAGAGAAAAAACACCGGTCCCGCCAATCCGCATGCCTGCTGCCACGAACTCACAATACGGTACGGCGCGGCTATTCCCAGGCCCTGGAAAACTCCCTGTCTGCAAAAGCTTCGGCCAGACCAGTCATCTGCTTCAGCCGCAGGACTTCGTCAGGGTCCATGCCCAGCTCCCGGCCAATACGCTCGCTGCTCCAGTTATAGCCTTTCAGGGCAGTCACCAGCTTTGCCGTCAGCTCGACCTTGTGCGCGCCTCTGGCCATGTTATGCCGGACCGTGGACGTAATCCTGTCTTCAAAAGGCTTGTCCAGCTCAACGATGAAAAGATATCCCGAAAGGGCCTCGCGAACTTCGGGCGCATTTTTTGCGACGCTGCGGCGATGAAAGCCGTCCACAATCTGAAAGGCGCCCCTGCTGCCCCGGGCCACAACCACAGGCATGGTCTGGCCGTCTTTAGCCATGGACAGGCGCAGCAAACGCATTTCAGGCGGCGCGACCTTGTTGGGGTTGTAATCGTTGCCTTTAACCTTGTCCACGCGCACCAACTGAGGGCGCGCGGCCGGATGAGGCGTATCCAGATACCGGGCGGCCATATCCACAAGACGGTTATATACTTTCACCCGCTGGTCAAAACGGCGGGTATCAGACAGCAGCGCGTCTTCCAGAGAATTTATCCATTGCTCAAGTTCCATTGGACTCCCCTAACCATAACACATATTGAACAAATCGGCCTCTGGGGTTCCCGTGCGGCATAAAGCCCAGCGGCGCATAGCGTGATTCCAGCCATATATAGTCTGTAAGCCATACGGACCGGGCATGGTGCCGCCGCGCATACTCAATGCAGTGACGCAAGACTGTTTCCAGAAGCATGCCGTCCCCAGCCGGGCTGTACAGATGGCGTAGCAATCCCCTTTCACCCTGCAACCGTATGGACCCGAAAGCGTGCACCGTGTGCCGCTCGGCCGCCACATACCACACCTGCCCGGGACGGCTTGAAATCGCGCAGCCCAGGGCATCCCTTGTGGTGGCGCAGGCGCAAAACTCTCCTATCCTGCCAAACAGCTGTGCATTTTTTTCAGGCTCGCTCTCATGAACAAATTTTTCGATGCGCATAACCGCCCTACCTCCCCACACGCAGCACCCACTCCAACTGCTTTTCCATTTCCCTTTTTGTCTGACTGAAAGAAAGGCCTTTGCACCAGTAGTCATTTTTTAAAAGCACCTTGCAGATCCGCCGCCAGCTCGGCGCTTTGCGGGCGGCCTCCAGCCGCGGCTCCGCTTCATCCGGGATAACCGCAACACCGTGTTCGCGCCACCAGCGCACAAAACTGTGAATCTTGTTGCGGTAATGATCCGCCGTACTGTCAGGCATGGAAGACAGAAGAAATTCGCAGTAGCTTTGCCATGTATGGCCTTCCGGAAGGCTTATGTGATAATTGCCCATCACATTGCCGGAAGTTGCGGCGTGCCGGTTGCCGAAGTTCGCCCCCTGCACCCGGCTGACAAGCCGCGCCCACGTCTCCGGCTCCAGAATCTTGAAAAGCCAGAGGCTCTTTCGCTGGTCATCGCCAAATGGCTGGCAAAGGCGCATTTGTGCAAGACTAAGCCCCGCCATATGCATAAGGTCGTAGATATGGTTATAGTCCCACTGCATCCGCCCGTGAGCCGTCCAGATATCTTCTGTCCGCCAGTCATATATCGGATAGGCGTTGACAAGCCCGGTTCCAGAAACCGTAGTCCACCCATGACGATTCCAGCGCCGCTTGGTCCACGACTTGATGGTGCGAAAACGGTTCAGGCTTTCATCACTTCGAATGCCCACAAGGCAGGCGCAGGGGTTTCCCTGAGAAAAATGCTGCCCGAACAAAGGCACAAACTCTTCAAACTCCATCCCGCGCCGGAACCATGAAAAATGTTTTTCATCACTGATAACTCCCGGATGCCGGGGAAGTTCACGTATCCATTCCGCACGGGCTTCGGGATCCCAGCAGAGCCAGTGCGGCTGGGTCTGGCTTACGGCATTGCGCAGATGCAGGGGCAGGCAAATCCAGTGTGGCCTGATTTCCGGCCGGGTCATGATTCTGGCGACAAAATCGGCAGTGTGCCTATACCAGGCCTCAAGATCTATGTGCAGCACATCAAGCGGAAGCCTTTTTTTTCTTCGCGCCACTTCCAGAGCCAGATGAACAAGGCAGCCCGAATCTTTACCGCCTGAAAATGATACATATACCCGCTCAAAATTTTCAAATATCGCTTCGATCCTCTGGACGGCAGCAGTAAACACATCGATATCGCGATATTTTTTCTTCATGATAAAAAAGCTTCTACCTTGCCGTAATGAAACAAATTTGAGTTCATAATGCTCATAGTTTCTCCAGTTTTTGACGGCATTACATCTGGCATCGCATAAAAAAACATGAACGATGTTATTTATCTCGCCCCTTGCAGTATGCTAACAACGCGATCCCCTGGCAGTCAAACAGTCAGGCAGAAAAAAATCCATCACATCCCGCATATACACAAAATATACAGTCATTAATTGCAGAAAATTTCAGAAAACAAGTACACTGCCCAGATGCCAGTACAGGCATGTGTTACAGGGTATCCCTGCATGGCACCTGGGTTTTGAATCAGCGACACGCTGCATCATATGGATATTTTTGTGTGGAAAGACGCTTTCTGCTTCACAGCGGGGACGGCTGAAACTTTTCAGCTCAAATCTGCGCAGCCTGAACAGCCAGCCCGGAAGATACGGCACAGTGAGGCTTGCCCGGCAGGAGGAAGGGAAGACATGAGATACGCGGGCGCCCAGCACCCGCACGTTGTGCAGATGGAAGGGCTGCCTCCATCTGCACAACGCACTTTCAGGCGTTACGCCCGTTTCATATTCTGAATCAGCGTATTGAGGTTCTGGGCCTGGGCTGCCAGGTCAGACACGGCTCTGGCAGCTTCGCCCATAGCATCGGCGGTCTGCCGTGCCATGTCGTTGACCTGAACTATGGACAGGTTGATTTCCTCGCTGGCGGCGGACTGCTCCTCGCTGGCTGTGGCAATGGCATGCACCTGATCCGCTGTGGCGTCCACAGTAGCCACGATTTCCTGAAGGGCCTGGCCGGACATATCGGCCAGTTCCGTCGTCCGATTGATCTGCTCCACAGCGTTTTCCGCACTGGCTGTGCTTTTTTGCGTGCTGTCCTGAATGGCCTTGATGACGCTGCTCACGTCCAGGGTGGAAGCCATTGTCTTTTCCGCCAGCTTGCGCACCTCGTCAGCCACCACAGCAAAGCCGCGCCCGGCTTCGCCCGCGCGGGCGGCTTCAATGGCGGCATTCAGGGCCAGCAGGTTGGTCTGGTCAGCAATATCCGAAATGACGCCCATAATACGTGTGATATCGCGGGTGTGTTCGTTAAGTTGCGTCATATCTTCCTTGAGCTGCCCGGAAATATGCCGCACGCCTTCAATGCTCTGCAATGACTGCGCAACAATACTGGAGCCGTGCTGGGCTTTTTCTCTGGTTTCGGCAGAAGCAATGGAAGCCGCCCCGGCGTTACGGGCAACCTCCTGCACGGTAGCGTTCATTTCGTTCATGGCAGTAGCCGCCTCGGACAAACGCTGGGCAGATTCTGCCGCGCCGCGGTCAGATTGCTCAATCTGGGCCGAAAGCTCCGTAGAAGCTGAAGAAAGCACAGAAGCCACTTCTTCCAGCTGCTCCGCGGCAGCCAGCATGCCGTCACGCCGGGCTCCTTCGGCGGCTCTGCGGGCTTCTTCGGCCTCGTGCATGGCCTGGCGCGCCTCTTCAGTGGCCTTTTGGGCTTCCTGCGCCCGTTGTTCGCTTTCTGAAAGAAATTTTTGCAGATTCTCCGTCATGATGCCCACGCCCCTGGACAGCCCCCCGATTTCGTCAGTACGGGCAACGCATTTTTCATGAACAGCCCGTTGCTGGTCGCTCATCTCAAATTGCCCCTCGGCAACACGCCCCACAAAGGCCTCTTCATTTTTCAGAGCCGTGGTGATGCTTCGCGCCACAGTAAAAACTATCAGCCCCACCACCAGGACAATAGCTAGCATGAGCATCAGATTGCCGCGCAACAGCACAGCGGCGGGCGCAAGAACCTCGCTACGCTCCATACTCAGCACGACAAGCCAATCCATGTCAGGAATTTCCTGAAAATACGCCAGTTTTTCTTTTCCATCCCAAGTGTAGGACAGATTGCCATTACGCTTTTCAAGTATCTGCCGGACCCAGTCCAGGTTGCCGTCTTCGTCGCCAACATAGTCCTTGTTGGGATGCATCAGTAACAGACCGCTGCCGTCATAGACAAAACTTGTGCCGGTCTGCCCCAGCCTGACGGCATCCACTGTTTCAGCGCTGAACATAGTGAGGTCGACCGTGCCGTAGACCACTCCCAGAACCTTGCCGTCATTCATGACCGGCGCAGCCATCACTGTGGTGACCGCGCCTGAAACCTTGCTGCGCGCATTCAGCACGCTGCTTTTACCCTGCATGGCCGCCTTGAAATACGGACGTTCAGAAAGATTGGTATTAATTCCAGCAGGATTGCTGTGCCCCACGACCACCCCCTCGGGTGAAAGCAGACCCACTGCAGCCAGCAAGGGAAAATCTTCGGCAATGCTTTTCAGGCTTGCCTGCATGGCAGGGCGCAGGGCATCTTTTTCCCATTCGGATCCGGCTTTGAGGAAATTGCTGATGCGGGATGCATGCCCGGCATTATCCAGCACTTTATGCAGCAACCCGGCCACACTGCCAAGCTGCCCGGCCTGGCTGCGTGTCACCGCGGCAAGTTCATCGTCTATCTGTACGGCCAGCGCCCTCTCCCCGCGCGTGTAGCTGAACCAGGTTACGGTGCAAAGGCCCAGAAGCGTCGGCAGCAAGATCAGCAGCAGCATTTTGGGCAACAAGCGCAATTTCATACTATTCCTCTCTTTTCCTTAAAAAACTCCTGTCTGATTTTCTGCATACCAGGTATGGAAAAAGTCAGAGAGGCTGTTCTGAAAAGCTGTACAGCAATGCAGGAGTGTCATGAATGTTTTTATTTTATTTATCGACACATCGTTGGAAAAAAATATGCCTTTTGAATCATAATTATGGATGAAGAATGCATTTGTTTCAAGTATTACAAATTACAAGAATAACAGCCATGCCTGATAGACTGCCTTATAAAGGAAAAAAATCACACCAACTTCAATACTTTTGATTACTCACATATTATTTCATTCTTTTTTCAAAAAATAGATTAGACTTTAAAAAAACATTGCATTGCACAAGAGAGCAAATAGATAAAAATTGATAATAATGACCCTTCACGCAGGGCAAAAAAATATACTGTCCTGTTCACACGACAAACAGGACAGTATATCAATGTGCCCGGCGGTGTTGCCGGGCTGGCGGCATGGCGGAAACAGGTTCTAGATGCGCATCTGGCTGTCGGTAACACCCAAAGCCCGCAGATGCAGATAAACCTCTGCGCAGGCCGCAGCATCAGAACCCGCATGATGGTGTTCCAGGGCAATGCCGAAATGCTCGCACACATGATTCAGCTTTTTGGAGGGCAAAGGCAGGCTGCGGCGCGCGCCCTTGAGCGTACAGAGAAAATGCTGCTCCGGCACACCCGCCCCCGCCTCACGGCAGCAGGCCAGCAGCACACGCCGGTCAAAAGAGGCATTATGCGCCAGCAGCACGCCTGCCCCTTTCATGAACGATTCCATTTGAGGCCATACGTCGCCAAAAACAGGGGCATTTTTAAGCATGGGCCAGGTAAGACCATGAATTTCTGTAAAAAGCACCCGCGAAGAAGGCGGCCGCACAAGACTGTAAAACTGCTCTGTAACGCGGCCGTCTTCAATGCGTGCAAGGCCCACAGCACAAGCGCTGTGGGCCGCATATCCGGATGTTTCAAAATCTATGGCCACGCAGGACGGGGCGGAAACGTCAGACAAGGTTACTCCACGTTGTTTTCGGCATTGCGTGCGGCTTCACCAAGGCGGGCCATGATATAGTCGCGCATGTGAGCATCGTCGCTTTCAAGATTGAAGCAGCGGGCATCTTCATTCATCAGCCCATCGGGAACAAAGTCGCCCAGGTCTTCAGCATCGGTAATCATGTTGTTGTAAAAGCATACGGAGAGCCAGCGGTTATCCGGCTCATCGTCCACAACATCAACCAGAACAAAAAGCTCACGCCGGGTCTGGGCCGCATGCCTGGCACGCAGGGAATAGCTGATGCCGGGACGCCCCTTGAAGGTGAAACTCATGCCGCTGTGCGCGGCCAGAAAATCCATATAGGAAACAAAAGCTGCCTTGGCATTCTGCGGATCTGTTTTCCAGCAATCAAGAAATTCGCGCAGTTCCTGTGAACCGGTAACGTTCATATGCGTTCCCCTTTTTATCTGCCCCACTGCCAGGGCGGGGTACCTATATTCAGGCCCCATATGCCCCGTTTGTCCACAACGGCCTGATGCTCCTGGATCATCCAGCGACGGCAGAAGATAGCCTTGCATGTCTGCCTGTCAACCCAGGCCAGGCCTTCCACAACCAGTTGATAATTGACCGATGTGCCGCCAACCTGCACAAGAGCGCTCACCGTGCCCGATTCGCTTCTGCCCACAGGTTCGAATGTCACCTTTGTGCCGCGTGGCATGATTCTGGCCAGGCGTTGCAGGGCTTCAGCCCCGAAAGGCTGGCTCAGGGACGGCGCGTCTATGCCGTAAAAACGCAGCACCGTATCGGCCTCGTCACTGTTGCGTGTACTGCTGACGGAAATGGTATTGCCGTCTTCAACACGCACCACCCACGCCTCCCCTGCAAAAACGGCAGAAGCGGCACATACAAGGCAACACGCCAGACACAAACAGAACGTCCGAAACATCGTGCACACCCCAATGCAGAGACAAAACCCCAAACCGGGGCCTTGTCTGCCATAACGGCCAGAACAGCCTTGCTTTACCACTGTTATGACGGCTGCGTGGGCAGGCGTCCGCCACCAATGGGGACACACGCCGAGGCCCGCCCCTGCAAATCTTGAGAAAACATATCCTCAAGATAACATGCTCTATATAACGCTGAAGAATGCCCGTGCCGCAAGCCTTTTGTCAAGGCGCGGCACGGGCATTCATCGGAGTCTTCCTCTACCCCGGCAGGAGCGGGCAGGCCTTATATCACGCTATCCCCAGACGGACCGGCCGATCTGGTAGGCCGCCATGGCCACCACATAGGCCACCGCCGTATTGAAGACAACGCTGAATACCAGCCAGCCCCAGCTCCCCGCCTCCTGCTTGATGACCACAAGCGCCACAAAGCAGGGAGAGTACATGAGCACAAAAAGCATCAACGAAAGGGCCGTGGCCTTGGACCAGTTGGCATCGCTCTTCAGCCGTTCGGCCAGAGGAGCGGCGTCTTCGGGGTCCTGTTCACCAATGGCGTAGGCGGTTCCCAGGGTAGACACAATGGCCTCTTTGGCGGCAATGCCCGCAAGCAGGGCAATGTCTGTACGCCAGTCGAAGCCCACAGGCCGGGTAGCTGGCTCCACAGCCTTGCCCAGGCGACCGGCAACGGAATAGGCCAGTTCTTCTTCACCCAGTTCGTCACGCACTCCGGCCAGCTCTTCCTCAAGGGCGGTGCGCTCATCGGCTCCTTCAGGCAGAGCGGCAATCTGGCTTTCAATCTGCTCTATCTTCTGTTCAAAAGGCGCGGCCATGTCTTCGGGCAGTTCGGGAAATGTCATGCCCGCCCAGATGATGATGGATATGGCCACCAGCACCGTACCGGCCTTCTTGAGATACATCCAGGCGCGCTCCCAGCAGTGCAGCAACAGGCTGAACAGGGTGGGCATACGGTAGGGGGGCAGTTCCATAACAAATGGCGTTGCTTCGCCCTTGACGATGGACGAGCGCAGCAGGCGCGCCACGAGCAGGGCCATGACCCATCCGGCCAGCATGATCAAAAACATGACCGTGGCCGCCTGCTCGGGAAAGAATGTTCCCGCCAGCAGCAAAAAGACAGGCAGCTTGGCTCCGCAGGACATGTAGGGCAGGGTCAGCAGGGTCGCCAGTTTTTCCTTGGGGCTGCGCAGGGTACGGGTGGCCATGGCACCGGGAATGGCGCAGCCGCCCGCAATGCCACCGGAAATGATGTAAGGCATGACCGAAGCACCGTGCAGGCCGAAAAAGCGGAAAATACGGTCCATCATATAGGCCACGCGAGCCATGTAGCCGCTGTCTTCCATAAAGGAAATCAGGGCGAACATGATAAGGATCAGCGGCACAAAGCTTACGACCCCGCCCACACCGGCAATGATGCCGTCCACCACCAGAGAGCGTGCCAGGCCTTCCGGCATGACCTCGCCCAAAAATTCGCCAAGCCAGGCAAAACCGTCTTCAACCCATCCCTGTGGATACGCGCCCACCTCAAACGTCACGTAAAACATGAGGTAAAGCACTCCGATCATGAGCAGCGGGCCGAACAGGGCATTAGTAAGCACCTTGTCCAGCTTGTCGGAAAGAGCCAGGCGGTCCTTGCCGGGATCCTGATGAAAAACGCCGTCGCGCAGGATGCTGCGGATGTAGCCGTAGCGGTGATCTGTAATGAGTGATTCAAGGTTGGCGTTAAGCGTGGCGCGCACGTGATCCGCTGTTTTTCTGCACAAGGCCGCAAGCTCATCGGCCGTTTTGGCATCGGCCGCGCGGACTTCGGCCATGATGACATCATCACCCTCCAGCAGTTTGAGGGCTACCCAGCTGGGCAGGTAGCGGTCAGTCAGCAGATCTGCGGCAGTGATGCGCTTTTCAAGTTCAAACAGGGCCTCATCCAGCTCCATGCCGTAAGAAATACGCATAGGTTGGCGCTTGCCGTTTCTGGCAAGCTCAACGGCGGCCTTCATGCCTTCTTTAAGCCCCTCGCCGGTACGCGCCACCATAGGCAATACAGGAACCCCCAAAAGGGTTCCCAGGCGCTCCATGTCGATATGCACCCCGGAAGCGCGCGCTTCGTCCATCATGTTGCAGCAGAGCACCAGCGGCGTGCCCATTTCAAGCATCTGCACAGTAAGCAGCAGATTGCGCTCCAGGGCAGAGGCGTCCACAATGTCTATAACTGCCTGTACATTGTCGCCGGCCAGTTCCTGCCGGGCCACGCGCTCTTCCTGCGAATAGGCGGTCAACGAATAGGTTCCGGGCAGGTCCACCACCGTGACGTGCGTGCCGTCCACGTTGATATGACCTTCCTTCTTGTCAACCGTGACACCCGGATAGTTGCCCACATGCTGCCGCGCCCCGGTATAGCCGTTAAACACCGTGGTCTTGCCGCAGTTGGGGTTGCCCGCCAGGGCAATTCGCAAGCCGTGGCCGTGCTCATGTCTGTGGGCGTGGCCGCCTTTGTGACCATGCTCGTGCTCGTGGCCGTGCGCATGCCCGTGACCGCTTACGCCATTGCCGGAATTTTTCATTTCGCTCATTAAAACGCCCTCCCCGCTCCGCAAAAGACGCAAAAGCGCCCCTGCAGCTCATCAGCCATGACCGTGCCGGAAAAATTGCTCATGCTAGCCGTCCTGAAAATTCTAAGTATGGCGACTCCGGGAGCTTCCCATACCCGGTGACCGGCCGGGTGCCTATGCTGCCGCCCTTGAAAGAAAAGTCTGTATACCCTTGGAAAAGAAATGAAAATGAATTCCAAAGTCCTAGCGGGTTTATATGTTTGCCCCTAAAATGTCAAGTTGAGCCAAGGTATTTTTGTGTTTCGCACTCTCTATCCTACTACTTATAAACAATATTTTTATCACAAAAAACTTGCCCGGCTGTGGAAGAAATCTTCCGACAGCCGGGCAATGCATTGGAGTCATAAGGACTCTCCCTATGGATGGTGCAGCGTTAACCAAGGTTCGCTTTCGCTATGACAGAAAGCCGCAAGCCCTGCTCGAAAACCATTCAGCCATTTGATGGTCCGCAAGGTCGCCGGTTTGAGCTGCCTGCTCTGGCGGCCATAGGAGTTTGTCAGGTTCAGACTAGGAGCTACGCAGACATTCTCGCAGGGAAGACACGCCGCATGAGTGAACCATCTGCAGGGGAATATTGCGCGAACGGGCCACCTGCACGGCCTTGCGCTTGGCTTCATGCGAAATCTTGTTGGTAAAAACGATCATGGCATCGGGATTGCCGATCTTGTCGGTAAAATTACGCTCATTACGGCTGATGCATTTAAGAGAGTGACCCTTTTCCTTGGCTGCGGCAATGTAATCTTTGTGCAGCCTGTCCATACCGCCTATAAGTGTAACGCACATACTTTCGCTCCTTGTCATGTTACCGCCTGAGCGGCAACCGCTGTTGGGGTGAATCGCGTAATCTGGTTATAATTGAAATTGAATTTCAAAGTCAAGAAGTTTTTTATTCCCATCTTCACTTTTATCCTAAAAAATCCGCGCGAATCGCGCCAAACCTACGTTCCCTATCAAATTACCATGAATTATTAAAAAACAGGGCCTCCTTTCGGCCCAGAAAGGAAGCCCTGCAATTGCCGGCACGGGCCGGTAAGCGTAAAGATAATCTCTTGCCTTTGAAAATGCATCTTCTCAAAGGCAAGGCACGTCCGCTCCGGCGCTTGACAGCACAAACAAACTGTACCCGCCCCTTCGCGGCAGAGCCCTTTGCGCGTCGCCGTAGCAACAGAGTGTAAGACTGCTCTATTTCCAGCGGGCCATAAACTCTTCGGCGCTGTGGCCTTCTTCAAGGTGGTTGAGCAGGGCACTGCCGAAAACCGCGGCATCCGGCCTGGCGTCCGGCGGAAGTTCCCTGAGCTGCCCCGGCTCACGCAGGCCGAAGCCTAAAGCCAAGGGAAGGCTGAAGACAGAACGCGCCCGCCGCATGGTATCGGCCACCTGCGGAGCTACATCTCCCCGTTCTCCGGTAATGCCCATAACCGAAACCACATACACATAGCCCTCGCCTTCTTCGGCATACAGGGCCATGCGCTCCGCACTGGTATTGGGTCCCACCAGCGGGATAAGGGCGATGCCCTCTTTCTTCAGGGCACGATGCAGCGGCCCGGACTCTTCATGGGGCAGGTCGGGCACGATGAAGCCATGCACACCGCCCCGGGCTGCATCCTGCGCCAGTTTTTCGTAGCCATACTGCAAAAAGGGATTCAGATATCCCATCAACACAAGCCCGGCCTTGACAAGGCCCTTGCGCTGGGCAAGCTCCGCAAGAATGCCGCGCAGGTTTACCCCGTCGCTGAGCGCCCGCCGCGAAGCCTCTTCCACCACCGGGCCGTCGGCAACGGGATCAGAAAACGGCACGCCTATTTCAATAATATCCGCTCCGTTTTCATCCAGCTCCATCAATGTGGGCCAAAATGTTGCGCGGTCGGGAAAGCCCGCGGTCAAAAAAGGAATAAGGGCCGGGCGTCCGGCGGCATTGGCCGCACGTATCTTTTCTTCAAGCAGGTTCATGACTACACCTCGTCCTGCCCCAGGGCAAAACCCAGGGCCTTGTTGATAATGCCAAGATCCTTGTCACCGCGGCCCGAAAGGTTGACCACCACCTGCTGGCCGGGCTTGAACTCATGCGGATGATCCAGCACCCAGGCCAGCGCATGTGAAGATTCCAGGGCAGGCAGGATGCCCTCGGCGCGGCATAGTCGCTGAAAGGCCGCAAGTGCGTTGCCGTCTTTAACCATGCCGTAGTGGACGCGGCCCGTTTTGTGCAGCCAGGAGTGCTCGGGACCAACGCCCGGATAATCCAGACCGGCGGAAATGGAATGTGAAGGCTCCACCTGGCCGTCATCATTCTGCAAAAGCATGCTGTACGCGCCGTGCAGCACACCGGGAACGCCGAGGTTGAGCGGCGCGGAGTTGAAGCAGCCCGGCTCGCCGGTACCTGCTGCCTCTACGCCCACAATGCGCACTGCGGCATCGTCGAGAAAAGGATAAAACATGCCGATGGCATTGGACCCGCCGCCCACGCAAGCCACTATGGCATCAGGCAGCCTGCCAGTTTTTTCCAGCATCTGGGCGCGTGTTTCGCGCCCTATGACGCTTTGCAGCTCACGCACCAACAGCGGAAAAGGATGTGGCCCTGCAGCTGTTCCAAAGCAGTAATGAGTTGTTTTCTGGCTGCCTATCCAGGCGCGCAGGGCTTCGTTAATGGCGTCCTTGAGGGTGCGCGTACCGCTTTCCACCGCGTGCACGGTGGCCCCGAGCAGCTTCATGCGCATGACGTTGGGGGCTTGCCGCTCCACATCTTCCGCACCCATATAAATGGTGCATTCCATACCCAGGCGGGCCGCGGAGGCCGCGGTGGCAACACCGTGCTGCCCGGCTCCGGTTTCAGCCACCAGGGCCGTCTTGCCCATATGCCTGGCAAGCAGCGCCTGCCCCAGGGTATTGTTGATCTTGTGCGCCCCTGTATGCAACAGGTCCTCACGCTTGAGCCAGAGGTCAAAGCCCAGTTCCCGCGACAGGGTCGGGCAATGGGTCAGCGGTGTCTCACGCCCGGCATAATTGCGCAGGAGGCTTTCCAGTTCAGCCTGAAAGGCCTCTGTGGGATAAATGTCGTGCATGGCCGCCTCGACCTCCATAAGCGGCGGCATGAGCAATTCGGGCACAAAGCAGCCGCCGAATTCACCAAAATATCTGTTCTTCATGACAAGTACCTATTGCCTTTCTGTTTTGCGGCTACCGCGAGGGCGGCCGCCAGCTTTTGCGCATTTTTCTGCCCCGGCGCATCCTCCACGCCGGAATTGAAATCCACTCCATCCGGGGAGCATCTGCTCAGGGCCAGCCCCACGTTTTCCGCGCTCAGGCCGCCGGCCAGAAGCCAAGGGCGCGGCGACGGCAGATGGTTCAGATCTTCCCAATCAAGACGCACGCCACTGCCCCCGCCAGCCAGACCCGCATCCAGCAGGTAGCAGGCGCAGGCGTCGGCGTGATTCTGCAATTCATTATACAGCAAGGCCCTGTGGCAATAGCGCGCGGGCCAGATGACACGGATCACCCGCTGTGCACCCACGGCCCTGGCACAGGCCGCATCCTGCCGGCCGTGCAGTTGGGCCATGTCCAGCCGGGCCTCGGCCATGATGCGGCATATTTCTTCAGCGTCCTGCTCCACAAAAACACCCACGCGCAGCATGTTGCCGCTCTCCATCGAGGCGGCCTGAGCCGGACTGACGCACCGGGGGCTGACCGGATGAAAAATAAATCCGCACATGCTTGCCCCAAAAGAGACGGCCAGGTCCACATCCGCCTGCCGTGTGAGGCCGCAAACCTTAATAAGCATGGCCTTTTTTCTCCCCTGCCGTACAGGACGCGGCATCACCGGCGGCTTGCGCCTGCTCAAGCAGGCGGGTCAGCGTCAGCCCCGGCGTGCCGCCAGCCATAAGGGCGCTGCCCACCAGCACCGCGGCAAAGCCCGCCCGGGCCGAGTCCAGCAAGTGCCCTCCGCTGTCTATGCCGCTGGCAGCTATCCATATTTCATCTTTTTGCGGGGGGCAGGCCCGGATAAGGTCCAGGGGGGCCTTGCGGTCGGTCACGAGGCTGCCCAGATCCCGCGCATTGACCTGAATAATGCGTGCCCCGCTCTGCCGGGCAAGGTCCAGGTCTTCCCTGTCAAACACCTCCACCACAGCCTGCATCCCGAGGCTTTCGGCCTGTTCCCGCAAGGACCGCAATGTGCGGGCATCCGGTGTGAGCCGCACGATGAGCAGCAGGGCCGAGGCCGGAGTAGCCGCCGTGGCCGCCACCTGAAGCGGGTCAAAGATGAAGTCCTTGCGCAAGAGGGGCGGCTGATGCTTCGCGTACAGGGCCGGATCTGCCGCCTTGTGCAGGTAGCTTATATCGCCGTGAAAATACGTCTCTTCCGTCAGGATGGACAGGCAGCCTGCCCCTGAGGCGGCATACTGGCGTACGGCCTCTTCGATGCCGATGTTTTCGCAGATGACCCCGCGCGAAGGCGAGGCCCGCTTGTATTCGGCCACCACGGCCAGCGAATATTCCCCCAGGCGCACGGCAGGCACGGAGCGGCCGCACAGGGCCGCCGAAAACTCCGGCCGCGGCACATCAAGCGGCGCGGGGATTTTACCCTGCTCCGCCAATCGGCGCAGGCCCTCAACTTCGGCCGTCTTGGCCTTGATGAAACGCTCAAGCAGCATGCAGCACCTTCCTGCCAAAGCCTCCGCTTACGGCTTCGCGCGCGCGCGCCATGCACAGGGCCATGTCCATGTTTTCTTCCAGCAGGTACACCGCCAGCCCCACATTGAGGGCCACCATGTCCAGCATGGCGCGCGGGCCTTCACCATCGAGTATCCCCCTGAGCACGGCCACGGCCTCATCCTTGCCGTCCACGGCCAGATCTTCCACGGTGCACGGCAGGATGCCGAAATCGCGGGGGTCAAGCGTCATAGGTGTCACAGAGCCGGCATGCAGCAAGGCCATGCGCGCGGGACCAATGGGTGTGATCTCGTCATAGTCGCCCGCGCCGCAAACCACGGCCGCCCGGTACAACGGTCCCTGAAGCAGGGTTTCGGCCACAAGATCCACCAGTTCCGGCCGGGCCACCCCCATGAGCAGATGGCTGGGCCGGGCGGGATTGATCATGGGGCCCAGTATGTTGAAGAGTGTGCGCACCCCCAGTTCCTTGCGCACAGGACCGATATTGGCAAAGGAGGGATGAAAGTGCGGCGCGAACAAAAAGGCAAAATTGCGCTTTTTGACCATTTCGGCCACCGAGGCGGGGTTTTCGTCCAGCGCGATACCGAGAGCTTCAAGGGCGTCGGCGCTGCCGCATTTTGAAGAAACGGCGCGGCCGCCGTGTTTGACCACCTTGTAGCCCATGCCCGCCAGAACAAGCGATGTGGCCGTGGAGCAGTTAAAAGAGTTGCGCCCGTCGCCGCCTGTACCCACCACGTCAATGGTCGTACCCGAAACGCCGTCCACGCGCACGGCACGAGCAAGGGCGGCGCGTGTGGCGTGAGCCAGTTCCAGAGCGCTTTCACCTTTCATGCGCAGCCCCATGAGAAAGCTCCCGGCCTGGGCCGAAGTCATTTTCCCGTCCATAAGGGCGGCAAAACCTGCGGCAGCCATCTCAGCGCTGAGGTCTTCTCTACGGGCCAGTCGCTCGAGAATATCCGCAAAGTTGGATGCTGGCCCACCGGCATCCATGATCATCTGCGGAAAATTGCCCAGCAGGCGCAGCCCTTCGGGCGTGAGTACCGACTCGGGATGAAACTGCACCCCCACCCAGGGGCGGTCATTATAACGCAGGGCCATAACCTCGCCTTCGGGGCCACGGGCTGTGACGGTAAAACGCGGATTTTCGGCATCTTCGTCGGCACGTACCACAAGGGAATGGTAACGCCCTACCCGCATGGGATTGGGCAGGCCGGAGAACAGGCCCGTGCCGTCATGCACTATTTCAGACTGCTTGCCGTGCATGATGCAGGGGCCAACTTCCACCCGCGCCCCGGCGTGCAGGCCAAGCAACTGATGCCCCAGGCACACGCCAAGCACCGGAATACGCGGATCAAGACGCCCGAGAAATTCGGGGCAAAAACCCGCTTTGGAAGGATGCCCCGGCCCGGGAGAAATACAGACCAGGGCAAGGTCCGGATTTTCAGCCATGCCAAGCACTGCGGGGTCGTCGTTGGTCATAACTACAGGCTTGTGCCCCAGGGCGTGAAAGGCCTGTACCAGATTATATGTAAAAGAATCGTAATTATCTATAAGAAGAAACATACTCTTCGTCCTCCGTTCGCAGGGCAAGGCGCATAATGGCTGACTTATTGCAAACTTCTTTCCATTCCATATCCGGGTCCGAATCATGAACGATTCCTCCGCCCGCCTGCCAGAAGAGCCTGTTGTCACGCAGCCACATGCTGCGAATGGTAATGCCCATATCCAGGTTCACACTGTCCCTGTCCAGTCCGAGCCAGCCGATGCATCCCGCGTAGGGACCGCGGCTGCGCCCCTCAAGCTCGCGGATGATCTGCATGGCCCGTATTTTGGGCGCGCCCGATACCGTGCCCGCCGGAAAAGTGGCGGCCAGCACATCCAGGGCGTCCAGCCCCACATCCAGACGGGCTGTAACCCGGCTTGTAAGATGCATGACGTGGGAGTAACGCTCCACTTCCATATAGCGTTCAAGCGTTACCGTGCCGGGCCGTGCCACGCGGCCAAGATCGTTGCGGCCAAGATCTACCAGCATGACATGCTCGGCGCGTTCCTTGGGGTCGTCCCGCAGTTCGGCCGCCAGACGTGCGTCCTCCAGATCATCGGCCCCGCGCTTGCGTGTACCCGCGATGGGCGAAAGCTGCAGGCAGCCCGCGGTGCAGCGCACCATCACTTCAGGCGAAGAGCCGAAGAGCGTCAGCTCCGGAAAGCGCATGTAAAACATGTAGGGAGACGCGTTAAAGCGCCGCATACGCCGGTACAGTTCAAAAGGATTGCCCATAAACGGCGTGGAAAAACGCACCGAGGGCACGACTTGTATGGCCTCGCCCTGACGCAGCATTTCCTTGATGCGGCGCACAAAGCTCTTGTACCCCTCTTCATCAGGTTCGGACCGCACCATACCGGGATCAATGGCCGGACCGGAAGCCCTGGCCGCGTTCACCTCCAAGGGCTGGCGGCCGCTGTTCAGGGGCCGGTGGTCGCCAAGGCTCACCTGGCACAGCCGGTTGTACAGGTGATCGAAAACCAGCACGGTGGCAGGCAGGATGAGCAGGCAGTCTGCTTCGTTTTCCGGCATGGTGGATGCCAGCACCGGATTGAACAGCCCCGCCATGCCAAACCCCAGATACCCGTACAGGGCGCGGGTAATGGGCGGCAGATTTGCGGCATTTTCAGGCGGCTGCACCTCCAGGGCTGCCATGAGCGCACGCAGGCCCTCTACAAAAGGGCGGCCTTCAAAAACCATAAGCGCGGCAAGCCTCTGGTCTTTCACACCCAGGGCCAGCCTGCCTTCGCGGCAGGCGATGAAAAGAGCCGGATCGCAGGCAAGAATACTGTAGCGCCCCCAGCGGCCGTCCACCTCGGCGCTTTCCAGCAAAATGCCGTTACCGGCGCCCACCATGCCCATAAACAGGCTGATGGGGGTATCCATGTCCGCCGGCAGCCACCGGGCGGACTGTCGCAACGTGAGCAAATGCAACCTGTCACCGTTCTCTTTCATCTGCCGTATCCTCGAGTTGTAGAACAAAAAAAAAGCGCCGCCTCCCAAGGGAGACGGCGCCTGCATACAGCTATACCTACGTACCGGAACTATTTAGCCCGCACGTCTCCCCCACGCAGTCTTATGCGCCACCACCAGCCCTGATAGCTGCAAGAAATGGTGTTGGAGAAAGTGCTCATACAAATACGTTCCTCTAGAATTTTTTAAAACGTTACACAGCGTCCGCGCCTCTGTCAACAACAAACTGCGCGCGCAGCAGGGATAAAGACAGTGCACGACCTTCAAAGACAGCCTTTCAACTGCAGCGCCTGTAAAAAAAGTACATGGCCCCGGCCCTTTTCACACAGCGCGCATGCCACAGGGCATTGGCGTGAACAGGGCCAGGGCCGCTGTTGTTTACCTGAGCGGGCATGCCGCCACAAACCCTATTTGCCGAACAGTATTTCCTGATAATTGGGCAAAGCCCACAGATCATCGGCAACGCGCGTTTCGAGCATATCGGCATGGCGGCGTACTTCGTTCATGCACGGCAGCACCTCGTTGCAGTAACGGCGGGCGGCTTCCATGCCCAGGCCCTGCGCGTCCACCTCGGTCAAAACGCTTTCAAGGGTCATAGTGGCGGCCTGCATTTGCCGCAACTGCCCGGTCACTTCTTCAAGGGTGAAGATTTTCGGCTCCATGCCGATAGCCTGCATGCTGGCCGCCGTAGACGCCAGTTCGCCCTGATAGCGCATGGCTGCGGGAAAAATGACGGTACGGGCTATGCGTATGGTCAGGTTGGCCTCGGTACGCACGGTCTTGCAATACTGCTCCAGATAGATGTCCTGCCGGGCCTTGAGTTCTGCCCGGTTAAGCACCTCGGCCTTTTCGTAGATCTCAACCACTTCAGGGCGAGTAAGCTCGGGCAGCGCTTCGGGCGTGGTGCGCAGGTTGGGCAGGCCGCGCCGCACGGCTTCCTTGTGCCAGATTTCAGAATAGCCGTCGCCGTTAAAGATAACGGCGCTGTGCTCTTCAATGACATGGCTGATAAACGATTCCAGAGCGGTTCTGAAATCGCGCCCCTGCGCCAGTTCCTTTTCCAGCCAGTCGGCGGCAAATCCCAGCGAGTCGGCCATCATGACGTTGAGCGCCGTGATGGAGCCAGCGGCAGACTGGCTGGAGCCGAGCGCGCGGAATTCAAAGCGGTTGCCCGTAAAGGCCACAGGGCTTGTACGGTTGCGGTCGCCCGGGTCAGCCGGCAGGGGCGGCAGGGTATCCACGCCGAGATTGAGCGCGCCGCGCTTTTTGCCATTGACGGCATCGTCAACCCGCCCGGCGCGGAAGGCCTCGAAAACCTCGGTAAGCATGTCGCCAAGGAAGATGGACATGATGGCCGGGGGAGCCTCATTGGCGCCCAGGCGGTGATCATTGCTGGCGCTGGCTACGGTGGCGCGCAAAAGACCGCCGAACTTGTGCACGCTGCGGATCATGGCCGCGCAGAACACCAGAAACTTGGCGTTGGCATACGGCGTTTCGCCCGGTTCAAAAAGAGAACCCAGATCGGCATTGCCGATGGAATAGTTCACGTGCTTGCCTGACCCGTTCACTCCGGCAAAGGGCTTTTCGTGCAGCAGGCATTTGAGGCCGTAACGCTTGGCCACGTTACGCAGGGTGGACATAATAATATGGTTATGGTCCACGGCCACATTGCTGACCTCATAAAGAGGCGCGATTTCATACTGGCTCGGGGCGGCCTCGTTGTGGCGGCAACGCACTGGCACCCCCAGCTTGTAAAGCTCGCGCTCCACTTCCATCATATAGGAAAGTACGCGCTGGGGGATCACGCCGAAATACTGGTCGCTGAATTCCTGCCCTTTGGCCGGGCGTGCGCCAAAAAGAGTGCGTCCGGCGATCTGGATATCGGGACGGGCAAAGTTAAAATTGTGATCAATGGAAAAATACTCCTGCTCAAGCCCGGCATAGGCCACTACGGGCAGTTCCGTCTCAATACCGAAAAGGCTCAGCACCCTCTTGGCTTCGCGATTGAGGGCCTGGCTTGAACGCAGCAGCGGAGTTTTCTTGTCCAGGGCCACACCAGTCCATGAAAGGAACATAGTGGGGATGCACAAAAAGGTTCCGTTGGGATTTTCCATGATATACGCGGGGCTTGTGACATCCCAAGCGGTGTAGCCGCGCGCCTCGAACGTGGAGCGCAGGCCGCCGGAAGGAAAGGACGAAGCGTCCGGTTCGCCCCGGATGAGCATGGAGCCTGAAAATTCCGCAATCACCCCGCCTGCGCCGTCAGGCATGAGAAAGCTATCATGCTTTTCAGCCGTTTGCCCGGTAAGCGGATAGAAAATGTGGGTAAAGTGAGTTGCCCCTTTTTCAATGGCCCAGTCTTTCATGACCGCCGCCACGGTATCGGCTATGGACGGGTCCATACGCTGGCCGAATTCAATGGTTTTGCGCAGCGAGCGATACACGGCCTTGGGCAGGCGCTCCCGCATGACGCGATCATTGAACACGTTGCAACCGAAGATGTCCGTGGGCCGTGTATCGGCGAAATTGAGAGGAGCCGCTTCGGGTTTGTAGGTGGTGATGGCCTGGATGGCGCTGTGTCTGGCGGTTTTGCTGCTCATTACAAACCTCGCGTCAGAAAAAGGGGTGACGCACCAAAATTCGTTGGAAAACGCTTGCTGCCGGCGGCGTCCGGGCGGCCCGTGCCGCCACATGCCGGAAAGCCCTGAAAAAGGCCGGCAGACATCTGCCCGCCGGCCCGGCGTCTGCTAGTTGACGCTGACAATCTCTATTTCAAAGGTGAGAGCCTTGCCAGCCAGCGGATGGTTGGCGTCAAGGGTCACTTCATCAGCGGTCACTTCGGTGATGGTCACGTCCATCTGGCCCTGCTCGTTGGAAAGCTGCAACGGCACGCCCACGTTGAGGGGAATGTGGTCCGGCACCTGGGCGCGGGCCACGGTAAAGACCAGTTCCGGATCGGTTTCGCCATAGGCTTCGGCCGGAGGAATGGTTACGGTAACGCTTTCTCCGGCCTCACGGCCGTCAACCGCGGCCTCGAAACCGGGAATGAGCATGCCCTGGCCCATGACGAACTCAAGGGGATCGCGCTCACGCGAAGAGTCGAACACCGTGCCGTCATCCAGGGTTCCCGTATAGTGCGCGCGCACTGTGTCGCCTTTTTTGATGGGCATAAATACTCCAGGGGTCTTGCGGACGTTTGGGCGGGCGCCCTGCCGCGTGGTGCAATGCTCGCGCCCCTGCGGCACAAGCGCAAAAAACGCCCGCAGTGAAAAAAGAAACCAAAACACGGCACGCTTTTTATGTCAATGTGACAGTGTATACCCGGGCGGCAGCCAGACCACGGGCTTGACAGCGTACACCATGACCACGATAATTGTTACTTACCCAAAACGTAGATTGCCGCCCCGCGCGGGCACACCAGAAATTTTTTGAGGCATCCCCGAGGTACCCATGTCCGACATCCGCTCCAGCTACACTGACCAGCTCCAGTTTTACGGCCGTCATACCCCGCGCGAACTGGCCGAAACCTTCGGCACTCCCCTCTATGTCTATAACGAAAACGTCCTGCGCCAGCGCTGCCGAGACCTCATGGGCCTTTCAAGCCATCCCGGCTTCGGGGTCAACTATTCCGTCAAGGCCAATTCCAATCCCGTGCTGCTGCGCATGGCGCGCGAAGAAGGCCTGGTAGTAGACGCCATGAGTCCCGGCGAGCTGCACATGGACCTGCTTGCCGGATTTACGCCCGGGCAGATTCTTTATATCTCCAATAACAATTCTGTGGAAGAACTACAGAATGCCCTCAAGCACGGGCTGCTCATCAGCGTGGACTCCGTCGCGCAACTGGACGATCTCGGCCGTATCAACAAGGGCGGCAAGGTCATGATTCGCTTCAACCCCGGCATTGGCGCAGGGCATCACGCCAAGGTCGTCACTGCGGGCAAGGAAACCAAGTTCGGTGTCAATCCAGAACAGATGGACGACGTTTTTGCCCTGCTGCAAAAGCACGACATGACACTGGCGGGCATAAACCAGCACATCGGCTCCCTGTTTATGGAGGCCGGAGGCTACCTGGATGCAGCCGAGGTGTTGCTGCGCCTGGCAGAACAACTGCCCCAGGGCGCGCTGCAAAACCTTGAAATCATCGACTTCGGCGGCGGCTTCGGCATCCCATACCGCAAGTATGAAGGCCAGCCCCGCCTGGATACAGGCGAACTGGGCAGCCGCCTGCACGCACTCATCAGCGCATGGGCCGAAAAAACAGGCTATACGGGCCGCTTTCTCATTGAGCCGGGCCGCTACGTGGCTGCCGAATGCGGTGTGCTGCTGGGCCGCGTGCACGCCGTGAAGAACAACAGCGAAAAGCGCTATGCGGGTACGGACCTTGGCTTCAATGTGCTTGTGCGCCCGGCCATGTACGATTCTTTCCACGATGTGGAAATCTACGGCGAAAACAGTCACGAAAAGCGTGAAACCATGGTGCAGACCGTGGTGGGAAATATCTGCGAAAGCGGCGACATCCTGGCCAAAGACCGTGAATTGCCGGAAATTGTGGAAGGCGATGTGCTCGGCATACTTGACGCCGGCGCATATGGCTTTACCATGAGTTCCAACTATAATCAGCGCCTCCGCCCGGCGGAAGTGCTGATTCAGAGTGACGGCACGGCACGGCTCATCCGCCGGCGCGAATCGCCTGACGATCTGGCCCGCTGCCTTGAAGGGCTTATATAGGCGCGGTCGCGCGAGATGAAACCCCGGTTCCCTGCCGGGACGCGGCATACCGCCCAAGGATACGACGCACCCCTGCGCACCCCGAGCGAACCTGCCGCTGTCAAGGACCGCCGTGCGGCCATGAAATGGCGCCCTTATCCTGCCACATATAACTTCGTGACGGACTGCCGTAACGGAACTGTGATTCTGCCGTGATCGAACAACGCGGCCTGTCCGCTCCTCAGCTTCGGCCAACCCCCGACCTGAGCACCTCACCCCGCGCCGTATGGCGTCTCACATGGCCCCAGATGCTCATGATGTACCTTGTGTTCTTCATGGGTTTTGTGGCCGTATGGGTAGCGGGACAAATAAGCGCCGAAGTACAGGCCGCCCTGGGCATGGTCAACCAGTGCGGCATCTTTCTCATGGTGGTTGCCATGGCCATTTCCAGCGGAGCCACCGCCGCCGTGAGCCAGTCGCTGGGCGCACTCAAGGTGGCTCGCGCGCAGCGCTATGTGGCAACCACGGTCATAGGCTGCTTTGGCCTTGGCTTTGTCATGGCCCTGCTGGGCTGGCGCTTTGGCGATGCCATTCTGGGCATGCTCATGGTTCCGGACAGCATCATGCCTGTGACAAAAGAACTCTGGCAGGTCAGCATGCTGGCCCTGCCCGCCCAATACGTATACGCTGCCACGGGCGTCATGTTTCGCGCTACGCGCCAGGTCATTCCGCCGTTATGGGTGGCGGCCGTGGTGTGCGCAGCCAATCTGCTGGCCTGTCTCGGCTTCGGCCTGGGCTGGTTCGGGCTGCCCAACTGGGGTTACATGGGCCTTGCATGGGCCACGGTGGGCGCACAATGCCTCGGTGCGGTATGCAACTGCGCCCTGCTTGCCCATTCGGGCTACCTGCAACGCCGCACCCTGCCTACCCCGCGCTGGCTCAAGGCTGGCCTGCCCTATCTTGTCAAGGTGGCCCTGCCCGCAGGAGCCGCGCAGATCGTCTGGCAGTCCGGCTACCTGACCCTTTTCGTACTGGTAGCCTCATTGCCTTTTGACAGCGTGAACGCCCTGGCCGGACTTACCGCCGGCCTGCGGGTCGAAGCGCTTCTTTTTTTGCCGGGCATGGCCTTTAACATGAGTGTCGCCGTGCTTGTAGGCAACAGCCTTGGCGCGGGCAAGCCCGCCGAAGCCAAGAAAGTTGCCCTGTTTATGGTCGGCGCGGCTGCCCTGGCCATGAGCCTTATGGCAGCCCTGCTCTGGCCGTTCAGGCAGGAGATCGCCCTTATGCTTTCACAGGAGCCTGGCACACAGGCCCAGATTGTGAATTACCTGACCTTTAACCTGCTTTCCACGCCCTTTTCCATTGCCAGCACCGTCATGGGCGGCGTAATGACCGGGGCGGGAGCTACCAAGTACAATCTGATGATTTTTGGCGGCACCTTCTGGCTGGTGCGCCTTCCCCTGGGCTGGCTGCTCGGACATATGCTGTGGGGTACGGCCTCGGGCGTTTTTGTGGCCATGCTCGTTTCCCAATGCCTGCAGACCAGCATCATGCTTTACGTGGTGCTGCGCCGCGACTGGATGCGCTTTGCCATGAGCAGGATCCGCCAGCCGCACCCTGCCTGACGGCCCGCAGAACCCTTGTGCTTTCCGCGCGGGCCTTTCCAAGGAGAACAACCGTGAGTAAAAAATTCATTCCCGTAAGCCTGGACGACAGCCAGCGCTACTATGACATCTGGCAACGCACCCCCCAGCGCTCGCTGGACTACACTCTTGCCAACCTCTGGGGCTGGCAGGAATACTACGGTCTTGAATGGTGCTTTGAAGACAGTATGTGCTGGATACGCCAGACCCGTCCTTATGAAGTATGCTGGGCCCCCGTGGGTGACTGGAATGCTGTGGACTGGAAAAGCCTTTTGCCCTGCTCGTTCAATGAAACCGCCCATGAAGTGGTGCGTGTACCCGAAGAATTGCTTCATGTCTGGCAGGAACGCCTGCCCGGCCTGGTAGACGCCGAAGAAGACAGGGGGCAATGGGAATACCTGTACAAGCAGGAAGAGCTTGCCGACCTGCCTGGCAACCGTTTTCATAAAAAACGTAATCACTACAACAGCTACATCAAAAACTACGGCGAACCAGACTATCACGACCTGGACGACCGCATGATCGAAGACGTGCTGGCCGTACAGGACGACTGGTGCCAGTGGCACGAATGCGAAGACTCCCCATCGCTGCGTGCCGAAAATGAGGCTATCAACCGTGTACTCAGCCACTGGAACAGCTTTCGCAGCCTTGTAGGCGGGTCGCTGTATGTGGATGGCAAGATGGTAGCTTTCAGCGTGGGCGAAAACCTTGACGGCACAAGCCTTGGAGTGCATTACGAAAAAGGCCTCAGCGGCTTCAAGGGCGTATACCAGACCATCAACTGCACGTTTGCCCGCCGCGCCGGAACCGGATTCACCTATATCAACCGCGCACAGGACCTGGACGAAGAAGGCTTGCGTCAGGCCAAAATGACCTACATGCCCACAGATTTTCTGCGCAAATACAAGGTACGCATCCGCAAGGCATAAGCTTTTGCACTGCATGCCCACATGCAGCGGCGGAACGGCCCGGGCAGGCCCCTGGTCGTTCCGCTTTCATTTTTCCCCGGGAACCGGCATGAGCCACTCGACCCCGGCCCGCGCTTCTGGCATTCTGGCCGTGAGGGGTTTCGTCAACTGCGGAAAAGAAGAAAAAGATGATCCTGAAAACATTTCTGCTGTTTGTGGTCACGGCTGTTGCCGAAATCGTGGGCTGCTACCTGCCTTATGTCTGGCTGCGCAAGGGCGGCTCTCCCTGGCTTCTGGTCCCGGCGGCTCTGAGCCTGGCCGCCTTTGCCTGGCTTTTGACCATGCACCCTGCCGCCAGTGGGCGGGTATATGCTGCTTATGGGTGCGTGTATGTGGCAACTGCCCTGGCGTGGCTCAAATTTGTAGATGGCGTGAACCTTTCCACCACCGACATGATAGGCGGCGGCGTGGCTCTGGCCGGGATGCTTATCATTGTTTCCGGCTGGGGCAGCCCGGCCTGACCCCATACGCACAACACAAAAAGGGGCGCGAAGGTGGCAACCTTCACGCCCCTGAAAAAATACAAACGGCAAACCAATCGGCAAACTGCGCTGCATTTTCAGAAAAACTGGCGTCACCAACGGGATTTGAACCCGTCTTAGCGGCTTGAGAGGCCGCCGTCCTAACCGGATAGACGATGGTGACAGCGAGATTTCTTTTAAGGAGGGCACGCTGCGATGTCAATACCGCAACGGCCGGCAACAGCGAAAAGCTGTGAAAAACAATATATTGGCATTTATATATTTGAAGTGCTATTTTAAATAAACGGCCCGTACCTGAGGCCGGTTTCCGGAGGATCATGCCCATGCTTTCCCGCCTTCGCCTGCTTCTGCCGGCACTCACCTTGCTGCTTCTGGCCGCCTGCGGCGGCAAAAACGTCCCACCCCGCGACGGTCATACCCCGGACTGGATGGGAACCATTGCAGACCTGCGCCAGTTTCCCCAGAATCTTGAAGTTTACGCCCAGAATGCCGGACCGGACAGGCGCCTCATCTCCCAGACCGAGCAGGATCGTCAGGTCGCGCGCTTTGACCGCATATTTTTCGGCCCGTGGGACATGCGCAAGACATCCATGCGCAAGCGTGATGTGGCGGCCATTTTCGGCAAGGCCAGGGGTTACAGACAGGGCAGCGAACGCTGGACCCAGACGGAATGGGACGCCATAGCCCGCAATGCCGACCTCAAAAATTTTCCCTCACGCGCCCAGGCGGCCATCACCGTGCGCAATGCCGACCTGCGTGAAATGCCCACACACCAGACGCGCTTTTCCGAACCTACCCCGGACCCGCGCGCAAATCCGTTCGACTACTTCCAGTATTCCCTGCTTCCCCTGGGAACGCCTGTGCTCATTGCCCATACCTCGCGCGACGGACGCTGGCATTTTGTAGAATGCCCCATAGCCGGAGGATGGGTCGACGCCGATGACCTTGCCCTTGTGGACGAAGGCTTTGCTGCTGCATACCGAAATTCGAGGTTTGCCGCCATTGTCAAAGACAATGTGCATCTTGGCGGCGCGAACGGCATCACCGGCCCCGCCGACGGGCAGAGTGTAAGCATAGGTGCCATATTGCCCCTGCCGGGCGGCGCCGCCGACATCAATCCCGTGGGCCTGCTTGCCCCGGTAAAGGGCGGCAACGGCATGGCAGCCACCACCCCCGTGACGGTTGCTCCGGGTGATGCCGCGCTTCGCCCGCTTCCGCTGACACCGGCCAACGTAGCCCGCGTGGGCAACGTCATGATGGGCCAGCGCTACGGCTGGGGCGGCATGTTCGGCGAAAGGGACTGCTCTGCCCTTACACGTGATCTTTTTACACCTTTCGGCCTCTGGCTGCCCCGCAACTCCGTGGCCCAGGCCCGCACCGGCGCGATCAGCTCCCTTGAAGGCATGAGTGCCAAAGAAAAAGAAGAGGCAATCCTGCGCAACGGCGTACCTTTTCTGAGCCTTGTGGGCATGCGCGGCCACATCACCCTGTATGTGGGCAAGTATCGCGGCCGCCCCGCCATTTTCCATAATGTGTGGGGAGTGCGCACCATTGACGGCCCGGATAACAATGCCCGCTTTGTCATCGGCAGGGCCGTGGTTACGTCCATCACGCCCGGTGACGAACTGAAAAACCTCTATCGCGGCACCACCTTTGTAGACCGGCTGCGCACCCTCTCAACCCCGGCGGACACACTCCAGTGAGCAGGCTGCAACTGAAAATAACAGCCGGGCAAGCGGGCAAGCGCCTTGACCGCATACTGGGTGCCACGGTTCCGGAACTTTCACGGGCAGCCCTGCAAAAGGTCGTGCAGGCCGGTTGCTGTACCGTGGACGGACTGCCGGAAAAACGCCCCGCAGCCAAAATGCGCATGGGGCAGACCGTGACTCTGGACTTGCCGGAACATCCGGACCGCCTTCAGCCCGAAGAAGGGCATCTGGAACTGCTCTGGCAGGATGATCACCTTGTGGTCTGCAACAAACCCGCGGGGCTTACGGTTCATCCGTGCCCGTCCTGCCCGGAACAGACGCTGGTGCAGCGCCTTCTGGGGCGCTTTCCGCAACTGTCCAGACTTGAAGGGCAGCGACCCGGCATTGTGCACCGCCTGGACAAGGATACCAGCGGCCTTCTTGTAGTCGCCCTTACAGAAGCCGACTGCCTGGCTCTGGCTGCAGCTTTTGCCGAGCGCCAGGTTCACAAGGAATATCTGGCCCTTGTAAGCGGCCTGCCGCCGCTTGAAGGCCAGTGCCGTGAGCCGTTGGGGCGGCACCCCACAGCCAAAATAAAAATGGCCGTGGTCCCGGAAGACCAGGGCGGCAGAAATGCGTTCACAGAATGGCGCAGACTCTGGAACACGGACGACGGCAGCGTATCGCTGCTGGCCGTGCGCATTCATACAGGGCGTACCCATCAGATACGGGTGCATATGACACATCTGGGGTACCCCCTGCTAGGCGACAGACTTTACGCTCCCAAAGCTGTGCAGAACATGGCTCCCCGCCAGATGCTGCACGCATGGCGGCTGGGTTTCACCCACCCTGCAAGCGGCGAAGACATGCGTTTTACCTGCCCGCCGCCGCACGACATGCCGGATGCCGCTCTGGCCGCCATGCAGCGAATGCAGCGGCTGGTAATCACGGGCAATCCGGGCAGCGGCAAATCGACGCTGTCGGCCAGCCTGGCCGCGCTGGGTGTGCCTGTCATCAGCGCCGATGACGTGGTGGCAGATCTTTACGCTCCGGGAGGCGCTGGCAGCCAGTGGATCGGCCGGCTGCGCGGCGGCCTGCTTGGGGCCGACGGCGCTGTGAGCAGAAGCGCCCTCATGGCCGCCATGCGGGAAGACCCCGTTCTCCGTCGTGATGTGGAACAGACGGTTCACGCCCTGACACAGCAACGCATCGCTGACTTCTGGCAGCAGCATGAAAATGCAGGAATCCCCTTGGCCGCCGCCGAAATTCCGCTTTATTTCGAGTGCGGCTGGCAGCATGTTTTCAGGCCTGTACCGCTCAGCGTGGGCGTACATTGCCCCCTGCCCCTACGCAGCGCGCGCACGGCAGAACACCGGGGCTGGAATCAGGAAAAAATGGCCGCCCTCGAGGAATGGCAATGGCCTGAAGACCGCAAAATGGGCGCCTGTGATATGGTAATCACCAATGAAGACGACCTGCCCCGACTTCAGGAAAAAGCCGCTGGTCTGGTTGAAAAATTGCGCCTTCTTGAACAGGAAAAAAAGGAAGAACAAGCCCGCACACTGGGCAGGATCTGGAGTTCGGACTAAGTAAACACTCGCTCTATCGTACTCTTTTCATTGACACATATTACTTTATCCGGATATGCTGGCTCTTTAGTTCCTATTTCATCGTAACCGCCTGATGCGTGTACTTTTTTCCAGACGCAGGGCAAAAAATGAGCCTCTGCCGGAAACGGTACGCCGCGGGCCAGACTTTTCCCATGCCGTAGCCAGGTGATCCTGTTTTCCCGGGCGGCAGCTATGTTATCAGGCAAATGTCGCTGGAAATCTTAACCTTTACGGAGTGCCGCATGCCAGTTCACAGCAAGGCCCCAGACGGTCCCGGCGTCAACCCTATGATTCTGGCGTTGGAAATTTCCAGCTCGGCACTTTTGCATTATCACAAAGCCCCCTTTTTGCACGCCAGCCTCGCCAGTATGGGTGAAACCCTGCACTGCGGACAGGTGGTTCTTCTTGAATACGCCAACAGCCGGTGGGCCGAGCCTTTTGTATGGACAAGCTCCGTACCCAGCGCCGCCTGCCCGCTGCCCCTGCCAACGCTGGACGACATGGCCCCCCTGCTCGACACCTTCTTGCAGCGTAAAGAACTTTGCATTTCTGATACCGGGCAGATGCCCGAAGGACCGCAAAAAAAGTTTTTTCTCGCGCGTCAGGTCAGGGCTGCCCTTTGCATTCCCATTGTTCACGAAGGCGGGCTTTGTGGCGGCATCTGCCTCACCAGGCGCATTTCCGGGCAAGGCTGGTCACAGGATGACGTAAATATATGCCACCTGCTGAGCAACATCCTGGCCATGGTGCTCACCCATTTTCGTCTTTACGGCAGGTTGCGTCAAAAGCACAAACAGCTTCGTGACATTCTTGACGCATTTCCCAATCCCGTATGCATCGTGGATATGGAAACGAACAGGATTCTTTTTTCCAATAAAAGCGTTGCAGAAACATTTCCCACACCGCAAGAAAGCGAAGACGACAGATGTCATAAAAGGCTTATGGGCCGGGACAGCCCCTGCCCCTACTGCACCAACCCCATTATTCGCCGCACAGGCGAAGCCTACCAGTGGACCTACCAGAACGAGGTCACCAACCGCACGTATACCGTGGTAGACAAGGTGATCAAATGGGACAATGACAGGCCCGTGCGGCTTTCCATCAGCACGGATATAACCGACATCCTGCGCACCCGGCATGAAAAACAGTCAGCCGTTATTGCCTCTCAGGCCAAAACGGAATTTCTGGCCCACATGAGCCACGAAATCCGTACACCGCTCAACGGTATCATCGGCCTCACCCATCTGGCCCTGCAAAGTGGCCCGGATGGGGAACTCAAGGAATATCTGCTGAAAATCCGCTCTTCTTCCACAAACCTGCTGGCTATCATCAATGATGTTCTCGATCTTTCAAAAATCGAGGCCAACAAGATGGAGCTGGAAAACGTCAATTTTATGGTAGAGGAAGTACTGGATTTTGTTCACACATCCGTGCGCTTTGCCATGGAACAGAAAGGGCTTGAGTACCAATGCCACCTGGATGACGATGTGCCTCTCAAGCTCTGGGGCGACAGTCTGCGCCTCAAACAGGTGCTGCTCAACCTCATGAGCAACGCGGTCAAGTTTACCGCCAGGGGCAAGGTGGGGCTGCGCATCCACCGGCAACAGGACGACGATGGTGACTGGCTGCACTTTGAGGTGTCAGATACGGGCATGGGCATAAGCCACGAATACCAGCAGCACCTTTTTGATCCCTATACGCAGGCCAACTCGAGCATCAGCCGCCGCTTTGGCGGCACGGGCCTGGGCCTGAGCATATGCAAACGTATTGCCGAGCTTATGCAGGGCAGCCTGTGGTGCGAAAGCAGGCTTGGCGAAGGTTCGCGATTTCATCTGCGCATACCATGTACCGCCGCCCGCAATATCTATTGCGAAACCAGCGATGAGGCGCATGGAGTTTTGCCCCTGCAGAACGCCGCAGACCTCAAGATACTTCTGGTAGAAGACAACGAGATCAATCAGGAAATAGCCAGAGCCATGCTGCGCCATCTCGATATTGAGTGCGACCTTGCCCATAACGGCCGTGAAGCCGTACACATGGCGCTGCAAACATGCTATGACATGATATTTATGGATGTATATATGCCTGTTATGGACGGCCTGCATGCCACCCGTGAAATCCGCCGTAATCTGCCCAAAGCGCCACATGGCAAAGCTCTGCCCATCATCGCAATGACAGCCGTAGCCATGCCCGAAACTATGGATGAAATCATGGATTCAGGTATGGACGACTACCTTGCCAAACCTTTTAATCTGGTAACGCTGCGCAACAAGATAGTTCAGTGGCTTGGCCTCTGCTGAACAAACCCGCGCCGCTTCAAGCCCCTGCAAAAAACATGTCCGCCAAGATATCCAAGACCAATGCCGCCCGTCAGCTGGAAAAACAGGGCATAGCCCATACCCTGCACCAGGTTGCCGTAGACGAAAACGATCTCTCCGCCGTTACCATGGCCCGCCAGCTTGGAGTAGAGCCACAGCGTGTTTTCAAGACCCTGGTTGCCCGCGGAGACAAAACAGGCGTACTTATGGCCTGCATACCTGCCGGTACAGAGCTGAACCTCAAGGCGCTTGCTGCCGCTTCGGGCAACAAGCATACGGAAATGGTTCACCTCAAGGACGTGCGCCCTCTCACAGGCTATGTGCGCGGCGGCTGTTCTCCGCTGGGCGGCAAGAAAAACTATCCTGTTTTTGTGGACGCCAGCGCCCTTGAGCAGGAAAGCATCTATATAAGCGCTGGCCTGCGCGGCGTGCAGATATGCCTGTCGCCACAAGACCTGCTCCGGGCCGTAACCGGCGATACAGCCAACATCGCCCGACAGGCCTGACCTTCCGCCTGCCGCCGTTTCATGAGCGGAATGCCGCCCCGGCGTAGCTCCGGCCCCCCCCCGGCACATCCGACCCATGTGACTGATCCTTTTCCCGGCAGGTGTCGGCACAATCCGCCGCCACGCTGTTTTTGCCGCAGACTGCTGCCTTACAGCAGAACACCGCCCGCAAAACCGGACGATCCGGCCCCGCCGACGCACGGTATTGAGCGCAGCACTTGCGACCCTACCTGCCCCCCACCAAATGCCCCCTGAGACGTCACTTCCCGTAAGCAGCAGAACACTGCCCCCCTTCCGGCCCATATCACCTTTGACTTCGCCCTGCGCGCTGACGGATTGCTGACAGGCATTGCGACAATATGAGCACACATCGCATCCCCGCAGGCTCCCTTTCCCGGAAACCGCGCCCCTTGACTTGGCAACAGTGTGCGCTACTTTTTACAGGCATTCTGCGCTACGCGGTCTCTTTTTTACGAAACCGGGCATGTCGCCACACCCACGGGACCCGCCGCCAGCACCACAGCAAACGGAACAGTCAGTATGACCACTACCAATACCGTTGCATCCGCTCCCCATATCGACGCTCTTGCGGATGGAACTCTCGAAAAAATAGCGTCCTTTCCTGGCGATTACGCGCAGCACCGCCAGTTGCTTGCCGATCTCAAGGAAGACCTGGTGGCCCAGTGCGCCTCAAGGTCCGCCTGTGCAGACATTTCGGAAGAACTGCGCTGGAGCCTTGCCCGCGACATGCCGGGTTTTTCCACCGATGCCCTGTATGTAAAAAGATATTCTCTGCTCAGCATGGCGGGCATTGTTTTTCTTGGTTTTTTTGTCGGAGGTCTTTTGTCCGGCCTGCTCGGCCTCATTGATATGGGCGGAGGCATCCTGCGCGTGGGGGCCGTGCTCGGCATGCTTTACGGCGCGGAATACCTGTCAGGCAACCCCAAGGCCCGTACCCGCCTACTGACGTTTCTGGGCCTGGGAACTCTCACCACATTCGCGGCCAGCCTTGCCGCCGGCATTTTGCGCCTCGCCTCCTGGGCAGACTTCAAAAGTGCCGTCTTTGGCGCAAGCAGCGGGCCGGGCCTGCTCAAGCGCTTGTATCTGCTGCTGGGCGCAGCCTTTCTTTTCGTTCTGCTTGCCAAAAAAACCACGTCCCTGGACGTGGAGGCCTTCAGGCCTTCTCTGCATCGTCAGGCGCAGGACCGCGCACGCTATCTCGCCACATTTTTTTCGGTGTGGGACAAACTCCATGCAGAGATTGACGCCCTCGGTGAAAGCGGGCACCAACCGCGGCATGCAGGCAAATGCCCCAGAAACGACTGCCCTCTGGCCCTTGGGGTTGCGCATCTTCTGGACGGCATGGATGAACAGAGCAGACACTTTCTTTCAGAACAGCTTGTTTTTATGGGCTATGCCCCTGGTGAAGACGCCAGTCACATCATATGGGATGAAAAAACCCACGGCGGCCTTTATGACACGGTGGGCCTTGTGGCCAACGGCGACCGCTGCCGCATTTTGCGCCGCTATACGCATGCCGGCGACAGCATTGTAAGGGGGCATGTGCAGAAAGAAGCCGCCGTAGGGGCCGGGGCATGAAGATACTCGGCATAGACCTCGGCACCAGTAATACTTACATCTACGGGGCTCACAGGCATTCTGCCACACCGCAGCCCGTGGTGTTGCCCCGCGCCAGCGCACCGGACGGCTGCGTGGAGACCGTCATTCTGTATGAAGACGACATGCCGCGCCTCATAGGGCATCTGGCTGAAAGCGAATATTACGCCAATGCGGCCATGCGGTCCCGGCGCAGCCTGCGCTGCCAGTTCAAGCCTGAAATAGGCGAAGACGGGTCCGGGGCCATGCGCTGGATGACAGATTTTCTGCGCATGCTGCGCGACGCGCTGCCCCCGGGCACACTGGAGCCGGACAGCCTGATATTTGTAGGCATTCCGGCGCGCACACGCGAAAGCTTCGGCCTGGCCCTCTCGCAGTGCTTTACAGACGCAGGCTGGCCGGCACCCGCCCTTATACGGGAGTCCGACGCGGCCATGATATCCTGCCTGCAGTCAGGAACCATCGAACTGGACGATATGGAGCACAGCCTGCTGATTCTGGATTTCGGCGGCGGTACCTGCGACTTCACACTGGCCGAAAACTCTGAAATCCTCCAGAGCGGCGGCGACCGCCTGTTAGGCGGACGCCTGTTTGACGACCTCTTTTTCCAGCTCTTCTGCCGCCACAATCCCGGCCTTCAGGAACAGGCCAGAGCCGACAATTGCGAATATTACGTTCACTGGGTCCTGTGCAAGGCAGAAAAAGAGCGGTTTTCAAAAATCCTGCAAAAAGACATCAACAGCGCCGTGAGCCTGCACCTCTCCTGGTATGACGCGCAGGGCGGGCAAAAACACGCGTATCTGCACGAGCTTACCTGGCAGCAGATCGTCAGCGCCGCGGAAAACTATACGGCTTCGGAGGCCCTGCTGGGCATGCTTCGCCAGTATGCCAACAGGGGCGCGCTCGGCAGCACCGCCGCAGACATGCTGCAAGGGCGCGAGGTGGCCCTCATATCCTGGTTCAAGGATATGCTGTATGACATTAAAAAACAGAAAAGCGTGGCCAAGATCATTCTTACCGGCGGCAGCAGCAACTGGTTTTTTGCCCGCGATGCTGTACTGGACGTTTTCGGCACAGACAATATTGTCATGAGCCCCCGAACGTATGAGGACATTGCCTATGGCCTTGCCCTGTACCCCATGCTGCTGAACACACACCTCAAGATAAAAAGCCTGCTTGAAGATCAGAGTGAGGATTTTTCGCAACGGGTGGCAGGTATTGCCCAGGGCATTTTTGAAAAACACACCAAACTGGCCGCGCGCGCCTGTGCCGAACGCATTGCGGCCCGAGACATTATGGGAGTGCTTGAATCCGCCCAGCAGTCCCGCAAAACCGTGGAAGAAATAGAGCAGAAAATCAGCGAAAAAATACGTAGTGATTCCGGACTGCTGACCATCATACGCGAACGGACGGAAGCCGCCCGTACAGAAATAGAACGGGAACTGCGCCAGCAGTTCAGCCGGTGGCTGCGCGAAAACGGCGTACACCTCGTACCCAGGCTCAATTTTTCGGCCCGCACCCTGAGTACCAGCTTTTTTGATGCCGTACAGGTCAAGATATCACGGCTCACCCTGCTGAACACGATGGACGTTATGGTGGTTGCCGTTCTGCCCGGCGTGGCAGCCTTTGCCGTTGGCGAAAAAATGCTGCTCACCACCGGCGAACCCGTGTCTGCCGTGTTGGGCGGCGCGGCGGCTTTTGCAGGCACGTGGGCACTGGGCAAGTTCGGCAAAAATTTTCTCCGTACAAAAAGGCTGCCCCAATTTCTGCTTAACGAAAAAAATCGTGAAAAAATCATCGCCAAAAACAAGGAGTACATCCAGGAAGCCCTGGAGCAGGCTTTTCAGGAAATCAGGCAGGATCTTATGGAGGACGCCAGGACAAAGATACGCTATTCGCTCAAGGCTCTGCTGCAACGCCTGACGGTCCTGAACCATATCCGGGTGGAACGCGGTCCGGCGACATAACCCATAGGCACATTTTTGCGCAGCCAGCCCGGTACAGCTTGATGCCTGCGCCCACGCCCAGGGCTTGCCGTGCGGCACTTGCCGAAAGTACCCTCAAGCTCTCCGCCCTGAAGCTGCGGGGGAAGGAGGCCACCCTGCGCATTCCGGCATGCAATACCGTGAACGCCCGTGGGCAGCCTCTGGGCCTTCCCCCGCAACCATGCACCTACAGGCTCAACCGTAGCTTTACGGCATGGTGTATTCGCGCACAAAATTAAAGACATTGCCTTCTATTTCCAGGCCTTGCGCTTTGGCCTTGCCATACCACACCTGCGCTTCGGTGGCGTTTTCCGGCACACCCACGCCGTATTCATAGCAAGCACCCACATAGCGCTGTGCCTGGGCATTGCCCTGATCTGCCGCCATTTTTGCCAGACGGAAGCTTTCGGCGGGATTTTTGGCAAAGCCGTACTTGCCTTGCCCGTGGTACAGCGCCAGATTGAACAGGGCTTCGGCATTGCCCGCATTGGCGGCGCTGGTCATAAGCCTGACTACGGCGGCATCGTCTTTGGGCACGCCCTGGCCCAGTTCATACTGGTACGCCAGCAGCACCTGGGCCTCGCTGTTGTTCTGCTCGGCGGCAAGACGGAACCACTTGGCGGCGGTTTCCATATCCTGCGGCACACCAAGCCCGTTTTCATAGCAACGGCCAAGGATGATCTGGGCACGGGCGTTGCCGTCAGAGGCAAGAGGCTGCACCAGTTGCAACACCTTTTTGTACTGCCCGATATTGTAGGCCACCCACGCTTCGTTGAGTTTTTGCTCTACCTGATCCGTCGGCTGAGCGCTTACAGTCATGCCCTGGAACAGAAAAAGCGCCAGAGCCAGAACGATCACCCCATAATATTTTTTCATAAAACCTCCTCATGGCCCGTATTCATGCCGGACCTGATGCATAAAGAGTAGCGCCGGGAAAAAGGCTTGGCAAGGGTGGCAACTGGCCCGGCCCCGGCGTACACACGATTTCCAATAGTGATCCGCTGTCATTTTTCACCGGTTTCTGCTTCAGCGAGGGGCTTTACGTCTTGTGGATAATGACAGACGTATCAATGTGTTTTTATATCATTTTCTAGCAATGCAATATTCTGCAGCAAGTACGCTGGCCTTCCTGCCCCCTTGACGCCCCGCCATCCAGAAGGCACAAACACGGCAAACACCATCGTTATTTCTTCAATGGGTCGTCTTTTGTACCCCAACCTGCTGCGCTCCGCCCCGAAAACCTGTTTTCATGCGGCGAGGAGTAAAAAACGAGGCAGATGAAACAATCCCCCTTGCGCCGCCGGAGAAACAGGCAGCGCAACAGGCGCGCACCTGAATGCAGGTTCAAATGCCTGGATACAGACCAGGAGGTCGAGCATGAATCACCCCCCGCACAAGCCCCCCCACGAATCTTCAGGCGGGCATGCCCGACACCATGACAACCTGCCCGCCATTCCGCATGACGGTCCACAAGATGGAGACGACAATACCGGCAATGACCGACGCCGTGTGCTTGAGGCAGAGGTCATCCTTGATGACGGGCAGGAACAGCAGGGCAGGCAGGACCAGACTTACGGCCCCGGCCAGGGGCATGGCGGGGGCAATACCGGCGGCAGGGGCTTTTTTTACAGCCGTAACTTCGGCGGACGCGGTGCAGGAGGCTTTGCGGCAGGTGGGTCGCCTCTGGGACATATATGGGTGTCACAGCGCAATGATGCCAACGCCTGCCTGGCTCCGTGCGTGACCTTTGCCATTTTTCTTGTCTGTCTGGCACAGTTCGGCTTTCTGGCCGGGCTTGGCTTTATTTTTTTTCATACGCTCGGTTCCATTATGGGTACGCTGCGCCAGATGCGCAGCATGGCTGCGGGCAAGATTCCCAACCCCTGGGCCTGGCGGCTCGGTAACTGGCTGCTTTCTTTTCTTGTAACGGCATGGCTTGCCGGAGGCTTCAACTAGCCGGTTTTCCGGCAGCACGAAAAAACATGACATCCGACCTGTGGCTGGTTTACCTGCTGGAATGCGCGGACGGCACCCTGTACTGCGGCATTACCCGTCATATGGAACGCCGCCTTGCGCAGCATAACGGCACCATATCCGGCGGCGCACGCTATACGCGCGGGCGGCGTCCGGTGTGCCTGCTGGCCAGCAGGTCCTGCGCATGCATGGCCGATGCCCTGCGCCTTGAACGTGCGGTCAAAGCCCGCCCGCGCCACAAAAAAAAATCCTACCTGCTGCACGGAGATGCCGAACAATGCTGACCGTGGATGTTGCTCTGGCGTTTTTCGCCGCCTCCCTTCTTCTTGGCATCGCCCCCGGGCCGGACAATATTTTTGTGCTCACGCAGTCCGCAGTTTACGGCGCAGGCGCAGGTGTGGTCACCACTCTGGGGCTGGTCACCGGTCTCTGCGTGCATACGGCTGCCGTGGCGCTGGGGGTGGCCGCCATCTTTCAAAGCTCCCCGCTGGCTTTTACCCTGCTCAAGACCGTGGGCGCGGCCTACCTGCTGTGGCTTGCCTGGCTTTCTTTCAGGGCCGGAGCTTCACTGGCGCTTACCGGAGGCGGCGGAACACCCTTTCCCGGTTATGCGGCCCTGTACCGGCGCGGCATTGTCATGAATGTGACCAATCCCAAGGTTTCACTCTTCTTTCTGGCTTTTTTGCCCCAGTTCTGTGATCCCTCCAGAGGCAGTGTGGCCCTGCAGGTTCTTGGTCTGGGTCTTTTATTCATGCTGGCAACCCTTATGGTTTTTTTCAGCGTTGCCCTGCTTGGCGGCAGGCTGGCCCTGTGGTTCAACAAGGCCCCCGGCGGGCAGATACTCATACACCGCGCTGCAGGCCTTGTTTTTGCGGGTTTGGCCCTGCTTCTGCTGTTCAGCGGCAAATAGCCGGAACAGGCAGGCGGCAGCAATAGCGGCGGTCCTTCGCTTGCAGGCGGCGGCTTGCGTTCAGTGAAATGGCAGTGGATATTGCTGGCGCCAGACAAGAAAGGTAATTTTTTATCACGCGGCATGGCCCCTTCACTCCTTGTGCGCAATAAAAACTGAAACCTGACACAGCATCGCGCCAAACCGGGCCGCTACCGGCTTGCGGCATTTCTTGACAACAGGTATTGCCAGGGGTATGTAGTCCAACTTTCGAGGTACAATATGCAGAATTACCGTATATCACTTAATGATTTGCCGCCCGAAGGCAAAGAATTCCACCTGGACGATCCGGCCATCTGGCAGGCTCCCATGAAGGAATTCGGCATGGATTGCCGGGTGAGCAAGCCCTTGAGCGCCACCATTAACGTCCTGCCCACTGATGGCGGCTGGCTTGTGCGCGGCACCCTTGCGGGCGAGGTGGTTCTGCCTTGCAGCCGTTGCGCCGAAGACTCCCCTTCTTCCATAAGCGCCCGCTTCGAAGATTTTGAGGAACTGCCCGACGACGACGATTTTGAAGGTCCCGGCGGCGGCGCAAGCCTGTCGGGCGCGCAGGCTCAGGATGAAGACGCCGAGAGCCGCCTTGTTTTTATAAACAACGTACCCATGCTTGACCTGGCGGCCATCTGCTGGGAAGAACTCATGCTGGCTCTGCCTGTAACCCCCCTGTGTGCCACATCCTGCAAAGGACTGTGCGCCGGCTGCGGAGCCAACCTGAACGAAGGCATGTGCTCCTGTGAGCACGAAGAAGGCGATCCCCGCATGGCAGTGTTGCGCGGGCTTACCCTGCATAAAAACTGAAAAATGACCAGAGGCGGTTTTTCCGGACGTGAAGTCGGGACGGATGAGGTCCGGGCGACAAAAACCGGAATGGGCAACGGCTTTTACGCCCCGGTTTTACGGACGTAAAAAGCGGCTGCATACAGGCGGATTCCTGCATGCTGAGCCTAGACATTTTCAGAATTTTTTACTAATCTGCTGAGTCTTGCGGGCGGACCCTTTTTTCAGGTCTGGCCGCCATACCCTTGCTGTATGTGTCCGAAAGGACGGAAAAGGAGAATACCATGGCTGTGCAACAGAACAAAAAATCCCGCTCCCGCAAGGGGATGCGCCGCTCCCATGACCGTGTGGCCATTCCTGCCGTTATTTACTGCTCCTGCGGCGAGCCTACCGTGCCCCATTGCGTCTGCCCCAGCTGCGGCACGTACAAAGGCCGTCAGGTAGTCGCCAAGAGCGATAACGAGTAATGAACGAGCGCCCCATCATCGCCGTGGACGCCATGGGCGGGGACTTCGGTCCCTCCGTGGTGGTGCCGGGCGCCATTGAGGCTGCCCGTCTTTACGACTTGCACGTCCAGCTTGTGGGCGACACCCCCAAGCTGGAGGCCGAGCTGGAAAAGCTCGCCCTCAAAGACGTGCATTACGACATTGTTCAGGCTGATGATGTGGTGCATATGAACGAAAAACCTTCGGACATCCTGCGCCGCAAAAAAAATTCCTCCATCCAGGTGGCCTGCCGCCTGGTCAAGGAAGGCGCCGCTGACGCCGTGGTCAGCGCCGGGCACTCCGGCGCCACGGTGGCCTGCGGCATGTTTATTATGGGCCGCCTGCAAGGGGTGGAACGCCCCGCCCTGGCCGCACTGCTGCCAACGGAAAAAGACCCCGTGGTGGTGCTTGATGCCGGAGCCAATGTGGACTGCCGCCCCTACCATCTCTTTCAGTTCGGCCTCATGGGCGATGCATTTGCCCGTGACCTGCTGGGCTATGCCTCGCCCCGGGTCAGCCTGCTGAGCATCGGCGAAGAGGAAGGCAAGGGCAACTGCCAGGTAAAAGAAGCCTACGAGCTGCTGAAGATGGCCCAAAACCTCAATTTTGTGGGCAATGCCGAAGGGCGGGACATCTTTACCGGCAACCTTGATGTGGTGATCTGCGATGGATTTGTGGGCAACGTGGTGGTGAAGATGAGCGAAGGCCTCGCGGCTTCTCTTGTGCGCATGCTCAAGAAGGTCTTTACCTCCGGGGTACTGCCCGCCCTTGGCGGCATGCTCGCCAAGGGGGCCTTCAAGCGTTTTGCCAGCACCATTGACTACGCCGAATATGGCGGCGCTCCGCTGTTGGGCCTTCAGGGCCTGGCCATCGTCTGTCATGGCCGCTCCAGTGCCCTGGCCATGACCAATGCCATCAAGATGGGCGGCACCTTTGTACGCAAGGGAACCAACAGCCGCCTTGCCGAGACCATCCTGGCCAACGAGGAGCTTACCCGCTTCTCCCGCGCCATCTAACCGACGGTATACAGAATGAACCCTCTCTGCCATTTGCTTGCGCTGAGCGCCCATGTGCCGGACGCGGTCCTGACCAACGAAGACCTCGCCAGGGTGGTGGACACCAACGATGAGTGGATTGTCTCCCGCACGGGCATACGGCAACGCCACAAACTGGCTGATGACGAGAACGCCTCAGACCTTGGGCTCAAGGCGGCCCGCAAGGCCCTGGCCGATGCGGGCATGGAGCCCGCAGAGCTGACCCACGTTATCGCCGCCACCTGCACCCCGGACGTGCTTTCGCCTTCCGTGGCCTGCATGATCGCCGGGCAGCTCGGCGTAGGCCCTGTCATGGCCTTTGACTTCGGCGCTGCCTGCTCGGGGTTTCTGTACGGCCTGTCCATCTGCCGCAGCCTGCTGGCTCACCAGCCGGAAGCCAAAATTCTTTTTGTCTGCACCGAAGCCCTCACCAGACGCGTGAACTGGAACGACAGAAGCACCTGCGTGCTTTTCGGCGATGCGGCCACCGCCTGCGTAGTCACGGGAACCTCGTCCAATGTGCTGGCCGGGGTTGAAGACGTGGTTTGCCAGAGCGACGGCACGCAGCGCGACCTCATCGTGGTGGGCGGCGGCACCAGCAGCCGCTATGCCAAGGGTGACACCATTGAAGACGATTTTTTCATCACCATGCAAGGACGCGAAACCTACAAGCATGCCGTGCGCAACATGGTGCACATCTGCGAAAACGTGCTGTCCCGCAACGGGCTGAGCACCGGCGATGTGGACTTGCTGGTTCCCCATCAGGCCAACATGCGCATCATTGAGGCAGTGGGCAGCCGCCTGAACATGACCGGCGATCGCGTTTTCGTCAACGTGGACAAGTACGGCAACACCTCTTCGGCATCCATTCCCCTGGCCATTGTCGAAGCCCGCGCAGCCGGGCGCATCAAGGCCGGAGACCGTATACTTGTCACCGCCTTCGGCGCCGGCCTGACCTGGGGCGCGGCCCTGCTGCGTTTCTAGGTCTTTTTTGCTTTGATAAAGCGTCCGTAACGGTGTTACCACCGTTCTACGGCGTTTCCGGCGTATACTCTGCTGCTGCCCGGACGGCGCAGCCCGTGAAATGACGGCTGCCCCGGAAAACGCGGAAAGATCCCGGCAAAACCGCCGGACGGGCATGCCAGTTGCCCCGAAGACGACGCGGCCGTGAGACAGTGCAACCGCGCGCATTTTTCGCCCTTCCGGCAGCATTGAAACAGGCGCCGGAGCGGGCTATAAAAACGACACCTTCAGCAAAGGCAGAACGAGCATGAGTACAGAGCATTCCACGCCCACCGCCACGCCTACAGCTCTTGTGACGGGCGGTTCGCGCGGCATAGGGCGGGCCATTGCCCAAACCCTTGCCCGGGACGGCTTTCAGGTTTTTCTCACCTATGTGAGCCGCCCCGCAGAGGCGGAGCAGGTGGTGGATGAAATCAGGGCGGCGGGCGGCCAGGCCAGGGCTTTTGCCCTTGATGTGAGCGACGGCGTCGCTGTTTCCGATTTTTTCACGACAGAGATCAAAGACAAGGTTGATCTTGCCGTGCTCGTGAACAATGCGGGCATCACCAAGGACGGTTTTCTTATCCGCATGAAGGATGAGGACTTTGATCGGGTAATCAACGTCAACCTGCGCGGGGCCTTCATCTGCATCCGCGAGGCCGCCAAAATCATGAGCAGGGCCCGCAAGGGTCGTATTGTAAACATTTCTTCGGTGGTGGGCCAAATGGGCAACGCCGGTCAGGCCAACTACGCCTCGGCCAAGGCCGCCCTGCTGGGTCTCACCAAGTCCTGCGCCAAAGAACTGGCCGCACGCCAGATCACGGTCAACGCCGTGGCTCCCGGCTTTATTGAAACGGACATGACCGCCGCCCTCGGCGACGATGTGCGTAAAAGCTATGAGGAAGTTATCCCGCTCAAGCGCATGGGCACTGCCCAGGAAGTGGCCGATGCCGTGGCTTTTCTCGCCTCGGACAGGGCCGCCTACATTACCGGGCAGGTGCTTGGAGTGAATGGGGGCATGTACTGCTAGCGCAGTTTTGCAGTAAAACTGTTAGCTGCTCCTGTGCGGATTGTTGCTGACAATCCGCGCCACGAAACATGCCCGGCTTAACGGGCCATCCCCGGCTGCAAGGCAGCCTGTGAGGAACCGGCAGCAATGCCGGGGCCTGCAAGGGCAACCCTGTTTCAGCCACTGTCTTGCAAAAGCGCGGCTGCACAACGCAAGGCATGTTTGTTGGCCAGGCAGCTAACGTGAAAACACGTAAGCAGAACAACCGAAGACGCACCCGGCACAGCCCTGAAGCCGGGGTTTGGATGGATATTAAAATTACCTGGAGGATACCATGTCTGATGTCGCCGAAAAAGTTAAAAAAATTATTGTAGACCAGCTGGGCGTCAGCGCTGATGAAGTCAAACCCGAAGCCAGCTTCGTGGAAGACCTGGGCGCCGACTCCCTGGACCTGACTGAACTGATCATGGCCATGGAAGAAGAGTTCGAAGTCGAAATCGCCGACGAGGACGCTCAGAAGATCCTGAAAGTTCAGGACGCCATTGCCTATATCGAAGAAAAGAAATAGCAAGGTTTGTTCGCCAGATATGCAGCGTGCGAGGGGGCGGTAAAGCCCCCTCCCGCACCAAAGGAGCATGCATGACCCGTCCCCGCGTAGTAATCACCGGCGTTGGCGGCGTTACGCCCCTCGCCAACGATATTGAGAGCACCTGGAAAAAACTGCTCGCAGGCGAGTCGGGCATCGCGCCCATCACGCTTTTTGACGCTTCCGCCTACGATTCGCGTATCGCGGGAGAAGTGAAAAATTTTGTGCCCGAAGATTTCATGCCCGCCAAACAGGTGCGGCGCATGGACCGTTTTACCCAGTTTGCCGTGGCTTCGGCCCAGATGCTGCTCAGGGACGCGGGCTATGAAGTGACGGACGCCAATGCCTATGACACCGCCGTTATTCTCGGCATCGGCCTTGGCGGCCTGCACACTATTGAAACGTACCACGCCAAGCTGCTGGAGGCCGGCCCCAACAGGATATCGCCCTTCATGATTCCCATGTTGATTTCAAACATGGGTCCGGGGCAGATTTCCATCTTTACAGGCGCCAAAGGCCCCAATATTGTCACCACCACGGCCTGCGCCTCGGCCATTCATGCCATGGGTACCGCGTTCAGCGAAATTCTGCTGGGCCGGGTCAAGGCTGTCATCACCGGTGGTGTGGAGGCCACGGTAACGCCCCTCGGCGTGGCCGGCTTTACGGCGCTCAAGGCGCTCTCCACCCAGTACAATGACGACCCCACCAAGGCCTCGCGCCCGTTCGACGCCAAACGCGATGGCTTTGTCATCGGCGAAGGGGCCGGGCTGCTCTTTGTTGAAACGCTGGAATCGGCTCAGGAACGCGGGGCCAGGATATATGCGGAGCTGGTCGGCTATGGCGCGTCGGGCGACGCCTACCACATGACCGCCCCCTGTGAAAATGGCGAAGGCATGGCCCGCGCCATGCAAAATGCCCTGCGCGAAGCCGGGATAGACCCGTCGGCCATCGGGCACATCAATGCCCACGCCACGTCCACCATGCTCAATGACAGCACGGAAACGAAGGCGATCAAGCTGGTTTTCGGCGCCCACGCCAAGAAGGTCAAAATCTCTGCCACCAAATCCATGACCGGTCACCTGCTCGGCGCGGCCGGCGGCATAGAATCTGTCTTCACCGCGCTGGCCCTGCATGATGAAAAGCTGCCGGGTACCATCAACCTTGAAAATCCCGATCCGGAATGCGATCTCGACTATATGGCTGACGGATCCCAAAATATCGCCTGTGAGTATGCCATGTGCAACTCTTTTGGCTTTGGCGGCACCAATGCCAGCCTGATCCTGAAGAAGTGGGACGATAAATAGCATGCCGTCCGCCATGCCTGCCGGTACGGTTCGTATTTCCGGCAGGCATCCGGCGGCGCACGGTTAGCGTCTCCGCGCCGCTACGGGACAACCCTGTTTTTCAGAAAGCTCCGGCGGGTGGGCATCCGCTCCCTTTCGGCAAGACACCATGCGCGAATCAGGTGCGTCAGCGCACAGGGGTTCGCACAGGAAATCCGGGCAGATCACGGACAACCAGGCCGCTGATCAGCGCCTTCTGAAAAAAAGGCCCCGCTATCGCCACGGCCCGCCTGACTGGTCAGCACCGTCCGAAAGCCTGTAACAGGCCGCCGGACGCTGTACTCTCCGCCGGGCCAGCCCAGTACACACACTGCCCGCCACTGTGGCGGGCAGTATATTTCACTAAGGATGCCAAGTTCATGGATGAAATTCTGCTGCAAGACCCGGAAATCGCAAAGGCCATTGCTCTGGAATCGCAAAGGCAGATGGGCAAGCTTGAGCTTATCGCCTCGGAAAACATTGTTTCCACGGCGGTGCGCGAAGCCCAGGGCAGCGTACTGACCAACAAATACGCCGAAGGCTATCCCGGCAAGCGCTACTACGGCGGCTGCGAATACGTGGATATGGTGGAAACCCTGGCGCAGGAAAGAGCCAAGCTGCTTTTTGACGCACAATACGTCAACGTGCAGCCCCACTCCGGCTCACAGGCCAACATGGCCGCCTACCTGGCAGTTCTCAAACCCGGCGACACCATTCTTGGCATGGACCTTTCCCACGGCGGGCACCTCACTCACGGCAGCCCCGTGAACTTTTCCGGCCGTCTTTTCAAGATCATCTCGTATGGGGTGCAGCGCGAAACCGGGCGCATCGACTATGACGATGTGGCCGCAAAAGCCCGCGAACACAAGCCCAGTGTCATTGTTGCCGGCGCCAGCGCCTACCCCCGCGCCATTGATTTTGCCCGTTTTCGCGCCATTGCCGATGAAGTGGGCGCAAAGCTTGTGGTGGACATGGCCCACATCGCGGGCCTCGTGGCTGCAGGTCTGCACCAAAGCCCGGTTCCGCATGCCCATATCACCACCACAACCACGCACAAAACCCTGCGCGGTCCGCGCGGCGGCATGATACTGTCCACGGAAGATATGGGCAAAACCCTGAACAGCCAGATTTTCCCCGGCATTCAGGGCGGTCCCCTCATGCATGTCATTGCCGCCAAGGCCGTGGCCCTGGGCGAAGCCCTGCACCCTGCCTTCAAGGTGTATCAGCAGCAGGTGCTGGATAACGCCGCAACCCTGGCCGCATGCCTTACGGAAGCGGGTTACGACCTTGTCTCCGGCGGTACGGACAACCACCTCATGCTGGTTGACCTGACCAACAGGGATATTACCGGCAAGGACGCTGAAATTGCCCTGGATACGGCGGGCATCACGGTCAATAAAAACACCGTGCCCTTTGAAACGCGCTCGCCCTTCGTTACGTCCGGCATACGCCTGGGCACTGCCGCCCTTACCACGCGCGGCATGAAGCAGGAGCACATGCGCACTGTGGGGCAGTTTATCATTGCAGCGCTTGAAAAACGGAACGACACTGCGGAACTTGAAAAAATTCGTAAAAACGTTGAAGAATTCGCACATCAGTTCCCTCTGTTCGCCCACCTTGCCTGAAAACATTTGCAAGGTTGCCCTTTTCAAAGGTTTTCAGATCTCCGGGCGTTCAGTTGACAGGTAAAAAATATCCGGGCCTTGTAAAGCATCCGCTCTGCAAGGCCCGGACGGTTGAATCCGGTGGCCGGCTCAAAAAACGCCAGAGCGGCATTCAGGCCAACATCCCCGCCGCCGGTCAGAAACTTCAGCGGGCTGCTTAAGGTCAGGCCGTACCGGCAGGCAGACGCCTGCCGCGATCATCGCGGCCCGGAGGTTTCGGCTTCCGGGCCGCCGTTGCGCAACGAGGCTTCACTGAACCTTGCACCTGCACAACCTGCGGGATACCGAAAAAATCTTGAGCCTGGCTCCGGTGAAACAGCCTTTATGCCGAAAAGCCGAACCGTCGGCTTGGCTTTTACGCTTCCCCTATGTACACTAGCGAAAAATTTAACGGATATCCCATGCAAAGATTGCCCTGGCCCGAGTACTTCATGAACATCACCTACCTTGTCAGTGGGCGCTCCACCTGCACGCGCCGCCGGGTGGGGGCTGTGGCAGTGAAGGACAAACGCATTCTCGCCACCGGCTATAACGGTGCGCCCGCGGGAGTTCCCCACTGTCTTGAGGTAGGCTGCCTGCGCGAACAGATGGGCATTCCATCGGGACAGAGGCATGAAATCTGCCGGGGGCTGCACGCAGAACAGAACGTTATCATCCAGGCGGCCGTGCACGGCATAAATATCAGCGGAGCCGAACTGTACTGCACCACCCATCCCTGCGTGCAATGCAGCAAAATGCTTATCAACTGCGGTATAAGGCGCATCTATTACGCCGAGCACTATCCTGACGAGCTTGCCACTACCATGCTCAAGGAAGCCGGGATTCAACTGGAAAGGCTGGACTTTACCCCACCCGCCATAAGCCCCCGGCCGGAGTAGCCATGTCTGAACTGGATTACACCCCCTTTATGCGCGAAGCCATCGCGCTGGCACAACAGGGCCGCTGGAAGACCTGCCCCAACCCGATGGTGGGGGCTGTTCTTGTGCGCGATGGACACATTGTCGCCAGGGGCTGGCATCGCGCCTTCGGGCTGGACCATGCCGAGGTGGACTGCCTTAATGACGCTGCCGCGCAAGGAGTCGACCCTTCTGAGTGTACGCTGGTTGTCACGCTTGAACCGTGCTGCCATCAGGGCAAAACTCCCCCCTGCACCGATGCCGTGCTGCGGGCAGGCATAAAAAAAATCGTGGTGGGGCTGTCCGACCCCAATCCCGAAGCCTGCGGCGGCGCATGCCGGCTGCGCGAATCCGGCCTGGATGTCATTGAGGGCGTCTGCGCAGATGCCTGCCGTGACCTTGTGGCAGATTTTCTTGTCTGGCAGCAGGCACAGCGCCCCTATGTGATTCTTAAAATGGCCGCCACACTTGATGGGCGTATAGCCACGCGCAAGGGCGAGTCGCAGTGGATCAGTTCGGAAGAATCCCGGCAGGAAGTACAGCGCCTCAGGGCCGGCATAGGCCGCTGCGGCGGCGCTGTACTTGTGGGCGGGGGCACGTTCAGGGCTGACGATCCGCGGCTTACCGTGCGGCCCATCAATGATGGCGAGCCTCTCGGCCCGCAGCCCCTGGCCTGCGTGCTCACCTCACGCCTGCCCCAGCCGGATGCCGATTTTTACCTGCTCAAAGAGCGGCCCCAGCAGACCGTATTTCTGGCCTCGCCTGCTGCGGCGGCCTCCACCACAGCCAAGGCCCTGCGCGACATGGGAGTGCGCGTTCTTTCACTGGGGCCGAGCCTGCGCGGCGGGCCGGACCTGACCCATATGCTGCGCACAATGCGTGAAGAGCTGGATTGCCCCTATCTGCTGTGCGAAGGCGGCGGGCATCTGGCCCTCAGCCTTCTTGAGGCTGGCGTTGTGGACGAATTCCGCCTGCATATGGCCCCGATGATTCTGGGAGACGCGGACGCGCAACCGCTTTTTTCCGGCCGTGCCCCCCTCAGCCTGGACGAAGCCCTGCGCATGCGCGTGACAGGCAGCCACATCAGCGGGGGCGACATCCATATTGAGCTGCGCCCGCTGCAAGCCGTGGAAGAAAAGTAGGAAATCATGTTTACCGGTATCATACAGGGACAGGGCGAGGTGCGCTCCATGCGTAAAAGCGGCACGGAATGCCGTATATGTCTGCGCCCCCTGTTTACCTTGCCCAACATCATTGATGGCGAATCCATTGCCGTCAACGGAGCCTGCCTGTCAGTGGAAGAACACGGGGCCGACACCTTCACAGCCTATGCCTCGGCCGAGACGCTCACGCGCACAACTCTGGGCGGCCTGCAAGTCGGGCATCTGGTCAACCTGGAAAGGGCGCTGGCCATGGGCGACCGTCTGGGAGGGCATCTGGTGAGCGGTCACGTGGACTGCCTTGCCACCGTGCGCGAAGTACGCCGGACCGGACAGTCCCTTTGCTGCCGCCTTGTCTTTCCCGCCGAATTCGGGGCGGAGGTTATCCCCAAGGGGTCCGTGTCTCTTGACGGCATAAGTCTTACGGTCAATGATTGCGGCCCGGATTTTCTTGAGGTCAACATCATCCCCGATACACAGAAGCGCACCACCATGCTGCACTGGCGTCCGGGCGTGACGGTCAATATGGAAACCGACCTCATCGGAAAATACGTCCGCCGCCTGCTGGGTCCCTGGGCCGGAAACAGTACAAACAGCGACAAGACAGACCCTGAAGTATCGGGGCTGAGCAAGGATTTTCTGTTGCGGCAAGGTTTTCTATAGACCTTCCATATGGCAATGACCGTGCGCGGCATCGTGCCGCGCGGAAGCGTCATGCCATACTTTTGCGTCATGCGCAGAAAACGCCCCTTGCGGGTGAAGTTCGCCAGGCGCAGACACAGCCGCGTTTGCATGACATTTTTATAACCCATATATCACGAAGGAACAGGGCGCATCGTTGCGCCGAGGAGTCGCCATGAGCACTGTGAAAACCATTGCGGGCCAGTTGGACGCCAAGGGCCTCAAGGTGGCCGTTGTGGCCACCCGCTTTAACGACTTTATTGTAGACCGCCTGGTGGGCGGCGCGCTGGACTATCTGGAGCGTCACGGTCTGGACATGGAAAACGTGACCATGGTGCGCATTCCCGGCGCTTTCGAGATGCCCCTGGCCTGCCAGAAGCTGGCCGCGTCCGGCAAGTATGACGGCATCCTGGCTCTGGGCGCTGTCATCCGTGGTGGAACTCCCCATTTTGATTACGTATGCGCCGAGGCCAGCAAGGGCATTGCCCAGGCCATGCTGCAACACAGCATGCCTGTTGGCTTTGGCCTGCTGACCTGCGACAATATCGAGCAAGCCATTGAGCGTGCCGGTTCCAAGGCAGGTAACAAGGGTGTGGAAGCTGCGGCTGCCATGCTGGAAACCATCCGCGTTATGGAGCAGTTGTAACCCATGGCCAAAGGCAAAAATGCCACCAGGCGCGGTGAGCGTGAACTGGCTTTTCAGGTTCTGTACGGTCTCTCCTTCACGCCGGCCCGCTCTCTTGAAGAGTTGCGCCGCAGTTTTCGCATGTCGCCTGACAATCTGGCGCGCAGTGAGGAAAGCGGTGTTCCTGTGGAAGCCTGCGGCTTTTCCTGGGAGCTTGTGGAAGGAGTATGGAGCAACAGCTCTGCTCTGGACGAGACTATCAGCCGTTTTTCGCACAACTGGCGCGTGGACCGTATGGGCCGGGTTGAACTGACCCTGCTGCGGCTGGCTGCGTATGAGCTTGTTTTTCGTGCTGATGTACCGCCCAAAGTGGCCATCAATGAAGCCCTGGAGCTGAGTCGCCAGTTTGGTGAAGGCAATGCCAAGAACTTCATCAACGGCATTCTCGACGCTGTGGCCAAGGCTCTGGAAAACGGCGAGCTGCAACGCTGCGCCGCACCCTCCAATACATCTATCTGAACCGGTATGCCCCATGACGCAAGAACGTTACAATCCGCAAGCAATTGAAGAAAAATGGCAGGCCCGCTGGCAGGCAGAAAACGCCTTTGCCTGCAGCCATGAAAGCAACAAGCCCAAATACTATGTGCTCGAAATGTTCCCCTACCCTTCGGGCAACATACATATGGGCCATGTGCGCAACTACTCCATCGGCGATGTGGTCGCGCGCAACAAACGCATGCAGGGTTATAACGTGCTGCATCCTATGGGGTGGGACGCCTTTGGCCTGCCTGCGGAAAACGCCGCCATCAAAAACAACACCCATCCCGCGGAATGGACCTATGCCAATATCCGCACCATGCGCGCCCAATTGAAACGGCTGGGCTATTCCTATGACTGGTCGCGTGAAATCGCCACCTGCCGCCCCGAATATTATCAGTGGGAGCAGATGTTTTTTCTGCGCCTGCTGAAAAAGGGACTCGTCTACCGCAAAAAAGCCCCGCAGAACTGGTGCCCTTCCTGTCATACAGTGCTGGCAAATGAACAGGTCATCGACGGTCTGTGCTGGCGTTGCGACAGCCGCGTGGTACAAAAAGACCTGACCCAGTGGTTTCTCAAGATCACGGCCTACGGCGATGAACTGCTTCGTGATCTTGGCACGCTTGAAGGCGGCTGGCCTGAACGCGTCATCGCCATGCAGCGCAACTGGATAGGTAAATCCACCGGCGCGGCCATTACCTTTGGCCTGGAAAAAAACGTGGAAGGCGTAAAGGGCATTGACGTCTTTACCACCAGGCCCGACACGGTCTTCGGCGTAACCTTCATGACGCTGGCCCCCGAGCACTCCCTGGTTGAGCACCTGATTGAAGGCTACGAAAAAGCCGATGAAGTCCGGGCTTTTGTAGAGCGCATCCGCAACATGGACCGTCTGGACCGCCAGTCCGACCTGCTGGAAAAAGAAGGTATCTTCACCGGTGCTTACGCGCTTCATCCCTTTACGGGCCAGCGTGTTCCCCTGTGGCTCGGCAACTTTGTCCTGGCCGACTACGGCACGGGCGCGGTTATGGGCGTTCCCGCTCACGACCAGCGCGACTTTGAGTTTGCCCACAAATACAGCCTGCCCGTACAGGTGGTCATCTGCCCCGAAGGGCAGGAACTCACGCCCGAAACCATGCCCGAGGCCTATACCGGTGAAGGCGTCATGGTCAATTCCGGCCAGTTTGACGGCATGCTCAACGAAGACGGCAAAAAAGCCGTGGCCCAGAGCCTTGAAAAAAACGGCAAGGGCAAAGCTACCACCCAGTTCCGCCTGCGTGACTGGAACATCTCGCGCCAGCGCTACTGGGGCGCTCCTATCCCGGTAATTTATTGCGACAAGTGCGGGGCTGTGCCGGAAAAGGAAGAAAACCTGCCCGTACTGCTGCCGCTGGATGTAAAAACCCGCAGCGATGGCCGGTCCCCCCTGGCCGATACGCCGTCCTTCGCGCAGTGCATCTGCCCCCAATGCGGCGGTCCGGCCCGGCGCGAAACAGATACAATGGACACGTTTGTGGAGTCCTCATGGTACTTCGCGCGCTTTGCCAGCGCCCGCGACACTGAAACGCCTTTTGATATGGACGCGGTGAAGTACTGGCTGCCTGTGGATCAGTACATCGGCGGTGTGGAGCATGCCATTCTGCATCTGCTCTACTCCCGCTTTTTCACAAAAGTACTGCGCGACATGGGTTTCTTCCCACCCGAACTTTCCGAGCCTTTCAACAACCTGCTCACGCAGGGCATGGTGCTCAAAGACGGCGGCAAGATGTCAAAATCCAAGGGCAACGTGGTTGACCCCACAGAAATGATCAAAAAATACGGTGCAGACACTGTGCGGCTTTTCTGCCTGTTTGCCGCCCCTGCCGAAAGGGATTTCGACTGGTCCGATTCGGGCATTGAGGGGGCTTCGCGCTTCATCAACCGCGTATGGCGGCTTTTTGTGGAAGAACAGGCACGCCTGCTGCCCCTCAAGGCCTGCGCCTCGACTGCCCAGGACGCCCAAAGCCCTGAAGCCCGCGATCTGCGCCGCCGTGAACACCTGACTGTTAAAAAAGCCGGAGAAGACATGGGAGACCGCTTCCAGTTCAACACAGCCATTGCCGCTGTGATGGAACTGGTCAACACCATGTACATTTCACGCGAAAAAATGGGATCGACCGAAGGCGACAGACGGGTATTCTCTTCAGCTATGGGCACGGTGCTTACGTTGCTTTCACCCATAATCCCGCATGTCTGTGAAGAACTGTGGAACCGCCTGGGGCATGACGCATCCCTGTCTGACGAGCCCTGGCCCCAGTGGGACAAGGAGGCCACGGCGCAGGATACAGTGACTGTGGCCCTTCAGGTCAACGGCAAACTACGCGGCACGGTGGACATCCCCGCCGGGGCCGACAAGGCCGCCATGGAAGAAGCCGCCCTTGCAGACAGCTCGGTGCAGCGTCACACAGCCGGGCTGACTGTCCGCAAGGTGGTGGTAGTTCCGGGCAAGCTGGTCAACATCGTGGCCAATTAGCGCATTGTACCGGTGAAAAAGTTTGCATGTACTAACACGGCACGAGAGTCCAGCACACCGTAACACGGCGTGATTCTGCCGAAAATTACGTTTTTCGACAGAATGACAACGCGCAGGAAACTCCTTATTGGGGACGAAGCGCACCGTTACCATGCGAAAGACTCCATGCCCGGCTGTGCCCGGTAATTGACCGAGAATATGTTATGGGGAAGGGAAGCGTCGTAAAGGCTTCCCTTCCCCATAACTCTTCCCCACAAAAACTTTTACCGCTATGATAGGGTTATGAGCACTACCCGCCCCGGTTTTTCCCTCCTTGTCTGCCCTGACGGGCAACTGTTGCGCGACCATCTCGCCCGGCAGCTGTCGGCATACCCTCCGGCTGCCGACGGCGGCCTGCTGCCGCAAAACGCTCCGGCACAGTGGGAACGCCATGTATACTGGGGCGATGAAGAACCTCCCCAGGGATTCTGGGAGCACCTTACCCTGCAGGGCCTTTTCGGCGCGCCCCGCGCTCTGGTGGTGCGTCAGGCCAACCTGTGGCCCGCCGCTGTGTGGAAAAAAATTTCCCACGCCCTGGCCCGGCCATCTGACCAGTGCTGGCCCTTTTTTTGCCTTGAAGTCAACTGGGAGCGCGGCCAGCCCAAAATCCCCGCCCACCTGGGCAAACTTCCCTGCATGGCCTTTGCCGATAAAAAAGGCTGGATATGGCGGCAGGAGGGGCTTGGCGAGCGCACGGTGCGAAAATATGTGCTGCAACGCTGTCAGGCGCTGGGCTTGCGCTTTGCCCCTGACGCTCTCGAACAGTTTTGCGCCTCCGTGCCGCCTGATGCTCTGGCCATAGAAAATGAACTGGACAAGCTGATTCTGCTGTGCCGCGCCATGGCAGACAGTGCACAGGAGCAGAAAGACGACGGCACCGTCAGTCTGGCCATGACTTCCACTGCCTCCTGGAGTCCGGAATGCGATGTTTTTGCCTGCATCCGGCACATGCAGGCGGGCAACCTGGCCGCCGTATGGAAAGAACTTGCGCGCAACAAGGACGGCGACAGCCTGCTCTTTTCCCTGCTGGCCCTGCTGGCCCGCGAAATGCGCCTCCTGTGGCAGTGCCAGGCCGGAGAAAACCCGCGCATGCGACCGCAGGACGCCTCTGCCAAAAAGCAGCTTGCCCGGCGGCTTGGCCCGGCGGCCATCGCCCAGGGTATGTCCCTGATAGTAGACGCCGAACTTCAGGTCAAAAGCGGACGCCGCAGCCCGGACCAGAGCCTGGACTTTCTGGCCGCCCGCATGACGGCCCTTTTTGCCCAGGTGCAAGGCCGCGCGTGAGCGCCTCCCGGGCGGGCCTTACGCCTTGTTTTTTGCCCTCTGAAACGATAATTTCCCTGTAGCCATTCCCCTGCCCTCTTGCATAACCTTCAAGACTGCTTACCTTATGACAACAACGTCAGGTTCCATACCATCGCACACAGGCCACCGGGCCAGACTGCGTGAGCGCTTTGAGCGCGATCCCGCCGGAATGGCGGATTATGAGGTTCTGGAGCTGCTCTTGGGGTACAGTCTCACACGCAAGGACACCAAACCCCTGGCCAAGGAACTGCTGCGCCGTTTTGGCGGCATCCGGGGCGTTATGGACGCGAGACCTGATGAACTTCTGGCCGTACCCGGCTTTGGACCGGGACTCATGACCTTTTTCACGGCTCTGCGCGAAACCTATAGCCGCTATACGGACTCGGCCGTGCGCAAGCGCGAGGTTCTTGCCACCCCACAGGCGGTGGCCCGTATGGCCCAAAGCCGACTGGCCGGCTGCCCCCATGAGGAATGCTGGCTGGCTCTGGTAGACCAGCGCAACAGGCTTACGGCCTGGGAACGCTTGCGCCAGGGCGGCGTGGCCGAGGTTCCCGTACAGCCAAGAGACGTGTTTGAAGCGGCGCTGTTGCGCAAGGCCAGCGGCATTATCGTGGTGCACAACCACCCCGGCGGCAATCCTGCCCCTTCGGAGGCGGACAAGACCTTTACCGCAGAACTGCAAAGGCTTGCGCCGCAACTGGGCCTGCGTTTTCTTGATCACGTTATTGTTACAGAGGGAGACTGCTACAGCATCACACAGATGCAGACCATATAGGCAGTCAGGGAGAATATATGGCCGATTACAACGACAAGAACTATTTGTTGCACATGAGCGGGCCTGATTCCGACACCGGGCCTGGCATCGAAAACGAAGATCCGCGCGCGGTGGAAAATCCCGGGCACGACCTGGCCGAAAGCGAGGGCGGCCTCGCCGCCGCCATGCAGAGCATTCCCGATACTCTGCCCATCCTGCCCGTGCGCGATGTGGTTATTTTCAATTACATGATCCTGCCGCTCTTTATCGGACGCGAAAAATCCGTTCAGGCCGTTGAGGCGGCCCTCAAGAGCGGTCGGCATCTGCTTGTCTGCGCACAAAAAGAAGAAGCCACCGAAGACCCCGGCCCCGAAGATATCTATCAGGTGGGTACCGTGGTGCAGGTCATGCGCATGCTCAAGATGCCCGACTCGCGGGTAAAAATCCTGGTGCAGGGCGTCAGCCGTGCCCGTGTGCGTGAATTCAGCCAGGTGGAGCCTTTCCTTGAGGCCCACATTGAAACCCTGCCCGAAGCCACCCCCAAGGTAGACGCCACTGTTGAGGCCCTGCTGCGCTCCGTGCGCGAGCAGAGCGAAAAAGTGCTGTCCCTGCGCGGGCTTTCTTCACCGGACGTGCTGGCAGTGCTGCAAGGCGTGGATGATCCCGGCCGTCTGGCCGACCTCATCGCCGCCAACATGCGCATGAAGACGGCCGACGCGCAGCAGATTCTTGAAACGGAAGACCCGCTGGACCGCCTCATGCTGGTCAACACCCAGTTGCAGCGCGAGGTTGAGGTAGCCACAGTGCAGGCCCGCATTCAGAGCTCGGCACGCGAAGGCATGGACAAAGCGCAAAAAGACTACTTTTTGCGCGAACAGCTCAAGGCCATCCGCAGCGAACTTGGCGACAAGGACGATGAGGGAGAAGAAGAGCTGGAAAGCCTGCGGGCCGCCCTGGACAAGGCCGGCATGCCCAAGGACGTGCGCAAGGAGGCCGACAAGCAATTGCGCCGTCTGGCCGGCATGCACGCGGACTCTTCCGAGGCCAACGTGGTGCGTACCTATCTGGACTGGCTGGCGGAACTGCCCTGGAAAAAACTCTCGCGCGACAGGCTGGACATAGCCCACGCCAAGCAGATCCTGGATGAAGACCACTGTGGTCTGGAAAAAATCAAGGACCGCATTCTCGAATTCCTGAGTGTGCGCAAGCTCAATCCGCAATCCAAAGGGCCGATCCTCTGCTTTGCGGGTCCTCCCGGCGTGGGCAAAACGTCCCTCGGACGCTCCGTCGCCCGCGCGCTGGGTCGCAAGTTCCAGCGTCTGTCCCTGGGCGGCATGCACGACGAGGCCGAAATACGCGGGCACAGGCGCACCTATATCGGCGCCATGCCCGGCCGCATCATCCAGAGCCTCAAGCAGGCGGGGACACGCAACCCCGTCATTGTGCTGGACGAAGTGGACAAGCTCGGCGCGGACTTCAGGGGCGACCCCTCATCCGCCCTGCTGGAAGTGCTGGACCCGGAACAGAACCACACTTTCAGCGACCATTACCTGAACGTGCCCTTTGATCTTTCCAAGGTCATGTTCCTGTGTACGGCCAACCATCTGGAAACCATCCCGGCCCCCCTGCGCGACCGCATGGAGGTCATCACCCTGCCCGGCTACACCATGCAGGAAAAGGCCGAGATCGCCCGCAAGCATCTTTTGCCTAAAAAGATCAAGGAAAACGGCCTGCAGGAAAAGGATGTAACGCTGGACGATGCGGCCCTGGAAAAAGTCATACGTGAGTACACGCGCGAAGCGGGCCTGCGCAACCTGGAGCGCGAGTTGTCCTCCATATGCCGCAAACTGGCCCGCCGCAAGGCTGAAGGCAAAAAGGGGCCTTTCAGGGTCAGCACCGCAGATGTGGAAAAGCTGCTGGGCGCACCCCGCTTTATTGAAGACGAAAAAGAAAAGAAACTCATGCCCGGCATGGCTCTGGGCCTGGCCTGGACCCCGGCCGGCGGGGAAGTTCTCACTGTGGAAGCCACGGTGATGAAGGGCAAGGGCGGCCTCACCCTTACAGGTCAACTGGGCGATGTCATGAAAGAAAGCGCCCAGGCCGCCCTGAGCTACATACGCAGTCGCGCTGAAGAACTGGGAGTGGATCCGTCCTTCGTGTCGGAATACGACATCCATGTGCACGTGCCCGCAGGGGCCACGCCCAAGGATGGCCCTTCTGCAGGCGTAACGCTCACCACAGCCCTGATTTCGGCCCTCAACGGCCACCGCGTACGCGCTGACCTGTGCATGACCGGCGAAATTACCCTTCAGGGCCGGGTGCTGCCCGTGGGCGGCATCAAGGAAAAAATCCTGGCCGGTGTGGCGCGCGGACTGAAACATGTTGTCATTCCGTGGCAAAATACCAAGGACCTTGAAGACGTGCCCAAGGAACTGCTCAAACGTATCACCGTACACCCTGTACACCATTACGATGAACTGCTGCCCCTGGTTTTTGAAGGTAAAAGCGGTAAGGGCGGCGCATCTGGCGCAGGGCAGGCTGGCGATAAAGGTGGCAAAAGCAAGGCGGCCGCCGGGAAAAAGGATGTGGTGGCTGCCCGCCCGGCCAAGCCTGCGGCCCCGGCACGACGCCGGAAGGACAAAACCGGGGACGAACGGCCCACCGCAGAAGCCGGAGCCTGAAAACGGTGCGTCTGCGTCAATATCTGATTGAAGCTGCGCAAACATTGCAAAAGGCGGGGGTAGACAGCCCCCGCCTTTGCGCGCAGGTACTGGTGGAAAAAGTGCTGCAGCTTGACCGCCTTGGCTGCGTCATGTACGCCGGGCGACAGTTGAGCGCCCACGAAATCCAGACACTGAACACCCTGCTGGCCCGCCGCGCCGCCGGAGAACCGCTGGCCCATATCACGGGCAGCAAAGAATTTTATGGGCGCGATTTTGCCGTCACGCCCCACACACTCATCCCGCGGCCTGAAACCGAACTGCTTGTGGATAAAGCCATTGAGGCGGCGCGAAAAATCATTGACGCTGCGGACAGGCAAGGTTTGCGTCACGCCAAGACAGAAGGCACGCCTGCCGGTTGTGGTCCCTGTTTTGCTGACCTGGGCTGCGGTTCGGGCTGCATCGGCATTACATTGGCCCTGGAGCTGCCGCATTGGCAGGGCGTACTGGTGGACATCAGCCCGGAGGCCGTGCAGACAGCCCGGCACAATGCCGCGAGTCTCGGCGCACAAAACCGCGTATGGTGCCTGCCCGGGGATATGACCCGGCCGCCTCTGGCGCGGGGCGCATACACCATGCTGGTAAGCAATCCGCCCTATATTGCCGAATCCGAGCGAAGCATGGTAATGGGAGAAGTGCTGGAGCACGAGCCGCACAGCGCTCTTTTCTCACCACGACAGGGACTCGCCCACCTCGCAGCCGCCATACAGGCCGCTGCATGGGCGCTTGTCCCCGGTGGCGTGCTGCTGCTGGAGCACGGGGCGGCACAGGGCGCGGCAACACGCCGCCTGTTACGTGAGCATGACCTGTTCGAGGCCCCGGTCACCCACAGGGATATGGCCGGGCTTGAACGCTGTACTGTGGCGTTTCGGGCGCAGGGCTAACGGCGGTTTCCGACGGCCAAAAAAACGGCTTCCGCCCCTGATCCTTAAGAATCCTGTTTTTCTTCGAGGCAGAGGTTGTCCGCAAGCCTGAAAAAACGGCGAATAAGCGGAATTTTTAAAAAAATTGCATAAAAATGCATTTTTTACTTGCCAAGCGGAACGGAAGTGGCTAAATAGCACTCTTGCCGCTGGCGTAGCTCAACTGGCAGAGCAGCTGATTTGTAATCAGCAGGTTGCGGGTTCGAGTCCCATCGCCAGCTCCATATTACGCTGAACAAAGGACGGACACTTGCCCGACCTTTGCGGCAAGAGTGGAGGGGTTCCCGAGTGGCCAAAGGGAACAGACTGTAAATCTGTCGTCGTAAGACTTCGGTGGTTCAAATCCACCCCCCTCCACCACCACTTTTCCGTCTTCCATTTTTGGACGGTTGGTGGCTGGTTACAAAAAACTGCCTTGGCTGTAGGAGACAGGGTACCTGTCGGGGAACTACGGTAGCGTGCGGGAATAGCTCAACGGCTAGAGCATCAGCCTTCCAAGCTGAGGGTTGCGGGTTCGAATCCCGTTTCCCGCTCCATTCCTGCTGAATTCCTCCCCCTCAGTCAACCCGTCCGCCAATGCACGTTCCCTGGTGTCCAGGGACTGAATGCGGACAGCGGGCCGCCCAACGGTTTTTTTCCCACTGCCGCAGCCGTTACGCGAGGAGCAGGCGTTACACACGCAAGGCTTGAAGCACTTTTTTGTAACGCAGGTAAAACGCAAACATTATTTTCTCCAGGGAGACGTACAATGGGCAAGGAAAAATTTGAACGCAAAAAGCCCCATGTAAACATCGGCACCATCGGCCACATTGACCATGGCAAAACCACGTTGACCGCGGCCATCACCAAAGTGGCCAACCTGAAAAGCGGCGGCAAGTTCATTTCGTATGACGAAATCGACAAGGCCCCCGAAGAAAAGGAACGCGGCATCACCATTGCCACCTCGCACGTTGAGTACGAGACCGACAAGCGTCACTACGCTCACGTGGACTGCCCCGGTCACGCCGACTACATCAAGAACATGATCACCGGCGCTGCCCAGATGGACGGCGGCATCCTGGTGGTGGCTGCCACTGACGGCCCCATGCCCCAGACCCGTGAGCACATCCTGCTCGCCCGTCAGGTCGGTGTGCCCCAGCTGGTGGTGTTCCTGAACAAGTGCGACCTCGTGGACGACGAAGAGCTGCTCGAACTGGTGGAGCTGGAAGTGCGCGAACTGCTTTCTTCCTACGACTTCCCCGGCGACGACGTGCCCGTGATCCGCGGCTCCGCACTCAAGGCCCTGGAATCCGATGATCCCAACTCCGCTGAAGCCAAGTGCATTCTTGACCTTCTGGATGCTTGCGACTCCTTCATTCCCGAGCCTGTGCGTGACATTGACAAGCCCTTCCTGATGCCCATTGAAGACGTGTTCTCCATCTCCGGCCGCGGCACCGTTGTGACCGGTCGTGTGGAACGCGGCGTCATCAAGGTCGGCGAAGAAGTGGAAATCGTGGGCATCAAGCCCACCGTCAAGACCACCTGCACCGGCGTTGAAATGTTCCGCAAGCTGCTCGACCAGGGCGAAGCCGGCGACAACATCGGCGCCCTGCTGCGCGGCACCAAGCGTGACGATGTGGAACGCGGTCAGGTTCTTGCCGCGCCCAAGAGCATCACGCCCCACAAGAAGTTCAAGGCTGAAGTGTACGTGCTCTCCAAGGAAGAAGGCGGCCGCCATACCCCGTTCTTCACCGGATACCGTCCCCAGTTCTACTTCCGTACCACGGACATCACCGGCGTCATCAGCCTGCCCGAAGGTGTGGAAATGGTTATGCCTGGCGACAACTCGCAGTTTATTGTTGAACTCATCGCTCCCATCGCCATGGAAGCCGGCCTGCGCTTCGCCATCCGTGAAGGTGGCCGCACCGTTGGCTCGGGCGTGGTGACCGAAATCAACGAGTAGTTTTATGAGAGTCAACATACTTCTGGCTTGCACTGAGTGCAAACGCCGCAACTACAGCACCCGGAAGAACAAGAAAAATACTACCGGTCGGCTGGAAATGAAAAAGTATTGCCCCTGGGACAAGAAGCACACGGTGCATCGCGAAACCAGGTAACATAATTCCGCCGGGGGGCGTTAAGCCCCCCGGACGGCACGCAGGGCAGTAGCTCTAACGGCTAGAGCGGCGGTCTCCAAAACCGCAAGTTGGGGGTTCGAATCCCTCCTGCCCTGCCATTTTTTATCTCCGGACAACATCATGGCAAAAAAACAAGCTCAAGCTGCCGACCTCAAGGCCGATAAAGCCCCCAACGTCTTCGTGCGCTTCGCGCGCTACGTCGAAGACGCAAAGGCCGAATTGCGCAAAGTGACGTGGCCCACGGTAAAAGAAACACGTAAAGCCACTTTGGCTGTGTTGGGCTTTGTAGCCGTGATGGCCGTCATTTTGGGGTTGGTTGACCTTGGTCTGTCATCCCTGATCAAGACCATACTGTCCTGAAGGCCGATATGAAAGATCCTGTTATCGACGAAACTTCCGAGCTGTCGAAAAAAGCTCGCTGGTACATTGTGCACACGTACTCGGGCTTCGAGCAGCGTGTGCAGAAAACCATTAACGAGTTGCGCCGCACCGGGCAGGAACAAGGCCTGATTGAAGAAGTGGTGGTTCCTACCGAAAAGGTCATCGAACCTACCAAGGGCGGACAGCAGCGCACTTCTACGCGCAAGTTCTACCCCGGTTATGTGATGGTGCGCATGGTCATGACCGACCTGTCCTGGCATCTGGTGCAGTCCATACCCAAGGTTACAGGTTTTGTGGGCGGTAAAAACCGTCCCACCCCCATGCGTGATGGAGAGGCGGAACGCATTCTGTCACTGATGGAAACACGCCAGGAAACCCCGAGACCCAAGTTCAACTTTGACAGGGGTGACGAGGTGCGCGTTATTGAAGGGCCTTTTGGAGGCTTTAACGGCGTGGTGGAAGACGTTAACTACGACAAGGGGAAGCTGCGCGTCTCCGTTTCCATTTTCGGGCGTCAAACGCCGGTGGAACTGGACTTTGCGCAGGTTTCCAAAGGCTAGAACCCTTCGTTTCCGAAGGGTTTTTGCGGAAGGGACATATTCCCAGCCCGCACGGCGCGTTGCAGCACCCTTGAGCAGCACGCCGGACAAAGTGCCACCTAACCTTGCTTAATGACTTGCCCCCGCGCGGCGGCCACGGCCGATCTGCGCGAGCATTGATGAAGGACAAAGCAAATGGCCAAAAAAGAAGTTGCCAAAATCAAATTGCAGATTCCTGCGGGCGCGGCCAACCCCTCCCCGCCGGTGGGTCCCGCCCTGGGTCAGCACGGCCTGAACATCATGGGCTTCTGCAAAGAGTTCAATGCCCGTACCCAGGACCAGAAAGGCATGATCATTCCTGTGGTCATCACGGTCTACGCCGACCGTTCCTTCACCTTCATCACCAAGACGCCTCCGGCCTCGGTGCTGATCATGAAGGCCGCCAAGATCGAAAAAGGCTCCGGCGAGCCCAACCGTAACAAGGTTGGCAGCCTGACCATGGCTCAGGTGGAAGAAATCGCGAAGCTCAAGCTGCCCGACCTCAACGCCGCCGGCCTGGAATCTGCCATCAAGTCCATTGCGGGTACAGCTCGCAGCATGGGCATTGACGTTAAGTAAGGCCACGCCGCATCGCGGGGGTTACGGCCCCATGCAATTTGCAGCTTTATCGGCCTTGGGGCGCAGTCCGGCGGTTCAAAACAGATTCCGCCCGCAACGCCATCGTTGAAATCAATTGTACTGCCGCCTTCGCTCAAGCAGAAGACCGGCAGGAGATGCAAAACGACAAGGATTATCTCATGCCCAAACATGGCAAAAAATTTCGCAACGCCCTCGAAGGTACAGACCTTCAGGAGCGCTTCAGCGTTGAAGACGCTGTTGGCAAGTCGCTGGGCGCGGCCTTTGCCAAATTTGATGAAACCGTAGACGTGGCCATCCGTCTTGGTGTTGACCCCAAATATTCCGACCAGATGGTGCGCGGCGCCGTCACCCTGCCCAACGGGCTTGGCAAGACCGTGCGCGTGGCCGTTTTCTGTAAGGGCGAAAAGCAGGCTGAAGCCCGCGAAGCCGGTGCGGATATCGTGGGCGCTGAAGATCTGGTGGCCGAAGTCAAGGCCGGCAACCTCAACTTTGACGCTGCCGTGGCCACTCCCGACGTTATGGCCCTTGTGGGCCAGATCGGCCGCCTGCTTGGCCCCCGTGGCCTCATGCCTAACGCCAAGACCGGCTCCGTCACCTTTGACGTGGCCAAGGCCGTGAGCGAACTCAAGGCTGGTCGCGTTGACTTCAAGGTAGACAAGGCCGGTGTGCTGCATGCCCCTCTGGGCAAGGCTTCTTTTGGTCCCGAAAAAATCCTCGGCAACCTCAAGGCCCTGCTTGATACCGTGAACCGCCTCAAGCCTTCTTCGGCCAAAGGCACCTATCTGATCTCCATGGCGATTTCCACCACTATGGGGCCCGGTTTCAAAGTGGACATGACTCAGGTTAAAAAATTTCTTGAGGGGTAACTCTCAAGTTTGATGGCGGCCTGTAACCAGGCCGCCATCAAAATGTCTAAGGAACAGGAATACGAGTCGAAGACGGCAGGCGGGCATAGCCCTTAATCGCCCTGCCCAGACGCTTCTACTTTGGCTCGGCATTCCACCTGGCAACCCCGAACGTGAGAGGTATCACGTGAAAAGGTCTGAAAAAGCCGCAGTTATTGAAGCCATCAAGGCCAAGGCCGACAAGGCTTCTTTTGCTGTGCTGACGGACTTCAAGGGTATGACGGTGGAAGAGCTGACGAACCTGCGTGGTAGCCTTCGCAAGGCTGGCGGCGAGTATCTCGTCGTTAAAAACACGCTGGCGCGTATAGCTCTGACCGACGGCACGCACGACGTTATCAAGGACAAATTCCGCGAAAACATCGGCGTGGCCTTTGGGTTCGATGACCCTGTGGCGGTGGCCAAGGCGTTGAGTGATTTTGCTAAGCAGAGCAAGCTTTTTGAATTGCGCTGCGCCAGCCTGGACGGCAAGGCTCTTGAAGTCGCCCAGATTGACGCTCTGGCCAAGCTGCCCGGCAGGGAACAGCTTCTCGGCCATCTGCTCGGTACAATGAACGCCGTGCCCACCAATTTTGTGTCGCTGTTTGCCAACGTGCTGCGTGGCCTGCTCTATGCCCTCAAGGGTATCGAAGAGCAGAAGTCCAATGCCGCCTAGTTGTGCATCACCGCAATCATCCGACTTTAAGCCAAAGATCAGGAGACTATCATGGCCGTTACCAAAGAAGAAGTTGTTGAATTTATCTCCAATATGACCGTTCTTGAACTCTCCGAGTTCATCAAGGAACTGGAAGAAAAGTTTGGCGTGTCTGCTGCTGCTCCCGCCGCAGCCATGATGGTGGCCGCTCCGGCCGCTGGTGGCGCTGCTGATGCCGCTGAAGAAAAGACCGAGTTCGACGTTATCCTGAAGGAAGCCGGCGCCAACAAGATCGGCGTCATCAAGGTTGTGCGCGCTCTGACCAGCCTTGGCCTCAAGGAAGCCAAGGAAAAGGTCGACGGCTGCCCCTCCACCCTGAAGGAAGCCGTGTCCAAGGAAGAAGCCGAAGACGCCAAGAAGCAGCTGACCGAAGCCGGCGCTGTTGTCGAAGTGAAGTAAGCACGTTTATTACGCGCTTTATGGCGGGGCCTTCTGGCCCCGCTTTTTTATTATCTGGCGCAGTTTTTATTCTGCTGATGTTCTGTTTTTGCAGGCGTATTTTCTTTTTGCCAACGGCGTATTTTTTGTTTATATTTGGCAAGCGAGAAATTTACCTCAGAAAAAGCTTGCCAAAACTTAAATTTCTTATTATGTATCCTCTTTCATGAACGGCACAGGAGGCCTTTTTCTGTTTAATATAACTTACTGTATAAGTACATATTTTTAAGGTAGATACCCGAGCCCAAGCCCTGTTTACCCAGACAGGGATGGGTTTTTTTCGCCTTACCCCGCACAGTAAGCAATTGCCTCCCGCCGTGTCTTACGCTTTCAGGGTGCAGTGACAGCAAGTTTTTTGCCCGCCGGCTTCGGCAGATACTTCTTTGTCGCTCCGCCGGGGCGCAACCGCTACCTATCTTGAGGTACCCATGGGCCAGCTCACCAAACAGTTCGGCAAGATCAAGATCTCCCTCCCTATCCCCCATCTGCTAAATCTGCAGATAGACTCATATGAAAAGTTTCTTCAGGAAGGTGTTCCGGAAGCCGAACGCCGCCCTGACGAAGGACTTGAGGGCGTTTTTCATACGGTCTTTCCTATTGAAGACTTTAACAAAACCGCCAGTCTGGAATTTGTCAGCTATGAAATAGGCGAGCCAAAATACGACCAGGCCGAATGTATTTCAAAAGGCCTGACGTACGAAGCCCCCATGCGCATTAAAGTGCGCCTTGTGGTGTATGATGCCGACGAAGCTTCGGGCAACCGGACTATTCGCGACATCAAGGAGCAGGATATCTATTTCGGTACCCTGCCCCTCATGACCGAAAAGGGCACCTTTATCATAAACGGCACTGAACGCGTCATCGTCAACCAGTTGCAGCGTTCGCCCGGCATCATTTTCGAGCACGACGGCGGCAAGACGCATACCAGCCGCAAGGTGCTCTATTCGTGCCGGGTCATCCCCATGCGCGGCTCCTGGCTGGACTTCGACTTTGACCACAAGGACATTCTCTACGTCCGCATCGACCGCCGCCGCAAAATGCCCGCCACCATCCTGTTCAAGGCGATGGGCATGAGCAAGGAACAGATCCTTGACTACTTCTATACGCAGGAAACCTACCGTCTGGAAGAACGCAACACCATTTTCTGGGAAGTGCGCAAGGAACTGTACCGCAAGGACAACGCCTATGCCGACATCGTCGACAGCGAAGGCAATGTCATCGTCAAGGCCGGCAAGCCCATTACCAAACGCAGCTGGCGTCTTATCTGCGAGGCGGGCATCGAAGCCATCGAAATGCGCCCCGATACCCTGGACGGCATGTTCCTGGCCGGAGACGTGGCGGATCCCAAGACTGGCGAACTGCTGGCCGAGGCTGCGGACGAAATCACTCCCGGGCTGCTGGACCGCATGCGTGATGCGGGCATCAACCGCGTGAGCGTGCTGCATACCAAGGGCAACGACACCTCTTCCTCCATCCGAGACACCCTCATGCTGGACCGCATTCCGGACCAGCTGAAGGCGCAGGAGGAAATATACCGTCGCCTGCGTCCCTCTTCGCCGCCCACGGCGGAAATTGCGGCCAGTTTCTTTGACAACCTGTTCCGCAATCCCGACTACTACGATCTGTCGCCCGTGGGTCGGTACAAGCTCAACCAGCGCCTCAGCCTGGACGAGCCTTCCGATCTGCGCACCCTGACGGACAACGACATTCTTACGGCCATCAAGGTGCTGGTCCACCTCAAGGACAGCCACGGCCCTGCCGACGATATCGACCATCTCGGCAACCGTCGCGTGCGTCTGGTAGGCGAACTTGTGGAAAACCAGTATCGTATCGGCCTTGTCCGTATGGAGCGCGCCATCAAGGAGCGCATGAGCCTGCAGGAAATCTCCACACTCATGCCGCACGACCTTATCAACCCCAAGCCTGTGGCTGCCGTGTTGAAGGAATTCTTCGGCACATCGCAGTTGTCGCAGTTTATGGACCAGACCAACTCCCTTTCCGAAGTGACGCACAAGCGCCGCCTCTCGGCCCTGGGACCCGGCGGCCTGACCCGTGAACGCGCAGGTTTTGAGGTGCGCGACGTGCATACCTCGCACTATGGCCGCATCTGCCCCATTGAAACGCCCGAAGGTCCCAACATCGGCCTTATCGTTTCGCTGACCACCTTTGCCAAGGTCAATGACTACGGCTTCATTGAAACGCCCTATCATGTGGTGCGTGAAGGCCGGGTCACCGATGAAGTGCTCCACCTCGACGCCTCCCGCGAAGGGGATCAGGTGGTGGCGCAGGCCAACGCACTGCTGGACGAGCAGGGCAACCTTGTGGACGAATTCGTCACCGTGCGCGTCAAGGGCGAAGTGGAAATGCGCCATCGCGACGAAGTGACCCTTATGGACATTTCGCCCAGCCAGATGGTTTCCATCTCGGCCGCGCTTATCCCCTTCCTGGAGCATGACGACGCCAACCGCGCGCTCATGGGTTCCAACATGCAGCGTCAGGCCGTGCCCCTGCTCCGGTCCGAAAAACCCCTTGTGGGAACCGGCATGGAAGTGGACGTGGCCCGCGACTCCGGTGCATGCATAGTTGCTCCGGCTGACGGCAAGATCGAATACGTGGATGCGGACCGCATCGTGGTGGCCTACGAGGGCGATGTGTACAAAAAGCAGGGCGGCGTACGCGCTTACGACCTGCTCAAGTACCACAAGTCCAACCAGAACTCCTGCTTTGGACAGAAGCCCAGCTGCCACCCCGGCCAGATTGTTAAAAAAGGCCAGATTCTGGCTGACGGCCCCGGCATTGACGATGGCGAACTGGCCCTCGGCAAGAACCTGGTGGTGGCCTTCATGCCCTGGTGCGGCTACAACTATGAAGACTCCATCCTCATCTCTGAACGTACGGTGAAGGAAGACGTCTTCACGTCCATCCACATTGAGGAATTCGAGGTGGTGGCCCGCGATACCAAGCTGGGACCCGAAGAAATCACCCGCGATATTCCCAACGTCAGCGAAGATATGCTGCGTAACCTGGATGAAAGCGGCATTATCCGCATCGGCGCGGCAGTCAAGCCCGACGACATCCTGGTAGGTAAAATTACCCCCAAGGGCGAAACCCAGCTTACCCCCGAAGAAAAGCTCCTGAGGGCCATCTTCGGCGAAAAGGCCAGGGATGTAAAAAACACGTCACTCAAGGTTCCCCCGGGAGTGGAAGGCACCATTATTGACGTCAAGGTCTTCAACCGCCGTTCCGGCGAAAAGGACGACCGCACCCTGGCCATTGAAGGCCACGACACCGCAGTGCTCGACCAGAAAGAAGCCGACCACATGCGCGCCCTTACGGACCGTACCCGCGCCCTGCTGATCCCGCACGTGGTAGGCAAGCAGGTAGCCGCATCCCTGCCCGGTAAAAAGAAGGGTGAAGTGCTGGTGGAAGCCGGCGCGGCCCTGACGGAAGAAATGCTGGCCAGCCTGCCGGTGAAGAAGCTTTCCGGCCTCTTCAAGAGCAAGGAAGTCAACGATGCCGTGGCCGAAATCCTCAAGCCCTATGACCAGCAGGTCGACTACCTGCACGCCATTTACGATTCCAAGCGCGAAAAGGTCACTGAAGGCGATGATCTGCCCCCCGGCGTCATCAAGATGGTCAAGGTGCATATCGCCATCAAGCGCAAGCTTTCTGTGGGTGACAAAATGGCCGGCCGCCACGGCAACAAGGGTGTTGTTTCCTGCATTCTGCCGGAAGAAGACATGCCTTTCTTTGCCGACGGCCGCCCCGTGGATATCGTGCTCAACCCCCTGGGCGTGCCCTCGCGTATGAACATCGGCCAGATCATGGAAACCCACCTCGGCTGGGGAGCCAAGGAACTGGGCCGTCAGCTGGCGGAACTTCTGGATTCCGGCGCGGCCATGCAGGTGCTGCGTGATGAAGTGAAGAGCATCTTCAGCTCTGACGACATCAACGCCCTGGTGGACGAGATGGATGATGAAGAGTTCAAGGCCTCTGTGAGCAAGCTGCGCAACGGCATCGTGACCAAAACGCCTGTTTTTGACGGCGCGACCGAAGAAGAAATATGGAGCTGGATGGAAAGAGCCGGCCTTGCCAATGACGGCAAGACAACTCTTTACGATGGGCGCACGGGCGAAGCCTTCAAAAACCGCGTGACCACGGGTGTCATGTACATGCTCAAACTGCACCACCTGGTGGACGAAAAAATCCACGCCCGCTCCACGGGCCCCTACTCCCTGGTGACGCAGCAGCCCCTGGGCGGCAAGGCCCAGTTCGGCGGCCAGCGCCTGGGTGAAATGGAAGTGTGGGCGCTTGAAGCTTACGGCGCCGCCTACCTGCTGCAGGAGTTCCTCACGGTCAAGTCCGACGACGTGACCGGGCGCGTGAAAATGTATGAAAAAATAGTCAAGGGTGACAACTTCCTTGAAGCCGGTCTGCCCGAATCCTTCAACGTTCTGGTCAAGGAGCTCATGAGCCTTGGGCTTAACGTGACCCTGCACCAGGAAGAAGGTAAGAAAAAGCCCAAGCGTACGGGCTATATGAGAGAACGCGAGGACGAGGCTTAAACCGCCCCATTCGGCGGGCACGGACAAGCGTTGCGTCAGCCGTCAGCGGCATGCCCGCTCACGGCTGACGACAGCATAGCTAACGATTCCAACGAGCTTTTACCAAAGCAAGGTATTATATATGAGCCTGGACGATCTTTTCACCGCTCGCGGCACGTCGGCCAACGTGACCAACATCCGCAATCTGAAAGCCATCCAGATTTCCATTGCCTCTCCTGAAGCCATCCGCGAATGGTCCTATGGCGAGGTAAAAAAGCCGGAAACCATCAACTACCGTACCTTCAAGCCTGAGCGCGACGGCCTTTTCTGCGCCAAGATCTTCGGCCCCGTGAAGGACTATGAGTGCAACTGCGGCAAGTACAAGCGCATGAAGCACCGCGGCATTGTCTGCGAAAAATGCGGAGTTGAAGTCATTGCGTCCAAGGTGCGTCGCGAGCGCATGGGGCACATTGAACTGGCCGCGCCCGTAGCCCACATCTGGTTTTTGAAGACTCTGCCTTCCAAGATCGGCACCCTGCTGGACATGACCATGGCCGATCTGGAAAAGGTGCTGTACTTTGACTCTTACATTGTGCTCGACCCGGGCCAGACCAACCTGCAGAAACGCCAGGTCATTTCCGAAGACCAGTATTTGCAGATTCTGGACCACTACGGCAGCGATGAAGTGCTGACCGTGGGCATGGGTGCTGAAGCCGTGCGCAGCCTGCTGGAAGAACTGGAGCTTGAAAAGCTGCGTACCGAACTGCGCGAAGAAGGCGAGGCCACCAAAAGCCAGACCAAGAAGAAAAAGCTTACCAAGCGTCTCAAGATTGTTGAGGCTTTTCTTGAGTCGGACAACAAGCCCGAATGGATGATTATGGAAGTTATTCCTGTCATCCCGCCGGAGCTGCGTCCGCTCGTGCCGCTGGACGGCGGGCGTTTCGCCACCTCCGACCTCAACGATCTGTACCGCCGCGTCATCAACCGTAACAACCGCTTGAAGCGGCTTATGGAGCTTGGCGCGCCGGAAATCATCATCCGCAACGAAAAGCGCATGCTGCAGGAAGCGGTGGACGCCCTCTTTGACAACGGCCGCCGCGGCCGCGCCATTGCAGGAACCAACGGCCGTCCCCTCAAGTCCCTTTCGGACATGATCAAGGGCAAGCAGGGCCGTTTCCGCCAGAACCTGCTGGGCAAGCGCGTGGACTATTCCGGGCGTTCGGTCATTACCGTCGGCCCTTACCTCAAGCTGCACCAGTGCGGTCTGCCCAAGAAGATGGCGCTTGAACTCTTCAAGCCCTTCATCTATTCGGAGCTGGAAAAACGCGGTCATGCCTCCACTATCAAAAGCGCCAAAAAAATGGTGGAGCGCGAAGAGCTGGTTGTCTGGGACATCCTGTCAGAAGTGGTGCGCGAATACCCTATTCTTCTCAACCGCGCCCCGACCCTACACCGCCTCGGCATTCAGGCTTTCGAACCGCTGTTGGTCGAAGGCAAGGCCATCCGTCTGCACCCGCTGGTCTGCTCCGCATACAACGCGGACTTTGACGGCGACCAGATGGCTGTACATATTCCCCTGTCTGTAGAAGCGCAGATCGAATGCCGCGTGCTCATGATGAGCACCAACAACATTCTTTCACCCGCCAACGGCGGCCCTGTTATCGTGCCTTCGCAGGATATCGTGCTTGGCCTCTACTATATGACGGTGGAACGCAGCTTTGAAAAGGGCGAGGGCATGAGCTTCTGCGCCCCGTGGGAAGTGGAAAGCGCCTATGACGGCGGCATGGTTTCGCTGCACGCACGCGTCAAGGTGCGCATGCCTGACGGGCATACCTACGACACCACGCCCGGCCGTGTGCTTGTGAGCGACATTCTCCCGGAAAAGCTGTCCTTTGACCATGTCAACTGCGTGCTGACCAAGAAGAATATCGCCCGCCTTGTGGGCGCGGCCTACGGCCAGTGCGGCATCAAGGCCACGGTCATTCTTTGCGACAAGCTCAAGGATATGGGCTACGAGTTCGCCACCCGCGCCGGTGTGACCATCGGCGTCAAGGACCTGACCATTCCCGACCGCAAGAAAGACATTCTTGCCACGTCCCAGGCCGAAGTGGACGACATCGAACACCAGTATCGTGACGGTATCATCACCCGTACTGAAAAGTACAACAAGGTGGTGGACGTGTGGACCAAGGCCACGCAGGACGTTTCCACGGAAATGATCAAGGAAATCTCCTACGATGTGCTCACTGATCCCAAAACCGGCAAGCAGGAAAAGAACCAGAGTTTCAACCCCATCTTCATGATGTCCAACTCCGGCGCGCGAGGCAACCAGGACCAGATGCGCCAGCTTGCGGGCATGCGCGGCCTTATGGCCAAGCCTTCGGGTGAAATTATTGAAACGCCCATCACCTCCTCCTTCCGTGAGGGGCTGTCGGTGTTGCAGTACTTCACCTCCACACACGGCGCGCGTAAAGGTCTGGCGGACACGGCCCTCAAAACGGCCAACTCCGGTTACCTCACCCGCCGCCTGGTGGACGTGGTGCAGGATGTCATCGTGGCCGAACACGACTGCGGTACGGTGGACGGCATCGAGCTGACCCACCTCAAGGACGGCGGCGATGTCAAAACGCCCCTGTCTGAACGCATCATCGGCCGCGTACTGCTCTATCCCGTGCATGATCCCGACGCTCCGGAAGAAATCCTCTTGCCCGAAAACACCATCATTTCGGAAAAAGAGGCCCAGATCATCAGCGACAAGGGCATTTCCTCGGTTACCGTGCGCTCGCCCCTCACCTGCCAGGCCGAACGCGGCATCTGCGCCTTGTGCTACGGGCGTGACCTTGGCCGCGGGCATCTGGTCAATACGGGCGAGACCGTGGGCATCATCGCGGCACAGTCCATCGGTGAGCCCGGCACGCAGCTGACCATGCGTACCTTCCACATCGGCGGTACGGCATCCAGCACCATTGAAAAGAACAAGTTTGAAGCCCTCAACGCGGGTCGCGTCATCCTGAACCGGGTCAAGGCCGTTACCAACAAGGACGGCGTGCACCTGGTGCTGGGCAAGAGCGGCCAGCTGACCATCGTGGACGCTCAGGGCCGCGAACGCGAAAAGTACATTCTGCCCAACGGCGCACGCCTGCTGGTGCACGATGGGCAGGAAGTGGTCAAGGGTACGGTCATGGCCGAATGGGACCCCTTCAACGAACCTTTTGTGTGCGAAGAAGAAGGTACCCTGCGCTTCACCGACATCATTGACGGCAAGACCGTGCAGGAAAAGGTGGACGACATCACCCGTCAGGCCAGCCTGACAATCATGGAATACCGCACCACCAACTTCCGCCCGGCCATCTCCATCTGCGATGACAACGGCAACGTGAAAAAGCGCAGCCACGGCGGCGCAGCGGCCATCTATAGCCTGCCCGTCGGCTCCATCATCATGGTCAAGGACGGCGAGCATATCCAGGCTGGCGACATCATCGCCCGTAAACCCCGCGAAACTGCAAAAACCAAGGACATCGTGGGCGGTCTGCCCCGCGTAGCCGAGCTTTTTGAGGTGCGCAAGCCCAAAGACATGGCCGTGGTTTCCGAAATATCGGGTACGGTCACCTATGCGGGCGAATCCAAGGGCAAGCGCAAGCTGGTTGTCACGCCTGAAATCGGCGAAGCCAAGGAATACCTGGTTCCCAAGGGCAAACACATTACCGCCGCTGACGGCGACTTTGTAGAGGCCGGAGACCCGTTGACCGAAGGCTACCCCGAACTGCACGACATCCTGCGCACCAAGGGCGAAAAATACCTGGCCCGCTATCTTGTGGACGAAATTCAGGAAGTCTACCGCTTCCAGGGCGTGGGCATTGACGACAAGCACATTGAAGTCATCGTGCGCCAGATGCTTAAAAAAGTGACCATTCTGGATACCGGTGGCACCAGCTTCCTGGTGGGCGAACAGGTGGACAAGGGCGAATTCAAGCATGAAAACCAGAAGGCTATCGCCGAGGGCCGCCAGCCCGCCACGGCGGAACCTCTGGTGCTGGGCATCACCCAGGCTTCGCTTACCACGTCCTCCTTCATCTCGGCGGCATCCTTCCAGGAAACTACCAAGGTACTCACCGAAGCCTCCCTCAAGGGCAAGATGGACTACCTGCGCGGACTCAAGGAGAACGTCATCGTGGGCCGCCTCATTCCTGCTGGTACAGGCTACCGTGAATACGTCAACGGCGAGATCATGGTTCCCGACCAGAAGGAACGCCCCGACAAGTTCCTTGAGGAGCTTGAAGAAAACCCTATTCTGGTTGATCTGAACAGCTAGAGCAATTAACGCTTCAAATGATTGTAGGGCGGCTTTGCCGCCCTACAATCATTTGGAGACAAATCTTTCCAGAGCATTTCAAGTATGAAATGCTCTGGAAAGAAAATACAGCCAACAAAAGAGGCGCGGGATATCCCGCGCCTCTTTTGTTGGTAATGCCGCAGCAGGGGCGCTCAACCTTCGGGAAGCGCCAGTTCATGAGGCCTGAAGAAAAAACGCTTAGTGCATTTGAAATGCGGCATGCACATATGGCGCGTATGTGCATGCCGCGCAACGCCGGTTGGCTCAGCTTGTGGGGGCCGGAGGAGACTGCGTACACGGAGGACGCAGGCAGACAAGGCAGCCGGGCCGCACGGCGAAAGATGTTTGTTCATGGCAGGTTCCGGACGCGTCCTGCATCTGGTTGCGCCGGATAAACAGCTGCAGGGCTCCCTTGGCTGCCGTACCCGCACGGGCCTGTGCCAGAAGGCGCCCATCTGTGGTGATAACGGAGCAGACAGTTCCTTCATAGGGAGGGCGTGTGCCGAAAAGCAGGCACCACAAGCGCAGACCGTCCTTTTCTTCCTGCACCCGCACCACTTCGCCGCAACCAAGGCGCACCAGCTTGCGTATGAGCCTGCTGCCCTGCCTGTATACCCCCACGCCCACCAGCAGGGCCATACCGACAAAAGCCGCAGCCAGCACAAAAGGATTACACCCGGTAAGGCGCTGGGCAAAAGAGGTTGAATGATCGCGCATAGCAGCGGCATCCGCGCGCACAACTACGGCATAGTTCTGGGCCGTGGTCGCCGCCGCGCCCCTGAAGGTCACGCGCATCTGGTACTCACCGGCTTCTGCGCCGTTTTCTGCGGCAACAGTACCGCGCCACATGCCGTTGCCAAACCAGTATCCGGCAAAAAAGCCTTCAAGGTTGAAAACCAGCGGCGCATCTGGAGGCGTAAAACGCACCTCTATGTCGCCTGTTACGGGATTTTTGACTGTAAGAGGACCGGAAAGCGCCACAACATTGCCTGGCAGCATTTCAAGCGTATTGGTCCCGGAACGCATCAGGCCTTGCAGACCGTCCACCAGTCCCAACAAGGCCACGGCCAGCAGCAGGGCGCATACAGTACCCAGGCGGCGCTGGCGCTGACGGATATTCTGGCAGGCATCCCAGGTGTCGGCGTCAAGAACAGTCTGCATGGATGAACCGTATCCTTTGAACGTGGCGGCAGCAATCATGACATACCCCTGTTAGAGCATTTGGCTTTGAGCGCATGTGTCCTCAAAATACTTATAACTGTTCACTCCGGCGCTTTACCGGCAAACATGCAGCGACGCTGTATTGCTCCGCAAGCCCTTGTATAGCTGGACAGAATCTGTGCTGCACCTTCATGACGGATGTCTGTTTGCGCGCTAGGCAGCTTCAAACAATGCCTCTAGCGTTGCTGGACCAGCTGCGAACCCTTGACCTGGTCAAGCACACGCCAGCTTACCAGGGACAGGCCCATGCGCGGCAGATGCACCATGCTTTGCCCTTCGGCGGGAAAACGCCGCCGAACCACGCGCGTAAGCCAGAATGCCCCGCTCCACAAGGGAATGGTGATGCCGAAAAACCATGCGCAAAACGTCAGTTCTGCCGCGTCAAAACTGCGCGACGACTGGTACATGGCTACAAAAATGGCGCCCACCATAAGCGCGTTAGCCGCAATGCGGACGCAACTGATATAAAGGTGCTGCTTGTAGCTGTTCATGCTGTTCTCCGGAAACGTTTACACCGGGGCGGGCAACCCGCCCCGGTATTCTTGATGCCAATGATCTACTTGCTGAAGATGTTGGTCCTGGTCACGTTCATGATGCGTATGGCCTGGTTCTTGTCCGAGTTGCGGAAGGCAATGCGCATTTCGTTACCCGCAGCCCACACATAGGGGGGCAGGTCTATATCACCAGCCGGGACCTTGAAGGTGATCAGGGCGCTCAGGCGGTTTGAGTATACGGTGACCGTCTGTTGTTCCTTGTCAACAACAGGGAAGGTCTTGCCCGCAACCTTGGGATGCCTGGGACGTATATTCTTTTCCACATCCACAAACTGCACGGGGATTTCGCGCACGGTCTTGGATTCGGGATCAAATACGAGCACTGTATTCTTTTCAAGGTCGATCATGAGGCGTCCGCCTACTTCAGGCAGAGGTCCCATCTCGCCGGCAACGGTGGGCAGCTTGAATGTATGCACGCCGCCGCTGTAATGCGGATTGAACTGGTCGTGAGTAACGTCAACCACGATGGTCAGTGTTTTGGCTTCGGGATTGAAGGCCACACAGCGGCCCTGTTCCACCCCGCCCTCGAAGTTGCAGGCAGTGAGGAAAGTGGAAAGCCCAAGCACCAGTATAAGCAGCAAACTACGAATCTTCATGGCTGTGTCCCTCCTAGCTGTTCGCTGCCCGCATCTTTTTGGCGGCCAATTCCGCCTTGGCGCCCTGGACCATCTTCACCGCGATGTAGATGGAGATGGCGCTTACGAAACCAAGAACTTCAACAGTGGCAAGGGGGCCAAGCAGCCAGCCCCAGGCGGGGAATTCTGCCTGCAGAAGCTTGAGAACGACCGACATGAGGCAGCCCAGAACAGCCAGGCCGAAAACAAAGCGTATGCCATAGCCTTTGACGTACTTGGTGGCCACCACGCCTATCTGCGCGCCAACGGCTGCGCCGCACAGCATGATGAGCGCGGCCAGCAGCTCCACGCGGCCCTTGTACGCGTAGGACGCCGTGCCATACAGGCCGGAGATGGCAACTTCAAAGAGGTCCGTACCCACTGCCAGATGGGTGGGGCAGCCCACAAGATAGACAAGAGCGGGCATACGGATGAGACCGCCGCCGATACCGAGGATGCCTGCCAGCCAGCCGGTGAAGAGGCTGACGGTGATAGGCAGCCACGCAGAACAGGTGATGTTGGCATGCTTGTAATGGACAACGGGAGGTATCCTTATGGCCTGAAGCTTGGAGGCCCAGTCAATGCCGACGGCAGCGGCATCCAGTTCCTTGTGTTGCGCCTTGGCTTCACGTTCCTTGCGGCGGCGCACGGCGGCATCATGAAACACCAGCCATGCGATGGATATAAGCAGCACCACGTAGAGCCAGCGCACAACCTTGTCTACCGAGCCGATCCGCTCAAGCCACATGACCATCTGCGCGCCAATTTCGACGCCAATGACCGTACCAATGAGCATGGTGATGCCCAGGGCGTAGTCAACGTTGCCGAACTTGCCGTGCCGCATGGTTGAGATAAGCGATTTACCGGCCATTTGCGCCACGTCGGTTCCGATGGCGAACGCCATGGGAAAGCCCAGGATATTCAGACCTGGGGTTACCATCCACGCGCCGCCCAGGCCAAAGAACCCGCCGATAATGCCCACGCCGAAACCAAGAATGATAAGCCCCGGCCAAAAAATGTACACGCCGGAGATGGGCATCAAGATATACAGCCAATCCATATGCGCCTCCTTACTTTTCGGCCAGTTCGCGGTGCTTGAGGTCGATGCCGATGTGCGACATCACGAGGTCGGCCAGCCAGCCAAGAATGCAGCCCACAATGGGAATGATGAGCATGGTCAGGATGGCGAAAAAGAAATGGCTTTCATTGTACATTTCCGCCCACCAGTACAGGATGCCGTCCAGCTTGCGGGTATCGGCCACAATCACCACCGCCGCAGCCTTGCCCCCTGCAGCCAGAGCCAGACCGGGCATGGCGGCCAGCATGAGCGCGCAGCCCGCCAGCCAGGTCATAAGCGTGCGCATCTTTTTCATAAGAACCCTCCACTCTGTTTTGAGATCCTTTGGACTCTCTTTCGGCAGTACCCCCACCGGGCCATGCCGACTGTCACGCAGTGAATGTGAAAAAGATAGCAATCGCCATGCCATTGCGTAATAATTGCCGTATTTTGCCGGTTTTTTCTCAATTTTGCGCGAAAAAACTTGCCAGATTTTCCCGAGATGCCTATAGTGGGCGCAAAGCTTGCGCTTTTTTGCGCAACCTTAGCCAAGGGGGAACAATGCGCTTCTACAGAACGCTTCCCGGCGGAAGCACCCTCGATGTCACCTCCTTTTTTATGAATCGCAGCCTCGTCAGCCGCATGCTCATGCTGGGGCTTCCCCTGCTGACGCTCGTGCTGCTGCTTATCTTTCTGACAACAAGCAGCAGTATCGAGCACATCATAAACCGCGCAATAGCGCGCAACGCGCAACTTCAGGCGCAGGCCATGAGTCTGGCCCTGGAACATGCCCTGGCCGAAACGCGCAACCAGCTGCTTATTCTGGCCGCAGGCTCCATGGAACCGCAGGACATGGTCCGCAGAATGGAATTTCGCGCCAGAGCCGATGGCCTGCAGTACCGCGAAGTGGCCTATGTGGGTCTGACCCCTGAAAGCCGCTACCTGCTGCTGAATCATGAAGGGCGCATCATAAATATCCCCATGCAGGTGGCTCTCGACAGCCCCGCAAGCCCTTTTCATAACCTGGGGGGCGACCAGCGCCCCGGCTATGTCAATGTCGGGCAACCCATGGAAGCTGTGTACGCTATGGTTCCGGTCAATAAATCCCTGCAAAGCGTTTCGTTGCATGTACTGCGTTTTTTTACCGCCGTGCATGACAAGAACGGCAATTTCCAGGGCTATCTGCTGCTGTCGCTGGACATGAAAGACCTGAGAAACATCGTTTCGCGCTATTCTTCGCCGGATGCGCCCATCGCCGCATCCGGCACGGACACGCGCGTGCGCAGCCTGTTTTTCGACCGCGACGGCTGGATGATATTTCAGTCTGAAGTTCCCGACGCGGCCCTTGCGGGCAAAAGCCTTGGCAACGATGCGGTTCGGGCGGGCTTTTGGGGTGACTACGGGCGTCCCGGCTTCAGCATGGCCTTTCGCCCCAGCCCGGACCATATCAACTACTGGAGCATGGTAGCCGAGGTGCAGGGGGGCCATGCCGGACAACTGCCCATGACAGAAAGCAGCACCATATGGAGCAACGGCCAGATGCGCGTGGAACGGGTAAGCTATGTCCCCGTTGCTTTCAATCCCGGCTCCGGCGGCGAACCTGTAGTGCTGGGAGGACTGGCCGTTCTGGACACCAGCTTCACCACTACGCGCACCGGTATGCAGATTATGGGCATTTATGCGGTCAGCTTTATGGGCGGCATGGTTCTTCTGGCCCTGAGCCTGTGGTGGCTGGCGCGTCAAATGGGCAAGTCACTCAATGTCATGGCCGGCGAACTGCGCAACCGCAATATCCACGATAATGATGAAGATCTTGCCCTGCCGCAGCTTCCTCTGGAAATGGAACGCATCAAGAACAGCATCAACGCCCTGTTGAAGCGCTTGCGCCAGGCCAAGGAAGAACGCCGCAGCCATGAGGCTCTTCAGGACGCCCAATGGCAGCGCGAGCCGGCTTCTGACCTGCCGCATCCCGAAGACCTCCCCGCCAGTGGCCTTGTGGGCACATCGCCAGCTATGCAAACGCTGTATGATCAGGTGCGCAAGGCATCGCAGGTGCTGGCGGATGTTCTGGTGGTGGGCGAAACCGGCACCGGAAAAGAGCTTGTTTCAGAAGCCATACACCGCCTGAGCGCCCGTGCTTCAGGGCCGTTCATCACCATCAACTGCGGTGCACTGGACGAAAATCTGCTCATGGACACCCTGTTCGGCCACGTGAAGGGCGCCTTCACCGAAGCCAGGCAACCACGCAAGGGGGCATTTCTGGCAGCCGAAGGCGGCACACTCATGCTGGATGAAATAGGCAATGCCGCACCCAAGGTGCAACAGGCGCTGTTGCGGGCACTATCCACACGACGGATCCGCCCCCTGGGCAGCGACCAGGAAGTGCCCTTTGACACACGCATCATCGCCGCCACCAATGCGTCCCTTCCGGACGAGGCACGGGAAGGGTCCTTCCGCGAAGACCTCTATTATCGTCTGGCCGTCATAACCATTCACACACCGCCTCTGCGGGAAAGAAAAACAGACATTCCGTCCCTGACAGTCTACTTTCTGACCGAAGCGGTAAAAACGCGCGCCAAGGCGGCGGAAATGGACGCCGAAGCACAGACGGAAAGTACGGAATCGACTGCTTACGGACCAGCGCAGTCTCCCGCGGCACACGGCGCGCGCAGGACATTGCGCATGCCCCAGGTCAGCCGGGGCGCCCTGGCAAAACTGACGGCTCATGACTGGCCCGGCAATGTACGCGAGCTTAAAAACACGCTTACCCGCGCCCTGACTTTCTGCGAGGGGGATATCCTCTATGCCGAGAATATCCAGCTCGGTCCCGTAGCCTCTTCCGCTGCGCCGGATAAAAAAATACCGGCCCGGCGCGAAAGACAGGACACGTATGAAGGACCTTTGACGGAATCCCGGGAACTGCCGAAAACACCACAGGAGCAGGCGGACCAAAAAACAACGGAGCAGGCCGGTACAGCGAGTCAGATGGCTGCGACCGATGCGGGCCGCTCCCCCGACCAGCCTGCGGAGCGGCAAAACGGCCCTGAACGTGAAGTAAGCAATTCTTCAGGCCCCTGTGCGTCTTCCGCCCCTCTCCCTTCCACCGGTCCGGCGCAGGAAGCCTCGCCTACTGCAAGCGGCCAGGATTCGCGCGATGATCCGGGCAGATCAAACGACGCTGGCAGCGCGCACAGCACACACCCTGCCGGCTCTGCCGCTTCCGCAGAGGAGGCCATCCAATATCAGCGCCCTCTGGCGAATGAAGCTCCGGAGGGCATGGATTTCATGCAGGCAGACATGCCCCGCCTCAATCACCGTCAAACAGAAATGTGGCCACGCATTGAACAGGCGGGCAGCATCAGCCGCCAGGAATACCAGCAGATGGTTGGGGAAAATATTTCCATGCGCACGGCACAGTATGATTTACAGTTTTTTGTGCAGATGGGCCTTGTACGTAAAGAAGGGCGCGGCCCGGCGCAGCGCTATGTGGTTGTGCAGGGCAGACCATTTTCCGGCTGATACACGCTTTTTAACGTCTTATCCGGAGCATATCCATGGTCGGCAAACTGAAAAAATTCTTTGGCCGCAAGCCGCGTATTTCCCGCGAGCAGGCCATGACCGCCTTTCACAGACGATATGCCTCATTCAAGGAACTGCTTCAGGCCAATGCAGACCTGGCGGGCATCCTGGCCGGTCTTAACGCCGCACAGCAGGGCGAGCGTCATATGGAAACAAGCCAGGTACGCAAGGAAGCCCGGCGAGCTATCTTCCGCTGTGACCGCATGGCTGCCGCACTCAACGACATTTCCGGACAGCGCCATCAGGGGCTGAATACGTCCGTGCACAGCATTGCCGGACGGATAGAAAAAGAGCTGGATCAGCGTACCCGTGGCGATGTCCCCAGCCTGACCCTGGACCTTACAGAAGTGGACGCCAGCATGGCCTACAGCGTGGGCGGCAAAAACGCCAACCTCGGCGAGTTACGGAATATGCTGGACATGCCCGTGCCGCGCGGCTTCGCCATTACCATAAAAGCCGGAACCATCTTTCTGCTGCGAACACCGGGGCTTTTCAAAAGCGTTTACTTTCTGCTACGCTCCGTGGACCCGGACAAACCGGACAGCATCAATGCTGTATCCCGTCAGGTGGAAAAACTCATCCGCGAGGCTGCCGTTCCCAAGGAAGTGGAAGATGCCCTGCTCAAAGCCTGGGACATGGCTTATGGCGATGATCCCCAGGTGGTGGCGGCCCTGCGCTCCAGCGCCATCGCCGAAGATGGGGTGCAGTCTTTTGCCGGGCAGTACCGCAGCCTGCTGGGCGTAACACGCAACGACCTGATTCCGGCATTCAAGGTCGTTGTTGCCAGCCTGTTTTCACCCCGCGCCCTGACCTATCGCGCCAGCCACGGCTATGCCCTTGATGCCACGGGCATGGGTCTGTGCTGTGTAGAGATGGTGCGCGCCCGCGCCGCAGGCGTCGTTTTTTCCCGCCACCCCGTAGACCTGCGTTCCAACAGCATTGTCATCAACGGCCTGTGGGGTCTGGGTGAAATGGTGGTGGACGGTTCAGGCACACCGGACCAGTGGCTGGTATCGCGCGCCACCGGAAAAATTACCAAGACCACCATTGCCCACAAGGCTGTGCGCCTGCGTCTGGTGCGCAAGGTGTCGGGGGTGGAAAGCGAACTGGCCCCCGTGCCAGATGCCTTGCGGGATGTTCCCTGCCTCAGCGATGATCAGGTACGCCGCCTGGCGGACATGGCCATGGAGCTGGAACGGCACTACCAGTATCCGCAGGATATGGAATGGGCTGTGGACGAGGAGGATCAGATCATCCTGCTGCAGACCCGCCCCATGGGGCTGGACAGTACGGCGGAAGAAAAAGCCGCCCCCATCCTTGGGCATCTGCGCCCCCTGCTTTCCGGCGCAGACGTGGCCGCCAGAGGCGTGGGCTGCGGTCCTGTGGTTTTTGTGGGCGATGGAGAAGATATTACCCACTTTCCCGAAGGCGCGGTCATGCTTATGGACCACTCCTCGCCCAGCGCCATGTCGGCCATGCGGCGGGCCTCGGCCATTATCGCCCAGACGGGCAGCCTTACCGGGCATATGGCTTCCATCTGCCGTGAGTTCGGCGTGCCCACGCTTATGAATCTGCCCGGCGTCACGGGCGTGCTCAGCGAAGGCCAGGTCATCACCGTGGATGCCCTCACCGGCAGGGTTTTTGACGGCGAAATACCGGAGCTTCTGGCCCTACGGCTTACCCGGCCGCAGGCCAGGGCCGACAGCCCCGCCCTCATGCTTCTGCGCCGAGTGGCCCCGTACATTCTGCCACTGCATCTGGTAGACCCCAGAGCGGGCACCTTTACTCCGGAGCACTGCACCTCTCTGCACGACGTCATGCGCTATGCCCACGAAATGAGCTATGCCGAGATGTTCCAGTTATCAGACAGTGTTACGGAAAACAGCGCCGGTGTTGCCAGCCAGCTTGTAAGCTCTATTCCTCTTGATCTTTATGTAATCGACCTTGGCGGGGGCCTGCGTAATCCCGAAGCGCGGCGCGTGCTGCCCGAAGACGTAACCAGCGTTCCCTTCAGGCATGTGCTCGACGGCATGCTCAATCCCGCAGTGCAGGCCCGCGGTCCCCGGCCGGTCAACATGCGCGGTTTTCTTTCGGTCATGGGGCAAAGCGTCATCGGCTGTAATGAAGAAGGATGCTCGCGCTTCGGCCAGCGCAGTTATGCCATTGTTTCAGACCGTTACCTCAATTTCTCTTCACGTGTCGGCTACCATTATGCCATTCTTGATACCTGGTGCGGCGACACCCTGAGCAAGAACTACATCCGCTTTGAATTCGCGGGCGGGGCCGCAAACAATGTGCAGCGCGTACGCCGGGTGCGCTGCATAGGGCTTATCCTCAAAGAGCTTGGCTTTACCGTTGAGCTTACTGGTGATAGGATACGGGCACGCTACCAGAAGTATCCACGGCCCGAGCTGTGCTCACGTCTTGACCAGCTGGGGCGCCTGCTTATCATGACTCGCCAGATGGATATGCTCATGGTAGACGAGGCCGCAGTGACGGCCTATGCCACAAAATTTCTTGAAGGCGAGTATCATTAGCCGCAGCTTCCACCGGAGCAGCCGTTGCGCGTCTGCCGCAACGAGCGCGGCATAACGTAATTGAGGCCACATGTCGCCCCTTGCCGCTTCTCCCGTTGAAACCGTGCGACAACCCGTATCACCGGAACCGCCGCAAACCCTGTTAAGCCGTGATTTTATTCTGCTGTTTTGCATGACTATGTTCTGCAACAGCTTTATCGCCGTTTTTTACTGTTTTGAACAATGGCTGGAAGGCATGACCATCAGCCCCAACTGGCGCGGAGTGCTGCTGGCCTCCATGTTTGCCATGGTGCTGCTGTTTCGCCCGCTGGCCAGCGTGCTGCTGCTTCGCCGCGGTAAACTGGCCGCCATGGCCGTTTCCATAGTCATATCAAGCTGTGTCATGCTGGGCTATTCACATGTTGGCGGCCCACACGTTATCGGCATGATATGGGCGTTGCGCATCGTGCAGGGCATCGCCCTGGCCGTATTTTCAAGCTGTACCGTAGCCGTGCTTGTCAGCTGCATTCCCAAGGGGCAGAGCGCGCGCGGCTTTGCCATTTTTTCGCTTACCATGCTGCTGCCCTATTCCATCATTCCCGCAGCCGCAGAACCCATACTGCCTCTGCTGGGTGGAGAAGCCGGACTTTTTGCGGCATCTGCCCTGCTCGGCCTGCCCTCGCTGCTCATGCTGATTCCTCTGGCCCCGCGCCTGAGAACTCCCGAAATGGCCCCCGAAGACGGGGGCGGCATGTCGGGCCGCGCCCTATGGCAGGCTGTGAGCCGTTCGGGCCTGCTCTTTGTTTACCTGGCCTGTCTGGCCTTCAGCATCATGACCGTGCAGGCCATATTCTTCATCAAGGGGCTGTGTTCGGTCACCGGGGCGAATCCGGCATGGTTCTTCAGTATTTATACACTGACCATCATACTTGTGCGCCTTGCGGGCAGCAACCGGCTGGATACCATGCCGCGCTACCGGGTCACACTTTTATGCAGTGTAGTGCTGGCATGTTGCATGCTGGGCCTGGCCTGGGGGCCGCTGTGGGCCTTTGTGCCGCTGACCTGCCTGTACGGGCTGGGGCTGGGCCTGCTCTATCCGCTGCTGGCGGCTGCGGTATATGACCGCTCAAGCCCCGCCACACGCTCCATCAACTCCAACGTCATGATGGCCACCTTTGACGCCAGCGGCATGCTGGCCCCGCTGATCGGAGGCATGGTTATCAACGCGGGCTTCGGTTACAGGGGCGTATTCACGGCCACGGCAATTTCCGTAAGCCTGTGTGGCTGCTTCATGCTCGCCGACAGGCTGCGCCTGGCCCTGCGCGAACGCAGGCAGATACCCGAAATGCAATAAATTCACTGGCCGGCAAGACCGGCAGCACGGCTGTTTCGTACAGGATTACTCCTGAACAACCTGCGTGCCGTTTTATCGGCACGTCCTTATGAGAACAACACTATAGTCAATCATACTGTATTGTTGTTAAAAAATAGCAGCATATCGCGGCAGTTGCATTCCAGCACGAATTATATCACTATAATCGATAATTATATCCTACCAATACGGAAGGATACCATCACCGCTGCGTCCGGATTGCATTCCGCCTGGCACTGCTCCCGGTTACGTTGCGTGCATTGCGGCAGCTATTGCCGGAAAAAGGAGACCCTATGTCCGCTGTACAAAGCATCAGCGCCAGAGAGCTGCACAGTGTGGACTTGAAGCAGGCTCTTGTTGTGGATGTTCGTTCCCCCATGGAATATTCTGAAAAACGGCTGGCCATGCCTACAGCCTTTGCCCCTGTGACAGACCTTGATCCCCGTGATGTTGCCCTGCGCAGCGGCGTACTTGCCGATACACAGCTATTCACCATTTGCCGCAGCGGCGCACGCGCCAAAAGCGCTGCTGAAAAATTTTTCCGGGCCGGGTATACTAACGTGCGCTTCATTGACGGGGGCATTGCCGCCTGTGAAGAAGCCGGTTTCGCCACGGTTGGCGAAGGACTGCCCAAAACTGGAGAAGCATCGCCCTCGCTGGACCGGCAGGTACGCCTGGCAGCAGGAGCGCTTACGGTACTCTTCATGCTGCTGGGCTATGGCATCAGCCCGCTGTTTTATCTGGGTGCGCTGTTTATCGGCGCAGGTCAGGTTTTCTCCGGCATCACCAACTGGTGCGGAATGGCCCTTCTGCTCATGCGCGCTCCCTGGAACCAGAAAGGAGCCTCATGCACACTTGGGGGAGCCTGTTCCATCGGCGGTAACAAGGGCGGCGGCGCAAGCCCCGGTGCAAGCTGCCAGTAACCGGCAACAGCCGGGGCATGCCCGGCAAAGGCCTATCCCGGCCAAGACCGACCAATACCGCAGTGCCGGATCAAAGCCCGGCACGCCGGATATTCACGGTTGGGCCAGTTCCAACCCTACAGCGCCGCCAGGCGCAACCGACGCCCAAGGAGACTATTATGACTGCCCCCAATGTGCGCGGATTTTTTGACCCCGTTACCGCAACCTGGACCTATGTGGTCTGGTCCGGTACAGACAGCCGCCGGCGCTGCGCCATTATCGACAGCGTGCTGGACTATGACATGCCCTCAAGCCGCACCGGCACGGCATCCGCAGATACGGTTATTACATTTGTACACCGGAAAGAGCTTGAGGTAGAGTGGATACTTGAAACACACATTCATGCGGACCATATTACCGCCGCCCGCTACCTCAAGGAAAGGCTGGGCGGCAAGATAGCCATGAGCAGGCACATGCTGAATATCATCGCCACCTGGGTTCCCGTTTTTCAGACCGGCGACGATACCCCGGCCGATGGAGCAGATTTTGACCATCTTTTTGAAAACGATGAAACATTCACCATTGGTGACCTCAAGGCCAAAATCATCCATACGCCCGGGCATACCCCGGCCGACACCACCTACATCATCGAAGATGCCGCCTTTGTGGGCGACACCATCTTTCTGCCCGACGTGGGTTCCGGCCGCTGCGATTTCCCGGGCGGCAGCCCCGAGGGCTCCTACGAATCTTCGCGCAAACTTTTTGCCCTGCCGGACCATTACCGCATATATGTGGGACACGACTATCCCCCGGCAGGCAAACGCGGCCCCGAGTGCATGAGCACCGTCGGCGAACAAAAGCTGAAAAACGAACGCCTGCACATGGGCATTGATAAAAACAGCTTCGTCTCGCGCCGTAAGGCAGATGATACGGGCAAGGCCGTGCCGCCTCTGCTGCTGCCCTCCATCCAGGCCAATATGCGCGCAGGCGACTTTGGCGCACCAACTGGAGGCATTCAGTACGTAAAATTGCCGGTAAACAAGATCTAGCCGGAATACATACATTTTGCCATGAAGGCCCTGATGCCCGGGCCTTCATGGCATTGTCATTTTATGAAAGCCGTGTCATATTGTGAGCAATAGCTATTACCTGTAACCATCGGTGTTGCGACCGCCATTGCGGGCAATACCGCATCTCAAGGAGATCCCATGCGCACATTGATTGTCGTGGCCTACCCCAGTGAAACGCAGGCCAGTGAAGAACGCATCAAGTTTCTGAAAATGCAGAAGGCCTATCTTGTGGACCTTGAAGATGCCGTGGTGGTTACCCGCAAGCAGGACGGCAAGATCAAGCTGCACCAGCTGTATAACCTTACGGCAACAGGCGCGCTGAGCGGAGGCTTCTGGGGTGCGCTGATCGGCCTGATCTTTCTGAACCCCCTGCTGGGCCTTGTGGTCGGCGCGGGTGCGGGAGCCGTAGGCGGTGCGCTGAGCGATGTGGGCATCAACGATGACTTCATGAAGCAACTCGGCGAAAAGCTCACACCCGGCTCTTCGGCCCTGTTCGTCCTCGTGGATTCTGAAATTACCGACAAGGTTCTGGCGGAACTGCGCGGCTCCGGCGGCCAGGTCATCCAGTCCTCCCTGTCGCACGAAGATGAAAACCGCTTGCAGGCAGCGCTGAGCGCCGCCCAGGATGCGGCGGACAAGAACTAAAAAAACGCGCCCGTACTCTACGGGACTGTACATTGTCACACGGCAGCCCACGTATACGCACCGCACATGCGGCAAAAGGCTGCGTAAAAGGTCCCCGGCAGGGAAAGATGCATGAACTGCCGCGGAGTCGGCCGAAAAAACAGACAGGGGGAAAAGGCGCGCCCCTTTTCCCCCTGCTTCTGCGATGGCCCCCAAGCGCTGCCTTAATGCCAGCCTCCGTGTTGGCACATTGCGGCGGCAATGCCGCCCGCAACCGCATATCTGCTTGCCGCCCACAGGGCAGCTTTAACGTAACACTGTTCTGACTGCTGCGGAGCAGGCATCCACTGAAAGTGTACGCGCAGTTTGTTTGCGCTGTTAAATACCGTAGTGAACGCCTTTAATCCTTCAAAATACATATTCTCAAAGGTAAAACGCCCCGGGGCCACGCCGGACACTCCCACCAAAAATATTCCGGCAGTGCGGCCATTAATGCTGCTACAGCCTGAAGGATTTTTGTACGTTATATTACCGTGAGATACAAGGTACAAAAGGAATTACGCGGGGCGGCATACGCGGGGGCGCTTGCTCTCCGCCGCTTTCGGGCGCATAACGGAAAAACAGCATCCGGCTCGGGATGCGCCATACCAATTTTCTGTCGAAGACCTCACCAGCACGGCAGACATAAAATACAGGCCTTGAGGCTGCAAAGGCAGGAGGCTGCATGAACACGCTTTTTTCTCCCATCAAGCTTGGCGGGCTGGAGCTTGCCAACCGCATTGTCATCCCCCCCATGGACCAGTATTCGGCTGATGAGGGGCGTCCAACCCAATGGCATCACATGCATTACGGCCACCTGGCTGTTTCCGGCGCGGGGCTGCTCATTGTTGAGGCCACCGCCGTGGAACCTGCCGGCAGAATATCTCCGGGCGACCTCGGCCTGTGGAATGACGAACACGAAAACCTGCATAAAGGCATGCTGGAATTCATAGCCGCTTTTTCTTCCATACCCACGGCTGTCCAGCTGGGACACTCCGGGCGCAAAGGATCCACGGCCCGCCCTTGGGAAGGGCGTGGTCCCCTGGGCCTGCATGAGGGCGGTTGGGATGTCTGCGCGCCTTCTGCCCTTCCCTTTGACGCCGCCTCTCCCGTTCCCTCAGCCTTGAGCACCGCAGACATTGACCGCCTGACCGCTTCTTTTGTAACAGCGGCACAACGGGCACAACGCGCGGGCTACAAGGCTGTGGAACTGCATGCGGCCCACGGCTACCTGCTGCACGAATTTCTCTCGCCCCTGTCCAATAAAAGAGAAGACGAATACGGCGGCAGCCTCGAAAACAGAATGCGTTTTCCCTTGCAGGTGTTTGCGGCGGTGCGCAAAGCCCTGCCCTCTGTCATACCGGTGGGAATGCGTGTTTCAGGTACAGACTTCACCCCGGGTGGCTGGGATGTGCAAGAATGCGCAGTGCTGGCGCAACGGCTCGAAAAGGCCGGTGGCGCCTTTATCCACGTTTCCGGCGGTGGGCTGACCCCCGAGCAGAAAATACGCCTTGCCCCCGGCTATCAGGTGCATCTGGCCCAGGCGGTCAAGCAGGCTGTTGACAGCATGCCCGTCATAGCTGTGGGCCTTATCACGGAGCCGGAGCTGGCAGCGGGCATTATCGTTACCGGACAAGCCGATATGGTGGCCGTGGGACGCGGCATGATGTATGACCCGCGCTGGCCCTGGCATGCCGCAGCCGCTCTGGGTGTCTCCATTGCCGGAACTCCCCGGCAATACCTGCGTTGCCAGCCCCACAGGCTGAAAAACCTCTTTATCTGATGCGCTGAATACCTGAATACTTGAAATACGGCTTCCGGCAGGCAACGTCCGCCTGTGCCTGTTTCACGCAGGGTTTGAGAACAACTGCCTGTGGGTACTTCACACCTGAAGTACCTGAAGGAACCGGCATCACGAGAGCCGCTTCGCTTTCCGGCCAGGATACACCTGCGCAGCAAAGAGCGCATTCTTCAGGCCACAAAGCAAAAGCAGAAACATCCGGCACAGCCGGAAGGCGAGCGGCTCCCGTGGCAATACCATACAAGACCGCTTATCCTTAGGCATCCCCGGGCATCCCCCGTACTCTGCAGGGGGCCTGCATCGTACCCTTTTTCCTTCAGCTTCTTCCAGTTGCCCAAGTCGCGGCAATACCCCAACCCTGAGTACCTATTATGAATACTACACCTACTGCCGGATGCCACAGCACGGACGACGGCACGACTCATGAGAACGCTGCCGAAAGCCTTCTGCCGCCCCTGACACGGGGAAGACTGACGGCCCTGTGCGATACGGGAACACTCTCCCCGGAAGCCTGGAAAAAAGCCCTACAAATCTGTGGCTTCAATCCGGATGGCAAAGCCTGGCTGGCCTATTGGCGCCAAATTTTCTTGCTGGGCGGTGCGCTCTTTTTTCTGGCTGGCGTTATCTGCTTTATCGCCTGGAATTGGGGAGCCATTTCGCCTTTTGGACGCATGGCCCTTATAGGTTCCCTGGTGGCAGGAACCGGCGTGGGAGCGGTACTGCTCGGTCCCGACGCTCGGCTTGGGGGTATACTGCTGCTGGCTTGCGGCATCAGCATGGGCCCCATGCTGGCAGTATTCGGCCAAAGTTATCAGACCGGCACGGAACTATGGGAACTTTTCAGAGTATGGACAGTTTTGCTGTGCCTGCTGGCACTGGCAGGCAAGCAAGCCGGCCTATGGTTTGCCACATGGATCTCGGGCAGTATTTTCGCCGCGCTCTGGTTTGGCCGCAGCCTTTCATCGCCCCTTGACGCCTTCGCCGCTTTTTTTGCCCTTCCTGAATGGCTTTTGGTCATTGCCTGCGCCATCATCGCATGGGAGTGGGCCGCGTGGCGGGCTGCACGGCACACCTCCGAATCATGGCTGCGATCGCGCTGGATGCCAAGGCTGCTTTTTTGCGATCTGGCCATCCGCTGCACTGCCTATCTATTGGTGCTCATCTTTGATGGTCCCTCCTGGGGAGACGAAAGCTTTCTCTGGCTGCCGCAGCAGTTCGTTTCGGCCTTTACGCTGGCAGCAGGCGGCGTATCCTGGTGGTGGTATCGAAAAAAAGTGGCGGACCTCTTTATACTGGCCGTGCTGCTTGGCGCGGCGACTATTCTTGTTCTGGCCTTTCTGGCCGAAGCACAGCTCTTCTTCCATACCGGGGCTGTTACAGCCTTTTTGCTCTGGGGCCTGCTAGTCACGGGCGTTACCGCATGCCTGGCGAAATTTTTATTATATTTGCAAAAAAGCATGGCGGCAGGAAAAAATAACGCAGCGATCGTGCCTGCACATGCTTTTTCTTTTCTCGGCCGCAGTGTGCCGGAACATTCGTGGCAAAACCTGTGGACACACCTGCAAAACGAACGGCTGATCCCACAGGAAACGCCGCTGCCGCACATGAACGCTCCTCTCTCGCCTTGGTATGTCAGGCTGCTGCTGGCTCTCGGGGGTTGGCTGGCGGCCATCCTGTTTATCTGTTTTCTCGCTTTCTTCGTTTTTGAAACCATGCAAATCATTGCATACGAAGAGGCGGGCATTTTTATAGCATCCATCCCCGTACTGCTTCTGGGACGAAGCATGCTGGTAAAAAACACCATATTCTCGCGCCATTTCGGCTTTGCTCTTGCCATTACCGGCACGGTGGGCATGTCCATAAGCATGTTTCTCACTGTCAACAGCTTCATGTCTGCCTGCTTTCTGCTGGCCCTGCTGCTGGTCGTCGTCAGCTCCCTTATGCAGACACCGCCCTACACCTTTCTTGCGGCTATGACCGTCGTTGCGGCTGTGTCCTTCGGTACGTCCTCTCTGGTATTCGAAGAACTGGGCCAATGGCAGGTGGAATCTTTGGGGAAAATCATTTTTTATCTACCCCTGATATGGTGGGTCGCCGTCAGCCTGGGCCTTGCCCGTTTTTGCCTGCATGAAAAAACATGGCGCGGCAGAGGTACATCACCCAATGCCGATGCCTGGTTTTTCGGCGCATATGCGGGCATGCTGATCTGCCAGCTTGCCTCCCTTGGCATATGGCAACAGTTTATGCTGCCTTTCCCGGCTTTGCGCGGCGCATACGGCATGGGCATAGGCGCGGCTCTGGGTATAGGCTATCTCGCCATCTCTTTAAGCCGGAAACGGCACGGCTTTGCGCGTGCGGGAGTGCTGCTGGCCGCGGCCGCCTCTTTTGTGCTGGCATGGCACCTGCCGGGAGCGGCGCTGGCCCTTCTTGGGCTTGCCCTGGCACGACAGATGACCAATATGGCCATGCAGGGATTTGTATTAACATACCTGCTGGCCTACATGATCTTTTACTACTATACGCTTGCTGTGCCTTTTGCTGCAAAAGCCCTGTATCTGACGGCGACTGGCATTGTTTTGCTGTTGCTTGCCCTAATCTTGCGCACCTGGTCTGCAAAAATAACGGCAAAGGAGGCAGCCGATGCGTAAGGCATATATTATCGCAGTACTGGTGCTGTTTTTTACAGGCTATATATTCTCTGTGCAGAAGATGGAGCGCATCGTTACGGACGGCAAAACCGTGCTGCTTCCTCTTGCCCCTGTAGACCCGCGTGCACTGCTTATGGGCGACTATATGGACCTCAGCTATGTGGTCAATGGAGATATTTACAGTGCCTTGCAAAAAGCAGAAGCCACCCGCGATGTCCCTGGTTCCCCTTCTGCCCCCCCTGCTGCCGCTCGCCCCCAAAATACAGGAACTTCCGCCATGCCCTCTCACGGCCTGGCTGTGCTACGGGTAACCAATGTTCCGGTTCCGCTGGCTGCGGACTTTGTGCGCCTCTACGATGGCAAGGACTTGCGGGATGAGGAATTTCTGCTGGCCTACAAACTGCGCGGGCACAGAGTCATCAGCGTGACTTCGGCGTTTTATTTTGAGGAAGGCAGCGCAAAACGCTACGAACAAGCCCGCTTCGGACTCTTCAAGGTCGCCAATGATGGAAAAACCCTTCTTGTTAATCTTTGCGACAGCCAGGGTCGGCCCATACAGTATGAAAAAACAGCAGAACAGGAAGTTCAGCCCTAGGTGTAGTGTTCCAATAGGTTGTTCACCCTCCCCCAAGTCGGTAAAGCTGGAGTTAACAGACAACAGCAAACCAAATGAGGGAAAGGGGGAAAACCTATTGGAACACTACATCTAGCCCTTGGAGCCGCGCTTGGACGCCTTGAGCGGGTTCACCTTTTTGGCAGAAGCCGTTTCGCTCTGGATCAGATGCTGGTTGTTTTTCCAGAGTTCTTCAGCATTCAGTCCCAGAGCATCAAGACGGGCGGCAACATCCTGGCGGGCGGCGTTGCTATAGCGGTTACGGTCTGCAAGATGTTTGCCCACGTAATTGTGGGTCGTCATGTACAGACCGGTGCTGTCAATAGCCAGCAGAAAAGTCGTATCATTTTCCTCAATGCTTTGAATGATCATTTCCGGCGTAGTGCCAAATCGTGTGGCCATGGATTCTCCTTGCAATGCGGGAAAAGGCGTTATGGCAGAAACCGTATTATATGAAATTGAAATTCAATGTCAACATATACCCCTATCACAACGGCTGTAACATATCCCTGGCAAGCCCTAAACCACCTGTCGTTTCTGCGATACGATTCAAGAATATCTGTTAGGGCATTTCACACTTGAAATGCTCGACAAGAATTTGGAGACAAATCCTTGTCGTCAAATGATTGCAGGGCAGCTTTGTCGACCGCAAGCAATCATTTGAAGCGTTAATTTCTCTAGGGATACATAATTTTTTGATCCGAGAGCGGTTCGCGCTTGCGCAGCTGTAACTTGCGCCACACGCGCGAAAAATACATGCGCAAAGGAATATACCAGAGTAAAAACCAGAAAATCATGCCCGGCTGATTGCCGAAAAGGGGTAGTTCAAACGGCAGCACGGGACTCAGCAGCCCGAACCGCAGTTTTACCCACGCAAACATGATGGGAATGGGCCACAAAGAGGCCACAAAAAGCGCTCCGCTCAGTGAGAAGTGGTAGCCAAAGGCTTCATGTCCCTGCCGGTTCACGGCCTTGAACGCCTGCTTGTCGCCCCCTGAAAGAGCCTGCTCACCCAGTTTATGGTAGTGCTGCATCTGGTCCTGATACTTCTTCAGCCGCCGGGCATGCAGTCTGTTAGCCATGCTCAGGGTGACAAGCCCAAGAATGACGGCCATAAGAGCCAGACAGCCCATACCGAAAATATAGCCGGTTTCCGGATGTGGTATCACCCGGAAAGGCAGCACAAGAACAGGGTCAATCCAGATCAGAAATGTTTCCATGGCTGTGCTCTTCCGGGCTTGGGTGTATAAAAACTGGCCGAAGTATACCGTAATGGCGCGGCGGAGACAATTCTCCGCCGCGCCATTATTTTTCAGGCAGCCGGAAGCAGAAAAGCCTGTTCACGACCGGCCCTGCCTCACCCCGCAACTACTGTTAAGGGACCGGACGCCATGCCCGTCCCTGTGGATTCCACATGGGGCCTAGCCCTTGAAGCATCCGTGCACAGCGGGCAAAGCCTACCCCGCCTGCTTCGACGCAAGAATTTGCTCCAATCCTTGCGGACAGCTCAGGCTGGAATGCTCTAGCCGAACATCCTGATCTGGAAGAAGCCACGCAACACATAGTCTGTACCCACATAAAGGGCCAGCACTATGAAGAGACGCTTCAGCCAGATTTCAGAGAAAAACCGCGATGTAAAAGGTCCAATGATAGAACCCACCGCCACCCCGACAAGCTCGATGCTCACCAGGTTCCAGTCCACCATCACGCCGTGCAGCATAAGGGTGGTGATGCCCGTGATCATGCTGACCAGAACGGCAAGAGCCGAAGTACCGGCGGCCAGGTACATAGGCAGGGAAGTTACGCTGGTAATGAAGGGAACCAGCAGAAAACCGCCACCCACGCCGAGAAAGGCCGCGATGCTGGCGATGACGACACCGCCGATGAAAGGCAGCAGCGGGTTAAAAGAAAATTCTACACCACAAAACGTGAAGACGCAGCGGGTCACGCTGAAAGAAACAAGTTTGACGCCTGTAGGGGCCGGGGTGCCGTCGCCCTTGCCTTTGGCGGCGGCCTCAAAAGCCTTCGAGGCTTCTTTGGCCTTGGCTTTGGAGCGCTGGCCCGCGGGCGAGGTTTCCCATATGAGATAAAGCCCCAAAAGCAGTACAAAAAGGCCGAAATAGCCCTGGTAAGATGAAAAATTCAGCTTGCCCGCAGTGAGAGAGGTAGACAGGTACGCCCCCACTATCGAACCAAGGCCAAGGGCAAAGCCCAGGGGCAGAACCAGACGCTTCAGGCGATAATAACTGAAGGTACTGATGACGGCTGAAAGCCCGGCAAGCATCTGGTTAGAGGCGCGCACCGAGTCGGTAACAGCCTTGTTGAGCGGCGTTTTGCCAAAGGACTTTGCGTAGTTGCCAAGGCCATGCACGCTCATGTGTCCCACGCCGGCCATAACGCCGCCAAAGGCACCCACGGTGGAGAAAATCCAGCCCACCCACAAGGCCCAGCCAAAAGCCAGAAGCATATTGATCTTGGGGCCGCCGGGAATACCGAGATAGCCAGGCTCGGCGCTGGCGTTATAGGTTTCGGGAGCGGCCTTGATCTGCTCGGCAATGGCGCCCTTGAGACCGGCCGGAGCCGTTTGCAGTTGGGCGGCAATGGCCGGGTCGTCAATGGCCTTGACCGGAGCCTTGGGGGCCTCAGGGGCCGGAGCGGGGGCAGCGGCAGCCGGGTCGGCAGCCGGGGCGGAACCTTCAGCCGCAAAAGCCTGGCCCACGGCGAGCAGCAGCAACAGTACCATGCTGCCACCGAGCATCCATCTGTTTTTCATAAACAATCTCCTCCAGATTTGCTTTGTCAACACCTGAATTATGTGCGCCCCGAAGAGAGCGGCACAGGATCAGCCCTTGTCAAAAATACACATTAATCCAGAAAAGCAATGATTGCGGGAAGATACCCCACAACACCGCTCCAGCAAGACAGACGGCGAGCACGGCTTGCAAGCCCGTTTCGCCCGTTATGGCGCAGGATGTTGCGGGGGCATCATCTTGACTATCCTGCATGTACATGCGTTTTGCAACACCAAGATAATACCAGGCCGATATGGTGCTGCACACAACAGCCACCACTACAGTAATCTGATACCCGGCCGCGAAGGCCGCACGAAACAGCATGAACTTGCCCATAAAACCGGCCGTGGGCGGAATGCCCGTCAGCGAGAAAAGAAAAACCAGCATAACCGCCGCCAGAAGCGGGCTGCGCGCGGCAAGCCCGCGATAGTCGTCCAGATCCTCTCCGGCGTCGGGGCCTTCGCCCATACGGCCTCTGCCGGAGCGGGCGGAAAGGTAGATTATAACGGCAAATGCGCCGATATTCATGCACAGGTAAATGGTCAGGTAGGCGGCCGTAGCTCTCAGCCCTTCAGGAGTACAGGCGGCAAGGCCCAGCAGCGCGTACCCGGCATGCGCAATGGCCGAATAGGCCAGCATGCGTTTAAGGCTTGTCTGGGCCAGGGCGGCAATGTTGCCGAGAAGCATGGTCAGCACCGCGAGTCCGGCCAAGGCATCACTCCATAACGGGCTCAGTTGCGGCAACCCCTGCAAAAGCACACGCCCAAGCACGGCAAAACTGGCCGTTTTGGCCGCTACAGACATAAAAGCCGTAACGGTGGTAGGCGCGCCTTCGTAAACATCCGGCGCCCATACATGAAAGGGAACCGTCGCCACCTTGAAGCCCAACCCGGCCAGCACCAGCCCCAGAGCCACCACTGCCGCAGGCAGGGTGTGCATGTCCGATACGCTCAGACTTACGGCAAGGCGGTGCGCCATTTCGGCAATATCTGTCTGCCCTGTCAGACCATAAAGAATGGACAGGCCAAAAAGCAGCAGGGCCGATGCAAAACTGCCCATAAGAAAATACTTGATGGCAGCCTCACTGCTGCGCGGATCAGCCGTGCGCAGGGCCACAAGGGCGTAAATGGGCAGGGCCATCAACTCAAGCCCAAGATAAAGCACTATGGCATCGCCTGCCGAAACCATGACGCACATGCCGAGAGTGGAAAAGGCCATGAGGCTGTAATACTCCCCCTGGCGCATGGAGGCATGGCGGCAAAAGGCCTCGCTCATAAGGGTGGTAAGACCAAGGGCCGCCAGGCAGACGACCTTGAAGGCCGCGGCCAGACCGTCAGCGCGAAACACGCCTCCAAAGGCGGTGGCTCCGCCGCTGAAGTTCATGCTCAGGGTCAGGGCAAGAGCAACGGCGGCCCCGGCGGCGGTAAGCCACTGCTGGAAAACCCGCTCGCGCGGATAAAAAAGATCGCCAAGCATGAGGCAGACAGCCGTGACCAGCAGAACCAGCTCCGGCGCAAGGGCGGGCAGATCGGCCAGCAAGGGAAGTGCAGAAAGAGGCGCAATAACAGTATCAGTCATGGTGGCTCCTTGTTACTCCGCCCTACCGGGCTGCAAAAGCCGCAAAAACCTGCTGCGTGTCACTGACAAGCCGCTCTACTGAAGCGTGGGTGTATTCCAGCAGCATATTGGGGGAAATGCCTATGGCGAGCACCAACACGGCCATGGTCAGCATGATGCTCAGCTCTCTGCCGTCAAGACCGGGCAAACCACGCACCGTATCTGAAACCTGCTTGAAAAACACTCGCTGGTAGAGCCACAGCATGTACCAGGCCCCCAGAATAAGCCCCGAGGACGCGACCACCGCAGCCCAGGGCGCGCGCTCGAATCCGCCCAGCAGAATAAGGAACTCGCCGATAAAGCCGTTAGTGCCCGGCAGACCGATGGCCGCCAGGGTGAACACCAGAAAAAATCCGGCCATGACGGGCATGGTGGTGGCAAGGCCGCCGTAGTCGCGTATCTGACGTGTATGGGTGCGGTCATAGATCATGCCCACGGCCAGAAAAAGCGCCCCTGTCACGATACCGTGGTTGAGCATCTGGATGATGGAACCTTCAACACCCTTCTGTGTCAGGGCGAAAAGCCCCAGGGTAACAAAACCCATATGGCTCACAGAACTGTATGCGATCAGACGCTTGATATCGGTTTGCGCCAGGCAGACCAGAGCGCCGTAAACGATGGCGATAACAGAAAGAATCAGCATGGGCGTCAACAGGGTCCAGGCGGCGTAAGGCAGAATGGGCAGACTGATGCGTAAAAAGCCGTAAGCCCCCATTTTGATCAGTACCCCCGCCAGAATGACCGAGCCTGCCGTGGGCGCTTCAGTATGGGCATCAGGCAGCCAGGTGTGCACGGGCCACATGGGCACCTTGACGGCAAATGCGGCAAAAAAGGCCCAGAATAAAAGTAGTTGCAGGTCTTTGCTGTAGTTCTGCCCGGCCAGGGCCAGCATGTCGAAGGTATTGCCGCCCTTGAGATAAAGAAGAATGATGCCCACAAGCATGAGCAGGCTGCCCAACAGGGTGTAAAGGAAAAACTTTACCGTGGCATAGATGCGCCGAGGCCCTCCCCACACACCGATGAGCAGAAACATCGGAATGAGCATGGCCTCCCAGAACACATAAAAAAGCATGAGGTCCAGCGCGCAGAACACGCCTATCATGGCCCCCTCGAGCAGCAGCAGGCTGACGAAGAATTCCTTGACCTTCAGGGTGATGCTTTTAAACGACACTACCACGCCCATAAGCGTGATGAGCGCCGTCAGCGGCAAAAAGAGCACACTTATGCCGTCAATGCCCAAGCTGTAGCGTATGTTCAGGCTTTCAATCCAGGGGCGGTTTTCCACCATCTGCATCTGCCACAAGCCCTTGTCAAACTGGCTGAGCGCCCAGAGGCTCAGGGCCAGTTCCACGGCACAGACGGTCAGCGCCCCCAGCCTGATAGTCTCCTCCCGCCCTCTGGGCAGGAGCATAAGCGAGAGACCGCCAAGCACAGGAACAAAGATAAGCAAGGAAAGTACGGGTACGGACATGCTGTCTCCCTGCCGTGTTTACGAGAAAATTCCCAGTTGCAGCACAATCAGAAGCACCACCGAGGCTCCGGCCAGCCAGGCCAGATAATGGGCCACATGCCCGTCCTGAAAACGGCGCAACCTGACAGAAAGCCTGCCGATGGCACGGGGCAGGCCATTGACCACCCCTTCGATTCCCTTGGTGTCCACCACGCGCAGCAGCACATGATCAGCCAGCCACAAGACCGGACGCACCAGACAGGCCGCGTAAATTTCGTCCACACGGTACTTGTGCAGAAAAAGCCTGTACAGGCGCGGAAAACTCTGCACCACCCTTTCCGGCCATTCAGTCTGGCGGTGGTACATGAACCACGCAAGACCGATGCCGCACACCCCCGCCAAGACTGAAGCCCCCATGAGCATAAGCTCCGCCGGGCCATCCAGGTGCAGATGCGGATGCCCCACAACCGGCTCAAGAAAACCGGCCCAGAGGTTGGAGCCACCAAGCACATGCGGAATGCCCAGCCAGCCAGCCCCCACAGCCCCGCAGGCCAGGAGGAGCAAAGGTATGGTGACCACCAGCGGCGACTCGCGCAAATGCTCGCGCTGATGCCGTGTGCCGCGAAATTCACCATAAAAAATGCTGAAAAACAGACGGAAGGAATAAAAAGCCGTCAAAAAGGCTACAAAGGTCCCCACGCCCCAGGCGAAATAGCCGGCCGTGGTATCTGCGTTGAAAGCCATAAGCAGGATCTCATCCTTGCTAAAAAAACCTGCCAGGCCCGGTACGCCGGAAATGGAAAGCGAAGCCAGCAAAAATGTGACGCAGGTGACGGGCATATATTTTCGTAACCCGCCCATACGACGCATATCCTGCTCATGGTGCATGCCCAGTATGACCGAACCGCAACCCAGAAACAGCAGAGCCTTGAAAAATGCATGGGTAAAGAGGTGAAAAATGCCCGCCGCATAGGCCCCTACACCACAGCCTATGAACATGAAAGCCAGCTGGCTGATGGTGGAATAGGCCACCACCCGCTTGATGTCCGTCTGGGTGAGGGCAATGGTGGCCGCAAAAAGCGCCGTAAGTGCACCCACCACGGTAATGACGCCAAGAGCTGTGGGGGAAAGGGAAAACAGCGCATTACAGCGGGCGACCAGAAAGACCCCCGCCGTGACCATAGTGGCCGCGTGAATGAGGGCGCTCACAGGCGTCGGACCTTCCATGGCATCGGGCAGCCACACATGCAGGGGCAACTGGGCAGACTTGCCCGCTGCGCCGCAAAAAAGCAGCAGGCAGACAAGGGTGGCCGCGTCAATGCTTATGCCACCAATGGTATAGCTCAGGCCCTGCAACAGTCCCGCACGGGCAAAAACATCATCATAATGCAGGCTGCCGAAAAGCGTGAATATGCAGAACAGGCCGAGCAAAAAGCCAAAATCGCCGAACCTGTTGACAATGAAAGCTTTTTTCCCCGCATCCGATGCCGAGGTTTTTTCGTAATAAAAGCCGATGAGCAGATAGGATGAAAGCCCTACAGCCTCCCATCCGAAAAAGAGCTGTAAAAAGTTATTGCTCAGCACCAGCATGAGCATGGAGAAAGAAAAGAGCGCCAGATAGGCGAAAAAGCGGTAATAGCCGTCCTCGCCCTTCATGTAGCCCACAGAATAGATGTGGACCAGTGTGCTGACACTGGTAACCACAATAAGCATAACTGCCGTAAGCTGGTCCACAAGAAAACCGAAAGACACGCTCAGATTGCCCGATGTTATCCAGTTATGCACATCAGCGTTGACGATAACGCCGTTCATGACATCGCGCAGGGCCAGAATGGAACAGCACAGGGAAACAACGATGGCTGCGATGGGCAGCCAGTGGGCGCGGCTGCCCCACCAGCGCCCGCACACCAGGGTAACGGCAAAGGCCAGCAGCGGACACAGCGGAATAAGCAAGAGGTATATGGGCATGGTTACCCCCGAAGCTCGACGATGTTGTCGTTGCGCACCGTTCTACGACTGCGGAACAGGCAGATGACTATGCCCAGCCCCACGGCGGCCTCGCACGCTGCCACCGTTATGACAAAAAGGGTGAAAACGTGGCCGCGCAAAGAATCCATAAAATAGCTCATGGCCACAAGGTTCAAGTTCACGCCGTTGAGCATGAGTTCAAGGGAAAGCAGCATGACAATAATATTGCGCCGCGTAAGAAATCCGGCCACACCAATGCAGAACAGCACAGTGGCCAGCGCCATGTACCATGAGAGAGGAATCATCGCGCCAGCCCTCCATCCCGTGTTTTGTGATCCCTGCCGCATGCGGCATCGCCCTTCTGGCCGCCAGACTGCGGGGCCTCGATGCCCTGGGCTTCTCCATACGTTTCACATGGGGAGTCTTCAGCAGTGCCGGGCAGGGGCTGCCTGCGCGCCAGCACAAGGGCCGCCACAAGAGCCACCAGCAACAGCACACCGGCCACTTCAAGAGCAAGAAAGTTGTGGGTGAACAGCTCGCGGCTCAGCGCTCTCGTGTGGGTCGCCTCGCGCAGGGCCTCATAGGGCCACACATCCTTGCCGCCAGCCATAAAAAAGCGCAAACCCCAGAGCAGAGTGCCGCATAGCGCTATGCCAATGGCATACCCCACCCTGGGATGCGGCACGAGGGCGGGCATGCGCATCTCACGCTTGAGGTTCACCAGAAAAACCACAAAAAGATACATGACAAGCACGGCCCCGGCGTAAACCACAATCTGCACCGCTGCCAGAAATTCGGCCTGAAGAGTCAGATAGACGGCGGCCATATGGACGAACAACAGCAGCACAAGAAGCACGCAATGCACCGGATTGCGCAGCCTGATGGACAGGATGCCGCACACAACGATGACAACGGCGCAGTAAAGAAAGAAAATTTCGCCAAACACGTCTTCCACCTCCCGGAATGGACTTGTGCATGCTCTTCCGGCAATCCTGCCCTGTTCAAGCTGCCTGATCACGCAAAACAGCCCGCAAGACCGGGCCGCTTCGCCCTATTCCGCAGTGTCCGCAGGGGCCTTTGCCAGGCCCGGCGCGGCACTTTCCCACATGTTGGCGATGCCGTGCGCCGTCTCATTGCGGAGCTTGCCCGCCTGCCAGTGTTGCCCTACCCACTGCTCCTCACCGCTCCACTCCGCACTCACATGCTCCTTGCGTTTGGGGGCCGGCAAAAAACGCTGCAAAGCATTGCGGGGGCGGCTCAACGGGTTCACATATCCTTCCAGGCTGCCCTTTTCCGCGGCAAATTCATCCCAGTTACGCAAGAGATGGGCCTCATCAAAAACAAATTCCTGTCGTGTACGGCCCGCATAGGCATAAATTTCTGTCAGCACGATGGCGTTCACCGGGCAGACTTCTGCGCAATACCCGCAGTAGATGCACCGCAGGGCGTCAATAACGTAAGCATCCACCTTACGGCTGCCGTCCACACTCCTGTGGCTGCGGATGCGGATGCAGTGCGACGGGCACACCCGGGCGCAACGCATACAGGCCACGCAGCGGCTGCCGCCGCTTTCCGCATCGCGCACCAGGGCGTGGCGACCGCGAAAACCAGCCGCCACCACCGGCTTTTCATCCGGGTACTGCTGCGTTACCGGTTTGCGGAACATGTGCCGCAGGGTGAGCGCCAAGCCTTGGGCAATCTCGGTTTGCAGCAATGTTTGCAACCAGTTACGGCGCGGTTTGTACTGTACTTGCATCAGTGGCCTCCAAAGCAGAAACCTTCATGGATTCCGTTGCGCACAAGGCTGTCCGCCCTAGCCGAACACGGCCCTGCCGATGGCCGTCAGCACGATGTTGAGCAGCGCCAGGGGAATGAGCACCTTCCAGCCAAGAGACATCAACTGGTCGTAGCGGTAACGTGGCAGGGTGGCGCGTAGCCAGAAAAAAACGAACATGATAAAATATACTTTGATAAGCAGCCAGAACGGCGGAAAAAATGGCAGGTCTACCGGCCCGTTCCAGCCGCCGAGAAAGCATATGGTACCCACGGTGGCCATAACGAACATGGATGTATACTCGGCCATGAAAAAAAGCGCGTAGCGCATGCCGCTGTATTCGGTGGAATAGCCTGAAACAAGCTCAGTTTCCGCCTCGGGCAGGTCAAAAGGAACCCTGTTCGTTTCGGCCAGCATGGCCACGCAGAATACAAAAAAGCCGATAATCTGCCGAAAAATGAACATGCCGAAAAAACTGTCGCCCTGCGCCTGAACAATGTCGCCAAGGTTGAGCGAGCCGGAAAGCAGCATGACGCCCACAAGGCTCAGCCCCATGGCTATCTCGTAGCTGATCACCTGCGCCGAAGCGCGCAATCCGCCAAGAAAGCTGTACTTGGAGTTGGAAGCCCAGCCCGCCAGCACCACGCCATAAGCACCGATGGAACTCATGGCAAAGACGAAAAGCAGGCCGATGTTCACATCGGTAACGGCCCAGCCCTCGGCCCAGGGCAGTATGGCAAGAGAAGCGAAAGCCGGAACCAGGCAGATGATGGGAGCCGCCAGAAAAATGGGCCTGTCTGCGGCGACGGGGACGATATCTTCTTTGAAGAAACTTTTTATGCCGTCGGCAATGGGCTGCAAAAGGCCGTGCCAGCCTACGCGCATGGGGCCGAGGCGCATCTGGATGTGCCCGATCACCTTGCGCTCGCAGTACGTGGCGTAGGCCACATGCAGCATCACAAGCACGAAGAGCACGATGAGTTGCAGCAGAATAAGCAGTATGTCCATATGGCTTGTCCTGTTTCAGACCCGTTTTGTCATGTTGCGCCTACAAGCCGCCGGGCGTACGCGGGCATGCCGCGTCGGGCTTCAGCGGTCCGATTCGCCCAGCACCACGTCCAGACTTCCGATATTTGCGATCAGGTCGGCGATAAGCCCGCCCCTGGCGATGCTTGCCAGCGCACCGATGTGTATGAAAGACGGCGCACGTACATGCATGCGGTACGGGCGGCTGCTGCCGTTGGAGATGAAGTAGAAACCCAGTTCTCCCTTGGGGACTTCTGTGGATACAAATACATCGCCCGCCATGTAGATATTTCTGTCACGCATAACGGCGCGCAGCCCACCGCCGTAAAGGGTGGTTTCGGGCGTGCCGTGCCAGCGTGACGGCGGCATGAGCAGATCCGGGGAGTCTTCGGCCAGCGTGGGGCCGGGAGGCATGGCGTCGATGCACTGCTGCAGAATGTGCGTAGACTGGCGCAGTTCCTCCATACGACAGCGATAACGGGCGTAGATATCCCCGTCAGCACCCAGAGGAACTGCAAAGTCCAGCAGGGCATACGCATCATAGGGCGCATGGCGGCGCACGTCATAATCCACGCCGGAACCGCGCAGACAGGCCCCGGTAAGACCCAACGACAGGGCTTCATCCGCGCTGACCTTGCCCACGCCAACGGTGCGCTTGAGCCAGATGCGGTTGGTATCCAGCAGGGTCTCGTATTCCACAATACGGCCGGGGAAAATGTTTACAAAATCCTGAAGGCCGCTCATGAACCTGCCGCTCACGTCCTGCCGCACACCGCCGATGCGCGGATACGTCAGGGTAAGCCGCGCGCCGCACAGGTCTTCAAAAAGATTGAGCAGCATTTCGCGCTCACGGAAGCAGTAAAGAAAAACCGTCATGGCCCCGATATCCAGGGCGTGGGTGGCAAGCCACAGCAAATGTGAACTGATGCGCGACATTTCGCAGGCAATGGTGCGGATGTACCGGGCGCGCAGGGGCGCTTCAATACCCAGCAGCTTTTCCACCGCCAGGCAATAGCCTGTGTTGTTGGACATGGCCGCGATATAGTCCAGTCGGTCCGTAAGCGTCAGGGCCTGGGCATAGGTGAACTTTTCCGCCAGTTTTTCAAATCCCCGGTGCAGATACCCGACCTGCGGGTCGCAATGCACGATGGTTTCGCCCTCAAGCTCAAGGTCCACCCGCAAAACGCCGTGTGTGGCCGGATGCTGCGGTCCCATGCGCAGGCTGGTGCGGTCGTCAAAATCTGCGTCGTCAAAATCGTTGTCGTCAAGGCAGTTGACGCAGGCAATATCGCTCTGCTCAAGACCGCTCAGTTCCTCGGCCGAAAGCCTGCCCGTAGGCTGGCCGTGGGGCACGGCGCACTCCACATGCTGCTTGCGCTGCTTACTCATGCCTTGCACCCCCCTGCCAGCTCAGGGCGTCCAGTTCTGCGGCGCGCTTGCGCAGGGCTGTCAGGCCCTCCCATTCCTCATGCCCCCGGGCCGGGATTTTCACGGGATATTCCTTGCGCAGCGGATGCCCATGCCAGTCATCGGGCAGAAGGATGCGACGCAAATCCGGATGTCCCCTGAAATGTATGCCCACAAGGTCCCAGGTTTCCCGCTCCAGCCAGTTGGCCCCGGTCCAGAGCGGTACGGCCGAATCAATGCCTTCCTCAGGATCGTCCACCATGGCCCGCAGGCGGATGCCATGGCGCTGCCTGATGGAGTAAAGATGGTAGACCACTTCAAAAGGACTCAGGCCCGGTTCGTTTCTGCGGCTGTTATCCACGCCACACAGGGCTTGCAGGTGCCGCATGTCAAGAACGTCGCGCAGGTAGGCCAGCAGTTCCAGAATGCGGCCGGACCGCACCAGAACCGCCAGCTGCCCCCGAAACTCGCGCACGTCCAGCACTTCTTCAGGAAAAAACCCGCGCAGGCGGTCCGCTATCTCCAGGGACTCCATCGCATCTGCTCCTTGTTGATGATCTCCTGAAGCCGGATAAACCCGTCAAACAGCGCCTCCGGGCGCGGAGGACAGCCGGGCACGTAAACATCCACAGGCACAATCTGGTCCACGCCCTGGGTCACGGCGTAAGACTGAAACAGGCCGCCGCTACACGCACAACTGCCCATGGCGAGCACGTAGCGCGGTTCGGGCATCTGGTCGTATACGCGGCGCAGCACCGGAGCCATTTTTTTGCTTAACGTGCCCGCCACCACCATGCAGTCTGCCTGCCGGGGGCTGGCACGAAAAATAATGCCGAAACGGTCAAGATCGTGGTGGGCTGCCCCGGTAGCCATCATTTCAATGGCACAGCAGGCCAGCCCAAAGGTCACGGGCCAGATGGACCCCGCCCTGCCCCAGTTCACAAGAGCGTTGAGCGGCCCGATAACAGCGCCTGCGCCGGGAAAAAAACGCAGGCCGTCCTTACTGACCTCAAGGGGCTGCCCGCCGGTGTGCACAGCCCCCCCGGACTTTGTGACTACTTCACCCATTGGAACGCCCCCTTCTTCCAGGCATACAGGTAGCCGAGAACCAGCAGAGCCATAAAGGTGAACATCTCCACCATGCCAAGGCTGCCAAGGCGCACAAACTCCACGGCCCAGGTATAAAGATAGATGGCCTCCACATCGATAATGACAAACAGTATAGCTACGTAATAAAACTTGATGGAAAAACGCGTTCGCGGTTCAGCCGTAGGTTCGTTGCCCGATTCATAGGCCACAAGCTTTTCCGGATAAGGCCTGCTCATGCGGAAAAAGCGCCCCACAAAAAGCGTGATCAGACCAAAAAGCAGTGTGATGATAATGAGCAGCAGTACGGCAAGATATTCTTGACCGGCTGTTGTATGCACCATGGTAGCCACCTTGCTTTCCTTCACAATTTTTCGCTTTCACCGCACCGGACGTTGCCGGGCTTCGTGAGCCGCGCTTCCGGCACAGAGGCGCGCCTTTGTGCGCCAGATTGCCGCCCCTGCACTGCGCAGCAAATGGCAGGGTAAAGACCCTGCTTTCAGCGCGTCGTGGGCCGGAGTTTCTGTATCTGCTCCGCAAAATGCTGCCGCCGCTCCTGGCTGGCCTCGGAGGGAACCGTGAATCCCAGGCAGCTCATGGCGCAGGTCGTCACACAGGCCGGGCGCAGCCCCTGGTCTATGCGGTCGCGGCACAGGTCGCACTTGTCCACCTTGCCGGTATCGGGATTCCACTGGGGTGCGGCCCACGGGCAGGCGGTAATGCACGCCTTGCAGCCCACGCAGAATTTTTTTTCCACATAGACGATGCCGTCCTCGCGGCGGCGCATGGCCCCCGTGGGACAAGCCTTTACGCACCAGGGGTTTTCGCAATGAAAACAGGATGTATAGACAAAACCCAGCCCTGGGCGCGGCTCGCTCTGCTCCACGGTGAGAATACGGCAAAAAAATGCGCCGGCGCCGCCGTTATGCAGACTGCGACACTGCACTTCACAGGCCTTGCAGCCGATGCATTCCGCAGAGTTGTGGGTGACGACATACTTGCTCATAAACATCCTCCGCTATTCCGGGGTTCACGCCCCCATAGCTTGCAAACCGGATATGGTTAGACTGCCCGGCTGTATCCGCCGCAGCTAGCCCACTTTCTCAAGCGAAACGAAGTGTTCTTGCAGCGACAGGCCGCCACCGCCCTGATCCTGCAGATCCAGCCCGCCCTTGAGGCACTTGTTGTCGGCAATGCCCTTGTCCACAGCCAGGCTCTCGCACGGCAGGTCATGGCCGAAGCCATGCACGACAAACACCGCCTCGGGGTGGATAAAGGCCGTGATCTTGATGCCTGCCTCGCCCATATTGCCGCCCCTGGCATCGAGCACCCGCACCCGGTCGCCGGGTTTTAATCCTGCCCTTTTGGCGCTGTCAGTATTGATCCACACCGTATTTTCCGGAACCTGCTCGTACAGCAGGGGATTATTGACTGTATGCCCCTGCGTGTGCACGGCCACACGCCCGAAGGTGATACGAAAGGTTCCTTCCGGCGGCGACTGGGGCGAAATGTACGGAGGCAGCATGCTGATGCCCGCATTTTCGGCAAACCCTTTGCCGTAACTTTCGCTGCTCAGTTCAACCTTGCCGGAGCCGGTGGGAAAGGCATATGTGGACTGATCAACGTACAGGGCATCGTCCGTGAGGGATATAAAGCCCTTGGCGTCAAAATCTTCTATGGTCAGCCCCGTGCCTTCAAGCTGGAAGTTCCAGACCGCCTCGGCGCTGTCAAAAACCAGACTGTCCAGGCCGAGCCGACGGGACAGACCACTGATGATCTCCCAGTCGGCACGGGTGTCATAGCGGGGCTGCACGGCCCGGCGGCGCACAAAAAACTGCGGTTTGAGACCGTTTTTGCCTGCGATGATGCTTTCTCTTTCAAGATAGGTGGACATGGGTAAAACCACATCGGCATACCAGGCCGTGTCGGACCAGGAAAACGTGGTGCTGACCAGAAGATCCAGGCCGTCCAGCTTTTTCTTGAGGGCATCGGGGTCGGGAAAACCCTGCACGGGGTCATGGCGCCAGGCCATGTAAACCTTGACCGGCGGCACACCTTCCGGGGGGCTGCTGATAGCATCAAAAGCCTTGTGCAGCAGCCCTTTGCCCGGATCAAAAGCCTTGTTCTCAAAACCAAGCCCGTCGGCTCTGGACAATTTGACAGCAGGATACAGGTCCACAAACTTCTTGAGTCCGGACTTGCCGCAGTCCTTGGGAGTCCGCCCGGGCACAATGCCGCCCTTGGCGCCCGTGCCGCCCAAAAGCGCCGTAATGACCAGCGCCGTGCGCCCCACCTGAAACGAATCGGCGTAGCGCGACGTCATCCACCCCGGATGCCAGATAACCTGGGGGGCCGCGGCAGCCAGCACGTGCGCGAGATCGGTGATGGCCCGCGGCTCGATACCGCACTCCTGCGCCGCCCACTGCGCCGTATATGGGGCCACAAAGGCGGCCAGCGCATCAAAACCCGTGGTATGAGCGCGGACATATTCCTTGTTGTACAGATTTTCGCTGATCAGGGTATTGATGACAGCCAGATTGAAGGCGTAGTCCGTACCGGGGCGGATGATATGGAACTTGTCTGCCTTGGAAGAAGTCACGTTTTGTCTGATGTCAATGACGGTAAGCTTGCATCCCTTGCGCAGAGCCTGCATGACTGTGCGCGCCTCGCCAAGATTGATGGCTTCAAAGATATTGCGCGTCTGCAGAACAATATGCTTGGCATTGGCAAAATCATACACGGTCATGCCGCGCCCCAGACCCAGCACGGCCTTGCAAGCATGATGCGCGTTAAGATCACAGGAAGGACTGTGCGAACAGACGTTGGGCGAACCAAGACCGCGCATGAATCCCCGGCTGAGGTCGCTAAAAGGCCCCTCTCGGTCAGACCAGAGAACGGTCTGCCTGCCGTACCTGTTTTGAGCTTCGGTGATTTTTTGCGCAACGTGGTCCAAAGCTTCGTCCCAGGACACGGCACGCCATTTTCCTTCGCCGCGCGCCCCCTGGCGAATAAGTGGCGACTGTGGACGCTCATTGTCTTCAAGAAGAGCTTTTCCGGCCACACCACGAGCGCATAATGCACCCTTCAGAGGGCTTTGCAGGTTGCCGTAAAGCATTTTTACAGTGTCATTACAGGTCTCAACCGTAATGGGGCAACGCGCTGAACACATGCCGCAGACACTGTGGGTAAGTTGATTACCATTCATAGAGCATCTCTCACCTGACAAAGAATGTACCATAAAGATGCTTTATAAGTCATCTTTTGCCCCTGACAACCGAACCGGCAGAATAGAAGCAGTGAGTATTTTCAACAATCAAAAAAAATGCCCTGCCGAAGGATATATTTTGCGTGAACAATACAAACTCACAATATCGCATGGTATTTTTTGATAGAGCTTACCATTAACAATTTTTTGCTCTAAATACCAGCCCCCTTGGTGAGTTTATAGAGCATTTTTATACATCAACAGCGGTATATATCTGGTAGCAATTAACTCTGAAATGAAATATATTAACAATAAATACAGCATATTGGAGATCTCGGCTTTCTAAAAACTGTGCTTAAAAAAATATGATTTACACGCTATTTTTCATTTTCGTGAACAGGCGTTCCTCGGACAAATTTTAATACCTCAATTTTTTCTGTAGATTGCATTTTTTTTGAAATGATGTTTCGCACAAGCAAACAGGCACATAGTGTTCATAATAACGGTTGCACTATTTTTAACAGTTTAAAATACAATCTAAAATTTTATTGCACAATAAATTATTTAATTTTACTATTTTTTTAAAAAATACAGTAAAAATACTATGGCTGAACAGTATAACCATTCAATATAAAATATTTTCATTGTAAAACATCAGCGCTATAACAATATTAAAAATAATTTCACAATATATAGTTATATAATATTTTTCGCATTGTTTTTTAGCACGCCAACTACAAGAAAAAAATCTGCACCAAAAAGCTGGGTAAGAATTCATTTTCTCGGCTCCAGAAGCGGGAAAATGTATTTCTTCTACAATATCAGACGATTGATGTTTTGACACCACGCGCCACGTTCGTTCAATTCTTCACCTGCCATTTCCGGATTTCTTCTGAAGCGTTATTCTCTCGAGAATATAACTCCAAAAGATTACTCCGCGCGCACAACACCGTGTACCAGCGACCAACATGATGCCCTGCCTTCGCTACAGATCCGGGTTCCCTGGCAGCGGGCGTCTGCTCGTGCGCAGTAATCAGGGAAGGTTAAAAGCGGCTCTGCTTCTTGCGGAGCCTCGGCATACGCTCCTGCCCCATCCCGATGGCATGCACAAAGCAAAAAGCCGCCTTCCGGCGGCTTTTTGCTGATCATAACAAAACGTTGTTATGTGTTCGCGCGGCCAACGCCACGCCTACTCTTTCTCTGCCTTCTTTTCTATTCCGCTTTCTTCCTTGCCCTTGGCTGCCGCGGATTTTTTAACACGCGGCGTACCCGTGCGCAGAACACGGAATTTGGTTACCGAAGGTTTGCGGTGCGTGGGAACCTGCACCAGACACTTTGTTGGGCATTTTTCTACACAGGCCGAGCAGTACACACACAAGAAGGGGTCGTAATGCCAATGCCCGGCCTTGGCGTCCACAGTAATGGCATCTGTGGGGCAAACCCTTGCGCAGCTATTGCAGAATATGCACTTCTCCACTTCATTGGTGATTACGCCCCTGTAGGCCGGAAAAGGTTCACGCTCTTCCAGCGGATACAGCCTTGTGGCAGGCTTGCCTGACAGGTTGCGCAGCACGTTCTTGAGCATATACATGGGCTACCTCTCTGTGCAGGAAATGCACGGGTCGATACTGAGCACAATAACCGGCACGTCGGGCAACTTGCAGCCCGGCAACATGTGCAGCAGGGGCGGAACGTTGGCAAAGGTGGGCGTACGCACACGCATGCGCTCCAGATACTTGGTCCCGTTGGCCCGTATGTAATAGAACAGTTCGCCCCTAGGCTGTTCCACCCGGAAAACAGCTTCGCCATCGGGGTTGCCGGGAACTTTCACCGTAAGTTCGCTTTCCGGCAGACGGTTCAGCGCTTCGCGGATAAGGTCCATGGCGTGCAGCACTTCGTAGAAACGTACCTTGGCGCGGGCATAGCAGTCGCCATCGTGTTCGACCACAGGAATGAAGTTAAGATCGTTGTAGGCGGCATAGCCGTGCATACGCTCGTCGATTTCCCAGCCGCTGCCGCGCAGGGTCGGTCCGGCGGCGCCCAGCAGCCGGGCATCGTCTTTACTGAGATAACCTATGCCGCGCGTACGCTCCTGCACGGTGTAATCGTCAAGCATGGTGGTTGTGAGCTCACGCATGCCCTTTTGCAGTTCATCAAGCCGACCGAGCATCCAGCGTATCTGGTCGGGCGCCAGGTCGCGGCGCACGCCGCCCACCACGTTGACCGACAGAATAACGCGGTTGCCTGCCGTGGCTTCGCAGATATCCATAACATGTTCGCGGATACGCCAGAACTGCTGGAACACGCTTTCGAAGCCAAAGGCATCGGCAAAAAGACCGAGCCAGAGAAGATGCGAATGGATGCGGTGCAGTTCTGACCAGATAACCCGCAGAAACTGGGCACGCGGCGGAGCCGTGATGCCCATCATATTTTCAAGGGCGTTGCAATAGCAGTTGGCGTGGATGCAGGAGCAGATGCCGCAGATGCGCTCCACCACAAAGACCATCTGGTTGTAGTCCTTTGTGCGCACGAGGCTTTCAAGCCCACGGTGCACAAAACCAAGCTGCGGGATAGCCCCGACAACGGTTTCGTCCTCCACCACAAACTTGATGTGCAGCGGCTCGGGCAGCACGGGGTGCTGCGGCCCGAAAGGAATGACTGTGGTGCGGTTGCTCATGCCTGATCTCCTTTGGCGGGCTCTGCCTTGGCAGACGCGGCGGGACGCCGGACGGTCGTCATGGTGAAGTACGGGGCGTGGGTCACTTCGCCTTCCAGATACATGCCGCCCTGATAGTCCAGCGGCAGACCGGCAAAACGCACACCAAATTGGTCCTGGGTCTCGTTTTCAATCAGTACCGCGCAAAAGTATATGGAGCTGATGCTCGGGATGGGCATGTTCCTGTCTACATCCATACGCAGATGCACCATGCCTTTGGCGTCCGTTGGCGACCACACGCACATTTCGGGATTATGCCGCAGGTCGGACATGGTGAGGTTTTCATCAAAATGGTAGAACAGTCGCAGGGTATTTTCATCAACCACTGTCTGCGACATGGTGACAAACCGGCATTTGGCGTTAGCCAGGCGCTGCACTTCAGCAAGCAGCGTATCGGGCGTCACGTCTTTGGCTTCAAAAAACATGGCTTTATCCTTTCCGGGCTAACCCGCGTTTTGCAATGACTTGTCGTCTTCAGAAGCGGGTGCTTCCTCGTCCCTGGCGCCAGCAGGCGTTCCATCTTCGTCGCCGGGCATGAAGGTGGCCTGGGGCACAGGTCCCATGCCCATTTTGGCCTTGAGCACTCCAAGAGCTTCCACAACGCCATCAATGATGGCTTCGGGTTTGGGCGGGCAGCCCGGCACGAACACGTCAACAGGGATGACGTTATGTGCGCCGTTAAGCACATTGTAAGTATCTTTGAAAACGCCGCCGGAAAGGTTGCAGGCACCGAGCGAAATGACGGCCTTGGGAGAAGGCATCTGCTCGTAGATCTGCTTGAGCACGTGGCGGTTGCGGTGATTTACCGTGCCGGTCACCAGCAATACGTCCGCATGCTTGGGGTTGCCCGCATTGACCACGCCGAACCGCTCAACATCATACATGGGCGTCAGGCAGGCCAAAACCTCGATATCGCAACCGTTGCAGGAGCCGCAGTCAAAATGGACAATCCATGGCGACTTGAGCCGGCTCCGCTTTATCATTTTGTCTACAAAACCCATATGCCTGCCTCCTTACGCCACGTACAGCCATAAAAGATTAACCAGGGCCAGCCCCATGCCGAGCAACAGGGATTTCTTCTGCACCATCCACTGCCAGGTAAGCCGGGCGGTGATGTTGTCGATGAGGATTTCTGTAAACAGCGAAGCCGCCACCAGCGTGGCCATGCCAATGACGCTGGTGTGCCAGAACATGGCGCACAAACCGAGAATAAGCACAAGGTCAAGCCAGTGGGCCAGCTCAATGATGCCCAGGTAAGGACCGGAATATTCCGTCTGCACACCCTTTACCAGTTCCTGATGGCCATGATGGCTGGCAGAAATATCAAAGGGCGACTTGCGCAGCTTGATGGTCAGGGCGTAGCCCAGCGCCAGAAACAGCAGGGGCATCTTGAGCAGCAGGGGCTGGTCCTGGGCAAACACGGCCTCAATGGAAAAAGATCCCGTGCACATGGCAAAGCCGACAAAAACCAAAATCAGTATGGGTTCATAGGCCAGCATGAGCAGAAGCTCGCGCTGCGCGCCCACGTTGCTGTAGGGCGAAGGAACACACAGGGCGCCCACCACCTGAAAAACAGCACCCACCGTAAGCACAAAGAAAAGCAGCAGCAGGTCGCCACCCATAAAGAATATGAGCAGTGCCAAAGCCGAGGAGATAAGCGTCATATAGGCGCTGAATACAAGCCAGGCATTGGTTACGCTGGCTTCTTTACCGAAAAGCTTGAAGACATCGTAAAAAGGCTGAAGCAGGGGCGGCCCCAGGCGCGATTGCAGCCGCGCCGTGAGACGGCGGTCAACCCCGGTAAGCAGGCCCCCCACCAGGGGCGACAATATCAATCCGCCGACAGCACTGAGGATGGACAGCATTAGAGCAGACCTCCTACCAGGACGATGAGAAAGGCCGTGGATATAATATCAATGGCCCGTGTTATAGTGCCTTCGCCAAAGTACTGGGTCAGGTAAAAGTTGGACAGACGCACGGGTTCAAAGGCATTCATGGGGCCCTTGAAACCGATCTGCCCCGCCTGTTCCTGCGTCAGTCCCGAGAAATAGGGCTGGGCATGCGCCGAGTTTGAAACCTTTCTGGCGGCCTTCCAGGCAATCCAGGCCCCCAGGCCAAGCAGGATGAAGAGCAGGTAAATCCAGAAATAGCCCGCCCCACCTGTAAGCGATGCGCCAGGTATGAAGCCTTCGGTCTTGAGACCAAGGCGGGCGTATACGCCAGCCACAGAAGGCTCGACAAATGTTTCCAGTACCAGAGGCGAAATGAAGGAGAACACCACGGCAAGCCCGCAGAGCGAACGCAGGGCAAACATGACCGTGGCCTTGGGGTTGCCGTGAGGGGGCCGGTCATGCAGGTTGGCCGAAGATACGAGTATGCCTGCCCACCGCGCCCAGAACAGCACAGTAAAGGCCGAGCCGAGGGCAATGAAGAAAATGATGGGCGTCATGGCCTGGGTGGCACGGGCAATGGCCTCAATTGCCATCCACTTGCCTATGAGCATGCCGAAAGGCGGCAGCATCATGGTGAAGATGCCTATGGCCGTAATAATGGCCGTGCGGGGCATCTTGCTGTACAGGCCGCGCATGTCTTCAATATCTCTGGAGCCGATGCGCTGTTCAATGGCGCCCACGCACATGAAGAGCAGGCCCTTGGAGACCGAGTGGTAGATGATGATGGTGGTGGCCGCCATCATGGATGCCGCCGTATTTATGCCAACGCAGGCGATGATAAGCCCCAGGTTGGCAATGGTTGAGTATGCCAGGATCTTTTTGGCATTACTTTGGCTGACCGCCAGAATGCATGTCCCCACAAAGGTGAACGCGCCGAAGAGCGCCACAATGGTGGACATGGTGGTGTCAGCGAAGGCCGGGGCCATGCGCAGCAGCAGGTATGTGCCCGCCTTGACCATGGTGGCCGAGTGCAGCAGGGCCGAAACCGGGGTGGGAGCAACCATGGCACCGCACAGCCAGCTTTCAAAGGGAACCTGCGCCGACTTGGTAAAGGCCGCCAGGCAAAAAAAGGCAAACGGCAGCAGCATGGCCGTGGTTTTCACGTCCATGGCCGTCATCTTGTGCAATACAACTTCAGTGGACAGTGTGCCAAGGCTCTTCTGAATGAAAAGCATGGCAGAAACAAAGGCAAGACCGCCAAGAACGTTCATCCACAATGCACGGTAGGCGTTGGCATTGGCTTCCTGTGTCTGATCATGGCTGATCAGCAGGTAGGAACACAGGGTCGTGACTTCCCAGAAAAAGAACATCCACGAAAGATTGTTTGAAAGCACAAGCCCGTTCATCGCCCCGAGAAAGCAGAAAATAATGGCGAAAAACCGCGGTTTGCGAGAAACCCGCAGGTGCAGGTGCTCTTCATGAATATCCATATAGCCCAGGCCGTAAATGGTGATCAGGCCACCCACCACGGTGATTATGATAACCATGATGAGCGACAGGCCATCGGGCGCAAAGGCAGTAATGGGGGCGGAACCGTCCGCCAGAACAAACTTGAGGTAAAGCAACCCAATCAATTGCAGCACAGTCATGCCCATGACCGTGCGGCTGCCCAGCTTCCAGCCCAAGCCCAAAATATAGAGCAGCAGCAAAAGATCCAGCAAGCTGAACAGGCTGTCCAGCGGAAGGCCCATGAAAGTTTCGGCCTCAAGTCGGAACGTTCCGTGAGCACCCATAATCACGGCAGCCAGAGCCATCACCGCAACCGCTGCAGGCACGAGAAGCTTGCGGGTGCGGTCAAGCTGTGTGAAATACAGAACAAGCGCCACAGCAAATGGCAGCGCCACACAGCAAAAAACAAGTGTATTCATAATTTTTGCCCCACTATATTGTGAGCTGTGAAAAACTTCACCCTGTGGTAATCCCCTCACAACATAAAATTAATATGTTTCCTCCTTGCCTTTCCAATGCAATAAACACCTACTAGAGTTAAACGAACTCAATTTTTGCGTCAATAAGAAAGAAAAATACACCATTCATTGAGTAAACAGTCTATAACAACACGCCATATATACATTGTCATTTTTTCTATATATTTTATTTATAATTAATAATGTAAAATATAATTATTTTTCATATTGCCAAATAAATTCAAAATTTAGCGATAATGATACGTGTATTAGAGAAAAATATACTCTGCATAAATATATTTCTGTGTTCATTTTTTATACTATTTTTTTATATATAATTTATATTTTCCTCTGATCACAAAAATATCATTACCTATGGATAGACATGCAACACTTTGCTCCTGCAATGCGCCATGCGGCACATACCGAGGAGCCGGCGGCATGTGCCGCATAGGCGCTAGACAGCAGTTGGCAAGAAGAAAAAGAGCAATTCTAAAAAATTGCGCAAATAGACTTGAAAAATATGATAAATTTCAGAAAATGGCAGGAGGGCCAGGGAGTGCCATTTTTGCCACTTGCCAAATAATAGATTAGGGTATTAGATACAAAGCATCATTCTATCAAAAGGCATGGTATGTACAGAAGCCAACAGCAAACAAAAAAAATCTACGCCATTGCCTTCCTTGTGAGCGGCATTTTTCTTGTTTGCAGCTTGATTCTATTACGCAATGCCACATGGCAAATAGAACAGACAAGCATACTTCATCTCTATGAAACAACCAGCCAGCTACGTGTACTCTTGCAACGAAAGTTGACACAGAACTTTCAGGCGCTCCGCGGACTGTCTACTGCCGTAGTGTACATGCCACAACAAGAAACATCTGCATTGTTCAAAGAGTTGAACAGCAACAGAAGCTTCATACGGATAGGCATGGCTGATACCTCCGGCATGGCAGCCATGATGGACAGAAGCGGCCCCTCGCCCCAGCATACGGATTTCTCGGATGAAGATTTTTTTCGCAACGCCCTTGCCGGACGGGCGTTTTTTTCGTCTCCTCGCAAGGACCCTCACGGGCCGGGGCAGGTGATCTACTGCGCTGTTCCCGTGGAACAGGAAGGCGGTGTCATCGGCGTGCTGGTCGGTGTCATCAGGGCAGAAAACCTGCTGGACATCCTGGACGAACCGCTCTTCAATGCCAACGGATTTGCGGGCATAATCGATGCCAACGGGCATTTTGTGCTGTGCTCTGGCACGAATTCCACCGGCACGGCGGCCAGTATCTTTACCCTCGGGCAAATAGACAGGGAAGATCTTGATGCGGTACGCGCCGACCTTGGCGGCAACCGCAGAAACTATTTTCTTTATAAAACAGGTGACAAGCAGCACCTGGCAGCCTTTGACCCCATTACCCATAACGGCTGGTTTCTTTTCTGCTCGGCCCCGCTCAATGACCTGGCGCTGGTTCCCCGCCCCCTTTTATATGGAGGAGGCGTGACAATCATTCTGGCCCTGCTCGTTTTTCTGCTCCTTGCCTGGCGTGTACATTGCCAGAATGCAGACAAAGACCGCCAACTGCAAACCATGGCGCTTACCACCCTTCTGACCGACGCTCTCGTCAATCACAGCTTCCGCCTGGAAGGCACTGCCCTGCTGCACAACAACCCGGACATTACATTCGCCATCTGGTTGGCGGACATCAAAAACTTCAATTTTTACAGCAAAATGCTCGGCAAAGAAGCCGGAAACAGCGAACTGCGACGCATCGCCCGCATGCTGAAAGGCTGGCCGCAAGGCCCGCTTACCAGACGTTACCACATTGTTGGCAACACATTCGCGGGCATTCTTCCTTTCGCAAACTGTCAGGATCTGGCAGAAAGGTTTTCTGATGCCGCGCAAGAGGTAGAGCACGGCGCATACCGCTTTTCACAGGTTTTTCCTCTCCGCCTGTACGCTGGTGTGTACACTACGGATATGGTTGAAGAAAAAGATCTCACTTTTATGGACATGCTCAACAGGGCGGGCATCGCCATGCAGGTGGCAAAAACCTTTGAAGCAAGCACCCTGCGTTTTTACTCCGAAGAAATCTGCGAAGAAGCACTGCATCTCGATCGCTGAGTACTGCCTGAAAAGCACTGCCCGTCTCTTTTTGCCATGGCAGGCTACGGCCCCGCAATCGCCTGCCATGGACAAAAATCCCTTGCCCCTGTAGGGCTTTCGTGCTATGGAACGACTTTGTTTCAAAATTTTGCCGGTAACGGCTGCGGTATTCAGGCAGTGCCTGCCGCCGGGCATATTCGCAATCCGGCGGCTTCCTTTCATTCTTCCCCTGCAACAGAGGCAAAAGCAATGCCCATCGCCATTCCGCGCTCTGGCGCTGATGACAGACCCATTGTTCCTGATGTTCACATCAGCGACCTTTCAAAGCTGGTCATCCGACCCGCCACGGTAGCGGACGTACACGGCATGTCGGCGCTTATCAACCAGTATGCTTCCGCCAACGTCATGCTGGCACGGGGACCGCAATACCTGTACCAGCACATTCAGGACTATATGGTCGCGACCGCTCCGGCCGTAAACGACGGGCACGACGTCATAGTGGCCTGCGGAGCCGTGCACGTCCTGTGGGCAGACCTCGGCGAAATACGCTCCGTGGCCGTTCATCCATCCTGCCAGGGGCAGGGCTTCGGCAAGCGCCTCGTATCCATGCTGGTAAACCGTTGCCGCAGCCTGGCGCTGCCGCGAGTGTTTGTCTTCACTCTTGTGCCTGATTTTTTCGCCAGATGCGGATTTACCGAATTTAACAAGGACGACATGCCCCCCAGCGTCTGGGTGGAATGCAGCAAATGCCCCAAGTTTTATTGCTGTGACGAAATCGCGATGATGTTGCACCTTTGACCGTCTGCGCCGCCACAAGCGGCGCAATGGCGGCCAGCCCAACGTGCTCAAGCACAACCCGCCCGCGCCCCGGCGCGGATGGCAGGACCCACTACCTCAAAGGCGAAACAGCGCATGAACAGACTACAACACAGAGACTTTCTGAAAGAAATCGATTTCACGCCGGAAGACCTCACCTACCTGCTGGACCTGGCTGCCAATCTCAAACAGGCCAAAAAATCCCGCCGGGAACCCGAGTTTCTGAAGGGCAGGAACATTGTTATTCTTTTTGAAAAAGACTCCACCCGTACCCGCTGTTCTTTTGAGGTGGCCGCCTATGATCAGGGCGCGCGCGTGACCTACCTTGGACCTTCCGGTTCACAAATGGGCAAAAAAGAATCCCTGGCCGATACTGCCCGTGTGCTTTCCCGCTTTTATGACGGCATTGAATATCGCGGCTTCGGACAGGAAAGGGTCGAGGCGCTGGCCGAGCATGCCTCGGTACCGGTATGGAACGGCCTGACCAATGAATGGCATCCCACCCAATTCCTGGCAGACATGCTCACCATGCGCGAATGCTGCTCCAAGCCCCTGAACAGGCAAACCCTGGCCTATATGGGTGATGCCCGCTATAACATGGGCAATTCTCTTATGATCGGCTCCGCCCTTCTGGGGCTGGATTTTCGTTCTGTGGCACCAAGGGCGCTGTGGACAGCGGACGAAGTTTACGAGATGGCCTGCCACATCGCCTCCGGCACTGGCGCGCGCATCAGCCGCACCGAAAACGTGGTGGAAGGCGTACAGGGCTGCGACTTCATTTCTACAGACGTCTGGGTATCCATGGGCGAACCCGATGACGTGTGGAAAGAACGCATTGAACTGCTCACGCCCTATCGTGTAACGGGCGACACCATGCGGCAGACCGGCAATGACGACTGCAAGTTCTTGCATTGCCTGCCAAGTTTTCATAACCGTGACACAAGCATGGGCGAAGAGATTTTCCAGCGCTTCGGCATAGAATGCATGGAAGTCAACGACGAGGTTTTCGAGTCACCACGCAATGTGGCCTTTGAAGAAGCCGAAAATCGCCTTCACACCATCAAGGCGGTCATGGTCGCCACATTGGCCGAAAGCCCGCTTGTTTTCAACGTATAGTCTGAAAAAGCTGGAAGAAACAGGGCGGCACAAATAGACCGAACCACACATCCCACAGGGGGCATACCTCGTCCGCCTTGCTACGCAAGGTGCCTGCAGGATGTAATGCCATAGCATGCCCCGCGCCTCTGGCGTTAACGGGGATTAACATGTTGACGTTAAAAGGCGTTCTCCCTATAGTGATGCGCCATAACGCCGACGGCCGCGTCAGGCATGCGCCCGTAGCTCAGATGGACAGAGCAGGAGCCTTCTAAGCTCTTGGCCGGGGGTTCGAATCCTCCCGGGCGCGCCAGAAAAATCAAGCCCTTGCGACAGCACCGTTGTAAGGGCTTTTACTTCGCCCCGCACCCATTCCCCACACGCAAAAAATTGTTCCTGCTGTCTGTTTTCCTGGCCCCAGAAGGTGCGGTCTTCACGAGATGCAGCGCCGCGCCATCAGGTCGCGCATGATGGTCTGTCCGTAAAGGATCACGCCCGTAGCCAGGCAAGGCTTCCATCGTCGTCCTTTTTCATGCCGAATCAGCCGTATCTGCCATCATCCGCAACCATCCGTCATCATCCGCAACCATCCGTCATCAAAGCACCTTGAAAGGGCCGCTGCATGCCGTAAGACCATGCGCTCCCGCCCAACGCCGGCTCACCGCCCCCACAGCGTGCGAGCGCGTACCGCCAAGGAGGTCCTTTCTTCATATATCCGCATTACGGATTTAAGACGAATTTAATACGCTCCTCGTCATTTTTACACCCATTTTATACGCCTTGTCCTAGAGTTTTCCTGTGGGCTTTCATGCCTGCAGGAGGATTTTATGGAAAACATCATCTGGCAGTGCCTTCTTTATCTTTCTTTATTGACGGCTCTGGCCTGGCCTTTGGGAAAATATATAGGCAAGGTAATGGACGGTGAACCTTTCTGGCTGCAACGCGCTCTCGCCCCCTGCGAGCGCGCCCTGTACCGCCTTATGGGCGTGGACCCCGCAGAACAGATGGGCTGGAAATGCTACCTGGCCTGCGTGATCGCTTTCAGCGCCGTATCGCTGGTTGCGCTGACCGCCCTGCTTATGGCGCAGCACTTGCTTCCCCTGAACCCCCGGAACGTTTCCGGAGCCAGTTGGCATCTGGCCCTGAATACGGCCATCAGCTTTGTGACCAACACCAACTGGCAATCCTATGCCGGAGAAAGCACCATGAGCTATCTCTCGCAGATGGCCGGGCTGACGGTGCAGAACTTCGTTTCCGCAGCAGTGGGCATTGCCGTGCTTTTTGCTCTTATCCGGGGGGTGAGAGCCTCTGGGGGCATCGGGCTGGGCAATTTTTGGGCCGATGCCACACGGGCGGTCCTGTATATCCTCCTGCCGCTGTCGCTGGTCATGTCGCTGCTGCTCATCGAGCAGGGTGTTCCGCAAAATTTTACAGACTACAGGGCAGCAGCCCTTCTGGAGCCACTGGCAGCGGAAGACGGCGCACCCATCACACACCAGCTTGTTCCCATGGGTCCCCAGGCCTCGCAGGTCTCCCCAAAACAACTGGGAACCAACGGTGGCGGCTTTAACGGTGTCAATTCCGCCCATCCACATGAAAACCCCACGCCGGCAAGCAACATGCTTGAAATGCTGGCCCTTTTGCTTATCCCTGCCGCCTTGTGCTTTACCTTTGGCGCCAAGATAGGCGACATGCGTCAGGGCGTGGCGATATTTGCGGCCATGTTCATACTGCTCACAAGCGCAGTGAGTTTTACCGTGCAGGCTGAGCTGAACGCCACGCCGCAGATCGCCCAGGGCGGCCAGGTGCTTGTTGCCCCACAAAGCGGTCTGCAGGGGCAGGCTGGCGGCAATATGGAAGGAAAAGAAACACGCTTCGGCATCACGGGCAGCGCGCTGTGGGCTTCTGCCACAACGGCGGTGTCAAACGGTTCTGTCAACGCCATGCATGACAGCTTCACGCCGTTGGGCGGCATGATTCCCATGGTGCTCATGCAGTTGGGCGAAGTGATTTTTGGGGGCGTCGGCAGCGGCCTGTACGGCATGCTGGCGTTTGTACTTCTCACGGTGTTTCTGGCCGGACTCATGGTTGGCCGTACGCCGGAGTATCTGGGCAAAAAAATAGAACCTTTTGAAATGAAAATGGCTGTAGTGGTCTGCTTGACCACTCCTGTTGTCATCCTTGCCGGAGGCGGGCTTATGTGCCTTGCCCCCCAGATTGTGGACAGCCTTAACAATCCCCTGCCCCACGGTTTCAGCGAAATTCTTTACGCCGCCACTTCGGCAGGGGCCAACAACGGCTCCGCTTTTGCCGGGCTGAACGCCGACACCCCCTTTCTCAACGTGCTTCTGGGCGTGCTCATGCTGGCGGGCCGCTTTGCGCCCATTGCCGCCATTCTGGCCATGGCAGACGGCCTGGCGGGCAAAAAAATCTGCCCGCCAGGCGCAGGCACGCTGTCCACCTGCAACGGTCTTTTTATCTTTCTGCTCATCTTTGTGATCCTGCTGGTGGGTGCCCTGAGCTTTTTTCCCGCTCTGGCGCTCGGGCCTCTGGCAGAACATCTGCAAATGACGCGCTGAACTGACCGGAGTGTACCGCAAACCGGCTACCCATATTTTATAAGGATACAATCATGTCAGTAAAAACAAGCAATCCCGCCAACACGAACTGCATTCTCTGGCAGGCGCTGGCTGCATCGCTGGTCAAGCTGTCGCCCCGTGACCAGGTACGAAATTTCGTCATGTTCACCGTCTACCTTTCCGCCATTCTGGCAACGGGGCTGACAGTGTTGGGGGCCGCAAACATACTTTCTCCCGCCACGGCGCAGACGGGATTTGCAGGCGCCATTGCGATCATCCTGTGGTTTACTGTATTTTTTGCCAATTTTGCCGAGTCCATCGCCGAGGGCCGCGGCAAAGCCCAGGCCGAAAGCCTGCGCAAGGCACGCAGAAACGTTACCGCACGCAAACTTGCCGACCCGGCCATGCACGATGAGCACGAAATCGTACCCTCCACAACCCTCAAGCCCGGCGACAGCATCCTGGTGTATGCCGGTGAACAGATCCCCGCCGACGGCGATGTAACGGAAGGCGCGGCATCGGTGGATGAAAGCGCCATCACGGGCGAATCCGCCCCGGTTATCCGTGAAAGCGGCGGTGACCGCTGCGCGGTTACCGGCGGCACTACAGTTCTTTCCGACTGGCTGGTCATACGGGTCACCAGCGAGGTGGGCCGCAGCTTTCTGGACAGGATGATCGCCATGGTTGAAGGAGCCGCCCGCCAGAAAACTCCCAGCGAAGTCGCGCTGAATGTTCTACTGGTGGCACTTACCGTCATTTTTCTTCTGGTCACGGTATCGCTGTGGTGCTTTGCCCGCTTTACGGCCGGCCAGGAGCACGTTGCAAATCCGGTGGGTTTTGCCGCGCTGGTGGCGCTTTTTGTCTGCCTTGCGCCAACCACCATAGGTGCGCTGCTTTCCGCCATTGGTATTGCAGGCATGAGCCGCCTCAACCGAGCCAATGTGCTGGCCATGAGCGGGCGGGCCATTGAGGCCGCCGGAGATGTGGATGTTCTGCTGCTGGATAAAACAGGAACCATCACGCTGGGCAATCGTCAGGCCGTGGAATTCATTCCCGTAGACGGCCATAGCGGCGAGGAGCTTGCTGATGCGGCCCAGTTGGCCTCACTGGCCGATGAAACCCCCGAAGGACGCAGCATTGTACAGCTTGCCCGTGATCAATTCACCCGCTGCGACATGAGTTTGCATGGCAAAGACGCTGTTTTTATTCCTTTTTCTGCGCAAACTCGCATGAGCGGCGTGGATGTGGCAGGAAAGCACATCCGCAAGGGCGCTGCCGATGCCGTGCGGGCTTTTGTTGAAAAGAATGGCGGCAGTGAAAGCCTGCGCTGTGAGGAGGCGGTCAACGCCATAGCACGCCAGGGCGGTACTCCCCTGGTGGTGGCGCGCGAAAGCAGCATCCTCGGGGTCATACATCTCAAGGACATTATCAAAGACGGTGTCAAGGAGCGCTTTGCAGAACTGCGCCGCATGGGCATCAGGACTGTCATGGTCACCGGCGACAATCCGCTCACTGCGGCGGCCATCGCGGCAGAAGCCGGAGTTGACGATTTTCTTGCCGAGGCCACCCCCGAAACAAAGCTGTCTCTCATACGCGAATTCCAGGCACGGGGTCATCTGGTTGCCATGACAGGCGATGGGACCAACGACGCTCCCGCCCTGGCGCAGGCCGATGTGGCCGTGGCCATGAATACAGGGACACAGGCCGCCAAAGAGGCAGGCAATATGGTGGATCTGGACTCATCGCCCACCAAACTGCTGGATATCGTGCGCATCGGCAAGCAGCTGCTCATGACGCGCGGCAGCCTGACCACGTTTTCTCTGGCGAACGATGCGGCCAAATACTTCGCCATCATTCCGGCACTGTTCGTGAGTCTGTATCCGGGACTGGCCGCTCTCAACATCATGAACCTGCACAGCCCGCAAAGTGCCGTTCTTTCAGCCACCATATACAATGCACTTATCATAGTGGCGCTTATTCCCCTGGCCCTGCGCGGCGTGAAATACCGCGAAGAAAGTTCGGGGCAACTCCTGCGGCGCAACCTGCTTGTTTATGGTCTGGGGGGACTGGCCGCGCCTTTTGCGGCCATCAAGCTTATCGACATGTGTCTGACCGGCCTAGACCTGGTCTGAGGAGAAAAAATGCTCATCATAACACTGTTGCGACGTTCCGCACTGTTTCTGGCCCTCATGACGGCAGTTGTCATTGCCTACACACTGGTAGTCACGGCGGCGGGCAAGGCGCTGTTCCCCTTTCAGGCGGGCGGCAGCATAATCAAGGCCGGTGGCAAGGAATACAGCCTTCTTCTGGGCCAGCCGTTCAGCGAACCCCATCATCTGTGGGGCCGCCCTATGCAACCGGATACCACCACCTACAGCAAAAACGGCAAGCCCCTGCTTTACGGCGGTCCCTCCAACTCCAGCCCTGCCACCACAAACTACGGCACAAGGCTGGCTGAACGCGTGGACCTTATGCGCCGCGCCCATCCGGAGAAGGCGAAAGCGCCCGTGCCTGTGGAACTGGTTACAGAGTCCGGCAGCGGCCTGGATCCGCACATTTCACCGGCGGCGGCAGACTTTCAGGTTGAGCGGCTGGCCCGGGCCACGGGCTTTACGCCTGATGAAGTACGCCGTACCATTGCCATGTATACCGATGGGCGCTCCCTGGGTCTGCTTGGCGAACCGCGCGTACATGTGCTCAAGGTAAATCTGGCCCTTGACGGTCTTTTGCCCAACGGCCACACAACCAGCAAGACCGCAACGGTTCCACCCGGTTCCACTGCGCCGCATACCCGCTGAACCTTTACCCGCTACCCGCAACCACGGACACCCCATGACCGACAAGCACACGCGCCCCGACCCCGATGCCCTGCTGGCGCAACTGCGCCAGACCGGCACGCCACAGGGCATTCAGGCAGATGAGCTTTCCGGCGGCCATCTTCCGGTCCGGGGAACGCTCAAAATATTTTTTGGCTATGCGGCCGGGGTGGGCAAAACCTACGCCATGCTGCGTGCCGCGCATACTGCTGCGGAGCAGGGACAGGACATCGTGGTGGGCTATGTAGAACCGCACCCGCGGCCGGAAACAGCGGCCCTGCTTCAAGGGCTTGAAAGCCTCGCGCCGCTGCGACTGGAGTATCGGGGCATACCGCTTCACGAACTGGATGTAGACGCCGTCCTGGACCGCAAGCCGGAGATAGCCCTGGTGGACGAGCTGGCCCACTCCAATGCCATCGGCTGCCGCAACCGCAAACGCTATCAGGATGTGGAAGAGCTGCTTCAAGGCGGCATATCCGTATGGACCACGGTCAATGTACAGCATCTGGAAAGCCTGAATGACGTGGTGGCCGCCATGACGGGCGTAGCGGTGCGTGAACGTGTGCCGGACAGTGTGTTTGACGGCGCGGACCATGTGGAACTGGTGGATCTGGAACCGGACGAGCTGATGGCCCGCCTGCGTGAAGGCAAGATTTACGCCCAGGCCCAGGCACAGCACGCCCTGGGGCATTTCTTTCTGCCCGCCAACCTCATTGCACTGCGTGAAACGGCCTTACGGCGCATGGCTGACCGCATAAACCGCCGTGCCATCCCGGCGGAACCGGGCAGCCGTGAAGCCGCACGGCAAGTCAAGGAACACATTCTTATCTGCCTTTCGGGCGCGCCCAGCAACGCACGTGTCATCCGCACGGCGGCACGCATGGCCGAAGCCTTTCATGCCGATTTTACCGCCCTGTTCGTGCGCAACAACACTTCGGGGCACAACGATACCCAAAGTCTCGGAACACTCCGGAAAAACACGCGGCTGGCCGAAGACCTGGGAGCGGCCATTGTGACTGCGCAGGGAGAGGATATTCCCGTACAGATAGCGGAATACGCACGCATGTCGGGGGTAAGCAAGATCGTGGTTGGGCGTTCCCCCGCCAGCGGCTGGCTCCGCCGGGGCAAAACCCTTGTGGAGCGGCTTGCCGAGCTGGCTCCGGAAATGGAGACCTACATCATCCCCGATGCTGAGCCCATTTCCAGAAACGCCTCCCGGCCCGGCACATTGTACCGTATGGTGCGCGCCTTTAGGGGTACGGCCCCGCGCTCATGGCGGCAATGGGGCGCAACAGCCGCCCTGCTTGCCATATGCACCATGACGGGACTGATCATGTCATCGCTGGGCATGCCCAACGCCGTCATCACCGGCCTGTACATGCTTGGGGTGCTGGGTGTTTCCATCCTTACGACAGGACCCTGGTACGGCGTAACCGCTTCCATTCTGGGCGTGGCCCTGTTTGATTTTCTTTTTGTCGCACCGCGCTTCAGCCTTACGGTCTACGACGACGGCTATCTGAGCCTGTTCGCGGCAATGCTGATTGTTTCAGCAGCAGCCAGCGCCATCACGGGACGCGCAAGAAGCCAGGCGCGCCAAAGCGCGGCCAGGGCGCTGCACACAGAACTCCTGCTCGGCAACAGCCGCCGTCTTCAGAAAGCGGAAAATGAAAATGCCATCCTCGCCGAAGCCGCGCGCCAGTTCGGCACCCTGCTCGGCTGCGATGCCGTTCTCTACCCCGTATATAACGGGCACCTGGAAACAAGGCGGATTTTTCCATATTACACGGCTGCGCAAGCTTCCCGGGAACCCGGCCGACCACATACGCTGCCCCGGCAGTCGGCCAAAGGCCAGACAGAGTGCACCCACAGAACAGAAAAAGATGAACTGGCCGTGGCGCAATGGGTGGCAAAAAACGGCCGGCCCGCCGGTGCGGGCACTGATTCTCTGCCGGGAGCGCGCCTCTGCTATATCCCCATCAGCAGCCGCACCACAGTACTGGCCGTAGCCGGGCTGGACGTTTCTCCTGGCAGCGCTTCCCCCCTGAACGCGGCAGACAGCAAAAACATTGTGCTGGCGTTGGCGGGTGAATGCGCCATGGCCGTGGAAAAAGAGCGTCTGGCTCGCGCCAATGCGGACATTGCCGTGCGTGCGCAACAGGAAAAACTGCGGGCCGATGTGCTGCGCTCTGTCTCGCACGACCTGCGCACGCCTCTGACTGCCATCTGCGGCAACGCGGCCATGCTCGCCGCAGGGGGCGATATTGAAATGCAGCGCCGTAAATCTCTGGCCCGGGCCATAGAGGAAGACGCCCGCTATCTGGTAGAAATGGTAGAAAACCTGCTGGCTCTTACCCGTCTGGAGCAATACGGCTTTACCCTGCGCCTTGCACCGGAACTGATGGAGGATATTATCCGCGAGGCCCTGGCCGTCACACGCCGCCGCGCCGCTGCGCACAACATCCGCGTGGACATGGCGGACGCACTGCTCATGGCCCGCATGGATGCCCGGCTCATGGTGCAGGTGCTGGTAAACCTTTTGGACAATGCCGTAAAATACACCCCTGCGGGAACCACAATACGCATCAGCGCACAGGCCGACGGCGCACGGGCAAGACTGGAGGTTGCCGACAACGGGCCGGGCATTTCCGCTGAAGAGAAAACCCGGATTTTTGACATGTTCCATTCCGCCGTTATAAAAAAGGGCGACAGCCGCCGGGGCATGGGTGTGGGGTTGGCCCTGTGCCGCAGCATTGTGCAGGCGCATGGCGGCGACCTGCGCGTCCATGACAACACACCTCGGGGAGCGGTATTTTCCCTGGATCTGCAACGCGAAATTGAAGAAGGACCGGTGCCGGAGTCTCTTCGTGAAACTCCGCCCACCGGGACCGGCGCACGGGAGTAACCATGACGCCATATCCCGAACAGCAGGGCGTCAGCGCCCCGGAACGCATCCTCGTGATCGAGGATGACAAGGCCATACGCGCCCTTGTGACAGCGGCCCTTGAAAGCCGCGCCATGGCCTGCATAACCGCAGGCACAGGACGTGAGGCCATTGCGGAAGCGTCCCGCGCCGGGCCTGACGTCATACTGCTGGACCTGGGCCTGCCCGATATGGACGGCACAGATATTATCCGCACGGTGCGTCAGTGGTCTATGGTTCCGATCATTGTGCTCAGCGCCCGCAGCGAGGATGATGACAAGGTTGCGGCGCTGGACGCCGGGGCGGACGACTATCTGACCAAACCTTTCAGCATTGACGAACTGCTGGCCCGGCTGCGTGCAGCCCTGCGGCGCGGACGCTATGAGCGCGGCAACCCGGACCGTGATGCCAGCTTCTTTGAAAACGGCCCCCTGCGCATAGACTTTGCCGCAGGCAGCGCAAGCGTGAACGGCCAGGAAATCCATCTTGCGCCAATGGAGTACAAGCTGCTTTGCCTGCTGGCGCGCAATGCGGGCAAGGTGCTTACACACAAAACTATCCTGCAGGCCGTATGGGGCAGTTCGCTGCCGCAAAACCTGCCCTCGCTGCGCGTATTCATGGCAACACTGCGCAAAAAACTGGAAAACGCCGCCCCCAGATGCGACTACATACACACTCATGTGGGTGTGGGCTATCGCATGGCCCGCCTTGGCGAAACAGAGAGCTGAGCGTCGCGCAAACCGGCAGGCCCAAACATTTACCGCACGTTAACTATAGTCGCTTTATCTGTCAGTCTTTTCGGTAAAGTCCGTATTTGCGCATTTTGCGGTACAGTGTGGTTCTGGCTATGCCCAGCGCCTCCGCAGCCTTGCTTACATTGCCCCCTGAAGTTTCAAGGGTTTTACGCACCAGGCTCTCACACAGGTCATCCATCGAGGCCGCTCTTGCCTCCGGCGCCTCGGTGGCAACACTGCCTGACAGGCCAGCCGGAACGGCAGCAGCATGGCAACCGAGCACATGCCGGGGCAGGCTTTCAGAACGTATGGATGTTCCATCCGAAAGCACCCAGGCCCGCTCGCACACGTTCTGCAGTTCGCGCACATTGCCCGGCCAGGAATACGCCTTGAGCGCGTTCATGACAGCTGGTTCTATGATCATGCGCGGCATGCCCGCCCCCGCGCAAAGCCTGCGCCAGAAAAGATTTGCCAGCATCTCCACATCACCGGGACGTTTGCGCAGAGGGGGCAGGTCTATTTCCACCACATTGAGCCGATAATACAGGTCAGACCGAAAACTTCCCTCGCGCACGGCATCGGCAAGGCTGGTGTTACCCGCCGCAATCACGCGCATATCCAGCTGCACAGGCCGATTGCTGCCAAGGGGAGTAAACGACATCTCCTGCAATACCCGTAAAAATTTGGCCTGTACCGCCAAAGGCAGGCTGTTCACTTCATCCAGAAGCAGCGTGCCGCCGTTGGCCGCCTCCAGCTTGCCTTTTCTGCCGCCCTTTTTCGCGCCGGTAAAGGCTCCTTCCTCATAGCCGAACAGTTCCGCCTCAATAAGATCATTGGGGATGGCCGCGCATGAAATGCCCACAAACGGTCCCGCCGCCGCAGGACCGGCATTGTGTATAGCCTGGGCAAAAAGCTCCTTGCCCGTACCGCTCTCGCCGCAGATGACGATCCGCGAAGCCATGCGGGCAGCGCGGCTGGCGAAATCCACAGCTCTCCGCAACGCGGGGCTTGAGCCGAGAATATCCGTAAACCGGTGCCTGGCGGCGTACGTGGATGCAGCCTCACGGGCCGCATGGCTGCCATGTCACGGGGCTGCGGCTGCTCCCCCCTCTCTTCGGCCTTGCTCACGAAAGGACATGCCATCCCCTGTCGCCCCGGATGGTACGGGTTTCAGGGCCAGGGCCATGCCCACCGGCTCCCCTTCGCTCATCTCCACAGGGGTAAACGTACAGGCAATGCGCTGCGGCCCCTGGTCTGTAAGAAAGGTCAGGGTATCACGCCCTTCACGCTGCGTAAAAATTGCCCGCCGCAAACGCCCGGCATCAGCGGTGCTTACCAGTGAGGCCGCATCTCTGCCCGGCAGATCCGGCCCGTTGCGGGTAAACAGCCTGGCAGCGTGTGTATTGGCATGGGTAATCCCCCCGCTGCCGTTCAGTACCAGCAAAGGATAGCTCAGTGATTCGTGCGCATTGCGCAACAGGGCTTCAAGCCTCTGGCCGCTCACTTCAATATTCTGCTGGCGCACCCGCATGCCGATATAGTTGGCGAATGTGGTCACCAGCGCCAGCGCCTGTATTTCAGGGCTGGCAATATTGCCGGAAATGGTCAAGACCGCCTGCACGCCTGAAGCATCGGCAAGAATGGGGGCCGAGGCGCAGCGCCATGAGTGCAGCGCCGCACTGTAATGCTCATATCCGTAAATCTGCACCGGGCTGCAACGGCGCAACGCCATGCCGATGGCCGAAGCCCCTACCTTGTCGATGTTCCTGTCTGCTCCGGGCATATTGTACTGGGCGCGGGCCACATCCAGCAGGTCCTTGTCGCCCACGGTGGCAAGAATGTGCCCGGAAGAAGCAGTCAATATGGCCATATGCCCTGTCCCGCTGATGCATGCGTCAAGCATATCCAGAACCGGAGCCGCCGCTGTAAGCAATGCAGCGGACCGGTCGCACAGTTCCCTGAACGGCTGGCGTTCAAGCACCGGCACTTCGAGAACGCGCAAGGGATCAATGCGGGCCTTTCTGCTGAGCAGCCATCCGTCCAGAATATGCTCCGGTATGCGCCCGCGGATTTCACCACCATCAATAAAATCCTTCCAGGCATCATGAATGGTCTGCTGATACACAGGATTTTGTGGTGAAACGCCGGACGAAAGACACTTCATGCCATACTCCTTCTCTGTCTGTAGCAAAAAGGCACACCACTGTAGCGTTGCGCTACAGTTGCTACATATTTTACCAATCGTGGTTTTTTTGTGCAACACAAGCTTTTATGCGGTTATTTGCCTCAATTGCACCACCTAGATGCACTGGCAGAATTTTTGCAACCCTCCATCCCGGAATCTTTTAAAAGAATGCTGCGTAACGCATGAAGGCAACCGTTTTCAAATTTGTGAGCACTTCAGTATCACAACCGGACATGTTCCGAGTCTGCCGTTTCTTCTGCGGGGTAGCAGCACAACAGCACGGAGGTCTGGTACGGCATTTCTTGAGGGTACGTGCGCTGCCTGCAACCTCAAACATCGGAGAAACTGATGCACGAGTATGACGCTTTTCTGGATGTGGCCATGCGTGCCGCAGACATTTCACGCCGGATACTGACAGAACACAGGCAAAAGTATTTGTGCGGGGCCTATGGATTCAAAACAAAAAGCGACGCCAGCCCCGTGACGGAAACCGATGAACGGGTGGAGCGCGAGATACGCTCGCTTGTTTCCGGAGCCTTTCCCGATCACGGCATGCTTGGCGAAGAATATGGAGCCGATGCGGCCACAGCAGAATTTGTATGGGTTATCGACCCCATAGACGGAACCAGGCAATTCATCGCGGGCTATCCGTTTTACGGTACACTTATAGCCCTCTGCCGCAACGGCGTGCCGGTGCTCGGCGTCGTGGAAATGCCGGTCATGGCTGAGCGATGGGTGGGAGTGCAGGGGCGTCAGTCCACAGTCAACGGCCTGCCCATCCGCACCCGCCCACAGACCGACCTGCCTGCTGCTCTGGCAGCCTCAAGCAATACAGAGTTTGTTTTTGATACTGACAGGGCAGCCTACCAGCGCCTGGTGGCAGCGACCAAGTGGCGCGTCTACGGCGGGGCCTGTTACGGTTACATGAGCCTTGCCGCAGGCAAAATAGACCTGTGCTTTGACAGCGGCATCATGCGGGAAGTGGATTACTGTGCCCTTGTACCCATTGTGGAAGGAGCCGGCGGCGTCATGTCTGACTGGGACGGCAGGCCGCTGACCATGCACTCGGGAATGCAGGTGCTCGCCAGCGGCGATAAAAGGCTGCACCAACAGGTTCTGCGTGAAATAGAGAAAAACCGCTAGCCGATGGCTCACCTGTCACACTACGAGCACACGCCATGTTAGATTTTTTTAAAGCATCACCTCCGCGTCCGGTTACAAAGAACACTGAAGAGATCAACAGAGACTACAATTATTGGCGACTGCACCTCATGGCGTCAATCTGGCTTGGATACGCCGTATTTTATTTTACGCGCAACAGCTACAAGTCCATCATGCCGGCCATGCTCAAAGACCTTGACTGGCAACTTTCCGATGTGGGCATCCTGAGCACCATCTTCTATATCGTCTACGGTTCGTCCCGCTTTCTGGGTGGCATTATCAGCGACAAATCCAATCCGCGCTACTTCATGGGCGTCGGACTTATCATCACGGGCTTCATCAATATCGCCTTTGGCATGAGCTCTTCGCTGCCTGCCCTGGCTTTGCTGTGGGGCCTCAATGCCTTTTTTCAGGGCTGGGGCTGGCCCCCCTGTACCAAGATTCTCACCACATGGTACTCGCGCAACGAGCGGGGCTTCTGGTGGGCCATATGTAACACCTCGCACAACGTGGGTGGCGCCATTATTCCCCTGCTGGCAGGCTGGCTGGCTATCCACTATGGCTGGCGCTACGGCATGATCGTGCCGGGGATCGTCGGCATCTTTGTAGGCATTATTCTTTGCATCATACTGCGAGACCGGCCGGAATCAATGGGCCTGCCCAGAGTGGGAGAATGGCGTAAGGATCAACTGGAACTGGAGCAGGTGAAAAAAAGCGAAAACTCGCTCACAACCTGGCAGGTACTGCGACGCTACGTGTTCACCAACAAGTTCATCTGGCTGCTGGCAGTCTCATATGTGCTTGTTTATGTGGTGCGCATTGGCGTCAATGACTGGGCCAACATGTACCTGGTGAAGGAACACGGGGTTGACCTGCTTGTAGCCAACAGCGCCATCACCATGCTTGAAATAGGCGGTTTTATCGGAACCATTGCCGCGGGCTGGGGTTCGGACAAGCTTTTCAAGGGCAACCGCATACCTATGAACATTATTTTCATGCTGGGCATCATGTTGTCGGTGGGCGCTCTCTGGCTGCTGCCCCTGACTTCAAAGCTGGCGCTGGGTACGGTTTTCTTTCTCATAGGATTTTTCATTTTCGGTCCCCAGATGCTCACGGGCATGGCTGCCGCTGAAGTCTGCCACAAGGAATACGCGGGCACAGCCACTGGCTTTGTGGGGCTTTTCGGCTACATGGGCGCGGCGCTCACGGGCTTGCCACTGGCAATGATCATAGAATCAGCCAGCTGGAACGGGTTTTTCATTGTGATGACTGCAGCCTCACTACTCTCAGCGGTGCTCATCATCCCCATTATCGGCGGCAAGAAATAGCAAAGGGCTGGCCCGCGCACTCTGGCTCGGCCGCGTCGCAGTGCCGACAGCATAAAAAGCTGCCCTGTATCTTGTTGCAACATGACGATGCGGCAACAGAAATCACGATTTCTAACCAGAGACAAAAATAAATTGTCGGCAACCCATTTGCCGGAAACAATGCAAAGCATTTTGACGGAGGTTTCATGAACAGTATTCACGGTATTTTCGCTGTTACGGTAACCCATTTCAACAACGACGGCAGCATTGATTACAGCGCCATATCCAAGCACGTCCAATGGCTGCTCCAATCCGGCGTGCACGGCATCATGCCCGTGGGGGCCACCGGAGAATGGCCGGCGCTTTCCACACAGGAGCGCAAACAGGTTGCCGAATTTGTCATGAAAGAGGTAGACGGCAAGGTGCCGGTGATCGTGGGGGCCATTTCCCCCAATGTAGACGTTTCTGTCGACCTGTCGGAACATGCCGGCTCCATCGGCGCGGCGGGCGTCATGATCCTCCCTCCGCCCGGCGTCCATCCGAGCCAGCACGAAGTATACGAATTCTATAAATACATTTCCGGTAAAAGCCCCCTTCCGGTCATGGTCTACAACAATCCCGGCAGTTGCGGCGTGGCCGTGTCGCCCGAAACGCTGGGCAAGTGCGCCCAGCTGCCCAATATGGGCTTTCTCAAGGAATCCAGTGGCGACATCATGCGCCTGACCCGGTCTGTGGACGAAGTGGGCGACCGCCTGGTGGTTTTCTGCGGCTGCGAAAGCCTGGCGTATGAAAGTTTTGTCATGGGGGCCAGAGCATGGGTTTGCGTTCTGGCCAATATCGCCCCGGCCATGTGCGTCAGGCTTTATGACCTCATCGTCAACAAAGGCAAACTTGACGAAGCCCGGCAGGTGTACCGCCAGATGCTGCCCCTGCTGCGTCTGCTGGAAGATACCGGGGAACTTTGGCAGGTAGTCAAGCACGCCCTGGCGCTCAAGGGTTTCGGCAGCGGCAGGCTGCGTATGCCCCGCCAGCCCATTTCAGAAGGTGTGCGCCTTGAGCTTGAACAGGTGCTCAAACAGGCGGATTTTAGCTGACCCATATACCGGGAGGCGGCCACAGGCCGCCTCCCGTACATGTTTTCATGCAACGAGGAACAGGAGAAACTGCCATGAGCAGCAAACATGCGGCCGGTGCCGTTGTCATTGGCGGGGGTGCCGTCGGTACGGCTGTGGCCTGCTATCTTGCCATGGACGGGGTGGATGTCGCCCTTGTTGAACGCGGCGAATTCGCCTGGGGTTCCAGCCGCCGTTGCGATGGTCATGTGGTCACCTATGACACGCCGCCAGGCGCATACAGCCGGTTCTGCAAGTGCGGGCAGGACATGTTTCATGATGCCGCAAATTTTCTACCCGTAGATTTTGAATTTTGCCCCGAAGGGCTTGGCCTGCTGGTTGATGATGAGCGCGACCTTGAAGCCGTGCGCGCCAACTACGAAGGCAAGAAAAAAGAAGGCATAGACGTGACCCTGTGGGACAGAAACGAGCTTCGCCACCACGAGCCAAATATCGGCGACAGCATCCTGGCCTGCCTGAATTTCAATGGCGACTGCAAGCTTAACCCCATGCGTCTTTGCCAGGGCCTTGCCATGCATGCCAGGGGCAACGGAGCGGTACTCATGACCGGAACCCGGGTCACCGGGCTGCAGATGGAAAAAGGCCGCATTACCGCCGTGGAAACGGACAAAGGGCGTATATACGCGGCCAATGTCGTCCTTGCGGCGGGCGTCTGGACGCCCGGCCTTGCCCATATGGCTGGTCTCGCCGTTCCCGTCCGCCCCCGGCAGGGTCATGTGCTGGTCACCGAACGGGTTCGTAATCTGGTGGGCAAAAACTACGCTGAATACGGCTATCTGCTGGCAAAAAGCGGAAAAACCAGGGACACCATCACCCCTGAAATGGAGCAGTTCGGCGTGGCTTTTGTACTTGAGCCTTCCCATGCCGGAACTGTCCTGCTGGGCAGCAGCCGCCGCTATGTGGGGATGGACATCCGCCCCAACCCCGCAGTCATGCGCGCCATTGCCCAGCGCGCCCGTCATTTTTATCCCTCTCTGGCCCAAACGCGCCTCATCCGCTGCTATGCGGGCCTTCGGCCCTGCACTCCGGATGCCAAACCCATTATATCGCCCACCCATATCAAAGGCCTTTTCGTGGCGACAGGCCATGAGGGCAACGGCATAGGGCTTTCCCTTATCACCGGCAGGCTCATTGCGGAAATGGTGCGCGGACAGTCCCCGTTTATGGACATAAGCAACATGAGTCTTGACAGGTTCGGGCTTAACCCTGCGGCCCATACTCCAGAAACGGCTTCCGCCTGAGGAGAACGAGCATGTTTGTCAAAGTGACCCCTCCTGCGGACAGGCAGGTGACCATCTATTTTGAAGGGCAGGCCCTTGAGGTCGAAAAGGGCATCAGTGTGGCCGCGGCGGTACTTGGCCCGTCGCACGGCTGGACGCGCACAGACCACGAAGGGAACAGGCGCGGCTCCTATTGCCATATGGGCGTGTGCTTTGAATGCCTCATGACCATCAACGGTGTGCCGGATCAACAGGCCTGTCTCATCACCGTGGCCGAAGGCATGCGGGTGAGCCGCCAGGACGGTTCGCCGGATTTCGCCAAGGAGGCGGACCATGCGTAGCGTGTGGGATGTCATCATCGTCGGGGCCGGACCGGCAGGCATGGCCGCCGCCATAGAAACCGCCAGCAGGGGCCTGCTCACTCTCGTGCTTGACCGTCAGTCCGAAGCCGGAGGGCAGATATACAAGAGTATCGGTTCCTCGGCGCTGTCTGGAAAGCTTGGCGCGGATTACAGCGCCGGGCTGCCGCTGCTTCAGGGATTTCAGAACTGCGGTGCGGTGTTCACCCCTTGCGCCAACGTATGGGACGTGGCTGCCGACCGCGTGTATGTCAGCGTGGATGGGCGTAGTCACTGCCTGCTGGCCCGCCAGGTCGTGCTTGCTGCAGGAGCCATGGAACGGCCTGTTCCCCTGCCCGGCTGGACATTGCCCGGAGTTATAGGCTCCGGAGCATCGGATATCCTGCTTAAATCCAACTCGCTTGTGCCGCAGGGACCTGTGGTTCTGTGCGGCAACGGCCCGCTTGTTCTTCAGGCGGCCGTTCATATGCATCACTTCAAGGTCCCTGTGGCGGGAGTGCTTTTTACCGGCAGGCTCGGCAACATGGCCCGAGCCATGCGTCATGCAGCGGGGGCGCTGGCCCGGCCCGGCTACTTCCTGCACGGCATGAGCATGGCCGCCCAGACATTTTTCAAACAAAAATGTCTGTTGGGCGTACGCGACATTTCCATCATTGAAACAGGGCCGGAAGAGCTTGCGGTAAACTTTACGTCCCTGGGCGGCAAAAAAAAGCGGCTCGCTGCCGCCACGGTGCTGCTGCATGAAGGCGTCATTTCAGAAAGCCGCATCACCCGGCTGGCGCGATGCCGCCATACCTGGGACCAGCGCCAGCGCTACTGGCACACCGATGCCGACGTATGGGGACAGACCAGTGTGCCGGGCCTGCGTACCGCCGGAGACGTGGCCGGAGTGCGCGGGGCCGTGGCCGCGCGGGCCGAAGGGCACCTGGCGGGACTGGACATATGCCGCGAGCTTGGACGGCTGGATATGCTCCGGCGTGACCGCCATGCCGCGCCCCACCTGCGGGTGCTCAAACGTTGCCGGGCATTACAGCCTTTTCTTGATGAGTACTTCGCTCCCACTCCCGCCATGCTGCAACCTGCGGACGAGGCCGTGGTATGCCGGTGCGAAAATCTTACCGGCCAGACATTGCGGCAGGCGATCAGCCAGGGCTGTTATTCTCCGGACGGTCTCAAAGCTCAGGCGCGGCCCGGCATGGGACCATGCCAGGGGCGCATGTGCGGTCAGGCTGTGGCTGAAATGATTGCCCATACCCAGGGGTTGCCCCTTGATGCCTTGCCGCAATATACGGCGCAGCCTCCGCTTTTTCCTCTGAGCCTGGCACAACTGGCTGACATGACCATCCCCCCGGATCCCAGTTGAATATGTTGACAGGAAAAGGCTGCTGCATCAGGCCGGAGCGGAACCTCATCCGGCAAGCTGCTTGAAGGAACCAGCATTTTCAGCAGCACAATCTGGTGAATAACAATGAATAAAACGGCACCCGCATTCCCGCTGCGGTACAGGCCCCGGTATCAGACACTTCTTCAACAGGAGGAACCCACGTGTCGAAATTCCTAACTTGCCAGGAATACGAAAATCTGGCCTCTCAACTGCACTATCCGACTCTCGCCTTTATCAACGGCAAATTTGTGCCTGCGGCTTCGGGCAAAACCTTTGTTACCGGCAATCCGGCCACAGGCAAGGAACTGGCACACATCGCAAGCTGCGGCAAAGAGGATGTGGACAGGGCCGTGGCCGTAGCCAGAAAGACCTTTGAGTCCGGCGTATGGTCAAAAATGCACCCCACCGAGCGCAAAAAAATATTCCTCAGACTTTGCAGCCTGATGGAAAAACACATGGTTGAACTGGCTGTACTGGAAAGCCTGGACAGCGGTAAGCCCATTCGCGAAAACCTGTGCACCGATCTGCCTGAAACCATCGAATGCCTCGAATGGCATGCGGAATACACAGACAAGCAATATGGCAGCATTTCGCCTTCCGGCGACTTCAAACGCGGGCTTGTCGTGCGCGAGCCTGCAGGTGTGGTGGCCTGCGTGCTGCCCTGGAACTTTCCGTTGCAAATGGTTGGCTGGAAACTCGGACCTGCTCTTTCAGAAGGCAATAGCGTCATCATCAAACCCGCCAGCGTAACCACCCTCTCTACCTTGCGGCTGGCAGAGCTGGCCGCCGAAGCGGGCATTCCCGAAGGTGTACTTCAGGTTCTGCCTGGCCCTGGCGGTCTTGTGGGTGAAGCGTTGGGGCGCCATATGGATGTGGACGTGCTCTCCTTTACCGGTTCTACCGAAGTGGGTCGCCGCTTTCTGCAGTATTCCGCCGAAAGCAACCTCAAGCGCGTGGTGCTGGAACTGGGCGGCAAAAGCCCCTTTGTGCTGCTTGAAGACGTTACCGACCTCACGCATGCCGCGGAACATGCCTGCTCGGCCGCATTCTGGAACATGGGCGAAAACTGCACTGCCAACTCGCGCATTATTGTACCCGAAAATAAGAAAGACCCCTTTCTTGAGGCTTTTCTGGCCGCACTGAGCCAGTGGAAAATGGGCAACCCGCTTGATCCTGCCAATGCGCTCGGCTCCATTGTCAGCGAGCAGCAGTTCAAGAGCGTTATGGGCTACATCGATAAAGGCAAGGCCGAAGGCGGGCGCATCGTCACAGGCGGCAAGGCGGCCGACATCGGCAGCGGGCTTTTCATAGAGCCTACCATTTTCGACAACGTGAGCCGTGATGCCACCATAGTGCGTGAGGAAATATTCGGTCCGGTCACGGCCATTCTTACGGCTTCGTCTGACGAGGACGCTCTGGCCCTGGCCAACGACACCTGCTACGGCCTGCACGCTTCCATTTTTACCGAATCACTGACCAAGGCGCACACCTTTGCAAGCGCCCTCAAGGCCGGCACCGTTTCCGTCAACTGCTTCAGCGAGGGCGATAACAGCACGCCTTTCGGCGGGTACAGGCTTTCCGGTTTCGGCGGCAAGGACAAGGGACGCGAGTCGCACGACCAGTATACCGAACAGAAGACCATTTTCATCAACCTGGACAGATAGTCGCATACCTGCCTGCGGGCCGTTCCGTCCAAAAACGGGGCGGCCCGGCTTTCAGCAACGAGGAAGACGCCATGAACCTATCCCAAATGATCCAGACTATCGATACGCACACGGCCGGCAACCCCACGCGCAACGTGGTTGCCGGGTGCCCCGCCATAGCGGGAAACAGCATGCAGGAAAAAATGGCTTACGCCAGTAAGCACCTCGACCGGCTTATCGGCTCTCTTATGCTTGAGCCGCGGGGACACAGCAATATGTCGGGCACGATATGGGTGCCCCCCTGCAATCCGGAAGCCCACATGGGCATACTGTTTATTGATGCCGGAGGACTCATGCCCATGTGCGGGCACAGCACCATCGGCTGCGTCACCGCCATGCTCGAAACCGGCGCGATCCCCCCTGAAGGTGATGTGTGCAACGTCAATATAGACACACCAGCAGGCCTTGTACGCACCAGGGCTGAAATCAGGGACGGCAAGGTGCTTCGTGTAACCTTTCGCAATGTGCCGTCCTTTCTCTTCTGTTCAGGCACCGTGGAAGTTCCCGGCACAGGTGAAGTTCCCTATGACGTAGCCTACGGCGGCAATACCTATGCCATTGCCGATGCGAAGTATTTTTCCGGTCTGGATCTGCGCTCCGGACACCGCGCGGCCATTGAAAAAGCCGCTCAGGCTTTTGGTGGTGCAGTACGCAAGGCCGTGGACTTCAAGCATCCCGAAAAACCATTCATCAATATCATTACGCACGTGATGTTCTACACCCGGCCGGATGATCCCAAAGCCACCTATCGTAATACCGTGGTATTTTTGCCTGATTCCCTTGATCGTTCCCCCTGCGGAACGGGAACCTCTGCCCGTGTTGCCTCGCTTTTTGCCAAGGGTGACCTGGAGCTGAACCAGGAATTTATACACGAAAGCGTCATCGGCACACAGTTTACAGCCAGAATTGTGGAGCCAGCCACTGTCGGCCCGTGCAAGGGCGGCATACCCGAAGTCAGTGGCACGGCCTACCTCACAGGCTTTCACCAGTTTGTCATTGACCCGGGTGACGCTCTCAAGCACGGATTCCGGCTGGACTAGGCTTTGCCGCCAGTAAGATACCGTGCGTTTCCATGCCATTTCATTGAAGACCGCTGCTTTTTCTGGAGTCACGCCGTTTCACAGCATGTTGCACAAGTGTGTAGCCCGGAAACATGAAGCCTTTTCCAAGGCGGACATGCTCCGGCTTCAGGCCCTCTACGCTTTCAGGAGGAGAATCTCATGACAGAGCAAGGTAAATTCAAAAAGGAACTGAATACCACAGACCTGACCTTTGTGGCCCTGGGAGCCATCTTCGGGTCCGGCTGGCTGTTCGGTGCAAGCTATGTGGCGCAATACGCGGGACCCGCGGGTATTATTTCGTGGGTCATTGGCGGTATCACAGTATTCTTTCTGGGCCTGGTCTATTGCGAGCTGGGGGCGGCTCTGCCAAAGGCCGGAGGCATTATACGCTTTCCTGTTTTTTCCCATGGCGAACTTGTCGGTTATCTGCTTGCGTCACTGACCGTTATCGCCTTCTCAAGCCTTATTGCCATTGAAGTGGTGGCCGCGCGCCAGTACGCCGCAGCGTGGCTGCCCTGGCTCACAGCCGATGCAACCGGCACCCCCACAATGGCCGGCTGGATCGCGCAGCTTCTACTGACGGTACTCTTTTTTGTAATCAACTACAAAGGGGTAAAATCATTCGCCATTGCCAATAACATCATCAGTCTTTTCAAGTTTATTGTCCCTGCCCTGGTCATGATTGTGCTGATGTATTATTTTCAACCGGAAAACCTGACCGCCCACGGCTTTGCCCCCTTCGGGAGCCACGGAGTGCAAATGGCGGTCACTGCGGGCGGTGTCATATTTGCCTATCTGGGGCTTACCCCGGTTGTTTCTGTAGCCAGCGAAGTCAAAAACCCGCAACGCACCATTCCCATTGCCCTCTTGCTGTCCATTGTGCTTTCCACAGTCATCTATATTGTTCTGCAACTGGTCTTTCTCGGCAGCATTCCTCCGGACATGCTCGCAGATGGATGGGGAAGCATAGCCGCCAAGTTTTCTCTGCCATATCATGATATTGCCCTTCTCCTGGGCCTCGGCTGGCTTGGCATACTCGTTGTGGCCGATGCGGTCATTTCACCCGCAGGAACAGGGAATATCTATATGGTTGCCACGCCGCGTGTCATATATGCGTGGTCGCGCAGCGGTACATTTTTCAACCGTTTTTCAGCAGTGGATAAAAAATCCGGCATTCCGCGCCCGGCGCTGTGGCTGACCCTTGGCCTCTCAATTTTCTGGACCATGCCCTTTCCTTCGTGGAAAGAGCTGATCAACGTGGTTTCGGGCGCCCTCTGCCTGAGCTACGCCCTTGCCCCCATTGCGTGCGGCGCCCTGCGCATCAATGCTCCTGACCTGCCGCGCCCCTTCAGGGTGCGCGGTCTGAAAATCATATCGCCCCTGACCTTCATCATCGCTTCACTCATTGTATACTGGTCTGGATGGAGCGTTATCTGCTGGCTGTATCCTATCGAAATAGTGCTTTTTTTCTGCTACATCCTTGCCGGAAAAAAAGTACCCTCCGAGCACGTGAGCCTGCAGCAGCAAATCCGTTCAGCGCTTTGGCTTGTGGGCTACTATGTCCTCACTCTTATCATCTCATATCTTGGTTCATTCGGCGGCAAGGGCGTTCTCACCTCACCATGGGATGTCATCGCCATGGCAGTTGTATCTCTGGTCTGCTACTACTGGGCCATGAAAACCTGCTTGCCTACGGCCAACATCACAGAAGCCCCTGACGCCGACTAGGCTGCGTCCCCATACACTCCCCCTAAACCGTATGTGTCGGTGTTGCAGAGCACCGGCACGTACCTATGAATCCCAATTCTATTGGCAGGCGCTGACTCCACCAGGCAGAGCCGGAACTTCTCCCCTTAACTCTCCCTTATTTCCCAACCATGCAAAATGATTGCAGAATGTCCATGCATCCTGCACGCCGGGTCATCTTTCCGCAAAAACAGATTCTACAGCCATAAACCGCAAAAGCCCTTGGCGCCTGAGCAGCGAAGGGCTTTTTAAAGATCTTGGGGCGCGGCCCGTGGCAGGCCTTGGCCCTGAAAGCGCGGTGCTGCGGGCAGCGGGGATCCCGCATGAAGCTGCCCTGGCCGCGCAAAAGGATTGCAGAATGGCCATGCAGTCCCGCAGGCCGGGGCAGCAGGCCATGCAGCATACGGGCAGGGGCAGGGGCAGCGGATGATACCAGGGACAAAACAGCAAAGCTCCCCGCGCGAGATGCAGCGGGGAGCTTTAAAAGATGTTGGCAGCGGCCTACTTTCCCACATGACGTTATGCAGTATCATCGGCGATGGAGAGCTTAACTTCCAAGTTCGGAATGGGATTGGGTGTACCCTCTCCTCCATGGCTACCAACAAAGTTGTCAAATATATAATTGACAGGGAAGGAAGGAGTTTTTTTCAAAACAAGCCGCACGGGCTATTAGTACTGGTCAGCTCCGCGTCTCGCAACGCTTCCACCTCCAGCCTATCAACGAGGTAGTCTACCTCGGCCCTTCAGGGATTGCTCCTGGGAGAACTTATCTTAAGGCAGGCTTCCCGCTTAGATGCTTTCAGCGGTTATCCCTTCCGCACATAGCTACCCTGCTGTGCCGTTGGCACGACAACAGGTCCACCAGGGGTGCGTCCATCCCGGTCCTCTCGTACTAGGGACAGGCCCTTTCAATTCTCCAGCGCCCACAGAAGATAGGGACCAAACTGTCTCACGACGTTTTAAACCCAGCTCGCGTACCACTTTAAACGGCGAACAGCCGTACCCTTGGGACCTGCTTCAGCCCCAGGATGTGATGAGCCGACATCGAGGTGCCAAACCGCATCGTCGATGTGAACTCTTGGATGCGATCAGCCTGTTATCCCCGGCGTACCTTTTATCCAATGAGCGATGGCCCTTCCATTCGGGACCACCGGATCACTAACACCTACTTTCGTACCTGCTCGAGATGTCTCTCTTGCAGTCAAGCTCCCTTATGCGTTTGCACTCGACGGCTGGTTTCCAATCAGCCTGAGGGAACCTTTGCATGCCTCCGTTACAATTTAGGAGGCGACCGCCCCAGTCAAACTACCCACCAGACACTGTTCCCTCGCCGGATGACGGCTGAGGGTTAGGGACCTGAAAAAACAAGGGTGGTATTTCAACAATGACTCCCCCCATACTAGCGTACAGGGTTCACAGTCTCCCACCTATCCTACACATGCAGTTCCAAATCCCAATGTCAAGCTATAGTAAAGGTGCACAGGGTCTTTCCGTCTTTCTGCGGGTACACGGCATTTTCACCGCGACTTCAATTTCACCGAGTCTCTGGCCGAGACAGTGTGGAGATCGTTACGCCATTCGTGCAGGTCGGAACTTACCCGACAAGGAATTTCGCTACCTTAGGACCGTTATAGTTACGGCCGCCGTTTACCGGGGCTTCAATTCGGAGCTTCGCTTGCGCTGACCCCTCCTTTTAACCTTCCGGCACCGGGCAGGCGTCAGTCCGTATACGTCGTCTTTAGGACTTCGCACAGACCTATGTTTTTAGTAAACAGTCGCCACCACCATTTCACTGCGGCTCCCTCAGGCTCATTAAGTGAATCAATTTCACCCGAAGGAGCACCCCTTCTTCCGAAGGTACGGGGTTATTTTGCCGAGTTCCTTGGCCAGAGTTCTCTCGAGCGCCTTGGATTATTCATCCCACCCACCTGAGTTGGTTTTCGGTACGGTTTGCATGCACTATACTTAGGAGCTTTTCTAGGCAGTAGAGGCTCAACGGCTTCAGACCTTACGGTCACGGACTCGCGTCTCAGCGTAAAGAAGTGCGGATTTGCCTACACCTCACGCCTACCTGCTTGCACCGGGTAATCCAACACCCGGACCGTCTACCTTCCTGCGTCCCTCCATCGCGCGAACATACAAGTACGTGAATATTAACACGTTTCCCATCGACTACGCCTTTCAGCCTCGCCTTAGGGACCGACTAACCCTGGGAAGATTACCTTTACCCAGGAAACCTTGGGTTTACGGCGAACGGGTTTTTCACCCGTTTTATCGTTACTCATGTCAGCATAATCACTTCTCCACAGTCCAGGTAGCCTTACGACACCCCTTCTGCCCGTGAAGAACGCTCCCCTACCAGACCGCATACGCGGAATTCAAAGCTTCGGTACTATGCTTAGCCCCGTTACATTTTCGGCGCAACGTCATTAGACCAGTGAGCTATTACGCTTTCTTTAAACGATGGCTGCTTCTAAGCCAACGTCCTGGGTGTCTCTACAACGTCACCACCTTAACCACTGAGCATAGATTTGGAGACCTTAGCTGTTGATCTGGGCTCTTACCCTCTCGACAATGGACCTTAGCACCCACTGTCTGACTCCCATGGTACATCTAGCCGGCATTCTGAGTTTGAAAGAGTTTGGTAATCTGGTAGGACCCCTAGCTCTGTCAGTGCTTTACCTCCGGTAGACAATCCATGAGGCTATACCTCAATATATTTCGGGGAGAACCAGCTATCACCGGGTTTGATTGGCCTTTCACCCCTATCCACAAGTCATCCCAAACGTTTTCAGCCGTTAAGGGTTCGGTCCTCCACAAGGCTTTACCCTTGCTTCAACCTGCTCATGGATAGATCACCCGGTTTCGGGTCTAATCCGCACTACTAAACGCCCTTATCAGACTCGCTTTCGCTACGGCTCCACTTACGCTTAACCTTGCAGTACAGATTAACTCGCTGACTCATTATGCAAAAGGCACGTGGTCACCCCTCAAGGAGGCTCCCACAGCTTGTAAGCATCAGGTTTCAGATTCTATTTCACTCCCCTGACAGGGGTTCTTTTCACCTTTCCCTCACGGTACTGGTGCACTATCGGTCGACGGTTAGTACTTAGCCTTGGAAGATGGTCCTCCCAGATTCCCACGAGGTTTCACGTGCCTCGCGGTACTCAGGTACCGGCTGTGTCACTTTCGGGTTCGGGTACGGGGCTGTCACCCGCTCTGGCGAAGCTTTCCAGCTTCCTTCCCCTGCCTAGTCATGAATCACGTATGCCGGCCCTACAACCCCGACAGGACGAATCCTGACGGTTTGGGCTATTCCCCCTTCGCTCGCCGCTACTGAGGGAGTC
>NZ_AP039366.1:0-425000 GCF_055385905.1 Desulfovibrio sp. GTC20076 | reverse complement strand
CCGTGTCGCGAAAAGAGAAGATAGTAAAACAAATCAAAACAGTCAAGCCTTATTTGCATTTTTTCAACAATTCTGAAAAAATGGCTTCAAATGCCGCCCTGAAGGCCCTTACGCAGGCGCAAGGCGCGCAGCACGAGTACCAGCCCGCAACATGCGAGCGCACACATCCAGAGGGGCATGCCGCCGTAAAGCAGGGCCACAAGGGCAAGCATAACGCCCAGAGCCGCTGCAGTGGCGTAGCTGTCTTCCTCTACCAGCCGGGCGGTGTCCCCCAGGGCGACATCCCGCACAAGCCCCCCGGCCAGTGCCGCCAATACCCCGAGCACAAGGCAGCCCACGACACCCAGGCCGAAAACAGCGCCGCGCACACCCCCTACACCGGCCGCCAGCCCCAGGCCCATACTGTCCAGCCAGTAAAAAGCCCGCCACGCATGCCCCAGACGCGCAGCCAGAGTTCCGGCCACCGCGCCGGCCACTGCCGCAGCCAGATAATCCCCCCTGTTCAGCGCCAGGACAGGATGCCCCAGCAGGGCATCACGCAAAAGCGGCGCGGCCAGTCCAGCCAGACAGGCCAGAACCGCCGCGCCACTGAAGTGTGCTCCGCCGTTGCGCGCCCGGCAGGATGCGGCGGCGGCCAGCATAAAGCTGGCCGCCAGATCAAATACATATAGAAGAGGGTCTTGCATCATAGCCGTAGATCCGGCCCGGCCCCGCGCCGCCCCGCCTACTTGGCAAGGCCTACGGCACGCCGCTCACGGATGACCGTTACGCGGATCTGTCCGGGATATGTCAGATTTTTTTCAATTTTTTCAGCTATATCCTTGCAAAGGACATAGGTTGTGTCATCATCGACCTGATCGGAGTTAACCATCACGCGGATTTCACGCCCGGCCTGGATAGCGTAAGCCTTGCTGACGCCATCAAAACTGGTGGCGATGCCCTCCAGGTCTTCCAGCCTCTTCACATAGTTTTCCAGCAGTTCCTTGCGTGCGCCGGGGCGTGCGCCGGAAATGGAGTCCGCAGCCTGCACCAGCACAGCCAGAGCCGTTGAAGGGCGCTGATCTTCGTGGTGGGCGGCGATGGCATGGATGATTTCCTGGCTTTCGTTATACTTTTTCGCCAGATCCGCCCCGATAAGGGCATGCGGCCCTTCAACCTCGTGGTCCACGGCCTTGCCGATGTCATGCAGCAACCCGGCACGCTTGGCTTTCTTCACGTCCATACCAAGCTCTGCCGCCATCATGCCACACAGGGCCGACACCTCAAGCGAATGCTGCAGCACATTTTGCGTAAAGGAAGTGCGGTAGCGCAACTGGCCGAGAAGGCGAACGATTTCAGGGTGTATGCCGTGCACGCCCGCATCGAAGGTGGCCTGCTCGCCCACTTCGCGCACCTGGGCATCCAGTTCCTGCTCGCACTTCTGAACAATGTCTTCAATGCGCGCGGGGTGGATGCGCCCGTCCTGAATAAGACGCTCCAGCGCCATCTTGGCGACCTGGCGGCGTAACGGGCTGTAGGCGGAAAGAATGACTGTCTCAGGGGTATCGTCAATAATGAGGTCCACGCCGGTGGCAGACTCGAGAGCGCGGATATTGCGCCCTTCACGGCCAATGATACGGCCTTTCATATCTTCGCTGGGCAGGGTGACGGCGGTGACGGTCTGCTCGTTCACATAGTCGCCCGCATAGCGCTGAATGACGTTACAGAGAATTTCTTTGGCTTTGCGGTCTGCGGTTTCGCGGGCTTCCATTTCGATCTGCCGGATCATCTTGGCCGATTCGTGCCGCGTCTTCGCCTCCACTTCCATAAAAAGCTGCACCTTGGCTTCTTCAGCAGTAAAACCCGAAATCTGCGCCAGGCGCTGCTCCTGCTCCTCAATGCGGGTTTGCAGGAACATTTCTGTTTCTGAAAGCTGCCGTTCCTTACGAGCCAGATCTTTTTCTGAAGCGAGCAGTTCGTGTTCCTTGGCTGTGGCTTTTTCAAGCTTTTCCTCAAGGCGCCCGCTCATTTCCTCAAGCTTGCGCTCGCGGGTCTTGACCTCGCGCTCGCGTTCCTTGAATTCATTTTCCAGCTCGCGTTTCTGGTTGAACAGGTCGTCCTGTCCCTGGAGCAAAATTTCTTTTTTCTGGGCCTGCGCTTCTTTGCGGGCCTCGGCCACAATGCGTTTGGCCAGGTCATCGGCGTCGCCGATACGCTTGGTTGTAGACCGTTTGCACACCACCGCGCCCAGTGCCGCCCCCAGCACCACAGACGCGAGCAGCGCCGCTATAACTAATGGGTCCATGAATCCAGCCTCTCTTTTATCAATACGGGACCGGCCCTGAACAGAGCCCGCCCGGCGAACACCGGCAGCCCGTTACGTGCCGCCGTAGCAATTTAGCCCAAAGGGCTGCTGAAACCCTGGCTGGATGCCGCAGGCGCGGCAACATGGATGGTGTTGCAAAAAAGAAGTGAAGACCCCAACGCGGAAGCCGGAACCCAAACTGCTCTGTTTATGAAAGCGGCTTTCCCCAGAGAGCCGTGTCATGCGTGCGGTACAGAACCTGGATAACCAGGTCGGGAGCCAGTATGTCCCCTTCAGGCGTCCCGGTCGTGGCCGGGCATGCACACTGAGGACAGAGACGACTCCCTTTAACATACTTGTCAGGTTAGCACCGAGGCATAAATCACGCGCCCCCCAGGGAAGCGCCCTCGGGATCTAAACAGATCCCTCTATCTTGGAAAGCATGGCAGTTACGCGATCTTGCACACCTGCCAGCTCTTTTTGCGATTGCAACAAATCATCCGCCAGTCCAAGGGCCATAAAGGTCAGCAGAATATCCTTGGTCTGCCCTCCATGGAACCTCAGCTTCTGGTCAGTAAACCGTTCTTCCACGAGCCTTACAGCTTCCTGCACGCGGTCCATATCTGCACCGGGCTTGAAGGCGATGCTCAGCCCAAGAACGGTAAGGTTGATAGCTTCCTGATTCACAAAAACCTACTCTACGCTGTCATGCTCCTGAATGTTGCGCAACACGGCGTCAATGCGTTTGAGCGCCTGGGCACGCAGCTGCTCTTCATTTTCAAGCGCTTCGCGCAGCCTGTGGTTTTCATCTTCCAGGGCGGCCTTTTCCTCCCCCAAAGCGGCAGACTCGGCGCTGACGCGCTCGTTTTCCGCCCGAAGGCGGTCAAGCCTGGCCAGAAGAGCCGCAACTTGCGTCTCAAGCTTTTCCAGAAGTTCCATGCCTGATAAATAGCACCGCACCAGACCCTTGGCAAGAATGGAAGAGGTAAAGTCGAAAAAAAACCGTGCCGCGCGATGCCTTGCGCAGCGGATAAGGCCCGTAACCTATACATATTTGACTGCGACAGCCCTGAAAAGGCGGAACCCACATGCCGGACAAGCCCTCGCCTGCCCGGCTCCAGTTCCTTTGTCGCCGCAGAAACGGCGCAGCCGAAAAACCGTGTGCCGTCCCGGCAGAAAACAAAGGATACGCGTCAGGATTTTCTGCGCGGCAAATTCTTCTGTTTTTCACGGGCAATGCCCAGTTCTCCGGCGGGCACGTCGCGGGTGATGACCGATCCGGCCCCCACAAGGGCCTCGTCACCCACACTCACCGGAGCCACCAGGGCGGTATTACTGCCAATAAAGGCGCGCCGGCCTATCTGCGTGAGATGTTTGTTTTTTCCATCATAGTTGCAGGTGATGGTTCCCGCGCCGATATTGCTGCCCGCACCGATCTCGGCATCGCCAAGGTAACTCAGATGATTGGCCTTGGCCCCTTGCCCCAGGCGCGTCTTTTTCAGCTCCACAAAATTTCCTACATGGGACTGCGCCTCAAGAACGGCTCCGGGGCGCAGCCGCGCGTACGGCCCGACCAGCGCGCCTTCACCCACTTCCGCCCCTTCAAGGTGCGAAAATGAATGTACCCGCGCTCCGCTGCTGACGACACTGTCACGCAGCACACAGTGCGAGGCTATGGAGGCGCCGCGCAAAATCCGCGAACGGCCGTAAATTTCGCAAGGGCCGGTGATTTCTACCCCGGCTTCCACATGGGCCAGAGGCCCCACGCGGACGCTTCCCGCGGCATGGATGATAACGCCCGCAGCAAGCAGGTCATGAACACGGCGCTCGCGCAGGGTTTCTTCCATCCGTTCCAGTTCCAGAGGAGAGTTCACTCCCATGAGTCCGTCGTCGCGCCCGCAACGCACACCCTGCACGTCATATTTTTCCGCCACAGCCAGGCCTATCAGGTCAGTGATATAATACTCGCCGCTTTTATTGGCATTGCCCAGGCGGGGCAGCAGGCTTTCCACGGCATCCAGCGCACAATAGTACATGCCCGCGTTGACCTCGCCGGTGGGCGGGCCGTAAAGAGCCGGATCATAATCCTTGGCCTCGACAATGGCACGCACGTCATCCCCTTCCCGCACCACGCGGCCATAAGCACCGGGGCTGTCAAGATCAATGGTGGCAAAGGCGAGGTCTGCACCCACGGCCTCGGCCAGAAACTGCCGCACAAGGCCCTCTGAAAGCAGGGGCGCATCGCCGTTGACGATCAGCAGGTGGGTGTATCCCGCCTTGGTAAGTGCCGGCAGGGCCTGCATGAGCGCATGTCCTGTGCCGAGTTGCTGCTCCTGAAGAACACAGGGAACTTCCGGAAAGGCCGCCCTGACCATCTCTGCCCGATGCCCGGCTACAAGCCACACATCTTCAGCAAAAACAGGGCGCAAAGCCTCAAGCACACAGGCCAGCATAGGCTCGCCCAGCAGTGTTTGCAAAACCTTGGGCTTGTCGGAATGCATGCGGGTCCCCTTGCCCGCCGCCAGAATAAGAGCCGCGTTCTTCGGCATCAGTATCTCCTTCATCTCCGCGCAAAAGCGGAAGAACTTCACGCAATGCAATAGCCTCTTGCCTGAAAAACGGCAAGGCAAAGCCATGCCGGATCCCTTCAGGACATTTACATAGTATGAGGAACGCTGTCCTCTGCCAGGGCGCAACAGGCTGCCTCACGAAGTATCCGGCCGTGCACGGTCCGCAGTCTGTTTTGCTGCCGTCATAGCCCACGGGCAGCCCTTTATTTGAAAAGATCTTTAATCAGCGCGCCTGAGGCCCAAAGGATTTGAAAGACACAGCCGGGCATAATGTTTTGCCGCCCGGGCTTCCAGCGTCTGCGGCGCGAGCTGTCCAATTTCGGGAAAAAGGTGTCTCAGTATCATGACCGCCCTGACAGCCTCGGGTGCAAGCCGTTCTTCCATGGGCAGGGCCAGAAGCAGGCACTTCGCAACATAGTACGAACGAATACGGAGCAACTGCGCGTCCGTCTCGCCGCGCCCCCCCCTGACCATTGATGCGACATGGCGCACGGCCTGCACAAAGAGATCCTGCATCTTGTCTGACATATTTTTGTTGAAGGCCATAACTTCGGTAGAAAACAGGCAAGCTGCGGCGTGGGCCAGCCAGCCGCCGAGCTTGTCCGAGGGATAGGCGGGCAGATCGGCGAGCATGCCGTGTACCTTGATATGCATGAGGGCGTCATGAAAAAACATGCGCTCGGCATTATGCGTCATGTTGTCGCCGTGTTTTCTGTAGATGACAAGCCCCAGGGGGTTCACTCCTACCCTGGCCCCCAGACCGTGGCAGCGCAGCCAGAAGTCATGATCTTCGCAGGACTTGAGCGCCGTATCAAAAAATCCCGCCCGGCGCACAAGGCCCATGCGCGTCAGGTGGCAATGCACCGGAGCCAGGTTGGCATGGCAAGAATGCACGTCCCAATGGCTGCTGACCAGAGGCCACATGTGCAGCACACCAGCCCCTTCCTTCTTTTCCACACAGCGGCAGATAACCATGTCCAGATCAGGATTTTCCGCAAAAACCTGCACCTGGCCTGCCAGAAGATGCTCCGCATACAGGTCGTCCGCGTCGAGAAAAGCCGCGTAATCTCCTCGCGCTGCCCGCAAACCGGTATTGCGTGCAGCGGCAAGGCCTTGGTTTTTCTGACGGATATAAACAACGCCCCCCCCCAGGGTTCCGGCAACTTCAGGTGTGTTGTCAGTGGAACCATCATCGACCACAATGACTTCCACATCAAGGCCGTCAGTGCGCTGCGAGAGGGCGCTTGCCACGGCTTCGGGCAGCAGCGGGCCATAATTGTAGGAAGGAATGATGACAGAAACCAGCGGCGCTGCGGACATGTTTTTCCCTGAGGCAGAAGGTGCATGAAACCCTGCGGACGGCCCCTCTCTTCACAAAAGAAGCCGCCGCAACGAATGGCATATAAAATGTCTGAACGGCCTGCGGAAAGTGCACAATAAAAAGATTCAGCCCACTACGGGCATGTCCACAAAAAGCTCTTCCCGAGCCGCTGGTACGGCATGGTGCAGAACAGATCGCAGCGGTACGGCAAAAAAGCTGCTGTACCCGCTCCTGGAGCATTTCACACTTGAAATGCTCCACAAGGATTTGTCTCCAAATCCTTGTGGCCAAATGATTACAGCACGGCTTTGCCGACCGTTAAGCAATCATTTGAAGCGATAATTGTTCTAGTCCTGCCAGATAAACGTAAAGACCTGCTCCACTTCGGGGTGCAGCGTCAGATGCACGGGGCAGGAAGCCGTGCAGCGCTCTATGCTGGCTTTTTCTCTGGCAGAATATGCGCGCGGCGGCATCTTGAAGATAACTTCAATCTTGCCGATACGGCGCGGATCTGCGCTCATGGCCTTGGTGATTTCCACTTCCGTACCGGTTACATCCACACCGTGATTTTTGCCATAAATACCGATAATCGTCATGGCGCAGGCCCCAAGGGCCGTGGCGCAAAGGTCTGTGGGCGAAAAGGCTTCGCCTTTGCCCTGGTTGTCGCTGGGGGCATCGGTGATAATCTTGGTGCCGCTCTGGTTGTGTACGCATTCCACGCGCAGGTCACCGAGATATTTGGCGCTGACAGTAGACATGTGGCCTCCTTGTTCTTCCGCCGTGCGGTCCTGCCTGCCGGTCCGGCAGACGGGTAGCGCGCAGGCGGGCGTGATTTCAGAAAACCTGATGCTCCCGCAGAATGTTGCAGGCAATGGCAAGCAGCGTCAAGCCTCCCGCCAGTTCCGCCCATCCGTTGAGAGCACAAAGATTGGCCAGTGTCTTGCCGAGATACACGCCACAAGCCGTGATCACCGCGCAAACAATGCCGATGATGGCCGCATCCGCCCAGATGGGCGTACCAAGAATAGCCAGGGAAAGGCCCACGGCCAGAGCATCGATGCTGGTAGCCACCCCAAGCACCACAAGGTTGCGCCCGGCGGTGGGATCGACCGAAGGGCAGGCGCAGGATTCACGGTTCCTGAGCGCCCGCAGGCCCGAAAGAGCCATCTTGCCGCCAATCCAGCCCAGCAGCACAAAAGCAATCCAATGATCCCACGCTTCCATATACTCCCGCACAGACACGCCCAGCCACCATCCGATAACCGGCATGGCAAACTGAAAAAAACCAAAGGCGGCAGAAAGGCGCACATAATGGCAAACCTTGGGCTTTTGCAGGGCGCAACCAGAGACCACGGCCACGGCAAAAGCGTCCATCGACAGGGCTATGGCCAGCAGAAAGACGGCGAAAATCGTCATAAAGATACATCTCGTGCGCGGGCAGGCGCCCGGCTGGTTATGGTTTGCGGGTCGGGCCACTATAGATCATGCCTTTGCACTGTACAAGCAACCAGCCCGGCAATGAAAAACGCTCGCCGCAGTCCGTATGCCCGGCAACCCCGAACAGCCCGGAACCTCCAATATACGTGCAGGAAAGGGCGCCGGCACTGCCGGACAAACCACGAAAGCCCGCACGCACATCTTGCTAGCGAGCCTCGCACAGGCTACAAGACGGCATGCAAAATATACCTGAATGGCTTTTTTACTGGCAATGGGCTTCCGGCATTTTGAGTATAGGCATGAACGCCGCAGCCGCCCTGCCTGTCATCCTGGCTCTGACCCTGCTGGCCGGAAGGCGGGGCAATGCGCGGCTGTGCATTGCCGGGACGCGCCGCCTCACACGCCTGGCCCTGGGATTGGGCCTGCTCGGCCCCCTGCTCACCGCCGCCAACCTGGCGGGGACGATCCTCAGCTTCGGCGGCTCCGGCAGCCACATCAGCGGTCTGGCCCTGTGGGACGATGCGGTACTGCCCTATACCGCCACTGTACTGGCCTGGATTGCCGGCCTGTGCTGCCTCTGGCTTGTTACATGGATGGACAGGCGCAGCCCCCTCATCACCGGCCTGCCCGCCGACAATTCAGGTGCGAGCCTCGGCGGCGGCAGCGGCAAGGGGCGTTCAGCCCGCAAGGGTCGCAGATCGCCGCTTCCCGCAGAAAGTGAAGCGGCGAACGACCGGCTTGATGCCGATGCCATGCGCAGCAGACTTTTTTTGTATCTTCTGGCCATTGTCTGTTTTTTTGCGGCCCATGCCCTGCCCAACTGGTCTTTTTCCGGACCACCGCAGGGGATGGACTGGGGCCGCATGGCTTCAGCCGTGCTCGGCACTGCCACCCACGACTATTTTACAAATTTTGCCCCGGCGGGAGCCATGGCCCTGCTGGCGCTCTCGCTGGCCCGTCGCGAACTTTCCGGCTCTTCCGCCGCCATGCCGGCAAACAACGCTTTTCCTGCCTCCGACCTTGAAAAGGCCGCCCGATGGGCCGCCCTGTGGGCCATGATCGGCTACGTGCCCCGCTGCATTGACCGCTGGGGCCTGTTTATCGGGCTTTCCTTCAGCGGGCAGGCACTGCCCGACTGGCTCATGCCCCAGATCACGGGCCTTGTGCCCCTGACCCTGGCAGTGGCCTGCTGGGCCATCCTGTTCACCCTGCGGTCCCGAGTGCAGTTTCTGTGGCTCAACTGGCTGGCACTGGCCCTGCTGGTCATACGGCAGAGCCTGCCGTTCATCACCACCCTGCTGCACAGCGCGGCCTGAGGCGCGCAAAAAACACGCCGTCTCCGGCTGCACGGACCATAACGCCAAGACAAAGCGAGGCCAGTATGCGTTTTACCCATTTTTTCCTGCTGCTTCTGATCTGCGCCCTGAGTATGGGCAGTGCCGCCCATGCCGGGCAGCCTGCCCCTGACGTGAACGGAGCGGAGGTCAGGGATTTCACCCGCTTCAGCGCAGCCCTGCCCGCCGGATGGGACGGAGAGGAACGCACGGGCTTTCATTCTGGTAAGGCCGAAGAGTGCATGCTGATTCTGGGCGTCAAGGATCAGGCCGGGGAAAACTACCAGGGGCTTGTCAGCATTTTTGTGCTGCCCAACGACAAGCAGGCCACAAGCGAAAGCTTTGCCCGTGAGCTGACGCGCTTTCAGGCCGATGCCACCGAGCCGGCGCAAGAAGGCCGTTTCTGGGTATTTACAGGCGAACCGCGCAGTCAGGCGTTCAAAGCCCCGGCCCTGACAAAGGTTCATGCCACGCCCGAAATGGTACTCATTGCCATCATCCAGGACCCGGAAGGCCTGGGCGGTCAGGCTGTTTTTGAAAGCCTGCGAGGCCTCACGCCCCAGACCCGCCAACTTCTCGGCAAATAGCCTGCCCTTGTAGGGCATTTCACACTTGAAATACGTTACAAGGACTTGTCTCCAAATCCTTGTAGCCAAATGATTGCAGGGCGGCTTTGCCGACCGTTAAGCAATCATGTGAAGCGTTAATTGCTCTGATGCTCCGCCCGTCGGGCGCAACAGCAGCCTCCCGCGTTTTGTCAGGCAGGAGGCTGTTTTTGCATCCGGCGCCTCAAGGGCTGGCGACTGCGCGGGCTTGACTCCCGCCGTTAAATTACTTAGTAGTCAGCACCAACAGTCACCTTTAACCGAAAAAAGGACCGTGATGGACAGCGTGCCGAGTAATACGGAATATCCCAGTAGTCGCTGGGCAAACATGATAACCAGGTTGCCTGTGGCAACAGGTCTCGGTCTGTAACGGATCCTTCCCGCTCGCCGTCGCCTGTTCCGGGCATCGGAGGCGAGCCATGAAACTCTCTCTCTTTTTCTGCGTCATGCTGGCAGTAATTTTTTTCGCCGGCAGCTTTATACTGACACTGACCGTATCCTCCAGAAATCTGGGCCTCTTTACCGCGGAATCCGTGGCGTCTCGCGTTACGTCCGCCAAAATCCGCCATATGGAATCCGGACGCTGACAAGACCGGGTTTTATATCTCCATACACACGCGCACACAGCGCATAGCCGTGCTGTTTTTCAGACAGCCGCAGACAAAGGAGTTTTCCAACAATGGACCATCCCCCTAGTCGACCCGCAGCGTCTTTTTCAACAAACCTCGCAGCGGGTGTGGTACTTCCAACTTTCTTACCTCTGCGCCCGCATACAGCGGCATAGCCTGATTTTATACCGCGGGCATGCCGTGCCGTCTGCCGGGAGCAGGAGGAGACATGCCCATGTTTTTCACTTTTTCTAACAAGAACCAGTCTGTGCGGCCCCATAAGGGCCAATGGGCCGCCCGGTCCACAGAGCAGAACATTGATGCACTTTTCGCAAAATTCGGCAGCGGGCAATACGGTCTGACCGAAAACGACGCCCTCAGCCGTCTGGAGGCCGAAGGCCGCAACGAAGTTGCCCGTGAACGCGTCCCCAATCCTCTGGTGCAGTTGCTCCGGGCTTTCAACAATCCGTTCATCTACGTCTTGCTCATCATAAGCGCCGTCAGCTTTTACAGCGATTACTGGCTTCCTCTCCAGACCGGAGAAGAAACCGATGGCACGGGCGTAACCATCATTGTGACCATGGTGCTGATCAGCGGCATCATGCGTTTCTGGCAGGAATTCCGGTCTAACAAGGCTGCCCAGGCCCTGCAGGCCATGGTGCACACCACCGCTACGGTTACCCGCCGCAACGCGCAAAATGAGCCGGAAACCAGAGATATCCCGCTGGACGAACTGGTCAGGGGCGATGTGGTGCGCCTTTCTGCCGGCGACATGATACCCGCCGACATACGTCTGCTTGATTCCCGCGATCTTTTCGTAAGCCAGGCTGTGCTGACCGGCGAATCCCTGCCTGTGGAAAAATACGACACCCTGTCTGCCGTGGCGGAAAAATGCGCGCATGCCGAAGGCGCATCCGGCCAGGCGCTTGATTCGCGCAACATGTGCTTTATGGGAACCAACGTGGTCAGCGGCACGGCCACGGCCCTTGTGGTTGCCACCGGCGCGCGCACCTACTTTGGCTCCCTGGCGAAAAACATTGTGGGCAGCCGCGCCCAGACGGCCTTTGATAAAGGAGTCAACAGCGTAAGCTGGCTGCTTATCCGTTTCATGCTCCTTATGGTTCCGGTTGTTTTTCTTATCAACGGCTTCACCAAGGGAGACTGGAGCGATGCCTTCATGTTCGCTCTGGCCATCGCCGTGGGCCTGACCCCGGAAATGCTGCCGATGATCGTCAGCGCCAACCTTGCCAAAGGCGCTGTAGCCATGTCGCGCCGTAAGGTTGTAGTAAAACGGTTGAATGCCATTCAGAACTTCGGGGCAATGGACATCCTGTGCACCGACAAAACCGGCACCCTTACCCAGGACAAGATCATCCTTGAGCGGCACGTCAACCCGCTGGGCTTTATGGATGACTCTGTGCTGGAGCTTGCATGGCTCAACAGCTTTCACCAGAGCGGCATGAAAAACCTTATGGACAGGGCCATTGTCCACTACGGAGACACGGCGGAAAACGGCCTGCCCAAGCACCTGCGCAAGGTGGACGAACTGCCTTTCGACTTTGTACGCCGCCGCCTTTCCGTGATTGTGGCAGAGTCCGACACGGAACACCTGCTGGTATGCAAGGGAGCCGTTGAGGAAATGCTCTCCATAGCCTCCAGTGTATACGTGCAGGGCAAGGTTGTGGCAATGGATGAACAATGGCGTGAACGGCTCATGGATCTGACGCGCTCGTACAACCGCGACGGCTTCCGGGTGCTGGCCCTCGGCACAAAGGTTTTCAGGGGCAGCGAAGTCCGCGAACAGTACACCACGGCGGCAGAAGGCAATCTTGCCATCAGGGGCTTTCTTACTTTTCTTGATCCGCCCAAAGACAGTGCAGGCCCGGCTATTGCCGCGCTGCGCGAGCACGGCGTGACAGTCAAGGTACTTACGGGTGACACGCCTGTCATCACTGCCAAAATCTGCCATGACGTAGGGCTGGAACCGGGAACCGTCCTGATCGGAAACGATGTGGACGCCATGAGCGATACCGAGCTGCTGGCGGCCTGCGACAGCCATGACGTGTTCGCCAAGCTCACGCCCATGCAGAAATCGCGCATCATCAAGACGCTGCAACAAGGCGGGCATACCGTGGGCTTTCTTGGCGACGGCATCAACGATGCCCCCGGCCTGCGCGACGCCGACGTGGGCATTTCCGTAGATACGGCCGCTGACATCGCCAAGGAATCCGCAGATATCATTCTGCTGGAAAAAAGCCTTATGGTTCTTGAGCAAGGGGTAATCAAAGGCAGGGAAACATTTGGCAACATCATGAAATACCTGAATATGACCGCAAGCTCCAACTTCGGCAACGTATTCTCGGTATTGGTGGCCAGCGCCTTTATCCCCTTTTTGCCCATGCTGCCCGTACAGTTGCTGCTCCAGAACCTGATGTACGACTTTTCGCAACTTTCCCTGCCGTGGGACACGGTAGACAAGGAGTTTCTGCAAAAGCCGCGTAAATGGGATGCGAAAAATATCGGCCGCTTCATGGTCTGGATCGGCCCCACGTCTTCGATCTTTGACATTACCACCTATGCGCTCATGTGGTTTGTCTTCGGCGCGGCCAGTGTTGAGATGCAGTCTCTCTTCCAGTCCGGCTGGTTTGTCGAGGGGCTTCTTTCCCAGACGCTGGTAGTACACATGCTCCGCACCAGAAAAATCCCCTTTGTGCAGAGCACAGCGGCCCTGCCCGTGCTGCTGCTGACAGGGGCCGTCATGGCACTCGGCATCTATATTCCCTTTTCTCCGCTAGGCGGGCTGGTGGGCCTGCAGCCGCTGCCCTGGAGCTACTTCCCCTGGCTGGTTGCCACCCTGCTTTGCTATTGCTGCGTGGCTCAGGGCATGAAGGTGATCTACATGCGCAGGTTCGGCCGCTGGTACTAGGGTGCTGATTGCCAGGAATTCCTACGGAACAGGGGGCTGACAGGACACTTTTGCTATGGGCAGGGCGGGTTCACCCGGCCTGTCAAAGACTTCTGCCCAGACAAGAAAAACGCGTAAGGACCCCACACGGAGTCCTTACGCGTTTTCACCTTGTATGGCGGAAAAGTATCTGACCTGTTCAGGCCGGCTTTGCGCCGTTGCCGTAGTTACTCCTGCTCAAGCTCATGCTTGAGCCAAGACCTGACCGCCGGAGTAGGAGCGCTGATGCCGCGCCACTCGCCGTGTTCCTTGCGAAAATCATCCATCAGGTTCTTGGGCAGCGGCAGACTTATGAGATCGTCGGCCCTTTCTGAATTGCGGCGTACCAGACGGACCATGGGCGGGCTTTGCCAGCTGTCCACCACAAAATAGTGAGCCACGTCATCCTTGGAACGAACCGGAGGATACTCCGAATGCCAGTCGTTATTACCCCATTCAAGATACATCGTGACGGCGTGCTCGGGGGTCAGGTTCCAGTCTATATCGTAAAGTGCGAAGTCCTTTAGTTGCGACATGGTGTCCTCCTCATTGGCTTTATTTAACAATAATCATTCTTGACATGACTGGCAAGAGGTACTCGCAAAAAAACTTACCCTGCCGTCACAATGTAAAAAGTGACTGGAGGCACAAATCCTCCCCTCGGCGACAAGAAACATCAAAAAAATAAATTCCAGCGCACAGAGCCATAAATTCTGATTTCTTATAACAGATTGCCGAAGATAGGATTGTCTACTAATAAAACACATGCTATCTCTAACGCAACACTAACCAGATGCGGAATCCCGTGGAGGAAATCATGGCAAAAACCATTCGTCAGGTCACATTTGAACTTTTACGCCAGCTGGGCATTACCACAATCTTTGGCAACCCCGGCTCAACTGAAGAAACATTTTTGAAAGATTTTCCTAAAGATTTCAGATATATTCAGACTCTTCAAGAAGCTTCAGCCGTGGGCGCCGCCGACGGCTATGCCCAGGCAACACGCAAGCCCGCACTGGTAAACGTGCACACTTCTGCCGGTCTTTGCAATGCCATGAGCAATATTCTTACTGCCAGCATGAACAAGACGCCTCTCATTATTACAGCTGGCAACCAGACGCGCGAAATGCTCCTTATGGAGCCGTGGCTCACCAACGTGGAGCCTGCCGAACTGCCCAAGCCCTGGGTCAAGTGGAGCTACGAACCTGTACGCGCCGAAGATGTGCCTGCCGCCTTCATGCGAGCCTATGCCATGGCCATGCAGCCCCCGACCGGGCCTGTTTTCCTCTCCATTCCGCTTGATGACTGGGACAAGCCTGCACTGGGCGAACCCGTGGCACGCAGCCTTGCCGGCCGCGTTGGGCCGGACCCCAAACGCCTGGCCGAATTTGCCGACCTGCTCTCCAAGGCCAAAAATCCCGCTCTCATCTACGGCGCGGCCATTGCCAGGGGAGACGGCTGGAAACAGGCCGTGGCCCTGGCTGAAAAACTCAATGCCAAGGTATGGGCCGCCCCCGCCTCGGAGCGCCCGCCCTTCCCCGAAACCCATCCGCTGTACGCTGGCGGCCTGCCCTTTGCCATCGGGCCGCTAGCCAAAAAGCTTGAAGGGCACGATGTGGCCATTGTGATCGGCGCGCCCGTATTCCGTTATTATCCGTATGTTGAGGGCCAGTATATTCCTGACGGTCTGCGCCTGCTGCATATTTCCGATGACCCCGCAGAAACGGGCCGCGCGCCGGTGGGCGACAGCATGCTGTGCGATGCGGTGCTGGCCCTGGAAGCGCTGGAAACGCTGGTGCAGGCGCGCTCTGCCACATGCGAAGTCTGCAGGCAGCCCCATTGTATGGCTCCTCATGCAGCCGCTCCTGCTGCGGCCCCCGGCAAGGTGATGACCGCCCTGGAACTTTTCAAGACGCTGCGCGAATGCACACCCGCTGAAGCTGTGCTGGTGGAAGAATCTCCCTCCAACCTGGGCGAACTGCATACGGCATGGCCGGTGGAACGTCCTGACTCTTTCTATACTTTTGCCAGCGGCAGCCTGGGCTGGAACCTGCCCGCCAGCGTGGGCATCGCCCTTGCCGAGCGCGACAGCGGGCGCAACCGCCCGGTAGTCGCCATTATCGGCGACGGCTCCATGCAGTATTCTGTTCAGGGACTGTGGACAGCGGCACAGCAGGGACTGCCCATCCTTTTTGTCATACCGAGAAACGGCGAATACGCCATTCTGAAGTCTTTTGCCGTTCTGGAAGAAACCCCCGGCGTCCCGGGCCTTGACCTGCCGGGCCTTGATACGGTTGCCATCGCCAAGGGCTACGGTTGCGAAGCCATACGCGTTGAAACCGTCGACGAAGTGCGCAAGGTTTGCGCCGAAGCTTTCAAACGCTCCGGCCCCACCCTTATAGAAGTGCCCATCGTCCCCACCATCCCGCCCCTGCTTTAGGCCAGAACCAAACACCATACCCGGATCCCGGCGGGTCCGGGTATGGCTAAAAGGAACCGTCCATGCTCGAAACAATAATCATGGCCCTGCTGCCCATTGTCGTGACCCTGCTGCTGGGCCTTCTGGCCGGATGGCGGCACGACTTCAGCCAGGACCAGGCCTCTGTGCTCAATCGCATGGTCATGCTTTATGCCCTGCCCATGCTCCTCTTTGCAGGGATTCTCGGCACGCCGCTTGAAGAAGTGCTCAAAAATGCGCAGGTCTTCCTGTGGATCGCCATCGGCATGGCCGGAGGCTTTGTGCTTGTTTTTCTGATTTCCCGCTTTGTCTTCCGGTCTGATGTAAAGCTCGCGGCCTTGCGCGGCCTGGCTATCGCCGGCCCTGCCGTGCCTTTTGTGGGAACTCCGGTTCTGGGCATGCTTTTTCCCGTGGAGGCCGATCTCGCCATCGCCGCGGGCAGCATCCTCATGAATCTTGTTCAGGTGCCGCTGGCCCTCGTTTTTCTTGTAGGCGGGAGCGACAGCGATTCTTCCGGGCAGAAAAAAAATCCGGCGGCCATTGTATTCGGCAGTATTGCCAATGCGGTCAAGCAGCCTGTGGTATGGGCGCCGGTGCTGGCGTTTGTACTGCTGCTGGCCGGACTGGACATGCCCAAAGTACTTAAAGGCTCATTTCTGCTGCTGGGGCAGGCCACGGGCGGTGTCGCCCTGTTTGCCGTGGGCGCGGTGCTTTTTGCCCAGAAGGTAAGCGTGTCCCTGCCGGTAATCGTCAATGTCATCTGCAAGAACATCCTGCTGCCCGGCCTTATCCTTCTGGTCATGATATGGCTGGCGGTTCCCGGTGCGGAACGCGGGCTGGTCGCTGTAACCCTGGCTATTCCCACTGCCTCCATTGCCGTTATTTTTGCCGTGGAATATAAGTCCGGCGAACAGGAAATGGCCTCTACCCTGTTCTGGAGCACCATACTCTCCGTAATAACAATGGGCGGATTCATCTGGCTGACCTAGAACAATTACCACTTCAAATGATTGCTTAACGGTCGGCAAAGCCGCCCTACAATTATTTGGCGACAAGGAGTTGGAGACAGATCCTTGTCGCGCACTTCAAGTATGAAATGCGCGACAGCGTTTCCAGCTTCCTGGCACGGCCGTCACGCGTCCGTCTGTTGACGCGACGCTCAAGGCCGGACAGAACGGAAATACACTGAATGAGCATATAAAAACCGCCCTGCAGTTTTGCAGGGCGGTTTTTTATATGCTCACAGCGCCTGGCCATTTTGCCCGGACAAGCAGAATTTTTCGGTCAGACGCCTGTTTTTTCTTTCAGCTTGCTCTGTGCCCTTTTGGCAGCCAGCACCTCACGCTCACGGCGGGCTTTCTCTTCTTCTGCCCGCCGCTGCTTGCGGATCCGCTCAAGGCGCGTCTGCTGGGCCTGCTCACGCTGCTTGCGCGCCTGTTCAAGCAACTTTTCCCGCTTGCGGTCAAAGACCAGAGTGGTACGCAGTGCTGCCAGCCCGAAAGAAATAACTGTAACAATAAGAATAAGCACTTTCTGGATGGACCACTGATCTTCACCCAGAATCTCGCGCAGCCAACCCAGGCGCAGGCTGTCGCCCCAGAAAACCACAACAGGAACACCGATAAAGCAGAGCAGCAGCCCCACGACCTCTATCCACATGAAAGTCTTGCCCATGGTCAGGCCAAACAGGGTTCCATCGCGCACCATGCGCAAAAACTGTAAGCGCTTGCGCAGGTTGCGCAACAGCTCTGCCAGGCGTGGGGTATCGGCCTGCACCCGTTTGAAGGCTGCCGCATCACGGAAATTGCAAGAAAAGGCACGGTTGATAATGCCCGCGCTTTCATTAAAGTCACGGCTGAATTCACGCAGGGCTGACGGAAAGGGAAACCACGAAGCTTCGTCCCGTATTTCCTGAAGAATATCGAGGTAATACTTGTAGCGGTTACGCAATTCTTCCACTTCGCGGTTGATGCATTCCTCAAGTTCTTTTTCCAGGGCCGGGCGCGTTTCAACAACCTTGAGAAAAGCTATATAGCTGCTGATACTGGCGAGCTTTTCCAACTGCCGGATTTTGCCGCCCAGCAGCAACTGCACCGGATGTTCCGGCGGAAACCAGTCGTGCAGCCGCGCATCCAGGGCATTGATGGCCGGCCCCTCGGACTCGGCCTTTTTTTTGGCCTCTGCCCAAAGATCATACAGCGATGAAAGAATAAGCAGCCGCCCCCGCTCCAGGGCCGGGTCCATCAGGATATGGTTGAAGTAGGAAGGGTCGTCACGGATAAGTTTTGTCAGCGGGTCCAGCACGGCTTCGGCAAAGCCCATTTTAACCTTGCAGACCATTTCGCGGTACTGCGCCTCGCGCCACTGGGTTACGCGCCACACCTGGCCGTACTGCTCGATGGCCGCGCCGAAATGCCCCTGTTCTTCCTCAAGTCTGGCCTGTAAAAATTCGTTCCAGGCCTGGAGCATGGGCGAGGGCGTGAGCACGGCCGCCTCGCCAAAACTGGCAGCGGCGCGGGCAAAATCCTGTCGCTCAACCTGGCAGAAGCCTTGCGCCATGCGCAGGCGAGGGTCCCGCTGATGACGGCTGATATTCTGGGCAATCTTTTTTTCCAGGTCTGCCAGGTCTTCGGGGGCAGCAACAGACAGTTTATCCAGCATTTCCCATGCCGGGCTGTCGTCGCGGGGCGGCAGCTCTTCTCCCGGTTCAGGCTCGCGCATGCGGTACAGCCAGTTACGCGGCACATTGCGCAACTGGCAGGCGCTGTTCAGGTCCAGTACGCCCTGCAGCACAAGGGCGGCGTCGCCGCCGTCGCGCAGCAGCGCGGTATATCCCGCAACGCCTTCTTCGTTGAGCACCAGCTCTATGCGGCGGAACCCTTCGTTGACCGCCTCCAGATCGAGCACGGCGATCCTATCCCAAAGGTCAGGCGCAGCAGGCGGGCATGACCTTGTTGGGCACTGGACAGCCGTATGGCTATGGATGCCGCAATAAAAGCAGCCCGGTTCCGCCGAATCCCCGGCTGTCAGCCGGGCGGGCATGAGCAGGGGAATGGAGCGCTCGCTGAGGCTGTTTTCGTTCAGGAGAACATTGCACCAATCGTCCACACTGACCTGCTCGCCCGTATAACGCAGGTCGCGAACCGTAAACCCCTCGCCCAGCAGATAGGCATTGCGATAGCTCAGGTATGGGAAGTCCGGCATGAGGTTGTCCCACTGCAGGCCGATCTTCTTGGGCAGGTCGCTGTTGAAATTGAGATTGTTGCGGTCGGCTATGACGCAGACACAGGGCCAGTACACGCCGCCTTCGCCGTTTTCCTTGTCAAAGCTGTGCAGGTAGTCGCGCAGAAAGGTGCGTAGCATGAGCAGATTATCCATAGCCAGCATGACAAAAGTGCCGCTGACGATGGACTTTATCTTGAGCCGCTGCAAAAGGGTTTCCACTTTTTTGAACATGGCGGTCCAGCCGCTCTGAAAAGCCTTGTCCAGCGGGCTGCCCAAAGGATGCAGGATGGCGAACCATGAGTGGGTGGAGGCATAGGGCATGCGCACATCCACAAGCATGGTGGCCCAGTCAACAGAACTCATGCCCTGACGGCCAGGGCGGCGCTCGAAAGAAATGCCGGGCAGGCTTTTTTTGCCCTCGCGGCTTTTGGGGTGCACCCATACCTCAAGGCTGTCGCGCACCAGCATTTCCTGCGCCTGAAGGGCTGCGTCAAGCAGCAGGCAGGCATCTCGCTTGCGGTCAAACTGCAAACGCCCGGGAAAAAGCTCAATACTTACCGGAAGCTCATTAAAGTTGCCCCATACCGTCAACCGGGCCAGCGCCAGAAAGACATCATCTGTAAAGAAGAACCACAGGGCCTGTTCCTCTTCTTCTCCCACCAGCATGCCGCCGTAATTGAGCAGGGTCTGCCCTACTGCCGGGGGCAGTTTGCCGTGCCAGCAGACCCAGAGCACATGCCCCATGGTGCTCATGCGCACGTCTTTGCCTTCGGGAAGGCGAGACAGTAACTGTGATAACTGGGCCATGAACAAAGTCCTTTATGGCGATACGGGCATGATATATACTGCCGGAAAAATTACGGCTGCGCGCGGCTCAAACAAAGGCGGTGCCTATGGATATTAACAAAACTCTTCAGGAACTCAAATCCCGCCCCGGGTTCACCGACCATGTGGGCATGATGCTTGTTCATAATGGCGTGGTGCGCGGCTGGTCCCGCAATGACCACAGCACCGTCGCCTCTGTGCACATCACTCCGGACAGGGAAAAAATGGCAGCCATCGTCCACGAGATGGAGCAGCGCCCCGGCATTTTTGCCATTGTGGCCGATGCCGAAGAAGGCCTGCTCAAACCCGGCGACGACGTGCTTTTTCTTGTGGTTGCCGGAGACATACGCGAAAACGTCAAGGCAACTTTTGCCGAACTGCTGGACAGAATCAAGACCGAAGCCGTCATCAAGCAGGAAAACTTCGAAATCTGAATCTTAACAACCCGGAAAGGCGGCCCCGCCACATATATTTTATCGGCCGTACCTGCAAAAAAGTAAGTCCGTTATTTGCCTTTTTGCGCTTTCCTGCGGGCTGATGCGGGCGCAAGCCCCTTCTTGCGCCAAAACAGCGGCAACGCGCGTCCGGCATGCGTTCGGGCAGAGAAAACCCTTTCGCACGTCCAGCCCCGGTACGCAGCAAAATGCTTTCATTTTTTAAGTTGATGCCGCTTTGCTCCACATTGCCAACCCGGCATTTATGTCTTATTTTAAAGGGATGCCGCCAGCCCCAGGCTGCCCGGAACTACGTTTTCAGAGCAGCCCCAGTGCGCCGCGTTGTCGCGCTGGCCGGGCAAAGGCGGTTTGCCCCGCGCCCAACAGAGGAGACTTCATGTTCGGCTTTCTTTTCAAAAAAATATTCGGCAGCAAGAACGACCGGTATCTGCGCCGTCTGCGCTCCCAGGTACAGAGCATCAATGCTCTTGAGCCTCAAATGCAGGAACTGGCGGACGAAGACTTTGCCGCCCGCATCCTCCAGTACAAAAAGGCCGTGCAGGAAGACGGCCAGAGCCTTGATGCCCTGCTGCCCGAAGTATTCGCCCTGGTGCGCGAAGCATCGCGACGCGTGCTCGGCATGCGCCACTATGATATGCAGCTTATAGGTGGCATGGTGCTGCACAAGGGCAAGATCGCCGAAATGAAAACAGGCGAAGGCAAAACCCTGGTCGCCACACTGCCCGTGGTACTCAACGCCCTGTCGGGCAAGGGTGTGCATGTGGTCACGGTCAACGACTATCTGGCCAAGCGTGACGCGGCCTGGATGGGTCAGCTTTACGGTTTCCTGGGGCTGAGCACAGGCGTCATCGTTCACGGCCTGGACGACGACGAGCGCAAGCAGCAGTACGAATCTGATATTACCTACGGCACCAACAACGAATTCGGCTTTGACTACCTGCGCGACAACATGAAGTTTTATGGGCACCAGCTGGTACAGCGCGGGCACAACTATGCCATCGTTGACGAAGTGGACTCCATCCTTATTGACGAAGCCCGTACGCCCCTCATCATTTCCGGCGCGTCCGACGAGTCGGTGGGCATGTACCGGATTGTGGACGAGGTGGTGTGCAAGCTGCGGCCCGAACACTATACCGTAGACGAAAAAGCCCGCACCGCCATGCTCACCGATGAGGGCGTGGCCTACTGCGAAGAGATGCTCAAACTGGATAATCTGTTTGATCCCGCCAACATCACCGCACAGCACCACGTGCTGCAATCGCTCAAAGCCCATCAGGTGTTCAAGCGCGATGTGGACTACATTGTGCAGGACGATCAGGTCGTAATTGTTGACGAATTTACCGGCCGCCTCATGGCGGGCCGCCGCTATTCCGATGGACTGCACCAGGCACTGGAGGCCAAGGAAGGCGTGACCATCGCCGCCGAAAACCAGACCCTCGCCTCCATCACCTTCCAGAACTATTTTCGTCTGTACGACAAGCTTTCAGGCATGACGGGTACAGCCGACACAGAAGCCGTGGAATTTCACCAGATATACAATCTGGAAGTTATTTCCATTCCGCCCAACCGGCCCATGCAGCGCAAGGACTATCCCGACCTCATCTACCGCAGCCGTCAGGAAAAATTCGACGCCATTGTCGAGGCCATCACCGAACTGCATAAAAACCGCCAGCCTGTTCTGGTGGGGACCATTTCCATCGAAACGTCCGAAATGCTTTCACATCGCCTGAGCAAGCTCGGGGTCCCCCACAACGTGCTCAATGCCAAGCAACATGAAAAAGAAGCGGAAATCGTGGCCCAGGCCGGCCAGCCCGGCAAAGTCACCATTGCCACCAACATGGCCGGGCGCGGTACGGACATTGTGCTTGGCGAAGGCGTAGTGGACTTGGGCGGCCTGCATATCCTCGGAACAGAAAGACACGAAAGCCGCCGCATCGACAACCAGTTGCGCGGGCGCTCCGGACGTCAGGGCGACCCCGGCTCCTCACGTTTCTACCTGTCGCTTGAAGATGACCTCATGCGCCTCTTCGGTTCTGACCGCATCAAGGGCCTGATGGAAAAACTGGGGCTGCGTGACGGCGAAGCCATTGAAAACGCCATGGTCACCCGCGCGGTTGAGGGCGCACAAAAACGCGTGGAAGCCCATCACTTTGAGGTCCGCAAAACCCTGCTGGACTATGACAACGTCATGAACCAGCAGCGCGAGGTCATCTACGCCCTGCGCCGTGAGCTTATGGTTGAGGAAGACCTTGACCCGGTGATGGACGAATTCATGAACGACGTGCTTGATGACGTGTACAGCACACTGGACGGCGTGCCTGTAGACGATCACAACGGCCTGCGTGAAGCCGCCTTCGCCCGCCTGCGCGATGTCTTCAACCTGGACCGCGTACTGCCCGAAAATGCGCACCTGCCCGAACGTGAGGAATGTGAACCCCTGATACGTAAGGTACTGGAAGAGCTGCGCTCTGAAACCGGCGACAGTTACCGCGACATCCAGCGCTACTTTATGCTGGAAGAACTCGACCGCTGCTGGAAAGAACACCTGCGCAACATGGACGCCCTGCGCGACGGCATCGGCCTGCGCGGCTACGGCCAGCGTGACCCCAAACTGGAATACAAGCGCGAAGGCTTTGAAATGTTTCAGGCCATGCTGTTCCAGATTCGTGAAAACGTGTTCCGCGCTCTCAGCCGTGTGCGTGTAGCCCCGGCTGAAACCGCGCCCGTGGAAGCCATAGAGATCGCTCCGGAAACTGAAGAAGCTCAGGGCCAGCCCCTGGCGCGTGAATACCGCCACAAGGAAGACAGGGGCCAGCTCTCCTATTCCGGCGGCGGCAATGCCGAAGATGCACGCAATACCCCGGCAAAGGCCGCTCCCCGCATTGGCCGGAATGATCCCTGCCCCTGCGGCAGCGGCAGAAAATATAAAAAGTGTTGCGGTGCGGACAAGTAATGCCTGGCAGCCTGCAAGAACGGCTGCCGTGATTCCTGCCGCAGGCATTTGAAAAGAGCGGTTCCCCACAAGGGGAACCGCTCTTTTGCTGTATGTTCTCTGCTACCCGCCGTACCGGCGGCCCCACCGAAGACAATGGAATACTTCAAACAGTAACAGCACCAGACCGGATAAACCTTGAAATGCTTCATACCCAACGTTGCCATTCTGACGGGAAAAGCAACCTGCGCAGAATACAATACACACCGCTTTACGCCGCACTGCATTCCCGTACAGCGCTGGCGCCCCCGTTACGGCCTCTGACAGCGCAAATACAAGCGCAGCTTCAGCCGTTGCCCCAAGGGGTTACGAATGAAGCTGCGCTTGCGTCTCCACGGCGGGCGTCTGCTCGTGCAGCCACCAGAGCAATATAAAAGTTAACTTGCCCTAAAAAGAATAGCCCACAGAGAACATGTAGATATTGGCCTGCACATTTTCCGAGTGGCCGCCCTTGATCCCGCTGGCGGCGGAGCGGATGCCGGAAGTTTCGGTATTGTCGTAGTCCACGGGATTGATCCACAAATGGGCGTAGGTCAGGTCAACTGTCCAGTTCTCCCACGTAAAGCCCGTCCCCAGGCTCATCATGGTGCGCCCGTTGGTGGGCATCATGTAGTCGCTGTAACTTTCGTTGACCACGGGAGTTTCGTAGGCAAAGCCCGCGCGCAAGGCCCACCAGTCCAGGGGCTTGTATTCCACACTGGCGTTGAAATTCCAGCCGTCGCGCCATTCCTTGTTATTGATGGCAGAATAGTCATCGCCCATATTGATATTCAATGCATTATAGGTAGACCAGCGGGTGAAGACCGAACCGACCTCAAAGCTCAGGTTATCCAGAGGCTTGTAGGCAATGCCGAGAGCGATGGAGTCGGGAAGCTGCAAAGTGGCGTTGGCGCTACGGTCGCGGGCTTCAGGACCGTGCATTTTCCCTGCGGTTATCAGGCCGTTTGGCCCCTCATGGCCGAAGTCCACATCGCCGAAAAGGTTGAGCGTGATCTGGCTTTTGTAGGAAAGGCCCAGGGACCACTGGTCATTGAAACGCATGTGCATGCCGAGATGCGCGCCCACGCCCCAGCCGCTGCCTTCCAGTTGCAGATCATTACCGACAATATCCGGATAGGATGCGGCAGTTATCGTCGGGACCTTGTTGCCCATGTACACATGGGCGTACAGGGCCTCCACTCCCACGGAAAGGGAGAGCATGTCGTTGACCTTGTAGGCCAGGCTGGGCACAAACGACACGGTCTGCATGCCGATATCATACATATTGTACCGGCCGACCCACTGGCTGTTGAAAGAATTGCCCAGACCGAAGCGGCTGAAAGAGGCAAAGCCCAGCCACACATTATCGTTTAACTGATGGCTCACAAAACCGTGCGGCGCCAGCCACACATTGGGCTTGGTAGAGGTATGCTTTTCCACTCCGTTGGCCATGTCGGACACAATGGTACCCATAGGAGCAATAAAGGCCAGGCCGCCCATAACGTGAGTGCCGGGAATCTGTGTTATACCCGCGGCATTATACGCCAGAGTGGACACATCATCCGCGCGGCCCACCATGCCGCCGGCAAGAGCCACCCCGCGGGCGCTCCATTCGTTAAGGGCAAAGCCTTCAGCCCGGGCATCGGGCGAACAGCAGAGAACCAGGGCCAGCACCAGCGCCAGTGCGCGAAAAATCTTCATTACTCCTCCAGAAACCTCAGCCGGCGCAGCCGCATCCCGAATACAGAACGCCAGCTATCCGGACCGTCACGCAACGGCCTGAAACGCCGCCCCCAGTGGGCCAGTCTGCATTAAAAAATTGGCCGCCCTGGCTTCTTCGGAGAAGAAGCGGCGGCACCCCACAGCCAACAGAAAAATGCAACTGCCATTCACAACATATTTACAGGATCAAGGTCAAGAAAAAGTCGTAGATTTTTAGCGCATTTTTGTGAAAGAGCAAAAAAATACAGCGACCGGATGGCCTGCCAGTCCTGCCCTTTCACAAGGCAGGTATACCGCCGCCTGCCCCGCAGCAACGCCAGCGGCGCGGGAGCGGGACCCAGCAGTTGCAGGCCCAGTTCCGTCGAGCGGCCGCGCAGGGCCACTGCCAGGTCATTGAGGGCCGCAGGCCCTCCGCTTTCTTCGATGCCGTGGGAAATGCGTATGAGAGCCAGGCGCACAAACGGCGGATAGCGGCGCAGCCGGCGGCGGGCCAGTTCTGCCGCGTAAAATCCCTCGTAATCGGCCTCACGCACGTACTGCCAGCAATAATGGCTCACGTCCCGCGTCTGTATGAGCACCTGCCCGGCCTTGTCGCCACGTCCGGCCCTGCCTGACGACTGCACCAAAAGCTGAAAGGTGCGCTCCGCTGCGCGATAGTCCGGCAGGTTAAGCCCAAGGTCGCCATCAGCCACCACAGCCAGGGTCACGTTGGGAAAATGATGCCCCTTGGAAAGCATCTGCGTACCCACAAGAATGGACGATTCCTGCCGGGCAAAGGCTGCCAGGATTTCCTCCATACGGCCGGGGCGGCGGGTACTGTCCCTGTCCAGCCGCAGCACGGGTGCTCCGGCCAGAACCTCCAGGCGTTCGCCCAGGCGCTCTGTGCCTTCACCCATCGGCAAAAAATTCATTCCCTTGCATTCGGGGCAAGGCGAAGGAAACGGACGAGTATACCCGCAATAATGGCAAACAAGCTTTTCGCGCCCCTTGTGATAGGTCAGGCCTATTTCACAATGAGGGCAGCGCAGGGTACGCCCGCAATCCAGGCAGTACATAAGCGGGGCATAGCCGCGACGGTTGAGCAGCACCACGGCCTGCTCGCCCCTGCTGATAACCTCACGCAGGGCTTCTTCGCTGCGGGGAGCCAGCAGACCGGTTTCGGAGGTGGCCGCCGGCGAAAGGGAACTTATGTCCACAAGCTCCACAGGCGGCAGGTCGCGGTCGCCTACACGCCTGGGCAGGCGCAATATGGGCAGATGCCCGCTTTCCGACGCATGAAAGGTCTTGAGGTCAGGCGTGGCGGAGCCGAGAACCAGCAGGCCGTGAATCTGCGCCATACGAAACCATGCCACCTCCTTGGCCTGATAGGCGAGGCTTTCATCCTGCTTGAAAGAAGCGTCGTGCTCTTCGTCCAGCACAATGCAGCCCAGGTGCGGTACGGGCAAGAACAGGGCCGAACGTGTGCCTACCACCAGACAGGGTTCGTCACGCCCGGCCAGTTGCCTGTAGGTATCTTCCCGGCGCGCGGGAGACTGATAACCGTGATGGAAAAAAAGTGGAACCTGGGGCAGGGCGCAGGCGGCGTCACGCCGCAGCTTGTGGGCCAGCGCGACCTCGGGCGCAAGCAAAAGCATGCTCCTGCCCGATTCAAGACAGGCGCGGGCCAGCTCCAGATACACAGCGGTTTTGCCGCTGCCCGTCACCCCGTACAGCAGGCGCGAAGCAGCCCGCCCGCCGGAATGCGCGTTTTCAAGCGCCGCCTTCATATCCGCGAGAGCGCGCTCCTGATCATCATTGAGCGTAAAAGAAGCTGGAGGCGGCGGCAAAAGGCTCTGCTCCACGGCCTCAACCACATCCTCGGCATCCTGCCGCGTCAGGGTGACGTGTCCGGCGGCCAGCAGAGACTGCAATGGACCCCCTGCCCCCTGCCCCAGCGAACGGATAAGATGACGGCGGCTTACAGCCCCGTGCTCGTGCAGAAACTCCAGAATTTCTATCTGCCGTGTGGCAGAGGGCCGCACCGGCCAGGGGGGGTCCACACGCAACACGCAAAATTCCTCACTGGCGGCATCGGCTCCCGGCGGCAGCAGCCGGGCCTGCCCGTGGGCAAGAGCCTGGGCAAGGTGCTGCCTTGTGGCCGCATCAGCCCCCCGAATGCGGGCCAGGGGCCATGAGGCTGCTCCCTTTTCGTGGAGCAGGCGCAGGCGCACACGGGTAAGGCGCAGCCCTTGCGGCAGCACATGCCCCAGAATATGACCGGGGCTGAGGGCTTGCCGCAGGGCAAGATCCTGTGCCAGCGCCAACAGTTCGGGCGTGAGGACAGCCTTTTCTTCCAGCGGCCAGCAAACACTTTTGCAGGCCACCCCCGCGGGCAGGTCAATGTGGGTGCTGGTTTCAAGCAGAACCCCGGCGCGCAGGGCCGCCTTGTCTCCCCTGCCCAGCGGCACGGCCACGCGCAGGCCGGGCTGCCAGAACTCCTGTGGAAATTCTGGCGGCAAGGCGTAACTCAAGGTGGCATAAGGGGGACTCAGAAGAGCAATGCTGGCATACATGTGGGGCAGAGTTAACCAATACGGCGGGGAAAGCAAGCCTCTGCACAAGGCCCGGCCCGCCGGAAGCCTGCCTGCAGCGTCTGCGCAGATTTTTGAGCACAAGAAAGGCCCGTTTCAGCCCGGCGGCATAAACGCGCAGACAGCCTGAAACGGGCCTCTGAAACTGCTCAGCAGGCCAAATGTCGTTAACCGCGATTCCTAGTGGAATTGCACAAAATTCTTGAGCAAATTCAACAAATCATAGCGCAATTCTTCGTCCTGCAGGGCAAAATAGATATTGGCCGTCAAAAATTCCGCCCAGTCTCCGGCGTCAAAACGCATGCCCGACATGCGCACCGCCATCATGCCCCTGTCCTGCGCCATGGCCTGAAGAGCGTCAGTCAGTTGAATTTCGCCGCCGTGCCCTGGAGTGACTTTTTCAAGATAGTCAAAAATATCGGGTGTAAGCACATAACGGCCCACAATAGCCATGCGCGAGGGGGCCTTGTCACGGGCGGGCTTTTCCACCATACTCTTGACCCTGAATACGCCGGGAGCAACTTCGTCCCCTTCAATGATGCCGTAACGGTCTACCTTTTCCCATGGCACTTCCATAACGCCGATGACGGGCATCTTTTCAGCCATGGCCACGTCAATAAGCTGGGCAATGCCGGGAACACCGCCAAACATCAGGTCATCACCCACCATAACGGCAAAAGGATCGTCCCGTACCAGTTCACGCGCACACAGCACGGCATGCCCGAGACCGAGCTGTTTTTTCTGGCGCACGGACATGATGTTGACCATTTCCGCTACCTTGCGCACTTCTTGCAGCTTGTCGAGCTTTCCGGCGCGTTCAAGCACAGCTTCCAGTTGCAGGTTATAGTCAAAGTGGTCTTCAATGACGCTTTTGTCGCGGTTGGTTACAAAAATAACGTCCTGGATATTGGCCTTCTGGGCCTCTTCCACCACATACTGGATGACCGGCTTGTTGTAGATGGGCAGCATTTCCTTGGGAATATTCTTGGTCGCGGGTAATGAACGCGTACCCCATCCGGCCACGGGAATAATAACCTTGCGAATATCCTTCATGCTCGCCTCCGCTGTTGCTTTGCTTGTCTGTAGTCTCGTTCAAAAACCGGATGTCCGCAAGGAGCTTAACGCAGTTCCCGCTCCACCACCTGGGCCAGGTCTTCGGCGTAGGTCCGCACCCTGTCTTCATGCTCGCCTTCCACCATGACGCGGCACAGGGCCTCGGTGCCGGAATAGCGCAAAAGTACCCGCCCACGGCCGCCCAGTTCTTTTTCCACCTGGGCCACGGCTTCACCAATGGCGGGGCGCTCCTCAAAGGGCAGGCGCTTTTCCACCCGCACGTTGATGAGCTTTTGCGGAAAGGGCGTCAGCAGCCCGGCCAGTTCAGAAAGCGGCCGCTCTTTTTCCCGCATGATACGCAATATCTGCAGCGCGGCCAGCAGTCCGTCACCCGTGGTGCTGTAACGGTGGAAAATAAGATGCCCCGACTGTTCACCGCCGAGCATGGCTCCTTCACGGCGCATGGCCTCCATGACGTAACGGTCGCCCACCTTGGTGCGCAAAAGCTGACCGCCGTGATCGCGCATGAAAAGTTCCAGAGCCATGTTGCTCATGGCCGTGGCTACCAGCAGGTTGCCGGGCAGTTCGCCCCTGGCCATCATGGCCTGGGCACACAGGGCCATGATCTGGTCGCCGTCCAGAACTACCCCGCGCTCGTCCACCACGATAAGGCGGTCGGCATCGCCATCCAGGGCCAGGCCGATGTCGGCCCGCACCTCGCGCACCTTGGCCGCGACCACGTCAGGATGCAGCGAGCCGCAGTGCTCGTTGATATTGGTTCCGTCAGGGCCGGTCCCGATGCGGAATACTTCAGCCCCAAGCTCTTCCAGAGCAAGGGGAGCCACCTTGTAGCTTGCCCCGTTGGCACAGTCCACCACAATGCGCAGGCCTGAAAGGGTCAGGTGGGCAGGAAAGCAGTTTTTGGTGTAGACAATGTAGCGCCCGCCCGCGTCTTCAATCTTTGTGGCACGGCCCACGCCGCGCGAATCGGGATACGGCCAGGAAAAACCGGCATCCAGCACCATGGCCGCGATCTCGTCTTCGGCCATATCGGGCAGCTTGTACCCGTCGGCATCAAAAAACTTTATGCCGTTGTCCTGAAAGGGATTGTGCGAGGCCGAAATAACCACACCCAGATCCGCACGCATGCTGCGCGTCAGAAAAGATATGGCCGGGGTAGGCAACGGACCTGTCATGATGACGTGCATACCCGCAGCGCACAGCCCCGCCGTGAGGGCGGACTCAAACATATACCCCGACAGGCGCGTGTCCTTGCCGATAACCACTTTATGCTGATGCTGACCCCGCCGGAAACGAATCCCTGCGGCCAGCCCCAGACGCAGGGCAACGTCCACCGTCATCGGGTATGTATTCACCGTGCCACGCAAACCATCCGTGCCGAAAAGACGATCGGCCATGCCATCTCCTTCAAGGGCAAAAGCGCCCTCCGTTTCCCGCAACTTGCCGGGAGTACGGGCTATTTTTTCTTGCGGCTTACCGTAACTTCTTCTGTGCCGGGGTTCAAGAGCGTCATGCCCTCGGGCAGGCGAAAGCGCACTTCTACCCGGCGGCTTTCGCCTTCATCAAGATCGGGCGGGCTGACGGTAGCCTCCAATTGTCCAAGATAGCGGGAATTCTTGACCAGCGCATCGGGCACCTCCACGAGCACGGTCAGTTCTTCCGGCTCCACTTTGTAGAGGCGGCGGTTTTCGGCAGAAATTTCCACCTTGCAGCGCTGGCTCACCGTAGTGCGCCCGCTGGTAATGCTGTACTGCACCTTGACTGTAGGAGGAATCGCGGTCACCAGACTCGGCGTATCCAGGGTTATGACCTGATGCACAGTGCTTCCCGCTGCCGTGGGGTCGGCCATGATGGTAACCGGCACGTGAGAGATTTCTTCCACCACGCTTTCCGGTCCGCGCAGGGTAACCGTGGCAGGGTCCACCCTGGCATTCTCCACAGTCAGCGCCCCGTTGCGCAGGGGCGAATCCACGGTGAGCCGCACGGGAACCGCCCGTTCCACCAGAGTATCAGCAGTAATGGCGATGCGCGGTGGCTGCACGTCAATAAGCTCAAAGGCGCGAAACCCCGGGCCGAGATGTTCGGCCGTAAGGGGCACCATTGTAACACCTTTTTTGATATGGGAAAGATTGACCGCCTGGATAAGCTTGCTCTGGGTAACCGAGCGCAAAAGGGTTTCCGGCCCGCGCAGGCGCACCACGGCCTTGTTGATAAGGCCATCGGTGATCACAAGGTTTGCGGGTATGCCGTAGTAGTCAAGGGTGACTTCCAACTGGGCTTCAAGGCGCTCGCGCACGCTGACCACATACCACATGCTCACGGCCGCAAGCACGGCCACCAGCAGGGACGCCAGATGTGGCGCACGCCGGGGAATATCAGAGGACTTCATTAAGCACCTCCCGCAGGCGACCGGCATCCAGGGCACGCATGAGTTCGCCCTTCATGGCTACTGAAATCTCGCCCCGTTCTTCAGAAACGACAATAACCACAGCATCGCTTTCCATAGTTACCCCAAGGGCCGCGCGGTGACGGGTGCCGAAGCTTTGTCCCTTGGCCACAGCCAAAGGCAGTATGCAGGCCGCAGCCATAAGCCGCCCCCGGCTGATAACCACCGCCCCATCGTGCAGGGGCGCTTTGGGGTAAAAAATATTCATGAGCAGCTGACGCGAAAGCTGTGCGTCAACCCGCACGCCTTCGCGCTTGATCATGTCGCCGAGCCGCATGCTGCGCTCCACCACAATAAGCGCTCCCACGCGCAGGCGGGCCATTTCCACACAGGCCATCACCACTTCCTCAACACCGTCCTGCATAAGCTGTTTTTTGCGAAACAGCCGGTGCGTACCCATTTCACCAAGGGCCTGTCGGATGTCGGACTGAAAAATGACCACTATGAGTATGAAGATGGAGCTGAAGATATGCTGCAAAAGCCAGCTCAGCGTGTACAGGCCCACGGCTCTGGAAAAAAAATACAGCAGCGTCAGCAGACCGAGACCGGTCAGTACGGCCAGAGCACGCGAGCCTCGCACCATCTGGATAAGCTGGTACAGAAGCACGCTGACCACGCCGATATCCAGAAGATCGCGCCATTCGATGGGTATATTGTCAAACACCGTAGTATCCTTGGACGAAGATATAAAAACCGCTGTTGTGCGCCGCCTCGGGCAGACGCCGCCCGCTGTCTTGCCGTGCGCCGGGTATTGAACAACGTTCTTCCGGAGCGGCTGCCTGCCGTCAGCCGCAGGTAGCATGGCGTTTTCCGGCGAATCCTTGCCCGCTACATGGCCTTATCCGCCCGGCCGGCGGATTCGTCAAGAGCTTGGCGGTGTGAATTTCAAGGCGGCTCTTATGACTTTTGGGCGCGGCAAAAAAACGATCTCGATGTATTGAAGACAGCTTTCCGGCAGTTACCGCTCAAAATTCTGCCGGCTCAATACGACAGGTGTTTTCGCCACACTGCCAAGACAGCCTTTACCGCCGGGATGCGCCTGAACTGCCCCGGAAACGGAGCGGAAAAGTTCACCCGCACTCGGCCAGCAGCCCCTGCATGCTGCCATTGGCAGCCTGGGGGCCTGCCGCAGTAGCATGAAAAAAAGGACACGCACCGGCGTGCCCTTTTTGTATTTTACTCTACAGATGGGCCACCCGGCAAGGGGCCGGGAGTGAAAGCCGTGGCAACCGCCAGCCCTTGCCGGGCAGCAGCCACCTGATGCACTCTGTGCCAGAAAACGCCCCGTGCACGCAGCAATGCCGTTGCTGCCACGGTAGCCGTACCCCGTTCGCCCGGCGGCAGTGAAAGCAGGCCGCCAAAAACGGACTTCATTGAAAGGGCCATGAGCACAGGTCGCCCCAGGTCCAGCCAGTCTTCGGGGTGCGCCAGCAATTCCAGGTTATGAGCCAGCGTTTTGCCGAAACCTATGCCGGGGTCAAGAATGATGCGGTCTTCGGGCATTCCCGCCCGCACCAGACGCGCAAGATTGCGCTCAAAAAACTCCCGCACTTCACGCCGCACATCCCCATACTGCGGATTGTGCTGCATGATCTCGGGCCGCCCCTGACTGTGCATGAGCACATAGCCCGGCCGGTACTGCACAAGCACGTCCAGCAGGGCCGGATCAAAAGCACACGCCGAAATATCGTTGATGATAGCCGCCCCCTGCTCCAGCACAGCGGCGGCAGTGGCGGCATGATACGTATCAACAGAAACCACCGCCCAGGGGGCCTTGCGGCGCAGCCCCATAAGCACGGGTGTAAGGCGGCGGATCTCTTCATCCGGTGAAAGCTCGGCGGCTCCCGGCCGGGACGATTCGGCCCCCAGGTCAAGAACATCAGCGCCTTCGTCAAGCAGGCTCAGGGCATGCCGTAGACCGGCCGGAGGAAGGTGATGCGCGCCACCATCGTAAAAGGAATCAGGAGTAAGATTGACAATGCCCATAACGCCAAAGGGGGAGGGCGTCTTCAACGCCCGCCCCCCCATGACATGCCAGGCTGCGCCCGTTACGGGCGCTACCGGGAATGAATTTTTCATTACTGATTTCGCTTGTTGTCGTCTTCACCATTCTTGGCGGCCACTTCGCCGCTTCCAGCACTTTCCGCTTCCGCCGGAGCTGCCGGGGCATCTTCACTGCCTGTATCCGGCTCAAGGGTGAACTCGGCAGGCTCGTCGCCAACGGCTGACTCGCCCCTGGCGCTTCCGCCGCTCTTGCCGGGGCGGCTGGGAGCTTCGGAATACTTGACGGGTTTACCGTTGCTGTCCAGCGGAGGCAACTCCTTGCCTTCCATCAGGAGTTCAAGTTCTGCACCGGTAATGGTCTCACGATCCAGCAAGGCACGGGCAATGCGGTGCAGCGTTTCTTCGTTTTCCTTCAGCAGCGTGCGGCAGCGCTCATGCGCTTCGTCCACAATACGCTTGACCTCCGAATCCACCAGGCGAGCGGTGTCTTCGCTGAAGTTCTTATTCTGCACCCATTCCCGGCCGATAAAGACCTCTTCGCCGGTTTCGCCGATAGCCAGCGTACCGACAGCTTCGCTCATACCCCACTCGCAGACCATTTTACGGGCCATGCGGGTGACGCGCTCGATGTCGTTGGAGGCCCCGGTGGTGATATCGTCAAAAATAAGCTCTTCGGCCACGCGGCCGCCAAGCAGAACCACCAGGGTATTGCGCAGATAGGAGCGCGAGTAGCCGTGACGGTCTTCTTCGGGCAGTTGCATGGTCACGCCAAGAGCGCGCCCGCGCGGAATGATGGTGACCTTGTGCACCGGGTCCGAGCCGGGCAAAAGGCGCGCCGCCAGCGCATGGCCGCCCTCGTGATAGGCTGTGATGCGTCTTTCCTCATCAGAAAGGATGAGGCTGCGGCGCTCACGCCCCATAAGAACCTTGTCCTTGGCGTATTCAAAGTCGTGCATGTCCAGCCTGTCCTGATTCAGCTTGGCAGCCTGAAGGGCAGCCTCGTTGACCAGGTTTTCCAGATCCGCGCCGGAGAAGCCGGGCGTACCGCGGGCCAGAACCTCCAGGTCCACATCGCCGGAAAGCGGGGTACGCTTGGTGTGTACCTCAAGAATACGGCGACGCCCGCGAAGGTCGGGGGTGGGAACCACCACCTGGCGGTCAAAACGGCCGGGACGCAGCAGGGCCGGGTCCAGCACGTCGGGACGGTTGGTGGCGGCAATAAGGATGACACCCTCATTGCTTTCAAAACCATCCATCTCTACCAGCATCTGGTTCAGCGTCTGTTCGCGCTCGTCATGCCCGCCACCGAGCCCGGCGCCGCGCTGACGGCCAACAGCGTCAATTTCGTCAATAAAAATAAGGCAAGGCGCATTTTTTTTGCCCTGCACGAAAAGGTCGCGCACGCGCGAAGCGCCCACGCCCACAAACATTTCTACAAAGTCCGAGCCGGAAATGGAAAAGAAAGGCACCCCGGCTTCACCTGCAACGGCGCGCGCCAGAAGCGTCTTGCCCGTACCGGGAGGCCCCACGAGCAGCACCCCCTTGGGGATACGCCCGCCAAGCCGGGTAAATTTTTTGGGATTGGACAGAAACTCCACCACTTCGGCGAGTTCATCCTTGGCTTCGTCCACCCCGGCCACATCGGCAAAAGTGACGCGGGCGCTGTCCTGATTGAGCATGCGGGCGCGTGAGCGGCCAAAATTCATGGCCTTTCCGCCGCCGCCCTGCATCTGCCGCATGAAAAAGATCCATACGCCCACAAGCAGGAGCATGGGAAACCACGAAACCAGCAGCGTCATGTACCAGGGCTGCTCTTCCGGCGGCTCTGCCTTGACTTCCACCTTTTTTTCAATAAGGCGGTTAACCAGACCCAGGTCCTGCGGAGCGTAGGTCTGCACGGTTTTGCCGTCTGATGTTTTACCTGTAAGCGTGTGCCCCTGCATGGTTACAGACAGTATCTGACCGCCGTCCACCTGACTCAGAAAGTCAGAATAGGGCACTCTTTGCATCACGCCCTGTGGCTGCTGGAACATATTAAAAAGCATAACCATCGCCAGGACGATAATGGCCCACAGCATCAGGTTGCGACTCATCTGGTTCAACATTGCCTCCGTTACGTTTTCCGTGCGCTCCGGCACACGGCCAGGACCTGGACATAGGCCCACGCAAGCAGAGAAATACTACCTGTGTACGCTCCATGTCAAATGGCCAAGGCCCACGGGGGCCTGCCGCTTAAACCGTTTTTCACATATAATGCCTGCCGCCCGATTGGCAATGGGCAAAACAGTATTTTGCCGCTGACAAATCAGACTCTTGCAGCAATCGTTTTTTTCACATAGCATACACACGCTTGCGCGGAGACGTTTCGTCACCGGTGTGGCGCCCGGTCTTCAAAACCGGTGGCAGGCTTTACGGTCTGCGGTAGGTTCGACCCCTATACGTCTCCGCCATATAATATAAAATCAACGTTCCGATAAGGTTAACTAGGATAACCCCTTTGAGGCTCTGCTTCAAAGGGGTTTTTTATGCGGTTTTTATCAGACACCACCACCGGGCCATTGCCCACCCTAGCCGCTTCTTACTCTTCCCTTGCGCCCCAACTTCCCCTGGGCTTGCCGCTCTCTTGCAACTGCATCCTGCAAGTGCGTGGCAGCTCCAGGGGTTTTTCATTTTTCGCTCATGGCCAATCATCTCTGGAGGTTCACCATGCTTAACCGTGCCACCATCCTTGGTCGCCTCGGACAGGACGTAATCCTCATGTACACTCCAACGGGCATCCCCGTTGCCAGATTCAACGTGGCCACCAGTAAGACATTTAAGGACACCAACGGCAATCCCGTTGAGAAAACGGATTGGCACCGCATCGTAGTGTTTCAGCGTTTGGCCGAAAACTGTTCCAATTATCTGGCCAAAGGCAGCTTGGTCTATGTTGAAGGTTTCATGTCTACGCGCAAGTGGCAGGATCAACATGGTCAGGATCGTTATACAACGGAGATTACCGCCCGCCGTGTCCAGTTCCTCGACCGCAAGCCTGAAGCTCAACCGCAAACGCCGGTGGACGACCTGCCCCCTGCTCCTCTGGAGGATACGGGCGAGGGAGGGGCATGGTAATGAGCCACACGTTCTCGGCAGCATACGACCGGGTGCTGAGGGCCACCGGATGCGCCGGCCAAGAGGAACTGGCGAAAAAGCTTGGGCTCCGACAATCGTTCATAACGGACTGCCGCCGCCGTGGTGAATTTACCCCGGAAGTTTTGCTGGCGTTGGTGGAGCGGTGTAACCTGAATCCTCATTGGGTCCGCACGGGGGAAGGGAAGAAATACCTTTTGGCGTTTGAAGGAGCGCCACACCTGTCTGCAAAAGAAATTAAAGAAAACCAAGCGAAAGAGCTAGCCGAATTTCGAGCACAATATGACTCCATGAAAATATTCTACAAAGCGTGTGCTCTCTGCATTTTAATCGCTATGATCTGCTTCTTACAGACTGTGTTTACTTTTATAATAGGCAGCAAAGATAGCCCATGGGCGTTAAGTTTGGCATTTAATTATTCTTGTATAATGCTATTTTTTTTCTTCATGCCATTTTATATTATTAGAGCAGCATATTTTACTTTTTTGGATCATTGGATGAATAGCTTTGGCCAGTTTGTTTTCCTTTTCCGGGCTATAAAAAATCGCGTGATCAATAAAAATAAATAGCGAAACCGCTTGTGCGGTCGTCGGAGCGTGGCGGCTCCGGCCTGATGATGCAGCCAAAGAAGAGGAGAACTTTATGCGCAAAGCCAGAACACGCATTCGGAGCCAGAAGCGCTCCAAAAGGGAACACCCTGATGACAGGGGCCGCCTGCTTATGGACGCCATCTATGAATCCAATGACCCCGAAGTACAGCGCGTCTTTCACCAGGTCATGAAGGAAGAAGATATGGTGCTCAAGGCGCAGATCCGCCAGGGCGAGGAATGGAGCATGGACAGCTACCTTGACCGCGTTTGTATGCGCATGGGCAAACGCTTTTTCCATTTGTTGTCGCCGGTCATGCAACAGCGTTTCCAGAAGAAATATCCCCAGGCGCTCATTGACTCCGGCGATGCCGGCGCCACGCTGGCCACGGCGGTCTGAAACTCTGCGCCCAACGACCAGGCTCGGTAAGGGTAAGGAAAGAAATGCGATAACTAGAGTTGAAAAAAGAGAAGGCCGGTTGTTACAGCAACCGACCCTCAGCCTCTCGTATAGAGACGAATAACATAAATTCACTCTATACACTCCCTAAGCCGGCGTCAAGCCGGGGGGCTGCCGCCTTGTCTTTTTTCTGCTCCTTAAAATACATAAGGATGCAGAATCATGGATATTCTTGTTCCAAAAAATGTTTTCCTGCGTGTGGACGACAAGTCTGTTCCTCACTTTATCGACAATGACAAGGCCGTCCGCAGCAGCGCTGCCCTCTTGTACAGAAAGCTTTTTTCATTATGCGCTAAAACGGGAAAATGCACTCTTCCGCAAAAGGAACTTGCCGCCGAAAATATTGCCGTTCGCACTGTCCAATACGCGCAAAAAAAGCTTGAGGCTCTCGAATTTATCCACATTGAGCACACTCCTGGGGCATGCAACACTTATGTCCTGCTCCTTTCCAGCCGCGTGAAACGGCTTCTGGCCAGCGTTGATCTCATTGACCGAAGCGGTTGGTATGAACGCCCCGAAAAGCCCGCACAGCCGGCTATGCCGTCCCCTCTGGAAGCCGCCGAAGCCAGAATTGCAGAGCTGGAGCGCAAGCTGCGTGTCTTAGAAGAAGGGGCCGCCCCCCTGCACGACGACCAGCCAGCTCATGCTATACCCCCGCAAAAAGCGCAGGATGGGTACGCAAGTTCCGCACATTCCTCTTATAAGGAAGATAAGAAGTATAAGAATATTTCCCCCCTTTCCCCCCTCCCGGAAACACCCGCCATGCCCAAAGCCGTCACACCTCCTGACGCTCATCATGGGAGGGGGGATTCTTTTCCTGTTTCCAGCAAAAACTACGCGGCCATGCTTCAGGCCTTTGAACAGCTCTGGGCGATCTGGCCGGTAAAGCAGGATCGGCATCGGTCGCTGCGCGTATTTTGCTCTCTGGCCAGATCCGGGCGTCTGCCTTCTCTGGCTGCTCTTCTGGCGGCGATCCAGAATATGAGCGCCAATGACGACCGCTGGCGGCGAGGCTATCCGCCGAATCTGGTGAACTGGTTGCAAGGCCGGCGCTGGAATGACGAACCAATACGCCGGTCCAGCGCACATGCTGAACCTGCCGCGCCTTCGGCCCGGCCTGACGCCAAAAAAGAGCACAAGGTGTTGCCACTCCCGGCATCTGCCCCCTTACCGGAACTTTCGCCAGCGATGGAAAGCACGGTTCAAAACCTCTGCTCCATCTGGCCTGCGCCTTCACATACCCCTGTACGAGCTTTTTTCCGTGCGCTTCTGGCGCGAAAAAACACTCTGGACACGTCTGCATTGCTGGCAGCAGCTCGCGCCCACTTGGCTGAAGCCGGGGCGGCCTCTGGATCGCTGCTCCGCTGGCTCATGTCACACCAGTGGGACGAACAAAGGAACTGCGCGGCATGAGTAAAATCAAAAAAAAATCTTACCGAGGCCGCGCCAGAGTCGAATTTCTGGCCTGCAAACCGGAAATCGATGTGATGCTCGACAAGGGCTACTCGATCCGCATGGCTTACGACGTGCTGAAGGAAAAAGGTAAAATCAGCGTGGGTTATCTCCAATTCCTGCGCTACGTCACAGGAAAAACAGCCTCAAAAGTCTCAGTGAAAATAAATAATCCCGAACCAAATTCGGCAGCAGTTCCCCCCGCCGCGCCTGCGGAGCAGGTTGCCACGCCGAAGCAACCAGGCAGCCGCAAATATCTGAACATGAACACTGGGACTGTTGTGGACGTTACTGACGGCTTCGAAAGCCGAAGCTTTAACAAAGGCAAGGAAGACTAATGGATACACATATTGTTGTTACCGGCAAGGGCGGCGTGGGCAAATCTTTTGCAGCCTGCCAACTGCACCAGTATTTCAGGGGTAAAGGCCTTGCCGTACACGGATTTGATACAGATCCTGTGAACGCAACCTACGCGCAACACGAGGCCTTTGACGTTACCACCGTACCTTTGCTGGATTCTGGAAATACCGTTGACCCTCGCAATTTTGATGTTTTTTTCGAGCATATTGCGGGGCTGCCTGACGACAACAGCGTTGTTGTCGTGGATAACGGTACCTCATCCTTCCTCCCCTTCTGCTCCTACATGGCCTCATGCCCTGCTCTGCCCCTGCTGGAGCAGCGTGGGACCGTCTATCTGCATGCCATTTTCGTGGGCAGCTCCATCAAGGATTCCTGGGACAACCTTGGCGACCTGGCGCGGGCCTTTCCCCAAACGTTCATTGTCGTCTGGCACAATCCTTATTTCGGGAAAATCGTCAACAAAGACGGTCAGAAATTTGAGGAAATGCCTGAATTCAAAAAATATCACGAGCATATCCACGCTGTTGTGAAGGTGCCAACTCTCATACCCGCCACCTACGGCAAGGACATGGAGGCGCTGATGGCCCGCCGGCAGTCCTATGAAGACGCCATTCAGGACGACTCTGGCCAGTGGAGCCTCATGGCCAAGCAGCGGCTCATGATAATCCGGCGCGATATGGCTGCTGCGCTGGATAGCGCCCGCATAGGATAACGCCATGCCTGAACAGTCGGCTCAAAGCTCTGCCCAGGAAACACGCCAGCTCACTTCTCTTGAAGATGCGCGGCTGTTGCTCATGAAAAAGAATGGGCTTCCGGTTCCGGAGTCTGACCCCATCATGATGCTGGTCAGCCTGTTGATCGCTTTTGCTGACGACTATGACGCCATGCTGGCGCGGCATAACAAGGCCGTAACTGCCACCATGAAAGGGGTCATTGGCAATGCCCGCGCCGAATTGGAGAAGGAAATTCAGGAATTCGGCAACCAAGTCAGTTCAACGACCATGCAAAACGTGGTGCTGCTCATCTCAGAACACAAAAAGCAAATGATCGAGCACCAGCAGGCCATGCGCCAGTCCACAATACTGGTCACGGCTGCATCAGGCCTTTTTGTCATTGCGATCATTGTTGTTGCGCTGTGGAAGGTGTTTTCATGAATAGCACACTGAACTCCCCTGGCATTAAAGACCTGGACGACAGCTCCGAAGAACGCCGTCTTGAAGTCCTCGTGGACAGTCTGGGCGAAGACTTTATGAACACTTGGGCCAAGCCCGATGTGACGGAAATAAATGTCAACGATGACGGCAAAATGTGGGTGAAGCGGCATGGCCTGAATGCCAGCCATTTTTCCAACTTGACGCCATCTGAGGCCATGAACGTCATCTCCTTGGTCGCGGATTCTGTGAAAGAAATCGTTTCTTTCGAGAATTATAAGCTGGAGTGCGAATTCCCCCTGGATGGTTCGCGGTTTTCCGCGCTGGTGCCACCCGTAGTCCGGGCTCCATCGTTCAGCCTGCGCAAGCATAATCCCCGCCAGATACCCCTCAGCGACTTCGTGGCACAGGGCGTTTTTCCGCAGGAGGTTCATGATCTGATCCGAAGCGCTATCGCCCAAAAACTGAACTTCCTGGTTGTTGGTGGGACTGCCAGCGGGAAAACCACCCTGGTCAACAGCGTGATCAATGAAATGGCGCTGATGAACCCAAGAGAACGTGTGGTGATAGCCGAGGACACGCGAGAGCTGAAATCCAGCTTCGACAACACGCTGTACCTCCGCACCACGCTGGCCGCCCCTCTGTCAGAAGTGGTCAGTGTCATACTGCGCCACTCGCCGGATCGTATTTTTGTCGGTGAAGTACGCGACCACACAGCCCTCAACATGCTCATGCTCTGGAATACGGGTCATCCGGGCGGCATTTGCACGATACACGCCAATTCTGCGCGTGAAACTTTTGGGCGCATGGAAGACATGGTGCGGCAGGCCTGCGGCGAACCATTGAGCAGGGTCGTAGGCCAGGCCGTCGACATTGTGCTGTTCCTGGAGCCTGCACAAAACAGCGCCGGCCGCGTCTTGTCACAGGTGATTCGATGCCACGGCTACAATGAAAAAGACATGAAATATGAATTGGAGGAAATATATAATGCCTCAAATCAATAAAAGAAGCTTTTCCTGCCTTGCAGCGCTGCTCTTCATCGGAGTGCTCTTCCTGCCGGAATTTGCATACGCGGGCGGAATTACTGAATTCGCCAATCCTCTGGAACAGGTAGTGAACACACTCAGCGGGCCTGTGGGCAAGATCATTTGTGTGCTCATGCTGATCCTGTGCGCTGTGGGCTACTGGTTCACGCGGGGCGAAGAACTGAGCGGTATCGTGAAGGTGCTGTTCGGCGTGGTCTTCATCATGACCATTATCGCCTTTGCCCCCACTATTGTTAACCGCCTCTTCTCTTTCTCCGGAGCCATGCTGTGAGAACCGTCCCCGTTCATCGCTCGCTGTACCGGCGTATTCTTATTCTTGGCGGGGAGCGCGACCTTGTTCAGCTCTCAGCCTTCATCGCCTTTCTTGTCGGTGTTGGCGGCATGACGCTGATTTCGTTCTTAGCTGGAGGCATCTTTTGGCTTATTGCCATTTTTTGCCTCCAGCGCATGGCCAAGGCAGATGTTTACATGGGGCAGGTATTTGAACGTCATGTTCGGCAGCAGGACTTCTATCCTGCCAGGACGTCAGTGTGGCGAGGAAATAGATAGGACACAGAATGAAAGTTTTTCTGCGCAGAATCTTTATAAAAATAGTTAAATACAAGATTAGTGCAGACATTCAATGCGTTATATTTTTTGTAATAATAACTGTATTGAATCTTTTACTATTTCTAGGGGTGATCGCACCACACCATAAGTAAAAATATCAATAGTCATCATTATTCCAAATATAAAGAACAGCATTGGTAAATACATAGCACATAACATTAAAAATCTAGAACGTTTAAGCGAAGCAGCATTTCCAGCCCTTCTATCGCGAGGAATTTTATCCATGAAAGGCAATCCCCAGAATAAGAATTTGGACTTCGGTGGACACTTTGCACTCGGCGGACTCGGCTTCCTTGTTGGCCTTCTTTTCATTCTCATGGCGTCACCCTCTCTCGCAGGTTCTGTTTACTGCACCAACTGTTCCACAAAATGGACGCAGACTATGGATCGCGCAACAAATTTGCAACAATTGGCTCGTCTCTCTGATCAGCTCGTTCAGGAAATTTCTCAGACAGAACAGCAGATCCGCATGGTCCAGCAGAATATTGAGCGCTACCAGAACATGGTTCAAAACACCCAAAATCTGGGGCCGGAAGTGCTGACACAACTCTCTGGGGAATATCGCCGCCTGGGTAACCTCTACTCCGAAATAGAAACCCGGCGCGGTGATCTGGAAGCCATGCGCCGGGCCTACAAGGATATGTACCCTTCCTACGGCGATCTCTCCGATGAGCAAGGCGGTAAGTACCAGCAGCGCTGGCAGACCTGGTCTGCGGAAGTGGACCGCGCCAACAAGGCCACCCTGGAACAGAGTGGCCGCCAGCTCAAGGATCTGCAAGAGGCCGATTCTTACGATTCCAACATTCAGCAGCTCTTGAACTCTCCCCAAGGAAGAATGGAAGCCATCCAGGCCGGCAACCAGCTCACAGCCATCCAGCTTCAGGAAGCCCGTGAACTAAGGGCGCTGATGGCCACCTCTCTCCAGGAGCAGGCAGCCGTCAACGCCAAAAGGGAAAAGGTCGAGCAAGCCCGCGAAGAACAGTACCAAAGGCTGTTCAAGCCACGGCAGACGCCTGTGAATCCGCGAAGCGCTATGGGATTTGATCCCTATAAATAGTCTATTTGTAAGGATCGAATCCTTTCGCCTTGTGAGGATCGACAGGGACTTTGCGTGGCGACAACAACCTTTCGCGCTGCTCCTCAATCTGCTTCTCTTTTTCGCTCTTGCAACCAGACAAAAGCGGCAAAGTGGCAACAAGAAAAAACATAAGGAATACAACCATGAATGGCTTACTGAAATTTTGTAAACTGTTCACAAGCATTTTCCTTTTACTTTTTTTTGCAAATATTGCACTGCCAACATTTTCTACATGGGATGTCAATATCGCCTATGCAGCATCACAAAACGGCCAGCAAGATACAGATATTTTAGGGAAGATAGAGCAAAAATATTTTGATAAGGCGCGTTCTTGGGGAACTCAACTTGAAGATTTTGCAAAGCGACTTTTCAAGTGGTTCCTCCTTGCAGACATCTTGATGTTCGGCATAGCCGGTGGCATCGCCATGGCTGCTGGCGGGAAAAACATAGGGCAAGTTATTGGGGAGTTTACAGTTTCAGTCATCATACCTGCGGCCTTTATGTTTTGTGTTATTGAATATTATCAACAATGGTCAATAGATACAATAAAAGGTTTGTATTATATAGCTGGAAATGTCGAACCGCATAGCGCTGTTTACGCCGGAACATTTTTCACAGCCGGGATCAAACTTTTTGATGGGGTCTGGGAAGCATTCAAAGTAGCAGATCCTGCCACTTGGCCGCTTATTCTGGCCGGAATCGTCATCCTCGTTATCTATGCCCTTATGGCCATGAAGATTCTGCTTATCAAGTGCGAATCTTACATAGTACTCAATGCCGGCATAATCATACTTGGCCTTGGAGCCTTCTCTCAAACCCGTTCATACGCGGTAAATTTTATCACATACGTCTTATCAGTGGCCGTGAAGCTGTACGTCATGCAGCTGATCATCGGCATTGCCTTCAGCTTCGTTGACGAATTTCTCGCAACTCCCCCTGACATGAATAATAGCATTGTCATCTTGGGTGCGTCCATAGTTATGCTTGGACTTCTCTCAACCATTCCGGATATGTGCGCGGGAATCATCCAAGGGCAACATGTAGGCTCCGGCAATGCCCTGGCTAGCGCAATGGGGGCATTCACCGGCGCTGTGGCCGGCACTATCAGCGCTGCCGGCACTGCGGGGGCCACAGCCAATGCGGTCAAATCTGTGGCCGCAGCAGCTACGGAACAAGGTCTGAGCGGCGGGGCCAAGGCGGGCTATGTGGCGCGTCAGGTTGCCAATGCCGCGTGGGGAACCAACGCAACCACCGGCGAATCACGCGGGACTTTTACGGGGCGCATGAACAGCCGGATGCAGAAGCACGCCGGCGACATACTACAGAAGGGCAACAGCTCTGGCGGTACTGGTGATTCCAGTGGAGGTTCCGGCAATGCGTAACCTCATACCTACCCTGTTGTTCTGCATCTGCCTTGTGCCGGTCTCAGCCTGGTCATTTCCGGCGAAAATCCTGCGCGCTCTGGACGGCGATACCTATCAGGTACTTCAACTGCCGGATGACCATGCTGCCGAGCCCCACGGCCAAATCCTGCGGATCAGGCTCTATGGGATTGATAGTCCTGAAAGTGCTCAAACCTACGGCGCTGAGGCATCCAGCCAGGCGCATTGTTTCGAAAATGTTCTGGTCGATATTGAGCCCACGAACATCGACAAATACGGCCGCACTGTCGCTCTGGTCAGGCTCAATGATGGCAGCACCATTCAGGAACACCTTCTCCGGAACGGCGCGGCATGGGTCTACCCCCAATTCTGCAAGAAATCCGAATGCAAGAAATGGCGCAAAATAGAGTCCCAAGCCCGCAAAAACAAAGTCGGCTTATGGGATTCTGCCTCCCCGACTCCCCCTTGGCGTTGGCGCAACGCACAATGACGTAAGAAATATATAAATTTACTATTAATCACATGATATTATACTACAATAATTAAGAGAAAAATTATGAACATTAAAAATATCAAACTAAAATTATCAAAATATATTACACTTCGTGATTTATATATCATTCTGTATTTTGTTTGTTTGTATCTTCTTCATGCATTCCTTAAGTCTTGTACGTAACACTCTATTTATTTCACGTTCACGCTGCAATGCGTTTTTCATAAACATATTTACAAACCAATTTGGGAATTTGATCAAGAACGCAATTGAAGTAACTACAAGAGTAAATCCAAAGTACTCTAACGTTGTTGATTTTATTTCATTTATTTCGATGGAAAGAAATGAACATATCTCTGGAGTTAAATACAGCAACAGCCCTAATAAAGTTGTGAGAATCCAGCGCGTGTAGTCAATCTCAAACACAGAGCGGATGTGATCTTCTGACATTGCGTCACCTCTAATCGATTGTTTTGGCACAAGGAATGTTATGCTAAAATTAAAAACTTTTCGATCCCATGCTAAGGGCCTCCCGGACCTGCTCCCCTACGCAGGCCTCATTGAAGATGACGTGCTTGTGACCAAGGACGGAACTTTTCTGGCCGTATGGGAAATCCGTGGCGCTGATACCGAATCAAGCACTGAAGATGAACTGGCAGCGGTCAGCATGCGCGTCAACGCGGCCATACGTAATTTGGGATCGGGCTGGATGCTGCATGTAGACGCCGTGCGTTTGCCGACAACCGAATACTTTGCATCTGAGCATTGCCATTTCCCAGACAAGGTTTCTGCCCTTATCGACAGGATGCGGCGCGAAACATTTGCCAGTGGACATTACTACACCACGACAACTTTTTTAACGGCTTGCTGGAAACCATCCGAAACGGATGATCGCCTGAAAAAATTTGCAACCAGTGATCAGAAGTCCAAAGAAAAAAACTTTCTGGATGCAAGCTTGGCTTCTTTTAAAAAATCATTGGTTGACCTGGAAGACGGGCTGTTGGCAGCACTCGCTTTGGATCGTTTACGAACCTACGAATCCGCCGATGTTTTCGGCAATAAGGCGTCTTTCTCTTCCCTACTTTCTTTTCTCCAGCTTTGCATCACTGGCGATGAGTTTGCCGTGCGTCTGCCCCGCACACCGATGTATCTGGATGGCATGATCGGCGGACAGGATCTTGTTGGTGGCCTATCTCCGCGTATCGGAGAAAAACATATCGCCACAATCGCAATGGATGGCCTTCCTTCGGCAAGCTACCCTTCGATGCTTTCTGCGTTGTCGTCTTTGCCTTTTTCCTGCCGTTTTTCAACACGCTATATGTGTATGGATCAATTCCAGGCACAGAAAGAAGTGGACAAATACCGCAAGACATGGGCGCAAAATATTTACAAATTTTTTGACAAGGTATTCAACAAGTCAAATCCGCGCCCTGACCATGACGCTGTGTCAATGACCCAAGATGCCGAAGCAGCATATGCCAGTTTGCAAAGCGGCCATATTGCAGCAGGGTACTATACGGCCAACATTGTCTTGCTCGACGAAAATGCAGATACACTTAAAGAAAAAATACGTATTGTTGGCCGTACACTTAGGGCCTTGGGCTTTGGCTGCCGCCTTGAAGAAATCAATGCGTTGGAAGCCTGGCTCGGTACACATCCTGGCAACTGGTGGGCCAATGTACGCCGCCCCATCATCAGCACCTTAAATCTTTCTGATTTTCTCCCTTTGGCATCCACCTGGCCAGGCCATTCTTTCTGCCCTTGTCCGTTTTATCCGGATAACTCCCCGGCGCTCCTTCAGTGCGCGACTGACAACACGACACCGTTCTGGCTCAACCTGCATGTGGACGACCTGGGGCATACACTGATTACCGGCCCCACCGGATCTGGCAAATCCACCCTTCTGGCGCTCATAGCCGCTCAATTCAGAAAGTACAAAAACAGCTCTGTCTTTGCCTTTGACAAAGGCATGAGCCTGTTTCCCCTCTGCAAGGGCGTTAATGGCCATCATTATGAAATCGGCGGCGATAAATCTCCATCTTTCGCTCCGCTTCAGGATATTGATTCCTCAGATTCTGAGTGCTCCTGGGCCGAAGAATGGATTGGGGTGCTGTGCGAACTTCAAGGTCTCAACTTGCTGCCCGACCACCGTAGCGCAATCCATGAAGCCATGCAGCGCTTGCGGGAAAAACCTCGCCAGATGCGCACCATCACGGTCTTTCAGCAGTTCGTCGGCAACCAGCAAATAAAACAGGCCCTTCAGCACTACACAATTCAGGGCGCTATGGGCCATTTACTGGATGCCCGCGAAAACCGCGTCTATGACTCCAACTTCATGGTGTTCGAGATGGAACACATCATGAACATGGATGATGCAAATCGCCTGCCCGTACTTCTGTATTTATTTCATCGCATCGAAAAATGCCTCAAAGGCCAGCCAGCATTGCTGCTGCTGGATGAAGCATGGGTCATGCTTGAAAACCCTGTTTTCAGAAGCAAAATCCGGGAATGGCTCAAGGTCATGCGCAAGAACAATTGTGCGGTCGTTATTGCCACACAAAGCATTTCAGACGCCCAACAATCCGGGATCATGGACGTGATTTCGGAATCTTGCCCCACCAAGATTTTCCTGGCGAATGAGAGAGCCCGCGAAACAAATTCACTACCCATGTATCAGGCTTTGGGGCTGAATGAGCGCCAACTTGACCTTATCGTCCAGGCCAGGCCGAAACGTGAATATTACGTTGTGTCGTCCGAAGGCTGCCGCATGGTCAACCTCGCCCTGACTCCCGTTGAGCTGGCTTTCGTTGGTTCCAGTTCCAAAGAACACATAGCGCGAATCCAGGAACTTATTGAGCAATACAAAGACGGCTGGATCGTCCCCTGGGTTGAGGAGCGTACCGACTTACGAGCTGAAGACGTGTGGAAGGAGGCTGCATAATGAGCTTTTTCAAAAAAAATAAGGCTGAAAAATCTTCTGAAGGGGATTCTCCCTTTTTGCGGGCGCGCGAGGAATGGCTGGAAAGAATGGGAGTAGTCGCGCAACAGGCTTCTACATGGCGACTTGTAAGCTTTTTGACCATCTGCGGATGTCTGCTCTCATTGACATTGAATATTGTGCAGATGCAGCAGGCAAAAATAACTCCATACATCGTGGAAGTGGACAAACTTGGCGCAGCTGCGGCAGTGCGCCCTCTTCAGGATAATGGCGAAGTACCAAAACGGCTTATTCAGGCCGAAATTGTGAATGTCGTGACCAACTGGCGCACTGTCACTGCGGATCTCGAACTCCAGAAAAAAATGCTCAGCAAATTGGCCGCTTACATCGGCGGTAGTGCGAAAGGGACATTGCGAGAATGGTTTGAGGCCAACAATCCATATTCCCGCGCTGAAAAGCTGCTGGTCTCCGTGGATGTGAACGCCATGCCCTTGCCCGTGTCTTCGAATTCATGGCGCGTCAGTTGGCGTGAGACTACACGCAACCACTCCGGGACTACTCTGGATGTTACGGCCTACGAAGCCACTATGAGCATAGCAATTGCTGCGCCCAAGGATGAAATGCAGGTCATGGCTAATCCCGGCGGCGTTATTGTGACGGGAATCAGCTTCGGAAAACAACTTAATTAAGGAATCTATCAAGATGCGCTTTCTTACTCTTTGTTTGCTTTCCGCTGTGCTGACCATGCCAGCGATGGGCCTGGCGGCATCAGCCGATCCCCTGAAACGCACCCCTGGGGACACGCTGGATCTATCCGGCTTTGAACTCCCCCCCATGCCTCCCTATATATCTCAGGAAAAGCCTGTTCTGACGCCCAAGGAAAAAACAGCGCTGCAACTGAGCAAGGCTTTCTATGACCGTAATATTCCTCCTGTTTTGGCTGAAAATGGGCGTGTCACATACGCTTATGGAATGACCATGCCTTCAGTTGTCTGCGCACCGCTGATGATCAGCGATGTGGAATTTCAGCCTGGGGAATTCGTGAACAATGTGGTCATGGGTGACACGGCCCGCTGGCAAGTCTCTCTGGCCAGATCTGGAGCGCCGGAATCAACACACCTGATCGTCAAGCCCCTGGATGCCGGCCTGGAAACCATGGCCGTCATTACTACTGATAGGCGTGTGTATCATATCCAATTCAAATCGCAGCCCAAAGGACACACAGCCTATGTTGGCTTTGTGTACCCGGAAGACGCTGCGGCCAGCCTTCAGAAGCAGATTGACGCCCAAAAGAAAAAGGAAACCTGGGAGACGACCACTGTCCCCGGTGCTGAGGGCCAGGTGGATATGTCAAAGCTGGCCTTTAACTACACACTGTCCGGCAATGCTCCCTGGAAGCCTGTGCAGGTCTTCAACGATGGAAGGCAGACCTATGTGCGGCTGCCCAAGACAGTCTCACAATCCGAGTTGCCGGTCTTGCTTGTGCGCCGTGAAGGAGGGGACGTTCTGGTCAACTATCGGGTCAAAGACGACACCCTGATTGTTGATGACATTTTCAATGAGGCGGTTCTGCTTGCCGGTGTAGGCAGCAAGCAGCAGCGCATAACCATTCGCCGCAAGTGAGTAAATCATGAAGAATATAATTATGCTTTTCATGATTTCCATAATGATGGTAAACTATGGTTGCGGCTTTCGGACTCAACACAATGCAGGGGGTATGACTGCCTATGATGGCGTAAGTGATCGTCATCATGGCGATGCTCAAGCCTTGGCGGAAAGCACAGCACAAGCCTTAGCCTTACGTTACCCGCCTGGGCATACGTCGATTTCTCTCGTCTCTTCGCCTGGCGTCTTTGCCCAGGCGCTGGAAAATTCTCTGCGGCAAAAGGGCTTTGTTGTATTGCCGGGTGAACAGTCTGCGGCAGTTCGCGTGGCCTACATTCTTGATGAAATCCAGGGCGAGGCCAGATGCTATCTTCAGATAAAAACTTCGGACGGTGGAAGCTTTGGCTTTGTACGCGATCTGACAAATGACCCCGGCACTCCGATCACGGAGCCGCCGACTGTCTATGCATCAGCCCCTCAAGAAGTGTCTATACCGGAACGTCCTCTCCCGATGTCGTCTTCGCTGCCGGTGGCTTCAACGTCAGAGCTGGCCACCCAAGCGACTCTACCGCCTTACACGGTTCGCTCCACTGCCACGGCTGCAAAGATTGCCAAGCGCAACAAGGTTCCTGTGGCCGACTTCTGCCGCTGGAACAATGTTGATCCCCAGGATTCACTTCATGCTGGCCGTCGTGTTTATCTGAAGGAACCGGGCATTATCTCCACCGCTCCTGTGACGCAGCACCCTGAACCAACTGTGGCCGCCGCAGTAGCTACTCCTACTGTTTTTACGCCAGTGGCTGTTGCACGGCCTGAACCGCTTTCTCCAATGCCGAAGCCTATGGATGAAATGAAGCCTCCAGCACCTACCATCTCAGAAAAGGTAGCGCCTGAACCAGCACCACTTCCTGTGGTAGCAGCAGTTCCCCATCCGCTCACACTTGAATCCGTGGCTCCCCCCCTGACAGATACGCCAGCTGCCCCAGAAATATGGAACATCACGCCCGGAACACTTCGGGTACAGTTAACCGCTTGGGCATCTGTCGCCGGTTATCAGATCATTTGGAAGACCGATCACGATTATGACATTGAAGCCCATGCAAACTTCAAGGGAAACTTTTTGTCCGCAGTAGAACAACTGTTTTCCGGCTTGCAACGTGTGGGCTCCCCCCTGCGTGTAACGCTTTATAAAGGCAATAACGTGATGGAAGTACTGGAGAACTAAAATGAAAAGACATGTCCTCTACTTGCTGATCACAATATTTATCCTTTCTTTATTCTCCAGTGGCTGCGCCCACAAAGGTGCACCAACACGGGAAACAATCGAAAAGCAAGGGGATAAGTATCAAAACCTCGCCCGCTCTAAAGTTTTTGACGTTCTCGATTTACCATATTTGGGGGCTAAGGCTATCCCTCTGGCTGGTAATGAAACAGCGCTTGGCACACAAATAACTCTGCGAAAAAGAGGAACACTCTCGGGCTTAGGCGATTCCATTGCAGATTTGACCTCCCTGACTGTGCAGGTTGTGGAAGAAGCTTTTGACTCCAATGAAAAAAAGCCGGGGCAAGGTGCTCAGCCCTCACTAGATCTCCCCGCCCTTCTGGCTCTGCCTTCTGGGACGGACATGGGCAAGTTACTTTCAGTAAACTACACCGGGCCTCTGCGTGGTCTCTTGGATCAGATGGCCACTCAATCCGGATATGGATGGGACTACGATGCAGTAAGCAACACCATCACCTTCGCCCGAATGATGACGCGTACATACACACTGCTGGCGACTCCGGGAAAGGTCAGCTACGACAATCAAATCACCAATAAATCCAAAGAAAATGCCAGATCTGGTAGCATCGGATCCAGCAATGTGAATCAGTCCGTTCAAACCGCGGATACAAGCGCCCAGACCGCTCAAACAAATAAAACAGAGCTGAAATTTGACATTTGGACAGACACTGAAAAAGCGGTCAAATCCCTTCTCTCCAAGGATGGGACCGTCGTCAGCAACCAATCTGCTGGCACTTTGACAGTGCGTGACAAGCCATCAGTGATGCGCCAGGTCAGCACACTTATCCGCGATACGAATCAGCGTCTCTCAAGGCAGGTTGCTTTGCGGGTACAAGTCTGGAGCCTGGAACTCAGTGATAAGAATGAAGCTGGCCTGGATTTGCAAGTCATGTTTCGCAATGACGATGTAGCAATTACCGCTGGCAGTCTCGCCGCACTTAGTGGGCTTAATACAGCCACGGCCACCATTGTCTCGGGTAAGCTCAAAGATTCCACTGCCGTTCTCAAGGCTCTCAAGCAGTGGGGCAATGCTACTCAGGTAACGTCTGGTGGTGGTTTGGCAATGAGCAATCAACCTTTGCCGGTTTTGGCGATTAAGCGCCATGCCTACCTTGCTGGAGCATCAACATCACAATCCGACTATGGTCAGACAACGGAAATCACGCCCGGCGAAGTTACCACCGGTTTCAGCATGACGGTTATCCCCCATATTCTGGATAAACGCCGCGTCGCCCTGCAATACAACATAAATCTCTCATCGCTTGATGACATGGTGGAATTTAAAACTACGGACATTACGGTCCAACTCCCCCAAGTCTCCACCCGCGCCTTTTCCCAACGTGCCACCATGCAAATGGGGCAAACGCTGGTACTCGCAGGTTTTCAACAGGAAACACAAACTACAGACAATGCTGTAGGGCTGCTGCGCCTTGGCCGCGGAGCTGACTACGCCAAAACCCTGCTGGTGATCACCATTGAACTCGAATCCGCTGGTGGCGGCACGGAGGTCTAGCCACATGCGGATGACAATCATTAATAACCGAGCTTGGGCTGTTGGCCTCGACTGGTCATCGACACGGACAGAGAAACTGTCTCGCCTTCAATTGCTTGAGACTGCTCAAAAGATTGACCCCTCGTTTGACGTTATGGCCGTCCAGCGTCAGCTATACGGTTTTGGATCAAGTGGGGGGCGTCCTGAGGATTGGAAAAAAGTCCGCTCCCTGGCGGCTTTTCTCGAGCTTCCTCCTGCGTTCTTGGGATTATTTGCCCTCGAAGATGTGCAAGGAGAAGTAATATGGTGGGTACTTTGCCGGCAGAACGGTCAAAATGTTGGTCAGGGCGATGTGGTCTATGCCACTCGCCAAGAAGCGGAAAAAGAGCTGAAGAGCCTCAATGAACTGCTTGATCCCACGATCACAGATATAGACATTTTTGATGATCCTGCCCGCAGTGCTGCATGGCTTAGCCCCCTTCTCCATGTCGGGCCTTCTGCGCTGCTGTATCGGCGTGGTTGCTTGCGATCTCTTCTTCCCACGGGGAAAAAAATTCCGTGGCGTTCGCTGGCGGCAGGTCTGGCTTTGACCGGCGTCTTTGGCCTGGCGCTCGACACATGGATGACAAAGCAGGCAGAACAGGCGTCCCGGGAAGCAGCTTATCTGGCCAGGCTGAACAAAGAACAGCGTCGCCAGGATATAGCAGCACATCCGGAAAAACACTTTCAGCAAACCTGGACGGATGCACCTCTGGCTATTGATGTTGCTATTCCGTGTGTGTCGTCTTTGTTAGAGCTGCCGACTGTTGTCAATGGCTGGTTGCTTTCCGAAGCCACCTGCAATCATCGGGGCGTGACTACAGTATGGGCTCACCAGCCTCAAGGAGATTTTATCAATTTGCCACGCTCAGGCACATTGAAAACTCCCCAACTAGCCGCTTCCCAAACACCCTTGTCAGTAAAGCTGTATCCACGCCGTGGTCAAAAGTACCCAAATCTACTGCTGCGCGATTCCATCTCACAGCACCTCTATCACATTACTCAACAGATCGGGGCTAAACTGCGACTTTCGTTTCAGCCAGCTGAAAAACGTACTGTCCAGAATGTAGAATTGGCAGCCCCGTGGTTCAAGGGAAATTGGGAAATGACCTCAGTTCCAGACTCGTTACTGCGTAGCGCTGCTCTGTGGAATGCCTTCTCTTATCTGCCCGGCCTAACCCTAGACAGTATTACCTTCAAAAATGAGTCCTGGACACTCCAGGGTCAGGTATATGCCAAAGGAAAATGACCATGCAAATCACAAAAAGAGCAAAAATAATTTGGGGTGCAGCCATTACCCTGCTGCTAATTTTCAGCTTTCTGCTGTGGACACAGCAGACTCCTCCCCCATTGCCGCCAATTTCATCGACAGCCAAGCCCAAGCTCCCGCCACAGAAATCTGAGGGTCCTGAGAGCGATGCCCCTCCCCAAGGGCAACATCAGGCAAGTACAAACCCTGCCGTCATTGTTGAAGCCGGGAATTTGGGAAAAATCACGGCCCTGAAAAGCCAAGTGGAAGAACTAAAACTGGAGCTTCAGATTGCCGAGCTGACCGCAAAAAAAGACGGAGCCACCCGTTCGCAACGGATTACGGAACCTCTTCCAAGCCTGTCTCTCCCGGCTTTTACACCGCCAAGTCCGTCTCCGCAGGCCTCCGTACCCACTAGCAACTCTCGTAGGGCAAACCTAGCGGTGCTTTCCGTGCAGGGGGTTGGGGACAACCTTTCAGCAACGGTTCGTACTGGCTCTGGGCAAACAGTCGTGCGCATAGGCTCTCGGCTCGGTGATTCCGTAGTAACAGCCATCTCGCGCCAGGCAGTGCTTGTGAAACGCGGGAATCAAATCAACACACTCCCTTTTGAGTGAGGAAAGTATGGACCCCCAGAACACCATCCATCCCGCTCCTGAGGCTTTGTTTTTTGATAAAGATTTTGAACAAGTTTCGGACAAAGTCCGTGGCAAAGTTGCCTTGATCGATGGCGTCCTGCATATCTCGGAAGACCTTAAGGGGCAGGTGGATATGCTTGGCCTGGTTGCCAGGTTGCGCCGGCGTGGCATTGGCTCCCCCAAGGTTCATAAGCCCAAAGATTTTGAAGAGCAGTATGCAAAGTACGCAATGCGCCACGCCCGTGGGGATAATGAAATCCAGCAGTTAGCCATTGACCTGATTGCACGAGCCCACAAGGCCGGAGCATCAGATATCCATATAGTTGATACAGGCACTTATACCCGCATCAAATTCCGTATTCTTGGCATGTTATGCGAAGATTCGCAGATGGAGGCTGAAACCGGACGGCAGATGATCAGCACTATCTACGGGATTCTTGGGCAATCTGCCGACAGCGAGGCCTTCAACAACATTGAGCGTCTGGATGGGCGTATTGTCAAACGCGACTACCTTCCCGAGGGAGTCCATTCCGTCCGTATTCATACTGAACCCATAGAATGCGCCCATGCGGAAAATGGTACAGGCACGTTTATGGCTCTGCGCCTGCTCTATGATGCCACAATGGCCACAGGGCGGCTTGAGGAACGCCTGACTGCTCTCGGTTTTGCAGAAAAACAGTGCGAAGGCATGTCTTTTCTCACAAAGCGGACAGGACTGACGATCATCTCTGGCCCCACTGGACACGGAAAATCTACAGTTCTGAAACATACAATGGAGTCCCAGACAGAAACGAGCCCTGAAAAAGCATATCACTCTGTTGAAGACCCGCCTGAATTCCACATGCGCGATGTCAACCAGATCAAAGTCACCACCAAGGCTGAAGGTGACTACGATCGTGCCAAACGGGCAGCAGCGTACATCAATGCCATTGCTGGAGCCATGCGCTCAGATTCAGATGTACTGATGATTGGTGAAATCCGCTACCCTGAAGCTGCTGTTGCCGCTATTGATGCAGCTCTAACTGGCCAGGCGGTTTGGGCTACCCTGCATGCCAATAATGGTTTCGGTATCATCACTCGTTTCGAAAGCCTGCTCCGTTCTGCCGGCTATCGAGATCCCCTCGATGTTCTCTGTGATCCCAACGTACTGGCTGGCCTCGAATATCAACGCCTGATCCCAAAACTTTGCCCTCACTGCAAAAAGGCTTGGCGCGAACTCTCCTCAGAAGAACGCAGCCAACACATCCCTGAAGATGTTTACGAGCGCCTCGCTCGCCCGTTGGAGCTGGAAGAAATAGAGGGGGATTCCAGACATGATGGCTTGTTCGTTGTCAACTACGAAGGCTGCGAACACTGCTCACGTGGGCTCAAAGAACAAACGGTCGCAGCTGAAGTCATCGTACTGGATATGGATATACTGAGTCTTCTCCGCGCAGGGAAACTGCCCGATGCCCACGCGCTTTGGCGCCAGAAAGGGGGCATGACCTACATTGACCATGCGCTCCAGCACGTTACACAAGGCTTGGTTGATCCTGTTCTGGCTGAACAACGCTTGGGGGTTCCGTGGACGTTCAACAAATTTTTTGAGTTGTCGGACAGAGGCGGCATATGAATATCAAAAACCTTTTTGCACGTCTCTCTTTTGACGCGGCCACGCGCAGTCGAACTTGGAACAAACTGGCAACACAAGCCCACTATGGGCTACCCCTCAAAGACAGTTTGCCCCTACTGCGTGATCAGGTGCAACGGCGCAATCCAGCTCTCGCGTCAATTTTTGACCGTGTTCTGGAACGGATGGGGAGCGGACACCAACTTGGTACGGCATTCACCGGATATGCCTCACCTGAAGAGATCATGCTGATCACCTCTGCCCAAAAGGCTGGCAGATTGTCAGAAGGGCTAAAATTGGCTGCGGAGCTGATAGATTCTCGAAAAAGGATCTCTGGGGCTGTTGTCGGGGCGCTGGCTTACCCCCTTTTCCTGCTACTTCTTGCTGTAGCAATGCTGACCACAGTTTCTTTTTACGTCATGCCAGAATTGGTACATTTGTCAGACCCTCGCCAGTGGACGGGCTTTGCTCGTGGCCTTTATCTCATAAGCTCTTTCTTGGGTTCCTGGGCCGGAGGGGTTTTCTTTATTTTTTCCGTCGCCGCATGCCTGGGCGTTATTATAACTCTCCCCATATGGACGGGACAGACCCGAAAAATTGCTGATGGATTTGCTCCCTGGTCCATGTATCGCCTGATGGTGGGTAGCGTCTGGCTATTCACCTTGGCAACACTTATGCGCTCCGGCAAACAAATTTCTGAAATACTCAAAACAATGTTGAGTTCGGAGGCGATCAGTCCATACCTGCGTGAACGAGTAAAAGCTATTAACGATTATGTCATTCGTGGAGAAAATTTAGGGAATGCCATGCACCTCAGTGGCATGGGTTTCCCTGATCGTGTCCTCATTGACGATTTTCGCACTTACGCAACCCTGCCTCATTTCAAGGAACAGCTTCACAATCTTTCGCGCGACTGGCTGCACGAAGGCATTGCCGCCATCCAGCGGAAAGCCCGCATTTTGAATATAGCCTTTCTCCTCTTCATTATTGGTCAAATGCTCTTGGTCGCCTTGTCCGTCATGGATTTACAGGCGCAACTTTCAGCTCAAACAATGGGTGGTATCCGATGAATATGATGGAAGTCCTTGGGGCTCTTTTGATCGCTCTCGTAGTTATTGCCGGCTCCGCTGTGTATCTGAACACTGGTTTTTCCAGAAGCAAAGTTGTTTCTTTGGAGCAGGACCTTGTGAGTATGAGGATGCAAATCCAGCAATTTTTCTCAGGCTCCTCGGATTACAGCGGTCTGGACAGTGAAACAGCAATCAAGGCTGGAATCGTCCCCAAAAGCCTTATTAAAGGCTCATCTTTGAAGACTCCCTGGGGTGGAGAAATAGCCCTTTCCACCAACTCTTCGAATGGAAGCTTCACCATCGAACTGTCAGGGATTCCCCAGGAAGAATGCACCCAGTTGGCAAAGTTTCAATCTGATGCATGGCTTTCCGTAGAAGTAAATGGAAATGCACTCAGTGCAGATAACAATGTCTCCGACATTGTAAATAACTGTACATCTGTCAACACCATTGCTTATGAGGTTCGTTGACCATGCCTCTTGCGCACGAAGTTTTCAGCGACCTGATTCTTTTTCCTGACGGAACAGCGCGGCTAAAAGGCAGCCCCGGCTGTGGCTCCCATTTACTCCCCTTGCCTACGGACTGCGAAGAAGAGGTTGCGAATCTATCCAGCCGCTTGGAACAGCATTGTAAGGCTGCAATGCGCTATAACCACAATGACATCACATATCGAGTGGCTCGAATTGATGATGTGGATGGTAAACGTACATGGTTTTTGCGCAGGCTTGCTGACACTGTTCCACAGTTTGACTCTTTAGGTCTAAATCCGGTGGTTACATCCTGGCTTCTGTCTCAGAACCAGGGCCTAATTTTATTTTCCGGCGCACAAGGTTCTGGAAAAACAACGACTGCCAGTGCCTTCGTCGCCCAACGCCTTGAGCTACATGGAGGGCATGGAGTCACTTTCGAAGTGCCTGTGGAACTCCCTCTTGCCGGCGCTTGGGGCAGTTTTGGATATTGCTTCCAGAAAGAAATCTCCAACGAGTCTGAGCTGGCCCAAGAGATCGAACGCGCTCATAGATATGCCTCTCCAGATATAATTTTCATCGGTGAAATCCGAACTCGCCACGCGGCTTTTGAAGCTCTGCGCGTTTCACTTGGATCCAGTCGTCAACTTGTGGTGGCCACAATTCACGGGCAGGACGTGATCACTGCGCTTGAAAGGCTCCTGACCTGGGCCAGAGAGCAAGACGGAGAATCCGCAGCACAAAACCTATCTGACGCCTTGGTGGCGATCATTCATCTTTCTCTTGAAAGCGATGCAGCTGGCCAGCGCGAACTAACATCTCCTCAGTTTCTTCTTCTTCCCTTTACAGACGAATCTCGCGGAATCAGAGCCAAACTACGGGAGGGAAAGTTCCAAACTCTCCCCGATGATATGCGGCAACTCAAGGCCAGAATTGTCACAAAAGGAGAACGAGGCATATGAAGGCGCTGGCAGTCCTTGCTTTGCTGCTCGGCGTTCTAGCCGTTCTTTCTCCTGCCCCGCAGACCGACAGCATTGAAACTGGAGCCAGAAGTATTGCCCTGAACTATGCGGTATTCCGTAATGCGGCGTTCCTTCATGCCTTTAAGCATCGGGCTAATGGCCCTATAGCCCAAGCCGACCTGGATCTGCCGACGGAATGGCATGCACTGCGCTACTGGACAGCACGGATAGAAGGAGGGCGCTGCTATGTATACGGACCAGCCTCTGCTGAAGAAATTTCGGCTGTAAGGGACATTTTCCAAGGCAGCTTGGCTGTGGGCCGTGCTTCAGACGGAAGACTTGTCCCAGATGGGCTCACTCCACTGCCGGAATTTATCCCTTCTGGCAGCTTGGTCAGCGTTATCGAGGTAAGGTGATTCTATGAAACTTATTGAAGTTATCGGCGCTCTCCTCATCGCTGCCATCATTATGCCGATGTTGGCAAATCTTATGAAAACAGGTTTCGTTGAAACCCAAAAGCGCCAAGCTGCCGATCATTTAGCCTTGGTCAATCGGGCTTCAGCCAGCTATGTGCGCAAGCACCATAATGATTTGGCCTCGCAATCTTCGGCAAGCTCTGGCCCGGTGATCACAGTAACGCAGCTAGTCAATGACGGACTGCTCCCCGATGGTTTCAGAGATTCCAACGTATGGGGGCAAGATTACAATATATACATCCGTAAGGATGCCAGCAGCGGACATTTACGGGCTATAGTGCTGACCACTGGCGGTCGTGGACACGAAGAAGGAACATCTTTTGCGACAGCAACGATTCCAAGTGCAGCAGCTCTTCTGGGAGGTTCAGGGGGCTTTGTTCCCACAGGTGACATCCCTGGCCAGACTGCTGGCACCCTACAAGGCACTGGAGGGGGATGGGTACTCTCATTGGCCGCTCTCGGTATTCCTTCTCCAGGCGCGGGGCATCTTGGCGCATTGACGAACTTTGACGCTTCGGTTCTTGGTCAAGATTTTCTCTATCGCGTTGCCGTCCCTGGCCATGCAGAACTGAACGCAATGCAAACCGAACTGGATATGACGGATCATGCAATCCGCCGAGTCTCTGAACTACAGTTTGTAGAACGGGAAATCACGGATGAGTCCTGCACGTCTGCCGATGAACAAGGTCGTGTTTTCCTTGATCGTCTCCACGGCCTTTATCTCTGTCGTAACAACTCTCTTGAAATCATCGGTGACTCTGGAAACAGTTCATTACTGAAAAAAACCACTGTGGCCAAAAGCGGCGACCGAATAGAGAAACCCACCTGCGCGACAGGCACAAACACAGTGCCGGCCATCTTCACAACCCCTTCCATTTTCGAAGCCGGGCCTGAGGCCCCTCCCCTTACGGCGGTACAAACCTGGGCCGTGTCTCTTTCTGACACGGAGTGGCAGGTATTTGCCCGCGTCCAGACGCCCGACAAAAGTTTGAGCCTTGATAATACGGGATGGGTGTACCCTGAAGAAAACTACGGCCGAATATTTGTTATGACCACATGCGCCAAAGAAACCACTCCAGTGGTTCCCTAATCGGAGACGAAAATGTCCCTTCTCCCAACTGAAAGCCCAAACGGTTTTGAACCTCCAAAGGCAAAAGTTGTTCGCATGAACAGCAAGGTTGTGCTCGTTATCGTGGCAATTTTAAGTGGCATGGTATCAATACTGGTTTATAGCATTTTTGACGTCAGCAAGGGCAACGAAACACAGCAAAATCAACAAAAAGAGCGAGCTGCGCAAACAGACAATCTGCCTTTAACTGAAGGTGCTCCATCTTCAAGTGGTTTGGCCACCGCAAAGCCCGTGGCGAACCTGCCGACAATTGGCGAGCCTCAAGAATCCCCAACACAAAAGCCCATGACGCCAGAAGAAGAGGCGAGACGCCGGGACCTTGAGCAAATCCGGCGTATGAAAGCCCAGATGCACCTGGCTGCGCTTCAAGCGCCCTTGGCGGTCACAATCTCTATGGAAAATCGAAGGCCTGATAGCGTTGTCACGAGACAAAACATTTCGCCTTCTGAGGGAGCCAGGACTGCATCTTCATCTGAGTCGTCCAGTGAACAATATGATGCCAGTGACCGCCGTGACAAAGAGGCATTTTTGGATACCAGATCTCGGCGTGCTGATGAGTGGACCCTAGGGCATCAACGCCAAGCCGGGGCTCGGTGCGAAATCAAGACGGGTACGGTCATCCCCGGCATCATGCTGACAGGCGTCAACTCGGATCTGCCGGGAAAAATCATCGGCCAAGTTTCGCAGAATGTTTACGACACGGCCACAGGGCGACTTTTGCTGATTCCACAGGGCAGCCGCCTTTTGGGTGTTTATGATTCCCGCGTTGCCGTTGGCCAGGACAGAGTACTCATCGCATGGAATCGGATTATCTTCCCTGATGGCTCTTCTATTACGATCGACAGTATGCCCGGCACTGACCAGGCAGGCTATGGCGGTGTGGAGGATCAGGTCAACAATCACTACTTCCGCATCTTTGGTTCTGCAATGATCATGAGCCTGATCTCCGGTGGAACCGCCTATGCGGTTGACTCTCTTCGCCCTGAAAGCAGCAGCAACAGTAATCAAAATCCTACACTTCGTGACGAAATGGGGACAGCTCTGGCTACTCAGTTAGGGCAGGCCTCTCTTCAGCTTTTGCAGCAAAACGTCAATATCAAGCCGACACTAGAGATACGTCCGGGCTTCCGCTTCAACATCGTCCTTATAAAAGACCTGGTGTTTGAAGCCCCGTATGCTCCCATGAGGTAAATGATGAGCACTCAGTCTTCATACGGTTTGCCGTTAGAAAAGAAATCTGGACTATGGAAGCTTTATGTCTTCCTGGCCTCAACCGTTGTCCTGCTTGTGGCTGCGTCATGGTGGACAACACAGGGCATTGCAGAGGCCTATAACTTCCACTCTGCTCTTGGGAAACCGCTTTGGGGGCATTTCTATGCTCCCTGGAAATGGCTGTCCTGGTGGCGGCAAGTGCCTTCCAGCGCTGCTATGGATCAAGCGATTTCTGAAGGGCTTATGGTCTTCATCTTCCCGCAAATGGTCATTCTCGGTTTTTTGTTCACCTTCAGCCGCCGTCCCAAAGGCACGCAGAATATTCATGGCAGCGCGCAGTGGGCGCAGGAAGAGGAAATAAAACAAATGGGCTTCCTCGGCGGCAAGGGCGTTTATGTAGGAGGCTGGATTAAACGATTTTCCGGCAAGGAGGCAGCCAAACGGCTCTTTAAGGGGCTTCACCCTTTCCAGACACAACTTTACCTGCGCCACAACGGCCCGCACCATATTCTGGCCTTTGCTCCCACGCGCTCCGGTAAGGGGGTCGGCCTTGTGCTGCCGACACTTCTGAGTTGGCTGGAAAGCGTCCTTATCTTGGACATCAAGGGTGAAAACTATGCCCTCACCTCGGGTTGGCGAAAGAGCCTAGGGCATAAAATTCTGAGATTCGACCCAAAGGATGTGACTCAAACAGCCCGGTTTAATCCCCTTGAAACAATTCGTCTTTATCAAGACGAAGCTGTCCAGGATGCCCAGGCCGTGGCCACCATTATTCTTGACCCACAAGGTGAAGGCCTCAAGGAATATTTTGAAAAAGCTGCATTTGCCTTTTTCACGGCGGCAGTTCTGCATTGCCTGATTGTCCATCAAGAAAAGGGTAGAACAGCCACCATGTATGATTTCGCTTTGATGCTGAGTGACCCGGATAAAAATACCGAAGAACTTTTGGTGGAGATGATCGAATTTGATCATGCCGCTGTCCTGAAGGGAAAATCCCGCTTCGCCAATGAAGTTCATACTAATATCGCGTCCTCGGCCAAAGAGATGCTCAACAAGGCCGATAAAGAACGCTCCGGTGTTTTAAGCACCGCTGGCGTCAATCTGTCCATCTACAAAGATCCCACTGTCGCTTATGCCACGAGTCATTGTGACTTCCAGATTGAAGACCTCATGGACCACAACGTTCCGGTGGCTCTGTATTTTGTTGTCAGCCCGGCGGACATTGACCGCCTGCGCCCGCTCACTCGCCTGATTTTCAACGTCATCTTGTGCAGGCTCACTGAAAAAATGGATTTTGAAGGCGGGCGCTCCATTTCCCTTTTCAAACATCGTTTGCTGTTGATGCTGGACGAATTTACCAGCCTGGGGAACCTGGCGATCCTCGAACGCGCCCTGGCATATATGGCGGGTTACGGAATCAAAGCCTACCTGATCGTCCAGGATATATCTCAATTGCAAAAGGCCTACTCCAAGGAAGAGGCCATTTTGTCCAACTGCCATGTTCGCATTGCCTATGCGCCGAACAAAATGGAAACAGCCCAAATCCTTTCGGACATGACCGGCAAAACTACGGTCATAGAACACAAAACATCACTATCTGGTTCGCGCTCCGGGCATTTGAAAAATGCCAGCGTAAGTGTCCAGGAAATCGCCCGCCCGTTGCTGACTCCCGATGAGTGCATGCGTCTGCCCGGCATTATCACTGACGCCGATGAAAAAATTCTGGAGGCTGGTGACATGCTCATTTTTACAGCGGGGTTCGCACCTGTGTATGGCAAGCAGATTCTGTATTTCCGTGATCCTGTGTTTGCCCAACGGGCCAAAATCCCTGCGCCGGCCACAGACCGGCTGCATGGAGATGTTGATGTAATCCTTCCGAAAAAGCAGGCGTCCGAGACACCGAAACCCTCTACTCCTGAAGAAGAGATTTACGATGCAGCGCTGGCCATTTCTGATTCTGACAATCATTAGCCTGGGGACTTCGATTGCAGGAGCCTGGTTTGTCGGGTTCAGGATCAACCTTACGCCGTCCATGCCCCTTGGTCTTTACCGCATTGTGGATAGCCCTGCGCAGCGAGGCGACATCGTGGCGCTCTGCCCTCCTGCCTTCTGGGGCGATCTGGGCAAGAGCCGAGGCTACACAGGAGACGGCCTGTGTCCTGACGGCTCCAGGCAGTTACTCAAATTTCTGGTGGGCATTGAGGGGGACAATATCTGCGTTGGATCTGAAGGAATCACAATCAACGGAACTCCACAACCGCACAGCGCCCGACAGACTCAGGACCGGCATGGGCGCAGCATCATTTCACTACTGGAGTCAGGAATCATTCCTCCTGAACAGGTTCTAGTCCTTGCACCAGTGAGCTGGAGCTTTGACGGCCGCTATTTCAGCTTTGTACCAGCCGCCAGCTTACTCAAAATACAACCCATACTCACAGTTAATTCTCAGGAGCAAGATTATGACAACTGAAGAGTTGATGGCGACGGCCAATGTCATATCCCAACAGGCTTCGGGCAATCCGGGCATTGGTATCCCCGTCGATCCCGAAGTGGCCGACTACATGGGAGCGTTTACCGAAGACGCCATTGTTCTTGTGGATATGATGGACGACATCGAACTGTCCATCAATGCTGAAGGGGAGGTCATTTATGAAGGGAAATAAGCAGCAGACCCCCTCTAAGCCCAAGCGCCGCCCTTTTCATGAGGAGTTCGCTGAAAAAATCATTGAACACCTGAGGGCGGGGACAGCCCCTTGGCAGCGGCCTTGGCATCCGGGCAAAACCATCATGGCTCCGCATAATCCTGCTTCCGGCACCGTGTATCGGGGTATGAACCGGGTTCACCTGGCTCTTTCCGGCTTCGACGATCCTCGCTGGATGACCCTGCGCCAGGCAAACGAAAATGATCTTCGGATCATCACCGGCAGCAAAGCCACCCCCGTGGTCTATTACCAGTTTTCCGAAGAACGGGATCGCGTTGGCGAGGATGGCAAACCTGTACTTGACGAAGGCGGCAAACCCCAAAAGCAGACCGTGGAACTGGACAAGCCGCTTATACGCTTCGCCTATGTTTTCAATGGACAACAGATCGAAGGGATGCCGCCGTTGGAGCTTACGGACAAGGCCTTTGAATGGGAGCCCGTGGAAAAAGCGGAAAAGATCCTCTCCGCTTCCGGCGCAAACATCAATCACGACCAGAGCAACCAAGCCTTTTACCGCTACTCGACCGACTCCATCCACCTGCCTCCGCGTGAAAACTTCGAAAATCCCGGCCTGTACTATGGCACAGCCTTGCACGAATTGGGACACTGGACGCGCCACTCCACACGCCTGGACCGAGAGAACGGCCCCTTCGGATCCGAGCTGTACGCCCAGGAAGAACTCCGGGCGGAAATCGTCTCCTGGATGCTCGGCCAGGACATCGGCATTCCGCACGATCCGGAGCAACACGCAGCGTATGTGGGCTCCTGGATCAAAGCTCTGGAAAATGACCCGTATGAAATCGTCCGGGCCTGCCGAGACGCGGAACAAATCAAGGAGTACGTTCTGGGGTTGGAAATGAAGAAGGAGTTGACTCAGGAACAAGGCGTCAAGCAGGAAGCAGCGCAACAGAAAGAAAACATCAAGGCCATGAAGCTTCCGGCCAATCCGGCCACGGAAAAAATCTTCCTCATGGTTCCGTTCAAAGAAAAGAACCAGGCCAAACAACTCGGCGCCAAGTGGGATGGCAGAGAAAAAAGCTGGTACGCGCCTGAAGGAAGCGACCTTGAAAAACTTTCTCGTTGGATTCCCGAAAAAAATAAAATGCAGCCGCCCTACCCGGCGATTGCCCCTGAAGCCGAGTTTGCGGAACGGCTCCGCGATGCCGGCTTGGATCTGAAGGGGGAACTCCCGATTATGGACGGGCAGTTACACCGCGTCCCGCTCATTGACCGACCTCATGCGCGTGACGGCGCGTACAGGGGAAACCTTGACGGCCGCCCGGCCGGTTGGTTCCAGAACCACGTCACCGGCGAAACCGCCAACTGGAAGTACAGCGGCCACAAGCTTGATCAGAAAGATATTGCCAGGCTGCGTGAGGAGGCTTTGGCCAAGCGCAAAGCTGATCAAGAAAAACGTCAGGAAGAGTATGACCGGGCGGCAAAGCGCTGCTACGCCATATGGAAAAATACTCCCGCCTGGGCCACCGGCAATGAAGCCTATCTCCAGGCCAAGGGTGTTCCCGCTTTCGGCATCAAGGTGGACGACAAGGGCAATCTGCTGATTCCGGGGCGTGATGCGAGCGGTATCATTCGCACTCTTCAGACCATAACTGCCGATGCCAAACTTTTCGAGCGTGGCAGCCAAAAAACAGGTTCGTTCCACGTCATAGATCCGGAAAAGCAATTTGGCAAAGGTCCGATCCTCATTGCCGAAGGGTATGCGACTGCCGCCAGTATCCATATGGCCACCGGTCAGCCGGTGGTGTGCGCCTTCGACGCAGGAAACTTGCTCCATGTTGCCAAAGAGCTGCACGAAAAATTACCTGAACAGCCCATTGCGATAATGGCGGACAATGACGCCACCAACCAATACAACCCCGGCATCAATAAGGCCAAGCTGGCGGCTGAGGCTGTGGGCGGCAGTGTTTATGCCCCTCAGTTCAGCAAAGAAGAAGCTGCCGGCAAGATGAAGGACTGGAACGACCTGCATGTCCTGCATGGGCTCAACGCCCTGCGACAGCAGATAGATTTCTCGCGTCCTCTGTATCAGGCGAAGCCTCTTGCCCCTGCGGGCCTGGAAGCCCCTCAGGATCTCGACATCCTCCAAAAAGCCCGATCCAGAACAAAAAAAGTCCAAAAAATACAGGACGAAGGATTGGAAATATAATGTGTCATCTCTGCCGGATAATTGTTTGTTTTGGCTTGTTGCTGCTTCCCTCTGTTATTTTGGCTGCGGGTGTCAAAGAACGCCAGATTGCCATGGCTCCACTTTTTGACACTCCATGCGCAAAATATGGGGTTCCCAAGGTATTGGCTCTTGCGATCGCACGTCAGGAAAGCGGCCTGCACCCCTGGATAATCAATATATCCGGCAGAGATGTCCGGCCTAAATCACGTGAAGAGGCCTTGGCTGTCGCCAGGGCCGCTTTTCAGGCTGGCCGCTCTTTCGATGTTGGGATCATGCAGGTCAATGTCTACTGGATTAAGAAATACCGTTTTCCCTTGGAAGTGGTGCTTGACCCCCGTGCCAATGTCGAAATCGGCGTCTGGATTTTGGCTCAGGAAATCAGACGCCACGGACTGAACTGGCGGGCCGTCGCGTACTACCACACGCCGCTCCATCGCAATCCGGAGCGTGGCCGCAATTATGCGGCAGCAGTTCTGGGGCACCTGCGAAGAATTATGTCTGAATAAAAATCGTGCTACGGGGCAAATTTGCCCATACTTGAAAATTCAGCAGGTTACTTTTCTGGCCAACCAGGGAAACCAGCTGCGCCGGCAATTAGAATCGTGTTACCCAAGGAGTAAAAACTGTGACGTTCGAAGATACGTTAATCCCATTTATTTGTGGTGCGGCTTTCATGTTTCTATTCGGCATGCTTGCCACCATCGTGAGCGGCCATTTCAAGCCACGTCTGGCCAGGGGTTCTGTAGCCCGTGATGGAACGGTTGATTTTAAGTAATTCCACAGACTGCAAGGAATAACCATGCGACTTTACATTGCGGAAAAGCCATCCCTCGGCAGAGCCATTGCCGAATCTCTGGGCATCAGCGCCAAAAACAATGGCTATATCACCTGCGGCTCGGACATTGTAACTTGGTGCTTTGGACACCTTTTCGAACTTTATAACCCTGACGACTATGATCCAACGTGGAGCAATTGGAGCATTGTCCCGATCATACCGCCCACTTGGAAAATGAAGCCTCGGGAAAGCTGCATCATCCAGATAAAAATCATTGGTGATCTTCTCCGCCAGGCCGCGTCTATCGTCCACGCTGGCGACCCAGACCGCGAGGGACAACTTCTTGTGGATGAGGTACTGGAGCATTTTGGTTATCACGGGCCGGTAGAGCGCATTTGGCTGGCCTCCCTTGATGCTCGTTCTGTGGCCAAGGCCTTGAACAGCCTGACCAGCAATACTCGGTATGCTCCGCTGCGTGACGCTGCCCGCGCCCGCTCCCAAGCTGACTGGCTCATTGGCCTGAATGCTACCCGTGCTTTGACAAATATGGGCAGGGACGCCGGTATTTCCGCCACGCTTTCTCTCGGGCGGGTTCAGACGCCAGTGCTGAACCTCGTTGTTACCCGTGATCGGGAAATTTCCGCCTTCAAAGCCCAAGACTATATGGTCCTTCAAGGACACTTCGATCATCCTTCCGGTCAGTTCACGGCGAAATTTGTCCCAGGGGAACTCCAAACGGGCCTTGACGCACAAGGCCGCCTTATTGACTTGGTTGCCGCTGAATCGATTATCAAGGCAGTACGCGACAAGCAAGGCGATGTAGCTTCAGTTGTCAAAGAGAATAAACAGAAAGCTCCTCCCCTGCCGTATTGCCTCTCCAGTCTTCAAAAAGCGGCATCAGCCCGATGGGGCATGACCGCTCAACAAGTGCTTGATGTAGCACAGCGTCTTTATGAAAAAAAGCTGACTACCTATCCACGCTCAGACTGCTCATATCTGCCGGTTGAGCAATGGGACGATGCGGGGCGTATCCTGTCGGCCCTGGCTTGCCAGCCGAACTTGGAAAAGGCCGCACATGGTGCCGACCCACAGATGAAATCCAGTGCTTGGAACACGGCAAAGGTCACAGCCCACCACGCGATCATTCCAACAGGAGATCTTCCCGGCCCCCTCTCCGCTGAAGAGTTGGCCGTGTATGAAATGATTGCCACGGCCTATATCCTCCAGTTCTATCCCGCCATGAAATTTGTTTTCCAGAAAATTCAAGTCAAGGCAGCGGATACACTCTGGGAAGCCACTGGCCGGCACATAACGGAGCATGGTTGGACGAGCGTGACGCATGAGGATGAGGAAGACGGACAGCAGGAAAAAGAACAGTCCCTTCCTTCGGTGTCTCAGGGCGATACCGTGACTTGTGTTGTTGTGGACATTCAAAAAAAGAAAACGACCCCGCCCCCTCGTTTCACCGAAGGTAGCCTTATTGAGGCCATGGCCAATATCCATAGGTTTGTTGAAGATGCAGCCGCCAAAGCTACGCTGCGCGAAAATGAGGGGATAGGTACGGAAGCAACCCGTGCCGGCATCCTGGAGACCCTTAAAAAGCGCGGCTATCTCACCCCACAGGGCAAAGCGTTGGTTTCCACACGCCTGGCCGGCCAGGTCGTTGACCTCACCCCACAGGGGCTCAAAGATCCAGTCACCACGGCCAAATGGGAAAGCCGTCTTCAGAGCATTGCTGAAGGCAAAGATTCCCTGGAGGCCTTCATGGCGGACCAGCTCCAAGCGCTGCCCAGGTTGCTTGAGCCTTTACTTTCCGGACAGACATCTATCAGAGCTGATGGCCCGGTGTTTCCCTGCTCCACCTGCAGCAAGCCTCTCCAGAAGCGCCAAAGTGAAACAGGCCCATACTGGAGTTGCTTCCGAAAGGATCTGCACCCTGATGGGAAGCCAGTTTTTTTCCCTGACGTTCATGGACGCCCTGGCGCACAAAAGCGCGGCCCTGAGCAGACGAATTTCAAATGCGAAAAATGCGGTATAGCCCTTCAGCACTTAAAGGGGAAAAAGAAAAACGGCGCGGGAACATATGATTTCTTTAAGTGCCCGAACTGCGAAAGCACTTTCAATAACCAGGCCGGCAAACCGACAGCACGGGAAGAACCCAAGGATTCTGGTTTCAACTGCCCGGATTGTGGTAAGCCGCTGCGCCCATTCAAGGGGATCAGCAAACGAACTCGAAAGGTATTCAGCGTCTTTAATTGTTCAGGTTATCCCGCCTGCAAAGCGTCCTTCTTCGAGAAGGATGGCAAGCCGAATTTCACCAAAAAATAAACATCCTCCAGGAGACTACCATGGCCTTTTTGCGCACAAGCACTGACCTGACCGTATACCGCATCAATGATCCGGCTGCTGTTACAGCCGACAAGCTGAAACGCCATGCCTTTCGGCCCATTGACGACCTCACAACCGAAGAAATAGCTGTGGGCTGGACTAATATCGATGACATGCTTGATACGGCCTGGGCGCTGTCAGTTCCAGAAAAAGGGGAATGGCTTTGTTTCACTTTCCGACGCGATAAAAGGAGCATCCCTGGGGCTGCCTTGAAAAAACTATACGCGGAAGCTCTGAAAAATGAAAAAGAGAGCACCCCTGAACAAAAGTTCATCAGCCGAAAGCGAAAGGCAGAACTGAAGGGACTGGTTAAACTTCGGATGCTTCCAAATATTGAACCGTCCCCCGCCCTGGTTGACGTGGCCCTGAACATGCATTCTGGCTTATTGCTTGTCAGTTGCTCTGCCAAGGGGCTTTTGGCCAGCTTTGAAGAACTCATGACCAATACTTTTGGCGTGGAGCTTCAGCAGCCGGAAGCCTCGGCCGACGTGCAAGCTATACTGCGCGGCCTTTACAATGAATCCCTCCAGATTGCCCACAATGACTTTACCTATCAGCTTTCTGAAGCTGGCCATATCACCCTTGCCGGAACCAATGACGATGGGGACGTACAGATTGTTGTCAAAAATGATAGAGCCAGCGCGGATGCAGGGCTTGCGTCAGGGCTTTCGATCACCAAACTGAAGCTCACAATTGAACGTGACGATGCGTTATCTTGGACTTTCAAGCTGAACTCTTCAATGAGCTTTTCCGGTTTGAAATCCCCGGCAGCGGAAGCAACGGGCAAAGATGAGGCGGCACTTCTTGAAAAGCTCTACCTGATTGAACAGGCCGTGGGCGTGACCTGGAAGGTGTTCGGCGTCAACTAGAGAATGCTACAAGGGCTGGCCAGAGCGGCCAGCCCATTTCTCCAGGAGAAATTTCTATGTTACAACGGCTTCGCTCATTTTTCACTATTTGTCTTCTGATTTTCCCTCTGCTTGCAACACTGCCGACGCCAGTCAGCGGGGCCGACGCGACCAGCTTTGATCCTACAACCGTAGCAGTAGAAGCAAAATCGGTCGGGGGTGTACCTGTCGGCTTTATTTTACCTTGGCCGGTTGGTCAAAATCCGGCCGATTTTCAAAATACGGACGGAAGCTATAACTGGCTTGAATGTAATGGACAATCCATTAACGCAGCAGTTTACCCAGAACTGTTTGCTTTGGTGGGGCCGGCCGTGCCTGACTTAAGGGGGCTTTTTTTGCGTGGCCAAGGTGGCAATAGCGCAGCGCTCGGCATCCAGCAGGGAGATGCAATACGAAATATAACTGGAACATTTGGTGGGCATGCCATTGGCTGGAAAGGCGGGTGGGGTAGTGGCCCATTTTATTCATGGAACTCTGGAGATAGAGGGTCAGGAGGCAACGGACAGGGGACATCATGGGGCTTTGATGCCAGCCGCATTGTCCCCACAGCTGATGAAAACCGTCCTGTAAACATGGCCGTGCGATACCTCATGCGCGCCCGGCCATAAGCATAGGGAAGTGAAAAGTCGATCTCAATGCCAAGCCCTTCTCTGTTAAAGTCGTCAATAACGTTCAACAGGCGTATACAGCGACCGTTTTGCAACTGATCGTGCATAAAGTCCATTGACCATACTTGATTTATGGCCTTCGGTACGGCAAGCGGTTCCGGCTTTTCGCGTTTTAGACGCCTGCGCGGTTTAAATCGGGACGTTTTCATGCAAAATCTCCGGTTGCTCTATTCTCGGAAATTCTACTTTTAAACGCTACTTTTTTCTGGGGGGATTACCTAACAGCTGATTCATACGATTCAACTTTGTTTTACAATAAGTCTTGAAGTTATGAGACTCCACGTGATAAGATATAAAGTCAAAAGAATTTTTAGAAGCTTACTACATTAAATCTTTGTTCCTTCATTGAACAATCTGAAATGCTTAGTTTAGCAGGGGTAGCTTCAAGTACCTGCGACTTTCAGCCGAGCACTGACGAGAGGGGTTGTACAGCGTGAGCTCCGAGCAATGTAGAATACTACACATAGTTGAATCTTTTGGCGGTGGCTGTCTTACCGCTCTTTCACTCTTAACAAAAAGTTTAACAAAGAATTATCAGCACACTATAGTTTACAGTAACCGCAACGAGACAGTAAAAAATTTTCGAGACAATTTCCAAGATCATGTTAACTTTATCCCTCTAAATATGAACTTGTCAGCAAATCCAGCACATATTTTATTTACTCTTATATCACTAAAAAAAATAATTTCTGAAAATAATCCCCATGTGGTACACTGCCATTCATCTATTGCAGGAGTCTTTGGCAGAATCGCTTCTAGGCTCGCAGGAGTTCCATCCCTGTACACACCACATGCCTACGCCTTTTTGCGCTCAGACATTGGGGCAATTGCGCGAACTGGCATTAGATCTATCGAGTGGGGACTAGCAAAAATAGGCACTGCCATTGCGGCTTGTGGCGATGAAGAATATCTGTTGGCACTACGCCTGTCGGGCGATGAGCAGAAGGTTTTTTTAGCCCACAATGCTATTGATCTTGTAATGATCGATGCCATTAGTGATACACGTACGCCAAAATCTGAAACGAACAAGATCCAAGTAGGAACTTGTGGCAGGCTGACGAACCAGCACGGACTCGATTGGTTTGTTCATGCTGCAACAAGTTTACAATATGAAGCCAGCTGGGTTTGGGTTGGAGCCAAAGCAGATTCACGCGATCTCCCCGCTTTTGTTAAACGCACGGGCTGGGTTGACAATAAAATCGCCCTGAACTGCGTGGCAAGCATGGATATTTTCGTACATCCAACACAGTGGGATGGTCTTTCTTATGCGTTACTTGAGGCAATGTCGTTACGCAAGCCTGTCGTAGTGTCCGACATTCCTCCCAACCGGGCTGTAGTTCAGCATGGTGTCAATGGATTTGTGGCTAAAAATGCCCCAGAAATGGAGCACTACATACGTATTTTGATTAACGACCCTGAACTTCGGCACCAGATGGGCGCGGCGGGTCGCCACTATGTCGAACAAAACCATCGCATCGATATTGTAAGACAAAACTATGATGCGATTTATCAAAACCTTGCAACCAATATAGCTCGATGAAAATCATGTCATTTGGGTGGAAAGGGCGACGCAGAATTGTAAGCGCAGTTCTTTCTTTTGGCTGCATACAGGCGGCACAAATTTTTTTGCCACTACTCGCGCTCCCCTATCTAGCTCGGATTTTGAAAGCAGATGCCTTTGGCATGATTATGTATTGGAGTGTTGTTCCAATCATAGTGGGCTTTGTACTTGACTGGGGATTTTTGCTGGGGGGAGTGCGAGAAATAGCATCTCACAGGAATGATGCTGAACGGCTTTCAGTGGCTTGGAGCAACGGACTTCTTGCAAAATTTCTGCTTGCCATGTTGGTCATAAGTCTTTCTTGCCTCCTTTTTCCAATAATTCCCCACGCGAAAGAGTCCCCCAATATGTTCTTCTGGGCCATTGGCGCGGGAGTAGCGCGCGGAGCAAATCCTCTTTGGTTTCTCCAAGGATTGGGTGATGGCAGTATTCGCAGGTTAGCACTATGGGATGTTGGTAGCAGTGCTGCATTGTTGATTATGACATTTGCTTTGGTTCACGAACCTCAAGACGGGGAAAGGTACTTGGCGCTTCTTGCCCTGTGCAAAGGTGGGGCCTATCTTTGGCTGACCATTGGCATATGTCGGCAGTATTATCAAAAAACTTCGATTAAAGCCGCATCCACGCTTTTGTGGCAAACTCGGATTTTTTTTGGGGGAGGCATTGCCGGACAACTTTATGGAAGTGTGGCGTATCTCGCGCTGGGGGGCATCCTGCCAGCAAGGGATATGGGATTTTTTCTTGCTGCGGACAAAATAGTTCGAGCAATAGTGAGCTTGAGTAATCCGCTCACACAAACGCTATTTGCTGAAATTTGTGCACTGCACGACGATCGTAATACTCGAATCCGCATACAGCAGCTGGCCCTCGGGGCCTGTCTATTACTTAGCACCTGCGCTGGAGTAGGACTTTATGTGTTGGCGCCCGAGGTCATGCGAATCGCTCTCGGCGAATCGTATGTTGCATCAGTCTGGGTGTTAAAAGCTCTGTCGATGGTTGTACCATTACTGAGCTTGAATATGATTCTTGGCCCTCAAATTTTAGTACCGCATGGAAAAGAAGCAACGCTAACGCTGGCTCAAGTAGCAGCAGCCTTAATCAGCGTACCTTGCGCTCTTTTTCTTGCTGATCGATACGGGTTAGTTGGGGCGATTTCTCTGCCAATCATTGCGGAGGGTTGTATTTTTTTGATTGTTTTGATCCAGGTGATACGAACTTACCCATGTATATTTTCAAAGTGTTCTGGTGGGTCGATTAATAAAGCAAATGCTGGTGAATGATGAGTGTCCGCGAATCCGTCCCTCTGCTTTCTGTCATTGTTCCTGTATATAATGCGGTGGAGTGGATCACCCCTTGTGTCAAAGGGCTGCTGGAGCAAAACACTCCCCCAGATGAAATCATTTTTGTGGACGATGCTTCAAGTGATGAAACACACGAGCGGTGCTCTGCGTGGCATCAACGCTTTCCTTCTCTGGTACAAGTTTTACGCCTCCCGAAAAACCTTGGCCCCGGAGCCGCGCGCAACACAGGCATCGCCGCTTCAAAAGGGAGATATGTTGCCTTTGTTGATGTGGATGACCAGCTTTGCCCTCAGATGTTTGAACAACTGCTACAGCGCATCGATGAGCGCCAGGCTGATGTAGCAATCTGTGGTATTACAATCACAGATAGGATAAAAAATAAAGTTGTGCTTCCACCTAAAGAAGAAAGCCCAGAAGCTCTTCTGGAACAAAAAATACTGTTATATTCAGTCTTCAATAAAATTTATAAACGTTCTTTTTTGGTAGACAACGGATTATCATTTATAAATTGTCGCATTGGGGAAGATATGGCTTTTTCTGTAAAACTTTTTAGTCTCCACCCAATTATTGGATGTGTCCCTGAACCTTTATACACATATATTCGTAAAGATATCAGTCTAAGTACAAACCTGGAACAGCGAAAAGAAATTTTTCTAGCGCTTGATGATCTCAAAAAATTTCTTGACTGCCACAACTTGTCAAAACAAAAAGCCACATTATATCGCAAGCTTTGCTTTTTGCATGGGGTATATTATCCCTCACGGCTATTTTTAACTGCCCTACTGCGAAATACTCATTCAGTTAAGCAACTGATATTTTCCATAGTTGGATATACCAAGGTTGCGCTATACTTCATAAAGAGAAATATCTTATGACGATACGTTCTATCGTAACATTTTTTCTTTTCCCGTGTGCTGCGTGGCAAGTTTGGATCACCAACCTCCCCAACTACTACTTACAACACCTGTTCATATGGCTACTCGTGCCTTTTATGGCCTGGGGCTATCACTCTGGGTGGTGGTCCATACGCGGAGCGTACAATCTTTTTCGACCCGCCTTACCTTGGCTAAGCATTTTTCTGCTGATACAGGTAGTTACTAGTTGGCATAGTGCGTACTATTTTGGGCAAGAAGTCATTGCAAAATCAGTGTTTTTTGATCTGATTAAGCTTTGTGCTCAACTACCGTTTTTAGCGCTCTTTGCACTCCTGGGAGTGGTAATAACCCAGACCGAACAATCCCAGCGTGCAGTTTTATATGGTGTTATCACACTTTTTTTATTCATATTTATAATCTTTTGTCTCCAGGCCACCTTTGTTTATCTAAGGGCACCGTTGGGGCATGAGTACCACCTTTATGCCCTTCCTGAAAATCCATTTATACAAAGCATCATTAACACACTTCATCCATTGTTGAAATCTATAGCTTCAATCTTTGAAGCACGATGGAAAGATGCAGTACATGATTTATATAAAGATGGTGCCTACGTCCTGGCTGCAGCAAGAATCAATGGTATTTTTGAAGAAGCTTCCATCTTTGCATCACATGTTGGAGTGGTGTTTGTCCCACTTTCAGTGGGCCTACTGGCTGTAGGGCGCCAAAAAAAATCAAAGCCATTGAAAATAATTTCCTGGATTGTTTTTATTTGCTCATGCCTTATGATGGCAGCTTGCCGATCTACAACTGGTCAAATCTTGGTTATAGTGGCAATACTTGTCTGGATTTTCATGTATCGCGCTGTACAACTGAAGAAAAATCTTCTCTTTGCTGTCATTGGGGTAATAGTTTTCGCTTCTGCTTTAAATTGCATACCTCAAGGGAATACCAATTTATTTAAGCGTATTACTGAAGGGTATGCTGCCAGTGGAAACCCGCGAGCTGTAGTATTTAGAGGCAGCTTAGCTGTGATTGCAGAGCACCCCTTTTGGGGAACTGGAAGAAGCTGGTATCTCCCCTATCTCTACACTGGAGAAGAATACCAAAAGCACCTGAACGACCGTGAGCTTGTTCATTGGAAAAAAACAAATGTTGGTGAGATGTCAGCCATATTGGCCTTCACAGCACGCTACGGCATCCCTTTCGCAGTAGGGGTTGCACTGCTTTTCTTTATGCTCGGACGACGATTGTTTTTTTTGCGAAACCTTGTTTCCAATAATCCCTGCCTCGAATTTACAGCCCCAGCCTTTTTGGCTTGGAGTGTTATGGCTTTTACAGCCCTTTTAGGGTTGTATGATTTTCGTAATACACTTCTGCTTTTGCCTTTATGCTTTTTCTTTGGGACAGCAATAAATTATAGCAAGCTTGAAAAAATAGTGAATAAATCATGTTGCATTATCATGCACAGTGTTGGTGGTGGCGGAGAAAAGATGGCTCTACTATTAGCAGCACAATTGGCAAAAAAAGAACATAGTGTTGTCATCGTTTGTTTGCGCTATCTACCAGAGCTATATAAACACTTGCCTCATGGGGTCAGCATTTCTATGCCGTCAAGCGGTGGGACATGTAAGATGTTGTATCACTTGTTACGTGTCAAAGATATTACACGCATGAGTAATACTGTTATTGGCAGCCTTGAGTTACAAAGCCTTTTTATAGCCGGACTTTTTGCTCCTGGGCGAGCCATTGGCTGGTTACATAAAGACTTGTCTGGCTACCTTGAACAGCGCGGTAATATTTATAAACGCTTGTATCGCATTTTGTTCGGTTGGGCGGCATCCAGATGCAAGACAGTAGTATGCGTGAGCGATGGCATTGTGCGCTCAAGTCAACAATTATTCCCTTGTCTCAAAGAAAAATTTATACGCATACACAATCCAATCGACCTTGATGCCATTCGGACTGCTTCTAAATCTCCTCTGCCAAAGAATGTCGAATCTTTTATAAATAAATTTCCAACAATCATTGGAGTCGGACGGTTAGAATGGCAAAAAAACTTCTCTCTGCTTCTCGATGCACACGCACTATTACTGCAACGAGGATTTGAAGTTGGCTGTTGCATTGTAGGGGAAGGAAGCGAACGTGAGCTGCTTGAAGCAAAGGCTGCAGAGCTAGGCACAAGTGAGTATGTTTTACTGCCTGGATTTTTAAACCCATATCCTGTCATGTCATGTGGGCGTGTATTAGCTCAATCCTCCCATTTTGAAGGTTTGCCGCTAGTCTTGGTCGAGGCCTTGGCTCTTGGTGTACCTGTTGTGGCGGTGGATTGCCCCAGTGGCCCGTCAGAAATTTTGGACTCTGGCCGCTACGGAATTTTGACTCCCCCCGATGCAGTTAAGCTGGCTGAGGGCATAGAGCATTACCTGCTCCATGAGGCATTAGAAAAAGAGCGTGACCGTCTCAGAAAAAGAGCAGAATGCTTCTCCCTGGCCCGACTTTTTCCAGTATGGTTAAATTTACTTTATCCAAGCAATCAACGGGTGGATAAAGATGGAAATAAGCATACGCGCGTTGGCCTGCAGTAATCAAATTTAGTCGGTTACTCAAAAAAACTGTCAACAAATTAACCCAGCTAAGCCACCGCGGCCCGTCCGCGTCAATCAGTTGCCATATGAAAAATCCTATTTTTATCCGAATCCTGTGCAGGCTGAATATCCCTCCACGACCTTTTCTGCTGTGTATTTTTGATTTGATTGCTCTTTTGGGCACTGCGATAACTATGCTTTCCTTTCGTCACATTTGGGGTGGAATTGACCTCACTTTATCCCAGTGCACTCTGGTCCTATTGCTCTTGGGGCCATTCTTCGCTGCAACCCTCGGATTGTATCACACAGTTGACCTGCCACCCCACTTGGAACTTAAAGCGCTGTTTACTCTGGCCACCTCTGTTTATGCCATCATTTTAGCGGTGCTATTTTTGACCAAGACAGGGGATCTTTTTTCCCGTTTGACCATAATTGGCGGGTGGGGCTTGACCATCATTACCCTACCATTAATGCGCTGGCTATGCCGCCGGATCTTTTCCCGTGCCAAGTGGTGGGCCACGCCTCTTGTAATACTGGATAAAGATGGACAAGGCCAAAATATGTTTGACTATTTTTCTAATAACCCAGGCTTCAACCTGCACCCTACTGCAATTTATCCAATAGCATCAGACATTGAAACCTTGCGTCACTCAATTGCAGCCATAAAGAGAAAGCATCCAAACGCCTTACCCTTGCTCAGCATGTCCTTGGGCGCAAGAACACAGGGGTCCTGTGCAGTTGAAATTAGCCGCCATTTTCGACGGGTGTTGTTCGTGCCTACTTTTTATAGCTCGTTGCTGCGCGCATGGCTTACCCCCTGCGACCTGGGCAAAGTAGGTGGCCTTGTTCTGCAACAAAAACTGCGCGATAAATGGCGGATTTACTTTAAGCGTACCCTTGACCTGATAGGTTGCACTCTTGGCTCAGTAGTTCTAATACCGCTTGGCCTTCTGCTAGTATTGATCATACGGCTTGATAGTCCAGGTCCCGCCTTCTACCGCCAGAAGCGGTTGGGCCAAGGCGGCCGAACCATCCTGATTTATAAATTTCGCACAATGGTGCCAGACTCCGAGTGCGTACTGCGACGAATACTAGCTGAAGATTCCAGCCTTCGTGAAGAATGGGCAAAGGATCATAAACTTAAAAACGATCCCCGTATCACGCGTGTTGGTAAATTTTTGCGAAAGTATAGCCTTGACGAGTTGCCCCAATTACTCAACGTCCTTAAAGGAGAAATGAGCCTTGTGGGACCAAGGCCAATAGTCGAGAGTGAAGTTGAAAAGTACAAATCTGCCTTTGAGGATTATTGCCTTGTACGTCCTGGCATTACGGGCTTGTGGCAGATATCAGGCCGTAACAATACAAGCTATACAGAGCGGGTATACTTGGACAGTTACTATGTTAACAACTGGTCGGTTTGGTTAGACTGGTGGATTTTAATCAAAACGATACCGGTGATACTTGGCGCAAAAGGGGCTTATTAAACAACGAATGCAACAAAAAGGGCTCCATGGGCGAAGGCGCAGGCATGCGATGCACCTCATTCTCGTTTGAGATTCGCGGGCAAATGTAACCTTCCCCTAAAATAGGACCAGCGCATGGTAGAGATTTCTGGCAAACTGCCCTCAAGGAGACGGCAATGCAGAAATCTCGATTCACGGAAAGTCAGATCATTCGGATTCTGAAGGAAGCTGAAGGTGGGCGCACGGTAGCCGATGTCTGCCGAGAATACGGTGTAAGCCAGGCCACGTACTACAAATGGAAATCCAAGTATGGGGGCATGGAGGCTGCGGACATCAAACGCCTCAAGGAGCTTGAGGAGGAGAACCGCAAGCTCAAGCGCATGTTTGCCAACCTCAGCCTTGAGCACGAGGTCTTGAAGGACATCATAGCAAAAAAGCTCTGAGGCCAACCGAGAAGCGGGAGATCGTCGACTACGCTCGCGATGAGTTCGGGCTGAGCGTGCGTAAGGCATGCGCCATAGTGCTCATCAGTCGGACGCTGTATGCCTATGCACCGACACCGCGACGACACCGACGTTATCGAGACGCTTATCCGGTTGGCCGACAGCTATCCCAGATACGGATTTGGCAAGCTGTTCAGCCTGCTGCGGCGACAGGGATACCGGTGGAACCACAAGCGGGTTCATCGCATCTACCGTCAACTGAAGCTGCATCTACGGCGTAAAGGGAAGAAGCGACTGCCAACACGTAACCCACAGCCCTTGGCCGTTCCACCACAGGCCAACTGCTGCTGGTCAGTGGACTTCATGCATGACTCGCTCTCCAGCGGACAGCGGTTCCGTACGTTCAACGTGGTGGATGATTACAGCCGGGAATGCCTCGCCATTGAGGTAGACACCAGCCTCCCCGCAGCCCGGATATTACGGGTTCTGGACAGGGTGGCGGCATGGCGAGGGTATCCGGAAAAGCTGAGAATGGACAACGGGCCGGAACTGATCTCGATCCAGATGGCTGAGTGGGCTGAGGCGCATGGAGTGGAGCTGGAGTTCATCCAACCGGGCAAGCCTACCCAAAACTCGTATGTGGAACGATTTAACAGGACGTATCGGACGGAGGTTCTTGACTTCTACCTGTTCAGCAGCCTCGCGGAAGTTAAGGAAATCACAGCGAACTGGCTGAAGCAGTACAACGAAGAACGGCCCCATGAGTCCTTGGGCAACATTCCTCCGGCTGAGTATTTGGAAATCAATTCACCCCAGAAAGTCTCTACCTTCGGGTGGCACTAACTTGGGGAGGTTTACATTATCCCAAACTCACGGCAAGCGTCTCGAAATTTCCAAGACCTATAGCAAGCGCCATTGTCCGTCAGAATTCGTTCTACTTTGATGCCGTGCGAAGCATACCACGCGATGGCAAACCACAAAAACTCTATGGCAGATTCCGCCGTTTCATCCGGCAGTACTGCCGTATACGCGGCCCTGGAAGCGTCATCCACACATACATGTAAATATTCCCAACCTGGTCGACGCCGACGGACTTGCCGTGTCCCCGTCTTCCTATGACCAACTCCATCAATCTTGCCGAGACGCTTGATGTCCAGATGAAGCATCTGCCCCGGCTTCGCCCATTGATAACGCTGTACCGGCTCTTTTTCTTCCAAAGAAGAAAGCCGGGAGCAGCCGAGTCTGCGCAAGGCACGAAACACAGTGCTGCGGCACAGGCCAAGGCGTAATGCGATTGCGTCGCCAGTCTGTCGCTTTTTCCGCAACTCAAAAATTCTGGAAACGTCCAGCTCCGTCAGCCGATTTCTGCAATGTCGAGGCCGGGAAGAGGCGTCTGCTAAAGAAGCAAGACCTCCTTCACGGTATCGCTTCATCCATTTTCTGGCGGTTCGCAGGCTTACTCCAAATCCTGCCGCCACCGTAGCGGCAGGATTGTCCCGCATCCGCTGTATCATTTCTTCTCGACCTCTTGCGGTCAGTTTGGCATTCTTATGGCTGTTCACCTTCTCCCTCGATCGGTTTGCTGTTGTCTGTTAACTCCAGCTTTACCGACTTGGGGGAGGGTGAACAACCTATTGGAACACTACAGCTAGGCGGAAGTAACTTTCCAGCAGATCTTTCACTTTAATTCGTGCTTGATTAGCTTTTGGCTTCCGTGCTTTACGCAGTAACGCTTTTTCTTTTGTTGCAATTTCGACTTGGGCTGAATCAAAAGCCACGGCTACAACTTCTTCAGCAAACCTTCGGGAGTGCCTCTTTCCAGTCCAAGGGTTACGCCAAGTTACTTCCCATTTTTTCCCTTTCCGGCACTCTACGTAACGAACAGACATCCTCTTTTCCTCTTTTATGGTTTTCACTATTGACAGCTTTATGGCCTTATATAAAACTGACTTTGCAATTGACCGTAAAGGAGGGAGTCAATAAATGTATATTTGCGCGATAGCAAATCAAAAGGGTGGCGTAGGCAAAACAACCACCACGCAGAATCTGGGTGTCATGCTGGCCCGCAATCATGGGAAGCGTGTTTTGCTGCTGGATCTGGACGCCCAAGGGAATCTGACTGATTCCTTTGGGTTGAATCCGAAGGAGCAAAAGCTCACCTCGTTCAATGTGCTTAATGGGGACACCCACCTTTCTGCCGCCCTGGTGGAGATTGAAGCGGGTCTTAAGCTGCTGCCCGCAAATATTGACCTTGCTGTGGCAGATATGGCTTTCGCAGCAAAGATGGGCCGTGAGAATCTTTTGCGCAAAGCTCTCCAGGGGGTTCAGTATGACTTCGACATTGTACTGCTCGATTGTCCGCCTTCATTGGGCTTGCTTACAGTGAATGCACTTTCGGCAGCTGATGGCCTCCTTGTCCCTGTTCAGGCAGAGTATCACGCTCTTTCCGGCCTACAGCTCATCCGTGAGACGGTAAGCATGGTTCAGGAAAACCTTAACCCCAAACTTGGCCTTGTTGGGCTTGCGTTGACGTTCTACGACCACCGAAAAAAGCTTAACCGGGATGTTGCCGAAGCTCTGGCTGAAGAATGGGGTGATAAGGTGTTCACTGTCAAAATTAGAGACAATGTTAGCCTTGCAGAGGCTCCAAGTAATGGGCAAGACATATATACGTACAAAGCTGCCAGCTACGGCACTATGGATTATGCGGCATTAGCCAAAGAATTTTTAACTAAAATCGAAGAGTAAAGGGGATTAGGAATGGCTGGTCTTGGAACTCGTGGTAAAGCAAAGGTCGGTGGAGCAAATGAACTTTTCAGCAAAACTGAAAAACATGAAAGCCGACAAAATATCAATACTGAAAACCATAAAAATGAAAACATAGAAAACATGCAACCCGTAAAAAAGAGTTTCGTTTTTTCATTCGCCCTGGCAGAGCAGCTGCGCAAGCACGCCTTTGAAAAGAGGATGAAAGAGGTTGATATAGTGCGTGAAGCCCTTGACTTATATTTTAAAAATGCTGACTAAAATGATTAGCAAAGATTATAGTTCGAAGTAAGGAGTGCATATGAAACTCAAAGAGAAAAAATACACAGCATGCGCATTAATATCATGTAATGTTTCATATAAAAACGAAATCACAGAGAAAAAACTTTTAGATATCCTTTTGGGGAAAGAAATCCCAGGGAAGTGGATCGGGCATATAGATTGCTTTTTTAATGAGATACCAAAAAAAATTTTATTGGGCTTCATGAGTGAAAACAAAATCTCATATTCAGACCTTAAATCAACATATTATAGCCTTCCAAAGGTAGTACAAGGTAAGAACTTTCTGGAGATTAGCAATGCCCAATGACATCTGGAAGAAACTGTTTTCCTGCGCAATGGAGCAAATTGAGCAGGCAAATATCTCTCACACCTCATGGAGCTTTGGGGGTGGGACAGTTTTAATGCACAAATTCAATCATAGAATGAGTAAAGATATAGACATATTTTTCAGAGATAAACAGCTTTTTGCCTACATCTCACCTCGAGTAAACGATGCACTTGAAAACGAACTAATTGATTTTGTTGAACAGGATAACTTTACAAAAATATATCTACAACAAGGTGAGATTGATTTTATTTATTCACCACAAATAACTAACTGCATACCAACTCTGCAAAATATTAATGGAAAAGATATTTATGTTGATGATCCTGTAGAGATTATTGCCAAAAAAATTTACTATAGAGCTGAAGAATTTAGAGCTAGAGATGTTTTTGACATGTCTCTTGTATTTTTTAAATGCAAGGATGAGCTACTAAAGAATTGCCTTTTCTCGGAAGAAAAGATTCAAATTTTAAAAAGAAGGATACTCGAACTAAACGAGTCGGGAGTCCTTGAATCTGAACTTAATAATATTGCTACGCTTTCTGGGGCAAAGGAAGTTAGAGGGAAAGAAATTTTACTTTCGCAAGATTTTTTCAGATGCTTGGAGAGACGCTTTTTTCTTAAAAAAAAATCATTCGATGCAGGATTTGAGTTGTGAGGCACCCAAAAATAGATTGCCTTTCATTTGCCACGCATCTTCTCCTAATTTTGAAGCAGATTAACAAAGATAAAGACCTTCTACTCCTTCTTGCTGTAGAGGGCTTATCACTCACCCAAGAAAGAGAGCTTCGTGCAAACTCGCCCGAAGAGGTTAATAGTATAAATGCAGCACAGCTTCAGTTACAAGAAGCCAATAATGCATTAAATGTCGTCAAAGATCCCTCCGCTTATAAAGCTGCCACTGAGACCTATTCAAGCAAACAGCGTGAAGCCGGGCTTCCGCTTGATGCCTTCCGTGAGTTTATAAAAAGCCATACAACGAGGCTAAGTAATAGGCTTTCGGCTCCCCTTTCCGTGCAAGAAAAAAATATTTTGCGCCAGCGTAAAGAAAACTTAAGAACAGCCAAGGACATCTATATCGCTTTGCAGCGCAAAGCGTTAAGCCTGTCGACCCTTGAGACAGGACATGCATATGAGAGGTAGCTGTTTTAAAACTCCAGCACTGCCCCACTCTCCCGCTGAAACATATTCCCGGCTTCTTGAACATCACGCCCAAACTTCAGCTTGGCTAGCCTACGCGCGGCGGCTCTGGACACAGGATCACTGACGCTGTACGTAATTTCCGAGCCACTGTCCCGGATAAGCCCACCGGAGGGCAGCTTGAACAGTACCGTCCCCTTGGTATCGACCGTCCAGGTGAACCCATCCAGTTCAGAAGTCCCCTTCAAAAGCTTGTCCTCGGAAATAATTTGATACATCCGCGACGATGCCAAGAGTCCCTTTTTGTCCCCACTGGTCAAATCATAACGTCCTCGCGTCTTCCGCCGGTCTTCTTTCCAAAATTCGCGCATTTTTTTTAAGGCCTCGGCTTTTGGATTAAGTGGCTTGTCAGCCTCCCCTTCAGGTTTTACCTCTTCCCCACGAGATCGCAGGATGGCCAGAGCCATTTCGTCGCCCTCACGCGCTTTGCCCTGGAGAAAATCGGCCCAATTCCAAAAGGGAGCCTGCTTGCGAATTTCCTCCCGCCGGGCTTTCATCTCTCCCTGTAATTTCTTCAGCGCTGCGGCCTCACGCTGACTGGCGCTTATCAGCAAATCCATCCTGTCTTTTTTGATCAGCCCGTCCATTGTTTCAGCTCGATGCCGATGTCCCGCCCAAATTTTTCGAATTTGGGCTTCCCGTGTTTTTTGCTCTTCTGCCAGAGCGGCCAATGCGATTTTCTTTGCCTCCATCCGCTGCTGGAACTCTTGATACAACCCATCCCGGTCAGCGCCCTTTTGTAGCGGAGCTGCGATATATCGCTCCTTCTCTTCAAATGTTTGCTCCGGAGCGGTTTCAAATGGCCCAAGACGTTTCTCCATTGCAGCCTTGGAAAACTGACGATCAACACTGCTGGCCTTGGCAGCATGCTTGCCATGCTTGTCTTTAAAAATACAGCCATTGCCACGAAGAGAAAATGTGAGACCAAACCGAGCGCACAACTTATGAAAGTCTCGCCACAATTTAATTTTTCCCAACTCTTCAAGAAGCACCTGCTTTCTCTCCTTCAGGTAACTGTCAAATGATTGCTGGCCGGTATGGGCCTCGACAGTGCGGGCTTTGTCATTGCCGCGCACCGGCGCTCGTGGTCCCGGCTTTTCCTCTGTCGCTTCCTGCTCCTGGACATCAATGGCCAGACCGTATTTCTTCTCCAACTCACGACAAACCTGGTCTCGCTTGTCATAGTCTCGGTATGGCTCATGTCGGGTGAACTTTCCAGGATGAATCATATTATATGCAACGTGCATATGAACATTTGCGGTATTTTTATGCACACCGCAATGACGTTGATGCTCTTCAAACCCAAGCGCCTCAGCAAAAGAGCGCTCAATATCTTTAAAGACCTCCTCGGTCAGCTTGGATTCATCTTCAGGACGAAAGGAAACAATCATGTGATATGTTTTCTCTTTGGTTGTACGTGTGTTCAAATCCTGCACGGCCTCCACCTCACGTATGGCCAGATCAAACTCTTCACTCGCACAACCCTCATGCCAGCGAAACAGCAGCTTCTCTTCCTCGTGGTCCGCAGCGCCGACATAGAAGGCTAAAAGCCGATAATTATCATTCTCCTGCTTACGATCCACTTTTCTGCTGATCATAGTTGATCAACCTTCGCCACCAGGGCATCCTTGGCATCCATAATATCTCTGAGCAGTTTGCGCACATCAGTGGCATGCTGATCCGGCTCCGTGAGCCACAGCTTCAGCAGTCCTCCGAGTCTCCCCAGGTCGGCATTGATTTTAAGCAGGTCCAGTACCGCCCTGGAGTCAATCTTGCTCTCCACTACTTGCCCCAGACAGACACGGCGAACAAATTCAGACATGGACAATCCGGCTTGCTCACTCATTTGGACAACCCGGGTAAATTCCTCGGGCTGCACATATGCATTTAATCTGGCCGTGCGCTTAATTTTTTTACGCATTTTCTTCACTGCCTTTTGCTATTTTTTGGGTAGAACGACCAGGAAAATTCCCAATAAGCCCCCTGAAAGCAGCAAAAAATAATTTTCTCATATCCTTTGGAGCAACTTTTTCAATAGAGGTGGCCTGGCAGCTTCTGTAAACATAGTCTTCAAAACTTTCTGGATGTTCCCCACAAAGAAATCCAGACATTCTTATAAGTGACTTAAATGCATTGTAATCCCCATCATTTTTAGCTACATTTGTAAAGTCAGTCAGTTGAAATGTGAACCTCCAAACCATATTTACTGCTTCAACAAAATACTCCTGCTGAAGATGCTTTAATGATGGAAGACGTAACGCGCTTAACAACGTTTTCAGTGCATAATCGTGGGAACATCCTTCAACGTAGCACCAAAAAACAATCATGTCCTCCAATGCCATAATTTGTTCATCTGTGCAGGGACCAATCCCTAAATCCTTCAGGCAAGGATAGTCCCTCAAGGGCTCAGCAGAATCGTCTTTTATTTCTGCCTTTTTAGTTAAGGCGCACTCCATCGCATTGAAGGCTGCCAAAAACTTCTCTTTCCATGCCGCCGCCTTCTTCCCCGTGAAGCCCATTGCCAGGAAGGCGAAACCGTCACGGGGAGCTGGTGGGCAGGATATTCCCGGACGGTTCCATTGCCGGTTTGAGCCGTGTAGGACGAGAGCTGAAAATTGAGCCGATGGAACTCTGGCGAGCACTCCAGATTCTCAATCGCCTGAAGCACATTTTTATGGTCTTTCCCAAAGGCCTGAGCGACAATCAAAGATGTGGTGAACATTCCAGATTCATCATGCTGTACAAGGGTTTCAGGGGATTGAACTTCATTTTTCAAGGAGGAATTTTGCTTGTTTTCCATGACATTCTCCGTTTGCAGTTTGCGTTGAGCCGTAGGCGAATAAGCCTCGCCCCCGGCAGGGCAGGACGTAAACTACGCCACGAAGTGACGCGAGTTTACCTGTCCTGCTTTCTGACTCCATGAAAGAATAATACATTTAATGATGTTTTATGCAATAAAAAGAAATTCGAGTGATAATTTCATCTGAACTTCATTAAATATCCTTAAGTTTCATTAAGTATCCTAAAGTATCCTTAAGTTTCATAACTCACTACAGTTTAAATATGCCACTTAGAACTATGAACATAGTTAATAATTTATTTTTTACATTAAAAAAGACCGGACACAATTCATACCCATTGAAGCAACAGTCTATGCTTCAAATAAATATGAACCGAATCCGGTTTTTGTGCCTTTGGCGTTTATATCTGCGGCAGGATGTTTACAGCGTGGTGTCCTTGCTCAGGTGCTAAGTGCGCGTACCGTTCTGTGACTTTAATTGAGCTATGCCCCAAGAGCCTACTGACAACAAACAAAGGGGTTCCTTTCTGCACCAGCCAACTTGCAAATGTATGTCGAAGGGTATGAAAAACGACCCGATGTCTATTGTCCGTGATACCGTCATTCAATCCACTCTTCTCAACAGTTTGACGAAAAACTTTGGAAACTTTTTCATATTTTTTACTGGGTGAGCCTAACTGACCAAACAGCAAATTTTCACCCCCTGATACTTTACCCTTTACAATTTCCATAGCCTGTTCATTAAGAGGCACAATTCTTTGCTTTTTATTTTTTGTCTCATGAAGGATGATACTTTTTTGATGAAAATTTACATTTTTTCCTCTTAAACTGAAAATTTCACCTGAACGCATCCCGGTGTATAAAGAAAGAGATGCTATTTGATACCAAAATTCAGATGTATTTTTTAACTCTATAAACAAACGCTTTGCTTCATTTTCTGATAAAAACCTGTATCTAACACTCTCAAAATTTGGCATTTCAAAATAAGGTATTGGCCCGCTGTATAAGTCAAGTATTACTGCCCTTTTCATAATTCTTCTCATTTGTGAAAGACACAACTTAACTGTTTGATGCCCAATACCTTTCTTATAAAGATCAAAAGTAAATTTTTGAACATCCACTGTCCTTATTGACGCTAAATTTTTTCCATGCCAATATGGCCCCAGATGAACGCGATACCTGCTGACATCTGTCAGATAACCAGCTCTGGTCAACTGACGTGTCGAAAGATAAGAATTCCAAGCGTCATCTAAAGTAAGCATAGCATCCTCCAAGGCATTATTTTAATGGCCTTATTGGATACGCTTTTTTTATATCATATGCGAATTCCGGTCTTCAAAACCGGTGGCAGGCTTTACGGTCTGCGGTAGGTTCGACCCCTATACGTCTCCGCCAACTATCATACTGCCGGTTCCCCGATACAGTTGACCAGAAAAACCCCTTTGAGGCGCGGCTTCAAAGGGGTTTTTGCATACATTTTTTACCTGCCCGCTGCCAAAACACAAACCGCCCCGTCCGGCAAGCCGAAAGCAGCACGACGCTGGTCGGCAAGGCGCTTCGCAGCGCCTCCGGATCCTCCTGCAAGGCTGTCACCCCCGCTGCCTCCAGCGTTGCATCAGCCTGCCGAAAGATTCGGCTACACAGGCATAGCGCGCATCCGCATCCGTACCGAATGTTTTTGCCTTACGGCTGGCCAGGATGAGCACGGCATGCAGGCCGTGCTCCGCATAAAAAGGGCATGCATAATATGAACGTACGCCCAGGGGCGTAAACAGCGCCCAGTCTACAGATTTTACGCTGTCCAGCGTATCTTCGACCAGCAGCGAACTCAGATCAAAACGTTCTATGTCTTGCGCGATGGTTCCTTCGTAGGCATGAACGGCGCCCCATTCCAGACTGTCAAATGCGCGCCCCACACCGTAGACTGTTACCTTGCCGCTACCGGACTGAATGTGCGACAGCATAAGCCCGTCCACCTCCGGGCCGCATGTGTTCCAAAGTTCTTCCAGGGCGGGGCGCAGGTCGCCCGGGCGCAAGGCCCCATCGCTGTCTGTACCAAAGGGACGCATCATGGTTTTGGCGTCCACACGCACCAGGGCAGCCCGCACTACCCGGCCCTGTGCCCCGCCCCAGGGGGTCAGTCGCACGTAGGTTGAAAAAAGCCCGCGCTCCGCATTGCCCAGCATGAGTTTTCCCGACCACGCATCTTCCCGTACAGCCTGGCGTGCGGCACTGAGAAGCTGCTCCCCCAGATTCTGCGGCGCGATATCTTCCAGCGACAAAAGGCTGCAGCCCTGCCCCTGACGCATGAACAGCCTGCTCGCGGCCGTATTCGCTTCCTTGAGGCGGCAGTCTTCCAGATCAATGGTAAAGACCGGATAATCCACATCGCCCACACGCATGCCAAGCTGCGCGTTATAGCATGCCGATCCGTAGCCGCCGGGCAAAAAAGCGCTTTTAAGCAAGCCGCTGTACACGTCCTGCCCGGGTTCGGGCCAGCCCTGCAGAATGAGCGGCTTACGCCCCCCGTCCGCCCGCAGGCGAAAAATGGCCGCAGCAGGCCGCGCGGCATGAATCATATCCCAGAATTCCACCAGAAGAGGATAGTCTTCCGGCATGACAACCTGCTTGCGGTACGTGGCATTCTTCAGCAACTGAGGAGCATCCAGCCCCTCCACCTGCCAGCGCGTAAAAAGCTTGAGCCGAGACTCACGCTGCCGAATGCTCCACAACAATCCGGGAAATCCGCTCCGCCACTGCGAAAAACGCGGCATACAAACTCCTTCAGCCTTTTGGGCACAACCGGTTGCTGCCGGTCTGCTTGCCAGTAAAATAGATATATTTGCAGGGCAAGCCCTTTTTCACAGTATAATTGGTCATACCAATCTTTATTTTTTTCTGAAAATGCCACAAAAATCTGCATAATATACGATTAACTGTATACTTTAAAGCGGAATACAAATCTTTGGTATGACCAGAAAATATGGAAAAAACGTATAAATACAGTGCAATAAAAGAAATATATACAATATTTTCCGGAATATTGTCATAAAAATCCCAAAGGGACAGAATCAACACAACAAGACAAACCTGCAGGGGAAGGCCATGACTACACCTGCCACTACGGAACGACGTCTGGAACAGGCACTGCTGAAAGGGCACTGGAACCTTTTTGAACGGCTGCCCGCAGAGCGCCTGCTGGCGGAAAAGCTCGGCGTGAGCCGGGCCACACTGCGCACGGCGTTGCGCACCCTGGTGGGCCGCGGAATACTGGAAACCAGGCGCGGCAGCGGCACCTTCGTAAAAGCACTGCCCTGCCGCTCCGACAATGCCAGTCTGGCGGACAGCCTGCGGGCCTTCCGCATTGTGATGCCGCACCTGCTTATGACGGCACAGCCATCTTTCGCCCCTTCGGCCATATTCACGCTGGAGCGCCAGCTATCTGCTGCCGGCATGGCGCTGCATGCGGACGACATGCGGCTTTTCGCGCAATATCACCTGCAGTTTTTTTCCGCCTTGCTACAGGGACTTTCCAATACCCGTCTGGCCCAGGCCGGAGCGGCAACCCTGCCGGATGCCCACGCCCTCGCGCGGCTTTTGCAGGACTGCCCGCCCATACGCCTTGAGGAAATATTCAAGCATCTTGCCCGCACCCTGCATGGCCTGCGCCACGCAGATCCGCAGGCATCATCTGCCGCCCTGTCGGCTTACGCTGCCTGCCTTTTACAGGGCATGGGAGAAGAAGCATGACCGGCACGAGCAGAAGAAATTTCTTGCGGGGGGTGTGGCGCGCGCGCCCTCTGTCTGTGACGGATGAAGCCCCCTTTTCGGCGGCCGCTCCTGATGGGCCGCGTGCCCTCCAGGCTCTGCCGCCGGAATTTTCGTCCGCCATGCTGCGTATGGAAGGGCAGCGCCTGGGACTGCCTGCAGAGGCAATGGAAGAGGAAGAACTGGCCCGGGCCGTTTTGCGGGCCATGCACGCCGGAGCACCCCTGCCCCACGCGCCCTGCCCTGACGCACCGCCGCAAGGCGACGCCGACAGACACGGGCGCCCCTGATCCGGCAACGGCCATAACCCTGTGGAGGAAGAGATGGCTGATCACGACATCCCCTATCTTGAGGAACGCAAACTCCTCAAACGCTGGCGCGGCCCCCTGCCCATGCTGGCAAACCTGGCCCTTACGCTGGTCATTTTTGCCGTGACCTGGTGGGTGTTTCAGGATCCACGCGGCATCATGCGCTTCTACACGCCCTATGTGGGCTACAATTACTGCCGGTGGTGGCTGGTTATCCTGATCTGGATGGCCTATATTTTCGATTTCTGGCCCTTTAAAAAGAACTGGATACGCAACGCCCACCCCCTACAGAAAGGCATCGTGCTTTCCCTGGTCTCGGTGGGACTGATGATTGTGCTGATTCACGGTTTTTTTGAAGGCGTACTGGGCAATCTGGCTTTTGCCTATTTCAGTCCTGCCCAGTTGCAGAAGCTACCCGGACTCACGGAATTTTATGCTGTGGAGTACGCGGCCCAGGCCTGCATGATGTTTGCGGTCATCGCTTCGTGGATCAGTCCGGCCTGGCTGGTGGCCCTTGAAGGCCGCCCCTGGGAAAACCAGAAGCAGCCCGTCCGGGGATTCAGCATCTGGCTCGGCACGTTCTGCCTGAGCCTCGTCATCTATTTCATGACCATGCACAACCACATGGGCATCCTGTATTACCCCTGGCAATACTTCACCGCCATTACGCCGCCCTACTGGGAAGACTTCGCCCAGACTGTTTCTGCCAACTTCCATGTGGCATGGATCATGTGCTGCACAGTGGTGGTCTGGTTTATGGAAGGCATATGGGAACGCTATCCCTTCTGCCTGATAAAAACGCCGTGGCTGCGACGCTTCACCACGTTTTTCGGCATTATCGCCATTTCCCTCGCCCTGTGTTTCTTCTTCTGGTTCATGCAGGAACTGGTATGGGGTGATGCCATCCGCGGGCACAAGCGTGATGCCGCTCCCGACTGGCGCTGGCTGCACGTGGGTGAAACCGCGATATTCTTTCTTGTTCCGGCCCTGTTCCTTCAGTTTTATGGCGGCAACTGGCCCAACAAGTTCAGCACTCCGGTGAACGTGCTGCTTCGCACACTCATTGTCATCGTTGGCGGCATCGTCATTTACTGCCTGTATTATCAGTACGCCCATCTGGTGCTGGGTACGCAAAAGGGCTTTTCCCATCCGCAGCAGTTTCCGATGATTCCCATGATCTGGCTCATCAATATCTGGCTTATCAACTGGTGGTTCATGGATGGCTGGCCCGGCTGGCGGCGCGAATTCCGCAGTGTGGAAGAAATCAGGGCCGACGAGCACGCCTTTGAGGAGCGCAGCGCATGGAGCCCCGCCATGGTGCCGGGCCTTGTTGTGGGCATCGTGGCAGGCGTGGCTGTGTACTTTGCCATCGTGGCGGCGCTGCCCTGGTTCAGCGCGCACTTCACCCTGGTCCAGTAGAGGCCAGCAGGGGGATGATATGAACAGACGTGAATTCATCAAAGGAGCCGCCCTGGGTGTAGGCGCGGGAACACTGGGCGCCATGGGCATATATTCCTACTCGCCCATGCGCCGTGCCTTTCTCAAGGATGCGCAGCGCGGCTCGACGGATATCGGCATGTGCAAGGCCATACGCATTACCAACATTTCAGAAACAAGCTGGTTCGACAACGGCGTGCTTATGCAGGACGTCACCAGCGCCGGCGGCCTGCTGGTTGACCAGTATACCTTCAACTGGCCGCCTTTCGGCAACGGCAAAGGAGTCGGCAAGGGCAGCTATGCAGAGGGCATCAAACATATCAAGCATCTTTTGCCCAAAAAACTGGACGAGGCCTGGGAAATCACCCGTGAAAAAAGCGTGCATGCCGATAATGCAGGGGGTTTCTCCTGCCTGATCGAAGTGGAAGCCCTGGACGGCTCCGTAACCAAATACCTGTTTGACACCGGCTGGAACTATGTGTGGATGGACGCCTGCTACAAGCGTGAAGGCATAGATGTCATGCTTGCCAACAACGAGATCAAGGCTTTCATCCAGACGCACGAGCATATGGACCATTACTGGGGCCTGCCGGCTGTCACCAAATACAATCCCGATATTCCGGTATACATACCCAATACCTTCTATCCCGAAGGCAAGCAGTACCTCAAGGACTGCGGACACGTCGGAAAACTTACAGAAGTTCCCAAGGGGCTGCACAAGCTGGAAAACGGCGTGGCGCTGTATACCTTTGACTGCCCTATCATTTTCCGCGTTTTCGGCGAGCTTTCCATGTACTGCAACGTAAAGGACGTGGGCCTTGTAAGCATTACCGGCTGCTGCCATCAGGGTATCATCCTTTTTGCCGACACCGCCTACAAGGAACTGGCCTATGAAAACGACCAGTTCTACGGCCTCTACGGCGGGCTGCACATCTCGCCCTTTGACGACTGGGACCCCAAGTATGACGACCTCGTCATCGGATTGAAAAAATGGGATCTGCAACGGGTCGGATGCAACCACTGCACAGGACTCATTACGGCGCAAAAATTCGTGGACGCGGGCTATCCCGTGGTCAAGGGCACGGCGCGCTTCCGCTCCAAGACCACCAACTATCTCGGCAACGGCGACGTTATCACCTTCCCCTCCTGACTCTGAACACCCCTGCGGGACCAGGCATGCCGTCCAGGTCCCGCAGAGTCATCCGGTGCGCCACCACGCGCCACAACCAGGGAGCCGCCATGCATCTGCACAGCCTGCTGCCGCGCCCATTGAATCCCCAGGCCGGGGCGGAAAGCCCTTCCATACTGACGGCCCTGCTGTCGGGTATTCACCTGAATCGCAAACAGGCCCGCGCCCTGGGCTGGCGGGGTGTGCGCCCATCGGCCCTGAAAGGACCGGCATGGACCTGCAGGGTTGCTCCGCTGCCGCATGTTTTCGGCCTGGTTTTTCTTGATGAATATGTGGAAAAAAATGCCCTGCACGGCACGTTTGCCGCCTGTGTCTTCCCGGAAGCGCAAGACTCCCTGCTGGACAGTTTTCCGCTGCAGGCCCTGGCAATCGCTCTGGGGCCGGACTATGCACATGCCGTGCGCGAACTTTCGGCCCATGCCGAAGCCCTGTCTCCGTTCTGCCTGGGACACATCAGCATTACAGCAGCCCTGGACGGATCGTGGCTTTCCCTCAGCCTTTCCGCTCCGGCACGGCAACGCATTGTATCGCTGGAAGGCATTGCCGTTCCCGGTCATACCGGCAAAGCAGGCGCTGCCCATACCGCACATGAGCGGCAATGGATTGTGCCGCCCGGTGGCCTTGAGTGTGATATACCCGCCTTCCGCCTGCTGCTGCGTTTTTTTTCCGCTCTGGCCGGTACGGCATGCAGCCTGCTGGGCGAAACGCCGACCGTACACCTGCGCAGGATGCCGCTGGCACTTCAGGGCTGGTCCCAATCCGCCGATGCCAGCCCCGCAGGCGGACCATGCTGGCAGATGCGCCTGACAGTCGGCCTTGGCGGCGCGCCCTACTGTGCTGCAAGGGAGGACAAAAAACTTTCCCGGCTGCCGGGGCGCTACTCTCCCCGGCCGGATGAGCTTTCGTCCCTGCCTGTCATGCACATCCTTACCGGCTTTCTCGGCTCAGGCAAAACAACCTTTCTGCGCCGCTGGCTGGACTTTCTTAACGGACGGGAGCAGTACGCGGCGGTGATCCAGAACGAATTCGGCAAGATAGGCCTAGATGCGGCCCTGACCCGAAGTGAAACACATGTGGAGGCACTGGACGAAGGCTGCGTATGCTGCTCGCTGGCGGACACCTTGCGCCCGGGGCTGCAGCGCCTGCTGGACACGGCTCCGGCGGAGCAGGTCATTCTGGAAACCACAGGGCTGGCCAACCCTGCCAATGTGCTGCGAACCCTGACAGAACTGGCGGATCTTGTGCAGCCGGGGCTGGTTATTACCGTGACGGACGCTCTGGAATGGAGCACCGGCATTACCCCTGCCCGGAACTTTGACGGAGTGCGGCTGGTGCAGATCGAACAGGCCGACGTCATCATCGCAAACAAGGCTGATGCCGTGACGGAAAAATGCTTTCAGGAGTTTCTGCACGCCCTGCGCGCCGCCAACGGCAAAGCATGCATTTTACCCGCTGTACAGGGTAACATTGCCTTTGCGCGGCTTGATGCTTTTTTGACAGGCTGGCAGGACAGGCACAGCCCCGCGCCGTCACGCCGTCCGTGCCTTTATGACATGCCCCGGCTGCAGGAACGTTCCGGCACACATGCGGATGAAGGGTTTTCCTCACGTACCGTTCCCATGCCCGCCCCGGTGGATGAGCACAGCCTGGGGCAAATGCTGAAAGCCGCCGGAACAGGGCTGTGCCGGGCCAAAGGTATCGTGAACCTGCGGCACGAAGGGCGTGTTTTTCCCGTGGTGATACAATACGCGGCAGGCCGTCTGGCATTTGAAGATGCCCCTGGTGACGAAACCGAACGATATATGGTTTTTATAGGTATTGACTTGCCGGACAACATGGAAAACGCCCTTCTGGCTCCCGGGCCGGTTCAGGGACCGCCTCACGCATGCCCGGCCTGACCGCAGAAACGGAAAATCCATCAGGTTTTTATCATTTCTGCGCACAGATACAGCGGCCCGGCACAACAGCAATTGCACCACATGCGGCAGGCACTGCGGACCACAGGCGTACTGTATTCCATAATAAGCTGATTTACCGGCAAAAATATCGAGACAGTAAATCAGCACAGCGCTTTTGACGGCAATATGGCAGTCTTTATGCCATTCCCCCATGTGCCTCTTGTGATTGACGCCGGATACTTCTCGTGCCAATATACACCGAATAAACGATACACCGTCAGCATACGCCGGAAAACCAGCGCCTGACACATCGCGAAAGGCGGACCTTTACGGTGCGGCCCAGGGCGATGCCTGTTTTGCTGCAAGCTGCTCCGGCTGCCGGATACAGGATATACGGCATGGATATGTGCCGGTTTTTGGGCGCAGAGCGTTTTTTTGTCTGACGTGCGCAGCCGGACCCGTCCCGACCATCATCCAGGCTGTCTCCCCGCCTTGCCTGCCTGTCAGGCCGGCGGTCCGGCGCACCCGGGAGCGGGACGGAGGGTGGTGGCGCATTTCGGCGGCGGCCCGATGATGTACTTTCCCGCACAGACCGCACTGAAAATTACTGAAAAATAGAAAAGCCCCGGACTTCACGCCCAGGGCATACAAACAGCTGGAATTTTCAGAAGCCGAGATTTCGGCTACATGGGTTTACCGTTGTCATTCCCGTTATTTCGGGCGGTTATGTCAATTTCATCAGGTTCGGTGGTGGCTTTCTTAAAGTTTCTGATAGCCCTGCCAAGCCCGCCGCCGATTTCAGGCAGTTTTTTTGCGCCAAACAGCACCATGACCACAACCAACACAACCAGCAAATGCTGAATACTTAACGCTCCCATAGCAAAAACCATCCTTCCTGTTAAGGGCCCAAGTTGGCTGGCCTGAACAGGCCCGAAATTTCAGCCAATTTTGTTTATTATACGCTCTCCCGGCGCAAAAGCAACAATTAAGCGCGGCATGCGGTCCGTGACCGCACCAACGCCGCCGATGTACCGCGCCGCGACCGCACCATTTTCATTGTGCATTACACCGGATGGGGATATGTTCCGTCATCTGGAAAAATCCCTACCGAAAAATTTTATTTTCAGGAACAGCATGACCGCATCTTTTGAAGAATTGGGCTTGTCCCGCGAACTGTTGAAAGCCGTTGAAGACATGGGCTTTGAAGAGCCTTCCCCCATACAGGTTCTGGCCGTCCCCTGCCTGCTGGCAGGCAATGACGCCTTTGGCCAGGCGCAGACGGGTACCGGAAAAACAGCGGCTTTTGGCCTGCCCATTCTGGACAAGCTCACGCCCGAAAGAAATACACAGGCCCTTATATTGTGCCCCACGCGTGAGCTCGCCATCCAGGTAGCCGAAGAACTGAACAAACTTGCCGCCCACAAAAGGGGCGTCGCCATTCTGCCCATTTACGGCGGGCAACCCATCGAAAGACAGTTGCGCGCTCTGGCCAAAGGTGTGCAGGTTGTGGTGGGTACGCCCGGCCGTGTTATGGACCACCTCAAACGCGGAACCCTGCGCCTGAGCCAAGCCAGCATGGCCGTGCTGGACGAAGCGGACGAAATGCTGGATATGGGCTTTCGTGAAGACATTGAGGCCATCCTGGAACAGACCCCGGCAAGCTGCCAGCGGGTGCTGTTTTCGGCCACGGTTCCTCCGGCCATCCGCGAACTGAGCAAGCGCTTTCTCCGCGAACCGGAAATGCTCACCGTAGCCCAGAAAATGCTCACGGTTCCGGCCATTGAACAGATTTATTATGAAGTGCGCCCCCACCAGAAAATGGACGCCCTCTGCCGTCTGCTGGATTCCCGCGCCTTCCACAAGGCTCTTGTCTTCTGCTCCACCAAGCGTGGCGCGGATGAAGTGACCACGCACCTGCAGCAGCGCGGCTATCAGTCCGACAGCCTGCACGGCAACCTGGCGCAGTCGCAGCGCGACCGCGTGATGCAGCGCTTCCGTGCCGAAGGACTGGATGTGCTGGTAGCCACAGACGTGGCGGCGCGCGGCCTTGACGTGGACGACGTGGACGCCGTCATCAACTACGACATCCCCCACGATGTGGAAAAATATGTGCACCGCATAGGGCGCACGGGGCGGGCGGGCCGTGTGGGCAGTGCCTTTACCTTTGTGACCATGCGCGAACATTACAAAATGCGCGACATCATCCGCTGCACCCGCGCACGCATCACCGAAGGCCGTTTGCCGAGCCTGCGCGACGTGGACAATATCCGCACCTCCCGCTTGCTGGATGAAGTGCGCCAGACCGTTGAATCCGGCACGCTTGAACGCTGGCTCACCCTGGTGGAAGATTTTCTGGCCACGCAGTTTCCTGACGGTGAAATTACCAGCCGCGATGTTTCTGCTGCCCTTTTCAAGCTGCTCATGCAGCGGGATTTTGGCGATCAGGACAAACCGCTGGATCAGGACCCTCTGGCTCTGGAACCCCGCCGCCAGTACAAGGACAGGGACGGCGCCCCCGGCAGGCGTGAACCCGGCAAGCCCGGCGCACGCCCCCAACGGCGCGAAAATGACGGCCCCATGACCAGACTGCATCTCAATGTGGGCCATACGCACAAGGCCACCCCCCGCGAACTGGTGGGAGCCATCACCGGCGAAACCGGCATTTCCAGCCGCCACATCGGGGCCATCAGCATCAACAAGAACTTCTGTGTTGTTGAAATAGCCCAGGAGATGGCAGACGATGTGCTGGCCGTGCTTAACAGGGGCGTCTTTATTGCAGGCATGCGTGTGGCGGCAAAAGTGGACAGCGGCAAACCAGCCTACCCTCGCCCCCGCAAACCCTTTGCCCCCGGACCGCGCCGTCAGGCGCCCGGCAAATACGGCAAGAAAGGCCGTAACGGGCCGGAAGAGTACTACAGCTAAACTGCGCCCGGGCAGATGTTTTCTGCTCCCAACCCAGTCTGGCAAAAAAGGATTACTCAGGGTAGCCTTACGGCACAGCCCAACGCAGCACAGCAAAATGACAGTGTTGTCCAAAACAGGCACAAGCGGGACTTGCCCCGCCTGTGCCTGTTTTTTGCCGCTGCCGTAACCGCAGTATAATCCCGTAACCGCACGACACAAATATCCAGGCTACGTAGCGGGCATGCCCTGCTTTCAGAGCGGCCCTGCTTTGCCACTGCCCTAAAAATATCTTATGCTCGGCCTCTCTTGCACCACGCCGCCTTTCACCTGATACTCCCTCGCCCCTACAAAATCCGCCGACAGTCAAACAGTCTGCCGTGGTGGTCAGACAATGCACAAGCAGGCTGGGAACTATAGATCCCATTCACACATCTCAGCAAAATATCCGCTGTGTTGTAACAACATGCTTTCTTTCCATCAGGCCTTCCGTCCCGAATGTTCCTGCCTTGCACTGAACCTGTGAGTGTGTGACACTTGCAGTCCAAAGCTGCCCGCACCGGCAATGCGCTGCTGCCCCGGCAGAAGAAACACGCGGAGCAGCGACAGGGCAACGCCGGGTACGGCATAACAACAGGCGGTACTTCATGCATATTTTCAAGTCAGCATCATGGATTGACAGCCTTTTGACCGACGACTGTCCCGGCCCGGACCTGACCGTGGAAATGCTGGGCATCGGCCCGCAAAGCGGCGCAATGCGTTTCAGCCCCCGCGAGGACGGCATCATCAGCGGCGTGGAAGAGGCGGAGCAGTTCCTGACACGCTGCGGGCTTTCCGTCACACGCATGGCCGATAACGGAAACGTACTTCAGGCCGGTCAGGTCTTTCTTGACGCCAGGGGACGCGCCGCCGCCCTGCATAAGGGCTGGAAAGCGGCTCAGGTTCTTATGGAATACATGTCGGGCATTGCCCGCCGCTGCGCTTTCATGCTGGAGCGCGCCCGCGCCGTGCGGCCCGGAGTACAGGTGGCCGTGACGCGCAAGACCTTTCCCGGAGCCAAGGCCCTGTGCCTCGAAGCGGCCCTGAACGGCGGAGCCATCATACACCGGCAAAACCTTTCAGAGTCTGTTTTGCTGTTTGCGCAGCACCTGCTGTTTTTTCCCGGCAGTGAAAACCTGTCCGCACTGGAAGCCCTCGCCCGTCAGACACGGGACCTGCGCGCCCGCATGCCGGAAAAAAACATCGCCATCGAAGTGGACTGCCTCGATGACGCCCTGCTGGCGGCAGGAGCCGGGCTGGACATCATCCAGTGCGAAAAGTTCTCCTGCCAGGATCTGGCGGCCACCGTCGGCGCGCTGAAATCCGCACGGCCCGACATTCTCATTCTGGCTGCAGGCGGCATCAACGGCGACAATGCGGCGGAATACGCCGCAACGGGCGTGGATGTGCTTGTAACCAGTTGGCCTTACTGGGGCAGACCGGCAGACATACAGGTTGTCATGGAGGCTGATGCCCGGTAGACGAGGCGTCTTTACAGCGCCCCCAGGTAATTCCACTGCCGCGGACGAGGAGTTTTGCCGGCAGCACGGATGCCCCCGGTCGCAGGTCAGGCAGGCGGGGCTGCAATCAAAAAGCGGTGCCTTCCCGATGTGCGGCGGCCTTTGCCGCGATGCGCAGAAACTTTTCAGCCATCACGCCGGGCGCTATCCTCGCCTGTGCTCCGGCCGAGGTACGCACGCTGCCCTCAAGCTGCATGGGTTCACTGCCATAAGCCTTTTCCAGCGCATCCTCCATGGCGCGCCGCAGCATCTCAAACGAGGCATCCACTTCGGGATACAGATTGTCCTCCCGCCAGGGCAGCACAAGAGTGCGCGTCCAGGCATGCCCCTTGTGCGAGGGAGCCTCCAGCGTGTGGAACATTTCTGGCCTGTAGCCCGGCGCGCGTTCAAACAGGCCGGGGTAGCAGTAGTCCTGCCGCTCTTCCTCCGGCCGGGGAATTGTGGAAACAATGCTCACCACCGGCAGGGCCAGCGCCCGCTCGTGGTCTTCAAGCTGTGCGCAGTAACTGAGAACCGGCCGCAGGTTTCCTCTTTTTTTTGTGATCTTCCATTCTATACGCATAACTGCTCCGCTGGTTCTTCATCGATGTTGGGCCGCAGGCGTGGGCGGCCATGTCTGTGCCGGTCCGGCCATCAGGCTCACAAGTTCCCCAAACGGCGGCTGCTCCGCATCTGGCTCGCTGCATACCCACAACACCGGGTAGTCCGGCTCATGGGGGAAGCGGTTGCACTCGAGGTCTGTAAACCAGATGAGGCAGGTGGGATGCAGGTTTTGATCCGCAATATGGGCGCAGACCGGGCGGTAGTCGGTACCGCCGCCGCCCACGGGCATAAGGTCGGTCGGCATGCTCATGCGGTTAAAGGTTATTTCACCCTGAATTTTTGTATCGTGAAACAATACGGTCAGCGTGGTGTCATAGGCATCCAGCACTGAAAAAAGTTCCGTGCAGAATATGGACAGCACCTTTTCATCCACCGAACCGGAACAGTCCACAGCCAGAACCACATGCGGCAGGCGGGCCTCACGGCGGGCGGGCAGGTAAATGTTCTGGTACAGGTAACGCCTGTTGGGTGTGGACCAGGAGTAGTCGCTGTTGGCGCAATGCTCCAGAAAACGGCGCAGCAGATCGCGCCAGTCCAGTTCGGGCTGCCGTTCCTTGCGGAGCAGACGCGTCAGCCCCGCAGGCAGGCTGCCCATATGCCGCGCCCGCTGCACGGCCTGATTCAGGGCCACATCCGCCTCCTGCTCAGCCAGCTTGAGGGCCTGATCGTTTTCCAGCCCGCTCACGTCGGGGTGATCGCGCACCTCTCCGGTAAAGGAGGTCTTGCCCTCGCCCTGCACCGGGATGCCCCTGTCCTTGTTCGCGGTGGGCGTTGCACCTGATGCCCCCCGTTTGTCCTGCTCCTGCCCGTTTTTGTCCTTTTGTCCGCCGCCTGCCCTGGCGGCGCTTTTTCCGCCTAATTCCTTGCCGCCGTCAAAAGACATGGCTCCCGCGCCTTCCTGATCCTGCCCGTCGCCCCGGGCAGAGTCACCACGCGCGTCGCCTCTGGAGGCACTTTCCTGAAGAACAGCCAGCGCTTCATAAATATCGTCGGCCGACATGCCCGCATATGCCGGATCGTGGGCAAAGCCTTCGGGCAGATCAAAGCCGGATTCGAGCAGGATGTGGTTTATGGCCAGATCGCAGGCCCGATTCCACATTTTTTCTTCGCGCCCCTTGCGGCGCAGATGATGACCGAAAGCCAGATGCATGATCTCATGCGCCTGAGCCGCCACCAGCTGGGCTTCAGGCAGGGTGGCGGCATAGGCGGGATTAAAGCCGAGGTTCTTGCCGTCTGTCCACATGTCGCCGCAGGTTGCATCTTCCCTGAGGCGCAGCCGCAATGCCAGAGAGCCGAAAAACGGGTGGTCAAGCACCAGAGATGTTCTGGCCTTTTTCATGGCCAGTGCGGCCCGGCGTGAAAGGTCACCCTCCGGCGGGGAACTGTCGCAAGGCCCACGCAGCAGGCTGTCATGCTCACTCATGGCTACATCAGCACTTCAGCGTTTTTTTCCGCCCAGCGGGAGAAAGCCTCGGTGCGCACAAGCTCCGTGTCCTGGCACACGGCGTCACGCATGAGCAAAACGCCGAATTCCGAAGGCAGCCTTTCGGCATAGGCCGTAAGCGCATTTATGGTTTCGGCGCTGGCCCTGAGGCTCAGTGCCTCGCACATGGCATAAAGAGCCGCCGGTTCCAGCGGAACCACGGCCGAGGCCGGGGCCGCCAGCACTTCGTCCACTGTGGGCAGCTCACGCCATACAGCAAGAAAACCCATAAACTCCGCAGCCCCCGCTGTACCCACAGTACCCTGAAAAAGTTCGTATTCCACATCCGGGTCCGGCGCGGCATCAAGAATACGCGAAACAAATTCCCACGAACGGGGCGAAGCAAAGGCCTTTTCGGATTTTTGCGGGTCAAAGTCGTGCAGCAGCCGAGGCCTGAACCGCAGGAATGCACACACTTCAGGCCGTATGCCCGCGACCTGCGCCCAGGAGAGCCAGTCGTCCAGACTGGCGTCAAACTCCAGGTGCACCATACGGTTGGCAAGGGCCGAGGGCATGCGGTACGACACGGCCTTGTCCTTTTCGCGGTTGCCCGCGGCCACAATGGCCCAACCGTCAGGCAGGCGGTATTCGCCAATGGCGCGGTCCAGGATAAGCTGGTAGCAGGCGGCCTGCACAAGAGGCGGTGCGGCGTTCAGCTCATCCAGAAAAATTATGCCTTCTTCCGGATCTGAAGACGTGGGCAGGAATGCCGGCGGACACCACACGGAAAGCCCCTGTTCGGTAATGCGCGGCAAACCGCGCAGATCCACGGGGTCAAGCAGCACGGCGCGGATGTCGCGCAGGGCCACGCCTCTGGACTCTGCCACCTGGGCCACTATCTGGCTTTTGCCCACGCCCGGCGCACCCCATAAAAAAGCCGGCTGGCGGATGGAAATAAGGGAATTCAAGGCAGAAACAATCTGTAAAGGTGTCATGGCATTCCTGTAAGCCGCTGTCGGCTGGTGGTGGTGAATACATGAATGCTGCCCTATATGAAAATGAAAGTCAATGTCATAAAGAGATGCGACAAACGCCCCCCGCCATCCTTGTACCCCACGAACCGCGCCAACAGCCCAAACGCAAGCAGCCGCCCGGTATCGGGCGGCTGCTTGCGGTCATAACCCTATATTTTTTACTCAGCCAAGCACGGCTCTGGCTTCAGCCAGCCGGGCTTCATCCTCCCGGTCAAGAGCGCGCAGGGCGCGCGCCAGCGTCTGCCAGGCCTCTGGCCTGTCATGCAGACCAGCGCTTTTACGCGCCAGCAGCTCAGCCACGGCCGGGTCCTCGTTGCCGTCCAGATAAATATTTGCCAGCAACAGCATGGACGCCGCGTCTTGCGGGTTGCGCAACAGGGCCTCGTGCAGAAGCTCGCGGGCCTCGCCACCCCTGCGCTGGCGTGCTGCCACGCGGGCCAGATGCCGCCGGGCCACACCCGGTCTGCCGGGCGAAGCGTCTTCAATGGCTGCCGCCAGCTCATAGTAGCGTCGGGCGTCGGCCCTTCTGCCGCCCTGCTCACAAAGCTGCCCCAGCCGGATATGCGCAAAAAGGTGGTCAGGTGCGGCTTTGACGCACTGCCGGTAGTAGCGTGCGGCGGCGCGGCGCTCTCCCAGGCTCTGGCAAATATTGCCAAGATTGTAATAAATCTGCTTGGCCGCGCCTGCATCGGGATTATGCCGCAGCGCTTCAAGAAAATAGCGTCGCGCCTCGTGTCCGCGCCCCAGGGCCGCCATGCACACGCCAAGTGAGTTCCAGGCCATCACATTGGCTTTGTCCGCAAGCAGGGCAAGTTTGTACTCTTCCAGAGCACCAAACACGTCGCCCAGGCTGTAACGTCTGTCGGCGCTGATATTGAGCGCCAGGGAATTGCATATGCCGACCCGTGGCGGCGGCAAAAGAAGGGCGTATTCCAGAGCCTTGAGGGCGCAGTCCGGCATTTCTGCCTTGCGGTACTGCAAAAAGGGAAAAGCTGCCAGTCCGGCCGCAGCGTCAAATCCTTCGTTTTTCAGATCGGCACACAGGCTCTCATACAGGCCGGCAACATCCGGTGTTTCAACGCCGGGATGAAAAAATATAAGGCTGTTACTGCCGTACAAACCGGCGAGCGGTTCGGCCTGCTCCGTGTCAGGAGCAAGTTTGCGCAAAAGTTTTCTCCACAGGCGCAGGGCCGTGGCCGGAGCATGGTCTTCGGCATTTTCCAGTCGCACAATCGCCAGCACAAAACGGGCGCAGCGCTCGCTTTCATGCGCAAAGCGGTTAAGAAAATCGCCGTGCCCACACAGGTCGCACCGGGGGCTTTCCGCAGAAGAGGCGTTTGCCCCGTCTTTTTGTTCAGCATCCGGCGCTGTTGAGCCGTCAGCCGCCACTGCGGGAAACGGCACGGCGCGGACCTGCGCCTGCGGGTTTTCAGAATTTCCGGCGGCCCCGGAGTGTTCGGAAGCTGCGGCGGCGCAAGGGGCAGCCTGGGCCAGCACGGGGGCACGCGGGATTGCCGGCGTGTCGGCCGGTTCGCCACGCTCCTGTACCTGCCGCGCTGGCGCGGCGGGCGGCGTCAACAGGGCTTCCTGCACACCGGGGATACTCAGAGACGGGTCATGCCCGTCCAGATCCGGGCTGAGCACCGGGCTTTGCCCAAGAAGGGCCAGACTGTCGCCCGGCATTGGCAGAAAGGCCGCGTCCGCCAGATGCAGAATTTCGGCGACAGAATCCCTGTCGCCCACGCGCAGCAGCACAACCTCGCCTTTATAGCGCGGCTTCTGGCCTGCATCCGCGCTCCAGACCGCAAAACGCATGCCTTCACGCGCCTTGGCCTGACGCCCGAGGCTGATGCGCAAGCGCCCCAGGGGCAGGCTCTCAAGCACCAGCCCCCCTTCCTGCAGGATACGGGCAAAGGGCATGATGCGGCTTTCTCCGGCGCGGGTTCCGTCAGCTCCGGCGGCTTCGGCCGCGGCAGCCGTCTGGCCTGCCACATCTGCTGCCAGCCGGGCGCGAGCCATAAGCAGACGCGCCTGTTCATACATGCCAAGGCCCATTTCAGCACCCTGCATGTCTTGCGGGTACAAGGCATGCCCGGCGCACAGACGCGCATGCACGACCTGCCTGGTCAACGGCGAAGCAGGACGCTCGGCCTCCATACGCGCAAGTACCGCACGGGCCAGTTTGTGGCACGCGCCCCGCCCACTGGCTGAAAGCAGCAGGGCCAGCTCGTGCCGCCCCACCCGCGCGGCCAGCACGTCAGACGGCAGAACCGAACGACAGGCATCGGCAAACCTGCGCATGAAATTTTCGGCAAAGGCAAAACCGTGCCGCCGCACCACATCCGGGCCGTTATTCATGCGCAGGAGCACGATGCCCATACACATGCGATGCATGGGCGCGGCAAGCCCCTCAGGGGCAGACGGTTCTTCAAGGTGCGCCCGCACTCTTTCGGCCTCGCCTTCCATCCGGGCAAAAAGGCTTTCCTCCGTAACAAGGCTGGTAACCGCATCCGTGCGCACAGCCTTGGCGCGAGCCAGATTCTCAAGGATCAACCCGGTAATGGCGGGCAAAATCTCCAGCAGGGGGCGTACCTCACGGGCGCGAACACCATGCAGCATGACCATGCCCAAAAGCTGCTCTTTCCAGATCAGGGGCAGGAGCAGCTTGCGTTCACGCGCCAGCAGCTGCGGCTCATCCGAAGCCTGATTTCTGGGAAAATACAGGGCATGCCCGCTGAAGGAAAAAAAGGCTGCCAGTTGCCTGCACAGCAATCCTTCCATTTCCATAAGGTCTTCACGGGCCAGCTCGCGCAGGTCCCGCTGACCGGAGTAGTCACAGCCCTGCCCGGCTCCGTCCCGGGCCGGCACATTCCGCGAGTCTTCCAGCCGCCCGGCCCATTCGGGGTGCGCCGCGCCGCCCGGCGCTCCAGCCCGCCCGGAGGCGGCTTCCGGCACACTGGACGGTACGCCTTGAGCGGCCGCCGCTTCCACGCTGTTCGCCGCATTGCGCGGATACTGCTCCGCAGCGGAACGGGCGGCCGTCTTGCGGCCCGCCCCGGCTTTTTTGCGCGCTGTATGCTGTGCCATGTTTTGTGTATCCTCTTCGGGCTGAAAATTCTGTTTCATCCGTGAAGTGTAGTTCGGTGGTGGCCGCTTGTCTAGAAAATATCATGAAACCCGGCATCTCTTCAGAATTGAAGAAGCCTGATCAATGCGGCCCCGCGCCCCGTCCCTAAAAACGCGGCCCGCTACGTCAGAACATGCCGGCACACACATACCTTGCGCACAGGCCTGCTGCGGGGCAGCAGCCGCGCCCTTCCGCAGCCGCCGGAACGGCTCCAGGTTGATATTGCTTCACCCGGCGCCTGCTGCTACCACAGGCAGCACTTGCCCCCTGAAAGCGAAGAGGGTAATATCGGGCAGCCGAAAGATACACACCGCACTGCTGCAATGGGCACCCCCATTCTTGCGCGCAGATTCATACTCATAAGGAACTCATCATGGCCGTTGCCGTTTTTCCCCTTGGCCCGTTGCAGACCAACAGCTACATCATCCATAACGCCACCAGGGCCGTGGCTGTTGACGTGGGCGGCGACCCCGCGCCCATGCTCGAATACCTGAAAAGCCACCAACTCACCCTGGATGCCGTCTGCATAACCCACCGCCATTTTGACCACATGTACGGCGTGGCCGAACTGGCCGCCGCGACGGGCGCGCCCGTGTACATGCCGCAAGGGGACGACAGCCTTGCCGACACCGAATCGGGCAAGGGCGGCATATGGGGATTTCCTCCGGTGCCGGATTTCAAAAGCAGCCCCATGCCCTTCGGCAAGACAAGCATTGGCGGCATGGACTGTGAGGTGCTGGAAACCCCCGGCCATACCCCCGGCGGCGTTTCACTGTATTTTCCCGAAGAACAGGTGGTCTTTACGGGAGACGCCCTGTTTTACCGCTCCATCGGCCGCACGGACTTTCCCGGCGGCGACCATGACACACTGCTGCGCTCCGTGCGGGACGTACTGTTCAAGCTCCCCGCCGAAACTGTCGCTTATCCCGGTCACGGGCCCGCCACCAAAATAGGCGATGAAGCCGCCAACAACCCTTTTTGCGGTGAGTTCAGACCATGAGCAACCCTGTGGCACTTCTTTGCAGCCCGCGGCCCGGCGGCGTTTCAGATGCCGTGGCACATCTTGTTGCCGCAGGCGTGGCTGAAGCCGGGGCCGAACTGCAGCTTGTGCCTTTGCGCGACTATGCTTTTGACGGCTGCATCGACTGCGGCGGCTGTACGGCCCCCCCGCATCACTGCACCCTGGCAGGCAAAAACTGTGACGGCAGACTGGACAGGGCCGAAGAAATCTTCGCCCTCATCGAGTCCGCGCCACTGCTTTTCATCTCTGCGCCCATTTATTTTTACGCCCTGCCTGCGCATTTCAAGGCGCTCATTGACCGCACCCAGCGCTTTTGGGCGGCGCAGAACCACGCTCCCTCGGGCAGGCCGTCCCTGCCCCGGCCTCCGGTCAAGCCCGCCCTTGTCAGCCTTGTGGCAGGCAGGCCTCGGGGCAAACAGCTTTTTACCGGCTCCCTGCTTACCCTGCGCTACTTTTTCTCTCCGCTCAATGCGGCTATCAGCGAAACACGGCTGCTGCGGGGGCTGGAAAGAGGCAAGGACCTTGAAGAACGCCCCGCTGTGCGCGCTGCCCTGCACGCCTGGGGACACGACTGGGGCTGCCGCCTGATGGCGGGCAAGGTGCCGGGCTATGTTCCGGACTCCCACCCCGGCAAGGGCTGCGGCAAAGACAGACCATCGTCTGCAGGGTAACGCCGGACCGGCTTTTTTGTTTTCGTTATGAAAACTGGTGAAAACAACAGCCAGCATGGCTGTATGCCCGGCAAAGAAGGCCTGACCGCACGGCTGGGCATGGGGTTTACCGCGGCAGCCCGTTTTCTGGGTTTTGCGCAGGCACGCTGCTTTCACTGTTTGCGCCCCTTCACGCCCGGCGAAGAAATTTCACCTTTTCCCCATCACCCTGCCGCAGCACCGGATATTCCCGGCCCGCTGGCTCCCCTGTGTCCGCAATGCCGCATCCTGCTGGCCCCGTATGCAGGACCGCGCTGCCCGCTGTGCGGCCTGCCCTCCGCCCCTTCGCCTGAAGCTTCTGCTTTGCCCCACCTGCAAAGGGGCAGCCTGTGCGGACATTGTCTTACAACTCCGCCCCCGTGGTCCGGCGCTGCCTTTCATGGCCTTTACAAAGAAGCATTGCGCCACGTGCTTCTGCGGCTCAAGTTTGACGGGCATCTCTACCTGGCCCCCCTGCTCGGAGCCTTCCTGCAAGAGGCCGCCCGCTGCCTGCCCCGCCCCGACGCCCTGGTGGCTGTTCCACAATACCCCGACCATCTGCGCCACAGGGGGTACAATCAGGCGCACGAACTTGCCAGGGCATTGAGCGCGCAGACCGGGCTTGAACTCATACCCGGCCTGTTGTGCCGCACACGGCCCGGCCCGGCGCAGATAGGTCTCAGCGCCCGCGCGCGGCCTGACAACGTGCGCCACAGTTTTGCTTCTTCACCCGAGGTTAAAGGTCGCTGTTTGTGGCTGGTGGACGATGTGATGACCACCGGCAGCACCCTGCGTGCCGCCTGCCGCGCCCTGCGCCATGCCGGAGCCGCACGGGTGTATATTCTTGTGGCGGCGCGCACCCCGAAAGATGCGGCAGGCCATCCGGCAGATGCCCCGACGGGGCTGTAGACAAACCCTGAGGCCAGATGCCGGATACCCCGCCCCCGGCCACATGACAATGTCGGGGCGTTCTGCTATGCTTGCGTCAATAAAAAAGCCCGAATCCGTATGCCCGGCCAGCCGGGCAGCCATTTCCGGCAAAGCAGGAGCATTCATGCCGCGCATTTCTTTTTTGCATACGCTGCCGCGCACGGCGGCCGTCATTTTTTCCGCCACAATGTGTATGGCTGCCCTTTGCGGCCTCACGGCAGCTTCCGCCGGGGCGCAGGTAACCCTGCTCGTTCCGAGCCAGCCCAGCATTGAGGCTCCCGCCAAGACGGAAAAGGCCGAGCCAGCGGGCAAACGCGAAGACAAAAAGCAGGAAGGCAGGCAATCCGCCCCCAAAACGGAAAAAAATACGGACGCAGGCAAAAACAAGACCGCGCCTGCCAAAGCAGCCCCCCAGCCCGCTGCCCCGCCCCAGGGACAGGGCGCGTCCCCCACTGCGGAACAGGACCCCGGGCAGAGTACGGCAGCAACTGCCGGGCAGCCCGCTGCACAACCTGCGGAGGAGACACAGACTCCGCCTCCTGCTCCCGAGCTTCCTGCCATTGATGAACAGGTGGATGTACTTATCACCATGATGCGGCCCTTTCAGAACCAGGGGCTTGTCATGGATATGCCCCAGCTTTTCGCCGTATTGCGCTACGACAATGCCAGTCCCGTCAAGGATGGCCTTATTCAGCCCGAACGGCGCGACCTTCTCGGCGACGTGGAAGAGATAGGCTATCTTGACCAGAAGGCATGGGGCGCCAACGTGGCCCTCGCCCATCCCGGCCTTTACCAGTTCATCATTGAAGGACGCCCCTGGTGGGATGCGGCTCACGGCCAGTTTCTGCAGCACTACGTCAAGGCGGTGCTGCCCGTGCATGGCGTGGAACGAGGATGGGATCAACCCGTGGGCCAGACCTTTGAAATCCAGCCCCTTGTCCGTCCTTTCGGCCTCACCGCTCCTGCCCTTTTCTCCGGTGTGGTTCTGCTGCACGGCAAACCTTTGGCAAACGCCTCTGTGCGTATGGCCAGAATCAACACCGAAAAACGTATAGTTCCCACGCCGTGGCATGAAGAAATGGCGGCCCGCTCCGACAAGGCTGGGCAGTTTTCCTTTGTTCTCAACCAGCCCGGCTGGTGGTACTGCATAGCCACCGCACCCGGCGACCCCCTCAAAGGCCCTGACGGCCAACCCAAGGCCCTCAACCTGGGGGCAGTATTCTGGCTTTATGTGGACGGTGCCGCCGATGCCCGCAAACGCTGATCCGGGGCAACGCCAGGCCCCATTGCCGCTGCCTCCCGGCTCTCCTGAGGCAGGAGATTCAGGAGGTTTCTGGTGCATCCCGCTGCAAACAGCCTGCTGATCACCCTGCCCGAAGCGGCCGCGGCCCTGTCGGCCATGCAAGGACGGCTTGGGAGATCCCTGCATGCCGTCTATCTGCATGGTTCCGCAGTAACCGGCGGACTGCGACCTCGCAGCGATGTAGACCTGCTGGCGGTCGTTGACCAGCCCATCCCGCCGCAAGCCCGCAAAACCCTTGTGACCGATCTGCTGGACATATCCGGGCGCTATCCCTCCGACCCGTACGGGCGGCGGCCTCTGGAACTGATCGTTTTCCTGCAACCCGAGCTTGCGGAACTGCCGTATCCCGCCCCCGGTGAGTTCATCTATGGCGAATGGCTGCGCCACAGCTGCGAAGCAGGCAACGTTCCCCCACCCAGCGGAGACCCTGAGCTGACGCTGGTGCTGGCTCAAGCGCGGCACGAGGCGCTTGCCCTCATGGGTCCAGCCGCAAAACGACTTTTGCCGGACATCCCCAGAGCAGACATCCGCCGTGCCATCAAAGACACGCTGCCCGCCTTGATCGGAACACTTGAGGGCGACGAGCGCAACGTGCTGCTGACCCTGGCGCGCATGTGGTACACACTGGAAACAGACGGCTTTGCCCCCAAGGATATGGCAGCCGGATGGGTAGCGGCCCGCATGCCGGCTGAGCAGCGCCGCCTGCTGACCGCTGCTGCAGAGGCGTATGCAAACGGCTGCGACTGTGACTGGCGCCACTGCCGTCAGGAACTTTCGCGCACAACAAACATGTTGTACAATAACATTATAAAAAGAATACATCACAAACAAAACACAGCAGTTGTGCAGGATAACCATGTCAATGCATAACAATACATACTATTGCAACTGCTTTATTAACAGAAACACTAACATACATAGCTGGTATCATTTTTCGCACATTTTATATAAATTATGCCTGTAAAAATTCGTTTAAAAAATTATACCATTATATATTCAATATAAAAACAAAAACTACACCGCATATAAATGTACTATATATTTTTATCATAATTATTTTTACCTTTTTTACCATATTACGCACCATTTACATTAAAAATATCCTTAATATTTCTGTATTACATAAATATAGCACAGCTACTTATCTGCTATACATTTTATTTTCTGCAAAGTGGATTTAGCGGCCTTGCCTTTTTTGTCACAATGTTTATAGTCAGAAAGGCTGATCAGACCGTGCGACCAGCGCACCCTGCAACCAACAACCCCCTCCCGGGAGCTGTTCATGAAATTGAGTGCCTTTCTGACCGCTGCGTTTTTTCTCTGCTGTTCCATTATGCTTGCCATGCCCGATTGCGCCGAAGCCGCCCGCATGGGCGGTGGACGTTCGTTCGGCAGCAAACCTTTTATGAGCACGCCTGCGCAAAAACCTGCCATGCGGCAGGATACGCCCGGTGCCGCACGCCAGCCTTCAGCTCAGGCCCAGGCCGCGCCCCAGGCTCCCCGCGCGGGCATGTTCGGTGGCATGGGCGGCCTTTTCGGCGGCCTTCTGGCCGGCACACTGATCGGTTCGCTGCTGGGCGGCCACGGCTTTGCCGGAGGCGGCTTTATGGACATTATCCTTATCGGCCTGCTGGCCTTTCTGGGCCTCAAGCTCTTCGCCCGCTTTCGCAACCGGCAGGCTTCTGCAACGGCAGGGGCGCACGGGCAGCACTCCGGCGGTTACAGCGACCGCATGCAGGGCATGCAGCGCGAGTCCGCCGGGGGCAACGGCTGGGACGTGTTGCGCGGTGATGGTCAGGGGGCGGCAGCCCACATGGCGGCCGGACCCAACATTCCCATGCCCGAAGGGTTTGATGTTGATGAATTTTTGCGCGGAGCCAAAATGGCGTATACCCGCCTGCAGAACTCCTGGGACAAGCGCGATATGGACGACATATCCCAGTTCACAAGCTCTGCGGTACAGCACGCTGTCCGTGAACAGATGGAAGCCGACCCCAGCCCGAGCAGTACTGAAATACTGCTGGTGAACGCACAACTGCTTGGTGTGGAGAATGAAGGCAACGAGCAGTATGCCCAGGTCTTTTTTGATGTGCTGATGCGCGAAAGTCCGGACCAGCAGGCTCCGTCCACTGTTCGCGAAGTATGGCACTTCATGCGCCCGGTGCAGGGCGGTAGCTGGAAGCTGGACGGCATCCAGCAGGTAGAGTAGAATATTCATACCGCACTGGCGGATACACGTTTGTATACACTGTGCCGGAAGCCTTTGGCTTCCGGCTTGTTTTTGGCAACACTGGAGAATTTATGAAAAACTATGTCGCAAAACACGACAAACTCATGCACTACCTGCAAATGACCATTGAAAGCGCCAGCCCTGAGTTCGCCCGGGTGAGCATGCCCCTTACCGAAAACCACAGAAACGGCATGGGCTGCGCCCACGGCGGCGCCATCTTTGCCTTGGCGGACGTTGCCTTCGGGGCGGCGGCCAATGCGGGCAAAGATACGGGGGTGGTCAGCCTTTCCACCACCATCGAGTTCCTGCGGCCCGGCAAAAGTGGCCCGCTGGTTGCTGAAGCCCACGTGGTACGCCGCGGGCAGCGCATACAGAATTATGACATAAAGGTTTTTGACGGATCCGGCGACCTCATCGCACAATGCATGGCCGCAGGATACCAGACAGACATCCAGTTGCCGGAATAACATATTCCGAAGCATCATCTCCCGGCGGCTGCAAAGGCAGCCTCCCGGCAAAGAGGCGTAAGCGCAGTCCGCTTGCGCCTCTGCCGCTTTCGGCAAGCCGCAAGTCTACATAAAAAACGACCGCCCTGCAGGGCACCCCCCTCACGCAGGAAAACCGGCCCGGTCCCGCATCAGCGTGCTTGCCCACGCCATCCCCAGCCGACCGGCCAGGCCGGACCTTCGGGCGTCCGCCCACAATACTTTCACTGGCACAAGCGCGACATCCTGTCACAAACGCAACATGCGCCCTGCGTTACAGTATGGCAGTTCCCGCGGCTTCTGCCGTGTACGGAGGCTTCCATTTCACCCCGGGACATCATATACTGTGGTGAAGCCGCCACACCAGAACAGCCAACAGATGCCGCCCCTGCAAAACACAGCAGCAGCCTGAAAATACACACACCACACCATCGCGGCCGGAACTGAAGCACCCCGTAGTCACGCAGGCAGCGCTGCCTGCGAAAGGCCGTATTGCACGGCTATGCCCGGCAATACACCTGCATCCCAATAAGGCGTAGACAGCGCCGTAAAGGAGGACGTCATGGCAAGCGGTTGGGCCGGCGACAACGCCGTACAGGATCAGATTCAGGATTCCATCAACGATGAAATTGCTCGCGCCCGGCGCAGCCTGCCCAAAGGTGATAGCCTGAGCCATTGCGAAGAATGCGGTGAAGAAATACCTCAGGCCCGGCGCGATGCTCTCCCCGGCGTGCGCCTTTGCATCGCCTGCCAGCAGGAAGCCGACAAGGAGCAACAGACCGTTTCTCTTTACAACCGGCGCGGCAGCAAGGACAGCCAACTGCGGTAGATGCTTTGGTGAGACGGCCGGCGCAGACGCTCCGCCGCCGTTTCAGGATTGAACCGCTCTAAAACGCTGACAGTTGCGCGCCTTTGCGTTACCGTGCTGTGCATGAAGCACTTTTTCAGCGATTTTTCCCAGATTCAACGCCACCTTGACGGCCTGGGACTTTTCCATATGGACATGGGCCTTGACCGCATGCGGCGCGCCCTGTCCATTCTCGGCCTTGCCCGGCCCCCTTTTGTGACGGTGCAGGTTCTGGGCACCAACGGCAAGGGATCCACTGCGGCCTTTCTTTCCTCCCTTTGCCAATCCCACGGGCTGCGCACGGGCCTGTACACCTCGCCGCATTTTGTCAGCCCCACGGAACGCATCCGCATTGATGGACACCCCTGGCCGCCAGACCTGTGGCCCCCCCAGGCAGATAGCATCATGAATGCCGTGCCGGAGCTGACCTATTTTGAATTTCTTACGGTGCTGGCTCTACTGGCTTTCAGGGAAGAACAGGTTGATGTGGCCGTGCTGGAAGCCGGACTCGGCGGCAGCCACGATGCCACTACGGCCGTCAGCGCGGATCTGACCTGCTTTACGCCTATAGCGATGGATCACAAAGATGTGCTCGGCGCAGACCTTGCCGCCATCGCCAAGGACAAGGCAGGAGCCATCCGCCCGAATGTACCGGTCTGTGCAGCCAGGCAGTTTCCACAGGCCACACGTGTGCTTGAAAATGCCGCTGCCGCCTACAAGGCTCCGCTCGTCTGGGCAGATACTCTTGAGGCTCCTTTTGTGCCGGGCCTTGCAGGACCTCACCAGCGTGACAATGCCGCTCTGGCTCTCACTGCATGGCGGCGGCTGGCCCCCATGCTTGGTAAAAATCCCGCTGATGCCGCGCTGCAACAGCAGGGCCTGGCCCGCGCTTTTGTACCCGGCCGCCTGCAGGCAATTCCCGCAGCAGACGGCCTGCCCCCCCTGCTGCTGGACGGCGCGCACAATCCGCACGGCATGGCCGCTCTGGTCAACGCCCTGAACCAGACAGGCGTGCGGCCCGCTGCCGCTGTTTTTTCCTGCCTGGGGGATAAGGACTGGCATTCCGTTGCGGGCATGCTCAAAAAAACCCTGGGGCATACGCCCGTCTTTATACCAGCCCTGCACAATCCCCGGGCCGCCGATGTGCATGATGTTGCCGCATTTTTCAATGCCAGGCCCCCGGTCACGGCTCTGGCCGTACCGGCCCCGACGCAATCCACGCAGGATGCGCACGGCAGCGGGCCGCACGCCTGTCTGGCTCAGGCACTGGAACAGGCCGCCGCCTGCGCCCGGGCCGACGGCAACACCGGCCCGGTGCTGATCACAGGCTCACTCTACCTGCTGGCCGAATTTTTCAGTCTTTTTCCCCGCCACCTTTCGCCCACAGCCGACGCATACGGGAGAAGCACCCATGAATAATCTCTTCCGCTCCATCCCCGCCGTGGATCTGTGCCTTACGGCCCTCGGCCAGGCCGATCCGTCCCTGGTCGAAGCTCCGCGCGGCCTGATGCGCGACCTTATAACGGAGTTCTGGGACAAAAAACGCCACGAAATACGCGAAGGCCATTGCAAAAAAAACGAACAACTGACCCTTGATGCCTGCCTGCCCGGGCTCATGACGCATGTGCGCGCAGGTCTGCGCAGCCGCTTCCGGGCAACGCTCAATGCTACCGGCGTTGTGGTGCATACCAACATGGGGCGTTCCGTGCTTGCCAAAGAGGCGCGCGAAGCGGTCATTACCGCCGCCACCGGCTATTGCAACCTGGAGCTGGATATGCAAAGCGGCGGCCGGGGCAGCCGTCATGCCCTGGTTGAAGACCTGCTGTGCCGCCTGACCGGGGCAGAAGCCGCCCTTGTGGTCAACAATAACGCCGCCGCCGTGCTTCTGGTGCTGGACACCTTTTGCAAAGGCGGTGAAGTGGTTGTCTCACGCGGCGAACTGGTGGAAATCGGCGGCAGTTTCCGTATCCCCGAAGTGATGGAAAAAAGCGGAGCCACACTGCGCGAGGTAGGGGCTACCAACCGCACCCATCTGCACGACTACAGCGCGGCCATAAATGAAAACACCCGCGCGCTCATGCGGGTGCACACGTCAAACTACCGCATTGTTGGCTTTCATTCCGCCGTGCCGCTGCCCGAGCTGGCGGCCCTGGCGCGCCGGCATGATCTGCCCCTTATTGAAGACCTCGGCAGCGGCAGCCTGACGGACTTTTCTTCCTGCGGCCTGCCCGATGAGCCAACAGTCCCCTCGGTGCTGGCGCAAGGGGCGGACATCGCCACATTTTCCGGCGACAAGGTGCTCGGTGGCCCGCAAGCGGGCATTATCACAGGGCGTAAGGACATGGTCGACACACTCAAGCGCAATCCGCTCACCCGCGCCCTGCGCTGCGATAAACTCTGCCTGGCCGCGCTTGAGGCCACATTGCGCCTCTATCTTGACCCCGAAAAAGCCCGTCAGAAAATCCCCACCCTACGCATGATCTGCCGCCCGGCCGAGGAACTGGCGCGCGCTGCGCGCACCCTGGCCGCGGCGCTGCGCAAGGGGCTTGCCGGTTCGTCGGCGTCCTGCCTTGTAAGCCTGCGGGCCGACGTTTCGCGCGTGGGCGGAGGGGCATTTCCGCAATACGACCTGCCCACGACGCTTGTGTGCCTCAAGCCTGAAAACTGCAGTGCAACGGCTCTCAAGGCGGCCCTTCTGCGCACTGACCCGCCCCTTATAGGACGGCTGGAAGACGACAGTTTCTGCCTTGACCCGCGTACCCTGACCGCCGAAGACAGGCCCACGCTGCTGCGCGTACTGCGCGAGGCTCTGGCTTTGGCCGCAAAAGAGATTATATAGGCGGTACTGACCGCAAAAATGACAGGCCTGCCGTTCGGGCAGGCCGTAAAGGAAAACAGCATGGAAAAGACTCTGGCCTACAAACCCCAAAACGCCTGGGAAGGCGCGGACGCCAAAACGCGCAAAGAAATGGAAGCCCTGGCTGTTCGCTATATGGATTTTCTTACGCACTGCAAAACAGAGCGCGAAACCGTGAAGTATGTGCGCCAGCGCCTGGCGGAACACGGCTATACTGAAGACTTCAATGCTGACCGCGTTATGCGGCCCATGCGTGGCAAAGCCATTTTTGCGGCAAGGCGTGGCGTGCTGCCGCTGGAGCAGGGGCTTGCCCTCATTGCCGCCCATACCGACACGCCGCGCCTGGATTTCAAACAGCGCCCGCTCATTGAGCAGCCCGGCGTTGCTCAGGCAAAAACACACTATTACGGCGGCATACGCAAATATCAATGGCTGGCGCGCCCTCTGGCGCTGCATGGCGTGGTGGTGCGCGGCGACGGCTCTGTCGTTGAAGTTACCATTGGCGAAAAAGCCGGGGAACCTGTGTTCTGCATTGCCGACCTTCTGCCCCATCTGGCCCAGAAGCAGGTTACCCAGACCGTCAGCGATGCGTTTGAAGCCGAAAAGCTCAACATCATTCTTGGGCACAGCCCCAAGGCCGCAGGCAAGGGCAAAAAAGAAGACGCCCCCAAAGAACCGGTAAAGGCGCAACTTCTTGAAATTCTGAATAAAAAGTACGGCATTACCGAAGAGGATCTCATCACAGCCGAACTTCAGGCCGTTCCCGCCGGCCCGGCCCGCTTTGTGGGTTTTGACAAGGCTCTGGTAGGCGGCTACGGGCAGGATGACCGCATCTGCGTCTTTGCAGCCCTTGAAGCCCTGCTGGAGGCCGAAGCCACAGGCCGGAGCATGGCCGTCATTTTTTGGGACAAGGAAGAAATCGGTTCGGACGGGGCCACCGGCGCGGCCTCACGCTTTTTTCAGTATTGCGTGGAAGACCTGGCCCGCGCCTGGGCGCCGGATGTGCCTGCATCCCGTGTTTTTATGGAAACCCGCGCCCTGTCCGCCGACGTGCAGGCAGCCCTGGACCCCGATTTTCAGGAAGTGCACGAAAAACAGAATGCTGCCCAGATGGGCTACGGTCCCTGTTTTTCCAAGTTCACAGGCTCACGCGGCAAGTACGGGGCCAGCGAGGCCGATGCAGAGTTTTTCGGCGCACTGCGCAATCTTTACAACAGCAGAAACATTCCCTGGCAGGCGGCGGAACTCGGCCGCGTGGACCACGGCGGCGGCGGCACGGTGGCTCTTTTTCTTGCCGCCTACGGCATGCACGTCATTGACCTCGGCCCTGCGGTCCTGTCCATGCACAGCCCCTTTGAGCTGGCAAGCTGCGCCGACCTGCATACTACGGTGCGGGCATACCGGGCCTTTTTTGAATCAGCCGTCTAGGGCCGTTTCACTGTAAAACACTCCCACCCGATGCCGGGCCTACCATACACACAGGGCAGACCTGCCCGCACAAGGCCCGGCGGCATCGCTCTACTCCTTGCGCCGCCGGAGCATTTCAACGCAAATGCTCCGGCGCGATACAACGCGGCGGCACACCGAGCACATCCGGCCCCAGGCCGCCCTTGCGCCCGCCAAGGGGCAACATCCTGCCGCGCGGAGCCTCCACACCAACCTGCCGGAAAACATATGACAACGAACAGCCACAAACTGCACCTGCTCAACAGCGGGCAGGTCGCCTCAAGCAATCTGGGCGAAGTTCTTGCCGTGGACTTTGCCGCCCTTATGTCGGCGGCCCTGCCGTCCGTCTCCGCAGACGGAGTGGCAAGCCTGCAAAAAATGGCAGCCCAGGGCATTTCCAAGCGCATGCGCCTCGCTGCGGAGCTGGTGTATGCGGCCCTTGGGCCAGACGCCCTCGATCAGGCCACAACGCACATTTCAGACACCGTGCGCGGCTGGGGCTGCTTTGCCCAAGCGCTTATTCCGGGCCTGAGCATCGGGGAACGGCTCGAAAACATGCGCCCCCTGGCCGACGACGTCCATTTTGGTGTTCGGGAATGGGCATGGATGGCCTTGCGCCCGCACATTACAGAAAACCTTGAACCTGCCGTGGCGCACCTTGCCCAGTGGACCACCGACCCCTCGGAACGGGTGCGCCGCTTTGCCTGTGAAAGCATCCGCCCGCGCGGCGTCTGGTGCAGCCATATGGAAAGGCTCAAGCAGGACCCGGCCCTTGCCCTGCCAGTGCTGGAGCCGTTACGCGCAGACCCGGCAGCCTACGTGCAGGACAGCGTGGGCAACTGGCTTAACGATGCCGCCAAATCACAGCCCGCATGGGTGCAGGATGTCTGCGCCCGCTGGCTGGCCCAAAATCCTTGCAAGGCTACAGAGCGCATCTGCAAGCGCGCGCAGCGCAGCATCGGGGCGTCTTCGCCTCAAAAATGCTCCGGGGCTGCGTGAGCAGACGTCCGCCGTGAAAGGGGCCAGGCGCAACATATTTGCGCTGTTAAACGCCGGATCTGGCGTGTATCAACCTTTGAAAATATATCCTCTAAAACAAGCTGCCTAAAGCATCGCCATAAAAAAGGCGCACACAGTAGTGAGCGCCGTGAAAACTTGAGAATACATGTTCTTGAAACGACAAAACCTCCTGATGCGGCATCCGCATCAAAAATAGTCTGAAAAATAGGGTTTGTCCGGCGGAATCAGCGCCTCAAGAGTCTTGAGCAGGTGATAGTCCATATCAATGCGGTCATTGTTATAGAGATATGTCGGCCGCTTGTACCCCATAAACATAGTGGTAAGCGTCTGGATATCCAGGCCGATGCGGTGGCCCGAACGGAATGTGGAGACCTGCTCGCAAACAGCCTCTCCCTCCTGCCAGCTCATATGGAAGATGCCGTTATTCCAGGGGGCAATGGGGTCCCTGACTTCAAATTCCAGCGTAAGCCTGGGGTCACTGAACTGGTAGGGGTAAAACTCCATAAAACGCTGCACGTCCACTATGCGGGCCATGCCGTAAGGCTGGATGGTCTCGTCAATCTCACTGTCTTCAAACTGAAAGGCGATGGCCTCACCCGTATAGTTGACGCCCTCGACTCTGGTAATCATGGAAAAGTGCGCGCTGATGTAGTTCCAGATGCCGGACTTGGCCTCCTGATTCAGGTAAACCATCTCCTTGATGCTGAACACCTCATTTTCAATGTAGTACACAACATAGCCCAGCGGCTTGCGATCAGCGCCATAGTACACCGCCGCCATAACGTCATCCGAATCCCAGCGCCAGTATTCTTCCCACTCCAACGCGCCGCGTATGAGCGCGCCGTGCTCCTGCAGGGCAAAATATTTGTAGACCCTGTGCAGGTCTTCATTTTCGATATCCACACGCTCTATGAGGCCATCCACGGCTCGCCGCGCCGGAAGCTGTGTATCCTTGATGGCGAACGTCATCTTGTCCGAAACAATTTCCCAGCCGTGCTTGCGGTACAGGGGAATGGAATAGGGACAAAGATAGGAAATGATCTGCTGCTCTGCGCGCATGTGCTCGAGGCTCTTGCCCAGAAGCGAATGGATGAGGCCGCGGCCCGTATATTCGGGATAGGTAGCCACCCCCGTAATGCCGCCCATCTTGCATATTTCGCCCTGCACGTTCACTTCCATCGGATAGATGACGATCTGGGAGGCCAGGCGTCCCTTATAAAACCAGCCCATAACGTGCGAGGCTTCAAAAATGGGCTTTTTGGACTGCTTCATTTCTTTTTCCGACCAGCCGATGCGGGCCATCTCGGACGAGCTTACCTGAAAGGCATAGCGCAACAGCGCCTCGAACTGTTCAAAATCTTCTTTGCCGAGCTGCCGGAATTCAAAGGCGTCATGAAGACCGGAGCCTTGCTGCTGGCCTTCACCCACAGCATTGGCGGCATCAGCCTTTCCACGGGCTTCTGCGGCCAGGGCCGCGCGGCGGGCCTCAAGCCCACGTTCGCGGCGGCTGCCGGGTACCAGCGGCGCGCCGCTGTTTTTGTCGGATGCAGCGCCCGCGGTGCGGAACGGATGAGGCTCAAGACGGGGGCCGTCAAGGGGCGGCAAGTGTTGTTGCTTGTGTAAAATTCGCATGTCCGAGTGTCCCGGTAAAGACTATGCATGAAACCGGCCAGTATGGGGGCGGTCTGCCGCGGGTTCCGGCCGGAAAAATACGGCAAATGTATAACGGCTCTTATGCCCGCTGTAACGCGCCGGCCGTTTTTTCGCAAGGCATGAGAAAGAGTGGTGGCGGCAGAAAAATGAAGATACTGGGTTCTGTTCGTCGGCGCAGACGGCAAAGACACAGGCTGCCAGTGTCGCGCCAGTGCGGCGCAATGCTCCAAATCAGACAGGCAGGCCCATCTTTATGCGGCGCTCGCGCAGGTCATCCAGCACGCCAATGCCCACACGCAGTCCGCCGTAGCCACGCCCAAGCTGAATGGCGGGTTTGTTGACGCCATGATAGTCCGACCCGCCGCTGATGCCGAGGTCAAAGCGCCTGGCCAGGGCCAGACATGTGCGTGCATCCGCTTCTGAATGTTCGCTGTGCCACGCTTCAATGGCGTTCAGGCCGCAATCCTTGAGGTGGGCTACCTGCGCCTCAAGCCAACCGGTCGGCGCTTTCCATAACAGGGGATGCGCCAGGCTCACGGTAGCGCCAAGGTCTGCCAGCAGCCGCACGATTTCCTCCGGCTCCAGCACTTCTTTGGGCAGATAGGCCTTGCCGTGGTTGCCCAGATATTCCTTGAAAACTTCACGTATGTTTTTGGCGTACCCCTTGCGCAGCAGCACATCGGCAATGTGGGGCCGCCCCACGCTTTCGCCCATGGCTGCAGCCAGCACTTCCTCCATGCTGACATCCAGCCCGAGGTCTTGCAGCTTGCGCACAATGCCTTCATTACGCTCACCGCGCTTTTCACGCAAAAAGGCAAGCTTTTGCAGCAGGGCTTCGGGCTGTTCGGGCAGCCACAGGCCCAGAATATGCAATTCGCCCAGCTCTGTGCTTGTGGAAATTTCGCAGCCGCGTATGAGTTCCACCCCCAGCTCACGTCCGGCGGCAGCGGCCTCGTCCAGACCGGCAAGCGTATCATGGTCTGTTACGGCAACGGCTTTGAGACCAGCCTCAGCGGCTTTGGCCATCAGTTGCGCCGGAGAATCAGTACCATCGGACGCTCTGGTGTGGGTATGCAGATCAACCAGTTCCATAAAATACTACCTTGAGGGATGACTGTTATTGATAGCGCAAAATATCAATAGGGTGCAAGCCTTGAACTGGGAGGGGCATCACGTTACACTGTCGGGCCATAACGAACCAAGCCCATCTGAAAAGGGAATGCATATGCCCATCAATACAGAAGAACTTTTGCGTATCCTGGCCTGCCCCAAATGCCTGGGTGGCCTCACGGCCCTGGAAGAAAACGCAGCCGTGGCAGGTTTTGCCTGCGCAGCCTGCCAGGTGGTGTACCCCGTGCGGGAAGACATCCCCGTCATGCTGGTGGAAGAAGCCGAAGACAGGCCCACCTGGAACGCCCGCCACCCTGAGGCCAGGGAGCGCTCCTGATGCGCCTGCTTGTTGCCTCGGACCTGCACGGTTCCATTGAAAGCCTGCGCTTTCTGATAGAAAAAGCCCGCCAGACAAAGCCCCACCTGCTGGTGCTTCTGGGCGACCTTGTCTATCACGGGCCGCGCAACCCCCTGCCTCAGGGGTATGACACCCCCTCGGTTCTGCGCGAAATGCCCGACCTTTCGTCCCTGCCCTGCCCGGTCAGCGCCGTACGCGGCAATTGCGATGCCGAGGTGGATCTGGCCCTTCTGCCTTTTCCAGTAACTGAAACCGCATGGCTTGAAGCTGACGGACTGCATATTTTCGCCAGCCACGGGCATCACCTGCCGGAAAATCCGCCCTGCCCCGGGCTGAAGCCCGGCACGGTCATTCTGCGCGGGCACACCCACATCCCCAGGGGAGAAACCCTGGACGGCCTGCACTTCTGGAATCCCGGCTCCCTCTCGCTGCCCAAAGGCGGCTCGCCCCGCAGCTACGGCTTTTATGAGGACGGCCTTTTCCGCGTGCTGGACATGCAGGACCGCGAAGTGCTCCGTCACGTCCCGGCCGCCAACGAGGCATAAGGCCCCCGTTCGCGCCTTCAACCGGGCATAAATACAGACAGTCACATGGCAGAAAACCACGCCCCACGCCCCGCTCTTTTTTCCCTGGCCCCAGACTGCAGGCTTGTGCTGGCATCGGCTTCGCCGCGGCGGCGCCAGTTTCTCGCCGAATGGGGCCTTTCCTTTGAGCTGACCAGCCCCGCCGGGGCTGAGCCTTCGCCCTGCCCCGGAGAATTGCCCGATGCCTATACGCGGCGCGCGGCCCTTGCCAAGGCCCATGCGGCAGCCGGCCTCCTTGCCGGCAAGGCCCAATCCTTGCTGCACGGGAAAAACATCATTCTGGCTGCCGATACCGTGGTGGCCGTGGACGGCGACATTCTGGGCAAACCCCGTGACAGGCAGGATGCGCTGAACATGCTTACCCGCCTTTCCGGGCGCGGGCATGAAGTCATCAGCGCCGTCTGCCTGCTGCTGCCCGACACACGGCAGGCGGCTACAGGCGCAACGCAAACCGGCAATACAGGAAGCGCCGCCCTCAAACCGGAAGAGCTGGTGTTCAGCGACACAAGCCGTGTTTTTTTCCATCCCTGGCCAGAACCTGTGCTACGGGCCTATGTGGCGACAGACGAACCGTGCGACAAGGCCGGCGCCTACGCCATTCAGGGGCAAGGAGCTTTTCTGGTAGACAGGGTGGAAGGTTCGTGGAGCACGGTTGTGGGCCTGCCCGTTACCCAACTGGCAGCCCTGCTGCTGGAGCGTGGCCTCATACTGCCCGTCGGTGAACCAGAAACGGAGTAAAAATCCGCGTACAGGCCGGCAAACACCACGCACCAGGGCTGGGCCACGCAAAGCCCGCGCACAGGACAGTTTTTTGCAGGTCTGCCGGCACACCTGCCCACCTTGCCGCCGGGCGAAGCAACCCGGCACTGCCATCACCCGAGCACCTGACGTCATCCGGGCAGCCCTGCCATTGAAATGCCTCACACCGCCACCTTGCTGTTTCCGCCGGGCGCAAATACTGCCCGTGTCCCAGGCCCGCATTCCCCATGTACCGGGCCGCATCCCGTTCATATGCCAGCCGAATACCTGGCGCACCTGTTGCGGCTGACGTGCCACAGCGTAAACAGACCGGCCCGCTTCTGGCTTCTGCCAGCCTGCAGGCACCGCGGCATTATTCCCTTTCCGGGCATCCTGTGCTGAAATTTTCCGGACCTCCCGCCTGTCGAGGACGGCTCGCCATCCAGGCTGTCCGCTCCGTCTCGCCTTTTCCGCTCAAGGTACAATGCTTCACGATGCGTGAAATAAAACAGTATTTCCGGCAGAAAAATTTTTTACTTGCCTTCACATGGTTGTTTAAAAAAAGTTATAATTTTTTTGGCCCCACATTGTGAAAAAAATCTTCAATTGTAATGGCGTTACAATCGGCCAGACTCCGTAAAAAATATCAATTTTTTGCAATATTGATATTTTTTTCACAACTATGACTGAAAGCACAAACAGGTACTCGCCTCTTGACGGTTATTTAAAATCTCTTTACGCATGTATCATGGCAAAGTCTTAACTTTTCATTTTACTGTTTTATGCATTATGGAGGCTGGATCATGTCTCAGGAACGGATCACTACACTGTTGAATGAAAATCGCAGCTATCTTCCACCAGAGCACGGCAAGACGTCTGCCTGGGTTTGCGGTCCGGAAGAGTATAATGCACTATGCCGCCGCGCTCTGGAAGACCCCAATGACTTTTGGGGAGCGCGAGCATCGCAGTTGATCCATTGGTTCAAACGCTGGGACAAAGTATTGGAAGCTGACGAAGCAAACCATAAATACCAGTGGTTTACCGGTGGAAAACTCAATGCTTCCTTTAACTGCATCGACAGACATCTGATTTCGGGCAGACGCAACAAGGCCGCCCTTATCTGGCAAGGCGAAAAAGAAACAGATGTGCGCTGCTACACTTATCAGATGCTTTATACAGAGGTCTGCCGCGTAGCGCATGCCATGAGTTCACTGCGCATTCGCAAAGGCGACCATGTTGCCCTGTATATGCCAATGATACCTGAGCTTTTTATTGCCATGCTGGCCTGCGCCCGCATAGGCGCCATACACACGGCCATCTTTTCCGGCTATGCGGAAGGGGGCGTGCGCAGCCGCATACAGGGTTGCAAGGCCCGCGTGGTCATCACGGCCGATGCGGCAGTGCGCGGTGGCAAGTTCAAACCCCTCAAGGCCAACCTTGACCCCATCCTGGAAAAATGTCCTTCGGTGGCCCACGTGGTGGTCGTCAAGCATGCGGGGCTTGAAAACGTCAATATGCAACGCAACCGCGATATCTGGTGGCACGACCTTATTGACGATTTTACCCTTAACCCCGACTTTCCCTGCGAACCAATGGATGCCAATGACACGCTTTTTCTGCTGCACACCAGCGGCAGTACGGGCAAGCCCACCGGGGTAATGCATTCCACTGGCGGCTACCTGACCTATGCGGCCCACACCACCCAGTGGTGCTTTGACATGCGCGATGACGATGTGTACTGGTGCACGGCCGATGCCGGATGGATTACCGGCCATACCTACGGTGTGTATGGCCCGCTTGCCCTGGGTGCCACCACGCTCATGTTTGAAGGCATACCCACATGGCCCTACCCCGACAGATACTGGCGCATCGTGGAAAACTTCCGCGTCAATATCCTCTATACAGCGCCCACGGTTGTCCGCTCCCTCATGCGGATGAACGAGGCGTGGACAGAACGTTACGACCTGCGCAGCCTGCGTATCCTGGGCAGCGTGGGCGAACCCATCAATCCCGAAGCCTGGCACTGGTACCACAAGCACATCGGCGGCAGTGAACTGCCCATAGTGGACACGTGGTGGCAGACGGAAACCGGCGGAGCCATGATCGCCCCCATGCCCTACGCCACAAAGCTCAAACCCGGCTCCGCCTCAAAGCCGCTGCCCGGTATTGACGCCACCGTTATGGGGTCGGCCGCACGCGACGGCGAAGAACCCGAAGCAGGCTGCAAGGCGGGCCATCTTGTCATTCGCCGCCCCTGGCCGGGCATGATGCAGGGCGTCTTCAATGATGAAGAGAAGTACCAGTCCTATTTTTCGCGCTTCGGCTGCTATTCTTCGGGCGACGCCGCCGAAATCGACCAGGACGGCTACTTCTGGATACTCGGCCGTATTGACGACTCCATCAACGTTTCCGGCCATCGCCTTTCCACCGCCGAAATAGAAGCCGTGCTGGCCGCCTGCCCCGAGGTGGGCGAAGCGGCTGTGGTTCCCATGCCCCACGCCCTTAAAGGCGAAGGTATCTATGTATACGTGGTCACGCGCGATGAGGTCCCCTGGAGTGCGGACCTGCGCGCCAAACTGCGCGAGGCCGTGCGCAGGGATATCGGCGCTCTGGCAACGCCGGAATACATACAATTCGTGGAGGGCATGCCCAAGACCACATCCGGCAAGATCATACGCCGCATGCTGCGAAAAATAGCCGGAGACAGCTACGAAGATATCGGTGATACCACATCGCTGGCCGAACCCGATGTCATACCCAGAATCATCTCCGGGCACCGCAACCTCATGGCCGGACGTCATGAAATGGAAGACGCCCCCGAAGGGGAAAATGGCGCCAAAACAGACGCCTGACCGATAATGCTGCGCTAGTACCACAAGGGTCTGAGGCCGGAACAACTGTGCACTCCGGCCTCAGACCCTTGTCATGACAACACGGCACTGCCCTCAATCGGGCAGCGCCGCCTTCCGCAGGTTCCTGAAAAGCGATCCTACAGGGCCTTGCGGCGTACCCACACATGACGGGTTGCCAGCGCCGCCCAGGCCAGTCCGGCAGCCACATGCAGGGCCTTGCCTCCGGCCAGTCCGGACAAAAGGCACAGGCTGCCCGCACCAAGCATGGTGCGCACCTCAAACTTGCGCGGACTGACACCCATAATCCTGGTTTTGCCGTTGCCCTTGCCCAGGACCTGCAAAAAACCGGGAAGGCGCACGTCTCCCAACATATCTCCGCATCCACGGCTTTCTTTTCTGCGCCCCCGGCCTTCGCCCTGGGCAGCGGCAAAACACGCGCGCCTTTCGGTCCTGCGGGCCGCGGCGGCCTCGGCCCTGGGCGTCAGAAGCCCCGGCATTTTTTCTTCCAGCCGCAGACAGATAGCGGCAAAGTCCGTGCCGGAATCCATAAGCAGCAAGAGGGATTCCTTGCCGGGGCGCACTTCGCAAACGCCGGCCTCATCCAGCAGCAAGACCCGTGCGATCTCACGCGCACCAGCATCGGCCAGAGCCGGATGGCGCAACCGTGCCCTGCCTTCCATCAGATGTGCAACATATGGTCGCTGCATGCTCTCTCCTTGGCAAAATACGGGGCTTGAGGACTCCGGTTGAAATTGACTTTCTTTTCTCTTGACACCTCTCCCTATTGGGAGCAAGATCGCTGCCAAGCCTGAAAAAACGCCAGATGGCGCAAGCGCCGCATCAGGTTGCGGCATGGGCCTATACGGCCTGAAATGCTATTCAGATGCATTACCCGGTAATGCTAAAAAAGAGAGAACACGCATGAGCCAGATTGTCAATCTGCGTCAGATGCAGGTAGGCCAGAAGGGCAGAATCGCCGCTGTGGAAGCCCTTGGTGAAATGAACCGCCGCATTCGCGACATGGGGCTTATCCCCGGCACGACAGTTTCTGTCGTCGGGCGGGCTCCCCTCAAGGATCCGGTGGCCCTGCGCCTTTCCGGGGTAACCATTTCCCTGCGCAACAGCGAAGCGGACTACATCAAGGTCGACCTGGCGGCCTCCGGCAACTAAGCACTTTTTTTTCACGCGGCGCTTCTGAAAAGCCGGGCCTCCGGTCATGCCGTAGCAACATATGGCTGAAACCGCGTCCGGCGCATCAGGCGCCGCCCCGGCGGCATGCGAAGCCGCCGCCACAAACAGCCGTTTTTGCGGCCAGTTACAGACTTTTCATCGGACTTCTTTTATTATACCATTTTTTACCTGCCGCATTTTTCGGCAAGGACACGAACAATATCCGGAGGGTGGGCACCTGCCCGACGGAAGAGACGGCATAGTGCAAACACGTAAAGGAGATAGTTATGAATAGCGGTTTCAAGTGCGGCCTGTGGTTCCTGGGCGGCCTGATTGTCGGTGCTGTGGGCGTTGCCGCCGTTAACCGCGGCAAGGTCGATTTCAAGCCCCTGGCTACTGACCTTATCAGCCGCGGCATCGACGTCAAAGACGCTCTGCTCACCAAGGTCGAGGCCCTCAAGGAAGATGTGGAAGACCTCACCGCCGAAGCACGTCTGGCCTCTGAAAAACGCAAGGCCGGCAAGGACGCTGCTGAAGCCTAACGCAATCGGCCTTGCCTCCGGTAAGGCGCTTGCCCTGCGCGGACCTTACGTCCGCGCACTTTATTACTGTTCGTCCAAAACATCCGGTCAAAAAACGCCCGACGCGCCCCGGCCTGTCCGGCTCCCTTCAGGCGATACCGCCCCTTCTCCGGGCGATGGCCCACATCCCGCAGTTTGCAGCCTTTGCTTTATGTATGGAACAGGAGCGCGCATGCGTTTTTATATTGTCCATGAGTTACGTGGCCTAGCCACGCCCGATTCCGGCAGAATGCGCGTGCGCGCCTCTTGCCCCCTCAACCTTGCGCAGGCCGAAGCACTGGCAGGCGCCCTGGCTACCCTGCCCGGCATCATTGTGGCGCGCGTTACGCCGCGCCTGGGCAGCCTGCTGTTTTTTTATGAAGACCAGCAGAGCCGCGAAAGCGCCCTGACCCTGCTTGTAGGCGCAAGCGACGAACAGGGACCCCTGACCCATATGGCCGCAACTGCCGATGACGGCACGCCCGGCCCCGGGGAGGCCACACTTACCGAAGGCCTTATGCCGGTCTTTCAGTACGTTTTTGTGCGGCCCCTGCTGCCCATGGCCCTGCGCATCGTCAACAGCGTGGCCAGCGCTGTGCCTTTTCTTTTCAAGGGCATACAGGCCGTCCTGCGTGGAGCGCTCAACGTGGATGTGCTTGACGCGGCGGCCATTGGCGCGTCGCTCATCATGCGCGACTTCCGCACGGTGAGCCTGCTCACCCTTCTGCTTGGCCTGGGCGAAACTCTCGAATACTGGACCCGCCGCCGCTCCATGGCCACACTGACCGAAAGTCTTGCCCTTAATGTGGAAAACGTCTGGCTGCTTGTTGATGGAACGGAAGTATCCGTTCCCCTTGCCCAGGTAAAAGAAGACGACCTTGTGGTTGTGCGCGACGGCGGCAGCATCCCCGTGGACGGCGTGGTGGAAGAAGGCTGCGCGGTAGTCAACCAGTCCTCCATGACAGGGGAGCCGCTCGGCGTCAGAAGGACGGTGGGAGCGTCTGTTTTCGCAGGCACCGTGGTGGAGGAAGGTCGCCTTGTCATCCGCGCCAAGTATGTGGGCGATGGTACGCGCTTGCGTCAGGTTGTCAAATTTATTGAAGAATCAGAAACGCTCAAGGCGGGCATACAGGGCAAATACGAACGTCTGGCAGACATGGCCGTACCCTTTACCTTTGGTCTGGCCGCCGTGGTCTGGCTGCTCACGCGGGACTTTCGCCGTGCGGCCTCGGTGCTGCTTGTGGATTACTCCTGCGCGCTCAAGCTGGCCACACCGCTGGCGGTGCTGGCATCCATGCGCGAAGGCGCGCGCCACGGCATGGCCATCAAGGGCGGACGATACCTTGAAGCCCTCAATGAGGCCGACACCGTCGTCTTTGACAAAACCGGCACGCTTACCCAGGCCAGCCCCAAGGTTGTGGAAGTTTTCCCCGCCCCGGGCTTTGACCGCACCGAGGTTCTGCGCGTCATGGCCTGCCTTGAAGAGCATTTTCCCCATCCTGTGGCGCGCGCCGTGGTGCGCAAGGCCGATGAGGAAGGGCTTAAACACGAAGAAGAACACGCCCATGTGGAATATCTTGTGGCGCACGGTGTGGCCTCTTCCCTTTATGGCAAAAAAATGCGCGTGGGCAGCCGCCACTACATCGAGCACGACGAAGGCGTTGACCTCTCCCCCCTGCAGCATGTCGTAGAAGAGCAGGCGGCCCTGGGGCGCTCGCTGCTTTTCATGAGCGAAGACGGCAAGCTCGCCGGCATGGTCTCCATTGAAGATCCCCTGCGTCCGGAAGCCGCGCGCGTGGTGGAAGAGCTTCGTGGCCTGGGCTTCGGGCGCATACTCATGCTCACCGGAGACGATGAGCGCACCGCACGTGCCGTGGCCGGCAGTGTCGGCATCAGCGAGTACCGTGCCCAGGTGCTGCCCGCAGACAAGGCCCGCATTGTACAGGACCTCACCGACCAGGGCTGCAAGGTGCTCATGGTAGGCGATGGCATCAACGACGCCCCGGCCCTTTCAGCGTCACATGTGGGCGTTGCCATGAGCGACGGCACCGATCTGGCCCGCGAGGTAGCCAACGTGCTGCTGACCCATCCCAGCCTTGAAGGGCTTGTCAGTGCCCGTTTGCTGGGCAGACGCACCCTGCGCCGCATACACTTCAACTTTGTATCCACGCTGGCGCTCAACAGCGCATTTCTTGTGGGCGGGCTTTTCATGATCATCGGCCCCGGCGTTTCGGCCCTGCTGCACAATGTGACGACTCTGGGCGTAGCGCTCAACGCCATGCGCCCGCATTTGCCTAAAAAGGCCCTTCCGGGCGAGGAGAGCCATTTTGAACACCCTGCATCTTCTTAGATATGTACGCAGTTTTGTGGACGGAAGAGTGCGCATACGCCACCCCGCCCTCCGCAACGGATCCGTGGCCGCACTTGCTGAAACCCGCCTGAAAGCCATTGCCGGAGTAAACGCTGTGGAATGCAATCCCATAAGCGGCTCCGTGCTTATCCTGTATGACAGCAAGGCCATACCCAAAGAACGGCTTTTTGCCATCGGCGAGGCCTGGGCCGTCTATCTTGATAAGGTCAGGGGCGGAAAACCCGCGGACGTACCGGAATTTTAGGACTGGGGTATTTAAAAAACCTTGTGAGGGAAGAACCCGGATTGTTTGAAGGTGAAATATCTTGTGGGGGAGGGACCCTTTTGCAAAAGGGTCCCTCCCCCACCCCCTAAGACTCTTATTTCTTATGGATGGTTGGTACAAAAGCTCTCCCAACCTGAAAGGGAAAGGTACGACAAAGGCCCCGGAGCTGTTCCGGGGCCTTTGTCGCGTGATCAATGCGGCCTTGTCCTTAAGCGGTGGCGCCGTAAAAATATCAGCCTGTTTTTTGCCTTTGCAGCCAGCCGTCCAGCACGTCAAGATTTGCGGCAAAATTTTTACGTCCAAACCCCATACGCACATAAGGGGCTGTAAGGCCGTACACACTGCCGGGCAGCAACAGTACCCCGGCCTCGCGCGCAAGACGGATGCAGAAAGCCTCAGAAGATTCATCCCCGTGCAACAGAGGAAAACCTATGGGACCGGCCAGTGGCCGGTTATAGGTAAAAAAATCCGCATGGCGTGCAAAAAATGCATCTGCAACACGCAGATTTTCCTGGATGATATTTCTGCTGCGCTGCAAAAGCGCAGAACCGTGTGCCAGAGCCGTGCAGGCCAGCGATTCTGACGGCGCGGCTCCGCAGATACTCAGATAGTTCTTGTAGCGGCTGATGCCGCCCATAAGCCCGGCATTGCCGCAGGCCAGCCAGCCCACCCGCACGCCGGGCAGACCGTAGGCCTTGCTCATGACGCCCAGGGAAATGCCGCGCTCGTACATATCGCACAGCCAGGGCGCAATTTCTTCACAGCCGCGGTCTTCTTCCCCCGGAAGCGCATTCCAGCCCAGCCCCCGGTAAACCTCGTCGGCGAATATCCAGATGCCGTGCTGCCGCGCCAGAGCGCAAAGCTCTTCAGTCTGGCTGGCATCAAGGGCAAAGCCCGTGGGATTATGCGGTGAATTGATGACAACAAGCCTGGTTTCGGGGCGGATCAGGCTTTTGAGGACGTCCAGATCAAGCCGCCAGCCGCCGTCGCCTTCAGCCTCTTGCCGCCAGAAGTCCACATGGCAGCCCAGCGCGCGCGGCAGATCATACAGGGACTGATAGCCCGGAAACTGGCATATGACATGATCGCCCGGCTCCAGCAGCACATTCATGCAGGCGAATATGCCTTCCTGCGCGCCGGTAAACAGCAGCACATCCTTTTCAGCCATGTGCCTGTACAGCCCCGAGACGGCCTGACGCAAGGCAGGGCTGCCGTCATTGGGACTATAGCCGAGACGGGTTTGCAAAAACTCGTGCCGGGCTTTTTCCGGGTCCGGCTCCAGAGCCAGCAGGTCATCAATACTCAGGCTTTCGCAGTCGGACTGCGCCAGCAGGCAGGGCGTGGAAAATTCGTAGCGGCTGAAAAATACCTCCAGCTCAAAGTCGGGCAGACGCATGGCTACTCCTGGGGCATCTCTGGTGAAATGGAATGCTGCGGTCCCGCAGGCCGAAAACGTCAGTCAGCAGCTAATGCTGGCCCGCACACACCCATGCGCGCCAGAGCATCCAGCACATCACTCACGGGCAGATTTTCCATACATGTCACCGGTGGCTGGGGATATTCAAAGCCAAGGTTCAGATAGGCACAGGCCCCCGAATGCGGCAGCAGGCTCTGGACCTTCCTGCCCCAGGGGCCCCAGCGGAGCGGATTGGTAGGCCCGTGCAGCCCCACTGTGGGCGCGCCGGCAAGGGCCGCCAGATGCATGGTTCCTGTATTGACAGAAACAGCCCCTGCCGACCTGGAGAACATCCAGGCAAGCCCGGCAAGCGACAGATCGCCCGCAAGGGATACGGCGGGACAGTCCGCGTGAGCCACAAGAAAGGCCGCATTTCGCGCCGCGTCGCCCTGCGCCCCGGTGAGGCAGACCTGAAAACCGCGCCCGGCCAGTTCCCGGGCCAGGGCCGCCCAGTGGCCCGAAGGCCATTCCTTGAGCCGGGCATGGATGCCCGACGGCCACATGTGCAGATAAACACGCGGCAGGCACGCCCCCGCAAGCTCTGTCAGCATGTGATCAGCCCTGACGGCATCCGCCGGAGCCTCGACGGGCAGGGCAAGGCATGGCTCGCCCTCCAGATCGTCATAAACCGCTTTGCCCAGGGCCAGAAAATTTTCCACCTCGTGCCTGTCCGCGCAGTGCGGCACCCGGTGCGAATAACCGCAGGCCCTGCACTGCCCGGGGGTATCAAAACCCACGGTGCAGGGCGCTCCCGACAGGTTGCTCAGCACAGCCCCGAGCCGGGGCCACTGGCTGCTGTCGAAAAGCATGTCCAGCTTTTTTCTGCGCAGCCAGTCCAGCATGGCCGGGACCTTGCGTACGCTGAAAGAGGCGCTTTCATCAATGCCCGGAATCAGCGACGCCGTGGCGGCGTTTCCGCTGGTGGTCAACAGGTAAAAACGTGCATGGGGAAGACGCCTGCGCAGGGCCGTAATCAGGGATGACAAAAGCAGCAGGTCGCCAATGGCACCAAGACAGAGAAACCCTACCCGCTGCGGTTCGGCCGGCATGTTCAGCCGGGCTGTTCCGGCTGCGGCCCGCAGCCCCGCCGTGCAGACAGTCAGCGGGATGCCTGCCCACCGGTCGAGAAAACGGTTCAGCCTGTTGCCGCGCTCACCCATCAGTAGGCTCCATGCCCCAGAATGACCACAGGCACGGTTTTGCACATAATCCACAGATCCATCCATACAGACCAGTTGTTGATATAATACTGGTCAAAATTCACGCGCTCCTCATAGGTGGTATTATTGCGGCCGGAAACCTGCCACAAGCCCGTAATGCCGGGCCGCACCATGCAGTATTCGTCAAATACAGGGCCGTATTTTTTCACTTCGGCCCTGACGATGGGGCGCGGCCCCACAAGGCTCATATCGCCCGTCACCACGTTGATGAGCTGCGGCAATTCGTCAAGACTGAGCTTGCGCAGCAAGCGCCCTACGCGGGTAACGCGCGGATCGCACTTGAGCTTGCGGTCACAGGCCCATTCTGCGCGCAGGCCGGCATCGCTGCTCAGCATGTCCCTGAGCACCCTGTCCGCGTCACACACCATAGTGCGGAACTTGAATATCCGGATCTCCCTGTCGCCTCGACCGATGCGCGTCTGGCGGTAAAAAACCGGCCCGGGGCTGTCCAGCTTTATTATAAGGGCAAGAACAGCCCCAAGAGGCAGTAAAAGGGCCGAACCAAGCAGGCACAGACCGATATCCAGGCATCTTTTGACAAAAAGGCGGCGCCTGTCACGCAGATTTTGCCGTACCAGAAGCCCCACGGCATTGCCCAGATCGCGCGGCGTCAGCCAGTGGACACGAAAATTGCCGCCAAAAGCCGGGACCACCAGGGTGCTGCTGAAGTACCGGCTGGCCTCGGTGATCACGTCCACATCCTGCGCCTTGCCCACTCTTTGCAGCAGCAGGGCCATAGCCTTGGGCTGCCGGGCAGCAACAGAGGCAAACAGGCAGCGCATGTCCTCCGGCGCATCAGGCAGATCGTAGATGGCCACCGGGTTAAGCCCCCTGTCGGGGTGGCGCTTCAGATAGTGCCACAGTTCGCGCCCTTCACTGCAATGGTCAAAAATAACGAGGGGTTTGCCCCACCAGCGCCGCCGCGCGTAAAGACGGCGGCACAGGCTGCGCATGAGCGGCATGCTGAAAAGAGTGGCAGCCCAACTACCCATAATGACAATGCGTGAATAGGCGTCGCCGGTTTTGGACAGAAAAAGAACCGCCAGAATAATGGCGTACAGAAGGCTTGTCAGCTGAAACAGCGCCTTGAGTTCACGGTGTGGCGCAAGGCTTACGGTCTGGTACAGCCCCAGCCCGGCGCCAAAAACAGGGCCGAGCAGGAGCATGGGTACAACCCAGTGGTACAGTACGGGATCAAGGCCGCCAAAAGTGGCTCTGACAAGAAATACAGCGAGAGCGGTTCCCAGAAGGGCCAGCAGGTCAAACAGACACAGCAGGAATTTCTGGGCTGAAATACCAAAAAGAGAAGCGAGATGAACCCAGCGCGAAGTTTTTTTCATGGTATCCATCCCGGAAAAAATAGTGCCGCTTGCGCGGCAAAACCACCGGGGCTGATTGGTTTGGCCTGCAACAGGCCGGAGCATTGCACCATGCTTTAAGCCATATAATTATACTATATTCGGTCCTTCTGCAAACGGCAAAAAACAATCCATCCCGGCCGGCTTGCGTCACGGCACAGCTTCTGTTAGATAAAATCCTTGTTTTGCCGTAGCCAGCGCGGTGGCAGGGCATGCGCCCTGCCTGTGCGTGCGCTCGCGTGCTCCCGCGGCCTGCCCGGGTGCGCGCATCCACTTTTTCAGCGGCTGCCGCATGCTATTCCGCGGTTTTGCCGTACAAAGGCCACTGCTATTTCCGAGGGGGAAAACGAGCATGAAAAAACTTCTTGTCTGCGCCCTGCTGGCTGCCGTCATGGCCGCTGTGCCCGCTTTTGCCAAAAAAAGCTATGTGAACGGCATTGACCCCAACTATCCGCCTTTCGCCTATATGGACGAAAAAACCGGCCAGCCCGCCGGCTTTGACGTGGATTCTCTCAACTGGATAGCCAAGACCATGGGCTTCGAAATCACGCACAAACCCATGGCCTGGGACGGTATCATTCCCGCCCTCGTGGCCAAGCAGATCGACATGGTGGACTCCGGCATGAGCATCACGCCCGAGCGCGCCAGAGTCGTGGACTTTTCTGAACCGTACTGGACGGTTTCGCGCGTGTTTATCGTGCCCGCAGACTCCACGCTGACCCCGCAGGACGTACTGACCAAAAAAGTCAAGCTCGGCGTGCAGCGCGGCACATCCGAAGCCAACGCCATCAAGCAGGAACAGCAGGAAAAAGGCTATCCCTTTGAACTGCGCTTCTACGAGTCCGCCCCCCTGGCTGTGGAAGACCTGCTCAACGGCCGCATTGAAGTGGCCCTGATGGACGAACTGCCCGCCGACGACGCCATTGCCAAGGGCCGGGCTGTCAAAAAAGCCGGAACCCACGGCGAACCCGACAAGTTCGGTGTAGCCATGCGCAAGGGCGATAAGGACCTGCACAAACTGATCAATGAGGGCTACAAAAAGCTCATGGCCGATCCGTACTGGCAGGAACTGCAGAAAAAATATCTGAATAAATAAGCAACGCGAAAGCGCTGAACGGCAGGCGCGGACCGCCGGTTATTCCGGCGGTCCGCGCTGTTATGCCCAACCTACGGCAAAACCCCGCATATGGACTCACTTTCAGTAGTTTACCACGCCCTGCCGTCCATGCTGGCCGGCTGCATAGTCACGGTGGGCAACGTGACCATTTCTCTCGCCATGGGCCTTGTGCTCGGCGTTCCTATGGCTGTGGCCCAGGTTTACGGCGGCCCCTGGCTGCGCCGCCTGGTCGCGGTCTATGTGTGGTTTTTCCGGGGAGTGCCCATTCTTGTGCTGCTCTTTCTGTGCTACGGGCTTTTCATCAGCCTCGGCCTGCCGGCAGACCCGTTTCTTATATGCTGCCTGGTGCTTGGCTGCACCAGTACGGCCTACCAGTCGCAAATTTTCCGGGGAGCCATTGAAAGTCTGCCTCAAGGGCAGCTCAACGCGGCACGCGCTCTGGGCATGGGTGAAGGCACGGGTATCTGCAGCATCATACTGCCCCAGGCCATGCGCTTGTCCATCCCCGGCTGGGCCAACGAATTTTCCATTCTGCTCAAAGATTCGGCCATCTGCTACGTTCTCGGCACACAGGATATCATGGCAAGAACGTCTTTTGTGGCCGCACGCACGCACGAACATCTGGCCCTTTACGCGGCAGCGGGCTGCATTTATTTTCTGCTGACACTGGCGGTGCTGAAGCTCCTGCGCCGCCTGGAAAAAAGAGTTCATGTACCGGGATACTCCACGGGCATGGGCATGGAAGGCACGGGTGCGGGATAAGCCATGAATGTGGACGAACAAGCGATTCTGCGTGTTGAGGGTATCTCCAAGAAGCTGGGTGGCAAGCCCATTCTGGACAATTGCAGTCTTTCGGTGCGCCGGGGCGAACTCAAGGTGCTCATCGGGCCTTCCGGCGCCGGCAAAAGCACCCTGCTGCAAAGCATCAACTGCCTTATCCCCCCGGACAAAGGCGATATTTACCTTGAAGGCCAGCGCCTTGACCGCACCAGCAAGGCCGCCCTGTGCACATTTCGCGCTCAAGTTGGTATGATCTTTCAGGATTTCAACCTGTTTGACCACCTTACGGCCGAGGAAAACGTGGCCATCGCCCTGCGCAAGGTGCGCGGCATGAACCACAAGGACGCCAGAGCCCGCGCTCACGAAGAACTGGCGCGTGTCGGCCTGGCCCGCCGTGCCCTGCTTTACCCGGCACAGCTTTCCGGCGGCCAGAAACAGCGTGTGGCCATGGCCCGTGCCCTGGCCATGGACCCCAAAGTCATTCTGCTGGACGAACCCACATCAGCGCTGGACCCGGAACTTGTGGGCGAAGTACTCGCCGTCATACGCGACCTTGCCAGCGGGGGCATGACCATGATCATGGCCACCCATCAGATGGAATTTGCCCGCGCTCTGGCCACAGAGATTATTTTTATGGAACACGGCAAGCTGATTGAACAGGGCGCGCCCGATGTGCTCCTGGCCGAAGGCTCCACCACACGCACCCGCGACTTCTGCCAACGCCTGCTGGAGATGGGGGTTTAGCGTGCTGGATACGGCCTTTTTCAGCCACGAGCTTATTCCCGCCCTTAACAGGGGGCTGCTCGTATCCCTGGCGCTCATCATTCCTGCAGGCAGCCTGGGCTTTGTGGGCGGTGTGCTGCTGGGCTGCGCCCGCGCCTTCGGCCCGCGCTGGATGCGCCGCCTGGGTGACTGGTTTACCGCCATCGTACGTGGTGTGCCGCTGCTCGTGCAATTGATGATGATCTATTACGCCCTGCCCAAACTCGGCATTTATTTTCCGCCATACGGGGCCGCCCTTACAAGCTTTATCCTGTGCACGGCAGCCTACCAGAGCGAATATGTGCGCGGGGCGCTGCTCTCCATCCGCCAGGGGCAGATACGGGCCGCCCAGGCTCTGGGATTCAGCACCTGGAAAACGGTGGCCTGGATAGTCGTGCCGCAAGCGGCGCGGCGCGCTCTTCCCGGCTGCGGCAACGAGATCATCTACCTTATCAAGTACAGTTCACTGGCCTACTTCGTCACCTGCATGGAACTTATGGGCGAGGGCAAGGTTGTGGCGTCAGACACATTCCGCTTTACCGAAGTGTTCATAACAGTGGGGGCCTACTACCTGGCCATGGTCACCCTGGCGACATTTTTTCTCCGCTGGCTTGAACGCCGCTTTCATGTCCCCGGCTTTGGCGCACGATAAAAAGCCCTTTCTTTCCCGCAACGGAAAGGCTCTCCACTGGTGTACGGTGGAGAGCCTTTTTTGACAGCACAGGGCAACCCCTGCAGGCATGACATATTCTATGTCTGGAATATTCAAAAATAATTCTGTATAGGTTTTGTATGGTATATTCTTCTTATACAGAACACCGCGCATGCCAGACTTTCGGCAACAAGACGTCTAAAAACATCAGCCGGATACAATGAGACAGGAATGAAAAAAAACATAGACTTCCTGAAAATGCGCTCTACTGCCTGCGCACAGCATGAATGGATAAAATATCTGCCTTCTGTTTCATTAATATTCCTGTCCATTCTGATCGTTTATGTTTTCAGTATCCCCAATCCCATGATCATCCTGATGATCCCCATTGTGTACGCCACATATTCCAGCGGCTATCTTGGGGGCGCTCTTACCGGCTGCGTGGCGTTTGCGTACAGCGCCCATTTTTTTCTGGTCAAAACCAGCGATCCGTCCGGCGCTTACAAATCCGTCACCATTGCCCTGTCTATCTTCGCCATTGTCCTTCTTGTGGGAAAACTCAAATCACGGGAAGAAAAAAACATCCAGGAACTTAAGCGTTACGGTGATGCGCTGGTTCACATGGCCACCACCGACAAGCTGACGGGAGCCTCGAACCGGCACGCTTTTTTCAAGAAAGGGGCCGCCCTGCACGAGCACAGCAAAAAATTCAACATGCCCGTCTCTGTTCTTTTTATTGACATTGACCACTTCAAGCAGGTGAACGACCTCTATGGACACGCCTTCGGCGATGCTGTGCTGGAGCGTATTTCAGGTGCCATCAAGCGCTGCCTGCGCGGCAGCGACATCAACTGCCGCTATGGCGGCGAAGAGTTTGTGGTTCTGCTGGCCCACGCGGACAGTGATGCGGCACATCTTGTGGCGCACCGCATCATGAACATGGTGCAGTGCATACGCTTTCAGGAGTATCCCGACCTGCGGCTTTCTGTCAGCATCGGCCTGTCCAGCATGCAGCCTGCGGCCCCCCGAAGCCTTGAGCACCTTATCCGCAGCGCAGACAGCGCCATGTACCAGGCCAAACAGGACGGTCGCAACCGCGTGGTTGTGGAACATCCCCAACCGTATACAGGTCCCCCCAGAGAAATTCCCCAGGCCACCCTTCAGACTGCCGGGCCGACAAGCCCAATGGATCAGGGCCTGTTCTCCGGCATGCCGGAAGAAGAAAAAGCATTGATGCAAGACACCCTGCTGAGCACCCTTGAGCAAATGCTCGAACTGGTCTATGTGGTGGATGTCGCCACGCATGAAATCCTTTACATCAACGCCTCGGCACGGGAAAAATACGGAATCGGCAATCCGCGCGGCGCCAAATGCCATCAACTGCTGCAAGGGCTGGACGCTCCATGCTCCTTCTGCCTCAACGACCGGCTCACATTTGACAGCGTGTATTCCTGGGAATTTACCAACAAAATGCTGGGGCGGCACTTCATCCTGCGCGACAGGCTCGTGAACTGGAACGGCAGAAAAGCACGGATGCAGATCGCCACAGACATCACAGAACGGGAAATGGAACGCCACGCGCTGCAATACGCGCTGGCGGGCGAACATGTCACCAGAGATTGCATTGCCCTGCTCTACAATGCAAAAAGCCTGTCTGAAGCTTTGGAAGACCTGCTGGAGCGAGTAGGCAAACACTTTGACGCAGACCGCGCCTATTTCTTCCGGCTTTCCGGCGAAACCTTCGCACTGAACAGCGAATGGCGCGCCTCCCGCCTGACCCAGAGGCGCTACCAGACGCTGGACATGGCCCGCTTTCACCAGTGGGAAATATCTGCGGATACCAGTGAATACCTCGTTATCAAGGATATGGAACAACAGGCGGATGCCTATAAGGACCTGTATGACCAAGGCATCCGTAATCTTGTGGTCATGCCTCTGGAGCAGAACGGAGCGCTGCTGGGCTTCTGGGGCATGGAAAACGCTGCTTCCGAAAAGATCCGCGAAATCGCGCCTCTGCTGCTTTCGCTGCGCTACTTTCTGCTCTCAGCCATACGTCGCATCAACTACGAAAAGCTTCTGGTCAAACTGAGCTTTGAAGACAGCCTCACGGGCCTGCACAACCGGAACTCTTACCTGCAAGGCATTTCCGGCGCTAAAGAAGTGCAGAATGCGGGCATCGCCTATCTTTCCATCAACGAAATGAAACGGATCAACAACGTGTTCGGCCAGGCTCACGGTGACAGGCTGTTGGCTGAATGTGCGCACTGCCTCAAAAATGCTTTTCCTTCGGGCACGGCCTACCGCGTGGGTGGGGACGAATTTCTTGTCATGTGCAAAAACATGCCCCGGAAAGATTTTGAGCAGTGCGTGCGGCTGCTCAAGGTGCACTGCTCCACCTTTCAGGACTGCCGCGTGGCCATCGGCCATCAGTGGTCCGAAACAGCAGCCGACATGCAGAACCTGGCACATGCTGCGGAAAAACGCATGTATCAGGACAAGAAAAACCACTATCGAAAAAACCTTCCCAGTGACCGTTACCGCCACTATAACGATGACGTGTTCTGCCTGACCGAACCGGGCATGCTGGAAAAAAGCCTGCGCGAAGGCGCTTTTACCGTTTACCTCCAGCCCAAGGTGTCTTCTGCCGACCGCAGGGTCAGCGGCTGTGAGGCTCTGGTGCGCTATCTGCAAAAAGATGACACGGTTACGCCCCCGGCACAATTTCTGCCAGTTCTTGAAGACACAAAACTCATCGGTATACTTGATTTTTATGTTTTTGACATTGTCTGCGCCAGCATAGCCAGATGGTTTGCCGAAGGCAGGCAGGCTATTCCCATATCAGTAAATTTTTCGCGCTACACTCTGGCGGAACAGGATTTTCTCACGCGCCTGCAGACGGTTTTCAACGGCTACGGCATTGATAAAAAATGGGTGATCGTTGAGGTGACGGAAAGCGTGAAAGGCGTGGAGGGCATGAATCTGCTTGCCCTGATTGACAGTATCCGCGAACTGGGCTTTGCCGTGGCCATTGACGATTTTGGGGTAGATTTTGCCAACCTCTCACTCTTTTCGCTGGCAAACTTCGACGAACTCAAGGTGGATAAAGCCCTTGTGGACAGCATCGTGACCAATCAGAAAACCCAGATGGTCATTGAAGCCGTGGTGGACATGTGCCGCAGAATGAACATCCGCGTGGTGGCCGAGGGGGTGGAAACAGAAGAACAGTTCGCCATCCTCAGGCAAAAAGGCTGCGAACAGGTTCAGGGCTATCTGTTCAGCAAGCCGTTACCCATGACGACATTTGAAAAAAAGTATCTGCCCGGTCAATAGCCTTCCGCTGCCGAAAAGGCCCGTTTCCGTTCAGATATGGTACCCAGCCAAAGGGTACTCCTGAACGGAAACGGGCCATACTGCGTGTAGTGTAAGCAGCGCCATGCGCCTTCGTTTCCTCCGCTGAGGGGGCGGAGCGTGCATCCCTGTTTTTTTACCTTTTGAACTACTTGCCCGACGGCAAACCACGTTCGTCTTACAAGTATTTGGTGGCACGGATTTTCTGAAAATCCGCACTGGGCAGTCAGCCATTTTTACCGCTGCCATTCTGCTAAAAATATAATCTTCTACAGAATGCACAACGTGTTACAACGCGCTGCACTCTCGTGCAGCGTGAGCGCATGTAACTTTTTTCAAAGGTAAAATGTGCTAGTCGTCGTGCCATCCCAGAAACATCTGGTAGGCGGGATTGCCCGTTTCTTCCACATGCGGGTAGCCCATGCCTTCAACCCGCTGCAAAAACTCCTCGAAAACCCCGCGCTTTTCTTCCGGAACCTCAAAGCCCACCAGTACGCGGCCAAAGTCTGCGCCGTGATAACGGTACTGGAACAGGCTGATACTGAAATCCACGCGCATGGCGTCCATAAAGTCCAGCAAAGCGCCGGGCCGTTCGGGAAAGGTAAAGCGCAGCAACCGCTCATGTAGCACCTGCGGCGCGTTGCCGCCCACCAGATGCCGCAAGTGAACCTTGGCAAACTCGTTATCTGTCAGATCAACGGCTCCAAAGCCCTTGCTGTGCAGTTCTGCCAGCACTTCGGCCACATCTTCCCGCCCGCTGATCTTTATGCCCACCAGCACACGCGCCTTCACCGGGTCGGAAAAACGGGTACAAAGCTCCGTAATATTGCGGCTGCCAAAAGAAGCGCACAGGGCGCGAAAGCTGCCCACGGCCTCCGGAATGGTCACTGCCAGCAGGGCTTCGCGGTGTGCGCCGATTTCAGACCGGTCCACCACATGGCTCAGACGGTCGAAGTTCATGTTGGCCCCGCTGACCACTGCCACCAGGGTGGCGTCCCGCTGGCCGCTGGCCGCAGCGTAGGCGCGCAACCCGGCCAGGGCCAAAGCTCCCGCTGGTTCGGCAACCAGGCGAGTATCTTCAAAGATGTCCTTTATGGCCCCGCAGATGGCGTCTGTCTCCACCACAATGATGTCGTCCAGGAGGTCCCGGCACAGGGCAAAAGTGTGTTCGCCCACCAGCTTCACGGCAACGCCATCGGCAAAAAGCCCCACGTCGTGCATTTCCACCCGGTGTCCGGCCATGACCGAACGGCGCATGGCGTCGGAATCCACAGGCTCCACGCCGATGACCCTGATTTCTGGCCGCAAGGCCTTGATATAGGCCGCAACGCCCGCCGCCATGCCCCCGCCGCCAATGGGAACAAAAACAGCGTGTATATCGCCGGGGTGTTGCCGCAGAATTTCCATGGCGATGGTTCCCTGCCCGGCAATGACATCGGGATCGTCAAAAGGCGGTACATAGATACAGCCGCTTTCCTGAATAAGTTTAAGCGTATGCTGCCAGGCATCGCTGAACGATTCGCCTGAAAGCACCACCTGCCCGCCCAGACGGCGCACAGCCTCCACCTTGATGGCGGGGGTCGTCACAGGCATGACGATGGTAGCTTCGCAGCCGAGCTTGCGCGCCGCCAGGGCTACGCCCTGGGCATGGTTGCCCGCCGAGGCGGCAATAACGCCGCGCCGCAGGTCTTCCGGCGAAAGGCGGGCCATCTTGTTGTACGCGCCACGCAGCTTGAAGGAAAAAACAGGCTGATAATCCTCGCGCTTGAGCAGAATTCGGTTGCCGAGGCGACGCGAAAGGGTCTTGGCTTCTTCGAGAGGCGTCTCCACAGCCACGTCATAAACGCGGCTCAACAAAATGCGGTTCAGGTATTCGCTGTGCTTGTGCATGCATGTGTCCTTCGGCTGCAAAAATGACACGGCCGTCCTGCAGCCGTGTAGAAAAAGGCTTGTTCGTCAGCGCAGATTCTTATATACCCGGCGTCCGCTCACCTCAAGCCCCCAATGACAGCACAAATGCGCCCGCGGCGGACAAGGCGTACGCCCTGTACAGCGGCAGCCCATTAGGATAAGCTCGCGCCGGAGAATATATGCCGCCAGAATACCCGCAGCAAGAAGACAAGGCCCTGCGCGCCTACCAGCCGCACATCACCGTGCGCGCCGCCGGGCGGCTGTGGCAGCTCAGCCGCGCCGCCGACCTTGAGCAACTCTGGGAGGCCATGACTGCCGATTCCCACGACTTTGAAGATGAGCGCCTGCCCTACTGGACGGAGCTTTGGCCGTCAAGCGTGGCTTTGGCCTCATGGCTGCATGAGCACCGCCATGAGATCGCGGGGCGGAACTGCCTTGACCTGGGCTGCGGCCTGGGCCTCACGGCTATGGTTGGTCAATGGCTCGGTGCCCGGGTACTGGCGGTGGATTATGAAAAAGAGGCCCTGCGTTTTGCCGCCCGCAACGCGACCCTCAACGGGGTTTCCCAGCCCCTGTGGGCAGTTATGGACTGGCGCAGCCCCGCAGTTCAGGCCGGAAGCATGCACCGCATATGGGGTGGCGACATCATGTATGAAAAACGCTTCGTAATGCCGGTTTTGCGCTTTCTGGGGCACGCCCTGGCCCCGGGCGGGGCTGCCTGGGTAGCCGAACCGGGGCGTTCGGTTTACGATACGTTCCTGCACGCCCTGCAAAGCGGCGGCTGGCAGGGCAGGCGGGTTTACGCCCAAAAGGTTGAGGCCCTCTACGCCCAGCCCGTCCCTGTCACCGTGCAGGTATGGGAAATCCGCCGCGTCTGACGCGGCCGCAACACAAACAGAACAGCGCGCCGCCCTTATTCAGGCGGAAAGCGCCGCAGGACACTGCTATGGGAAATCTTGCACGCTTTGGCGTTTCACTGGATCAAGACCTGCTGGAACCCTTTGACGAACTTTGCCGGCGCAAAAGCTATCCCAATCGCTCCGAAGCCATACGCGACCTTATCCGCAAGGCCCTGGTAGAGGAAAAGTGGAACAGCGACGCCCACGGCGCAGGTACACTCACCCTGGTTTACGACCATCACAAAAACGATCTTTCCCGCCGGCTCGTGCAAATTCAGCACGACGACCATGACCTTATCGTCACCACCCTGCACGTGCACCTTGACCACTACAACTGCCTTGAAGTGCTGGTGCTCAAGGGCGAGCCCAAGCGCATGCGCGCTCTGGCCGACAAGCTGATCGCCTGCCGCGGCGTCAAGCACGGCACGTTTACCGGCACTACCACAGGAGAGGATCTGGCATAATGGAAGACGTGCAAAGCCATGCCCCGCAAATCCCCCTGAACATAGACCGCGTGGGCGTGCGAGAGCTTCGGCTGCCCCTGCTCGTGCGCGACCGTACCCGGGGCACGCAGCAGACCGTGGCCAGTGTGGACCTTGGCGTGGACCTGCCCTCCGAATTCAAGGGTACCCACATGAGCCGCTTTGTGGAAGCACTGGAACAGTGGAATGATGAAATCAGCTACCAGTCGGTACGCCGCCTGCTGCAGGACATCAGGCAGCGCCTGGAAGCCCGGCGGGCTTACGCGCGCTTCTGTTTTCCCTACTTCATCAGCAAGGCCGCCCCGGCTTCGGGCAGTCCGGCGCTGGTAAGTTACCAGTGCCGCCTCACCGGCGAACTTGACGATGCGGGACAGCATTTTATTCTAGAAGTAGACGTGCCCGTCATGACTGTCTGCCCCTGCTCCAAAGCCATCAGCAACGAAGGCGCGCACAGCCAGCGGGCCATGGTACGCATGCGTCTGCGCATGAAAGCATTCTCCTGGCTCGAAGACTTCATAGACATAGCCGAAGCCTCCGGTTCATCGGCCGTCTACACGCTGCTCAAACGCGAAGACGAAAAATACGTCACCGAGCACGCCTTTGCCCATCCCACATTTGTGGAAGACGTAGTACGCAATGTAGCGCAGCGGCTGTCGGAACACGGCCAGGTGGAGTGGTTCAGCGTGGAGGTGGAAAGTATGGAATCCATACACAATCATAACGCCTTCGCCCGCATTGAGCGGCATATCAGCGACAGGAGCTGAAACCGGGGCTGTCCGCCAAGGCAAAAAAATTTTGCAATCGTTTGCCGGTTGTGCTAGTGTAGCGCTAAGGGTTGTTTTTACATGCGCCGCCCGCGCCAAATCATCGCGGGCAGAAACGCAAAACGGCCTCAGGGTACAGATATGAGCGGCATAAACACAAGCATGCAGATGGGCGCTTCAGCCATGAACACCCACTCTTGGGGCATGGCTGTTTCTGCGCATAATGTTGCCAATGTCAGCACCGCGGGTTTCGAGCCACAGCGTGCTGTTTACGCCACCGGCCCGGCGGGCCAGGGGGTGCGCCTTGATGCCGTGCTGCAACGCAACGGTCCGGTCGGCACAGGCGGCACGGCTTACAACGCCGCCCAGGCAGTCTATGACGTAACCGCGGGGCTGCCGCTTGAAGCGGCAAGCCCCAGCGGCACCAATCTGGCCCGTGAAATGGTTTCGATGATTTCTACCCAGCACGCCTATAAGGCCAATGCAACCACAGTGCGCACCGCTGACGCCATGCTGGGCACACTGCTGGATATCAAAGCCTGAACCGCAGGCCCATACGCCCGGCCCGCAAGGCCGGCACAGACACCGGGGCCGGAAGCCCGACAGTTTACGCCGGGCATGGCCCGTTTTCCGACTGACCTGCCGCCACCTTCTGGCCGGCATAACATTGTGGAGCGCTGATGGGAAAATGTCTGAAACTGTGCGCGTTGATGATGGGCTGCGTGTTGGCCTTTGGTTGCGCCGCCAAAAAAGGTCCACAGGAAGACAGCATTGACAGCCTGCGCGCCGAGCGGTTCCGACGCTCCTATGAGGCGGCTTTTGATTCCAACCAGCAAGAGGCCGGCCAGCAGCTCCTTCGCAAGGCCAGGTCAGCCATCGGCACCCCCTATGTGCGCGGCGGAACTACCCCGGACGGTTTTGACTGTTCGGGTTTTGTCTGCTGGACGTATAAAAGCGTCGGCGTACAGTTGCCCCGCACCGCGCGTGAACAGTCTGTCATCGGGCAGCGCATCACCAAGGTGGAAGACATGCGTGCCGGAGATATCGTGGCCTTTCGCCACCCCCGTCGGGGCTATCATACAGGCATCTATGTGGGCGACGGCAAGTTTATCCACAGCCCACGCAAACGCACCAAGGTGCGCATCAATTCTCTGGACGATCCCTATTTCAAAACCACGTTTCTCAGCGCGCGCCGCGTAAAAGTTGAAGGCGGCGAAACGCTGACGGCCCAGGCCGAAAGCCGCCTCAGCGATTTTACCGAAGAAAAGGTCATACGCGAACTGGCCCGCGACAAGAAAAAACCGGCAAAAAGCCGGGCCGCTGCCACACGCGACAACAAGCGCACGAACACGCGAGAGAAAAAACGGGATGCGACCATACAGGTCGCCAGCAACGACAGAAAGGGCGCCGCCCCGGCCCGCGCTGCAGAAGCCAGAAACAGCAAAAATGCCAAGCAGGCCGCGCAGACCGCCAAAGCGCCAGCCAAAACTGCCGGCAAAACCCAAAGCAAATCACAGAACAAGGCCGGAGCAACAGCCAAAAAACCCGACAATAAAAAAACCGAAGCCAAAAAGTCCGCACCCGCCAAAACCTCGGCAGCCAAAAGTGACTCCGGGAACAAGAAGAATCAGGGCAAGGACAAAAACAACAGATCCTGACGCGATCAGGGCCGGTCCGGCAGCAATTGACAGCAAGCCGATGCCGGTTCCGGCAAGGCCGGACGGCAGCCGGGTAAAACCGGGCAACGGCGGATGCCCGCAGCAACCGCACCGCTTCACGCTGCAAACCCGCTGCCCGCCACTGGTGTACAAGGCGAAAACTGCGATATCCAGGCACACGGTGCATGCCGCCGAACGGCAACCGACCGGAGACGGCTCGGCCACCTGATGCCCCGGGGGCGGGGCAAGTGCGGCCATGATGTTCCGGTTCCGGCACAACTGCTGCCCTGCGTCAGTATAAAGATCAAGCCGGCGCGGCATGCATATTTCTGAACGTCCCATGCAGCATTCATCCATCCCTTGCGGCAGGCTGGCCCCAAGCCCCACCGGGCATATCCACCTGGGCAACGCCTGGGCCTTTTTGCTGGCTTGGCTTGCCGCCCGCTCACAGGGTGGACAGGTGCTGCTGCGCCTTGAAGATATCGACCCGCAGCGCTCCCGGCCGGACTATGCCGCAGCCATACTGGAAGACCTGCGCTGGCTCGGCCTTGACTGGGACTATGGGCCGGATACTGGCGGCCCCGGCGGCCCGTATGTGCAGAGCCTGCGCAGCGAGATTTACGACACGGCGCTGACGCAGCTTGAACAGTCCGGACTGACCTATCCCTGTTTCTGCACCCGCAAGGAATTGCGCCAGCTTGCCGCCGCGCCGCATGTGGACGATACAGGCGCACCCTATCCCGGTACCTGCCGTCATCTGAACGAAGAACAGGTTCAAGCCATGCTGCAATCGGGGCGCAAAGCCTGCGTGCGCCTGCGCTGTCCCCAAACGCCCATACGCTTTGACGATGCCGTCGTGGGACCACAGAGCTTTCTTCTTTCCCGGTGCGGAGGCGACTTTGCCCTGCGCCGTTCCGACGGTGTTGTGGCCTACCAGCTGGCTGTAGCCGTGGACGACGCCCTTATGGGGGTCACCCAGGTGGTGCGTGGACGGGACATTCTGCCCTCGACCCCGCGCCAGATTGCTCTTCTCGAACTCTTGGGCTATGGTGCGCCTTCCTATGCCCATGTGCCCCTGCTTCTGGATGCAGAGGGAGAGCGCCTGGCAAAGCGCCACAACAGCCTTTCCCTGCGCTGCCTGCGGGAACAGCGGGTTGATCCGCGCCGCATCACAGGTTTGCTGGGTCACCTGGCTGGCCTTACTTTTTCCGCCGCAAGCGCAAGCCCGGCGGAGCTTATGCCCGCTTTTGACTGGAGCCGCCTGCCACGACAGGATGTGCGCCTTGAACACAGGCACCTGCGCGGGCTGCTGTGACAAAACCGGCACGGGTGAAATCGCGTAACCGGGCGGCCCCCACGATGGCCGCTGAAAACCGCGCTCCCGGTCTCTTTTTAACGACAGCATATCTCACAGCCTCATGGGGGAAGTGCATGACTTCGCAAAATCTGGACCAAGCCTTTCTGGACGAGATCTTTCCTGCTACCCGCGCGGACGATTTTTTTGACGCCCTTTTTGGCGGCGCAGAAGAAGGAGCCTACGACATCTGCCTTGTATGCCGCGAGGCAACACCCGAGGCAGTCCGCCTTGCCTTCGAACTGCGGCAGCGCCCCGGCAAATGCCTGGTCTGCAATCTGACCTACGGCCTGCCGCAGGTTTTCCAGCGCCATCCCATCCTTAACGTGGCCGGGGTTGCCCGCGACGTGGCCCAGCGCCTGGGCTGGCCTGTGGAGAGCCTCAAATGGAAGCTGGGCCATACCGAAGAAGTGAGCAGTGAAGTACACGCCATTCCCCTGACCCTGGAAAAGGCGTAAGGCTCAGGCAAAGCGCCTTGACAGCCCGGCTCTTTTTTGGCAATAGAATCCGGTCGCCAGCTTAGCTCACTTGGTAGAGCAGCTGATTCGTAATAGACCAGCTTGTCAACTGGCTAAAAGTAGAAAGTCGCTGCAAAAGTGACGAAAAAAGTTTTACAAAACAGGTATTTGCCAGCTTAGCTCACTTGGTAGAGCAGCTGATTCGTAATCAGCAGGTAGCGAGTTCAATTCTCGCAGCTGGCTCCATAAATTACAGGGGTTTAGGTGCAAAAAAAGCACTTAAACCCCTGTTTTGCGTCCAAAGGGCTTTTCTAGCCTATTTAGAGCATGACAGCGGAATCGCTTTTCGAGCGTATTTCGAGCATCACCGGGTTTCCACCCCTTGCGGGGTAGAAATATGACCGGAAACCGTTGCGGCCATGACCCGAAGAACCCAAGGCTTTCCCCGGCAAAACCCATCCGAAAAGGAAAAGGCGGCTTGCCGCGCATCCTCTCCCTCGCCGCCGAACGGGCAAAGGCTTGGTATTTTCATCCTAAAAAATGCCCGCCCCTGCAAGCGCAGCCAAACAGGCGAACCAGGTCAGAACGCCGGGAAGCCTGCCAGATTGTCCTGGAAACGATCCTTTCCTACCTTGACTTGGCTTCCATGTGTTTGGGCACTCCAACGGCGGCCAGCGGCTTCATAGACATCGACATGCGGACTATCGTGCGGGATTCGGGTATCGGCCAGCGCCGCTGTGAGCGGGCCATTGCCCTCTTCAAAGAAGCCGGTTTCATGAAAGTGACCCAGCCCCGCACACAGAACGACGAAGGCATGTACTTCGGCTGCCGGGCCATCCGTGTGGTGACGGAGGCGCTTTTTGAATGGTTGGGGCTTGGCCCCATGCTGCACCGGGAACGGGCCAGAGCGTCCGAAAGCCTACGCCGTAAGGCACAGAAGGCAAACCGCAAAGTAACGGACTTCATGCGCCGGATAACCAAAGGGCTTCGCAACGCCTTCACATTCAGGCCCCAACGCTCACGCGCAGAGCAGGAAAAGCGCGAGGAAGCGGCGCTACGCTGGAACAGGGCTTGCGCGAAATACATGCTTGCCGATCTCGCTCCAGACGAGTGCCGACGACGAACAAACGCGGAACTCGGATTGCCAGCCGACTACAGCCCCGGCAGATACGCATAACAGAATTCGCGCATATGGCCGCATGGGGTTTTTCTGAATTTTGGGCCTATCCCGGCCCTGCCTCCCCCTCTAAGATCGACTTCCCCGGCCTGAATTTCTCCATGAGGGGGATTTTCCGTTCGGTATGCCATGACCGGAAAAAATAGGTGTCGCATGGTTAGCCTGTAGGTGTCGCGCATAAAACCAAAAGACAAAAAAATTAAGAAAAAAGGAAGGAGGCCGGTTTTATTAAGACTTGTTCTGTCTCACGCATTTCTTAATCACGGCGAATCAGCCATAATTAAAGGGTGCGCCAGCAGAGAGTGAAAAACACGCGCCTCCGGCGCGGCCAATGAACAAGGGAAGCGCGTTTTTCCCCTACGAGCAACTTTGCAAACCAGCCGGACTAGCGTACATTTCCGCAATGCCAAAACAATCCATCATAGTCGCCAGAGATCTCACCGATCTTGTTCAGCAAGTGCGGGAAATCATACTTTCTGCCCGTGCAGTTGCCGCCCGAAGTGTTGATACCGTTCAAGTCGCCATGAATTTTACCGTAGGTCAACGTATTGTCGAACATGAGCAGAGAGGAGACAAGCGGGCTGCCTACGGCAAACAGGTGATGGAACACTTGGCGCAGTCAATGACTGCCGAATTTGGGCGAGGTTTTTCCAAAAGAAACCTGGAGCTTATGCGTCAATTCTACATTATGTATGCGCCACGCTTGAAGAATTTTCCAAGCGACCTCATGCCGTTCCCGCAAATTGCGCAGATCGTGTCTGCGCAATCCATTCAGGAAAATAGCGGCAAGATTGCGCAGACATTGTCTGCGCAATTGCCAGGTTTTCCCTTAATTAGCTGGTCTCATTATGTTTTTCTTATGAGCATCGCCAACCCGGAAGAACGGATGTTCTATGAAATAGAAGCTGCCCGCCATAGCTGGAATTTGCGCACGCTCAAGCGTCAGGTGGAATCCTGCCTGTATGAAAGGCTCGCTCTTAGTCGGGACAAGGAAGGGGTGGCGCGTCTGGCCAACGAGGGCGACTTGCCGCAAACCCCGCGCCAGTTGATCAAAGATCCGCTGGTGCTGGAATTCCTCGGTCTGGAGGAAAAAGCCCATTACTCCGAACATGACCTAGGGTCAGGACTCGTTAATTAAGGTAGAAGAGAACAGTGACAGCAAGACAAATGGCTGAGAAAAAAGTATGGGCACAGCGGTCATATCGGGTTGCGATACGTCGCCAGTCCTTCAACTTGCTGAATGTATTTTCAATAAGATGGCGACCTTTATACAGCGTCTTGTCGAAAGGAAGTTCTTCATTTCTGGTTTTCCGCGGTGGTATGCAGACGGTTATCCCTTTGGCTTTTAGAGATTCCCGCAACCAACTCGCGTCATAGCCTCCATCTGCCAGAAATATGCTGTTATCGGGAAGCAAGTGCTGGAGAATGGCCGCCCCCTTGTAGTCGCTGACCTGTCCTTCCGTCAGCAAAAGCAGGACAGGACGCCCGTGCCCATCACAAACGGCATGAAGTTTGGAATTCAGGCCACCTTTTGTTCGTCCTATGAGGCGCGAAGAATCCCCTTTTTGAGCAGGCTTGCCGCCGTGCGGTGAGCCTTGAGGTGAGTGGAGTCGATCATCAGTGAGCCATCAAAAGACGTTTTGTTGGCCAACTCAGTGAAAATTTTATTGAAAACACCGAGTCTGCTCCACCTGATGAATCGATTGTACAGCGTTTTGTGCGGGCCGTACTCATCAGGTGCATCCTTCCACTGAAGCCCGTGCTTGATGACGTATATGATGCCGCTGACGACGCGTCTGTCATCGACACGCGGAGCACCGTGAGAACGGGGAAAGAACGGTTTGATACGCTCCAACTGGCTTTCGGAAAGATAAAACAGGGTACGCATGCGACACCTCCATGCCCTCTGCATACCCTGTTTTTGTTCCTTTGAAAATAACGAGTCCTGACCCTAGAAAGCGCCATTATTGATCGGCTTGAATCCTTCCTGCTGGAACTCGGCAAGGGGTTTCTTTTTGAAGCCCGGCAAAAACGTTTTTCTTTCGGCGCTGATCACTTTTATGTCGATCTGGTCTTTTTCAATCGCCTGTTGCGCTGCTATGTGCTGATAGACTTGAAAATCGGGAAGCTGGCCCATCAGGACCTGGGCCAGATGCAGATGTATGTGAACTACTTTGATCGCCATGTGAAATTGCCGGAAGAAAATCCGACAGTTGGGATTCTCCTTTGTAAGCTCAAAAATGACGCCCTGGTCGAGCTAACGCTGCCGGAGGATGCCAACATTTACGCTTCGCAGTATCAGTTATATTTGCCGTCCAAGGAAGAGTTGCAACAAAAACTGCGTGATTGGAGTGAAGAAAACCAATCAGAAGATAGGTAGATATTGGATTTCAGTCTGATAGGTTATAATTGGGCCGCATTTAGTTTAAGATAATAATTTCATCATCGTTAAACCAGCCATTTCCAGACAGCCCTGCCTTTAATCCCGCCGGATTATCAGTATAGGCTACGACTGCCAAGCTTTTCTCTGCACGACTACAGATGACATAGAATAGGCGACGTGTTCTATCTATCCCTGTTTCTTTTCCTTCTCTCTCGTTGTTGATGTCAGTCGCAGTTTTACTTTTTATCCCGAACAACTTGTCGTAGGAAAATAAAAACCCTCGCATTTCAGAGTCATCAATTATGGCCATTACTCTTGGAAACTCCAATCCTTTCACTCCTTGATGCGTGAAAAATGGAGATTGTCCGTTGATATATGCAGCATAATTCTGTATTTGCGAAAATTTTGTGTTTAGAAAATTATCCAAACAGTCTATTTTATCGACTGATGGCTCTTCAGTATTATCTACTTCATCCTCAAATGCATTGACTACAGCTTGTTCAATAGGTGTTCTCATTAAAATCGGTTTATACCCATTGGGAATTTTGAATACACCACCCTCATAAACCATTTTTAAGAGTTCTCCAAAATTTATATCTGGATTAGCATCATATGCTGTGCATAATTTTTCTATGTTGGTTTTCGCTATTTCCAAAATATTTTTAGATCTAGTCTTATTTTCGAGCATATAGCGTTTCTGAAATAGTCGTGACATTTTTTTTACGACATTGGTCAATGCGAACTTATCACCATTTTTATGCGCTTCCAGTATCGGCAAAATGACCTCAGAGAATATCCGAATTTCAGGCAACGTGCCATCTAAAAGTCCGAGCCGGAATTCATCGGATGGATATAGGGCGCTAAACATCTCGCCAAATCCCATCCGGTTTGCAGCCATGTGGTGTTCAAGAATCAAAGAAACAACAGATTCGCGCTTATCCCAATCACCATCTCCCGTTATCGCCGCCATTTGTTGCATAACAAGCGCTTCGGCTGCTTGTTTGTCCTTGCTGGATTGGATAGCAAAAAGCCTAACGATCCCACCTTGCTTATCATGTCGTTCCTGTTGTTTTTGGGAATCGACATCGGAGCGGATTTTATTTATCAATTCAATGATCCGCGTTGGTGAGCGGTGGTTCATTTTCTTGGCTGGCCTTGCCCAATCCGCAGGCAATCCAATTCCTAGGTCAGCTTTTCCGTCGCCATAGATGCGTTGCATGGTGTCTCCAAGCAGCCCAAGCGCAAATTCATTTTTATGACGCTGCTGCACCAGCAAAAATGCCTCCATAAGCCCCTTATTCGTGTCTTGACTCTCATCTATTAGCAGTATGGGGAATTTTTTTATCAAAATACGTTGCATAAGGGGCTTTGCAGTTAAAAAATATGCCCCAATTTGCAATACTTCTGTATGGCTCAAAGATTCCCGATCTGTATTGTTTGAATTTGGATTATATGTGAATTTCTTGATGCCATCCAATTCACGCAAACGCTCCTGTTTGCTTTCAATTTTATGAACTCTATCGGCTTCCGCTTTTGTTCCTTGACGCGAGGATTTACTTTGCAATTCTACAATATCAGCGGTTAATCTTTCCTTTAACCATTTACTTATATCCGCGTTAAACGCACGGATTAAATCCCAAGTAAAGCTATGTATAGTTGAAACATACACAAGTGTATCATTGTTCAATCTGCGCTTAATTTCGGCGCAGGCGTTATTTGTATAAGTGATAACTCCGACTTGCCTACCATGTAGGCGCATTTTTTCGCTAATAGAAGTATTTATATTTTCTAACGCCTTTACAAGCGATCGTGTTTTACCAGATCCAGCTCCGGCGAATAGGAAGAAGCTCTTTGGATCGTCTAAATTTAGGCACTCGGCAATTTTTGCGTCAACACCATCGTCAATATGATTGTCATCTAGCATAACAGATTCATTCGGCATTGCTGGCCTCCGCGCTATCTTCATCTAAAGTTACTTGCGCCAGCCTTGACTGTAATATACTTTCTAGCCATTGCAATCCTTCTGATATGTATGTAGGTATTCTGATTTCATCAAAATTTTCAAGATACAGTAAATCTAAAGCGAATTCAGCCTTCTTAAATCCACTGTCTCGTATAATCTCAAACGCACTTAGCGCATCTGTAATATTTTGTGCTTTTTTTATCATGCCTTTTGCATTGGCTGTTCCATCAAAAATGGCCTTGTTCTCAAAAATCAAACTATCCTCAAATGTGTACGGTAACACTTCCGCGTTGCCTATAGTGATTGGTATTTGGTATGCAACCCGCAAAGCAAAGGGCTTGTCTTGCTTTTTATCGTTAGCCCGTAGTCCGAGCAAATCGTCAATGCAGTCCTTTTTGGGAAACCAAAATTTTAAAGTATCATTGTTCGTTTTTTGACTCGCTCCGCGCGCCACCGGTGCAGATTCCCACTTCTTTTTTTCATTTTCTCTTGTTGCGTCTAAATCTGTTATGATAAGCGTTGGGATTCCCAATGTTTCCATAAATGTCTTTAATTTATGAGCATGGCTACCACCAATATTCAATATGCTAATATAGGACTGAGTTAGGCAATCATACTTACGTAAGAAATGGGGAAGCAAAATACGCTCCGCGTCGCCTTCTATTAAAATAGCCGCATCCGCGAAGAATAAATCACAATGTGTAAGCTTGATATATCGCGAAACGAATTGCTGAGTATTTTTATCACCTCCAAACACATTGGATAGATTGATAATCTTGCTACTTTGAACTTTTCCAGTAGCAGGCTGAATGCGCCTAAAATAGCGCAGATTTGCAAACTCGCATTCGTGAGTTATATGGCTTGAATGTGTAGAAATGATAAGTTGCGTTGTTAGGTTACCAATTTTAACTTCATCTCTGCTTGTAAGGATTTTGTAAGCCTGCTTTATAAATACTTGCTGGGCCTGCGGATGTAAGTGGGCTTCCGGTTCCTCCACTAACACAAGATGTATTGGCGGGTATTCAAGGTTTGTTCCAGCTGGTGGGGACGCCTTTTGCTTGCCTATTTTCAACCAGGAATCCCTAAATCGAATAAGTCTAAACGCCATGAATATTAAATTTTGATAGCCCAATCCATTATACGTTTCTGGAAGGAATGAATCCTTACACCCGTCGAGCTCGTATTGAAGCGCGGAATTATGGTCAAGCCCGTCTGTCGGTTTCAGTTGGGGGGTTATCTTGATATTTGGGTTGTAAAATCCAGGGTACCCCAAAGTACCAAGTTCTTTCAAAGCGGGCTGGAAACCTTGCGACATACTATCGGTGAAAGCCTGTTGCGCTTTGTATATAGCGTCCAGGGCCTTAATATCTTTTTCAGTCGGCTCCTTGGTCGGATCAAGATGCTGGTTATAATATTCCGCAAGTTGTTGCGATAACCGTCGCTTGTCGCTGACTGAAATATCTAGCGCTTCATCATTTAGCCCGCGTTGGGCGTTTATTTCGTCTATTTGTATAAGTCCAATCAGGGGATTTTCTTCTATCGGCTCACCAATGGTTTCTTGCTCTTCGTCTTTTTGGGCGGGATCTAGAACATAAAATTTCATAGTGAAATATTTCTGCAAATCCCGTTTTAGGAACTCAAACATATCCTTCGGGAATAAATCTACGTTGCAGGGCGTGGAATTCGCTCGCGCTTTTTCTTTCAATTTTTCAACATGAGCACGCGCTTCCTTATATGCGCTGTAGAAAGCTGCGACATCTTTTGGCTCATACCGTAACCGTATGCCTAAATGGCCTCCCGTCCAGTCAAGCGTTGGTAACATGTGACTGACATAGTGAATATCGTCATCTCCTACATCAAACCAAAGGTCAAACGATGGCAAAATGGTTTTCCACACTGAGAGATCCCGCTTTTCCGGCTCTCCTAAAGTGCCAGTAGTATCGGATGCTTTTTGCTCTTCATTTTCCAATCTTTTGCCGATTTCTTTTATTTTTGCGTGATTGGAAATTGTGAAGTCGTAAATATTGAAGTTTTTATAACCAACCGGATTCAGGAAATACCGCATAGAAGCCATTGCAGACGTTTTTCCGCTATTGTTCGCTCCGATAAACACGGTCGTATCGCCGCGCAAGTCCACGGAAACCTCTTCGAGCTTGCGGAAATTAAGTATCTTAATGTCTGCTATGCGCATATTCTGTTCCTTTTGTTTAATGTCCGATTTCCTTTACCCTGGAAGGAATGTCAAAGCCTAGGGGATGTAATGAATGCAGAAATATTTGCTGTTAGAGGAAGTATATACACGTTGTCGTTTTAATCCTCATTCCCCATATCATCAAAAGCATCTGATTGTTCATAGCGGCCATCCCAGATAAATTGAGAAATATGGCTTTTGGCACACGAAAGCACAATTTCAGCTATGTGCCCTTTTAGGTCAAATCCTGGAGCAAACTCAAAAGTGCAAAGGCAAGCCTTTGAATCATAAAACACTTCTTCTAATACGCCTGCCAAACTCTCACGGACCAGATCCTCAACAAACCCGAGCATCTCGGCGACCTCGCTATCATGCCCATACCTACTCGACACCGAAACGCCAAATGCCTCAAATTTGCCAGAAGATACTTAGGGCTTGTCACCACCAAACCACTTTTCATCACTATCCCGTTGAGCATTATCAACTATATTATCTGGTACATGATTGTCGTAGTTCACTTGGGTAACATGAGAAGCAGTTTTCTTTTTAACTTCCCACCAACTCTTCATGGAATCGCGCCATATAAGGCATGACGGCAATGAATATTTTTTGGTATAGAAACAATCTCTTTTAGCAGAGTAAAAATCAGTTCCAATATCAATAATTTTTCTTGGAGCATTGTTTACTATTTTTTATCCTTCAATGCTTTGTCATATCTCCCATTTATCATATATTCACCATCAGAATTATAAAAATATGTTTCATGAACATAGCGGGTAAATTTGCTAAAATGTAAAGGAATAACATATTCCCTATTGCCTGACCAAACATATATGCGTCCAAATCCCATGGCATGAATACACTCAAGCCACTTTGGAACTCTGCACACATCTTGATTGTCTTCTTTGAAAATTTTCAACTGATTGATTGAGGGGATAACCCAAATCACGCTCAAGCCGTTCTTGTGACGGGCCACCGTCCTATCATACACGTCTTGGACGGTCATATTGCTTCGCTGAATCTCAATAGCTACCGGCACTTCTTTTATGATTGCATAAATATCAGGAACTACGTTGTTTACCTTTTGTTCGAGTTCACAGTAGGAGCAGTTTGGATTAGTTTTTTAGAGCCTCAAAAATTCCTTTTTTCGCCTTATGATGAGCATCCGTTTCCCAATGCCATACTGGCATGTCACGGGCGATTTATGGGCAAAATGGTGGGCGCGAACTCGCCCTTTTTTCAAGACAACCTCTTTCAAGCAGTCTTTACAAAAAAACGGAGCCTCTGTTCTTTCTGTTGTCCATGCATAGCAATTTCCGCGATGATTGGATCATGCCGTTAGCATTTACAAAAGCCCTCGTGTTTGTTCTCTCCATTCCAAGGTGCGCGATGTCGCGCAACCCTCACGCCAAAGCCCCGTTCATACGCGACTTGTGAACAAGCGCTTTCAGGTCTTTCAGGAGATCGTCATACCCATGCGGCAGCAGAGTTAGTTTGTCATTTTACCGTGTTATGCAATTTGGCAATAGGCTATTGCCAAATTGGCGAACCATGCCTGTGTCTAAAAGGCAGCTTTATCAAACCTTCAAGGATTCTTGAGATTGTTCATATTTCTGTAAGCCAGCAGCAAAACCCCGTCAACAGAGGGCGCTTTTTACAAGCAGCCGCCCAAAACAATACGGAGGTATATTTTTCCATACGCAGATGGAGCGCAGCAATAATTCTGCATCCCCAAGCATAGACAGTAATCCACAGCCATAGCGAAGAATAAGTAAGCATAACTTATGTATTTGTATTCTTAAATGTTTTTGTCTGTGCTACTGTATTGGCATTTCAGAGGACAGGACAGAGGAAGTGTACCCACCTTCCGGCGGCTCCATTCCTGTCCTGCCCTGCGGGGCTGCTTATTCGCGGTTCCGCTCAACGCCAAAACAAGAGGCAGACCCCATGAAGATGGCATTCACGCTAGCCGTTCTGCTTTGTCTGTATACACCAGCAGTCGCAGCGGAACTTTACGCCACGCCAGAGCCGCCCGCCCAACTGGTAGAAGCTATCGCCCTTCAGGAATCCGGCCTAAACCCTTTTACGGTCAATATAGCCGGAAGATCCTACTACCCTGCCACGCGGGAGAAAGCGAAACAGCTCATACAAAAGGCGATTGCGGCTGGCTTGTCTTTTGACGTTGGTAAAATGCAGATAAACTCATGGTGGATGGAGCGATACGGCATAGACCCGTTATCACTGCTCGACCCGGCCATCAATGAGAGTTGGGGTACATGGATACTTGCGGAAGAGATCGCCCGCTACGGCCTGAACTGGAAAGCTGTGGGCAAATACCATTCCCCAGACCCAGAGCGTGGCAGGCGCTACGCTTGGCTCGTTTATCGTCACTATGCAGGCCTAAGAGCCTCCAAAATTCAGGAGGCTCCTTGTGCCGAGCAAAAAATTGATTCTCAGAACCTATCTGACCCCAGAGGAACACGCACAGATCAGAGCATCGGCCAGCAAGGCAGGGCTGTCCCTTTCCACGTTCAGCAAAAGGGTGTGCCTTGGATTTTCCGTCCCAAGTCTGGAACATCAGGAGGCAAGGATTGAATTACGACGGCTCAAAGGCGACCTTGGCAGACTTGGCGGGCTGGTGAAACAGGCATTGGCGAATGGCGCGGACAGGCTGACAGTTCACCGTCTTTTACATGAACTGGACGTCCGGCAGCGGGAAGTTCAGCAGGCCATAGCGGGCATACGATGATCAGCAAAAAAGTGGACATCAGCCCCCAAAATGACAACTACGCCCGTCTTGCCGAGTACATTGCCGATGCCGGGCATGAAGGCGAAAAAAGTCTCATGCGCTGGTGCGCCGGATGCCTTGGGGATGATGATTACCAGAACGGCATTGCCGAGGCCATGGACGTTCAGGTCATAAACGTCCGCACCACGAAAAACAAAACCTACCATCTTGTGATCAGCTTTCGCCTGGAGGACGAGGCAAAATTGACGCCGGAGGTGTTCATGGCCATTGAAGAACGCTTTACCGCCGCGTTGGGTTATACCGAGCATCAGCGGCATTGTGGCGTCCATAAAAACACCGCCAATCTCCATATGCACATAGCCTACAACATGATCCACCCGGAAAAACATACCCGACATGAGCCTTTCCGCGATTACTGGAAGCGGGACACTTTATGCCGGGAGCTGGAGCAGGAATACGGTCTTGTGGTTGATAATGGCCGAAACAAAGAGAAACAGCGGTCAGTGGGCGCAAAAGCTGCCCTCATTGAAGCCCACACAGGCCAACAATCCTTTGAATCGTATGCTAAGGACCAGAGAGACACCATCTTGTATGTTTTGGCGACAGCAACGGATTGGCAAACGCTCCATGAGGGGCTTGCCCGGCATGGTTTGGTGATAAAACCACACGGGAACGGTCTGATTTTGGCTGATCGCCATAATCAGCAGCATACCGTAAAAGTCAGCGCAGTAGACAGAGCCTTCTCACTGAAAAAGCTGGAGGGAAAGTTCGGGAGGTACCTTCCAGCGCGGGACTTGGAAAAAATACCAGAGCAAAGCCGGTATCAGGCGACCCCCTTGCATCGCGCTCCAGAACGAGGCGCTTTGTACGCGGAATATCAGCAGGGCATTAAAGACCGGAAAACCGGACTGGCTACCATCAAAGAAAGGGAAAACGCAGCACTTGCGGCAATCAGGGAAAAGTGGGCGGCCAAACGCAGGGAATTGGAACGGCTGAACATAGCAAAAAAGAACCGCCTTGGTCTGCTGCAACTGGCCCGCAAGCATGAGGCAGAAGAAATCGCCAGAGCCAAGCTGCCGTTTCAATCTACTTGTGAGGACATACGTGAAAAGGTTCCTTTCACTTCATGGAATGGTTTCCTACAATATAAGGCTGGTCAGGGCAATGAAATCGCTTTAGCCATTTTACGTTCCAAGCTGAAGATAGCGGAGCCGGATCGCGTTCCGCAAGACTCCGCGATTAAGGAATGGGCACTGCACGGTAAAGAGCAACCAACAATGAGTCGTGCGGAAATGCAGGCTAAATACGCAGCCAAGGAATTAGCTGCCTTGGATAATAAAATCATGAGCGGCAAAGGAAAGAAACAGCTTTTGGCTCTGTTACGTATGGAACAGCTTGCCGCCGAGGAAATAACACACATACGTGGTTTCTCGGCAACAGTAGATCACAAGGGAATAATTGTTTTTTTCCTACCTGGTGGAGGGAGGATTCTGGACAGCGGAAAGGAACTCTTCTTTTCAAACAAAAATGCCTCCATCCGGCATGTCGCCCTCCGCTATGCTCAAAAAAAATGGGGGAACAGTCTGTGGATAAAGGGGAATAAAATTATGCGTCGAGAAAAAAAGTTGGATGAAGAGCACATTCAAAAACAGCAGAAAAATATGGAGAGATGACGAGATAATGCAGTTTTCATTGTCTATATCGATATGATAGTATGGTATAAAAATATTTTGTGGCCTAGGTTGAGAGCAGTGCAATTTGATGTGCCTACCTCCGTAGGCACTGTTAGGAGCTATTTACGTTTTTTTAGAATTAATTAGGGCCAAAAATGTCAAGATAGATTCTTTCACAGCCATTGCAGCGAATGGTAGAGCTTTTACTTCATCATTATTATTGAGAAGTTCCAATTCGCATGTGTGTAGAACTCTACTAATGACTTCACGGCAAATTTTTTCCAGATCTTCAAATTCAAGATTGCTTTTGTCCATGAAAAACTCCTTTTGGAGTTTCTGCATACCGCAACAATGCTGATACTCACAAAAAAACCGCCAGTATTACTACAAGCGGTCATTAAGGGCACAAGCGAGAAACAGCCCGTCCGTTTCTCCCATGGCTGCCGCACAGAGGCACCAAACGCATTTACGATGCGGGATGCTTATGAGATGCCTTGCCGTGCGCAGCAGCTTGGGCGATAGATAAGATGCCTTATCAGGCTATATTCATTAAATTTTCATCGTAGAGAAAATTTATAAGGAATCAGAACAATTGTATTAACCGGTTGACCTCTGACCTTTCCTGGAAGGAATCGTGTTCGCCGGGCCGCAGCCAGTGCCGCTTCATCAAAGACGCCTGTGGGGCTAGAAGAGTAAATGGTACATTGTTGTGGCTTGCCGGAAACATCCACGACAAGTTGAACCACCACCTGTCCCTGCATGTTCATCCGTCGGGCCTTGTTCGGGTATTCGGGCATCACTCTGCGAGAAATGGACGGACGTTGATCCACGACGTCTTCAGCGTATACGCTCAGGTCACCCATGGTACGCGCTGCTCCCTGCGCCGTACCGCCGCCAGTTTCTGTCGAATTTTGTGACATCGTGGCTGTTTGTGACTTCTGGGCGGAAGCTTGTTCTGTTCGGTTCTCTGTGTCCTGCGTCTGCTTTATGGTACGATTTTGGGGCTTAGGCTTGGGGCGCGAGGGAGTCACTGGTTTCGCAGGAACTACCGGTGCCGGTTTGGGCGGAGTCGGGGCGACTTCCGGCTCCACTGGCCTAATCGGCATTTTAGGTTGAGGTTCCGCAGATGCTGAAGTTGTCTTTTTTTCCTGTCCCGGAGCAATAGAGGTCTGAGCCGGAGCAAACTCAGCGAGTGAAACGCGATAGGCTTTCTCTTCCGGCAAGATTTCGGTGCTTGCGAAAAAGAATCCGGCTATGGCTATGAAGCCATGTAGAAGTAGGGAAAATACTACGGTCGCGGCACGTTGGAAAAAGCTCATAGAGGTCATTGCGAAGTCATGCCCGTTGCAGGTTTTATGTCGGACTGCACCTTCTCGGCATCTTCGGATGCCAGCCCACCCCCAGATTCCGCCACCATGCCCAAGTTAGTTATGCCGACTGCCCGGATGCAGCCCATGACTTCCATCACCACACCGTACGGAACTGCCTTGTCAGCACGCAGGAAAAGCTGTTTGTTCAGAGCAAGTACGGTACGCCTCAGCAGAGAATCCAAGTCGGCCATGGTCGTGGGATATTCATCCAGGAACAGCGCTCCGTCGCTTTTGATACTCAAAATCATGTGATCATCTTCCGTGGGCAGTACCTCCGCAGCTTGTACTTGCGGCAGATCCACATCTAGACCTTCAGTCATCATGGGAGCCGTAACCATAAAAATGATTAACAGTACCAGCATCACATCCACAAAAGGAGTCACGTTGATATCGGCCACAAAATCGTCATCAGAGGAAGACATGGCTACCTTTCCCCCGCAAATGAGATGCCGTCTTGATAAGCGTTAACCTCATGCTGCATGCGGTTCAAAAGCTGTCCCGCGTAGTTGATACACACGCCTTCAATGTTTGTAAGGCGCGCACGGAAGATGTTGTAACCACACACCGCAGGGATGGCGACGAACAACCCCACCGCCGTAGCAATGAGCGCTTCGGCAATGCCGGGAGCGACTGTTGCCAAGGAAACGCTTTTCAGGGAGGCAATTGCATGGAAGGAGTGCATGATGCCCCACACCGTACCGAAAAGGCCGATGAAGGGAGCAGTGTTGGCCGCAGTAGCTAAAAGCGCCAACGAAGATTTGAGGTGTGCCATTTCTTCGGCAATACCGAAGTGTAGGGCGCGGCGGACGTTGTCGTTGAGCAGGCGCTCAGCATCGCCAGTGCGGGTGATGCGATTGAATTCTCGTACAGCTCGGCAAGTGATGCCATACAGGGGGGAGCGTTTATCGCTCTCCACCAAAGGCAAGGCAAAAGCCAATGCACCTGCATCGTCAAAGGCGCAGAGTCCCTGTCTGGTACGCCGTCGTGCAGCACGCAGGGTCAACCACTTGGCGGCCATATATGCCCAGCTCGCTACAGACATAAACAAAAGCAATACTAATACGCACTTAGAAACAATACTGGCCTGCAACACGGCCTGAAGCATGGAATCCATCCGCTGTTCCTCACCCAATTGTATTTTGAAGTCCCGCGAGCATCTCTAATACTGCGCTGCGTTTTCTGATGATACGGCTCAATAATTACGATTTTAAAATTCGTGTAAGGGGTCTTCCGCGCGCTGAACGCAGTCAGCTATGACGGTCAAAAGCCATCCGGCAGGGCGCGAAGCCCTATGCCGGATGTAGCTCACAACCAAGTTAGTTTGCCTGTCCAGATACGCTCGCCTGCCGTGCAATGGAGTCTATGGTTGCGGCAAGGCGCTTGCTGACCCCGTCAAAATCCATGCTGTCAATGTAATATTTTTCAAGAACGCCATGTTCTGCTTTGATCTGCGCCAGGGTTTGCATTGCAAGGGAAAGAGTCTGTTCATATCGGGCCATATTTTCCGAAATTTCGTCCTGAAGCCCGGTTGGACGTTTGGTATTCTTTCCCTGAAGCGTAAAGGATTCTTTGATAACCTGCGTCGGCAACTCGTCAGGTTGCGTTGTCACCAGAAGGTTCAGTGCGGGAATGTGCACGTGATCCAGCAGATGAGGGTCAATGGGTCTGTGGTAATACTCCACATCAAAACCACGGAGTTTCGCTTTTTCGGCCACGTCCGCCAGAATTTTTGTCCGGCCCATGCCCGCTTCTCCCTTCACAGCCAAAGCCGTAGTTTCTGGGCGCAGCAGGCTGGCGATGTTGTGAATGGCTCCTTCCGGTGTATTGGAAGAAATGTAGGCATGGCGTTCCGCTCCGTACATTTCCGAGTTGGAGCGAAGAAGAGCGTCTGCAATGAGATGCTCTGCTACAGCGGACAGCTCTCTAGGATCTTGGTGGGCAATATGAATATCTTCCACATTGGCAAGGAACTGTCTGGCTGCGTTCAAGACCCGGAAAGCTTTACGGAAAAGCCTCTCCGCTTCCTGGTTGATTTCTATAATTTCTTTGGAGTGCTGACGGATTCTTTCGGTGTCCCAATGGTCGCCAAGGTTGAGAATTTCATCCACTGCACCGGGATTTCTGGGATCAAAGACATGGTGACCGGTGGCAGCAGTGACTACGGCTTTCAATGCCGGAACGACAACGGCGTCATACGACTGAGGGTCAAGGGAGCAATGCTGATACTCCAGATCATAACCCTGTTGAGCAAAAGTCTCTCCAATGGCACTGATGAACGTAGATTTTCCCGTCCCTGGTCCACCTTTGACAATAATAATACGTGCTCCTTCAAGCCTGGGTAAAAAGTTAAAAAAGGTGTGAAAACCACTGCCTGCATTGCAGCCGAAAAAGCAGCGTGTTGTGTGTTGACTCGTCATGCTCAAAACTCCTATTCTATTAAGGTCTGTTTACAAATATTCCGTAACAGTCCGCCTCACGAACGCGATTAGCAATCTCACTCATCTGTGTTGTGTAAAGACCTTTTACTTTCATTCTGTCGAAATACTCTCCTCCAGAAAATGTATAGCGTTTTACGAGGCCCAACTCAGAAGAAAGGCCTTCCTGTTCGGCATGAATAATGTCCCCACAAGCAAGAATTTGCGGTAGCGTGATTGCGTGTTTTCCCCGCAACGTCCGCACTGCGTTATGTCCGGCAAGAGAGCCTGTCGCTATAGCTTCGGTGTGCCCCACAAAAAATCCAGATTTTTCACCGGCGCAGAAAAGATTATGAAAGCCGTCCACTTTTAGAGAGTTATTCCGAGGGGCTCTAGGGTCAGGACTCGTTATTTTCAAAGGAACAAAAACAGGGTATGCAGAGGGCATGGAGGTGGCGCATGCGTACCCTGTTTTATCTTTCCGAAAGCCAGTTGGAGCGTATCAAACCGTTCTTTCCCCGTTCTCACGGTGCTCCGCGTGTCGATGACAGACGCGTCGTCAGCGGCATCATATACGTCATCAAGCACGGGCTTCAGTGGAAGGATGCACCTGATGAGTACGGCCCGCACAAAACGCTGTACAATCGATTCATCAGGTGGAGCAGACTCGGTGTTTTCAATAAAATTTTCACTGAGTTGGCCAACAAAACGTCTTTTGATGGCTCACTGATGATCGACTCCACTCACCTCAAGGCTCACCGCACAGCGGCAAGCCTGCTCAAAAAGGGGATTCTTCGCGCCTCATAGGACGAACAAAAGGTGGCCTGAATTCCAAACTTCATGCCGTTTGTGATGGGCACGGGCGTCCTGTCCTGCTTTTGCTGACGGAAGGACAGGTCAGCGACTACAAGGGGGCGGCCATTCTCCAGCACTTGCTTCCCGATAACAGCATATTTCTGGCAGATGGAGGCTATGACGCGAGTTGGTTGCGGGAATCTCTAAAAGCCAAAGGGATAACCGTCTGCATACCACCGCGGAAAACCAGAAATGAAGAACTTCCTTTCGACAAGACGCTGTATAAAGGTCGCCATCTTATTGAAAATACATTCAGCAAGTTGAAGGACTGGCGACGTATCGCAACCCGATATGACCGCTGTGCCCATACTTTTTTCTCAGCCATTTGTCTTGCTGTCACTGTTCTCTTCTACCTTAATTAACGAGTCCTGACCCTAGACAAAAAGCGTACCGAATTTGCATATCCGCTCCCCGTGGCGATCATGGCGTTTTCAAATCCGGCAATGTGTCGCATATCTTCCAGTGACAAAAACGGCGTCATAATTTTAGCCGTGTCTCCGGTATCCAAGAGGATCACGTTAGCTGCATATTCTTGCAGAGCGTATTGCTGGCAGGATTTGCTCCGCAGCTTCTCCCGGTTGATCAAGGTGTTGGGCAACGGAGCAATGACAAGCCCTCGCGTATTCAATGCCTTTTGGATGTCCGCAGACAGAGAGTTCTTACGGAGTTCAAAAGAACCGGAAAGAGAGCCTACTTCGCCGTCGCGTCTCATACCCACGTAATCAGTCAACCCAGCGCAGGCCGTCAGGCTAATCCTAGGTCCAAACATTGGACAACGCAGAACGCACATAGCGCAACCGTTTCCGTATCGTGTGCAATTGCTCAACGAACCCGCCGAGCCTGTAGCGTCTACAAATACGTCACCTTCGAGCCTTGACTCTGCCAGATCATGCAACGCCACGCCGCAAATGGTTGAGCCGCTCGTCAGAAATTCAACAACACGCGAGCGGAATCGTATCTCAATGCCACACGTTTCCAGAAAATTCCGCACCGCCGGTTCGATTTTAGTAGTAGAATAGAGCCAAGCATGCGCATGCCCCGGGAAATTAACATTTTTATGCGTCGCGACACTGTCGGTGATGCTGAAAAGTCCTCCCGCACCCATGGCTGTCAATTCTTCCGCCGCCGTCTGCCGACCATTATTTCGCATGATTCCACCTGCCAAACCGCAGCCAAGAAGCATGTCCGTACGCTCCAGAATGACGACCCTGTCGGCTCCAGCTTGCTTTGCAGCAAGCGCCGCCGCAGAACCTGCCCACCCGCCTCCGATAATAATCACCGTACTTTTCATGTTCTGCCCGTCCTTACCGAGTATCACACCTTAGCGCAGTGTTTTGCACACTCTGATGGGTTCACAACCAATTACATCAAGGCATGCTCCACATATGCCTTCGCCGCAGCACATGGTTCGGCTAACAGCTCCAAAAAATAATGCAGTCACACCAGCACGAGCCGAAATATCCGCCGTCATTTTGGTCAAAAGCTCACCTCCAGCACAGAACACCATCTGGCAAGATATTTCCTTCATCAGTGTATGGAGAGCTTCTTTTTCGTCAGGAAAGGTCATTTCGAGAATGCGCATCTCAGATTCCGGCAAAAATTCCCTTATAAATGCGCATTCTGGTTTTCCAAGCACCACAGTGACTTGATTTCCGCCACGTAGCAGTGAATCAGCGACATTGGGAAGGACAGAAGCTGCGATGCCACCGGACACAAGAAGGCAGGATTCGCCCCTCGTCGCTGTAATACGCCTACGACCCGTTATTCCATTCCAGTACGGGCCACGTATCCACAATTCAGTTCCGGATCCACGCAGACTTCTAGTCTTCGGCCCGATTACCCTATATGCAAGTATGATAGTTTGTGTTTCTGGGTATGCTCTAACAACGGCAATAGGGGTATCAAAATGCGGATTTTCGTTACCACGAGCGAAAACAAAGCTTCCTGGCGCACGCAGCTCAGCCGCTAGGGACGGCGTAACTCGTACGGCAACTATTATTGCACCTTCATGGCGCTCCCATTGCTGAAGGATTGGAAACTTGCAGCTTTGCCGGACCTTACCTCTACCCCATTGGCTGTGAGACAAAATGCACGATCCGGCCCAATGGCAACGGCATTCGCCTTCACCGCGTAGTAGTGAGCACTCTATACATTGTCCAAGTTCCGCGAGTTGGCACGGGCAATAGGCGCTTCCGGCGTCCACACATTCTACAGGCCGTTTCACCATGGAGCGTGGGGTAACTTCGAACTTCGGTTTTGATAAGAGCTCATGTCGAAGCATGTTCGTCTCCGATGTTTTTCTCTGGCATGATTCTGTTCAGGCCAAGCACGTACGCACCAGCCAGAATGAGGATTATTTCTTCGTAGCATCCAACATGTCCAAAAATCTTAGGAATATTGACCAGAACCCAGGCAAGCAACATAAAAACAATGATATTATCCACACGTGGCATTGCCGCACTGAGAAGAGCCAGTGTAAAGATTGCTAATGGGCACGGCACTCCAGGTAGTGCAATCATGCCATGCCCACTGAGCATACCGAATACTGGAAATAAAAAAGCAAGAATGACAAAGATGAATGCTAAGAATCGTCTCAATGGAGAAACATTGAAGGTAAAATGAATTCTTCTAGCCATAATATCTATAAGAAATAGATAACCAATAGCTAGATACAGAGGGCCAGCAAAAAACTTCGCCATGGGTAGTTCACTGAAGTACATCAAAAAGCAGGCGATACCGTTAAAAATAAATATACTACTTAATATGACCTTGACGATAGCATCAGTTCTGGCTCCCTCTCGCTTGGCAATCAGAAACAATATGCCCAAGTACGCAACGATGATCAGCATCTGCACGATAAATGTGTCATCTCTAAAACTCTGAAGCGTCATCCAGAACGGTTCCATGTTTTTCATATTTGTGTCCTTTTTGACGGCATTCGACACCATGTTGATCCAACGTCATAATGCGTGCCGTTTTTATGAATATATCTTCAGGATCATGTGCAATCTGCATCATTCCAGCTCTAGATCGGAAAAGGAAATCAGCCAAATATCGTTTCATTTCGGCGCGTAGAGCGGGATCAAAACCGACAAACGGTTCATCGAGAAGCAATAGTTCCGGATCCACAGCTAGCGCTCGCGCCAGTGAAACGCGCTGTTTCATGCCGCCGGAGAGTTCCTCGGGCACCGCCTCCAGAAAATGGGCTAACCCCATATGTTCCAGCATATTCGTCGCCTTTTGTCCGGCTTGGGCGGGATCCATCCCCAAGCTGAGTAAAGGTAGCATGACGTTCTGGAGTGCGGTTCTCCACGGCAGCAGACGGGGTTCCTGAAAGACAACACCAATGCGTTGCGCTCCGATGTGGACATATCCACTTGTGGGACGCAAAATGCCCGCCGCCAGACGCAATAAAGTTGACTTGCCTACTCCGCTGCAACCTTGCAAAACTATTACTTCTCCAGGATCCAGCTGTAGGGAAAGGTCACGCAAAACATCATGTCTTGCGTAGGCAAAACCCACCTGAGAAAAAAGCACCAGAGAAGTCATCTTGCCTTCCTCTGAGATGTGTTGTGTCTGGTCAACAACAGCAGAGCCGCCTCAAGAACACCCACCAGAAGCATGCTGACCAGCGCCAAAGCGTAAAGCGCCGCAGTATCCAGATTGGTTCTGGCGATAGCTAAAGCATGGCCTAGCCCACAGGTGGCACCTATAGTTTCCGCCAGAATGGTTACACGCATCCCTCCCCCGAGGGCGATAATGGAACTTGAGAGTAAGGGTGCTGTGATAGCTGGAAGATACACATGCCAGAAGCGTTGTAAGCGGGTAATGCGGTAAACGGCGATCATTTCTTGCAGCCCGGAATCCACGGATCGGATACCTTCCACAACACCTACGTACACCGTTGGCACTACCGTTAGGGCCACAACGAAAATCACCATTTCAGAGTCAATACCGAACCAAAGCATGCCGAGCATGACCACAACTACGCCAGGCACGCTGGAAAGCATCCAGCGGGCGGGGGTAAGCGCCAAACGCAGCTGTTTGTAAAACCCAGCTGCCAGCCCTAAGCAGATCCCCGCACCTCCACCTAAAGCGATACCGCACACAAAACGCTCAAAACTGATGCGGAAGTCATCGCGCCAGAAGTCTGACTGCGAAAGGATGTCGCACAGGGCGATAAGCGTCGCCGCTGGCGATGGCATAACAAATCCCTGACAGCCCCGCGCCGCAACCTCCCATGCTCCTATAAGAACACCGCAGCCCAAAAGCCCCCAGAACATATCAGTGGCGCGCATCGGACAACCTCAGGAAGTCTTCTCCAGGCATACGCCCTCCAACAGAGGCCGGAGAAACTTCAAGTAACCGGGTGAGGAAAAAAGTCGCCATCATCGCTGCGTGGTCGCTGTCCATAATGCGTATGTCGCAAACCCGCTCTACATTCATTCCTTCAAGACTCCTGCCTAAAACAGGAAAAACATCGCCCGTAGTTTCAAGTGCCATGCGGGGGTGCTCCCTAGCATGGCTCACTCCCTCTACATAACTCGTACGGATGGCAGTTAGAGCCTCTTGACTGTCCGCCAGTGAACCAAAGACGGTAAGCGCCCCCAGCGGCATACATGGTGACTGAGGAAACGTTTCGGCCCACAGTGCACGGATATCCAGACATCCCAAAACGGGAATTCCTGAGGTATCAATCTGAATTCCAAGGGCAGACATGGCCTTTCCTGCCGCCGGTTCCACCAAGAAGGCATGCTTTGCACGACCACTACGCAGCATACCCACGGCCTCTAGAGCGCTACCCACATGGCGGGGCATGAAGCTCAGCCCGTGTTTTTTCATGAGTATGCGTAGCACAACTTCCGGCATTTCCCCTGGCCCGAAAGGCAACAGAATCTCCTCCCCATTCAGCATGTCCACGCTAGAAAATTCCTGATTCGTGGAAACAATCCAGGCTGGACCGGAAAATACGGCCACTACAGTGCAGTGCACTCCCTTGTTGTACAACGCGGCGGCGGACGCCACCGTCATGAGTGCCACGTCCACCTTACCTTTGGCGATGAGAGCGCGAAGCTGCTCCGGTGAATTCCAGGGCGTGAACACGGCCCCTTCCCTTCCTGGTACGTGAGGAGGTAGAGTGCGCATTAACACTAGCGGAATGGCCTCGCGCACGGGCGGACCAGCAAGGCGTAGCGGAGGTTGCGCCGCGACAGAGATAGTCCAGCCCCCGCAGACCACCCAAGCAAGAAGAAGAGCGAACGCGCACGGACGGATGTTCATACCGTGCCTTCCGTCAATGTCCCGGACTTACGCAGGATTGCTACTTCATTTTCACCAAAAAGCATGTTGATAGTTCGCCGTTCCAGAGAGGCGAAACCAGCCTCAAGTGCCAGCCTAGCTATGCGCCCCTCCTCAAACGAAACATCTTGGCCTTCCAACGCCAGAGAGAGGCGGGAAATAACCACCTTCTCCGGAGCGGTGCGCTCTCGGTTCAGTCCCTCGTGCAGACTGACAAAGACTCCACCGGGGTTCAGGGCGTCCAGCAGCTTTTTCATGAATGCAGGGAGGTCTTTCACAAAATACAGGCTCTGACCGGCCCATATGCAATCATAGCCGCATCCAAAGTCGATCAGATTGTAATCACCGGGATAGAACTCCGCACGCTCTTCCATGCCCGCAGCCTCGACCTCCTTTCGGGTCAACTCCAGTACAGGAGGCAAATCGCAGAATGCTCCCCGTAATGCCGCATTACGGCCCATAATAGATAAACCAATAATACCTGGTCCGCATCCAAGATCGAGAATATGGCGGAAATGCCGAAATTCCGGCAGCGACACCGCCATGTCCGCCAGTCTGCGAGATACCTCGCCCTGTTGGTAAGCAATCATGTCACGACTAGATTTTTTCCACAGATCTTTTCCGTCAATACGATCATCTTCTTTTACCGGCTGCGGCCCAGAATAGAGCAGTTCCTTCATCTTGCTGAGATTCCGGTGCTGCATGGCCTGGAGCCTACGCATCAGGTGACCTAGGTAGGTATTGGTTTCTTTGCGAAGATACATTTCGGCAAGTGCAGAATTGGCGTAGACCCCATTCTTTTTTGAGGTAAGGCCGAGAGCTGCCATAGCATCAAGGACATGGGCGAGATTTCCAGCATGCGGATTACCGAGGTGTGCCGCTATACCTTCCAGCGTACCCGTCTTGTGCAGAATATCGGGTAATTCCAGCTCAAGGGCCAGATCAAGCAACGCTGTGCGCACTGAGCCGAGCATCCAGTCTGTGAGGATTGAAACATCCGGTGACGCAGAATGTCCGGATGCAATTTTTTTTTCATCGTGCATACTAAAAACTCCATGAAACAGTTGTACCGAAACTGAACGGATTGCCGTCTTCCACAATTTTGTTGCCATTAGCCACAAGTTTTTTTGTTATATAGTGTGTATCAAAGACATTCTTCCCCCAAATAGCCACGGTAAGATTTTCGCCACGGTATCCGAATTGAAGATTGACTGTATTGTATCCAGGATCGCTAAGTGTATTTTCAGCGTCGAAATACTGTTTTCCAGATCCGAGATATTCCGCTTGCGCAAAAAAGCCGGATGGATGTGTATAACCAACGCCTAGGTGATACGTGAGGTCTGGTGCCCAAGGCAGACGATTGCCGCTATAGTTTTTTCTTCCACCACTGGGAGTGGACACCGTCCACTCGTCAATTTCAGAACGGGCATATCCAACGCCACCATGCAACTCCCAGCCCTCAAGTGGGTATGCCCTGACCTCTAGTTCGACGCCGGAGGTATGAGCCTTTGCAGAATTGGTGAATTTCCATGTACCGATGCCTGCAGATGGAACTTCTTCCCGAACCTGTTTGTCTCTGATGTCAGAATAAAAAGCGGAAACATTGGCTTGTAATTTGTTATCCAGCCAGTGTGTTTTCAGCCCAAGTTCGTAGTTGGTGCTGTATTCCGGTTTATAATAAAATGTATCTTTTGAACTGGCTGAAAAAACATTAAAGCCTCCTGGCAGATAGCCTTGGGACCATGATGCATACGTGGTCAGGTTGTCTGTAACGTCGAGAGAGGCGGAAGCCATGGGAAGGAACTCCGTGTAGCGAAAACCTTTTTCATACGCACGCCGCTGCCCTGCACCGGTTTTATATGTTTGTTCACCGTCTAAGCCCGTATATTCAGCCCGTAGACCTGCCGTCAGCCGAAAGGCATCCGTAATGGCATAGGTGGCCTGCCCGAAAAGTGCCCCCGTTGTTTCCGTGTAGTCCGTATGCAGATATGTGGTTGCAGCGGCCCGTCGGCGAATTCGGTTCATATCCGTATTCATGGAGGTTTTGCCCAAAAAGAGCCCGGCTACCCAAGAAAGCCTCTGCTTACCTACGGAAGAAAAACGCAGCTCTTCTGAGATATTGCGCTGATTAATGCTCATGTCGGACACGCCCAGAGGTAACGGCGTTCTGTCAAGATCAGACAACATCTTGTATTTGTAATCTAAATAGCTGGTTATTGATGTTGTTCTAACATGCTCGCCAGTATGTGTGATGGTGAACGCAGGAATCACAAGATCAGACGAAGCCTCGTCTGGGGCGTCGGAGCGAATTTTATACCGTCCGCTACGGTATGGCCCGGTGGACAAGCGCATACTGCCTATGCCATCGTCACTGTGTGTGGCATCCAATGACATGCGCACATCCAACGCATCCGTAGGGGTGAGTCGTAAAACCACTCGTCCCGAATCAGCCTTGTGTCGTGCCGCTTGATCTTTCTGTTTATATTCGTTGCGGACAAAGCCATCCGTTTGATGGCGAAGATAGCTTCCTGAAAAGTACACCTTGTCCTCAAGCAATGGCCCAGCCGCAGAAGCCCCCAGACGAAAGGTGTTATGATTCCCAAATTCCGTAAAAAGTGATCCCCGTAACTTGTTGTCCGGTGTGCGCCGCACAAGGTTGATCACCCCCGATTCACTGTTTCTGCCATAAAGAGTTCCCTGCGGACCGCGCAACACCTCAATGCCTTCCATGTCATGCAGGTAGATGTTCTGCATGTAGGACAAAGGATACGGCACCCCATCCACATAAAGCCCCGCTGGAGAATGTAGCGCCGTATCCCAGGTGGACATGCCGCGAATGACAATTTCATTACCGGAGCTAGTGCTTTTCATATGGACGTTGGGAAACATTTTTGTAGCGTCCTGCAAGGTTTCAGCCCCCTGATTTTCCAGATCGATATCCGAAGCCGTGGAGACGCTGCCTGCAATCTCCCGGAGCGCCTGTTCACGCTTAGTGGCGGTAACGGAGATCGCTTCCAGCGTATAGGTATCAGCGGGCTGCGGTTGTGATTCTGCCGCATGGGCGCTTTCGAATAGAAGAAAATAACTTAGGATTCCTCCTAAAATGTAATGACGCATGGCGTGTCACCTCTCCCCGGCGTGTGCTACTTTTAATTGAATTTGATTTTCCTTTTCATTAAACTAGAAAAAAGAGTCTTGCTAACCGTGGAAAGGTCAAAAAATATCCCCAGCGGGGTATCGCCGGGGTCGTTGAGGAATGTATGGGATTAGGACAAGATTTGACGCTTTTCGCCGGTCCTGGTTTTTACCGAACCTGCGGAACAGATTCTTTTATGCTCAGGCCGGGCCTTGTGTTGCAGCTTTCTCAACTTTCGCCCACAGATCCGTTGCATATGGAATTTGAAATTCAGAGTTCTCCGCTCATATTCGGGTTTATGCTCACTGGATCGAACCATTGTAGCTACAAGCATGGAGCGCTGAGCGGAACAACGCAGTTGCACACCAGCGGAAGTAATAGCATCACATATCTTTCAGACACAGTAGGGAATATGAGGTGCAAAGGTGGCATGCGTAGATTAAGTATTATTATGGATAAAGATTTCCTTTATCCCTATCTTGTGGCGGAACATACCAACATACCAAAGCAACTGGAACGTGTGTTTGAAGGCCGCAAAACAGCATTTCAGTGGATAGGCAAAAACAGCGCTCAAAAAATCCGTCTTATAGCAGATATTGTAACAAGCGCCTATGCGGGAACCCTGCGCAAACTGCATATGGAAATTCGAACACTTGAACTAATAGAAACACAGCTTATCGAATATCTTGCCACCCAAAATGGCTACGAACGGACAGTATCCCTATCGCCATCAGATGTACGACGCATAAAGGAAGCCAGGGAATTATTGGTGCAGGATATGGAAAGTCCACCAACACTTGCGCAATTGGCGAAGATGGTAGGTGTCGGTGAAAAAAAACTGAAGGTGGGCTTCAAGCAGGTCTTCGGTCTACCTGTGTTCGAATACTTCAGGAACTATCGCATGGAGGTTGCTCGCGAACTGCTTGCCGCAGGTGACATGAATGTCACAGAGATCGGTGTGCATATCGGCTACCAGAGTCTGAGTCATTTCAGTCATGAATTTTTCAAGCGCTACGGTGTGACACCTAAAAAATTTCAAAGTGGAAAAGGCAATAAAAATATTCTTTGAGCATAGGGATCGCCTTGTACAATGGTTATCTATTGAGTGAGTGTTTAGAACACAGCCCTACCTTTCTACCTTCAAGGTAAAAGACATGAAGATAGGGGCTGCTTCCGACCAGAATTGAGGCCCCCCTGCTCTTTTTCGCGCTACGGAGAGGCTCCTGAGTAAACAGCCCCGCATGCATGATGCTTTCTTAAAGACCGTCAGATAGAGCGAGATCGGGGCGCGTGGCCCGCAGAATTTCTGAGTTATCTAAAAATGACTACGGCACTTGGGAATGGTGCAGGATGCTTCGCGCCTTCAAAACGTACCCGTCCACGCAAAAAATGAATGTCGCCGTAGGGCATTACAAACGCATGCCACCAAGCGGTATCTGTTCTGGCCGGGAGAAGGCAGACAATGCGCTCTGCGTTTCTCTGGTGTATTTCTTCCACCGCCTTGGCTATCCAGCGGCCAATTTCACGGCCATACGGGGGATTCATCCAACATACTCCATGCCAACACTGTATCAGGCCGTTGGTTGCTGGCGAAAAAAACGTCCTGCACTTGGCATTTTCCCAAGTGGCGCACACATCCAGGGTAAAAGGCCCGTGAGAAATATCCCACACGTGGAACAGTTCCCAAGGCGTTGCCCACTCCATTTTTTTACTGGAGAAATGCACGTTCATAAGGACAACTCCCGCGCTTTCCCACGTTCCTGGCCTTTATCCTGCGCAACCCCCTTTTGCAAAACGATCCCCACTTGCCGTTTCACCTCATCCAGCCCACGGGACTGGTGCAGATCGTTAAAATCCGTCAGTCCCCTGGCCCGCTCTTCATCGGTGAAGATCGGAGCCACGACCTTGCCGCCGACCTCTTGAGCGGCCTTCTGCGCCAGTTCCACGCCCTTGTTCCAGGGTTCCACGCCGTCCGATGTGCGGCGTGTGTGTTTGTGGTCATTGTCCGCGCAGATGATAATAGCGGCATTGGGGAATTTTTCCCGCAGCTTTTTGGCTACAGGTTCCAGATTTCCCGCGTCAAAGGCCACAGCCACGGGTTTTTCCGTTGCCATGTGCAGACTCGCGCCGGTTGCATAGCCTTCGGCCAGGATGATATCCCCTTGAGAAAGGTCTTTCCCCGGCTCGGCAATCAGGTGGAAGTTGCCGTTTTTCTCCATCCCGTACATGAAGCTTTTTGCACCTTCCGGGGCAATGGTTTGCAAGCCACGCAACTCCTTGTCCACAGTCATCACGGGCACAAGAAGGTTGCCGACCACGTCCTCACGCACCCCGAAAGGCTGAACGCCCTTGGCTTGTAGATAGGGATTCTCGTTTGTGGCCCAATCATAAGCGATCCATTCCGTATACGCTTCCCGCGCCGCTCTTTGCTGGCGCTCCAGAATAAGCCGCTGCCGCTCCTCGCTTTTTTGTGCAATTTCGTCGTGTTGGGCTTCCAACTGCTCTTTGGTCAGCGTATGGCCCGTGGCAACCCAGGTTGTTTTGCCGCTGGTGCTGAAATTCTGCATCCAGCCGGCAGGCCGTTCATCCAGATAGCCGCAGTATGCGCCGTCCAGGTCACCGCCGCTTCTGCCGATGAGTGGCACACGATGGATATGCCCGTCCATAATCGGAGCTTTGCCGCGCAGATCAAGCCCGGCATTTTCCAAAGCCCGCGCAAATTCCTCTTGTGGAAGCATGAACGGTTCCGGCACGGGAGCCTTTTCCAGCGTCATTTCAGGAACCCAGGTCGCCAACGGAGCAATGTCAGTGCCTTCCGGTGCGTACCAGAGCTTGTTATCCTTGTCCCACTTCGCGCCGAACTTCTTTGCCCGTTCCTTTTCCTTGTAGGGAACGGCGAGAAAAGTTTTCTCCTTGGCTGGAGCCGTAGGAACGCCCATAGCGGCTATGCGCTCATCCTTTTCAAGAGATTTGCCGCGTTGCGCGGTCTTTTCCAGCTGCACCGTCTGTCCCGGGGCCTCCTGCTGAAGTTCCTTTTTCCGCTCCAGGTCAAAGACGTATTCTTTGATCCTTTCCGCGTCGCGGCAGGCCCGCACAATTTCGTAGGGGTCTTCTTTCAGGGCTTGAATCCATGACTGCACATAGGCGGCATGTTGGCCGGGATCGTGGCCGATGCCGATTTCCTGTCCGAGCATCCATGAGGCGATTTCCGCCCGCAACTCTTCCCGCGCATACGTTTCCGAACCAAAGGGGCCAAACTCGCGGTTCAGGCGCTTTTCTTCGCCTGTCCAGTGGCCCAACTCGTGCAGAGCCGTTGCGTAGTATTTATCCGGCGCGTCAAAGTTTTCCTTGGGCGGCAGATGAATGGCGTCTTCCATGCGCCGATAGAAGGCCCGGTTACTCTGGTCGTGCTTGATCGCCGCGCCGGAGGCGGCAAGGATGTTTTCCGCCTTTTCTATGGGCTCCCACGCATAGGCTTTATCTGTCAGCTGGAGCGGAGGAATGCCGTCAACCTGTTCAGCGTTGAAGACATAGGCGAAGCGGACAATGGGCTTGTCCAGCTCCACTTTTTCTTTTTCCGGCTTGCCGTCCGCACCAAAGACGGGTTTGCCCTCTTTATCTAGCTTGTCCTTTTCCGCAATGAACTGAAAATAGACTACCGGTGTGGCCTTGCTGCCGGGCAAAATGCTGTAGCCGTGGTCATTGGCCTGTTTCAGCGTCATCCAGCGCGGGTCGTCATAGCCGGAAAGCGCCAGATGCACCCGGTTCATGCCCCGGTACACCGTGCCGGAGACGGGATTGTGGGGAACCAGGGAGGCTTTTCCCAGCGTCCAAGGTACTTGCCACGGGGCCGTTCCTTCCTGAAGGCGCTCAATGATCTTGCTAGCAAACTCTTCATGGAACGGGGGCCGCTTCGGCTTCTGCGGCTTCTGAGTGCCGGTTTTGGTGTTAGCCGACATAGACCACCTCCCCGGAATCGGTGACGGTCAAAAGGCCGTCTTCCACCATGTCGGCCAGCGTAATGGCCTCTTCGGGGAAAGCGCCCATGTAGTCCGCAACGTCAGGGTCAAGCGGGACGCCGTAAATCACGGAATCGCCTTCAATCTGCTGCGCAATGGCCTTTGCCGCAGCGCGTAAATATTCTTTGTTGTGCATGGTCATTTTCCTTTTTTAAGACGGCTAAACCTCTTGCTTTTTATAGAGCTGTGCTTAACTATTAAGACAAGTTTGTTCTTTTCAGCATCCCTGGATGAGTAACCCCACCATAGTGAGAGAAAGGATTGTTGAAGCAGCGGTTAGAGATTCGTTTTGGAAATTCACCTTTAATGCCCGATGGGAGGGTCAGATGAAGAAGACTATTAAATTCTTTACAGGCCTGCTCTTCGTAGGCCTGTTGGCAACTGGACTGTCTGTTGAGCATACAACTTGGCAGGCACAAACAATCACAACTAACAGCATGACTATCTCTCCTAGGGGTGCTTAAAAGAGCGAACACAAGGACTCCTTTCAAGGCCCGCATGTTTCAAGGCATGATGGCCTTTTTCATTTTCGGGCCAGAGCCAAACAGCCTCCACCCGCTGGAGTCTGTCCAACGGAACGAACCCGAAATAGCGGCTGTCAAAACTGCCGGGATGATCGGCCAGCACCAGGGCCATGCCGGGAGGAACGACGCCCGGCATCAGAACTGGCGATATGGAGCGCCCTTGGCTGTCCACGGAACGGATCGGGAATGCGGACGGATCAACAGACTCCCCCGGCAGCGCGGCCAAACGCTTGAGCAGGGGCCGCAGGCCGGAGGGGCAGGAACCAGGCTCCAGATAGCCACGTTCCAAAGCCAGCTCCGCGAACTCACCTTGCAGACAAACACTCACCAGATCGTTTTTCTCTGGAAGGCCGGGAGCAAGGCGGTAGATGCCCATGGGCAGTGACGGCGTGGGATTGAAGCGCAGGCCCACGCCGGAGGCCAGGGCAAACGTCAGCGCGAGCCACACCCCAATGAACAGCGCCCGCCGCGTCAGGCTACGCAACGAAGTACTGTTCACTGAAAGCCTCGTTCTTTTCAGGGGGAGCCGCGACAACAGGCGTTGCCGAGTACCACGCCGCAGGGCGCGGCTCGTAAAGAGAATCCGTTATGCCGCTTTGGTATTGGGGTGTGAGGCCGGGAACCGGAATCTTTGCGCGGGCCGAGAACACAGGGTCAAAGAAATAGAGAATTTGCCGACCGTAGATAGGCGATTGCCCGGCTGTGAAAATCAGCATATCGCCGGGCTTTACTACCTTGCCTTGAGAATCCTTCTCCGGGCCGGGGAGCCTCATGCACTCATCCGGCGTAAGCAGAGGCCGGGCTGTTTCGGAGACGTTGACCGAGGCGTTTTTCATATGCCCGGTTCTGGAGCCAGAGAGAGAAACCTTTTCTTCCACAACAGTGGTTTTGCCCGTCATGTCGGAAAGGGTTTTGGCCGTTTCAATGGTGTTCGGCGCGTAGGCAATACGGACATGGCAGTTTGCCATGAGCGCGTTGTCCTTGCCATACACGGCATTGAGTTGGGCAATGTCTTGAACGATGATGTAGACCTTGCCGCCGTATCCGGCGATATAGGCCAGCGCCTTCTCCATAATCGGGAGTTTTCCCAGGCTGGTGAATTCGTCCAGCAGGAGCAGCAGGCGGTGTTTATACCCGACCATGCTTCCACCGTCCGCAAACTCCATCTTGGCGCAGATGCGGCGCACAATCATATCCACCATGAGCCGCAGCAACGGGCGCATCCGGTCAATGTCCGCAGGAGATATGACAAGATACAGATTCACTGGTTTTTCATGGTTCATCAGGTCATGGATGCGGAAATCACAGGAAGCGGTGTTTAAGGCCACAACCGGATCGCGGTACAGCGCCAGATTGGTCAGCGCAGTGGAAACCACGCCGGAAGCTTCGTTTTCCGCCTTGTTCAACATCTCCCGCGCTGAGCTGGCGATAAAGGTATGGGCCTTGGCTCCGGCATCCGAGCCTTCAGCCTTGGGGAATATCTCCCGCAGCAGGACGGAGTGATCCGTGCCCACCATTTCCTTAAACAGGTCTTGGATGGTGCGGCTCTCGTCAGCCAACATGCTGGAAAGGTCATAGAGGGTTGCCGTGCGCTTTTGCGCGTGACGGGTCATTATGCAGCAATGCAGGATAGCTCCACCGAGCATGCCAAAGGCCGCTTTGCTCCAGTGGTCTTCAAGCCCCTTACCCGTGGGGTCTACCAGCATGGCAGCCATGTTCTGCACATCCGGTATCGCTAGCAGGGTATCAAGGCGGATTTCTTCCAAGGGATTGAACCGGGCGGACGCGCCGGAAGGATCGGAGGGGTCAAAACGCAAGACAAGCTGATCTTGCGATTTGCGCCACCCGGCAGTTAAGGCCCAGTTTTCTCCTTTTATATCAAGAACAATGCTAGAACCTTCCCAAGCCAGGAGCGTAGGCAGGATGAGGCCCACGCCCTTACCTGAACGAGTAGGCGCGAAAACCATTATGTGTTCCGGGCCATTGTGCCGGAGGTAGAGTTGTATTTCTTCGGGCCTGGATTTGAGCTTGCGCAGCAGGAGCGCGGTCCCAGCATACCTTTTCAGCCAGCCGCCCACATAGACGCCCTTGCCCTCAAAGTAGCCCATCGTGCGGATTTCTCGCTCTTCCGCCCAGCGGGCCGAACCGTGCAAGTTGGCATTGGAACGCAATTCTTTCTGAAAGCAGAGCCAGAAGCCGATAATGACAAATTGCGGAAGCAGGAAAAGAACCTGGCTGTGAGCAATGGCCTGCTCAATAAACCCGTAGGTATCGTTTGCCCCGACCCCCTCTTGCCAGACAAAGGCCGACCACGGCGCATACCAGGGAAGGCCGAAGGCGATTCCCCACGGCTGGCCGAGAGCGGCCTGATACTCAAAAAACGCCGCGATGCGCTGAGTCGCCAGAGCCATGCTGCCAAGACCTAGCAGCAGTATGAACGGCAGATACAGCCAGCGCAGAGTCGTTTTAGGAGTTTCTTCCCCCAAACCGTATTGAACCTTTTTCGCAGCCATAACATTCTCGAAATGAGGCCGCCCGCTCACATGAGGACGGCGCGAAGTCGGGGCGCAAGGCTCGCAGAGGGGAAAGATTATCGCTGTGGCCGGTAAGGCCGCTCAAAAACCAAATCTTTTGTCACAATGACGTTGAACTGGTAGCCGGGTCTGATTTCTAGTGTAGGCTTGATGTTCAGGTTTTTTTGCAGGAGTTGAAGCGTGGCCTGTCCAAGTTGTGCGGCCAAGGCGGAACCCATTTCATTCTGGAGGGTCGGTTTGTCGCTTTCGGAATTGCTGTTGTCCAGTGAATCCATTGTGTAGGCCATGCCGCCGGACATCAGGCTCATGAGCACGGCGGAACCGAAAATACGGAAATAGTGGTTATTCACCTCATCCGTGTATCCGGCATTGCCCGCCATATCCGAGCCGGGCATGGCTCCAAGGGTAATGGACGAGCCGTCAGGAAACACCACGCGGTTCCAGGCCACCAAAACCCGTTCCTGCCCGTAGATCACGCGGGAATCGTACACGCCGAAGAGCTTTGCCCCTTGCGGCAGCAGCAAATGCTTGCCTGTGGCCGAGTCAAAGACGTTTTGCGACACCTGGGCAATGATGTTGCCGGGCAGGTCGGAATTGATGCCCGTCACCATGACACCAGGGATCACCGCGCCTGTTTTGAGTTCAAACTGTTGCCCGACCATTCGGGAATACGGTGAAATCCAGCTTGCGTCTTTTGCCGCTCGATCAAAGAACGCCTCTTTGTCCTTGTCCGCAGCCAAGTCATAGGATCTTTCATGCAGTCCGGAAGCATCGGACATGGACATGGAAGGCTTGCCAGGAGCAGAGCCAGAACCGTCAGCAGAGCCCGGAGCCGTGTTTGACTGGCTGGCCTTTTTCACGCCAAGGGGAGCAGAAAGCGCGGCCAGGTGAGCTTGCGCCTTCATGCGCCGGAGGTTTTCCAATTCCTGCCGGTAACTGTCGGATTGCCTTTTGTCGGATTGTACCACGATCAGCGGTTCCCGCTTCGCGCCGTTCTGCGCGGGCGTGTCGGGCTGTACCGCAGCGAGCGAGCCCTCAGGTGGAGCCAGGGCGAGGCCACGCCCTTCGACCATGAGCAGCGGTTTTTCTTCCTCCTTTATATCCACCTTGGGAGTGCCGCGTTGTTCTTTTCCCTGGTTGTGGGCAAAGTTCACGCTGTAAACCAGCACGCCGAGCAGAAACAGCCCGGCGAGCAACACGGCGTAGAGAGGCCATTTACTCATGCGGGCGACATCAACCTTTTTTATCGGCTCCAGACTATTGGGGGTAACGTCAGACATGCGCCCCCTATTCCGTAAGGAAGCTGCGGGGGGCGTTATAGGCTTCTCCCGCCGCTTCTTTGCTTTTGGTCACGATCTGTCGCGACTTTTGTAGCAGGGAGCGTTTGAATTCTATCTCCGTGCGGCTTTGCCCGGCTTCCGGCTGGCCGCTGGCGGTGTAGGCCCGCGCAATGGATTTTCCGTTATCTTCACTGTCCAAAATACGGAGATGCAGATACCACGAGGATTTTTCACCTTTCTCGAAAATGGCATCCAACGTGTAGGCTATTGCCAGAGTGTCAGTTTGCGCATCGGGAATCAGGGTGAAGCCCTTTGTGCGCAAACCATTTTCAAAGGCTTGGGCAAATTTATTGCCCTCGTCCTTGGCCGGGACGAGGTGAACGGAGGTATGCCCCGGAGGGTACAGACTTGAGAGGCAGTCCACGGCATCGGCGGCGATAGCGGCAACGGCGTTACCCTCCGGCAAAGGCCCGCAATAGGAACCCATAGGCTCGCGCCCTGCACAGCCCGAAGCCAACAACACCAGAAGCAGCAATGGGAAAATGACTATGCGCATCACTTTTTTCCCCTTATGACTTCCACTTTTTCCTGATCGCCATCCACGCCGACAATGAGCGCGATCCGCTCAAATAAGCCGTCCACAATCATGGCCGAATTCTTCACCCGGTAATTGACCAGCACTTCACGGCTCCCTTTGCGGACGAGCAAAACGGGCATTTCCCCGGACGCGGTTTTCTCCGGCAGCCGGATAACGGTTTGCCGTCCATCATCATATACCCGCTCTGGCTTCCAAGCGGCTTTGCCCTTCACCTCATAACGAAAATTGAGTTTAGATAAATCCGCCTGCTGGCCATCCACAGTGGTGGAGTTCCATTCGCGCTCTTTGGTTTCTTTCTCTTGCCGGGCCGCGCGTTGACGGTTCAGCGAGTCCGCATAGAGGAAGCCGACATAGGGCGTGTGGCCTTTGCGCTGTGATACAAGACGCAGATGGTACACGCGGCGGTTTGTGGTGATCACCGTGGAGCTTTCAAGCCCCGCATCCACGGGCTTGATGAACAAATGCACCCTGGCGTCAGGGCCGGAACCCGCTGAACCCGATTCCACCATCCAGCGGGCCGAATCGCCCACCACGATTTCATTGACCACCTCTCCGGCTTCAAGCTCCACATCCGAAACCTGCATGGGCGTTGCCACAATGGTGGGCAGGCTGGCCCCGTGGACGTACACCACCTTGCCGCCGCCGGACAGAACCGGATCAACATTCTGCCGCGCCCAGTCATCGGAAAGGCTGAGAGCCTTTCTTTCCTTCGGGGTCAGCGGCACGACCTTGGGGCTAATATAGTCGATTTCCTGTACGGATTGGCTGGCGCTCATGCCGTCCAGGGGCGGCGGGTAGCCGGGGGGAATGTCCTGGGCCGCCAACGCGGTTCTTGCGCAGAGCGTAAAGGCAAGAAGCAGAAACAGTATCTTTTTCATGAGAAGCCTCATTCCTGATTGTTTTGCGGTTTGACGGGAGCCGGAGTACCGACCACTTTGCCAGCCGACAGCGCCGTAATGTAGACGCCGCCCGGATTGCGGAGCAGAACAGCGTCCACCGTGGGCGGGTTGATCTGGATTGTCACCGTGGCCTCATAATTGTGGGAATCCAGCATGACGCCCGCATGACTGCGGACGGTTTCAACCCATTCCACCCGGTAGGAATCGGTACTGACCGGCAGCGGCAGCCCCTTGATTTCCACATGCACCAACTTGCCGCTTTTGGCGATTTCATAAGGATTATTTGCTTCGTACCATTGACGCAAAACGCCTTTAGCGCTTCCGGCCATGAAAAAGGAAAGCCGCTCGATCATTTTTTGCTGGAGTTCCACGTCCGCCGTGACCGTGCGCCAATCACTGACGCACTTGGCAATTTCCGCTTGGATCAGCCGCTGCGGGGTTTTGCTAGCCACATCCGCCCGCGCCATAACCGCCGCTTTGCCGAGAGCGTCCACTTCGATAATGTAGGGAATGGTCTTTGTCTGGCTTGCCTGTATGACGTTGCCAGTGATGGAAACGCCGGTGATGAGCAGACAGAGGAAGGCGACCATACGCCATTGCGCGGCACGGTTGATATAAGATCCGTAGCGTTCAAGCCACTCTTCGCGTCCGTCCAGGTAGGGGCTTCCCCCTTTTTCCCGCACGGGTAGTTTCACTTGTGATTTGAAAAAAGGCATAGATACCGCCTTATGTGTCGTTATTCATCTTGGCACGTTCAAGCCGGTCCTGCATTTCAGACCGGGTACGGGTACTGAGGGCTTTTTCGCCGGAAGCCTTAGCATCCTGCCGCGCTCCCCATAGCGATTTCGCCATGTGCGCCGCTTTGCTCAGGCCCCTAGCCCCGTCCATGCTTGCCACCTTGGCCGCGTCTTTCACGCTCTGAACGGTGTTGCTCCCGGCGACCATCGTGCCGAGAGTCGCCCCTCCCACGGCGGCAGCCGAGGCTGTAAGCGCCGCGCCGCTGGAAACGTGGGAACCGTTGATAATGCCCGCACAGACATCTGGCAGGGATTTAACCAGGGCCAGCAGCACCACGGACGCGCCAATGACCACAAAAATATCCTGCAATTCCGCAGTGGACGTGGAAAAACTCTCGATAAAGGCAATGCCCACCCCAAGCACGAGCTGCATAACAAAGAGTTTGAAGGCCACGGCCAGAACGTAGCGGATCGCGTTGACGGCATAATCCTTGAGAAAGGCGCTACCGCCGAAACCGACCAGGATAACAGCCGCCGCCATTGCCACCATTGCTTCGCACTTGATGAACACCACTTGCGCGGAAATGAGCGCGAAGCAGACAATGATCACCAGGGCGGCAATGAGCAGGGCTATGGAGTTGCCCGGCGACCAGACGGAAAGTTTATCCAGCACCAGTTTGACGAGTTGCATTCCGGTCAGGAACGGAGACTCTGAAGAATAGTCGCCGGGGGTCAGTTCCCTGCCGATTGCGCCGAGGCCGTTGATCAGGTTCCACGACCATTCCTTGTAATAGGTGATAACGGCCATGAAAAACCCGGCCATGAGCAGGAGCATGACAAACTGTTTCAGAATGTCGCCAAGCTGATCGCGGTTGAGCGCTGCTTTGATGCCAAGAAAGCACACCTCCAGAATGACCAGCCCGCGGAACACAACCAGGGCGTACCGCTTCAAGGTCGGCTCCCAGGTGCTTGTTTTGTTGTAAAACTCATGCACCAGCTTGGAGACGAAATCTTCATCAGCGGCATGGGCCAGTTCCGGCAGGAGCAGAATCGCCAGCGGAGGGAGGCAGAGCACGGCCAGAAGCAGCAAATATTTTTTCATGGCCGCCGCCTAAAAAGGGTCTGGCTTGGCTTTCGCACTGCCGATCCGGTTTGTTTTCAATGTGTCCCGCCATGCCTCTTGGGCCATCTGGCTTTCTTTCTCCGCCTTCATCTGACTGGCTAAGTTGGACTGCACCTGTGTGGCCATGAGTTCGCGGAGCTGCCGGGCCTCCTGCACCTGGAGGGCGGAAAGCTGGTTCCCCGCCATGATCGCCTTTTGCTGGCCGTCCGGCGTGGAAAGCAATTCCTCAAGATAGGACTGGAAGCGCCCGGCATCCTTTTGCAAATCGTCAAGCTGGTGGCCGGAAAGCTGAAACGTGGCCTGTGAAGCCTGATCCACGGTTGCAGACCACTTGTCCCACTGCTGTTGATATTGTGCGTTGGCGGCTTCAACCTGTGCCGGGCTGGCCCCGGCCAGCTCTTCGAAAAGCGCCTGTTCGGGAAACAGGGAATTGAACACCTGTCCAAGCCCCACAATATCGCCGCGCAGCGTCTTGAGGTTGCCGGAGAGGTTGGCAAGGCGGGTCAGATTGCCTTTGAGTTCATTCACCAGATTGGCCGGGAGTTGCGCGGTGTTTTGCAGCATATTGGCGTACTGCTCGATATTCTGCTGCACCATGCGGATTTGCTGGGCCGTTTGCGTTACGGACTCGTGGTATTCACTGATAAGCGTGGAAAGTTGCTCCATGTTTGTGGCGCGATCCAAAGCCTGCAACAGACTGTTGCTGCAATTCACGCACGAAACAGTCAGGGCATGGGCTGGCGTGGCGAACATGCACATGAGGGACAAGACGGACAGTAACTTTTTCATAGAAACTCCTTGTTATGCCGCGCCGCGTTCCCGCAGCCATTCGTACTGCCAGCCGCCGGAACCATATTCCGCAGCAAGCGCCTGAATCCGGGCAAGGTTCTCCTTGTCGGAGGAGCCGACAAAGGCCAGCGTCTTGGGGCCAAGGGCAAGTTGTACTTGTCGCCTGCCGAGGGGCGAGACAACGTAATAGTCGCGCTTGGGCGTGGCGCGGGCGATAATGTTGATCTGGGTTTCGTTTAGGCCCATGCCCACATAGAGTTCGCGTTGCGCCTCTTGCGCGGCGGTGATGTTGGGCAGGAAGATTTTTGTGGGGCAGGATTCGGCCAGTACATCCAGAATGCCGGAGTTTTTGGCGTCCGAGAGGCTTTGCGTGGCGAGGATTACCGCGCAGTTGGCCTTACGCATGACCTTCAGCCATTCGCGTATTTTCTCCCTGAATATAGGGTGGCCGAGCATGATCCAGGCTTCATCCAGCACAAGGATGGTCGGCGTTCCGTCCAGTGACGTTTCAATGCGGTGAAAGAGATAGGTCAGAACCGGAATCAAGTTTTTGTCGCCCAGGCTCATGAGTTCTTCAATCTCAAAGACCATGAACGGTGAAAGCGTCAGATCGTCCGTGTCCGCATCCAGCAGCCGCCCCATTGCCCCTTGCGCGGTATAGTGCTGGATAGCATCCTTAATCTGGTGTTCCTGAACGATGTGGAAAAAGCTGGTCAGGGAACGCAGATTGTCTGGCTGTGCCGACAAATCCAGCATGGCCGCGTGAATGGCGTTGCGGTGCGTGGGCATGACCGTGATGTGCTGCAACTCCATGAGGGAAGCGATCCACTCTTCCGCCCAGGCCCGTTCCGCTTCGGAATCAATGCGCAGGAGCGGCGCGAATGCCAGACCTCCCGCAAGGCGGTCAGCGTTGCCGAGATTGTAATGCGTCCCGCCGGAGCCGAGGCAGAGCGGAAACATGCTCATACCCTTGTCAAAGACAAAAATGCGGGCGTTTGCATAGCAGCGGAATTGTGCGGCCAGTGTTGCCAGCAGTGTGGACTTGCCCGCGCCGGTCGGCCCGAAAATCAAGGTGTGGCCGAGGTCGCCCACATGGATGTTGAACCAGAACGGCGTAGATTTATCCGTTGTCAGCACAGCCAGGGGTCGGGAGTTGGACGGATAAAACGGGCAGGGGCAGACGGGAGAACCCGTCCAGACCGAGGCCAGGGGCAAAAGATCAGCCAGGTTCAGCGTATTGACCATAGGCCGCCGCAGATTGGCGTAGCCGTTGCCCGGATGCGTTCCAAGCCATGCTTCCAGGGCGTTGATAGTTTCAACCCGGCAGCCGAAGCCAAGCGTCTGGATGTTCCGGCGCAGTTCCCGCGCCCAATCTTGGAGCTGCTCCTGATTTTCGTGCATCAACACAATGCAGGAAGTCAGGTAGCCAGCCCCAACATAGCCGCCCTGCACTTCGGTCAGGGCGTTTTCCGCGTCTTCGGCCATAAGCAGCGCGTCACGATTGGCGCGGGCGTTGGGGTTGTTAAAAAACTGGTCAAGAAAGCGATACACTTGTTGCCGCCACCCCTTGCGGTAGGAGTCTATTTCCTTGGCTGCATCGTACTGGTCAAGGCAGATAAAGCGGGTGGAAAAGCGGTACTCCAGCGGAAGCGATTCCAAATCCGCGAACATGGCCGGGAAGGATTCTTGTGGCAGCCCGTCAATGGAAAGCAGCGCAAGGTGTTTTCCGCCAAGCCGGGGAATGACGCCACCGACCAGATCATTGCTGGCAAGAAGGTGATCCAGATACATGGCCCTTTCCGGTACGCGCAGCGGGTGCAGATCTCCGGAAACGCATTGCTGGATATGGGATAAAAGGTCAGATTGCGTCCAGGCTTCGCCATCATCGCCATACGCTTCATATTCCGAGAGCCGCTGCATGTGCAGAACGGAAGACAAAGCGTCTTCCAGTTCTTCCAAGGTGTTTTGGAACTGGCCCAGTGCTTTTTCCAGAATCGGAGAAGAAATAACACCCGCCTGAACCTTTCCGACTAGTTTCGCAGTTTCAAAATTCGGCCTGTAGGTGACGGAAAAAATGGTGCTGGTGCTGAAACAGCGGTTTCCACTGAAAAAGGCCCGGCGTTCATCGTCAATGAGCTGCGTCACCGGATCGGGGAAATGCCCTTTCTCCGGCGCGGGGTAGGCCCGATGGCTGCTGCGAATGGAATCCACATGCAGCATCCAGCCCGTCCCGAGCAACCGAATCGCGTTGTTGAACTGTGCGGACACGAAGGCCAGTTCATCAGGCGTGGAGCTACCCGTGTCCTGTCCCCGGATTTCCCAGCTAGCCAGAAACGAGCCGTCTTTATTGAGGATGACGCCCGGTGCGATCAGAGCGGCATAAGGGAGCAAATCCGGCAAGCCTTTGGCTTTGGAGCGGTAATCTATGAGTTTCAGCATGTGAACCCCCCTACAGCCCGCCAGCGACTTGCCTTTGCCGGGTAAAACTCCTGTTGCTTGATATGCCGTAGCCAAACCCGGCTCATAATCGGATCAGCCTTTGCCATGCGCCGGAGCACAAACACGGCAACAATCCAGAAAACGACTGCGGAAACTATGGAAACAGCCGTCAGACCGCCCACGCCCACCAGCAGCGCGATAAGGGCGCTGGTCATCACCAGTTCCCTTTCCGCGCCGAGGATATGGGCGTGACGGTGCAAGGATTGATGGATAGGAAGCGGCCTGCTCATATGACCGCCCCGGAGAAAGAGAAGACACTGTTAACGATGCTGGCAGCAAACGCGATGAAAGAAATGCCAAAAACCACGGATAAAAGCAGCTTGAAACCGCCGCTGATGTCGTCCTTGTTCATGATAAAAATGACGCCGCAGAGGGCCATAGCTACAATGGAAATCCATTTACCCGCAGGCCCGGTAATGGTGTTTACCACCCGTTCCAGAGGGCTGGAAAATTCCGTGATGCCGCCCGATGCCAGCGCCAGTTCAGGGCAGGCCAGCAGGCAGAGGGCCAAAAGGCCGAAGAGGGAAGGGAAAAAAGACAGTTTACGACCGGAAGTCTGAAGGCTGTGCATGACGATCTCCATTGTGGAGGCCGTCATTTCCCGATTGGGGCGGCGCGAGGTTGGGGCGTACAGCCCGCAGGACGATTCTGCTTTTGCAGCGAGGGCAGAAAAGCTCGATTTCTCCAGCTTCAATGTAGCCCTTTGCCAGAAGTTTTTTGCACTTGCCGCAGCGAAAAGTGCCGGGGCCGTGCGTCTGTTCGGTGCTCATGCGCCATGTTCCGCCTTTACGTTGTACAAATACTCTGTGTGATAGGTGTCCGTTTTCGGGTCAAAGCCGTCCACACGCAGGATGTTGGCTATTTGCCGCCGATTGTCCGGGGTCTTTTCCATGAAGACCACCAGATCAACCGCCCGGCCTATCAACTTTTGCTTGGGGCCAAGGCCCGCTTCCTCAACCAGTTCTTCCAGCCGGGGAAGGGCTTCTTCCGCGCTGTCCGCGTGAAACGTGCCCACCCCGCCCGGATGCCCCGTATTCCACAGTTTCAGGAGTTCCAGGGCGGCGGCGTCCCGCACTTCGCCTATGAGTATGCGTTTGGGAGCGTAACGCATACTGACTTTCGCCAGCTTCCGCATATTAACGTCGGCAATGACCGAAGTACGGAAAAACACGGCATTGGGGCTTTTGGATTGCAGTTCCGCCGTATCCTCTATGATGATCAGGCGGTGTGACGGCGTGAGCGTGGAAACTGCGTCAATGACCGCATTGACGAAGGTGGTCTTTCCGCTGGAGGTTCCCCCCACCACCACGATATTCCAGCGCCGGAGCACGGCGTCATGGATGATTTCAATCACCCGCGCCGTGATGGAGCCGGAGTCCAGGTATTCCTGGAGCGTAAACACGCGGCTGGCCTTTTTGCGCAGCGAGAATGAAGGCCCAGGCCCGACAATGGGCGGAAACGTCCCTTCAAAGCGGGAACCGTCCAGCGGAAATTCGCCTTCCACTATGGGACTCTTTTCATTGACCGTCAGATTGAGGCCACTTGCCACCTGAGAAAGAATCAACCGACTTTGAGCAGGCGGAACCGTGCCGACACATTCATGGTCTTGCCCGTACTTTTCAATCCAGAGTGTACCGTCAGGGTTGAGCATGATTTCTATGACTTCCGGGTCTTCCAGCGCGTCCATAAACACAGGCCCGCAGGAATGGCGCAGCCCGGCCAGCAGCCGGGGATCATCACAAGCCCGTAGCATCAGCGCACCGCCTTCAAAATGAACATAGCCACATTCAACAGCGCGGACAGGCCCACAACCACGGCAGCAAGGGTCACATTGCTCTTGAAGGTTGCAAGCCGGGCCGCATGGTCGTCAAAAACCTTGCGGATGCCTTCAACAGAAGCCGAGGATAGGCTTGTGGAAAGCTGGTTCACCGCCGTTTGCACACCGGCAACATAGGCGTCCGTTTTTTCGGCCATGAGCCGGGTCAGCCCCTTTTCGTGCCGGGCCTGGAGCTTGTCCACTTCCGTCAGATAGGCGTTGAGTATTGTAGCGATCATCAGCGTGGCGTCATCTTTCGGCAGCATCACGTCATGGGCCTTGGACACCACGGAACGGATTTGTTCCAGGGTGAGGCCCACTCCCGGTGCGTTGCCCAATTCCGCTTCAAGAGGCGTAGGAGCGTCAGCTTCTTGTGACATGGCCCCCCCTCACGCGATAGCCGCGTTATTCACGGCTTCCACCAATTCGTTCCGGTAGCGTTGCAGGCGGGAGCGCACCACTATGGACTGGCCGGAATTGATAGCAGTCTCAAAGCTCTGGCGCTTGGCGAACAGAGTTTCCAAGTCTTTGCCGATGGTGGCCTTGTTGCCTTGAGGGATGGTGATTATGGCGTGGAATTGCCCAGCGAACTCCTGATAGACCTTAAATTCCTCAAAGGGGCGGCCATCCATGACGATTTCCCCGAAATAGGGATTCAGCCAGACCACAATGGGCGTTGTCGGAAAGCCGAGGGCCAGGGAACGCAGGCCGAGAACCGTATCTCCAATGGCCTGCCCGCCCGTGATGACCGAATGAAAAAATACGGCGTGTCCGCCTTCTTCCAACATGCCGATAATGCTGTTTTCTTTGATATAGCCGTTGAGAGCTAGGAAAGAGGACGCGCCGTTGTCCACAATGACGTGGGTTTCCGGCTTTTGCTCCATGATCGTGTCGATCAGCGTATCGAACTGGCGGGGGTCAATGTCACCGTTTTTCAAAATATCAAGGCACGTCACCTCAAATTCCTTGAATCCGGCCAGTGTCGCGTTCACCGGGTCGGTATCGAAGGCAGCGACCTTTTTACCGAGCAGGCGCAACACCTGATACAAAATCGACGCAATCATGGATTTGCCCACGCCGCCCTTGCCCTGCTGAATGAAATGCACTGTTGCCATCGCATAGACTCCTATGGGGTTAAATGCCGTCTTCCAGGCTCATTTTGCGCGGGTCGGGAAACGGCTCTTTGACGGCATTGACGATCCGGGGGCCGGTCGGAAGCGTTTTTGACGCTGACGGTTCTGCGGCATTGGCTGATCCTTGATCTTTAGGGACGCTTGGAGCACCAGTCTGAATTTTTTTCTGCATGATCTGGCAAAACGTGACATAGGCCATAGAAATGTGCTTTTTTCCTGTCAGCCGTTCATGGATCAGCTTTTTGGAATAGCCTTGAGCCAGAAGCAATTTTATCTCTTCCAACTGCGCCAGAAATTGCACATAGGCCATTGAGCGCCGCAAGGGCTCATTCTTGGGCATGGCCCGACTCGCAGCCGCGTTGAATTTCCCGCAATTTTGTGTCCAACAACACCTCAATGCGTGAGGGGAGTTCTTCCCCTCTTTCGATTTTTCGCCGTATTTTCCTGTAGTGTCTTGATGTGTATCCAAGTATTTCAGCTACTTTTTCATGCGAGCCAAACTGAATAAAAAGCGAATTGACCGCGTCACACATAGGATTTCTCCTAATTTTTATAACAAGAATTTCTTTTGCAATATACCTTTATTTTCTTGTAGACAAGGTCAAAAAATCCGGGTAGAAAAAACACGCACTATTGCAATTTTTAAGGAGCTGCCATGAATGGCGATCATTTTTCCCAGAAGGTAGAGCGAGCATTTGTAGAGATTGTCATCGAGAGAGCCGAAAGAAAGGGCTTCAAGAAGGGCGAGTTTGCGGCGCAAATTTGGCCGGAAATGTCACCAAAGGCAGCGGCTTCGCGGTGGACTTCCATACGACTCAAGGCGTCCAATACCGGGAAGCCTCAATCGGTATCGATTGCGGATGCTCAGCGCATGGCAGCAGTAATAGGAAAAGAGTTAAGCTACTTGTTGGCGATTGCGGCAGAGCGGGCCAGCGGACAGAAGTGAATATACTGACAAAAGGAGTTGGGTCATGACACGGCAGCAGACGGAAAAAATGAAGGCATACGAGGAAAAGGCGAAAGAATTGGTATCCCTGACCCTCAACGTATGTGAGGAGAGATTGACGCAGCCTGTGGAGCCTACCACGCTCCAGGGGGATGCTTTGGCGTCCGCCGCAATGAGTGTTCGGGAGTCCGTGAATACGTTTATTGCCGTTTCTCGGCTTTCCGTCGAGGAAAAGTAGGTATATTTTTTTGGTCTACTTCACAAGAAATTCTTGTAAAATAAACCATGTTTTCATGACGTAAAATCTGCCACTGTTGCGCTATCAAACACCGGCGGAGCCTTTACCGCCTGCTCGTCTGGAGGAATCAAATGCAGCCTGAAGATTTTTTCCCCTCCCATGAGGACGAATTGGAAAAATATTTGACTGTAGAGCAGATGAAAGCCCGTATTCAAGCCGAACTCAACGGGAAATTGAGCACCGTCCTAGCCCGCATGGACTCTATGCAGGAAACCTTTGAACGGACGCTCGGACCGCTGGCAGCTTCCGTGCAGGAAATTGAGGAAATAAAGCGAAAGGTCAATCTCACGCCCGAAGAGGTTGAAAGGGTCTATAGCCTGAACGCTGCGACCTTGGCTAACAAAAGAGCCAAGGCCGCAGGGCCGCGCTACATCAAGGACGGGGGCAAGATTCTATATCCTCAGAAGGATCTGCAAAAATATCTCAACGAGCGCGAGATATTGACCCGTGATGACGATTAACCGGCTTGGTCGACCCAATCCAGAACCGATTGCGGAACTTGCTCAATCCCTTTCTCTTTAATGAGGTGAGTCAGAATGGCGTTCAACTGTTCTATTGTGGAGTCAGCATCCTTGCTTATCAGGTTTTGCGATTCGGTAATCGGGCACAGGTGGGCATAGCGTTCCGTCATGGTAGTGGTCTTATGGCCGACAAGGCGGGCGATCTTGAACAAGGGAGTGCCCTTGATGGCCTCCCAGGAACAATAGGTATGCCGCAGCGTATGGAAAACCACCTTATCGAGCGGGTCAATCCCGGCAGGATTGAGGCCGCATTCGCTGGCGGAGCGGTCAAACGTCTTATTAGTGCTGGAACCTACCGGGATTCCACCCCGGCCAGTGAATATCAAATCGGAAGAGCATTTACTTACCCATTCTTCAAACACCGGCCTGACAGCCTCCGTAATCCGGTAAGTGCGATACTTCGCGCTGTTCCTTCTCCGATAGATGATAACCCCACGCTCCATATCAACGCACTCCAGATGCAAATACTTCACATCCGTTGGGAAAAGGCCCGTTTCCTGGGATACGAAATTGATAGTGTCCTGATCAACTTGCCCACTGGTGAAGATGATAATTCTTTTCCGCCGCTCCAGGGCTTCCGTAAAGGCGTTCCAGGCTGCATCGTTCAAGGTAATGCTGCGCCGTCCGGTTTTGCCCCGGATCTGCCAGACCCGCGTTTCAGGTTGCAGGTCATGGATCTTCGTCCCGGTGACTTCGCTCAACCGAGCGCCAGTATTCAGAGAGATAGTGGAGATCAAAAACCATTTACGGCTGTGCCGGTTGATGGTTTCCAAAAGCAGATCCGCTTCACTTCTGGACAGAAACCTAGTGCGGGCGTTGTCCACCTTGGGCATATCCACTTGTTGAAAGGGGCTCTCCCCCTTGAACAGCCCCCATTTCTTGAGTTTGTTGATCACGTTCCGCATGTCGCCCAGGATGAGGCGCACGGAGGCCGGAGCAAGCCCCTTTTTGAGCAGAAAAAGTTTGTAATCCTCCAGTTCCAGAGGAGTGATTTTGTCCACGGGTTTGTTAGCGAACAGCGGAGCCGTATGAACGCGGTATCTAAGCGCAATGTCATACCCGCCATTTTTCAGGTTCGGGAACCATTTCTCCTTAAATACTTCATAGCCTTGGCCGAAGGTGATCCCGTTGCTCTTCTTGGTTCGCTTTGGCGTTTCGCCGTTTCGTGCGGCAACCATGAATTCGCTGCGCTTATCCGCCGCATACTGCGCGGTAACTTTTTCGCTGCGCCATCCGACCTTGTGCCAGCGGAATTTTTTGTCCTCATCTCGGTAACTATAATAAAAGCATTCGTCAGGCTTGCCGTCGAAGCGTTTTGTATCGCTAACATATCGATATACCCCGACAAACTTGGTCTTAATCATGCCTTTCATTTTTCTAGCTCCCTTATAGCTAGAAACGTATTTCTAGCTTTTTCTAGCACGTTTTCGAGCATGCTGCGGGGTAAATTATGACCCGCTGTGAAAAACATGAACTCGAAAGGTCTTGTAATAGCAACAAAAATGAGCCACTATTATATCTAGTGACGTGCTGTGATGGTAAGGGAACTTTATTCGTAATCAGCAGGTAGCGAGTTCAATTCTCGCAGCTGGCTCCATAGGAATCAAAGGGTTTACGCATGTCGTAAGCCCTTTTTTCGTGTATGCTCCCGCCAGTTGCGCAAAAGCCGCACCACTCAATCGTTTCTGTTGCACATCAAAGCGGCGGGCAATATTGGAAACGCAGTCCGGAGGCCAGGCATGAAAGCTTTTTTGACCTTGCAGTCCGTGGAATCCGTTCTTGAACACATCCACCAGTTTCCTGTGCTTGAATATGAAAACGTTTCTCTGGACAACGCCCTTGGCCGCCGCCTGGCACACGATTTTTGCGCTCCGGAAAACCTGCCCGGCTTTAACCGCTCAACCATGGATGGATACGCCGTGCGGGCGCGCGATGTGTTTGGCGCACAGGAGGGCAGCCCCGCCCTCGTGGAATGTGTGGGCGACTGCCCTATGGGGGCAAAGCCCGATCTGACGCTTGCAGAAGGTCAGGCTGCCCGCATAGCTACCGGCGGCATGCTGCCCGAAGGCGCGGATTGTGTGGTTATGGTGGAGTATTCCCGCCCTGCGGGCGGCAAACTGGTGGAGCTTACCCGCAGCCAGGCTCCCGGCGACAATGTTATTTTCCATAATGACGATGCAAGCACGGGCGACAGGCTTTTGCCTGCGGGGCATTGTCTTCGCCCGCAGGATATCGGCCTTCTGGCAGCCTTTGGTGCCACCGGTGTTGCAGTGCGGCGCAAACCGCGCGTAGCCGTGCTTTCCACCGGCGATGAAATTGTTTCCGCCACAGAAACACCGCCGCCGGGCAAAATCCGCGATATCAATGCCCACAGCATCACTGCCCTGTGCTGTCAGGCCGGGGGCCGTGCCTCACGGGCAGGGCTTGTGCGCGACAATGCGCGCGAGCTTGAAACAGCTCTTGCCGGCCTTGCGGCCGCACATGACATCATCGTTGTTTCAGGCGGCTCATCGGCTGGCGCGCGCGATCATACTGTCGAGGTTTTCGCCGCTCTGCCCCAAAGCGAAATCATAACGCACGGTGTCGCTCTCAGCCCCGGCAAGCCCTTCATCCTGGCCCGCGCCGGCATAGACGGACGCACCGTCTGCCTCATGGGCCTGCCCGGCCATACAGTCAGCGCGCTCATCTGTGCGCGGGTTTTTCTCGTTCCTCTGCTGCACCACCTTCAGGGCGGGACCGGGACGGAAATAGCCGCCTGTGTTCCGGCAGTGCTGAGCCGCTCCATTGCTTCCGCCCAAGGCCGCCGCGACTACCTGCGAGTACGCCTGCAGCCCTTGCCCGCAACCTCCCCCTCCTCTTCTGGCGCCACACGCGGACAGGCCCTGTACACCGCCGAACCGATAACGGGGGCTTCCGGCCTGATCACGGGTCTTGCCGCGGCAGACGGCCTGCTGGTCTGCCCGGAAAATCGTGAGGGATTCAGCATGGGCGATATTGTTATGGTGGAACTTTTTCAGTAGTAATAACGCATACGCCAAATATGGAGGCCGCCATGAAGCGCAATACCTACCTGACCCTGCTTGCGCCCGAAGAGGCGCGGAAACTCTGGTTCGCGCGTCTTCAGGCAGCTTCCCGTGCTCTGCCGGAAGAAAACATCCCTCTGACCACAGCCCTGCACCGCGTCCTCAGTCGCCCGGTAGCGGCGCTTCGTTCTTCGCCCGCCTTTCACGGCGCAGCTATGGACGGCATCGCTGTCAACGCCGAAGACACGTTCAGCGCGTCCGTTCGCAATCCCTTGCGCCTCGAACTGGGCAGGCAGGCTCACTGGATCAACACCGGCCACCCCCTGCCGCCGGGTTGCAACGCGGTTATTATGGTGGAGCACATCAATACCGAAGGCTCCGGCGAAACCCGGTGGGCGGTGATCGAAAAGGCCGCTTTTCCGTGGCAGCATGTACGTAAAATGGGTGAGGATATGGTGGCTACAGAAATCATCCTGCCACCCGGAACGTGCCTTGGGCCGTATGATCTGGGCGCTCTGGCGGCAGGAGGCGTTCTGCAGGTCCCTGTCTTTGCCCGCCCCCGCGTCACCATAATCCCCAGCGGTTCTGAAATCGTGCCTCTGGCCCTGGCACGCGAAGAAGACCTGCGTGCCGGACGGGTGCTGCCCGAATTCAATTCCCTGATTTTCTCGGCCATGATTACAGAAGCCGGGGGTGAATCCGTCACCCTGCCTGTGGTTCCCGACCAGCCGGAGGTCATTGCTGCCGCCATAACCGGTGCTCTTGACGCAGATGCCGACATGGTGCTTATCAATGCCGGTTCTTCGGCGGGCAGCCACGATTATACGGCGCATGTGCTGGAATCTCTGGGCGAGGTGGTCGCGCACGGCATTTCCGTCATGCCCGGCAAACCCACTGTATTGGCCGTAGTGCGCGGCAAACCCGTTATCGGCGTGCCGGGTTATCCCGTTTCGGCGGGTGTCGCCATGGAGGAATTCGTGCTGCCCCTGCTGGCGCTCTGGCAAAAACGGCCCGCGCCGGAGCGGGAAAAGGCTACGGCTGTTCCCTGCCATGCCCTGCCCTCGCGCCCGGGCATGGAGGAGCGCCTGCGCGTAAAACTGGGCCGTGTGGATGGAAATATTATCGCCGTGCCGCTGCCCCGGGGCGCGGGAACCATCACCAGCCTGAGCCGCGCCGACGGGATCGTGCGTGTTTCGCGCGACAGCGAAGGCTGCGACGCCGGAATGGCCGTTACCGTAGACCTGCTGCGCCCGCGCAATGCGCTGGACGGCGCGCTTCTTGCCATCGGCAGCCACGACAATACGCTGGACCTGCTGGACAGCCTGCTGCGCAAAACCCACCCCCGCTTTCGCCTGACCTCAGCTCATGTGGGTTCTCTGGGCGGCCTCATGGCTCTCGGCCGCCGCCAGTGCCATCTGGCAGGCTGCCACCTGCTTGATGCGGAAACCGGTCTGTACAACCGCAGGGCCATTGAAAACAATCTTGATGAGCCGATGATCCTGCTGCGCCTTGTGGACAGGGAACAGGGCATTGTTGTGGCTCCGGGCAATCCGCTGGGCATCACCGGCATCAGTGATCTGACCAGGGAAGGCACGCGCTTTGTCAATCGCCAGCGGGGCAGCGGAACCCGCGTACTGCTGGACTACAAGCTGGCCTGCCTGGGCGTGGCCCCTGCGAGCATTTCCGGATACCGTGATGAAGAATACACGCACATGAACGTAGCTGCCGCCGTGCTCTCCGGCCGGGCCGATGCCGGGCTTGCCGTGCGGGCCGCGGCCAATGCGCTGGGCCTGCCCTTTGTACCCGTGGGAGTTGAAGAGTACGATCTGGTGATTCCGCGCCGCTTTTACGAAAGCGCGGCCATGCAGGCGCTGCTGGATGTCGTCCGCGGGCCGGAATTTTTGCAGGCCGTAACGGAAATGGGGGGCTATGGCACGAAAAAGACAGGACAGGTCATCTGGGAATACAATGGAAAATAGCGCAACCAGCTCTTGAGACAGCCCCTGGCTTATGCCTGGAACAGATACAGCACAATGGGCTGACACCGTATTCTGCAGTTTATTGTCCAGACCCCGGCCGATCCCGCTGTCGGCATCGCGCAGCGCGGCTGAGCGCCGTCACCCCCAAAAAAAGCGCTCCAGTTCGGGAATGGAGAGGTCCAGATGATAGAGGGGGGAACGGAGGCCATGCGCCTGCCCGCCCTGATGCTTGTCTGCCGCTTCGCTGCCGGTATCAGCGGCTCCTGCGGCAGCATGTCCGCCAGCCGCTGTGACAATGTCCGGAACGGCCGCGGCAACGGTATTTGCGCCGACAGTCAGGGTATCACTGGCCCCGGCGCGAGCATGAACGGACGCGGGAGCCAGCAAGGCACGCAGGCACAATTTTACCATCAGGCAGGCCACGGCTGCCGGGGCAAGGGTTCCCATGGCTTCATGCCGGGACACCGCCAGTTCTTCCGTTCCCTGTCCCCCTGGATAAAGCGTGTTCAGGCACGCATCCGGCCCGGAATTCACATAGGCAAAGCCTTCTTCACGCAGGATGGAACCGTGGACAAAAGGGCTGCCCGCAGCCAGCGAGGCTTTTTCCAGCGCCAGCTTGGCCCCGATACTGTCCAGGCAGTCCACAACCGCATCCATCCCGCGCACAAGTTCCGGCATGCTGCTTTTATCGGCGGCCAGTTGCAATGCCTCGGCCTCCAGATGAAAGGCGATGTCCGTCAGAGCATCGCGCACAACCTGCGCCTTGGGACGGCCCAGCGTACTCTGGGCGCAGAAACGCTGACGGTTGAGATTGCTCTCGTCAAAGACATCATTGTCCACAAGGCGCAGAAAACCGATACCCGTGCGGGCCAGCAGTTCTGCCACATGCCCGCCCAGGCCGCCGCAACCGAGCACAAGTACCCGGCAACGTAACAGGTGCGCCACATCATGCACGGCAAACAGTCCATAATTGCGGCGAAAACTCTCGGGCCAGATGCCGGCTGGCACAAGACGCGCCACAGCCTCGCGCGTGGACAGGCCTTGTCCGGCCGCCCAGGCCCGTATGCCCGCAATGGCTGTAAACCAGATTTCTTCATGGGTGTCGCGCCCGCCGGACGCCGTAAAGACAGAATGACCGGGATAGACGGTACGCAGGTAGGGCCTGAAAAAAGCCCGCAACCGGGATGCTGTCATGGCCAACGGACGCCTAGCCTCCACCGACAGCCGGGAAGAAGGCAACGCGATCGCCGTCGCGCAGGAGATCGTCCGCCTTGCGCTGGCGTCCGTTGATCATGACAATCTTGATGTCTTGCAGCGGCAGGCCCAGACGGCAGGCCAGACGTTCCGCAGTGCTTCCTTCAGGCATGTCGACCCGCAGGCCCTCTTCGGGATTGTAGCCGGGTACATGATCGCGCAGCGTGGTGCTCAGCTTTACGGTCAGGTGCATAGGAACTCCTCGTCCGCATTGGCGGCTGCTCTTTATATGGGCATGCCGCCGGGCCGCCGTCAAGCCGCGCAACCCGTTACAACGGATCTGCCGTGCCTGTGCCTGATACAGGCCCTGCCCGACCGTGTGACCTCCTGCCGCCCGTGCCTGTCCCCGGCTCTGCACACAAGACAAAATCCCGGGACCGCCGCCCGGGACTATCCGGAACGGCGGTCTTTGATTGCAGGCTGCTATTTTTCTTCGATCCAGTTGAACACGGTCTTGAGTTCATCGTGGGTGATGTCAAACGTGGTATCATGCGGAGGAAACTTTTCATCCGTAAAGAAATCGGGCAGCACGTCCGCGGCCTGGGTAATGCCAGCACGATGGTTGAAGTCGATTTCTGTAGAAAGGATGCGCTGCCCCAGGGTCACCACATCGTCGCCCGTGAGCTGCCAGCCGAACTTGGCGTTGAGCATGTCCACAATGGCGGGCAGAGCGTCCGGTACGTCCAGAATGGCAAAGGCCGTGAACAGGCAAAGACCCACCGAGTCCACCGAGGCTGTCGCCACCTGAAGATTGCGTGAAAGCTCGATCTGGCCTTCTTTTTTCAGGGGATCCACCGTGCCGCCGCTGCTCAGGATATTGGCCGTGACCGCATAACCGGCGGTATGGTCCGCCCCCATGGGCGACGTGGCGTAGGTGACGCCCTGCCCCTTGACCGCACGCGGGTCATACGCGGGAAGGCTCTGCCCCTTGACTGTGGGTACGCGCCGCACACCGAACACCCGGCCCGTGGTCGCCGTGCCGCAGCCGATGATACGCCCAAGGGGCGTACCTTCGCTGATGGCATGCATGGCATCCATAACGGCCATGGCGTCTCCGTAAGGGATGGCTCCCCCGGCCATGGCCACGCCCATGGCGACACCTACGTCAATGGTGTCCACGCCGATGTCGTCGCACATGTAGTCGTATTTGGAAATGGCATCCATATCGCCAATACCCGAGTGCGGCCCAAAGGCCCACAGGGTTTCGTATTCAGGCCATTTGCTTTGGAACTTGCCCTTTTTGTCCGGCAGGATGCCGCTGCAACGGATCATGCAACCGCTCATGCAGCCGTGGGCCACCGTGCCGCCGCGCTCCTTGGTCATCTGGTTCAGCAACTCACCCGAGACGCTCTCGTGCTGGTCAAAGCGGCCTACGGTAAAGTTGGCGGTGGGCAGGCCCCCGGCCTCATGCAGGATGTTGACGAGCACGGCTGTGCCGTAGTCTGCAAGGCCCTTGCTGGTAATGGGATGCTCGGCCAGGGCCTTGGCGAAACGCTTGGAGGCCTCGCGAAAAGCTTTTTCATCCTGCAGAGGCTGGTTTTTACCGCCCTCGGGATTGATGATGATGGCCTTGAGGCCCTTTGACCCCATCACCGCCCCCACGCCGCCGCGCCCGGCATGGCGCATGGGTCGCAACTCACGGTCCGTGCAGGCAATGGAGGCCGCGGTAAGCTTGAACTCTCCAGCCCGGCCAATGCTGATATAGCTGCACGTCTCGCCGTGCTTTTCCACAAGTTTCGCCACGGCGTCAAAGTTGTTCAGCCCCGCCACATCCGACGGCACGAGCCTGGCATGGTCTTTGCCTATTTCAAGCTGCCACCACTGCCCTTCTTCGGCCATGTTTTCAACAATCACGGCAAGAATGCCCAGGCGGGCCAGATGGCCGCCGGGCTGGCCGCCGGCGTTGGATTCCTTGATGCCTTCGGTGAGCGGGCTTTTACAGCCCACGGAAATACGGTTGGCATTGGGGCTGTTGGTCGCACCGAGCAGGCCCGGAGCAAAAACCAGTTTGTTGTGCGGCCCAATGGCCGTGCAGGTGGGCGGCACTTCGCGCGCCACAATGGTTGAGGTCAGCGCACGGCCGCCAAGGCCCGCGTATTCCTGGGGTATTTCTTCAAAAACACAGGTTCTGGTCGCCATATTGACGCGCAGGAAACGAAACATGGAGCCTCCTTCAAAGCGCGCTGCCGCGCCTGTATGTGTTTATTACCTTTTACCCCGTGCAGAAAAAAAACAGCAAGCCCGCGAAAAAATCGACACGCTTTTCCTGCCCACGGCAAAGGGAAAAGGGAAAAAGGGGATAATCCGCCCCAAGCGCTGCTTTTGAATAAAAAATGTTGCGCCAAGGGCAAGAAAAGACGCTCTTTATGGAGCAAGCGTGATTTTGCTGCACAGGACTGGCGCGAAAGCCCCTGGACTGGCCCTCTGCCCTGCGCGGGCGGCCCAAACGAGGACAAGACGAGCACAGGAGCACAACGACAAACCGTCTACGGCCGGTCAGCGCAGCGGCGCAAGTGACCCAGGAATAATGTGCAGCACAGCACGGCAACGCTATGCGCATGTAGGGCAGCTTTGCCGACTGTTAAGCAATCATTTGAAGCAGTAATTCCTCTAGACATGGCACGACGCGACGTCAGGATGCCGGAAATCCCTTCGCCGCCTCATTCCAGTGCCTGCCGAGCTGTAGTTCGCGGGCAGCGAGTGTGCGGATCAGCGCCGGATCATGCGTGGCGCAGATCACGGTTACGCCTTTGTTCCGGCAGGCCTCAATAGCGCTCACCACCGCCAGGGCGCTGGCTGCATCCACATTGGCGGTAGGTTCATCCAGCAGCAGCACCCCGGGGCGCAGTGCCAGACGCGAGGCAAGGGCCACGCGCTGGCGTTCCCCGCCGGAAAGTTCCGCAGGGCCGCGTTGCGCGAAATCCCAGGGCCTGTCAAAACCCACGGCCCTCATGCTCTGCTCATAGACACAACGTGCCGCAGCAGTGTCATGCCGCAGGCGCAGGCCGAGCACCACATTATTGAACACGCTCATGCGCAGCAGGTAAGGTTCCTGAAGCAGCAGCGTGACCTCCTGCCGACTTGCTGCGGCGTTGCCGGCATAACGCAGTGTTCCCGATACCGGACGCTCCAGAAAAGCCAACAGGCGGAGCAGCGTGGACTTGCCGCAGCCGTTTGGCCCGGTGAGCGCCAGGGTTTCGCCCTTTTCAACCTCAAGGCAGGGCAGGTTCAGGGCAATGCGGCCGCCATACATCTGTACCAGATTGCGGCCCTTATACTGTATCGTCTTCACGCGCGCCCCCTGTGCCTGAAAAAGGCCAACGCCAGATTGATGACAAAAGCCATGAGCAGCAGGACAAGCCCCAGAGCTATGCCTTGGGCAAAGTCTCCCTTGCTGGTCTCCAGCGCTATGGCTGTGGTCATGGTTCGGGTGGCATAGCGGATATTGCCGCCGAGCATCATGGCCACGCCCACCTCGGTAATAACGCGCCCAAAAGCCGTGATGCAGACCATGCCAATGGAGTAACGGCATTCCCACAGCGAAAACACCGCCATTTGCCGGGTATTGGCCCCAAGGGTCAACAGGGTGTCGCGGCAGCGCGGGTCCAGACTTTCCACAGCCTGCGCGGTCCATGAGACCACAATGGGCAGGGCCAGAAGGGCCTGGCCCACGGCCATTCCCGGCAGGGTAAACAGCAGACCATACTGTCCGAGGGGACCACGCGCCGTTATGAGAGCATAAACCAGCAGGCCGATAAGAACCGTGGGAAAAGCCAGAAGCGTGTCGGAAACAAGGCGCAACGCCCTTTTACCGGGAAAGGCGCAATACCCGAGTATAAAGCCCAGCGGCAGCCCCAGCAGCAGAGAGGCGGCCATGGCATAGCAGGTGGAAAGCAGCGTGGCGCGCACGGCGGAAAGGGTGACCTCATCCATGTGGATCAAGAGGGAAAATGCGCCGGAAATGCCGTTGACAAGATAGTCCATATGCGCCCGCAACCTGACGGCGAAAATATGCTGGTAAAACGCGATGACAGACGTTCCGCGGGGGCGAAACCGGCGCAATTGCCGTCCCGCCCCCTGCGGCTGTTTTTAGCTACTTGCCCGCATTGGGAAAGAAAAGCTGTTTGCCCTTCAGCTTGTAATCGGCGATTTTCTGCTGTGTGGATGGCGAGACCCACCAGTCTTCAAACTTTTGCGCCAATGCCTTGTCAACCTTGGGGCAACGATCGGGATTGACCGTGATGACGCTGTACTGGTTGAAAAGTGCAGTATCTCCTTCCATCGCTATAGCCAGGGGATTATCTGCCCCCGCCTTGTCGGCAAAGGTGATCCAGGTTCCCCTGTCCGTCAGCGCGTAGGCCTTTTTTTCCGCAGCCATGTTCAACGTGGCCATCATGCCCTGCCCTGCGGAAAAATACGCCGGATCCTTGTCGGGCGTAATGCCCGCCTGCTGCCAGAGCTTCTGTTCGGCCTTGTGCGTGCCGGACTGGTCGCCACGGCTCACAAAACCCGCCTTGCTTTTCAAGATACGCCCGAGAGCTTCAGCGCTGCTTTTTCCGGCGATCTTGGCAGGGTCGGCTTTCGGTCCCACAATAACAAAGTCATTATACATGATCTGGCGGCGGTCTGTGCCGTGTCCGGCCTTGATGAACTCCAGTTCGGCGGCCGGGGCGTGCACCAGAAGCACGTCCGCATCACAGTTTTTGGCGATTTCAAGCGCCTTGCCGGTTCCCACGGCCACCCACTTAAGCTCCATGCCGGTTTCTTTTTTGAAGAACGGCTCAAGATATTCCAGCAGACCGGAATCCTGGGTGCTGGTGGTTGTAGCCATCATAAGCACATCTGCGGCACGCGCCACAGGGGCAAGGGCCAGCAGGCCCATAACACAGGCTGCCAGAAACAGCCGGGACATACGGAACATCGTGACACTCCTGTTAAAAACGTTAACAACACCGCATAGCTGGAACAGGCTGCGGGCATGATGTTCACGGTATCACAAGAAAGCGTGATATAAAAGATGCCCGCCGGGCAGAAAGCTTCTGGCGGCCGGTGTGGCAGCACATGGCGGCCACACACTGCCGGGAGTACGGGCAGACTGTGCGCAAAAACGGGCAAAGCGCCGACTCGCTCGGGGCCGGCAGTGCTGCGGGCATGAAAGAGAGCGGACGCCCGGCGGCGTAGTTGCTGTGCTTGGCATAGTTGAGGCAGGAGAGCAAAAAAAGGAACGAAAAATTCAGTCGGCCAGCAGACGTACCGCCCCGGCAGGAAAATAGGCAAAAACTTTTTTATCTTCAACAAGATGCAGTTTGCCCACGGCCCGTGTGTCAAGAGTGGCCCGCAGGGTCGTGCCGTCGGGCAGCCCAAGGCAGACAAATGTTTCCACCATGTCGGCATGCAGGCTTTCCACCACGCCGTGCAGGCAGTTGACAAGGCTGGCGGACATTTTTTCCGCACAAACCACAATACGCGCCGGGTCCACATGGGCGCTCAGCACCTGATTTTCATGCAGTTCAAGCAGGCCGGCCTCTTCGGGAGAACAAAGAGCGGTAAGTCGCACATCGGAAAACGTGGTCAGCTCAACCTGAATTTTGCGCATTCCAGAACTGATGCCGCTGACAACGCCGAAAAACAGGTTTGTTCCGTCATCAGCCGCAGCAGCCGGGCCATTATGCCCCGCACTTTCCAGCCCGGCCTTTTGCCCGGCCAGAAGGCGGCACGCCTCGCCGCCGGAAAACTTCAAAAACGCTCTCAGTTGCGCGGCCCCCTGCTGGCCCAGAAATTTCTGCACCAGCGGCATGGGTACATGCAGGGCGAGCAGTTCAAGCCCGCGGGAATAACGGATGGCGCGCGGCCCCACCATAGCGGCAGGCAAATCCATTGTTTCGCCCACGGCATAAAACTTTTTACGCACAAAGCCCTGGTCAAAACGCAGAAACCCCGGCTTCGCCGCCTGCGGCAGACTGAGGATACGCCGGATGTGGCGCATGGCGCTCAAAGGCAGCAGGATTTCACGCGCATTGGCACCGGATACACGCATCATGCCCGTAACAGTATCAATGGCGCGGCACGGCTCAAGGCTCAGGGCTTCGCCAAGGCGCAGCCCCCCGTAGCGGAACACCAGAAAAAGCAGGTGCAGACGGGCGCGGGCGATTTTTTGCGCCCTGGTGGCAGCCTCGCTTTCCCACTGTTCCCAACGCAGGGTAAGGGCTTCCAGTTGCTGACGAGTCAAATGGCTATGCATAGGCAGACAGGCCGTTACGATCCTGAGCCGGAAGGTCCGGCCCAGGATCGACGCGGAGCGCCGGTAGAGGCGCGCGCAATAAGTTTGTGGCTGACCTCGACCCTGGTTATATTCCGGTTCGAGAGCTGCCCGCTGATTCTGGCATGCAGCAGGTCCAGGGCATTATGCCCCTTGTCATTGATATAATGCTCGATGGTCGTCAAAGACACACGGGCAAAATGCGAGGGCCAGAGATTGTCGAATCCGCAGACGCTGTAATCATCGGGGATGCTCAAACCGGCTTCAATCACGGCATCCATGACCCCGTAGGCCACCATATCGTTGACGGCCACAAAGGCCGTGATCTTTTTGTCGTCAAAACAGCCCCGGGCCAGTTCGTAGCCCACGGTGTGCTCGATAAGCAGGTTTTCCAGTTCCGTTTCAGGCGAAATATCGCGGCTTTTGACCACAAGGCGGCCTTCGGGGCAGAGCCGGGCCAAGGTGTCCTGCAGGCCCTTGAGGCGCTGCACCCTGATGGGGTTGCAGGTGTCCAGCGATGTGGAAATATAGGCCATGTGCTTATGCCCCAGTTCGCACATGTGCTGGGCAATAAGACTGCCCGCATCGTAGTTGTTCAGCTCTACCGTATCTACATTAAGGCCCACGCGCCGGTCGCCCATAACCACCAGGGGCATCTTGCGCCCGGCGCGCGCCAGTATGGCGTCAGGGTGCGCCAGCATGGCGAATATAATACCGGCCATGCCTGTGGAACGGGCCAGCTGCAAGGCCGCCAGCTCATTTTCCAGGCTGCGGTAGGTGGCGCTTACGCAGGTGGCGTAATTCTTTTTTTCCGCTGCCTGCTGAATGGCCTGAATAATCGTGGCGTAATAAGGGTTCGTTACGTTCGGCACGGCAATCAGTATGACGGGCCTGCTTCCCGGGGGTACCCTGCCGCGTCTGCCGCCGGTGTAGTTGAGCTTTGCTGCCGCGGCCAGAACCGTCTTGACTGTATCCTCGGCAAAAGAAACTCCTTCACGGCCATTGAGAATCATTGAAACCGTGGCGGGTGACACCTCCGCCGCCTGGGCCACATCCGCAAGGGTTGCCTTTTTTGTGCCCGTTTCGGCCTGCTTTCCGCCATCAATCGTCATCTTTTCTTTCCTTCCGGCATTCATATCCTGTTTGTACGGACGCATAACGCCTGAAGCATTCTTACCTGCAATACGCGGGACACACAATGCCGGCATTTCGCAAACATGGCGCAGAGCAGCGCTCCCTCACACAGCCGGGCGGGCGGATCAATGCAATGGGATTCATTAAAAATTTAATAATATTTTAATTGACATTAAATTCTACAGCATGCTATCCGGACTTTCATACCGGCATATCACGCCTATTTCTTGCGCAATATATTAAATACTATATTTTTTTAGTATAATATTTAATAGATAAAACAAAATACTCCTGCACGCAATTAAAACTTTTAACAGAGCAGCGTTCTTGCAGCATCCTGAACCCCATTCTTCAGGCACAGGGGATCAGAGCGCCCTGCGGCGGTGTCACCCTGCCCAATGCGGCAAGCGAGGGGTTGCACAGGTCAATGGGCTTTCGACTTATTGACATATTGCTGTTTCATAAGAACTTCAGACACAGGCCAAGGACTGTTTTTCAAGTATTACTTGTCCTGGTGTCTGCCCGGCTTGAGCGGCGGAGGAAGGGATTTTTTCCGTATGGCAACGTGGACGGCCCGGCGAGCAAAACGCCGAGCCAGATGGGGCTTTTCAGGGGGAGCATCGGATAGGGGGCTTGCAGCCCCGTTTTCGTCCCTGACGGCAAATGCTGTAGGTACGGCAAGGGTGCCGGGGGTATTGAACCCGGCGGCCGCGCTGCCGTCCCTTTGCCGCAAATGCGTATGCAGGGCGCACATCAGCGGGGCCAGTTCAGTGTATTCTTCATGAAGCTCTGGCCCGTACAGATGCCAGCGCCCCTGCCCGTGGGCCACCTTGCGCACGGCGCGCAACTGCCGCTCACGCATGCTCAGGCTTATGCGCCAGTCTCCGCCGGGGGTGTGCAGCAGCAAGGCCTCTCCCCTGGCTTCTCCCTGCCCGCGCGCGGTCACCTCAATCCAGAATCCGCGAGGATACCCCGCCAGACGCAGCAGGTCACGCAGGCCCGCCAGGGCGATACGCAGATGCTCGCTGGAGGCCATATTCTTCTGATCCTGGCGCAGTTCTTCTTCCATAAGGCGTATGCGCTCCTCACACAGGGCGCGCTCGTCCTCCAGGGTAAAAAGACCACGCTTCATCAGGCGTACGCTGAATACCACCACCAGCAAAAACACAATGCCGGCCGCGGCCCATTCCCAGGTCATATATCCTCCGCCACAGGGCTGCCGCCCGGTATATCCTGTAAAGTGTCACTGCAGCGGCCCCGGCTGTCAAGCTGCTTCTGCACGCTTTTATGGCCGGCCGTATCTCTAAGCTTGTCCGGCTCTTCCCTTTTTTTGGGCAAGTATGTATCGTGGAAAATAATAGCATATGGAGCGCACGTTTCCCACAATGGCGGGCATGGCCGCGCCTGCGGAAAACGCCCGTCCCTCGTGCCGCACAGCCGGAATTTTTCGGCAGAACCGGCAGACCGGGCATAGCCGCATCCCCTGCCCCGCCTTCGCAACACCGTGCTCCTTCCCTGGTTTCGTTCACCCGGCCCGCGCCGCGCGCGCCAGCCACATCGCTTACTAAGGGAGAAAACCATGCCTACCCCACTGGAAATGCAACGCACCTTTGCACTCGTCGGCACCGGCGGCTGCGGCAAAACCTCTCTTGCCGAGATGCTGCTGTTCAATGCCGGAACCACCACCCGCATGGGCGCCATTGAAGAAGGCACCACAAGCCTCGACTACGAGCCGGAAGAAACCCGGCGGCGCGGCTCGGTGCAGCCCGCCTGCGCGACCTATATGTGGAACAAAAACCGGCATTTCCTGCTGGATATCCCTGGTGACGGCAACTTTACGGGCGATATGGAATGCCTGCTCAAGGGTGTGGACAGCGTGGTTTTTGTGCTGGACGCCGTGGACGGTGTGCGGCCCCTGGCAAAAAAATTCTGGAGCATGGTCCGGCAGGCCGGTCTGCCCGTCATGATCGTGATCAATAAGCTTGACCGCGACCGCGCCGACTTTCAGATGACCTTTGACGGCCTGTCCGCCCTGGGCATCCGGCCTGTGGCCCTGCAACTGCCCATCCGCCAGGGTGAAACATTTTTGGGTGTGGCCGATGTGCTCTCCGGCAAGGCACACATGTTCAAGCCCGACGGCAGCACGGCTGAAGCCGAAATTCCTGCCGGGCTTGCCGATGATGTGAGCCTTTTACGCGATATTACCGTGGAAAATATCGCTGAAAGCGATGAAATCCTTATGGAAAAGTATCTTGAAGAAGGCAGCCTGCCACTGGAAGACCTGCACGACGGCCTGCGTGCGGGCGTTATCAAGGGAGAGCTGATTCCCGTCCTGACCTGCTCGGCCCTTGAAAACAAGGGCGGTGCGGCCTTGCTTGATGCCATAGAAGCCCTGCTGCCCTCGCCTCTTGACCGCCCGGCCTTTGAAGGTGAAGGCGGCGCCAGCCGTACCGCTGACCCGGAAGGTCCGGTGGCCTGCTTTGTGTTCAAGACCCTGGCCGACCCCTTTGCCGGGCAGCTCTCCCTGCTGCGGATTCTTTCCGGCACCATCAGTGGCGATGTAAACCTTAAAAACATGCGCAGCGAAGACAATGAGCGGCTGGGCAGCCTGCTGTTCCTGACGGGCAAAAACCAGACCCCCTGCAAGGAACCGATAGGCCCCGGCGCCATTGTGGCTGTGGCCAAACTCAAAAACACCCGCACAGGCGACACCCTTTGCGATGAAAAGGCCCCCTTTGTGCTGCCCATGCCACACCTGCCGCCGCAACTCATTACCTACGCCCTGGCTCCCAGGGAAAAAGGCGAAGAGGACAAGGTTTACGCGGCCATGCAGCGGCTGCTGGACGAAGATATTACCCTGAAGCTCGGCCGTGACGGAGAAAACGGCGATATCCTGCTCTCGGGCATGGGGCAGTTGCATATCGAGCTTTCTGTTGAAAAGGCCAAGCGCCGCTTCAAGGTGGATATCGTGCTCAAGACCCCCAAGGTTCCCTACCGCGAAACAGTGCGCGGCAAGTGTCAGGTCCAGGGCAGGCACAAAAAGCAGTCCGGTGGCCGGGGCCAGTTCGGCGACTGCTGGATAGAAATGGAAGGGTTGCCGCGCGGCTCCGGTTACCAGTTTGAAGATGCCATTGTGGGCGGCGTCATCCCCCGCCAGTACGTTCCCGCCATTGACAAGGGCGTGCAGGAAGCTGCGGCGCGGGGTTTTCTGGCCGGATGCCAGGTAGTGGATTTCCGCGTCAAGGTTTATGACGGCAGCTATCACACTGTGGACTCTTCAGAAATGGCCTTCAAGGTGGCAGGCTCACTGGCGTTCAAAAAGGCTATGGAGAATCTCAAGCCGGTTTTGCTGGAACCCATTGTGCTGCTGACGGTTTCTGTTCCCGATGAAAGCATGGGCGACGTTATCGGCGACCTCTCCTCCCGCAGGGGCAAGGTGCTTGGCTCCGATTCGCAGGGCGGCAGCACAGAAATCAAGGCCCATGTACCCATGAGCGAAGTGCTGCGCTACGCTCCCGACCTGCGCTCCATGACTGGAGGGCAGGGCTTTTTCACTATGGAATTTGCCCACTATGAAGAAGCCCCGCAGCCTGTAACAGAAAAAATTGTGGCTGAATACCAGGGCGCAAAGGCCGCCGAGTAATCACAGTCTTCCCTGCCGGACCGCCACGTGTATTCAGAAACTGGCGAACCGGCAGGGCTTTCGCCACAACCCTCCGGACGCGCAGGCCTTTTGTCCTGCCCTGGGGGCAGCGCACCACAAAGCACACAGTCATATCCTGTCAGTCACAGCCGCCACCCGCACATTATTTTGTACGGGTGGCGTTTTTATTAAATCAACACACATGAACAACATAAAATGCTAACTATGTAATAATATTATTTTATTATATAAATAAATCATAAGCATTATATACTATTCGTATTTATATCAATATGTACTGATCTGATAGATCCATTTTTTATCATACTCATTGCAAAACAATTAATTTCTTTAACCAACTATCCTCTTTATATATTTTTTTATAAAAGCGTTACAGTTTTTTAATCTGTTCAGTCGCCAGAAAGCTGCCATTGCGTTTAACAAGACAGAGCCGGCGCTTTCTTGCTGGTACATCCTGATAAGAAAAAAAATAACTTTGCATGTAAAATGAAATTGTTATAAAAATCTATCCCCTTGAACAAGGGTGCCGCTCCATAACTGAAAAGGCCCTGCAAATTACTGGCATTACAGTTTGATCAATGAAAACAGCGCCTGTAAATTTTGTATGCAATCGCATACCAAATTTATGTTTAAAAGCTTTACATATAATATATGCAAATTTTACCAGGCCTGGATGTAGCCATTGCCAAGACTGTGCGCAGCCTTCGTACACGCAGTGGCTTGTCGCAAGAACAGTTTGCCGACTTTGCCGGACTGTCACGCGTATATATCGCGCAGCTGGAAACCGGGGAGCGGGGAGCCTCTCTCAACGCCCTCATCCTTATCGCGCGCTCTGTGCGCATGACCGGTTCAGAGCTTGTAGCCCTTATTGAAGAAGAAATAAAAACCCCGTCCCACTAAGCCGGACCTGAAAGACCATTCTCCGCCGCTGTCATGAGCGGAAAAAACCTCCTGCCCGCCAGCGGCCCGTATCCTTTCCCACAGTCAATACGTCCCGCCAACCCCGCAACGCCCCTTTCACATATTTTCGCAAACAGTTCCGGGGACACACCCAATATGGGCTTCTAGCGCTCTTTCGTGCGCAGTAGCCGCATCGGGCCTCGACCTCGGGCATCTTCTTTGATAGTATCAATCATCAATAAGGGCAGCTCCCGACAATCGGCAAAGATATGGCGTGGGCAGCCCGCACACGTTAAACCCGGCTCATCGGCCGTAGCGTAGCGTGCCGCGCGCAACATATCCGGAAAGCTGAATTTCCTACTCCAAGGGATGACCTGATGACAGCACACAATGCCCACCCCCCGGCAGATATGAAACAAATTACCGCCGCATCTGGAGGTCCTGCATTCACATTTCGCCGCATGGCGGGCCTGGACCAGGCCCTGCTGGCCGAAGACGCCGAATGGCAGGGCCTCAAGCGCCTGGACCCGAAACTCTGGATGGCCATGAGCTGCCCCGTGCACGGGCTGGAATTTGATCCACAGACCCTGGCCCTTCTTGATGCCGACAATGACGGGCGCATACGGGCCAAAGAAATTCTGAACGCTGTGGACTGGGTATGCAGACGTGTGACCCGGCCTTCGCAACTCAGGCTGCGCCGCCCGGACCTCCCCCTGGACATTTTGCGCGATGACACGCCCGAAGGCACGGAACTGCTGGCAGCCGCCCGCCTTGTGCTGGAAAAAACCAAAGCTGAAAATACAAACAGCGTCAGCCGGGAGCAGGTCGCTACCGCCCTCAGCGCCGCCGCCGGATACGCCTTCAACGGCGACGGCGTCATCCCCGCCGCCTCTGTGGACGGACAGGACGCAGCCGTGACGGCCTTTATCACCACTGGACTCACCGTGGTGGGGGGCATGCGCGATGATTCGGGCGCGCCAGGCCTGGATGCGAAACTTGCCGCAACATTTCGTGAAAATCTGCAAGCCATACGCCAGTGGCGGCACAAAACCCGTCAGGCAGACCTGCCCCTGGGCAAGGACACTGCCGAAGCATGGAGCCTGCTGCAGCGGCTTGGCCCCAAGCTGGATGATTACTTTGCCCGTTGTCGCATGGCGGCTTTTGCGCCGCAGGCTGTTGCCGCGCTTAACGAAGAAAGCGAACTGAACCCGCAGGACGCTGGCGGAGCGGAAATTTTTTCCATGGAAAATCTCGCCCGCCGTCCCCTTGCCAGAGTTGCCGCCGGGCGCGCCCTCAACCTGTCTGCGGGTATCAACCCCGCATGGGAAAAAGACCTGCGGGCCTTCCGCCGTCTGTTTGCCCCGCTGCTGCCGCCCCCCGCCGACACCGGCCAGGCACTTCAGATGGACGAGGACGGCTGGCACGCCATCCGCGACCGTTTTGCGCCATATGCCGCGCTGCTGGCAGAAAAACCCGCCTTTGCCCGCGCGCCGGAAAATGCCGGGCAGTTTGCTGCCCCCGGCCTTCCGGCTCTGGCCCTGGCCCCCGCCGACGATGCCCTGGGCAGGGCTTTTTTACCCCTGAATCCCGAAGAGGTGGCCGACAGGCTCCCGGATGACGCCCTGGACGCCCTGCTGGCCCCTGCCACAGAAGAGGCTTTCGCCGCGTATGTAGCGCGTGATCTGGCCGCTCCGCGTATGGACGCCCTGCGCGACCTTGAAAAACTCATCCTGCTGCATGCCAATCTGTATACCCTGCTCATGAACTTCGTTTCTTTTGCGGATTTTTACGAGCCGGGCAACAAGGCCATTTTCCTGGCCGGAACACTATATATAGACAGCCGCTCCTGCTCGCTCTGCGTGCATGTGGAGGATGTGGACGCGCATATGCGCCTTGCAGCCCAAAGCCACCTCTGCCTGCTCTATTGCCTGTGCAGCCGCAAGGATGAAAACGGGCAGGAGCAGACCACAACCATCGCCGCCGCCCTTACCGCCGGTACAGCGGACGATCTGGTCAAGGGCCGGCACGGCATTTTTGTGGACAATGCAGGCCGCGTATGGGACAGCACCCTGCTGCGCGTGGCGCGCAATCCCATCAGTCTGCGCGAGGCCATGTGGGCGCCCTATGTGCGTTTTGCCGCCCTGGTGGGCGAACAGCTGCAAAAACTGGTGTCCACCAAGGATGCCGCCATCGCCAATGCGTCCTCAAAAATGGCAGGTTCGCTGACTGACGGCAAGGTTGAACCGGCCAAAGCCACAGCAGCCAAACAGCCTTTCGACATTGCCAAAAGTGCGGGCATCTTCGCCGCCGTCAGCGTTGGCATAAGCATGGTCAGCGCATCTTTTACCTATATTGCCAAATCGCTGTTTTCTCTTGGCTGGTGGTGGCCCATGGCCCTTTTTGTTATATTTGCCGTCATTTCAGGCCCTTCTATGATCATGGCCTGGTTCAAGCTGCGCAGGCGCAGCCTGGGGCCGCTGCTGGATGCTTCGGGCTGGGCCGTCAACACGGGTGCTCCCATCAACCTCACCATGGGAAAAACCCTCACGGCTGTGGGCGAAATGCCCCCCGACGCCCAACGCTCGCTCGATGATCCCTACGGCCTGCCCGCTCGCCTTGGGCACCCTGCCGCACGCAAATTTCTTGTGGCTGTACTCGCAGTGCTGCTTCTGACGGCTGCTGGCATTGGCGGCTACTGGGCCTGGCGCGGCGAACTGCCGTTCGGTATTATCCTTGGGCAGCAGGAAACCGGAATGCCCAAAGCCGGAGCAGACAGCGGCAAACAAAACGGGCAACCGGCCAGGACCAGCCAATCCGGGCAGGCCGGGCAAGATACTGTAAAAACGCCGCCCGCATCGGCAAGCCCCTCCCCCGAAGCGGAAAAAGATAAAAAACAGAGCCACGGTCAGGCTCCTGCCGCAGAGACCGAAAAAAACTCCAGCACAAGCGGGCAGCCACAGCCCGCAGCCAAACAGACCGGGGGGCCGCTTTCAGAGCTTGAAGCACTTTTACCGGGCAGGCCCGCTTCCGCTACAGCGCCGCAACCACCGGAAACACAAAGCAAATAAGGCCCACATGCACAATAAAAATTCCTGCAAAACCTTTGCACCCGCAGCTTCCGGACAGAACATCCCCCGGAAACAGACCGGGTGCGACAGCAAGCCGGCCGATCATCCTCCGCCACAACGGCAGGGGCACAGCCACAGATGGATGCATGCAGCCCAGACCGCTGAACAGCATATTGTGCTCCTTTACGCACCTCTGCCCCTGCTCGCAGGCCACGTGCTTGCCGACTGGTGCGACTACCTGCAGGCAACCTTGCTGCCCTGGCTCGGCCCCCAGCAACTGGCGCATCTTCAGGCCTTCCATGCGGGCGAGGCGGCCCTGAAAGCCCGAGGCAGCCGCCTGCTGGCACGCGCACTGCTGGTGCGCCTTGTTATGGGCGCAACGCAGGCCGCCCTGGCAAAACCGGGAACATCTGCCGCGCCCCCGCTTTCGGGCATGCTCAACCATCCCTATCTATCCTGCCTCGGTTTTGCGGGCCTTGGCATGGACCATCTGGGCCGTCCGGTGCTGCCCGGATGGCGCATCGCCTTCGGCCACAGCGGGCTGGCTGCCTTTTGCGCCGCGCGCCGCCTGCCGGACGAATCGTCCGTGGCCTCATGCCACCAGATTCATGACCCGGAAGAGGCCGCACAACCCCGTGAAGAAAGCCGCCCCTGCTTGGCGCTGGACGCCGAAGCGCTGGACAGCCCCCCTCCGGCCAGACGCGCTTTTACCGCCAGAGAAATGGCTGCACCGCTGGCCGAAGCATTTCATGCCCGCGAAAGCCTGCGCCGCTGGACCGTAAAAGAAGCCCTGCTCAAGGCCGCAGGACTGGGCCTCACCCGCGACCCCTACCTTGTGCACAGCGGCCGCTACGGCCAGCGTCAGGGGCAGTCGCAGTTCTATCACAAGGGCGACACGTTTCATCCCGCCGGCGGCGACCAGACCGGCACGACGACTCCTTACAGACACATCAACTGGCAGCTTGTGCCATGTGCGGGTCATTGGGTCTGTGTGGCGGCTCCGGCACAGCCCGGCCGGGTCATGTCCGTGGCAAGACGCCCCTTGCGCGCGCACTGGCGTACCATTCTTGCGGGCATGCCCCAGCCGTAAGCGCGCCCTTGCGGCAGACCCGTCCGGCAAAACGGCAGAAGCAGTTTCCGATCCCGCAATCCTTTCCTTGCAAGGCGGGGCGATTTGCGGCACTCTCCGCCCATGCCGCGTTTTCATATTGTTTCGCTCTTTCCCGATTTTTTCAGTTCGCCCCTGTCAACGGCCCTTATGGGACGCGCGCGCGAGGCGGGCCTTGTGGATTTTTCTTTTCATGATCCGCGCGATTTCAGCACCAGCAAACACCGCCACGTGGACGACCGCCCTTACGGCGGCGGGCCTGGCATGGTCATGCAGGGTGAACCCCTGGCCGGAGCGTTGCGGTCCATTGAAAGCCCGGGACGCATCCTGCTCATGGCTCCCGGCGGCCGCCCCTTTACCCAGGACACGGCGCGGCAGCTGGCCGAAGAGCAGGACCTGACCATTATCTGCGGGCGCTATGAAGGCATTGACGCCCGCTTGCTGGATATTTTTGCCATTGAACCCACAAGCGTTGGCGATGTGGTGCTTAATGGCGGCGAAACGGCGGCTTTGGCCGTTGTGGAGGCCGTTGCACGCCTTATGCCCGGCTTTATGGGCAAGGAAGAATCCGGTGAGGACGAAAGCTTTTCGAACGGCCTGCTGGAATATCCGCACTACACCCGGCCTGAGACACTGGAAGGCCTGCCCGTCCCCCAGGTGCTGCTTGGCGGTGACCATGCCCGCATAGCGCAATGGCGGCGGCGGCAGTCCGTGCAGACAACGCTGCGCATGCGACCCGACCTGCTCGACTCTGCCCCGCTTACCGGCGAAGACGTGCAGACGCTGGCTGAAATTCCGCGGGAAAGGCCGGGGCGCAACCTTTCTTTCTGTCTTGTGCACTATCCTGTGGTGCTCGGCGAAAAAAAATCCGGCGCTTCCTCTTTGACAAATCTCGACATACACGATATAGCCCGAATTTCCCGCAGCTATGCGATGGGTTCTTTCCATGTGGTAACCCCCTTGCAAGACCAGTTGCGGGTGCTGGATGAAATTTTGCGCCATTGGACGCAGGGTCCGGGCGGTTCAGGTAATGCCGACCGGGCGCAGGCTCTCGGTCTGGTTTGCCCTGCGGCCTCCCTGGATGAAGCAGTGGCGCATATGACCGCACGGCACGGTGTACGGCCCAGGCTGGTGGCAAGCTCCGCCGTCTGGCCCGGCAAGGGTAAAAAGCAGGCTCGTACAGAACCGCTCATGACCCCTCAACAGGTGCGGCAATGGTGCAGACAGGGACCGGTCATGCTTTGCCTTGGCACAGCGCGGGGGCTTGCCCCCGAAGTGCTTGAACAGTGTGACGGTCTGCTTCGTCCTGTGCGTTTTTTGGGCTACAATCACCTTTCGGTGCGCAGCGCCGCCGCCATTCTGGCAGACAGAATTTTAGGCGACTATTGCTGATAAACAGGCGGCCTGAGCGCATCGGCGCCGCTACGCAACGACGCAACAATCCGCCCGGATTTGCAAGGAGTTCACGATGGATATCATCAAAAAGATTGAACGGGAAAACATGCGCTTGGATGTACCCGCGTTTCGCTCCGGCGACACGGTGAAAGTACACCTGCGCATTGTGGAAGGCGAAAAACAGCGCATCCAGATTTTCCAGGGCAACGTCATCCGCGTCAAACGCGGTACGACCTGCGCCACCTTTACAGTGCGCAAAATTTCTGACGGCGTGGGTGTGGAGCGTATCTTCCCCCTTAACTCGCCCTTTATCGACCGCGTTGAAGTGGTCACCCAGGGCCGCGTTCGCCGTAGCCGTCTGTACTACCTGCGCGCCCTCAAGGGCAAAGCCGCACGCATCAAGCCGCGCGGCCGCTTCTGATAGCCCTGCGGCATCAGAAAAAACACAGCGCCTTTTTTACGGCGCGCCGTGGGATGGCGGGCAACCGCCCTTCACGGCGCGCCTCTTGTGCGTTTGGGCGTTCAACTTCAACTCGTTCTGGCCTGGTCGTCCTATGTATCCAACGTTGAGCACGCACACCTTCAAAGCCGAAATGTCTGCTACGGCGCTTAACCACTAAAAAACATTGCGCTTGCGCCTTCACTGCGACTGCTCACGCAGTCGTCAGGGCAATTTAAAAATTACCGTGCTCTAAGACTTGAAACAGCCTCGGGTTCATGCCTGTAACTCTTACGGAACAAAACGGCCCAACGTGTTTTTGCTGTCCCTTTGCCCAGTCCCCAAACCGGCCTCACTGACGGCACTGCGCAGCGCGAAGCGGAAAAGTTCCCGCGGCATACCCCGGGCAGCCCTCGTAACTGCGCGGCAATTGAAAATCCAGAGGATGTGTTTAGGGGACAACCCCTGGCAGGCTCCTTTGTGCGCGCCGCGCAGGCGTCCCCAATAAAGGAACGGGAGCATTTCAAACGCTACCGGTGCACTGCCGGCTTGCAGCGGCTCGCCCGGCGACGCAGGCCGACGCCGGAACAGGCACAAAAACAACCCGGCATAAACGGTCAGGCATGTTGTGCCACCCGCGCAAATATTCCACAGCTGCCGGCCTTCCCGCGAGCACTTCACACTCGGCAAGTGCCGCAAAGCCGCACCAAACAGGAACATGGCGTGAAAAAACATCCCTCCCACCAGCAAGGCCTGCTTGAACTGCCGGGCACGCCTGCTATTCCGGCCGCCGGGCAAACAGCCGGTATTGATGAGGCCGGACGCGGCTGTCTGGCCGGGCCGGTGGTAGCCGGAGCCGTAATCCTGCCGCCGGAGTACGATCTGCCGGGCCTTGCCGACTCAAAGGCCTGCACAGCCCGGCAACGCGACCTGCTCGCCCCGCGCATCAAAAAATCTGCGCTGGCCTGGGGCCTGGGAATCGTCTGGCCCGACCGCATCGACCGCATCAACATTCTTCAGGCCACCTTTGAAGCCATGAGCATGGCAGTGCGCCACCTGCGCATCACGCCGCAAATCCTGCTTGTGGACGGTAACAAGGTCATCCCCGAACCGGCACTCGCGCCGCAGTGGCTACGGGCACATGGCGATACCCTGCCGTTGCAGCGGGCCATTGTGGGCGGCGATGCCGCAGAGCCCGCCATTTCCGCAGCATCCATTCTGGCAAAAACCTGCCGTGATACCCTCATGACAAGCCTGGACAAACGCTGGCCCGGCTATGGTTTTGCCATCCACAAAGGCTACGGCACAAAGGAGCATTACGAGGCTCTGCGCCGCCTTGGCCCCTGCCCGCAGCACAGGCTGACCTTCCGGGGCGTCTGCAAAGACTGTACGGTGGAACAGGAACAGGGCTGCCTGTTATGAATCTGCGCAAGTTGCTGCCCGCCTTTTTTGCCGGAAAGTCAGGTAAAATTTCTCCGGAAGGCAAAATGCCTTCCGGTTCCGGAAACACGGCGAAAGACGCAACAGCCTCCGAATCCGGCAAATCCGTCAGGCCCGCTACCGCTCCTGCAGCCGCCCACCTGCGACTCGGCAGCGCGGGAGAAGACGCCGCAGCCGAACTGCTGACTGGCGCGGGCTGCACACTGCTTGCCCGCAACTGGCGACAGGCGCGGCTTGAGTTGGATATGGTCTGCCTTGACGGCGACACTATTGTTTTTGTTGAAGTAAAAACCCGCAGCAGCGAGCGCTACGGCGGACCGGCGTACGCCGTCGGCCTGTCCAAGCAGCGCGTCCTGTGCCGCGCCGCCCGCGCCTGGCTGGCCGCGCACGAGGCATGGGACAAACCCTGCCGCTTTGACGTCATCTGCGTTCTGCGCAATGGCGACACCCTGCACCTGGAGCATTTTCGCCATGCCTTCGACTGCCCCCCGGCTCTGGATAGTAGCCACACCTCTTGGCAACCCTGGTGACCTTTCTCCCAGGGCAAGCGCCGTACTTGCCGGGGCCGACCTCGTGCTGGCCGAAGACACGCGCCGCGCCGCCCGCCTGTTCCGCGAATGTGGCATCGAGGTCCACCGCCTGCTGAGCTTTTACGACCACAACGAAGCCGAAAGGCAGGAGCAGGTACTACGCGCCCTGCGTGACGGGCAGACCGTGGCCCTCGTGTCCGACGCGGGCACACCGCTGCTGGCAGACCCCGGCTATCGCCTGGTACGCGCCTGCCGCAAGGAAGGTCTGCCGGTCTCTCCCCTGCCTGGTCCCTCGGCTCCGGTAGCCGCCCTTTCCGCAGCGGGGCTGCCCCCCCTGCCGCACAGTTTTCTGGGATTTCTGCCCCGCGACGCCTCCGGACGGGATGCGCTTTTTACCGCCTTTGCCCATGTGCCCGGCTCTCTCATATTTTTTGAGCGCAAGGACAGGCTCAAGGAAAGCCTCACCCAGGCGGCCCGGCTGCTTGGCCCCCGTGAAGTGGCGATTTGCCGGGAATTGACCAAGGAGCACGAGGAATTTATACTGACCAGACTGGAGCACAGCGCCAGCTTGCCCGATGACCTGCTCGGCGAGATAACCGTTGTTGTCGGGCCGCCGGAACAGGTGGAGCGCAGCCCTGAAAACGATGTTCTCGCCCTGCTGCGCCAGGAGGCGGAAGACGGCGGCAAGCCCCGGCAGGTGGCCCGGCGGGTGCAGGAGCAGGTGCGCGGCTGGAGCGTCAAAGAAATTTATGCCCTGCTTACATCGCCTCAGGGCAGCCCACACAACCATTAACTACCGCAACGCCACCGGGCCTGGCAAAAATCCCGGAAACGGCGGCGTCAGGCCACGGCACGGCGGTATCCCAAACCGCGCCGGGCGGCATGCGGGCAGGATTGCCACATGTACCCCACACGCATCGCACTTGCCTGCCTGAGCCGTACCTGCTGCATCAACGCGGGTACAACCGCCAGAGGCATGCAGCAGGTCGGCCTGCTTTTTGTGCTGAGTCCCGCCCTGTGCTGGCTCTATCCCGAAGGCGAAGCCCGCGCCCGCGCCTTTGCCCGCTATGGCGGGCACAGCAATACACATCCCTTCATGATTCCGCTTTTTGTGGGTATTCTACTTTCCCTTGAAGAAGAAATAGCCAAAGGAGCCTTGCCCGAATTTGCCGTGTCATCGGTGCGAGAAACCCTCGCCACCACGCTTTCTGCCCTGGGGGATTCTTTTTTCAGCGGCACACTGCTGCCCTTGTGGGCGCTTCTGAGTGTAAGCCTGCTGCTGTCGGGCCATACGGCGCTGACATGCATGGCTGCCGCGGCGTTTTTTCTCATCCTGCTGCTTTTCAGGGCCGGCAGCTTTTTTTCCGGCCTGCGCCACGGCATGCCCGTGCTGGTGCGCCTTAAACGGCTCAACCTCATCAACTGGGTGGACAGGCTCAAGATGGTCAATGCCGTGCTGGTAGCCCAGGTGATCTGGCATCTGCCCCTGAGCCGCATCAAGCCCTTCCCCTGGGATGTTTACATACTGGGGGCGCTGGCGGTACTTATGGCTTCATGGATGGTAGCCCGGCTGCGGCTGCCGCGCCTCCTGCTGTGGGCCATGACTCTGGGCGCCCTTATTCTCATGGACGTTGACCTGATAGGTATGTAGTATGTGCCTGACCGGAAAAACGCAAAAGATTACATCAGGCGAAGCCGCCGTGCTGCGCCGTCACGACCAACACACCTCGTCCGGCCCTATGGCCCGAGAAGGTGAGGAAATGGAAGAAACCATTGAAGAAACGCCACGCGGGCTGTCCCTGAAGCTTTGCCTGGGCCTGCGCAACGGCCTGCATGCCCGGCCGGCGGCGCGCCTGGCGCAAGAAGCCCAGCGCTATGCCTCAACCATACAGCTTATCAGCGATACCGGCGAAGTTGACGCTAAAAGCATGCTTGATATTCTTTCTCTGGCCCAGCCCGCCAATGCGGAACTGACCCTTCTGGCGCAGGGGCAGGATGCCCGCGAGGCCCTTTACGGCTTGGCCCACCTTCTTAACACCATGCAGGACTGACATGGCCCGCGCGGTACTTTTCGGTACTCCCGTTTCTCCCGGCATTGCCATTGGCCGGGCGCGCTTCATGCACAAGCTGCGGCAGGATGAAGAACGGCATATCATGCCCGCCGAAATTGCCGCCGAGCAGGAGGCCCTGCGCGCCGCGGCTGAAAGCGTACGCGCTTCGCTGCAGACCACCATGGACAATGTGCCGGAAGACCTGGCCGAATACCGTGAAGTGATCGCCGCACAAATGGAAATGGCCCGCGATGCCAAACTCCTCAATGCCGCCCTGTCACGCATAGAGCACAAACTTATTGCGGCCCCCTGGGCCTTGCGCCTCACCGTGGAAGAACTGTGCGCCCTCTTCAGAGGCATGGATGATCCTTACCTGCGTGACCGCGCCCAGGATATCCGCGCCGTGGGCCTGCGCCTGCGCAAGCACCTGGTCATGGGACCGGTGGATGCCCCGGAAACTGCCGCCCCCGGCGTTCTGGTGGCTGAAGACCTTTCCCCCGCTGACGTTATGGAGCTTAACCTGGACTGCGTGCTGGGCATCCTGACCACAGAGGGCGGCCCCACTTCACATACGGCAATTCTTTCACGCAGCCTGCATATTCCTTGCCTGGCGGGCGTTACCGGCCTTGTGGCCGTAGCCAGGGAAGACGAGCAGGTCATCGTGGACGGCCTTGGCGGCTGCGTGCTGCTGGACCCGGATGAAGCCGATCTGGCCCGCTATGAAAGCCGCCGCCGTGAATACATGGCGTGGGAAGAACTTACCTTGCAGACAGCCCACTGGCCTGCCGAAATGTGCGACGGTGTGCGCGTGGTGGTGCAGGCCAACCTGGAAAGCAGCGACGAACTTGCCTCGGCACCGCGCAGCGGCGCGGACGGCGTAGGCCTGTATCGCACAGAGTTTGCCTACCTCAAAGGGCGTTTGCCCGATGAGCAAGACCTGCTGACAGAATATGCCACGGTGGCGCAAAAAATCGCTCCGGAGCGCGTGGTATTCCGCACGCTGGACGTGGGCGCGGACAAGATGCTGCACGCCCAGGCTGCACTTAAAGAGCCAAACCCGGCCCTGGGCCTGCGCGGCATACGCTTCTGCCTGCGCCATCAGGGGCTTTTCCGCACACAGCTGCGGGCACTCATGCGGGCAGGTGTGCAGGGCAACGTGGCCATCATGCTGCCGATGATTTCAGGTCTGGACGAAGTACAGCAGGTGCGCGGTATCATGCAGGAGCTGCATCAGGAACTGGCGGCACGGGGCCTGCCGCACGCTCCCACCCTTCCACTGGGCGTCATGATAGAAACCCCGGCGGCGGCCATCATCTGCGATGCGCTTGCCAGGGAGTGCGATTTTTTCAGCATAGGAACCAATGACCTTATTCATTATATCATGGGCATAGACCGCAACAACCATCATGTGGCCTATCTTAACGAGCCGCTGCACCCCGCCGTGGTGCGCTCGCTCAAACATATTATTGATGCCGCCCACCGTGAGGGCATTGGTGTTTCGGTCTGTGGCGAGCTTGCCTCCGACCCGCTGGGCATGGCCCTGCTGCTCGGCATGGGGGTGGATACCATCTCTGCCGCGCCGCGCTTTGTGCCGGGCCTGAAACACCTTATCCGCCAGCTCAAGTCCGAAACCTGCATGGAACTGGCCCACAGCGTGCTCATGAGCACAGATGTGGCCGCTTCCCGCCGTATGGTGCGGGAAACCCTGCACCAGACCCTGGGACCGGAACTGGCTTTTCATACCACAAGCCTTTTGACCCACAGCCAGCCATGAGCCAGAAAACATCTCCTTCCACCATTGCCGTCAATAAGAAGGCCCGCCACCTTTATGAACTTTCAGAGTTCACCGAGGCGGGCGTTGTGCTTACCGGACCCGAAGTTAAAAGCATACGCGCGGGCAAGGTCAACTTCGTCGACAGTTACGTGGACTTCCGCCGGGGCGAAGCCTGGCTGCTGTCACTGCACATCGCCCCCTATTCCAATGCGGGCTATGCTCCGCAGGAACCGGAACGCGCGCGCAAGCTGCTGCTGCACCAGCGCGAGATCGCCAAGCTGTCGGGTATTGTGGCCCAAAAGGGCCTTACCGTGGTTCCTGTTCGGCTCTACCTCAAGCGGGGAAAAATCAAGGTTGAAATAGCCGTGGGCCGGGGCAAAAAGCTGCACGACCATCGCGAAAGCCTGAAACGCCGCGCTGAAGAGCGCGATCTGGCCCGCGAGCTGTCGTAAACGCCGTTCCTGCGCAAAAACTGCCCGGCGTGACCGATCTCCCCGCGGCAGGGCGAGTACACGCTGTTACCGCCGGATCTCGTCTGCGCACAGCCGGCCGCGCCGTATGAGGACAGAAAATATTTTCGCGCAGCGGGTGGCACAAGCGCCCGGCGTCAATCGTGCGGGCGTTGCGACGCTTCGCATTGCAGAGCATCTCGTCCGGCAGATAGCGGAATGCTGCATGCTCCACAGAGCAAAAGCATGCGCCATCCACCACTGCAAGCCCCGCTGTTATGGCAACTCTGCCTTTGCTTCTGGATAGGAGGCATAGCCGCGGCCGTATGGCCCTGGCAGTCTTTGCTGTGCCTGCTGCTGCTTGTTCTCGCAGACCGCCGCCTGTGGAAAGCGGGGCGCATTGCCTTCTGTACCCTGCTGGTCCTGGCCGGGCTGTTCACAGCTCGATGGCAACTTTACGGCAGCCCCTGGCACGGCGGTCTTCCTCCAGCTTCTCCACCCTTCTGGCTGGCTGAAGCCCCCAAAGATATCCGCGTCTGCGGCACAGTGACCGACAGCCAGGGCCTGCCGGACCAACGCCTGCGCCTGATTCTGTCTCACATGGCTCCTGACGCGACAGCTGCGGCAGACGATGCGTCGCGCCGCGCAGACCTGCGAGCAGCCTTTGCCGCGCCCTTGCCCGGCCTTGTGGCCTTTACCTGGGAAAATCCCACACTGCGCCCGTTACCCGGCCAGACATTTTGCCTGGCACGCCGCCCCATGCCCATGCAGGGCTTCGCCAATGAGGGACAATCGGCCTGGGAGCTGTGGTGGGCCGCGCAGGACGTACGCTGGCGTCTATGGACGCAGGCGGAACGCGGCGAGCCGTTCGTCTCTGGCGAAGGGGGGCGTTCCGCTCGCTGGCGAGAATCCCTGCGCGAAAAATTCCTGGCAGCCCTGCAAGCTCCTGCGCAACCGGGCGATCTTCTTCCTGCGGCCCGGAACGGCAGCCCCACGACGCATGGAGGGCATACAACAGCCTCGGGGCAGATAAAAGAACTCTCCGGCGGGCATGCCGCATCCGGTGGCGAAATGCCGCCCGGCCCAAAAAGCCTGAGCCAGGGCAAAGCCATTGTACTGGCCCTGCTCTTTGGCGACAGGCAATACCTCGCCCAGGCGACCCTGAACAATTTTGCCGCAGCCACCTTGGTGCACAGCCTGGCCCTTTCGGGCCAGCACCTTGTGGTAGCAGGCATGATCGGGCTGTTCTGCGTACTGGCGGCATCACGCCTGCGGCCGGGAATCTATCTGCGCCGCCCCAAAGTCCTGTGGGTCATGCTGGCCTCGCTGCCGCCCGCCCTGGGGTATCTGTGGCTGGGCAACGCCCCGGCATCCTTGTTGCGCGCCACAGTCATGATGCTTGTGGCGGCCCTGTGGATGGCTTCCGGCCGTCCGCGCACAACCCTGGACGCACTGGGCGCGGCACTTCTTTGTATCACGGTATCCTTTCCCCTGAGCGTGCTGGATACCGGATTGCAGCTTTCAGCCCTGTGTGTGGGGGCCATCGGCCTGAGCCTGCCCTGGTTGCGGCGCATCATTCCCCTGCCGGACCGTGGTGCGCCCGACTCGCCTTCGCGCGTCACGGCGTGGCTGCGCGCTCTCATGCGCATTTTTCTTGTTTCACTGTTCATACAGATCGCCCTGCTGCCGCTCAATATGCTGCTTTTCGGCAACGCGGGCTTCTGGTTTCCCCTTAATGTGGCATGGCTGCCCGTAGCCGACCTGATTGTACTGCCCGCAGCCGTACTGGGCCTGCTGTGCGCGGCCCTTGGCCTTGAATCACCGGCGCGCCTGATTCTGGATGTGGCCGCCATGCCCTGCCAGTGGCTGGTGGACTCTCTGGCCTGGCTGGCCGAAAGTGGCCTGCTGGCTGCCCCGGCCATGCTGCGTCCCCACTGGACGGCCCTGCCGGCCTTTGCTGCCTTGCTTACGGCTCTTGCTTTCATGGCCGGGCGAAAAACCATGCCTGCGGGAGCAGCACGGCTGCTGCTGGCAGGGGGCGCGTTATTGCTGGCAGGGCCGCTGCTGCGCGTGGAACAGCGCCTTTCACCGGAAATACGGCTGGATGTGCTGGATGTGGGGCAAAGCCAGGCCGTGGCCCTGCGTTTGCCGGGACATGTGCGCCTGCTGCTGGACGGCGGCGGCAGTGCCTCACCGCGCTTTGATCCCGGCCAGGCGCTGGTGGCTCCAGTCCTCCTCTATAATGATTCGCCCCGCCTTTCAGCCGTACTGAACAGCCATCCCGACCTTGACCATATGGGGGGACTGGTACATATTCTTGAGCATTTCAAGGTAAACACCCTGTTTGACAACGGGCAGGACGGACGCAGCGACAGCGGCTGGGGCGCCCTGTGGACACAGGTCAGGCAACAGCACAAGGCCCGCCCCCTTGCACAGGGCGATGTGCTGCAACTGGGCGACCCGATCCACCAGCTCCAGTTGGAAATACTGCACCCCCCGCGCAGCGCCCGTGCTGAAGCACATTCGCCGTGGACCGGAAACAATGCTTCGCTGGTGGCCCGTCTGACCCACAAGGGCCGCGGCCTGGCCCTGATCCCCGGCGATGCCGAACGCCGTTCATTGCGGCACATGCTGGATCAGGGCATTGACCTGCGTGCCGAGGTTCTGGTTTTGCCGCACCACGGATCAGACAGCAGCTATCTGGCTGATTTTTACAAGGCGGTGCAGCCCCGTGTGGCGGTGGCTGCCTGCGGCTTTGAAAACCGCTATGGCTACCCCGGTAAAAAAGTGCGCGCATGGCTGGACAAAGCAGGCATTCCCCTGCTGTTCACCGGGCGTGACGGACAGGTGCAGCTGACCTGGCCTGGACGTGGCATGCAGTGGCCCCCTACCGACGCTGAAGAACGCGCGGTGCTGCATCTACGGACACAAAGAGGCACTGCCAGGGTAAACAGTGCCGCGCCGGGCGGCACCAGGCAGGACCATGAAAAAATGCCCGCCAAAGAGCATAAAGAGGAAGGCGAACTACGCGGCAAGGCTGATAGCGGACAGACCGAATAGCGGCAGCCCGTCCTTTTTTCTGACCGTCGCGCCTGCACCTTCACAGCGAACGTTGCCCGCGCCGCCGCCAGAACATTCCCAACGTGAAAATGCTCTGGACTGGTTCCAGGCTGCAATGCCGGCACAGGGCATTCCGCCTTGTGGCATTTCAGTGCAGATTTTTACAAAAATCTGCGTATGGCGGAATACGTTTCGCCCCATCATCGGAATACATATCCCCCTGTGATGGCAGGGCGCCGCGCGCTCCATTTCAACCATTTTCCAAGGAGATAAGTCATGCAGTTTTATGCTGTTAACGGAAGCCCCAGAAAAAAACACAATACCGCCACGGTGCTCGGCAAAGCGCTTGAAGGCATAGCCGCAGCCTGCCCCGAAGCGCAGACAGAGATGCTGCATCTCTATGACTACACTTACAAGGGCTGTATAAGCTGTTTTGAATGCAAACGGCTTGGCGGCAAGTCTTACGGCCGCTGTGCCGTGCGCGATGAACTGGCGCCGGTGCTGGAAAAACTCTCTCTGGCGGACGGCATCATTTTTGGCTCGCCCATCTATTTCCAGGGCATCACAGGGGAAATGCGGTCATTTTTTGAGCGCTTTCTTTTTCCCTACCTTGTGTATGACGCCGAATATTCTTCCATAGCGCCCCAAAAAATGAAGACGGCCTTTATCTATACAATGAACGTTACGGAAAGTTTTATGCGCGAGATGCACTATCCCGAGCACCTGGGCGGCATGGAATACTTTACGGGCAGAATGCTGACCCCGCCCGCCGTACTCTACATCAACGATACCTATCAGTTTATGGATTACAGCAAATACAAGGTGGAGTGCTTTTCTGAAGAAGCCAAGCTGAAACGCAGGGAAGAAGTTTTTCCGGAAGACTGCCGGAAAGCCTTTGAACTGGGCATGAGCATGGCCCGGGCCTGAGCGGTCTTTGCTGCCGGGGGTGGACAGCACTGCCGGGACAAGTAGAAGGCCACGTCTACATGTTACGGACCGGAGTGCAGCTGGCCAGAGCAGGTTTCGCCCTGAAACTGTTCTGGCTGCTGCGCGAATGCATGCCTGCCACAAAGGCGTAACACTGCATCGGCCGTTGCCGGCACGGCTCACGTTAAAGGCAGCAGAGCCGGATACTTGCGCTGCCAATCACCGTAATGGATGTCATGCTGTCTTGAGATGACATATCCCCATAATTAATGCGCCAGCCAGAAACAGAAAAATCCGGGTAAAGGCGCGAGCGCACATGGGGCTAATGCTGACACTGCGGGCAAAAAACTGTACTCCTGCCAGCCACTTTGGCCTTTTCCAGAAGGCTTCCGCAAGTCTTGCACTTTTGCCCGCCGCGCCCGTACACGGCAAAGGTATTCTGAAAGGCCCCCACATTGCCGTCGGCATCCCTGTAATCACGAATGGAACTGCCGCACTGGGAGATGGACAGTAAAAGCACATCCCGCAGGCATTGCAAAAGGCGGTCGGCCTGAAGCCGCGTCAGCTCAGAAGCTTTCCGGCGCGGGTCAATGCCTGCGGCAAACAGGCTTTCGTCCGCATAGATATTGCCGACCCCGGCCAGCATTTTCTGATCCAGCAGCACAGCCTTGATGGCAGACCTTTTTGCGGCAATGCTTGCGGCAAAGGCCGCTTCCGTAATATCCAGAGGCTCGGGGCCAAGCTCCCGCCAGAAAGGCCAGCGGGCAAACATCTCCGGCGTGCCTGCCAGCATGGTTCCGAAGGCGCGCACGTCGTCAAAAAACAGGCGACGCTCGCCGGACGTCAAACAGTCTTCAGCCCCGGGCACGCCTGCTCCTCCGGCAGGCCCACATTCCGCCGCGGCCTGCCCGCCAGCGGCGGCGGGCAATGCTTTCAGATCAAGGATACAGCGGGTATGCGTGCCTGGCGACGTTTTCGCCGCATAGGTCATAAGACGCCCCGTCATGCGCAAGTGCACGGCCAGACGCAGGTTTTGCATGCCGCGTACACACGTTTTTTCCGCTTCGGTTGGGTCAAGCAGCAGCAAGAGCAGTTTGCCCCGACGCACTACGTCAGCGATGCGGCATCCCCGCAGGTCCTGCAGGGGCAGGCTCAGGGGATGCTGGCTGGTGGGGCGCAAAACCTGCGCGTCAGCAATAATGCGACCCTGCACATGGGGCCGCAGGGTGCGGGCAACAGTCTCCACTTCCGGCAGTTCAGGCATGGTCATCCTCTGATTGGGCAAATAACATGAACTAACTATAAGGCGCGGCAACTGCATGGCAAGGCTGGGCAGCAAAGGTTCGCAAGTAAAAAACCCGCTTGCGCGGGTTTATATACAGCATGCCCCACATACGGGCTATTTTTCAGAAAGATAGATATCCAGCAGACCTTCCGGCGGATCAATAATGACGGCCGGACCTTCCAGATCAAAGCCCGCAATAAATTCTGGCCTTGCAGGAAAGAGCACTTCGCGGTTGTCATCGGTCACGATGACCCACATCTCAAGCCCCGCGGGATATTCAAAGTGGTCGAGTGTACCCAGGCGTTTTCCGTCCGGCAGAAAAACATCGCCCCCCAGCAGGTCTTCCAGATAGACTTCGTCATCTTCCGGTTCCGGCAGGGCTTCGCGTTTGGTCAAGAGTTTGCAGCCGCGCAGCCCTTCAACGGCATTGCGGTCAACCACGCCTTCAAGCTGAAGCAGCGGACGCCCCTTGTGGCTGCGCACAGCCACCTGACGTACCCGGCGCGGTTCGCCATCGCCCGCCTGAATCCAGAGCGGGGTTGTCAAAAGCAAGGGGGAGTCCGCATACCAGTCGATGCAGATCTCCCCTTTAATGCCGTGGGGCCGCGCAAGCGTACCCATATGAATCCAAGAATCGGCCATAACTTCCAGACGCTATTCCAGTATTTCCAGCACAGTGCGTTTTTTGCACTTGATGGAAGCGGCACTCAGAATGGTGCGCATGGCACGGGCCGTGCGGCCCTGCTTGCCAATAACCTTGCCCAGGTCTTCCTTGGCAACCTTGAGTTCCAGCACGGTAGTCTGCTCGCCTTCCACTTCGCTGACCTGCACCTCGTTGGGGTGATCCACCAGGGACCGGGCAATATATTCGATCAGGGCCTTCATTGTACACCTCCAAGGGGCCTGCGCCGGAAATATCCGGAACAGTAAAGGCCGCGCGCAGTGCCGATTTGCCCACAAACGGCCATTCCCGCCATGTGTTACTATATGCGGGAGGCCGCAGGGCATCTGCCGCCGTGGCGGAAGCGTAGCGGAATGCGCTAGGCCATGTGTTTTTTAATCAGGGCGCGGACGGTGTCCGTGGGTTCTGCGCCACGGGCCAGCCATTCCTTGATTTTGTCCGCATCGAGCTTGACTTCAACCGGATCAGTCATGGGATTATAGTAGCCCAGAAACTCCAGCGGACGGCCATCACGACGGGTTTCGTCAGTGGCGGCCACCACCCGGTAGAAGGGGTGCTTTTTGCTGCCGAGGCGGGTCAATTTCAACTTTACAGCCATGAGTCCAACTCCCTTTGAGGTGTTATGTTATCGTTGCGCCCGGGAAAGGGCAAGGGCGGAAAAGCCCTGGCGCAAAGAGGTGTTGCCGCTACGGCGGCGCTCCTTGCCGCGAAATGCCTTATTTTTTCTTGCGCTTCTGGCGCTCTTTTTTCTTGCGCTTTTTAGCCGCAGCCGACTTTCCGGAACCGGCACGCCCGCCGGGCATGCCTTCCATACCGGGCAATCCCCCCATTCCGGGCAGGCCGCCCATGCCGGGCATACCGCCCATGCCGCCGGGGGGCATCATGCCGGGGGGCATGCCACGCATGCGCGGCATTGAGGGCATTTTTGCGCCCTTGCCGCCCATCATGCCCTTCATCATCTGGCGCATCTGCTCAAACTGGCGCACAAGCTGGTTCACCTGGGCTACGGTTACGCCCGCGCCCTTGGCAATACGCGCCCGGCGGCTGCCGTTCAGAAGGTCGGGATTGCGCCGTTCGGCCATAGTCATCGAATTGATTATGGCCTCGGTGCGCGCCATTTCCTTTTCGGGCATGGCTCCGCTGGCTTCGGCCAGCTTGTCGCGCAGACCGCCCAGGCCGGGAATCATCTTGAGGATGCTTTCCAGCGAACCAAGCTTTTTGATGCGGCGCATCTGGGTACGAAAATCTTCAAGGTCAAAGCTGGCTTTTTTCATCTTGCGGGCCAGCTCTTCGGCTTCTTCGGCATTGATGGCGCCCTGTGCTTTCTCCACCAGAGTAAGCACGTCGCCCATGCCCAGAATACGCCCGGCGATACGGTCGGGGTGGAAGACCTCCATCTCCGACAGCTTTTCGCCCATACCCACAAATTTGACAGGCGCGCCTGTCACCGCGCGGATGGAAAGGGCCGCACCGCCGCGCGCATCGCCGTCCATCTTGGTCAGCACCACGCCGGTGACGCCCAGCCGCTCGTTAAAGCTTTCGGCCACGGTCACGGCATCCTGACCGGTCATGGCATCAGCCACGAACAGAATTTCCTGCGGCTGCACAGCAGCCTTGATGGCCTCAAGCTCCTGCATGAGCGGTTCGTCAACATGCAGGCGGCCCGCCGTGTCAAGCAGCAGCACCGTGGCCTGCTCGCGCCGAGCCTCTTCAAGCGCGGCCTTTGCTATGTCCACGGGGTTCATGTCCACGGTGGAAGGATAGCAGGGCATGTCCAACTGCTTGGCAAGCACCGTCAGCTGGTCAATGGCCGCAGGGCGGTATACGTCGGCCGGCACAAGATAGGGGCGCATCTTTTGCTTGCGCAAAATATTTGCTATCTTGCCTGCGGAGGTGGTTTTACCCGAGCCTTGCAGGCCCACAAGCATGATGACAGCCGGCTCACGCCCCTGAAGGTCAAGCGCGGCGGTTTCACCGCCAAGCAGGCCGACCAGCTCATCATGAACGATCTTGACCACCTGCTGTGCCGGACTTACCCCTTTGAGCACTTCCTGGCCGAGACACTTCTCGCGCACGTTTTCAACAAAGTCTTTAACGACCTTGAAGTTAACGTCCGCTTCCAGCAGGGCCAGCCGCACTTCGCGCAGGCCGGCCTGCACGTTTTCTTCGGTAAGCTGGCCGCGTCCGCCGAAAGAACGGAATACGCCGGAAAGTCTGTCTGAAAGGCTTTCGAACATGCAGTCTCCACAGGGGCCGCCAAGCGGCAAAAAAGCAGTGCTGTCGCCTGCCCCGCGCAGACATGCCTGCACGCGGCCGCCGCACGGCGCATACGCCCCACAGGGGCGAAGTGGTGATTCATAGGATGTTTGCCGCCTCACGTCAAGTCTTGAACAAAAAAGCGCCCTCCGGGACTTGCCAAGGGCGCTCAAAAACTGTACGCGCAAGCACCCGCTCCGCACAGGAGCGGCCAGCCCGGCCCGTGCCCCGACTGGCCCGGCCGCAGAGCCACAGCCTACATTGACATACGGCCCGCAAGGGGATACCCTGTTAGACTACAATTTGAACAATTATTCCAGCATATTACGAGGATGCCATGTTCACCAATCGCGGCAAAGCGCTGACCTTTGACGACATTTTGCTCATTCCCGGCTATTCGGACATTACCCCTGACGCCGTGGATATAGCCACCTGGCTTACCCCTTCCATTCCCCTGCGCATCCCCCTGCTTTCCGCCGCTATGGATACCGTAACGGAATCGGCCATGGCCATTTCAATGGCCCGCATGGGGGGCATCGGCATCATCCATAAAAACATGCCCGTGTCCCGGCAGCGCCTGGAAGTAGAGAGAGTCAAAAAAAGCGAAAGCGGCATGATTCTCGACCCGGTGACCATTTCGCCCAACAACACGGTACAGGAAGCCCTTGACCTCATGTCGGACTTTCGCGTTTCCGGCCTGCCCGTGGTGGCCGATGACCGCCTGGTGGGCATTCTTACCAATCGTGACGTGCGCTTTGTCGAAGACGGCCAGGCCGTGCGCGTGGCCGATGTCATGACCAGCGAAAACCTTGTTACCGTTCCCATGGGCACATCCCTTGCCGAAGCCAAGCAGCATCTGCACGAGCACCGCATTGAAAAACTGCTCGTGGTGGATGAAGAAGGGCACCTGCGCGGCCTTATCACCATGAAAGACATCGACAAGGTGCAAAAATATCCCAATGCCTGCAAAGACTCCGCCGGACGCCTGCGCGTAGGCGCGGCCATCGGCATCGGCAAGGATTGCGAAGCCCGCGCCGAGCAGCTGCTTGAGGCCGGAGCCGACGTGCTGGTGCTTGACTCCGCCCATGGGCATTCTGTCAACGTCATCAAGGCCATCCGTATGGTCAAGGCGTCGTTTCCCAACTGCCAGCTTGTGGCCGGCAACGTGGCCACCTACGACGGGGCCAAGGCCATTCTTGAAGCCGGAGCCGACACCGTCAAGGTGGGCATCGGCCCCGGCTCCATCTGCACCACCCGCATTGTGGCGGGCGTGGGCGTGCCCCAGGTCACGGCCATTATGGACGGCGGCCGCGCCGCCCGCGAAATGGACCGCTGCTGCATTGCCGACGGCGGCATCAAGTTTTCCGGCGATATCGTGAAGGCCCTTGTGGTGGGCGCGCATTCTGTCATGGTCGGTTCGCTTTTTGCCGGCACGGAAGAAAGCCCGGGCGAAACCATCCTGTACCAGGGCCGCACGTACAAAATCTACCGGGGCATGGGTTCCATTGATGCCATGAAGGAAGGCAGCTCTGACCGCTACTTCCAGGAAAAGAGCAAAAAACTCGTGCCTGAAGGCATTGTGGGCCGTGTGCCGTACCGTGGCCCGGTTATGGAAGCCGTGTACCAGCTCATGGGCGGCCTGCGCTCGGGCATGGGCTATGTGGGTGCGCACAACCTCACGCAACTGTTTGAAAATACTACCTTCTGCGAAATTTCCCCGGCGGGCCTGCGCGAAAGCCATGTGCACGATGTGGTAATCACCAAGGAAGCCCCCAACTATCGCATTGAGAACTAGGGCCGCTGCGCCGCAAGGCGTACGCCGTGCAGACAGGCAACCGGCGCGTCCCGGCGCGCGAAGCTCATACAGATCGTGAGGACACTATGCCCAGCAAGGTCATTATAATAGACTACGGCTCACAGGTTACCCAGCTTATCGCACGCCGTGTGCGTGAGGCCGGGGTATACTCCGAAATTCATTCCTGCGTGACCACCGCCCAGCAGGTGGCCGCCATGAAGCCCCAGGCCATCATCCTTTCCGGCGGCCCCGCCAGCGTGGGCGAAGCCGACGCACCGGCGCTGGACCCCGGTTTTCTTGAACTGGGTGTGCCCGTGCTCGGCATCTGCTATGGCATGCAGCTTCTGGCCCGCGAGATGGGCGGGCAGCTGGCCCAGTCTCTCACGCGCGAATACGGCCCGGCCGACCTCAATTTCACCGCACCCTGCGCCCTGTGGGAAGGTATCACCGCACCCACCCGCGTATGGATGAGCCATGGCGACAAGGTGATGGCCCCGCCGCCCGGCTTTACGGTTACTGGCAGCACCAGCACCCTTGAAGTGGCCGCCATGGCCGATGAGACCCGCAAAATCTACGCCGTGCAGTTCCATCCCGAAGTGCACCACAGCGTGGACGGCGAGCGCATGCTGCACAACTTCCTGTTCAAGGTCACGGGCATCAAGCCCGACTGGACCATGTCCTCCTTTGTGGAGCGCGTAGTCAAGGAAATGGCCGAGCAGGTGGGCGACAAGCACGTGGTCTGCGCCCTTTCGGGCGGTATCGACTCCACAGTGGTGGCCGTGCTGCTGCACAGGGCCATAGGCAAGCGCCTGCACTGCATCTTTGTGGACAACGGCCTGCTGCGTCTTGGCGAAGGTGATGAGGTGGTCAGCTACCTGCGCGAGCATTTTGACCTCAACCTCAACTTCGTGCAGGCGCAGGAGCGCTTTCTTTCCAAGCTCAAAGGCGTGGAAGACCCCGAAAAGAAACGCAAAATCATCGGCCACACCTTTATTGAAATTTTTGATGAAGAAGCCAACAAGCTGGATCAAGTGGACTTTCTGGCTCAGGGAACCCTGTATCCCGACGTCATTGAATCCATTTCCCACAAGGGACCCAGCGCCGTCATCAAGAGTCACCACAATGTGGGCGGCCTGCCCGACACAATGAAGCTCAAGCTTATTGAACCCCTGCGTGAACTCTTCAAGGACGAAGTGCGCAAAGTGGCGGCCGAACTCGGCATGCCCGACTCCATCGTGTGGCGGCATCCCTTCCCTGGTCCCGGCCTTGCCATCCGTGTGCTTGGCGAAGTGAGCGAAGAACGCCTCAACATCCTGCGCCAGGCCGACAGGATCGTGCAGCAGGAACTGCGCGAATCCGGCTGGTATCGTAAGGTCTGGCAGGGCTTTGCCGTGCTGCTGCCCCTCAAGACCGTGGGCGTTATGGGCGACGGGCGCACCTATGAACATGTGGTGGCCCTGCGCGTGGTCGACAGCGTTGACGCCATGACAGCAGACTGGGCGCGCCTGCCCGCTGATCTCATCGAGCGCATGTCGGGCCGCATCATCAATGAAGTCAAGGGCGTCAACCGTGTGGTTTACGATGTGTCCTCCAAACCGCCCAGCACCATTGAATGGGAATAGGAGAACCGCATGTTCGGTATAGGCAGCACGGAACTTCTGGTCATCCTTGTGGTGGCCCTGATTGTGTTGGGTCCCAAGAGCCTTGCCAATGTGTCGCGCACGCTGGGCAAGGCCATGGGCGAATTCCGCCGGGTTTCCACCGACTTCCAGCGCACCCTCAATGCCGAGGCTGAAGAGGAAGAACAGAAAAAACGCAAAAAGGAAGCCGCCAAAGCCGCCAGAGAAGCCGCCAGGGCCGAAGCCGATGGGACGCAGGCGGCGCAGCAAAGCACAGAGCAGGCAGCAGAGCAGCCTGAACCCCGTGCCGCGCAGGGTATGACGGCAGCCAAGGATGCCCCTGCATCCGAAGCTGTGCTTGATACCACAGTTGTGCAGCCCCCTTCAGAGGCTCCGCAGGCTGAAAGCGTCCCCCAGGCCGCCCCTGCTGCTGAAGCCGCTCCGGAAACTGACACCACAGCTTCCGGCGTGCCGGTTCCTCCTGAAGGCAGCCCCCTGGCTGAAGCCCTGGCCCGAACTGAAGCTGAAGCGCGCGCTGCAGAAGCCCGCATTACTCCGTCCACCCCTGCTTCTGAAAACGGCGGCAAGGCATGACTGAAGAAAAAAAAGTTTCACTGGAGCAGGCCGCGACAAGCGTTTCTGACGCCTCCCGTTCCGAAGAATCCGGCGCCGGGCCGGAAGCAGCCGCTGCACTGTCCGTCATCGGCAACGTGAATCTTGAGGCCGCCAGCCATCTGGCGGCCTCTGCCGCACCAAACGGCGGCCAGACGGAAAACAGGGCGAAAGACACGCCCGGTAACAGCACGCGCGCCACCCCCCCCCCGACAGAAGACGGCATAAAAAGCCATGTCGCTGCCGGGGATGCGCAGGCCGCCCCTGACGGCAACGAAGCTGCCACCGTGAAAAGTCCGACACAGAATACACAGCCGGATTCGGCTGAAAATGCCGACACGACTACAGGCACACAGACCTCGGGTAACACGGCATCCGCCGAAGCTGCGGCCGAAACTTCTGGCAAAGCTGCCGCCGCGCCCGCCGTTGCCGCTGGTTCGGGCGGGCAGCCGCCCCTGCCCCCGGCCAGTCCGTTTCCGCCCAACGCGTCGGAAGAGCCTGCCCCCGTTCCGGCGGTTTCCGGTGGTCAGCCCCCAGCCACGCCCGATGAGGACGATGACGAAGAAGAAGGCGGTCCGGACAAGCCCATGGGCCTTATGGACCACCTTGGCGAACTGCGCATGCGCCTTGTGCGCTGCTGTATCGCTGTGATCGTGGGCTTTTTTGCCTGCTGGGCCGTGGTGGATCCCATTTTTGACGTGCTGGTCAATCCCCTTCTGGCCGTTTTGCCCAAGGGTTCACACGCCATTTACACCACCTTGCCCGAAGGATTTTTCACCCGCATGCACATTGCCTTTGTGGCGGGTGTTTTTGTATCCAGCCCGGTGATTTTCTACCAGATATGGTCATTCATCGCGCCCGGCCTGTATGAAGAAGAAAAAAAATACATCATCCCCATTGCGATAATGTCTGCCCTGTTCTTCATCTGCGGCGGCGCGTTCTGTTATTTTGTGGTTTTTCCCTATGCCTTCAGTTTCTTTGTGAGCTTTGCCACCGAAGAAATCGTGGCCATGCCCAAGGTGAGCGACTATCTGAGTTTTGTGCTCAAGCTCATTCTGGCCTTCGGCATTATTTTTGAAATGCCGCTTTTTGCCTTCTTTCTCGCACGCATGGGCGTTGTCACCGCTGCCATGATGCGGCAGGCGCGGCGTTATGCGATTCTGGGCATCTTTATTGTAGCGGCCATTCTTACCCCGCCCGATGTGGTCTCACAACTGCTCATGGCCTGCCCCATGCTTATCCTGTATGAAATAAGCATCTGGGTGGCGGCAGCCTTTGGCCGCAAACCCAAAACTGAAAAAGATGCCGATGACGGCGGGCAGGAAAAGACAGACGCAGACGCTGCATCGGATGCAAAAACCGCCAACGCTTCGGAGAAAGCATGACCACCGCCCCGCGCACTTCTACGCAGGCGCGCACCAGCGCCGAAACCGACATCCGCCTTGAACTGAATCTGGACGGTCAGGGCAAGACAGACATCCGAACCGGATTCGGCCTGCTGGACCATATGCTCACCCTCACGTTCTTCTGGGCAGGCATGGACCTGACCCTTGTCTGCGAGGGTGACATGCAGGTGGACGCTCACCACACGGCCGAGGACGTGGGCATGACCCTTGGCAAGGCCCTGCTCGAAGCCCTGGGGGACAGGGCGGGCATTGCCCGCGTGGGTTACGGCCGTGTGCCTATGGACGAGGCCCTTGCGGAAGTTACCGTTGACCTTTCAGGCCGCCCCTGGCTTGAGTGGCGTGGCGACGAACTGTTGCCCCCCGTACTCGCCGGAGAGGAAAAAGACCTCTGGCGTGAATACTATAAAGCCCTTGCCAGCGGCGCGCGCTGCAATCTGCATGTGGACATGCGCTACGGCAAAAACGGGCATCATTTGCTGGAATCCGCCGCCAAGGGCCTGGGCCTTGCCCTGGCTCATGCAGTGCGTCGGCACGGCACAACCATACGCAGCACCAAGGGAGGTCTTGATTAATGCATAACCGCCTGAATATACTGCTTCTCGTCATACTGAGTCTTGCCGTGGTCCTGGGCGCGTGCAGCAAGCGCCCGCGCAGTACCGCCGATGTGCCGCGCAACCTTTCCTCTGCCTACACCATTACCGTGGTTCCCTTCACCCAGCCCGTCAATGCCAGTCAGCTTATCATGGGGCGCATTCCCGAAAACCAGGGGCGCATTCCCGATGATATGCTCACTGCCCTGGACATGCGCCTGCGCCATGTGCTGACCACACAGACCAGCAGGCAATACAAGTTCATCAGCCAGCGCACCCTGCCCAAAAATGCGACCGCATTTCACAGCTCCGAACAGCCGCAGGCCCTGCCCCTTTGGGTAGCCTACGGCAAGAAGCAGGGAGCGCAACTGCTGCTGATCCCTCAGGTGCTGGACTGGCATGAGCGCGAAGGCTCCAAAGCGGGCGTTACCCAGTCGGCCCATGTGCGGGTAGAATTTTTCCTGCTGCGCGTGGATGCAGGCAGCATCATGGACCGCTCTGTCTTTGAGGAACAGCAGGTCGGGCTGACAGAAAATCTGCTCAACGTGGGTTCATTCCTCAAGCGCAAGGGGCAGTGGGTCACTGCCGAGGAACTGACCGTGGACGGCATAAGCAAGGCAGTAAAGGACTTGGGTCTATGATTATTTTTCCCGCTGTTGACATTCAGAACGGCAAGGCCGTGCGGCTTAAGCAGGGCCGCGCTCACGAAAGCACGGTTTTTGCCGAAAGCCCCGTAGATGCCGCCAGAGCTTGGGAAGAAGCCGGAGCGCGCTGGCTGCATGTGGTTGACCTGGACGGCGCTTTTGACGGTGCGGCCCAAAGCCGCCGCATCGTGCGCGACATCTGCGCGGCTCTTGCCATTCCTGTACAGCTTGGCGGCGGCATACGCGACATGCATACGGCCGAAGCCTATCTGGAAGCCGGAGTCAGCCGCCTTATTATCGGCACCCTGGCTCTGGAGCAGCCCACCCTGTTTGCGGACATGTGCCGCGCCTTTCCCGGCCGGGTAGGCGTTTCTCTCGATGCCGAAGGCGGAAGGCTGAAAAGCCGCGGCTGGGTGGAAGACACGGGCATGACCGTGGATACGGCCTTGCCCCGCCTGCTTGACGATGGGGCTGCGTTTGTCATCTATACAGATATTGAACGCGACGGCATGCAGTGCGGCGTCAACGTAACCGCGCTGGAGCATCTGGCCCGTCTTTCCACCGTGCCGGTCATTGCCGCCGGGGGCGTCGCCACCCTTGAAGATATACAGAAACTCTACCCTCTCACCCTTGAAACCAGCCTTATGGGCGCGGTGAGCGGGCGTGCCCTCTACGAGGGAACCCTTGATCTCAAAGAAGCCAACGCCTGGATAGACGCCCGGAAAAACACGCCCGAAAGCGCCTGACCAGACCGCTCGAACAGTTCACCAAGACAGTCAAAACAACGCAAAGAGCGCGTCACGGTTCAGTCCGGACGCGCTCTTTGCGTACACAGGCACAGCGCAGTCTGCCCCCATGCAACATCCGCGCAAGCCAGCGCAACCGTGCGCCCTTGCCAAGCCCGGTTGCAGAACATATACTACAGGCATGAATTCGACGTCCTGTTATTGGTCCCGCATACGCAGCCGCCTCTTTTGCGGCTACCCTGAAGAACGTTACTGGCGTTCATTTCTTTAATTCCCCGTCTGCAAAAACTGTCTGATGCATGGCCCCTGCGGGCGGCCAGGGCTTTTTCTGTTTCAAAATCGGGCTGAGGCATCAGTCTGACAGCGCAGCGAGGATACAATGCTTGAGACCAAACCCTATCACTGGCTCTGCCTCATGGGGGCCATCATTTTTGAAGTGGCCGGAACCACAGTCATGAAGATGGCCCAGGGCTGGGGCTTCGCCCATGCAGCCATGCTGGGCCTTGTACTCATGTGGCTGGCCATCGCTCTTTCCTATTACATGCTGGCAAAAGCCACCACCGGCCTGCCCGTGGGCGTTGCTTTTGCCTTTTGGGAAGGCCTGGGCCTGACCTTCATCACCATATGCAGCGTGCTGCTGCTCGGCGAAAGCATGACCGTGACACGCGGCCTCGGCCTTGTCTGCGTGCTGGCCGGAGCCTTGCTGGTACACCACGGCACAGGGCACGGCAAAGAAGACATACACCCGGCTGCCCGCCCCACGTCCAGCCTGAATGCGGGCGGCAATGCCGCTGGTGAACGGGGGAACGCATAATGCAGCCCCTTACCTCTTTTTTCAGCCTCTCCCTTTTACTGGTGGTGATGGCGGCGGCACTGGACGTACTGGCAAACCTGCTGCTGGCAAAATCCGGCGGCTTCAGGCGGCGCTGGCTGGGATTTTTCTCTCTGGTGCTGGTGGGCCTTGCTTTCTATTGCCTGTCGCTGGCCGTACGCCATATGGATCTGGCTGTGGCGTATGCCATGTGGGGCAGTTTCGGTATTCTGGGCACGTCGCTGGGTGGCTGGCTGTTTTTCAGCCAGAAGCTGCGCCCCTGCGCTTTTGCGGGCATGGCTCTGCTCATGACGGGCATGGCTCTTTTGCATATGAGTTAATTACTGCCCTGCAAATAAAAAACATACCCGCCGGACAAGGCAGAGCAGCGGAAAATGCACGCAGCGGCCTCGCCCGGCCAATGCACTGCAGACGAAAGAACCACAGTGTGAACCGCCCTGGCGCGGCCCGCACGCTCCGGAGGCAAGCATGAAAAAAGGATTCTGGAATTATCTTGAGAAATGGCGCGGCCTTTTCCCGCGCCGCAGGGTACTGCGCTGGCGCGGCGGCTGGCTGCAAAACGGCTATTGCCGTGATTGCCGCTATTGCTGTGGCCCACAGGATTCCAGCGAGCCTTTTCCTATGGCCCTGCTGCCCCGGCAACTGCATGAGGGCATGGAAGAAGACTTTTATATGCTTGACGGCCACACCGCCTATATGGACGGGCGCGGCTGCAAGGCCTGTACACGCACCGGCTGCGGGCTGCCGCGCGAGCAGCGGCCCGTGGCCTGCGGACTTTTCCCTTTTGTGCTTGCCAACGGCAGCCTGTACGCCTACAAGACCTGCCCGGCTGTCCTGCTGACGCCTCCGGCGGAACTGGCCCTTCTGGGACTTGAAGCGGCCCGCTGGCTTGCTGCCTTCAACCTTGAAGACCTGCGCCGCCTTTCGCTCGACATTGCCACCCCCGTGCTGGCAGAAAAGTACATTTCCCTGAGCATACAGGTTTTTGACAGCGAAGGCGTCAACCTGCAACTGCGCTGAGCGGATGCGTCCGGCCAATGCCCCGCAAGCCCTGCAAACCATATGCCCGCAAAAATGCGGCCGACCGGGGCATCATTACCATTCCGGCACAAACGTCCGGCAGCCGTATTCCTGCGGGATGTTCAGCGCCTCTTCAAGCGGCAGCGCCATATAGTGGGCCAGCAAACAGCGTATGACGCCCGCATGCGCCACCACAAGCACAAGCCCGTCAGGATACTGCCGTCGCCAGCGCTGCACGGCCTCAAGGGCCCGCTCCTGAAGGCAGGCGAAGCTCTCGCCGCCCTCGGGCCTGAAGCGGGCAAAATCCTTGCCCCGCACAGCGTACTGACCGGGAAAGCGCTGTTCGATCTCGTTCCGGGTCAGGCCCTGCCACTGCCCCATGTCTATTTCCCGCAGGCCCGGCTCGGCATGTACAGGGGGCGGGCTGGCGGCCCATTCATTTCCGGTCAGAAGAATGGACGTGGTTTCACGGCAACGCCCCAGGTCCGAACTCACCACTGCCGCCAGTCTTCCCGCCAGGGCAGGCATGAAGTCGCGGGCCAGACGGCGTATCTGATTTCGCCCGGCATCGCTGAGCGGGATATCGCGGTTGCCCACAATCCGCCGCTCGGGATTGGGCGGCAAAGCGCCGTGCCGCACGAGCCACATGCCGTTCATTGAGATATCTCCTTTGCTCCCTGCAGCGCGGGGAAACAACTTTATTCTGGAACTGTGCTGGCGGTTACGGGCATACGCTCGCGCAGCCGCCATGAAAAACCGCGTGCAATGCGCTGGTCCACCTGGTGCGGAACAGCCTGCCTGTTTTTATTTCCGTCTCAAGGCCCTGACGGCCTTTTACCCAGCCGCGACATTTTTTTCTGAGGCCAGCCGCTCCAGAGCCGCGCGGGCGACATCTGCCGGAAGGGACCGGCAATGCGCCTTCCCATATGCCTGATCGCACACCAGCTCTCGTGCCAGCCTTTCTTCCAGCGCCAGAGCGCGCCCAAGGCGGCCCCTGATGGCCGTGGCCGCCGCCGGATCAGCGCCAAAGATTTCCAGCTTTTGCTCAAATCGTCGCTGCACAGGCACAAAACTTGCTCCATAACAATATTTGTCCGCCAGAAAAACCAGTTCCCGTTCAGTGATGGGCAGATCGTCCGGCAGGTCCAGATCACGGTGATCCTCCACCAGACGTGCCATTACAGGCAGTTGCAGACAGCGCAGCAGGCGTCCGGCAGCCGATTCATGGCCTTTTTCTCCTTTACAGATATCATGCAGCAACCCCCCGGCCAGAGCAAGGCCGGAGTTGAGGAGCGCCTGTCCACTGCGGCAGGCTTCCGGCGTCTGCCCCATCTGCCGCGCCTGTGCAAGAGCTTTTGTCAGGGCAGCGGCAACAGCACCCACAGCCTTGCCGTGGCGCACGCCTTTTTCAGGCACCTTGTGCAGGCGCAGCAATTCCACAGCTTCGCACGGCCACAGGGCATTTCTGTGCGGCGCCAGAAGCCGCAGGCTTTCGTAGTCTTCCGGCCTGTCCATATCAGGCAGCACAAGACTGTCCGCCACGGCAACCAGCCGCACGGGCAAGCCCGCCAGAGCGCCGCGCAATCCCCCTTTGCCGCCCGCATGCCCATGCCCCAACACCTGACGCAAACAGCGGCCCGGCAGCAGCGGCGGATGTCCCTCTTCACCAGCAAAGGCTGGAACAAGCACACTTTCCTGATCGGTTGCGTGGGTTTCAAGCAGGGCCTGCAGCGTCATGGGCCGCACAAGAGACACATCCACGGGCTGCACCAGAACCGGGCCTTCCATAGCAAAGGAGCCTGAAGCGCCGTTACGGCCGCAAAGCGCCCGAAGCCCGGCACATACGGAAGAAAACATGCCGTCTTCAGGGCGGGGATTACGAGCAACCGCAAGGCCGAGGCCCCGTGCCGCCGCCTCGACGTATTCCGCATGAAAGCCCGTAACAACAGTGACCTGCGCAATACCTGATACGTGAAAAAGGCGCACCAGCCCTTCCAGGGCTGTACAGTCGCCACCGCCGGGGCCAAGCGCCAGGGGCAGAAGGGCCTTGCAGCGCCCCATGCGTGAAGCCTGTCCGGCGGCCAGAATAAGCGCGTGGCCGTTCATGCCCAGTCTCCCAGAAGGCAATGGGGCGCATCTGCCGTATCCGGCTGGCGGACCGGACCGGAAGCCGGATTACGTCCGCCTTTTTGCAGACTCACCACCCGCACACGCCCGCCGCAACGCTCCAGTCTGCCGCGCACCGGACCAAGACGCGGCAACGGACTGCCGCAGGCGCAGGGACCGGCCAACAGGCTTGCCACATCACCCGTACGGTAACGGACAAGAGGCATGGCTTCACGTTCCAGTGTGGTAATGACCACCTCGCCTGCTTCACCATGCGGCAAAGGCTCGTCGCCACAAAAATCAACAATTTCCACAATCATATCCAATGCTCTCAAATGATAACCGTCGTGCGCGGGGCATTCCACAGCCCCGCCGTAGCCCACTTCCGTCAGGCCGTAATGGTCGAGGACAGTGCAGTTCCACACGCTGGCAAGCACATGGCGCAATACCGGATCAAGCCTGTCGGCGCTGCTGAGCAGGCCGCGCAGGCCCGGTGGGCCGCTGCTGGGAAAATAACGCAGCAATCCCTCAAGCTGACCCGGAGCCGCCACCAGACAATGTGCACCCGCTTCAGCCAGCCAGTGCGCCAGTTCGGCACGTATCCCACGCGCAGCAAAAACGGATGCGGGCGCGGCAGCGGGCGAACATATTCCCGGCATGCCCGCGGCATGGGGCTGCGCACCTTCCCCCATATCCTGCCCTGTGCCGTCTGCACTTGAAGACTCTTCGCCCTGGGCGCTTTCACCGGAAATTTCCCCATCTTGAGGGGCATGAGCCGCCATTTCCACTGCCGGCTCCACTGCGGCAAGCAGATGCTGCGGCGGGCAGCAGACCTGTACCCCACAGGGTTGTAAAGCCTGCCGCAGCAGGTCTGCCACGCCGTTGGGACGCTCCGCCCCGGGCAGTAGCACGGCCAGAGTCTGCCCCGCACTCACCAGTTGGGACATGCCCGCGCGAAAGAAATCCTGCGTGCGCGCAAGGTCCGCATCTGTAAAGGCCAGACGCTTGGGCTGCCCCGTTGTGCCTGACGTATGCAGCGTAACCATGCGCCGCACAGCCCCCTGCGATACGCACAGGAAATCCTGCCAGCGGGCGATGTCTTCAGCAGTGGTGAAGGGCAGACCGCACAGGTTTTCAGGACGATAGGCCTTCAGATCATGCCCGGCCAGGCGGCGGCCATAGAAAGGGCTGCGGGCCGCGGCGTAGGTCAGGGTGTGTGTCAGAGCGTCCGCGCGCGTCTGCGCAAGGGCCGCCATAAAGGCTGCCGTATCACTTTCCTGCGCGCCGCACAGACCGGCCAGCCATACGTCCACCGGATTGCGGCCCCCCACGGCACAGCCCGGGGCCGGTTTTCTGCCCCCGCGTACGTTGCTGAAAACATGCCGGGCGCTCATGGGGCATCCTCCGCGTACAGGCGTGTGCCGTCACGCGCCGTGAGATTATGCAGGCAAAAAGGAATCATGCGGCCGTCACGCCGCAGCACATGTATGCAGCAGCCCCGCACACGCTCGACATCAAGGCTCAGCGCATCCTGAAAAGCCATGGCCGACAGGGTAAAACGCTGCCCTGCCCCGGCGCTGGATAAAAAGCGGCTGAATCCATCCTGATCCGCCGGAGCTGAACCGTTTTTGCCACAGCAGCTTTCGCTGCCTTCGCCCATACCCGTGGCGGACGCCGCGTCAGCAGAGCTGTCGCCGCGCCAGTGCAGAGCCACAAACTGCCTGGCCTTGCGCGCGCCCTCATGCGCCGCCGGCGGCACAGGGGCAACTCCGGCGCTTGCACCGGAAGCGGACGGAGTCCGGGGGGAGCAGCACGGCTGGCCCTCGTGCGCCAGCCATTGCAAGGAGGGCGCTGCTGTGGCATCCGCGCCGGATAGGGCTGCATCCGGCTGAGCGTCCCCCGCAGGGACGCCATCCGTGCGACGGTACACGGCGCTGAAAGAGCACAGTTCGTTTTCGCAACCCGGAGGGTGAAAGTGTCCGGCGCGTACCAGCTCCGGAGCCTGTTCTGTAAGGCAGGCCATAACTTCGGGCAGGGTGAGCCTGGGGGCTTCCTCCAGTTGCCAGGGGTAACGGCCGAAAAATGCGGCGGGCTGCATGTGCAGCCCCCGCACCGCGGGGCCAAGGCGCAAGGCCAAACGCAGCAGGTCCCCCACTTCGCCGTCATTGACGCCCCGCACAAGAGTCGCCACCAGCACCACTCCCAGTCCGGCAGCGGCACAGGCCGCCACGGCGCGGCGTTTGAAATCCAGACAGGGCCGACCGCGCAGTTTCATAAAAGCCGCGTCGCTTACACCGTCCCACTGCAGATAGACCGAATCCAGCCCGGCCTGCCGCAGGCTTTCGGCATAGCCTTTTTCTTCGGCCAGTCGCAGACCGTTGGTATTGACCTGCACAAGACCGAAAGCCCGCTCCCGCGCAAGGGCAATAATGGCAGGCAAGTCTTCGCGTACTGTAGGTTCGCCGCCGGAAATCTGCACATTACACGGTCCGGACGCTGTTTTAAGCGCATCCATCTGGACCGCAAGGCAATTGAGGTCCGGATCCGCCGACAGGGTTCCGCTCACATTTCCGGCTCCGGCGTAGCAAACCGGGCAGGCCATATTGCAGCGCATGGTTACTTCCACAAGACCCGTACAGGTATGCTGGGCATGCGACGGGCACAGGCCGCAGTCAAAGGGACAGCCCTGGTCAAGGGCCGTGCGCGGGCGCAATGGATAGGAAGGGGTTTTGGGCCTTGACCAACCCTCGAAGTCAGGCATGGCATACATATCCGATCCAGCCCAGGCGGCCGCCTGAGGTATCCGCCAGACAGGCACGCTGAAGCCGCCGTGATCAGGACAGGTCTTGCGCAGTTCCACACAACGGGGATCGCTTGCGGACCGCGCGTACACAGCATCCACCCTGCGCAGACAGACCGGACACAGGCTTTGTGTGCGGCGCAGGATCATGACGCGGGCGTGATATCCAGATCATAGCTCTGGACAAGTTCCATGATCTTTTCCCAGCAGTCGGCCAGCAGGTCGCCGCATGCGACGGGATTGGGCATTTCGCCTGCCACGCCGGAAAGCGCCCCAAGCCCTGCGGCCACCTGTCCGCAGCTTTGGCCGCCGTAAGGGCCGGTGCGCTCATAAAACCAGGTGGCATAGTCATTGAGCAGGGGCGCCAGCATGGGGTGAGGCGTTTCGTGGGCCGCCCCCTTGCCCGCAGACAACGCCAGTGCGCATGCTCCGCCCGTAAGCAGACCACAGGGGCCGTCGGACTGCCCGATACCGTGGCACAGGCCGTGAACAGCCCGCACCAGGCCGGGATTTTCCTCGTCGCGGACCTGAAGCATGAGCAGCACCAGCAACTGACTGCAACAGTAGCCCTCATGCACCAGAGGCAGAAGTTCCATCATCATTGGATTCATGCTTGCTCCTTTTGCGCTATCCACAATCCATAGCCGAACTTGCGCCCGTTGCCGGAAAAAGAACAGGCACAGCCGGCGGAAGAAACGGAGGCGGCGGAACGGGGAAAAGATGCGGAAGAAACACCATCGACACCGCCAGCCCCAATGCCGAAATCCGGCATACAGGCCGCCTCGTCCCCGCCGTACCAGAGCATACGGGCGGCCAGTTCCACCAGTGCACGGCTATGGTCTTCATACCGCACAACGTGGAAGCCGGCTTCACCCAGGTACGCATTCCACAACAAGACGCTACGCGCCCCGTCCATACAGGATTTTCCATATGCCCCGTATGCGTCACATGAAACGGATGAGCAGGACACACCGGATGAAGCAGGCATGCCAGGCGAAACGGATACTTTCCCCGAACCGCCCGGGCCGGACAGAAACGCACCACGTGCGCATCTGGCCGCAGCGGCAGGCTCTTCGATGGAAGCAACGCAAGCGCCCTCATCCCGCCGCGTGAGATCGCTGAACAGCAGCACACCGCCGGGGCGCAACACGCGCAGGCAACCGTGCAGGGCCTGCACCGGGTCCGGCAGCAGGGAAAGCACGCATTCGCACACAAGGCCCTGAACGCAGGCATCGGCCAGGGGCAGGCGGGCAATATCCGCCTGCGCAAAACGCCAGCCGTCCTGACCGTTTTCAGACGCCTGCGCCAGGGCGTTCTTGCAGGCAGCGGCATGGTTCACCTGCCTGTCCAGTCCCAGAACGTCATAGCCGGATTGCTGCAAAAGTCTGACGGTTCCGCCCGGGCCACAGCCAAGGTCCAGCACCAGATGCCCCGGCGAAAGGCCGCAAAGCTCCCGGCACAGGATGAGTCCCCGCGCGGTCAGGTCAAGCCCGCCAGGCCGCCAGGCATGACCCGTCGCACGGCGAAAGTTTTCGCTTTCCCACAGGGCCCTCATTTGTCTTCCAGCAGGGCTTCCACCTCTGCCATCTTGCCCTCGGCCAGCGACTTGGGCACAAGGGTCAGCCCGCACTGCGGACAACGCGGCAAAAATACGTCAAAGGCGCTGTTGAGATAAAAAACCGGAACCTTGCCCTGCTCCAGCGGCACACGGCAGCGACCACACACCCACTGGCCGCCGTCCGGCCCGTAACTGGGTCCCATGCTCATGACTGTCCTCCGTTCTGTCCGCCGCGTCGACCGTCTGTGCAGCACTGGTGACTGTTAATCACGTCCGCCGCCTCCTGCCCGCCGGAACCCGGCACTACCATACGGTGGCACCACGCATCGTGCAGGATGAAACCATCGCCATGCGGCTGGTACTCCACCCAAAAGGTCACCTGCCGGGGCCGCCATGAGCCGAGCACATGCCCGTTTTCAAGATTTTCAAACCGGTGTCCGGCGGCCTCTGCCCCGGCCACGGCCGCCTCCACATCCTCCAGCAGGATATGGCGCTCTTCCAGCCGGGCCAGCATTTCGTCAGTCACAAGCACGCGCCCCTTGTCCGGCTCCGGCTCGCCCTGCCCCTGCCACTCGCGTAGCAGGTGGCGGCGCAGGGCTGCCCGGTTGGCGCGACGGGCAGACAGGCCCGGGCCTTTTTTTTCTCCATCCCCCCCGGTACTGCCGGGTACAAGCAGGTCAAGCAGGTGCCAGCACTCCTTGCCGCCTGCCGCCAGCCTGTCACGGCACATGATGCATGAGGCAAGGCCCGCATGGGGCAGTTCCGCCGCGCGGTGCGCCGCCATTTCCGCCGCCGGGCCGGGCTGGGCACACCACACGAGGCCGCCGTACCCACAGCAGGCCGTGGCCGCACCCGTAATGCGCGGTTCTTCCACACGCGCTCCGGCACGCGTCGCCAGCCTGCGCACAGCAGCAAGCCATGCCCCGTCGTACCGCGCGGTACAGGGATCGTGGATAGAAAAAACCTCAGGCAGAGCTGCGGATGCGGCGGGCGGCCCCTCGGGCAGTCCCATGCCGTCCAGCACTTCCCACAAAGACAGCGCCCCTGCTTCCGGCAGGGCCTGACGCAGTGCCGCAAGACAGGATGAACAGGCAGCCATGATGCGCGGCTTGCCAAGGCTTTCCCACGCGGCGCGCAGCTTGTCCACATGTTCGGCAAAAAGCGCGGCACGGCCAGCCCATTGCGCTGGAATGCCGCAGCACGAGAGCATCAGGGCCACCCCGGGAGTGACGCTTGCAGCCATTTTTTCGCGCAACAGAGCGTATACCCGCGCTACCTGTTCCCCGCGTGAGGCTGCAAGCTGGCAGCCGGGAAAAAACAGCCAGGCCGGGGCAACGCCGGGCGGCAGGGAAGCATCGGGCAAAACCAGGGAGCATTCCGGGCCGGAGGCATTTTCCATATCTTCCAGGGCAAATTCGTGTGCTGATGGCGGCATATAGCCGTTTTCCACCATGTCCTGCCGGGCCGACAGGCACAGCTCGGCCATAGAGAAATTTTCCGGGCAAAGCTCCTCGCACTGGCCGCACAACGTGCAGCCGTTAATAAGCGCATTGGCCGTGTGCAAGCCCTTGACTATGGAGGCGTTATTGTGGACCTGGCGTGCATAAACCCTTGGGTAACCTTTATATTTTTGCAAATACACACATTCTCGCACACAGATCATGCACTGGCACTGCAAACAGCGCGTGGCCTCGGCCACGGCTTCTTCCGCAGCGTAGACAGCTCCGGCCGGTTCCACGCGGGGCACGGGAGCAATACCGCTCACATCTGTATGCAAGGGGCCCTGAGTCTTGTCGCGTGCAGCAGTGAGAGAAAGACCGGCCACCACACGCTCCAGTGTCTGGGCCGCGCGTCGCCCCTGCCCCGCCTGCTGTGATGAAGAAAAAAAACAGTGTCCCGTGGGCGTCACGTCGGGCCAGCCCGCGCAGCAGATATTGTCCCGCCAGTGCAGAATATCGGCATCCAGGCCTTCACAGGGGGGGGCCAGATGCGGAACGGCCCCGGCGTCCACCAGCACCCCCTCATACTCGGCTGCCGCCTTGGCCAGCAGGGCCTGGTCAAGCTCTGCGGGGATGAACTGCACTTTCCTGCGGGCCAGCATTTCCATATCTTCAACCAGAAAATCCTTGGCGCAAGCTGCCCCGCCCTTGCCATAAAGCGCCGGGTAGGCCTCTGCCAGGGCCTGACCGGGGGTACCTGCATGAAAAACCGTTACAGGATACGCCTTGCCGGAAAGGTCCCAGGCCGCTGCAAGCCCCGCCAGGCCAGCACCCACCACAGCCATGTGAAAACGCTTGGGCGGCAGGGGCAGGGGGCGGCTCTGCGGGCCTGCGGCCAGCATGCAGGCAAGCTCAAGGCCGTGCATGGCCACGCTGCCGCCAAGGTCTCGCCGCAGACAAACATTTTCACACGGGGCATCGCAGATGCGCGCCATAATGCCGGGCAAAGGCAGATGGCGCTCCAGAAGCTTGCGGGCCTCACCGGTTTTGCCCTCGGCCATGCGAGCCATAAAAAGGCGCACGTCCAGATCAAAGGGGCAGGCCGCCCGGCAGCGCGCAGGGCTTTCCTGGGTACAGCGGGCTTCGATTTCATGCAGACGCTTCTGATCCATCATACGACATTTCTCGCTGGGGTCGAACTTTTGCGGACAGGCCGCGCCAATGCCGTTTCACTGCAAATGCGGCCGGACCAACCGTAAAAAAACATGTGACGCGGCATGCGGCGATACCGCTCCCGCGTCACAAGAAAAGATACAGTCAGGGAGCGGAATACAGGAGAAAGAGGTTCTTCAGTTGCCGGAAAGCAGCGCCCTCCGGCAACTGAAGTCTCCTCCCCCATATTGCTTTTACCTTACACCTATCTTACCTGGGCATGGCCTCCAAGACCTTTTCGGGCCGCGCAGGCAGATGCCGGACACGCGCGCCGCAGGCATTGTAGATGCCGTTGATGATGGCCGCATGCGGCGCGGTAAGGGGCATTTCGCCCACGCCCGAAGCGCCGAAGGGGCCATCCTTGCGGGGTGTTTCCACATAGACGATCTCGATATCGTCAGGAATCATCTTGATAGAGGGAATGCCCGCTCCACCCATGGTGCTGTGTTTCTTGAGGTCTTCGTAGTCTTCACTGAGGGCCAGCCCCACACCCTGGGCGAGGCCGCCGTAAATCTGGCCGTCCACCACAAGCTTGTTGCAGATCTTGCCAATGTCGGCCACGCAGACCATTTTTTCCACCGTGGCTTTGCCCGTGGCCACTTCCACCGCCACTTCGGTGAGGAAAAGCCCGTACATGTAGCAGGCAAAGGGTGAACCCTGCCCCTTGGCGTCACAATCCTTGGCCGGGGCGGTCCACTTGCCGTCATAGCGCATGGGGCGACCTTCGGCCTTCATTTCTGCAGGCGTGAAGAAACCGCCGCCGGGCTTGCGCATGCCCTCGATGAGCATTTCGCAGGCCACGCGGATGGCGTTACCCGTGACCACCTGTGAACGTGAACCGCCCGCAGGCCCGGAGTTGGGGGTCTTGCTGGTGTCGTTCATGACCAGATGGATGTTTTCAGGCGTGATGCCCAGGGGCCGCAGGGCTTCATGGGCCGTACCCAGGCTGCCTGCGTCAGCGCCCTGCCCGTGGTCTTCCCACGAGTTGCCCAAGGTCACGCTGCCATCGTCATTAAGTTCCACCCAGGCTTCGGAGGTGTCCGGCCCGTCCAGACCGGCACCGTACACACCAAGGGCAACACCCACACCGCGCTTGATTTCGGCAGTGGAACGCTCTTTGACGCGCTTTTTTGATTCTTCGTAATAGGGACGCATCTTATCAAACATTTCCGGCAGACTCATGACTTCAGGAATCTGCCCCGAAGGAGTGGTGTCGCCCTCTCTGTAGCAGTTGAGAGCGCGCAGCTCGAAGGGATCCATGCCGAGTTTTTCGGCCAGTTCGTCCATGAGCACTTCGGATGGGAATTCCGACTCCGGTGCGCCATAACCCCGGAAGGCCGCGCCCCAGCAGTGGTTGGTAGCCACAGTGCGGCCCGTGCCGCGGATATTGGCAATACCGTAGCCCGCGCCGATATACTGCGCGCCGCGCAGGGTCAGCAGGTCGCCGAATTCGGAGTAGGGGCCGTGGTCCACGCTCCAGTCCGTTTCCATAGCGAGAATCTTGCCCTGCCTGTCAGCGGCATAGCGCATGGTGGTCCAGAAAGGTGAACGTTTGCCGGTGTAGTTCTGCTGCTGCTCGTAGTTATAGCGCAGGTGGCAGGGACGGCCGGTAGCCATAACGGCCACGCCCACCAGCGCTTCCATGGTGGGGCTGAACTTGTAACCGAACGTGCCGCCCGTGGTGTTCTGCACCAGCACAAGGTCCTTGGGGAATTCCAGACCAAGACCGGGAGCGATCATGAGGGCGTGCAGATGAATGGCTACAGATTTTGAGTGGATGACAACCTGCCCCTGCTCGTTGATATAGCCGTACCCCACGTCAGGCTCGATGGGCAGATGGGGCTGACGCTGGGTATAGTAGCTGCCTTCGGCAACCACATTGGCAGGATCATTGAAGAACGGGGCCGTGTCTTCGCCCTTTTCTTCAAGCTGGTCGTAATAGACGTTGGGTGTGCCGGGGTGGATTTCAATGGCGTCCGGAGCCATCGCTTCGGGGGCGCTCATGTATTCTGGCAGAAGCTCCAGGTCAAACTTGACCTTTTCGGCAGCGGCGCGGGCATTGGCCTCGGAATCGGCACAAACGATGGCGAGGGCATCGCCATACTGGAATATCTTGCTGTCATTAAGAATAGGCCGTTCCCAGCCGTCACCCTTGTTGGTGGGGAAGGTGATAAGCCCTGTAATGCGGTTTTTGCCCTTCACATCCTTATGGGTCAGCACCTTGTACACGCCGGGCATTTTTTCGGCTTCGGACGTATCAATACCCTTGATAAGGGCATGCGATACCCTGGCCTGGGCAAGAGCCAGATGCAGGGTGTTTTCAGGCATGCGCAGGGCGGCGTCCGCGCCGAACTCGGCCAGACCCGTCACCTTGGCCACGGCGCTGGGCCGCGGGATACTGCTGCCCCAGATGCGGCCATCGGCAGGCATCTTGAAGCTGATTTCCTCAACGGTTTTTTCGCCGCGCAGTATGGCGGCCGCGTCCATGACGGCGTCCACGAGGGGCTTGTAGCCCGTACAGCGGCAGATGTTGTGATGCTTCTGGAACCAGTCGCGCACATCTTCGCGGCTGGGAGCGACATTTTCGTCCAGCAGGGCCTTGGCCGAAACAATGAAGCCGGGCGTACAGAAGCCGCATTGTGCCGCGCCGTGCTGGATCCACGCATGCTGCAGCGGATGCAGACAATCGGGAGCGCCGATGCCTTCAAGTGTGGTTACCGAAGCATTTTCAGCCACCCGGCTCATTTTGATGATGCAGGCCCGCACCACCTTGCCATCCAGAATAACCGTGCATGCACCGCACTGGCCCTTGCCGCAGCCCACCTTTACGCTGGTGAGCTGCAGCTGGCTGCGCAGCACATCTACCAGAAGATCATTGGGACTGACCAGCAGGCGCCGGGCCATGCCGTTGACTATGAGGGTTTTGGTTTCCATGCGCGACTCCTTTGCAATGATAAGTGCCTGGATATATGCCGACGCGGGATATCCGCGCTCAAGGCCGCAATTTTCCTGCGCGCACCGCAAGGCGCCGCGGGAATCCTGACACGTTGACTGTGATACCGGTACGGGTACACCTCTACTTGCCGAACGGACAAACGGGATAAGCGCACTCCGGGCAGCCGGCGCAAAAACCGCCGTGTCCCAGAGCTGCGACATCTTCAGCCGTAACTTCGACCCCGGCCAGCAGACGCGGCACGATGAGGTCAAAAATGCTGGCCTTGTGGTACATGACGCAACCCGGCAGCCCCAGTACCGGCACGCGGCCGCCGGGGCCTTCCGCATAGGCCAAAAGAAACATGGCGCCCGGATAAACCGGCGCGCCATAGCAGAGAATTTGCGCCCCTGAGGCGCGTATGGCCGCAGGCGTGCGGTCGTCAGGATCAACAGACATGCCACCCGTGACCACAATCATGTCCGCGCCCTGATGCAAAAAATCCGCAATGGCCGAGGCAGTCATGCTCACTTCGTCGCTGGTCAGGGTCTGCCCCATGACGGAACTGCCCAGCGCGGCAAATTTTTTACGCAGCACCGGGCCGAAGGCGTCACGGATGCGCCCGTAGTATACCTCGCTACCCGTGGTCACCACGCCCACTCTGGCGCGCGCAAGAGGCAGCACCTCAATGACGGGCCGGCTTACCGCAGCTTCAAGACATCGCAGCTTGTCCTCGCCGATCATAAGGGGAACCACCCGCGTACCCGCCACAGCGCGCCCTTTTGTCACGAACTGCATGCCGTGCAGGGTGGCCATGGTGATCTCGCCCAAGCCGTTGATCCTGTTCAGGGCTGGCACGTCTACCCGCAACAGGCCGTCACAGGCGGCTACAAGGTCGATACGCCCTTCTTTGGGATCACCGGGCACGAGGTTGGACCCCACGACCGCGGCCACGATGCGGGCGGCGGCGTCATTTTCGTGTACCATTCCGGCAAGCGGTTCAAAAACATAAAGATGCTCCTTGCCTGTTTCGAGCAGCACCTTGATATCTTCGGGCCGCACAATGTGCCCTTTGCGAAATACCGGTCCCTTGCTCTCGCCGGGAACAATTCTGGTTATATCGTGACAAAGAACACTACCTACCGCATCATGAACGTGTATGACCTTCATACAAAGTTCCGCCATGGTTGCTCCTCGGATGATGCATGACCTGATACCCAGATTGTGCTTAGCGTAACATTCCCACAACTAAATGCAAAATAAAATTCAGGATTTATAAAGTGTGGTCATGATAACTTGACGTAATCTCACGCATTTGATTTTTATTTTCCCTATTTTAGCAAAAAGCGTGACTTTTACACCCTGTGACAGCAGCGGCAACAATTGACAGAGCAGACATTCTCTGCGAGATGGAGGGGAGAAGAACTACTGTACCGCAACCACGTCAGACAATGATGGCGCTACGGTTTACCCCCGCCAGGAGCCAGCATGAACACAGCTTTCTGTCCCGCGCGCGCATCGCGCATCAGCCGTCTGGCGGCCTTGGCAGCCGCCCTCCTTCTTGTCCTGCCTCTGGCCGCATGCGGCCTTGGCGAAGCCCCGCAAAGGGAAGAAACACCCCCGGGGCCCGTGGAAAGCTTCATGATCATTTCCACCCCCGGCCAGACCACCGTGCTGGACGATGTGCAGTTCGGGCAGGGTGTTAATGTAAGCGTTGATGAAGTCTTTACTTCGGCCAAAGGCGAAAACTGCAAGCGCGGCACGGTGCTGGCCGGGCAGAAAGAGGCCGAAGTGGTCGTCATCTGCCAGGATGACCAGGGCCGCTGGACCATGGCCCCCAGAGTATGGGGCCAGGGCATTTCCAAACCGTAATTGCACGGGGCCAACTTCCGAAACCATAGCAGGCGCGCGGCGCGGCACAGCCGCGAGACCGCGCGTCGCATACTTTGAAACACCATGCTGCAACAAAAATATCTTCTTGCCGTTCTGGCGCTGCTGGCTCTTTGCGGCTCCGCCCATGCCGCCGACACTGTACAACCCTATGCGGCCAACCTTTTTCAGGGCAACTTTGCCCAGAACAAGGAAGGCGCGGTCATTGCGCCCGGCGACCGTGTGGTGGTGCGCCTGTGGGGCGGCGACCTCAATGTGGACCGCACCCTCGCAGTAGGGCCGGACGGGCATATGAACCTGCCCGAAGTGGGCGACATGCCCGTGGCCGGCCTGGCCTACGACAAGCTGGCCGATGCCCTGCGCAGCAAACTGGCCGCCAACGGGCATGCTGATGTGCAGATTTACGCAGCGCCACTGGACGCGCGCCCCGTATCCGTTTTTGTAACGGGCGGCGTAAGCCGTCCGGGACGCTATACCGGCGGCCCCAGCGACCCCCTGCTCAGCTTTCTGGACAAGGCGGGCGGGCTTGACCCGGTGCGCGGCAGCTACCGCGACATCCGCCTCATGCGTGACGGCACAACCGTCACCAGCCTCGACCTCTATCCCTTTGCCCGCAAGGGCGTGCTGCCCGCCGTGCGCGTGCAGGAAGGCGACACCCTTGTGGTGGGCGAAAAAGGCCCCACCATCACGGCCACCGGGGCGGTCCGCAATCCCGCGCTCTTTGAGTTTCCCAAGGGGCAGGCCACCGGAACCGCACTTATGGACCTGGCCGACCCCGAGGGGCGCGCTTCGCACATAGCCCTGAACGGAACCCGCAACGGCGCGCCGTACAGCACCTACCTGCCCCTCAAGGATCTGCGTGCCCTGCAGCTTGAAGACGGCGACAAGGTGCAGTTTATCGCCGATGCGCCGGGCAATACCATCATGATTGAAGTGCAGGGAGCGGTGCGCGGGGCTTCACGCTTTCCCGTGCGTCAGGGCGCGCGCCTTCGGGACGTGAAAAACTTCATCGCCGTGGAACCGGAACGCGCCAACCTTGAAGCCATGTACATCAAGCGCAAAAGCGTGGCTGCCAGACAAAAAAAGGCCATTGCCGATTCCCTGCGCCGTCTTGAAGAAACAGCCCTTACCGCCTCGTCGGCCAGTACCGAGGAAGCGCAGATACGCGCCAAGGAAGCCGAAATGGTGTCCAAGTTCGTGGAGCGCGCCAAGGCTGTCGAACCGGAAGGAGTGGTGGTGCTGGACGGCGGCCCGGACAAGGCAGATCTGAGCCTTGAAGAGGGCGATGTCATCGTTATCCCCACCAAGAGCGATGTGGTACTGGTAAGCGGCGAGGTTATGGTTCCGCAGGCCATGCTCTGGGGCAAAAAGAAGGATGCCGACGACTATATCAAGGGTGCAGGCGGCCTGACCAGCCGCGCAGACAGCGGCAAGATTCTTGTCATGCACCAGAACGGTTCTGTAACTCAGGGCGGGGGCGACATCTCCCCCGGCGACCAGATACTGGTGCTGCCCAAGGTGGAATCCAAAAGCATGCAGGCCGTCAAGGACATCTCGCAGGTGCTCATGCAGGTGGCGGTATCTGCCCGGGTGCTGCTGGGGCTGCCGACCCTGTAACAGAAATTCCCTGGGGCTGTTTTCAGATATTGCGTATTTGGAAGCAGCCCCTCATAGGCATTGTTGCCGTTTTTATGTATACTGCTCTGGACGGCACTGCCGCCCGGCAACATTTCCGGCGGCTTCTCCACCCCTGACGCTGGAAGAACGCATGAATCAGGCCCTGAAAAGCTGCGATCTTTTCGCCCACATGAGCCCGGATGAGGCAAAGCTTTGCCTGGGGTGCAGCGGCGCGGTGGAAGAAAAATACGGCAAAGGGGGCATGGTTTTCTGCGAAACAGACGCCCCCACCCGGCTTTTTGTCCTGCTGGAAGGCGCCGTTTCCGTAGGCCGTGACAGCGCCGACGGCAGACGCGCCGTGATGGCCCGTATTGACCGCCCCGGCGACCTCTTCGGCGAAGTCTATGTTTTTCTTGATCAGGCCAGCTATGGCTGTAGCGTCCAGGCCGAAAGCCCCGTGCGCGTGCTGGCCATACCGGCAAAATTTTTCTATTCCACCTGCGAAAAACGCTGCAGCATGCATGCACAGATCATACGCAACATGCTTTCGGTATTCGCCCGCAAGGCTTTTTTTCTGACGCGCCGCGTATCACTGCTTTCATCGGGCAGCCTGCGTCGCAAGATCGCCTCTTTACTGCTTGAGCACCGCAACCCTGACGGCTCGCTGAATCTGCTCATGAACCGTGAACAGATGGCCGACTTTCTGGGCGTCACGCGGCCCTCGCTTTCACGCGAGCTGGCAGCCATGCGTGATGAAGGCCTGCTGCACATCAACGGAAAAAACATCTCCCTGCCTCATCCCGACCGCCTGAAAGAATTTTACGATTATTCTGTTCCGTAACAATTGTTACGGACGTCCACACTCCCCCTTGGTATACAGGAATCATCAAAAGCAAGGAGGGAACCATGCAACGCCTGCTCAAGAATCTGGATTACGCCACCGCGCTGCCCCTGGCCGCGCAGGTGGATTGCCAGCCGGGCCAGGTAGCCAGCAAGACGCTTGTTCAGAATGATGCCGTGGGTATAACCCTTTTCGCCTTTGACAAGGGCGAAAAAATCAGCGCCCACACCTCCACGGGCGACGCCTTTGTGCTGGCCCTTGAAGGACAGGGGCAAGTGACCATCAACGGACAGACCAGCCCCCTCAAGGCCGGAGAGTCCATCATCATGCCCGCAGGGCAGCCCCATTCCGTCAGCGCTGTGGAGCGCTTCAAGATGCTGCTGGTTGTCATTTTTCCGCCGGAGTAACGCCAGCCCGCCCACCGGCGGCACAAAAGCGGCCCGGACAGCTTTCATACCGTAAACATTTTTTCATCCCCGATGCCCGCCCGCTGCGGGTTTCACCCAAGCCTCCGCCGCAACGGAGCCATATAAGGACAAGACACCATGAGTAATGCCATGTTCTGCTACCAGTGCCAGGAAACCGTGGGTAACAAAGGCTGCACCCAGGTAGGCGTGTGCGGCAAAAAGCCTGAAACAGCCGCCCTTCAGGACGCGCTGATCTATGTGACCAAGGGCCTCGGCCAGATCGCCACGCGCCTGCGCGCCGAAGGCAAGGCCGTTGACCACAGGATAGACCGCCTGGTTACCGGCAACCTGTTTGCCACCATCACCAATGCCAACTTTGACGACGACATCCTTGCCGAGCGTGTGCGCATGACCTGTGCCGCCAAAAAGGAACTGGCCGCGTCCCTTACCGACAAGAGCGGCCTCAGCGATGCAGCCTTGTGGGAAGCATCCGAAAAGTCCGCCATGCTGGCCAAGGCCGGAACCGTAGGCGTTATGGCCACCACCGATGATGATGTGCGCTCCCTGCGCTGGCTCATCACCTTTGGGCTCAAGGGCATGGCGGCCTACGCCAAACATGCGGATGTGCTTGGCAAGCATGAAAACAGCCTTGACGCCTTCATGCAGGAAGCCCTTGCCAAAACCCTGGATGACAGCCTGAGCGTGGCCGACCTTGTGGCCCTGACCCTTGAAACGGGCAAGTTCGGCGTATCGGCCATGGCCCTGCTGGATGCTGCCAATACCGGCACCTACGGCCACCCAGAAATTACCAAGGTCAACATCGGCGTGGGCAGCAATCCCGGCATCCTCATTTCCGGGCATGACCTGCGCGACCTTGAAATGCTGCTCAAGCAGACCGAAGGCACAGGCGTTGACGTGTACACCCACTCTGAAATGCTGCCCGCCCATTACTACCCTGCCTTCAAGAAGTACGCGCACTTCAAGGGCAACTACGGCAATGCATGGTGGAAACAGAAAGAAGAATTTGAAAGCTTTAACGGCCCCGTGCTGCTGACCACCAACTGCCTTGTGCCGCCCAAAGACAGCTACAAGGACCGCGTGTACACCACCGGCATCGTGGGCTTTACGGGCTGCAAGCATATCCCCGGTGAAATCGGCGAACACAAGGACTTCAGCGCCATCATCGCCCATGCCAAGACCTGTCCCGCGCCTACGGAAATCGAATCCGGCGAAATCATCGGCGGCTTCGCGCACAATCAGGTACTGGCCCTGGCCGACAAGGTGATTGACGCGGTCAAATCCGGCGCCATCAAAAAGTTCGTGGTCATGGCCGGCTGCGACGGCCGCGCCAAGTCCCGCAGCTACTACACCGACTTTGCCGAAGGCCTGCCCAAAGACACGGTCATCCTTACCGCCGGTTGCGCCAAATATCGCTACAACAAGCTCAATCTGGGCGACATCGGCGGCATCCCGCGCGTGCTGGACGCCGGGCAGTGCAACGACTCCTACTCTCTGGCCGTCATCGCCCTCAAGCTCAAGGAAGTATTCGGCCTCGAGGACGTCAACGACCTGCCCATCGTCTACAATATCGCCTGGTACGAGCAGAAGGCCGTTATCGTGCTGCTGGCCCTGCTGAGCCTCGGCGTGAAGAATATCCACCTCGGACCGACGCTGCCCGCCTTCCTTTCGCCCAACGTGGCCAAGGTGCTGGTGGAACAGTTCAACATCGGCGGCATCACCAGTCCGCAGGACGACCTCAAGGCGTTCTTCGGCTAACCCTTCCCACAACACACCCAAACAAGCAGAAGGCGCGCACTCCGGTGCGCGCCTTTTATTTCTTTGGTCCAGATTAACGCTGGAATGTGAAGTATTTCAACGTGGTTATTCTGCCCAAACTTGCAATATCCGGCAGAATCCACGCCGTATTGCGGCGAGCTGCACTCTCGTGCAGCGTTAGCCCATGTAAACTTTTTCATAAGGTAAACAGCGCTACCGCAGTTCACCTTGCAAATAACCGACGATTACACCCAGACAAGGCACACCTGCGCCAATCCGCCGCAAGGCCTTGCCCTCAAACCCGTGCGCGCCCTTCAGGCATAGCATGCTCTGCGGCCAAACATGCTGCAACTCTACGCGCTTTCAGGATGCCGCATTTCCGGCTTTGCGTTTTTGCACAATACTCACAGCCGCACCGGCTCCCAGGGCCGCGACCACGGCCAGAGCGTAACAGAGCCACAAGGGCGTAATTTCCACAAGGGCCATGACAATGGCAAAAAAAGCTATGCAGCCGAACCAGCCCGCCATAAGCCCGCGGTACACACGCACTACGGCCCAAGGTCCCTGGGTGGCGTGAATAAAAGGGACCATGGCGCAGATCATAACGGGAAAAAACATAAGGATGCCGCTCCAGCCCGCCCCGAGCCAGTGCGCCACCCCAGTGACCACGTAGACCAGCAGCGAGCCAAAAACCATCTGCACAGGCATGAGCCAGCGATGCGACTGCGGCTGCGGCACGGCTCGGGCCTTCTGCCGGGGCAGGCAGACCAGCACAAGCAAAGGCGAAAGCAGGGAAAGCCCCACCGCGCCCAGGGGCCAGTGCGGCAAAAACTGCACAAACCAGCCGCCCAGAAAATAGATGCCCAACGAAAGCACAATCGCCAGATACCAGGGCACACCAAGCACGGCCAACCAGGGGTAGGCCACGGCTGCCAGACCGTTGGCATCAATGCCGAGCAGGGTATTATATGATGCCTGGGCAGAAAAGGCCGCGCCCTGTTCAAGGGTAAGAAAAAAAGAAAGCGAACCGGACACCACCGGCAGCCCTGCCGCCACTCCTCCGGCAAAGGTTCCCCAGCGCCGGGTGATGAGCATACAGGCAAGCACAAGCAGTGGGGTAAGCGTCAGCTTGAAGATAAGAATGCGGTCCACGGCGCTCTCTCTGAAGGATAAAACGGGCGCCGTACAACATGCGTCACGGCGTGCAGCAGAAGCCATAACGCCCTACCTGCTGCAAGGCAAGGGCGGGCATGGCTGTATTATATCTTCGGCCGTCTATATCCCCCTTCAACACCTCTTGGCGAAAGGACGATCTGCCATAACTGAAGGTCACGGGCGCGGAAAGCCCCGGCGCAGCTTAACAGATAGTACAGAAACATGCGGCTCTGTGCCTCGCTGCACTGGAATCTCCCCTCTTTTCTGCCCCGGGCGAAATTTTCGGCCCAACACATGAGGGTCTTATCATAATACGCGCCGAAATTTTCCCAGTCTTCCATCACCATACGGCCTTCAACACAGTTGCCGACCAGATGGATGCTGGGCAGGATGCCGTTTTTGAAGATGTATTTTTCAATCCAGGGGTCCACGCAACGGCGCGCCTTGTTCCCTCCTATGGTGTGCAGTAAAAAAAGGCCGTCTTCTGCCAGAAGACGGCGAACGGTGTCCATATAAACAGCATAGTTCTTGCGCCCCACATGCTCGAACATGCCCACAGAAACAATACGGTCAAACGTGCCGGAAAGCGTACGGTAGTCCTGCAACAGCCAGCGGAGGTCCTCGCCTTCGCCGTGTTCTCGTGCATAACGTGCCTGTGCCTCGGAAACCGTCACTCCAGTGACCCGTACGCCGTATTCCCGCGCCATGTAGCGTCCAAGCCCGCCCCAGCCGCAACCGATGTCCAGCACGTTCATACCCGGCTGCAACTGTAGCTTGCGGCAGATCATATCCATCTTCTGCCGCTGTGCTTCCTCCAGATTCGTGGCATTTTCCCAGTAACCGCAGCTGTACTGCATGGCCGGATCAAGCATGGCCTCAAAAACGTCATTGCCGAAATCATAGTGGTGCACCGCCACCATACGCGCCCGCTCAGGGCTTTGCAGATTGCGGAATGAATAGGCAAGAACCTCCAGCAGAACAGGCAGGGTAAAACGGAAACGCTTTTCCAGACCACCCCGCAGCACACGGTAAAAAAACTGGTCAAGGGCCGTGCAGTTCCACCAGCCTTCCATATACGCCTCACCCAGACCCAGGTTGGCGAAACACAGGACACGGCTGTAAAGTTTAGTGTTATGAACCTGAATATCCCACGGGCGGGATCCACCAATCTCCACATCTACTGAAGCCAGCATTTTTTTGATGTCCGATTCAAACATAACTGATACTCCTGATCGATCTTGACGCAAAAACATGCGTAAGCCCTTACAGAAAGCAAATAATTTTGCTAGTTACGTAAGTCAGACTCCTCCATATAACCTCACATGCCAACAATGGTACTGCTGTGCTTTAAAAAACACAACATCCCTTAATATACTCATACATGGTAGGTAAAAATATCCCCCATGCCAGATGTGCTCAGGGTGCGTACAATAAAAAACGCGGCGAACGGTCACGGCAGGGCCGCGCGTTCGCCGCGCCCGGATGTCCGGCGGGCAACACTGTCAGTGCAGTCTACAAAATTTTCATACGGCCGAGGTGCCGTGTCATGTGCAGCAGGTCTTCGCCGTAAAACCACCACGTCAGCCCGACCACACAGGCCAGAAAACAGTATTCACCAAGGCTGCCGGTGGAACAGAGCCTGAGCGAAACCCTGTTGCGGCGTGAAAACGGCGTCAGCGGAACCCCGGAAGGCGTCAGCATGTCCAGAGCCACATGGCTTAAGCCGCCAAATCCCAGGCCCAGCAACACATCACGCCCTATGGGGCCAAGCTCGGCCGCCGGCAAAACAAAGGCAGCCACGCACAGGCCCAGCCACCAGCCAAACCAGTGTGTAATGCCCCGGTGCACGGCATTGAATATTCTCTGTCTTCCCCGTCTGGTGGGGGCCAGCCCCGCCATGCGCTGATCCAGCACATCGGGCAATACGGCTCCGGCACAGGCTGCCGCCACTCCGGCGGCAGGCAGGTGCAATGCCAGGGCAGCGGCCACGGCCGTGGCCTGATGGGTTATCCACTTCATGCAATTCCTTCAGAACCTTTGACCTAAACATGCATTCCAAAGGTTCAAGACGCTCCTACGGCGCGCAACGCCGCCAAGGCACAGCGCTGCCGGCTTCAGCCGGTACCGGGGGGCTTGCGGCTGAAGCCGGTTTACGCCTGAACGGCGAATATCTGCTCACGCAGGCATCAGGGCTGTTTCAAAGCAGCATCACTCTAGATGTAGAGTGTCAACACGTTGTTCACCCTCCTAGCCTTGAAGCTGGAGGTTTTCTGCCAAGAGCCGAGTGTGGTCGCAAGAAATTATACCGATGCGTCCATATCGACAGATAAGCTGTTCTTTTCCATGAGTGGGTATACGTTTCGGCGTATGCCCACTCATTCAATGCTGTTCGAATGAAGCGTTCTGCCTTGCCGTTGGTTTGTGGTCTATAAGGCCGTGTGCGTTTATGCGTTATTCCAAACTCACGGCAAGCGTCTCGAAATTTCCAAGACCTATAGCAAGCGCCATTGTCCGTCAGAATTCGTTCTACTTTGATGCCGTGCGAAGCATACCACGCGATGGCAAACCACAAAAACTCTATGGCAGATTCCGCCGTTTCATCCGGCAGTACTGCCGTATACGCGGCCCTGGAAGCGTCATCCACACATACATGTAAATATTCCCAACCTGGTCGATGCCGACGGACTTGCCGTGTCCCCGTCTTCCTATGACCAACTCCATCAATCTTGCCGAGACGCTTGATGTCCAGATGAAGCATCTGCCCCGGCTTCGCCCATTGATAACGCTGTACCGGCTCTTTTTCTTCCAAAGAAGAAAGCCGGGAGCAGCCGAGTCTGCGCAAGGCACGAAACACAGTGCTGCGGCACAGGCCAAGGCGTAATGCGATTGCGTCGCCAGTCTGTCGCTTTTTCCGCAACTCAAAAATTCTGGAAACGTCCAGCTCCGTCAGCCGATTTCTGCAATGTCGAGGCCGGGAAGAGGCGTCTGCTAAAGAAGCAAGACCTCCTTCACGGTATCGCTTCATCCATTTTCTGGCGGTTCGCAGGCTTACTCCAAATCCTGCCGCCACCGTAGCGGCAGGATTGTCCAGCATCCGCTGTATCATTTCTTCTCGACCTCTTGCGGTCAGTTTGGCATTCTTATGGCTGTTCACCTTCTCCCTCGATCGGTTTGCTGTTGTCTGTTAACTCCAGCTTTACCGACTTGGGGGAGGGTGAACAACCTATTGGAACACTACATCTAGAGCAGATACCTTTGAGAACATATACTCTCAAAGGTTAAAACACGCTTACCTCGGCGTTTAACCGCGCAGACAAGCTGCACTTACGCCTCTGTAGTGAACGTCTGCTCACGCAGCCGTCAGAGCAATCTAAAAATTAAACTGCTCTAGCCGCAGCGGGAAAAGCCACAGGCCGGGCAAATGAGGCAGCCTTCCTGAAACACCAGCTTTTCGCCACAGTCCGGGCAACGGCTGACGGCAATATCACTGACTGTATCCACCACTTCGTCCTTGAGATAGCGCTGCTCCAGCACCCAGGCGATGGCATCGGGTATGGACAGCAGCAGCCCCTTGCCCCGAAATACAGGATGCTCGCCGCCGATGCCCTTGATCTGCGCCACCACGTCACGCACATGCACGCCGGAGCGCAGCGCAAGGGACACGAGCCGCCCGATGGCCTCTGCCTTGGCCGTGATGGAACGCCCGGACTTGCCGATGGTGGCGAACACTTCAAAAGGTCTGCCGTCCACCTCGTTCACCGTAAGATACATGGCCCCAAGGCCCGTCTGCACCTTGCGGGTGAAGCCCTGAACCTCATCCGGCCGCTTGCGCACCAGTGACGGCACAGCGGCAATGGGGCCGTCTGCCGCAACCGCATGCGCGCCAGCCCGATGGTCTGCATGCTCGGGCGCATGCCCGTTCTGGGCACTGCCGCCCGCCACTTCAGCGGAGCCGCTGTCCATTTTTTTCTGCCCTTCGCCGGTAGCCAGCACCTGAATGCTCTTGCAGCCGTCGCGGTACACGGTGACGCCCTTGCAGCCTTCCTGATAGGCCAGCCAGTAAATCTCGCGGATGTCCTGCTCTGTTGCGCTGTTGGACAGGTTGACGGTTTTGGACACGGCATTGTCCGTATGCCGCTGAAAGGCCGCCTGCATGCGCAGATGCCACTGGGGCGCAATATCCATAGCGGTCACAAAAGTCTTGCGCAGCGGGGCAGGCAGATAGCCCATATCCTGAATGGAGCCTTTGGCTACTACGGCATCCATCAACTCATGGCTGAACAGGCCTCCGGATTCCAGCGCTGCCTCAAAATGCGGATTGATCTCCACCAGGCGCTCGCCGTCCAGAATATTACGGGTAAAGCAAAGGGCAAAAAGCGGCTCCACGCCGGACGAGCACCCCGCGATGATCGACAACGTACCCGTGGGCGCAATGGTGGTTACCGTGGCGTTGCGGTAAGGCCCGAGTTTCTTGCGGGCAAACACAGAAGATCCGTAGGCCGGGAAAGGCCCGCGCTCCAGAGCCAGTTCCGCCGATGCCCTGTGCCCTTCTTCCTGCACAAAGGCCATGATGCGCTCGCCAAGATCAAGGCCCTGCTGCGAGTCATAGGGCACGCCGAGCTGAAAGAGCAGGTCCGCAAAGCCCATAACGCCCAGACCGATCTTGCGGTTTTTGCGTACAGTTTCGCCAATGCGGTCAAGCGGAAAACGCGAAGCATCGATGACGTTGTCAAGAAAACGCACAGACAGATGCACCACGCGGCGCAGTTCGTCCCAATCAATGCCCGCAGCGGGGTCAGCACTGTTCTCATGCCCCGGCACATGAAAGCACGAAAGATTGATGGACCCCAGATTGCACGCCTCAAAGGGCAAAAGCGGCTGTTCGCCGCAAGGGTTGGTGGATTCGATCTCGCCTTGATCAGGCGTGGGATTGTCGCGATTGATGCGGTCCAGAAAAACAATACCCGGATCGCCGGACTGCCACGCCTTACGCACCAGAAGGTCAAAAACATCACGCGCGGGCAGACGCTTCATGACTTCGCCGTTATTGGGCGAAACAAGGTCATACTGCTCGTCGTTTTCCACGGCCTGCATGAAAGATTCTGTCAATCCGACGGAAAGATTGAAGTTATTGAACTCTCCCTCTTTTTCCTTGGCCCGGATGAATTCCAGAATGTCCGGATGATCCACCCGCAGAATGCCCATATTGGCCCCGCGCCGTGTGCCGCCCTGCTTTATCTGTTCAGTGGCGGTATTAAAGATGCGCAAAAAGGATACCGGGCCGGACGCCACGCCCCCGGTGGAGCCTACGCGGCTATCTTTGGGCCGCAGGCGGGAAAAGGAAAAGCCCGTACCACCGCCGGACTTGTGTATCATGGCGGCGTATTTGACGGCGTCAAAAATTTCTTCAATGGAGTCGCCCACGGGCAGCACAAAGCAGGCCGAAAGCTGCCCCAGTTCCGTACCGGCATTCATGAGGGTGGGCGAATTGGGCAGAAATTTCCAGCTGGTCATGAGGTCGTAAAAATCACGGGCCAGTTGGTTCGGCGTACGGCTCGAATTTTTATAGTTTTCTTCCTGGGCTGCAATAGCGGCGGCCACGCGCCAGAAAAGATCGCGCGGCGCTTCGATGATTTTGCCGTCCAGATTTTTACGCAGATAGCGCTTTTGCAAAACAACTTCGGTATTGGGCTTCAGTTGCGGATGGGGCAGATTTTTGGGCATTGCAAGCATGGGAGCAGTAACCTTTTCTTGAAGTTACAATGAGTGAAAACGGCCCTGCGGGCCAAAAGCCACTATACACGCTTACGGAACAAATAAAAGCCGTCAAAGCATGACATTGTGATAACTATTTGGTTTTTATTATTTTTTATAACGATAAAACATACCATTAAGCAACGCTTGACAAAAATCCGCCCCGCGTTCCATACGGCGGTACGCGGGGCGGTAAAGACGGGCAGGCACGACAAACCGTAAATATCAAAAGTTGACGCAACCTTGCCTTGCAACGGCCCTGGCCCACTGGACGGACGGCGGCGCGGGCAGCCCCCTCGCCACAGTGGCCGGCGCTGTACGCATGCACGGTTGCACGCCATAAAAGGCGGCCTGCATGCGTTGAGAAGACATTTTTTTAGTCTTGCAACACCTGGGGCCAGTCTATCTGCCACCTCTTTCATTACGCCCCTGCCCACGCCGGGGAGCTTGCACCGAAGAAGAGGTGCCGGGCCGCCGCACAATGCGTGCGCCGCTTTTGGCATCGCGCGCCGCATCCGGGGGCACGTTCACGTCAAGCATATGCCCGGAGGGCAGCCCGTCGGCATCTTCCAGCAGCAAAAGGCCGCAGGCTGAACAGGCGTAGCGTCCCCGCCCCGCCAGACCGGGGACCGCAAAGGGGGCCGTGAGCACACGGGCTTTCATGACGCCCGAGCGCGGCGGCCGGCCATGCCCGTGCGGCCCTTCAGGAGCCATGCGGGCGGCTTCTGCCGGGGGTACGGGTGCAAGCAGCAGGGGCGCCAGGCTCAGGCCGCTCTTGGCAAGACCGGAATCCGCAGAAAGCCCTTCAAGCCAGCGCGGCGCACCTTCGCTGCCAAAAGTGAAGTGACACCAGGTACGCCCGCCCTGACCACCGGACAGCGGGCAGGCTGCCTGATGAGGGCAAGGGGCCAGCGCCGTAAGCCCGCCTTCCACAGCAAGCTGCCGCAGATCCATGATGGTGGAGCCGCCGAGGCGCGTACCCGGCTCCACAAAAAGCAGGGCCGGGCCTTGCGGGGCCGCGTAACGGCTGTGGAACAGGGGTGCCAGAGAGTCCAGAAAGCGCACCAGTTTTTCCTGGCGGCAGTCTTCAGGCCGCTCGCCATCAGCAGCCTCGCGCCCGCGTGCACGGCCAGGCCGCAGCATGTGGCTGCCCCCTGAAAATCCGTCATCGCCCATATCTTCCACATCGTCGGCACTGCCGAAGTCATCCGGCGCGTCGTCGTCCAGCAGGCCGAGCCGCTCTTCAAGGGAACTTCCCCGCCCGCTGCGCTTGCCGAAGCGCAGCTCATTAAGCACATTGGCCGCACTGACCAGCCAGGGCCGAGCCCCCCCCCCGGCAAGCAGGGGTGCGGCATGCCGGGCAGCATGCTCCATCTGGCCCCGGGCCACCTGCACGGCCCACGGCTCATGAAAGGTAAGTCCGGCCAGCTCTTCAAGCAGGGCGCGGCCCAGATCCAGCGGCTGCGACGAATTGTCCAGCGCCAGCACCTGAATGGGGGCTTGACGCCATTGGGGCCGGGCCAGCCACAAGGCCAGGGGCAGCGTCAACGGGCCTGAACCCACGTCCAGCAGCAGCGCCTTGCCGCCCTGCGGCGCGGCAAGATGCGGGTCGGGCAGCGGCATGGCCGACAGCAGCCGGGTGAGCCGCACGAGATTCCAGGGCAGAAAATAATACAGATAAGCGCTGACGAATGCCGGAGAACTCCAGTACGGACGGTCCAGCGCGGCGCGCTCGGTGGTAAGCAGGCGTGAAAGACGGGCCACGTCGTCAGGCAGGGTCCGGCGGTGCGCCTTGCTCAAAGGCCACACGCGCGACAGGGCCTGCGGCAGTTGCTCAAGGATATGACGCGCTTCTTCCATCAAAGGCGGAAACAGGGCCTCGGCTCCCTGCCATGCGGTTCCGTATGCGCCGTCGCGACGCGGGGCACGAATTTCGCGGGCATCACGCAGGCCACGCCCGGGCGTGTGCTCCTGCCTGCTCTTGCCGGAAGGCCTGGCCGCCCCCCTGCCGCCAGAACGATTATCATCCGGCCCTTTGTGGCCCGGCCGACCACGCCCGTCACGCCCGGCCTCGCCGGGTTTGCCGCCGGGAGCCGGTCTTTCGGCGCGTTTTTTGTCCGCTCCGGCACCGCGGGACGTACCGCCCTTCTCCGGACCGGCAGGTCTGCCGCCCCGGGAGCGGCCATTGCCCGCCGTATCGCCGTGGCTGCCCTGATCGCTGCGGCCGCCGGTTTTGTCCTTGCCCGGTCTGCGCCGCTCCGCCTTATCCGCCCCGGCTCCTGCGGGTTTTCCGGGACGGGACGGCCTGTCGCCTCTGCCGCGCGTTTTTTCGTCCTGCTGCGGACGGGGAGGCCGGGAATCCTTTTTGCTCTGATCAGACATTTATGCTCCGAAGCGCATGTGGCGCAAATAGTTCTGGTGAAAATTCTTTTCGTCTACAAGAGAAAGCACGTTGGCCCGGGCGCAGAGCCGGGCCAGTTCCTCACGATGACGCGGGTGCACGGCCAGAAGCGCCGCGCCGTCAAGTGAGGCATTGCCCACAGCGCGCAGGCGCGGCGCCAGGGCTGGCGAAATTAAACCAATAGTTTGCAGGTCATGCGCCCGCACATGTTCGCCAAGGGCGCCGGCCAGACACAGGGAGCTTACGTCCTGCGGGGCAAGCCCCGCCGCTGCGAGCAGACTCTCAAGAGCCAGGGCAAAGGCCGCCTTTACCTTGAGCAGTTCCTCCACATCCGCGGCGCACAGCCACTGTCCGTAAGGCAGGCGCAAACGCGCCCCGCCGCTTCCGTTTCCGGCCTCCAGCGCAACGGCCAGCCTGCGGGCCAGCGGCATGGCCGGGTCCGGCACAAACGCTCCATCTTCGCGCAACAGACCGACACGCAGCAGCACCGCCAGCAAAGACACATAGCCCGTGGCGCTGATGCCGCGCACCGGGGGCAAGGCCCCTTCCGCCGGATCGCGTCGTTCGGTTTCGCCAGTCGCAGTCTGGCAGGCCGGACAAGGACAATGCCCGCCATGTGGCACTGTCCCCCACACGGTATCCGGCATAGCATCCGGCACAGGCCCCGGCTTTGCTGCGGCATGCGGCTCCGGCATAAAGAAATGCGCTTCAAGCCCGGTGGGCGCCAGGCTGAAATCCGTGATCACCCCCGGCCCGGCAAGCTGCCCGCACTGCGGGCCAATACCTTCAAGGGCCGGGCCAAGAGGCACGCTGGCAAGCAAGAGGCCGCCAGCCTCGTCCATCAGGGCCAGTTCGCCGTTGGTGCCAAGGTCTGCCAGCACAAAAGGACGCGGCACATCAGCGGCAAGCAGGGCCGCCAGCCCCGCGCTCACATCGCCCCCGGCAAAGGGCGCGGGCAAGGGGGGAATATACACGGGGGGAAAGCCCGGCACGTCCGCCCATTCATGCCCTTGATGCTCAAGGCGGTAGGGCGCTGCACAAAGGCCCTCCACCGGGCGGTCGAGAAAAATATCCGTCATGGCCGTATTGGCCGCCACGCACAAACGCTCTACACGGCCCATGCCACCGCGCTCAAGCGAGTCCGCCACCCGCAGCAGGCTCTGCCGGGCAAGACGGGACAGCACGGCGCGCCCCGGCTCGTGCCTCGCCACGGCCAGACGGGACATGACATCAGCCCCGGCCCCGGCCTGCGGATTCAGAAAATGCCCCTGCCCCATAACCTCCGGCGCACCGCTGTACTCTCCGGCAGCAATGCCGCACGGAGCAGACCGGGCAGGCACGCAACCCCTGACAGGCAGGCCATTGCGAGCCTGGCCGCAAGCATCGCTTTTTCGGCATGCTTCTGGCAGGCGCACGGCCCGCCAGTACACGGATGTGGTCCCAAGGTCCACGGCCAGCGCCAAAGGGACAAGCCCTGCCGGGAACGCCGGAAGTGCACCTTCGCCTGTGGGTGCAGACGCGGGCTGCGGGTACTCCCCGTCCGGCCTGACCGGAAGTTCCGCATGCCCTGCAAGATTTTCCGGCGGCAGGGCAATATCCAGTTGCGCGGCGTCAGGCACTTGACGGCGGCAGGCCAGCCGCCAGCCCTGTTCCAGTTCCCATACGGAAAAAACCTCCGCCTCAGCAGGCAGGGGCGGCACAGGACTGGAAAAACGCACCCGGCAGCGCCCGCAGCGGCCAAGCCCTCCACATAGCGGCAGGGGGGGCAGCAGCCCCGAAAGCCAGATGGCCCGCGAAAGACTGTCGCCCGGTGCAGCCGCAAGTTCCAAAAGCGGTACGGATGCACCTTCCACAGGGTTAGCCTTGCCGGAGGCGGCAGAAAATATTCGTAACAGCATGGGCTTTGCTCCGGCTGTAGACTGCCTCAAGGGGCCGTGGTTGGCAAGAAAAAGGGCATGTATGAACGGCCCGCCGCCCTGTGGACGCATTCCACAGCTTGTCAAAATGGCCTTTTTCTTGCATGGTTGCTCTTGCTGACGAAGAATACCAAGAACCATCACAGGATGTTTGTCGAGGCTGGCATGAACAAAGTTTTGGCGCAAGATGAAGTGGATGCCCTGCTGCGCGGGCTTTCAGGCGGCGAAATCGAAAGCGAGGTTGAAGTGCCGGAGGACGATTCCGGCATAGTGGCCTTTGACCTTGCCAATCAGGACCGCATCATACGCGGGCGCATGCCCGTGCTCGAAATCGTCAATGACCGTTTTGCCCGGCTGTGCACCAACGCGCTTTCCAACTCTGTGCGCAAACGCGTGGAACTGAACCCCATATCCATTGATATGACAAAGTTCGGCGAATTCATGCGTTCCCTGCCCGTTCCCACTTCCATCAACATCTTCAAGATGGATCCGCTGCGCGGCAATGCCATCATGGTGGTGGACTCACGCCTGGTCTTCGCCCTTGTGGAAAGCGTCTTCGGCGGCGCAGGCTCCCAGCCCAAGGTGGAAGGACGCGAATTTACCCGCATTGAACAGGCCGTGGTCGACAAGATCGTCAAAATTGCCCTGGACAATATGGAAGAATCCTGGCGACCCGTGCACGATGTCAAGCTGGAGCTGGTACGCAGCGAGATCAATCCGCAGTTTGCGGCCATTGTGCCACCCAGCGATGTTGTGGTGGTCATCACCTTTGAAGTTGAGCTGGACACGGCCCTCGGCTCCATGATCATCTGCCTGCCCTACGCCACCATTGAACCCATCCGCTCCAAACTGCACGCCAGCTTTCAGACAGAACGGCTTGAGGTGGACCATGCCTGGGTGGCGCGCCTTAAAGAGCGCCTTATGGAAACTCCGGTAGAACTCAAAGTATGCTTCGGCAAGACCACGATTACGGGCAACCAGCTTCTGCGCATGCAGGTAGGAGATATTCTGGTGCTGGACAAGGATGAGGAAGACATGCTCGACTGCACTGTGGCGGGCGTGTGCAAGTATCAGGGCATTGCCGGAACAATCAAGGCCATGAAATCATTTCAGATTATCAAAGAAAACGAGCCACAGTACACCTGATCATACAAGCACGGCAACCTGCACAGATGGGCTGCCACAGACGGGCTGTACATGAACCGCCCTTGCGCTCTGGTGGCTTTGCCGCCAGCCCGGCAACTGCCAGAACAATGCTGCAGCACAGCATATCCGGCCGGCAGCCTGCCATACCGGCGGAGCCTGCCGTGACGGGCCGCCCTTTTTGCCGGACCTGTTTGCGACAAGGCAACCCTGCCCGACTCACTCCTTCATCTTTTCCAGCAGACGGGCCGCGCGCAGTTCACGCATGCGCGGAGCCAGAATGTGCACCCCCGCCGCAGGCAGATGCGGTGCTACGGACACGCCGTCCGGCACGTCCCCGTCATCCTCATGGCCGCCGCTTTCAGGATGCAGCAGAATGCTGCGGCAGCCCGCCGCCAGCCCGGCACGCACGTCGCGCACGCGGTCGCCGATCATCCACGAGTTGGCAAGGTCCAGATCCAGATCGCGGGCAGCCCGGAGAAGAAGCCCGGGCTCAGGCTTGCGGCACTGGCATGGGCCGGTAATTTCAGGCAGGTGCGGGCAATAGTACCATGCATCAATGGCGGCATTTTTGGCCGCAAGGTCGGCATTGACCCATTCTTCCAGACGCTTCAGGGCGTCATGGTCAAACATGCCCCGCGCAATCCCCGACTGGTTGCTTACCACCACCAGCACATAGCCCACGGCGCGCAGACGTTTGAGCGCCTCGGGCACGCCGGGCAGCCATTGCCAGTCTTCCTTGCGGTGTACATAGCCCGTATCCCTGTTCAGGGTTCCGTCGCGGTCAAGAAAAATAGCCCGGCGCAACGCCGTTTTTTCCGTCATGATTCTGCTCCTGCCCCTGTGTTCTCTGCCGTATTCCGGCGCTATTTCTGCTTTTGGTAACCGCGCAGGGTGGCGGCCTCTTCTGCAGCCTGGGCCACCGCAGCGGGTACAACGGTTTTGCCGATGGGGCAAAGGGCCAGGGCCGCCAGCTTGACGTGCTGCCAGGCAAAGGGAATGCCGATAATGGTCACGGCGCAGGCCGCCGCAGATACCAGATGCCCCAGGGCTATCCATATGCCCGCAAAGACGAGCCACAGGATATTGCCCACTGTTCCCAGCACCCCGGTTCCCACATCGGGCTGCCCGGTGAGCACCTCGCGCGAGACGGGCATTTTGCCGAAGGGAAAAAAGGTGAAGTTGCCCATGACAAAACAGGCACGGCCCCAGGGAATGCCGATGATGGAGATAAAACAGAGCACGCCGAACATCCACCACACAAGGCCCATGACAAAGCCACCGAGTATGAACCACAGGGCATTGCCAAGGCAGCCCAAGGTACTGTTCATGTTTCCCCCAGTCCGGCGGCAGACGCCAGAGTAGCACCGCAAACGCAAAGGAACATGGGACACAACGCTTTCGTCCATCGGCGTGTCCCGGCCATACGACATGAAAACAGCCCGCCCGCGAAACCGGCGCAGACGGGCTTTGGCCGCCCGGGGCGGCTGTAAACTGATGCGCCGGAAATCAGAAGTTTACAATAACCTGTTCATTTTCGCCGCCCGCATCATTCTTGCCACGGCGGGCCACATTGCCGATATGCCAGGCGCGCAGGTTGAACGCCTGAATACGGCTGATGGCTTCTTCGCTCTGGTCAGGGGGCAGCACCAGTACGTAGCCGATGCCGCCGTTGAATATCTGCAGGATTTCAGGCCAGGAAAGGTCGCCCGTTTCCTTGAGCCACCTGAAAACCGGAGACATCTGCCAGCTGCCGAAATTGATGCGGGCCTCCACCTGCGCAGGCAGGACGCGGGGGATATTGTCATAAAAGCCGCCGCCCGTAATATGGGCCATGCCCTTGACGTTAAGGTCGCGCAGGAGGGAACGCACGGCCTCCACATAAATGATGGTGGGGGCAAGCATTACGTCGCGCACTGTGGCGCCGTCCGCGCCAGGAAAAACATCGTCGGGGGCAAGGCCGCTCTTTTCCAGCACCTTGCGGGCCAGGGAATAACCGTTTGAATGCAGGCCCGACGAGGCAATGCCCACGATGTGGTCGCCCACCTGAATGCTTGAGCCGTCAATAAGTCTGGCATTGTCCACAATGCCTACGCAGAAACCGGCCAGATCATACTCGCCGGGGGCGTACATGTCGGGCATTTCCGCTGTTTCGCCGCCCAACAGGGCGCAATCGGACTGGCGGCAGCCTTCGGCCACGCCGCCGATGACGGTCTGGGCCGTGTCTACGTCCAGCTTGCCAGTGGCAAAATAGTCAAGAAAGAACAGGGGCGTGGCCCCCTGAACAAGAATATCGTTCACACTCATGGCCACCAGGTCGATGCCCACGGTGTCGTGCTTGTCAAAAGCGAAAGCCAGTTTGAGCTTGGTGCCCACACCATCGGTGGAAGAAACCAGCACAGGCTCGCTCATACCGCTGAGATCGGGACGGAAAAGGCCGCCGAAGCCGCCTATGTCTGAAATGACACCCCTGGTCTGGGTGCTCTGCACCATAGACTTGATGCGCGACACAAGGGTGTTTCCCGCCTCAATGTCAACGCCTGCCTGAGTATAGGCTTTCGCGCGATCGCTGGACATCCGTAGCCTCCTTTGGATTGCGGTTCTTTAGCAGATTTTGCCGCAAAGCCCAAGCGACTTTTTTGCATGGCCGAAGCAGTACCCCGCGCATGGCGCGTCGCGCCGCGCCCTTGCTGTTGCCGGATATTTTTGCCCGTCTTCAGGCCGATGCGGCGCCTCAGCACAGTTTTTCCGCCAGTGGGTACCTCTTTGCATAAAAAACGTATGGGCCGACAGAGGCCGCTGCATCGGGCTTCATCATTTCAGGCAAACCATTCCCGGCAAAAAATCCCGCCAGGTCCAGCTTCTTTATGGACCGTCAGGCCCGGCGTTGCTAGACTGACAACGCGGATAGCGCCAAATCCGGCCAGCACCGTGCCATTCCAGACACGGGCAGCCGGCATGCGCATCGCGAAAAAGCACCGCCTTTCCGCCGGATGCCAGGCTTTACCCGCGTGGCATAAGGCATAAAATTTGCTACTGTCTGTTCCGGAAGCACTCGCGGGCCAACCGTGCGGCCGCCTTCTGCCTGCAACAAGACTGCATCGGAAGCCCCCTCCCGAACACGTGCTCCAAGTGAGGACAATCATGAAAAATATCGCTGCCATATGCCTGCTGTGCGCATCTTGCTGCCTGTGGGCCTTACGCCCGGGTGCATCCCTGGCGGCCGGACAGGAAAATTACGTTCCCCCGCCCGGCCAGCAGGGCGGCGCACAGGTTTGGGGGACGCGGGATCTTGAAGCGGAAGGACTGGAACGCCGGGGGCATACCCGTACATGGCGTGACAGCAACGGAGACATCATCACGTCGGTAACGCCGCCACCGCCACCGCCGCAGCCGCAGCAATGGAACGGCTCCATCTACGTAACTCCGTGGGTATCCCCTGACGGCAGCTACGGACCGGGCGGACAATGGGGCGGCGTTACGCCGGGCATACCCCTGCCCGGCGGACCGTACCCGGGCATGCCCGGTCCCGGCTCACATCCGGGACAACATCCAGGTACATATCCGGGACAGCATTACGGAGGCCAGCGCCCCGAACACCGCCCCGGTCCGGGCGGTATGCGGCCCACATATCCCCACCAGCGGCCCGGTCCCCAGACAGGCGCACCCGGCTACAACTGGCAGCAGGATCCCTATTTCAACAGCAATCCGCAGCCCGGCGGCCCGACATGGCCCGACGGCGCCGCCCGACCGGGTGGCAGTTACGGCAATCAGGGCTACGATCAGGGCTATACCCAGGGTTTCGGGCAAGGCTATAATCAAGGCTACGAACAGGGGTATGACCGAGGCTACAGGCAGGGCAACGATGGGCTGCCCCCCCAGAACTCTCCGCCGCAGTACGCTCCCCCCACCCTCAATCAGCGGGCCAATGACCAGGCTGACACCCTTGCCGACGAGCAGGCATGGCGGCAGCAAGGGGCGCCGCCGACGCCGCAGTCCTTTGGGGTTCCCACAGGATCGTCCCCGGCCGCCCCGCCGCAAAACGGCATACAGTCTGCGCCGGGACAAGGCGGCACGGCCCGTTCCATGCCATTCAGCAGCATATACCCACCCGGTTCCGGCACGGAGGAACGCTGACATGCAGACACAACTCTGGCAGCCTCTTCAAGGGCACGATCAGGGCAGCGTGCTGTGCCGCCTCTGCGCACATGGCTGCCGCCTCAAAAAAGGGGCCAAGGGCCTGTGCGGTGTGCGGGCCAATATCAATGGAGAACTTGTCTCGGTGGTGCGTGATGTGGTCACCGCCGTCAATCTGGATCCGGTAGAAAAAAAACCGCTCTACCACTTTCTTCCGGGCAGCCGGACTTTTTCTGTCGGCAGCGTGGGCTGCAACTTTTCCTGCAAGTTTTGCCAGAACAGCGACATTGCCCACATACCCGCCAACGGCGTAGTTCCCGGCAGGCGCGCCACGCCCGAAGACCTGATACTCCTGGCCCAGGAAAACCACGCCCGCAGCATGGCTTTTACCTACAACGAGCCTACGGTTTTTTTTGAGCTGGTTTACGAAACCGCTTCCCTTGCCGTGGCCCGGGGCATGCGCAGCCTGCTGGTGACCAACGGCTATATGTCGACGGATTGCCTGACGGTTCTGAGCCGGAGCGTTCAGGCAGCCAATGTGGACCTCAAGGCTTTCAGCGACAGCTTCTATCGCCAGTACTGCGGCGCGCGCCTGCAGCCGGTGCTCGACAATCTCAAGACCATCAGGGCCATGGGCTGGTGGCTCGAAGTGACAACCCTCGTCATTCCCGGCGTCAATGACAGCCCGGGCGAACTCAAGGCCGCCGCGTCCTTTATCCGGCAGGAACTGGGGGCCGATACCCCCTGGCATATCTCAGCCTTTCACGGTGCGCACCTCATGGCCGACCATCCTTCCACCCCGCTGGCAAAACTTGAAGAAGCCTGGGCCATAGGCCGTGATGAAGGCCTGCATTTTGTATATATAGGCAATGCGCAGAGCGCGTTGGGCGGCAATACGTTTTGTCCCCAGTGCGGCAACCTGGTTATAGAGCGCCGTGGCTACAACATACGGTCACTCATGCAGGCAGACGCGCCCGGCGCGTGTCCTTCCTGTCACGCGGCCCTGACAGGAGTGTGGAGCTGATGATTCTTGTTTATACGGGTGACGGCAAAGGCAAGACAAGCGCCTGCACTGGGCAGGCCGTACGCGCCATGGGCCAGGGCATGACCGTGGCTTTTGGTCAGTTTATGAAACGCGATGGACAGGCAGGTGAGCAGGCCATGCTGGCTCAATGGCTGGGGCCACGCTTTCTGGCCGGGGGCTGCGGCTTTCTGCGCCGTGACGAAGACCGCCCCGCCCACCGTGAGGCCGCATTGCAAGTGCTTGCATGGGCGCGACGACAGATGGCCGAAGCCGATATGCTGGTGCTGGATGAAAGCCTTTACGCCTTTGGCGCGGGCATTCTTTTGCGCGAGGAGATTGAAGAACTCATGGCTCTGGCGCGGCAGCAGGCTACGCACCTGGTGCTTTCGGGCCGGAACGCGCCGGACTGGCTGGTGGACGCGGCGGACCTTGTGACCTCCATGACCGAAATCAAGCATCCCTGGCGCGCCGGCATCAAGGCCGCGCCCGGCATCGAATATTGAGGGCCGCGCCGCATGAAAGCCTTTACCCTTTCATGCGAGACAGCACGCCCCTTGCAGCAACACGTTCCCACACTCTGTGAAAAAACCGTAAAGGACTGTTCATGGCGGCATTTACCATCTACGTGGCAGGCTCTTTCAAGCATAAACACGGTGTGCGCCTTCTGGGCCGCGAACTGCGCGGCATGGGCTGCCGTATTCTGGACTGGACGGAAAAAGCCGTGCCACCCCCGGGCCTGACCCCGGCTGAACGCCGCATCTGGATGGATACAGACCGGGACGGCGGCCAGGTGTATACCTTTTGCCGCGATGCCTGCCTTGAGGCGGACATGGTCATCTATTACGGAGCCTCCGGCCAGGATGCCGGTGTGGAAGTGGGGCTGGCCGCCGGAGCCGGGGTCCCCGTGCTCGGCATATGCGGACCTTTGGAAGGCCCAGGTCTCATGCTGCACGGGGCCGTGAGTCACTGGGTGGATAGCGCCGAAGAAGCTCTGGACGCGATCGCCGCTCTCGTGCGCCACAAGGAGGCTGACTGGGAAATGCTGCCCGCCGAACCACAGGAAGGCATCCGCCGTATGGGGCTGGCCCTGGGCCGTAAAAAATCCTGAAACGACGCACAACAGCCTATCCGGCGGACTTGCAGCCCGCCTCTCAGGCGGCCAAGTACGCACATAGCCTGACGGCCCGAACCGCAACCCGTTGCCGTCTTGTTTTCCAACAACGTTTCAGACGCAGCAGAGGCCGCCCGCGCCATGTCATGCGCCGTGCGGCCCCTGCTGCGTAAACCTCAAAGTTCCACCGGAAAGGCGCTGCACAAAAATCCGGGGATGCCTTTCGCCGGATCTTCGGACATGCGACAATCCGCCCGAATCAGGGCAGGTCGCGACTTTCTACATTGCCGGAAGCGCCCGGCGTTCCGCCCGAAGATGCAGGAGAGGTATTCATGCCCCCCGAACTGCCCGAAGCGCTGTCAGGCACAAAACCGCCATCGGCCGGTCCCATGCCTTCATGCTGCTCGGATGCACCCGCGCCAAGCTGTCCGGCTTTTTGCGGCAGCATAAGGTAGCTTGTTACCGAGGTTACTCCCGGTACGCTCCGCGCCGCCTGTATGGCAAGCTGCTTTTCAGCGTCATCCTTCACTACCCCCAGCAACACCACCCTGCCCGCGTTCACTTCTGTATCTATACGGGTGGAAGAAAGCCCCTTGGTTCCGATAAGGTCCTTGCGCAGCCTGGTTGCCAGTACAATGTTGCTGGTATCGCTCCTGCCCGGGGTAAACCAGTGCGGCGTTACCGAAAGCGGATTATACCGGCGGGCAATGGCCAGGGCCTTGCCCTGCATGTCCGGCGGAACCTCACCCACCAGAAAAACATGCCGGTAAAAACTGTATACCGCCACAGACCAGCCCCCGGTAAAGCTCTCATTCATAAGGGCTGTCTTGATTTTGGTCGCCATTCCCTTGTCGTCCGAAATGGTATCCATAAGGCGCTGGTCGTCATACAGGCCATACCCGCTGTAAGCGCAGCCGTTAAGACCGGCCAGCATGAACAAAAGCAAAATAAGCGCCAGGCGTTGCATGGTTTCTCCTTGGCTGTTTACTGCTTTTCCCGCCGGATGCGCGCGCCCACGGCGTTAAGCTTGTGCTCGATATGCTCGTAGCCCCTGTCCAGGTGATAAATGCGCCGCACCTCTGTTACGCCCTGGGCAGCAAGGCCCGCAAGCACCAGTGAAGCACTGGCCCGCAGGTCTGATGCCATAACAGGCGCGCCCGTAAGTTTCTGTACGCCGCGCACCATGGCCGTATGGCCCGAAACCTTGATCTGCGCGCCCATGCGCATCAGCTCAAGAACATGCATGAAGCGGTTTTCAAAAATGCTTTCTTCCACCACGCTGGCCCCCTGCGCCAGGCACATGAGCGCCATGATCTGGGCCTGCATGTCTGTAGGAAAGCCGGGGTATGGCTGGGTTTTCACGTCCGTGCCGCGCAGGGGGGCCGCGCAGCAGCGGGCCAGCACGCCGCTGCCCTGCTGCGTGATCTCCATCCCCATGCTGCGCAGTTTGAGGATAACGGACTCAAGCTCGTCATAAGGGCAGTTGTGCAAAAGAAGTTCGCCACCTGTAATGCCCGCCGCCGCCAGAAATGTTCCGGCTTCAATGCGGTCCGGCATGACGGGATACGTAGCCTGATGCAGGGAGGTGACGCCCTCAATACGTATGCACGATGTGCCCTGCCCGCTTATGCGCGCGCCGCAGGCGCACAGGAAATTTGCCAGATCCACCACCTCAGGCTCAAGAGCCACGTTTTCCAGCACGGTCTTGCCCTCGGCCAGTACAGCCGCCATGAGCAGGTTTTCCGTGCCGCCCACCGTGGGCATGTCAAACGTGATGTGCGCGCCCGTGAGCTTGCGGCAGCGGCCGATGATATAGCCTTCTTCCAATTGAAAGCTCGCGCCCATCTGCTCCAGCCCCTTCAAGTGCTGGTCCACGGGGCGCGCGCCGATGGCGCAGCCGCCGGGCAGCGCCACACGGGCCTGGCCTATGCGGGCAAGCAGAGGCCCCAGGCAAAGCACCGATGCCCGCATGGTGCGCACAAGGTCGTACGGGGCTTCGGGCAGCAGACTGCCCGGAACGATACGCACATGCCCGTTTTCGTACTGGCAGTCGCAACCGAGCACCTTGAGCAGATTGAGGGTGGTGTGAATATCGCGAAGATCAGGAACATTGGTAATAGTAACAGGCTCTTCAGGCAAAATTGCAGCAAAAAGGATAGGCAGCGCAGCATTTTTTGAGCCGCTCACCTCAATACTGCCCGTAAGCGGCACACCGCCCTCAATGACCAACTTGTCCATATATATCCCCGAAATATTTTTTTATGCTTGTGGCCGCGAAAATCCGGCCCCGGTCACCAGGCTTGCCCGAAAGGGACGAAAAGCAGCCGGGCAGACAGTGGCGGACGGGACGGCAGACCTGCCGTAACAACGGTCGAAAAAGTGGCTGCAGGCCACCCCTTGCGGCGGTTGGCGCAGTGTAGTTTTTTTTCTAGATAAAATCCAGAGCCGCAGCAATGTAAAAAAAGCTTGCCAAAAGGAATTATCCTGCTTATAAGAATTTTTCTGTGGCGGAAGTAGCTCAGTAGGTAGAGCACCTGGTTGTGGCCCAGGTGGCCGTGGGTTCAAGTCCCATCTTTCGCCCCACAAATTTCTTTTTGCGGAAACGTCTGTGAGGCCTGCCTCCCGGACGTTTCTTCCTTTCCCGCCCTTTCCGGCACAGGCGTAAACCTTTCGAGCCACCTGAACGCATGATCTTTGGTCAGGCACATGCTATGAACGGCGGCCCTAGCGGGACCGTTCCCCTGACCCGGCACGAATCGGCCCGGAGCCGCTAACAGCCGGAAGGGCAAAAATGCCTTGCCCGTACGCCCCACCGGAACCCAAGGCAGGGCTTGACACGGGGCATGGCAAAATGGTTAAACCGACAGCGCAATGGTCCCGCGCAAAAAATGCGCTTTTATGGGGACAACTTTCAGGCAGATCGTGGGCATGTCGGGGCAGACGCCCCGCCGGGATGGCAAACAACAGTTTGTTTCCCCCACTGATTCCGCGCCGGCATTTGCCACGGCGCATTCCTGCGGAGCGTGGCGCAGCTTGGTAGCGCACCTGCTTTGGGAGCAGGGGGTCGAAGGTTCGAATCCTTTCGCTCCGACCATATATCCAAGAAAAAGGGATAGTTAGGTGAAAACCCGACTATCCCTTTCTTGCGTTGAATGGGATCGCCAAAAGTGGCGTGTGGTAGAATTTTGGGAGAAATTGCTGTAACTATCTGATATATATTTAAAAAAATCGCGCCACATGGCCACAAGTTAAAAAATTGCATCAACGATACAAACGCTTGCGGACATGGGATCGATTGGCGTGTGATTTGATGTGGAGTGAAGCTGGAGGATCAGCCCCTAAGTGATCTGTTGGTGTGCTTTTCGGAGGTAGAAGACGGTTTGCTCCGAACCAAAGGGAGAAATGGAACCAATCTCGCGGCCGACAGAGTTATCGGTCATACAGAAGCAATAGAAAGGGCAGAAGCATGGCAATGTTTGAATTGTGGGGCAAAAATAAATCAAAAAGAGAATTTGGACATTGCTCAATTTGTGAAATGAAAGAGAATTAGTTTATTGCAAAATAGTGTGTAACATAAATGTTAAACTGAAAATTCAGATATAAGCCTATTGCTTAAGTCTGACAAAGAACTGATTTCGCCAAGGTTACTATATTCAAAATTTTGCGTTAAGCTATCCCATTGCATAAAAGAAAGGAAATGATTTCGTTGTTTATCATCAACGATTGTTGTTACATGCGAAAGATGCTTTTCTGTCGCTAACATTTGTGTTAATCTCTGGCTCCCCCCACGGTCGATATTTACAAGCAACCCGTATTTTGCCCCTGAAACAAGGCAATACCCCACAAGTTGTGACCATTCGCTCAGTCCTGCACTTTTAACAAGTTTAATTTCCAATATGAGAAGCTCAAATTTATTTCCATCTGTAATTAAAGCAAATATGTCTAAATTTAATGGAGGAACTTTTTTTGTGAAAGCATGCGCGCATGCACATTCTACAGGGTGCTCATCCAAAATTCTTTGTAGGTTGGTTTTAAGTTCACCAATCCCCCAAAAAACATGCACATTCATGCATTTTTTTGCACGAACATTGCTTAAAATTTGAGTCTCAATAAAATTTTGTATTTCAGGGTAATAGGAAACTTCATTACGCATTGCGCAAATCTTCCTCAGTTATATTGCGGACACACAGTTTATATTTATTCTCAGCAGAGCGAGAAACCAATTTTTTATAAACTCGTGGGTTATCAGCCCCAACTAGAGCACCTCTACCATTCCCAATAAGAATTAACGGGGTGAGCAACTCAGGCTGTCTAATTTTTATAGAGATACCTGGCTCCCGATCAATATGATTCTGGACTACGTCAGAATATTTACGTGGACGTTTTCCAGACAGTTCACTGTCATCTGCAATAATATAAGCAATTGCTTGGATTACTTTGCGAATGGGATATCCATTGTCATCAGAATTGCCATATATTTTACAATTTTCATTTTTTTGAAATACTTCGAATAGTGACGATACACTGACATCAGAGTCTACATACTCTCTTTGTGAGAGAATTGGATCAATTTTAACAATCTCTTTGATTTTGTCGCTAGTATCTTTGCATAAGATAGGGAATGGATTAATCAGTTCGCCGACCCTTGCAAAATGGCGTTCAATTTTTTCATATGGTGCATGCTCACAGCCTAATACCGCGCAAAAATGTCGAAAGTGAATGTAGTGTCCACCGCGAATAACTTTTGGCAACCGCGAATCGTGTTCAGCAGGGTGGACAGTCGCAGGGACAATGCTGATTTCACGTTCTTCACACTTTTCAGCAGAATGTACTTGTTGTTGTAGGCTACGATTTTCAATCGAAGATTCAGCTTTTGTACGAAATGCAAAAGCTCCAAATTTTGCATATTGATCAAGCAATATGCGCAATTTAAATCCTTTATTCCAGGATGTATAATGAGGATCACTGGTACAGTGAATATTCGGATGATTCCAATTTACTTGGTCGGCGATGCAGTTGACGCTATAGAGTAGTCGGCATAAATTACATACAAATTTAAAATTATAGCCTTTAATTTCTAATGAAAGAATTTGATGTTCATCTGAAAATCTGCGTTGAGATTTTGCCATGCTTCCAATAGTATCAGCAAGTCCAGCGATAAATCTTCTTTTAAGGTTATCATCAATCAAGTCCTCAACAATCTTGCTGATGTCAGCATTTCCACGGAGTTCACCTTCACAGGCAATTTCATATTGCAATAAATCTTTTCTAATTACAGTCGAATCGCCTTCGCAGTATATATACCATATTCCTCCCGGCATTGCTTCGTATTGAACAGAAAGTCCATAAACCGCACGAAACATTTGTCCGACTTTTCGAAGTATATCCCCTGCAATCTGGCCTGCTCGTTGGGGGTTGCTTTCAAATGATCCCCATTTATTGTATGGAAGCTTGATTTTGAAGACATCTTCTGCATTTCCAAAAATTCCGCCCCCAATAATTAATCCTAAAAGATATGCTTTGTCTGTATTCATTGTGTAAATTTGCCTAAAGGTCACCTATGGAAAACCTGTTCCATAATGGCGGTTGCGATTACACGAGCGAGTGTTACAGGAACGGCATTGCCAATAACTTTATACATTGCAGTAATGTTGCGCGGTGTGTCAGTTATAAACCTAAAATTGTCTGGAAATGTTTGAATCCGCGCTATTTCACGAATGGTATAGCGCCGATCTTCTGTTGGGTGTATGATGCCACAATTCTCTGGTTGCGCAGAAGCTGTCACAGTGCCACATATCTCATCACGAGAAAATCGTCTATAAAAATTTGGAGAATGATATTTTTTCATATCATCTCGAATTTTTTGAAATCGAGGTGCTAAGTGATCATAGGGCACATCTTTCCAAGAACCACCCTCCGGAATAAATTTGATCATGTCTAGAGCCTGGGGAGAAAAACCCCAGTCAATATGATCGGGCGCATCTGTCGGTACATCCAATATATGTCGAAGGGTAAGTTTATCCTTTGGCTGTTTATTGGGAAATTCAAAAGAAATGCCTAAGTCTTTTCGCACTCCAACAAAAAAAACTCGTTGCCGATTCTGAGGAACACCATAATCCGAGGCATTTACGAGTTGACATACGACCTCATAGCCCACTTTATTCATAGATGACAAGTCTTCAATAATGACTTCAACTAAATTTCGTCCATCAATGTATTTTGTAGACAATAATCCCTTAACATTTTCAAAAACAATAACTTTAGGCATCTTAGTATTAATTATTCTAAGACATTCCTTGTATAGCATGCCACGAGAGTCATGAACGCCCTTTCTGTTTCCGGCATTTGAAAACGGCTGGCATGGAAATCCTGCGGTCAGAATATCTCCATTGGGGATATCCTCTACCTCAACATCAAGAATATTTCGTTTGTCAATTGCCCCTAAATTCAATGAATAAACAGCTTGAGCATCGGTATCAAAATCGTTTGCCCAAACGCTGCTAAATCCAGATTGTCTGAAGCCAAGATCAAGTCCCCCGCAGCCTGAAAAAAGGGATATTAAGCGAGGAGCACGAGTTTTGATAGGAGTAGAATCTAGGGTTGCAGGCATTATGGTATCGTTTGTTTTTTTGCCGTTAGAGTTGGCTTGTATATAATCATCAATGTCACAGTCGCGAATTCTCCACGAGCGGTTCCCAAGCTTAGATGCCTGCAAGCGACCATCAGAAATAAGTCGGCGAACAGTTTTTTCTGAGAGCTTAAGATAAGTAGCCGTTTGAGACACGGTAAGCAGTTCAGAATTCATAATGTCCCCTAGAGGTTGATCATTTTTGTTTTGGTAAACTACGGGACTAATTTTATCAAGTAAATAAACGACAATTTGCGAAAATTTAGGACAAAGATGGACATTATTGCCGTTTTTTCATATACGAAATTAATGTTGGAACAAATATGCATGCTAAATTAACTGCTACACACCTAACGCTTCTCAAAAGAAAAGGCCCTGCCTTCCTCCTGCCTCGCCTGTTCCTGAAGTTCAGCCAAAATCAAACCAATCTGATCAAAAATGTCCAACTGGCATTTCAAAATTGCTTTGGTAAGCTTAAATGTATCTTGCAGGCAATAAGCAGCTTCATCTTGAAATGTTAATGATGTTGGAATGCAATGCTAATCCCCCCAAAAGAAGTAGCGTTTATGAGTAGGATTTCCAATACTGAACCGAACAGAAATTTTACATGAAGGCGTCCAGATTTTCTGATTGCTACTCCAGTAGCTAAACAATCATCCTAACAGGCTAATTTATCACTACAATATCACTATTTAAACTCAAATTCACATAGCTGCTCATGGAGCTTAAGCAATTCTTCATCTGATAGATTTTTTATTTCTTCACGGGCCAGATTTTCTGCATATGGTAACGCGATATCATTCATGAATCTTAACATTTTTTGTAGACTATTGTACATTTGAGACATTGAATTCGCATGTTTATTTAAGCATTCAGTGAGATTTATATCTTTTTCGGCGTATCTACTCTCTTTAACGGCACTATTGACATCTGATAGATAAAATTCACATATTTGGCCCATCCTAAGGCTCCATTTTACTTGTTTAAGTCTCTGCGTAGTTTTAAATTCCTCGACCAGAGTAATTTCCCCTGCTTTATCCGCTCCATCAGTTTCTCCAACTAGGTACAGATATAGTCAAGTAACATTGGAATATCACCTAATTGGAGGAATAAAGGGATGTATGTAAAGCAATCTGATGTGAGCAATGGAATTTCAGAAGCACACATGATAGCGATCCAGAGCGTGGCTGCGGCCATGCACATGGAGCTGGACGAATTTTTGACAGATGAAGTTCGGGGCGTATCCCCTGATCAAGCTCGTGGGTTTATGAAAGCGTTCGTGAAAGAAGCTGATGATCAAAAAATTCTAACTGCCTACTACCTGATCAGGGCTGTGACTGAACGGCATAGCAAATAAGCAGTTCGGGTCCAGCATAACGATCCTGCATAAGCGGGGTCGTTTTTTTGGAAATTCCATACCCCATTCAAGTCAAGTACAATGAGTGTAGACCCGATGAATCGTTTAACAACTGACACTTAAATAATTTTCCATATCGATAAACACCAAATTCCACAACCATATTGGGCACATAATTAGCTAAGTTTAGAATTAATCTAGACTATAAAATCAGTATAGATACTTATTGAAAAATATTGTAACATTCGATCAGTCTAATTTTCATTTTCTTTAACACCCAAAACTTATTGGAGGATGAAATGGCTGGAAAATCTTCATTTGACGCAGACAAACTGCGTGGACTGATTGAAAAGGGCAAAGATTTTTCTGAAATTAAAACTGAGCTTGGAGTCAGTAAAACTACCCTTAACAGCTACCTGTTGAAACTTATTCAGCAGGATAAGAAGTTTTACACAATTAAAGGGATTAGCACTCGTGATATAATACCTAAAGTAACTAAGAATGGATTTAAAATCTCATTGGCTAAGATGGAAGAATATGGGTTCACCAATGGCTCAAAGATCAAGATTGAAAAGACAGATGATGGTGAGATAAAAATCATAAAAATTGCAACAACAGGTGAGCAATCGAACTAGCTGTGCAAAAGGATGCTGATGATTTCATTAAACATGATTAAATTGTACTTTTTTAGATAACTAAAAAATATATTACTACAAATATTAATACCTATAGATATAATACTAATAACAACATTATTGACATATAAAATATGGATAGCTGCTGATTTAAAACAAATTGTGATTTAATGATAATGCATGTAGCTTTCTACTGCTAAGTATAATGACCCTGCACAAGCGGGGTCTTTTATTTGTCTTCCCCGCCATATAATTCAACATATTCATATTATTGGAAAAACCCCACCCTGAGACAAGAACGCCCTCTCCTGCGATTTTTCCCCTTGGGCTAAAGGTTGGGAAAGGTTTTTGAAAAACGACCCTTAGAATTGAAATATGGCCCAAAGTCCGTTTTTGCATCTTGTAACGGCAACATGCGGTTGCGCACTTAGGCTATAATATTCTGTAAGTTCAGATAGATATACTTCTATATCACACTATTATGGAGGTATGCTATGGATTACTCAAATTGGAACATCGTATACGCTTACACACGAGCACAAGCGATTAAAGATGGCGTCTTGGTGGATGTGACTGAGGAAGCGCGAGAGCTTGGTTTTAAGGTTCCTGTAGCAATCACCGCTAACCTGCTTAACCTGTACGTCAAAGCAAGCGAGGGATTGATTGCTGCGGGGCAGTCCACCGAAGCTCGTTTGCGGGATGTGCTTATGGTGTTGCTGTTCCGAATAAAGCAGCGCCCTCGGACGGATCGGATCACCTTCAATGTGAGCTTTGCGATGGGACCAACGCAACGGAACATCAGCAGAACAGTAGAGCTTACTGCCATTATAGGTCCCGGTGACATGGCCGAGCCGGTGTTAACCATCATGCTGCCAGAAGACGAATAAGAATTATTAACTAACATGAATAAGGGTAGACCCGCATACGTCTGCCCTTTTTTTGCTCATTACTTATGTAACATTCCTTGAACAAAGTTTGACTTTTGGAGCTACTTTTTTATATAAATATTAGCGAAATACAAGTGCGATGCCTTGGCGCGGATTGCCAACATAGATTAAATTGTCTTTAATTTTAGCTAGTTGTAAAATTATTATCAAAACCGTTAAAAAACAAATAGTAGGCTGAAATAACATGGAAAATTGTCAAAGTTTAGAATTGCCCTGCCCAGTCAAAGTCATACTAAATGAAAAACAAGATATACCTGAAGCAGTGAACAACCTTGCTGATGCATTTGTTGATATGGAAGCCCAGTATCAAACAAACAAGGCTGAGATTTTAATTTGCTTAGGTAGAGAGTTTGCGCGCCTAAAGGAACAAGATAGGCCATTTCAAATCAGATTTAAAATGAATATAAGCCACAAAGAAATATCCGCAGCTATTCAGCTCTCAAAAATTGTCGGTATCGAGAAGTTATATAACTTTGGATGGGACAAACTGCATTATTTGTACGTAAATGCTAAAGGAGTTTCGTTAAAAGACTTATCGCTTGAAAAAATCTCCAAAGAGTATGGAGGAATTAACTTACAGACAATTGAAGCATCTCTTATTAGAAAGGTGCTAGCAAAAGCAAAAACATTTGAGCCACTGAAAGTTATTGAATTCATGAAGCATGGATTAAGACTTGAGCATATTAGCGATGAGCAAAATATGAAGCGTATTTGTGAAAGTAATAATATCACAATAACAATATATTCAATCTCAAAAAGATTGAATATTGACGAACTAAATAAAATAAAAAATCGCTTAAAAAGTCCCAGAGACTCTCAAATTTTAGAAAAGCTTTTAGCTATATTAAATGAAATATTAAAGCAAGAAGGAAGGTTAAAACATCTTGATGAAGTCGTTTTAATTGACATTTGTCAAAAGTCTGAAAAAATTCTTGATAAGCTTACTAATGCCAATAAATGGGAGTATTCTAGGGGCATTTGGACAGATGAAGATGCAGCGGGTGTTGATGAACATTATAATAAATTTTTCGGAAATAAATAATGAGAATATATATTTCAGCATTTAATATCCCATCTATTCGCAAAATTAAATCACTTGATGAAGGGTTTAATCCTAATGTCTTAAAAGCGTACGAGTTGGATAAAACAAAATCAAACAACGAATTAATTGAGCTATTAGAAAATAGAAATTTATATAACTCTTTGATGGTGGATTCAGGGACATTTGTAGCAAATGCTGGCAGATTAGTAGATAGTAAGGATTTTAATGAGATTGAAAGTTTCAAAGAATACGCTTCATTTATTGCTAGCTTCAAAGAAAACATAGATTTTTATGTTAACTATGACGTCCTATTTTCTGGAGAAGATTCTTTCGCTGTTAATAATAGCTATCAAAAGTTAATGGAGGAATATGGGCTCAATCCGATATTTGTCATGCACTCATTTAATGATTATGAAATTGAGTATATCCTCAACAAGAAGCCAAGATTAGTTGCAATTGCGTCTGCAATGCTTAAACCATCACAATTTAAAGAAGCAATAAAAATAATCGATATTTTCTATAAAGAAGACATAAAGGTTCATCTTCTTGGCTGCGGAAGCTATAAAAATCTATGTAAAACAAAAGCATGGTCTGCTGATGCCTCATCATATGGGCAGTATGCATCCGCTGGTCAATTAAATTACTTTACCAATATTGAGAGTACAGTTGTAGATGAAAATGGCATTAAACATAGAATATGCAAAGGTGAAACAAGATTGAGCCTAAGCAGAACTACAGACAGTGGAAAGATCAATTTTAATTTTTATGATGCTCCATACATGCAAGAATACAGAATGGAGTATGAAAATTTCATCTATGAAAAATTAGGCATTGGATTACATGAAATAATTGCAGATTCTACTTTAGTTGTTCTTTCCAATGCATATCACATGTACTGTATGGAGAAAAAAGTAACGGAATTTCAAAAAGCGAATGGTGTTAATTTTAATGTATGGTAGTCGCTTTTATCACCCTAGAGATAGTTAGTTTGAGGGTATTTTTAACGGCGATGGTTTGAATAATTCTATAGCTATTGGTGATTTTTAGTCGCTTTTATTTTAACTCTAATTGCAAATATCTAGTTTTCAATCTTTCATATCTAAAGTGCATAAACTGAAATCAGGCAGGTAAAAATCAAGGAACGGGGTAGCTAATCCCGTTCCTTTTTTAGTGCATGGTTTCATGCTGTCGGCTCTATGCCGCTCATAAGTTTGATCTACCTGCGCCTTACTCGTCCAAGAATTTTTGCATGAATATAATTACAACATGATTTGATGATACTTTGTCCATGTGCAGAAAATAAAACGTCCATGGCTCAGTAAAATCGTCCTTGCTTATCTGGTAATCATAGTATCCTAGCGAAATTATATTTCGATAGAATTGCTACGATCCAGATGTCACTCAATAACCCTTTAAAAAGAAGCGAGGTTTAAGATGTGTTCCGATGATGAAGATTATCAAAATTTTTCGTATGAAGATGATGACAATACTGTCGATCAAACTCATGAAGACAGGAAAGCCCCATGGGGTAGCCCTGATTTTGAAGATGATGTCCCACCACCAGCAGGCATTGTCTTTTCACCAAGGCCACCAGTACCCCCAGTAACACCACCAGCATCCTTTCCGAGTGAAAAGCAGGCAAACCCGTTCGCGCAATCCACACAGCATATGCCAACGTTTACAAGCTCTAATCAACCAGCAGCACCGCAAGATTCACCAGATTTAACCGCTCCTCCGAAAAAGAGAAAACCCAAGAAAGAGAATATTCAGCGTAAGGTACTTAATGAATTAAATAAATTTCAGTTTTTTTGCCATAAGAATACTGAATACTACGCAAAGGTTTTAAATGGAGGGCTTGAGCAGTTCCTTGATATTGCAAGCGAGGACTTCCAGGGTTTCGTATTGGACAAATACATGGATGATCCCGCTGGACCATTAAGCTTTATGACTCTCAAATCCATTATTTTACCACTCAAGCATCATGCAAAGAACAACTCTAAACCCATTGAAAGATTTTGCCGTTTTGGAATGCTTAATAACGCGCTTGTTTGGAACCTTGGATTACCTACCCGTCAATGCGTCATCATCAGACCCGATGGATACGAGCCTGGTCAACCGGGTGATGTGCTTCTTGCTAATAATGAAAAGATACACCAAATACAAATCGATCAGATTGCCGCTTCTTGCTCAGGGACAGAGGCTTGTGATCGGTTTATGGATGTGCTTGGCATTAAAGAAGCTCATACCCGGCATATGTTTCTCATGGTTCTTGTGAGCTATTTGTTTCCCAACATTTCAACCCCAATTTTGTATCTGCATGGTCCTGCTGGAAGTGGTAAGACAACCTTGGGTAAAGCTCTTAAATCAGTGTTTGATCCTGGTGATGGTGAATTTCTGCATAACAATTCTCTTGATTTGGCTCTTACTCTGAATCGCTCAGGGGTCGTTCTTTTTGACAACTTTTCCTCATTGAATGGAACAGCTTCAGATCAATTTTGCCTTGCATATACGAGCGGTATTTATACAAAAAAGAAGAATTATACCGATGCTGAAACACTCGCAATTGATATGAAGTGCCCACTCATCTTGACCTCTGTCGATATCCCAAACATTAAAGATGATTTTAAAGCTCGTTGCATGTTTATCAAAGTCAATAGATCAAATGCATTGAAATCTGAAAATGAAATTAAAAATGATATAAAAGAATTATTACCTATTGTTCGTGGTGAACTTTGCGCGTTAGCGTCAAAGGTATTAGGCAATTATCACTCTTTCAAACCACTCAGTATCACCCGTCATGCTGATTTTGATATGCTCGGTCAAGCATACTTTGAAGCGCTTGGATTAAACAGTTCTATTTATGAGCAGATTTTACTGAACGTAAAAGAAAATGAGTCTGTTGATCTGATTCGCAGCCGTGGACCTCTCAAGGATTTTGCTAACTATGTTCAACGGCAAGGTCTCTGCGCCTTCACCATGAAAGACTTACATAACCTGCTGATAAACTCTTCTGAAAATCCCACTTACTACTCCTCAAATCCAGCTAGCTTTGCCAAGCTCATTAACCAGAACAAAGCATTGCTCAGAAATGTGGGTATCCACATCTTTGACGGATCAAAGCTGAGTACTGGTCGTCCTTATATCGCTTTCACAACGGACTACCTGAAAACAGAAGGAGCTTTGGTCACTCAGATTGATCTTTCAAGGCTGGATCAAGATAAAAGTTTTGTGACTGAGGTTTATACAAAACACACTGGAATTGTAGCTGATCATCTGACTGATCTTATTGACCGCTTCTAGTTCTTATGCCTTTCTCTTCCTCTCCCCCTCCTAAAGAATATTCTGCATTTAAATTTTAATTACTATTATAAACTCTTGTTTAATTGATTGATAATGGCTGATCTATTGGTCTTGAGCAAGAACACCAGTAAGATTGATAAAAATCTAATATATATTATATATTATAATTTTTTTAAAACTATATAATATAAAATGGTTTTAACTTTTACTGGTGTTCGTGCGGATCAAGCTAGAGATCAAATGAATGATGTATGGTCCTTTCAAGATCAAGCATCAGAATCTTGCCGTTAATTTCAATGAAAGCTTATCATGAATAATTTAAGATGCAGATAGTTCTTTTTGGAGGGGGAAAGGAAATACATATCTCATTAAGAGCGAGTTTTTAAACGTTCCGCTAAAATTAGAAATAATATGATTTCCTTTTCGCATTGTTCATACAGATATTTAAAACCATACACATTCAAAAGCTTGAGCAGTAGTCAACAACCATTGGCTACTGCTCTTGTTTAACAAAGGAGGTGATGATGTGAATGTCGTGTTCGATTTATGGCGATTGCAGTATCTAGCCCGCAATTCGAGGTTAGTACGCAAGATTGTTATTGAAATCATCGTGACGCTGCTGAAAAGCAGAATATGAATGAAAGAGGGTGCAAGCCCTCTTTTTCTTCAATGATATATAGATATTGTCCATGAATATCAAAATAATGGAGATATATCATGAGCAAAAAAGCTATCGAATCAGAGCAAATGAAAGGAAAGAAACCCGAATCCAAGTATGACGCCGCTACCCTGCGAACGCTCATCAAGTCGGGCAAAACCGCTTCCGAGATCATGACCGCTATGGGGATAACCCACAAGCAAATCCTCAAGCATCATGTGCTGAAGCTTATTGCCACAGATAAAGACTTTTACGAGGTACCCGGTTTATATGACCGGAACCGCAGAAAAGCCTTCGTGAACAGCAGGGGTGAAATACGCTTGCGCATGTCCAATATCGACTTCAAAGGTATGCCCCTGAAGCCTGAAACTGAATTCGATGTAATCGTGGTTGGGAGCAAGGTCATCTTAACCAATCTGAGCATGGCCCCGGAAGAGCCATCGCCCGATGCTCCCACCGAGAGCAATGAGTAACAGCAAAGAGCCACCTCCGAAAATGAGGTGGCTTTTTCATTACAAGCAAGCGGAAATACTTAAAAAAGGAACGACCGATTTGTACCAGAAACGGACATTCAAATGTTTGACGGGTTGAAATCAAATAAATTCAGCTTGTTATATGGAGTTCCAAGGGGAACCCTATTTCTGTCCCCAAAATGAATGTCCAAATTCTTGGACTTTTCATAACGAAACGTAGATTGGAGTGCATAATCATGAAAGTACAGCCGATTACTGATCTGAAGGATATTAAGCGCATCAAGCGATTGTTGTCATCAAATCCGAGAAACATGTTACTATTTATAATGGGTATCAACGCAGGATTACGAGTTCAAGACATTTTGGCATTGCGCGTAAGTGATGTTGAAAATGCTGTTGTTGGAGATCGCATAACTGTGATTGAAAAGAAAACTAAAAAGGAAAATGTGCTCATTATTAATCAGGAAATATATGATGCCGTTCAAAGATATCTGGCCTTTCATAAGAAGCGTGTTCCAAGGGAGTTCCTGTTTAAGAGCCGGAAAGGTTGGAACTACCCACTGAGCACATATGCTGTAACCCACATGGTGCAAGGTTGGTGTGATGAGATCAATCTGGCCGGCAATTACGGTGCGCATACCCTTCGTAAGACCTGGTGCTACCAGCAACGAAAGCTCTATGGTGTGTCGTGGGAGTTACTCGCTAAGCGAATGAACCATTCGAATCCCGCAGTAACTCGCCGTTACCTTGGCATCCAAGCCGAAGAGGTGGAAGAGGTGCTGCTGAACGCTATTTGATCAAAAATATTTTCAGGGCTTCGCTACCCCTCATGTATGAGGCATGATTGAGGGAGTGCATAGCATGATGAAGCTGTGTATGAATATCTGTATATAGCTGAAAACAAAGAGACAAAGTTTGCCATATTTTCATGGGGGTGCTATGGTCTCTTTAACCCATCGAAATGGTGGTAAACTTTTGTCAATAATTTTTGGAGAAAGAGTATGTCTGTTCACCAACGTGATGATGGTCGCTGGATTGTTGTTTTCAAAAGTGTAGATGGCAAGCGTAAGGAACGTTCTTTTGGGCGTGGGCCTGATGCAGAAGCCTCCGCAAGGGCTTTTGACGAGGCCATGCGCTCTCGCGATATAGCTCCGGTTGTGCAACAACCCCTTGGCCCAGTATTGCGGCAAGCTGTGGATAGCTACCTTGACCACTTGCGTGCTCAAGGTAAAAGCCAGTCGCACATAAGCAATGTGCAGTACATGGCAACAAGCCTGCTTTACAAGCACTTTGGGCCGTTGATGCCATTGGATTTGATCAACTATGCAGACGGGATAGTTCCATTTATTAACCATATGCGTACTGTGCCAAGCAAAAGAACTGGAGCAGTGCGTTCACAGGCAAGTATAAATCGCTACTGCTGCTTTCTGAGGACGATATTCAATTTTGCTGTGGTCAATGGTCTGATGTCGCACAACCCTATGACACAGTGGCATAAGACGAAGGAACCACCGAGGCAGTTCCAGATAACGCTTGACGAAGTTGCTAGGATCATGAAGCATGCAGATGCCCATGTGAGATGGGCCATTGAAGTGTGCTTTAATCTTGGTGTGCGCTCTGGCGACTCAGAGCTGCTCTCGCTGCGCTGGATCGATGTGGATTGGGAGCGGAAGCAGGTGCGGGTTTTCGGTCGTAAAACCCAAACCCTTCGGGTAATTCCAGTGAAGGATGCATTCTTTGAGCGTCTGAGGGAGATGCGGGCAATCAGCCGGACGGAATTCCTTATCGAGTTTCGCGGGAAGCCTGTCAGGCGTATCCAAAAGGCCTTCAGAATGGCTTGTCGCAGAGCAGGGATTGAACATTCTGTGAGGATGTATGATCTGAGGCATATGTTCGCGACTTACATGCTCTCCAATGGTGCAGACCTTGCCGCTGTATCAAAGCTCCTGGGCCACTCCAGCGTAACAATGACCGCCAACGTGTATTACCAATACCTTGAGGGCGAGAAGGAGCGGGCTGTGACCTTGCTGCCGGACCTTCCTCAGCTTGGGCAAGCACCATCTGCGCAACCATCTGCATAGAAGACGCGGATCGATAGATGGCCCTGGACAAATAAGTTCAGGGTCATTTTTTTTGTATGAACGCTGGTTAGCAGTTTTTAACGCCAAAAATGATGCAGCTGATGTTCCATGAAAAGAACGCCAAAAACACCAAAGTGTACACCAAATATGCCAAACAATTCACCAAAAACACCAAAAGATACGCCAAAAACGCCAAAGTGTATGTGGCGTGATTGGTGCGAGCCACATGAACTTGTATGAGCGTATAAATGATGTATAAGTATTTGTAATGATTATAAATGAGGTTGATTTTTTGGGAGCAGGGGGTCGAAGGTTCGAATCCTTTCGCTCCGACCAGATTTAAAAGGCATTGCCGTCCAAAGGACGGCAATGCCTTTTTCATTTGCGATGCTTTTACAGTTGCCCGCATGCCCCAACCGACTTTTAGGGTAATCCGCCGCGTGTACGGTCTTTGCAATTTGCGCGCACCGAGCACCCCGGTTCCCCTTATACTTGCCGGGCAGTATTGTAGCGCGAGGATTGAATGCCTTTTTATAAACATACTAGTTTAGTATTAATTAAAGCATACTTTACTGGTTTAATTGATTTATATGGTGCACATTAAAAATTTTTATGCTAGGACGAAAATAATACCCCACAACTAGGATATCCGCCGTGCCAATATCGGTCATCCATAGTGGGTGAGGCTTGTTCAAGACAAACCGCTCTATATCTCAATTGGAGTCAACTAGATGAAAAAATTGCTTATTCTTGGTGCTGGCGCTGGTGGAACCATGATAGCCACGAAGATGAGAAAACTGTTAAGCGAAAGAGAGTGGCAAATCACTCTTATAGATAGAGACCCTGTCCATCATTATCAGCCGGGCTGGCTGCTGGTTCCGTTTGGTGTAGACACGCCGCAGGGCTGCGTTCGCCCCAAAAAAGATTTCATCAGCCGCGGCGTCAATTTTGTCATCGACACCATCAATTCCCTTGATCCCATCGCCCGTAAGGTTGAATGCAAAAACAGCACGCACACCTACGACTGGATCATCATTGCAACAGGCGCAAGAATTGCCCCCGATGAAGTGCCCGGCCTTCTGGATGACTGGGGCGGCAAAATCCACAATTTCTACACCCATGACGGTGCAGAAGCCCTTTACGGCAAGATGAAGCATTTCAAAAAGGGAAGACTGGTTCTTCATATTTGCGAAACGCCCATCAAGTGTCCTGTCGCGCCGCTGGAATTTGTGTACATGGCTGACTGGTATCTGCAGAAAATGGGCGTGCGTGACAACGTGGAAATTGAGCTTGTCACTCCCCTTACGGGCGCATTTACCAAACCTGTGGCAAACAACATCCTTGGCGCGCTTTGCGAGCAAAAGGGCATCAAGGTCACCACCAACTGGACTGTGGACAGCGTTGAAGCCGACCGCTCTGTTATCACCTCGGTCACCGGCGACGAAATCAACTATGACCTGCTGGTGACCATTCCCCCCAACCTGGGCCAGGAATTTCTTATTGAGTCCGAAGTGTCCGACGTGACCGGCTACGTTGATACGGACAAGGAACTGTTGCGGGCAAAGAAATTTGAAAACATGTACATCATTGGCGATGCCACCAACGTTCCGGCCTCCAAGGCAGGCTCTGTAGCCCACTTTGAAGTGGATGTCATCGCCCAGAACATGATGTCCGACATTGAAGGCACAGACAACTACTACAAGTTTGACGGGCACCCCAACTGCTTTATTGTTACGGGCTTTGAAAAGGCGTCGCTCATTGACTTCAGTTATGCCATCGAGCCGCTGCCGGGCATGTTCCCGCTCCCCGGGGTTGGCCCGTTTGAACTGCTGGGCGAAAGCCACATAAACTACTGGGGCAAACTCATGTTCAAGTGGGTATATTACAACCTTATGCTGAAGGGCCACGAGCTGCCGTTTGAACCCAACATGTATCTTGCAGGCAAAGACACCTCCTTGCTGAGAAACAAGTAGGCTGGGGGACGCTATGACACCTGAAGAAAAAATTCTCGAACGGCTGAATGCCATTGAAGACAGGCTTACTGACCTTCAAGCTGCCAAAGAAAACAGCAGCATGCTCATCGAACAGCTCACGCCCATCGGCAATCATGCGTTCCGCCTTGCAGTTGAAGAGCTGGAAAGCCTCAATGGCCGGGTCACGCTTGATGACATACTGGACCTGGTCAGAAAGGGACTGCTGACTGTCCCCAGGATTACGTGGCTGCTTGATCAGCTGGAAAATGCCACCGACCTGTGGCATGTCCTTCACCCGGCACTTGGCCCGACATTTCCGCATATCGTCGAGAAAATGGGCCAATGGGAACAGGACGGCGTGTTCGCCAAAGCTTCTGCCCTCAAAAACGCGGGCGGAAACATGCTGGACGCCCTGAGTCCCGAAGACATTGCAAAAACAGGAGAAGGTCTCACCTTTGCCATCGGCCTGCTGCAACGCCTTGCCGATCCCGGATTGCAAAGCAAGATAAACTCGCTGATCGACCTCATGAGCGTGATCGATACATCCAATGTAAAGCCGACAGGCATATTGGGCCTGGCCGGAGCGCTGCGCAGCGACGAAGGCAAACAGGCTCTGGGCCTGATCGTGGAGCTGCTGAAGGCAAGCGGAAAACTTCCCGCAACGCAAGGTGCATCCAGGTAACAGCGACAGTCTGCAACAAAAGACAGCGCGCCCCGCAGCCTGAAAATTCCGGTACGCGGCGGCCCTCTTGCAACGCGGCCAAAGCCACACAGGCTACGGCCCAAAGAAAAACATCCGGCCATCTGCCACAATGTAAAAAGCGGGGACTACCCCGCTTTTTACATTGGCCCCGAAGCTCGCCCGGCCAACAGGCGCTTACTGCATATCCCGCAGCATCTTGAGCTTGGAACCGCCGAACTGGCCGCCATCAGGCAGCTTCATGTGGGCAAGCCCCTGCACGAGCACCTTGCGGTAAAACTCGTCCCCGGCGGCCACAACCTTGGGAATGGCATAATAATCCTGATCTTCAATGCCCACAGAAACTTCCAGCGCAATCGGCTCTCCGCCCCAATGCTGCGTCCATGCCTCGAAGGTTATCTCCGCCTCAACTCCGGCCAGATCCACAAACCCCATCTTGGCAGAATAGGTGCAGACAGTTACGGGTTTAAGGGGTGTTTCAGGGGCCAGCCCGCTCCTGGCCAGCGCTGGCACGAAACGAGAAAACTGCTGCAACTGCGGCCGGTCGAGATCGCCGAAGGTATGCTCTTCGCCGCGTATGTTCACGCTTTTTTCCAGACGGCTGCCCATAGTACCCTGGGTGTCAAGATACGGGTGGTCTTCAGCGGCGATCTCGCCCTTGATGCCCACCGGGTCCAGCGGCGTGCCCAGAATAAAGGCAGGATCCTTGCCGGATGTTTTTACGGTCAGTCTTCTGCCGTCTTTGGCGCTGCCGTCCTTCTTGTGGTTGGTGGTAATCCGCACCACAAAGCCCGCATCGCGCAGGGCGAGATTTTCCGTGTCATAATAGCTTCTTGCACGCAGGCGTAATTTGTCTTTTTCCGATTTTATCAGCACGAAACCGTTTTTTGAAGCTGCGGCAGACAGGGCATCCCAGAGTTTTTTAAACGATGCCTTGGCCTTGTCCGTATTGAACAGGGCGGGGTTCAGGGCCATTTTGTACTCAAGGCCGTTCACGGCCCCGTGGGGCTTCCAGGCCGCCACATTTTTTTCATAATGGCCCGGCCCGGCAGCCAGCGCCATAGATGCGGAAAGCAAAAGCCCCATTACCAGCAGAGTTGTCAGTCTGTACATAGGAACTCCTTGCGGCTACTGAAATTATTTGGCGTAACCATGCCACACGCACCACGCCCCTGTACAATAAAATCGGTGGATGCAACGCATAAGAGCATCTTATGCAAAACCGCGCACACGCGCGATCCATAAGTATAGCTTATGGACAATGCAGGCACTTCTGATTTTTAACTTTTGCCCGCCAGCGATACGTTAGCACAAACGTCAACGGGACGTTTTCATGAAATCCAAGGAGAACGACAGTGGCTAAAGAAATTGAACGCAAGTTCCTCATAAAGGGAGAAGCATGGCGCGCTCTTGCCGAGGGCACCATGTACCGCCAGGGTTACCTCAACAGCGCCAAGGAACGCACCGTGCGCGTACGCACCGTGGGCGACAAGGCCTTTCTGACCATCAAGGGTATCACGGTGGGCGCCACCAGGGCCGAGTATGAGTATGAAATTCCCTTTGCTGACTGCAATGCTCTTCTGGACGACCTGGCCGAAAAGCCACTGATCGAAAAAAAGCGCTACAAAATCAGGCAGGGCGAATTTACCTGGGAAATCGACGAATTTTTTGGCGACAACCAGGGGCTTATTGTGGCTGAAATCGAGCTGACCAGCGAAGACCAGCAGTTCGGCAAACCCGACTGGATCGGTGAAGAAGTAACCGGCGATCCCCGTTACTTCAACTCCAACCTTATCAAACATCCCTTTACCCGCTGGTAGGCAGGAGAATCTTCATGGCTGACGTCTTTGCTAAAAACGTATCCACCTCTGCGGCTGAAGCCGAAAAAATCGTTCCGCGCGCCGAATTCCGCGTTTTTGGCCACGGCATTATCAACACGGTCAGAAAAAAAATGTGGGACTGCGGCGCGGTGCTTTTCAAGGCCCGCAAAATGCCCGCTGAAACATATTTTCTTTCAGTGCATACCACCGAAGCCAACGTCAAGGTGCGCGACGGGCTGCTGGATATCAAGACCAAGGTGGGCGAAACTCCTGAAGGATACGAAATCTTTCAACCACGCGGCAAATTTCAGTTCCCCGTTCCCAAGTCCGACCTGGCGCTGATTCTTTCCCATCTCAAAGTCGACATGCCCCTTGCCAAAGAGCAGTACGATATTGAAGAGTTTATCGAAATGGTCCGCAAGCACCCGGACATGACCGCCGTAAGCGTAGAAAAGATGCGCTACGGCTTCACGGTCGACGGCATTATCTGCGAGTACGCCCAGGTCTGGTTTAACGGCGCCCTGCTCGAATCGGCCTGCTGCGAAAGTGAAAATTACGCGGGCATGAAAAAGGCCGTGGAGGCTCTGGGCATCGCCGAACTTCCCAATACCAACTATCTCAAGGCCGCGCGCCGTGTTGTAGGTATGGAGTAATCTGCTGGAGCATCCGCCGGTTTCTCACTTCCCGGCGGTGTTTCAGCACCTTCCCAAAGGCCCGTCTCTCCCGAGGCCTTTGGGAAGGCCGCAGATCAAGGAGGCAACGTGTCGCAAGCAGCAAGCACCAAGGCCTTTGACCCCTTGGATATCAGCAATTACTCCCTTGAAAAACTTCCGGAACTCAAGGGCGGCGTGTGGATGGACCGCATCAAGTTTGCGGGCGTTCCACTGGGCATCATTTCCTTTCTTTATTTCTACCTGCAATGGTGCGGTCCCATCGGCGTTTTTGAAGAGCAGGCAAAAGTTCCGCCGGAACATTGCTATGCGGCGCTGGGCATCTTTGTTTCTTCTCTTGTTCTCTGGCTTTCCGAGGCCATACCCAACTATCTGACTTCGTTTCTGATTATCGTGGCAACCATACTTACCGGTGTCATGAAAATGCGCCCAGCCTTTGCCATGCTGGGCGAACCCGTGATGATCCTCAACATCGCAAGTTTCATCATGGCCAGCGCCCTTGTGGTCACGGGCCTTGCCAAGCGGATATGCCTTTATGTCGTTCTATCCATGGGCAATAACGTCACGCTTATCCTGGCCTGCTTTATCGCGCTGAACCTGCTTCTTGGCGCATTCATCAGCGCCACATCGGCAAAAACAGCCCTGCTTCTTCCGCTCTTTATGGTCATTTCGGCCATGTACGGCTCTACCGGTGGCGAAAGCCGCAATAATGTGGGCCGCAACATGGTGCTTCAGAACCTGCTGGCAAACAATGTTTCCGCCTCCGCCTTCATCACTGGCTCGGCCGCCAACCTGCTGGCGGCGCAACTGCTCGAAAACGCGGGCTACAAGGTCTATTACAGCGACTGGCTCATGGCGCTTCTGCCCCTTTCCATCATCCAGTGCGCCTTTGCCTGGTACACAGGAACCCGCTGGATATTCCCCATCCGCAAGGAAGACTCCAAACCCAGGCTGGCCGGGGGCCACGAGCGCCTGCAACAGGAACTTGGCAAGCTTGGCCCGGTTTCGTCAGCGGAAATCCGCGCGGGCATCGTTTTTCTGACCGTGCTGCTGCTCTGGGGTACTGACCGCTACCACGGCATCCGGGCCGAGGTTACCGCGCTTATGGGGGCCATTGCCGTACTTATGCCTGCCGTGTGCAAACTGCCGCGCATCGGCGTCATCAAATGGAACGATGCAGACATCCCCTGGCACATGCTCATGTTCAGCTGGGGGGCCTACGTGCTGGGCGGCCTTATGGACAAAACAGACATTGTGGGCCTGTGGATGCACTATTCGCTGGACACGTGGGATGCGGCATCCCTGCCCAAGGTGGCAGTATTCGCCCTGCTGGCATCGCTCTTTGCCCTGACGACCCTGGTGAGTGAAAGCAAGACCGCCCGCACCATCGTGCTTTTTCCCATCATCATCAGCGTGGCAAAAAAATTCGGATGGGACGTCATAGGCTTCTGCCTGCCCATGGCTTTTCTGATCAACCAGGTTTACGTGCTGTATTTCAACTCCAAACCGGCCAACATCAGCTATCTCACAAACCAGTATACCAGTTGGGAATCGTTCAAGTTCGGCATGTTCCAGCTTGTGGCCTGCGTACTGATGCTCATTCTGTGGACGCAGTACGTCATGCCTCTCATGGGTTTTGACAGCAGGCTCTGGTAGCGCGCTCCGCGCGCGGCAACCTCCAACGGAGGCACTTATGCGCAAGATATTCGGCTTACTGTTCCTGTTGGGTCTTATGACCGCCCTTCCGGCAGGCGCGGCGGACCTGTACCAGCAGAATCTTTCACAGTGGAAGGGGCAGGTAAAAGAAATCACCGGCCGGGAGTACAAGTTTCTTGTGGCTCCTGAAAAAGTGAATGCCGACGTCACCGAGGCATTCAGGGAAATCTGGAACCAGACAAAAGCTGTGGCGGATTCACTCCACATTGTCATGACAGAAAAAAAGAAAGATCCCTTTGCCCTGGCCCCGACAGTCAAAACCTATTTTGACACGCCGGACCTGACCCTGTGGAAAAAGGGCTACCTCATCCGCGTCACCACCAACTACCAGCGCGGCTACCCCGCAAGCCCGGTGCGCGTTTCGGTCAAAAGCCTCAACGGTCCTTTCGCCAAGGTGCTCGCTGCCAGGCTGGAAGCAAAAGGCGTGAAAAGCAAAAACACGGTAGAGGACAATATCGGCATCGGCAAAGGCGGCCAGCTTGTCAGCTATCTGGACAAGTCCGCCAACTTCAGCCTCACGCGGGGCGAACTGGGGCACATGAACCTGGCCGACTTCGGCGCGTATGTGCCGGAGTTGCTCCGGCTCGGTCTGCCCGCCGACACGAAGCTGACAGCCCACGTGGCCTACGGCGTGCGCTGCCGCCCGGGGCATATGGAACTGCCCGGTCTGGACAGGCCCCTGTCCGTTTCGATGGAGGCATGGTCGCGCACCGAGGGCGGCGCACCCTTTGTGTACGATTTTTCCTTTGGCTATGACGGCGACTTCAGCAAGCAGATCGAAGCCCACAAGGCCGGTGAAAAACTCATGCAGGCCCTGAACGCCCGACTGGGAGAAAAGCTGGCCATGAAGGACGTACACAGATGGCTCGGCTCCAAGGTACGCGTACTGCTTGACCAGCCGCTGTAGGGGCTAACCACAAGGAGCAATAAAATGAAAAAATGCCTGATCCTTCTTGGCGCACTCTGCATCATGCAGGGAACAGCCCTGGCCGCAGACAATCTTGACGCCCTTTACGGCATTGCCAACAGACCGTCCTACATCAAGCACTACGAGGCCGACAAAGAGCACAATGTGCTGCTCAACCCCTACCTTCAGGTAGCCACCAAGGATTTTCACGCCGTACTTGACGCCAAAAGGCCCGTTTACAACTACGTCATCACCCTCGAAGGCGGCGTGGCCCTTATTGAAGAAGCCCCGCATCCCTACGGGCGCACCTATCCCAACGGTTTTTTCCGCCCCGAGGACAAGTCGCAGCGCAAAGCCGGCACCACAGAAAACTACGGCCATGTGTCCGGCACGGCGGGCGGCCCCGGCCGCATCAGCGGCGAAATAATCAACGACCGCAAAAACGGGTGCTGGCTCGTCAACAACAAGTCCGGGCGCTATTCCAAACGCAATATTGACCGCACGCCGGAACAGCTGCTCAATGCCTTTGTACTCATGCAGGAGACCATTGATCCCGGCAGCCAGCCCTGGTGCAAGGGAGCGGCCTACCTGCTGGGCTATGCCCCGGACTACGTGAGCGAACCTCTGCGCAAAAGCCCAGATATGCGCTATGAAGACCCGGAAAACAAAAAAAACGCCCACATTCTGGTCGTTCCCGGCGTCAAGCCTCCCCATTTCGACATACCGCAGTACCAGCATCTTTCGCTTGATGCCGTTGCCCCCGGGACAAGTTCCGGCACAGCGCCCGCTGAGGCTGCCAAACCGGCGGGCAAAACCACCAAGGGCGTTCCGACCCCTGAAAAGGCCGCCTACAATGACGACCCGTCCTAGGACGTTCGGTTTAAAAACATATAATCTCAGAGTGTTACTACGCTCGCTACGGCGCTTAACAGCGCAAGTAATTCGCGTTTACGCCTTTGTGGCGGCCGCCTGATGCGCAGCCTCCAGAAGAATTTAAAAATAAAATTGCTCCAGAACATATGACTTCTGCAACCATTTAACCTGCCTATTAAGATGTCGTGGTTCACCGCTATTACCATTCAGGAGCGTGATACAATGAAAAGATTCATATTCCTCCTTGCCATATGCCTTCTTGCCATGCCCGCAGCGTCTTTTGGCGAAACCGCGACAGCGCGCGCCCAGCAGGCTGTGCTCAAAGGAGAAAAAAACTATCTTACCGGCTATCCGGCGCACAATGCTGACGGAACCGTCAATGTGATCATTGAAATACCCGCCGGAACCACGGCCAAATACGAAGTGGATCATGCCACCGGCCTTATGGTTCTTGAGCAGAAAAACGGTCAGCCCCGCTACGTGCAGTACCTCCCCTATCCCGGCAACTACGGTTTTGTGCCACGCACCGTTCTCGCCAGAGAACTGGGCGGCGATGGAGATCCGCTTGACGTCATAGTTCTTGGCGATGCCGTACCCAGAGGCAGCATCCTGAAGGCCCGCCCCCTGGGCGTACTGACCCTCAACGACAGCGGCGAGGAAGACAGCAAGATCGTCATGGCCGCCGTGGGTTCGCCCTTTGAAAAAGTACGCGGCGTCAAGCAGCTCGACGAGCAGTTTCCCGGCGTGACAGACATACTTCAGACCTGGTTCACCTCATACAAGGGCAAGGACAAGAGCGGAAAACCCTATCTGAGCAGCAACGGCATGCTGGACCGCACCGAAGCCATCCGCATTATCGGCGATGCGGCCCTGCAGTTTGAGCGCTCCGTCATTACCGAGGCCGACAAACCCGCCCTTGACCCCGACGGCAATCCCCGCGTGTATTTTTCTCCGCAGGCTCGCAACATCAGCGACTAGGCCAAGTAACTCTTGAAAACGTCCTTGGCCTATGCCCGAGACGGCTAGAGCCGTTTACGAATGAAATGAGTTAACTGCTCTGCAAGGATTTTCAGGAAAATCCTTGCCACGAAATGCGGGCAGGCAGGCTTTGCCTGCCGTACGTGAGTATTTCAAGTGTTAAATGCTCCAGGAAACAACGAGCCGACAACGTTTTTACTGTCCATTGCCCCCGCGCGGGCATCAGCCGTTGCCTGTAAAAAAGCGCCCCGAACGGGGCGCTTTCAATGTAGTGTATCAACAGAAAGCAGTCTGACTCGTGTCCACTGCCGGGCGCGGCTGGACCGGTGCAGGAAGACGGCAGACAGACCTATGGCAGGCGCGACAGAATTTCTTCGGGCAAAGGTACGCCAAGCTCAAAAAGCAGCGCCAGAAAATGCGTTACCGTACGGCTCAGGCGCTGCCCTTCCATATAGACCAGCGAATAGTTCACATGCAGGTCAAAAGATTCCAGCCGCAACTGCGTCAGCTGTCCCGCGGCCAGTTCCAGAGCGGCCGCGTACCGCGGCAGGGCCGTAACCCCCAGCCCGTTGATCACCAGTTGCTTGGCAACCTCCATATTGTCCACGGTCATGAATGACGGCCGTTCGGGACGACCGGCATGTGTCTTGAACCATTCCTGCACCTTGTTGGTCACGCGGGTTCCCTGCTCCCGCAGGATAAAGGGGTGCGCCAGCAGGTCATCGGCACAGACCGGGCCGGTGTTTTGCGCCAGGGTGGATTTGCGCCCCGCAACCACAATAAGCGGCTCACGGTGCAGAAAATGCGCGCGAAGATTGGGATGCGACGGCGATGAGCCGCAAAAACCGATTTCCAGCTCTCCCCGGTATACTTTTTCGGCAATGACGTGCGAATTATGCACAGCCAGATCCAGAGTGACGCCGGGATGACGCTGATGAAAAAGTACCATATAACCGGGCAGATAGTAGGCGCTCATAATGGCCGATGCGCCAAGCACGAGGCGGCCGGTATCAAGCTGGCTGAGGCTCTGGAATTCGTCCTGCATCTGGTTGACAAGACTGAATATACGCTGGGTGTATTCGTAGAGCACACGCCCTTCGCTTGTGAGATTCACCTTGCGTCGCGACCGGTCGAACAGGGGAACGCCAAGACTGTTCTCAAGGCTCTGTACCTGCATGCTCACTGCGGGCTGTGTAAGAAAAAGGTCACGCGCGGCCTGGGTAAAATTGCCGGTTTCGGCAATTTTATGAAATGTTTTCAAGTGATCAATGTTCATGCGGGCATCAACCGGCCTTGTTGAAAAATGCTCAATGTTCGCAAATGCTCGTGCAGATGACGGTGATTGTCAACCGCGTCGCCGTGGTACGCCTTTGCCGCCACGCCAAACCAGCCAGTTTTATTCCGGTAAATTTTATGGATAACGTTTCATTATCTTCCCCATTGGCAATTCTGATTTACATGCCATCGATGAAACATTGTAAACTCCGTGCAAGACACCAAAAAGCGTAAAGCGACTGAACAGGGTCAACCTACTGCCGGGCAGAGGGTAAAACCTGACACTGGATAAACCACATCCGCGTCATTGCATGGAGAATGCCGATGAAAAAGCTGTCCTCATTGATTCTGGCTGCCGCACTTACGCTTGGAGGGGTAAGCACCGCCAGCGCCATTGACTTCAAAATCAGGGGCTACTGGAGTTTTTCCTACGAAGTTGCCACCAACAGCGCCTTTGTAAACAGCCGTGCCGGCGGCAGCACCGGAGACGACTTTTCTGCCGGTGAACGACTGCGCCTTTACCTTGAGGCCAAAGCCTCCAAATCCCTTTCCGGCACGGTGGGCATTGAAATCGGTGATATCTACTACGGGCAGGCGGAAAAAAACAACCGTGCCATGGGCGGCGCCCTGGGGGCCGACGGCACCCTCATCAAGCTCAAGCGCGCTTTTCTTGACTGGCAGGTTCCCAGCAGCGATATCAAAGTGCGCATGGGCATTCAGGGCATGAAGCTGCCCCTGTTTGCCTCCAGCGGCAACTTTGTGCTGGATGACGATGCCGCGGGCATTGTGGCCTCTTCGCGCGTTAACGAAAACTTTTCGGTCACGGCCATGTGGGCACGCCTGCTGAACGACAGCCCCCTTGAAACAACGCCGTCATACTATAATGGCACCGCCTATGACCCGGACCATCCCGACAACGATGCGCTCGACTTTTTCGCCCTGCTTTTTCCCGTGCGTTTTGACGGTTTCAACGTGACCCCCTGGGTGGGCTTTGCCGCCATGGGCGACGGCATCGGCCGCAACCCCAACAAGGATTACAGTGAAAATTTTATCAAAACCTCACGTAAAAAACTTCAGGAAGGCATGGGCGTTTACACAGGCACGGGCAAGGCCCCCATGCTGCTCGAATACGGCGGCGGCGAAACCTACACCTGGTGGGGCGGGCTTTCCGCAAACTTCAACCGTTTCGACCCCTTCATACTGAAATTTGACTTTATGTACGGCAACAAGCAAGGTAACGGCATGTACCGCGACGAGACCTATACCAAGGATAACGGCAAGGTCAAAAAACTGGGCAAGCACGGGCCTCTTGATGCCGACCGCTATAACCGCAGCGGCTGGTTTGCAAGCATACTTGCCGAATACAGGTTTGACTGGGGTACGCCCGGCATCTTTGCCTGGTACAGTTCCGGCGATGACGACGACCTCAATAACGGTTCGGAACGCATGCCTGCCATGTCAGGCAACTGGGAGTACACACACACCGGCTTTAAGGGAACCACGGCTTCAGGCGCGTATGACGGCATTTTCGCCTACCAGCCCCTTGGCCTCTGGGGCCTTGCGCTGCAACTGCGCGAAATCCCCCTGATGGAAGACCTTACAAGCCATATCAAGGTACTCTACATGCGGGGAACCAACTCCGCAAATATGCCCAAAAAGATCGCGGAATCACAATATCTGTTAAAAGAAAACATCAACGGCATCTCGCCGGCCGGGGCCATCGGTTCCTACCTGACCACCAATGACTGGGCCATGGAAGTGGACTGGAATACCGAATACAAGATTTACGAAAATCTCAAGCTCGTTGTTGAAGCATCGTATCTTTATGTGGATTTCGACAAGGATACCTGGAGCTACACGGCCCCCGACGGGGTAAAATACGGGCGCGAATGGGCGCAGCGCCCCGACAACCCCAACGTGTTCAAGGTGGGCCTCAACTTCCACTATTCGTTCTAGTATCCTCCCCGGCCTTTCCGCATTTCCTGCGGCAAGGCATTGCAGCCCCTCTTACGCAAAGATAAGGGGGGCTTTGCATCTCGCTGGCGAAGGCCAAGGCCGCCGCGTTCAAACATGGCGAACGCGCGAAGCATCTCTTGATAGCCGGTGTAAAGAACTGCAATATAATGAATACCTCCATAGCTGAAAAAGAAAATACCCCGCACACCCCGCAGCCGGGCATGGATTCTGCCCCCCCGCACTGCGCACCGTGGCTTTTTGATCCCCAGGACCATCAACTGGTCCGCCTCGTCAACGATTTTTCTGCCGCCCGTGCGCGCAACCAGTCCCTGCCCCAGCCGGACCCGGCCCTGCACCCCAACGGCGTTATCGAGCTGACCTCCGAACCGGGCCTGCGCATGGCCCGAGCCGTCATCATCCTGCTTGAAAGCCTTGAAGACGGCGGTCCCCAGGAAAGACTGCACGCCCTGCGCCGCCTGCATGACGAAGTGCTGTATTCCGTGCGCTCTCCCTTGCAGAAAAATACCGCGCGCGTACTCATCCAGCTTATGAAGGATCTTGTGCGCTCCAGCCCGCACACCCATCTGCAGCTCCCCCTGGCCCACGAATTCCATCAGGCCGTGCGCGGCACGCCCCGCATCATACGCAAGCTGCTGTGCCGCTATCACCTGCTGGAAATGCCCGAGGCCTGGAACCAGCAGGCATTTGACCATCACGTGCACGACGCCAACACCAAGGGGCGCAAAAGCCCGACACATCTGGTCATGGACGCCTGGGTCAAGGGCATCCGCTTTTTAACGGTCATCTACTACAATACCGTTGACCCCGAGGCGGCCAGCGAACTGCTGCGCGCCGCACGCATCATGGGCATTACGGTGCGTATCGGCATAGAATTTCGCGCGTCCTTTCGCGACAAGATGGTGGAGTTCACCTGGGTTCCCCTTGACATCAACAGTCCCAAGGCCTTTGCGGACCTGCTGCACAGGCCCGACATCGCCGGGGCGCTGTCGGAATACGCCGCCGTGAATACGTGGATGCAGGAGCATGTGCTGCGCCTGCTGCGAGCCTGGAACACCATTCACGCCCCCCGCCTGGCCGGACAACTGGGCATCCCCGTGCCTTCGCCGCTGAAAGAAGGGGGGTTTCTGGCTTATGTGGGCCACCGGCAGCCTTCATCCCTGCATCTGGCAGAGTACATTTTTTCCCAGTGGGCGCCGCTGGCGCATGAGGCGGCGGGCAACCTGCGCCGGCAGATGGAACAGCAGCACGGCGACGCGCGCGCCGCAACCAGAGCCCTTGTGGAAAGCCTTGAAGACTTCGTACCTGACACCATCCGCGCGGAATGGCTGAGCCCGGCCGCCAACCCGGACATGGTCTTTCCCTACACGCCGCACAAAAGCCTGCCCGACGTGCTGCTGCGTGAACCGGAAGCGCTGCTCGAAACCCTTACCCCCCTGCATCCGTGCCAGATGGTACTCAACCTCGCGGGCCTGACCCCCCAGGATGTCCTGGAACTGCTGTGGCGCGGCAAGGGGCATATCACCCACCTTGAGCTGTTCAACCTGCGGGAATGGACCGGCGGACAGCTCGACCATGTGGAAGCCATCAACTGCCTGCAACGGGCCATTAATGAAGGCAGCATACTGCGTCTTAAACAGGTCGTTCGCCAGATCGTGCGGGAAAAACCGGAAGACTCCGCCCGCCGTCCGCTGTTGCAGGCCATACTCGACCAGTTGCCGCGACTTCAGGAATTCTATGCGTCCGCCCAGCTTGGCTCGCGCATTGGCACAGATTCCACAAGCCGCTCGCACCACACCCACGGCATGGGGCTTGTCTTTGTTGAAACCCTGCCGCAGCAGGCCCGCGACGCCCTTGCCCGGGAAGACAAGGAGCAACGGCTGCTTCTGCCGGTGCATACGGACATTTACAGCTTCGTGCAGCACCACGAACCGCCGTATGCGCAGCCGTGGTGGATAAAGCGCCTGCGCCGCCTGCCCGGGCTTCGCCATCTTGGCTGCCACTGCGTACACGGGTGGGGGCTTGAAAAAAAGACCACCACTGTGGGGCAGGATGGCAACCTCGTTACTCTGGGCGGCGTTGACGCCAAGGGCATGAACAGGGAAAATATCAAGGACAGCGCCAAACCCGCCTTTGATGTCAGCCCCTGGAACCCTACCTACATGAATAGCGATGTGGTCAACCTGCTCAAGATTCTGGTGGGTTTTCTGCCCGCGCAATGGGCCTTCTGGTATGTGGGGAGCTGGTGGGTGCTCACCTGGTTCGGCGCGCTGCTCTGGTTTGCCATCACGGCCGTGCGCAACGTGGCGCAATCTATGGTGGGCGGCGGAGCCTTCAGCCGGTCCATGCTTGTGCCGTGGAACCGCTATGTGAGCTGGAGCCGCATGGCAGATTCCCTCATGTATACGGGCATATCCGTACCCCTGCTTGAAGTGGCCGTACGCCTGTGGCTGCTTGAAGACCTGATGGGCATAACCGTGCAGGACAATGCGGTCATGGTCTATACGGTCATTGCCCTTGTAAACAGCATCTATATTTCCGGGCACAACATCTTCCGGGGCCTGCCCAAGGAGGCTGTGGTCGGCAACCTGTTCCGCAGCGCCCTGTCCATACCGCTGTCCATGCTGCTCGGGCACGCGCTTCTGCAGTTTTTCATTTTCCTGCAACTGCCGGATCCCATGATACTGCTGCAAAACTGCGCGGCCATTGTGTCCAAGTGCTCTTCAGATCTCGTGGCGGCCGTTATTGAGGGCTTTGCCGACCGCAACCATTACCTGCGCATGCGGCAAAGCGATTACGACAGCAAATTTGCCCAGATTTTCAAAAGCCTCGCCACCCAGGAACTGCTTTTTCCCCACCGCAACCTGGCAAAAATGCTGCAACATCCCCAGGAATACTGGAAAAAGCTCTATAAAAATGACCCTGTAGCGGCAAAACAGGCCCTGGAGCACATGCTGGACATGATGTACATGTGGTACTTCAAGCCCCGCGCCAGGCAGGTTTTCTGGCAAAAAATCAATAGCATCCCGCCAGAAGAAAAGCAGGGCATCCTGGCCTTGCATTCGCTGCTGCGCCTTGAGCGCGAAATTACCACCCAGCTTTTGCAGGGTTTGCTTGGCAAGGATTTTTCCCGTGTGCTGACCTTTTATCTGCAAAAAAACAGGGAATACCTGCATGAACTGAAGGAGGCCAGATTCCGCGCAGCCGCCTGACAGAAATCCCGGAGCCGGCCGACCACAAAAACAAAAATTAACAAAACATCGTATACCCGCGTGCAGATGGAAGCACTGCACCTTGCCCACCCCTGCCACCTCGTCCACATGAACGTGCGTAACATTCTTGAAGGAGCCGCCGGGGCGGCCGAAGAATGCACGCGTGTGCTTGAAGCCGTATGCACACCCCCGGCGGGCGCCACGGTTCTCGGCATCTGCACGGCAGCCAGCAAGGAAGACGTCTTTTCCCTGGACGACATGTCACGCCCGATGAACCTGACGCATGCGGAAATTTCGTTGCGCATAAACAACGCCATCGCTGATGTGACCGACCGCTTACCGGAGCCTATGCAGACACCGAGCCGCGCAAGGAATCGGAACTGCCCCCCTTCGGCAGCACCCTTTTTGTGGTTCTGCTGCCGCTTCTGCTCATGATTGCCAAAACCGTTGTGGAACTGAGCATCGACAAGCAGAATCCCCCCGCCTATATGACCTATGTGAACTTTATCGGCACACCCATGATAGCCCTGTTCATCTCGGCGGTGGTGGCCTATTTTGTACTGGGCCGCGCTCGCGGATTCAACTGGGACCAGCTCGGCCGCTTCAGCGAATCCGGCATGGCTCCCTTGGCGTCCATCATGCTTGTTATCGGCGCTGCCGGAGCGCTCAACCAGATTATCACCGACAGCGGCGTGGGCCTTGTGCTCAAGCAGGTGCTTACCAGCCTTCAGGTAAGCCCCCTCATTCTGGCCTGGATTATTGCCATTACACTTCGTTTTGCCCTCGGCAGTGCCACCGTGGCCATGATGACAGCGGCAGGCCTTATCCTGCCGGTGCTCAGCGCCAATCCCCAGCTTGATCCGGCACTCATGGCCATCGTCATCGGCGCAGGGGCCATCGGCGCTTCGCAGGTGACGGACTCCGGCTTCTGGTTCGTCAAAGAATCACTCGACATTCCCATGGCTTCCATGTATGCTACCTACACGGCGGGTACTACCATCGCCGCAGTGCTCGGCCTGGGCGGCACACTGCTGTTACAGATGTTCCTCTAGATGTAGAGTGTCAACACGTTGTTCACCCTCCTAGCCTTGAAGCTGGAGGTTTTCTGCCAAGAGCCGAGTGTGGTCGCAAGAAATTATACCGATGCGTCCATATCGACAGATAAGCTGTTCTTTTCCATGAGTGGGTATACGTTTCGGCGTATGCCCACTCATTCAATGCTGTTCGAATGAAGCGTTCTGCCTTGCCGTTGGTTTGTGGTCTATAAGGCCGTGTGCGTTTATGCGTTATTCCAAACTCACGGCAAGCGTCTCGAAATTTCCAAGACCTATAGCAAGCGCCATTGTCCGTCAGAATTCGTTCTACTTTGATGCCGTGCGAAGCATACCACGCGATGGCAAACCACAAAAACTCTATGGCAGATTCCGCCGTTTCATCCGGCAGTACTGCCGTATACGCGGCCCTGGAAGCGTCATCCACACATACATGTAAATATTCCCAACCTGGTCGACGCCGACGGACTTGCCGTGTCCCCGTCTTCCTATGACCAACTCCATCAATCTTGCCGAGACGCTTGATGTCCAGATGAAGCATCTGCCCCGGCTTCGCCCATTGATAACGCTGTACCGGCTCTTTTTCTTCCAAAGAAGAAAGCCGGGAGCAGCCGAGTCTGCGCAAGGCACGAAACACAGTGCTGCGGCACAGGCCAAGGCGTAATGCGATTGCGTCGCCAGTCTGTCGCTTTTTCCGCAACTCAAAAATTCTGGAAACGTCCAGCTCCGTCAGCCGATTTCTGCAATGTCGAGGCCGGGAAGAGGCGTCTGCTAAAGAAGCAAGACCTCCTTCACGGTATCGCTTCATCCATTTTCTGGCGGTTCGCAGGCTTACTCCAAATCCTGCCGCCACCGTAGCGGCAGGATTGTCCAGCATCCGCTGTATCATTTCTTCTCGACCTCTTGCGGTCAGTTTGGCATTCTTATGGCTGTTCACCTTCTCCCTCGATCGGTTTGCTGTTGTCTGTTAACTCCAGCTTTACCGACTTGGGGGAGGGTGAACAACCTATTGGAACACTACATCTAGGCATCCCGGCCTTGAGATCATACATTTTCAAGGCTGTTACGGCGCTCACTGTGGCGTTTACGCCTTTATGGCGAACACCGGCCCGGCACATGCCACCCGCTCCAGACCGGATTTCACGGCTGTGGAAGCCATACGGCAGCATGTCCGGCCAACGCGGGCTTTTTTCCCGGGCAGAAACCCTTTCTGCCCGGGAGCCTGCCCTTGAAGCAACAGGGCATCAGGCCGGAGCCGAACGCCCTGTGACGGTCAACTGTTTCTTTTCAGGGTATATCAGTGCTGCCCGCCCTGATGCATGAAAAATCCCGGCGGTGCGCTGCGCGGCAATGCCCGCGGAATTGCGCAGACGGATCCGGCTGCGCCAGGCGGCTGTCTCAAGCGTAACATGCCATAAGGAGCATTGCATGAAAATCGTCATTGCGCCGGATTCATACAAGGAATGCCTGTCGGCCCTGCAAGTCGCCACACTTATAGAGTCGGGCTTTCGCGAGATATTTCCCGGTGCCGACTACATCAAGGTTCCCGTGGCTGACGGCGGCGAAGGCACGGTGGAAGCTATGGTGGAAGCAACCCGGGGAACCCTTGTGCCGGTGACGGTCAGGGGCCCCCTCGGCGAAGCCGTGGAAGCTTTTTACGGCCTTACGGGCGATGGCGGCACGGCCGTCATTGAAATGGCCACGGCCAGCGGCCTGGGGCTTGTGCCGCCGGAACAGCGCAATCCCCTGCGCACCACAAGCTACGGCACAGGCGAACTCATACGCTCGGCTCTGGATGCCGGGGCGCGCAGATTCATCCTCGGCATCGGCGGCAGTGCCACCAATGAGGGCGGCGCAGGCATGCTTCAGGCGCTCGGTGTGCGGCTGCTCGATAAGCAGGGCCAAGAAATCGAACCTACGGGACTCGGACTCGGCAAGCTTGCGCGCATAGACCTGTCCGGTATTGATCCGCGCCTGAAGGACACCGTCATTGACGTGGCCTGTGACGTAGATAACCCCCTTTGCGGCCCGCGCGGCGCATCGGCCATTTTTGGCCCGCAAAAAGGTGCCACACCCGAAATGGTACAGCAGCTTGACGGCTACCTGCAAAATTTCGCAGCCATAACCCTCCGTGACCTTGGCATTGATATGGCCCATATCTCCGGTGCCGGAGCCGCCGGTGGCATGGGCGGCGGCATGTACGCCTTTTTGCGCGGGCGCCTGCGCCCGGGCAGCGAAATTGTCACCGAAGCCGTGGGGCTTGACGCGCTTGTCAGGGATGCGGACCTTGTCATCACCGGCGAAGGCCGTATTGACGGGCAGACAGCTTTTGGCAAGGCCCCGGTGGGCGTGGCCCGCGTGGCAAAGCGCTACGGCAGGCCCGTAATCGCCATCGGCGGTTCCCTGCGCCATGACGCCCATGTGGTGCATGAGCACGGCATTGACGCCATTTTCAGCGTACTCTACCGCCCATGCAGCATTGGCGAAGCCCTGGCTGAAGGCACGGACAATCTGCGCACGGCTGCGCGCAATGTTGCCGCCGCCATATCCGTGGGCGGCGGGCTTGGCTCTGTGGCAACGCGGGCGGGCAGATGATCGCCGCCTACCTTGCCAGCTGGCGCAGCCACCCGGTGTTCAACATCCTGTTTGTCTGCGCCATGGCCTTTTCCTGGGCCATATACGCGCTTCTGCACCTCAAGGGTATTCCCTGGGGTTCGCAACAGGCCAATATTTTTGTATTTGTCATTGCGGCCCTGTGCTTTGTCTTTATTTTTGTTTTGCCCCGCTATGCGTTCCGCCCGGTGGCCGTACACTATTTCATCATGGTGGGAACCCTGCTGCCCTCACTGGCCAACGGGCAGGAACTCATGCGCCAGAGCGGGCTGTTCAACTAGAACATTTCAACGTTGAAAACATTCTTAAGGGGTAGACACGCCCGTTACGACGCGCAACAGCGCAGATACACTGCGCTCAGGCTGCCGCCAAACGCCTGCCCGCACAGCCCTCAGGACAAATTCAAAGCAAGGCTGACCCAAGACAGTTCACTTTGAAATGCCTGCCGGGCAGCAAACATCGCTGCCGTCTTCGCCGTAAATGGTCTGGGCCGCGCATGTGCGGCGGCATGGCACAAATAAAAACAGCAGAGGCGGAACAGTCCGGGCAGCTTGCCCCGCTGTTCCGCCTCTGCGTATTTTGTTGCGTCTCCAGAGCAAGTTAACTTTTAAATCGCTCTGGCGGCTGCGTGAGCATCTGTTACCCGGCTGCAAGCAGCGGGACCAGCACCTGGCCCAGTTTTTTGCGAAACTCCTTCTGGTCCAGATCATTTTTCTGATTGCCGCGCAGCAGGCTCACGACTATTGCCGCCCCGGTCAGAAGCGAAAAAACCGCATCTGCTCTGGCGGCAGCACCGGGGCCAGTCAATCGCCGCGCCAGTCCCTTACGTCTTTTTTCAAAAAAATCGGCTATAATATCAGAAACTTCCTGATCAAGCGCCGAAAAAAGGATTATGCGAAACTCGTCCAGCCACTGGCTATGTTCTCCTTCATGCACAATGCTGTTCAATGCCTGATCCAGCAGATCAGCCACGTCGTCCTCCACGTCTCTCGGAGGTATCAGTTCACTAAGGGATTCCACTACGGCCACAAAAAGCTTCTTCTTGGAGCCGAAGTATCTGTTGATAAGCGTGGCATTGACCCCGGCCTTGGCCGCTATTTCCCGTGTGCCCACGCTTTCGTAGTTATTGTTGGCAAAGAGGCCACGCGCCGCCAGCAGTATTCTCTGCCTGGTCCGGGCCGCGTTGCGGGTTTGCCTGCCCTGATCCGCCACAAAGGGGGAATGTTCGGAAGGTATGGCGGTTACAGGGGCCTTGCCGTCAGTTTTCACGGTGTTGCTCATGGCGTCCCTGCACTCGATTATGATGACCGGAAAAGGCGGAAGCCATGCCCGGCCATGCGTGCGTAGAAAAATCTATTCTTCCGGCGCGCACCCGCCCTGGCACAGGTGTTCTGTGCCGAAAGCCGCCAGCCTGCCGGCGGCAAAAGCATCAAGACAGGAGCCGACACTGGGCAGCCCCGCATTGTGATATACTGCGATGCCCGCAGCCTGCATGGCCTGAAGCGGGCGCAAGCCCATACCGCCTGCCAGCAGAACCGTCACTCCCAGACGCGACAAAAGCTGCACGGGGCCACCGCAGTCGCCCGGCATGTGCCCCAAACTGGTCCGCACCGCAACATGCCCGACCTTGCCGTTTTCAACCCTGGCCAGCGTATAGGCAGAACAACGCCCGAAATGGGGATGCGGCGCGGATTCAAGGCCGCCCTGCCCCTGTGATGGTACGGCCACGAGCACACCTTCGGCATCCGGAACCGGCGCTGCATCCTCCGGGGCGTCCACCGCGCATACGCCGCCCTCAATGCGCAGGGCAAGCCCGTCCACCAGGGCCTCGGCCACACAACGTCTCGCGCGGCGCAAAAGTCTGCCGAAGGTATGTCGTGAAACGCCCATGTGCGCGGCGGCCTCATCCATGTTCAGACCTTCATAGTCGGCCAGGCGCAAGGCCTCCAGGCCATCCAAAGGCAGGATGGTTTCTTCAAGATCGGTCAGGGGTACACCCTTGGGCTTGAAATAACTGTTCTTGGGAAGGGCGCTGACACGGCGGCAATGACAGGGTCTGGGCATAAAATTTTAATCTTCCAGTGCTGAGACTGTTTACTGGTAGCTCTTATACACAAGGTAGGACATGGTGTGGCTATCGTCAAGGGAAGGTAAAGCGGCAGAACGTATTGCGCGGAACCGGTGGGGTAAACCGGTTCCGCGCATGGTCACCGCCGCAGGCTTTCAGCCTGCGGAGCGGTAAGACGGATGAGTGATCCTGCTCCGGCAAGGCTCAAGGGCTGTTGTGCCGGGAACAGCCCGTTCCTGAAACAGCTCCTGCTTTATGCCCGGGACGCCTGTGAAACAGGGGGCTGACAACTTTTTTCTGTCCATTGCCCGGGCTTGCCGCACCGGCGGAAATAACGCCGGCAAGAGCCTTGCAGACGGCAACGGCCTAGTGCTCGCAGCCGCCGCAGGTCTGGTCCAGATTGAAACGGTTGAGCTTGTTCTGCAGAAAAGCCTCCACAGCCTGCCCCACGGTGGCGCAGTTGCCCGCAAAAAAGACCTCTATGTTCATCTGGTTAAAGCCCGCGAGGGGGCGCATGCCCATGCCGCCCGCCAGCAGGGCCGTGACGCCGTGACCGGCAAGATACTGCACCGGCGCAAGGCAGCCTCCCTGCTGATGCGGCACAGCCGCCAGGGTGGACTGGACCGTCACAGCCCCGTTTTCTATTTCAACAATAGTGTAGATGGCGCAGTGCCCAAAGTGCATGCCCATGCCTGCGTCCATGCCGCCGGGAAGTTCGGAAGGAATCGCCAGAACTGTCTTGCTCATTGTACTACATCCTTTACAGGGTTTTTATGGTGCTGTTTGTATTGCGCCGGGTAGCCGCATCCGCCGCCCCGGCAATGCGCCGCCAGATGCGGGCAAGTTCATCAGCAAGGGGCGAGTCACGCTCGGTCAGCGCCTCGCCGCGCGCCATGGCCTGTACCACAAGCGGACTGAAAGGCAGCCGGCCTGCCACAGTACGGCCCATGCTCGCGGCCTCAGCCTCCAGGGCGTCGGCTTCGTGGGTATTGAGGTCGGCCTTGTTGATGATGATCGCCACAGGTATGCGAAAATGCCTGCACAGATCAGCCACACGGCCGAAATCGTGACGCCCGGACGGTGTTGGCTCAACCACGGCCACGGCCAGGCTGGCCCCTGAAAGAGAGCTGATCACAGGGCAGCCCACACCGGGCGAACCATCACAAAGCACAAGGTCGCTGCCTTCACTCCGGGCTGTTTCGCGCGCCTGCTGTTTGAGCAGGCTCACCAGGCGGCCCGAATTTTCCTGACCGGGATCAAGCTGGGCATGCACAAAAGAACCGAACCGCGTGTGACTCAGATACCATGTGCCGCAGTGGCGCTGCGGAAATTCTACAGCTCCGGCCGGACAAAGCTTGTGGCATACGCCGCAGCCTTCGCAATCAAGAGCGTCTATATGATAGAACTCCCCTTCCCGGCTTACGGCCCCAAACCGGCACAAATCCATACAGCGGCCGCACAACGTACAGGCCTGCCGGTTGATGACAGCCGTATTGCCGGAAATGAAAGCCTGCTCCTTACGTACCTGGGGCTTGAAGATAATGTGCAGGTCAGGCACATCCACATCCAGGTCGCACAGCACGGGCTTTTCGCCCCCGCGTGCAGCCAGCGCCGCCAGCGAAGCGCAGACCGTGGTTTTTCCTGTTCCGCCCTTGCCGCTGATAACAACTATTTCGCGCACGGCTTTCCCCCTCTGCCGGCGGATTCGCCGCAAATTCCGGAAACCTGCGCTCCTTCTGCGCGGCCTTGCGTTGCGGCAGCCCATCGCCGCAGGTCTTTGCCAAGAGTTTCAAACCGCCGCCGCCAGGCCGGTGCACCGGCACTCTGCCCCACAGGCGGCAACTGCCCGCGCGCGTAATCTTCGGCAGCCTGACGGTCAAAAGGCAGGCGGGCCAGCAGTGGCAGAGCTTTTTCCGCGCAGTAGCTGTCAAGAATTTCATCGCCGGACTCGTTGCCCGGCATGCCCACGCGGTTCATCACCACAGCCAGCGGCATGCCCAGATGGCTGAATGCCTGATGGGCCAGCGTAAAATCATACATGCCAAAAGGGGTTGATTCGGCCACCAGCACAAGAACGTCCGCCAGGCGGGCTGTGGTCATGGCCGGACAGCTCACGCCGGGAGGCGCGTCTATCAGAACATCCGGCAGCACATCTGAAGGCGTCTCCGGCGGCACGGCAGCCGAAGCGGAGTCCGTAACGGGAGCGGATACGGCACTCACGCCCGACGGAGCGCCCAACCGGGCATCAAGCGCTTTTTCGAGTGCGCGCAGCAGGGGCGGCGACATGGCTTCACCCACACGGCTTCTGCCCATGAGCAGGGTATTTTCCCAACCCTGGGCCACGCCCCACACACCGTACTGCAGGCTGCCAAGTTCGCGCCGCCCTTCGTCCAGCGCGCCGGACGGGCATACTGCAAAACAGCCGCCACAGCCGTGGCACATGTCTGAAAAAATGACTGGCTTGCCGCCAAGGATCGCAATGGCCTTATAGGCGCACATTTCTCCACAGGCTCCGCAGGCCGTGCACTTTTCCTTGTTCAACTCAGGCACGGGCAAAAAAACGCTCTCGGGCGCTGTCAGTTGCGGGCGCAGGAAAAGATGCAGGTTGGGCGCCTCCACATCCGCGTCCACCAACATGCAGGAGGCGGGCCATGTTACAGCCAGTGAGGCCGCTACCGTGGTTTTTCCCGCGCCCCCCTTGCCGCTGGCAAAAGCAATACGCATGCCGCCCTACCTGTTGGGAGCCTGGGCCGGGCTGGCCGCCCCACTTGTATATATACGTACGGCTTCGCCTACGCTGCGGCCGTCCATATCCTGGTACACTTCCATCCCCGCAGCCTGGAGCGCCGCAAAGGCTTTAGGGCCTACATAGCCGCTGAGCACGGCTTTGACTCCAAGGGCAGAAAGGCGCTCCGCCGTCTGGATGCCCGCACCCTGAGCCATGACCTGCGATTCCCCGTTATCCACATATTCCGGCTGCGCACTGCCTGTATCCACAACCACAAAGCCCGCAGCACGCCCGAACCGGGGATCGACCTGCGCATCCAGGCCCGGGCCTTCACTCGAAACGGCAACTTTCATAGTCCGCTCCTTTGCGCGGCAGAACCGCGCTTTTTTGTTTTGCTCAAACGAGCATAATATTCAAGCAGCGGATGTCAAGAAAAAATCACGGCCGGTGCAACAAAAAGCGTCCCTGCGTGCGGCATGCCGCACGCAGGGACGCTTGTACAAAACACACGGCGGATTATGCCCGCAAAAACATTTCTGCCAGAAACAGGGTTACGCCAGCCCGAAACGCAGCCCCGCGTAGCCGACCACCCGGCTGGTATCGCCGGATGCGGCCGCCGAGGTATCGTACAACGCCAGCTCGGCCCAGGGGCTGCCCATGGCGTGCGCTGTAAACAGGGCCAGTGCCATGGCCCCTGCACCGCACATGGTGATGCTTTCACGCTCCACCACGGTCAGCAGCCCATCGGGATCGCAGGCAAGCACCTGGGCAAGGGCGAGGGCATCTTTGTGCAGGGTCAGTTCCTGGCTCTGATAATGGTTCAGGTCAGAACTGACAACGATGCCGACACTGTGCCCCTCCGCCTCGAATGCCTGTATGACCCGCGCCAGGGCAAGGCCCGCTGCACGCAGGGCATCCGGGCTGCGCGTACCCACACATACGGGTACAATGCTGCGCCCGGACTCGCGGGGCAAGGGCAGGCTTTGCAAAAACGGCAGCAATACCTCAATGGAGTGCTCGCTCACATGGCAAAGCTCGTCTTCAAAAAAACCTCCGGCAGCCTGCACCAGCGCCTGTCCAAGCTTCTCGTCCACCACAACCGGCCCCAGGGGGGTCAGCCAGTGCCCGCCGGTCCAGACGCCCAGCGCTCGCCCCTGTCCGGTATGGTTCGGGCACAGGATAAAAAGCCGTTCGGGCAGATTGGCTCCGGCTGTGGAGCCGTCCCAGGCGCTGGTCAGTGTGCCGCCAATAACGCGCCCGCAGTAGACATAACCGGCGTGAGGCAGCATAAGCCCCAGCAGGCGTGCGTTTGCCTCACGCGGTATTTCACCGGGGACAAGGTTTTCAGGCACACCCCCGGACATAAGCCACATGCGGATTTCTTTTTTCAACTGTTCGGCATCAGCAGGATAAAAACGTCCCGCCGCGATGGGGTGTCGTATGCTCATGGCTGCTCCCGGAATTTGGCGTATATAAAGAACGCTGCGAACCCTGCGATCAGGGCAGGCCGGGTATTGGTGCCCGGTATTTCCGCGCGCTGCCGCCGTATCAAAACACTTTATAACATAATCTATGGACCCTTTAGAGCACATTTACAGGTTTTTTGAAAGACCCTTTTCTGCGGCCACCTCGCCGGCGTCCCGGCCGCTCCCCCCGGCAACTGTCTGCTGCCGGGGGAAGAAGCCTGAAATATGGTGCAGGAATGGTTGCAGGCCGGATTATGCCTGCGTAAGACCGCCCAGCAGGGCGTAATGTGTTTCCATATATTCCAGCAAACCTTCCCGGCCGCCCTCACGGCCGAGCCCGCTGCCCTTGACGCCGCCAAAAGGCGTTTCGGCCGAGGCCAGCGCCGCATCGTTGATGCCGACCATGCCGAAATGCAAGCCCTGCCAGAGCCGCCACACACGCGCCATATCCCGTGTGCAGACGTAGGACGCCAGCCCGTATTCCGTATCGTTGGCAAGGGCAATGGCTTCCTCTTCGCTTTCAAAAGACATGACGGCCGCTACAGGCCCGAAGATTTCTTCGCGGAAAATACGCATCTCGGGGCGCAATCCCGTGAGGAGCGTAGGTTCATAAAAATTTCCCCCAAGGCTGTGGGGCTGCCCGCCCGTCACGCGGCATGCGCCCTTTTCCTGCGCATCACGCACAAGCGCATCCACATGTGCCACGGCCCCGGCGTCAATGAGCGGTCCCATTGTGGTATCGGCTTTCAGACCGTCCCCCACATGCAGCCCGCGTATGCCGTGCAGCAGACGGCGTACAAAGGCATCAAGAACGTCCTTGTGCACCAGAAAGCGGTTGGCGCAGATGCAGGTTTGCCCGGCATTGCGAAACTTGTTGCCCATGGCCATGGCTGCGGCCTGGTCCAGGTCTGCGTCGTCAAAGACGATAAAGGGCGCGTTGCCGCCGAGTTCCAGCGATACGCGCTTGAGGGTGGGGCCGCACTGGGCGGCGAGCTTTCTGCCCACAGGTGTGGAGCCTGTAAAGCTGAGTTTGCGCACAAGCGGACTTGAAGTAATAACTGCGCCGATGGCCCCGGCATTGCCCGTAATGACGTTGAACACCCCGGCGGGAATGCCCACCCGCACTGCCAGTTCCGCCAGGGCCAGCGCGCTGTACGGCGTAGCGCCGGCGGGCTTGACAATAGCCGTGCAGCCCGCGGCCAGAGCCGGAGCCACCTTGCGGGGTATCATGGACATGGGGAAGTTCCACGGCGTAATGGCCGCCGCCACCCCAAGGGGAGCGTGCCGGGTCAGCGCCTGAGTGCCGTGGCGGAACGTGGGTACAACCTCACCGCTTACCCGTCGCGCCTCTTCGGCATACCAGGGAAAGTAGGATGCACCCTGAAGGATCTCTGCCCTTGCCTCGGCCAGCGGCTTGCCTTCTTCAAGAGTAAGCAGCCGGGCCAGGTCTTCAAGGTTGGCATGTATGGCCTGTTCCCAAGCGTGCAGATAGGCTCCGCGCTCCTGCGGACTTTTGGCCTGCCAGATCTCAAACGCCGCATGCGCGGACTCCACGGCATGCCGGGCCTCGGCCTCGCCGCAGTTGGGCACATGGCCGAGCAGCTTGCCGTTGGCCGGATTGGTGACTTCTATAACGCTTTTATCCGCCGCATCGCACCACTGCCCGTTGATCAGGCAGTGGGGACGAAAGAGGCTTTTATCCTGCAATATCCGGTGCATGTAAACCCCCGTTGCGGCGCGGGCGGGGGTCAGAAGAGCTGTTTGCCCTCCATCCAGTGATGCTTGACGCGCCCGCGCAGTGTCTGCCCCAGAAAGGGCGTGTTCAGGCTTTTGGAATACATGGTTTCCCGTGAGGCAACCCATGTTTCGTCCGGGTCAAACAAAAAGAAGTCTGCCGGGTCGCCGGGGATAAACCCGTTCCACGGCAAAGCGAAAATTTCGCCCGGGCGGCGGCACCACAGGCGGTGCGCATCGGCCTCGGCCAACACGCCTTCGCACACAAGCCCCCAGGTAAGGCTCAGGGCCAGATCAAGGCCGGTAAAACCGCAGGGTGCTTCGTCCAGGGTACCGTCCTTTTCATGGGCCGCATGGGGCGCATGGTCGGTAACAAGAATATCCACAACACCCGTTTTCACAGCGTCACGCAGGGCATCGCGGTCGCGCGCCGTGCGCAGGGGCGGACTGACCTTGGCCTGGGTACTGTAGTTCTCAAGTGCGTGCTCGTCCAGCAGCAGGTAATGCGGGCAGGTTTCTGCGCTGACCTTGACGCCGCGCGCCTTGGCCCAGCGGATGATGTCCACCGTCAGTTCCGCCGAAACATGCGCAATATGCACCGGAATATCAAGATACTCTGCAAGCATGATGTCGCGGGCGGCCTGTACGGCCTCACCGGCGGCGGGCTGCCCCTTGAGGCCCAGCAGGCCGCTGGTATGCCCTTCGTGCATGATCCAGCCACGGGCCAGGTGCGGGTCTTCACAATGGTCAATGAGTACAAGCCCCAGATCCGCCCCATATTCCATGATACGGCGCACAAGCTCGGCATTTTCCAGCGGGCGGCCGTCATTGGAAACAGCTACGCAGCCGGCCTCCTTGAGTTCGGCCAGGGGAGCCATCATTTCTCCCTTGAGACCCACGGTGGCGGCGGCCACAGGGAACAGGCGCGGGCCGTGCGGATGGCTCCGGCGGGCCTTGTCCAGCATGTGGCGGGTAACGCTTGCCGTATCGTTGACGGGCTTTGTATTGGCCATGCACATGACACCGCCAAAACCGCCGCGCGCGGCAGCCTCAAGGCCCGAGGCCACGTCTTCCTTATACTCAAAGCCGGGTTCGCGCAGGTGTACGTGGGCGTCGATAAGGCTCGGCATGAGCACAAGGCCGTGCGCGTCAAAAATCTCGCAGCCTTCGGGGGGCGTGTGATGCCCCGCAGGGGTCATGGTCGTAATTTTTCCGCCGGTCACCAGAAGGTCCACCGGGGCTTCCAGGTGGCGGGCATTTTTGATGCAAAGCCTCATGCGCGTCCTCCATCATTGCGCGTGGCCAGAAGATACAGCACTGCCATGCGCGTGGCCACGCCCGCAGCCACCTGATCAAGCACCAGGCTTGCGGGGGCATCAGCCATATCGTCTGAAATTTCCAGTCCCCGGTTCATGGGACCGGGGTGCAGCACACCGGCGCCGGGCCGGGCCAGCGCCATGTGTTCAAGGCCAAGGCAGAAGCGCCGCGAATATTCGGCCAGATCGGGCAAAAGCCCGGCCTGCTGACGCTCCAGTTGCAAACGCAGGCACATTACGGCGTCCACATCGCGCACCGCCTGTCTCAGATCGGTATATACCTCCACCGGCCAGTGGTCCACCCCGGCAGGCAGCAGGGTGCGCGGAGCGCACACCCGTATGCGTACGCCAAGGCTGGTAAGCAGGTGGATATTGGAACGCGCCACCCGGCTGTGTGCGATATCGCCCAGAATAAGCAGGGTACGGCCCTCAAAGGAATTCGCCCACGCTTCACGCAGGCTGAAGCAGTCCAGCAGCGCCTGTGTGGGATGGGCATGCCAGCCATCGCCGCCGTTCACCACGCCGCAGGGCAGCAGGTCTGCCACATAGCGAGCCGCGCCGCTGCTGGAATGACGCATGACAATGACATCCGGCGACATGGCCTGAAGTGTCAGGGCCGTATCCTTGAGGCTTTCGCCCTTGTTGAGGCTTGAGCCGCTCTTGCCCAGCGCAAACGTGTCTGCCGAAAGGCGCTTGCCCGCCACATCAAAGGAAGTTTTGGTGCGTGTGCTGTTTTCCACAAAAAAAAGCACCACGGTCTTGCCCTTGAGAGTGGGCACCTTTTTGACCGGGCGGCTGTTTATTTCCTGAAAGCTGGCGGCCAGATCAAGCAGATGCAGGGTATCCGCCCTGCTCAGCTGCGTTACATCCAGCAGGTCCTTGTGCGGCCAATGGTAGCGATTGTCGGTATTCATGGCAGTGCTGTGTAAAAGGTAAAAAAAAGCCCCGCTTTTCAACGGGGAACGACGGGTACGGCTGCGGCCCTGAACGGCGGAAACTTCAAAAAATCCGGCAGACCGGGCGCTGGAAAAAACGCCCGCCCTGAACCACACGTTTCGGGAGCGACAGACATCATGTCTTTTATGTAGGCGCGCCGGGGTGCTTTGTAAAGCAAAAAGTCTGTTGACGCCCGCAGGGCCATTGTCTAGTTAGAAGAAGGCCATACCACCGGGCGCGCCCGAAAGGCGCTTGCCCGGCCTTTTTCGGCGATTTGCCCGGCCCGGCTTGCCGCCTTTTTGTCAGGGCCGTTTTTTCGTATTTGTTTTCAGTATGTTCCGGAAATTTTCAGGAGGATGCGACCAATGCTTACAACGCTTGTGATCTATCTTGCCTGTGGCGCGGTGGCTGGTGTGCTGGCCGGGCTTCTGGGCGTGGGGGGCGGCATTGTGCTGGTCCCCATGATGGTGGCTATTTTTCCCACCGTGGGCGTTCCGGCGGAATATGTGCAGCAGATGGCGCTCGGCACGTCGCTTGCCTCCATCATGATCACATCCATTTCCAGCGCCCGCGCCCATAACAAGCGCGGGGCCGTACACTGGGACATCTTCCGCAATATTACCCCGGGCATTCTTCTGGGTACGTTCGCAGGCGGGCTTATTGCCACACACATGCCCACCCTGGCGCTCAAGGTCATCTTCATCTGCTTTCTTGTTGTGGTGGCGGCGCAGATGCTTTCCGGCTACCGCCCCCCGGCCACACGTAGCATGCCGGGCTTTGCGGGCACATCAGGCGTGGGCCTGGGCATAGGACTTCTTTCAAGCTTTGTGGGCATTGGCGGCGGCACTATTTCCGTACCTTTCATGACTACATGCAACGTTCCCCTGCACCATGCCGTGGGTACTTCGGCCGCCATCGGCTTTCCCATCGCCGTGGCGGGCACGCTTGGCTATATTGTAGGCGGCTGGGGGCGTCCCGACCTGCCTTCAATGGCTCTGGGGTTTGTAAACCTGTGGGCGCTGCTCGGCATTGCTTCGGCCAGCTTTCTTACCGCACCCCTGGGGGTAAAACTGTCGCACGCCCTGCCCGCCGACAAGCTCAAGCGCGGCTTTGCCTGCTTTCTGATCATTGTGGCGGCCAGGATGGCCTGGGGATTGCTGTAACCATAAATTGCTGTCAGGATGGCGGTATGAAACTTTATACCTACAACCACAAGCTGGCCGAATCCGTCTGGTGGAACCTGCTCTGGCTGACTCTCGGCGGCCTGCTCATGACCATCTGCGTGCAAAGCGTGGCCGCACCCCACGACTTTCTCGCCGGGGGCATCATGGGCGTGGCCCTGCTGACCAACTACTGGACAGGGACGCTCACCCCCCTTGTCTGGTACGCACTGCTCTGCGCGCCGGTGTATATTTTCGGCTGGTTTTTTGTGGGAAAGCGCTTTCTGCTCTATACGGCGTACGGGACCCTGTGCACCACGGTTTTCGGCTTTTTTATCGACTTTACCATCCCCGTACAGGACGACCTCTACGCCGCGGTTGTAGGCGGCGTACTGCACGGCACGGCCTGTGGCATGATGCTGCGTACCCTGGGCAGCGGCGGCGGCACTGACGTTATCGCCGTGGTGCTCAAAGACCGCTGGAATTTTTCTATCGGCCAGTTCAATGTCATTTTCAACGGTCTGCTTTTTCTGCTTGGCGCGTACCGCCTGCCCCTGGACCTTATCGTGGCGTCAATGATCATGATGTTCATCTCATCCAGCGCCCTTGAGTACGTGCTGGGCATGTTCAACAGGCGCAAGCTGGTCATGGTCATCTCCGACCACGGCGAAGAAATCAGCGAGGCCATTCTGGTAACGGAACGCTTCGGGGCGACCATGTTGCGCGGCAAGGGAGCCTACTCCGGCTCAGACCGCGAAATCCTGCTCACCGTCACCACCAACATCGCCCTCAAGCGACTGGAAAACCTGGTGTACAGCATTGACCCCAATGCCCTCTTTATTGTTGAAAATACCTTCTATGTCTCCGGCGGGCAGTTTGCCCGGCGCGGGCGGTAGGAACACGCATGCACCCCAAGGGGCCTTCAGATTTACCTACAGGTTCACGAGCGGCCTTCGCGCAACCTCAAAACGGAAACGCCGACGGCCGTGCGGATCAGTTCGCCGGGCCTGCGCTGGCGATCAGGGCCAGAAGCATTGTGCCCCTGGCGGGCGAAGGCCCGTCCAGAGGGGCGCGGCTGTTTGCGCCCCTGAAAAAGATCGACAATGCCGTGCTTATCGTGCGTGGCGGCCTGGTGGAAGAGGTGCGCCCCTGGTCTGCCGCTGCGGCGCCCGCCGGAGCTGTCGTGCGCGATGTGGGCGCTGTGTGCCTGGCCCCGGCCTGCGTCAACGCGCACACGCATCTTGAACTCTCGCATCTTGCCGGGCGCACGGTATGGGGCAAAGGTTTCACCGCATGGCTGCAAAGCCTCGTTCCTTTGCTGCCTGAAGCCCCCGATGCGCAGGCTGTGGAAAATGCCTGCGCTCATCTGGCCGGAACCGGCACCCTGTACGCGGGTAATATTACCGGCTCGTTGCCGGGCGGCACGCTTCTGGCTGACGCCGCCTGCCGGGAAACGGGCATTGCCGCAAGCCATTTTTGCGAATGGTTCGGTTTTGGCGCGCCCTTTGCCGACGGTATCCGCCCCTGGCCGCCCCGCTGCCGCCAGGTTCTGCAGGACGATCCCTTTCTGGCAGCCCGATGCGCCCCCGGCGGGCATGCCCTTTATTCCACCGGGGCTGACATCTTGACTGCCGCCAGGCAGAACTGCGCCCGCATGGGCCGTATTTTCAGCTTTCATCTGGCGGAATCCCCCGATGAGACGCAGATGCTGGTCACGGGTGACGGCCCCTTGCGCCATTTCTACGAAAAGGCGGTCCTGCCCGAAGACTGGCAGGCCCCCGGCCTGCGCCCCCTGGCCTACGCCGTCAAGCTGGGGCTTCTCGGCACGGGTACCCTTGCTGTACACGGTACGCAGCTTGACGCCCAGGAAGTGGAGGTGCTGGCCGCCAGCGGCACGGCCCTGTGCCTGTGCCCGCGCTCCAACCGCAATCTTGACCTTGGCGTGCCGCCGGTGCGCGACCTGCTTGAAAGCGGCTGCCTGCTCTGCCTCGGTACGGACGGTCTGACCAGCAACCGCGACCTGGATGTGCGGCAGGAAGCCGTATGGCTGCGTGACAACCTTGACGTTCCACCCGAAGCCCTGGTGCGCCTCATGACTGTCAACGGCGCTGCTGCCCTCAACCTGCTCCCCAGTGGCGCAGGCCGTCTGGAACCCGGCAGTCCGGCGGCATTCTGCGTATTGCCCGAAGCCCTCGTCTATTAGAGCACCTTACCTTGAAAATGCTTTGGCGACTGCGTGAACAGCGCCCGCCGCGAAGGCGCAAGCCCAGTGTATTTGCGCGACTAGAGCAATAACGCTTCAAATGACTGTTTAACGGTCGGCAAAGCCGCCCTACAAGCATTTGGCGACAAGGATTTGTCTCCAACTCCTTGTAGAGCATTTCATACTTGAAATGCTCTAAGCGCAGGAGCTGGCGCGTAGCAATACTTGAGCGTATATATTTTCAAAGGTAAAATGCTATAACACACATCAAATGCAGCCTTTCCCCGGCAAACTGCTCCACGCTTACCGCGCAGTTTCGTTAAGCGCATACATGTTCCTCTGCGTACCACCCTCCGGCGTCTTTGTTTTCCGCACACACAGCGGCTGTTTTTTCTCCCACCAGACCAGCCGGAAAAAACGGCAACCGGCATTGCCCGCCTCTTTCACCCAATGAGATCCGAAGCGCCCCTGCGGCAGCCGTCTGCCCCGGATGCGGGGCATGCGCTCCTTTGCAACAATCGGCACTTTATGCCAATAAAATTATTGTCATGCGCAAGCCTAACTGGCAGTATTTGACCACACCAATTCTGCTTGTCTGAAGTCTCAAGGGACCATTGCCCCGCGCTGTGGCCCTGACGGCATCTGCCGTCTGTTATCAACCCGCGCCAAGAAGGAAACCATGACCGAGGAATTACTGGACTGGAAGGACGCCATGAGCCGTGTGCTCAACAAGCGTGACCTTTACGTCAAGCTGCTGGGCAAATTTATTGAAACGGAACGCGACACTCCCGACAGGGTGGCTGTGGCTCTCAAGAACGGCAATGCCGATGAAGCCAGACAACTGGTGCACAGCACCAAGGGGGCAGCGGCCAACCTGGGGGCCAAGGCGCTGGCCGCCGCCGCGCTGGAGCTTGAAATGGCCATCAGGGCCGGGGCGGACACGGGCCGCGCCCTCAGCCACTTCAGCACCACCGTCATGGAAACCCTGGTAACCATGCACGCCTTCATGACCCAGTAGTTCCGAAATTTTCTGATTTCGCTCCGGATAGTTAGTAAATAAAAAACGCCCCCCCCGGCCGATGCCGGCCGGGGGGGGGCGCAAGCCCATGATTTTGTCCGTCAATGCCCCAGCCGCGTTTCATAACCGCAGCTATGGCACCTGGTCTTCTAGCGCAGTTAACGCTTTAAACGGTTGCCTGGCGACAGATCACCGCTGCTGTCTTCGTCCGTAATTTCTTTTGCCGTAACGGTCAAAGCAGGCCCGCCTTGCAACCATTTCACGGCGCGTAATTTAAAAAAAAGCCCCGCAGTGCATGCCAGCTTTTTCAAAGTTGTCATGCTGCCGTATTACGGTGCGCTGCACCCTCATGCGGCATCAGCGCACATTTAAACTTTTTCAAAACTAGAATGCTCTATCTTGAAAAAACGCAGTCTCAAGGCGTTGGTCACCACGGACACTGACGACAGGGCCATGGCCGTACCCGCTATCATGGGCGAAAGCATGGGGCCGCCAAAAACATGTAAAAGACCGGCCGCCACGGGCAGGCCCAGCACGTTGTAGCCAAATGCCCAAAAGAGATTCTGCCGGATATTGCGCATGGTGGAACGCGAAAGCGCCAGCGCGGTAAGTACGGCCTCCATGCCGCCGCGCATCAGCACGATGTCTCCGGCCTCGGCGCTCACATCCACGCCTGTTCCCACAGCCATGCCCACATTTGCCAGGGCCAGCGCCGGGGCATCGTTGATACCGTCACCCACCATGCCTACCACATGCCCCTCCTCCTGCAGACGACGCACATAATCGGCCTTTTCTGCGGGCAGCAGACCGGCCGCCACTTCATCCACACCTACCTGCGCGGCCACAGCCCGGGCCGTGCGCTCATTGTCGCCCGTAAGCATGACAACGCGCACGCCCATTTCACGCAGACGCGCCACCACTGAGGGCGATTCCGGTCGTATGCCGTCCGCTAGCGCCAATATGCCAGCCAGACGGTTTTCTCCGCCCCGGTCAAGAGCCAGCAGCAAGGGAGTCTGTCCGGCCTCGGCCAGCACGGCCAGCCGGTCCACAACATCCCGGGAAACCTCAAGGCCGCACTCCTTCATAAAAGCGCGATTGCCCACGGCCACCCGGCAGCCCTGCCCATCGGCAAATACCCGTCCTGCGATGCCCATGCCGGGCGTCACCACCACGTCCTCTACACGACGGGCGGGCAGGTTACGGTCATGGCCCGCCTTGATAAGGGCCTGGGCCAGCGGATGCTCGGAACGCGCCTCAAGGGCGGCGGCCAGACTCAGAAGACCGTTTTCGTCAAGCTCTCCGGCCCCCTCCAGCAGGGTCACCCCGGTGAGTACGGGCTTGCCCGTAGTCAGGGTTCCGGTCTTGTCCACGGCAAGCACATTGATATGCCCGGCCTGCTCCAGAGCGGAGCCGTTCTTGATGAGCACGCCAAGCTGCGCGCCGCGCCCGGTTCCCACCATGATGGACATGGGCGTGGCGAGACCCATGGCGCAGGGGCAGGCCATAACCAGCACGGCCACAAAGACCGTCAGCGGCGTGGTAACCGGTTCGGAACTGAACACCAGCCATGCCAGCGCCGCCAGTACCGCGTATATCATGACCGCAGGAACGAAATAATAACTCACCCTGTCCGCCAGGCGGGCAATGGGAGCCTTGCTGCCCTGAGCCTCGCGCACCAGACGGATAATGCGCGCAAGGCGCGTATTACGGCCCACCGCATCGGCCCGCAGGGTAAGCGAGCCTTCACCGTTAACACTGCCCGCCACCAGTTTGTCTCCCGGCCCCACTGCCACAGGAATGGACTCGCCCGTAAGCAGTGAAAGGTCCACGGCGCTCTTGCCGGTAAGCACCTCGCCATCCACAGGCACACGACCACCGGGGCGCAACAGCAGGTGATCACCCGCCTTGACCTCAGACAGGGGCACTTCGCGCGGCGGCTGGGCCTCATCCGCAGAGTCAAGCCGCAGGGCCGTTTCAGGGGTAAGGCTCATGAGCGCGCCCATGGCATCGCCAGCCTTGCGCTTTGCCGTGGCCTCAAGAAACTGCCCCAGCTCTATCATGGTCAGCAGCACGGCCCCGGATTCATAATAAAGATTCATGGCCCGTTCCACCGGGTCCAGCCCCATGAGGCCCAGCACCGTGTTCACCAGGCTGTAAAGAAAAGCCGCGCCCGTACCCACGGCCACAAGGCTGTCCATGGCCGGAGCCTTGCGCAGCAGCGCGCGGATGCCGTCCACATAAAAGTGGCGTCCAAGCCAGACTATGGGCAGGCTGAGAAAAAGCTGCACCAGCATAAAGGCGCGCGGCGAAGCGTGCGGATCAAGCCAGCCGGGCAAGTCAAGGCCCACCATATGCCCCATGGATACAACAAGCAGAGGCACGGCGAAGCAGGCCATGGGCACAAGCCTGCGCAAACGGTGGCGCGAATCTTTAATGGCCCTTGCCCTGCCTTCGGCAAATTCGGTCGAGGCGTCATCGTCGCTGGCAGGGGTGGCACTGAAGCCGAGCGTGGCGACCCGCCCCATGATCTGGTGCTGCACCTCGTCCTCACGGCCGGGGCTGGCCCACACTTCTGCCTTGGCGGTGGCAAGGTTGACGCTGATTTTTTCCACCCCGTCCATGCGGCCTACCACGCGCTCGATGCGCGAAGAGCAGGCAGCGCAGTGCATGCCGCCAATATCAAACTGCAGGGGGCATGCCCCTTCAGCGGCGTCCTTACCAGCAATGGCCTCGCTCATATTCGTCCTCCAGCCCTTTCTGTTCCGGGCACAGCACGGCGCTGCACAGAGCACCCCGCCTGTCCGACCCAGGTTTGTTTTGCCGTGGCTTGTCATTTGCCATGACCGCGCGTAAACTTGCACCACATTGAAATTGAAAACTGTTTCCCCAAGGAGGATATGATGAAAAGCCTGAAAGTCAATGGTATGAGCTGCGGACACTGCAAGGCCGCTGTGGAAGAAGCGGCGGGCAAGGTTGCCGGCATAAAAAATCCGCTGGTGGACCTGGACGAAAAAGTCTTGCGCTATGAAGAGGACGGCCCCGTGGATATGGACGCCCTGCGCACGGCCATCAGCAATATCGGTTTTGACCCGGAATAGGCCCCGCCTGAGCCTTTTCGGCAATGCGCGGCGGCTCTGCGCCGGTTTTTTCAGCAGAAAAGACCGGCGCGGGCTGCGCACCCGGACAGGCACAACGTCACTTCGCCTCAAGCCCCATCATCTTGCCGTTCGCGCCTGCATGGCGTACATGTAGCCCGCTATGCCCGCACCGCCGCGAAAAAATTCCGGCCGGTTCGCCACAGGCCGCGAGGGCAAAAAAACGCAACGGCATGACATGTCCGGGCAGAGACCGCGGCATGCCGTCATCCGCGCGAAACAGGCCGGGCCGCAATGGCCGAAACCGCGCCGGACAGGCACCACGGCCCGAGGTAGTGCAGCGGCCATAACCTACAGGCAGACCGTCCGGACAACCATGCGCCCAAACCGTACCGCCATGCAAGTATACAGACCTTTCTCACAAGCACACAAGAGGCACAGGGGCCTGTCCACGGCACAGCAATGTATCTGCAGCCTGCTGATGTGTTGCGCCCTGCTCAGCCTGGCGGCCGCCGCGCGGGCGCAGGATGCCTTTTCTCTGGATTTTACCGTGGTGCACCTGGGAGGCGGGCCGCGCACGGTGCTGGTTGTGGGTGGCATACAGGGAGATGAGCCGGGCGGCTTCTCGGCCGCAAGCCTGCTGACCACCCACTATACCGTGGAAAACGGCAGTGTATGGGTAGTGCCCAACCTCAATTTTCCCAGTATCATCAAGCGGTCGCGCGGGCTGCATGGCGACATGAACCGCAAGTTCGCCCGCCTTGACCACAGTGACCCGGAGTATGTCACCGTTCGACGCATACAGGATATCATTGACCACCCCGATGTGGCCCTGGTGCTGAACCTGCATGACGGCAGCGGCTACTATCGCCATCAATACGAGAACAGGCTGCGCAATCCCGCGCGCTGGGGCCAGTCGGTTATCATTGACCAGGCCAGCCTGCCCGGCGCATTCATGAGTTCTCTGGGCGCGATGGCCGACGAAGCCGTGGCCGCCGCCAACGCGGGGCTTCTGGCCCCCGACCACCGCCTGCATGTGCGCAATACCAATACGGCGGCGGGCGACCGCGAAATGGAAAAAAGCCTTTCCTACTATGCCGTGCGGCAAGGCAAGGCGGCCTTCGGCCTTGAAGCCAGCAAGGAATTTTCTGTGGAACTGCGTGCCTATTACCATCTGCTGATGGTGGAATCCTTTTTGCGGCAGGCAGGGGTGGACTTCAGCCGCTCGTTTTCCCTTACACCCCAGGGCGTACGCCAGGCGCTTCAGGACGATCTGGCCGTATCTTTTGCCGACAACCGGGTCTTTCTGCCCCTGGAAGACGTCCGGCCTGCCATAAACTATTTGCCCCTGCCCAGAAGCGCTCCGGCCCGCGCCGTGCCGACCAAGCCCATCATGGCAGTACTGCCCTGTGCCAAAGGCCATGAAGGCCAGTACTGCGTCCACTACGGCAATCGCATGATTACCCTCATCCGCCCCGAATGGCGTGAAGTGGACGACAGCCTTGGCGCAGCTCCGGTGCGCGTGGACGGGCAGGACACCCTGGTCCCATTCGGGCAGATCGTTTATGCAAAAGACAGCCTGCTGGTGCACCCTCTTGAGGGCTACAGGGTCAACGCCATCGGCTTTGAGAACGGGCAGCCCGACGAAACGGGTGTGGAACTGCGCCGCAAAGACTTCATGCCGCGTTTTTCGGTGGACAGACAGGCCCGGATATTCCGGGTAGAAGTTTACCGGGGTCAGCTTTTCAGCGGCATGTTTCTGGTCTGCTTTGGTGATGGAGACCGGAAACGCCCAAGCGGATCGCACACCGTCCGCAACGCCGCGCCGCTGCCTGCTGTTCCCGGGCCGGAGTCTGCCCTGGGCTTTTAAGCTGTGCCCCACAATTCCCTGACTGCTGCACCTCCGGGCGCTGCCCGGAAGGGGGGCTTTCCCGGGCAGCAAATCGGCATTTTTACGTTGAACTGCTTTATAAAGACAAGTACAGGAAAAACATGGCTGATAAAATATCCGTCTGTGTAGCCGGGGGCGGCAGTTGGGGCACGGCCCTCGGGCATCTGCTGGCCCGTGGTGGACACGATGTCAGCATATGGCTGCGCGATGATGCTGTGGCCCGGACCATCAACCGGAAACACGAAAATCCGCGCTACCTGCCCGGCCTGCCGCTTGATCCTCGCCTCGCGGCCACAACAGACCCGGCCGTGCTCGCCCGGCCTCTGGTGGTGCTTGCTGTTCCCTGCCAGCAGTTGCGCCCCTGGCTTGCCGGTCATGCCTGCCATTTTCAGCCGGGCGTAACCCTCGTCAATGCTGCCAAAGGCATAGAAACAGGCTCTCTGGCAACCTGCGCCGAAATAACGGCTCAGGAACTGGGCGGCCTCAACCCGCGCTACGCGGTTCTGTCCGGCCCGTCCTTTGCCGCTGACGTGCTGCGCGACCTGCCCACGGCCGTTGTGCTGGCTTCGTATGACGAAGCTTTGGGCCGTTACCTGCGCGGCGTCTTTTCCGGCCCTGCCTTTCGCTGCTATTCCAGCACGGATGTGGTTGGAGTGGAAATGGGCGGCGCGCTCAAAAACGTCATGGCCATTGCGGCAGGCACATGCGACGGTCTGGGTCTTGGAGCCAACAGCCGCGCTGCGCTCGTCACCCGCGGGCTGGCGGAAATGAGCCGCCTTGGTGTCGCGCGCGGCGCGCAAGCGCACACCTTTATGGGCCTTTCCGGATTGGGAGACCTTACCCTGACCTGCACCGACGACCTTTCACGAAACCGCCAGGTGGGGCTGCGGCTTGGTCGGGGAGAAAAGCTCGAGCATATCACGCAAAGCCTCGGCATGGTGGCCGAAGGCGTAAAAACCACTGCCGCCATCCATGAGATGGCGCAAAAGCTCCAGGTGGAGGCCCCGCTGACCAGGGCTGTTTACGGCATCCTTTACAAGGAAATGGCCCCGCCCACCGTGCTGAGCGACCTGATGGCCAGGGACCTGCGCGAAGAATAGCCCCCACACCCAGCCCGCACTTCAGTTTCCTCCGGGTACACCCTGCGTGTTTTTGCAGGCGAAGCAGTCTGACGTTAAAATACATTCGACGGCTGCGCCAAAGCACACGCCAACAACTGCTATTGCCCCAAGGGGCATGAAAAAAGCCGCGCCGTCATGCAGTTGTGCGATTCAACGCCGCAGTCCGCCGCAACATACCGGGAATAGACATCCCCGAAACAACACGCTCTGAGGAGCGGCCCGCTTCCGCAACACCTCCAGCCCGCCTGTTGCGTCACCTGCACGCTCACATCTGGATTCTTGCCGGAAAACTTCAGTAACACAAAAACATTGCTGAAGAATCAAAAAAACGCACCGCCATCGCCCAATAAATCACATATTGAGTTCCGCCACAAAACCATTCGCGCTGATAATTTTTTTCAGTAGCACGATATTCATAAAAACGCCTTCTTAACCAATGGTAGCTTGCAACACATCCAGACAGATAAAAAGCGGGGCGTGAGCGCAATCATTTAAAGACATAAACAATTCAAAAACTGTTTGTGCGTACAACTAACATAGCGCAAGTATAGACTGAATGCACAGTCAACACACAATTTTATACAATTTAAACATACGTCACATCACTGTGAATTATTGCACACACTGCAAGTTTACGGGAAAAACCTGCGCCACACCTGTGCAATTTAACGTAACCTCTATTTTTTTGGTGGAATAATCAGCACTTGCGCAGAGTAGCGAAGTGCGATAAGGCTGGTAACACTCTTTTTACTATTTTTTTCACGATACGGTATGGATGTGATACCATGTCAGGAGAGAGCATAGTCGGGGCAAGCACGGGGCTGGCCCGGAAGACCCGCAAACTACGGGGCGAATTATGACGGAATCATTGTTCTCGGCTGGCGGCCTGCTGGTGCCGCTTCTGGTGGGCATGGCCCTTATGCTGTATGCCGCGGCTCAGGCCGTGCGCCAGCGCAAGGACCCGCGACGCCTGATCCTCTGGGGCGCCCTGCATGATGCAGGCATTGTTTGCCTGGGGCTTGGGGCGGGAACCGCCGCCGGCGCCACCGGCTTATGGCTCTTCATACTCTTCCAGGCAGCCGCGCGCGGACTGGCCTGGACGGCTCTGGCCCGGCTCTCTTCGGCCTGCCATACAGGCACTGCCTGTAGCCGCGGGTCCGTCACACTGGCCGACCTCGGCGGCTCCGGGCAGCGCCACCCCTGGACGGCGGCACTATTCGCCCTGGGCCTGCTGGCCTCAGTGGGCGGCTCGCCGTTTCTCTTGCCTGAAGCCCGCCTTTTCATCAATGCGGCGGTGCTTGAAGCCATACCCGGCGGGCTTGTGGCCCTGCTGGTCATGGCCCTGGCCACCACCATTTTCATCTGGCTGTATGTTGACGCCGTGCGCCGCGTGGCGCTGGAAGATGCGTCGGAAGACACGCACACGGCCCTTGGCCCCATGCGCGGCAGCAGCCTGCCGGTGCTGGCCCTGGCTGCGGCTGTGGCCCTCATGGGCCTTCTGCGCGGTCCGCTGACCGGGCTTATCGGCGGCCAGTACGGATTTGCCGCGCCCCATGCGGCCGTGCATCCGGCCTACTGGTGCTATTACCTCGGCGCCTTTATCGCCGGGGGGGCTTTTCTGGCCCGCCTGCGGCAGGCGCCAGTGGTGGGCACGGCATTCGCGGCCCTGGCCTTTGTTCTGGCCCTTGCCATTGAAGCCGGCCCCACAGCCAAACTGTTTTTGATCATGACCAGCCTGGTGGCCCTGGTGGTCTGCGTATACTCGCAGGGCTACATCCACGGGCGCCATCAGGGGCGCTACTGGTTCTTCCTGCTGCTCACCTTCGCCTCGCTGGCCGGCATAGTCTCAAGCTCTGATGCTCCAGGCCTGTATGGCTACTGGGAGCTCATGACCTTCGCCTCCTACTTTCTGGTGGTACACGAAGGACGCCGCAGCGCGTTTGACGCCGGCCTCAAATACTACATAATGTGCGCGGGCGGCGCGCTTTTCATGCTGCCCGGCCTGCTCATGCTCGGTCAGGGTTTTGTACCCACGCCGGTGGTGCAGGCAGCTTTTGTGCTCTGCCTGGCGGGATTTGGCGTCAAGGCCGGCCTTGTGCCTCTGCATTCCTGGTTGCCCGACGCCCATCCGGCCGCGCCTTCTTCGGTTTCGGCCCCCCTGTCGGGCATCATAACCAAGATGGGCATCTTCGGCATTGTGGCCGTGCTGCTCATGCGGCCCATGGTCAGCAGCCTGCCGGGCCTGTTCGGGCTTTCCTGGCTCGGCACGGGCCTGGTCTTCACGGGTGCCGCCACCCTCATCCTGGGCGAGGTCATGGCCTTGCGGCAGGACGACATCAAGCGCATGCTGGCTTATTCCACACTGGGACAGATCGGTGAAATCGCGCTGGTGCTCGGCATCGGCACGTGGCTTTCCACAACCGGCGCGCTGTGGCACATGTTCAACCACGCCATAATGAAGGACCTGCTCTTCCTCGGCGCAGGCGCGCTCATCCTGCGCAGCGGCAGCCGCAAACTTGCCGACCTGCGCGGCCTGGGCCGCCAGATGCCCTTCACCGTGGCCTGCATGGGCATTGGCCTTGTGAGCATTATGGGGCTGCCGCCCTTTGGTGCGTTTTACAGCAAATTCCTGATGATACAGGCCGCCACAGAGGCCGGGCAACTCTGGCTGGCCGCCCTTATTCTCGGCGGATCACTGGTGGGCCTTGTGTACTACACACGCATCCTCAAGACCTTGGTCTTTGAGGAACGCCCCGACTACCTGCCCAAAGCCACCGAAGCGCCCCTGACCATGCGTCTCGGCATGGGAGCACTTGCCGCCCTGTGTCTGCTGCTTGGCCTTGCGCCGCAACTGCCCATGCAGATTGTGGTTCCCGTAGCCAGCCTTGCCTTCGTACCCAACCCCTCCGACGCATCGGTGCTGCTGGCCATGAACGTGAGCTGGCCCATATATGTGGTCGTCCCCGTATTTGGCGCGCTTTTGCCTGCCCTATTCCACAAGAACCGCATCATGGCGGGCAAAACCAGCGTGGGAGTACTGCTTGCCACCGCCCTGCTGGTGATCCTGTTCGGGCGCGGTCTGGACACGCTCTCTTTCTGCTTTGCCCTTATCGTCCCCCTGCTTGGCGCGGTCAATATGGCCTATGCACTGGGCTATATGGAACACAGCCATCGGCAGTGGCGCTTCTACTGCGCCTTTACCGCCATGTGCGGCGGTCTGGTGGGCATGGCGGCCAGCCAGTACCTGCTGAGCTTCTTCCTGTTCTGGGAAATCATGAGTTCGTGGACGCTGTACCTGGCCATTGCCCACGAAGGCGACAAGGCATCCCTGCGTGAGGCCTTCAAATACTTTATCTTCAACGTGTTCGGCGCGGGCTTCATCTTTGTGGGCCTGTGCGTTATCGGACCCTTTACCCCCTTCAGCACCCTGCTGCTGGAAGGCATGGCTCCCAGCCTGTCGCCGGGCGCGGCCTGGCTTGGCATGGCCCTGCTGGCCGCCGGTTTTGTCATGAAGGCCGCCCAGCTGCCGTTCCGCATTGACTGGCAGATGCACCCGGCCCTTGCCCCGACCCCCGTGTCCGGCTACATCTCTTCGGTTCTGCTGAAGAGCGCCATACTGGGGCTTATCAAGCTGTTCATGCTGCTCGGCGGCGGTTTCGCCCTCGCCGGGGTTCTGGGCGGGTTTGAACAAGGCTCCATCAGCGTGGCCGTCATGTGGATAGGCGGTATCACCATCATCATGGCCGCCCTTCAGGCGCTGCGCAGCAACGGCATCAAGCTGATATTCATCTACTCGACGGTCAGCCAGCTCGGCTACATGGTCCTCGCCGTGGCAGCAGGCGGCGCGCTTGGTTACGCGGGCGGCATGTTGCACGTCATCAACCACGTTTTCTTCAAAGACCTGCTCTTCCTTGTCTGCGGCGCAGTCATGTTTGCCAGCCACAAGGAAACACTGGACGACCTGGGCGGTATCGGGCGCAAGATGCCCTTTACCCTGGCCATGTTCGCCATTGCCGGGCTTTCGGTGGTGGGTGTTCCCCCCACCAGCGGCTTCTCGTCCAAATGGCTTATCTACCATGCCCTCATGGAAGCCGGTCAGCCCTTCCTGGCGCTGCTTTCCCTCATCGGCAGCGTGCTGACCATGGCCTATATAGCCAAGTTCCTGCACGCGGCCTTTCTGGGCCAGCCCGCCCGCGACCTTGACGAAATCAGGGAAGTGCCGCGCATCATGCGTGTACCCATGGGCATTCTGGCCGCAGGTTGTCTGCTTACGGGCATATTCCCCGGCCTTGCACTCGGGCCCATCAATTCGGTGCTGTTTGAATACGGCTTCATGCCTCTGAACGTGGGCCTTTCCGGCGTGCTTTCAGGCGCGGGAGCCTGGAACGCCACGGGCATGTTCGTGATGATGGCCCTGGCTTTCGCGGGCGGCTGCTGGTTTGTGAAGCGCTTTACCCGCCTGCGCGAAATCGACGTGCACACCTGCGGCCTGCCGCCCGAAACGGCCACCAGCCGCATGACGCCTTCCAGCATTTACGGCGGCCTCACGCGCCTTCTCGGCAGTGAGCGCGCGCCCAAGGAGAACCGCTCATGAGCGATACCCTGCTTGCCATACTGCATATGTGCGTCTTCCCCGGCGGGGCCTTTGCCCTCATGGTGGCCATGTTCTTCAAAGGACTGGACCGCCGGGTAGAAGCCCGCCTGCAACGCCGCGTGGGGCCGCCCCTGGTGCAGCCCTGGCTGGACATTGCAAAGCTGCTGACCAAGGAAACCATGATTCCCCGTACCGCCTGCCGCCCGGCATTTTTGCTGGCCCCGGTTTTCGGCTTCACGGGCATGGCCGTTTGTGCCGCCTTTATCCCCATCTCGGGCGTATATAACGGCCTGTTCAACATGGGTGACCTGCTGGTGATCTTTTACCTGCTGCCCATTCCGGCCATGGCCATCATGCTTGGCGGCTCGGCCTCAAGCTCGCCCTTCGGCGCAGTGGGCTTTTCACGCGAAATGACCCTTATGTTCGCCTATGAAACGCCTCTGCTCATGATTCTGCTGGCTGTAGCCATGCTGACAGGCAAAACCCTTGCGGGCGGAGCCTGGGGCGCGGAATTCTCGCTTTACAAAATCGTGGCCCTGCAGCAGCAGGCCGGATCTTTCGGCTTTAACCCGTCCATGATACCGGCGTTTCTGGCCTATCTGATCTTTCTGCCCGGCACTATGGGGGTTGTGCCCTTTGACATCCCCGAGGCCGAAACAGAAATCATCGAAGGCCCGCTGCTGGAATACGGCGGCCCGCTGCTGGCGCTTTTTCAGATAACGTCGGCTCTCAAAACCTTCGTTGTTCTGGGGCTGGGGGTTGCGCTTTTCTTTCCCGGCACCATATCTGAATGGTGGCCCATCAATCTCTTGTGGTTCCTGTTCAAGTGTTTCGCGCTCATGCTGGTTTCGCTCACCCTGGTCAAGTCGGCCACCGGGCGTTTCCGCATTGACCAGGCGTTTCGCTTTTATGTGACTGTGCCCACAGCCCTTGCGCTGTGCAGCCTGATACTGGTCTGGGTGATGTAAGGAGGCCGCCGTGTCGCTTGACAATATGCTTAAAAAACTTTCCGTGCGTTCGCCGTGGCTGTTCCGCATCAATGCCGGTTCCTGCAACGGCTGTGACGTGGAACTGGCCACCACGGCCTGTATTCCGCGCTATGACGTGGAACGCCTCGGTTGCCGCTACTGCGGCAGCCCGCGCCATGCCGATATTGTGCTTATTACCGGCCCCCTTACCACAAGGGTGCGCGACCGTGTGTTGCGCGTGTGGGATGAAATTCCCGAACCCAAGGTCACGGTGGCCGTGGGCATATGCCCCATATCCGGCGGGGTCTTCCGCGAAGGGTACTCCATTGAAGGCCCCATTGACCGCTACCTGCCCGTGGATGTGAACGTACCCGGCTGCCCCCCGCGCCCCCAGGCCATACTTGAAGGCGTAGTGCTGGCCCGGTCCATCTGGCTGAAAAAACTGGGCGTGGAGGAATAATATGGCGGGCTTTCTTAAAGTTTTATTCCGCAACCTGCTTGAAGGCCCCAGCACCGATCCTTTTCCTCTGGGCGAAACCTTCACCCCCGAGCGCCTGCGCGGCAGGGCCGTTGTTGACCCGGACCTGTGCATGGGCTGCGGCATCTGCCGTCACTCCTGCGCTGCGGGGGCCATCCATATCGGCCAGTTGCCCGACAGTTCAGGCTTTACCATAACCATCTGGCAAAACTCGTGCTGCCTGTGTGCCTCGTGCCGCCACTACTGCCCCACCGGGGCCATGAGCATCAGCACAGACTGGCATTCGGCGCACGCCCAGACCGAAAAATATAAAAGGCTTGAGCAGCACACCATCAAGTATGAACCGTGCGCCCAGTGCGGCGAGCTTATGCGGCCCATACCCAAGGCACTGGCTGAAAAGCTTTATGCCTGGAACGACGAGATCGACCCCGAGCTGACACGCAGGCTCTGTCCCAAATGCCGTCAGATTGAAGACGCCAAGCGCAACGCCTGCCTGCTGCCGGAACCGGGCGAAACCCCGGTGGAAAAGGCCGTAACCTCGGCGGCTCCCACAAAAGATTAGCGGTCTGCACCGCGGAGAACATATGCAAGAGACCATTAACGGCAACGCCAAAGTCATCGAGGACCTTTCCGCCCTCTGCACCGAGGCCGACGCCATCCACCACAGTACCGACAGTTTCGGCAATGCCTTCCACTGGTTCCGGCTGGGTACGCCGCGCATGCTCACCCGCGGCGCGGAAATACTGCGCCAGGCCGATGCCCGTCTGGCCATGGTGACGGCCTATAACCGCCGCCAGCTCAGCGAGCCCATGCAGGAAGTGTGTTACCACTTTGAACTGGATGGTGTTGTTTACAACATGACCGTGACCCTTAACGGCGAGTGGCCCACCGTACCCTCCATCACGCCGCTCTTTGCCAACGCGGACTGGCACGAACGGGAAATGATGGAACTTTACGGCATTCAGGTCACGGGGCAGCCCAATCCCCGCCGGCTCTTTCTTGATGAAGAGCTGGACGCGGGCATTCTCAACGAAGCCGTGCCTCTTTCCATCATGATGAACGGCGCCTGTACCACCGACCTGTGGGAACGCATCCTCAAGGATAAGGAGAACCAGTCATGACCAGCACCTTCACCATGCCTCTCGGGCCGGTACACGTGGCCCTTGAGGAACCGGTATACTTCCACCTGACGGTGGACGGTGAAACCGTGCGTCACGTGGAACTGACCTCCGGCCATGTGCACCGCGGCATGGAGGCCATGGCCACCCAGCGCAACCTGGTCAAAAACGTCACGCTTACCGAACGCGTGTGCTCCCTGTGCTCCAACAGCCACTCCTTCACCTACAGCATGGTGGTGGAAAACGTGCTGGGCATCACCATCCCCGACCGCGCGCGCTATTTGCGCGTAGTGGCGGAAGAAATCAAGCGTATCGCCTCGCACCTGTTCAACACTGCCATTCAGGCGCACATCATCGGCTTCAAGTCGCTGTTCATGCACGTCATGGAAGTGCGTGAAATGATGCAGGACCTGAAAGAAACCGTTTACGGCAACCGCATGAACCTGGCTGCGAACTGCATTGGCGGCGTAAAATACAATGTCAATGCGGAGCTGCTGGACTACATGCGCAAAATGCTGGACAAGGTGGAGCCGCAGGTGGACGAAATCCGCGAGATTTACGACACCAACAGCATGGTTCTGGCCCGTACCAAGGGCCTTGGCGTGCTGCCCAAGGAAGACGCCATCCGCCTTGGCGTGGTTGGCCCTGTGGCGCGCGGCTCCGGCCTGCAGCTGGACGTGCGCAAGGACTCGCCTTACGCCGCCTATCCTGATGTGGAATTTAAAACCATTGTGGAACAGAGCGGCTGCATCCACGCCCGCACTATGGTGCGCATGCACGAAGTGCTCGAATCCTTCAGCATCATCCGCCAGTGCATCGCGCGCATGCCCGAAGGCGAGGTAACGGCCCCCATGCGCCAGATACGCACGGCCGAGGCCTGCGCCCGCTCTGAAGCGCCGCGCGGCGAGGTTTTCTACTATATCCGCACCAATGAGACGGACATACCCTCGCGCCTCAAGTGGCGTGTGCCTTCCTACATGAACTGGGAGGCTCTGGGCGTGATGATGCGTGACTGCAAGGTGGCCGATGTGGCCCTGATCACCAACAGTATCGACCCCTGCGTGTCCTGCACGGAACGCTAGGGCAGTACGGCGATGCATGCCGGATGCTGCCGGAAGAACGGATTTTTCCGCGCGGAACGCCCCTGCGGCGTTCCGCCGGATAAAAACCGGCCCGGCGCACGGCAACAGCCGCCCCATGCCACAAACGTCGAAGCGGCGGACAAAGCCCATGCATGAAGCGAGTCTGGTTCAGGGCCTTCTGGACATCTGCCTGAAGTCTCTGAAAGATCACAACGAGGCGCACCCTGAAAACCAGGTAGAGCGCATACACAAGGTGGAATGCCAGCTTGGCCTTATCGCCTGCGTGGAGGCGCAAACCCTTACCGCCTGCTTTGAGCTTTTTGCGGAAGGAACCCCGGCCGAAGGAGCGCAATTGCTTTTGCATACAGCGCCCCTGCCCTGCCGCTGTACTGATTGCAGCCATGAATTCAGCCTGACGCAACGGCATTTCGTCTGTCCCAGTTGCGGCGGCGAGAACATCCACTTCAACGGGGGCCACGGACTTACCCTGATGGCCCTGCACGTTGCATCCGAGGAAACGGACCATGACTGAACATATCCAGGTCGTACCCGACAAATGCCGCGCCTGTCGCCGCTGTGAAGTGGCCTGTATTGCCGCCCACCACGGCATGAGTTTCAAAGAGGCCATGAAGCATCGCGATGAACTGGTATCGCGCGTGCAGGTGGTCAAGGCCGAAGGCTTCAAAACCACCGTGCGCTGTCACCAGTGCCCCCATGCTCCCTGCGTCAATGTGTGCCCCACCGGGGCGCTGCAACAGGATGAGCAGGGGCGCATCATCATGCGCGTCCAGTATTGCGTGGCCTGCAAAATGTGTATGGCGGCCTGCCCCTACGGAACCATCACTATGGAAACCATCGGCATGCCCACGGTAGACGGCGAAGACGGCGAAACCATCGCCCAGCGCGCCCGCCGCGAAGTAGCCGTGCGTTGCGACATGTGCCGCGCGTGGCGGATGGAAAACGGCAAACGCATTACCGCCTGCATGGAAGCCTGCCCCGCCCACGCCCTCTCGCTGGTGCTGGCCGACGGCACGGTTGTGGAAGCACCCAAGCCGGAAAAGAAGGCTGTGGCCGCCGCAGCCAGACCAGAGGCTCCCAAGGCTGAAACAACCCCGGAAAACGGCACACAAGCTGCCGCAGGCACCGAAACCGCAGCCGCAGAAAAAAGCATATCTGCCGCCAGTGAGCAAGAAATTTCCGTAACATCGGCCACGCCCGCTCCCCAGACGGCATCCGCCGCTGCGGCCGCACCCGTGGCGGAGAAAAAAGATCCTGCGCCCGAAGCCGAAAAGGCAGACGCCGCCGAAGCTGAAAAAATATCCGTCACCGAAACCGCCCCTACTGCAAAGGCAAAGGCCGATGAGCCTTCCGCCGGGCAGGTACAGGCGGATGAAACTCCCGCTGCGGAAAATGCAGAAGATGCCGCGTTCTCTCCCGCCGCAACGGCCAAAGACAAACCCGTAAGCGCTCCGAAAACCGCTCCCCAGGCCCCTGCCGAGCCTGCTGGATCCCATGCTGCCGCCAAGGTTGAAGAAGCCCAGCAAACTGTAAAATCCCCGGCCCCCGCGACAGCGGAAAAAAAGCCCGCAGCCGTAACAACGGTTGAAAAAAAATCCGCAGCCGCAGCAAAAAAACCTGCGGCGAAGGGCAGCAAAAAAACGGCAAAAAAGAGCGGCAAAAAATAGGGCAGGCCATCAGGGCTGCGGATGCCCTGAAAAATAGCGCTGCCCTGAAAAAACCAGAAAGGCGGACCAGCCCGCCCCCCAAATACACGAGGCCCGTTCGCATGCAGATGCGAACGGGCCTCGGCTTTCTGGCTGTATGGCAAATGCTACTGCTTTTTATCGCGCTTCTGTTGCCGGTTTGCCGGAGCGGCCTTGCGCGCCTGCTGCGGCTTGTTGTTCTGGGCGCGCACCACGGATCGGGCATCGGGGTCGCCATTCTTGGCGGCCAGATTGTACCAGCGGTTGGCCTCGCTCAGATTGCGCGGCACGCCGGTTCCCTGATCATACATGAGTCCCAGGCTGTACTGCGCGGCGGCCTCGTTCTGCTCCGCAGCCTTGCGGTACCAGTCCACGGCCTGGTTATAGTCCTGCGGCACGCCGCGGCCCTGTTCGTACATAAAGCCAAGGTTATACTGGGCTTCGGCATAGCCCTGTTCGGCAGCGCGTGTGTACCACTGCACGGCCTTGGCCGGGTCCTGGGCATAGCCCCGTCCCTCGGCGTACATGAATGCCAGATTGTTCTGCGCCTTGGGGTGATCTTGCTCCGCGGCTTTTTCAAACCAGTGGGCGGCTTTGGTGTCGCTCTGGTTTTCACCCTTGCTGTTCAGATAGGTCCAGCCCAGGGAATACTGGGCCGATGCAAGGCCCTGATTGGCGGCACGGCTGTACCAGTCAATGGCGGCGGCCTCATCCTTGCTGACGCCGCGCCCGTGGGCGTAGAGGTAACCAAGGTTGTACTGGGCCATGGCCAGCCCCTGTTCGGCCGCCTTGCGGAACCAGCGCGCGGCCTCACGGTAGTTGCGCGGCACACCGTCGCCCGAGGCCAAGGCTGTGGCCCAGGAGTTCATGGCGCTCACGTCGCCCTTTTCCGCAGCCAGGCGAAAAAACTCCGCCGCACGGGTGCGGTTTTTCTTCACGCCCTTGCCGTCCAGAATAAGACGGCCCATAACGTACAGGGCTTCAGCATTGCCGCCGTCAACAAGCGGCTTGAGCAGGCGCACGGCCTCATCGTAATCGTTTTTGCCCAGTGCCGTCTGCACTTGGCGCAGGCTTTCCCCATCATCAGCGCGGGCGTCGCCCTGTGACAGCCACAAAGGCGAAAGGCACAAAAATGCCAGAAAAACTATGATAACTAACCGGATTTTCATGTGTTATAAACTCTTCAACGTTGAGATCCAATAATGGTTTTCATCACCCTTGAGCGTAAGAGCCTGCAGGGCGCAAAAGGCGCGGCGGGCGTCCTGCACAGAAGTGCGGCTCCACCATGCGCGGGGGTCTTCCCACACCTCGGCAACCTTGGCGGCGGCCTCTTCAGGCGTGGCGTACAGTATGCCCGCCCTGACAAGCACGTCCAGCAGGGCGTCGCTTTGTGGGGTGACGGGCCACACATCGCGCCGCCAGAACAGAATGGTCGGCACGTTGGCGACCAGAGCCTCAAGGGTCGTGGTGCAGTTGTGGTCCACGACCAGCAGACGGCAGGCAAGCATCTGCGGCTGCAGAGGCCCCGTGGCCAGGCGCACCTGAGGCATGCGCTCCAGCAGCCAGTCCGCATCGCGCAGCGAGCCGGGCAACGGAAAATAGGGCCGATACAGGGAACTGCCCCGTATGCTCTTCTCCAGTGATTCAAAAAAGCGCAGCTTGTCTCGCCTGTAATCCACCAGCTGCAGCGGCGTAGGATGCGCGTCCAGCCGATAGCCATAGGCGGGCATTTCCGTCCCCACGAAGAGCAGGTTATGCCCGTCCTGGCCGTGCCAGAGCTTTTTTATGCGGGCCAACTGCGGATACGGCAGGGGGATAAAATTTCCCCGGCTGCTGCCGTGCTCGCTCCAGCCCCAGGTGGCAAAAGCATGCTGGCTGTACTCCACCACGGCCGTATCACAGGCGCAACGCACCTGGCCGTAATTGCCGCCATGCTGCACATACATGAGCCTGTGGCCTCGCCCGCGCCAAAGAGCGAGCTTTTGCCGGTATTCTGCATCCTCATAGGCCAGAATGCTGGCTACGCGCAGGCGTGGCGCCAGCATACCGGGCGAAAGGCGCTTCGGATGGTCCAGTTTTTTCAGGGAACGCGGCATCCCCGCACGAAAAAGCGCCATGACGTCGAGATGCTCCGGCAGTGCCGCGTCATATCCCGTGGCAGCCCTGCCATAGGATGAAAGCGGTTGCGAGCAGTCATGCCCCCGGCTTTTGTGCAGCAGGGCCAGCGAAAATCGCAGGCTCTGCCCGAGCCTGACGCCCTTGAGACGGGGAAAAGGCAGCCGCAGCATGGCATTGCGCAGTATGCCGCGCAAGCGCTCCTTGCCGGAAAGACATTTGGCCGCCCCATATTCGCGGTTTACAGGCTCAAGGTATTCCCAGGTCCAGTTTTGCGGCCATCCTTCATGAAAGAGCGCCTCAAACAGCCGCGAAAACAGCCAGTGATTAAAGGTATGGCCGAGCGCGCCGTGCAGGGCGAAGTCCGGCTCCGTGTGAAAGGTGAAGCGGCAGTCCGGTGGCAGCAGGGGTACGTGCAGGGCATCGTTGCCCCACACTTCGGCCATGCTTTTGACCCGGTCCCAGCGTTCCACTATCTGCGAAGCCATATTCACGGCCCACGGGGCCAGAAGAGTCTCCCAGTAGGTGGCGGGCAGCGAGGCGCTGTGCGGGCACAGTTCTGCCGCCAGCGGAGCGATGCTGTCTGCGCAGAGCGCCTTGGCACGCCGGCAGGCGCGCTCCATGGCGGGCACTTCCGCCAGCGGTTCGGGCGGAAAGGTAAAACGCCTGTCCCAGGCGGGGAAAAACTCCTCCTGCTCCACAAAGCACCAAGGCCCGGCAGGCCGGTGCGTTTCCGGTTCTGCCCCCCGGGGCATGCGCCCAAGAACGAGTATGCTGCGCCCGTGATCCATGATTAACCCTTGTGTCCGTTTTCCAGATCAGACCAGTGCAGCACCGTGTCTTCCGCCAGATCGTGGCGGGCGCGCATGCCCAGCACCTCGTCATAATTACGCGGCGAGATGCCGTGGGCCGGGCGCTTCCATGTCAGGTCGGCGGCGGTGACAGGCGTACCGGCAGGTATGGCCCGCGCCGTAACCAGAGAGCGTCGGGCATGCTGCCTGGCAGGTTCTTCTTCCGGCAGGGCGCGCAGGCTCAGGTCGCCCACACTAGCAAGAGTGGCGTTAAGCCTTTCAAAGAAACGACGCAGGTCATTCTTGTCCATAGCGTGGTAATGGTCATTACCCGGCAGGGACTTGTCGTGGGTAAAATGCTTCTCAAGCACTCGGGCGCCCAGCAGGGTGGCTGTTTCAAGAATATGCATGTCCCTGGGCAGGGTGTGGTCGGAATAGCCGATGGCATGCTGCGGAAAGTGGCGGGCGAGAGCCGGAATCATGCCCAGAGCCGCGTTTTCGTCTGCCGTGGGATAGTTGAGCACACAATGCAGCAGGGCAAGCTTGTTGCCTTTTGCCTCGATCCATTCCACAGCTTCGGCAATTTCGTGCAGGTGGGCCGCACCTGTGGAAAGCAGGATGGGCTTGTCGAAATCGCAGAGAATGCGGATAAAGGGCTTGTTAGTGATATCCGATGAGGAAATCTTGAACACATCCATAAGATCATTGAGAAAATGGGCTGATTCAACATCAAACGGCGTGGACATGAAGGCAATGCCCGCCGCATCACAGTATTTTTTGAGAGCTTCAAATTCATTTTTCCAGAACGAATCATGCTTTTTAAACAGCTCGTACTGGCTCCGGGTGGGTTCCTTGCTGGTGTCCCAGTAGGCCGGAGAATCCTTGGAGGCCAGGGTTCCCGCCTTGTAGGTCTGAAACTTGATGGCCTGCGCGCCGCCTTCGGCGGCTTCGTCAATGAGCCTGCGGGCAATGTCCATGCTGCCCTCATGGTTCACCCCGGCTTCGGCAATCACATAGGGGACGGGAATACACACTTCGGGGGCAGGAACAGCAAATATATCCATGAGTTTCATGCTCATTTCCTCACTGGTGAATTTTAGGGTTTCAGTATACTCCCTTGCCGGGCAAAAGAAAAGCAGCGCAGCGAGGCACAGCACATAATCATATTGAATAATTACAAATTTTTATATCCTCTCTGTCAACTACACATGTAATTCTTCGTTTTTACAACGTATGCACAACTTTGCCTTTGCGCCACACATGCACTATATTGATCAGCTGCCGCATGAACGGCGCCCGGTGTTTTATTCCGCTTACAGTGCAGTACGCCGCGTTTGGATACAACTATGCAAAAAAATGTAACGGGCTATGCCTCCGCCCTTCTGGCCGTCATCATCTGGTCTGGAAACTTTGTGGTTGCCCGGGCAGTGGCGGGGCTTATCCCCCCCTGGCAGTGCAACTTCTGGCGCTGGCTCATCGCCCTGATCATTCTGCTGCCCTTTGCCGGAAAGCACTGGCGCACTGACTGGCCCGCCATCAAAAAAAACTGGCGCGGGCTTTCTCTTTTGGGCATTCTTGGCGTCACCCTGCTCAATACCTTTCTGTACAAGGCCGGGCAGACCACGGAAAGCATCAATATGGCACTGCTGGTTCCCACGGCCCCGGTGGTTATCCTGATACTTTCACGCGTGCTCTACAACGAACCGATTTCTCCGCGCCGCATGGCGGGCGTGCTCGTGGTCCTTGCAGGGGTAGCCATACTGGTCAGCCGCGGCCAATGGGACCGGCTGGCCCACCTGCGCTTCAACGAAGGAGATCTGTGGGCCCTGGGCGGCGTACTGTGCTTCGGCCTCTATTCCCTGTTCATACGCCAGCGCAGTCCCGACATCTCGCCTATGGGCTTCAGCATAGCCACCTTTGCCCTGGGTTTGCTGTACTCCCTGCCCTTTACCGCCATTGAAGCCTTTATGCTGCCCCGGCCGCAGATGTCCGCCACGCTGGTCATAAGCGTGCTTTACGCAGGCATCGGCTGCTCGGCCCTGTCGTTCTGGCTGTGGACCGTTGCTGTGGACCGTATCGGCCCGGTACGGGCGGGCATGGTCTATTACAGTCTGCCTGTTTTCGCAGGCATTGCCGCAAGCATTGTGCTGCACGAGCGCGTGGCCCCGGCCCAGCTGGCAGGCGGCGCACTGGTTATCAGCGGCATCATCATCGCCACGCTGGTTCTGCCCCAGCACAGGGCAAAAGCCTGAAACCACCTGCGGCACAGCCGCCAAGGAGCATATATGAGTACACAGCCCATACGTATCGTGCTGGCGACCCACAATGCGGGGAAAGTACGCGAACTGGCCGACCCGCTGGCCCGATTCGGTGTGGAGGTACTGAGTCTTGAGGCCTTTCCTCACATTGGTGAAATTGAAGAAACCGGTGTAACTTTTGAAGAAAACGCCTGCATCAAGGCGCGTGAGGTAGCCCGCCTGACCGGCCTCGTGAGCATTGCCGACGATTCCGGCCTGGAGGTGGACGCCCTGGACGGCAAGCCCGGCGTCTATTCGGCCCGCTATTCCGACGACTGGCAAAGCCTGCCCGACGAAAGCCGGGATGACCGCAATATCCGCAAACTGCTGCACGAACTGGCGGATGTTCCGGAAAATAAAAGAGGTTGCCGCTTTGTGAGCTGCATGGCCTGCGTGCGGCCCGACGGCGCGGAAATGGTCGTTCGCGGCAACTGGGAAGGCACACTGCTTCATGCCCCGCGTGGCCAGAACGGCTTTGGTTATGACCCTGTCTTTTTTGATAAAGACATACAAAAAACCGCAGCAGAACTGACCAGGGACGAAAAAAATGCCCGCAGCCACAGGGGCAACGCCCTGCGCGCGCTTCTGGCAAAGTGGCAGAGCTTTATGGGCGCGTAACCGGCCATGCCCACAGCGGCATACGGCAGCGGTTTTTTGTTTTTCCACCCTTTTCTGTTAGAGCATACGCACCTTGAAATGCCTGCCCGACGGCGAAACAAGTTCGTCCTGCAAGCATTTGCAGCGAGGGTTTTCAAGGAAAGTCCGCGCAGGGCAGTGGACCATTTGCAGTGGTAACCTGCTCTGCTTCAGGACTGTTTTCTGGCGAAACTTGTGGCAAAAACAACACAGCGTTACAGTAGGCGTATGCTACTTCGGTCTCCGCCAAGGGCAAGGCCATACAGCATACGGTTAACATAAAAGGATTCTTTCAGAAATGCAGCCTCTGTTGCGCCTGGACAGCCTGTCCATCACATTCCAGACAGATGATGGCCCCCTGCCTGCCGTGCGGGATGTTAATCTCAGCCTGGAGCAGGGACGCATCACCTGCCTTGTCGGCGAATCCGGCTGCGGCAAAAGCCTGACAGCCCGGGCCATACTGCGCCTCATGCCGGATAACGCCCGGCTGGACGGCAGCATCATGCTGCACGGGCAGAACCTGCTGCAACTGCCCCCCCGCGAAATGCGGGCCATACGGGGGCGGCGTGTGGGCATGGTTTTTCAGGAGCCGATGACATCCCTCAATCCCGTGCTCAGGGTGGGGGAACAGGTGGCCGAACCCTTGCGCCTGCACCTCGGCATGAACCGGACAAAAGCCCGTGAAGAAGCCGTGGCCCTGCTGGCAGAAGTGGGCATTCCTTCGCCCGAAAGCCGTTATGCCGATTATCCGCATCAGCTTTCCGGCGGCATGCGACAAAGGGTGATGATCGCCATGGCCCTTGCCTGCCGCCCGGACCTGCTGCTGGCAGACGAGCCGACCACAGCGTTGGACGCCACCATCCAGGGGCAGATACTGCGCCTTATGCGTTCCCGCAGCCAGCAGCGCGGCATGGCGGTGCTGCTCATCACGCATGACCTGGGCGTAGCCGCCCAGATGGCCCACAACGTGGGCGTCATGTATGCCGGACGGCTTGTGGAACACGCCCCGGCGGAGGAGCTTTTTTCCCGCCCGCTGCACCCCTACACCCAGGGCCTGCTTCAGGCCGCCCCCAGCGCTCTTTCACGCGGGCTCAGCCGCCTGCCCACCATCCCGGGCAGCGTGCCTACCCTGCGCGCCATGCCTCAGGGCTGCCCTTTTCATCCCCGTTGCGGCAAAGCCATGCCCATATGCAGCGAAAAAATGCCCCCGGGCTTCGTTAGGGGTGAACGCCGGGCGGTCTGCTGGCTACACGAAAATCAGGCATAAACCCCGGCGCAGGCCCGAGGCTGCCCATATGCGGCCATGTTCTTGTGCCATGTCCCACCATGCCCGCAAAGCAGGTATGGCAAAAATCGGGTACAAGGCAGCGCCCGGACAGAATCACCAGAGATGCAGTCCGCGGCGATGTGAGCGCATGACTCGGACGAAAAAGGCGGCATGGGATCCATGCCGCCTTTTTCTGTTCTGCCGCCGCGATCCACGTCGGCCGGGCAATGCCGCTCAGGGCCTGATGACCTTACCCGCAAGATCAAGGCTGGTTACAATATCAAGCATGTTTGACGTTTCCCCCACGGCCTTGGCCTCCAGCAGGCCGTAATGCCCAAGACAGGCACCGCACACCAGAATGGAAACACCCGATGCCGCCAGCCGCTGCAGCGACTCAAGCGCCGGACCCGGTCGGGCCGCCAGCTTCACGCCACCGTTGACAAGCACCAGACGCCACAGACGTGGTCCCAGTTCCGGCAGTGTCGCCAGAAAATTTTCCATAAGTTTCGCACCCAGGGTGTCATCACCTCGCCCCAGGGTTTCTGTGGTCAGCAAAACAAGGGTCTGTGTACCCAGCCCTTCCTCTCCATCACTTTCTGCGGTGCGTGACAAAGCCGCCGGAGCAGCCCCGGCGGACAGCCCGCTTTCGGCGGTATGCAGTGCGGCCGTGATGCGCCAGCACTGGGGGGTTTCTTGTATAGCTTCAGATGTATAGCCGCGACTGTGAAGAAAACGCTGCACATTTTCCAGCGCAGGTGCATTGTCGACCACTACTTCCAGCGCCACGGCTCCTCCGTCAACGGCAGTGCGGCAACGGATGACCGGCTGGGGGCAGGCAAGTCCTCTGCAATCGAGAAGATCCATAATATCAACCTCTTTGCTGTTTTGCGGTTTTATTTACATTTCCTGCTGTTAAGAGTAATTATACTATTGCCGATAAGCAAGCAAACCAAGGCGGAAATATATGGGCATTATACTGCAACTCTTTATATTGTGTTCTCTCTGCGGCATGGTCTTTATGGAAAAACCGCAAGGCCTGCAATGGCTGCTGCCTGCCTTTGCCGCAGCCTGTGCCGTGGCGGATGCGCTCCTTTGGTTAAAACGCAGGGCCGGGGACAAAAAACTGCGGGAGCAGAGCGACGCTCTTTTTGCCGAAGGCGCCCCCGCCCGTGAAGGCGACGTGGCGGAACGGGCCGAATACTGCTTCAGCCACCTGCACGATGCCGAACAGGTTGTGGCGGAAGACGCCGAGGCCATCAAGGATATGCGCGCCATGGCCGAAGAGTTCAAAACGCGTCTGGCCAGTGTTGAAGAAGAAAAAAAGAAGCTGCACAACAAATCCGAGCGCGGGGCCATGGTCCTGCACAAGGCGCATACCGTGTGCAGCAATCTTTCCACCGAGGTACGCGATCTGGCGAGCCTGGTCGTCGAGGTAAGCAAGGGCGTTGAGTCGCAGCGCGCCAGCCTTACTGACACCAGCCGGGCCATGGAAGAGGTTTCACAGGCGGCTTTCGAATCTTCAACCAGGGTACAGGAACTTTCAGAAAGCGCCCAGCGCTCCAGCGCCAGTGCTGCCACAGGTGAACGCGAAGTGGAAGGCGCACTGTCTTCCATCGAAAAGCTCAAAGACATTATCGTGCAGCTCAAAACCGCCATGGCCGGACTGGGAGAAAAAGCCAGCAACATCGGTCATGTCATGGCAGTCATCAACGAAGTGGCCGACCAGACCAACCTGTTGGCCCTCAACGCCGCCATTGAAGCCGCCCGTGCCGGAGATGCCGGACGGGGTTTTGCCGTGGTGGCCGACGAGGTGCGCAAACTGGCCGAAAAAACCATGGGGGCCACCAAGGAAGTGGAAGAAGCCGTGCACGCCATCCAGGCTGAAACACAGATCAATGTGCAGACTGTGGACAGGGCCGCCCGCCTGAGCGTGGATGGTGCCGAACAGGCCGCGCGGGCCGGGGCCTTCATGCGTGATATTCTCCATGCCATGAACGAAACCGCCGATCATCTCCAGACCATAGCCAAAAGCGTCAAGGAGCAGTCCGAGCAAAGCGTCGGCACCAGCGGCACCATGGGCGAAATCCGCCACATATCGGAACAGACGGCCGCCAGCATGGAAACATTCATCGCGGCCCTGCTGAGTTTCCAGAGCGGCATGGAAGAACTGGACATGACCATCAACGCACTGGTTACCGGCGACTACGAGCAGGCCACCTCGGACAAGTTCGTCCAGTGGACGCCCAAGCTCGACCTGCATGTGGCCATGGTGGACAGGCAGCACCGGCTGTTGGTTGACTATATCAACGAGCTGTACACGGCCATGGCCCACAACCGCACTTCAGAAGACCTTCAGGCCATCCTGCGCAAGCTGCGCGACTATACGGCCACACACTTCGCAGATGAAGAAAAACTGTTTACCGCCACCGCCTATCTGGGCGCGGCGGAGCATATGAAAATACACAGAAAATTTGTAGCAAAACTGGACGAAGTGGAAGAGCAGCTCAAATCCGGCACTGCCACCGTGAGCATGGACCTGCTGACCTTCCTCAAGGACTGGCTCGTACAGCACATTATGGGTACAGACCCCACATACCTGCCCTACCTCAAAAAAGAAGACTTCGAGCAGGATCATGGCCGCTAGGCCGTTTACAGAGCATCCGATGCCATGACGCGGCGTGTTTTCCACAACAGCAGGAAACCCCGGCACGGTAATGCCGGGACTCACGCGCAAACCGGCCTGAGGCAGGCAAAAACAAAAAATCCCTTCCCTGAAAAACACGCCAAAACAGCCTTGCCGAAGTCTGCGGCAAGGCTGTTTTTTCTGTGGCGTTTCCGGTATGGCGAGCCTCAATGGCAGGGGCGGGATGGTCAGTGGTTACAAGCACACAACGCCCTACCGCCCTTTCCAGCGCGGTAAATCCACTCCGATGCCGGGGCATGAGCCGCGCCTGACGTCCGAGGCCGTCTGCCAGGCGGCGCAGGGGGGAGCACCGGCCCCGCCCCGACCTGACGGCTTCCGTTCCGGAGCCAAAGGGAGCATATCCGTATTGCCTTGCATACGGATATCCTGATATTTTGCGGCGTCAGCAGAACAGGGACCATGATTCTGTGCAGGTTCCACGCTGCACTGTCGCCGCCAGTGGAGCAGCCGCGCGCTCCTCCTGCTGCTGGCAAGAGAAGCAGCGCACAGTTCCCGGAGCGGCCACAAGGCGCTTCAGCGGGATATCCTCACCGCAATCGACACATTGGCGCGGGCCATTGTGCCGCAGAAGATGCAGCAACCGCTCAAGATCGTGGATGCGCTGAACACTGCGCCGGGCGCGGCAACAGGCAATATGCGCCGCCTCCATATGGCTGGCGGCGTCTGCTTCATCAGAAAAATGCTGGGCCTGAAAGCCTGCGCGCAACAGGGACATGCGCCGCAATTCGTCGACCAGTTCGGCCTGTATCCGTTTGAGCATGGTAGTATCGTGCATGGCTGCCTCCCCGGATTTACCGGCGGTTGAACCGTTGTTCATGAGGCAGTGTGCGCCCGTATTTGGGCGATAAGGTGCCGGGCATGTTACAACGTGCGGCGCATTGACGGCAAAATGGAGAAAAACGATAACGGGGAGAAACGCCAGAAGCGTTTCTCCCCGTTATATTGAAAACACGATTGCGGACTATCTTGCCGCATGTTCAAAGCATCCACATACCGGGCCTGCACGACGGCCTGTATGCCGCCGGAAGCCGCCCTTTCGGCAGGATGTTTTTGCCTCAGCTACCGCACATGCCCAGAAAGTAGCCATGCAGACGCGTATCCGGCGTCAGCTCAGGATGAAAGGACGTGGCCAGAATATTGTTCTGGCGCACCGCCACAGCCTGCCCCTTGACCTCGGCCAGCACCTTGACGCCCGGCCCCACGCCAGTGATGACAGGAGCACGGATGAAGACCGCCGGGACAGGTTCCGGCCCGATTTCCGGCATGGCGAGATCGGTTTCAAAGCTGTCAACCTGACGGCCGAAAGCGTTGCGCCGCACGGTGGCATCCAGCACGCCCAGCCGGGGCTGGTCCGAATTTTCAATAACGCGGCACAGCAGGATAAGTCCGGCGCAGCTGCCGTATACCGGCATGCCCTGCTCAATGCGCTCGCGTAACGGCTGCAGCATCTGCCACTCGTTGAGCAGTTTGCCCATGGTGGTGCTTTCGCCGCCCGGAATGATCATGGCGTCAATGCCGTCCATATCCTTGAGCTGGCGCACTTCGCGGGCCGCCACGCCCAAACGGGACACGGCGGCCACATGCTCACGAAAAGCCCCCTGAAGGGCCAGCACACCCACACAGCGGGCCATCTACCAGCCCCGCTCCTGCATGCGCTCACCAGAGGGAATGGTGGAAATTTCAATACCCACCATAGGTTCGCCAAGATCACGGGAGATTTCGGCCAGCAGGGCGAAATCCTTGTAGTTGGTCACGGCCTGCACAATGGCCCTGGCGCGCTTGGCCGGGTCGCCGGACTTGAAAATGCCGGAACCCACAAATACGCCGTCGCAACCAAGATGCATCATCATGGCGGCGTCAGCCGGGGTGGCGATGCCGCCGGCGGCAAAGTTGACCACGGGCAGGCGGCCTTCTTTGCGTACGAGCAGGCACAGTTCAAGAGGAGCGCCCATTTCTTTGGCAAAGTTGGGCACCTCGGCTTCGGGCAGGGCGCAGAGCATGCGCACTTCGTCCATCACCTGACGGCAATGGCGCACGGCTTCAACCACGTTGCCGGTTCCAGGCTCGCCCTTGGTGCGAATCATGGCCGCGCCTTCGGCGATACGGCGCAGGGCTTCGCCCAGATTGCGGCAGCCGCAGACAAAAGGCACGGTGAAATCGCGCTTGTCGATATGATACTTGTCGTCAGCGGGGGTGAGCACTTCGCTCTCGTCAATATAATCCACCCCCATAGACTCAAGAATACGCGCTTCCACAAAGTGGCCGATGCGCGCCTTGGCCATAACGGGAATGGTGGCTACTTCCATGATTTTTTTAACAATGGTGGGATCAGCCATGCGGGCCACGCCACCGGCAGCGCGAATGTCCGCAGGCACACGCTCCAGAGCCATTACGGCGCAAGCGCCAGCTTCTTCAGCGATTTTAGCCTGTTCGGGAGTGGTGACGTCCATGATCACGCCGCCTTTCAGCATTTCTGCAAGGCCTGTCTTCAGGCGAATGGTGCCCTGTTCCATTTCTTCTACTCCTTCTGAGCCGGGTCTGCCGGCGAGATGTTTGGCAGTCTACCGCTCACGCTGCGGCGTTGCTGGGATGCTTTATATGTCATAAGCGTTCGCCTGACAATACATTGCGCAAAGGTGAAACAGGTCCGGCCCGCCCCCGGCTTGCGCTCTCCCCCGGCTCTGAGTATGCTGTATTTTTCCAGAGGATGCCTATGATGACCACACCCAGTTTCTGTATAAGGCTGCCTTTTCTGCGCGGTTCCCTGACGGACAGGCACATGGCCCTGCCCGCGTCCCTGCTTTTGTGGCCCGGGCTGCCGCAACCGCCGCAGACGGGGGCGTACTGCCCGGCGGGCTATCCTTTTACCCCGCGCGAGGCCGCGGCCTGCCTTGAAGACCTGCGCCGCATGGGCGACGAGGCGCTTTCGGGCCTGCCTGTGGGGGCAGCCTCAACAGGTAATGCCCGCGCGGCCCGCCACGCTTCGGAAATGGCGCTGCTGCGCGAGTTCGGCAGCGCAGACAGCGAGGCTGCCCACAAGGCCGAAGCCGCCCGCAAACAGCGCATTGAGCAAGAGCAGGCGCACAAGGCCCTTATCTGGACGTGGCTTCAGGAAGAACGCATGGCCGAACTGGCAGACATGGCCCGCGCCCTGGCCCGCAAGTCCGAGTCTTTTACCCGCTCTCTCGGCGTGGAAGACGGCGAAACCCCGGGATTCGGCGCTTCTGAAGGGCATGCCGGAGCAGGTATTCTGGGTACGCCCGTCAGCCTCGACCTTGGCCTCATGCCTCCCTGGCGGCTGGTAACGGCCAATGCCATGTATTTTCTGCCCCCTGACCTGCCCATTCTGGCTGAAGGCCCCATGGCCGAAGATATCCAGGAAGAAGCGGAGTTCGGCCCGGCCCAAAAAGACACCTCGGCCCTGCCCGCAGACATGCCTGGACTGCTGCAGGCCCGTGCCCCGGCATGGCGGATTCTCGGCCGCAAACAACCCACCGGTTCTCCGCCTCTGGATGTCGAGCGCCTGTGGCTCGTATGGAGGCCCACATCATGAGTGTGCTGTTTCCCCACGGCCTTGCAGGAGTCATCTTTGACTGCGATGGCGTGATGATAGATTCGCGCGAATCCAACAATATTTTCTACAACCGCGTTCTTGAACACTTTGATTTACCGCCCATGACGCCGGAGCAGGAAGAATACTGCTTTATGGCTACAGCCGTACAGTCCCTGCTGCATATTGTGCCGCCACACCTTCACGGGCAGATAGAGTATGTAACACGCGAGGTGGTCAACTACCGGCGCGACATCTTGCCCATGCTGCGCCTGCAGCCGGGATTTACCGGATTTATTGATGACCTTCGCGACCGCCGTGTGCGCATGGCCGTGCATACCAACCGCAGGTTTGAGGGAATACAAACGGTTCTGGACATTTTCGGCCTGCCCACCTATTTTGATCCTGTGGTCGCGGCCGATACGGCAGCGCCCAAACCGTCTCCCGAAGGCACACGGCACATCTGTTCCGCCTGGGGAGTTTCGCCCGAAACCGTGCTTTTTGTGGGCGACAGCGAACATGACAAGGAAGCGGCCCGGGGGGCGGGCGTAGTATTTGCGGCATTTGGCAGCGGGGCTCTCCGGGGGCAGATAACAGTCACGGATTATGCAGGCCTGCACGCCGCGCTGGACCGGACTTTGCCGCCCCAAAAGGCCGAGGCGTGAGATCAGGCCCCGCCGGACCTCCCCGAACGTATTTTTTGACACAAAGACCGCCATTCTGGAGGGCGCATGATTGTTCTGGCCAATACCATGAGCGCCGTTGCCATGATTCTCGGCTCACTGCTGAACCTGTATTTCTGGATAGTCATCATCGCGGCCGTGCTTACCTGGGTGCGGCCCGACCCGTATAATCCCATAGTGCGCACCCTGCACGCCCTCACGGAACCCGTGTTTTACCGTGTGCGCAAGTGGCTGCCTTTTACCTACACCACCGGCATGGACTTTTCTCCGGTGGTGGTGCTGCTGAGCATTGAGCTTTTCAACCGCATTGTGGTTGCCTCTCTTGCCCAGTACGCGCTTGCCATTCAATAACCCTGGCTTCCTCGCGGGCTTCCGCGTTCGAACATCTAACAATGGAGATTTCTTATGGATCAGCATGAACTAGAACTACTAAACAAGTATGCGGCTACTGATCCGGAGCTGAAATCCCTTTGGGAAGATCACGTGCTCTACGAAAAGCAGGTAGAAAAGCTTGAAGGCAAAGCCTTCCGCACCCCTACCGAAGAACAGACCTTGAAGCAATTGAAAAAACAGAAGCTTGAAGGCAAAACCCAGCTCATGGCAATCCTCGACAGGATAAAAAAACAGGATTGCTAGCAGGCTGTTAAGGAGCCGGCTATGGAATGTACAGGTGCGCAGATTCTCCTTGAGTCCCTGAAGAGAGAAGGCGTTGACGTGCTGTTCGGGTATCCCGGCGGCGCTGTGATTGACATCTATGACGAACTGCCGCGACATCAAGAAATACGTCACGTGCTGGTACGACACGAACAAGGGGCTGTGCACGCGGCTGACGGCTATGCCCGCGCTTCCGGCAAGGTAGGCGCCTGCCTGGTAACCTCCGGTCCCGGAGCCACCAATACGGTGACGGGCATAGCCACAGCCTATTCCGATTCCATTCCTCTGGTAGTGATTACGGGGCAGGTTCCCACACAACTGATCGGCAACGATGCCTTTCAGGAAGTGGACATCGTGGGCATCACCCGGCCCTGCACCAAACACAATTTTCTGGTAAAGGACATCAGCAAGCTGGCCCTTACCATCCGTCAGGCTTTTTATCTGGCGCGCACGGGCCGCCCCGGCCCCGTACTCATTGACCTGCCCAAAGACGTCATGCAGGCCAAGGCCGAGTTCGTGTGGCCTGAAGAAGTCTACATGCGCAGCTACAACCCCACCTACAAGCCCAACCTCAACCAGTTGCGGCGCTCGGTAGAAGAGCTGGCCCGGGCGGAACGCCCGGTCATTCTGGCCGGGGGCGGGGTTATCATGTCCGATGCGGCCGAGGCCCTCACGAGCCTTGCGCGCAAGCTGCAGATTCCCGTCACCTGTTCGCTCATGGGCCTTGGGGCCTTTCCCGCCACCGACCCGCTGTGGCTCGGCATGGTCGGCATGCACGGAACCTATGCCGCCAATCTGGCCATCAACAATGCCGATGTGCTGGTATGCGTGGGCGCGCGCTTTGATGACCGCGTCACCGGAAAACTGGCGGGCTTCGCGCCCAAGGCGCGCATTGTGCATATTGATATCGACCCCACATCCATACGCAAGAATGTGGAAGTACACGTTCCTGTGGTGGGCGACTGCCGCCTGGCGCTTGAAGGCATGGGCGAAATCTGCAACGCCAAGCTTGAAGGCAAAGACTGGAGCAGCGAACACGCCGCGTGGCTTGAGGCCGTGGGCGAATGGAAGAAAAGCAAGCCTCTCTGCTACCAGAAAAACCACAACATCAAGCCGCAGGAAGTCATCCAGACCCTGTACGAGCTTTCCAACGACGATGCCATCATTGCCACCGAAGTGGGCCAGCACCAGATGTGGGTAGCCCAGTTCTATACGTTCACCAGGCCGCGCACCCTGCTCACCAGCGGGGGCCTCGGCACCATGGGGTACGGCTTTCCCGCGTCCATCGGCGCACAGTTTGCCTTTCCCCACAAAAAAGTCATCACCGTCGCGGGCGACGCCTCATTGCAGATGAACATTCAGGAGCTGGCTACCGTGGTTGCCAACAGGCTGCCCATCAAGGTGATCATCCTGAACAACCGCCATCTCGGCATGGTGCGCCAGTGGCAGGAGCTCTTTTACAACCAGAACTACAGCTCCACCAACATGGAGGCCCAGCCGGACTTTGTGAAGCTGGCCGAAGCCTACGGGGCCGAAGGCTACCGCATTGAAAAACCCGAAGACCTGCGTGCCACGCTTGAAAAGGCCCTTGCCACACCCAACCCGGCCTTTATCGACGTAGTGGTTGAACGCGAGGAAAACGTGTACCCCATCGTGCCTGCCGGCGCGGCGCTTGATGAAATGTTGCTGGTGTAAAGGAGGGGCTATGACCAAGACACATGTGCTTTCCGTGCTGGTGGAAAATGAACCCGGCGTGCTTTCCCGCGTGGCGGGGCTGTTCAGCGGGCGCGGCTTCAACATCCATTCGCTCAATGTGGCCCCGGCCCTGGAAGAAGGCGTTTCGCACATGACCATCACAACAGAAGGCGACAGCCTGATTTTAGAGCAGATAATGAAACAGCTGCATAAAATCGTGTCTGTCATCAAGGTGGTGGACTTTGCAGACATTGCCGCTGTCGAACGCGAAATGATGCTTGTCAAGGTGCAGGCTGAAGGCCCCATGCGGGGTGAAATTCTGCGCACCGTTGAAATATTCCGCTGCAAAGTGGTGGACGTAAGCCCCAATGAAATGACCATTGAGGCTACAGGCAATCAGGACAAGCTGGATGCCATCATCAATCTTTTACAGCGCTTCGGCATCAAGGAACTGGCGCGCACAGGCTCTGTGGCCATGCGTCGTTCCAAAAAGGCGGATTAGGGATTTTCACCCGTGAGCGGATTTTCATGAAAATATTTATCCGCTCTGCCGCCGCACACGTGCGATACGCCGCAACGCCGCGTAAGTGCAGAAAACACGCGTTTGCGCTGCACACGCCTTTGAGCCTTCGCGACGTTTCAAAGGCACTATGGTTCAGAACTGCCCGTTCCCGCGCCTGACGGCCCACAAGGCCCTCTCCGGCATGGGGCGGCGCAGGCCGCCTGCGCCCCTTATCCCCAGGGGCCGGCCCTGCGTGCAGGCAGTTCCGCTCCCGCACCTGCAGCCGCCTGACAGCGCGCTGCCGCCAGAGGGCGCAACAACGCCCGGCGCTTATGTCCAGGCCCCACGTTCTTTCCCACCGGTGGAAAGAAATACAATTTTGTTTAACCGTGAGTGATCTCAGAGGAAGTTCAGATGAAAGTTTATTACGATCAGGATGCCGACCTTAATCTCCTGAAGGATAAAACCGTCGCCATCATCGGTTACGGCAGCCAGGGCCACGCCCACGCCCAGAACCTGCGCGATTCCGGCGTCAAGGTTGTGGTGGGCCAGCGCCCCGGCGGCGCCAACTACGAACTGGCCAAGGAACACGGCTTCAATCCTGTTTCCGCCGCTGAAGCCGCCGCCCAGGCCGACCTGATTATGCTTCTGCTGCCCGACGAAGTGCAGGCTGCCGTTTACGAAAACGACATCAAGCCCAACCTTGCCAAGGGCAAGGCCCTGCTGTTCGCCCACGGCTTCAACATCCACTTCGGGCAGATCCAGCCGCCCAAGGATGTGGACGTGTTCCTCATCGCGCCCAAGGGACCGGGGCATCTGGTGCGCCGCACCTACACCGAGGGCGGCGGCGTACCCTGCCTCGTGGCCATTGAGCAGGACGCTACCGGAAAAGCCCTTCAGATGGCCCTGGCCTATGCCAAGGGTGTTGGCGGCGCGCGCTCCGGCGTGATTGAAACCACCTTCCGTGAAGAGACTGAAACCGACCTTTTCGGTGAACAGGCCGTGCTGTGCGGCGGTGTTTCCGCCCTGATCAAGGCCGGCTTTGAAACCCTGGTAGAAGCCGGTTACCAGCCCGAAATGGCCTACTTCGAATGCCTGCACGAAATGAAGCTTATCGTGGACCTCATGTACGAAGGCGGCCTTTCGCGCATGCGCTACTCCATCAGCAATACCGCTGAATACGGCGACTATGTCACCGGTCCCCGCCTTGTCACCGATGAAGTGAAAAAAGAAATGAAGGCCGTGCTCAAGGACATCCAGAGCGGCGTATTCGCGCGCAACTTCATTCTTGAAGCCCGCGCCAAGTACCCCATGTTCCTTACCACCCGCCGCAATGAATCCGAGCACCAGATCGAAAAGGTGGGCAAAGAGCTGCGCAGCATGATGCCCTGGCTCAAGAAAGACAAAAAAGACTAGAACGGATCAACTTTGAAATATGGAGTATTTCAAAGTTGCCATTCTGCCGGAAACTGCATTTTCCGGCAGAATCCACGCTGTGTTACGATGCGCTGTACGAAAGTGCAGCGTTAGCGCCTGTACACGTTATTCAAAGATAAAATGCGCTACAAGGATTTGGAGACAAATCCTTGTAGCCAAATGATTATAGGGCGGCTTTGCCGACCGTTAAGCAATCATTTGAAGCGCTAATTGCTCCAATGCCTGATCAGGCCACCTGCAAATAATCGGCCGCCCCTCCGGGCGGCCGATTATTTGCGCGGCATCCTGCCGTAAAATATTGCGGCGGGATGGTTGCAAACTCTTTTGTTCTTCCCACTTGCCCGGCGGTGCACGTACCGGCCCTTGCAACCGTGATGTATTGTGCAAAAAACATATATCCTGCAATGCCGTCCCACGTAAGCCTGCCATACAGCCTGCGGACAGGCAACGCCGTCACGCCCGAGCGCTGCATGTTTGCGTCTTTTCTCATAACCTGATACGAAAAACCGTGGCTTTGCACGTGTTTCGCTCCGGCTGGCACGGCCAGCGGCCACCATACCGCATACTGGCGACAAATCCCGCCCTTCCGGCCCCGAAGCCGATTGTTCCTAACCCCATGAGGTCGCGCATGGCTGCCCAAAACGCCCATGAAAATACAGAAGAAATCATCGACCTGACAGAACTTATCGAAAAAGGCGAGGTTCCGGCAACCGACGAGGCCGCCCCCGCTCCCACCGATGACGATCAGAGCGGTCTGCATTCGCACATGCGCAGCCTGAACGAAGAAGGCCGCCAGGCCGATGCGGAAATTGACGATCTGCTGGCGCAGATGGAAGCCAGGGACGATAGTGAAGACATTCCCGCCGAAGGCGAGATGCCACCCGCAGACACAGACAATATTGCGGCTCCGCAAGACGATGAGCCTGCTTTTTCAGGCACTGGCGTTGCGCCTGATGGTCATATTGTGGACCCCAACGAAAAGCTGCATATGCCCGGCATGGGAGACGTCGACAATCTTTTGAATTCTCTCGATATTCCACCACAGCCTCCGCAACGCTCCACGGCGACTCCGTCGCCCCGCAACACGGATGAAGCCGTGGACCAGATGCTGGACGGCCTGACGGGAGCCGCATGCCCCACCGCTGCCCGGCCTGAGACCGCTGCAAACGGCACACACGCCGACACGCCGGATGTGGATGAACTGCTGGCCGCCGGAACCGTGCCGGAGCCTGTTATTTCTGACGAACTGGAAGCCCTGCTCAGCGCAAGCGATCCCGCGGCATGGCACGCCGCTCCCGCCCATGCGGGCAAAGCCGCAAATGACGCTCCAGGCGCCGCAACCGAAGAACGCCCGACGGCACAGCCCGCACCGACGCCCCCCGGATCGCCGGCCGCTGCCCCGCAGGCAAGCGCCGCTTCCGGCAATGACGCTGCGCCCCTGCCGGACTCCGGCCCGGAAACAGACACGCCCTTCGATCCCGAAGCGCTTGCCGCAGACCTCGACACACTGCTGGCCGCCGTCAACCCCGCCCCGGACATTCCGGGCACGGGGCAACCCGCCGTTGCGAAGACCGGCGCCGAGGAACTGGACTTTGACCTGGATGCCCTGCTGGCCGCCGCGGATGCGGAAGAACGCGAAAGCGCGCACACAGTGGCAGAAAAGACGGACACCCCCGCAGGCAATACCGCGCAAGCTGCGGAGCAACCCGCAGCACAGCCCGAACAGGTTGCTCCGGCCGCCCCTGCGGCTACAAAAGAAGCTCCGCAAACGACAGAACTGCCTGTTACAGAGCCACCCGCACAGCCGGAAGCCACAGCCCAGCCCATGACGCAGGACGCGACCTCCGGCGCGCCCCAGGCCCCGCTTTCAGATCTGGATATTGACTCCCTGCTGGCCGAAGCCGCCGGAGGCGCAGCAGCCGCTACCGCCCCGCTCCCGGGCGTGACGGACGCGACGGACGCCGAAGCCCCGCCCGCCCGGCAGACGGAAGAAACGCTCCCCACCGAGCAGCCCCACATGGGCGTGAGCGAAGAAGGCGTGGATTCTCCTGACATTGCTGGCAATTATGACCATACAGAAACCATAGACACCATAGGCACAGCGGCGGCCACTGCAAATGCCGCGGAGGCCCCGGCCGAAACGCCCTATACGGAAAATACGGAAAAACCGGCAGCCACAGAGAGCACACATGTTGCCGATGCGGCCGATGCAGCAGCTGTAGCAGATCCTCCCCCTGCCCCGGTCGCCGACGTACTTGCTGAACGCCTGGACCAGTGCGAGGAACTGCTGCGCCAGGCCGAAGAGCGCGCGAGCGCTCTGGAGTCAGCCATGGCTGAAGCCCGTGAAGCGGCAGAACAGGCCCGCGCCCTTGCGGATGAAGCGCGCGAGGCAGCCGGCCTGGCCCAGGCAAGCGCCGAGGAAGCGCAAAATACGGCCCGCGCTGTTGGCAGAGATTCTGCCCGCGCTGTAGACGAGGCCCTGCAAGCAGCCCGCAATGCAGAAGAAACAGCCGGGGCCGCCATGCAGCAAGGCAGCGCCGGTCCGGATACTGCCGAGGCACTGGCCGAAGCCCTTTTTGAACCGGGCCATCCCCTGCACCAACGCTTCATGGACGCCATACAGGCTGCCGCTGCCCAAGCCGCGCAGCAGGCCGCACAATCGGCGCTTCAGGAGACTGCCGGGCAGGCTCCTGCTTCCGGCCCCAGCGAAGACCCCGCCCTGGCAGAGCGTCTGGACAATGCAGACCTGATGTTGCGCGGCACTTCAGCCCGCCTGGATTCCATAGAAGAACGGCTGGACGGTCTTGAACCCCGCTTCAACGAGCAGGTGGAAAAATCTGCGGCAGCCGCGGCAGCCCGCATATTACGCGAAGAAATCGCCCGTCTGCTGGAAAGCGAGGCATAGCAAAGAGATCTGCGCTCGGGCAAAAGAGCGGACAATCATTGGCAATGGCAATCTGCCTGGTGCGGTTTTTTGCAAAAATTCGCACCGTAAAGCGTGTCAGGCCTGCCGGGCATTTCCCTGGCGACAAGCGGTACGGGGAAAAATACCGCAAAGCCATGTCTGCAAGGCAGGCTTCAGCCGTTACGGTGGAAAGGAATCTGCAGGCAAAAGCAGCAGAGAGGCGCCACCTGCGTGCAGGCATTTCAAAGTGCCACGGCGTCAAGAGGGGCTGTGTCGCTAACCTGTGTTTTTGCCCTGTGCGAAAACACAGGTGCGGTCGGCTCCTGCCTGGCAAACCGTGCCGTCCTGGCGGCGGCAGGCTTGCCAAGCAGAGGCGGAACGCATATGCTCTTGCGCGATTTCTCCTGCATGGGACAGTTGCCCACCAAGTTCGCCGCATGCGGTTTTGTTCAAGACCAAAGCCTGGCGGGGTGGTGTATTTTTAGCGACCGAGCTGACCGCGAAGCACGGCACAGGCCATGCCACAGGTACAGTCGTGCGGGCGCCTGCCCACGGGTAGTGCCATGCAGCAAACCGGGAACATGCCCGGTGCGTATATAAAAAAGGGGGCGGGGGCTTTCGTTTCCGTTCTTTTTCCCGTCCAGGCAATGCCCGCTGTGGGTCATGGCCATTCCCCAAAGGGCGGGTTTTGTTTTCCGGCAGCGCGGCCGGACGGCAGTAACGAGGCACGAGGACCGTATGGATAAAGATCGCAAGGAAGCCCTGCAGGTGGCCAAGGAACTGACCGCCAAGTTTATTGAAACACGCACGGTTTCGCCCGGCAATTTTGCAGAGGTCTTTCCCTCTGTCTACCGGGTGGTCTGCACGGCCATCGGTGTTGACGCGGATCAGGACAACAAGGGTAAATAAGTGGACTCTTCTCGGCTTTCCGGGCAGCAGGACAGGGCTTCGTCCCCGTCTCCCGTGCCCTCACATGATGCTGCCGTGGCCGGCATGTTCGGCCGCATTGTACGCTTTTACGACCTGCTCAACCGCGTTCTCAGCCTGGGCCTTGACCAGCACTGGCGCAAGGTGCTGGCGCGCAACGTGCGGATGGGTGAAAGCGGTGTGGTGCTCGATCTGGCTGCGGGAACCCTGGATGTATCCCTGGCCATCCGCCGCCAGTACCCCACGGCTCTCGTGCCTGCGCTGGACTTCTGCCCTCCCATGCTGGTGCAGGGCAGCCGCAAGCTCAAGGGCGACAATGCCCGGCGCATCCTGCCCGTGGCGGCCGATGCCAAACGCCTGCCTCTGCCCGATGCCTCGGTAGACTGCCTGACCATCGCTTTCGGCATACGCAACATCATCCCGCGTGAAACGGCCTTTGCCGAAATGCTGCGTGTGCTGCGCCCAGGCGGGCGGGCCTGTATCCTGGAGTTCGGCTCCGGCCGCGAGCGCATCTGGGGCGGCCTGTACAATGTGTACCTGAACCACCTGCTGCCCCGTGTGGGCCGTATGTTTTCCAAAGATCCCGCAGCCTATGCCTACCTGGCGGACACTATCCGCGCGTTTCCCTCTGCCGTTGAGCTGGAAAAAGAAATGCGCAAAGCCGGATTCAGCAAGGCATGGTATCAGAAGCTCACGTCAGGTATTGTCTGCCTGCATGTGGGCGAAAAGGCCCGCTAGGCGTCCGGCACAGGCGATCCCGGGCTGTACGGTGACCGCCCGAAAACCGGTAAAAAGCATAATGGCTCTATGCGGGCTGATGCGACAGACGCAGCCTTTTGGGCATGAAGCTTGCCCGCAGGAGCAGAAGGGGGCAGAAAATACCCGGGCCTCTTTGCAGTGCCGTATGACAGCACCGGCTTCTCTACGGCACGACAGACAGCAATATTTGCGTGAGGTTGCCCGGCAGGCACAGGAATATCGCAGCTTCGAGAATATACTTCTCAAAGTTTTTACGGCGCTCACTACGGCGCTTGAGCGCACAAGTGCCCTGCCTAGAGGCAATTAACGCTTCAAATGACTGCGGAACGATCGGCAAAGCCGCCCTGCAATTATTTGACGACAAGGATTTGGAGACAAATCCTTGTAGAGCATTTCAACTGTGAAATGCTCTAGCGTGAAGCCAGCCAGACGACCAGCAGCCCCAGGGCCAGGGCCGTCAGCCCGACCACACGCAAACGGCTTTCGGGCAGGGGAAGAATGCTCAGCAAAGCCCGGCGCATGCCACCGGGAAAAAGCGTCCAGCACAGTCCCTCAAGCACGATGGCAAGGCCCAGGGCGCGGAAAAAAAGTTCGATATCAAAGTCCATGCTTTTCTTGGTGACGAAAAAAGCCTGTTTTGTAAAGGAATGAAATTATGGTGACATTCGAGGCCCTGCAACAAGGCAAAGAAACCCTGGCCGTCGTCGGCCTCGGCTATGTGGGTCTGCCCCTGGCCGTTGCCCTCTCGCGCCAGATGAGCGTACTGGGGTTTGATATCAGCGCCCCGCGCATCAAGGAACTGCAAGACGGGCACGACCGCACACGCGAAGTGGACGACCACAGGCTGCAGGCCGCCAATGTGCGTTATTCCTGCGACCCGGCCGACCTCAGGGAGGCCGCCGTCATTATTGTGGCTGTTCCCACCCCCATAGACGATCACCGCTCGCCGGACCTGACTCCCGTGGTGGGAGCCAGCACCACCGTGGGGCGCCACATGGGCAAGGGCTGCGTGGTGGTGTACGAATCCACCGTATATCCGGGTCTTACCGAAGAAATCTGCGTCCCCATCCTTGAGCGCGAGTCCGGCCTCACATTCGGCCGTGACTTCACCGTGGGCTACTCGCCCGAGCGCATCAACCCCGGCGACAAGGTACATACCCTTGAAACCATCACCAAGGTTGTTTCCGGCTCCGACGACGCTACCACGGACCTGCTCGTTCAGGTTTACGGCTCTGTGGTCACGGCGGGCATACACCGCGCTTCCAGCATCAAGGTGGCCGAGGCCGCCAAGGTTATCGAAAACACCCAGCGCGACCTCAATATCGCACTCATGAACGAGCTTGCCATCATCTTCGGCCGCCTCGGCATTGATACCCTTGAAGTGCTGCAGGCCGCGGGCAGCAAGTGGAACTTCCTGCCCTTCCGGCCCGGTCTTGTGGGCGGCCACTGCATTGGCGTGGACCCCTACTATCTCACCTACAAGGCAGAAGAACTGGGTTTTCACCCCGAGGTCATCCTGGCGGGCCGCCGCATCAATGACAACATGGGCAAATACCTGGCCGAATGCACGGTCAAACGCCTGATCAAGAGCGGCCGCGTCATCAGCGGCGCGCGCGTGGGCATTCTCGGCTTTACCTTCAAGGAAAACGTGCCGGACCTGCGCAATACCCGCGTGGTGGACGTCATCCGCGAACTTGAAGACTACGGCGTGCAGGTGCTCGTGAGCGATGCCGAGGCCGATCCCGCCGAAGCCCTGCACGAGTACGGCCAGGCCCTGCTGCCGCAGAGCGACCTGCGCGACCTGGACGCTCTTATCCTGGCAGTGGGACACGATGCGTACAAGGTATTATCCCCCGATGCCATAAAAAGTCTTTTCGCCCAGCCGGACAAGGCCGTGGTGCTGGACGTAAAAAGCTTTCTCGACCCCGCTGCCATGCGCAGCGCGGGCATAGATTACTGGAGGCTGTAAACCGCGTGAGCCTGCTCATCTGCGCTGCCACTGGCCCGGAACTGGGGGGCCTTCTGCCGGATTTTGCCCCGCCTTCCGCGTCTGGGGGGCATGGCGGAGCACACGGGGCCGAGAGGTATACTGCGGATGCCACGGCATGGCCCGAAATGCGGCTCTGGCCTGTACAGCTTAAAAAAAGCGCGGCACTGTGCTGCCTTACAGGTATCGGCCCGGTTAACGCGGCCCTTGCCATGGGGCATGCCCTGAGCCGCGCCGAAGCCGAAGGCTCTCCCATAAGCGCAGTGCTTAATGTGGGCCTTGCCGGAGCTTTTGACCTTGCAAGCCACCCCCTGCTTTCCCATTGCCTGGTGCAGGAGGAAATATGGCCGGAATATGGCCTGCATGACGGCCAGACCGTTATTGCCGGGGCTTTTGGTTTTCCGCAGTGGCAGCCCCCGCAAGGAGAGGCCGTGCGTGACCGCCTGCCGCTTTGCGGCGTTGAGGCCCTGTCGCCGTTCGGGGGCAGATGTGATGACGGCACACTGGCCCCTTGCCGCTCGCTGACCGTGGCGGGCGTCAGTGCAAGCTTTGCGCGCGCGGCGGATCTGCGGAGCCGCTATCAGGCTGATCTGGAAAATATGGAAGGCTTTGCCGTGGCTTATGCCTGCGCACGCCAGGGCATCGCCTGTGTGGAAGTACGCAGCGTGTCCAACAAGGTGGGCCCCCGCGCCAGAGAGGAAAAAGATTTTCCCGGCGCATTGCGAGCCCTTGCCCAGGTGCTACCCGCCCTTAACCTCATCTGAGTAGTGAAATGATTCAACTCAAAGCACGCATTGCCCTGGAACTTCCGGCCATCAACCGCGCCCTTGACCGGGCTGTGGAGGTATTGCCCGAACCGGTGCGTCCGGTAACGCGGCACATTTTTGAAGCCGGGGGCAAACGTCTGCGCCCGCTTCTCACCGTGCTGACCGCCCGCCTGCTCGGGCATGACCGTGAAGACATACACGACCTTGCCGTCACCCTTGAAATGCTGCATGCGGCCACCCTCCTGCACGACGATGTGCTGGACAATGCCATGAGCCGCCGGGGCAAACCCGCCGCCCACACCCTGTACAATGTGTCCAGCGTGATCCTCGCGGGCGATGCCCTGCTGGCCGAGGCCAACGCGCAGGTGGCCCGGCGCGGCGACCCGCGCCTTACGCGCTGCTTTTCCGAGGCCACCAGCCGCACGGCCGCAGGCGAGATACTTGAAATCGCTGCCCAGGGCCGCGTGGATACAAGCGCCGGGCATTACGAAGAAATCGTGCGCGGCAAGACAGCGTGGCTCATCCGCGCCGCCTGTGAAATGGGCGCACTGGCCGCCGAAGCTGATGAGGCGAGCGTGGCTGCGGCTGCGGCCTACGGCGAAAACCTGGGCATGGCCTTTCAGATGGTGGACGATGCGCTGGACTTTGCGCCCGAAAGCGCCACAGGCAAACCCACAGGCGGTGATGTGCGCGAGGGCAAGCTGACGCCGCCCCTGCGTCTTTACCGCGACAGCCTGAACGATGCAGAACGCGAAGCCTTTGACGCGGCGTTTGCCGGCTTTGCCATGAGCGCGGCCGATGCCGAATCCGTTGCCCTGCGCATACGCGAGGCCGGTTTTGACACGGCAGTGCGCCGCCAGGCCGACACTTTTCTTGATGCGGCCAGGCGTGCCCTGCATAGCCTGCCCGACAGACCAGAGCGCAAGGTCATGCTTAAAATGACCGACTATGTGCGCGACAGAAAAAAATAAGCTGTAACCGTACGAGGAAGCACCAATGCTCTACCGGGTGGAAACCGGCCTGCACGCCGGACTGGACGATACACAAGGCCGCAAAACGGCCCAGCACCTGCGCAAGGCCCTTGACCTTTCCACAGGCTCAGTGCGCCAGATCAAGGTATTCACGGCCGAAGGATTCAGTGAATCCCAGGTAAAACGTCTGCTTGACGAAGGCATCTGGCACGATCCCATCCTGCAGGCAGCCTCCCTTGAGCCACTGCCTTCGGGAGATCCCACGCCCGACTGGTATGTGGAAGTGGGCTTTCGCCCCGGCGTGACGGATAACGAAGCCCGCACCGCCCGCGACACGGCCGCCATGGTGCTGGACGTACCGCGCGACTCCCTGCACGTATATACGGCTGTGCAATACCGCATTGTCAACGATCCCGCCGCCCCGCTCAGCCGCGAGCAAGTGGATACGCTGACCCGCGACCTGCTGTGCAACACCCTTATCCAGCGCTATCGCATCAAAAGCCGTGATGAATGGCAGGCCAATCCCGGTTTTGAGGCGCAGGCCGCCCAGGTTACCGGCGAATCCAACGATACGGTGGAAACCATCGGCCTTTCCGACATGGATGATGAAGCCCTCATGCAGGCCAGCCGCTCCAACACCTGGGCGCTGAACCTCAAGGAAATGCACTGCATCCGCGACCAGTTTTCCGCGCCGCAAGAAGCCCGGCGCCGCAAGGCCCTCGACCTGCCCGGCAATCCCACAGACGTGGAAATGGAAGTGCTGGCCCAGACGTGGTCCGAGCACTGCAAACACAAGATATTTGCCTCGCGCATTGAGTATACCGATGAGGATACCGGCCGCCGCGAAGTGGTGGACAACCTCTACAAGACCTGCATCCGCGATGCCACGGCCATCCTGCGCGAGCGCATGGGCGAAAACGATTACTGCAAATCCGTGTTCAAGGACAATGCGGGCGTTATCGCCTTTATCAACGGCTACGATGCCTGCATCAAGGTAGAAACCCACAACAGCCCCTCCGCGCTTGACCCCTACGGTGGTGCGCTGACAGGCATTGTGGGCGTCAACCGTGACCCCATGGGCACGGGCATGGGCGCTGAACTGGTATGCAATACAGACGTGTTCTGCTTTGCTTCGCCTTTTCACGACAAGCCCCTGCCCCCGCGCCTGCTGCATCCCCGCCGCGTGCTTGAAGGCGTACGCGAAGGTGTGGAGCACGGCGGTAACAAGTCCGGCGTGCCCACGGTCAATGGCTCCCTTGTCTTCGACGAGCGCTTCCTGGGCAAGCCGCTGGTCTATTGCGGCACGGTCGGCATTATCCCGGCTGAGCTGCACGGCCGCCCCGGCTGGTACAAAAAAGCCGAAACCGGTGACTTCATCGTCATGACCGGCGGGCGCATCGGCAAGGACGGCATCCACGGAGCCACGTTCTCCTCCGAAGAGCTGCACGAAGGCTCCCCCGCCACCGCCGTACAGATCGGTGACCCCATTACCCAGCGCAAAATGTATGATTTCATCATACGCGCCCGCGACCTCGGCCTGTACAACGCCATTACCGACAACGGCGCCGGGGGCCTGTCCTCATCAGTGGGCGAAATGGCCGAAGATACGGGCGGCTGTGTGCTTGATATCGCCAAAGCTCCCCTTAAATACGATGGCCTGCGCCCGTGGGAAATCCTGCTTTCCGAAGCGCAGGAGCGCATGACCCTGGCCGTGCCGCCCGCCAAGCTGGACGAGTTCATGGCCCTAGCCGCGCGTATGGACGTGGAAGCCACCGCCCTGGGGACCTTCACCGAGTCCGGCTACTTTGAAGTGCGCTACAATGACCGCATTGTGGCCTCCATGCCCATGAGCTTCATGCACGAAGGGGTGCCCCAGCTTGAGCTTGAAGCCGTGTGGAAAACACCGGAAGTTAAAGAAATCACCGTGGATATGGCCGATGCCGATCAGGGTGCGTTTTTGAAGCGCATGCTCAGCCGCCTCAATATCTGCTCCAAGGAATACATCATCCGCCAGTACGACCACGAAGTGCGCGGCGGCAGTGTCATCAAGCCGCTGGTGGGCGTCAAGCGTGACGGCCCGGCCGACGCGGGTGTGCTGCGCCCCCTGCTGGAATCCGATGCCGGCCTTGTCATCTCCCACGGCATCTGCCCCAAATTCAGTGAGTATGATACCTACTGGATGATGGCCAACGCCATGGACGAGGCCATACGCAATGCCGTGGCTGTGGGCGCGGACCCCGACGCCCTGGCCGGGGTGGATAACTTCTGCTGGTGCGACCCGGTGGTCAGCCCCACCAATCCGGACGGCCGCTACAAGCTGGCGCAGCTTGTGCGCGCCTGCCGCGCCCTGCGGCAGTTCAGCCTTGCCTTCGGCGTTCCCTGCATTTCGGGCAAAGACTCGATGAAGAACGACTACACCGGCGGCGGCGAGCGCATCTCCATTCCGCCCACGGTGCTCTTTTCGATACTGGGCGTCATCCGTAACGTTACCGCCACCCAGACCTCGGACTTCAAGAAAGAAGGCGACCATATCTATCTGCTTGGCGGCACATGGCGCGAAATGGCGGGCAGTGAAGCCGCCGATGAGCTGGGCCTCAAGGGCGGCCGTGTGCCGCACGTGGATGCCGGAACAGCCATGGCGCGCTACCGCGCTGTTTCCGCCCTCATGGGGCAGCGCGCCATTTCCGCCTGCCACGACTGCTCGGACGGCGGCCTGGCCGTTGCCCTGGCTGAAATGTGCATCGGCGGCCGTCTGGGCGCGGAACTCAATCTGGACGCCGTGCCTGCCTTCCAGGCCATGAACAAGACGGAACTGCTGTACAGCGAAAGCGCCAGCCGCCTGCTTGTGAGTGTCAAACCGGATCTGGCCATGATCTTTGACGCTCTGGGGCAGTGGCAGATATGCACCCGCATCGGCACGGTGACCGGCGATGGTCATCTGACCATGAAGTCCGGTGACAGCGTCATTGCCCACGAACGTGTGGATGATCTGGCCCGCGCCTTCAAGGTGACTCTGGACTGGTAACCACAGCCGCCGGACAGGGTGTGGATGCAGGCATGCTGCCCCCCTCCTCCCGGATGCGCTGAAAACACCGCCATATACAAGGCCGCCGCAAGAAAAATCTTGCGGCGGCCTTGCATTCATAACGCGCTGCTGCTTTACATCTGCTCTAACTGTCCGCGTCTACCGGGGTTTCTTACAGATTCGTGCAGGTATTCAACCACGGACCAATGCTTTTTCCGGGGAGTCTGTTCAGGCAAGGCTCTGTTCCTTTTTAATGACTGCGGGCCATGCACGGCCCGTGGAAAAGCTTATATGGATTGGCGCACGGGTCAAGGCGGCAACACAGGCCATCCCCAAGGAGCGGGCAGTTGCACCACCGGAAACCTGCCGTAAAAACACCCGCGCCGCAGGCACATGCCGGCCGCCCAACTGCCACTAAACACACAGCCCTCCGCAGGCAGACTGCGGAGGGCTGTTATCATTGACGGCCATGCGTTTCAGAAATCAGGATTCCCGGCAACCGGGGCCATCCGGGGCCTTGCGATACAGCTAACTGGCGGGGTGTCCCTGCTGTTCACAGTCCAAGCCTGCCAGACCAGCTTCGTTAATGCCGCTGCACGGTGCGAAGGGAGGTCGCCGGACAGCACGGGGAAGCCCACGGCAAAAACAGCACAGCCTTCGTGGCTGCAGCATATTCCCTCCCCCGGGAATGCCCCGGGATGAGTGCAGTACGGCCCCCGGGGCACAGCCCCTGACAGCCCAAACGGAGGCCATGAAAGCATGCAAATGCCCGTTGCCCTAGTTGGTCACGTCACCGTCATAGTGTTGCGGGCCGCGACGCTGACCGTCAAGACCATTGTGCGGCCTGTCCTGACGGGGCTCAGGGCGTTCCATACGGGGCTCGGGACGCTTGCCGGGCCGTTCTGCAGAACGGGCTGCCCTGTTGCCGTTGCCGGGCTTGCCGCCGGGATGGACGGCCTTGTCACCACGCTGGCTCTTGCTGCCTGCGGGACGGGCAGCCTGATGTGGTTTGCCGGCTTTTTTAGCGTCATTTTTGGCATAGGTCGCGCCTTTTCCGGCTTTAGACGCACCCTTTACAGCCTTGCCCTTGGCGCTGCCGTTCTTTATGCCGGTCTTGCCGTCATTTTTAACCTTGTTTTTGCCATTGGCTTTCGCGCTGCTTTTGGCAGTGCTTTTAGCCGCCTTGGCATCTTTTTTGTAGCTGCCCCGTGCGTCAGCGCTCCTGCCCCTGTCCGTCTGCTGGTCATTACGGGCCACAAGCTGTGTACCCGGTTGCATACGGAAACTGTCCGCATGGGCCTGCATCGGAACTCCGATGTACAGGGCCGCGGCCAGGGCGCACAACCCCAAAGGCCGCCAGAGATTTTGCATGGTCATGATGGTAATCCTCCTTGAAGGGCGCAATGCCCTGAGCTTCCATATGCCTATGCAGTTCCGGACGCAAGAGCTCTTTGCGTATTGCGGGGTTTCTTATTGTAACTATTGCTCTTTTTTTTGAATTTTCTATTCAACAGGGCCGCCTTCTCCGGCTTCGGGCTTCAGGCGCAGGGCGGGTGCTCCCAGGCCTTCTGCACGCGCGGCCCGCGCCACGGCCCCGGCCTCGGGGCGCACATAGCTGCGCCCCTCGATCTCGTAGAGCTTGGCGGGCATATCCTGTCCGGCAAGGCGCGTGCTTACGCCCCGCCGGGGCAAAACAAGGCGCTCCACACGCTGGCGGCGCAGACCAAGGGTATGGGTGTGGCGCAAAACAGCACGGCTCGCCATATCCTCATGCACGGGCAGGCAGAGCACGCGCAGCAGTCCGGAGGGCCGGTTTTTCTTGCCCACGCCCGGCAGCCACAGCACATCAAGCACTTCAGGCATTTCGGCCAGCGCACTGAGGGCCAGCCCCAGTTCCTCACCGGTCAGATGGTCCAGGTGAGTTTCAAGCTGGCTGACCACCTCCTGCCCGCCCATACTGTGGTCTGCCCCGGTCAAGTCCGCTTCCGGGCGCACAAGCCATGCGCGCAGGCCGCACGCCGCCGGTCGTGAGCCATAGCCCGTACCCAGGGCCGATGGCACGCCACGGGGACCATTGGCAAACTCGTCTGCCAGTGCATGCAGCAAGGCCGCGCCTGTCGGCGTGACAAGCTCCTGACGGGAGGGTTCTTCCCCTTCGGATGAAAAAACAGGCTTGCCGCGCAAAAGCCAGGCCGTGGCCGGAGCAGGCAGGGGGATGCGCCCGTGCTCGCAAACCGTGGTGCCGGAAAACCAGGGCAGGGGCGAAGCGATAACCCGGCGCGCGCCCAGACACTCAAGGCCGTAGCATACGCCCAGAATATCAACCAGAGTATCCACGGCTCCTACTTCATGAAAATGCACATCTTCCGGCCGGATCTGATGGGCATGGGCCTCTGCCTCAGTCAGGGCATCAAGTACGGCCAGTGCGCGGGCGCGCACTCCGACGGAAACCTCCACAACATTAAAGATGGCTGCAATATCCGCAGGATGACGCAAAGGCTGTTCTTCCTGCCGCCAGCGCACATCAGCGCACCTGCCCGGCCCCCCGGCCCTCAGCTCTTCACGGATATCCAGCTCACAGGCTATGCCCGCCTTTTCCAGCGCTGCCGTCAGCGGCGCAAAATCCACACCCAGGTGAGCCAGAGCGGCCAGGGTCATGTCGCCACTGATGCCGCCGCTACAATCCAGATACACTTCCATCACGCCTCCATCTCCATCGCGCCCCGCGCCGGACGCCCTGCCGGCCGCACTTGTGCAGCATCCGCCTGTTGTTGTATAAAGAGAAAAAGGCCGCTGCCTTCCGCAGCCGCCCAACTCTGAAACGTATCGAAAAACCGGAGGGAAGCATGCCCGTACAAAACTGGATGACCACCGATGTTGTGAGCGTCACCCCGGAGACGTCTCTGCTAAAGGTGGGCAAGCTCATGAAGGACCACCATGTCCGCCGCCTGCCCGTGCTTGATGACAAGGGCCGTGTGGTCGGCATCATTTCTGACCGTGACGTGCGTGACGCCTCCCCCTCCAAGGCCACCACGCTCGACATGTACGAAATGCACTACCTGCTCGCCGAGCTCAAGGCCAAAAACATTATGACGGCCAACCCCATGACCGTCAAACCTTCCGACACGGTAGAGCAGGCGGCCCTGATCATGCTCGACAACAAGATCGGCGGGTTGCCCGTGGTGGAAGACAGCGGCAAGCTGGTGGGCATTATTTCAGACCACGATGTTTTCAAGGCCCTGGTCGACATCACCGGCGCGCGCCTTGGCGGCCTCCAGTTCGCCATAGAGCTGCCCGACCTGCCCGGCACGGCCCGCCCCCTCTTTGACCTGCTGCGCGCCCACAACGCGCGCCTGCTGTCTGTTTTGACCGTAAGTAACGAAGATGGCAATCGTCACATATTTATCCGGGTGCGTGATCTTAAAAACGCCGCGGCCGAAAATACCCTGATGGAAGAGGTTGCAAAGCTCGGCCGGGTGCTGTATTGCATTCGGCAAAATGCCTGATCAACTCAATCAAGATTGGCTCATCCTTTCAGGATCGCTGAAAAAAAATCTTGACTGAATCAGTGGGGCAGACCAAAAAAAGCTGCCGGGGCTTGCCATCAAAATTTTTTTATGGCATAAAGGCATTCGTTGTGATTGCATTATGCTTTCGCGCCCATTGGAGGAATTCGGCCGGGTAACCCCGGTTGGCTGCGCCAGGAGCATATCGTTCCGGCGAGGTTGAGTACTATCTGTCCAAGGAGGACACACGCATGGCTGAGATCACCTATAAAGGCAAAAGCTTTGAAGTTGACGAAGACGGTTTCCTTCTGCGTTTTGACGACTGGTGCCCCGAATGGATGGATTATGTGAAGGAATCCGAAGGCATCTCCGAAATCACCGCTGACCACCAGAAGATCCTTGACTTCCTGCAGGACTACTACAAGAAGAACGGTATCGCTCCCATGGTCCGTATTCTGTCCAAAAACACCGGGTACAAGCTGAAGGAAGTGTACGAACTCTTCCCCTCCGGCCCCGGCAAGGGCGCCTGCAAAATGGCCGGCCTGCCCAAGCCCACCGGCTGCGTGTAGTCCGACCACTACATTCGGAAAAAAAGCGGAAGGGAAACCTTCCGCTTTTTATTTTTACAAAAAATTGGGTAAATTGTAATTTACATTTTTTTGTAAACGTCCGGCCAGGGCTTGCAAACGCCAGCAACTGAACTATCCTCAGATGCAGAGCATAACGCTCCGCCGCGCAGGTACTTTCTGCATCCGGCTCTGCTTCATCTCTTCACCATGCTTTTTCGCCCCTGCCGTGCAGGCCCCGGCAAAAAGCTTTTCTGGCGCGCCATCCGCAACAACCTGCCCGGCGCGGGATCGCGCGCATACTTTACGCCGGGGCAAAAAAACGGTATCGCCCTGCCATGAAAATTCGTCTGTCATGGAAAAAACTCACCCTTTGGCTGGTGAGTATACTGCTGGTCTGCGGCCTTCTTGGCGGCGGCGCTGTGGTCATGCTGTTTTACTGGGCCTCACGCGACCTGCCCGACATCAACCGCATTGCAGAATACAAGCAGCCTCAGGCTACTGTCATTCTGGCACGGGACGGCTCCACACTGGGTACGCTGTACCATGAAAAACGCTTTGTTATCGGTCTCAAGGAAATGTCGCGCTTTCTGCCCATGGCCTTTCTGGCTGCAGAAGACGATGCTTTCTACCGGCACATGGGCGTAGACCCTACAGCCATTCTGCGCGCGGCCATCAACAACTTTCGCAAGGGGCGGCAGGGCGAGGGCGGCAGCACCATCACCCAGCAGCTTATCAAGCAGCTTTTGCTGACCTCCGAGCGCAGCTATACCCGCAAGATGAAAGAGGCCATTCTGGCCTATGATCTGGAAAAAACCTACACCAAGGACCAGATACTCACCATCTATCTGAACCAGATATATCTGGGCGAGCACGCCTATGGCGTGGAGGCGGCCGCGCGCACCTATTTCGGCAAGCACGCCTCGGACATCACCCTGGCTGAAAGCGCCGTTATTGCCGGCCTGCCCAAGGCCCCCAGCACTTACAATCCCTTCCGCCGCCCGGAAGAGGCCAAAAATCGCCAGATGTACGTTCTTGGCCGCCTGCGCGACCTCAAATGGATCAGCCCCGAAGAATACGAAAAAGCCGCCGCCGAACCTCTGGTATACTGGAGCATGCCCGAAGGCATGGGGGGCGCGGCCCTGTGGTATCTTGAAGAAACCCGCCGCCTGCTCATAGAATTTTTTACGGAACAGAACCTTAAGGCGCTGGGGGTTGAAACGGACAAGTTCGGCGTGGACTATGTGTATGAAGCGGGCCTTACCGTGCGTACCGCCATGGACCCACCCCATCAGTACGCCGCCGGGGCAGCCCTGCGGCAGGGCCTGGAAGAGCTGGACAAGCGCCAGGGCTGGCGCGGCCCGCTGGAAAAACTGGATGCTGAACAGCAAAAAGCCTTTCCGGCACAAAAAGCCTTCAGTCCCCTGGACCTTGCAGGCAACAACTGGGTCAAGGCCCTTGTTGTTGCAGCAGACGCCAAAGAAGCCCGCGTAAACCTGGGGCAGGGCTATACCGGCCTTATCCCTGTGGGCAACATGTCGTGGGCGCGCAAGCCCAACCCCAGGGTGGCGGGCATCTACGCTCCGGCTGTCAAGGACGCCCGGCTTGTGGTCAGCCCCGGCGACCTGATCTGGGTTTCCGCTACGGAAACCACGGTTACCGAAACCAATGCCAAGGGCCGTAAGGAAAAGAAAACTATCCCCTTCGACCCGTCGACTGCCAAAAAAGGCACTCCCATCGCCTTGCTGCTGCAACAGGAACCGGCTGTGCAGGGGGCCATTGCCTCGGTAGAGGCCGAAAATGGCGATGTGGTGGCCCTTATTGGCGGCTACCAGTTTGGCGACAGCCATTTCAACCGTGCCACCCAGGCCCGCCGCCAGCCCGGCTCCAGCTTCAAACCTGTGGTCTACTCCACGGCCCTGGATATGGGCTTTACCGCCGCCTCCACCGTGCTTGATGCACCCTTCGTCTATGTGAACCCCTATACCAACGAGGTATGGCGGCCCTCAAACTATGAAAAGAACTACAAGGGCGAACTGCCCCTGCACCAGGCCCTGACGCTCTCGCGCAATACCTGCACTGTGCGCATCGCCCAGCAGGTAGGCATTGCCAATGTCATCCAGCGGGCCAAGGCGCTGGGGCTTGAACCCCACTTTCCGCAGGAACTTTCAGTCAGCCTCGGCGCTGTGGCCGTTTCCCCCCTCAACCTGACCCAGGCTTACGCCGCCTTTGCCAACAAGGGGCTTGGCGTGCGCCCGCGCATCATCACCTCCATAAGTGATCCGCAGGGCCGTGAGCTTTATCGCCAGAACGTGGAACAATGGCAGGCCGTCACCCCGCAGAACGCCTATATCATGGCAACCCTGCTCAAGCAGGTGGTCAATGCGGGTACGGGCAGTCGCGCCAGGGTGCAGGGATTCAACATCGGCGGCAAAACCGGCACCACTAACGAAGAACACGATGCCTGGTTTGTGGGCTTTTCGCCCCACCTTGTCACGGGCGTCTATGTGGGCTACGACCAGTTGCAGTCTCTGGGCCGTCTGGAACAGGGCGGGCGCACCGCCGCTCCCATCTTCCGCTATTACCGTGTGGAGGTGGAAGACCGCTACCCCGCAGACGATTTTGCCATGCCCGAGGGCATCACCATGATGGACGGGCTTGCTTTCCGCACCGACATGCCCATACAGGGCGTTTCGGCCACAGCTGCCACCACCGAGGATGACAGCGTGGTGGACACCTCGCAGGGCGGCGAAGACCTCATGCGCCAGATGTTTTAAAGCATTTTCAAAGTGAAAATGCCTGGCGGCTGCACGGGCAGACGCCCGCCGTGGAGGCGCAAGTGCAATGTATTTACGCTGTTAAACGTCGGCGGGCGCGCCTTTGCTTTGAGAGTGCACATTCTCAAAGGTAAATGCTATAGGACAGTTTTGCTTTCAGGGCAGGCTGCTGAAATATCAGCATGCCAGAAATAACCTGACCCCGGCGCAGACCGGAGCCGTGTTTTTACAGAGGGGGGCCGCACGGCCCCCTCATGATGCCCGATACCGCGCGTCAGCGCCGCAACACAAAGGAAATTCATGATTCCCTACGGTTCTCTTGTTGTCTATGTGACCCCCAAGGGCCGCCGCTATACCAAAAAACTGACCGAAGGTCAGGACTGGCACAGCAATGACGGCGCTTTGTCGGCCGCTGATGTGGCCCGCTGCGACTTTGGCAGCGTGATCTACACCAACCAGCAAGTGCCCATACAGGTCATGGAAGCTGCCCTTTATGACCGCCTCAAGACGCTCAAACGCCAGACACAGATCATCTACCCCAAAGACATCGCCTATATCTGCCTGCGCCTAGGGGCCGGACCGGGCCGCACCATCATTGAAGCGGGCTGCGGCTCCGGGGGCCTGACAACAGGCCTTTCATGGTTCTGCGGTCCCACGGGGCGCGTGGTCAGCCACGAGGCCCGCGAAGAATTTATGGCGTTGGCCCGCCGCAATCTTGAGTGGGCAGGCGTGGGCCAGAACGTGGAGCTGCACCACCGCGATGTGGCCGAAGGCTTTGCCGTTACCGGCGCGGACGCGCTCTTTCTGGACGTGCGCACACCCTGGGAATATCTGGACCATGCACTTGCGGCCGTGCGCCCCGGCGCAAGTTTCGGCTTTTTACTGCCCACAGTGGATCAGGTGAGCAAGCTTTTGCTGGGCCTTGAGCGCGGCCCCTTTGCGGATGTGGAAGTCTGCGAGATTCTCATTCGCCGCTGGAAGCCGGTGGCCGACCGCCTGCGCCCCGAAGACCGCATGAACGCCCACACGGGCTTTCTGGTCTTTGCCCGCCAGCAGGAGCGCAATCAGGACTTTGAATCGCGCAAGCCCCTCGGCACACGTGAACGCAAACAGGAAGCCGCACGTCTGGCCCGGCTGGGGCTGGATAACGCCGCCCCGCAGGACGGCGCAGCCGCACGGGATATGACAGAAGACCAGAATCTGGCATAGCGCCCGCCCCTGTTGCGGGCAAACCCGGCACGATGATGTTTTTCACGCAACAAATGGATATTATGTAATAAAAACCCCGCTCCGGCAGGACTGTGCACAACGCGCAGAGCCTGCCCGGGAGCGGGGTTTTTATGTTGTGGAAAACCATGTTCGGCCCTTCCTGTATAATACACCGGAATACCTCAACGGGTGCAGTGCGCGCTCTTTGGCAGAAAGGCACGGCCCGGAAAGGGGGAGGCTTTGCCAGTTGCCCCGGCGGCGCAGTCCCGGTCGTAAATACAGGTACGGCACAACCCGCAGCCGGAGAAAATCCGCGCCTGCAAACCCGGTCCCTACAGATAGGGGTCTTCTTTTTCCAGATAGCCCTTCACATAGTCTGCCACGCCTTCTTCAAGCGGTGTAAATGCAAGCGGGCAATCTACCTGCCCGAGCCAGGCCATGTCTGCCTGTGTGTAGTGCTGGTAGCGCCCCCGCAGGCTGTCGGGCATATCCACATACTCTATATGGCAGGGCCGGTTCAGGGCCGCAAACACGGCCTGCGCCAGATCGTTAAAGCTGCGCGCGGTTCCTGTACCCACGTTGTGGATGCCGCAAACATCGTTGCGTTCCAGCAGCCAGGCCATCAGGGCAGTGCAGTCCTTGACGTAAACAAAATCGCGCTTCTGTTCCCCGTCCGCCACATCCGGGCGGTCGGACCTGAAGAGCCGCAGCAAACCTTCCTGGCCTATCTGCCGGTGGGCCTTGGCAGCCACACTCTGCATATCGCCCTTGTGATATTCGTTGGGACCGTAAACATTGAAAAATTTCAGGCTGGCCGTTTCGGCCTGCAAGCCCTCGCGTAGCAGCCATAGGTCAAAAAGCTGTTTGGAGTAGCCGTACATGTTCAAAGGCCGCAGGCGCGGCACAAGCTGCTCGTCATCGCTGAATCCCAGCGAACCGTCGCCATAGGTCGCGGCGGAGCTGGCATTGATGAAGCGGCCCCCCTTGTCCAGCGTGTAACGGCACAGGTCGCGACTGTAATGGAAATTGTTTTCCATCAGAAAATCCGCGTCCTTTTCCGTGGTGGACGAACAGGCTCCGAGATGCACCACGCCGCTGACCTTCCAGGGCAGGGCATCGCGCTGCATGAGATCGTAAAACTGGTCCCTGTGCAGATAGTCCACGTAGCGGCGCTTGACGAGATTACGCCATTTATCGCTCCGTGCCAGGTTGTCCACAATCACGATATCGTCAATGTTCATGCAGTTAAGCTGCCATAAAAGAGCGCTGCCCAAAAAACCCGCTCCACCGGTAATCACGTACAATGGACACCTCCATTACATCTTTGCGCATGGTAGCCAGTGCGGGCCGCAACCGCAAGGCCCGCCACGTGTTTATCCTGTTCGCGCGCCTTCCTCTGGACACGGACAGCCAAGTTTGCCACTATGCGGCATCTGTAAAACCAAGGGGACTACCATGAAAGTGTGCATCGCCTACATGCACGGCAAACCGGTCATGCTTGAACTGCGCGATGGCGTCGCCTATATCGATGACGAAGCCCAGCCCATCAAGAACCTTGCCCCGGAAATGCTGCAAAACTTCAGCGAAAGCATCAACGCCATACCCTACAGCGCGGACCAGGGATATGACGCCCTGGTCAATGCCAAAAGAGCGGCCTTTATCGTTGACCTTCTGGGCAGGGCCGTGGGGGACGAGTGCGTCTCCAGGCTGACCCATATTCTGGACCATGTACATTACGATGTGATGGAATATCTTGGTGAAACCGGAGACAATAATGCTTGAAATCCGTAACCTGCATGTGGAGGTCAAGGGTACTCCCGTACTTAAAGGTATTGACCTGCACGTCAAGCCCGGCGAAACATTCATACTCTTCGGCCCCAACGGTTCCGGCAAAACAACCCTGCTCATGACCCTCATGGGCGTTTCGGGATATACCGTCACCCAGGGGCAGATCATCTTCAAAGGCAACGATATCACCCATGCGCCCATGTATGAGCGGGCGCGCCTTGGCATAGGCATGTCTTTTCAGCGGCCGCCCACCATTCACGGCCTACCCACGGGCAAGCTGGTGGAACTGTGCGGGCGCGGGCGACCGATGGACGTGGAAGACATGGCCCGCAAGGTACACTTTGACCAGTTTTTGAACCGCGACGTCAACGCAGGCTTTTCCGGCGGCGAGATAAAGCGCTCAGAACTGCTGCAGCTCATGGCCCAGCAGCCCGACCTTCTGCTTTTTGACGAACCGGAATCCGGCGTGGACCTCGAAAATATGGCGCTTGTGGGAAAAACCGTGCGCAGCCTGCTGGACGGCCTGCCCGACCGATGTTGCGCCACCCTGCGGCAACGCGAAAAAGCGCGCTCCACCAGCGGCCTGATCATCACCCATACGGGGCATATTCTTGAATATGTCAATGCCCACCGGGGGCAGGTCATGTATAACGGCAAACTCTGCTGCGAGGCCGGGCCGCGCGAAATTCTCGACCATATCGCCAATCACGGCTATCAGGAATGCCTGCGCTGCCTGGCCGGCGACATGTTTGGCAAAATTGCGGAGGCCCCCCTCAAATGAGCACAGTCAATCTCTCCCGGTACAGCTTCAACGGCAACGAAGGTGCCGCCCCCATAGAAAACCTCGCCAGCCTGCCCGCCGCGGACAAGGAACGCCTTGTACACGCGGGCATTGACGTGAACGATCACGCGGTGAGCGGCGCATTCATGCAGCTCAACCATGCGGGGGTTCACTGCCATGCAAGCCATGAAGGCCTTGACCTTATGGACATCCGCGAGGCCCTGAAAAAATTTGACGGCCTGCCCCAGTATTACTGGAAGCTGCTTGATCCGGAAAAAGACGAGTTTACCCGCCTCACGCGCGAGCATTGCAACGGCGGCTACTTTGTGCGCGCCCGCAAGGGAGCCAAAATCACCCAGCCTGTGCAGTCATGCATGTTCATCAAAGGACACGGTGCGGGACAGAGCATCCACAACATCGTGGTGGTGGAAGAAGGAGCCGAGCTGCATATTCTGGGCGGCTGCGCCACGGCCCACGATGCCAACGATACGGCCCACCTGGGCATCACCGAATATTATGTGGAAAAAGGCGGCAAGCTCACCTTCACAATGATCCATAACTGGGGAACGAGCACCACGGTCCGCCCCCGCTCCGCAGGCATTGTGGAAGCCGGAGGAGAGTTTCAGAACAACTACATCCTGCTCAAGCCCGTGGCCGACCTGCAGATGTATCCGACCATGAAGCTTCAGGGCAGTGGTGCTGTTGCGCGCTTCAATTCCGTTATTGTCACGCCCGAAGGCTCCCATGTGGACTGCGGCAACCGCATTGAACTCAATGCGCCCGACACACGCGGCGAAATAGTTTCGCGTACCCTCACCACAGGTGGAACCATAATCAACCGTGGTTTCATAGGCGCATCCGCCGCCCCCGCCAGGGGACATCTGGAATGCAAGGGCCTTATCCTTGGCGGCGGGCGCATACACGCCATCCCCGAGCTGGACAGCAACCAGGACGGTGTGGAACTGTCGCACGAGGCCGCCGTGGGCAAAATAGCCCAGGAAGAAATAGAGTACCTCATGGCGCGCGGTCTTGATGAAGATGAAGCCGCATCCACCATTGTGCGCGGCTTTCTCAATGTGGACATTATGGGCCTGCCCGACCAGTTGCAAAAGGCCATGGATGAACAGATCGCGCTGCTGGAAACCGGCAACGCCATGTAAGACCACTGCGGCGCAAACAGATTGCCTGCCCGCATGTGCCGTCACGCAAAAACAGCGGCCGAAAATGCCTGTACGGGCATCTCCGGCTTGACCGCCAAACAACTTGCGGCTATAGTCCTCCTCCTTGGGGCCTATAGCTCAGTTGGTAGAGCCTCCGGCTCATAACCGGCCTGTCCCAGGTTCGAATCCTGGTGGGCCCACCAAGAAGATCAGTAAAGCCCGTCAAGCTAATCCCTTGACGGGCTTTGCCTTTCAAGAATCCCCGCGGTATTGCAGCACGTGCACAGTGCCTGCCGCCAAGAACCGGATGCGCTTTCCGCCGGAAATACCGCCAACGCCCCTCGCCTTTTCGCGCAGCCACGAGGCCGCCCCACAGGTCAGGCGCTCCAGCCCCGGCAAATGGCCTGCTCCGTGGGGGCATCCATATCCCCCTGTCGGGCCGGGCGGCATTGTTCAGGGCGCCCGCTCTCCGGCTCCAACCCGCAACAAGCATACACAACACCTATGGAATCGTTAAATCATCAGCTTTTTCTGGCCCTCAATGCCGGTGACGCGGCATCGCCTTTCGGCATATGGGCCGCGCGCATCCTGGCGGAATGGCCCATAGGCATTGCCGTTGCTCTCGCGCTCATAGCCCTGCTCACGCAAAAACCGCGCGGCGTGCTTGCAGGCCGCCTGATACTGACAATGGCGCTGGCTATGGGCACGGCGTACTGCATCCGCAAGTTTCATTACAATCCCCGGCCCTTTGTTATGGGCCTTGGACGCATGCTTATTGACCACGCGCCCACATCTTCTTTTCCCAGTTTTCATGCCACCTTTGTGTTCTCTCTGGCCCTGCCGCTGCTCTTTCTGCAGGGTACACGCCTTTTTTCTCTGGCAATCATCCTGCTGGGCCTCATGACCGCCTGGGCAAGAATTTTTGCAGGCGTACACTACCCCCTGGATATGGCAGGCGCGTTTGTAACGGCGTTCGTGGCTGCCGTCGTGGCGGGCATGATTGTGCGGCCCCGGCGATCATACCGGTCAGAGAAACGGTTTCGCTGAAATGTCCGTCGGAAAAGCAGTCTCACAACATGTACTAATGGCTAAAAAAAGCAGCGCATATAGAAAACTGTTGACACAATTCAATATAAGTTGAAATATCAATTCATGGAAACAGTACAAGCCAGCAGCATTTTTGAAGCCCTGTCGTCAGAAGTTCGTCTGGACCTGTTCAGACTTCTCGTAAAGTCAGCACCCGACGGGCTTGTGGCCGGAGAAATTGCAAAAACACTGCAAGTGCCGGGAACCAATCTTTCCTTTCACCTCAAAGGTCTGCTGCACTCCGGCCTGATCAGCGTGGAAAAAGAGGGACGCTTTCTGCGGTACCGGGCCAATATTCCCCTAATGCTCGATACGATCGCCTACCTGACTTCAGAGTGCTGCGCGAACCAGCCGGAACAATGCCGCCGCTACCGGGCGCAAAGCGCTGTTTCGCCTGCTGTTCTTCCAGGCTGGAACGACTAGAATATTCACAACAGATGTGTGATGACAACATTGCCCGTTTATGGGTATACCTTACACCAACAAGGCAACATTAGTTGAATAGTCAAAACATTAAGGATGCATCATGAAATCTGCAGGCAAAGAAACAGACAGGCAGACCATTACAGAAACCGTGCGCTCCGGCTACGCAGCCATTGCCTCCGGGGCGCAGCGCTCCTGCTGCTCCAACCGCCGGAGCGGTCAGGCTGATCCCGCCAGACTGGCAGAATCACTCGGCTATGACGCAAAAACCCTTGCCCGCCTCCCCGAGGGGGCCAATATGGGACTTTCGTGCGGTAATCCTGTAGCCCTGGCAGCCCTGCTGGAAGGACAAACTGTTCTTGATCTGGGCAGCGGCGGCGGCTTTGACGTTTTTCAGGCTGGGGAGCGCGTAAAGGCCTCCGGCCGTGTCATCGGTGTGGATATGACCCCCGAGATGCTCGCCAAAGCCCGAAAAAACATCGAGTCGTACCGGGAGCTCACCGGGCTGGACAACGTGGAATTCCGGCTGGGAGAAATCGAGCACCTGCCGGTGGCGGACAACAGCGTGGATGTGGTTTTATCCAACTGTGTCATCAATCTTTCGCCGGACAAGGCGCAGGTATGGCACGAAATTTTTCGCGTACTGAAGCCGGGCGGCAAGGTGGCCGTTTCTGATCTGGCGTTGCTCAAGCCGTTGCCCGACAATATCCGCGACATGGCAGCCGCGCTGGTTGGCTGCGTTGCCGGGGCTGTCCTGATAGATACAAGCGCTGCCCTGCTTGAAAAAACCGGCTTTTCCGGGGTCACACTGACGCCCAAACCAAGTTATGTGCAAAGCATGCAGGACTGGAACGACCCCCTCTACGCCGAAATAGCCACCAACCTCCCCAAGGGAGAAGATTTGACGGACTATGTGGTGAGTCTCTCCATTGAAGCCGTCAAACCCTAGCAATCAACGCTTCAAATGATTGCTTAACGGTCGGCAAAGCCCCCTACAATCATTTGGCTACAAGGATTTATCTCCAAATCCTTGTAGAGCATTTCAAGTGTGAACTACTCCAGTGTTCAGACTCCCGCCAACCAGGCGGCAGTTGTGCATCAATAGAGCCTGACCTGTCCTGTCCGGGCAGCCTCGGCCGGTGCGGCCGCCAGTGTATTCGCGCTGGGGGCCGCATGTTTTTCACTTTCCCTGTCACGGCCTTTCCCTGCGCAACGGCGTTATCCCCCCCCAAAAAAAATGGCCGCTGCCGCGAAGGTGCGGGTACGCCGCAGGCCGCTCTTTGCCTGTAACCATTTTTCATAGTTACACACTATGCTATTGCCATCGCAGGCTGTACTATCGGCCATCATACCCGTACCAGGGGGGCTATGGCGAGCACCTGCCTGCCGTGCAACAGCCGGACACGCGTGTGCAATAACGCAGCCTGTGCCGTTTTTTTGCTATCAAAAGGCATTATCCTTGTGCTTTCGCCCGTTTTACTGCGTGTTTCACTTGACATGCTCCAATACCCTTCGTAGAGTCTGTCCACTTATTGGGTCCAGTATTTTTTTTGCCAGAGACTTTACACGGGTGTAAGGCTTCAAGCGGAAAGTCTGCACCCAGAACACAATACGGAGTCTCTAAATGGCTACTTCCATCTATGTCGGCAATCTGCCCTGGTCCGCCACCGAAGACGCTGTGCGCGATCTCTTTTCCGCTCACGGTGATCCTATTTCGGTCAAACTGATCTCTGACCGCGAAACCGGCCGCGCCCGCGGCTTCGGCTTTGTGGAAATGGAAGACGATGAAGCCCAGAACGCCATTTCCGCCCTCAACGGCATGGACTTTGGCGGCCGCGCTCTTCGCGTCAACAAGGCCGAAGAACGCCGTCCCGCTCCCCGCCGCTGGTAGTCCGGCAGCAGGGCAGGACGTCTGCCTGACAGTAAAAGGCCGCAAGCAATTGCGGCCTTTTTTATTGCATACCCTCTTCAGCGTTAATCCCCGCTGGGCGTTTTCAGGCTTCACAAAACTCCGCCATTTTCCTCCCAGCGGTGAAAGATGTTATGCAAAAAGGCCCCCGCATCAATGCTACGGGGGCCTGAGTATTCAAGACATGTATGCGGCGGCTATACCACGCCGTGCTCTCCCGGCCGTTCGAATTTGTCTTTCTTCTGCACCAGGCTTACGTAAAAATCCGTATCGCCCAGGGCCAGCAACATGGCGGAAGACACGTAAATGGACGAAGCCGTGCCCACCACCACACCAATGAGCATGGTCAGCGCAAAGTCATGAATGACGCCACCACCAAGCAGGTAAAGCGCAAGGGTAGACAGGAAGGTCGTGCCACTGGTCAGGATGGTACGTGAAAGCGTCTGGTTGACACTCTTGTTGATAAGATGGGCCATGTCCAGTTCTGGCGTGGCGCGCAGGTTTTCACGCAGGCGGTCGTAGATGATGATGGTGTCGTTGAGCGAAAAGCCCACCAGGGTCATCAGGGCCGCCATGACGTTAAGGTCAATTTCCACATCCAGCAAAGACAGTAGTCCTACGGTGATGGCCACGTCATGTATCAGCCCCACCACTGCCCCCAGGGCAAAGTTCAGCCGCAACACAAAGCAGACGAGCACGGTTATGCTCAGGGCCAGCATCACAAGCCACCCCATGCTGAGTCCGGTAAGCCCCGCCAGATAGATGCCGCCCCACAAGGCTCCGGCCATGATCACGCCTGCCATCCAACGCTGCTCGAAGCGGCCGGAAATATAGACCGCAATGAGCAGAATGGCGTAATAAAGAGCGCTCAGGGCCTTGTTTGTCAGGTCTGCGCCCACCTTGGGGCCGACAATTTCAAGGCGCACAATTTCGGCGGCATTGCCGGGAAAGGTCGCCGCCAGCGCGTCCACAACCGAGGTGCGTAACTGCGTTGCATCGGCGTTTTCCGCACTGCTGAAGCGCAGCAGGTAATCCCGCCCGCCCTCACCGAAGCGCTGGGTGCTGATGCCGGGCAGCGCCGGAATATCCAGACTCTTTTTCAGGGCTTCGTCGGCGACGGGCTCCTGAAACTGTACCTGGACGATAACACCGCCCGCAAAGTCGATGCCCATCTTGAGGCCGTTGCCCCAGATGGCCGAAGCTATGCCTATAAGAATAAGGGCTACGGAAATGCCGTACACCCAGTAGCGCTTGCCAATGAAATCGATATTGGTGTCGTGCTTGACAAAGGTAAAACTCATGACAGCCTCCCGGCGCGCTATATGCTCAGGCCCTTGGGACCGCAATGGCGCGCCCATTCTTCAAAAATGGCCCGCGAAACGAAGATGGCCGTAAACATGGAGGCAACAATGCCCAGCCCCAGGGTTACCGCAAAGCCTCTGATGGGGCCTGTGCCGAACTGGTACAGAATGACCGTGACAATAATGGAGGTCAGGTTGGCGTCCGTAATGGAAACCATGGCCCGGTCAAAACCCGCGCGCACTGCCGCCAGCGGTGTTAGCCCCAGCCGCAGCTCTTCGCGTATTCGTTCGTAGATGAGCACGTTGGCGTCCACCGCCATGCCGATGGTCAGCACTATGCCCGCAATGCCCGGCAGGGTCAGGGTCGCGCCGAACGCGCCCATGCCGGCCATGACGATAAGCATGGTGAAACACAGCATGAGGTCGGCAATAAGGCCGCTGACGCCGTAATAGAAACCAATAAAAATGACCACGGCGGCTGCGCCCACCAGGGCCGCACTGATGCCGCTGTCAATGGCTTCCTGCCCAAGGGAGGGGCCAACGCTGCGTTCTTCAAGCACCGAAACAGGCGCAGGCAGCGAGCCGGCCCGCAGCACAATAGCCAGGTCCTGGGCCTCGGCGGTGGTGAAGTTACCCGAGATGCTGGCCTTACCGCCGCCGATGCGCTCACGGATAACAGGGGCGGAATACACCTTGCCGTCCAGCACAATGGCCATGCGCCGCCCCACGCTTTCACCGGTGACGCGCTCAAAAATACGCGCTCCGCGGGCGTTGAAGCTCATGGTCACATACGACTGGTTCATGTTGTCAAAGGCAGGACGGGCATCAGCCACATCTTCGCCGGTGAGCATGGCGTCCTTTTCAACCGCAATACGGCCTTCGGCCGCCTGCTGCCCGGGATTTTTCTCAAGCATGGGCAGAACGACAACCCCGGGAGGCAGCACAGCCTTGCCGGGGTCCACATCCTCCCGGACCAGATGAAATTCCAGATGGGCCGTCTGGCCGATAATCTGCACAGCGCGGCGCGGATCGGAAATGCCGGGCAGCTGCACCTGAATGCGGTTGCCGGCCTGCTTGCGTATGTCGGGTTCGGCCACACCGAACTGGTCAATACGGTTACGGATAGTGCGCAGTGCCTGGTCAAGGGCCATGTCTTCAAGTCTTTTCACTTCGGCCGGGGTGAAGTGGGCCACATAGCGCAACTGGCCGCCTTCGCCCGCCAGGGGCTGGGCCACGCTCAACTGGGGGAAATGACGGGCCAGAATCTCGCGCAGCTTGCTCTCGTTTTCAGCGCGGGGCAGAATGAATTCAAGGGTTGTGCCGCCCACAACGCGGGGGCGCAGCACAATGATCTTTTCATCCTGGGCCATACGGCGCAGATCCTGCCCGGCCAGAGCCAGGGAATTGCTCACGGCCTTGGCCACGTCCACGCCCAAAGTCAGGTGTATGCCCCCCTTGAGGTCAAGACCGAGATTGATCTTGCTGGACGGCAAAACGCGCTCCAGGGCAGGCCCGATAACGGGCACGCTCGGCAGCGCGTACACAAGAGAAACAAGAAATACCAACGAAGCCAAGATCAGGCGCCAGCGCAGACCCATCGTTCACCTTCCAGACAACAGATTTAAAGCACAGCATGCCCAGATGGGCACTGCACGCCCGGAGCCTTGCAGGCCGTGGGCAGGGCGGACGCCCACGGCGGCGAAATGATACGCGGAACGCGGAGACCGCGTTCAGTCAGAAGAGAAGGGCCGATGCCGCTTCCCGATAAAAATCAGATCCGGCAGGCCGGCTCACGGGCCGGACATGCCAAAAAACCTGGGCTGCTACTTGCTGTCGCCCTTGCCGGGCACCAGGCCGCCAATGGCGCCGCGCGTAACGCGCAGCTTGGCTTCGCCGCATTCAAGCAGCACCTGCTCGTCGTCAATTTCAAGAATGCGCCCGATAAGCCCGCTCGATGTGAGAACGTGGTCGCCCCGCTTCAGTTCGGAAAGCATGAGCTTGTGAGCTTTGGCCCTCTTCTGCTGCGGACGGATAAGCAGAAACCAGAAGATGACGAACATCACGATGAGGGGAAGGAACTGCATCAGCATGTCGGCGCCGCCGGCGGGGGCGCCGCCAGCCTGGGGCGTACCCATGGCGTAGGCTACGGATTCAAACAAAACGCACCTCCAAAGGTGTGGCTGAGTCATATGCCAGTGAACTTCACGCACACCGGGGGCGGCCCCCAAAGCCGTCCTTGTGCCGGTTTGCGCACAATACCAGCGAATTTCTATATACGCTGGCGTTCAATCTTGCAAGCTTTTCCGCCGCGTCCGGCGCGGTAAAACGCCCCACAGCCGCAAGATGTTTTTTTCCGCAGCGTCCTGGCGCACGTCGGGCAAAGCCGGAAGCGCATGTGCAGCGCCGCTTCGGCACATGTCACGCACGGGATAAGGATGCATGCCACACAGGAACTTGCATCCCGTAGCTGACGGGGCTACAGAATATTTTTTCGCAAACGCCGCACAGGAGTTGCCATGCGCCCCTGCCAGACACTTGTTCACGCCGCCCTCATTGTCACTCAGGACAAAGAACGCCGCATTCTTGAAAACGCCAGCATGGCCGTTACAGACGGCATCGTGGCCGATCTCGGCCCGCGTCATGAAATGATCACCTGCTGGCAGCCTCGCCACGAAGCCGATTTCGGCCGATGCCTGTTGCTGCCGGGCCTTGTCAATGCCCATACGCATTCGGCCATGACCTTTTTGCGCGGCCTGGCCGATGACATGCCCCTTATGGACTGGCTCAACAAGCGCATCTTTCCGGTGGAGCAAAAGCTCACGCCCGAAATCGTGCGCCTTGGCAGCCTTATGGGCTATGCGGAGATGCTGCGCACCGGCACAACAGCCTGCGTGGATATGTACATTTTTGAAAAAGAGGCCATGGCTGCTGCGGATCAAGCCGGGCTGCGCTGCCTGGGGGGCGAGGTGGTTTTTGCCTTTCCTTCCGCCGCCTTTCCCGGCCCGGAGGCGGCCCTCGAGGAAACCCGCGCCCTGGCACAAAAATACGCGGGGCATCCCAGACTGAGCATAGCCGTCAACCCGCACAGCGTTTACACCACGACGCCAGAAATACTCGCCGCCTGCCGCGACCTTGCCCGCGAGCTGGCCCTGCCGCTTCACATGCATCTGGCCGAAACAGCCGAAGAAACACAGATATGCCTGCATGCGCACGGTAAAAGGCCCGTGGCCTGCTGCCGCAGCCTTGAGCTGCTGGATGGCCCCTGCACGCTGGCCCATGTGGTGGACGTCACCCCGGACGAACTGGACTTCCTGGCCCAAAGGGGCGCGGTGGCGGTCCATAATATTTCCTCAAACATGAAGCTTGCCTCCGGCGCATCCCCCGTACCCGCCATGCTTGAGCGGGGCATGCCCGTCGCCTTGGGAACAGACGGAGCCGCCAGCAACAACCGGCTTAACATGTTTACCGAAATGGGTCGTGCCGCCCTGCTGCACAAGCTCACCGGCATGGATCCTACCCTTCTGCCGGCCCAGACCGTGCTGGACATGGCCACTCTTGGCGGAGCGGCCGCCATGCACGACAACCGCCTGGGCAGCCTGGCCGTGGGCAAGGCGGCGGACTGCGTGGCCCTGGACCTTGCGGCCCCCAATATGCAACCCCTGTACAATGCCGTTTCACACCTTGTTTACGCTGCCACCGGCATGGAAAACCGTATGACGATGATTGCCGGAGAAATTGTTTATGAGGATGGAAAATTTACCCGTTTCGACTATGACGCCCTGTGCCGCGAAATGACCTCCATACGTGACTTTGTACGCCGTCAGGCCGGTTTGGCCTGACCCGCCCACGCGGGGCGGCAGGGCCGCATTTCCGGCCCGGGGCATGGGGCATATCCGCCCTGGCCGCCGCTGCCAGGAAATTCTCGCCTCTCGCCTCTTGACAGCGGCTTGCGTTCGGCTATATTTCTCCATTCCGAACCGGCGGCCCAGTGCCGCCGCTATTTCGCAATACGGCGCTTCGGCGCATGGAGGATTTGCTATGACCGCTCTGGAAAACGCCACCAAGACCGACGAAGGTGTGGTACTCAACGGCTTTGTTCTTGCCCCGGTGGTGGAGCAGTGTGCCGGCTGTGAACGCGTGCGCGAATTTGAAGACGAGCAGTTCTGCTCCAGCTACCCTGTCCCTGCCAAAAAATGGGTCGGCGGCCGCTGCAATTTCGCCACTCATGTGAAAGCCCAGTCCGCTTCCGGCTCCAAGGTCAACCCCCTCAAGGCGTCCAAGCGCGCCGCCAAGGGCCGCTAGAGCACGCACAATCGGGCGAATGCTCCGCAGGAGCTTTACACAGGCTCTTGCTGCGAAACAGGTGCGGATTTTTTCGTATCCCTGTACAGAGCAGTTTTTACTTTGAAATTGCTCTGGCGACGTGCGGGCAGACTGATCACCGAGGCTATGCGCGGCCAGACTGCACGGCTAAACGCCACAGTGGCCGCCGAGGCGGACTTCGGGAATACAGATTCGCAAAGTTGCACTGCTCTGGCTGGATGTGAAAGACGTCGGATTTTCGGCTTTTGTTCCGCTGCGAACCAATCCGCACGGCACAGGCCGTTTTTCCGTTTCTTTAGCCGTGCGGCGGCCACATCCGGGCCATGCTTCCCCCCAAGGGGCTGCGCAAGCAGCCTCTTGGTTTTTCATTTCTGCGCCACCGCACGGCCTGTGGCACCTGCCCATGCCGCAACGGGCGAAGCCCGCACAACTATTGCAGGCACAGCATCACGGGCGTTCTCTACGGAATCCTTACGGGGCAGATAAAAAAGTGGCCGCAGCAGATGTTGCCCGCCCTGCGGCGACGACGGCATGAAAAACATTGCGGCTGCACGGATTCAGTGCGAAACTGGGCAAGAGGAAAAAGATGCATAAGGATATGGACGCCCTTTTACACGGCCTTGCCGGGCGCGAGGACCGCGTGGTGACGCTGCAAAGCGCGCTTACGGCCTGCCCGGCTCTGGGACCGGATAACGGCGGTGACGGCGAGCAGGCCAAGGCCGCCATTATCGCCGCATGGCTCAAGGCCTGCGGCATAAAGGACCTTGTGCATGTGGACGCCCCTGACAGCCGTGTTTCCTCAGGTGTGCGGCCCAATCTTGTTGCCCGCATCCCGGGCAGGACAAAACGTACGCTCTGGCTTTTCGGCCACATGGACGTTGTCCCCCCCGGCGATCTTTCTGCCTGGCAGTCCGACCCGTGGCAGGTACGGCGCGAGGGCGACATGCTTTACGGCCGCGGCGTGGAGGACAACCAGCAGGCCATAACAAGCATGCTGCTGCTGGCCGAAGAACTGCAACAGCGCCACATTACGCCGGAACTGAGTCTTGGCCTTGTCTTTATGGCCGATGAAGAAACAGGCAGCACGTACGGGCTGGAGCACGTCCTCACTGCCAAGTCCGGACTTTTCAGCCAAGACGACCTGTATATCGTACCTGACGCCGGTTCGCGGCAGGGCGACGTCATCGAGGTGGCAGAAAAAGGACAGCTCTGGCTCAAGGTCCGCACCATTGGCGTGCAATGCCATGCCTCAACTCCTCACAAGGGCCGCAACGCCTTTCTGGCCGGGGCGGACATGGCTCTCGCCTGCCATCACGGCCTGAACGCGGCTTTTGATGCTGCCGACCCGCTTTTCAATCCTCCCGCTTCCACCTTTGTACCCGGCAAGCACGATGCCAATGTGCCCAACATCAACACCGTGCCGGGCGATGACGTTTTCTATGTGGACTGCCGCCTTTTGCCGCAGGTGGACCCGCAGGCGGTGCTGGACAGGACGCGCGCGCTGGCAGACGTGGTGGCAGAACGCCACGGTGTGCGCATAGAAATCAGCGTTGTACAACAGCAGGCCGCTTCGGGCCTGGCTGAAGACAGCCCGATCATAACGGCCCTCAAGACCGCTGTGGCCGAAGTATATGGGGTTGAAGGCAGGGTCGTGGGCATTGGCGGGGCTACCGTGGCGGCGCAACTGCGGCAGCGCGGCCTTGCCGCCGCCGTATGGAGCTGTGTTGAAAACACCTGCCATCAGCCCAACGAGCGCTCCTCCATCACCGCAGCCATTAAAGATGCCCAGGTGTTCACCCACATACTCATGAATTCCGCCCATGTCTGATTCATACAACGCAAGCACATTTGACTGCATCGTGGCCGGAGGCGGCCATGCCGGCTGCGAAGCCGCCGTGGCCCTTGCCCGCATGGGACACAGCGTGCTGCTCATCAGCGGCAACCTTGACCGCCTGGGCTACCTTTCCTGCAATCCCGCCATCGGCGGCCTTGCCAAGGGGCACATGGCGCGCGAAATCGACGCCCTGGGCGGCATGATGGGCCTGTGGGCCGATGCCGCGGGCATACAGTTTCGCATGCTGAACATGAGCAAAGGACCGGCCGTGCGGGCTACCCGCGCGCAGATGGACCGCCTTGTCTATCAGCGAGTGGTGCAGCAGACGCTCTATTCCACGCCCGGGCTGCGCATCTGGCAGGATTCTGTCATCGAGATCACCGCGGGCGACAGCCGCGCCACAGGTGTGCGCACGGCACAGGGGCTTGAGTTTTCCGCCCGCCATGTGCTGCTGACCACGGGAACATTCCTTGACGGCCGCATCCATATGGGGCTGACCAGCATCCCCGGCGGCCGCCTTGGCGATGCGCCCGCACTGGGTCTTTCCGACAGTCTGCGCACTCTGGGCTTTGAACTGGGCCGCCTCAAAACAGGCACTACCCCGCGGCTGTTGAAATCATCCATCAATTATGCCGTGCTGGAAGAGCAAAAAGGTGATGATCCGGCACCGGCATTCAGTTTTCACGGCCCAGGCCCGGTCTTGCCTCAGGTTCCCTGCCATGTGACCTGGACCAATGAGCAGGCCCACGAGATCATCCGCAGCGGCTTTGACCGCTCGCCCATGTTCACGGGCGTTATCAAGGGAACGGGCGCGCGTTACTGCCCCTCCATTGAAGACAAGATCGCCCGCTTTCCCGACAGGGAACGGCATCAGATATTCCTTGAACCTGAAGGCCTGGACAGCGCCGAAGTTTATGCCAACGGCATCTCCACCAGCCTGCCGCTGGATGTGCAGATCGGCATGATCCACGCTGTTCCCGGCCTGGAAAACGCCGTCATGCTGCGCCCGGGCTACGCCATCGAATACGATTTTTCCGATCCCGTGCAGCTTATGCCCACCCTTGAAAGCAAGGCCGTTCCCGGCCTGTGGCTGGCGGGGCAGATCAACGGCACTTCCGGCTACGAAGAGGCTGCGGCCCAGGGCCTGTGGGCGGCGCTGAACATTTCGTGCAGGCTGCGTGAAATGCCGCCCTTTCTGCTGGGACGCGACGAGGCCTACATGGCTGTTCTGGTGGACGATCTGGTAACTTCTGGCACTCAGGAGCCTTACCGCATGTTTACCTCGCGCGCCGAACACCGCCTGCTGCTGCGCGAAGACAATGCCGATACACGCCTGACGCCCCACGGGCGGCAGCTGGGCCTGGTAAACGATGCCCATTGGGATGCATTCTGCCGCAAGCAGGATGCCGCAAACCGCCTGCGTTCGGGCCTCGAGCAAAAACGCATCCCTGCCCCAGGGCGCGGCTCTCTCGCGGATGGACCTGCAACGGACTCTGGGCAAGATAAAGGCACCGTAACAACGGGCATGTCCGCTACAAGCAAGACCGCCGACCTGCCCGTTGGGCGCACCCTGGCCGAGGCCCTGCGCAGGCCCGAACTGGACCTGCACGGCCTTGCGGCACTTCTGCGCTCCTGTGCCTGTGAAGACACGGCCGCCGCCGCGGAATTTCTTGAGCATGAGATGGCGCTGGCCGGAGCTGGCGTGTGTGAAAGCGTGCAGACAGAGATCAAGTATGCGGGATATCTGAGCCGTCAACGCGAACTGGTTGCGCGCGCGGCAAAGCTTGAGTCCACAGCCTTGCCCCCGGATTTGGATTATGCCACAGTAGCAGGGTTGTCCCGTGAGGTGACGGAAAAGCTCGACCGTGTCAGACCCCTGAGCCTTGGCCAGGCCGGGCGCATTTCAGGGGTCACCCCGGCGGCAGTGGGCTGCCTGGAAATACACTTGCACAAACTGGGCCTGCTCTGATGTCGGCAAGGCGGCACAGCAGGCACACGGCAGGCCCCGGGCCAAAAATTATTCTTCCTCCGGCCGGACCGGAAGGGCCGCAAGGCTCCTCACGGCACAGCGGAACGTATTCGGTGAGTCTATGACAGGCAAACAACTTCTCCTGGTCTTCGCCGTGGTGCTGATCATTTTCTGCACGATCTTCGTCGTCGTTCAGGCGCGTGTACAGCGGCAGCGGCAAGAGGCCCGGCGCAAGGCCATCATCCGAAAACTGCTTGAAACGGCGCAGGAACAGAACGAAATCTTCGATATCAACGTGCTGGACAAGGCATCCACCCACAAAGGCCTTGCCGCCCTGCTGCAAAGCATCTCTCCCACGGTTCTTGGCATGGAGGTTCTGGGCTTTATCTCGCAGGAACTGGCGGGCATGCCCGTGGAAATCTATTTTCGGGCCACCCTGCCCGAAGGCGCGAGCTTTTACAAATTTCGCTCCACCATCGTGTCAGTAGAAGCTGGACGGGAAAAATCCCGGCTGCACCTGGCTTCTCCCGAAGATCTTGATGCCGGGCAAAAACGCCTTTTCATCCGCATCAAACCACCCAAAGAAAAAATACGCGTTATCGGCGTGTGGGAGCTGGACCCCAACAAGGCCATGCCCCGCAATACGGCCGAAATAAACCGCCCGCTTCTGCACTACCGGCGCGGCATGGAAAAAGAGTCGGTGCAGGTGGAAAACATCTCGGCCACAGGCATGGCCCTGCGTTTTCCCATGGAAGATCTGGATGTCAAGCCGGTTGACCTGGACAAAGGTTCGCAGTTACTTTGTCTTATAATTTACGGCATGGGCAAGGAAGAAAAAATCGTTACTTTCTGGTGCACCTGCAATGTGCTCCACGCCCGTGTGCATGAAGGCCCCAGTCCGGCCCTTGTGCTTGGCACCGAATTTACCAACTGGGCCGTACTTGAACAGGGCAAGTCCGACATCCACTGGTTCCACAGCCCGCAAGCGCGCGGTGTGTCGCCCATAACCCAGTGGGTCATGTATATGGACATGGAGCAGCGCAAACTGCTTTAACGGCCGGTTCCGAAGCGGCGGCCCCTGAAGAGTTTTTTCGGGCCGTAAAGTACGGCATCATCGTGAACGGCGCACAAATCTTGCGCAGTTGCGGTGTTATGGCTACAGCAGACCACATAAACGCCCTGCTGAAGCCGCCGTTGAGCAAAAGAACTACAACCGAGTGCAGGCCGCAAAGCACGGCCGCACCGGGGACAAAATTTGCCGCCATTGGGCAAAGCCGCGGCAAAACCGCCAGAAGCATCCGCAGGCGCGGCATGCCGCGCGGCGAACATGGCCCACGGGGCGCATAGTGCGGCCCGGTCCCATTCCCAACCAAGGAGACTACATTGGACGGTGGTTCGGAAGGTCATAGTACCATCTGGTCGCGCCTGAGCAGGCTGTTCGGGCACGATGATCAGGAATCTCTGGAAAAAGCCATTCTTGAAGCGCGCGCCGAAGGCGAGGTGGAGCCCGATGAGGAATCCATGCTGCTCGGCATCTTGCGGTTCAACGACCTCCAGGTGCAGGACACCATGATTCCGCGCACCGATATCGACTGCGTGCCTCATGACATGCCCATGGCGGAGGTGGCGGCCATCATTGTCCGCTCCGGGCACTCCCGCATTCCCGTCTACAAGGAAACCCGTGACAATATCGTGGGCATCCTGCATGCCAAGGACCTGCTGCGCAGCATGCTTGACGGCGAGGGCAACGTGTCATCACTGGCTGGCCTCATCCGCGAGCCGTTCTTTGTGCCCGAAACAAAATCCATCCGTACTCTGCTTCAGGAATTCCGCGCGCGCAAGCAGCACATTGCCATTGCTCTGGACGAGTACGGCGGAACCTCGGGTCTCATCACCATTGAGGACGTGCTGGAAGAAATCGTGGGCGACATTGAAGACGAACACGATACCCCGCGTGAAGAAGACATACGCCCCGTGGGCGACAATATTTACGAGCTCACCGGCCGCGCGCTGCTTGAAGACCTTGAAGATATGGGCGTAGACCTCGATTCGGACGAGGTAGACACCATCGGCGGCTACCTCAGCATGGAGGCAGGGCATGTACCCGCCCCCGGCGAAAGCTTCACCTTGCGCGGCTGGACGTTTACCGTGCTTGAGGCCGACCGGAAACTGATTCTGCGTCTGCGGATGGAACCGGCCGACAGCGCTGCCAGCCGGCAGACTGCCGGACAGGATACCGCACAGCAGGATGGAGAACAGGGCGCCGGGCCAGAGACGGCACAGGACGCCGCGCAGGATGAGGCATCTGACGATCCTGCCGTGGCCCCGCGCTACGAAACACTGCCGGGCAGCCTTGGCGCTGCCGCCCCCCTGGACGATGCAGCGGCATCTCCCCAGGCCGCAGTGCAAGCCGCCGAGGAAATCCTCCGCAGCACGCCGCCCCCGGCGGCCGAAACAGGAGATGACGCGCCCCGCCCTACGGAGTCCCCACGGGTATGACCTTTTTTCCGTCGGCTGCATCTCGGCCCGGGGGACGCATCTTGCCCGTGGCCCTTGCGGGGGCCTTGGGACTGTGGCTCGGTTTTCCCAATGACCTTGCCGGCATACCGCCCCTGGTCCTGCTGTGGCCGCTGGCCCTGGCCTGGCTGGGGCTGCACGCCGCCACGCGCGGCGCCGCCATGCGCTACGGCTGGCTCACAAGCCTGGCCGGAAGCATAGCCGCCCTTTACTGGCTCAGTCTGCCTGTGCATAATGTGGGCGGCCTGCCCTGGCTGCTGGCTGTTCCCTGCGCCCTGCTTATTGCGGCCTGCATTTCCAGCGCAGGAGGCTTTTTTTCAGTGGCAGCGCATCTGCTGCGCCACCGTCCGCCCTGGCTATGGGCCGTGATGCTGGGGCTGTTGTGGTATGTGCTCGAAGCTGTGTACGCGCTGGTGCTGGGCTTTCCCTGGCTGGAGCTTTCGGGCGCTCTGGCGGCATGGCCCTTGCTGGTTCAGGGGGCAGACGCCATCGGGTCCTACGCCCTCGCCGGGCTGTGGACCACCATCGCCCTGTGGTGCGGGCTTGCCTTGCTGCCGCACCCTGCACAGACCGCGCCCGCAGCGGAAAAAAACATGCGTCAAAACGGCAAGGCGGCCCACAACTGCCGCATGCCCTGGCGGCCCGCATGCCTGGCATCAGGCCTGCTCATGGCTGCCCTGCTGCTCGGCTACGGAGCGCTGCGTATGCACCGCCAGCCGCTTACCAGCGATCCTGGCGGCCCGCAAAGTGTGCTGGCCCTGTTTGTCGAAGGCAATGTGGACCAGAACCAGAAATGGTTGCCCGCCTTCCAGCGGCAGACCGTTGACCTGTATCTGAAACTTACCTACGACGCGCTGGCGCAGAAACCTGACGAAAGGCCCCTGATCATCTGGCCGGAAACGGCCCTGCCTTTCTTTTTCGAAACCAACCAGCTGCACTCGCCGCGGGTACGGCAACTGCCTGCGATCACGGGCTGCCCCCTGCTTTTAGGTGCGCCCGGCGTGGAACGGCTGCCGGACAAAAAAGAACCGGCTGTCTTCAACCGCGCCTTTCTGCTCACGCCGCCCTCCGGCGAAGCAGCCGCCCACTACGACAAGGAGCATCTGGTTCCCTTTGGGGAATACCTGCCGGAATGGCTCAACTGGGGCTTTCTGGAGGCGCTGCTGCAAGGCGTGGGGGTCTACGAGACCGGCACGGCCATCGCGCCCCTGCGCTACGGCAATCTTGCCCTGGGCATGCTCATTTGCTATGAAGGTATATTTCCCTGGCTGGCCCAGGCGCGCGTACAGGACGGAGCCAACATTCTGGTGGACATCAGCAATGACGGCTGGTTCGGCGCGACTCCCGCAGCGCGGCAGCATCTGTACCTTACGGTTCTGCGTGCTCTTGAACAGAACCGCTGGATTCTGCGCGGCACCAATACCGGCATCTCCGTAGTGGTAGACAGCCGGGGCCGTCTGGTCATGCGCGGCGACCAGTTCAGGGAGCAGGCCATCTGGGGCCGGGCCGCCCTTGAAAGCAGGCCGAGCCTGTACCACCGCCTGTGGCCCTGGCCCCTGCCCGCAGCCACAGCGCTGCTGACCGGTCTGGTTTTATGGGGTCCCGGCGGCAGTATCCGCCGCCGCACCCGCGTCTGACACAGCTCACGCGCCTTTTCATATTTGTTATATAACGTGCAGCCGCATAGCGGCTTTTCCGGCAAAAACGCCGGGCCACCTTCAACCCACAGATCCACCATGTTGCAACTCACCGACCTTCGCGCCGCCTGCCCTCCTCTTGCCCAACGTTTTGCCTCCCTCTGGGGGCGTCTTTGACGTGGCGGCCAGCGAAAAACGGTTGCAGGCCATTGAAACAGAAATTTCACGTCCCGGCGCATGGGACAAACCCGAAGCGCTCACGCCCCTGCTTCAGGAAAAACGCCGCCTCGAAGATGAGGTGGCCCGCCTGAACAAGCTCAAAACCTGCCACGACGATATGAACGAGTGGCTGGCTCTGGCAGCGGAAAGTGAAGATCCTGAAGCGCTGGAATCCCTGGCGCAGCAGCAGAAGGATCTGGCCGCCCTGCTGGACGAAACAGAACTTGTGATGCTGCTTTCCGCAGAAGAAGACAGCCAGGACGCCATACTTGAAATCCATCCCGGCGCGGGCGGCACAGAGTCTCAGGACTGGGCAGAAATGCTGCTGCGCATGTATACCCGCTGGGCTGCCGATCATGACTACAAGGTTGAAGAGCTTGACTTTCTGCCCGGCGACGAGGCCGGCGTGAAAAGCGTTACCCTGCGCGTGGGCGGGCCGCATGCTTTCGGCTTTCTCAAGAGCGAGCGCGGCATCCACCGCCTCATCCGCATTTCGCCCTTCGACTCCTCCGGCCGCAGGCATACATCTTTTGCTTCGGTGGATGTTATCCCCGACGCTGGTGACGATATTGAACTGGACCTCAAGGAAGCCGACCTGCGAGTGGATATTTTCCGCTCCAGCGGTCCCGGAGGCCAGAGTGTCAACACCACAAGCTCTGCCGTGCGCATAACCCATATTCCCTCGGGCATATCCGCCCAGTGCCAGAACGAAAAATCGCAGCACCACAACAAGGAAACTGCCTTGCGCGTCCTGCGCGCCCGCCTCTACAACATGGAACTTGAAAAACGCGAAGCCGCGCGCCAGGCCCAGTACGCCGGCAAGGACGCCATTGCTTTCGGCAGCCAGATACGCACCTACACCCTTCAGCCCTATCGCCTGGTCAAGGATCACCGCACAGGTACAGAGGTCGGGGATGTGGATGCGGTTCTGGACGGGCAGATTGACGCCTTCCAGCACGACTACCTTTTGCACCGCCATGAGCAGCAACGCTGAGTTTGAAGCCCTTGCGCGCGAAATGCTGGCCCTGAGCCAGACCAGCGCCCCCGATGCGGACTCCCCGCGCAAAGCTGACGGCCCGGGCCGGGGCGGGGTGCTGGTGGCCCGCCTTTTGCCCGACTTCAACCTGGAGCGCTGGCGGCATTTCTGCCGCGATCACGCCAAGGGGCGCTGGTATGTATGGCCCGCAGGGCCAGACACCCCGCCAGACCTCGCCCATATGGACGCCTGCGGCGGTTCGCCGCCTGCCGACGATGCCCTGGTAGCCGGGCTTCTGCTGGAGCAGATCCGGCGCGAGATGCTGCGCGGTGCGCGCTCCGGCAGCGAGCTCAGCCTCATATGCGCCGCCTTGCCCCAGCGGGATGTAATGGCTCCACAGCTCGGGCAGAACATGACCGCCCTGATGGACGCGGCCCTGGCTGCCAGCCTGCGGGAGCACAGCGAAGCCTGCGACAGCCTGGGGCACCTGGCCTGTGGCAGCTACGCCCTGCTGCTCCCCGGCGTGGGTGCGCTCAGAGCGCGCCTGCTGTCCAGCGCCATACAAAAAACCTTTCTGCAGCAAGCCATGCTGCGCTGCGGCAAGCCGGACACAGCCCCGCCCGCCTGCGCACTTGGCATCGCCTGTGCCGATTCCGGCGCGGCCATTACCGCCGAAGCACTGCTGGCAAAGGCGCGCAGCGCCCTGCAGGATGCACTGCTGCAAACACAGCAGCAAAATTCCGGCCGGATCTGCCTTGCAGACAGCACCAGCCTGGAAGAGCGCGCAAGTCTGGTACATTCCAGCGAAAAACGCTTTCTTTTTTTCGGGAGAAACAACTGATGGCAAATAAAACCCTGAGCGTGGCCCTGCTGAGCGGCAAGGGCGGAGTCGGCAAGACCAACATAACGCTCAATATGGCCTGCGCCCTGTACCAGATGGGTTTTAAAAACCTGCTGATGGACTGTGATCTGGGCCTCGCCAACCTTGATGTTCTGCTGGGCATCACCCCTGAAGGCAACCTGCAGAATACCCTGCTTGGCGAAGCCGGCATAGGCGATGTGCTGTACCATGTCGAAACACAGGGTTTCGACGTACTGCCCGCCGCCTCCGGCGTGCCGGAGCTTACCGAGCTTCAGCCCGACATGCGCAACATGCTGCTGGACCGCCTTGAACCGGAGCTGGACAAGTACGACTTTGTTTTTATGGACGTGGGCGCGGGCATTTCCGGCACGGTACAGACCTTTGCCGCCCTGGCGGCCATGCGCATTGTTGTCATCACTCCCGAACCCACATCGCTCACAGACAGTTACGCCCTCATCAAGGTTCTTAATGCCCGCTACGGCCTGCAGGACTTTATGGTGATCGTCAACCAGGTGGCTTCTGCCAGCGAGGCCAAAGCCTCGTTTGACAAACTGTACGGAGCCTGCCGCCATTTTCTGCACATCGAGCCGGTACTGCTCGGGCATATCCGCGATGACAAGAAAGTTCCCGAAGCCGTGTGCCGCCAGCAGCCGCTTATGCGCATCGCCCCCGGCAGCCCTGCGGCCCAGGACATACAAAATCTGGCCGCACGCCTGCAAAGGCTGCGTCTTGGCATGGCCGACTGGCTGGCCCCCAGAAAGGTGCTGCAGTCCATATCCGCAAAAGGATGAAGAAGACGGCCTAAAAACCACGCGGACTGTTTACCTTGTTGCATAAAAGGTATAGAGATGCATTAATACTAGATGCCTATCGTTAGCCCTTGGGCATTCAGGCAGCAAAGCACTTTGACAGCGCGAGGCGACACGGCAGAATCGCCAGCAATATCTTCAAGATAGTGGACGAGCAACGCTGTTTCAGGCAGAATGCCTTTGCGGGCAACAAACGCAGTCACGGAGGCGTGATGAACAAGAGCGAACTTATCAAGGCGCTGGCCGACGAAACCAACATTCCCTTTGATGATGCGTCAATGGTGGTCAACACCTTTTTTGACGCCATGAAACAGTCCCTTCTTGCCGGCGAGCGTATCGAAATACGCGGTTTCGGCAGCTTCAAAATCAAAGAGTACGAAGGCTACGCGGGCCGCAACCCCAAAACCGGTGAAAGCGTCACCGTGGCCTCGAAACGTCTGCCCTTCTTCCGCGCTGGCAAGGAACTGAAAGAATTCATCAATCAATAGGCATTGTTGCATAACGCGGCCTTGCCGCCACCTGAGCCGAACCACGTGAAGGCCTGCCTTCAGTTCTCGGTGCTCGGCCATCCATGGGCGCGCAGAGCGCGCCAAGGAGTTTGTCATGCTGTTTTCAGGTGCACTGACAGCGCTAGTCACCCCGTTCAAGGATGAGGCCCTGGACGAGGAAGCCTACCGGAATTTCATCGAATTCCAGATTACGGAAGGCATCCACGGCCTGGTACCCTGCGGCACCACCGGTGAATCCGCCACGCTCAGCCACGAAGAGCACGAAAGGGTTATTGAAATCTGCATTGATCAGGCCAGGGGCCGCGTACCCGTGCTGGCCGGGGCCGGGTCCAACAACACGGCAGAGGCCGTGCGCCTGACCCGCTTTGCCCAGAAAGCCGGGGCAAACGGGGCCCTGCTTATCACCCCCTACTACAACAAACCCACGCAGGAAGGCCTGTATCGCCATTACAAGGCCATAGCCGAAGCCGTGGAAATGCCTCTTGTTCCCTACAATGTGCCTGGCCGCACGGGCTGCAACCTGCTGCCCGAAACCCTGGCCCGCCTGGCCAAAGAATTTTCACACATTGTAGGCGTCAAGGAAGCTACCGGCGACATGGCCCAGGGCAGCAAAACCCTGTCGAGCTGTCCCGCGGGCTTCAGCGTGCTTTCCGGCGACGACTTCACTGCCCTGCCGCTTATGGCGCTGGGCGGCAAAGGGGTCATCTCCGTTACGTCCAATATCGTGCCTGGCCGCATGGCCGCCATGTGCAACGCCTTTAATAAGGGCGATGTGGCCGAAGCCGCGCGCATCCATCACGAACTTTTCCCCCTGCATGAAGCCATGTTCTTTGAGAGCAATCCCATTCCGGCCAAAACGGCCCTGAGCCTTATGGGCAAAATGGAAGCCGGGTTGCGCCTGCCGCTCTGCCCCATGAGCGCGGCAGCCAAAGAAAAACTCGCAGGTGTGCTGCGCGGATTACAGCTTATTTAAGGGATTGCAGGGTACGCTTGCCTTTGAAGCTGCCCTGACGGCTGCGCAACAGACGCGCGCTACTATGGCGTAACGAAAACCGTTACCCGAAGGACATGCTGACGAAGGCAGCAGTGCTGTGTTTGCGCGCGCATGCCGTAGTGGACGCAGCATGCCGTTGCAAATGCTTCAGAGTCCGCTGGCCCTGATTGGATCCGCTCTGCATCTGTAAAAGCAGGCTGCTGCAAAAGCGCATGATATTGCCACACAAAAGGGCCGCCCATATGCCGGGCGGCCCTTTTGTGTTTTCTGCGGTCCCGCCAGGGCGGGACCGCAAGGCACTGTCAAAAACCTACATGGCAGCCTTGTAAATGGCAGCCACTGCGGCATCAGTCATGGTGCGAGGATTGGTAAGGCCACAGGCGTCTTTCTGGGCATTGGCGGTCATAGTGGGAATGTCCGCTTCTTTCACATCCTTGCCATACTTTTTGCCAAGAGCCTTGAGTCCCTCGGGAATGCCCACATCAGAAGACAGGGTATTGATGGCGGCAATGGCCTTTTTAGAAGCTTCGTCGGCGCTCAGCCCGTCGGTGATTTCACCAAGCAGGCGGGCAATGCGGCCGAAGCGGCGGCGGGTCGCCATGCGGTTATACTCGCAAACGTGGGGCAGCAGAATGGCATTGCATTCGCCATGCGGCAGGTCATAAAAGCCGCCCAGCTGGTGCGCCATGGCATGCACATGACCGAGGCTCGCGTTGTTGAAGGCCATACCAGCCAGATACTGGGCATAGCACATGCCTTCGCGGGCTTCTTTGTCCTGACCGTTGGCCACAGCGCGACGCAGGTAGCGGTTGATAAATTCCATAGCCTTTTCAGCGCAGGCATCGGTCATAGGAGTGGCTGCCGTGGACACATACGCCTCTACAGCGTGGGTCAGGGCGTCCATGCCCGTGGCGGCGGTAAGCGCCGGGGGCATGCCCATCATGAGCAGGGGGTCGTCAATGGCCACACCGGGCGTACAGCGCCAATCAACAATAGCCATTTTCACTTTGCGCGAGGTGTCGGTAATGATGCAGAAGCGGGTCATTTCAGAGGCGGTACCGGCCGTGGTATTGACGGCCACATAAGGCGGGAAGGGCTTGGTGGATTTATCCACGCCTTCATAATCATGAATTTTTCCGCCGTTGCCGGCAAGAAAGCCCACGCCCTTGCCGCAGTCATGCGAACTGCCGCCGCCAAGGGTGATAAGGCTGTCGCACTTTTCTTTCTTGTACATCTCGAAGGCCGCGTCCACGTTATGGTCAGTGGGGTTGGGCACGGTCTGGTCGTAAATGGCGTACTGCATTTTGGCAGCATCAAGAATACCGGTAATCTGTTTGAGAATGCCGGCCTTGACGATGCCCTGGTCCGTAACGATCAGCGGTTTGCCGCCGCCGATATTTTTGAGACGGGCGGGAATTTCCTTGGAACACCCTTCGCCCACAAGAGTAACATTGGGAATGAAGAAGGAGGTAACCTGCCCCATATGCATGCTCTTAAGCTCCGTACTCATATGCGACTCCTAGCGTTATGCGGACACAATCGCGCGACATGTACCACTATTGTACCGCAGTGATAAGGAAATAACCTTGCAAAAAAGAGTACAGCATCAAAAAATTCAATGCAAGCATCTTGAAGCACAATGTAAAAGTAATTTGTATGGTTATTTTACGGCACAGTACATGTTACTTTTTACACAACTCATCATAGATAGTTCATTTTTGCACAATATTGCATTGTTTGATTGTTCACCCAAAAAATGAAAAGCGTGATTACAGGCCGGATCATGCGCATCGGGAGTGGAATTCCACACTTTACCGCCTGCAGAAAACGGGCATATTCACGCTCAGCCATGCACGCAAGACGCTGTTCCACTACAGGAAAAGGCTTCCGGCGAGGTGCCCTTGCACACGGGTGACTGTAAAAATGATCAGATCGAATGGTCTTGCCTTGGAGCATGCGCAGGGCGTCTTGAAACTTCTGCTTCAACAGTTAGAACAAGCACCGCTTCAAATGATTGCTTGACGTTGGGCAAAGCCGTCCGCCAAGCATTTGCGACAAGGAGTTAGAGATAAATTCTTGTAGAGCATTTCAAGTATGAAATGCTCTAGCAACGCAACGACATGGCAGCACAGCCTTACGCCCGCAAACGCCTCACTCCCCAAGAGCATCTGCGCCTGAAACAGGCCTTGATGCATACCGTGCCTCTTCCGGGGAGCAGCACACCGCAATGTATTTCAGCTGCCATTGCCTGTCCCGCGCAATCTTGCTGCTGCACTGTGTGCTGCGGTGGGATCATCAACCAACACGGGCAAGGCAATAAAGCTCCACAGCATGCGCTCAAAACAGGATATGCCTGCTGTCATAAAAAAAGCCCGCGCCCATTCGCCCGTCCTCTCGAGGACGGACCTGTGAACAGACCCGGACCGTTGACACTGCACCGCGCCGAAAACGCATGCAAAAAGGCCGTCAGAGCAGCGTGACGTTACAACTGCTCTGACGGCTGTGCAAATCGCTATCCACCAGGAAGGCGCAACACGGTTTCAGCGGTGCCCCAAGAGCTACAGCATATCAGCAGCACGGTATCGGGGCAAACGTCGCAGCGGGCGTCTTGCAACCTTTTTAAAAGCATCTCTTCTCAAAGGCAGAATGCCGGAGCAATTTAAAAGTTAACTTGCTCCAAACGCTGAGAGTCTATTTTCAGAATTAGCCTACTTTGGGCGCTACCGGCCTTTTCTGCGTTCTGTCCACCCGCGCCATTCCCGGTTCGCGCATCTTGCCGGGGCGACACATACGGCTCAGGCAACGCAGGTATGCCTTGCGCTTATCAAGAAAAAAGGCCAGCGGGCGCGAAAAATTGCGACCCAAAAGCCCGTCCACCAAAAGCTGGCTTATCTCCCGCTCACGGGTAAGCACCAGTTGCGAACGCGCCAGCACGTTGCGGTCAGCCTCGGGCATGGCCCGTGTGATCTGGCGAAAGGCGTCCTGCGCCCGAGGCTGGTAAAACCATATATACATGAGATCCAGCGCATTGACGATGAACGCGCGCTCCAGCTCCTTGCCCTTGACGCCGCCACTGCCCTGAAGGCCGCCGGGCCGCGCCAGCTTGATCAGCGCGTCTTCATGCGGAAAGAGCAGTTCAAGCCGCGTATAGCAGTCAAAGAGATTATTGAGCTTGCTCCTGTAATCCCACCGTCGCATGCGCAGGTTTACCTGGCTGTCGGCGTATCCCTCAATAAGTGCCGCCACCGAATCCGAAGACATCTTTGAAACCACGGCGGCGCTGGGAACAAGATAGAGTTCCGGGCTGGCTACCCCCCATGCGAGAAGCCCGTAATACAGGAGCGAATTGTACAGGGAAGAGACCGGAATGGACAACACGCTGCGAAAAAGGTTACCGATGGCCGCTTCTTTGGGGAAACCGCGAAACACGTTGTGCGCGCAGATATAAAATCCGTTGATGATGCTCAGAACGGTAAAGACCGTCCACGGGCTTTGGGCCACGGTGATGTTGAAGGTCCTGTCCAGCAGCCACACGCGCACCATCACTTCAAGCAACAGAACAGAAATGCCCGTATACATGAGCGAATCGCATAAGCGGTTTACGCTGACCTGATCCCGCCAGTGGATGAGGGTATCACGCGTGGCCCCTTTGGCGGCCAGCACCATCTGCACAACGTTGCGCACCCCTGTGATGCCGAACCAGATGAATGTGCCGCCCCAGGCAAGAACCCACCAGTCCTGCGTATACAGAAAAGAAAAAAAGGCGGGTACGAAGCCCAGCAAGACCTTGAGCCAGTTGCAGAATGAGCTGTTCAGATAGGCTGCCCCGGGCTTTGAGGCGTCGACCTCGTCCTTCTTGCCCAGCAGGTTGTTGCCCAGCGCGGCGCTGAGGCCGCCGAGGTTCATGATATTGCCCTGACTGCAAACGTGAAAGTCCTCGCTGGCTGTTTTCCACGCCTTGCGGCACTCAAGCCCCAGATGGCGGCAACCGGGCAGCCAACGCAGACACCTGGCCGCGCGTTGCCAGATTGAGGGATTGCGCGGCTTGGTATAGCTGAGCACCTCTTCCACCGGTGAGCAGATGGGGATTTCAAACAGCTGCCGTCCCCTGTACCGGCGGGCCGGGCGGCCTTTTCTGGGCAGCGTGTCCTTGATGGCAAAACCCATGCCGTAGGTAATACGGCTTGCGGAACTTGTACCCAGGCGAGATCCCAGGGGCTTGTGGCGATAATGTTCCCACAACTTTGGCACGTTATGCAAAATATCGCGAAACTTGGCGGCCCGTTCTTCGTCAACGGTGCGCATACGCCGCACCATCTGCCGGATGATCTGCTTCACGCGCGGGCCGAGGCCTTCGTTGAGCGCCTGTTGCAATTCGCTGATGGGCTTGAGGTTGGCCTGCTGCCGCTCCATCCAGCTTTTCATGTTAAAAATTTCCAGATGGGTGATATTGCCCCTGGAATCCCACAAGAGTTCGGCCACGTCCTCCACGCTCAGGCCAGAAGTACACAGCACCAGCCGGTAGCCCGGCGTAAGCTCCACAAGTTCCCGCGTAAGTTCCAGTATTGAAAGACGCATGAGGTGCGGCATCTCTTCCTGCGGGGGCGGACAGTCCAGATCGGGCAGTTCTGGATGCAGCGCGGCCGACAGCCATTCTTCAGCGATATGCTCCGGCCCCATAGTTTCGAGCACCGCCAGTTCAGCCCGGGCAGTGGCATCGTCGCGCTCGGCAAGCCTTGCGGCCCGCTGCCGTAACGAAGGCTGGACATGGCGGTGCAGCGCTTCGGCCAGATGCAGGCTGCTGGCCTGACCACGGCCCACCATGCGCAAAAACTCCTCGCCCGACAGTTCGGGAACCTCCACTTCCCAAGCGGTTTCCATCTTGGCGCGCTGGTGTTCATTCCAGAGCGCAAGGCAATTGAGCACCCGGTCACGCCGCCAGCGCAGCACCTCGCGCCCCCGCTTCATCATTTCAGCCATCTTGGGGCTGTGCAGAAACTCCAGAAAATCCTCATTGGAGCTGAAGCCGCGCGGGATCCAGAACAGGCTTACAAAGCGTCCGTAAAACGGAACCTGAAATTCCAGGCCGATGCGCACGTCAATGCCCGTAATTTCGGCCGCACGCAAAATTTCGCGCGCTGCATCGGGCTGCACCCAGTATTCATAGGCCACGGTCAAGGAGCGCAGCCCCTTGATCCATGCGTCCATTATAAGATGCGTGGGGCTTTTACGGCCCTTGGTGTTGGCGTCGTACACATGGTCGTCAAAGGCGATCTGGTTCCAGGCCTCGGGCATTTCCGGCAAATGATAGCGGGCCAGCATGCGGCGCACAATACGCGGCGTTCCTTGTACGGTGCGGCGAAAGTCGTGAGCCAGCTTTAACTGCTCCATAGGGTTGTCATGCGCGCGCACGATACTCTTCATAATCTGCATGAGCACCCGTGCAGTATTGCGTCGCAAAGACGAATGCGCACTATTCAACACTTCATCATACAGCGTCTGCAAGGCAAGCAGCCTGTCTCTGGCCTGTGTGCGCCCTGCCTGAAGGTTGCGCAGCAGGTTGATGACGGCATAGGCCATACGCGAAACAGGTGAGGCCACCAGTTCCTTGATGCCGTGCGGGTGCAGGCTGGGGTCGAAAAGGCAGGTATCCGAATGATTATTATCGGATTCCAGAATGCGATTGACGAGGACAAGTATCTCTCTGTCCTGCTTGTCAAAATAAATGCCACGCCATACGAAGCTCACGCCACACACTCCTTTAAAACCATTGCAGCGCAACAGTTAAAATAAACCTTTTACAACACTTACCCCGACCCTGCGTTCACGTCAAATAGCCAGGCCTTGTGGAAAAAACACGATAGCGCCCTGCGGCGGCGGGCTGCAAAAATGCATGAAAAGCTGTTGCGGCAAGGCTCAATGAAGAACGTGACCATGCCCCATGTGAAGCGTCCAGCCATAAATGGCTGGACGCTTCGGCCAGAGGCCCCGGGCTGTCGCGCGGCAGCCCGCAGTAATCGCAAAGTCTGCGGCGAAATGCCGTCAGATGAACTCGTCCATACAGCCCGCCCGCACCTTCTTGAGCAGGCGATCTGCAGCGCCGCGCTCGTGAATGGGCATCCTGTCCAGCTTTTCCTTCAAAAGGCGTTCGCCCATCATGCGGGTATAGGGGGTGGCATAATGCAGCAGAAATTCCATAAACGACGCCGCCGAGTTCGGCCCGCACTGCCCCTTGATGCCGCATTCACGCACCATGGAAATGAACTCTTCACCCCTGCGGCCCAGGCGTGGACAGGCAGCGCAAAAGGACGGCAGATGCCGGGCCTCTTCAAGCAGAAAACGCACGACCTCATCCACATGGCAATCTTCACCACAGGGAAAAGGAACCTGCTGGCCTGAAGCGGTAAACCAGCCGTCGTAAGGATTTGCCACGCTGCCCGTAAGCAGTTGCGAACCACCGGCATTACAGCCGTCGCGCCAGAGGCCGGACGGTTCCCTGGTGGTCAGGATAAGGCCGGCATAGGGCAGGGCCAGCCGCGCAAGGGCCACGCAGCGCAGATAGTCCGCATCGCTCACCGGATAGGGAGCCTCCATAAGGCTGCCGGGGGCGGGACGCATACGGTGCAGGCTTACAGTACGACAGCCCATGCCGTACACCCGCTCCAGATGGGCCGCATGCTGGATGAGGGCCAGCAGGTCAAAGCGCCAGGGGCCGAGGCCGAGCAGAAGCCCCATGCCTACATCAGGCACCCCTGCCGCAAAGGCGGTGTCAGGAGCCTCAAGACGCCTGACGTAATCGCTTTTGGGGCCGGACACATGCGCCGCGCGGTAGCTGGCCTCATGATAGGTGTCCTGATAGATGAGGACGGTTCCCACATAGGCGTCAAGCAGCGTTTCGTACTGGGCGCTTTCAAGCGGTCCCACATTGACATTGACGCTGTGGATTTCGCCCACACCGTCAAATACCGTGTACAGAATGCTGATGGCCTCGGCCAGATATTCCACATCGGCGTTGGGCAGTTGCCCGCTGACCAGAAAAATACGCTTGTGCCCCTGACGAATGAGGCGCAGCGCAGCTTCACGCATTTCCGGCGATGTCATGTATTTGCGTTCTATCTGTCCGTTTCCCCTGCGGTTGGCGCAATACAGGCACTCGCTGCCGCAGTGGTTGGAAAGGTGCAGCGGCGCGGAAAGAACCATGCGGTCCCCGTAAACCCGCTGTTTGACCTCATCAGCAACAGCGAGGATGCGCTCATGCTCCACGGGGTCGTCAACCCGCATAAGAGCCACAATTTCATCTGCGTCCAGCGGAACCATCTGCATGGACTTATCAAGAATATCACGAAGCTCAATGGCGTCCGGGGCATCCTGACGATCCAGGGCGCGCTCAATGGCAGCCACACTAAACCACCGGGGCAATGATTCCACAGACATGCTTGTCAACCTCGCACAAGTTAAGAGCTATGTAAAAAAATGCAGAGCTATCTTGCCTTTCAAAATACTCATTCAAATTCGGTAATTTGATTGTCCATTATTTCACATATCTCGTCAAGCGCAGGGGGGTGCGGATCCATGAGTAATTTTGCGTTCTGCCGGGGCAACCGCCAGCCATGCGGCAAAAAGCCTCAATGTGTGCCGCCCCAAAGGCCGAAACGCACATCTCCCACATAAGACGTGCGCTGCAAAAGTAAAAAAATACCGTTCATCGTTTCCGTAAAATCATACCATTCCAACAGTCCCCTTACGACCCCGCTGCCGCCTGGTGCCGGTCCGTCCTGTGTCCTGCCGCCGCACAGCCGTATGACGTACTTGCGGACCTGACAGCGTGGACGTATGCTGTAAAAGTCAAACCCATTCAATTCAGACTTTTCCGGGAATCCCATGCACTACTGCCAAATCCGTTTTTCTGCACACGCCTTGTCTGTAGCGGCGTTTTTCCGCCTGCTCCTGTTTTTTACCGTTTGTATCCTTGGGGCGGGAGAAGCCGCGGCCGCCCCTTCAGGACCGCCTGCCCCGGCCACGCCCGAAAATCCTTTGCGCGTGGCCCTGCTGCTGGAGCATCCCGGCGGCGACAACGGCTGGAACGATGCCCTGCTGCGCGGCCTTGAGCGCGCCCGCCGTGACCTGCCGGTACGGGCCGATGTGCTCGTGGCCCCGCCGCAAGCCGATGCAGCCGCGCTGCAAGATTTTTTTCAACAGGCCGCGACAAGCCACGATCTGGTTCTTGTGGCCTCAGACCGTATGCACGAAAGCCTGCGCAACAACGCCGCCAATTTCCGACGCACCATGTTCGGCTGTATTGACGCAGGCATACGCGCGCCCAACATCATGTGCATCACCTTTGCCGATGAACAGGCGGCATACCTTGCCGGAACGGCCGCAGCCATGCTCACCACGCAAACCGCCCTGCCCGGCATCAATGCCGACAGAATCATCGGCTGGCTTTCGGGCGAGGATGTACCCGCCATGCGCTCACTGCTCAACGGCTTTGTAGAGGGCGCCCGCCTTGTGGATCCGGAGGTGCGCGTCATCAACAAGATTACCGGCTCCTTTACCGATGCCGCAGCCGGACGCGAGGCGGCCCGCCAACTGCTGGATCAGGGGGCGGATGTACTGGTGCTGGCCTGCGGCGCAGGCAACGGACCTGCCATGGATGAAGCCGCCGCCCGCGGAGCCTATGTGGTTGGGCTGGACAATAACCAGGACAACAGGCTGCCCGGCCGGGTGATCACTTCTATCGTCAAAAAAGCCGACACCGCGGTATACGACCTAGTGGCAGCGGCCACTTCGGGCAATTTCAAGGGCAAGGAAATTCTGGTACGCGACCTGCAAAATGGCGGTGTGGACATTACAGACATGGCCCCCTTCAAAGCTGCGGCTGGCAAAAATGTTCCTGCGGGGCTGGAACGGCGCCTGCGTGAACTGCGCGGCGAATTGATGCATGGAGGCATCCGGCTCAAGTCATTAAGAGAAAAAACCCTCTGCGACTGCCTGTAGCCGCTTGCGGCAGCCCAGCATGCGCATGCAACGGACACAGGCTCCAGCGTGGTCGGGCTGCGGAGTGTGCGTACCCGGCACAGACGGCAGCCATGCGCGGCAGACGGCCAGGCCATGCCCATCTATCGGTTTTTACATTGCCGAAGGGATAAAAAACAGATAAACATATTCAAAACCTATGGACCGCCCACCCCGGGCGGCATCCACAGGCCGGGCCGTAACACCGTTTCTGCTTCCCGCCCCCTTCGGACTTCAGGAGAAAAGGCATGCGTAATATAAAAAAATACATTTCTCTGGCTGTCGCAGTGCTCATGCTGCTGCATCTGGCGGCATCCGGAGCCGCAGCCTCGCGCCTGGTGCGCGTGCCCACTGCCTGGATGGACGAATTTGAAACATTTCTTATCTGGTATGCCAAAGATAAGGGGTGGGACAAAGAAGCCGGGCTGGACATAGAAATCAGACAGTACGATTCCGGTGAAGAAATACTTGATGCCCAGCCCACAGGGGCATGGGTCTACGCCGGTATGGGAACAGTCCCGGCTGTAATGGGCAACCTGCACAATAATGTCGTGGCCATTGCCACAGGTGTGGACGAATCCGCAGCCAACGGCGTTGTGGTGCATGCCAACAGCCCCATAGCGGCCGTCAGGGGCTGGAACAAGGAATACCCCGAAGTTCTCGGCAGCCCGGATACCGTGCGCGGTAAAACCTTTCTGGTTTCAGACCTCAGCTCCGCGCACTATGCGCTTTCGTCCTGGCTGCGCGTACTGGGCCTTCAGGACAGCGACGTCATCATACGCGACATGATGCAGGGCCTTGTGGTCGCCAGTTTTGAAAACCATATCGGCGACGGCGTGGCCCTGTGGGCACCGCAGCTGTATCTGGCCCTGAACAAGGGCGGCGCTCTTGCCGCAACCCTGAAGGACTGCGGCAGGGACAGCCCCACCTATATTGTGGCCGACACGGCATATGCCAATGAACACCCTGAAATCACTGTTAAATTCCTTACAGTCTACTTCAGGGCCGTTGACGAGTACCAGAGCAAAAATCCTGAAAGCTTTCTTCAGGATTATCGACGTTTTTACCTGGAGTGGGCCGGAAAAGACTTTGACGATGAGCTTATGCTGCGCGACATGAAAAGCCACAAGGTCTTCAACCTGGCCGAGCAGCAGGCAGATTTCGACACCGCTACCGGGCGCAGTGAAGTGCAGAAAAAGCTGGAAGCCATTGCCCGTTTCTTCGCCGACCTGGGTCATCTGGGCAAGGACGAGGCGATGTACGCCGGTACGGCCAGCTACGCCACAGACAAATACATCAAGCTTGTGCCGCCCAACCTGAAGCTGAAAAAATAGGGCAATCCCATTTCGGGGCTGCCCGGATCATGTCCTGTATGAGAACATGTTTTCAGAATTTTTTACATCGCTCGCCACGGCACATCACAGCACCGGTAGAGTGCGCCTCTCCCCCGCAGCCGCCAGCGCACTGTAAGAATCCCCCGGCAAAGCTCTGTTCAGATATACGGCGGGCCGCACTGCGGCCCGCCGTACTGTTTTCACTTCCGCAACGCGCCACCGCCGCCCCCGGCGGGTATGTCAAAGCGCGGTACGGGCATGTGGCAGCGTCCCCGCCCCGTGCGTTCTGCAAAACGCTGATGATACTCTTCGGCCATGTAAAACGGCCCGGCCGGTTCAAGCCGTGTCACCACATCGTATCCCAGTTCGCGCAGGCGGCTCATAAGGCTGCGCGCCACGGCTTCCTGCTCCGCATCAAGAAAAAATACAGCCGAGCGGTACTGATCGCCCACGTCCGGTCCCTGGCGATCAAGCTGCGTGGGATCGTGGATTTCAAAAAAACGGCGCAAAATCTGCTCGTAGCTGACCACAGACGGGTCAAAGCTCACGCGCACTGCCTCGGCGTGTCCGGTATTGCCGCCGCACACGGCCTCATAGGTCGGGTCCGGCGTACGGCCTCCGGTATAGCCGGAAACAGCGGCGCATACGCCCGGCATCTTTCTGAAAGCATCTTCCACTCCCCAAAAACATCCTCCGGCCACGATGGCGGTGGCCGTACAACCCTGCGGGGCGGACCGGGCCAGCGCCTCTTCCGGGCTGCCTGCCGGATAAAAGGACATGGACAGCGAGTTGACGCAATGCCGGGTATTCTTGGCGGTGAAACCCTCGCCCGCAAAAACATGCCCCAGATGCCCGCCGCAGTTTGCACAGACAATTTCCACCCTTCTGCCGTCCGCATCGGGCTGGCGGCGCACCGCACCGGGCAGTTCGTCGTCAAAGCTGGGCCAGCCGCAGCCGGATTCAAACTTGTCGCGCGAGCTGTAAAGAGGCGTGCCGCACTGGCGGCACACATAGGTCCCGGCTTCGCGTTTGTTGGTATATTGCCCGGAATACGGGGCTTCCGTGGCTTTACGCAAAATAATGTCCGCTTCCGGTCCGGAAAGGGGCGGCATGGGAAAAGATGGTTTCATGGCAGTCTCCGGTAAAGCTGCATCAACTGGCCCGGCAGCAGCGCAATCCGCTGCGGCCGGGACAAAAGCGCCGCAGAGCAGCCATGCGGTCAGAATCAGAAAAAAGACACGTTGGCGCATAATTGCCTCTCAGTTCTTTCTATAAATAAGGCCTCTGCGTTTACGGTCAATGCCTTGCCGCATCCGACAGCATGCAGGCCGGGCCGTGCGGGCGACACTCTTTACAATTGTTCTGGCGAAGTAACCCCGCCGGCAGCGCGGGCGGGCATTCCCCCACGCATACATTGCTCAAGCTCACCTGCCACTCAAAGCTGCATGGTGATGCCATCGCGCCGGACGGCCTGCTGGTCCTCCACTCCGGGCAGCAGCGGATCAAAGCCCGTTCAGTACCGGACTGCGCGGCGCGGAGACAAACGGAGGCAAAAACAGTGCGCCCACCCCGAAAAAACGGAGCAGGCGCAATGTTGCCGTTTTTATGCAAGGCCGCGCAGGCCTCAGGCAGAAAAGCCGTCAGGATGATTTTTATGCCATTCCCAGGCGGAAGCAATGATGTCGTCAATACCCGCCCTGGCTTCCCACCCCAGCAGTTCCCTGGCACGGTCGGCCGAGGCCACCAGCCGGGCCGGATCGCCATAACGGCGGGTGGCCATGGTCACGCCGATGTCGTGCCCTGTCACCCGGCAGGCAGCGGCGACCATTTCGCGCACGCTGAAACCCTTGCCGTTGCCAAGATTGCATACCTCGCTGCCGCCGCCCGCACGCAGGTAGTCCAGGGCGCGCATGTGTGCATCCGCCAGATCCATAACGCCGATATAGTCGCGAATACACGTACCGTCGGGCGTGGGATAGTCATTGCCGAAGATGGTCACGGTTTCGCGCCTGCCCAGCGGAACCTGCAGGATGAGAGGAATGAGGTGGCTTTCCGGCCTGTGGTCTTCACCAATAATACCGCCGGGCCAGGCACCTCCCACGTTGAAGTAGCGCAGGCTCACAAAACGTATGCCGTGCGCCTTGCCCACCCAGTGCATCATGCGCTCCATAATGAGCTTGCTTTCGCCATAGGGATTGGTGGGGCTGAGGGCCGCATCTTCGCTGATGGGTACATTGTCCTGTTCGCCGTAAACAGCCGCGGATGAGGAAAATACGATCTTGTCCACATGGTTGCGCACCATAGCCTCAAGCAGGCTTTGCATGCCGTGGACATTGTTGTGAAAATATTTCAGCGGCTGTTCCATGCTCTCGCCCACCAGCGAGCTGGCGGCAAAGTGCAGCACGGCATCCACCCGGTGTTCGGAAAAAATCCTGTCCAGCAGTTCGCCCTGGCGAATATCTCCTTCGTACAGGGTAACGCCGTCAGGCAATGAAGCGCGGTGACCGGTAAAAAAATTGTCTATGACAACGACTTCTTCACCGCGCGCCAACAGGGAACGCACATTGTGGGAGCCGATATATCCGGCTCCGCCGCAAACCAGAATGGGCATTGGCATGTCTCTTTTGTTGAAAGCTGTCCGGCGCGGACTCCGCGCCAACAAGGTTTCGCTTTTTGCACAACAATTGCCGTCATGGCAAGCCCCGCCATGACTGGAGCATTTTCAACCCTGAGCATGCTCCGGCGGCTGCCGGAACGGATGCCCGCCATGCAGGCCCGGCACATACCTCGCCATCCACATCGGGATGCCGTGACGGAATACCGGAAAGCGACTTTGCAAAAGAACAAAATCCATCCGCTCTGAACTCATGTTGCCATGACTTGAGCCGCGATGCCAGCGCGGAATTATATTTTTTTTACGGAACAAGGCCCGGAACCTCAAAAAAAGTTCCGGGCCTTGCGAAGGGCCGTCTGCCGTACGGCCCCATCTTCGGGACATCCGAAGTTTTTTCGCCGCAGGATGGTGCCTGGGTCTGACGACGCCTGTGGCTCCGCCCACCGCGTATCGCCGCGCGAACGGCCGATACGGTCAGGCCTGCCGACGCCTACAGCTTCTTGAGCACGTCTTCGGCAAAGGCGCTCACGGCATCCGGATCGCTGGAGGCATCACCTTCTATCTTGAGGCCTTCGCAGATGACTTCCGCGCCCAGCCCCCTGGCCTTTTCTTCAATGGCAGGCACCGCGCCGCAGTAATGCTCATATTCCATATCACCCGAGGCAAAGGCGGCCAGCTTCTTGCCCTTGAGGCCCATGTTTTCCATTTCGTCAAACAGGGGGGCAAAGTCATCCTGCAGTTCCAGATCTTCCATGCCCCAAGCCGAGCAGCCCATGAGCACGGCGTCATAACCGTCTGCCAGATTGTCGGCCGACGCTTCGGCGGCATTCAGCAGGGTCACTTCATGCCCGCCAGCCGCTACAAGCTCTTCCAGCTTTTGCGCGATGCTTTCCGTATTGCCGGTGCTGGAACCAAAGAGAATCAAAACCTTGCTCATGATACGCTCCTTCCGGCTATGGCCGGACAATTATAAAATGAAATTCATTTTCAACTGAGATAAATACCTTCCACTCCCATGTCAAGACCATGCAGCCGAAAATACAAACTTTTCCCTCGGGAGCACACTTCCGGCCCGGTTTGTGCTGCACGGCAAGCGACCTATGCAGAGATGAAGGCCTGAAACAGTAAAGACGCCGGCCAGCCAGCGTCTTTACCATATGAAAATGTGTGCACAATTCTGTGATCGCGCTCACAAAAAACAAAAAAGCACTCAGGAATTTTCGCCTGCAACAGGCTCGCCTGCAGCGCTACCCGCGTTGCCGTCCGCACTTTCACCGGGTGCCAGGGCCCCTTCTTTGGCACGGGGCGCGGGCATGCTCCAGTCACCGGGCGCAGGCGCCTCAAGTTCGGCCCTGTCTCCCACATACGGGTTAAAATAGCCGTAACGCAGCCAGGGACAAAGCTTTTTCAACCGCTTCATGAACTGCGTCAGCCCCATGCTGGGCGAAAACTCAAGCCGCCCGCCGCCGGAACCTTCGCCCCCGTTCATGAGCCTGAAGTACCATTCGGGGTCAATGTTGAGGTTGCGCCACTGTATCATGCTCACACCGTTTTCGCCCACCATCCGCGCCAGGGCGTCAAGCTCTTCTTCCGTGTCTGTGATGCCGGGAAAGAACAGCAGGTTCAGGGCCACAAAAATTCCGCGGCTTCTGGCGGCGCGTATGGATTCTTTCACATCATCCAAACAGTAGTCCACCGGGCGGTAATAGCGCTCATACAGAACAGGACGGGCGCTGTTAAGGCTGACCCGCATGCTGGTCAGCCCGGCTTCTGCCAGGCGGGCCACAGCCTGCGGCCGCGAGGCGTTGGTGTTGCAGTTGACGGTTCCCGCGCCGCCGCTGGAACGGAAGAGGCGTATGCTTTCTTCCAGCAGGTCCGCATTCATGAGCGGGTCACCCTCACACCCCTGACCGAAAGAATAGATGGGCGCGCGGCTTTCACGCCCGGCATGGATGTGCATGACCTCGGCCACTTCCCTCGGATCCGGCGTAAAAGCCAGCCGGCACTGAGGGGTCACGGCCACAGGAGAATCCTTTTCCTGGGCCGAAATACAGCCCACACAGCGGGCGTTGCAGGCCCGGGAGGTGGGCAGGGGCGCTTCGTAACGGCCCAAGGCAAAATTGCGGGCCGCCGGGCAGTCATAACGGGCCACGCAGTTGTCCAGAATATGCCGGACAAGGCGGTTGCCGGGGTAGTCCCGCAGCAGCCTGCGCGCGCCCTGCTCTATACGGTGTCGCGGAATGCGGCTAAAAACCTGACGCTGATCGGCATCAACCCTGCGCGCGCAGACATAAAAGCGGCCTCGCGCAAAACCCACGGCTCCATAGGCAAACAGGGGCAGCAAAGGCGCGCCGGGACCGCTGGTATAGGCGGGATGCGCCGAAATGGTGTGCGCCGGAGCGGCAAAAGCCGCCACTGCAAGCTGGGCCTCGCCCTCGGGCTGGACTATCTCGCCGCTGTCCGGGTCAAGGCCCACGGCCTGACGCCCCGGCAGCAGAAAGAATTCACTTTCTTCCGGCAGGGGCATAAGTTCATCCGGCCGTGGCAGGCCCCACTGCGCACCGCGGCGGCAGACCATGAGCAGGCGCTCATCATCATAGATATTCCCCTGCTCATCGGCCATGACCAGATGCGGCTCAATATGTTGGGCAGCCATAAAAGCTCCTTGCCCCGGCGCGGGCGAACGTATATAACGGCCCTACGTGGCCGGGGATTCCCGGCCCGTACTTTTGGAGGCCTTTCATGTTTTCCATAATGCTTTTCATCTTTTTGTGTTTTTTCGGCATTCTCGCCGTGCTTGTGTATATGCTGCGCGGCCAGGAACGGCTGGTAACGCAGTTACGCGACGAGCACGCGCAGTTGCGGGTGCTGTTGCGCGCCATGGAATCCCGCCTGGACCATCTGGACGGAACCAGCCCCGCTGACGCCGGGCCGGACGCCCGCCCCCTGGCGGATCAGTCCCGCCCGCAGGCTGTACCCACAGAAAAAATTCATGGCACAGACCCGCTGGAAAATTTTTCTGGCCAGACGCGGGCCGCCAGGCTCACGCCTGCGCATGAAGGCCGCGCTGCCGATACCGCCGATGATCCGCTGCTGCACCTGAGCTTCGACCCGCCCGCAGCCCATGCCCCCGGCCGCCCCACTGCCGGGGCTGCTGCCGTGGACCCGGCCCTTGACCTGCACTTTGACCCTCTGGATATGCCGGACATGCCGCAGGGCGCAAGGCGCTGAGCCTCGCCACGGCACAACATCGCAGGGCCGCAGATCCGGTGCAGCCAGACTGCGGGGTGCCTGCCCCGGCAGCAGAACAATGCCGGCAAACACCGGTCGGCCGCGCTTTGACAGGCCCCGGGCGACACGCATTCCGCCGCTGCCGTCCGGTGTGAAGCGTGCTGGCGTGATGCACTGGCGCAGGCCAAGTCAGACGCGTATACACTCCGCCTGTTGCCCGCCGTCCCCGCCGAGGCCGAAACGCCCCCCGGCTGCGGCCAGATAGGCCTGCCGAACGGCCGCATCGGCGCATTCTTCGGCCCAGTGCAGATAGAGCAGCCTGAGCGATTTTTCAAGCACAGCCCCGGCCCTTTCCCGGCGGCGCGCCACAAGGGCTT